>NC_013854.1:525000-3210000 GCF_000010725.1 Azospirillum sp. B510 | reverse complement strand
AGTCGGAGATGACCTGTGGCTAGGGGTGAAAGGCCAATCAAATCAGGAAATAGCTGGTTCTCCGCGAAAGCTATTTAGGTAGCGCGTCGCGTATTGCCGCGGGGGGTAGAGCACTGGATGGGCTAGGGGGGCGCGAGCCTTACCAAACCTAACCAAACTCCGAATACCCGTGAGCAGAGCGCGGCAGACAGACGGTGGGTGCTAAGGTCCATCGTCGAGAGGGAAACAGCCCAGACCGCCAGCTAAGGTCCCCAAATCACGGCTAAGTGGGAAAGGATGTGGGAAGGCCATGACAACCAGGAGGTTGGCTTAGAAGCAGCCATCCTTTAAAGAAAGCGTAATAGCTCACTGGTCTAGTTAAGCCGGCCTGCGCCGAAAATGTATCGGGGCTCAAGCCGTGTACCGAAGCTGCGGATGTGATCTTTGATCACGTGGTAGCGGAGCGTTCCGTAAGCCTGCGAAGGGTGTCCGTGAGGCCGCCTGGAGGTATCGGAAGTGAGAATGCTGACATGAGTAGCGACAAACAGTGTGAGAAACACTGTCGCCGAAAGTCCAAGGGTTCCTGCGCAAGGTTAATCCACGCAGGGTGAGCCGGCCCCTAAGGCGAGGCCGAAAGGCGTAGTCGATGGGAACCACGTTAATATTCGTGGGCCTGGCGGAGGTGACGGATGGGAAAGCGTGTACGATCTTATCGGATTGATCGTGCTGTGGACCTGTTCCAGGAAACAGCCCCGCCATACAGACCGTACCCCAAACCGACACAGGTGGACTGGTAGAGTATACCCAGGCGCTTGAGAGAATGGTGTTGAAGGAACTCGGCAAATTGCCCTCGTAACTTCGGAAGAAGAGGGCCCCGTTTTGGCGCAAGCCAAGGCGGGGGGCACAGACCAGGGGGTAGCGACTGTTTACTAAAAACACAGGGCTCTGCGAAGCCACACAAGGCGACGTATAGGGTCTGACGCCTGCCCGGTGCCGGAAGGTTAAGAGGAGAGGTGCAAGCCTTGAATTGAAGCCCCGGTAAACGGCGGCCGTAACTATAACGGTCCTAAGGTAGCGAAATTCCTTGTCGGGTAAGTTCCGACCTGCACGAATGGCGTAACGACTTCCCCGCTGTCTCCAACACCAACTCAGCGAAATTGAACTCTCCGTGAAGATGCGGAGTTCCCGCGGTCAGACGGAAAGACCCCGTGCACCTTTACTACAGCTTTGCAGTGGTGCTAGGGACTTCATGTGTAGGATAGGTGGGAGGCTTGGAAGCCTGGGCGCCAGCCCGGGTGGAGCCAACCTTGAAATACCACCCTTGAAGTCTCTGGCATCTAACCGTGGCCCGTGATCCGGGTCCGGGACCCTGCATGGCGGGTAGTTTGACTGGGGCGGTCGCCTCCCAAAGTGTAACGGAGGCGCGCGATGGTGGGCTCAGAGCGGTCGGAAATCGCTCGTCGAGTGCAATGGCATAAGCCCGCCTGACTGCAAGACTGACAAGTCGAGCAGAGACGAAAGTCGGCCATAGTGATCCGGTGGCTCCACGTGGACGGGCCATCGCTCAACGGATAAAAGGTACGCCGGGGATAACAGGCTGATGACTCCCAAGAGTCCATATCGACGGAGTCGTTTGGCACCTCGATGTCGGCTCATCACATCCTGGGGCTGGAGCAGGTCCCAAGGGTTCGGCTGTTCGCCGATTAAAGTGGTACGTGAGCTGGGTTTAGAACGTCGTGAGACAGTTCGGTCCCTATCTGCCGTGGGTGTCGGAGTTTTGCGAGGATCTGTCCCTAGTACGAGAGGACCGGGATGGACATACCTCTGGTGCACCGGTTGTCACGCCAGTGGCATGGCCGGGTAGCTAAGTATGGACGGGATAACCGCTGAAAGCATCTAAGCGGGAAACCCACCTCTAAACCAGAGCTCCCTTGAGAGCCGTGACAGACCATCACGTCGATAGGAGGCATGTGGAAGGGCGGCGACGCCTGAAGCTAAGCCTTACTAATCGCTCGATCGGCTTGATCCCAACCCCACACAACCGCGCCATGCGCAGCAGCAAGTCTGCTTGACGCAAAAAAAGCCGGTTCGATACATCCTCATCCTCACTTGCACGTTCAAGCATATGCCTTGTTGGAAGGAGCGTCGGTCTTGTGCCTCGGTGACCTGGTGGTCATGGCGAGGTGTCAAACACCCGATCCCATCCCGAACTCGGCCGTGAAAAGCCTCCGCGCCAATGGTACTGCGTCTTAAGACGTGGGAGAGTAGGTCGCCGCCAGGTCGCTCAGGCACAAGAGACAATCTCTCCAAAAACAAGCCGCTTGCATCTTCACACTCCATCATCCAATAACGAGAGACATCCGCGGGGTGGAGCAGCCCGGTAGCTCGTCAGGCTCATAACCTGAAGGCCGCAGGTTCAAATCCTGCCCCCGCAACCAACGACAGTTGACAGCCCGCCTCCCACGAGGCGGGCTGTCGGCGTTTCGGGTCCGCCTCGGCGCATGCCTCCAGGATCGTACGCATCCGGTGAGTGACGCGGGTGCGGATCGAAACGTTCAGCGTGCTGCTCGGTGGATTTGGAGTAAGCGTCGTCTGGCGACTGCGGCGGAATTGGGTTGACGGCTCCGCTTCCGTTCACCCGTGGTCGGGAATCGTGAGGTTCCAGGGCAGGAGATCGGCGATTCGGTTGATCGGGTGATCCGCGATGCGGTCGAGCACATGTCGCAGGTAGGCCGTAAGCGTCGTCTGAGTGCTGCCTTGCGGGAGGAGTGTGCCGCGTGCTGAAAGCTGGACGTCGGCGGCACCGGTGGGTGTGGCTGGCTTGGCATCGTGGCAAGCAGCGTGGTTTGCACTGTGGCAGTCCAACGTATCGAGGTCATCACCGGCGCCGGCGGGCGGCGCACCTACTCGGCCGAGGAGAAGATCCGCTTGGTCGGCGAGGCCCACGGCGGGCGCGGCGCCGTCGTCGCGGTGGCCCGCCGCCACGGCGTGTGCACCAGCCTGATCTACCGCTGGCGCCGACAGTTCAAGAGCGGAGAACTGTCTGCCGCGGCGCCCTCCTTCGTGCCGGTTCATGTGTTGGAGGGGCCGCCGTCCGCCGGCCTGCTCTCTCCCACCAAGACGCCGTCGGCGCCGGAGCCGGTACCCTCAGCCGAGCGCCGTGCCGCCCTGGTCGAGGTGGTTCTCGCCAACGGCCGCGTGCTGCGCATCGCCGAGGATATCGCCCCGGCCACGCTGCGCCGACTGGTCGGCGCGTTGGATTCGCCATGATCTCGGTTCCCGCCGGGGTGCGGGTCTATCTGGCGATGGGCGCCACCGACATGCGCAAGGGCATGGACGGGTTGGCCATGCTCGCCCAGCAGGTCCTTCAGCAGGACCCGTTCGCCGGCCATTTGTTTGTTTTCCGGGGTCGGCAAGGTCATCTGGTAAAGGTTCTTTACTGGGATGGCCAGGGCTTCTGCCTGTTCATCAAGCGCCTGGAGAAGGGGCGCTTCGTGTGACCGATCAGCCGCGAGGGCGTGGCGGTGCTCACTCCGGCCCAGTTGGCGATGCTCATCGAGGGCATGGATTGGCGCGCCCCGCAGCGCACATGGCGCCCGGAGATGGCGGGGTGAGTCCCGGCCGCCACGCCCGCCGATGATCGGCGCCGGGGTGGTGATCGCTCCTCCTCCGGGAGCCGCCGATCGGGTAGACTCCGGCCATGCCCGCTACCGCCGAGCCGCTGCCCACCGACATTGAGACGCTGCGCGCGATCATCGCGGCGCAGGCCGCGGAGTTGGCGGCCGAGCGTCGGTGTCGTGAGGCCAGCGAGGCCGAATTGGCCGCCGCCAAGGCCGGCCTGGTGGCCAAAGCGCTGGAGGTGGAGAAGCTCAAGATCCAGTTGGCTCGGCTGCGGCGCATGCAATTCGGGCGTTCCTCCGAGAAGATCGACCGCGAGATCGACCAGCTCGAACTGGCGCTGGAGGATCTGGAGGCTGCCGCGGCGGCCGAAGGGATGCCGGCCGATCCCGCCGAGCCGCGGGCGCCCTCGGCGGAGAGCCGTGCCCAAGCCGGCCGGCGCAAGCTGCCGGAGCATCTGCCGCGCACCGAGATCGTGCACGCCCCGTTTGAGGCCTGCCCCTCCTGCGGCGGCGCCCTGCGTTGCGTATTTCGGCGAATTCGCCCAGGCGTTTCGGTTGAAAGCGCCCACCGTTTCGGCGAAAGCGCCCACCCGAATTGCAAGCTGGTGGGAGCCGGGGCCGAACCCTGGATTTACGTTATGAAGGTTGTGGGTTTGGTTGCCAAGCACCGGCCTTAGGTGTCGGGGGTTTCGCTGGCGGCATCGGCCTTGGTGCGGCGCATGGAGTCGCCATGCAGGTCGATGCGGTAGGCCCGATGCACGAGGCGGTCGAGGATGGCGTCGGCGTAGGTGGCATCGCCGATGAGCCGATGCCAGTTGGCCACGGGAACTTGGGTGGCCAGCATGGTTGCGGCCCGGTCGTGGCGGTCATCGATCACCTCCATCAGGTCCAGGCGCTGAGGCGCGGTCAGCTCGGTCATCGCCCAGTCATCCAGGATCAGCAGGTCGAGCCGGGCGATCCGTCGCAGCAGCCGGGCGAGCGAACCGTCCAGGCGGGCGGTGGCCAGATCGTCCAGCAGGCGGGTCAGCCGGGTGTAGAGTACGCTGTGGCCTTCCCGCGCCGCCTGGTTGCCGAGTGCACAGGCCAGCCAGGTCTTGCCGATCCCGGTCGGGCCGGTGATCAGAACCGGCCGGTTCTCCTTCACCCAGCGCCCGGTGGCCAGCTCGCGCACAACACCGCGATCGAGCCCACGCGGGGTGCGCAGGTCGAGGTCCTCCAGGCAGGCCGTCTGGCGCAGCCGGGCACGTTTCAGTCGGCTGGCGAGTGCGGTGTTGGCGCGCTCTGCCGCTTCCCGCTCGATCAGCGTGCCCAACTGCTCGTCGAAGGCCAGTTGGCCGCGATCGGGCAGGCGTTCCAGCGCCTCCAACCCCTTGGCCATGCCGTACAGCCGCAACTGGCGCAGCCGCTCGTGGTTGACGTGCTTCATCATCGTATCTCCGTCAGTGATAGTAGGAAGGGCCGCGCAGATTGGTGTGCTCGCCGGCACCGGCCGCGTCCGCCGTTGTGGCCGGGGGAGCGGTCAACCAGCGCTGGACGTAGCGGTAGGATCCGACGTTGGCCTCCAGCGCCGCCTGGCAGGCTTGCTCCAGCCGGCTGGTGCCGTGGGTGGCCGCCAAGCGGATCAGGCCGATCCCGGCCCGCACCGCCTGTTCGGGGTGATCGGCGCCGGCCAGGATGCGTTCGAACAGCAGCGCGGCGGCCGGGCCGATGGCGGCCAGTTCGGTCTGGATGGCATCGGGGGTGAAGCGGGCGACGGCCCGGTGGTTGGCGGGGCGATGGGCGTCCAGCGTCACGGTGGCGCCGTCCTGCCGGCGGACATGGCAGGCCATCCGCTTGCCGCGCAGGAAGACGCTGATCACGCCGGCGGTGCTGTGCACGTCGACCGTCTTGCCGATCAGCGTGTGGGGCACCGAGTAGACGCCGCCGTCGAGAGCGAGATGATAGTCGGGCGGGACCTTGTGGCGCGCCCAGGTGCCCGGCACGAAGCGGTCCGGCGGCAAGGGGCGCAGGGTCGGCTGCTCCTCGGCGGCGAACAGGCCGGCGCGCGTGTCCTGCGGCCGGCGGCTCAAGGGAGCGGCATTGAGGGTGGCCAGCTTGTCGCGCAAGGCCGCGTTGGCGGCGTCCAGCGTGGCGAAGGGCGTATCGCGCAGCGGGGCCAGCACCCGCCGCTCGACCTGCTGCACGCCGTTCTCGGCGCTGGGCTTGTCGCGCGGGCGCCGCACCCGGGCCGGCAGGACGGCGGTGCGGTAGTGCCGGGCGAGATCGTGATAAGCCGGGTTGATCGCCGGATCGTAGAAGGAGGCGTGGCTGACGCCGACCTTGAGGTTATCCGGCACCAGCTTGCCCGGCACGCCGCCCAGATGTTCGAACAGCCGGGCGTGGGAGGCCAGCCACTCCTCCGCCTGCTGGGTCCAGGTCGCCTCGGCATAGACGTAGCCCGAATACGGCAGGCAGGCGACAAACACCTGGGCCTGCCGCGCCTCAGCGCCGAGCCCGACGGTCAGCGTCATCCCAGCGTAATCAACCTCGATCGCCGCCCCCGGCCGATGTTCCCGGCGCAGACGCGGCTCGGCATGAGCACCCTGCCATGCCCGGAAATGCTGGACGAATTGGGTGTAGCGATAGCCGCCGGGATGGACCTCCAGGTATTCCTCCCACAGCAGCCGCAGCGTTACGCCACGGCGGCCGAGTTCCCGGCTGATGTGCCGCCAGTCGGGCACCGGGCGCGCCGACGTGACCGGAGGCGGGAACAGCCGCTCCTCCAGCTCGACGTCCGTCCAGCCCAGCACATCCGCGTACTGCAGCCCGGAGGCCCGTAGCCGCTCCAGGTAATCGCGCACGGTGCTGCGCGGCAGCCGGCAGGCATCGGCAATCTGCCGTTGGCTGGCGCCAAACTCATCCCGCAGACGAAGGACTTCTCTGATCCGCCGCATGTCCGACCTCGCTCGGGGCATCCCGATCCTCCTTGGCCTGTGCCGTGGAAAGATCATGGGGATGCCAAAGGCTGGTTCGGACCCCGATACCACCACTCCTACGGGTGGGCGAATTCACCGAAACGGCTGGGCGCTTTCACCGTTCTGCCCGGGCGCTTTCCGCCGTTCCCGCTGGGTGCTTTCCGCCGAAATATGCACCCTGCGTCCGGTGGGCGAGGATGTCCGCGAGGTTCTGGACTACATCCCGGCGCGTTTCACCGTGATCCGCCACGTCCGCCCGGCGCTGTCGTGCCGGTGCTGCGAGGGCATGGTGCAGGCGCCGATGCCGTCGCTGCCCATCGAGCGCGGCCTGCCCTCGGCCGGGCTGCTGGCGCATGTGCTGATCGCCAAATATTGCGATCACCTGCCGCTCTATCGGCAATCGGCCATCTACGCCCGCGAAGGCGTGGAATTGGAACGCTCGCTGCTGGCTGATACCAAAGCCGTTAAATTTTGACCTGTAAGGCCCACGGGTAACCGCATGTGGAGCGGATGCGGCCGGGTTCGGCGAGGATGCGGTTCCAGACGCGACAGCAGACGTCGAGGATGGCGTTGAGGTCGGTGAAGAGCCGGTGGGACAGCAGGGTGTCGCGCATGACCTGCCAGAGCCTTTCGATGGCGTTGAGTTCCGGGCTGTAGGGCGGGAGCGGCACGAGGGTGATGTTGGCCGGCACGGCGAGATCGCCGCTGGTGTGCCATCCCGCCCCGTCGATCACCACGGCGGCATGGGCGCCGGGGGTGACGGTGCGGCTGATCTCCTCCAGCATGAGGTTCATCGCCTCGGTGTTGGCGCGCGTCATGACGATGGCGGCTCCGGTGTCGCGCTCAGGACAGACCGCGCCGAAGAGATAGGCCGACTTGAAACGATGATCGCGCACGGCGCGCGGCCGGCTGCCGCGCGGCGCCCAGCGCCGGGTCAGGGTGCCTTTCTGGCCGATGCGGGCCTCGTCCTGGAACCAGACCTCCACGGCGCTCGCCTCGGGGTGGTCCTCTCCGATGGCGGCGAGGCGTTCGGCGAAGTTTTTTTAAACGCCTCCTGGGCCGGTGCGTCGGCCTTGGGATGGATCGGGCGCGGCGTCAGGAAGGACAGCTTCATGCGGTGCAAGCGGTCCTGCATGCCGGTGCGGCTGTAGTCCGCCCCGAAATGCCGCAGGGCCAAGTCGCGGATGTGGCGAACCCGGTACTCGACGACGCCGTCCCGTTCGACCTCGGGGCCGGCGGCGATCAGGTCAGCCAATTCCGGCTCCAGGGCGTCGGCGAGCAGCGGCGGCCGGCCGCAGCGCGCCCGATCCCGCAAGCCGTCCACCCCTTCGGCGTTGTAGCGCACGACCCAGTCGCGCAGCGCTTGCCGGTCCATGCCGGCTTGCCGCGCCGCTTCCGCCCGGCTGACGCCGTCCAGCGCCATGGCGATCGCCAGCAGGCGCCGGCACACCCGCCCATCGCTCTCGCCGCGGGCGAGGCGGCGCAGGTCTTCCGAGCTCAGGTCGGGGCGGATCGGCAGGGCGGACATGGCTGTGCTTCGCTCAATGGTGAGACCTGGCACAGGGAATCACTACCGGCGCTGAACCGCAAGCCACAGACCCGGCGAGTCAGAAGTTTCCGGCTCTGGTATGACTGGGTCGGCAAGGCGGCGGCGCTGATGGCGCCGCTGGCCGAGGCCATTGGCCGGCACGTGCTGGCCGGTTCGGTTCTACACGCGGACGACACGCCGGTGCCGGTGCTCGATCCCGGGCGTGGCACGACCAAGACGGGGCGACTGTGGGTCTATCTGCGCGATGAACGCCCGCACGCCGGACAAGGGCCGCCGGCGGTGCTGTACCGCTATACCCCCGACCGCAAAGGCGAACATCCGCAACGGGAGCTGGCTGGCTTCCGTGGGCACCTGCATGCCGACGGCTATGGCGGGTTCGATGCTCTGTACGAAGCCAAGGGCGGCAAACCGGCCGCTGTCGCCGAAGTGGCCTGTATGGCTCACGTGCGCCGGAAATTCTTCGACGAGCACACCGAAACCGGCTCGCCCCTGGCCGCCGACGCGCTGAAACGGATCGGCAGGCTGTTTGACATCGAACGCCCCCTGACCGGCCAGCCCGCCGAGGACCGCCGCCGGATTCGCCAAGCGGAAGCCCGGCCCGTTCTCGATGAACTGGCCACCTTCCTCGACGCCGCCTTGGTGCGCATCCCCGGCAAGGGCGACCTGGCCAAGGCGATCCGCTACGCCCGCTCGCGCTGGACGGCACTGACGCGCTACGTGGACGACGGCCGGCTGGAGAACTCCAACAACGCCGCCGAACGAGCGATCAGGCCGCTGGCCATCGGAAGACGCAACTGGATGTTCGCCGGTTCCGACGCCGGCGGGGAGCGTGCCGCGGCGATTTATACCATCGTGGAATCCGCCAAACTCAACGGCCTCGATCCCCAGGCCTACCTGCGACATGTGCTCGACCGCATCGCGGATCACCCGATCAACCGAATCGCCGATCTCCTGCCCTGGAACCTCACGATTCCCGACCACGGGTGAACGGAAGCGGAGCCGTCAACCCAATTCCGCCGCAGTCGCCAGACGACGCTTACGGCGGAAACGCCCAGGCCTCATTGAAGCCTCCATTGAACACCGAGACCCCGGCCCGACAGCCGGGCCCTTCCTGGGCGGAAACGCCCAGGCCTCATTGAAGCATGACGCCGTAATACTGGGCCATCTTCGCGCCCAGCACTCCCTTCCTGGGCGGAAACGCCCAGGCCTCATTGAAGCGTCATGGATGCAGTCCAAACGGTACGGGTGGAGACGGCCCTTCCTGGGCGGAAACGCCCAGGCCTCATTGAAGCAGGACGCGGCGGATCGTGGATGCGGACTCGCAAGAATCCCTTCCTGGGCGGAAACGCCCAGGCCTCATTGAAGCACCACGAAGGGGCCGTCGATCAGCGCCAGCGGCAGATCGGCCCCTTCCTGGGCGGAAACGCCCAGGCCTCATTGAAGCGCCGGCCGACCTCGGCCGCTTCCTGCGCGCCTGCGGCCTCCCTTCCTGGGCGGAAACGCCCAGGCCTCATTGAAGCAAGACCCCGGCCGATGGCGCGGTGATCGCCGCGGTGCCCTTCCTGGGCGGAAACGCCCAGGCCTCATTGAAGCGCTGCGGTGATCTCTGGGGTGTCGGTCACTGCTTCCCCTTCCTGGGCGGAAACGCCCAGGCCTCATTGAAGCTGCGTGATCTCCTGCTGCTGGATGACCAGCGCCTCATCGCCCCCTTCCTGGGCGGAAACGCCCAGGCCTCATTGAAGCGCAGCGGCTACCATCAGACCATCGTCGCCTCACCCCCTTCCTGGGCGGAAACGCCCAGGCCTCATTGAAGCAGCCGACAGTTCCGCCGTGGTCTGACGCTCTGCGGCAACCCTTCCTGGGCGGAAACGCCCAGGCCTCATTGAAGCCACGCATCCTTCGGCCGCCGCAGCGTCGGACGAAGCCCGCCCTTCCTGGGCGGAAACGCCCAGGCCTCATTGAAGCGGGAACTACGGGCGGCGGCACCACCGCTGGTGTCGGAGAGCCCTTCCTGGGCGGAAACGCCCAGGCCTCATTGAAGCGGCTCGCCCGTGGCATAGGGATGTTCCGGGCCGGGCGCGCCCTTCCTGGGCGGAAACGCCCAGGCCTCATTGAAGCCGTTTAATATTTTTAGCGGTGGCAGCCGCACAGCATGGCCCTTCCTGGGCGGAAACGCCCAGGCCTCATTGAAGCAACCTGCGGGCGCTTGCGTGGCGCAGGCTGCCAACCGGCCCTTCCTGGGCGGAAACGCCCAGGCCTCATTGAAGCGCCGAGGACACGCACTGACCGTCGCGTCGCCCGTCGCCCTTCCTGGGCGGAAACGCCCAGGCCTCATTGAAGCAATGACGTGACATATCCTGACAACCAAGCGCCATATACGTCCCTTCCTGGGCGGAAACGCCCAGGCCTCATTGAAGCAACCACCTGGGGGCGGTGGCCACCTTCGCCCTGTCCTTCCCTTCCTGGGCGGAAACGCCTAGGCCTCATTGAAGCGCCTCATTCCAGAAGCCGCCACGGCCAGCGACATCGAAGCCCTTCCTGGGCGGAAACGCCCAGGCCTCATTGAAGCGAGGCCAACCGCTGGTCTGTGCTTCGCCAACGGGAGCGGCTTGGGCCCCTTCCTGGGCGGAAACGCCCAGGCCTCATTGAAGCGGTGGTCGGATCCGTCGTAAGCGTCGTCTGGCGACTGCGGCGGAATTGGGTTGACGGCTCCGCTTCCGTTCACCCGTGGTCGGGAATCGTGAGGTTCCAGGGCAGGAGATCGGCGATTCGGTTGATCGGGTGATCCGCGATGCGGTCGAGCACATGTCGCAGGTAGGCCTGGGGATCGAGGCCGTTGAGTTTGGCGGATTCCACGATGGTATAAATCGCCGCGGCACGCTCCCCGCCGGCGTCGGAACCGGCGAACATCCAGTTGCGTCTTCCGATGGCCAGCGGCCTGATCGCTCGTTCGGCGGCGTTGTTGGAGTTCTCCAGCCGGCCGTCGTCCACGTAGCGCGTCAGTGCCGTCCAGCGCGAGCGGGCGTAGCGGATCGCCTTGGCCAGGTCGCCCTTGCCGGGGATGCGCACCAAGGCGGCGTCGAGGAAGGTGGCCAGTTCATCGAGAACGGGCCGGGCTTCCGCTTGGCGAATCCGGCGGCGGTCCTCGGCGGGCTGGCCGGTCAGGGGGCGTTCGATGTCAAACAGCCTGCCGATCCGTTTCAGCGCGTCGGCGGCCAGGGGCGAGCCGGTTTCGGTGTGCTCGTCGAAGAATTTCCGGCGCACGTGAGCCATACAGGCCACTTCGGCGACAGCGGCCGGTTTGCCGCCCTTGGCTTCGTACAGAGCATCGAACCCGCCATAGCCGTCGGCATGCAGGTGCCCACGGAAGCCAGCCAGCTCCCGTTGCGGATGTTCGCCTTTGCGGTCGGGGGTATAGCGGTACAGCACCGCCGGCGGCCCTTGTCCGGCGTGCGGGCGTTCATCGCGCAGATAGACCCACAGTCGCCCCGTCTTGGTCGTGCCACGCCCGGGATCGAGCACCGGCACCGGCGTGTCGTCCGCGTGTAGAACCGAACCGGCCAGCACGTGCCGGCCAATGGCCTCGGCCAGCGGCGCCATCAGCGCCGCCGCCTTGCCGACCCAGTCGGCCAGCAGCGAGCGTTCCAATTCCACGCCTTCGCGGGCGTAGATGGCCGATTGCCGATAGAGCGGCAGGTGATCGCAATATTTGGCGATCAGCACATGCGCCAGCAGCCCGGCCGAGGGCAGGCCGCGCTCGATGGGCAGCGACGGCATCGGCGCCTGCACCATGCCCTCGCAGCACCGGCACGACAGCGCCGGGCGGACGTGGCGGATCACGGTGAAACGCGCCGGGATGTAGTCCAGAACCTCGCGGACATCCTCGCCCACCGGACGCAGGGCGCCGCCGCAGGAGGGGCAGGCCTCAAACGGGGCGTGCACGATCTCGGTGCGCGGCAGATGCTCCGGCAGCTTGCGCCGGCCGGCTTGGGCACGGCTCTCCGCCGAGGGCGCCCGCGGCTCGGCGGGATCGGCCGGCATCCCTTCGGCCGCCGCGGCAGCCTCCAGATCCTCCAGCGCCAGTTCGAGCTGGTCGATCTCGCGGTCGATCTTCTCGGAGGAACGCCCGAATTGCATGCGCCGCAGCCGAGCCAACTGGATCTTGAGCTTCTCCACCTCCAGCGCTTTGGCCACCAGGCCGGCCTTGGCGGCGGCCAATTCGGCCTCGCTGGCCTCACGACACCGACGCTCGGCCGCCAACTCCGCGGCCTGCGCCGCGATGATCGCGCGCAGCGTCTCAATGTCGGTGGGCAGCGGCTCGGCGGTAGCGGGCATGGCCGGAGTCTACCCGATCGGCGGCTCCCGGAGGAGGAGCGATCACCACCCCGGCGCCGATCATCGGCGGGCGTGGCGGCCGGGACTCACCCCGCCATCTCCGGGCGCCATGTGCGCTGCGGGGCGCGCCAATCCATGCCCTCGATGAGCATCGCCAACTGGGCCGGAGTGAGCACCGCCACGCCCTCGCGGCTGATCGGCCACACGAAGCGCCCCTTCTCCAGGCGCTTGGTGAACAGGCAGAAGCCCTGGCCATCCCAGTAAAGAACCTTCACCAGATGACCAAATCGCGTGACATAGTGCATCCCTCCTTTCACAATCCTGGCAGCGGCATCGTCTCATCTCTTTGATAATCAATGAGGTTCTTGGGGCGCCGCGCCTTAATCTCGTTCACGCCCGTTCGCACGGCGTCCGTGTCCAAGGCTGCCACGGGAATGTGCCACGGGGCCGATGAGACAAGCTGCGTTGCCGGCAGGATCCCACGCTGAATAAGGCGGTGTACGGAGGGAATCGAGATGCCGAGCCGCTTCGCTGCCTTGTCGGCCGTCAGCGTCTCGGGACGGGGTACAGTCGGGTCGAAATCGGAAAGGCCAAGTCGCTCCCGCAACAACCGAACCTTCACGGTCGTCCAGGTCTCTCCGTTATCGCTTCGGCACTTCATGCGGTTCAACGTGACGGAGATCTCATGATCCGGCCAATGCCCGGACAGCTTGCGCACGACCTCCACCGCTCCTGGATGTGCTTTGTTCGCTCGACGCCCGGTCCTGGCCCGTGGGACACGCAGTTCGGTGTGTCGGCCACCTACCCAGTGGATCCGCAGCACCGCCTCGTGCGCTGTGTCGTCGAGGTCGATCACCACCTCCTCCACGAGTAGCCGGGTCAGACGTTGCCGAGTTCGCGTGTCCGCTGTCGGTGCATTCCAGGCCGCCGACAGATCGTGAGCCAACCCCAGAAGAGCCGCCCTGTTCACCCTTGGGCGCGCCGATGAGCGCGCCTCGGCCTCGGCAATCCGACGTTCGATCTGCGCCACCCGTTCCAGAGCCGTATTCCAGCGCGCTTCCAGTTCTCTCACAACATGGCGCTTTTCCGGCTCCACGAGGTCGTACCGGCGAGCCGCCAACGAGGCATCATAGCGGGCCGCCTCCAACTCGCGCTCCAGCGCTGCCCGCTCTTCCGCCCCCGCCGCAGCCGCCTGGTCGGCGGCAAGCAGGGCAGCCTCCACCGCTCTGGTAGAGACGGCTTCCAGCATCTGCGCCACGACCGCCCGGTCGACACGAATACCGCCGATGCCGATGCACAGACCGACACCGACATGGGCATCGTCACCTCGGCATTGGTACCGGTGGGCATGCCCCGACTGCATGCCGTAGAAGACCCGCATCTTGCGACCGCAGTGCCCGCACCGGACCAGCCCGGTCAACAGAGCACGGCCACCACGGCCAGCTTTGCGGGCGGCACGCTTCTGCATGTGGGCATTTTCCTCGAGCATGCGCTGATGCTCCTCGAACTCGGCCCAGGTGATGTAGCCCTCGTGGTTGTCGCGCAGCAGGGTATTCCAGTCGGTGCGCTCTCGTTTATGCCCGCTCGTCTTCCGAGCCCGACCCTCGACAACGCGAGTCCGATTACCCCGTCGGCCGAACACGTAGGCGCCGGCATAGATCGGGTTCTGCAGGACCTGGATCACCGTGTGGTAGGCCGGCGGCTGCCAAAGGATTTTGCAGGCGATGAGGTTGCGCCGCACGACGGGGAGTGACAGCTCGGCGGCGCGCGCCCAGAGAAAAACTTGGCGGGCGCTGCCCAGTTCGCGGAACTTGCTGAACAGCATCCGGATCGCGCCGGCAACGCGCGCGTCAGGATCGATTTCGATCCGTCCGGCCTCGTTCCAGCAGTAGCCGGGCGGTAGCGTGAACCGCAGTTCGCCCCTACGGGCTTTTCCGTCTCGGGCTTCGATGCCGCGTTGACGCAGCAGGCTGAGTTCGTACTCCGACATTGTTCCCTTCAGGCCGAGCAGAAGGCGGTCGTTCAGCAGCCTTGGATCATAGACCTCATCTGGGTCGACGACCAACGCCCCAGCCAGAGCACAAAGGTCAATGAGGTGGTGCCAATCCCGGCCGTTGCGGGCCAGCCGCGATGCCTCGATGCAAGAGACGGCACCGACGGTGCCGGCGCAGACCGCCGCCACCAGCTTCTGAAAGCCAGGACGGCATTCGAGGCCGGAACCGGAGCGGCCAAGGTCCTCATCGATGATCATGACATCGACGAACCCAGCCGCCCGTGCGGCATCAGCCAAGTCATACTGTCGGCGACGGCTTTCCGTGTGGTTGATCAATTGACCAGGTGTGGATTGGCGAACATAGATCGCGGCACCGCGGCCCAGATGATCAACGGTGATCTTGGTGCTCATGGGCCTCCTCCCTGTTCTCCATGTCGAGATGGGCGCCCACAGCTTCCAAGAGGAGATCCGCCAGTACTTGCACGACTTCGTCCGGAACGGCGATGTCCTGAAGCGGAACAGAGAGAGCGAGCGAGAGTTGGGACGTCGGCCGCGGTCGTCTGGTCATCGGCAACCTCCTCCGTGGGTGAGTTGTCCGATGCTGCGCCGTCGCCGATCGAGTCCCGCAGATCCGAGAGAACTGCCGCCAATGCGCTAAGGGCTGCGACTGTGGTCTGCGGCGGACACAATGCCGCCATATCAAGGCAGTAGGCCGCGTCGCACATCCAGGCCGGCAATTCCCGGGCGGTATCAGGGCGTTCCTCGAGCCACAGGACGGAGTGACCACCACGTACTGTCCGGCTCACCACCCTCAATGTCTTCCCGTACAGCGGGTGCCACGGATACTCCACGCGAGCCGACTCGAAACTGTATGCTGAATGACGCTCAATCCCCGCGGCGTCCGCGGAAGAGGAAGAGATGGCCGCTGTGCGGGTCCTGGGCGAAGCGTTCCTGCACCAGCAACGCCAAGCTCGCCCAGCCCTTGCGCATGTCGGTGTGTCCGGTGGCCAGCCACACCCGCACCCCGCTCGGCACCGGGATCATGCCAGGGCTCCGACGACGGCCGCCGCCAGGGCCGGATCGACCGCCCCTTCCAGACGCAGGCGTGCCCCGCTGGGCAGGATGACCTCGACGACCGCCGGGCGCGTGGCCGGCGTCGCCGAAAGCGGCAATGGCTCAGAGGGGGCCACGACCGGCGGTTCCGTGACGCTCGGCTCCGGCGTGATGGTCACCGCGACGAAGCTGGACGGTTCGGCCACGGACGTCCCGCCGACCTTCATCAGGTCCCGCCAGCGATATAGCAGGCTTTCGTGCACGCCCAACCGACGGGCCGCCTCCGTCACCACCACGCCGGGCCGAAACGCCTCCTCCACCATCCGCACCTTCTCCGCCGGCGTGTAGCTCCGCCGCCGTTCCCGGCCCGTCAAAACCTCGACCCGCTGATAAGCCATGACGTTTGCAACTCGTTTGCGTCCGCGCGATGACGCGCAACGCAAAACTCAAACGTCAGACCCTGTTTTGCCAAGGCGGCTCTCACCGGAGGCGTACGGCCTACCTGCGACATGTGCTCGACCGCATCGCGGATCACCCGATCAACCGAATCGCCGATCTCCTGCCCTGGAACCTCACGATTCCCGACCACGGGTGAACGGAAGCGGAGCCGTCAACCCAATTCCGCCGCAGTCGCCAGACGACGCTTACGAGGAAAGTGTGGCGGCAGTTGCGGCGGGAGGGCTTCGACGTGGCGCGCTGCACGGTGGCTCGCCTGATGCGTCCATGGGCTTGAAGGGGGCGATGCGCGGCAAGGCGGTGCGCACCACGATCAGCGACAAGGCGGCATCTTGCCCGCTCGACCGGGTGAACCGCCAGTTCCAGGCTTCTCGTCCGAATGCCTTGTGGGTGGCCGATTTCACCTACGTTGCCACATGGCAGGGCTTCGTCTACGTCGCCTTCGTCATCGACACCTTCGCCCGCCGCATCGTGGGCTGGCGGGTGTCGCGCACCGCCCACGCCGACTTCGTCCTGGATGCTTTGGAGCAGGCTCTGCATGACCGCCGGCCGACCAAGGGCAGCGGCCTCGTCCATCATTCCGATCGTGGATCGCAATATCTCGCCATTCGGTACACCGAACGCCTCACCGAAGCCGGCGTCGAGCCCTCCGTCGGCAGCATCGGCGATTCCTATGACAACGCTTTGGCCGAGACCATCAACGGCCTTTACAAGACCGAGGTGATCCGCCGCCGCGGGCCGTGGCGCACCCTGGAGGCTGTCGAGTTCGCTACCCTGGAATGGGTGGACTGGTTCAACCACCGACGCCTCCTCGAACCCATCGGCAACATTCCTCCCGCCGAGGCCGAAGCACGCTATTATGCCCAAAACGAGGACGTCCCTATGGCGGCGTGACTCAACCAAACCGGCCTCCGGGAAAACCGGCGCGGTTCACTTCGCGGATGGCGGCTACGCTGGACCCAAACTGGAAACCGCTTTGGCCCAGATCGGGACATGGACCCTGGAGATCGTCAAGCGGTCCGACGCCGCCAAAGGCTTTGAACTGCTGCCCCGGCGCTGGGTCGTCGAGCGCACCATCGCCTGGCTTAACCGCAATCGGCGCCTCGCCAAGGACTTCGAGGCCACCGTCGAGAGTGCCGTCGCCTGGATCTTCATCGCAAGCGTCAAACTGCTCTCAAGACGGGTGGCCAGGACATAGACACAGCTATGACGATTCCGAGTCCGACTCTCAGCTCCGCCATCCGGCCTACCGGAAGCCCGAATGCTGGCCAAGGCCCCGAACGAGGTCTGGTCCTGGGACATCACCAAGCTGATGGGGCCGATGAAATGGTCCTATTACTACCTCTACGTGATCCTCGATATCTTCAGCCGCCGGGTGGTCGGCTGGTGCGTCGCCGATGCCGAGAGCGCCACCCTGTTCAAGACGCTGTTCGAGGAGACGCTGGCCAAGAACGCCGTCCCACCCGGCCAGTTGACCCTGCGCGCCGATCGTGGAGGCCCGATGAAGGCCAAGGCGACCGCTCTCCTGCTCGCCGACCTCGGCGTCACCAAATCGCACAGCCGACCCAACACCTCCAACGACAACCCATTCTCGGAGGCCCATTTCAAGACCCTGAAATATCAGCCGCAATTCCCCAAGCGCTTCGGCTCCATCGAGGATGCCAGGACCTTCTGCCGGGACTTCTTCACCTGGTACAACCGGGATCACCACCATGCCGGCATCGGCCTGATGACCCCAGACCAAGTCCATTACGGCCAAGCCGACGCCGTCCATGCCGCCCGCCAGCAAACCCTCGACCGTGCCTTTCGCCGCACACCGGAGCGTTTCGTTCGCAAAGCGCCTCAACCACCCGCAAAGCCAATCGAAGTCTGGATCAATCCGCCGCAAAAGCCGGAGAGCATCCAAGCCTAACAGGACGCGGAAAAAGGCTCGTGTATGGCGTCCTTGCCTCTGCGGAGGCTCGAAATTTGGGCCTTTTGCACCCGCTTTGGTCGAAATCAGCGGGTGCACCCCCGGCCTGGAGCGCCCAAGGCCGCCTTTTGGGCGGACTCCGGGCGTGATTATGCCGCCGCCAGTAGCTTTGGCAGGCGGATCAGGTTGTAGGCGGCGGCGGTCAGGGTGAACATCCAGCCGACACGGGCCGTGCCGCGATGGCGGGTCTTGCGTAGCCCGGCCCCTTTGATCCAGCCGAACACCTCCTCGATGCGCTTGCGGATTCGTAGGCTGACTGCATAGCCGGGGTGGCGGGTGGTTCGGCCGTCGATGGCCGAGCGGCGGTTGCGGGTGTTCTGGGCGACGTGCGGGGCGGCGCCCAACTCGCGCATGTTCGCCACGAAATCCTTGGTGTCGTAGGCCTTGTCGGCGCCCACCGTGATGCGGTGGCGGCCGGGGATGGCCTCGACCATGGACACCGCCGCCTCGCGCTCGGCCAAGCCGGTCGCCGCGGTGAGCCGGACATTGACCACCAGGGCGTTCCGGTTCTCCATCAACGCATGACCCATGAAGGCCAGCTTCGCCGGCTGCCCGTTGCCCTTGCGGTACAGCCGCGCCTCGGGGTCGCTGGTCGAGGCATGGGTCTCGTTGGACCGCTTCTCGCCGTGAAAGTCGCGTTCGCCGTTGCGTCCCGGCCCCGGCGGCTCACCGCTGCCATCTTTGGGCCGGAAGCTCTTCACGCTGGCCCAGGCTTCGATCAGCGTCCCGTCCACCGAGAAGTGCTCGTCCGACAGCAGCGCTTTCACCTTCGGCTGGCCCAGCACGGTGGCCAGGAACTTGGCCGCCACATCCCCGGCCAGCAGACGCTCCCGGTTCTTGGTGAACACCGTCACGTCCCACACCGGAGCGTCCATCGACAAGCCGACGAACCAGCGGAACAGCAGGTTATAGTCGAGCTGTTCCATCAGCTGGCGTTCCGAGCGCACCGAGTAGAAGGCCTGGAGCAGCAGCGCCCGCAGCAGCTTTTCCGGCGGGATCGACGGCCGGCCGATCTTGGAGTACAGCCCCTCGAACGCCGGTGACATCACCTCCAGCGCTTCGTCCACGATGGCCCGGATCGGCCGCAATGGATGGGTCGCCGGAACCCGTGCCTCGCAGCTCACGTAGCTGAAAAGACCTTCGCTGCGTTCGTCCGAGCCCCGCATCATTCCCTCAACGGTCGCCTTTGCCCTCACTGGAGGGAATCACGACACGACAGCCGTGCACAGCCCTTTTTCCGCGGCCTGCTAATTCATAACTCGGGCTGTCTCACAGTCGTTGACACGTTCCGCACCCGATCAGCGTCGACGGAAACCCGGTCGACGACAAGGCCGGCTGGGAGCAACGAAAGCAGTGATTTGGACAAGGAAACCGGAACTCTGGAGGGAAAAGTGTTCCCTCTATGTGCTCATCCTCGCGTCGATCTGCACCGAGAATGCGGATGGGCCAAACTTCATTCGGCCTTTACAGGTGGAGACGCCGCGCAGATAGAGCACCGGCAGCAGCGCGTCCAGGCTCTTGGTCCGCCGCGCCCAGCGGGGCAGGATCGCCGAGGTGAAGCGGACCCGCTCGCCAGCCTCGGCGCCGCCACGGTCGCGCACCTTGGCGCGACGGACCGGCACTGGACCGATGCCGGTCTGGATCGTCCATTCAGGACCATGGCCGTGCCGCACGACCCGCTCGCGGCCGTCCGGCAACGTGACGGCCTTCATGGAGGCCAGAAAGCTTTCCACCTCCGCCTCGATCGTCTGCTCCAGCAGCCGGCGGGCACCAGCCCGTAAGATGGCGGTCAGCGGGTCGTCGATCTCCTCCGGCTGACGCAGCCAAACAACCTTGCTATTCTCATCCATGGCGTATCGCTGCCTCGTGGAGGTTCGGGCAGGTTTCGTCACCAACCTCGATACGCCGCCCTCTTCAGACCGTCATCACCCAGTTTCCCGCATAGCTCAGCGGTGATCCTTGAGCTTTTTGCGTAGCGTCCATGACAGGGTGGTTGAGCGGCGTGGCGCGATGGGATAAGAAGGCGGAAGCCTGAACTTTCATGCGTCTTGACGCGGAATTTCAAAATGAACTCCTATAAAAAAATCCAGTTCCCGCATAATGGTGATGTGGCATCGTTTCTTTTGTCGCCCCCACTGG
The DNA here is from genome assembly GCF_000010725.1 of Azospirillum sp. B510. Classification (NCBI taxonomy): domain Bacteria; kingdom Pseudomonadati; phylum Pseudomonadota; class Alphaproteobacteria; order Rhodospirillales; family Azospirillaceae; genus Azospirillum; species Azospirillum sp. B510. Next base: position 3,189,950 of record NC_013854.1, on the reverse strand, counting down.
GACGGGCGTTGGAGTCCGGATTTTTCCATGAGCAATTTACATCCTTGACCTTTCTTGAGCTTCTTCGCCCCGGCGACACGGTGATCGATGTCGGGGCTTGCGTTGGCTACTACTCCCTCCTGTCCTTTGCGGCCATGCGCGGCCAGGGGCGGATTTTGGCATTCGAGCCGAATCCCCAGACCTATGTCCGTCTGGCCCGCCATATTGCCGCCAATGGCGCCTCCTGCATCATGGCCTTCAATGCCGCATTATCGGACAAGGTTGGTGCCGGCCGCATCCTGGCCAACAGCCAGGACATTGGGCTGTCCCGCGTTTTGGGAGCGGAGGACACGGTGGGGCAGGAGGACGCCGTCTTCCCCTGCACGTCCCTGTGTCTGGACGATCTTGTCGAGGATTTGCAGCTCACCACAATCCGTCTCATGAAGATCGATGCCGAGGGCCATGAGCAGCATGTGATGAAGGGAGCCCACCGCACCTTGTCGCGCCGCCTGCCCGATTACGTCGTGTGCGAGATCAACCGGGGGGAGCTGCTGCGCAATGGGTTCGGCGAGATCCCGCTCCGCAAGACCTTTGAGGAGTATGGGTATCAGACGGAGCTGATCAACAACGTCGGTGTCGACCTGTGTGGCGGGCGGAACCGCAAGCCCTATCCGCTGCCTGAGGTTGTTGAAACTAACACTGTTTTCAATCTCTTGTTCCGCCGTGTTCCATGATCGCTGGGATTTCTGCTTTCTCTTCGATGAAATCCGCTTCCGTATGGCCGGTGATTCTCTTGTGGACCGGCTGTGCCGCCATGATGGCGGACGGCGTCCAAGATCGCGCTGAGTGGGGTGGTGATGGACGCGGTTGTCCTTGACGGCGAGCGCGGCGATACCGCCTCGTGCCTGACCTACGTCCAGTCGCTCGGGATCGATCCAGGCGCCCGGATCCTTGATGTCGGCTGCCGTCATGGCAGCTTTCTTGAAAATCTGCGCCGGCGTGGGTATGGCGACGTCTATGGGGTGGAGGTGGACGCCGCCGCCCTCGCCAAGGGAGAGGCCGCCTACCCCGCGTTGAAGGGGCGGATGCAGGCCTATGACGGTACGACCCTGCCTTTTCCCGACCAGAGCTTCGACGTCATCACCATGTTCGATGTCATCGAGCACATCCCCGAGGTGGAAGCCTATCTGGCCGGGCTGCGCAGGGTGTTGCGGCCGGGGGGACGCCTTGTTTTCCAGACGCCGAACCTGCTGATCGATGCGCCCTATTGGATCCTGGCGCTGCGCGCCTTCAATCGCGAGAAGTTGGCCCTGATCTTTCGTGAGCATTGCTCGCTCCAGACCTATGGCAGCCTGCACCGGCTGCTCAAGCGCTCCGGATTCCATGACGTGACCATCGAGCGCAACCACAGTGACACCGAATTCAAGAAGGATTTGGTGCGGGAATCGCTGGGCTGGCCCGGTCTGCTTATCCTCCAGGCCTCCAACCATTTCCCGATGGTGCTTTGCCCAAACTTCTGGGGCCATGCCCGAGCATAGGGGACTGTCGGAGTTTCCGCTATCCTCAGGGCAATCGCATATCAGATTTGGGCGAGCAGTTTTCGGAGGAAGGCGGAATTCCAGGCGGCTCGCAGCAGCTTGACGCGGGTGGCCCCCTTGGAAGCATCCTTTGAGACGAGGTTGATGGCGAGCCGGAGGACGGCAAGGTTTTCGGGGCCGTTGTCCTTGTGTGCATCGGCGTGGAACAGTAGGCCAGTTTCGGGGGTGATCGGCGTCCCAAACCCATCCACCTCCTGATCTGGCAGACTTCCACTCTGGGTTGTGCGACAGGGTGGCCAAGCGAGGATGCTGACGGTGGAGACGATAGCGCGGATCCGACGGGAGCACGCAAAGGGGAAGAGTGAGCGGGCGATCGCCCGGTCGCTGAAGGTGTCGCGGGAGACGGTGAGCAAGTACCTGCGCTCGGGGGAGACGGCGCCGCGGTATGAGCGGCAGGTGCAACCCTATCCGCAGTTGGGAGCCTTCCAGAAGGAGTTGGAACGGCTGGTCGAGGAGAACGATCGTCAGCCGGCGCGGGACCGGCTCGATTACCTGGGCCTCTTCAAGCGCCTGCAGGCGGCGGGCTTTCCGGGCGGCTATGATGCGGTGCGCCGCTACATCAAGCGCTTCCGGCAGCGCCAGCCGGTAACCACGCCGGCGCAGGCCTTTGTGCCGCTGACCTTCGCGCCGGGTGAGGCCTATCAGTTCGACTGGGCCGAGGACTGGATCGTCCTGGACGGCGTCACCACCAAGGTGCAGGTGGCGCACGTCCGGCTGTGAACCGCACCGGGTTTGCTGGAGGCCCCGTTTCTTGAGAGACTGGGTTCAACATGACGAAGCAAGCATCACCCAAATACGCCCCTGAAGTGCGCGAACGCGCGGTTCGCATGGTGTTTGACCACGAAGGCGAACACGCGTCGCAGTGGGCGGCGATCAGTTCGATCGCTGCGAAGATCGGCTGCAATCCCGAGACGCTGCGGAACTGGGTCCGGCAGGCCGAGCGTGACCAGGGCAAGCGGCCCGGTCCGACGACGGACGAGCAGGAAAAGATCAAGGCGCTGGAGCGTGAGGTGCGGGAGCTACGCCAGGCGAACGAGATTCTGCGCAAGGCGTCGGCGTATTTTGCTCAGGCGGAGCTCGACCGCCCGTTCAAGCGATGATCGCCTTCATCGACGCGCACCGCGCTGTCCACGGGGTCGAGATCCTATGAGGTGAAGAGCGACTGGAACCGGGTCAGAGTTCTGGTCCAGCACTGAACCCGGAGGCCGTCATGTCCAGCACATCCAATTCCACCGCCATTCGTGTCGATCTCGGCGCGATCTTCGTTTCGCTTGAGCTGAGCCAGTCGAAATGGCTGGTCACATCACTGACGCCGGGTGGTGGCGAGAAGATGTCGAAACATCTGGTCAAGGCAGGGGATATTGGTGACCTGCTTTTGCGATTTGCGGAATTACGACGCAAGGCTCTGGTTCGGACTGGGCAAATCTTTCCAATTGTTGTGATCCAGGAAGCAGGGTTGGACGGCTTCTGGATTCATCGGGTCCTACTCCAGGAAGGGATCGAAAGTCACGTTGTCGACCCGGCATCGGTAGCGATTTCGCGCCGCCGTCGTCGGGCAAAGACCGACAGGATTGACGGCGAGGCGCTCGTCCGAACGTTGCTGGCCTACAAGCGGGGCGAGCCTCGCGTTTGTGCAATGGTAAGGCCGCCAACGCCTGAAGAGGAAGACCGGCGGCGGATCGCGCGGGAACGCAAGGTACTGGTCAATGAACGGGTAGCGCACGTCAATCGGATCAAGGGGCTGCTCTACAGTCATGGCGTCGGAGCTTATGAACCGCTGCGGCGCGATCGCCGGGAGCGGCTTGATGAGCTCCGTACCGGAGATGGCCGCCCATTGCCACCCCACCTGCAGGCGCAGATTTCGCGGGAGCTTGACCGCCTTGAACTGGTGCTTGCACAGATAAAGGACATCGAGCGGGCGAGTACCGACATGCTTACCGCAGAGGCGCTCGCATTTCCCGGCGCCGCTCTGTTGCTGGGCCTGAAAGGGATTGGAGCGGCGGCCGCGGCCGTGTTGTGGGGCGAAGGGCTTTGCCGGCATTTCGACAACCGCAGACAGGTCGCCGCCTACGCGGGCCTCGCGCCGACACCCTGGCAGAGTGGCCAGGTGGATCACGAGCAGGGAGTTTCAAAATCAGGTAATCCACGTCTGCGCACGACGTTGATCCAGATCGCCTGGCTGTGGAACCGCCACCAGCCGGATTCCGCACTGACGCTTTGGTTTAAGGATCAGGTGGCTAGCCGCCTTTATTCACCAGGGTGGCGAGCGGTCTGGTCGCCGCGTTGAGATGATCAACGTTGGGCTGTATGGGCGCGCGTCGTCGGCCGCCGCGCTGACGGCGGCGTGACGGTGTCGGAGTTGGTGGTGGAGGGGATTGGGTGACGGCTGGGGCACGCTGCCCCGGTGCTCAGCAGATGAGCCGGGGCATGCGGCCGAGGGCGAGGTGGATGATCGCCTGATCAGGCGCGCTGGTCGGCAGGTGCACCTTGATCTGCGTCTTCATCTCCACGATACGCGCGGCGGTCTTCACCAAGCGCAGCCGCAAGGTGTCGAATTGCACCGTGCGCCAGCGGGAGCGTTTCGGCATCAGCGAGCGCAGGCTCCACAGCAGCCAGTACGCCCCGGCGTGCAGGAACAGGCGGAACTGGTTGGCCGTCGCCTTGGTGCAGGAGGTCCGGTCTGCGGCAAGGTGGGATTTCCAGGCTTTTATATGATTTTCCGCCTGTCCCCTCGCGCAATACAGGCCGGCATACAGCCAGCGACCCGTGCCGTGGCGTAGGTTGGTGACGATGAAGCGGCTGTCGGTGCCCTGGTCTCCTGCCTCGACGCGCGCGACGATGCGGCGGACCCGGCTCCAGGTGCTGGCCCCGTCATAGAATTCCTTGAAGCGGCGCACCTTGTCGGCTCCGGGCATGGCCTGGAAGCGCGCCGCGGTGCTGGCCTCCAGCGTGGTGACGTGACGGCGCAGTGTGCTGCTGGTCGGCAGACCGAGCACGTAGTCGAGCCCCTCCGCCTCGCACCAGTCCAGCACCTCCGGGCAGGCGTAATGGCCGTCGGCGCGCAGCAGGATCTCGGTCTTGGGCCAGTTTGCCCGAATGGCGCGGAGCAGGCGACGCAGGAAGGTCCGGATCTCCGTCCCCTTGGGCCGCTTGGCTGGGCGCAGCACAGCGGTGACAAAGCGGCCGTTGCCGTCGAAGACAACGATGGGCTGGAAGCCGTACTCGTCATAATGGGCGTTGAACAGGCGCAACTGCTGACCGCCATGCACCGTGTCGAAGGTGTCGTCTACATCCAGCACGATGCGCTTGGGCACCTGGCGAAAGGACGCGCAGTAGAGATCGACCATGGCTCGGCCCATGCGCAGCAGTGCGCGGGTATCCGGCAGGTTCTCCAGGCGCGAGATGGTGGCTTGCGAGCAAAGGTCACGCTCGGACGGCAGGCGTTCCAGGGCCATCTTGAACAGCGGGTCGGAGCGTAGGCTGCCGGCGTCGTTGCCGTCCTCGTAGCCCGCCGCGATGGCCAGCAGGCGAAAGCCGATGATGTCGGCCAGCGAATGCACGGTGCGCGTTGGATCGCGCGGGTCCTCAATACAGGCGGCCAGCCGATCGGCAATCCGCAGCCGCTTCGCCACCTCCCGCAGCACCAGCAGCCCGCCATCGGAGGACAGGCGGCCGCCATCAAAGCGCCCGATCACCGGCTTTCCAGCAACGGGTGACAGGCCGGGCAGCGGCAGGGTATGATCAACCATGGCGGGTGGGCGCTCCGGAAACGGCAGGAGTTGGCGTCAGCACCCAAATCCTACGGCCGCTCAACGGATGCCGCTACACCCGCCAACCCTCATGAATTTTCCCGGCTAGGAATGGGGGACGGCTCAAGAAGACGATGATCGTCGCCGTTGCCCGAAAACTGTTCGTCGCGCTTTGGAAATATACCCGTGCGGGCGTCGTCATTGAAGGTGCCGTGCTGAAGGCCGCCTGACGTTCCGAGCGCTCATCAATTTCTCCGGGGAAAACCTTCCCGCTGGAGCCCGTACGGGCGAACCGAAGATCGGCATGGCTGTCAAACAGCCGCGGTTTGAGAATGGTCTCGCCCAATTGAGCCTTGCCCGCCGCATGCGGGATGTTGGTGCAGTCGCCCCAGTCGACTGACCGTATATAAGTTGGATCAGGCCCGGTTTCCGGGCCGCGTCATTGAAGCAGGCTCACGCCGTGGATACCAGATAGCGCTACAGGAGCGTAAAATGAAAAGCTGACGAACATTTCCGTTGATTCTCCTCATATAAGCCGATCTGCAAAGCGCTGCCGATCGCCCCGTCGACCTACCGCGCCCATGCCGCCCGGCGGGCCGATCCGGCCAAGGCGCCGGCCCGCTCGCGAAGCGACGCCGAGCTGAGTTTGGCTATCCGACGGGTCTGGAATGAAAACTTCCAGGTCTACGGGGTGAGGAAAGGTAAGCGTCGTCTGAGTGCTGCCTTGCGGGAGGAGTGTGCCGCGTGCTGAAAGCTGGACGTCGGCGGCACCGGTGGGTGTGGCTGGCTTGGCATCGTGGCAAGCAGCGTGGTTTGCACTGTGGCAGTCCAACGTATCGAGGTCATCACCGGCGCCGGCGGGCGGCGCACCTACTCGGCCGAGGAGAAGATCCGCTTGGTCGGCGAGGCCCACGGCGGGCGCGGCGCCGTCGTCGCGGTGGCCCGCCGCCACGGCGTGTGCACCAGCCTGATCTACCGCTGGCGCCGACAGTTCAAGAGCGGAGAACTGTCTGCCGCGGCGCCCTCCTTCGTGCCGGTTCATGTGTTGGAGGGGCCGCCGTCCGCCGGCCTGCTCTCTCCCACCAAGACGCCGTCGGCGCCGGAGCCGGCACCCTCAGCCGAGCGCCGTGCCGCCCTGGTCGAGGTGGTTCTCGCCAACGGCCGCGTGCTGCGCGTCGCCGAAGATATCGCCCCGGCCACGCTGCGCCGACTGGTCGGCGCGTTGGATTCGCCATGATCTCGGTTCCCGCCGGGGTGCGGGTCTATCTGGCGATGGGCGCCACCGACATGCGCAAGGGCATGGACGGGTTGGCCATGCTCGCCCAGCAGGGAGAGCAGAACAATCCTGGGGGACAGGCGATAGGCGCGGCCGGCGTGCTGCGGTAGAGTGTGGCAATCACCGCTTGCCGAGAGACCATGGCGCGCCGCCCCGTCAAAAAGCCGAAGCCCGCACCGGATCTGCCAATCCTGCAGCTCAAGGTCCGTCTGCTGGACATCAGCCCCTCGGCGTGGCGCCGGCTGCTGGTGCAGGCCTCCACCACCTTGCAGGAACTGCATGGTATCCTCCAGGTCGCCCTGGGCTGGGAAGGCATCCACCTCTACCGGTTCGATCTTCGCGCGGTTGGGTATGGGTCGACAGAGTTGGCCCTCGTCTCACCCCGGGTTGTCCTCGACACCTTCCGCCTGCGGATCGGCGGCAAGTTGCGCTACACCTACGACATGGGCGCCTTCTGGCGTCACGAACTTCGGGTGGAGGACCGGCTCGCCGCGCAGCCCGACGCCGTCTACCCGGTCTGCATCGGCGGGGAACACCCTTGTCCTCCGGAGGGCTGTGGCGGGCCAGCGGGTTACCGGGAGCGTCAGGACGATCTGGTGGGCTGGGACGCGTGGGAGGACTTGGCGGAGATGACGGAGGTGCTCGCCGCCGTCGCCCGTGACCGGACCACCGCGGTGCTGGACGATCCCGACGTCCGCGATCGTTTCGAGCGGACCCTCGCGCGCACCCGGGCGCGCGAGCGTTTCCGGCCCAAGGAGTTCAGCCGAATCCAGATCAATGAGCGCTTCCGCGCCGAGGAGCACAAGCCGCTGATGCACCAGCAGGTCTGGTGAGCCGGAGGCGGAGATGAGGATGCGGATCAGGGTACGGCTGCAGATCGAGGACGAGAACGGGACCGTGGTCGCCGACGACGAGGTTCTCGGGTTGGCCAAGCCGGCCGACCGGGTGGAAGAACTCGGCTTGTCGCTGGAGGAGGCCAAGCGGATGTTGCGGGCGACCCAGGAGCGCCTGCTCGCTGCCCAAGCGGCCGACTACACCGCCCGCCACCGGTGCTGCCCGGATTGCGGGTGCGTCCGCACCAGCAAGGGGCTGCGGACGATCCGGTTCCGCACCTTGTTCGGCACGGTGGACGTGCCTGGCCGGCGTCTGCATCGGTGTGGCTGCGACGGGAAAGGCGGCGGAAGCGTCAGCCCGTTGCGCGCTCTGTTCACCGAGCGCGCGGCGCCGGAGCTGCTGTTCCTGGAGGCCAAGTGGGCCTCGCTGGTGTCGTATGGAATCACCACCGATTTGTTGAAGGATGTGCTGCCGATCGCCGATACGACCAATCCGACCACCGTTCGCCGCGACCTGTCCCGGGTCGCCGACCGCCTGGAGGCCGCTCTCGGGGAGGAGCGCTTCTCTCTGATCGACGGATGTCCGGCGGACTGGCGGGAGTTGCCGGCCCCGGAGGGGCCGATCGTCGTCGGTGTGGATGGCGGGTACGTTCGCAGCTGGGACGACAAAACGACCAGCTTCGAGGTGATCGCCGGCAAGGCGGTGCCGGAGGAGCGGGTCGACCGGTTCTTCGGCTTCGTGCAGACGCACGACAAAAAGCCGCGGCGCCGCCTGCACGAGGTGGGGTCACTACACGAAAGTGATCAGATTGTCCGGGATCTGAGAACAGCCTGAGAACATGAGCCGTGCAGCGATCCTGTGCCGGCTGCTTGCCTCGCAAAACTCTTGAGTTTCGCGACAGGTAGGTACCGGACTGGAACCTTGGAGTTTTTGATGTTGCAAAAGTCTATCGCAAAAGGAAAGAGTTTCGCGATGACTTTTGCGACGGATGCCCCATGCTCATCGGCTATGCGCGCGTCTCCACCGACGACCAGGATCTTTCGCAGCAGCGGGCGTCGCTACAGGCGGTCGGCTGTCGGCGGATTTATGAGGAGAAGGTCTCCGGGGCAAAGCGCGACCGGCCACAGCTTGCCCGGCTGATCGACCAACTCCGGGCCGATGACGTTGTGACGGTCACGCGCCTCGACAGGCTGGCCCGGTCAACCCGTGATCTTCTCGATATTGCGGAGCAGCTCCAGGGAGCCGGTGCGGGTCTCCGATCACTCGCGGAGCCATGGGCCGATACCACCTCGCCGGCCGGGCGGATGGTCCTAATACCAGAGCCGGAAACTTCTGACTCGCCGGGTCTGTGGCTTGCGGTTCAGCGCCGGTAGTGATTCCCTGTGCCAGGTCTCACCATTGAGCGAAGCACAGCCATGTCCGCCCTGCCGATCCGCCCCGACCTGAGCTCGGAAGACCTGCGCCGCCTCGCCCGCGGCGAGAGCGATGGGCGGGTGTGCCGGCGCCTGCTGGCGATCGCCATGGCGCTGGACGGCGTCAGCCGGGCGGAAGCGGCGCGGCAAGCCGGCATGGACCGGCAAGCGCTGCGCGACTGGGTCGTGCGCTACAACGCCGAAGGGGTGGACGGCTTGCGGGATCGGGCGCGCTGCGGCCGGCCGCCGCTGCTCGCCGACGCCCTGGAGCCGGAATTGGCTGACCTGATCGCCGCCGGCCCCGAGGTCGAACGGGACGGCGTCGTCGAGTACCGGGTTCGCCACATCCGCGACTTGGCCCTGCGGCATTTCGGGGCGGACTACAGCCGCACCGGCATGCAGGACCGCTTGCACCGCATGAAGCTGTCCTTCCTGACGCCGCGCCCGATCCATCCCAAGGCCGACGCACCGGCCCAGGAGGCGTTTAAAAAAACTTCGCCGAACGCCTCGCCGCCATCGGAGAGGACCACCCCGAGGCGAGCGCCGTGGAGGTCTGGTTCCAGGACGAGGCCCGCATCGGCCAGAAAGGCACCCTGACCCGGCGCTGGGCGCCGCGCGGCAGCCGGCCGCGCGCCGTGCGCGATCATCGTTTCAAGTCGGCCTATCTCTTCGGCGCGGTCTGTCCTGAGCGCGACACCGGAGCCGCCATCGTCATGACGCGCGCCAACACCGAGGCGATGAACCTCATGCTGGAGGAGATCAGCCGCACCGTCACCCCCGGCGCCCATGCCGCCGTGGTGATCGACGGGGCGGGATGGCACACCAGCGGCGATCTCGCCGTGCCGGCCAACATCACCCTCGTGCCGCTCCCGCCCTACAGCCCGGAACTCAACGCCATCGAAAGGCTCTGGCAGGTCATGCGCGACACCCTGCTGTCCCACCGGCTCTTCACCGACCTCAACGCCATCCTCGACGTCTGCTGTCGCGTCTGGAACCGCATCCTCGCCGAACCCGGCCGCATCCGCTCCACATGCGGTTACCCGTGGGCCTTACAGGTCAAAATTTAACGGCTTTGGTATAACCGTGTTCGCCGGCATCGCCGAGTTCGAGCGCTCCCTGATCGCCGAGCGGACCGGCATGGGCCGCGTGGCGGCCAGAGCACGCGGCGTGCGGTTCGGCCGGCCGCCGAAGTTGACCGCCGACCAGATCGCTCTCGCTCGGCGCCTGGTCGATGAAGGCCGATCCCCCCGGGAGGCAGCCCGGATTCTCAACGTCCACGCATCGACGCTGTACCGGGCCTTTGCACTCCAGCCCCCCGAGGTTGCTGGCTCAGGTCCCTAACCGGGCTATGTCAGATTTCGTTCCTTTGCTACTCGATCTTCGACCAGCCCCTGCCGAAATGCCGTCATGCTGTCTTCTCACCGCTCATCGCAGCGGCGGCCAGGGCCTGCGCCTCGGTTGCCGCCTTCAGCCCCGCCTCGCGGCGCTCGCTGTAGCGGTCGGTCAGGTAGTCGCTGCGGTCGCGCACCAGCAGAGTGAACTTCATCAGTTCCTCCATCACGTCCACCACGCGGTCGTAATAGGGCGACGGCTTCATCCGCCCGGCCTCGTCGAACTCCTGGAAGGCCTTGGCCACCGACGACTGGTTCGGGATGGTCACCATCCGCATCCAGCGGCCTAGCACCCGCATCGCGTTGACCGCATTGAAGGATTGCGAGCCGCCGGAGACCTGCATCACCGCCAGCGTCCGCCCCTGCGTCGGCCGGACGCCGCCGCTTTCCAGCGGCAGCCAGTCGATCTGGCATTTCAGGATGCCGGTGATGGTGCCGTGCCGCTCCGGGCTGACCCAAACCTGGCCTTCCGACCATTGCGACAGGGCGCGCAGCTCCGCCACCTTGGGATGGTCGGCCGGCACGCTGTCCGGCAGCGGCAGGTCGCGCGGGTCGAAGATGCGCGTCTCGGCCCCCATGCGCTGGAGCAGCCGGGCGGCTTCCTCGGCCAGGAAGCGGCTGTAGGACCGCTCCCGCAGCGAGCCATAGAGCAGCAGGATGCGCGGCGGGTGGGTCGACGGCCGCTCCGGTGTCAGCCTGTCGAGGCCGGGCACATCGAAATAAGGCTCGTCCAGGCTCGGCAAGGAGTCGCGTCCGGTCGTCTCGATATCATGCATGGGTGCGTCCCTCGTACCAGGGCTTGGTCGCCTTGACGATCTTCACCACAGACAGCATCACCGGCACCTCGACCAGCACGCCGACCACGGTGGCGAGCGCCGCCCCGGAGCCCAAACCGAACAGGCTTATGGCGGCGGCGACCGCCAGCTCGAAGAAGTTGGAGGCGCCGATCAGCGCCGCCGGCGCTGCCACGCACCACGCCACGCCGAAGCGGCGCGACAGCCAATAGGCCAGCCCGGCGTTGAAATAGACCTGGATCAGGATCGGCACCGCCAGCAGCAGGATGACCAGCGGCTGGGCGAGGATCTGCTCGCCCTGGAAGCCGAACAGCAGCACCAGCGTGGTCAGCAGCGCCAGCAGCGAAACCGGCTGGATGAGGTCGAGCACGCGCTTCAGCGCCGGCTCTCCGCCGGCGACCAGCAGGCTGCGCCGCCAGAGCTGGGCACCGACCACGGGGATGACGATGTAGAGCAGCACCGACAGCAGCAGCGTGTCCCACGGCACGGTGATCGACGCCACGCCCAGCAGCAGGCCGACCAGCGGCGCGAAAGCGAAGACCATGATGATGTCGTTCAGCGCCACCTGGCTCAGCGTGTAGTGCGGCTCCCCCTCACACAGGTTCGACCAGACGAACACCATGGCGGTGCAGGGCGCCGCCGCCAGCAGGATCAGGCCGGCAACGTAGGAGGAAATCTGGTCCTGCGGCAGCAGCGGCGCGAACAGGTTGCCGATGAACAGCGTGCCCAGCAGCGCCATCGAGAAGGGCTTGACCGCCCAGTTGATGAACAGCGTCACCCCAACGCCGCGCCAGTGCTCCTTGACCTGCCCCAGCGCGCCGAGGTCGATCTTCAGCAGCATCGGCACGATCATCAGCCAGATCAGCACCGCCACCGGCAGGTTGACCTTGGCGACCTCGGCCGCGGCGATCGTCTGGAACAGGCCGGGCACCAGATGGCCGAGCGCGATGCCGGCGACGATGCACAGCGCTACCCAGACGCTGAGATAGCGCTCGAACGGGCCCATGGCGGGGCGGGCCGCCGGGGCGGCATGAATGTCAGCGGTCATGATGCGTGTCCGTCAGGAGGCTTTGCCGATGCGGTGTCCGGCGGCGTCGACGACCTGCTCCCCGTCTTCCTTGGCGAAGGCGCCGCGCTGGGCATCGGGGAGGATGTCGAGCACCGCCTCGGACGGGCGGCACAGCCGCACGCCGAGCGGCGTCACCACGATCGGCCGGTTGATCAGGATCGGATGGGCCATCATGGCGTCGAGCAGTTGGTCGTCGCTCAACGACGGGTCGGCGAGCCCGGGTTCGGCATAGGGCGTGCCCTTCTCGCGCAGCACGGCGCGCACCGGCACGCCCATGCGGCCGATCAGGTCGGCCAGCTCGTCACGCGACGGCGGTGTCTTCAGATACTCGATCACCGTCGGCTCGACGCCGCTGTTGCGGATCAGCGCCAGCGTGTTGCGCGAGGTGCCGCAATCCGGGTTGTGGTAGATGGTCACCGATGTCATCGCGCCGCCTCCGTGGTGGCGGACGCCTTCCCCATGTCGTCCAGCTTGCGCTTCAGCGCCAGACGGTCGAGCGAGGCGATGGGCAGGGCGGTGAAAGCCTGGATGCGGCGCTGGATCTGTCCGAACACCGTGGCGGTGAAGGCGGCCTTCTCCGCGTCGCTGCCCTGGGCAGTCGACGGGTCTGGGAAGCCCCAGTGCGCCGTCATCGGCTGGCCGGGCCACACCGGGCAGACCTCGCCGGCGGCGTTGTCGCAGACGGTGAAGACGAAGTCCATGTGCGGCGCGTCCGCTGCGGCGAACTCGTCCCAGGTCTTGGAGCGCAGCTCGGCGGTCGGGAAGCCCAGCCGCTCCAGCAGGTCATGGACATAGGGATTGATGCGGCCGGACGGCTGGCTGCCGGCGCTGAAGCCGCGGAAGCGGCCCTTGCCATCGCGGTTCAGCAGGCACTCCGCCATGACGCTGCGGGCGCTGTTGTGGGTGCACAGGAACAGGACGTTGTAGACGCGGTCGGTCATCGCTGGATTGCCTTTCCGGGCCGCGGGATGCGGCGGTTGGGATCGGGGCCTCAGGCGTCGTGGTCACATCCGTCGGGACCACATGGAACGGCCTGGGGGAGGTCGGCGGAGCAGAGTTCGGGGCGGCCCTGGCAGCAGTCCTCCATCAGGAAGGCGATCAGCCGGCGGGTGCCCTCATAGTCGGACGCGTAGAAGATCTGCCGCTGCACCCGCCAGGAGCGGAGCAGGCCGGCGCGTTCCAGCGTCGCCAGATGATGGGACAGGGTGGAGGCCGGAACCCCCACCTGCTGGGCAACCTCGCCTGCCGTCAACCCGTTCGGCCCCACCGTGATCAGCAGGCGGAACACGGCCAGACGGGTTTCCTGGGCGAGAGCGGCAAAGGCGTCGACGGCAATCTTGTTTTCCATTATTCGACGATAGTCGAATTATCGATTTGAGGCAATCAGCAGTTTTGCGCGCCATGCGGTGAGGGGACGCGGGAAAACCGGAAGCAGCGCCTCCGACAGCTCACCCCGTGACAGCCTTGGACCCGCATCACTATTCTCCCCCGAAAACGAAGCGATGGGGGATTGGAAGAATGGCGCGTCGGCGGCTGTTGACCGAAGACCAGTGGGCAAGCCTCCTGGCAGTGCCGGACGACGAACGCGCGATGGTGCGCCACTATACGCTCAGCAGGGACGATCTCGACATCGTCACCCTCCGGCGTACGGCGCACACCCGCCTGGGCTGTGCCATTCTGCTCTGTTATCTCCATCATCCTGGGCGGATTCCTGGACCGGACGAGCGCCCGCCCATGGCGCTGCTGGTGTTCGTCGCCCGGCAGGTGGGCGCCGAGCCTGACGATTTCATCGCCTACAGTCGACGTGACCAGAACCGGCGCGAGCAGGTTGCCGCGATCATGGCACGGACCGGCCACCGTGCCTTTGATCGAACCCTCTTTCGCGACCTTGCCGCCTGGCTGACCTCCAAGGCACAGATCGCACGGGACCCGATCATTCTGGCGACCACCTTGATCGATGAGTTCCGTCGCCGTCGCATCCTGATCCCTTCTGCGGCGATCCTGGAACTGATGCTCCATCAGGCTCGGGGCCGGGCCGAACGGGTTCTGCACCGTGCCCTTGTCGATGGTGTCGACCAGCGGACAACCGACGCGCTGGACCGATTGCTGACCCTGCAGGCCGACACCGAAACGACCATGCTCGCTTGGTTGCGCCGGGTGCCGGCGGCTCCAACCGCCCGCAACATGCTGGCGGTCATTGAGCGCCTTTCCACCTTGAAGGAACTCGGCATCGACCGGTCGTTGCGCGCTCGCGTGCCGGAGGTCGCGTTCGAGCGGCTCGCGGCCGAAGGCCTGCGGATGACGCCGCAGCATCTTCAGGATCTGGCGACGTCGCGCCGGCGTGCTGTGCTCACGGCCACCGCGATCCGCCTGGAGATGGATCTGACCGATGTTACCCTGTCGATGTTCGACAAGCTGATCGGCAGTCTGGCACGGAAGGCCGAGCGCCGGACGGCGGAAAACACCCTGCGTTCCGTCCGCGATACCCAGACCCAACTGCGGGTTCTGCTGACCGCGTGCAAGGCAGTGATCGGCGCGCGGGAGGCTGGCGCCGATCCCTACGAGGCCGTCGACCAAGGGGTCGGCTGGTTCCGTTTCATGAAATGCGTCACCGACAGCGAAGCCCTGGCGAAGCCGGAGATCGCCGACCCGCGCACCGAGATGCTTGGCCGTTACGCCACCGTTCGAGCCTTCGCCCCCACGCTCCTCAATCGCTTCAGCTTTCTCGGCAGTCCATCGGTGACGCCGTTGCTGCGGGCGCTCGACATCATTCGGGTCATGTACGCCGCCGGGCGCCGCACTCTGCCCGAGAAGCCACCGACCGGCTTCATCCGACGCTCCTGGCGCCCCTTCGTCATCAAGAAGGAGGGCATCGACCGGAAAGCTTACGAAATCTGCGCATTGTCCGAACTGCGTGACCGGTTGCGGGCGGGCGACGTCTGGGTGGAGGGGAGCCGCCAGTACCGCGACTTCGAGAGCTGCCTCATGCCGCGTCCGACCTTCGATATCCTTTGCGAGGAGGGGGCGTTGCCCGTGGCCGTTCCACGCAGCGCCGACGGCCACCTTGCTGAAAGAGGCGCGGAACTCGACCGGATTGTTGCCGAAGTAGCGGACCTTGCCGAAGAGGGGTTGCTTGAAGACGTCGACCTGTCCGATGGCGAACTCCGCGTCACGCCGATCCGGGACACGACCCCACCGGAGGCCGAAGACCTTGGCCGCCGAGCTTACGATCTCATGCCACGGGTCAAGATCACCGACCTTCTGCAGGAGGTGGATGGCTGGACCGACTTCTCCGGCTGCTTCACGCACCAACGCAGCGGCCGTCCCGCTGACGACAGGGCGGCAACATTGACCGCTGTGCTGGCCGACGGCATCAACCTCGGGCTGTCCCGGATGGCCGAAGCCTGCCGGGGGGCATCCATGCGGCAACTGGCCTGGATGCACGACTGGCACATCCGCGACGATACCTACATGGTGGCGCTTGCCCGCATCATCGACACGCACCGAGCCTTGCCGTTGGCTGCCGTCTGGGGTGACGGGCGCACGTCATCCTCCGACGGCCAATTCTACCGGGCTGGCGGTCGCGGCGAAGCCGTCGGCGATGTGAACGCCCATCATGGCAACGAGCCGGGCATCGCCTTCTACACCCACGTCTCCGATCAGTACGGCCCCTTCCACACCAAGGTGATCGCAGCGACCGCCAGCGAGGCACCCCACGTCATTGATGGCCTTCTCCATCACCAGAGCGGTTTGGACATCGAGGAGCACTACACGGACACCGGAGGCGCAAGCGATCACGTTTTCGGCCTGTGTGCCCTGCTCGGATTCCGTTTCGCCCCGCGCATCCGCGATTTGAAGGACCGGAGGCTTTACCTGCTGCCCGGTCGGGAGGCCCCCGCCATTCTGCGGCCCTTGGTTGGCGGAACCATCGACATCGAGCACCTCACGGCCAATTGGACGGAATTGTTGCGACTGGCGACCTCGATCCGCTCGGGCACCGCGACGGCCTCGGCCATGCTGCGGCGGCTCTCGGCTTACCCGCGCCAGAATGGCTTGGCCCTGGCTCTGCGAGAACTCGGCCGTATCGAGCGGACCGCGTTCACCTTACAGTGGCTGCGTGATCCCGCCCTCCGCCGGCGCGCCAACGCCGGCCTCAACAAGGGAGAGGCTCGGAACGCCCTGGCCAGGGCGATCTTCTTCAATCGCCTGGGTGAGATGCGTGATCGCAGCTTCGAGAACCAGGTCTTCCGGGCATCAGGGCTGAACCTGCTGGTGTCCGCCATCATCCTGTGGAACACACGCTATCTCGAAGCCGCTTTCGCCGAACTGGCAAGCCAAGGGCATGGCGTAACCCCCGAATTAATGCGGCATGTGGCGCCTCTGGGATGGGAGCATGTCGGCCTCACCGGTGACTATGTCTGGGGAGCCGAACCCCTTCCAGAAGCCGGCCTCAGGCCATTGCGGAGAATGCAGTCCCTGCTCGCCGCATAAGTTCCATTTCCGTTCCCACTTCCCGGACAATCTGATCACTTTCGTGTAGTGACCCCGAGGTGCTGCGCGGTCAGGGATTCCAGATGAATCAGGACCTCACCTTCCTCACCGACGGAGGTGACACCGTGCGCACTTTGGTCACCGAACTGCCGCCCTGCGCCGAGCATATCCTCGACTGGTTCCACGTCACCATGCGGCTGACCGTGCTCGGGCAGTTCGCCAAAGGATTGGCCCACCACGACGAGGCCAAGGCCGCTGCCATCGCGGAGCGGTTGGAGGGCATCAAGTGGTGGCTGTGGCATGGCGATGGCCGGGAGGCTCAGCAGCGGATCGAAGGCTTGGCCGACGATCTTCGAGACCTCACCGTTCCTTACGATGGGCTCAAGAAATTCACCCGGCTGACGGCGGAGTTCGCCACGTACATCGCCAACAACCTGGATTCCATCCCGAACTATGGGGAACGGTGGCGCTATGGCGAGCGCATCTCGACGGCCTTCGTGGAGTCGACCGTCAACGTGGTGATCGACAAGCGGATGTCCAAACGCCAGCAGATGCAATGGACCAAGCAAGGCGCTCACCGTCTGCTCCAGATCCGCACCCGGACGCTCGACGGCACGCTCCGGCCCACCTTCGAGGGCTGGTTCCCCGGTCTGGCGGCGAACGATAATGCCCGAGGGGATCAAGCGGCCGCCTGATGCCGCTCCCCCCAGGATTGTTCTGCTCTCCCAGTTGGAAAGGAACTGGGAGGCGGCGCTTCAGCGTGTCGAGGCGTGCGAAGCGCGGGTCGCGTCCGTGTCGGCTCCCGTTCCGGCTCCCGTGGCGCCGGACTTCGCCGGGCTGGCGGACGACCTGCAGGCCGCCTGGAACGCGCCGGGGGTGACCACCAGGGCGCGTCAACGGCTGCTGCGGACGTTGATCGTCAACATCATCGCCGACGTCGACGAGGCGGCGCGCGAGGTCATCCTCACCATCCATTGGCGCGGGGGCCAGCACTCGCAGCTGCGTCTCACCAAGCCGCAAGCCGGGGAGCACGGTTGCCGGACGCCGGAGGAAGCGATGGCGGTGATCCGCAGCATGGCGACGCGCTGGTCGGATGCGGACATCGCCGCGCAGCTGAACCGGATGGGCATGCGCACCGGGCAAGGGAAATCCTGGACCGGGCACCGTGTCAGCTCGTTGCGCCGGGTCCATGGCATTCATGCTTACCGGTCCGCGGAGAAGGATGGCGAATGGTTGACCCAGTATGAGGCTGCGGCGGCGCTCGGCATTTCGCGCCACCGCCTTGTCCGGCTCATCAATGCCGGCCTGATCGTCGCCGAGCAGGTCGTGCCCGGCGCTCCCTACCAGATCCGTGCTTCGGACCTTCAGGATCAGCGTGTCCTTGCCGCGGTTGGACGCAAAGGCGAGCCGTGCCGCCTCGGTTCCAAGGATCAACTTTCAATGTTTCCAGACACTTGAAGAAGAGGGGCATAATGAACGCACCATCGTCAGCGGAAGACGCAACTGGATGTTCGCCGGTTCCGACGCCGGCGGGGAGCGTGCCGCGGCGATTTATACCATCGTGGAATCCGCCAAACTCAACGGCCTCGATCCCCAGGCCTACCGTAAGCATCCGCTGAGTGCCGCGGTCAGGCAGCTTTTGTCTGCTCGCGGATTGCCTTCCATTCCCAGGGCAGGAGTTCGCGCAGGCGGGTTTGGGGCATGTCGTTGATGCGAGCCAGCACGTCGGCGAGCCACGCCTGGGGATCGACATCGTTGAGCTTGGCGGTGGTGATCAGGCCGTACATGATCGCCGCCCGCTGTCCGCCGCGATCGGATCCGCAGAACAGCCACGCTTTCCTCCCGAGGGCAATCCCGCGCAGGCCGCGTTTGGCGGCATTGTTGGTCAGGCACAGCCGGCCGTCGCCGAGGAAGCGGGTGAAGCTGTCCCAGCGGGTCAGCATGTAGTCCATTGCCTTGGCCACGGGGGCATGGCGGGATAGCCGGGCGCGCTCCGTCCGCATCCAGCCCTCCAGCGCGGCTACCAGGGCGACGCCGTGCTCCTGGCGGGCTGCCAGCCGCTCGGCCGCCGGCTTGCCGTTCAAGGTGCGCTCGAGATCGAAGATGGCGTCGATGCGCCTCACGGCTTCCAGCGCCAGCGGTGAGATCGGTGGGGCGTCCTTGCCGCGCCTGGTGTTCGCGGCGATGTCGGCCAGCTTGAAGAAGCCCCGCCGGGCATGCGCCCAGCACAGCACGTCGTGGATCGGCCCCGGGCGGCGATCGGGTTCGTACAGCCGGTTGTAGCCGGCGAACGCGTCGGCCTGCAGCCAGCCCGTGAAGCCGGCCAGATGCCGTTCGGGATGCTCGCCCCTGCGGTCGCGAGAATAGTGGAACAGCGCTGCCGGTGGGGTTTGGCCGGCGAATGGCCGGTCATCGCGCACATACACCCACAGCCGTCCTGTGTCGGTCTTGCCCTTGGCCAGCACCGGCACCGGCGTGTCGTCTCCATGCAGCCGCCCGGCCGCCATCACATGCGCGGCGATCAGGTCGTGCAGCGGCTTCAGCACCGCGGCGGCGGCGCCCACCTGGTCGGCCAGGGTGGACAGGCTGAGCGGCACGCCCTCCCGCGCGAAACGCTCGGCCTGCCGGTTCAGCGGCTGATGCTGGCCGAACTTCTCGAACAGGAGGGTGGCCAGCAGGTTGGGGCCGGCCCAGCCCCGCGGGGTGGTGTGGAACGGCGCCGGCGGCTGGGTGATCGTCTCGCAGGCCCGGCAGGAGAACCGCTCGCGCACCGTCTGGATCACCTTCCAGTGGCGCGGGATCACCTCCAGCGTCTCGGTGATCGTCTCGCCCAGCTTGCACAGCTTGTCCGAGCCGCAGCACGGGCAGCTCGCCGGTGCCGGCACAACGACGCGCTCGCGCGGCAGGTGGTCGGGAAAGGGTTGGCGTGATGGCCGTTTGCGGGTAAAGGCCGCCACCGCGGTGGTTTTGGCAGCGGCCTGCTCGGCCGCCAACTCGTCCTCGCTGGCCGTCGCTTCCAGCTCTTCGAGCTGGAACTCCAACTGGTCCAGCAGACGCGCCTTGCGCTCGGAGCGTGTGCCGTAGAGTTCGCGCCGGAGTTTCTCGATTTCCAGCTTCAGGCTGGCGATCAGCGCCTCGGTATTCGACGCCATCGCCTTGGCCCGCGCCGCTTCGGCTTCCGCCGCGTCCGCCCGCGCCTCGGCCTGCGCCAAGGCAGCGCGCAAGTTGGCGACGTCGTCGGCCGAGGTGGAGGGGAGCGGGGCGGCGGTCATGGCGCCAGTTTACCTGGGAACGTGCCGTTGAGCCGCCGCAATCGCCCCTGAACCGGTGCGTCGATTCACCGTGTCGCAGTCACCCCGCGGCCTCGGGACGCCAGGTCTTCTGCGGGTTGCGCCAGTCGATGCCCTCGAGCAGATAGCCCATCTGCCCGACCGAGATCGACACCGCGCCATCCGCCGGCGTCGGCCAGATGAAACGCCCCCGTTCCAGCCTCTTCATGAACAGGCAACTGCCCTGGCCGTCATACCAGATGATCTTCACCAGATCGCCAAATCGCGTGACATAGTGCATCCCTCCTTTCACAATCCTGGCAGCGGCATCGTCTCATCTCTTTGATAATCAATGAGGTTCTTGGGGCGCCGCGCCTTAATCTCGTTCACGCCCGTTCGCACGGCGTCCGTGTCCAAGGCTGCCACGGGAATGTGCCACGGGGCCGATGAGACAAGCTGCGTTGCCGGCAGGATCCCACGCTGAATAAGGCGGTGTACGGAGGGAATCGAGATGCCGAGCCGCTTCGCTGCCTTGTCGGCCGTCAGCGTCTCGGGACGGGGTACAGTCGGGTCGAAATCGGAAAGGCCAAGTCGCTCCCGCAACAACCGAACCTTCACGGTCGTCCAGGTCTCTCCGTTATCGCTTCGGCACTTCATGCGGTTCAACGTGACGGAGATCTCATGATCCGGCCAATGCCCGGACAGCTTGCGCACGACCTCCACCGCTCCTGGATGTGCTTTGTTCGCTCGACGCCCGGTCCTGGCCCGTGGGACACGCAGTTCGGTGTGTCGGCCACCTACCCAGTGGATCCGCAGCACCGCCTCGTGCGCTGTGTCGTCGAGGTCGATCACCACCTCCTCCACGAGTAGCCGGGTCAGACGTTGCCGAGTTCGCGTGTCCGCTGTCGGTGCATTCCAGGCCGCCGACAGATCGTGAGCCAACCCCAGAAGAGCCGCCCTGTTCACCCTTGGGCGCGCCGATGAGCGCGCCTCGGCCTCGGCAATCCGACGTTCGATCTGCGCCACCCGTTCCAGAGCCGTATTCCAGCGCGCTTCCAGTTCTCTCACAACATGGCGCTTTTCCGGCTCCACGAGGTCGTACCGGCGAGCCGCCAACGAGGCATCATAGCGGGCCGCCTCCAACTCGCGCTCCAGCGCTGCCCGCTCTTCCGCCCCCGCCGCAGCCGCCTGGTCGGCGGCAAGCAGGGCAGCCTCCACCGCTCTGGTAGAGACGGCTTCCAGCATCTGCGCCACGACCGCCCGGTCGACACGAATACCGCCGATGCCGATGCACAGACCGACACCGACATGGGCATCGTCACCTCGGCATTGGTACCGGTGGGCATGCCCCGACTGCATGCCGTAGAAGACCCGCATCTTGCGACCGCAGTGCCCGCACCGGACCAGCCCGGTCAACAGAGCACGGCCACCACGGCCAGCTTTGCGGGCGGCACGCTTCTGCATGTGGGCATTTTCCTCGAGCATGCGCTGATGCTCCTCGAACTCGGCCCAGGTGATGTAGCCCTCGTGGTTGTCGCGCAGCAGGGTATTCCAGTCGGTGCGCTCTCGTTTATGCCCGCTCGTCTTCCGAGCCCGACCCTCGACAACGCGAGTCCGATTACCCCGTCGGCCGAACACGTAGGCGCCGGCATAGATCGGGTTCTGCAGGACCTGGATCACCGTGTGGTAGGCCGGCGGCTGCCAAAGGATTTTGCAGGCGATGAGGTTGCGCCGCACGACGGGGAGTGACAGCTCGGCGGCGCGCGCCCAGAGAAAAACTTGGCGGGCGCTGCCCAGTTCGCGGAACTTGCTGAACAGCATCCGGATCGCGCCGGCAACGCGCGCGTCAGGATCGATTTCGATCCGTCCGGCCTCGTTCCAGCAGTAGCCGGGCGGTAGCGTGAACCGCAGTTCGCCCCTACGGGCTTTTCCGTCTCGGGCTTCGATGCCGCGTTGACGCAGCAGGCTGAGTTCGTACTCCGACATTGTTCCCTTCAGGCCGAGCAGAAGGCGGTCGTTCAGCAGCCTTGGATCATAGACCTCATCTGGGTCGACGACCAACGCCCCAGCCAGAGCACAAAGGTCAATGAGGTGGTGCCAATCCCGGCCGTTGCGGGCCAGCCGCGATGCCTCGATGCAAGAGACGGCACCGACGGTGCCGGCGCAGACCGCCGCCACCAGCTTCTGAAAGCCAGGACGGCATTCGAGGCCGGAACCGGAGCGGCCAAGGTCCTCATCGATGATCATGACATCGACGAACCCAGCCGCCCGTGCGGCGTCAGCCAAGTCATACTTGCATATTTCGGCGGAAAGCACCCAGCGGGAACGGCGGAAAGCGCCCGGGCAGAACGGTGAAAGCGCCCAGCCGTTTCGGTGAATTCGCCCACCCGTAGGAGTGGTGGTATCGGGGTCCGAACCAGCCTTTGGCATCCCCATGATCTTTCCACGGCACAGGCCAAGGAGGATCGGGATGCCCCGAGCGAGGTCGGACATGCGGCGGATCAGAGAAGTCCTTCGTCTGCGGGATGAGTTTGGCGCCAGCCAACGGCAGATTGCCGATGCCTGCCGGCTGCCGCGCAGCACCGTGCGCGATTACCTGGAGCGGCTACGGGCCTCCGGGCTGCAGTACGCGGATGTGCTGGGCTGGACGGACGTCGAGCTGGAGGAGCGGCTGTTCCCGCCTCCGGTCACGTCGGCGCGCCCGGTGCCCGACTGGCGGCACATCAGCCGGGAACTCGGCCGCCGTGGCGTAACGCTGCGGCTGCTGTGGGAGGAATACCTGGAGGTCCATCCCGGCGGCTATCGCTACACCCAATTCGTCCAGCATTTCCGGGCATGGCAGGGTGCTCATGCCGAGCCGCGTCTGCGCCGGGAACATCGGCCGGGGGCGGCGATCGAGGTTGATTACGCTGGGATGACGCTGACCGTCGGGCTCGGCGCTGAGGCGCGGCAGGCCCAGGTGTTTGTCGCCTGCCTGCCGTATTCGGGCTACGTCTATGCCGAGGCGACCTGGACCCAGCAGGCGGAGGAGTGGCTGGCCTCCCACACCCGGCTGTTCGAACATCTGGGCGGCGTGCCGGGCAAGCTGGTGCCGGATAACCTCAAGGTCGGCGTCAGCCACGCCTCCTTCTACGATCCGGCGATCAACCCGGCTTATCACGATCTCGCCCGGCACTACCGCACCGCCGTCCTGCCGGCCCGGGTGCGGCGCCCGCGCGACAAGCCCAGCGCCGAGAACGGCGTGCAGCAGGTCGAGCGGCGGGTGCTGGCCCCGCTGCGCGATACGCCCTTCGCCACGCTGGACGCCGCCAACGCGGCCTTGCGCGACAAGCTGGCCACCCTCAATGCCGCTCCCTTGAGCCGCCGGCCGCAGGACACGCGCGCCGGCCTGTTCGCCGCCGAGGAGCAGCCGACCCTGCGCCCCTTGCCGCCGGACCGCTTCGTGCCGGGCACCTGGGCGCGCCACAAGGTCCCGCCCGACTATCATCTCGCTCTCGACGGCGGCGTCTACTCGGTGCCCCACACGCTGATCGGCAAGACGGTCGACGTGCACAGCACCGCCGGCGTGATCAGCGTCTTCCTGCGCGGCAAGCGGATGGCCTGCCATGTCCGCCGGCAGGACGGCGCCACCGTGACGCTGGACGCCCATCGCCCCGCCAACCACCGGGCCGTCGCCCGCTTCACCCCCGATGCCATCCAGACCGAACTGGCCGCCATCGGCCCGGCCGCCGCGCTGCTGTTCGAACGCATCCTGGCCGGCGCCGATCACCCCGAACAGGCGGTGCGGGCCGGGATCGGCCTGATCCGCTTGGCGGCCACCCACGGCACCAGCCGGCTGGAGCAAGCCTGCCAGGCGGCGCTGGAGGCCAACGTCGGATCCTACCGCTACGTCCAGCGCTGGTTGACCGCTCCCCCGGCCACAACGGCGGACGCGGCCGGTGCCGGCGAGCACACCAATCTGCGCGGCCCTTCCTACTATCACTGACGGAGATACGATGATGAAGCACGTCAACCACGAGCGGCTGCGCCAGTTGCGGCTGTACGGCATGGCCAAGGGGTTGGAGGCGCTGGAACGCCTGCCCGATCGCGGCCAACTGGCCTTCGACGAGCAGTTGGGCACGCTGATCGAGCGGGAAGCGGCAGAGCGCGCCAACACCGCACTCGCCAGCCGACTGAAACGTGCCCGGCTGCGCCAGACGGCCTGCCTGGAGGACCTCGACCTGCGCACCCCGCGTGGGCTCGATCGCGGTGTTGTGCGCGAGCTGGCCACCGGGCGCTGGGTGAAGGAGAACCGGCCGGTTCTGATCACCGGCCCGACCGGGATCGGCAAGACCTGGCTGGCCTGTGCACTCGGCAACCAGGCGGCGCGGGAAGGCCACAGCGTACTCTACACCCGGCTGACCCGCCTGCTGGACGATCTGGCCACCGCCCGCCTGGACGGTTCGCTCGCCCGGCTGCTGCGACGGATCGCCCGGCTCGACCTGCTGATCCTGGATGACTGGGCGATGACCGAGCTGACCGCGCCTCAGCGCCTGGACCTGATGGAGGTGATCGATGACCGCCACGACCGGGCCGCAACCATGCTGGCCACCCAAGTTCCCGTGGCCAACTGGCATCGGCTCATCGGCGATGCCACCTACGCCGACGCCATCCTCGACCGCCTCGTGCATCGGGCCTACCGCATCGACCTGCATGGCGACTCCATGCGCCGCACCAAGGCCGATGCCGCCAGCGAAACCCCCGACACCTAAGGCCGGTGCTTGGCAACCAAACCCACAACCTTCATAACGTAAATCCAGGGTTCGGCCCCGGCTCCCACCAGCTTGCAATTCGGGTGGGCGCTTTCGCCGAAACGGTGGGCGCTTTCAACCGAAACGCCTGGGCGAATTCGCCGAAATACGCAGTCATACTGTCGGCGACGGCTTTCCGTGTGGTTGATCAATTGACCAGGTGTGGATTGGCGAACATAGATCGCGGCACCGCGGCCCAGATGATCAACGGTGATCTTGGTGCTCATGGGCCTCCTCCCTGTTCTCCATGTCGAGATGGGCGCCCACAGCTTCCAAGAGGAGATCCGCCAGTACTTGCACGACTTCGTCCGGAACGGCGATGTCCTGAAGCGGAACAGAGAGAGCGAGCGAGAGTTGGGACGTCGGCCGCGGTCGTCTGGTCATCGGCAACCTCCTCCGTGGGTGAGTTGTCCGATGCTGCGCCGTCGCCGATCGAGTCCCGCAGATCCGAGAGAACTGCCGCCAATGCGCTAAGGGCTGCGACTGTGGTCTGCGGCGGACACAATGCCGCCATATCAAGGCAGTAGGCCGCGTCGCACATCCAGGCCGGCAATTCCCGGGCGGTATCAGGGCGTTCCTCGAGCCACAGGACGGAGTGACCACCACGTACTGTCCGGCTCACCACCCTCAATGTCTTCCCGTACAGCGGGTGCCACGGATACTCCACGCGAGCCGACTCGAAACTGTATGCTGAATGACGCTCAATCCCCTCGGCGGCCCCGGAAAACAAACAAATGGCCGGCGAACGGGTCCTGCTGAAGGACCTGCTGGGCGAGCATGGCCAACCCGTCCATGCCCTTGCGCATGTCGGTGGCGCCCATCGCCAGATAGACCCGCACCCCGGCGGGAACCGAGATCATGGCGAATCCAACGCGCCGACCAGTCGGCGCAGCGTGGCCGGGGCGATATCCTCGGCGACGCGCAGCACGCGGCCGTTGGCGAGAACCACCTCGACCAGGGCGGCACGGCGCTCGGCTGAGGGTGCCGGCTCCGGCGCCGACGGCGTCTTGGTGGGAGAGAGCAGGCCGGCGGACGGCGGCCCCTCCAACACATGAACCGGCACGAAGGAGGGCGCCGCGGCAGACAGTTCTCCGCTCTTGAACTGTCGGCGCCAGCGGTAGATCAGGCTGGTGCACACGCCGTGGCGGCGGGCCACCGCGACGACGGCGCCGCGCCCGCCGTGGGCCTCGCCGACCAAGCGGATCTTCTCCTCGGCCGAGTAGGTGCGCCGCCCGCCGGCGCCGGTGATGACCTCGATACGTTGGACTGCCACAGTGCAAACCACGCTGCTTGCCACGATGCCAAGCCAGCCACACCCACCGGTGCCGCCGACGTCCAGCTTTCAGCACGCGGCACACTCCTCCCGCAAGGCAGCACTCAGACGACGCTTACGGCGTTTCCGCCCAGGAAGGGGGTGGAGCGCACCGGGCTGTCGCTGGCCACCTTCGAGCTTCAATGAGGCCTGGGCGTTTCCGCCCAGGAAGGGGGTGGCGAGGACTTTGCCGCAGTACACCTGGGTGGAGGTGCTTCAATGAGGCCTGGGCGTTTCCGCCCAGGAAGGGCTGTTCCGGCGGAGCCGACCGCCGGCGCCTCTACTGCCTTGCTTCAATGAGGCCTGGGCGTTTCCGCCCAGGAAGAGCGCGGGCCGAGCTGGGGCGCCGCTATCGCCTTGTGGCTTCAATGAGGCCTGGGCGTTTCCGCCCAGGAAGAGTCCGACCGCTCCCCCTGGGAGCGCCTGACGCTCCATTTGCTTCAATGAGGCCTGGGCGTTTCCGCCCAGGAAGGGCGCCCCAAAGGATGACGGCGCAGGCGGCGGAAAGCAAGCTTCAATGAGGCCTGGGCGTTTCCGCCCAGGAAGAGCGCGGGCCGAGCTGGGGCGCCGCTATCGCCTTGTGGCTTCAATGAGGCCTGGGCGTTTCCGCCCAGGAAGAGTCCGACCGCTCCCCCTGGGAGCGCCTGACGCTCCATTTGCTTCAATGAGGCCTGGGCGTTTCCGCCCAGGAAGGGCGCCCCAAAGGATGACGGCGCAGGCGGCGGAAAGCAAGCTTCAATGAGGCCTGGGCGTTTCCGCCCAGGAAGGGGGGCCGCCTGAAGAAATGGAGAAACAAATGCGCATTCAGCTTCAATGAGGCCTGGGCGTTTCCGCCCAGGAAGGGAGCCCGCACCCAGGGGTCTGGCTGATTGGGTTGACGGCTTCAATGAGGCCTGGGCGTTTCCGCCCAGGAAGGGCTCAGTTCATAGCAAACGCAGATCGGTCACTTTCCACGGGCTTCAATGAGGCCTGGGCGTTTCCGCCCAGGAAGGGTCGGGATGACGGCCGGACATGATGCCCCAGCATTCAGCTTCAATGAGGCCTGGGCGTTTCCGCCCAGGAAGGGCCCCGATCAGGATCTGCCGGCATTGCTGCCGGTAGAGCTTCAATGAGGCCTGGGCGTTTCCGCCCAGGAAGGGGATTATCCCGCAGCGGTGCGAAACTCAGCCAAAACCGCTTCAATGAGGCCTGGGCGTTTCCGCCCAGGAAGGGCCACCCGATGAGGTGGCCTTGTTGCTGTCTGTGTCGCTTCAATGAGGCCTGGGCGTTTCCGCCCAGGAAGGGTGCCGGATGGCCGTCTCATGGCCTACCCTGACCCGGGCTTCAATGAGGCCTGGGCGTTTCCGCCCAGGAAGGGGCGCGCCCACCTGTCGGGCGCCAACCTGTCGGACGCGCTTCAATGAGGCCTGGGCGTTTCCGCCCAGGAAGGGGAAGCCAGCCAGACCTACAAGCTGGGCTACCTGGGGCTGCTTCAATGAGGCCTGGGCGTTTCCGCCCAGGAAGGGGCGGTTGTCCAACCACCGCCGCATCCGCTGGACTGCTGCTTCAATGAGGCCTGGGCGTTTCCGCCCAGGAAGGGTTATTGATGACAAAACAGCCATTGAGATCGTGAAGTTGCTTCAATGAGGCCTGGGCGTTTCCGCCCAGGAAGGGTTCAAGATTGAGGATGTTTCGATCCACATAGTTCTTGCTGCTTCAATGAGGCCTGGGCGTTTCCGCCCAGGAAGGGGGGTCTACAATGACGAAGCCCGAGAGAGCCATATCATTGCTTCAATGAGGCCTGGGCGTTTCCGCCCAGGAAGGGCGTTACCACGATGGGGTGTTCCGCCGCAGTGTTCAAGCTTCAATGAGGCCTGGGCGTTTCCGCCCAGGAAGGGGCGGCGTGCGCCCCATTTCGTCAGCGTCCGTTGGGAGTCGCTTCAATGAGGCCTGGGCGTTTCCGCCCAGGAAGGGGATTTCCCAGAAAGGTCGTGAAGTCCTGGCCTGTATGGCAGCTTCAATGAGGCCTGGGCGTTTCCGCCCAGGAAGGGTTGCCCAATTTGACCAGAGCGACAAGGGGAATGGCGCTTCAATGAGGCCTGGGCGTTTCCGCCCAGGAAGGGCGAGTCTACATCGGCGGCACGCCCCGCCAGAGCGTCTATCTGCTTCAATGAGGCCTGGGCGTTTCCGCCCAGGAAGGGCTCGAAGGGCAGGGCGTTCCTGTCATAGACGATGGGCCAGCTTCAATGAGGCCTGGGCGTTTCCGCCCAGGAAGGGGCGTGATGGACCGCGTGGCGACGAACTCATAGAGCGGCGGCTTCAATGAGGCCTGGGCGTTTCCGCCCAGGAAGGGCGGCTCGACATCGACAAGCTGCAGATCAGGGTCGGCAGGGCTTCAATGAGGCCTGGGCGTTTCCGCCCAGGAAGGGGATATGCGCGGGACGCCACCGGTACGAACTTCATGCGTCGCTTCAATGAGGCCTGGGCGTTTCCGCCCAGGAAGGGCAAGCCGAGCGACGTTGCTCGGCTGGTGGTTTCCCTCCGGCTTCAATGAGGCCTGGGCGTTTCCGCCCAGGAAGGGGGCCTTCGGCGGCAGGAAGGCGACGATCAGCCCCAGCTTCAATGAGGCCTGGGCGTTTCCGCCCAGGAAGGGGGCCGCTGGCACAAGACCAACACCGTCTATGTCGCGTCGGGCTTCAATGAGGCCTGGGCGTTTCCGCCCAGGAAGGGCGATGCACAGCAGCAGCTTGATCACACTCTTTCGACGCTTCAATGAGGCCTGGGCGTTTCCGCCCAGGAAGGGCCGCCTCTCCCGCCGCAACCCGGGCAAGATCACGCCGGCTTCAATGAGGCCTGGGCGTTTCCGCCCAGGAAGGGGGGGCGCTCAGCCCGGCGACGGCCTCACGGCCGGCGGCTTCAATGAGGCCTGGGCGTTTCCGCCCAGGAAGGGACGGCCAGTGGCACGAGGCCATGCCTCCCGAGGCCGCGGCTTCAATGAGGCCTGGGCGTTTCCGCCCAGGAAGGGTCTTCGAGAAACTGCATCGCGTCTTCGAAGGTGCCGACGCTTCAATGAGGCCTGGGCGTTTCCGCCCAGGAAGGGCATGTCCGAAGTCCACCGCCCGCCGCCGAACCCCAGGCTTCAATGAGGCCTGGGCGTTTCCGCCCAGGAAGGGCTGCGGAGATTCCGGCTGGACCGTGTATTTCGAGCGCGCTTCAATGAGGCCTGGGCGTTTCCGCCCAGGAAGGGCCGCACCGTGGCGCGGCGCCGTCGGGTCAGCCTTCCACGCTTCAATGAGGCCTGGGCGTTTCCGCCCAGGAAGGGGACGGCACCAGGGGCGATTGCCAGCAGGCGGCGCTTGCTTCAATGAGGCCTGGGCGTTTCCGCCCAGGAAGGGCGGTTCTAAGTGTGTAGTTGCATCCTGGGATATGCATGCTTCAATGAGGCCTGGGCGTTTCCGCCCAGGAAGGGGGTGGAGCTGACGGAGACGGTGACCGTGCGGCCCGGCGCTTCAATGAGGCCTGGGCGTTTCCGCCCAGGAAGGGTCCGTCAACCTCTTGTCCATCGTTCAACCCCGCGCAGCTTCAATGAGGCCTGGGCGTTTCCGCCCAGGAAGGGCCGAGGTGATCGACCGCGCGCAGGGCGAGAACCAATATCGCGCTTCAATGAGGCCTGGGCGTTTCCGCCCAGGAAGGGATCCTGCGGCGCGAAGACGTGCAGCTGTGGCCATCAAAGCTTCAATGAGGCCTGGGCGTTTCCGCCCAGGAAGGGCTTTCAACATGGCTACGCATTCCAAAGACATTCGACGGCTTCAATGAGGCCTGGGCGTTTCCGCCCAGGAAGGGCCATCGTCCACGACCTCGCCCAGGCCCGCGTTCGCGCGCTTCAATGAGGCCTGGGCGTTTCCGCCCAGGAAGGGGGCGCCCCATGCGATCAAGATCCCCGCTAGCAAGGGCTTCAATGAGGCCTGGGCGTTTCCGCCCAGGAAGGGGGGGGATGGGATTTCGGGCATGGGTGCCTCCGGGCATGCTTCAATGAGGCCTGGGCGTTTCCGCCCAGGAAGGGTGGGTATGGGGGTTGGCTTCCGGTTGCAACCGCACGGGCTTCAATGAGGCCTGGGCGTTTCCGCCCAGGAAGGGCCGTCTCTGTGATCGCCAAGGCGGTATCCGCACCGACTGAGCTTCAATGAGGCCTGGGCGTTTCCGCCCAGGAAGGGACTCCGTCAGCCTACCACCAGACACACCGCTTCCGCCGCTTCAATGAGGCCTGGGCGTTTCCGCCCAGGAAGGGAAGTGGCAACACGATGACACCACAGCACGACGGCGACATGGCGCTTCAATGAGGCCTGGGCGTTTCCGCCCAGGAAGGGGGCTGAAGGAAATGGGGGCGCTCCCCCTCCCCGCGCCCTGCTTCAATGAGGCCTGGGCGTTTCCGCCCAGGAAGGGCAAGGGTGGGCGAGGTGGTTCGCCGTTCATTGTGATGCTTCAATGAGGCCTGGGCGTTTCCGCCCAGGAAGGGGCCGTTGCGCCGCGGCCCCTCGATCCGGTGCCGCGGGGCTTCAATGAGGCCTGGGCGTTTCCGCCCAGGAAGGGCTACGACGCCATCGCCTACGACAACGCCGGCTTCACCCGCTTCAATGAGGCCTGGGCGTTTCCGCCCAGGAAGGGGGAGTGCTGGCGAAGTGGCTGGAGACGGCAGACGCCGCTTCAATGAGGCCTGGGCGTTTCCGCCCAGGAAGGGGGTCCGACATTGGAGGCGCCCAGCACGCGGCGGGCCTGCTTCAATGAGGCCTGGGCGTTTCCGCCCAGGAAGGGAATGATCCGGAATGGGGTCGGATCAATATTCCGAACGCTTCAATGAGGCCTGGGCGTTTCCGCCCAGGAAGGGATCGCGTCTCTTTCGCCCGCATGGACTTGGCAGACGCGCTTCAATGAGGCCTGGGCGTTTCCGCCCAGGAAGGGCGGCCTCTTCCAGTTCGAAGTTGGGTCCATCCTGCAGCTTCAATGAGGCCTGGGCGTTTCCGCCCAGGAAGGGATGGCCGACCTTCTCACGGACGATCCTAAGGACGCTGAGCTTCAATGAGGCCTGGGCGTTTCCGCCCAGGAAGGGTTGTAATCCGGGTACTGGTATGCCGCATATGCAAGCTTCAATGAGGCCTGGGCGTTTCCGCCCAGGAAGGGGCCTGCCGTCCGGGACGTACGAAACTTGATCGTTGCGCCGCTTCAATGAGGCCTGGGCGTTTCCGCCCAGGAAGGGGCGTCTACACGGGCTTCTCCATGGGCGGGAAGTACGTGCTTCAATGAGGCCTGGGCGTTTCCGCCCAGGAAGGGACGGGCCACCGCGAAGGCGAACGATGTCGCAGATGTAGCTTCAATGAGGCCTGGGCGTTTCCGCCCAGGAAGGGAGCCACCACTATACTCTCTTATTTTATAGCTAAAAATGACGCCGATTTCGAGGGGTATCTCATTTCCCGGATCGCCAAGCCGGACTCCGATCCACATTCGTTCTTCACGATGTCAAAGAACCGCGTGCGGGCAACCACTTGGCAAATTCGAGCGGTGCCGGCATTTTCATGCGTGCCGGACCCCTCGCAAAAGGGGCGGCGGGCATCCAGCATAGCATCACCCACAATGCTCACACCACGATCGCCTCGCGCCGGATCGTGTCGAATGGACGGCCAAGGCTCTCTATTCGCAAATCCACTGTTTCGGCCGGACCGATGTCCATGATCAGGACATGATCCTCCGACGGCTTGATCAGACCGTCCAGTCGGGCGCCCAAGGCCGCCCGTCGGCGCGGGGTCAGGCGGCATTGGAAAACCGAAAGCTGAAGCCAGCGGCCATAGCCCTCCATCGCCTTGAATACCCGCCGCCCCCGTTTCGGGTCGCCGATGTCGTAAGTCACGATGTAAAGACGCTCGTTGCCAGCCATCGGCGGCCCCTCTCGCTTATCGTGGGCAGTAATGCGTGTAGCGGTCGAATTCGCCCAGCAGATGGCGGGCCAGCAAACGCGCCTGCACATGAAGCATCCGCCGCATCGAGATCTGATAGCCGAAGTCCGGATGGGACGCCTCCTGTTCCAGCCGCCGCTCGAAGGCGCGGATCAGTGTTCGCCGTCCCGCGACCGTCAGGTTGCAGCCCGGTCCCACGGTGATGAAATCGCCGGGCGAAAGCTCTCCGTTGTTCAGGACCATCAGCACCGTGGAATCGGCCAGGATCGGCCGCAACGGCTCCATCAGATCCAAAGCCAGCGCCGGGCGGCCCGGCCTGTCGGCGTGGTACAGGCCGGCCCAGGGATCCAGTCCGGCGATCTCCAGCGCCGTGGCGCAGGTGCGCGCCAGCAGCGAATAGCACAGCGACAGGCAGGCATTGACCGGGTCGGCCGGCGGACGCCGAGAGCGCCGGTCGAAGCCGAACTCCGGCAGCCCCGCCACCTTGTCGGTGAACAGGGAGGGAAAGGCGCGGAAATAGACCGCGGCCCCTTCGCCCTCGACTCCCAGAAGTTCCGGCAGCGAGGCGACCTTCGCGGTGCGCTCGGCCAGCCGTTTCAGCGTATCGGCGGCATGCTCGCGCTCGGCTTCGGTCGCCCGCCAGTTCCGGCGCAGGATGGTGCGCTGGTTGCGCAGTTTCGCCCGGACGAGGTCACGGGCGAACAGAAGCCGGCGGAAGGCGTCGCCGCGCACCGCATATTGCGCCTCTCGCGCATGCGCGCTGCGCGGCCCCCGCCCGCCGGTGGTGGCCATGAACCAGAATCCGCTGGACATCCAGGCGATGGGGATTTCCTCGCGCACCAGCGCATGCAGGGCCGGCGTGGACAGCGACACCGGGCCCGAGAGCACCAGTTCGGAGACCTCGCCGATCGGCACCTCGCGATCCTGCTCGTTCTCCGCTGTGATCACCAGCAGGTCGCCTTTCTTGCCGACCCGCGCCCCCGGCTGCTGGACATAGAGCGGCATGGCCGAATCGGCGGCCGGCGGCGGCGTGCGCGGCGGGCCGCCGCTGCGGAACAGATTGACCTCGTCCGGCAGGCAGATCGGCAGCAGCGAGCATTTCGCGCATTTGCGGCTGTTGTCGAGCGGCGGCGGGATGCGGCGGGCGGCGGCAGCCAGACGCAGGCCCGAAGCCGCTTCGCGGGTGCGGGCGCGCAGCTCCTCGTCGAAGGCAACCGGCACCCGTTCCCGGCTGCCGGAAAACCACAGGAATCCGTCGCCCACCCGGTATCCGTTGTCCTCCAGCACCAGCCCCTGGGCGCAGAGCTGGACCTTTTCCGGTTCATAGGCGCCACCTTCCACATGGGGGCGCTTGCCCTTCTTGAAATCGATGGGGGTGAGAATGCCGTCATCCCCCTCGATCACGTCCATCTTGGCGACCAGCCCAAGCCGTTCGGACGACAGCTCGATGGAGCGGACCTCGAAGGGCGGGGCCTCGTCGGCCTCCTCCGGCGGGGGCAGGGTGCCGCGCCCGGCATCGACGCGGGCATGGATCCGCTTGCCTTCCTCCGTATCGGCGCTGGCCGCCCAACTGCCTTCGACCCATTCCAGATAGGCCAGACGCGGGCAATAGACCCATTCATTGACCATGCGCGCCGGCACCAGCAGGTCGGGATCGCTTTCCGGCGGGGCGGGAAGGGCGAGGCTCAACTGTTCGGTCATCGGCACCACTCCCTGACGGATGACTTGCCCGAGCTACCCCCCTAACCAAAAGGGGAATATTTCCTGATTAAAACTCAAAAAAGAACAAATTATTCGCTATTTGCAATTTTAAGATATATAAACACCTTATTGTCAACCTTTTGTTTAGATTGCCGAGGCAATCGTCGCCCATGGGGTTGTGAGGGGAGGGCGGCATGCGCATCCAGTTCGGCTGGCATCTGGACGGCACCCGTTGGCCGGAAACGCCCGACGGCGGCATCCGTGGCCTGGGCGATGCGGTGGTCGGACCGGAGGGGCTGCTGGGACTGCTGGAAAGCGTCATTGGCCTCGGCGGGCCGGATGCGCCGCAGGTGCTGCGCGTCGCCCAGTTCCTGGCCCGCTTGCGGGCGGTGGACGATGGCGCGCGTTTCTTCAGCGCGGCGCTGGCCGCCGATGGCTGGGCGGTCGCCGCCCTGATCCTCGGCTGGCGCGATGCGCTGGTCGAAGCCGGCTGGGTCGGTGCGGATCCCGCCGGGGGCGAGCGGTTGTCGACGCTCGCGGCGGTGGAACGGGCGGACGGACCGCTGGCACCCGGCCGCGCCGACCGTCTGCGTGCTTTGCTCGACGCGCTGGCCGGCTTGCCGCCGGCCTTGCCGGTTTCGGAATTGCGCCTCGCCACGCCGGCGGGGTTGCTGCCGCCGGGCTGGCGGCTTCTGCTGGACCGGCTGGCGGCGGCGGGTGTCCGCATCCTGCCATGCAAGGAAGGGGGCAAGGAAGGGGGCAAGGAGGGGGACGCGTTGGGGGCTGGCGATCTGGCGGCTCTCGGGCGTCGTCTTGCCGGCGACCGCAGCGCGGAGGCCGACGGCGACGGCACTGTGACGGTGCTGGAGGCCGACGATGAATGGATGGCGGCGGAGGTGGTGGCCGGCTGGCTCGCCGCCCGGCCGGACCTCAATCATCAGCTGGTGATCGTCCGGGGCCAGCGCACCACGCTGCTGGACGAGGCCTGCCGCCGTCTGGGGCTTCCCCGTCCCGGCGGGGCTGGGCGCTCGCCCTGGCGGGGGGCGGCGCAGGTGTTGCCTCTGGCCTTCGCCGCGCTGTGGGAACCGTTGGACGCCCACCGCCTGATGGAACTGCTGACCCTGCCGCAGTCGCCGATCCCGTCCGGGGTGGCGGAAGCCTTCGCCGATGCGCTGGTCAAGGCGCCGGGCATCGGCGGTCCGGTCTGGCAGGAGGCGTGGCGCACCGCGCGCGACCGTCGCCGCGCGAGGCTGGAGGCGCGCGGCCTGTCCGGCAAGGAGCTGGAACGGCGGCTGGCGGCGGAGGAGCGGGAGTGGCGCGGCTGGCTGGAAAGCGCCCGCTTTCCGGAGACGGCGGGGGTGCCGGTGCCTACAGCGGTGGCCTTGTGCGGGCGGGTGGCGGCCTGGGCGCGCGGGCGCGCGGCACCCCGGCCGGGAAATCAGGGTGGTGAGCG
The DNA here is from genome assembly GCF_000010725.1 of Azospirillum sp. B510. Lineage (NCBI taxonomy): Bacteria > Pseudomonadati > Pseudomonadota > Alphaproteobacteria > Rhodospirillales > Azospirillaceae > Azospirillum > Azospirillum sp. B510. The sequence goes on along the minus strand of NC_013854.1, from coordinate 3,154,905 downwards.
CGACGAGATGCTGGACGCCGTCGCCGACCAGGCGGAGACGATGGCGGCGGTGGTCGCCGCCTGCGGTTTGCCTCGGCTGTCGCGGCCGCAGCTGGACCGCATGCTCGACATGGTGGTCGCCGACGGCGTCGCCGTGCCGGCCGGCGGGGCGGAGGCGGCGGCCTGGGCGACGGTCGATGATCCCGGACAGATCTGGGGGGCGGCCGGCACCGTGCTGTGGTGGGGCTTCGTCGAGCCGGCCGCCACCCATCCCGCCATCCCGTGGAGCAATGCGGAGCGTCTGGCGCTGGCCGGCGCCGGCTGCCTGCCGGAGCCTGCGGGCGCGCGTCTGGCCCGCGAGGCCTGGGCATGGCGGCTGCCGTTGCTGAACGCGGTCGACCGGCTGATCCTGGTCAAGCCGCGCCGGATCGCCGGGGAGGTGACGGCCGACCATCCGTTGTGGCACGAGATCGGACCGGCATTGGCCCGTTGCCCGCCGCTGTCGGCGGGCGCCGCCCTGACGGCGGATCGCCTGACCTTCGCCGGGCGGACGCTCACCCGCAAGGAGCTGGAGCCGGGAGTGCCACCCCAGCCACGGGCGCGCTGGCGGGTTCCCGCCGGGGCGGTCGCGGTGCCGGACCGGCTGTCGGCCACCAGCCTCGAACGTCTGCTCGGCTGCCCCCTCGCCTGGGTGCTGCACCATGTCGCCGGCATCCGGTCCGGCGTGCTGCGCGCCATCCCGGACGGGGTGCGTCTGCTCGGTTCGCTCGCCCATGCGGTGCTCGCCGCGTTGCTGACCGAGCGGCCCGACTGGACGCCGGATGACGCCGCCACCCGCGCCGCCGCTCTGTTCGACCGTCTGCTGCCGGCTTTGGCGGCGCCGCTGCTGCGCCCCGGCCTGGGGCTGGAGATGGAGCGCGCCCGTGCTGGCGTGGCGGAGGCGGCCCGCCGGCTGGTGGTGCTGATCGCCGAGGCCGGGCTGCGGGTGCGCGGCTGCGAGGTTGCGGTGGAGGCCGACCTTGGCGGCGTGACGCTGGAGGGGCGGATCGACCTGCTGCTGGAAACGGCGGCGGGCGCGCCGGTGGTGCTCGACCTGAAATGGAGCGGCGGCGACAAGCGCCGCCGCCAGGAGATCGCCGAGGGGCGGGCGGTGCAGCTCGCGGTTTATGGCCGGCTGGTCGGCGGCGAGGCGGGCCCGGCGGTTCCCGCCGGCTACATGATGCTGGCCCAGCAGCGGCTTCTGGCTTGCGCGCCGGCCCCTTTCCCGCCGCATCTGCATGTGCCGGGCAGCGACCTGCCGGCGGTCTGGCGCGCCGCCTGGAGCGGCCGCTCGGCGGCGCTGGAGCGTCTGGCCGATGGCGACATCCGGGCGGCCGGGATTCCCGGCGACGGCGGCCCCGGATCGCACGAACCGGCCGGATTGACCTTGGAACCACCCTGCAACTTCTGCGGATATGGACGCCTGTGCGGCGTCGGGAGCGTCGGCGCATGAACACACCTGACGATCTGACCCCGATCGATCTGGTGACGGCCAGCGCCGGCACCGGCAAGACCCACCGGCTGACCCGCGCTTATCTCGACGCCGTCGCGGCGGGCACAGCGCCGGAGGCGATCCTCGCCACCACCTTCACCCGCAAGGCGGCGGCTGAACTGCTGGAACGCATTCGCGGCGGGCGGTTCGAGGCCGGCCTGAACGAGGCGGCGCGCGATGCGCTGGCCGGGCGGATCGGCACCGTCAACGCCCTGTTCGGCCGCATCGCCGCCGATTTCGCGCTGGAGGCCGGGCGCTCCCCCGTCGCCGAGGTGATCGCCGAGGAGCGCGCCGCCGCCCTGTTCGCCGCGGCGGCCGACACGGTTATTCTCCGCCATGGCGACGGCGTCGAAGCCGCCGCCTGGCGCCTGCGGCTGCCGGACTGGCGCGGTCTGGTGCAGGAGGTCGGCGCCAGGGCGCGGCTGAACGGCATCGCGCCGGATGACCTCGCCTTATCGGCCGAGCGCTCGCTCGCCGGGCTGTTCGCCCTGCTGCCGCCAGCGGCGGAGTCCGGCGAACCGCTCGACCGCGCCCTGGCCGACGCGGTGTCCGCCGCCGTCGCCGCCATCGGTGCTGCCGGCGACACCGGTGTGAAGAAGACGGCGGATGCATTGGCGGTCCTGAAGGACGCCGCCGCCCTGCTGGATGACGGGCGTCCGCTGCCCTGGGCCGAATGGGTGCGGCTCGGCAAAATCGATGCCGGCAAGCGCTGGACCGCCCAGGTCGATCCGGTGCGGGAGGCGGCCGGCGCCCATCTGCGCCATCCCCGTCTCCGCGCCGACCTGCGCGCCCTGGTCGACGGGGTGTTCCGCTGCGCCGCCGAGGCGATGGAGGCCTATGGCCGGTTCAAGCGCGACCGGGGACTCGTCGATTTCGTCGATCAGGAGTGCGAGGCGCTGGCCCTGATGGAACGGCCCGAGCTGCGTGCCCGGCTGGCCGAGCGGATCGAGCTGGCGCTGGTCGACGAGTTCCAGGACACCAGCCCGATCCAGCTCGCCCTGTTCCTCCGGCTGGCTCGGGTGGTTCGCCGCTCCGTCTGGGTCGGCGACGCCAAGCAGGCGATCTATGGCTTTCGCGGCACCGATCCGGCGCTGATCGACGCGGTGGTCGCCACGGTGCCGCGCGCCACCGCCGGCGTGACCGAGCGGCTGCCGACGAGCTGGCGCTCGCGCCCCGGTCTGGTCGCCTTCCACAACGACCTGTTCGGCACCGCCTTCCCGCCGCTGGGGATCGCGCGGGACGATGCGACGGTCGGCGGCTGCGCCCGCAAGGACGGTGCCGACCAGCCGCCGCCGCTGGCGTTGTGGACGCTGGGCGGCAAGAACTGGGATCAGGCGCTTGCTGCGCTCGCCCGCGGCGTCGCGACCGTGCTGGCGGTGCCCGAGGCTTGGCCGGTCGGTGTGCGCGGCGACCGGGACGGTCTCACCCGTCCGATCCGGGGCGAGGACATCGCCATCCTCTGCCGCAAGAACGAGCGGTGCGCCACCATGGCGCGGGCGCTGGCCGCCGCCGGGCTGAAGGTGGCGGTCGGACGGCAGGGTCTGGTCTCGACGCCGGAGGCCGGTCTGGCGCTCGCCGCCCTGCGCTATCTGGTCGATCCGGCCGACACGCTGGCGATGGTGGAACTGGCCCATGCGGACGGGGATGGCGGTGGACAGTCGAGCTGGTTGGAGGAATGGCTGCGCCCCGACGCCGCCCGGCGGGCGCGGGAGGAGTCGGAGGCGCTGCGGGCGCTCGACGCCGCGCGCGGGCGGCTTCTGCGCCTCACCCCGGTGGAGGCGCTGGAAATCGCCATGATGGCCGGCGGAGTGGTGGAGCGGGTCAAGCGCTGGGGCGACGCCGCCGGGCGGCTGGCCAATCTCGACGCGTTGCGCGGACTGGCCCGCGATTACGAGGAGGAGTGCCGCGCCAGCCGTGGAGCGGCCACTGCGGGCGGCCTGATCGGCTTTTTGAGCGATGTGGACAAGGGGGGCGACCAGCCGCCCGCCACCGATGCCGCGGCGGTGCGGGTGATGACCTACCATCAGGCCAAGGGGCTGGAATGGCCGCTGGTGATCGCGCTCGACCTTCAGGAGGGACCGGACCCGTCGCCTTTTGGCCTGTCGGTGGAGGGGCCGGCGGACGGTGTCGATCCCTGGAACCCGCTGACCGGGCGCTGGCTGCGCTGGTGGCCCTGGCCCTATGAGAAGCAGCGCAAGGGCACCGGGCTGGACGGTCCCGCCGACGCCAGCCCGGAAATGGCCGCCGCCCGCGCCCGCGAGCAGGCGGAAGCCGTGCGCCTGCTCTATGTCGGGCTGACGCGGGCACGGGATTATCTGGTCCTGGCCCAGGCCCGGCACGGCGCCGCCTGGTTGGCCGCGCCCCGGGACGCGGACGGTGAGCCGGTGGTCCGGTTGCCGGCGGCGGGCGACGAGCCGGAATTGCGGGTCGCCGCCGCCACCCATCCGGTCAGGCTTGCCGCCTTCGAGCCGCCGGAGGAAACGGAGCTGCGGTCGTCCGCCGATCCGGAGGCATCCGTCTTCACCCTGCCGCCCGCGGCCCCGGTGGAACATCCACCCTTGCGGATCGTTCCCAGCCGCTGGCGTCCGGCAGCCGGTGCGCCGTCTCCCGTCCTGCTGGGAGAAACGCGGCTGGGGGAGCGCCTGCCGACCCCCGGCGGCGCCGACATCACCCGGCTGGGCGAGGCGATGCATGGCTTTCTGGCGGTGGACCGGCCGGAAATTCCAACAGCCCGCCGGCTGGCGCTGGCCGCCGGGCTGCTGGCGCGCTGGGAACTGCCGGGGATGGCCGACGCCCTGGTCGAGGCGGGCGACCGGCTGTGGCGCCTGCTGGCGGCCCGCTGGCCGGGGGCTGGCTGGCGGTGCGAGGTGCCGGTGCAGGGGCGGCTTGGCCTGCAACGGGTGTCGGGCCGCATCGACCTGCTGGTCGATGCGGGGGCGGGCTGGGTGATCCTCGACCACAAGGCTTTTCCGGGCCCGCATGAGCGGTGGGGCGAGCGCGCCTTGGAGCATGCGCCCCAGCTGGCGCTTTACGCCCGGCTGGTGGCGGAGGCCAGCGGCCGCCCGGTGCTGGGATGCTTCATCCACATGCCGGTGGTCGGGCGGCTGCTGGAGCTGGGGTGAGCCGCCGTCAGGATGGATCGCCCGGCGTTTCGATCAGCCGGGCGCGGGTGAAGTTCATGAATTTGCCGACCGAAATGCGCTGGGCGGCGAAGACATGCTCGACGCCGAGATGGGACAGGCCGCCCGGCTCCCGCAGATCGGGATGGCCGAGCAGGGCGCGGATCGCCGACAGGCTCGCCGGATCGCGCCAGACCGGCCATGCGAAGGAGAAGCCGTCCTTACTCCAGGCACCGCCGGGCTGGGTGGGCCGTACCCGTCCGGCCCGCGTTTCCGGTGCCAGCGTCAGCGCCGCCAGCCCGACCGCCGCCAGCCGGTTCGCCCCGTGCTGGGTACCGAGCTTGTAGGCCGGATCGGTCGGATTGCCGGCCATCAGGGCGTAGCGGACATCCTCCTCCGGATCCCAGCGGAAGGAGGAGGTGGGGTCGTCGCGGTGCCAGGGGGCGAACAGCGCCTCGGCCAGACAGTCCGCCGCCGTCAGGGTGACGGCCTTCTTGCCGCGCCCCCGCGGCGGCGGCGCCGGTTCGGCCGGGACACGGGCCAGCCGTTCGAGGAAATGCTGATGTCCCTGGCCGAACAGCAGGCACAGCGGCGTCGGATCGATGGGAGCCGTGTCCGGCTTGTCCTCGTCCTTGATCGCGGCGTCGGTCATCAGCGCAGCTAGCAGAATCGCGCGATCCGCTCCGGTATCGGCCGCCTGTTCCAGCAGCTCGCGGGCCTCCTGCCGGGTGTAGTTCAGATCCTTCTGTTTGCCGAAGTCGTGGACTTTAGTCAGCAGGTTAATCCCCTGCGCCGCTTCACCCGCCACCTCGTCCCGCGTGAGCGGGCAGGCCAGACGCAGCACCGGGCGCAGCGGCGGCTTGTCCAGGCTCCAGCAGGCGCGGGGGTGCAGGCGGTCCGCCGCCTCGCGCGCCCGGTCGGTGGCCTCCAGCGCGCGCAGCAGGCCGAGCAGTGCCAGGAAGGCCAGGAGATTGTCGGGTTCCAGCCCGTCCAGCCGGTGTTCGGTGGCGGGATCCTGTCGGGCCGTGGTCATGCCGCGTCTCCTTCCGTCTTGCCGGCCGTCTTGCCGGCCTCATCGCCTTTCCGTTTGGCGGCCTCCGCCGAGGCGCGCTGGTCGGCGAGCCGCAGGATGGCCTCCATCCGGGCCAGCTCCCACAGGCCGTATTTCGCCTTCAGCGCTTCGAACAGGCCGGGCCAGTCCAGCCCGTCCAGATCGAAGCCCAGCGATTGCGGACCATGGCCCGGCGCCAAGCTGGTCCGATTGCCGAGCGCCGCCGGCAGATTCGGCCGCTGCTCCGCGTCCTTCTCGTCACGGTGCGGGAACAGGGGGCGGCCATGGCCGTGATGGGTGCCGATCAGCCACAGGACGAGTTGCGGATCCATGGCCTCCTCCAGCCGGGGCGTTTCCCGTGCCAGCCGCACCGACAGCGCCTCGTGCCGCCAGTGGGGTGGCAGCCCGGCCCGCTCGCGGGCGTCGCGCGGCAGTTTGCGGCCGGATTTCGCCAGCACGCGGTCCGGATCGGCCAGCGGATCGCCGGCCAGCCAGCGCTGAAAGCGCTCATCGATCTTGCCGAGATCATGCAGATAGCCGGCGATGGCGAGATCGGTAACGCGCTCCGGCGACAGCCCGGCGCTGCCGGCGAAATGGGTGGCCATCGCCTCCACCTCTCCGCTGTGTTCGGCCAGGGGCTGGGCGTAGCCGGGCAGCGATCCGGCGATGTCGTCGTCGGTCGATCCGCCGTCCGCCTTGTCGTCCTCCGCCGTCATGTCCTTCAGGCCCAGCGGCGCGACGAAGACGATGCCGCGCGGCTGGTCGCCGTCCTCGCCATAGAGGTCGCGGTGCATCTCCACCCGCCGATGCCGGCCCTTGGCGTGGTCCAGCCGGGTCAGCGCCGCTTTCAATTCCTCAGGCAGGCCAAGCGCAAGAACGGCATCCCGCACCCGTGTCCAGTCGGTGACGCTGCCCGTGTCGCCCAATGCCTGACGCAGGCCGGCGGCGGCGGCATCGGCCTCCGCCTCCCGCTCCTGGCGCTCCTCCTTGTCGAGGAGTCCGTCCGGGGCGGGCAGCAGCAGGCCGGGGGCGACGCGCACGGCGAAGCGGCGTCCGGCGAAGGGCTTCGCCACCTCGGCGGCGACGTCGCGAACGGGGCCGGCTGCCTCGGGGTTCCAGCCGAAGCCGTCCAGGCCGCCATAGCGCGCGGGAACGAGGATGGTGTCACCGGCGCGCAGAGCCGATGGCTCTATCCAGCGGGACCGGTCGTCGTCGCCCGACCAGCGGAAGACCCGCTTCACCGGGGCGTTCGACCGATGGGGCGCGGACTCGTCCGGTTCCGTGGCGGGAAGATCGGCCAGCTGGCCGGTCTCCCGTGCCCCGGTCGTCAGCCAGCGGCGCACCGTCCACACCGGCAGTTCCACCGCCTCGCCGGAGCGCGGCGGCACGAGCAGCAGAAGACGGCGCAGGTCGGCGTCGTCCGGGCGGCCCGGCTCGACGTCGGCCCGCCAGATCACCGACACCGCGTCGGGCTGTCGGCGGGGGCCGTGCAGATAGAGCGAGACCTCGGGATCGCAGGCCGGCACCGGCGCGGTCTGGCTCAGCAGGTCGAGATGGGCCGGCATCAGCACCGGCGCGTCGGCGTGCGGCGAATAGGGCGACGGAGTCTCGGGGGGTGGAGTCTCCTTCAACAACGCATCGAAGGCCGCCGGTCCGAAATCGACGGTGCCGCCCGCCGCCCGTCCGGAGAGCCAGTCCCACGCCGCCTTGATCGAGCGGCCATAGACGGGATCGTCGTAGCGGGTCGAGAGATCCGGCTTTCCAGCGACCACCGCGCCGTGGGCGACGAAGGGCCGCCCGGCCCGGTTCAGCCGGCCGAAGCGCTGGCGCAGCGCGTCGAGCGGTGCCGCCTCGCTGATCAGCCCGTCGAAATCAAGGTCGGCACCGGCTTCCAGGCATTGGGTGGCGACGACGATGGTGGTGCTCTCCAGCGCCCGCGCTTCGTTCTCCGTCCATAGCTGGGTGCGCAGCGGGAGGAGAGTCTCGACCGCCTTCTCGCGATCCGGGGCGCGGGTCGGGCCGATCATCAGGATCGGTTCGGCATCGGCGCCGTTCTCCGCCTCCAGCCGCTCGAACAACTGACGGGCGCGGGCGATGCGGTTGACCACGACGGCCACCGCCGGGCGGTCGATGCCCTGCGCGCGCAGGTCGGCGATGGCGGCCGTCACCGCGTCGGCGAGGGAGCCGACACGCTGCCACTCGGCGGCGGCGTCCCCCTTGGCGTCGCCGTCCTCCTCTTCGACGGCTTCGGCCTTGCCCTTGGGCGGAGCGATCAGCCGCACCGGCTTGGGAGCGTTTCGGCGGGCGGCGAGGATCGGGTTGTCGGCATCCTCCGTGTCCGGTTCGAACAGCGTCGCTCCCTCCTCGGGACGCGGCGTCGCCGACAGCAGGGCCACCCGCCAGGGTGCCGAGACGGCCTCAGGGCCGCCGTTCTTGTGCCTTGCGATCCGGCGGAGCGTCTGCCGGAACGGTTCGGCCAGATGGGCCTCGTCGAGCAAGATCAGGCAATCGGCGCCGATCAGCCCGGCATGGATCGGCTTTGCCGCGTCGGACACGCCATAGCCGCGGAACAGCAATCGCGAGCCGACCTGATCCACGGTGGAACACAGGATGGTCGGCTGGGCCGGGCTGCGCGCCCAGCCATCCTCGCGCGGGATGCCGCCGCGCAGGCGCTGGACCACCAGCGGCGGCGCGTCCGTCTCGCCGGTCAGCTTGCGCAGCCGCTCGGCGACCAGGGTGGTGACGGGGCCCTTCGGCTCGACCAGGGCCTTTTTGATGTCCTTCGCCCGCTCGAAGGCATCGTCCACCACCAGACGGCGGTCGACGACGAAGGCGATGCGCATCGGCGCCCGCCGCTGCGGTCCCCGGTCGGCCTCCAGCGCCAGATGGAAGACGGCGACGTCGATGGCCGCCGTCTTGCCGAAGCCGGTAGGCAGGGCGAGCTGGTCGGGCCATTCGCCGGTTGCCGCCACCTGCGCGGCGAGGCGCCGCTGCCAGGGAAAGGGCGGGTGGCCGTGGATTTCGGTGAAGAAGGCGGTGAAGTGGTCGGCGGTGAGAGACGTCATGACCGCTCCTCCTTGCTGTCCAGCGGGCGGCAAAGGCCCAGGCCGAGGAAGCGACCGGCGCCAAGCAGAACCGGCCCCCGGACCTCATGGGGAAAACGGATCACCGCATGGGTCAGCTGGCGGCTGGCGAGCGCGTCGGGCAGTTTCCAGCGCATCCAGGCCGGGGCGTTGCCGGAGGGATAGGCCGACGGCGCCCCTTCCAGGGCGGAATGCTTGTCGGGCACCAATTCAGCCGGTTCCGGCAACCCGACATTGCGGCAGGCGGCGGCGATCTGGCCGGCGATTTCGATTTGCCGCGCCTCCCCCCGCTCCTTCAGGTGGCGGTCGAGGACGATCGGGGTCACGGTGGCGAAGGTCGTCGCCGCTGTGGTGTAAAGTGCGGGGTCGAGCGAGCGCCGCCTTTCCGGCGGATCGAAGGTGGGGGCGAAGGTCAGGCCGTCCAGCCGCATCAGCCGGCGTTCGCTGTCCTCGTCCACCGGCGCCACCATCCGCAGCGCTTTCAGGAAATCGGGATCCTCGAACAGACCGCTGCCGCGCGGCGGAATGACGGCGAAGCCGAGCGCGTGGCCATCGGCATGGGGAAAGCCGGTGAAGCTCATCGGCACGATGGCGATGTGCGGCGCGCGGGATGGCCCGCGGTCGGGCTGGTGGCCGCTGACCACCTCCGGGATGGCTTCGTTGTTTAGGCCGATCTTGCCGTAGCCGCTGAGCAGGGTCTTGTGGATTTTCTTGGCGACCAGGGCGGCGGCCCGCAGGTCGGGCATCTCGCTATCGCCCGTCCTGGAAACCACATGCTCCAGCAGCAGCCAGCGGTCGGCGAAGACGCCCGCCGTCTCCGTGCGCGGGGTTGCTGGCGGCTTGAACGGATTGCCGGGGCCGGGGCGCTGTTTGGCGTCATAGAGCCGCCGCAACTCGTCGAGCCGTCCCGGATAGATCGTCAAGGTCGGCCAGTGGGCGTTTTCCGGCAGCGGCCCATCCGCCTCACGCAGGAAGCGGCAGCGGGTCAGGCTGGTGGAATGGCCGACATAGGCGGTGTCGGCCGCCAGCGCCTCCAGCGCCGCCATCATCCCGTCGTCGGGGACGGTGTCGGGCCAGTGCAGGCTGACCTTGGAGTTGAAGGGCCGCGCGGCGGGAAAGCGGCGCGCCTGGCGGGAGCGCAGCGACGGCAGGACCGCCTTGTCGCCGGACCGCCCGCTTTCCGCATCGTTGGGCGGAACGAAACGGACGGGTGCGGAGCGGGTGGTGTGGCCGGACGCGACGATGCGCGGCGTCCGCTGTTCCTCCAGCCACTTCAGGGCCGCGGTTTCCTCCGGTCGCTGGCCGCGCGCCGCCCAGGAGGCGACCAGGGCGGAAAACACGCGCGGCGGCTGGGGCGGCCAGTCCGGCTGGTCGGCTTCCGGGCCGGACGCCGCGAAGGCGACGCCCAGCAGATAGTCGATCTCCAGCACCAGGGCAGGGGACTTTGGGGCGGTGGCCGTTGGAGCGGTGGGCGTCGCCGTCATGACGAGGCCCCATCGCCCTCGCCGTCCTCCTCGCCGCCCTTGCCTTCCAGGGCGAGTTCCTGGCTGCGGCGGACGATGGCGACCAGCTTGTCCTGCGGAACCAGCCGGATCGGCTCCTCGGGCAGGGCGAAACCGGCCTTGATCGCCGCCGCCACGGCATCGCGGTAGAGCGCGCGCGCGCCCTCGCGGTCGAGATCGATGGCGGTGGTGGTGCCGTCGGGATGGACCAGCTCCAGCGGCGCCCGGCCGTCGCAGACCAGATCGCAGCGCGAACGCAGCGCATAGCCCTGGGCATCCTGTTCGACGATGGCGAGCAGGCCGAGGGCCGCCAGCAGCGCCCGCCCGGCGGCATCCCGCTCCGGCGAGCCGAAGCGCAGCCGCCGCAGCGCGGCGAAGCTGATCACCACCGTCTGTTCCAGATGGTCGCAAGTGATGCCGAGGGCGGAGATCGACGGCGCGATGTTGCCGTGGTTGATCTCGGACGGGCGGACCTTCTTCGACTTCTTGCCGGCGCCATCGGCCGTGATATCCCAGCCGGCCGGACCCTTGAACACCTCGACCTTGCGCAGCACGCCCAGCGGGTCGATGCGGCTGCCGGTGCGGCGTCCGGCGGTGCGCGGCTCAATCTCGCCGGTGCGTTGGTTCTTCACCCCTTCGACCGGCACGCCGATGGCGACGATCTCCGACACCAGGCAGCGGGCGAACTTGGCCCCCAGCCCGCCGCCCTCGCCGGTGGAATGCCAGGAGCCGAACAGCAGAGCGTTGGGGGAGGTTTCCAGCAGCGCGCTGGCATCCTCTGGCTTCGCCTTGGCCAGCCGCTTGCCGAGCGCGCTGTCCATGAAGGGCTCGTTGCCCAGCAGGCTGTCGCGCAGGATGGCGTCATAGACGCGGTGCGGCGCGTCGAGCGAGGTCAGTTCCGACAGGCCGGCGAGATCGAAGTCCTTGAAATCGACCACCACATGGGGGATGCGCACCATCCCGTCGCGGTGGGCTGCGAGCAGGGACTCTTCCAGCCGGTTCACCTGGGATTGTGGGCTGTCGACCAGCACGCAGGCGATATCGTCGCCGTCGATGCGGCGCCACTCATAGACATGGGTCGGCTGAGCGTTGCGGCCCTCGCCGGGGTAGGTTGGGGGGAAGATCTTATCGTTCCTGCCGCCAACCGGCTGAAGGGTCTGGCGACGGCGCAGGGCGGCATTCTCCGCGACCATGCGCGTGAGCGTGGTGATAGCCATGTCTTTTTCTCCAAAAAACAAGATTATGCGGATGAGAAATCCGTAGGTATGGGCATGCAGGCAAAGAAAATGCCTGTGAGTTGAACGAGACTGTACAGGTTCGTCTAAAAAATGTTATTGACCTGATTGTTGGCTTCTTGAGTCTATTGATCCATTGAGGCCTTTTGAGGTAACTTGAGCGCGCGGCTGGGGCCTCATGTAAGCACGCAATCTTCCTGAAACAGGGTGCCCAGTTTCAGATCATCCCCAGCCGCAATCCTTAAAAAGGTCAGCGCCAACGTTCTCGCGAACCTGCGACATGTTGTGCTATTTGAGAGAATCGTGTAAGATATGCGTCAGCGGGCCTGCGTCATTGCAGCAGCCGGCTAGCTGCCTAATGGCGAGGCCCGCTGACATCAGACTCTTCTGACTTGCATATCTTTCTCCTGTGATGCGTGATCGGGGTGGCGTAGCAACCATTTCCCCCGATCACGCTCTTACGCTAGCGAATCTCAACCTCTCTGACAATAAGAAAGTTTGGCTTAACGCAATCTTCCTCGAAGAGGAGATTAACGCATTTTTCCTGGAAGTGGGTATTCACTCTTTACCTCACCCTGAACACCGGCCCCCGCGGCGCGAAGGGCAGGGGTCTGCCGGCCGGGATCAGCAGGGCGTGGTCGCGGCGGATGGTCAGCCTGTCGCATTCCCCATCGGTGATGACCAGCAGCGGGGCGTCCTTGGGGAAATCCTCGGCATCCTCCAGCAGGTCGATGCCGGGTTGCAGCACGGTGCCGCCGCGTCCGCGCACCGTCAGGCGGCTGGCGATCTCCACCACGTCGAGATAGCCCTGGTCGTAGGCGGCGGCGTCGCAGAACACCACCCGGACATGACGCACGTCCTTGGCGGTGGCGTAGCTGGCGATGGCGCCCAGCGCCGTGCCCAGCAGGATGCGGTCCATCGACCCCGAACTGTCGAGCAGGACGCCGAAGGTGCGATCCTCCACCGTGCCGAAGGCCGGGCGCCGGCTGGGGCGCGGGATGTCCGGCGTGCCGGCCTGACGGCGGCTGGGCCGGGCGAAGCTGCGCACCGTCTCGATCGGGGAGAAGCGCTCGTCGAACCAGCGGCCAAGCTCGACGTCCCACTCCAGCGGGGGATGGGCCAGCGCCCGGATCTCCTCGATCAGGCCGGCGGGGATGGTGCCGCGCCCGCGCTCGCGATGCAGTTCCAGCCCGTCCATCAGCGCGCGGCGGTAGAAGGCGTCGAGGTCGGTCCAGTCGCCGGAGCCGGGCGGCGGCCCGCCCCGGCGCTCCTCCAGCATGTCGCACAGCCCGGCGCCGCGCAGGGTGGCGAGCTTGCGCGCCCGCCGCAGGTCGCCGCACAGCCGGTCATAGACGGTCTCGGCAGACATCCCCTTCAGTTGCGGATCGTGCAGCAGGCCGGCGGGCATCGCGCCGACCGCCATTTCCAGCAGCCAGCCATTGACGACGTAGTCGCAGGCGACGTTCCACAGGAAGGCGTCGCGCCCGCGCCGCCGTGCGAGATGGCGCAGGGCCGCATGCAGCAACTCATGCGCCATGACGAAGCGCAGCTCGTCGGGGGACAGCCCGTGGGCGGGATTCACATAGATCTCGCCGGCCATGTCGCTGACGGCGGCCACCGACACGTCGAGCGAGCGGCAGGCCACCGGATCCTCGATGATGCGGAAGGCGGCGGCGATGGCGCCCAGCAGCGGGAAGCGGTCGATGAACCAGCGCCGCGCCTCCTCGGCGGCGCTGACCTGTTCGGTCTTGGCGTCCAACCGCAGGATGCGCCCGCCGGCCACCGCCACCGCGCGCCGGACCGCCTCCCGCATGCCGTCGACGAAGAGGTCGGCCCAGCGGATCTTGCCGCGCCAGCGCTCCACCGGCGCATCGACCATGTCGGGATGCGGTCCGGCGGTGCCGAGCGCCCATACACTGTCCGGGCAGCCGTGGGCGACCATCCAGCCGTAAAGCTCCGCCTCGCCGGCATCGGGGATGAGGGTCGGATCGACGGTTTCACCGGCGGCATCGCCAGCGACGTCGGCGAAAATTCCGAAGCCGTCGAGCAGGCGGCAGACCACCACATCGCAGGCGGCGTTCCACAGCCGGGGATTCGCCTTGTCCTGGAAATGCTCCATGCCAAGATGCAGCAGGGCATGCGCCACCGCCCGCGCCCACTCCTGCGGGGTGCCGCGCCGGGCCGGGTTGCAGACGATGTCGCCCGCCGGGGTGACGACGCACCAAGCGGCGGCGCCATAGGGCCAGGGTCGATCCTTGCTGCGGATGAGGTGGGCGGCATGCAGAAGCGGCGCGGTCAGCGGATGCCCGGCCAGGAGGGCGACACCGTCCCGGAAGGCAAGGGTCGCCGGATCGGAGACGGTCCTGTCGGCGCTGCGGCGCTTGCCCATCGCCGCCTCACCGGGCCTGCGCGGCGAGCCGCGGCAGGTCGCGCACCACCTCGGCCAGGAACCAGCCGGGAATGCCGCGGTCATCCTCGTCGGCGGCGACGACGCCCTGGGCGATCTCCAGGCTGATGGCGGCGAGGCTGCGCAGCAGGGCCTTGGCGGCATGGGCGAGTTCGCGGTGCGGCGGCTTGATGCCCGCCGGCTCGGCCGGCAGTTCCTTGACCAGATGGGCGCGGAAGGACTGGGACAGGAAATAGAGGACGTCGCGGTCGCCGGGCGCGTCCGGCCAGCGGATTTCTCCCTTCAGCAGCTTGGCGACGTCGTAGCGCAGACGCGACTGGCGCAGGAAGGCGCGGAACTGGACGGCATGGGCGGGCGACAGGCAGCCGGCGGCGAGAATGCCGACCCACTCGTCGGTCAGGGCGTCGCCGAAGGCCGCCATGGCGTCGGACAGCGCGTGCCAGGAGCGCGGGGTGGAGAAGGGCTCCTCGCTGCGCGGCGGGCGGCTCCACAGATGGTCGGGGCGGGCCTCGACATAGCGGATGACCTGCTCGTGCACCGCGTTGCGCCGCGCCCAGTCCAGCCATTCGCGCGCCGACGCCCGCAGCTCGACGACGACCAACCGGTTCAGCAGGGCGCTGGACAGCGGATTGACGAAGGCGGCGTCCTCGGCCCGGTTGCCGGCGGCGATCACCACCGACCCGGCCGGCAGCACGTAATCGTCGATCCGCTTTTCGAACACCAGCGGATAGAGCGCCTTCTGCACCTCCTTGGAGGCGTTGGGCAACTCGTCCAGGAACAGGCAATAGGGGGTGTCGCGCGCGATGCGGGCCGGCGGACAGAAGCGGGTGCGACCATCCTCGATGCGGGGAACGCCGAGCAGATCCTCGGGCAGCATCTGGCTGCCGAGCAGGGTGACGCAATCCAGCCCGACAGCGGCGGCGAAGTCGGTGACCAGGCTGGATTTTCCGATGCCCGGCGGACCCTTGATATAGACCGGGCGCACCGGGGCGACAGCCAGCAGGAACTCGGGCAGGGTGGCAGGGGTCAGAGCGATGGGCGAGCCGGGGGATGATTCCGGCGAGGACGTGGACATGGAGGTTCCGGTTCAGGAAGCGGGATGGTCGGCTATGCCCACCGGGTTCTGCGGCATGGGGCCGCGCACCAGACGGCGGAACAGCCGGTCGGCTTCGGCGGCAAGGGCCGCCTTTTCGGTGGGGCCGGGGTCGGAAGCGGTCGCCGCCATGACCTCGGAGGCGATGAAGGCGTCGAGAACGGGGATCCGTGGGCCTTCGCCGATTTCGGACAGTTGCTGCTTGCGCGCCAGCAAGCCGCCGATCGCGTCGCGAATCGCGGGAGAGAGGGAGAGGCCATCCATCAGCGCGCCGAGCGCCATCGGCAGCCGGTCCGCCGGCCGCGTGCGCAACCAGGCCAGCGCGCAGGCCGGACGCACGCCGTAGAAATATTTCTTCAGCCGGACCCGGTCCTGACCATCGATGTGACGCCTCAGGCTGCTGGAGGCCAGGCTCCGGTAATGGTGGATCGCCGCCGTCCGGTGCGCGACCCGGCCGGCGAACGCCTGCACCAGATCCACCGATTCCTCGTCCGCGCGGTAGCGGATGGGCGAGGCCAGCCATTCGAACAGGACCGGATTCGCCTTGCCCAGCAGGGAGAGCGCCTTGCTGATGTCCCAGCCGTTGATGTCGAGATCGTCCTCGATGGGCAATTCAATGACATCCCGCTCCCTGGTCAGGCTCAGATAGCGGTCGAGCGGCCGGACATAGAGGAAACGCACGTCATAGTCGCTGTCGGGTGATGCGAAGCCCCAGGCGCGGCTGCCGGATTCGACCGCCAGCAGGATGCGGACGCCGCTGTCCAGTTCAATCCGGTCGAGCTTGGCGCCGATGCGCTGGCGGACGGTGGCGGGGATGCGATCGAAAGTCATGGGCAGGCTCTACAGGCTGGAAGCGGTCCGATGGCACACTTACCGCGTTGAGGTGTCTGATTCGGTCAGGTCTTCTTGCAGGATGCACGGATGGGTGGCGTGCGAGGGACGGATAAACAAATCCGATATCGGATGCAATTACGCCGATGGTCAAGGGTGACCGATTCTGTCCATGGCCGCCGTCATCATGGCGGTGACGATGAGGCACAATGGTGGACGCGATGGCGAAGGCGCTTCCCGACCGGTCCTGCTCGTGTGTGGATGCCCCCGGTTAAGCAAGAGGAATCTTCTGACATTGTAGGGCGTGCCGGGCATTCTATCGGTCGTGTGTCAGGCCTCATGATGTGGCCTGACAAGGCCACGGGCCGGTATGCTGTTCGAAAGATGGAGCCCACATCGGTTCAGAGAGCTGTGACGCTCGCGCCCCCGGGACTGGATCTCTCCATCTGAACATTGAAGTCCTTGCCGCCTACACCGTCAGCCGATCTTCCTGCCCGGGCCGGATGGCCCGCAACGCAATCCGTCGGTCGCCTTTCGCGTCCTCCGGATCACGCTGTCCGATAATCCTGTTGCTTGACCACCATCGCCCAGATGGCGCGCGCCATCTTGTTGGCCAGGGCGACGGCGGCAACCATGCGTGGCTTGCGGGCCAAGAGACGGCCGAGCCAGTTGTCCGGGTTCGTGCCGCGTCGGCAGATCCATCGGATGCAACTCATGGCGCCGACGATCAGCAGCTTGCGGATGTCTTCCTGTCCCATCCTGCTCATGCCGCCCAGCCGGGTCTTGCCGCCGGACGAATGCTGCTTCGGTACCAGCCCAAGCCAGGCCGCGAAGTTCCTGCCGTTGGAGAAGGTCCGCAAGTCAGGCGCGAAGGCGGCAATGGCGCCGGCCGTCACGGGACCAACGCCTGGAACCGTGCACAGGCGCCGCAGAAAGCTATCCGTGCGGGACGCCAGTTGCAGCTGCTGAACCAACTCGTCGATCCTGATCGTCAGAGCCGCAATCTGTTCGAGGTAAAAGCGGGCCATCTCGCACGACTGCCGGCAGGTCGGTGCCCTCCTCGCGGGTCGCCTGCTCCAACCGCTTGACATTGGTCGCTCCGCCGGGAGCGATCACCCCGAATTCCGCCAGATGGCCGCGCAGAGCATTGATGAGCTGGGTGCGCTGTTTCACGAAACACTGGTGGGTGCGGAAGGTGACGGCGCGCGCCTGATGTTCGGCGCTTTTGACCGCAACGAACCGAAGGTTCGGGCGGCGTGCCGCTTCCGCGATCGCCTCCGCATCGGCGGCATCGTTCTTCTGCCGCTTGACGAACGGCTTCACGTAAATCGGCGGAATGAGCCGAACCTCATGACCAGCCGCAAGGCCAATGCGACCCCAATGGTGGCTGGTCGCACAGGCTTCCTTTCCCTGGCGACACGAGTGCCGCCCCCTCTGCCATCGTTACCGCAGCATGGGCTTCAGGTTGTCCCGGTAGTCCATAGGCTTGATCCGACGGGCGGTTTTCCAGCCCGAGGAGGATCAAGCCTGTGGGCCCACCGGGGCAACCGGGGGGCAGCCTTCGTGTCGCCAGGGCGGCAGTTCTAGGGCGCGCCTGACAACTGCATCCTGGCATACTCCGATGCCGACGAGAGGGGGCATCCACACCATCAGTTCACCCGGTGAGCGACCCAACTCCTACACCACGCTCAAGGGCACGATCGGATTGCTGCCTTGGGCGAGGTCAGAACACCTTCACATACTGCAGTCCGAGTGATGGCCCCTTGATCGCATTCTTGTTGATAACGGGCAGGTTGAGATTGACGTTCAAGAACGACTTTTCCGAGATGCTGATATGAGCGCCTGGACCCATGGCCAACATTTCAGCTTTGCTGTCCGCAATTGATACGCCGTTCAATTTATTCTCGGTGAGTTGCTTGTAATAGAAGCCGTTCAAGCCGAGCGCCAGTGACGGCAAGACCCTGTACGAAGCGGCGAAGTTGACCCAGCCGACCTGTCCCGCCTGCCCGTTGTCGAACTTGAAGCCGGGGATGGGGGGCGGGTTGGGGAACTTGTCCGTGCTGAAGTTATGCATATAATTGAATCGCATAGAAACTTCAGTATTTTCCGTTGGCAGGTAGGTGGCGCTCAGGTACGGTATGAGCGACCAGAATCCGGAGCCTTGATTAAGGTCCTTGTGTTTGTCAAAAGCCCCTGTTGGCGCGATGGCATCGATTTCAGCCCTCCAGGAGAAGACGGGGCGGCCTTCGTCGATGATTGGGTTTCCTTGCAGATACGTGCCAAACGTGAGATCGCCGACATTGAAACCATTGTCCCGCAGCTTCAGTCCCGGCGAATCGAAGCTCGTCGCAAAATTGACCAATGGAACGAACAGGTTGAATCCGAGTCTCGTCGGTCCGACCTCCAACGGGGTCAAGTACGAGAACTGAGATACGAGAACCTGTGTGTTGACCTTGGGGTCGTTGAAGGCGCGGGACGATTTGCCTTTGGCGTCCGTGATGTCGTTGCCGAACGTAAAGCGCGGAAAGGCGACATACACGAATCCCGTCTCGCGTGGACCGAAGCCGTCGAAGAAGCTGGTGCTTCCGAGATTGATTCCGGCCGGCGGCTTCACCAGATCGGGCAATTGCTGCGCGATGGCCTTCGAAGCCACTGACGACATGATCAGGGTTGCCGCGATGATGAACGCGTTGGCGATCATGGTGCGTGCTGCGTCTCTCATTGATTGACCTCCATGCTTCTGTTTTTATCGATCAAGGGTTCCGGAAACGCGATGGGGCGGGTTATTGTTGGTATTATTTCCGCCATATTTCCGGTTATGTCAGGGTGTTGTTTTGCGAAGCGTTTTTCTGCTTACTTATTCATCCGCGGGCAGATGACGAAGCCCGCGCAAAGCACGGATCGGGACGAGATGCAGCTCGATCGAACGCGCTTGCAAGCCGGCCCCGATCCACGCATCGGGCGTCAATCAAACCGTGTGGAGTGGTGTAAAGCAGCCGCCTACAGGTAGGACGGAGGAGCGATGAAGCCGCCAAGCTCCCGCTCGACCAATTGAGCGAACCGCAGAGGCGTACGGTCCTCGCAATAGGGTCCCATGATCTGAACCCCCATCGGCAGTCCGTCGATAAAACGTCCCGTCGGCACGGCAGTCGCCGGCAGATTGGCGACGACGGCCATCGACGGCCAATGCAACCCGTCCCAATATGGAATCGGCCGGCCATTGACCATGTGCGAGCGGGATTCTCCGACGGTGAACGGATCGCTGCCGCCGTCACCGCGGCGATCATGCTCGTAGGCGACGGTCGGGAAGGACGGACAGATCAGGACATCGTAGCGTGAATAGAAATCGCGCCACGCGCGATAAAGAACTTCGCGCTCATGCATGATTCTATAATATTCATGATGGCGCATCTGAAGGACACGCCCCATCCGCGCCAGGTACCCCGAATCCTCCGGGGGAAGTCCTGCGGCCGTATCAGCAAGCATTTTCAGGATTTCCGGAGGCATGCTGCTGGCGCAGATCGACATGATGATGTCGAAGTACAGATCGGCCGATGCCTTCCAGTCGTAATCCGGCCGCGCCTTCTCGTCCACCGTGACTCCAAGCTTGCGGAGATCGTCGACATAGGAGCGCATCGCGTCAAGGCAACGGGTGTCGACGGCATAGGCGCTGTCGTCGGCCCACACGGCGACCCGGAAATCCTGTAGACGCTCGTGACGGCTCGCCGGAATGGCGAGGCGCGAGGCGGGACGTTCCAACTCCGCCGGAGCGACGATCAGGTCGAGCGCAAGTTCGAGGTCCTGCGCCGAGCGTGCAAGCGGACCATTGACCCCAAACTCGTAGCGGATGAGAGTTCCCGGCATGGGCGGGACATGTCCGTGCGCGGGCACCAGACCATAGCTGGGTCGGTGACCGTAAACACCGCAGAAATGAGCGGGAACGCGGATCGATCCGCCGATGTCGCTGCCGAGTTCCAGCGGGGAGAAACCCGCCGCCAGCGAGGCCGCCGAACCGCCCGAGGATCCGCCCGGCGTGTGTCCGGTGTTCCAGGGATTGTTGGTTGAGCCGTAGACCGGGTTGTAGGCCTGCCAATCGAAAGCTCCGACGGGCACGTTGGTCTTGCCGAACACGACGGCGCCAGCCGCCTTGAGCAGGCCGACGGCATGCGCGTCCTGGCGCGGCCGGTTCCCGGCAAGGTGAGGGAAGCCGCAGGTGGTCGGCATACCAGCGACATCAAAGGCCTCCTTGATCGTCATCGGCAGCCCGTGCAGAGGCGGCAACTCCGTCTTGGACCGATTGTCGGCTTCACGGGCGGCGCACAGCGCGCTTTCGACATCCTTGACCACCACGGCGTTCAAATCGCCGTCGAGGCGTTCCACCCGCTCCAAGTGATGTTGCAGTGCTTCGACCGCGCCAATCTGCCGGGTGCGAAGCAACTTCAGGATCTCGGTCGCAGACTTGAAGTGTATCGGCGTTTCTTTTGCGCTGTTCGATGTTTTTGTCTGCACAAAAGCCTCCTGCAAATGATTATGAACTTTTATCAATGATCATCTGGCGGTGGCCGTCCCTTCATCTACCATATGGTATAAGGGTGCAAATTTAGTTTCACAAAACCATAGCCTTTGACTGGACAATGCCGGTCCCTGACAGAAATGATGCCCGATGATCGGCATCCCAGGAGCTTGTTTTGAGAACTCACACCGAGGGTGTGGAGCATTGACATGATGACTGTTTTGTCGGCGCAACCTTTCAGAGTGCAGAGCTTCCGAAAGACCTGGACGATTCGGCCCAACGCTGCATTGTCGAAACTATCCAGCCATCCGGCCTGTCCCACCCCCCTCTCACACCGGCATCAGTACGATAACCGAACAGTCGAGCTCTGTTATATTTTTGTTGATCGATGGATGGGGATCCGCGATATTACAGTGGTGAACGTCAAGGCTTCTTCAAGATAAAGAAACCATAGTTTTCCCAGCCTTTTTCGTCGGAATTATCTATTTTCCGCCGGAATATGTCGAGGCTTTGCAAAATGATGCCAAAATATTATTGCACCTTGATTTGCAGCCATCGGATCGTCGGGCCTGAGGGAAGTGTTACACGGCTTCGATGTGGCTCTCCGATCTTCCGCCTTTGCCAATCCGTCTTGTGCCGCTTGAAATACGAGAAACGGCGGAGTGAAGTCTGAAATTGTCTGGAGGTTAAGTGGTGGACGCTATTCCAGCCAACAGTCACGCCATCAAACCCGGAGACACATTCCTTTTGCAACTCTATGCTTGCTCCAGCGCTCCGTCGGAGTGGCACAGTCTAATGGATCGGGTATGTGCCGAATTCGAGGTCGAGCATGCCCTTCTTCAGGAATTCCGCGTGAATGGAAAGAAGGTTGAAACAATCTGGCAGGTCTATGATTCACGGACCGACATGGAGCGCTACAGAAACCTGATCAGAGATGAAGGAAATCCGCGCATCGACGCCAGGAAAATATCGGCCGGCGTAGGACGGATAGTCTCGGATTATGATTTATTCTCACAAGACGAGGAGTCCGTCAGGAGTCAGCTTCAGGAGCGCATGCGGCTGATGGGGTACGGCCGGTTTCTCGGAGGGGCCTTGTGCCTTGGAAAAGATCATTACATGGGCCTTTCACTGTATCGCCGGCCGGACGACGCCAATGACTATTCCGGCCGCCAGATAGAAGGTCTCGCGGCAAAGGTCCCCCATTTCGCCCAAGCCATGCAGATTAGCCGGGTCACGATGAACCGCCTTGCGGGGGAGCGTCTGGTGCAGAGCTATCTGGAACGCATGCCCTGCGGTCTGATCATTTGCGACAATTCAGGTCACGTCCAGTGGCTCAATCAGAGAGCGCGTTCCGAGATGGCGGAGGGACGAGGATTGCAGCTCCGCGAAGGACGGTTGCATATGTCTCATCCTGTTGTGCGGCAAAAATTGAGCGATGCCCTGTGCCGTCAGGGTGAGTGCGTCGCGCCAACCTTCCTGGCGCTCGATATCGATGGCTGTCGTTGGGAACTGTCTTTCGACAGGTTGGATCAGTCGAGCACGGCTGGCGCTCCTCTCGTTCTGATCGGCCTCAGCGGCGACCGCTCCGTGAGAATGGTTCCGGCCGAGGCGTTGGTCGCCCTGTTCGGACTGACCGCGGCGGAGGCAAGTCTGGCCAGCGCCTTCGTCTCCGGGCTGACGTTGGAGGAATATGCGCAACGCCGTGGAGTCGGGTTGGGAACAGTCCGTTTCCAGATGAAGCAAGTTCTGGCCAAGACGGGGACTAACCGGCAGGCCGATCTCGTCCGCCGGGTCCTTTGCTCGGCGGCCGCTCAGCTTGTGGTCCCGATCTGAGGATTTTCTCATTGCTTCGGTCCGTTTCCCGGAGGAGTAAGAAGCTGTCCGGTAAAAGGTGGATCGAGTTTTTGGCTAATTTGGGAGGGCTTTTGCGAGGCGGCGGAGTAAAATTCGCCCCATCGCCATATAAATAAAAGCTTCGTCTGTTTTCGGTAGACGTTCGTAATCGACGACGAAGCGGCGGTTTGTCAACAACCAAGAAAAGCATCGCTCAAC
This sequence comes from Azospirillum sp. B510, assembly GCF_000010725.1. Lineage (NCBI taxonomy): Bacteria > Pseudomonadati > Pseudomonadota > Alphaproteobacteria > Rhodospirillales > Azospirillaceae > Azospirillum > Azospirillum sp. B510. The sequence goes on along the minus strand of NC_013854.1, from coordinate 3,132,509 downwards.
AACCCAACGTCGCGGCAACACGTGAAAGCCAGTGAGAACTTCGGGTGGTTCCTGGCCGGGTGCACACCAGAAGCCGCGAACGCCGGTCCACCAATGCTTGACGACTTCGATCGTCCAGCCGAGGTGACCTTTTGCCCACGCCTTCAAGCCTTGATAATGGGTGTCGGACCACACCAGAACGAGCCGCGGGAACAGGAGGTGGAGCCAAGCGAGCAGGAGCATCCCGCCCGCCTTATCGTGGAGATCAGCGGAATGAACCACAACCTTGAGTAGAATGCCCTCGGTGTCGACCAGGATCTGGCGCTTGCGGCCTGTGACCTTCTTGCCGCCATCGTAGCTGCGCGGTCCGCCGATTTGGGTCGTCTTGACCGATTGGCTGTCGATGACGGCGGCCGACGGCTGGGGATCACGCCCCCGACTCACGCGGTAACGCTCACGTAAGGCCTCATTGATCCGCTCCCACTTGCCAGTCTTGCGCCATTGGCTGAAGTGATCGTAGACTACGCGCCACGGCGGCAAGTCATGCGCCATCATCCGCCAAGCAATTCCGCCGCGCAAAACATAGAAGCAGCCGTCCAAGATCCGGCGCAGATCATAGATCGGCTTCCGTCCCCGCCTTTCGCTCTTGGAAAAGAGAGGTGCGACGACTTCCCATTCATCGTCGCTGAGGTCAGACGGATAGGGATCGTGTGGGCATGGCATGACAGGCCTCCACCACCGTAAAGGGATATCGGATCAACACTCCCGGCAACGCCCCGTTGCCCGCAAAAAATTCGAGCCCAATCTCGTCAATATTTTACCGGACAGCCTCTCAGTCCACATCGGGGATGCACGGTTGTTTTTGGCGAAACCCCTGAATCACCGAAAGGCCACGCTGTCGAGCTAACCGGCTGATACCACTCAACTTAATTTCGGATCAGACTCTCACCAAAGAGGCTTGTGAGCGGGTGATCTGATCGGATTCGGTTCGAGTACTGATCATGGCCACATAGAGTTGGTGATGAACCGGCAGCGCAAACAGAGAGGGCGGAGCCATCTTGGCCCCGCCCTCTTTGCTCGCTCTCCGCTTCCGGAGAGGGATACCGTCGTCTCCGATGATAGGACGGTTAAAAATTTCTCAAACTTAGGATCCGGTTTCTCATTCTTTGCTTAATTGACCAAACAGGGTGGATCACACGTCCAGGTTCGACACCTTCAGCGCGTTGTCCTGGATGAACTCGCGGCGCGGCTCGACCACGTCGCCCATCAGGGTGGAGAAGACCTCCTCCGCCTGATCGGCGTGGTTGACGCGGACCTGCAAAAGCGAGCGCTTGCTCGGATCCAGCGTGGTTTCCCAAAGCTGGTCCGGGTTCATCTCGCCCAGGCCCTTGTAGCGCTGGATGGTGACGCCGCGGCGGCCCAACTCCATCACCACGTCGAACAGCGCGACCGGACCGGTCAGGGCGCGGGTTTCCTTCTGCTTCTCGAAGGCCTGGCCGGCGGTGCCGAACACCCGCTTCAGGTCGGCGGCCAACCCGTCGAGGCGGCGGGCCTCGCCGCTCTTCAGCAGGTCGGTGTCGAACAGGTGGCGGTGGGTGACGCCGCGCCGGGCGCGGATCACGGCATAACCGCCCTGGGGCAGCGCCTCGCCGCGCCAGCCGCCGTCGGCGTCCAGCGCGTTCATCCGCTCCGCCACCGCCTGCGCCGCGGCCTCCGCCGCCGCCTTGTCGTCGGCCAGGGCGGCGGACAGGGTGCCGGCGACCGCCGCCTGCTCCACCACCATGGCGTTGCCGACCTTGCGCGACAGCGTGTCGATCGCCGGCCGCGCGGTGCGGGCCTGCTCGACGAGGCTGGACAGCTGCTCGCCGATCAGCAGAGTGCCGTCCGACAGCCGGACCGACAGGTCGCCCAGCGCCGCCTCGACCAGATATTCCTCGAGCGCCCGGTCGTCCTTCAGATAGCGTTCCTTGGCGTTGCCGCGCTTGATGCGGTAGAGCGGCGGCTGGGCGATGTAGAGATAGCCGCGCTCGATCAGGTCGGGCATCTGCCGGAAGAAGAAGGTCAGCAGCAGGGTGCGGATGTGGCTGCCGTCCACATCCGCGTCGGTCATGATGATGATCTTGTGGTAGCGCGCCTTCTCGGCGTTGAACTCGTCGCTGATGCCGGTGCCCAGCGCGGCGATCAGCGTGCCGATCTCCGCCGACGACAGCATCTTGTCCAGCCGCGCCCGCTCCACGTTCAGGATCTTGCCGCGCAGCGGCAGGATGGCCTGGGACTGGCGCGAGCGGCCCTGCTTGGCCGAGCCGCCGGCCGAATCGCCCTCGACGATGAACAGCTCCGACAGGGCCGGATCACGCTCCTGGCAGTCGGCCAGCTTGCCCGGCAGCGACGACATGCTGAGCGAGCTCTTGCGTGTCATCTCGCGCGCCTTGCGGGCGGCCTCGCGGGCGGCGGCGGCCTCCACCACCTTCTGGACGACGCGGCGTGCGTCGGCCGGATGCTCCTCGAAATACTGGGCCAGCGCCTCGCCCACCACCGCCTCGACGACGGGGCGGACCTCCGACGAGACCAGCTTGTCCTTGGTCTGGCTGGAGAATTTCGGATCCGGCACCTTCACCGACAGGACGCAGGTCAGCCCCTCACGGGCGTCGTCGCCCGACAGGTTGACCTTCTCCTTCTTGGCGATGCCGGATTCGGCCGCGTAATTGTTGATGGCGCGGGTCAGCGCCGCGCGGAAGCCGGCGAGATGGGTGCCGCCGTCCTTCTGCGGGATGTTGTTGGTGAAGCAGAGCGTCGTCTCGTGGTAGCTGTCGTTCCACTGCAACGCGCATTCCACCGTCACCACGCCGCCATGCTCGGTCGGGCGCTCGCTCTTCAGGGTGATCGCCGGCTTGTGCAGCGCCGTCTTGGAGCGGTCGAGCCAGCTGACGAAGGCCTCGAGGCCGCCTTCGTAATGCAGGTCCTGCACCTTCGGCTCCACCCCGCGCGCGTCGGTCAGCAGCAGGCGGACGCCGGAATTGAGGAAGGCCAGCTCGCGCAGCCGGTGTTCCAGCGTGGCGAAATCGAACTCGATGTTGGTGAAGGTCTCGGCCGAGGGCATGAAGGTGACTTCGGTGCCCGACAGCGGCTTGCCCTTCTCCGGCACCATCGGCGCCTCGCCGACATCGGCCAGGGGCGCCTCGGCGTTGCCATGGCGGAAGCGCATGCTCCAGGTCCGGCCGCCGCGCCAGATGCGCAGATCCAGCGTCTCCGACAGCGCGTTCACCACCGAGACGCCGACGCCGTGCAGGCCGCCGGAGACCTTGTAGCTGTTCTGGTTGAACTTGCCGCCGGCATGCAGCTGGGTCATAACGACCTCGGCCGCCGAGACGCCTTCCTCCGGATGGATGTCGGTCGGGATGCCGCGGCCGTTGTCGCGCACCGTGACCGATCCGTCGGCGTTCAGCACGACCTCGACCTTGTCGCAATAGCCGGCCAGCGCCTCGTCGATGGCGTTGTCGACCACCTCATACACCATGTGGTGCAGGCCGGACCCGTCGTCGGTGTCGCCGATGTACATGCCGGGGCGTTTGCGCACGGCATCGAGCCCGCGCAGAACGGTGATCGACTCCGCCCCATAGTCCGCCTGCTGGGGCTCCGACTGCGGGAGGTCGTTCTTCAGTGCTTCCTGTGCCATGCGTCGACTATAACAGATTCGGTTGCGGATTCGGCGGTTTAGCGTGCGTCAGCATGCTTTTTTTCCGGGCCTTCGCCCAGCTTTTCGTCCCTATCCGGGGCGGATGTGGGCGTCTTCGATGCGGAAGCGGCGGGCATCCTCGCCCAAGGGGTTGAAAATCCCCTCGTCGGTGCCGGTCATCCAGGCCTGGGCGCCCAATGCCAGGATTTCGCCGAACAGCGCGGCGCGCCGCTCGGGGTCGAGATGGGCCGCGACCTCGTCCAGCAGCAGGATCGGCGCGGCGCCGCGTTCGGCCGCCAGCAGCCGGGCGTTGGCCAGCACGATGGCGATCAGCAGCGCCTTCTGCTCGCCGGTGGAGCAGAGCGCCGCCGGCATGTCCTTGGGCGCATGGCGGACGGCGAGGTCGCTTTTGTGCGGCCCCAGCGTGGCGCCGCCGCCATCGGCGTCGGCCCGGCGGCCCAAGCGCAAGGAGTCGCGCAGCGAATCCTCCGCCGCCAGCGCCGGCCCCTCGTCCAGCCAGCGCTCCACCGTGCCGGCGACGGCGAGGTCGGCGGCGGGGAAGGGGCCGATCGAGCGGGCGCAGGCGGCGCGCAGCCGCTGCACCACCTCGCGTCTCGCCGCGGCGACGGCGATGCCGGTGGTCGCCATCTGGTCCTCCAGCGCGCCGAGCCAGCCCTCGTCGAAGCGGCCGTCGCGCAGCAGGCGGGCGCGTTCGCGCAGGGCATGCTCGTAGCGCGACAGCCGGCCGGCATGGGCGGGATCGAAGCCGAAGACCAGCCGGTCGAGGAAACGCCGCCGTCCGCTCGCCCCTTCGAGGAACAGGCGGTCCATCTGCGGGGTCAGCCAGACCATGGCGACATGCTCGGCCAGCGCCGTCTGGCCCTTGGCCGGATGGCCGTCGATGCGGACCAGCCGGCGGTCGCGGTCGGAAGCGCGGTTTCCGTCATGTGGTTCGCGGCCGGTGCCGATCTCCACCGGTCCCAGCGGGGTGTCGAGCGTCGCCGCCACCGCCCAGCCGGCGCCGGGGGGCGAGCCCAGCCGTTCGACCTCGGCCAGCCGCGCGCCGCGCAGGCCGCGGCCGGGAGCGAGGAAGCTGACGGCCTCCAGCAGATTGGTCTTGCCGGCGCCGTTGGGCCCGATCAGGGCGACGGGGCGATGGTCGGGCTCCAGCCGCACGGAGTCGTAGCCGCGGAAACGCGTCAGCGTCATCCGCCGGACGGCCAGCGCCGGTGCCAAAGGAGGGGGCGCGGCGGACGCCGGGGTACCGCCGCTCATCGAGACTGCCGTGTGCTGCAACTGGTCCGTTCCGCCAGGGGCGGGGAGGATCCCCGCAACCCCATCACACGCGCATCGGCATCAGGACATAGAGCGCGGTGGAGTCGGCGACGTCGCGGATGATGGTCGGCGACGCGGCGTCGGCCAGCGTGAACTGGGCGCCCTCGCCCTCGATCTGCTGCGTGATGTCCAGCAGATAGCGGGAGTTGAAGCCGATTTCCAGCGGAGCCTCGGCGTAATTCACCTCCAGCTCCTCGGTGGCGCTGCCCGATTCCGGGCTGGTCGCCGACAGGGTCAGGGCGCCGCGCACCAGCGACAGCTTCACCGCCCGACTCTTCTCGGTGGAGATGGTGGCGACGCGGTCGACGGCGGCGGCGAACAGCTTGGCGTCGACCTCCATCACCTTGTCGTTGCCGACCGGGATCACCCGCTCATAGTCGGGGAAGGTGCCGTCGATCAGCTTGGAGGTGACGACGACGCTGTCGAAGCCGAAGCGGATCTTGTTGTCGGACATCGACAGCTCGATGCGGTCGGCGGCCTCGTCCACCAGCTTGCGGATTTCGGTGACGGTCTTGCGCGGGATGATGACGCCGGGGATGCCCTCGGCTCCATCCGGCAGCGGCATCTCGACCCGGGCCAGCCGGTGACCATCGGTGGCGACGGCGCGCAGCACCGGCGTCTCCAGCCCGCCCATCTTGCTCTTGGCCGCATGCAGATAGATGCCGTTCAGGTAATAGCGCGTCTCCTCGGTGGAGATCGCGAAGCGGGTGCGGTCGATCAGCCCGCGCAGGTCGGCGGCGGGGACCGAGAAATTATGCTTCAGGTCGCCGCTGGACAGCTGCGGGAAATCCTCCACCGGCAGGCAGGACAGCTTGAACTGCGAGCGGCCGGCGCGCAGCGTCAGGATGGTGCCGTCGCCGCCGATGTCCAGCTCCACCTGGCTGCCGTCGGGCAGCTTGCGGACGATGTCGAACAGGGTGTGGGCGGGGGCGGTGGTGCCGCCGGGGCGGCCGACCGTCGCCGGCACCGTCTCCACGATCTCCAGGTCCATGTCGGTGGCGGCCAGCGACAGTTCGCCGTCGCCCGCGCGCAACAGGACGTTGGACAGGATCGGAATGGTGTTCCGCCGCTCGACCACACTCTGCACGTGACCCAGGGAACGGAGAAGGGCGGCGCGTTCGATGGTGATGTTCATGCTGGCGTCGTCTCGGCGGGAGGAATGACTTTTTGGCGGGCCCACCGGGGTTGCGGGCCGTTGTCCGGCCGTCCCGCCCCGAGCGGGCGCGCATCATACCACATCGACGGGTGGGTCGAACCAAATTGTTGCGGCCAGGCCCTTTGGCCGAGCCCTTTGGCCGAGGACGGGCGCCTGCGACCGTCACGCCTCCCGCCGCCTGCCCTCATGCAGACGCAGCAGGTCGACGAAGTCGGCGCTCTGCCAGTTGCGCGACCGGCTGAGTTCGCTGCGCACGCTGGCGACGAAGGCGTCGATCACCGCCCATTCATCCTCGGCGATCGTCTCGACCTCCTCCAGATAGCTGTGGACGACCCGTTGCAGCCCCTGGCTGACCGGGCTGATCCAGCCGTCCACCGTCTCGCCCATCGCCGCCATCAGCCGGCGGATGCGCAACAGATGCGCCATGCGGTGGCCGGGCGTCTCTTGCGGCTCGGCCTTCATCGCCTGGATGAAGGCGAGGCGGCCGGTCTCCACCGCATAGAGGCGCAGCGACCTCAACTCCGGATTGGCGTAGCCGGCGCTGCCGAGATAGCGGCCCCAGCGCCACACCAGCTCCAGCAGCCAGACGATGTCCTCATGGTCGGGCACCGGGGCGTGGCGGGCGTTCATCGCCGCCTGCAGCCGGGCGGCCAGCGCCGGCATCACCGTGCCGGTCAACTCGCGGCTGACGGCGTTCAACTCCGTCCTCAGGGCCGGGCCGGTGGTGCGGCTGGCGAGGAAGCCGATGCCGGACAGGGCGGTCAGCGCGCGGTCGAAGCGGTCCACCGCCTCGCCCAGCAGGGCGCGGGTCGGGACGGGGGCCGACAGCACCCCGCCGTCCTGGATCTCCATGTCGCCGAACATGCCGTCCACCACCTCGCGGATCGTGGTGCAGGCGGCGGTGAAATGGCAGAGCAGGGCGCGCGGCAGCGGATGCGATTCCCGGACCGCCGGGCCGCCATGCTCGCGCACATGGCGCAGGAACACGTCGTAGCGGCGCTTGACGTTCAGCCCGTAGAGCGGGGCGAACCAGGCCAGCAGCTGGGACTGGTCGCGGAAGGGCAGGCCGAGATCGCGCACCCGGCGGACGAAGCCGACCATCAGCGCCGACTGGCAATCGACCTCGGCGGAATAGGCGGCGGAGCGGGGATCGGAGGCGTCCTGCGTCTCCCCCCTTCGCATTTCATCGATGTCGTGCCGCATGCGCTCGGTCAGCGGCACCAGCACCGCGTTGTGCTCCAGCAGGGCGCGGACGAAGCCCAGCAGGTCGCTGTCGATCGGCGCCTTGCGCCCAAGATACTGGGTGCGCAGTCGCGCGTCGTGGTGCGCCTCCTCGTTGGCCAGCGCCAGGAAGCGGTCGGTCAGCTTGCGGTCGCCGGCCATGGCGTAGAGGAAGTCGAGCGCCTCCTTGCGCATCAGTTCGCGCATCACCATCGCGTCGGGGCAGGTGAGAACGGCGTCCAGCATCGCCTCGCGCGACAGGGCGTCGAGCCGGCTCTGCACCTCCGCCGCCAGGCCGGGGAAGGCGTAGCGCGTCAGCGCCGTCCAGATGCCGCCCATATCCACCCGCTGGACCAGCGCCGGCACCGAGTCGCCCGAGCGGTAGAGGATGGGGTCGTCGACCAGGAAGGGTTCGAACAGGCTGGTGAACAGGCGCCGCGCCTTCATCGGCCGCAGGCGGTTGAAATGGTCGACCAGCGCCTCGCGCAGATGGCGCGCCCGTTCGGAATTCGGGCTGGCCGCCCCCTCGACCGCGTCCAGCACCGAGCGGATGGCATGCATGGGGATGCGGGCCACGACCTCGTCCATCTGGCGGCGGAAGGCGCTTGTGTCCGCCCTCTCCCTGTCCGCGTCCTTCGCCACCGCCGGTGTGGCGGAGGGGAGGGAGGGCGTGACCGTCGGCGTGCTGCTCATGCGTCCAACACCTCGCGGAATCGTCGTCGCCTGGACGCCCATGATCACGGGAGATTATTAAATAACCCTTGCCGTTCGCCGTCGTGTCCTTGGCTGGATTTTGCGATTACCGGAATATGTCGGTTCATTGCTTTGTAATATCAGCGTCACCTTTTCCCCAACTCTTCGGCTACAGTCCGGCGGCGAGCTGCGCCTCCAGCCCGGCGCGGTAGTCGGGATGGGTCAGGGTGACGCCAAGCTGGCGCTTGATGCGGTCGTTCCTCACCCGGCGGCAATCGGCGTAGAAGCTGGCGGCCATCGGCGACATCTCCGCCTGGTCGAAGGGGACCAGCGGCGGCGGCTCCACCCCCAGCAGGCGGCAGGCATATTCCACCACCTCGTGCGACGGGCTCGGCAGATCATCGGCGACATTGTAGACCGCGCCCAGCGTCGGCCGGTCCATCGACGCGCGCAGGGTGTTGGCGATGTCGTCGACATGGATGCGGCAGAAGACCTGACCCGGCTTGTCCACCCGTCTGGCCGTGCCGTCGCGCACCGAATCGATGGCGCTGCGGCCGGGACCGTAGATGCCGGCCAGCCGGAACAGATGCATCGGCACGCCATACTGGCGGTACAAGTTCAGCCAGCCGCGCTCGGCCTCCACCCGGCGCTTCTGGCGTTCGCCGGTCGGCTTCAGCCACGCCGCCTCGCCGACCCATTCTCCCCCGGTGTCGCCATAGACACCGGTGGTTGAGAGGTAGCCGGCCCAGTCCAGCGTGCGCAGGTCGGCCAGATCGCGGGCGTGTTGATCCAGCACCGGATCGCCCTTGCCGTCCGGCGGGACGCTGACCAGCAGATGGGTGGTGCCGGCCAGCGCCGCCCGCGCGTCGGCCAGCGGCCGGCCTCGGTCGAACAGGAAGGCCTCGATGCCCTCGGCCTCCAAGGCGGCCTTCTTCTCCTCGCCGCGGCAGGTGGCGGCGATGCGCCAGCCTTCGGCGCGCAGCCTCTCGGCGAAGACGCGGGCGCTGTAGCCGAGGCCGAACACGAACAGGCGGGGATCGGTCATCACGGGCGGTTCCGGTTGGAGCGGCAAGGAAAGGGGTGGAGTGTGTAACGCGGGCGGGAGCCTTGCGGACTTGCGCCCCGCCCGGCGATGGCGGAGTGTAAAGGCACCATGACCCGACGCAATGCTTACCTTCTCCGCGCCTGCCTGTCCGGCATCCTCGCCCTGGGCTTTGCCGCCGTTCCGCCGGCTTTCCTTTCGACCGCTCAGGCGGCGTCCCCGAACGCGACCGCCAGCCCATCCGCCAATCCGTCCGCCAGCCCATCCGGTGGCTCCTCCTCCGCTCTCGACCGCAACCGCGAACTTCAGGCCTGCGCCGCCAAGGCGGAGGCCAATCCCGACGGCGCCCGCGCCGACGCGCAGCGCTGGCGGCAGCAGGGTGGCGGCGACTATGCGGCGCTGTGCGAGGCGCTGGCGCTGTTCCATGCCGGCGAATTCAAGGCGGCCGGCGGCGAGATCGAGGCGCTGGTGCCGACGCTCGGCAAGGACGATCCCAAGGCCGCCGCCTCGCTGCTCGGCCGCGCCGGCTGGGCCTGGCTGCGGGCCGGCGACCAGGAGCGGGCGGAACGGCTCTACAGTGCCGCGTTGGAGAAGACGCCGGACGACATCGACCTGCTGATCGACCGCGCCTTCGCGAGGGCCGAGGGCGAACGTTTCTGGGACGCCATCGCCGACCTGGACGCGGCGCTGGCCCGTGACCCCCGCCGGGCCGACGCCTATCTCTATCGCGCCTCCGCCCACAAGGCGCTCTCCAACTACCGGCAGGCGCTGGCCGACATCGATTCGGCGCTCGAACTGAAACCCGGCGATCCGGAGGCGATTCTGCTGCGCGGCAACGTGAAGGCGCTGGGCGGCAATTTGCCGGCGGCGCGCGACGATTGGGCGCTGGCCCGCCGGGTCGCTCCCGACAGCGAGTGGGGCCGTGCCGCCGCCGACAATCTCGTCCGGACGGCGGAGGTCGCGGGTGCCGCGGGCAAGGATACGGCGAAGGAGAAGAAGACCCGGTGAGGGACCGTCGGCTTCGACGGCCTCCGCCCGAAGCCAACCATGCCCAATCACTCCCCAACGAAAAAGCCCCGCCCGCGGTGACCGCTGGCGGGGCTTTTCCTTACCTGGAGCGTCGCGGTCGCTTACAGCGCCGAGTCGACCCACTGGAACAGCGCACCCTTGGGCAGCGCGCCGATCTTGGTGGCGGCGACGCTGCCGCCCTTGAACAGCATCAGCGTCGGGATGCCGCGCACGCCGTACTTGGTCGGGGTGTCGGGGTTCTCGTCGATGTTCAGCTTGGCGATGGTGACCTTGCCGTCATACTCGCCGGCCAGCTCGTCGAGCGCCGGGGCGATCATCTTGCAGGGGCCGCACCATTCCGCCCAGAAATCGACCAGGACCGGGCCGTCGGCCTTCAGGACGTCCTGCTCGAAGCTGTCGTCGGTAACCTTGATGGTGGTGCTCATGTGACCTCTTGCCTGGATTCGGAAGCGCCGCGGACCGGTTGAGAAAGGCCGGCGGCCATCGCCCCGTCAGTGGAATTGAGCAAAATGTAGGGCGGAGGCGCCCGGCCGGTCAAGTCACCCCATCTTTCGGATCAGTCGCCGGCCGCCCCTCACCCCGCCCGTGGCGCCAGCCCCGCCGCCGCCGCGTCCAGAACCGACGGTGGCAGCTCCATGGTATAGGGACCGTCGGTCCACAGCAGGACGCACCGCACCCGGCGGCCCGGATAAACGGCGCGCAACGCCTCGCGGTAGGCCGCCATCTGCCGCCGGTAAACCATTGGCACGTCTTCCAGATCCCGTGGCGGTGGCCGGTTGGTCTTGTAATCGACGATCCACACCGTATCGCCCGCCAGCGCCAGCCGGTCGATACGCCCGGCCAGCGTCCGGCTGCCGTCGCCCAGCGTCACGACGCCGACCAGCGGCACCTCCGCCCGCGAGCCGGGGCCGAACAGATGCGCGAACTCCGCATGGCTCAGCACCGCGAGCGTCTCCCGCGCGATGGCATCCTGCTGCTCCGGCGTCAGCTTGTGCGCCGGACGCGCCAGGAAGCGGCGGCAGGCGGCTTCGCGCGCCTCCTCCACCAGATTGGGCAGCGTCTGCAACAGGCGGTGGACCAGCAGGCCGCGGCGGAAGCGCTGGCCGTCGTCGGCGCCCAGCGGCGAGCGCACCGCCGGCTCCTCGCCGTCCGGCCGCGACGGGGTCAGCGGGCGCGACGGTTCCGGCTCGCCCGGCGCCGGCTCGGCGATCCAGGGCGGCGGCGGTTCGGTGGCGGCGCTCTCCTCCGTCTCGACATGGCGCGGCACCACGACATCCTGGGCGCCGACCAGCCGCCAGCCCTCTCCCGCCCAGCCATCCGGGCTGAGGCCGGTGAAGTCGAAGCTGTGCGGCACGCCGGTCTCGCGCATCGCCTCCTCGACCAGCCGGTACCAGCAATCGTCGGACGGCTCGCGCTTGCCCTGGTGGCCGCAGATGTAGAGCCGGTCCTCCGCCCGCGTCAGCGCGACATAGAGCAGCCGGCGGTATTCCTGATCGCGCCGCCGGTTGGCCCGCGCCCGCGCCTCGGCGCACAGCCCGTCCTCCTGGCCGCGGCGGGCGGCGAACAGGGGAACCGGGCAGTCGTCGTCCGGCCACAGGATCGGCGGGCTCTGGGTCGGGCTGCCCAGCGTGTCGGGCAGGAAGACGATCGGCGCCTGCAACCCCTTGGAGCCGTGGACGGTCATGATCCGCACGGTGCCGCCGCCCTGTTCCAGCTCGCGCTTGATCTCGGCGTCGCTGGCCGCCAGCCAGGCCAGGAAATTCTGCAGGGACGGCGGCTCGGTCTTCTCGAAGGCGAGGCAGACGGCGAGGAACTCCTCCAGCGGGTCCTGGGCGTCGGGGCCGAGCCGCTTCAGGATGGCGCGCCGTCCCGACCGGACGTCGGCCGGGCAGGGCCGGTTCAACAGCCCGGCGAACAGCTCGTAGGGGGCGGAGAAGTCGGTGCGCGCCAGCAGGTCGCCGAGATAGCGCCGCGCCGGGCGGAACGCCGGCTCGCTCTCCGCCAGCGCCACCAGCGAGCGCCACAGCGTGCCGCGTCGGCCATGGGCGACGCGGAACAGCGCCTCCTCGTCCAGCCCGACCAGCGGCCCCTTCAGCACGGTGGCGAGCGTCAGGTCATCGTCGGGCAGCAGCAGGAAGTCGGCCAGCGCCACCAGATCCATGACGGCGAGCTGTTCGGTCAGCACCATGCGGTCGACGCCGGCCACCGGCACGCCGCGGTCCTTCAGCGCGCGGACCAGTTCGGTGACGAAGGCGGTGCGGCGGCGGACCAGGACCATCACGTCGCCGGGCCGCACCGGACGGCCCTTGGCCTCCAGCATCTCGCCGCCGTCGATCCAGCGATGCACCGTCGCGGCGATGACGGAGGCGAGGCGGGCCGAGGGGGAGTCGGCGGACTCGCGCGCCACCGGCGGCGCCCAGGCCGGCGCCTCGACCGCTTCGGCCGGTTTCACCGGCGGCCACAGCTCGACCAGACCGGCCTGTCCCCGGCGGAAGGCGCGGTGGCGGATCGTCGGGCTGGCGTCGGACGCGACACCGTCGCGGGCGCGGTCGAGCGCGAAGACGGCATCCACCGTCTCCAGCACGGCGGCGGTCGAGCGGAAGGAGATGTCGAGGTCGACGCCGGCCCACAGCCGTTCGGCCGATTCCGCCTTCTCCTGGAAATGGCGGCGCATGCGGGCGAATTCGGCCGGATCGGCGCGCTGGAAGCTGAAGATCGATTGTTTCTCATCGCCCACCGCGAAGACGGTGCGGATCTTGCCGTCGGTGGCGGCGGCCTCCAGCTCGGCGAAGAACTCGCCGGCCAGCGCCGCGACGATGGCCCACTGGTCGGGGTTGGTGTCCTGCGCCTCGTCGATCAGGATATGGTCGAGGCCGCCATCCAGCTTGTACAGCACCCAGGGCACGCGCGGCGCCTTGCCGTCGCCGCCGCCCAGCAGCCGGTTGGCCGCCAGGATCAAATCGTCGTAATCCAGCAGGGCGCGGGCCGCCTTGCGCTCGCGGTAGGCGTCCAGCATCGCCTGCGCCAGCGTCAGCAGGGCGGTGGTGGAGGCGGCGACCCCGGCGGCCTTCACCCGCTCGGCTATCTCCACCAGCCGCTCCGCCTCCTTCCGCAGGGACGTGAGCGCCTGCGGATAGGCGGTGGCCGGCTTCTTGGTCATCAGCGTCTTGCGCGGGCTGCCCTCGGCGGTCAGGAACAGCCGCTTGTAGGCCTCGAACGCCCGCACCCTTCGGTCTGCGGCGTCCAGCCAATGCTGGATGGCGATGCCGCGCTCCTGGTCGCCGGCGCTGCCGCCCGACAGCGCCCGGCAGGCCTCGCGCAGGGCCGGCGGGTCGCACTGGTCGTCGTGGCAGGCGTGGGTCAGGATCGACTCCTCGGTCACGCCCGGCGGCACCGTCAGCGTGTCGTGGATGGCGTCGACCAGCCCGTCCAGCCCGTGGAAGTCCTTGAGCAGCCGTTCGACCTGCCCGCGCTGGCCGGCCAGTTCCGCCAGCAGAGCGGCGAAATCCTCAGGGTTCAGCTCGCCGGTCAGCCGGCCCATGGCGCGGCCGAGCGGGCTGTCCGGCTCGGTGCGGCCGGCATGCAGCACGGCGTCGCGCGCCTCGGTCAGCAGCCCGTCGGCGGTGCGGTCGTCCATCACGTCGAAATGCGGCGCCAGCTCGGCTTCCAGCGGGAAGCGGCGCAGCAGCGACTGGCAGAAGGCGTGGATGGTCTGGATCTTCATGCCGCCGGGGCAATCCACCACCTGGGCGAACAGCCGCCGCGCGTTCAGCCGCGCCTCCGTCGACGGCCGCTCGCCGCACAGCTCGGCCAGCCGGTCCTCCAGCGCCTCGTCGGGCAGGGTCGCCCACAGGCCGAGCGTCCGGTTGATGCGGATCGCCATCTCCGCCGCGGCGGCCTTGGTGAAGGTCAGGCAGAGGATGCGCGCCGGCGGTGTGCCGGACAGCATCAGCCGCAGCACCCGGTCGGTCAGCACCTTGGTCTTTCCCGAGCCGGCCGAGGCGCCGACCCAGACCGATGCCGTCGGATCGGAGGCCCGCCGCTGCGCCACGTTGGGATCGAGCGGCAGGCTGCGGGGGAGCTGGTCGGTGATGGAATCGCTCATGCTCAGCCCTCCCCCTCTCCGCCGCCCGACGACCATTCCTGGACACGGGCGAGATGGGCGTAGTCGGTGTAGCGCGGCGCCATCGCCGGCCTTGGCCGCGAGCGGTAAGGCGTTTGCGGGTCGTCGAACCGCGCGATCAGCGCCTCCAGCCCGGCCCGCGCCTCTTCCGCCAGTGCCGCCGGGTCGCCCTTGACCGGCTTCTCCTCGCCGGCCGGATCGCCGCCGGACAGGCGCCAGAAGGCCAGTTCGGCCACCGCCCCCTTGTCCACCCCGCTGAAGCCGCCGGCCGCGGCGATGGCGGCCTCCAGCGGCAACTGCGGGGCGAAGCCCAGCTCGATCTCCCGCGCGCTCGGCGGGGTGCCGGTCTTGTAGTCGATCACCACCAGCCCGTCGGGGCCGCGGTCGATGCGGTCGGCCTTGGCGGTCAGGGCGAAGGGGCCGCCGGGGCCGGACAGCTCCAGCCGGCCCGGCACCTCGGTCGCCAGCGGGCGCAGGCGGGGGCGGCGTTCGCGCTCCAGATCGACGAACCAGCCGGCCACCCGTTCGAAGCGCGGCCACCAGAAGGCCCAGACGTCGGGATGGCTGCGCAGCAGCGGGCCGAAACGCTCCCGCCCCAGCGCGATCAGCCGGTCGAGCGCGTCATGGGGCAGCGGGCCGGGATGGTCGCGGACGAAGGCGTCGAGCGTGTCATGGATGATCTGGCCGCGGTCCGACGCCCCCGGATCGGCGGCGATGGGGTCGAGCGCCCGCAGCCGTAGGGCGTGCCGGGCATAGATGGCGTAGGGGTCGCGCATCCAGGTCTCGATCTCCGTCACCGACAGCTTGCGCGGCCGGGCGCTCAGCGGCGGGCGCGGTTCGGGGGCGCTCACCGGCCGCACGCGGTCCGGCTCGTCCAGCCCGCGCGCCCAGCCGAGCCAGCAGGCCCCGCGCTCCTCGATCACGCCGTCGAGATCCAACGCCTTCAGCACGGTCTCCAGCCGCAAGAGCCAGCGCGACGGCACGGTCGGCGTGCCCTCCACCCGCGCGGCGCGGGTCAGCACCACCTCGGGCGCGCCGCAGGCATGGGCGAAGTCGTGGGCCGACATGCCGACCAGCCGTTCCGGGCTGGGCAGGCCGAACTCGCGCCGCATCGGCCGCGACATCCACGGATCGGCGGCGGCCGCCGGCGGCCAGGTCCCCTCGTTCAGCCCGCCGAGGATGGTCAGGTCGAGATGCTGGAGCCGCGCCTCCATCGGACCGAGGATGAACAGGCGCGGGTGCAGGCCATAGCGGGGGCGCACCGCCCGCGCGCTCATCAGCGCGTCGAGCAGGGCCGGGTAATCCTTGGCCGGGATCGCCGGGAATCCCGCGGCGGCGTCGAGCAGGTCATGGATGAAGCGCGCCGCCTCCTCGCCGTCGTCCTGGCGCCACAGCCGGTCCTTGCCTTCCAACCCGTCGTCGGCGGCCAGCGATTCGCAGAAGGCGACATGGGCGCGCACAAGGTCGGCCAGCGGCGTCTCGCCGGCCAGCGCTTCCAGGAACGGCGCGGCGCGCTGGCCGAGATCGACCAGCCAGCCGCGCAGGACCTCCTGCTGCTCCTCATGGTCGAAGCGGTCGGCCCGCTCCAGCGCCGCCAGTATGCCGTCGAACCCCTCCGCCGGGCGCGGGCCGCGCAGCACGATGCGCTCCAGCGCGCGGGCGGCGGCGCGGAAATCGCCTGAGTCGCGGCCGCCCGCCGCCATCGGGTGCTTGGCCAGCGCCAGCAGCGCCAGCGGATGCACGCGGCTCGCCGCCAGCTCCGCCGTCAGCCGCAGATAGGTGCCGACCGCGGTATGGGCGAGCGGCTGGCCGCCGGAGTCGTTGACCAGGATGCCCCAGCGCGCCAGCGCCATGGCGACCCGGCGGCCGAGATTGCGGTCGGGGGTGATGAGGGCGGCGGTCCTGGCCGGCGTTTCCAGCGCATGGCGCATCAGCAATGCGATGACCTGCGCCTCCTCCTCCGAGGTGGCGGCGTCGATGCGGGTCAGCCCGTCCAGCGCCGACGCATCCAGCCCCGACAGTTCGCGCCAGCCCTCGGTGGTCGCCGCCGGCCGCATCGCCTCGGCGATCAGGCGGGCGCGGGCGCCGCGCGGTTCCGGCGCGTCGGTCCAGGGCCATACCTCGTCCCGCGTCACCCCCAGCAGGCGGATCAGCTGCGACAGCCCATGCTGCGGATGGGATTCGTCGGCGGCGATGGCGTCCCAGATGGCGTCGTCGGCGCCGGTGTCGAGGCCGGGCAGCACCACCGCCCCTTGCGGCAGCCGGGCGATGACCGCCAGCAGCTCCGTCGTCGCGGCGATCGAGCCGGTGGAGCCGGCGGCGATCACCATGCCCGGCGGCGGTGCCGCTTGCCACAGCGCCGCCTGGGTCTCCAGCGCCAGATTGCGGCGTTTGGCCGGGTCGGTCTCGCCGGTCGACTCGAGGATGGCGGGCCACACCTCGGTGATGATACGCAGGAATTTCAGAGTGACCTGCCAGTGCTCGGCATAATCCTCCGGCACCAGCGACTCGAGCTTGTCGAAGCCGGCGCGCTCGGTCCACACCGCGTCGATCAACCGGCCGAGATCGGCGCCCAGCCGCACCGCCTGCGCCGTCGTCGCCGACAGCCCGTCGGCGCCCAGGATCAGCCGGGCCAGCGTCATCTGCCGGTTCAAGGGCGAGATCGCCTCCGGCAGGTCGAGCGGGACGTCGGGCAGTTCCTCCTCGGTCAGGCTGAGATCGCCGGCGTCGAGTTCGCCGAGCGGCGCCATGCGCGGCAGCAGCGTCGGCTGTCCGCCGGACCGCCGCAGGAAGGCCGCCTGCAACGACCGGCAGGCGCGCCGGGTCGGCAGCAGCACGGTGACCCCGGCCAGCGCCATCGGGTCGCCGCCCACCCGCTCCATGATCCCCGCCGCCAGCCTGTCGACGAAGGGGGCGCCAGCGGGGATGCTGTAGAGTTTGGGGTGGGTCATGGGCCTGCGATCAGTTCCGGGGATGGGCCGTTTCCGGTGGAGTATAGGCCAGCCCGGCCCTCAATGCGCCACCGCCCGCACGCCGCCGATGGCCAGCAGATCCTCCGCCTCCTTCAGCCCGGCCGGCGTGCCGATGTGGAACCACAGCCCGTCATGGGCGAGGCCGAACAGCCGCCCGGCCGCCTGGGCGCGGTCCCAGATCAGGTTGGTGGAGAAGGCGCCGTCGGGTGTGTCGGCGGCGAACAGCTCCGGCTTGACGATCTGCAACCCGGCATAGACGAAGGGCGCCAGCTCGCGCTCGCCCCGCCGGGTCAGGCCGCCCAGCGGATCCATGTGATAGTCGCCGGGCCCGTCATAGCCGACCGACCTGGTCGTCGCCATCAGCAGCAGCAGCGCGTCCATCTCCGCCGGATTCCAATGCACGGCCAGCCGGCGCAGGGCCGGGATCGGCCCGTCGAGCCAGAAGATGTCGGCGTTCACGGTGTAGACCGGCGCCGTGCCGAGATGGGGCAGCGCCTTCTTCACCCCGCCGCCGGTCTCCAGCGGCGTGTCCTCCGGTGACAGGGTGATGGCGGGGGCGGTGCGGTCCTTCAGATGATCGCCGATCATCGCGCCGAGATAGTGGCTGTTCACCACCGCCCGGCCGACGCCGGCCTCGGCCAGCCGGTCCAGCGCATGGTCCAGCATCGGCTTGCCCAGCACCGGGATCAGCGGCTTGGGCCTGTGGTTGGTCAGCGGGCGCATGCGCAGGCCCTGGCCGGCGGCCAGAACCATCGCGGTCTGTGGAATGGTCACGCTCATTTCAGATCGTCTCCGGAACGGCGAAGGCGGCACGGGCGCCACGTGGCAAGTGGCGGTCGAACCAGGCGGCGACCGGCCCAAGTTCCGGCTTCACCAGCTGGGTCTCCAGCAGGTGCCAGACCCGCGGCAGATGGACAAGGTAGGACCGCCGGCCCTGGCCCAGCGCCAGCCGGACGAAGATGGCGACGATCCGCGTGTGCCGCACCGCCCCCAGCACCGCCATGGCGCGGCGGAAGCCGGCGGCGTCGATGGCGGGGAAGGCGGCGAGATAGCGTGCGGTCATCGCCTCGGCCAGATCGGCGGCCACGTCGCGCCGCGCATCCTCCAGCAGGGAGACGAGGTCATAGGCCCGCGGTCCCCAGCCGGCGCTCTGGAAGTCGATCAGACCCGCCGCCCGCACCCCTGGGCGCGGCAGCCGCATCAGGTTGTCGACATGGTAATCGCGCAGCAGAAGCGACGGCGCGGCCGCGCAGACCGGCTCCAGCACCGTGCGCCAAGCCATGTCGAAATCGGACCGATCGTTCTCGGTCAACGGCTTTTCCAGCGCCGCCGGCAGATAGGCGTCGAGGAACAACCGGGTCTGGGCGATGAACAGCGCCGGGTCATAGACGGGCAGGGCGAGACGCGGCGCCGCTTCCTCGGGCCAACGGCGGTGGATGGTGATCAGCGCGTCGGTCGCCAGTTCGTAGAGCGGTCGCGGATCGGCACCCCCGGCCAGCAGGCGGGAGAAGGTTTCGCTTCCGAAATCCTCCTGAATCGCCAATCCCCGTTCCACATCCGCCACAAGAATGGCGGGGACCGACAGCCCGATCCCGGCCAGTTCGGCGCCGATGGCGATGAAGGGCGCGAGGTCGTCGGCCGGGGCGGGCGTGTCCACCAGGATCAGCGTGCCGCCATCCGGTTTGTGAAGGCGCTCGTAGCGGCGGGCGGAGGCGTCGCCGGCCAGCGGCTCCCGCGCCGCGCCGGATAGGCCGTTGGCGGACAGGAAGGCGGTGATTTCCGTTTCCCGCGCCGAAGAAACGGCGCCCATCACAGCCCCCAATCGGCGGCGGCCACCCGTGCCGCCAGCGCGCCATGGCCGGTCACGGTGGCGCGGCGGGCGTCAGGCCCGTCATGCTCCATCGTCACCTCGACCCGGTCGGGCGGCAGCAGCGGACCCAGCCGGTCCGGCCATTCCACCAGCGCCACCGCCTCCGCCCGCGCGTCATCCCAGCCCAGCTCATACACCTCGTCCGCTCCCGACAGGCGGTAGAGGTCGAAATGCCAGACCGGCCCGATGGCGGTGTCGTAGGTCTGCACCAGGGTGAAGGTGGGGGACGGCACCTCCGCCTCGTCGTGGGTGACGCTGCGGATCAGGGCGCGCGACAGCGCCGACTTGCCGGCGCCGAGATCGCCGCGCAAGGCCACGAGGTCGCCGGGCCGCAGGAGAAGGCCCAAACGACACCCTAGCGCCGCGGTGGCGGTCTCGTCCGGCAGAGGGATGGTGACGGTGTGGGGGGAAAGGTCCGACATGGCGCGGATACTGTGCGAAGCCGCCGTCCGCCCGCAAGCCGGAAAGAGGGGTGGGTCAGCGGCCGACCCGCCGCCTGGGCGACAGGCGGTCGCTGGTCGCGGTTCCCGCCCCCGCCCTCATCCCTGCCGCATCCGTCCCGGCATTCACCACCAGTCGCGGCGCCTTGTTGAAATTCATGGTGATCATCAGCGTCGGCGCGCCGTTGATCAGATGCAGCATCTTGTCGGACGCCACCGGCAGGGGGATGCGGCGGCCCATGCAGAAGCCGACCAGCGCCGCCGTGACCTCGGTGTCGGTCAACGCCAGCTCGGTCACCGCGCCATTGTCGTCGGTGATGGTCAGGCGGGTCTCGATGCCGTCCTGTTCCGCCCCGTCGTTGCGGTGATAGGTGACCTTGGACACGGTGCCGACCGGCAGCTTGTCCTTCACCCGGTGCCGGCGATCCAGCACGGCCCGCACAAGCTCCTGGTCGGTGAAGACCAGACACCGAAGTTCCTTCATTCCGGGCCTCCACCCGACTGGCATCCGGGCGGACATATCGGCCGGCGTGCTCCGGCCTTCCGCCGCAAGCCCGCAGTGTCCGCTTTGCAACCGTCCGGAGCAATCAACAAATTTAAGCGAATTTATGCGAAATTGTTTCCGGCGCTGGGGGTTGACCCGGCGGGGAAATGCGGACAATGGAAGGACGCACCGTCCATCCCTCACCCTTCACCGGCACCCCGTCTCAAGGAACTGGCTTTCATGTCGCAGACCGCATCCAGCAACGATGTCCTCACCACCGATGTCGTCATCGTCGGCGCCGGCCCCGTCGGCCTGTTCGCCGTCTTCGAATGCGGCATGCTGAAGATGCGCTGCCATGTGGTGGACGCGCTCGACATGGTCGGCGGCCAGTGCACGGCGCTCTATCCGGAAAAGCCGATCTACGACATCCCGGCGCATCCCTCGATCGAGGCGGCCGACCTGATCGACCGGCTGGCGGAGCAGGCCGCCCCCTTCGCGCCGACCTATCACCTGGGCCAGCAGGTGGAGAAGCTGACCCGCCAGGATGGCGGGCGCTGGCTGGTGGAGACCAGCATCGGCACGAGGATCGACGCCCGGGCGGTGATCATCGCCGCCGGCAGCGGCGCCTTCGGCCCCAACCGCCCGCCACTCGACGGGCTGGAGGCCTATGAGGGCAAGTCGGTCTTCTACATGGTGCGCCGCCGCCAGGACTTCGCCGGCAAGAAGGTGGTGATCGCCGGCGGCGGCGACAGCGCGGTCGACTGGGCGCTCTCGCTCTCCGACGTCGCCGAGCGCGTCTATGTCGTCCACCGCCGGCCGAAGTTCCGCGCCGCACCCGAAAGCGTCGCCCGCATGGACGCGCTGGTGGCCGAGGGGCGGATCGAGATGGTGGTGCCCTACCAGCTCTCCGGCCTGGAGGGCGGGAACGGCCAACTGACCGCCGTGCGCGTCGCCACGCTGGACGGCGAGGAGAAGGCGCTGCCGGCCGACGCGATGCTCGCCTTCTTCGGCCTGTCGATGAATCTCGGACCCATCGCCGACTGGGGCCTGGATCTGGAGCGCGGCCACGTCGCGGTGTCCCAGCCCGGCTGCGCCACCAACGTGCCGGGAATCTTCGCCATCGGCGACATCGCGACATATCCCGGCAAGCTGAAGCTGATCCTTTGCGGCTTCGCCGAAGCCGCCCAGGCCGCCCACGCCATCCGCCCGCTGGTCTATCCGGGTGAGGCGCTGCATTTCGAATATTCCACGTCGAAGGGCGTGCCCGGCGCCGCGTGACCGGTGGGGCGTGATCGGCCGCCATCCGGCGGATGGCGGCGTGCCTAGAGTCTGTCTGATGCTTATTGAAGCATCAGACAGACTCTAATCTCTTGATTTTTCGTGCGATTCACGCTTCAGACGATTCCGTCTGAACCGATCCCACTCTAACCGGCCTTGACCCCGTTCACCGGTGCCCGCACCGGCATGATGCAGC
Organism: Azospirillum sp. B510; assembly: GCF_000010725.1. NCBI lineage: Bacteria > Pseudomonadati > Pseudomonadota > Alphaproteobacteria > Rhodospirillales > Azospirillaceae > Azospirillum > Azospirillum sp. B510. The sequence continues at coordinate 3,111,015 of NC_013854.1, read as the reverse complement.
GGACATGGGCGCTGCGGTACATGCCGGTGCCGCCGGTCTCGTCCAGCTCCAGCCGGCCGCCATGCAACTCCACCACGTTGCGGGCCAGCGAGACGCCGAGCGCCGCGGCCCCCTGCGGGTCGGCATCGGGGGATGCGGCGCCGCTGACCGACAGGGTGATGCTGCCGTTCAGCCTTTCGCCGGCCAGCCGGATGCGGCGGTCGGGCGGCGGGTTGCGGATGGCCCCCACCACCAGGGTGAACAGCGCCTGCTTCAGACGCTTGCCGTCGCCCTCCATCTGGCCCAGCGCCTCCGGCGCGACAACCTCCAGCCGCAGCCCCTCGCGCCGGGCCCAATCGCGGGTGAGGCCGGCCACCGACTCCAGGAGGTCGGGCAGGTTGACGGCGCCGCGCTCCAATTTGGTGACACCCGCCCCCAGGCTGGTCAGGTCGACCACATCGTCGATCAGCTCCAGCAGGCGTTCGCCCGCCGCCAATATGCTGCGGACATACTCCATCTGCCGCTGGTTCATCTCGCCGAAATACTGGTTCGCCAGCACCTCGGCGAAGCCGATGATGCCGTTCAGCGGCGTGCGCAGATGGTGGGAGACGTTGGCGATGAACTCGCTCTTCAACTGGTCGGCGGCCTCCAGCGCGGCGTTGGAGGCGCGCAGCGCCGTCTCCAGCCGGGCGCCGTCGGTGACGTCGAGGTAGCTGTTCAGCACCGCCCCGTCCGGCAGCGGCAGGGTGGAGAACTCGACGACCGACCCGTCGCTGCGCTCCACCCGTCCGGAGCGGACGCTGCGTTCCAGCGTGGCGCCGATCAGCTCCTCCTTCAGCGCCTCCCAGGTGGCGGTCTCTCCCGGCCTGTCCGGCCCCTTTTCGGATGATTTGTCGGCCGGCGGCATCTCCAGAAGCGGGCGCATGCGCTCGATGACGTCGGCGATGTGCGGTTCGCCATGCAGTTCGCCGTCGGCGAGTTCCCAGAGGCGGGAGAAGGCCGGGTTGGACAGCTTCAGCCGGCCGTCGCCGCCGAACACGGCGATGCCCTCCGCCAGATTGTCCAGCGTCTCCTGCTGCACCGCCATCAGCGTGTTGTAGGAGGATTCCAGCGCCAGCGTGTTGGTCACATCCTCCAGGATGGTGATCAGCCCGCCCTGGGGATGCGGCGCCGCCAGATGGCGCAACGTGGTGCCGTCGGGCAGGTGCATCATCTCCTCCACCGGCTCCACCAGATGGGTGTAGCGGGTCAGGCGCTCGCGCTTGAAGGTCTGGTAATCGGCATATTCCGGCAGCCGGCGGCGGGCGCGCAGCTCCTCCAGCAGTTCGGCGTTGGTCGGCTCGCCGCGCAGCCACGCCTCGTCCAGATCCCACAGCCGGGCATAGGCCTGGTTGAAGAAGGTCAGGCGGGTGTCGGGACCGAAGATGGCGATGGCGGTGCCCAGCCGTTCCAGCACCTCGGCATGGGCGGTCAGGTGGCGGTCCAGCTCGCCGCGCAGCTCCTCCAGCGGGGTCAGGTCCAGGGCATAGCCGACCACCAGCGTGCCGCCGCCATCGGTCAGCGGCAGCGGCGCCTCCGTCACCTCCAGCAGGCGGCGTTCGGTGCCGATCACGACCGGGGCGCGGTCCGACTGGGCGAAGCCGCCGCTGCGCGCCCGCTCGGCCAGCGCCGGGCCGGCGGCGGTCAGCTCGCGCCCTTCCGCCACCACCGTCCCGGCATCGCCATCCACGGCGCTGGCATAGGCGCGGTTGCACCAGGACAGCCGCAACGAGCGGTCGCGCATCCACACCGGCACCGGCAACGCGTCGGCCATCGCCTGCAACTCGGCGAGGCGGGAACGGGCGGCGCCCGTCGCCTGTTCCTGGCGCAGCGAGGCGTCCCGGGCGGCGTCGCTGGCGGCCGTCACATCCTCGATCCACACCACGTCGCACCGCGTGTCGCCGGACTGGCCGCGCCGGCCGGTCAGCACCAGCCTCCGCCCCGTGGCGGCGGTCCCCGTCACGGATGTCGTCGCTTCGCAGCGGAAGGGGGTGCCGTCACGGCGCAGACGGGAGAGCGCCGGGGCGAGGTCCGGCGCCGTCACCGCGTCGACCAGCGACTCCGCTTGGGAAATGCCCAGCAAGGTCGCCGCCTCGTCCGACAGGGCGCCGTCGCCGTCGCCGGTCCAGGCGCACCAGGGCTGCGGTGCGGCGGCCAGCATGGCCCGGCATCGGTCACGGTCCGCGCCGTGATCGGCTTGGCGCCGGGTTTCCTTGTTCCAAAAGAAGCCAGCGAGACCGACCACGCTTTCCACCCCCGCGACAGCCGGGGCTCTGCGCGGCCCGGCCAAATCTGTCGAAATGAATCAAGAGCCGCAGAGTAGTTCAGCCCTTTCCCCCCCACAAGCGGACAGCCATCCGCCTGCGCCTTTTCGAGATCCTCTTCCCGCCCAGGTGGATTTCGCTCCGACACGTCAGGTTACGCCATGCTCTCTTCCGGGCTGGGCACCATCTCTTTCGTGTGACGCAGGGCGTGAATCGCTTTTTCGACTTCGGGAAAGGCCGAGGCCATCGCGCCGGCGAGCGGTTCGACGTCGGAGAGGCGCGCCTCGATGATGGCGCGCTCCAGCGCGGTGCAGGCGGCGGCCAGCGCCCGCGCGCCCGCCGTCCGCGCCGCGCCGGCGGCCGAATGGGCGGACGCCCGCGCCTCCTCCATGTCGCCGGCGTCGAGCGCCCGGCGCACCAGCTCCAGGGTCGGCCGCGTCGTCTCGATGAAGAAATCCATCATGTCGAGCGTGCCGGCATCCAGCTCGCCGCCCTCCATGCCACCAAAGGTCTGACGGACGTGATCGAGGTCGAGCACCGGGAGGGAGGGCGCTGGCTCCGGGGCTGGCTCCGGGTCGGGCGGCGGCGGCGCCTCCGCCATCGCCGGCACCATGGGGGCGGGGGGCACCTCCGGAGCGGGGCGGGCCTCCAGCCAGCGGGCAAGCACGCGCGACAACTGGGCAAGGGTCACCGGCTTGGCGAGGTAATCATCCATGCCGGCGGCCAGACAGCGCTCCCGCTCGCCGGACAGGGCGTTGGCGGTCATGGCGACGATGGGGGTCCGCCGCCCGCCGTCCTTCTCCTCCTCCAGCCGGAGGCGGCGGGCCAGCTCATAGCCGTCCATCACCGGCATGTGACAGTCGGTGATGACCAGCCGGTGCCGGCCGCCGCGCCATGCCGCCAGGGCCTGCGCGCCGTCGGCGGCCAGCTCCGCCGCGTAGCCGAGCCGGCGCAACTGGCGCAGGACCACCTGCTGGTTGGTCGGATGATCCTCCGCCACCAGGATCGGGCCGAGGTCCGCAGGGGGCGCCGCGTCGGGCGCCGCGTCGGGCGCCGCGTCGCGCCCGTCCGCACCCGCCCCCAGCCCCGCCCCGAGCCCCGCCGCCGCCCCGGCCCGGCCCGGCGTCGGCAGGCGGGGTGCCTCGGGGCTGCCTGCCGCGCTGTCCGGCGCGCCGCGGCCGGTCAGGATGGCGGCGGCGCGGATCAGGGCGGTGCGGTGGACCGGCTGTACCAGGCCCGCCGGCCCGTAAGACGCTTGAGACGCGGCGTGGGGGGAGGCGACCGCAAGTCCTCCCGCCGTTCCCCCCATCCGCCCGTCGCCCAGCAGCAGCCGCGGCAGGCCGGGGGCGCTGGCGGCGGCCAGCGGATCCAGACGCCCGATCAGCGCCGTGGAGGTCACCAGCAGCCCCCAGCCGCCGCGGCCCAGCCGCGACGCGGCGTCGGCCACGCCGGCGGCGGTGGTCACGTCGGCCCCGCCCTGTTCCAGATAGCGGGCCAGCACCGTGCGTTGCACCTCGTCCTCGTCGGCGACCAGCACCGACAGGCCGGCCAGCGGCGCCGGGGCGGCACAGGGGATGGTCGCGGCGATGCGCGATCCGGCGGCCGGTTCGGGCGGGCGCGCCAGCTCCACCGTGAAGCGGAAGATCGAGCCCCGGCCCGGCACCGACTCGACGCCGATCCGGCCGCCCATCCGTTCGACCAGCCGGGTGCAGATCGCCAACCCCAGCCCGGTGCCGCCGAATCGGCGGGTGGTGGAGCTGTCGGCCTGGCTGAAGGGCTGGAACAGCCGGGCCTGTCCCTCCGGTCCGATTCCGATGCCGCTGTCCTCCACCGCCACGGTCAACCGGATGAGGGTCGGGTCGGCGGTTGCGGCGGCCTGGACGCGCAGAACCACCCGGCCGCGGTCGGTGAATTTGATGGCGTTGCCGGTCAGGTTGAACAGGATCTGGCGCAACCGCCCGGAATCGCCGCGCAGCCGCTCCGGCACCGAGCCGTCGATGTCGCAGATCAGCGCCAGCCCCTTCTGGTGGGCCTGGGGCGCCAGCAGGTCGGCCACGCCCTCCACCAGATCGGCCGGGCTCAGGTCAAGCTCTTCCAGTTCCAGCTTCCCGGCCTCGATCTTCGACAGATCCAGGATGTCGTCGATGATCCGCAGCAGCGCGGCACCGCTGTCCCGCATGGTGGAGACCAGCGTGCGCTGCTCCTCGTCCAGCGGGGTCAGCGCCATCAGTTCCAGCATGCCCAGCACGCCGTTCATCGGGGTGCGGATCTCGTGGCTCATCGTCGCCAGGAATTCCGCCTTCGACCGGGCGGCGATCTCCGCCTGTTCCTTGGCGGCGCGCAGCGCCTCTTCCGCCAGCTTGCGCGCGGTGATGTCGTAGCTCCAGGCCAGCACCGCCGGCTCGCCCTCGAAGCTGGTGCGCTGGAGCGTCTGCAACGCCCAGACCCGGCTGCCGTCGGGCCGGTCCACCGCCAGTTCGGCCTCCCGCACCAGGACGCCGCCGCTGTCCGCGTCCCGTCCCTCGTCACCGGCGGGGTCGCCGGATGTGCCGGGCAGGGCCAGCGCGTGGCGGCTGCCTACGAAGTCCTCCTGCGGCTGGCCGGCAAGCTCGGCGGCGCGGGCGTTGGCGAAGGCGATCGTGCCGTCGGCGCGGCCGATGGAGACGCCGACCGGGCTCTGTTCCAGAATGGTGCGCAGCCGGCGTTCGCTGTCGGCCAGGGCGCCCTCACGGGCGCGGATGGCGGTGACGAAATAGGCCAGCGCCCGGGCCATCTCGCCGATCTCGTCCCGGTTGCCGGCCGGGGCGGCGGCGGGCAGGTCCAGGTCGGGGATCGCCGCCGGCTCGGCCGTCTCCACCGCCCGCATGGCGCTGCGCAGCCGGCGCAGCCGCGCCACCACATTGCGGTGGATGTAGGCGAAGATGGCGGCGGCCCCCAGGATCGACAGCAGCGCCATGGCGATCACCGCCCGCTCGCCGTCGCGGATCACCAGCTCGAACTCGGCCGACCGGTGGGCGACATCCTGTTCGACCGCCAGGAAATAGTCGGAGACGATGCCGACCAGCTGGTCCGAGACCGCCTGGTTGCGGGCGGCCGACCGCTTGATCGCCCGCTGAAGCGACAGCTCGGTCGTACGCAGCGCGAACAGGGGGGAGCGGCCGAAGGCCTGCTCCGCCAGTTCGCGCTGCAACGGCTCCAGCCGGGCGGCCCGATCGGCGGGCAGCAGGGACAGCGCCTCGGCGGCATTGTCCAGCGCGCCGCGGGTATCGGCCTGGAAACGGTCGAGCTGCCCGTCATCCTCGGCCCGCAGCGCCGCCAGCAGCGTCGTCGCCGCCGCCGTCAGGTCGCGGCGCCAGCGTTCCAGCGCCTCGCGGTTGCGGTCGGCCGCTTCGGCGTCGGGCAGGCCGGATCGCAGCTCCATCGCCCAAGGACCTTCGGCCGCCCGCGATTCGGCGGCCCCCAATTGTCCGGTCAGGGTGGCCAGCGCCTGGGCCCGGCTGTTGGTCTCGGCGGTCAGGAACAGCTGTTGCCGGACCTGGGCGTTCAGGGTCAGCAGGGTCCCGACCAGTTCGTTCTTGCGGCGGTCCAGCTCGCCCAGGTCGGCCCGGCTGCCCTCCCGCCTGCCGCCATCCTGTTTTCCGCCGTCCTGTTTTCCAGAGACGGCCCGATCGGCATAACGCAGGCCGCCATGGGCGATCAGCCGGGCCATCAGCTCTTCCAGCCGGACGATCTGGTCGCCCATCCGCGCCATCACCGCCTCGCGCGCGGTCTGGTCCTGGGCGGCGACCAGGGCGGGGGCGATGGCGGCGACGGCGCCGCTCTGCTGCACCAGCTGGGCGGCGGCGACCAGCCCCGGCACCTTGGCGGTGGCGATCTGCTCATAAGCCTGGTGGAAGCGCGAGAACAGCGAGACGGCGACGACGCTGGTCGCCGCCGCCAGCCCGCCGATGACCGTCAAGCCCGCCAGGATGCGGAACGCCACGCTCCGCCGGGGACTTCGCATGCCCACCCCCCTAACCCGCCACCGAGCCTACCCCGATCCGGGTAACCCCGCTGGGGCCGATAATGCCATAGAAACCAGGGCGGAAGTGGTGGGAAGTCAGGCGATGCCGGTGGAGCCGAAGCCGCCGGTCCCGCGCGCGGTGTCGTCCAGCGTCGCGACCTCGACCAGCAGCGCCTGGGGGGCCTGGGCGATCACCGCCTGGGCGATGCGGTCGCCGCGGGCGATGGTGAAGGGCTCCTCGCCCAGGTTGATCAGGCAGACGCCGACCGGCCCGCGATAATCGCAATCGACGGTGCCCGGCGTGTTCAGCACCGTGACCCCGTTCTTCACCGCCAGGCCGGAGCGCGGCCGGATCTGCATCTCCCATCCCGGCGGCAGCCCGACGGCGAAGCCGGTCGGCACCAGAACCCGCCGGCCCGGCGCCAGCGTGACGGGGGCGTCGGCCGGCACGGCGGCGCGCAGGTCGAAGCCCGCCGCCCCCTCGGTGGCGTAGGCGGGCAGCGGCAGGTCGTCGTTGCCGGGCAGGCGGAGGAAGGCGACGGTGGGGGACATGGATTTTCCTGTGTTCGGGGGCCGGGTCGGGAGGTGGTGGAGTTACGTCCCGGTGAAATATCCGGCCACCGCCTCGGCCAGCCGGGCGGCGACGGCGTCCTTGGGCATGGTCGGCCAGGACTCCACCCCATCGGCGCGGATCAGGTGGACGGTGTTGTCGCGGCCGCCGAAGGTGCCGGTGCCGGGGGAAACGTCGTTGGCGACGATCCAGTCGCACCCCTTGCGGGCGCGCTTGGCGGTGGCATAGGCCAGCACGTCGCCGGTCTCCGCCGCGAAGCCGACCACCAGCGCCGGGCGGCGCCCGCCGGCCTTGGACAGGGTGGCGAGGATGTCGGGATTCTCGGTCAGGGCCAGGGCGGGAGGGCCGCCGCCCTCTTTCTTCAGCTTGCGCTCGGCGGCGCCGTCGACGCGCCAGTCGGCCACCGCGGCGGCGCAGACGGCGATGTCGGCGGGCAGCGCCGCCTCGCAGGCCGCCAGCATCTCGCGCGCCGTCTCGATAGGGACGACGGCGCAGCCCGGCGGGTCGGGCAGGCGGGTCGGGCCGCTGACCAGCGTCACCGCCGCCCCCAGCTTCGCCAGGGCCGCGGCGATGGCGTGCCCCTGCTTGCCGGACGAGCGGTTGGCGATGTAGCGCACCGGATCGATCGGCTCGTGCGTCGGGCCGCTGGTGACGATGGCGCGGCGTCCGGCCAGCGGGCGGTGGGCCTCCGCGGCGAAGATCTCCGCGATGGCGTCGATGATCTCCATCGGCTCGGCCATGCGGCCGGGGCCGTATTCGTTGCAGGCCATCACGCCCTCGTTGGGGCCGACGCGGCGGATGCCGCGGCGCTCCAGCAGGGCCATGTTGGCCTGGGTCGCGGCATTTTGCCACATGCGGACATTCATGGCCGGGGCGACCAGCACCGGCTTGTCGGTGGCCAGCAGCACGGTGGCGGCCAGATCGTCGGCCATGCCGGCGGCCATGCGCGCCAGCAGGTTGGCGGTGGCCGGCGCCACCACCAGCAGGTCCGCCTCGCGCGACAGGCGGATGTGCCCCATCTCCGACTCGTCGGTCAGCGACCACAGATCCTGGTAGACGGTATCCTCGGTCAGCGCCTGTACCGACAACGGCGTGACGAAGCGGGCGCCGGCCTCGGTCAGCACCGCGCGCACCGTCACCCCGCGTTCGCGCAGCCGGCGGATCAGGTCCAGGCTCTTGTAGGCGGCGATGCCGCCGGCGATGACCAGCAGCACGCGCCTGCCGGCCAGAATGGCGTGATCGGCCATGGCGAACCCCCTTCTTTCCGGCGCCCTGTCCGACGCCCCGATGCCCGCTGCTGATAATTCATCGCGCCGGTCCCGGCAAGCGGCGGGGCCGCGACAGATCCGGTCCGTCGGCGAATTCGGTCCGTTCGCCGTACCGCGCATGCGGGCAGGGGTGGGATTTTCAGAATTATCTGTTAGACAATAGGAGCTGTCCCGTCCCTGTCTCTCGCGTGTCGTCACCAGCATGCCGCCAGGTTCCATTCCCGTCCTGCTGATCGAAGACACGCCGTCGCTGGCCCGTGTCTATGCGGAATATCTGAAAAAGGAATCGCACGCCGTCATTTCGGTGGAGACCGGAGCCGACGCGCTGGCGCAGTTGAAGGACGGCGCGCCGATGGTGGTGCTGCTCGACCTCCAACTGCCGGACATGAACGGGATGGAGGTGCTGAAACGCATCGATACCCAGGCGCTGCCCTGCGCCGTCATCGTCATCACCGCCCATGGGTCGGTGAAGGCGGCGGTCGAGGCGATGCGCTATGGCGCCTATGATTTCCTGGTGAAGCCCTTCTCGGCCGACCGGCTGGTGGTGACGGTCCGCAACGCCATGGAGCGGTTGCGGCTGGCCCAACTGGTCGACACCTTCGAGAAGGATCTGAACCGCGCCCGCTATCACGGCTTCATCGGCTCGTCGCTGGCGATGCAGGCGGTCTACCGCATCGTCGACAGCGCCGCCTCCTCGCGCGCCACCGTTTTCATCACCGGCGAGTCCGGCACCGGCAAGGAGGTCTGCGCCGAGGCGATCCACCGCCAGAGCCAGCGGGCCGCGAAGCCCTTCATCGCCATCAATTGCGGCGCCATCCCGAAGGATCTCATGGAAAGCGAGATCTTCGGCCATATGAAGGGCAGCTTCACCGGGGCGGTGTCCGACCGCGAGGGTGCGGCGGCGCGCGCCGACGGCGGCACCCTGTTCCTCGACGAGATCTGCGAGCTGGCGCCCGACCTGCAAACCAAGCTGCTGCGCTTCATCCAGACCGGCACCTTCACGCCGGTGGGCGGGTCGAAGCTGGAGAAGGTCGATCTGCGCATCGTCTGCGCCACCAACCGCGACCCCCTGCGCGAGGTGGAGGAGGGGCGGTTCCGCGAGGATCTCTATTACCGTCTGCATGTCATCCCCATCCATCTGCCGCCGTTGCGCGAGCGTGAGGACGACGTGCTGGAGATCGCCCGCCATTACCTGGCGGAATTCGCCAAGGAGGAGAAGAAGGGCTTCATCCGCTTCTCTCCCGAAACGGAACAGGCGCTGCGCCATTACCACTGGCCGGGCAATGTCCGGCAATTGCAGAATGTCGTGCGCATCGTCGCGGTCCTGCATGACGGCGACACGGTGACGCCGGAGATGTTGCCGCCGCCGCTTGGCGCCCCGCCGCCGCTGGCGGTCGGCGCCCCGGCCTCCGTCGCGCCGGCCGGTACCCCGCCACCGCCGCGCGCCCCCGTCCCGCTCACCCCGGAGGCGATCAAACCGCTGTGGGAGGTGGAGAAGGACGCTATCGAGGACGCCATCACCGCCTGCGACGGCAACATTCCGCGCGCCGCCGCCCTGTTGCAGATCAGCGCCTCGACCATCTACCGCAAGCGCCTCGCCTGGCAGGCGGAAGGCAAGCTCTAACCCTTTCTTTCGCCGGTTCTCCTCCGGCCCATGCCCGGTTTCCCAGGAAACGGGCTAATCCGCTTCGGCAAGATGCCGTCGCCTTGGTCGTAAGTCCGCCCCTGGAGTCGACCATCCTTTGTCCTATGCCGTGAGACGGAATTGCCCGCAACCGCAGCCTGCGGCTAGCCTCCCCCCACAATGTCTTGGTTCAGCTTGCCTGCCAGGCGACTCGGCGCGGCCGATGGCGGTGGTTCCGGACCCATCTGCTTCGCAAAGACATGGTTCGCAGTGACTTTTCGGCAATGACCAGGGGGGAGGCCCATGACAAACGGTACCGTCAAATGGTTCAATACCACCAAAGGTTATGGTTTCATCGCACCGGAGGCCGGAGCCAAGGACGTCTTCGTGCACATCACCGCGGTCCAGCGCTCCGGTCTGCATGCGCTGTCGGAAGGCCAGCGCGTCCAGTTCGAGGTCGCGCGCGGCAATAATGGCAAGGATTCCGCGGTGAACATCAGCGTCGTCGAGTGACCGGCCGACGTTTCGGATCACGCCCAGGCCTGGGTTGGGGCCCATATCCGGGTCAGACAGGATATCCGGCGGCGCGGTAGGCCGCGATGGCGTCCCCTGCCAGCCGGGGAATGCCGTCGCGCAGGTCCTCCACCGTGTCCGCCGTCCCGTTCCTCTCCCCCTCAATCCCGTCCCGATCCGCCAGAGCGGCGCGGCAGGCCATCTCCAGCGCGCGGGCGGCGCCGCACAGGGCGCGGGCGCCGAAGGTGCCGGCGGTGCTTTTCAGCGTGTGCGCCTCCCGCGTCAGGATGTTGCGGTCGGTCTCCTGCGCGATGCGCGCCACCCGGTCCCGCGTCTCGGCGACGAATTGCCGCAGCACGTCGGTCAGCAGCTCCGCATCCAGATCCTGGGCCAACTGGGCCAGCACCTCGCGGTCGAGAACCTCGCCCGCCGCTGCGGGGAGGGCCGGGGCGCAGGGGCCGAAGCGGGCCGGCGAGTCCGGGGGGGACGCCCTCAGCCATTTCTCCACCGTCTCCAGCAACTGCGCGCGGTCCACCGGCTTGGCGACATGGTCGTTCATGCCGGCATCCTGGCAGCGGACGCGGTCGGCCTCGTCGGTGTCGGCGGTCATGGCGACCACCGGCACCCGCCCGGCCGGCCCCGGCAGGTCGCGCAGCAGGCGGGTGGCGGTCAGGCCGTCCATCTCCGGCATCGACAAATCCATCAGGATCAGGTCGTAGCCGCCGGCCTGCGCCGCCATCACCGCCTCCAGCCCGTTGTTGGCGGTTTCGGCGCGATGGCCGGCCTGGGCCAGGATGGCGGTGACCAGCATCTGGTTCAGCGGACTGTCCTCCACCACCAGAATCCGGCTGGGCGCCGGCCTGAGGTCCGTGGGGAGAAGCGACGGTGGCGTCCGCTGCGTCATCGGAAAGCATGCTCCGCGATGGGGAAGGCGCCAGTGTAAGGGCGCGGCCTTGCCGCTGCAAAGCCCCGCTCCATGTTTGCGGACGGGTGCTATTCGCGGATGTCCGCGGCCCGGCGCTTCAAATCGGCGCGTCCCGCCGGTATGGTGTCGCGCCTGGCCGGTGTCCGGACCCGATGCCGCCCACCTGACTCCAGCTTCCCTTCGACTTCAGGCAGTGCCGCAGACGATGAGCAAACTGAACACCTACCGCTCCGGTCCCGACGAGCGCGGGCATTTCGGAATCTTTGGCGGCCGCTTCGTCGCCGAGACGCTGATGCCCCTGATCCTGGAGGTCGAGAAGGCCTATCGCGAGGCGCGCGCCGATCCCGCCTTCGAAGGGGAGATGCGCCAGCAGCTGAAGCAATATGTCGGCCGCCCCAACCCGCTCTATTACGCGGAACGCCTGACCGAGCAGCTGGGCGGCGCCAAGATCTACTTCAAGCGCGAGGAGCTGAACCACACCGGCGCGCACAAGATCAACAACTGCATCGGCCAGATCCTGCTGGCGCGGCGCATGGGCAAGACCCGCATCATCGCCGAGACGGGCGCCGGCCAGCATGGCGTGGCGACCGCGACGGTCTGCGCGCTCTATGACATGCCCTGCGTCATCTACATGGGCGAGACCGACATCGCCCGCCAGCAGCCCAACGTCTTCCGCATGAAGCTGCTGGGCGCCGAGGTCCGCCCGGTGACGTCGGGCAGCGGCACGCTGAAGGACGCGATGAACGAGGCGCTGCGCGACTGGGTCACCAACGTCGCCGACACCTTCTACATCATCGGCACCGCCGCCGGCCCGCACCCTTATCCCGCCATGGTCCGCGACTTCCAGTCGGTGATCGGCGACGAGGTGCGGACCCAGATGCAGGAGCTGGAGGGCCGCCTGCCCGACAGCCTGGTCGCCTGTGTCGGCGGCGGCTCCAACGCCATCGGCCTGTTCCATCCCTTCCTCGACGACCCGTCGGTGCAGATGATCGGCGTCGAGGCCGCCGGCCGCGGCATCGAGAAGGGGCCGCTCGACCATGCCGCCTCGATCAACGGCGGCCGTCCCGGCGTGCTGCACGGCAACCGCACCTATCTGCTGCAGGACGAGGACGGCCAGATCCTGGAGGGCCACTCGATCTCCGCCGGCCTCGACTATCCCGGCATCGGGCCGGAGCATAGCTGGCTGCACGATGTCGGCCGCGTCGAATACGCCTATGCCACCGACCAGGAGGCGTTGGACGCCTTCCAGCTCTGCGCCCGCACCGAGGGCATCATCCCGGCGCTGGAATCCGCCCACGGCCTTGCCGAGGTGATCAAGCGCGCGCCGAAACTGCCCAAGGACCACCTGATGGTGCTGTGCCTGTCGGGCCGCGGCGACAAGGACATCTTCTCCGTCGCCAAGCATCTGGGAGTGGAACTGTGAGTGCCGCCGTGAAGAGTGCCGACATCTTGGCCGATGGCCGCATCGCCCGCCGGTTCAATGCGCTGAAGGCGGAGGGACGCGCCGGTCTGGTCAGCTTCATCACCGCCGGCGATCCCGATCCCGCCACCTCGCAGGCGGTGCTGAACGGCCTGCCGGCCGCCGGCGCCGACCTGATCGAGCTCGGCATGCCCTTCACCGATCCGATGGCCGACGGCCCGGCGATCCAGGCCTCCTCGCTGCGGGCGCTGAAGGCCGGCATGACGGTGCGCAAGACGCTGGACATGGTCCGCGGCTTCCGTGAGCGGGATGCCGACACGCCGATCATCCTGATGGGCTATTTCAACCCGATCCACGCCTATGGGGTGGAGCCCTTCCTGGCCGCCGCGCGCGAGGCCGGGGTCGACGGGCTGATCGTCGTCGACCTGCCGCCGGAAGAGGACGAGGAGCTGTGCCTTCCGGCGGTCGCGGCCGGCGTCAGCTTCGTGCGCCTGACCACGCCGACCACCGACGAGGCGCGCATGCCGGCCGTGATGCGCAACACCTCGGGCTTCGTCTATTACGTGTCGATCGCCGGCATCACCGGCACCGCCAGCGCGTCCAACACCGCCATCGACGCGGCGGTCGCCCGGCTGAAGCGTCATACCAACCTGCCGGTCGCCGTCGGCTTCGGCATCAAGACGCCGGACCAGGCCGCCGAGGTCGCCCGCGTCGCCGACGCCGCCGTCGTCGGCTCCGCCATCGTCACTCGTCTGGCCGATGGGATCGACGCGTCCGGCGCGGTCAAGCCGGGCACGGTCGAGGATGTGCTCGGCTTCGTCGGCGAACTGGCCGAGGGTGTGCGCGCGGCGCGGGGCTGAGGGACGGACGGTTTACAACGACGGCAAACCGCTTTACGACACCTGCAACACGATCGCTCATGGCGACGAACGGCTGAAGAGCCCGGTGCGGCACGGACCCGATGTCCAGCCGGCGCCGGGCTTCGGCATACCGCCATGTCGTTGAAAGGCGTTCCATGAACTGGCTTACCAACTACGTCCGTCCCAAGATCCGCGCGCTCTATGCCCGCAAGGAAGTGCCCGACAATCTCTGGCACAAATGCCCGAGCTGCGAGTCGATGCTGTTCCACCGCGAGCTGGAGGACAATCTGCATGTCTGCCAGCATTGCGGCTTCCACATGCGGCTCGACCCGGTCAAGCGGCTGGAGTCGATGTTCGACGACGGCGCCTATGAGAGCGTCGAGCTGCCGAAGTCGGTCGCCGATCCGCTGAAGTTCCGCGATCAGAAGCGCTACACCGACCGGCTGAAGGAAGCCCAGACCAAGACCGGCCGCACCGACGCCATCGTCGTGGGCGAGGGCCGGATCGGCGGCCATGCCGCCGTGGTCGCCGCCTTCGACTTCGGCTTCATGGGCGGGTCGATGGGCATCGCCGTCGGCGAAGGGCTGCTGACCGCCGCCCGCCTGGCGGTGGCGAAGACCGCGCCGCTGATCGTCGTGCCGGCCTCGGGCGGGGCGCGCATGCAGGAAGGCATCCTGTCGCTGATGCAGATGCCGCGCACCACCATCGCGGTGGAGATGGTCAAGGAAGCCGGCCTGCCCTACATCGTGGTTCTGACCGACCCGACCACCGGCGGCGTGACCGCCAGCTTCGCCATGCTGGGCGACATCCACATCGCCGAGAAGGGCGCGCAGATCGGCTTCGCCGGCGCCCGCGTGATCGAGAGCACGATCCGCGAGACGCTGCCGGAAGGCTTCCAGCGTTCCGAATATCTGCTGGAACATGGCATGGTCGACATGGTCGTCCACCGCCGCGACCTGCGCCCGACCCTGGTCCGCACCATCGGTCTGCTGATGACGCCGCGCATCGACGCGGTGGCCGAGGATCTCGACCTGACCGCCGCCCAGGCGGTCGACGGCGAAATCCTGCCTCCGGCGGTCCAGCCCACTGCGGCCCAGCCGGCGGAATCGGTCCAGGCCGGCGGCGACTGACCGGCTCCTTCCCGACCATCTGACCAGAGACGATCATGACCGATGCCTCCCTTTCTCCGGCCCGTCAGGCCGCGACCCGTTCCGACCCGGTGCTGGATCGGCTGAAGGGGCTTCATCCCAAGGTCATCGACCTGTCCCTGGACCGGATGCACCGTCTGCTGGCGGCGCTCGACCATCCGGAGCGGAAGTTGCCGCCGGTGGTCCATGTCGCCGGCACCAACGGCAAGGGATCGACGGTCGCCTTCCTGCGCGCGATGCTGGAGGCGGCCGGCCACCGCGTCCATGTCTACACCTCGCCGCATCTGGTGCACTTCCACGAGCGCATCCGCCTGGCCGGAAGGCTGATCGACGACGATCATCTGGCCGCCCTGCTGGAGGAATGCGAGGTCGCCAACGCCGGCAACCCGATCACCTTCTTCGAGGTGACGACGGTCGCCGCCTTCCTCGCCTTTTCCCGGGTGCCGGCCGACGTGGTCCTGCTGGAAACCGGGCTGGGCGGGCGGCTTGACGCCACCAACGTGCTGGACCGGCCGGCGGTGACGGCGATCACCCGCATCTCCTACGACCACCGCCAGTTCCTGGGAGAGTCGCTGCTGGAGATCGCCAGCGAGAAGGCCGGCATCTTCAAGCCCGGCGTCCCGGTGGTCCTGGCCCCGCAGCCGGAGGCCGACGCGCTGAAGGCGTTGACCCTGCGCGCCACGGCCATCGCCGCGCCGATCCAGAGCTGGTCGGCGGAGCAGCGTCCGCATGGCTTCCGCTTCGAGAGCGCCGGGCGGCAAATCGACCTGCCGATGCCGGGATTGGCCGGCGCCCACCAGATCACCAATGCCGGCGTCGCCATCGCCTGTCTCGACCATCTGCCGCTGGCGGTTGACGACGAGGCGGTGCGCCGCGGTCTGGCCGCCGTCGAATGGCCGGCCCGCCTGCAACGCCTGACCCATGGTCCGCTGGCCGACAGCCTGCCGCCGGGCTGGGAACTGTGGCTTGACGGTGGCCACAATGATTCGGCGGGCGAGGTTCTGGCCCGGCAGGCGGTCGATTGGTCGGCCGGCCGGCCGGCCCTGCCGCTGCTGCTGATCTACGGCATGCTGTCCAGCAAGGACCCGTTCGAGTTCCTGGGCCCGCTGGCCCCCTTCACCCATGCCCTGCGCGCGGTGGCGATTCCCGGCGAGGAGGCCAGCTTCACCGCCGAGGAATCCTGCGAGACGGCCAAGCTGTGCGGCATCCGTGACCATGGCGCCGCCGACGGGGTGGACGCCGCCCTGGCCGACCTGCTGGCCAGCCGGCCGGAACCGGCGCGCGTGCTGATCTGCGGCTCGCTCTATCTTGCAGGTTCGGTGCTGGCGGAGAATGGGTGAGGATTTGCGTGTTCCGCTTCTTATTCGAATCGCCGTTCCCTGTAGGCCGACATGGTCTGTATGGCCAGCCCGAGTTCCTTCACACCCGCTCCACTCCGGTTGCCTTTAAATCCGGATTTTGTAGGCGACCGATGGGCTGGACAGTGTTGGGCATCTCCATCAGGTTTGGTTGAGCGGACGTTTCCAGCTACCGGACGGGCGAAGCTCCTATGGCACAAGCGGGTTCGACGATGGCCATTCTGGCCGCGGTGCTCTTCGGCGTCAGCACGCCGCTGGCGAAGCTTCTGGTCCACGACCTGTCGCCCTGGATGCTGGCGGGCCTGCTGTATCTCGGCTCCGGGATCGGCCTGGGGTTGGTTCGGCTGGCCCGTGGGCTGTCGGCCTCGCCGGAGCGGAACGAGCGGAGCATCCACGGCATCGAGTGGTTCTGGTTGCTGGCCGCCGTCTTCGCCGGTGGTGTCGCCGGGCCGGTGCTGCTGATGTTCGGCCTGACGGCAACGCCGTCATCAACCGCCTCGCTGCTGCTCAATCTGGAAGGGGTGCTAACCGCCCTCTTGGCGTGGTTCGTCTTCCAGGAAGGCTTCGACCGGCGGCTCGTCGCCGGCATGGCCGCCATCGTCGTGGGGGCGGTCGTGCTCTCCTGGGGTGGAGCGGTGGACATCGCCGCTGGTTGGGGACCGGCCGCAGTCGCCGCCGCCTGCCTGATGTGGGCGGTGGACAACAACTTGACCCGCAAGGTCTCGCTGGCGGATCCCGTGGACATCGCCACGATCAAGGGGCTGGTTGCCGGCAGCGTCAATGTCGGCATCGCCTCGGTCCTTGGCGACGGCCTGCCCGCCGTGCCGACTGCGGCGGCGGCCATGCTGGTCGGGCTGCTGGGTTACGGCGTCAGCCTCGTGCTGTTCGTGATCGCCCTGCGGCATATCGGCACCGCCAGGACCGGGGCCTATTTCTCCACGGCCCCGTTCGTCGGAGGCATCGTCTCCTTGGTGATCTTTGGGGAGCCGTTGACGGCTGGGCTCGTCACCGCAGCGGTCCTGATGGGAATCGGTGTCTGGCTGCACCTGACCGAGGACCACGACCATGAGCATGACCACAACGAGATCGAGCACGATCACCCGCACGTCCACGACGAGCATCACCAGCACGGTCACGACGGCCCGGTGACCGAACCGCATACCCACAGGCATCGTCACGGCCGACTACGGCACCGGCACGCTCACTTCCCCGATGCCCACCACGTCCACCCGCACTGAGGCGTGGGCCAAACCGACAGCAGGAGCCCAGATGGGAAGTGTCGCCGACAAGATCGCCCGGAAGGTGGCGACCCAGATTCGGTCGAACGTGATCGACCTGTCCGCGTTTCGGGCGAGCCGGGAGCGTGCCATTGAGGTCGGCCTCGACGGCAGCCGGCTCAATGATCTCGTAGAGCAGGGTTACGACCCGGCCTTCGCCTTCTACGTCCAGGGGCTGACGCTGGTGTCCCTGTTCGCTGAGGCGATCTCCGCCATGCCCGAGGCGAAGGGCTACGCCAAGGCGATGGCGAAGGCGGAGGACGAGTATGTGCCGGAAGGCCCGCCGATCAGCCCGCTGACGGCGAGTTACTTCAACATGTGGGCCTTCTTCGACCTCCAGTTCGGGTCCAGCCGGGAGACCATGGGGACCTGCATCCTGCGGGTGGCGGAGTCCACCGGCATGCCGGCCTGGATCGCCGACATCGTCCGGCCGATGCAGGAGTCCCGCATGGGGTTCTACGTCCACATGGGCCTGGACGGCCCGCTGGTGCTGTTGAAGGACATCGTGACCGGCCGAGTCCTGCGGTGCCACTCGGCGACGGGATATCTCGGGGAGCCCGGCCAATTCTGGTACACCCGCCTGCTGCCCCCGCCCGTTCCGGACATCGGCCACCATGTGGTGGTCACCACGCCCTATGTGGTGCTGGACGGGACGGAGCAGCGGTTCCTGGACTATATCGCCCGCGAGGCCGCCCGGATGGCCGCGGCCGGCGGCCGGAAAGCCGTGGACGCCGAAGCCCTGCTGAAGTTCGGCCCGACCACCAACCACTGGAACGAGTACATTTTCCTCGCCTACGTCAATCACCAGCCCGACGCCATCTTCCTGGCCGGCGTCCCCGACATCCGCGAAAGCCTGCCGCAGGCGTGACGCGGCGGTCCGCCGCACCGACAGGAGGACAACGCCATGGCCGAAGCCGCCACCCACATCGTCCGGGCCGCCCTTCGGCCCAAGCTCTACCGGGACATCGAGATCCCGAGCGACCGCTCCCTCTACGACCTCGCCGAGGCCATCGTCCGGGCCTACGCCTTCGACCTCGACCACGCCTTCGGGTTCTTCCCCAAGCTTACCGGCCACATCTACGACGCCAAGCCCCGGTATGAACTCTTCGCCGACATGGGGGCCGACATCGGCGAGGGCGGCGACTCCCTCAGCGTCAAGACGACGACGGTGGTCCAGGCGTTCCCGAAGGTCGGGAAGGCGATGATTTTCCTGTTCGACTACGGGGACGAGTGGCGGTTCCGGGTCGAGGTCCTGGCCCTCGGCGAGCGGGAGCCACGCAAACGCTACCCGAGGGTGGTTGCGTCGGTCGGCAAGGCCCCGCCCCAGTACCCAGACCCCGAGTTCGACGAGGAGGACTGAGCCAGCCAACCGGCGCCAGGCCCGTTCCCGGTCATCGCCGTTGCCTGTCGCACCCGGTCTGATAGAGTTCCGCCGCTTTGTACTCTTTTGAAGAGATGTTGGGCTCGCGATGGCCATTCCCGATTTCCAGACCCTGATGCTCCCCGTGCTGAAGACCGCCGCCGGGGGTGGCGAGGTCCGCATCGGCGATGTGGTGGACCAGCTTGCCGACGTGTTCGCCCTGACCGACGAGGAGCGGGCCCAGCTTCTGCCGTCGGGGCGGCAGACGACCTTCGCCAACCGGGTCCATTGGGCGAAGAGCTACCTGACCAAAGCGGGGCTGGTGGACCTCACCCGGCGGGCACATTTCCGCATCACCCCGACAGGCCGGGACGTGCTGAACTCGCCGCCGGAGCGGATCACCATCCGGTTCTTGGAGCAATTCCCGAGCTTCAAGGGCTTCCGCGATGGCGAGGCCGAGACGGCTGAGGCTGCCGACAGCGTTGAGGTCGTGCTTCCGGTTGCCGAGAGTCCTCTGACTCCCGATGAAGTCATGCGGCAGGCCCATCTGCGGATCGAAGCGTCCTTGGCAGAGGAAATCCTTCAGAGGGTCCGCTCAGGAACTCCTGCATTCTTTGAGAAGACCGTGGTCCACTTGCTGATCACCATGGGCTATGGCGGGTCGGTGACGGAACTCGACAAGGCTCTGGTCGGGAAGTCCGGCGACGACGGCGTGGACGGCGTCATCGACCAGGACCCGCTCGGGTTGGACCGGGTCTATGTCCAGGCCAAGCGGTACGCCGACGGCAACACCGTCGGGGCGGGGGCGATCCGCGACTTTTTCGGCAGCCTGAACCTGTTCAAGGCGACCAAGGGACTGTTCGTCACCACCTCCGCCTTCACCACGTCGGCCAGGGAGACGGCCGACCGGCTCGGCACCCGCATTGTGTTGATCGATGGAATCCAACTGGCCAAGCTCATGATCCGGCACGAGGTCGGATGCAGGATCGAGGAGACCCTGCACATCAAGAGAGTGGACGAGGACTTCTTCGAATAACAGCCGGGCCTACGCCGGGAACGGGGCGAGCATCAGGTGGACAAGGTCCAGTTCCGGATAACGGACTTTGGAGATGGCCTCCAAAAGGGTCGATGCCCGGAACCCCCGGCCATAGAACTCCGCACTTTCCGAGCCCATGTCGCCGTTGTCGCCGGCCCATCCGCCAAGAGCCAGGGCAAGCTCGCGGTCAACCCGAGCCTCCCGGAGAGCATCGCGGAAATTGTGACGGAAGCTGTGGAAGCAAGTCCGGCCCGCCGATGCCCCTGCCTTCTGTAGGAAGCGGCGGAACCACTTCGAAAAAACGTCGGAGTAATAACCGGTTTTTGCCGGAAGTAGTTCCGGAAACAGTTTGGCATTCCTCTTCCGCCGCTGTTCGCTGACGTATTCCTCAAATCCCGCCGCGAGCAGCGTCGGATGGACCGGGATGACCCGCTCGCTGCTGCCGGTCTTGATCCGCTTGTCGTCGGTCCCCTTGATCGCCTCGGCCGTGACCACGAAGCACAGGGTGCCGTTGATCACCCGCACATCCTCGGTGTTCATCTGGCAGATCTCATACCAAAGCCGTTAAATTTTGACCTGTAAGGCCCACGGGTAACCGCATGTGGAGCGGATGCGGCCGGGTTCGGCGAGGATGCGGTTCCAGACGCGACAGCAGACGTCGAGGATGGCGTTGAGGTCGGTGAAGAGCCGGTGGGACAGCAGGGTGTCGCGCATGACCTGCCAGAGCCTTTCGATGGCGTTGAGTTCCGGGCTGTAGGGCGGGAGCGGCACGAGGGTGATGTTGGCCGGCACGGCGAGATCGCCGCTGGTGTGCCATCCCGCCCCGTCGATCACCACGGCGGCATGGGCGCCGGGGGTGACGGTGCGGCTGATCTCCTCCAGCATGAGGTTCATCGCCTCGGTGTTGGCGCGCGTCATGACGATGGCGGCTCCGGTGTCGCGCTCAGGACAGACCGCGCCGAAGAGATAGGCCGACTTGAAACGATGATCGCGCACGGCGCGCGGCCGGCTGCCGCGCGGCGCCCAGCGCCGGGTCAGGGTGCCTTTCTGGCCGATGCGGGCCTCGTCCTGGAACCAGACCTCCACGGCGCTCGCCTCGGGGTGGTCCTCTCCGATGGCGGCGAGGCGTTCGGCGAAGTTTTTTTAAACGCCTCCTGGGCCGGTGCGTCGGCCTTGGGATGGATCGGGCGCGGCGTCAGGAAGGACAGCTTCATGCGGTGCAAGCGGTCCTGCATGCCGGTGCGGCTGTAGTCCGCCCCGAAATGCCGCAGGGCCAAGTCGCGGATGTGGCGAACCCGGTACTCGACGACGCCGTCCCGTTCGACCTCGGGGCCGGCGGCGATCAGGTCAGCCAATTCCGGCTCCAGGGCGTCGGCGAGCAGCGGCGGCCGGCCGCAGCGCGCCCGATCCCGCAAGCCGTCCACCCCTTCGGCGTTGTAGCGCACGACCCAGTCGCGCAGCGCTTGCCGGTCCATGCCGGCTTGCCGCGCCGCTTCCGCCCGGCTGACGCCGTCCAGCGCCATGGCGATCGCCAGCAGGCGCCGGCACACCCGCCCATCGCTCTCGCCGCGGGCGAGGCGGCGCAGGTCTTCCGAGCTCAGGTCGGGGCGGATCGGCAGGGCGGACATGGCTGTGCTTCGCTCAATGGTGAGACCTGGCACAGGGAATCACTACCGGCGCTGAACCGCAAGCCACAGACCCGGCGAGTCAGAAGTTTCCGGCTCTGGTATCATTGAGTCGCATGCCCGAAAACAAGCCGATCAGCGGTACCCAGAAGCGTCCCCGCCGGGGACGGGCGTCTCTCGGCTTGGCGTAGCCGTAGTCGTCGTCCTGGCAGCCGGTGTAGAGTGGGGCGGTGAAGATGGCTTGAAGCTGCTTCGGGGTGAACGGCTGCCGCTTGTCCTTGCGGTTGGTGGTGTCCACGACGCCAAGCCCCTTCGCGGGATTCCGGTCGATGAACCCCTCGTTGACCGCCCAGGTCAGGAGGGCGGACAGCTTCGTCATGTAGCCGTTCACAGTCGCCGGGCTGAGGCCGGACGCCTTGCCGGCGTCGCGGGTCTTCTGGGCGATCTCACGGGCGGTCAGGTTCGGATACCGCTTGGTTGAATTCGGCGGCAGCCATCGAAGGGTATCCATGACCTCGCGGCAGGTCTCCCGGCCGATGTCGGACACCGGGGTGTCCTGGCCGATGATCTCGATCAGCAGGCCGAACACCGTCTCGTAGGCCAGGACGGTCTTGCCGGACTGGATGACGCCAGGATCGGCCATGTAGGCGTCGTAGACCTGCTGGATGGTCTTCGCCTTGGCGGGCTCGGCGGTAGGCACAACCGCCTCCGCGGCGACTGGTTGGGCGGCCTGGAGTTTTTCGGCGATGCGGCTGGCCAGCAGGTCCAGGTCGATGTGGATGGCGGGGCCGGTGGGCTCGGGCAGGACGGTGTTGGCCGTCACCGAGGGGACCGGCGGCGACGGACAGGGCCTGTCGCACGCGGCGTGGGCCGGGTCGCCCCCGGTGCCCCCACGGGCCGCCTCGAAATCCTGCTCAATCTCGAAGGCCACCCTACGGGCCGCCCGGATGGCGTCGGGGTAGCTGCTGGTCTTCAGGGATCGGTTGATGTGGGTCCGGCCCAGAACCCCCTGGAGGTCGGCCGGAACCCGCGTCCGGAACTGCCACATGGCTCCCCGGATCCACAGCCCTGTGGGACGCCGCCTGGGCGACAGGGATGTGCGACACCCCGGACGGGCTGAAACGGCGGATTTTGAAGCGGATGGAGGCGATTCGGCCGACGCCGCGTGCGACAGGGCGGTGTCACACCGCGGGGAATTCCGCCGCTTCCGGGCGAATTCCTGTGTCGCATCAATGTCTTGGGGGTGATTGGTGGAGCCGAGGAGGATCGAACTCCCGACCTACGCATTGCGAACGCGTCGCTCTCCCAGCTGAGCTACGGCCCCACACTCACACCGTGGCGTCTTCGTCGCCCCGGCGTGGCGCGGATATTGTCCATCGCGGGGGGTGCTGTCAAGCGCTTGATTCAGAAAAAATGAAGCGGCGGGATGCCGGCCGGGATCGGTCCGGATCCGCAGCGGGCGACCTGCCCGATCGGCCTGCCAGGGCTCCGAATCCGTGTTAACGGATATTAACGTCGAGGATAGCGTTGAGGTAATCGGTGTCCCAGCCTGCCAGCTTCCTGCGGAGCTTGATGCTGGTGGGTCTGGGAGTGGCGGCCGGCTTTTTGGTGGCGCGCCGTAATCCGGAGCGCGGCCGGGCGGGTTCGGCGGCCTTGCGGACGAGGTTGATGGCGAAGTGGCGGACGACGGCCATGTTCAGGGCGCCGTGGCCTTTGCGCAAGCGGGACTGGTCCTCGTTGAAGACGACGTCGAGCAGCCAGTGCAGTTGGTTCTCGATGCGCCAATGGCCGCGCACGGCCTCGGCCGCCGCCTGGGCGGCGAGCGGGGCGGAGGTGATGTAATAGCGCGTGTCGGTGCGGCAACGATCCTTCAGCTCGGTCTTGCTGACCACCCGAACGATGGCGGCGACGGCGGGCAGGCGGACTTCGCCGGGAAAACGCCGCGCGCCGCTCAACCAATCGACCTGGCGCGCGACCGTGACCGCGCGCTGCTCGATCCGGCCATGGCCCTTGTCGATATCGGCGGCGTGATCGAGCGTCTCCGGCGGTGCGCTGGTGAAGAAACTCTCGATCTCGTCGCGCAGGGTGGGCTGGTTGGCTTTGACCGCCAGCAGATAGTCGGCCCCGGCGTCGCGAACGGCCTGGGCGATGGTGGCGTTGCAGGCGATGGCGTCGATGGTGACGATCGCGCCCTTGAGCCCGCCCTCGGTCGCCAAGCGCTCCAGCAGAACCGGAATGGCCGCCAGTTCGCTGGCTTTGTCCTCGACGGCCTCCTGGCCGAGGACCAGGCGGCTGGTGGTGGCGAAGGCCGAGACCAAGTGCAAAGGGGCCTGTCCGAGGACGCGGTCATGGCTGCGTCGCGAGGTCTTGCCGTCGATGGCGACCAGTTCCGGCCGGTCGGGCCACGCCTCGCGCACCCAGGACAGGAAGCAGTCCTGGAACAGGCCGGACGGGATCCGGTTCATGAACACGGTCAGCCAGCGTCCGCTCGGCACCCCATGGTGATAGGGCTGGAAGCGCCGCAGAAAGTCGAGCCGCGCTTCACCCCAGGCGGCGATCGCCTCGTAATCCTCGCAATCCGCGATCGTCCCGCACACCGCCAGAAGCAGGATCTCCGGTAACGGATAGGCGACCCGCCAGGGAGCACGCGGGTCGTCGATCCGCGAAAAATGTTCCAGCAGCGCCTTCAGCCGCGATTTCTCACCAAAGCCGGCTTCGATCGAACTCATGGGAGGACCTTCCAAGACGAGAGCCTCCACCGAATCAGAAACTTCCCAATTCGTAAACCGCTGTTAACCCGACTTCGGAGCCCTGATCGGCCTGCCGCCATACTGGACAGCCCTTGCCGCTTGTGCTTAGGGTGCCCGGAAAAGGCTGGCGCCCGCCGCGCAGTGCGCTGCGCTCGGCCGTCGCAAAAAACCGCACTGGAGCTGGCCCGGCATGATCGCGCTGTATTTGCTCATCAACACCATCCTCGACCTGTTCTTCTGGGTCCTGATCCTGTCGGCGATCCTCAGCTGGCTGGTCGCCTTCAACGTGGTGAACACGCGCAACCGCGCGGTCTATCTGATCGGCGACTTCCTGTACCGGGTGACCGAGCCGGTGCTGCGCCCGATCCGCCGCGTCCTGCCCAACATGGGCGGGTTGGACCTGTCGCCGATCGTCGTGCTGCTGGCGATCTCCTTCATCCAGAACCTGATGGCGCAATACTGGCCGCGCTTCTGACCGTGGCGGCTTCCTCCCCCTTCGAGGCGGTGGCCGACGGCCTGCGCGTCGCATTGCGGGTGACGCCCAAGGCGTCGCGCAACGCGGTGACCGGCATGGCTGACACCGCGGCCGGCGGACGGGTCCTGAAGCTGGCGGTCACGGCGGTGCCGGAAAACGGCAAGGCCAACGAAGCCGTCATAAAATTGTTGTCGAAGGCATGGAAAGTGCCCAAGACCAGCCTGACCGTGGTGGCCGGCGCCACCGACCGGAACAAGATTTTGCATGTGGCGGGCGACCCGGCGGCATTGCTGGCGCGGTTGTCGCCTCTGATCGACGATGTGGGCAGCGAGGGTGGAGAGTAGCATGGCGGACGCGAGGATCATCGACGGCAAGGCCTTCGCGGCCGGCCTGCGTGCGCGGGTGGCGGAGGGGGTGGCGGCGCTGAAGGCCAGCCATGGCGTCACCCCCGGTCTGGCCGTCGTGCTGGTGGGCGAGGATCCGGCCAGCCAGGTCTATGTCCGCTCCAAGGAGCGGGCGCTGGTCGAACTCGGCATGAACAGCTTCGACCATCACGAGCCGGCCGACATGGCCGAAGCCGATCTGCTCGCCCTGATCGACCGGCTGAACGCCGACCCGGCGGTGCATGGCATCCTGGTCCAACTGCCGCTGCCCAGGCACATCGACACCCAGAAGGTTCTGGCCCGCATCGTCCCGGAAAAGGACGCCGACGGTTTCCATGTCGTCAATGCCGGGCTGCTCGCCACCGGCCAGCCGGGCGCCATCGTGCCCTGCACCCCGCTGGGCAGCCTGCTGCTGATCCGCGACACGCTGGGGCGCGACCTCAAGGGCAAGCGCGCCCTGGTGCTCGGCCGCTCCAACATCGTCGGCAAGCCGATGGCGCAACTGCTGCTCCAGGCCGACTGCACGGTGACGATGGCCCATTCCCGCACCGCCGACCTTCCGGAGGAGTGCCGCCGCGCCGACATCCTGGTTGCCGCCGTCGGCCGTCCGGAGATGGTGCGCGGCGACTGGATCAAGCCGGGAGCCACGGTGATCGATGTCGGCATCAACCGCGTCGCGGCGGCGGAACCCGGCAAGACCCGTCTGGTCGGCGACGTCGCCTTCGACGAGGCGGTGAAGGTCGCCGGTGCCATCACCCCGGTTCCCGGCGGCGTCGGCCCGATGACCATCGCCTGCCTGATGCTGAACACGCTGGCCGCCGCCTGCCGTGCCGCCGGCGCGCCGGTGCCGGAAGAGGCCGCCCTTTGATCACCGTCCACGCCCGCGCCGAAGATGGTCGGGTGGTGCGCCAGCCGCTGGAGCTCGGCGAGGAATTGCCGGGCGGCGCGGTCTGGATCGATCTTCTGCGCCCGACCGAAGCGGAGCGCGCCCATGTCGGCGCGCTGACCGGCTGCGACCTGCCGACGCGCGAGGAGATGAAGGAGATCGAGGCCTCCAGCCAGCTCTATGTCGAGGGGGAGGGGATCTACATGACCTCCTCCATCATTTCGCGCGCCACCTCGCCCCATCCGGAACAGGGCGAGCTGACCTTCGTGCTGACCCCGCGCCATCTGATCACGCTGCGCTACACAGAACCCTTGCCGGTCATCACCTTCGCCGCCCGCTGCGTCCGTCAGCCCGAATTGCTGGCGACCGGCGAGAGCGCGCTGTTCGGGCTGCTGGACGCGGTGATCGACCGCGTGGCCGACGTGCTGGAGCTGGTCGGCGGCCGCATCGACGAGCTGTCGGCCCGCGTCTTCGACGATTCGCTGGATGGCGGCGGCTTCGGCAAGGCGGCCAAGAAGCCGGACGAGTTGCAGGACGTGCTGCGCGGCATCGGCCGCGCCGGCGACCTGACCCACAAGGTGCGCGACAGCCTCGCCGGGCTTGACCGGCTGGTGGTGTTCATGACCTCGGTCAGCGGCGGCCGGCTGAGCAAGGAGCAGAAGACCGCGCTGAAGACGATGACGCGCGACTTGCGCTCGCTGACCGAACATGCCGGCTTCCTGGCCCATGAGGCGAATTTCCTGCTCGACGCCACGCTGGGCCTGATCAACATCGAGCAGAACGCCATCATCAAGATCTTCTCGGTCGTGTCGGTGGCGCTGATGCCGCCGACGCTGATCGCGTCGGCTTACGGCATGAACTTCAAGCACATGCCGGAGCTGGACTGGGAATTCGGCTACCCGATGGCCATCGTGCTGATGGTGCTGTCGGCGGTGGTCCCGCTTTGGTACTTCCGCCGGCGCGGCTGGCTCTGAACGAAGGAATTCCGCCGATGACGACCATCCTGCCCGACGCCGCCCTCGACGCGCTTCTGGCGCAGGATGTTCCCTACGGCGATCTGACCACCGACGCGCTCGGCATGGCCGCCCGTCCGGCCCGCATGAGCTTCGCCGCCCGCGGCGCCATGGTGCTGGCGGGGACGGAGGAGGCGGCGCGGCTGGTGGAAAAGGCGGGTGGCCATATCCTGCGCGTCGAGGCCAGCGGCACGGCCGTCGAGGCCGGAACGGTCTTCCTGGAGGCGGATGGTTCGGCCGGTTCGCTGCACCGGGCCTGGAAGGTGGCGCAGACCCTGGTCGAATACGCCTCCGGCATCGCCACCCGCGCCCGGCGCATCGTCGAGGCCGCTCCCGGCGTGACCGTGGCCTGCACCCGCAAGAACTTTCCCGGTGCCAAGGATCTCAGCGTCAAGGCGGTGCGGGCGGGCGGGGCGGTGATGCACCGGCTGGGCCTGTCGGAAACGCTGCTGGTCTTTCCCGAACACCGCACCTTCCTGACCGAGCCGCCGGAGAGCTGGATCGCCGCGCTGCGCCGCAAGGCGCCGGAAAAGAAGATCGTGGTCGAGGTCGGATCGGTGGAGGAGGCGGTGGCCTTCGCGAAAGCCGGCGCCGACGTGATCCAGCTGGAAAAGCTGCCGCCCGACGCCGCCCGCGCGGTGATCAAGGCGACCCGCGACCTGTCTCCGCCGCCGGTGGTCGCCCCGGCCGGCGGCGTGACCGAGGCGAACGCCGCCGCCTATGCCGCGGCCGGCTGCCGGTTGCTGATCACCTCCGCCCCCTTCTTCGGACAGCCAGCCGACGTGAAGGTGGTGCTGGGGCCGGCGTAAGGCCGCAGTCCACGACGGCGCGGCCATCCCAATTCCCGGTTCCGCGAGCTAAGGCGCTTCCGTAATACCTATGCGTGCGCCAAAGTGGCGGCGCGGACGGGATGGCGGAGTGGCCGCCATCCCCGCCGCTTACGAGGAGTGAAGAGGATGATGCAAATCCTCAAGCTCCTGATCCTCGTTCTGGAGATCGTCAAGCACCTGCTTGACCTCTGCCGGTAAGGATCGGGCCGGCTGGCAGGGGATAGCAGCCCCTGCCAGCCAAGCCTGATATTGCCCCATCCATGCCAGCAGTCAACCACCGGTATGGAACGATGCCTAAGCCGCCAGCCCGCCGCCCAGCTCGATGCGGACCTCGACCACGCCGGGCTCGTCCAGGTTCTCCCTGCGGACGAAGCCCAGCGCGCGGCACATGTTCAGCATGTTGGTGTTCTCGCGCAGAACCTCGCCATAGACCTCCTTGATGCCGCGCGAGCGGGCGTAATCCAGGATCTTGTTCATCAGGATATAGCCCAGCCCCTGGCCCTTCATGTCGGACCGCACCATCACCGCATATTCGGCGCGGCGGTTGTCGGGGTCGGCGGTGATGCGCACCACGCCGTACATGATGGTGTCGCCGGTCTGCGTGTCGGGGCCGACGGCGATCAGCCCCATCTCGCGATCGTAATCGATCTGGGTCAGCCGCGCCGCCGCCTGGTGCGACAGCCGCTTCAACGGCGCGAAGAAGCGCAGGCGCAGATCCTCCGCCGTCTGGTTCTCCACCAGATGATGCACCAGCGGCTCGTCCTCCGGCAGGATCGGGCGGACCAGGAACTGGCGGCCGTCCTTGATGGTGATGCGGTCCTCCAGCGCCTTGGGGTAGGGGCGGATCGCCAGCCGCGTGGCGCCGGGCAGGGCCGGCACGCCGACCTTGATGCGGGCGTCCAGCGCCGTCACGCCGTCGGCGTCGGCCAGCAACGGGTTGATGTCCATCTCCGCGATCTCGGGGAAATCGACCACCAGCTGGCTGACCTTGTTCAGCGTCAGCGCCACCGCGTCGAGATCGACCGCCGCGCGCGAGCGGTAGCCCTGGAGCTGGCGGTGGATGCGGGTGCGGCTCATCTGCTCGGCCGCCAGCTTCATGTTCAGCGGCGGCAGGGCCAGCGCGTAATCCTCCACCACCTCGACGCCGATGCCGCCCTCGCCGAACAGCAGGACCGGGCCGAACATCTCGTTCTCGGTCATGCCGACGATCAGCTCATAGGCGTCGGGGCGGACGGCCATCTCCTGCACCGTGAAGCCCTCGATCTTCGCCTCCGGCGCCAGGGCGGCGACGCGGGCCAGCATCGCCTCGGCCTCCGCCTTCACATCCTCGGGGCCGGTCAGGCCGAGCGCCACGCCGCCGACATCGGATTTGTGGGTGATGTCGTGCGACAGGATCTTCAGCGCGATCGGGCCGCCGATGACACGGGCGGCGGCGGCGGCCTCCTCCGGCGTCTCGGCGACGCGGGTCTCGACCACCGGGATGCCGTAGGCGGCCAGAACCCGCTTGGCCTCATACTCGCTCAGCCAGTCGCGCTTCTCGGCGATGGCGCGGGAGATCACCTTCTTGACGGTGATCTCGTCGGGCTGGAAATCCTCCGCCACCGAGGGCGGGGTTTCCATCAGCAGCTCCTGGCTGCGGCGGTAGCGCACCAGATGCATGAAGGCGCGCACCGCATCGGACGGACCGTTGTAGGTCGGGATGCGGCTGTCGGCGAACAGCTTGCGCGCCTCCACCGCCGACTGGTCGCCGATCCAGCTGGTCAGCACCGGGTGGCGGCGCGCCTTGTTGGCCTGCACCGTCTCCGCCACCGCCTGGGCGATGGCCTCGCTGTCGGTCAGGGCCGACGGGCAGTGCAGCACCAGCACCGCGTCGTTGGCGTTGTCCTGCATCAGCGCGTTCAGCGCCTCGGCATAGCGCTTGGGGGTGGCGTCGGCGCCGATGCGCAGAGGGTTGCGGAAGGGGGCGCCGCCCGGCTGCGGCCCCAGCGCCTTGCCGAGCGCCTCCTGGGTCTCATGCGCCAGGGCGGCGAGCCGGCCGCCGGCCCGGATCAGCTTGTCGGTGGCCATCACCCCCATGCCGCCGCCGTTGGTCAGGATCGCCAGCCGGTCGCCGGTGATCGGCACCCCGGTGCCCAGCGTTCCGGCGGCGTCGAACAGCTCGGCCAGATCGTTCACCCGCAGCACGCCGGCGCGGCGGAACACCGCGTCATAGACGGCGTCCGACACCGCCAGCGCCCCGGTGTGGGAGGCGGCGGCCTCCTGCGCCTCGTCGGAACGGCCGGCCTTGATGACGATCACCGGCTTCTGGCGCGAGGCGGAGCGGGCGGCCGACATGAATTTGCGGGCATGGGTGATGCTCTCGATATAGAGCAGGATGGCGCGCACCGTGACGTCGGAGGCGAGATAGTCCAGCAAATCGCCGAAATCGACGTCGCCGCGGTCGCCCAGCGACACCAGATGCGAGAAACCGATGCCGCGCGAGGTCGCCCAGTCGGCGATCGAGGTCACCACCATCGAGCTCTGCGCCACCAGCGCCACGTCGCCCTTGCGCGGCGCGACGGGAGCGAAGCTGGCGTTCATGCCGCGGCCGGGCACCATGGCGCCCAGGCTGTTCGGTCCCAGCACCCGCATCAGGTGGGGCTTGGCCGCGTCCAGCATCGCCTGGGTCTGGTCGGCCGTCATGCCGTTGGTCATGACGATGACGGCCTTGGTCCCGCGCTTGCCCAGCGCGTCGATGGTCGCCGCCACCGTGTCGGGCGGGGTGCAGATGACGCCGAGGTCCGGGGTGATCGGCAGGCTGTCCACCGTCTTGTAGGTCAGCACCCCTTCCACCGCGCGCTCGGTCGGGTTGACCGGCATCACCGGCCCGTCGAAGCCGGCCTGGAACAGGTTGCGGGCCACCACCGCCCCCACCGTGCCCGGCTTGCGGCTGGCGCCGATCAGGGCGATGGAGGCGGGCTTGAACAGCTTGTCGAGGTTGCGAACGGTCATGACCGGATCCGGTGCGGGGAAAGGCGCCGGCTCCAGTGTGCCACGGGCCACCGACGGTTTTTGTGACGAACAGCACAGGGCCGGACTTTCATCCCCGCCATTTGCTGCGCCGCAACACTAAGGTCTGGTATGACCATTGGGCAAGAGGCGTTTCGTCGCGCCGATCACGGCGGACCGGCGCTGGTTTCCCTACCGGGAGGTCCGGCGCCAGGCGTCGGCGGCGACCGCCAGCGACAGCAGCCCCCACAGCACAAGATATTCCACCCCGCCCTTGGCCCAGTACCAGTTGACGCCCTTGGTGGCGAAGATGGCATAGGCGGCCACCACCATGCAGCCGGCGGACAGCAACCCGGCCCAGCGGGTGAAGAAACCGCCGACCAGAGCGACGAAAGCCGCGGATTCGCAGAGGATGGCGAGGCCGAGGAACAGCGGCGCCGGCTCCAGCCCGGCCTTGGCGAAGAAGGCCAGCGAGGCCTCGATGCCGGTCAGCTTCTGGTAGACGTGCGGGGCGTAGAACAGGCCCAGCAGGATGCGCACGATGTTCATCGCCAGCGCCGGCGAGAAGCGGTCCGGCAGTACCGCCGGGCCGATCAATGCCGCGAGCGGCGAAGCGCCATGGCCGACGGGGGTGTTCGCAATGCCTGTGGACATGATCGGTCAGTCCTTGAGATTGGATAGTCCGGCTTCGCTTGGGGGCGGCGGAAGCCGCCGGCCGGCAATGGCCGGTTGAGGGGCTGATGGCGCGATGTCGCGACACGGCCTGACTCTATTTGAGTTCTTTTGTTTCCCTCATTGATTCAGCACAATTCCGCCGGCTTGGATCGGGCCTGAACGGAGTGGGGAGGATCGCATGAAGGTCGGAATCGTCGGGGCGGGCTTCGTCGGCAGCACCGCCGCCTTCGCCATGGTGACCACCGGGGCGGCCAGCGAGGTCGTGCTGGTCGACATGAACGAGGCGTTGGCCCAGGCCCAAGCGCAGGACATCGCCCATGCCGTGCCCTTCACCCATGCCGTCACCGTCCGCGCCGGCTCCTATGCCGCGCTGGAGGGGGCAGGGGTGGTCGTGCTGTCGGCCGGCGTCGCCCAAAAGCCGGGCGAGACCCGGCTGGACCTGCTGGAACGCAACGCCAAGGTGTTCGGCGCCATCATCCCGCAGGTGCTGAAGGCCGCCCCCGACGCCGTGCTGCTGGTCGCCAGCAACCCGGTGGACGTGATGACCCAGATCGCCACCCGCATCAGCGGCCTGCCGCGCAGCCGGGTCATCGGCTCCGGCACCGTGCTCGACACCGCCCGCTTCCGCGCCCTGCTGGCCGAAAAGCTGGCGGTGACGCCGCGTTCCGTCCACGCCCATGTGGTCGGCGAGCATGGCGATTCGGAGGTCCTGCTGTGGTCGGGCGCCAGCGTCGCCGGCCTGCCGGTGGAACAGGCGGCGAGCCAGCTGCGCCGCGACCTGACGGCGGAGGACCGCGCCGCCATCGACGAGGGGGTGCGCCGCGCCGCCTACCGCATCATCAACGGCAAGGGCCATACCGCCTTCGGCATCGGCGGCGGGCTGGCCCGGCTGGTGTCGGCCATCGGCGCCGACGAAGGGCTGGTGGCGACCTGCGCCATGCTGACCGACGAGGTCTGCGGCGTGCCGCGGGTGGTGCTGTCGCTGCCCCGCGTCATCGGGGCCGGCGGCGTGCTCGACACCATCCTGCCCAACCTGTCGGCGGCGGAGGAAGCCGCCCTGCGCCACAGCGCCGAAATCCTGAAGGAGGCGGCGGACGGGGTGGAGCGCCGGATGGGCTGGAGCAGCTGAGGCTTCACCCCACATAGCCGGCCAAGCCCGCCGCCAGCCCGTCGAAGACGGCGCGGCACCGGGGGGTGGAGCGCAGATCCTCATGCATCGCGACCCACATGCCCATCGGCATGTCGAAGGCGTCGGCCAGCACGCGGACCAGATCGGGGTTTCGCCGCGCCAGCGGAACCTGGCAGATGCCGATGCCGAATCCGGCCTCGATGGCGGCCAGTTGCGCCAGATGGCTGTCGGAGCGCAGGGCGAAGCGGGGCAGGGCGACGGCCGGTGCCCGCCGTATCATGGCGCGGATGTCGGGCGTCTCGCGGTCGAAGCCGATCAGGCTGTGCCGGCCGAGATCGGCCGGATGCCGCGGTGAACCGTGGCGGACAAGGTAATCGCGGTGGGCGTGCATGCCGAGCGCGATAATGCCGACCCGCCGGACGACCAGAGCCTGCTGATCAGGCTCCACCATGCGGACGGCGACATCGGCGTCGCGTTGCAGCAGGTCGTCGACGGCATTGGACAGCACCAGCTCGATCTCCAGCGCCGGATGGCGGTGGCGCAGGTCGGCCAGGATCGCCGGCAGGATGCGGGCGCCCACCACCTCGCTGGCGGTCACCCGCACCGTTCCGCGCACCTCGGCTCCCCAGCCCGAGGCCGTGCGCCACAGGCCGGCGGCCGCCGCCTCCAGCGCCTCCGCCTGCGGCAGCAGGGCCAGCGCCGCGTCGGTTGGGGCCAGCCCGCGCGGCGAGCGCAGGAACAGGGAGCCGCCGACCGCCTCCTCCAGCGCCGCGACATGGCGGGCCAGTGTCGGTTGCGTCAACCCCAGGGCGCGCGCCGCCGCCGACAGCGATCCTTCACGGACCACCGCCAGGAAACTGCGGTAGAGATCCCAGCTGGGCGGTGGCGAATTCATCGATATCAGTATAGCGACTCGCCGCGGTTCGACAATTCCGTTCAGCCTGTCTCCGCTCCATCCTGGTTGAAACAGCGATGGAGAGGATCATGGATGGGCAGGCGACCGGCAGGGGCGGGACCGCCCTGGTTCTGGGGGCGACCGGAGGGATCGGCGGCGAGATGGCGCGGGCGCTGGCGGCGCGCGGCTGGACGGTGCGCGGCCTGCGCCGCAAGCCGGCGGCGGAGACACAGGCGGAGTCGCAGGCGGACGGAATCGGCTGGATCGTCGGCGACGCGATGAACGCCGAAGACGTCATGGCGGCGGCCGAGGGGGTGGCGCTGATCGTCCATGCGGTGAATCCGCCAGGCTACCGCCACTGGGACCGGCTGGTTCTGCCCATGCTGGACAACAGCATCGCCGCCGCTCGCGCCAACCATGCCCGCATCCTGCTGCCCGGCACCGTCTATAATTACGGTCCCGACGCCTTTCCGCTGGTCGACGAGACGGCGGCGCAGCACCCGCTCACCCGCAAGGGGACCATCCGGGTGGAGATGGAGCGCCGGCTGCATCGCGCGGTGGGGCAGGGGGCGAAGCTGCTGATCCTGCGTTGCGGCGACTTTTTCGGCCCGCGCCCCGGCGGCAGCTGGTTCAGCCAGGGGCTGCTGACGCCCGGCAAGCCGCCGGCCCGGCTTGTCCAGCCGGGGCGGCGGGGAATCGGCCATCAATGGGCCTATCTGCCCGACGTGGCGGAAACGGCGATGCGGCTGCTCGACCGCGAGGCGGAACTGGGGGACGACGCCCTGTTTCACATGGGCGGCCATTGGGACGCCGACGGTGGCGGGATGATCGCCGCCATCGCCCGCGTGCTCGGCACGGCCTTGCCGGTGTGGCGGATGCCCTGGTGGGCGCTGCGGCTGGCGGCGCCGGTGGTGCCGCTGTTCCGCGAACTGAACGAGATGCGCTATCTGTGGGAACAGCCGGTGCGGCTCGACAACCGCCGCCTGCGGGCCTTCCTGGGCGAGGAGCCGCACACGCCGCTCGATCTGGCGGTGCGCCGGACGCTCGCCGGGCTGGGGTGCCTCCCCGCCGGACCGGCGGAGACGCCGGTGACGGGGAGGCGGGAGCCCATGGTGAAGCCTTAGCCCCGGACCACCTAGCCTCAGACCACCGGACCCGGATTGCCCTTGTTGGCTTCCAGGGCGCGGGCCAGGCCTTCCTCGATCTTCTTGGCGGCCTCCTCGGCGTTGCCCCAGCCGCGGACCTTCACCCACTTGTTCTTTTCGAGATCCTTGTAGTGCTCGAAGAAGTGGGCGATCTGCTCGGTCACGATGGCCGGCAGGTCGGTGTAGTTCTTCACGTCGGTGTAGAACGGGTGCAGCTTGTCGACCGGAACGGCCAGCAGCTTCTCGTCCTCGCCGGCCTCGTCCTCCATGTAAAGGACGCCGATCGGACGCGAGCGCAGGACGGCGCCCGGGACGACGCCATGCTGGCCGACGACGCAGACGTCCACCGGATCGCCGTCACCCGACAGGGTGTGCGGGATGAAGCCGTAGTTGCAGGGATAGAACATCGCGGTGTGCAGGAAACGGTCGACGAACACCGCGCCGGAGTCCTTGTCGACCTCGTACTTCACCGGCTGGCCGCCGATCGGGATCTCGATGACGACGTTCACGTCCCAGGGCACATTCTTGCCCGCGGCGAGCTTGCTCAGATCCATGGTATCGCGTTCCTTCGACTGGCGTATTGCGACTGGCGTATTCAGGGCACTTCTTGTTTTGGCGCCGATGCCCGGTCCGGCGCCACGCGGGGCCGGAGTTTAGGCGGAACGCCGGTCAAGGCCAAGGAACTTGCGCGGGCTCTTGCGCAGGTGCGGCAAAGCGGCAACCCTGGCGGACATGCGCCGTCCGATCCGTCTTCTCCTCGCCCTTCCGGTCCTGCTGGCCCCCCTTCCGGCCATGGCCGAGACGCCACGGCACGGCATCGCCATGCATGGCGATCTGGCCTTGCCGCCGGACTTCAAGGCTCTGCCCTACGTCAATCCGGCGGCGCCCAAGGGCGGCACCATCCGGCAGGCGGTGACCGGCAGCTTCGACAGCCTGCACCCGCACATCGTCAAGGGCGTGCCGGCGCTGGGGCTGGGCTATGTCTTCGAGACCCTGCTGACGCGGTCGTGGGACGAGCCCTTCTCGCTCTACGGCCTGCTGGCCGACCGGGTGGAGGTGGCCGACGACCGCTCATCCGTCCTCTTCCACATCAACCCGAAGGCGCGCTGGCAGGACGGGACGCCGCTGACCGCCGCCGACGTGCTGTTCTCGCTGGAGGCGCAGCGGCGATACGGCACCCCAAACCGCCGCCTGTTCTACGCCAAGGTCACGGCGGCCGAGGCGCCCGACCCGCTGACCGTCCGCTTCGCCTTCGCGCCCAATCCCGGCGGCGATGGCCCCGACGGAACCATCGACCGCGAGATGCCGCTGCTGATGGGGCTGATGCCGATCCATTCCAAGGCCTTCTGGTCCGGCCGCGACTTCAGCCGCACGACGCTGGAGCCGATCCTGGGCAGCGGCCCCTATCGTGTCGCCGCCGTCGATCCCGGCCGCCGCATCGTCTATGAGCGGGTGCCCGACTATTGGGGCCGCGACCTGCCGGTCCGCGTCGGCCAGTTCAACGCCGACCGGCTGGAGTTCGACTATTACCGCGACGATTCCATCGCGCTGGAAGCCTTCAAGGCCGGGCAGGGGGATGTTCGTTACGAAAGCGATCCGGCCAAATGGGCCACCGGCTACGACGGTCCCGCGCTCAGCGACGGTCGCATCGTTCGGGAGGAGTTGCCCAACCATCGGCCGGAGCCGGCGCGCGGCCTGATCTTCAACACCCGCCGGCCGGTCTTCGCCGATGTCCGGGTGCGCCGGGCGCTGGGGCTGGCGCCGGATTTCGACTGGATCGGCCGCAGCCTGTTCCATGGCCTGCTGACCCGCACAGCCAGCTATTACCCCAATTCCGAGCTTGCCGCCGGCGGCCTGCCGGAGGGGGAGGAGTTGCGGGCGCTGGAACCCCTCCGTGACCGCTTGCCGCCCGAACTCTTCACCAAGCCCCTCGCCCCGCCGGACAGCGGCGGAGGCGGCGGCGCCGGCGGCCTGCGCGCCAACCGGCGCGAGGCGCTGCGGCTGTTGGAGCAGGCCGGCTGGCGGGTGCGCGACGGCCGGCTGACCGATGGTGCCGGAAATCGTTTCGCCTTCGAGATCCTCCTGTCCGATCCATCGGAGGAACGGGTGGCGCTTGAATTCGCCCGCTCGCTGGAACCGTTGGGGATCGAGGCCCGCGTCCGCACGGTGGACAGTGCCCAGTTCCAGGCCCGGCTGGATGGTTTCGATTTCGATATGGTCATGCGCTGGTGGGCGTCCACCCTGTCGCCCGGCAATGAGCAGCTCTATTATTACGGATCCGATGCGGCCGGGCAGGAGGGCAGCCGCAACCTCGCCGGCATCCGCGACCCGGTGGTCGACGCGCTCGCCCGCTCCATCGCCGCCGCCACCACGCGGGGGGCGCTGGTCGGCCGGGTGCGGGCGTTGGACCGGGTGCTGCTGTGGGGGAACTACATGGTGCCGCTCTATCACAGCCCGGTCGATCGCATCGCCCGCTGGTCGCGGCTGCGCCGCCCCGCCGTCACCCCGCTCTATGGCCCGATGCTGGAAAGCTGGTGGGTCGAGTAGCCGGCGGCATCGCTTGCGCTCTCCTTCGCCGCACCGCATCATCCCGGCAACGAGAACGTCGACAAAGACGAGACGGGGGAGTTTGCCATCATGTCGACCGCAAAGCGGCGTTTCACCCTTGCCGCCGTCGCGGCCGCCTTCGCCCATTTGGCGCTGGCCGCCGGATCACAGGCCGTCATGGCCCAGCCGCGCACCGACCTCGTCGTCGGCATGGCGCTGGAGCCGCCGCATCTGGACCCCACCGCCGGGGCGGCCGGCGCCATCAAGGAGGTCACCTACGCCAACCTGTTCGAACCGCTGCTGCGCGTCGATGCCGACGGCGCGCTGATCCCTGGGCTGGCCGAGCGCTGGAGCGTGTCGGAGGACGGGCTGACCTATCGCTTCAGCCTGCGGCCCAACGCCAAGTTCCATGACGGCAGCGCCGCCGATTCCGCCGCGGTGAAGTTCACGCTGGACCGCGCCCGCGCCGCCGATTCGGTCAACGCCCAGAAAAGCTATTTCGCCCCCATCGCCCAGGTCGACACGCCGGACCCGCACACCGCGGTCGTCACCCTGTCGCGCCCGGACGGTCTGTTCCTGATCCATATGGCCAGCGGCGACGCCGCCATCGTCGGGCCGGGGTCGGCGGCGACCAACAAGCGGACGCCGGTCGGCACCGGCCCCTTCCGGTTCGACCGCTGGGTCGCCGGCGACCGGGTGGTTCTGGTCCGCAACCCCGATTATGACGGGGTGAAGCCGAAGCTCGACCGCGTGACCTTCCGCTTCATCAGCGACCCCGCCGCCCAGGTGGCGGCGCTGAAGGCCGGCGACATCGACGCCTTCACCCTGTTCAGCACCTATGAGGCGCTGCCCGAGTTCCGCAACGATCCGCGCTTCACGGTGATGGTCGGCTCGACGGAGGGCGAGACCATCCTGTCGACCAACAACGCCCGCAAGCCCTTCGACGATGTCCGCGTGCGCCGCGCCATGGCCCATGCCATCGACCGCAAGACGCTGATCGAGGGCGTTCTGTACGGCAACGGTGTCGCCATCGGCAGCCATTTCCCGCCGCATCGCGAGGGCTACGTCGATCTGACCGGGATGTATCCCTACGACCCGGCCAAGGCGAAGGCGCTGCTGGCCGAGGCCGGCTATCCGAACGGCTTCGACACCACGCTGCGCCTGCCGCCGCCGCCCTATGCGCGGCGCGGCGGCGAGCTGGTCGCCGCCATGCTGGCCGAGGTCGGCATCCGCGCGAGGATCGAGCCGGTGGAATGGGCGGCCTGGCTGGACAAAACCTTCAAGGGCAAGGATTACGACCTGACCCTGATCGCCCACACCGAACCGCTGGACATCGACATCTATGCCCGCCCCGACTACTACTTCAACTACAGGAGCGAGCGCTTCAACGCCCTGAACGAGGAACTGAACCGCACCCAGGATGCGGCGAAGCGCAACGCCCTCTATGGCGAGGAGCAGCGGGTGCTGGCGGAGGATGCGGTCAACGGCTTCCTGTTCATGCTGCCATCGGTGACGGTGCAGAAGGCCGGCTTGGCGGGGATGTGGGTGAACCGCCCGATCCAGGCCAACGACGTCACCGCCGTTTCCTGGAAATAATTTCCTGGAAAGAGCGTCAGCCAAGTAAGGATGGTGCCTGCGTGCTTGCGTTCCTGCTGCGACGGCTGGTCGGCCTGATTGTCACCGTCTGGCTGGCCAGCCTCGTGGTCTTCACGGTGCTGCAACTGGTTCCCGGCGATCCGGCCCTGCTGATGCTGGGCGTCAACGCCCAGCCCGACACGCTGGCCGCGCTGCGCGGCCAGATGGGTCTCGACCAGCCCATCCTTACCCGCTACCTGCGCTGGGCCGGCGCGCTTCTTCGCGGCGATCTCGGAGTCAGCCTGACCTATG
Source organism: Azospirillum sp. B510 (assembly GCF_000010725.1). Classification (NCBI taxonomy): domain Bacteria; kingdom Pseudomonadati; phylum Pseudomonadota; class Alphaproteobacteria; order Rhodospirillales; family Azospirillaceae; genus Azospirillum; species Azospirillum sp. B510. Next base: position 3,072,142 of record NC_013854.1, on the reverse strand, counting down.
CCCGGCCGGTGGCGGAGCTGGTGGCCGAGCGGCTGGCGGTGACGCTGCCGCTCGCCCTGCTGTCTCTGGCCCTCAGCACGGCGCTGGCCCTGCCGCTCGGCCTGCTGGCGGCGGCGCGGCGCGGCCGGGGCGGCGATTGGGCGGTGCTGGGCTTCGCCCAGCTCGGCGTGTCGATGCCCAGCTTCTGGATCGCCATCCTGCTGATCCTGGTCTTCTCGCTGACCCTGCACTGGTTCCCGGCCGGCGGCTTTCCGGGCTGGAGTGGTGGCGTCGGCCCGGCGCTGCATGCGCTGGTGCTGCCCGCCCTGGCGCTGGCGCTGCCGGAGGCGGCGATTCTCACCCGCGTCACCCGCACCGCCGTGCTCGACACGCTGGGCGAGGACCATGTCCGCACCGCCCGCGCCAAGGGGGTGGGGCGCGCCGCCGTCCTGCTGCGCCATGCCCTGCCCAACGCCCTGATCCCGGTGGCGACGGTGCTGGGGCTTCAGATCTCCTTCCTGGTGGCCGGCGCGGTGGTGGTGGAGAATGTCTTCACCCTGCCGGGGCTGGGCCGGCTGCTCTATCAGGCCATCGGCCAGCGCGACCTGATCGTCGTGCAGGGTGTGGTCGTGCTGCTGGCGCTGTTCGTCGTGCTGGTGAACGCCCTGGTCGACATCGCCTGCGCGCTGGTCGATCCGCGCCCCTCCGCCGCGACGAAGGGGGCGTCGCCGTGAGGCGGAAGCTTCCCCTCTCCCTTCCGCTCGGCGCCGGGCTGACCCTGCTGCTGGTCGCCATGGCGCTGCTGTCGCTGCTGTGGACGCCCTATCCGGCGGAACAGCTGCGGGTGATCGCCCGGCTGAAGCCGCCGAGCGCCGCCCATTGGCTCGGCACCGACCATTTCGGGCGCGACGTGCTGTCGATGATCATGGTCGGCGCCCGCAACTCGCTGGCCGTCGGCGCGGCGGCGGTCGGGCTCGGCCTGCTGGCCGGGGTGCCTCTGGGGTTGCTGGCCGCCGCCCTCGGGCGCTGGGGGGATGAGGTGGTGGCGCGGCTGGGCGATCTGGTCTTCGCCTTTCCCGCGGTGCTGACCGCCATCCTGCTGACGGCGGCGCTGGGGGCGGGGGCGGTCAATGTCGTGGTGGCCCTGGCCCTGTTCAACGCCGCCGTGCTGGCCCGCGTCACCCGTGGTGCGGCGCTGGCGGTGTGGCGGCGGCCCTTCGTCGGGGCGGCGCTGGCGCTGGGGCGGGGGCCGCTGTCGGCGACGCTGGTGCATGTGCTGCCCAACATCGCCGGCATCGTCGTGGTCCAGGCCACCGTGCTGTTCGCCGTCGCCATCGTCAACGAGGCGGCGTTGAGCTATCTCGGCCTCGGCATCCAGCCGCCCAGCCCGAGCTGGGGCCGGATGCTGGGCGACGCCCAGACCTACCTGTTCACCGCCCCGTTGCAGGCGGTCTTCCCCGGCCTCGCCATCGCGCTGTGCGTGATGGGGCTGACCATGCTGGGCGACGGCCTGCGCGACTGGCTCGACCCGCGCCACCGCTCGGGGGTGATGTGAGGAGGAGGACGCTGACCGCTCACCCCGCCTGCCGCGTCCGTTCCGACAGTTCGATCAGGTCCATCAGCTCGTTGCTCTTCCAATAGCGCGACTTGCCGACTTCGGTGCGGGCGGTGGCGACGAGGTCGTCGATGATCGTCTGCTCGTCCCCGCCCAGGATGCCGCCACGCTCCAGCCGGTGCGACAGCAGGCGGGTCATGTTGTGGCTGAAGGTCGGGATCCAGGCGCTGACGCGTTGGCCGAACACGCCGGCGATGGCGTTGATGCGCAGAAGATGCTCCATCCGCTCGTCGAGCGGATCGGTCTCCTCGAACTTCATCGCCTTCTCGACATTGGCGCGCAGCTCCTCCAGCAGGGTCTCGCGCCATTTCACCAGATCATAGGTCTCGAAGCCGAAGTCGCGCGACATCGCCTGCCAGCGCCATAGCAGCCGGTTCAGCCAGACGATGTCGCCATGGTCGATCACCGGCTGGCGCCGGGCGGCGGCGGCCTGGCCGGAGCGTTCCATCGCCACCGCGGCGACGCGGCCGCCGATGATCCTGGCCGCCTGGGTCCAGGCGTTGCGGAAGGCCGGCTCGCTGCGCCGGTCCTCCATCAGTCCGGCGGAGATGGCGGCATGGACCAGCTGGTCCAGCCGCTGCATCAGCGCCTCCAGCCGCGCCTTCTCCTTGGCGCTGGGGCGGATGGCGGAACCTGGCACCCGGTCGTTCAGTTTCAGCACCACCGTCAGCGCCGCGGTCAGTGCGCGGGTGACGCCGATGAAATGGCCGGTGAGCGCCGCGGTCATGGCGTCGCCGCGACCGGGATCGACGCCGCTTTGCCGGATATAGAGGGCGCCCACCAGGTAGTTGCGCTTCACCGTCAGCACCGACAACGGCAGCATCTGCGCCAGATCCTCGCCGCAGCGCTCGCGCAGCTGGTCCGTCGCCTCCAGCAGCAGGTCGGCCAGCCGGTTCGCCTCCGCCTCGCCGCCGCAGCTGGCGGGGAAATCCTCAAGCCGGTCGGCCACCGGCTTCACCGCCCCCTCGGCGTTGGTCAGCACCAGATACATCAGCCGCAGCGTGCCGATGTCGATCACCGGCGTCTTTTCCAGGAAGCCCGACATCAGGCGGGTGCGGCGCGAGCGGTTGCGCGACATGCCGGCCAGCAGCTCGTCGACCGCCTTCCTGGTGCCCAGCACGCCGTCGAGATGCTTCACCGAGGCGACGCGCATCCGCTCCTTCATCACCATGGCGACGGGGGAACGCAGGATGCGGTCGATCACATCGCCGCGCGCCATCTCGTCCAGCGTCTCCTGCGCCTCCACCGCCAGCAGGGGGAAGGCGTCGCGGCTCAGCGCCTCCCACAGGGCGCCGACATCGACCCGTTGCAGCATGCCGGGGATCGCCACGCCGCCGTGATACAGCACGTCGTCATCGATCAGGAAGGCTTCGAACAGGTTGGTGAACAGGCGCCGGGCGCGGTTGGTGCGCTGACGGTTCAGATGTTCGATGACATATTGGCGGACAAGCTGGACCCGGTCGGTCGGCTCGCTGTCCATGCCCTCGATCTCGCTCAGCAGGCTGTAGACCAGGGTGGCCGGAAGCCGCGTCACCAGGGCGTCGATCTTCCGCCGCAACTCGTCCTGGCGCAGGTCGTCCGGGTGCAGGTCTTCGGGGCGCGGGTCTTCCGGGCGCACAGTGCCGGTCAGGTCATCGGTCATGCGCGGGCCGCCACGCGATGTTGTGGGAGGGGGAGGCCGCACAGGCTCCACCGCGCGCCATTTAGGACCCAAACGGTAAATTTTTTTGTAACGAAGCGGTCATGCCGCGGCTTCCACCGCCTGCGGGCGGCCGCGGCATGGCGACGGATCAGCCGTTCCGCTGCTTGGCGATCGGCTGCGAGAATTGCAGCTCGATGTCCCAGGGGAAGTGGATCCAGGTGTCCTGGCTGACTTCGGTGATGAAGGTGTCGACCAGCGGCCGGCCGGCCGGCTTGGCGTAGACGGTGGCGAAATGCGCCTTGGGCAGCATCTTGCGCACGATCTCCGCCGTTTTGCCGGTGTCGACCAGATCGTCGATGATCAGCCAGCCCTCGCCGTCGCCGGCCTTGGCGCCCTCGACGCCCTTCAGGATCGTCGCGTTGCGCTGCTGCTGGTGGTCGTAGCTGGAGACGCAGACGGTGTCGATCATGCGGATCTCAAGCTCGCGCGCGATGATCGCCGCCGGAACCATGCCGCCGCGCGTGATGGCGATGATGCCCTTCCACGGGCCACGATCGATCAGGCGCCAAGCCAGCGCCTTGGCATTGCGGTGCAGCTCTTCCCAGGACACCGGGAAATGCTTGTTGAAGGGGGCTTCGGCCACGGGACTGACTCTCCAAGAACAACAGGAGGATTGTATAACCCAGCCGCCGCCGCCCGGCAATCGGGGGCCTTTCGGCGCTCCGGACCACTTCCCATCACGCAGTCGAAAATTCGTAAAAAAACCGCTTGCAGGGCAGGGGGCTGTTGAGTATGTTGCGCGCCTCGACGCCGACGGCCCGCCGCCGCCGCCGAAAGTGAAGAAGACACAGCGCGCCCGTAGCTCAGCTGGATAGAGCATCAGACTACGAATCTGAGGGTCAGGAGTTCGAATCTCTTCGGGCGCGCCATTCTTCCTAAAACAAGGTCAGGTACTGAAGACTGGGCGGCCTCTGGCCGCCTTTGGTGTTTTCAGGCCCGGCTTTTGCCACCCTGCCGCATCGTCTTCTTCAATCCATGGACCAGTTGGATCCATGGATCATGTCAATCCATGGAATGGGGCGGGACCGCGGCCCCGCCCCGCTCGGCTCATACTGCCAAGCGTCAGGCGCGGCGGATTTCCGCCAGGAAGCCGCCGACATCGTTCTTCAGCAGCTCCGCCTGCCGGTTCATCAGTTCCGCCGCCTGAAGCACGTCGGCGGCGACGGTGCGCGACTGCTCCACCGTCTGGGCGAGGTCGGAGATGCTGGCGGAGATGCGGCCGGCGGCGGTCGCCACCTCCTGCACGTTGCGGGCGATCTCGTTGGTCGCCGCTCCCTGCTCCTCCACCGCGGCGACGATGCCGGTGGTGACGCCGTTCATCTGGCGGATGACGGTGGATACCGACCGCACCCCCTCGACCGCGTCCTGGGTCATGCTCTGGATGCGGGCGATCCGGTCGGTGATGTCCTGGGTCGCGCGCCCGGTCTGGGTGGCGAGCCCCTTGACCTCGCTGGCGACGACGGCGAAGCCCTTGCCGGCCTCGCCGGCCCGCGCCGCCTCGATGGTGGCGTTCAGCGCCAGAAGGTTGGTCTGGCCGGCGATGTCGCCGATCAGCGTGACGATGGCGCCGATGGCCTCGCTGGCAGCGGCCAGCTCGACGATGATCTTGTCCGTCCGCTCCGTCCGCTCGATGGCGTCCTGCGAGATGGTGGCGGACTCGGCCATGCGCCGGCTGATCTCGCCGATCGAGGCGGACAGTTCCTGTGCCGCGGCGGCCACGGTCTCGACGCCGGCCGTGGCCTCGTGGGCGGCGGCGGCGACGGTGCCGCTGTCGCCGGCCGACTGTTCGGAAATCCGCGTCACCGCCGCCGAGGTGCCCATCAGATGGGCCGCGGCGCTCTCGACCGAGTCCAGGCTGGTGCCGACCCGGCCGCCGAAATCGCCGCACAGACGGTCGACTTTCTCGGTGCGGGCGGCGGCGGCCTGCTGGGCCGTGATCTGCGCCTGGACCATCTCGGCATGCTGGCGCCCGTTGTCGCGCAGAACCAGCAGGGCCTGCTGCATCCGGCCGATCTCGTCGCCGCGGCCATCGTTCGGCAACTCGACCTCATAGTCGCGGCGGGCCAGCCGGTCGATGGCCACGGTCAGGAGATGGATCGGCCGGGTCACCCGGCGCCACACGATCAGCAGCCCGGCGATCGACAGCCCGATCGCCAGCGCCAGGATGGCGGATTGGACGAACAGCTCGCGCAGGGCCTCATTCGCCTGCCAATCGGCACGGGCGACCATCTCTTCCAGCGCGGTGGTGACGAGGGCGTTGAGCGGCGCCTGGTCGGCCGCCTCGCGCTTCACCCAGACATCGGCGGTGATGTCCGGCTTGCCGCCGGTGGACAGCGCGTCGAGGATGATCTTGCGCCGGGCGCCGCCGGTCTCGAAGAATTTGCTTTTGGCGGCCTCGACGGCCTCGACGATGCGCTTGGAGGTGTCGGGGCGCTTGGCCGCGTCGGTGATCAGGCTCCAGGCGGTGTCGATCCGGCCGCGCTCCTCGGCCACCGCCAGGATTTCCGCCTGGGTCCAGGGCCGGCCCTCGCCGATCGCGGTGCTGGCCGACAGGATTTCGGTGGAGGTGCGCAGCCGGACGACCCAGGCGGCGCGCTTCAGGGCGAGGAGCTGGTCGGTGGTCGGATCGACCAGGGCCATGCCGGCATCGACGGCATCGGTCGCCGCCTGCGCCGCCGCCAGATAGGCGTCGGTGATCTTCGGCCAGGATTCGATCACCGCGCGGTCGCGCGTGGCCTTGGGCATGGCCAGCGCCGTGTCCACCCGTGTGCGCAGCTCGTTCAGGGCGTCATGGCTCGACCGGATCGCCGCCGCGTATTTGCCGAAGACGGCGGGGTCGAGCCGGTCGAGCGCCGCCATGCCGGGGGCGAAGGCGGCCTCGGCCTTCGCCCGCAGGTCGGCCACCGCTTTGACCGTGGCCTGATCGGCCACGGCCTCCGCCCGCAGCGGGACCAGGGTCGTGGCACGTTCCAGCCGCACCGAGCGCAAAGCCTCGTAAAGCTGCTGGCTGGTCGCGGCGAGTGTCGCGACACGGCTCGCGTTGCGTTCATTGCGCGTGGCATCGACGAGGTCCGACAGGCTTGTGAAGACCGCGAGAATGCCGATCGTGCCGATCACCACGCTGAGAACCGCTCTGAGCGATGTCTTCCGAAGCTGAATCATGGGCGTGTCACACTTCATCCGTGTCTGGGAAGATACTGCTTCGTTGCCGGTTGGCGTCGCATCCCCGCTGTGGCGGCCGTTCCCTCTGCAAATCCGGCCATCCCTTGCAACGAACAACCGGGATGGCTGTTCATTGTTTTTCTGTGTGACAAAATCCGGTTACAATTGTTCGTCGCGCATTCATTAAGATAAGGTCCGTCGGGACCGCATCATACTCGGGGGTAACTCTTATAAAGCCTGAATCTTGCGACGATATGTCACGGAAATCAGTGCGGCAATTGACATGTCAGAAAGTTGGCGTTGCCGGTCCGGCAACGCACGGGGGTGAATGGCCATCAGACCGGCAGGCATCATGGGCGCGATTTTTCCAATAAAAGCGCTTGCATACCCGAGGGGCGTTGAGTATGTTGCGCGCCTCGACGCCGACGGCCTGCCGCCGACGCCGAGACAGAAGATGGATAAGGCGCCCGTAGCTCAGCTGGATAGAGCATCAGACTACGAATCTGAGGGTCAGGAGTTCGAATCTCTTCGGGCGCGCCATCTTTCCTAAAAAAGATCAGGTACTTACGAGTGGGCGGCCCTTTGGCCGCCTTTCGTCGTTTTGGGCTTCCCGCGGCCATCTCTTCGCTGCCGCTGCGGGGCGCGGGCGCGCCGTCCATCACCCATCCCGCTGCTTGAAATCACGAGTTTGCGGCTTGCGACGTTCTTCGGCGCAAGCCTCATGCATGAGGCCGCGCAGCCAGCGATGCGCCGGGTCGGCGTCGAAGCGGGGGTGCCAGGCGAGAGAAATGGCGACCGCATCGGTCTTCACCGGCAACTCGAAACTGTGAAGATCGGGGCGCGCCGGCTTGGTGAGATGGGCCGGCACCGCCGCCACATGGTCGGACATCCTGACGATCGCCAGCGCATCGGCGAAATTGGCGACAGCCATCGTGACGGAGCGGGTGAGGCCCAGCGCCGACAGCGCCTCGTCGATCGGCCCCGCGAAGCGGCCGCGCCGCGAGACCGAGACATGCGGGAAGGACGCGAAGCTCTCGGGCGTCACCGCGTCCGTCAAGGGATGGCCGGAGCGCACCACGCCGACGAACCGGTCGTGGAACAAGGCCTGTAAGCGAATCTCCGGCCCCATGATGCCGATGACGCCGACATCGACATCGACACGACCCTCGCGCAACGCCTCGACATCCTCCCTGTCCTGATGGGCGAAGCGCAGCCGGATGCGCGGGGCCTCGCGCGCCGCATGGGAGGCGAGCGCCGCACCGAAGGTGGCGACGAAGCCGTCATTGGCGCGGATGACGAAGGTGCGCTCCAGACGGGAGAGATCGAGTGCATCCTCACCGCGCACCAGCGCTTCAGCTTCCGCGACAAGGGTCCGCAGCCGTTCGCGCAAGGCTTCGGCGCGCGGCGTTGGAACCAGCCCCCGCCCCGCCCGTACGAGAACGGGATCGCCGATGAGATGCCTGATGCGGGAGAGCTGGCGGCTCATGGCCGGCGCGGACAGGTTCAGCCGCTGCGCCGCGCCCACCACGCTGCCCTCCGACAGCAGCGCGTCGAGCGTCACCAGCAGATTCATGTCGAGCGGCGGGGCATGACGCCTGGCCGGGGGAGTCCGGGGCATGGAAGGGAGCCTGTCATCCGTGCATGTTGTGCAATCATATAGTAGAGGCATTGCACTGTATGCAGCAAAGGGCCGGAGCTATCGAAGGAGGACCCTCAACGCTCCCGCAAGGGACGCCTTCGATCGGACCCGACATGCCTCAAACGACACAATCCCCACCCTCCCATCCGCAGGGGGGCGCGCACGGGATATCCCCGGCGCCCGCCTCCGCGTCACACTCCCGTCATCGTCCCGTCCATTCCGGGATGGTGCTGACCGGCCTGTCGCTCGCCATCCTGCTCTCGCAGCTTGGCACCAACATCATCAATGTCGCCCTGCCGACGCTGGTCGTGGATCTCGGCGCCGATTTCGGCTCCGTCCAATGGGTCGTGGTCAGCTACCTGCTGGTCGTCACCGCGCTCATCGTCGGGGTCGGCCGCTTCGGCGACCAGCTTGGCAAGAAGCGGCTCTATCTCTGGGGGCTCCTCGTCTTCATGGCGGCCTCGGTGCTTTGCGCGCTGTCCGGCAGCCTGCCGCTGCTCATCGCCGGTCGTGCCGGGCAGGGACTGGGCGGCGCGATCGTGATGGCGCTGTCCTTCGCCTTCGTCGGCGAGGTCTTTCCAAAGGAGCGGACCGGCTTCGCGATGGGCGTGCTTTCGACCATGGTCTCCTTCGGCATCGCGCTCGGACCCTCGCTCGGCTCGCTGGCGCTCGCCGCCTTCGGCTGGCAGGCGGTATTCTGGGTGAATCTGCCCTTCGGCCTGCTCGCCTTCCTGCTGGTCAGCCGCTATCTGCCCAACGCCGCCGACGCGCCGAGACATCCGGTCCCGGCGGCGCGCTTCGATTGGCTCGGCACGATCCTGCTGGCGCTCACGCTCGGCGCCTATTCGCTCGCCATGACCTTCTCCGGCAAGCGGGGCTTCGACTCGCCGCTGGTGCTGCAACTCGGATTGGGCGCTTTGGCCGGCCTGGTCCTGTTCCTCGCCGTGCAGGTCAAGGCGCGGGCCCCGCTTCTGAAGCTCGCCATGTTCCGCAACGCCCTGCTTTCCCTGAGCATGGTGATGAGCGTGCTGGTCTATGCGGTGATGATGGCCACCCTGGTGCTCGGGCCGTTCTTCCTGTCGAAGGCGCTCGGTCTCGACACCCGCATGGTCGGCCTCGTCATGACCGTCGGCCCGCTCGCCGCCGCGATCATGGGCGTGCCGGCGGGCACGCTCGCGGACCGCATCGGCGCCAGGATCACCATGGTCGTCGGGCTGGCCCTGTTCACCGTCGGCGCCTTCGTGATGTCCTTGGTGTCGCCCGACGGCGGGGTTGCCGCCTACATCGTCGCGATCCTGTTCATCAGCGTCGGTCTCGCCTTCTTCCAGACGCCGAACAACACCGCCGTCATGGCCGACGCGCGGCCCGAACAGCGTGGTCTCGTCTCCGGCCTGCTGGCGCTGGCCCGCAATCTCGGCCTCATCACCGGCGCTTCGCTGATGGGCGCGCTCTTCGCCCATGCCGTGGGCGGCGATACCGCGACCGCCACTCCCGCCATGGTGACGGACGGCATGCGCTTCGCCTTCCGCGTCTCGGCGGCCATGGCGGCGGCGGCCTTGCTTCTCTCCCTCACCACCCTTCGCCGCCACCGGCGCCACGCCTGATCCTCCAGTCCAGGGAGCACGCACATGCAGGACCGCAAGCCACCATCGTCGGGCGCCGAGCGCCCGGTCCCGTCCGACCGCAGACTCCGGGTGGCGGAGGTGCTGAGGACGGCTCCCGTCACTCCGCACATGCGGCGCGTCACCTTCGCATCCACGGCGTTGATGGATTTTCCCGCCCGGCACCCGGCGCAATGGGTCAAGCTCTTCGTGCCGACGCCGCAAGGCGACAAACCGAGCGGGCGCGCCTACACCATCCGCCAGTTCCGCGAGGAGCTGTGCGAGATGGACATCGATTTCGTTCTCCACGGCGACGGCCCGTGCTCGTCCTGGGCACGGACGGCGGTCCCCGGCGACGTGGTGCAGATCGCCGGGCCGCGCAGCGGCTTCCGCCTCGATCCGGAGATCTCGCATCTGCTGATCGGCGGCGACGAGACCGCGCTTCCCGCCATCGGCGCGATCCTCGAATCCCTGCCGGCCGGCCTCTCCGCCACTGTCTTCGTCGAAATTCCCGAAGACGCCGATGCGCAGACCATCCGCTCGAAGGCCGATGTCGGGATCACCTGGCTTCCCCGCAGGCTTCCCCGCGCCGGCCGGGACACCGGCGCCGCGGCCGATCTCGCCGGGGCGATGACGGGGGCGGATCTGCCGGAGGGGAATTGCGGAGTCTGGTTCGCGGCGGAAGCCTCCATCGTCCGAACCGTCCGGCGCCATTTTCAGCAAGACCGCGCCATGCCACGCCATCGCCTCACCATGTCCGGCTATTGGAAGAGGGGCGAGACCGACTTCCGCGACGGCGAGGGAGACCAGTGATACCGACGACCGGCATGCGAAGGCCGCCTCCGGGCGGCCTTTGTCGTATGAGAAACCTCGTGGCTCTGGCGCAAGCCCTGGTGGGTCCTCTACACTCATGGCCCGCACCACTGGACGCATGGCCATGCCCCGCAGCGACTTCTATCCGCCCATCGACCCGTTCCAGACCGGCACGCTCGCCGTCGACGGGATCCATACGGTCTATTGGGAGCAGGCGGGCAACCCGCGCGGCGTGCCGGTGATGTTCCTGCATGGCGGGCCGGGGGCCGGCGCCTCGCCGACCCACCGCCGCTTCTTCGATCCCGCCCATTACCGCATCATCGTGATGGACCAGCGCGGGGCCGGGCGCTCCACGCCGCTGGGCGAAACGCGCGAGAACACCACCGAACGGCTGGTCGAGGACATCGAGGCCTTGCGCCGGCACCTCGGCATCGAGCGCTGGCACCTGTTCGGCGGCTCCTGGGGCTCGACGCTGGCGCTGGCCTATGCCCAGACCCATCCGGAACGCTGCCTGGGCCTGATCCTGCGCGGCATCTTCCTGATGCGGAAGAGCGAGATCGACTGGTTCCTCTATTCCATGCGCATCCTGTTCCCGGAAGCCTGGGCCGCCTTCGCCGCCCATATCCCGGAGGACGAGCGCCACGACCTGCTGGAAGCCTATTGGAGGCGGCTCGACTCGCCCGATCCGGCGGTGCGCATGGCCGCCGCGCGGGTGTGGAGCGTCTATGAGGGCAGCTGCTCCTCCCTGCTGCCGTCGCCCGACCTGATCGCCGCCAGCGGCGAGGACCGCCACGCCCTGGGGCTGGCCCGGATCGAGGCGCATTATTTCCGCTCCAACCGCTTCACGCCGGAGGACAGGCTCCTGCGCGACGTCCACCGCATCCGCCATCTGCCGGCGGTGATCGTCCAGGGCCGCTACGACATCGTCTGTCCGGTCATCTCCGCCGACGCGCTGCACCGCGCCTGGCCGGAGGCCGACTACCGCATCGTCCCCGACGCCGGCCATTCCGCCATGGAGCCGGGCATCCGCGCCGCGCTGATCCAGGCGACGGAGCGGTTCAAGGAGTATCGGTGATCCTCCTCACTCCCGCCCCACACTCCGCAGATGCCTGAACTTCCCGAAGTCGAGACGGTGTGCCGGGGCCTCGCCCCGCATCTCGAAGGCCGCCGGCTGGTCCATGTGGAGCAGCGGCGGCCGAACCTGCGCACCCCCTTCCCGCCGCGCTTCTGCGAGCGGCTGACCGGCCGACGCGTCGAGGCGCTGCGGCGGCGGGCCAAATATATCCTGATGGATCTGGATGACGGCGGCGTGCTGATCGTCCATCTCGGCATGTCCGGCCGCATGATCATCGCGCCCGAACGCCCCGCCGCCTTCGACAAGCACGACCATGTGGTGTTCGAGACCGATGCCGGGACCATCGTCACCTTCAACGACGCCCGCCGATTCGGCCTGATGGACCTGACGGTGGCCGACGCGCTGGCCGATCATCCGATGCTGCGCAACCTGGGGCCGGAGCCGCTGGGCAACGCGTTCTCCGGTCCCGAGCTGGCCCGCCGGCTGGCCGGCAAGATGACCCCGATCAAGGCCGCCCTGCTCGACCAGAGCATCGTCGCCGGGCTCGGCAACATCTATGTGTCGGAGGCGCTGTTCCAATCCGGCATCCTGCCCACCCGCGGCGCCGCCAGCCTGACCGGCGAAGAGGTCGACCGGCTCGCCGCCGCCGTGCGCGCGGTGCTGGAGCGGGCGATCGCCGCCGGCGGTTCCTCGCTCCGCGACTACCGGCAGGCGTCGGGCGAGCTGGGCTATTTCCAGCACCAGTTCGCCGTTTATGACCGCGAGGGGGAGGGGTGCCCCGATTGCGACTGCGACCGTGCCCGGACGGGGGGCGTTCAGCGGATCGTACAGTCGGGCCGCTCGACTTTCTTTTGTGCGGCGCGCCAACGGTGATATAGCTGGGGGCATGACGGCTCTACCGGCCATATTCCGGGCGGCGTCCGCCGCTTTCCTCCTTGCCGGCCCCGCGGTCGCGGGCCTGGGGAGCTTCCTTTTTCCCATTCCCCAGGCTCTGGCGGCCCAATCGGCGGGCCGACTGGTTGTCGCCGACTCCGGGCCCTTCGTTCCCGGCACCACCGACGTGCCGGTGATGCCGGGGCTGGCGTCCGCCGAATCGGAACCGCTGGTCTTCGACAAGCCGGGCGGGAGGATCGTCCAGGCCGTGCTGTCGGGCGACGTGCCGCGCCAGGCGGTGCTGGCCTTCTACGACCAGACCCTGCCCCAGTTGGGCTGGCGCCGCACCGCCGACCGCGTCTTCGTCCGCGAGGGCGAGGAGCTGCGGCTGGAATTCCCCCAACCGGCCAAACAGAAGACGGCGACTGCCGTCCGCTTCACTTTGACGCCGCGCTGACGGCGGGGACTCCCGCCATACTCTTGCGGGCTCCCACGGCCGGATCCCCCCAACAACCACGAGCCCCGGAAGCAACCGGGCTCGCCCCATCGGGAGAGTGCTGCAACCATGTCCGCACCCATGTCCTATGAAACCATCCTCGTCGAGACGCGCGGCCCGGTCGGGCTGATCACGCTCAACCGTCCGAAGGCGCTGAACGCGCTGTGCGACCAGCTGGTGACCGAGCTGGGCCAGGCGCTCGACGCCTTCGAGGCCGACGCCGCCATCGGCGCCATCGTCGTCACCGGGTCGGAGCGCGCCTTCGCCGCCGGCGCCGACATCAAGGAGATGGCCGGCTTCTCTTATATGGACGTCTACAATTCCAACTTCATCTCCGCGAAGTGGGAACGGCTGGCCAAGTGCCGCAAGCCGACCATCGCCGCGGTCGCCGGCTTCGCGCTGGGCGGCGGCTGCGAGCTGGCGATGATGGCCGACTTCATCCTGGCCGCCGACACCGCCAAGTTCGGCCAGCCCGAGGTCACCATCGGCACCATTCCCGGCGCCGGCGGCACCCAGCGCCTGACCCGCCTCGTCGGCAAGTCCAAGGCGATGGAGATGGTGCTGACCGGCCGCATGATCGACGCCGCCGAGGCCGAGCGCTGCGGCCTCGTCTCCCGCGTTGTCCCGGCGGCCGAGCTGGTGGAGGAGGCGGTGAAGGTCGCCACCAAGATCGCCTCGCTGTCCCAGCCGATCGTCGCCATGGCCAAGGAGGCGGTCAACGTCGCCTATGAATCGACCCTGGCCGAGGGCATCCGCTTCGAGCGCCGTCTGTTCCATTCGACCTTCGCCACCGAAGACCAGAAGGAAGGCATGGCCGCCTTCTCCGAGAAGCGTCAGCCCGGCTGGAAGAATCGCTGAGTCGCCGCCTGCGCATTGACTCTGCCCTCTGGTCCGTCTCCCGCATCTTGCGGGGGACGGACCAGATCCCATCAAGATATCGTCTCCGCACGATTAGTCGAAATCATCGGGCGACCACGCCTTGACTCAGGGTTCGCTGCCGCGTATAAGGCGCGCTCGCATCACGACAGCCGTGTCGTTCGGAGTAGGGTTTCCATGGCCAATCATAAGTCCGCTGAAAAGCGCATTCGTCAGACCGAGCGTCGCACGGAAGTCAACCGTGCCCGCATCAGCCGCATCCGTTCCTTCGTCAAGAAGGTCGAGGGCGCCATCGAGAGCGGCGACAAGTCCGCCGCCGCCGAGGCCTTCAAGTCCGCTCAGCCGGAACTGATGCGCGGCGTGACCAAGGGCGTGCTGCACAAGAACACCGTGTCGCGCAAGCTGTCGCGTCTGTCGGCTGCGATCAAGGCTCTCTGATAGAGCTTTCATACGCTGCTTTCAAAAAGCCGCGCCCGTGACTCGGGGCGCGGCTTTTTGCGTTTAAAGTAAATGTATGAATGTCCGACAATTGTCTTAGATTGCTCTTAGGTCCGCATATGAGATTCCGGATGAGTCTTGCGGTCAATGCGCATGTTTTTATCTTTTTGGGCCGTTCGCCATCTGTCCCATTGCCAGATTTCCGCGGTCTCGTTAGACTTTTCCTCCATTCGGTCGGGCGAATTGGGTTGATACAACACTCTGTGTCCGTCTGAGCACAGCAGTGAAATACTGAAGGTCTTACGCCGGATCAGGGCTTGTTGAGTCCCGGTCGACCGCACGATCTTCTTTTACTTACAAGCTGTCGCGCTTGGGGCGGGATTTACAGTCCCGTCGACTCTCGTGCGTGCTTTTTGGGTATAGTGTTCCGTTCGGGAGTATCCTTGCCCGGAGACTTCCGGACGGGGGAGACGGGTGGCTGTTCCGGTTCTCGGGGGCTGGCCGGCGGAAGGAGCGGGGGTAGGGGAGCATGTCGGTCGGCGTGTCGTTGGATCAGCAGTGGGCGCGCATTCGCGGACGCCTGAAGGAAGAGGTGGGCGAGATCGCCTTCCGGAGCTGGCTTCAGCCGCTGTCCGTCGCCAGCCTGGTCGGCGGCGAGGTGTGCATCGTCGTGCCCACCCGCTTCATGCGCGACTGGGTGCTGACCCACTATGCCGACCGCATCCGCGCGCTGTGGTCCGGCGAAAATCCGGAAGTCCAGTCGATCGACGTCATCGTCGCCTCCACCAACCCGCCGGCGGCGCTGGTTGCCGACAATGACGACAGCGACGACGACCGCCCGCCGCCGCGGGCCGCCGAGTCGCGTCCGGCCCCCCGTCAGGCCGCGTCCCTCCCTCCGCGCCCGTCCGATGCCGGGCTCTCCGGCGAACCGGCGCCGTCGACCGTCTACACCTCGGCCTCCTATGGCGGGGCGTCGGACGAATCGCCGACCGCGGTTCCGGCGATCCTGGAGGACCGCTCCGACCTGTCGGCCGCCCTCGACCCGCGCTTCACCTTCGAGAATTTCGTCGTCGGCAAGCCGAACGAGCTGGCCCATGCCGCCGCCCGCCGCGTCGCCGACGCCACCGCCGTCACCTTCAACCCGCTGTTCCTCTATGGCGGGGTGGGCTTGGGCAAGACCCACCTGATGCACGCCCTGGCCTGGCAGATCCGCAAGAACGACCCGAACCGCAAGGTGCTGTACCTGTCGGCCGAGAAGTTCATGTACCAGTTCATCCGGGCGCTGCGCTTCAAGGACACGATGGCCTTCAAGCAGCAGTTCCGCTCGGTCGACGTGCTGATGATCGACGATGTGCAGTTCATCAGCGGCAAGGACAGCACCCAGGAGGAGTTCTTCCACACCTTCAACGCGCTGGTCGACCAGAACCGCCAGGTCATCATCTCCGCCGACAAGAGTCCGTCCGACCTGGAGGGGATGGAGGAGCGGCTGCGCTCGCGCCTGGGCTGGGGGCTGGTCGCCGACATCCACCCCACCACCTACGAGCTGCGGCTCGGCATCCTCCAGGCCAAGGCCGACGCGCTCCAGGCGACCATCCCGCTGAAGGTGCTGGAGTTCCTCGCCCACAAGATCACCTCGAACGTGCGCGAGCTGGAAGGGGCGCTGAACCGCATCGTCGCCCATGCCGAGCTGGTCGGCCGGTCGATCTCGCTGGAGACGACGCAGGAGGTCCTGCATGACCTGCTGCGTGCCAACGACCGCCGCGTCACCATCGACGAGATCCAGAAGCGGGTGGCCGAGCATTACAACATCCGCGTCGCCGACATGCATTCCGCCCGCCGCGCCCGCGCCGTGGCCCGTCCGCGCCAGATCGCCATGTATCTGGCCAAGCAGTTGACCGCCCGCTCCCTGCCGGAGATCGGCCGCAAGTTCGGCGGCCGCGACCATACCACGGTCATGCATGCGGTGAAGAAGGTGGAGGAGCTGCGGACGACCGATCCGTCCTTCGCCGAGGATGTCGAGCTGCTGCGGCGCATGCTGGAAAGCTGACCGCCGGGCATCGCCTCCGCAGCATTCCCGGCATCGGTCGGAGGGGCGCCGCGCTGGCGCCCTTTTTCGTGCCGCACTCTTTTCGCGATGTGACGGCTCTATGAAGTTTGGCGGGCTGGCATCCATCGCCATGGACGGAGCACTTTCATCTCAGGCACACTTCGCGCCCTGAGCGTGGCCATCCGGAGGCCGCGCGGAATGCCACCCGTCTAAACGCCATCCAAGAGCCAGGGAGACCGGACGTCATGTCCAAGATCGACACCGCCCAGACCGATCGCGTCCAGACCGAATCGCAGCGCTCCAGCGCCGAGACCCAGCGCGCCGCCAAGAGCTTCAGCCGCCGCCTGCTGCTGCGGAGCGCCGCCGCCGCCGCCGGTGTCGCCTCGGTCGGTCCCTTCGTCCTGCGCGAAGGCCGCGCCGCGTCGGGCACGGTGAAGATCTTCTCCTGGGCCGGCTACATCAGCCCGGACATGCTGGCCGACTTCGAGAAGAAGACCGGCGTCAAGGCGACCCTGACCGAATACGGCACCAACGACGAGTTGCTGAACCAGTTGAAGGCCACCGGCGGCGCCGGCTTCGACATCATCCATCCCACCGTCGACCGCGTGCCGAACTATGTCGAGTTCGAGCTGGTGCAGCCGATCGACGAATCGAAGGTGAAGTGGGACGGCTGCCTGAAGTCGTCGGTCGAGGGCTCGGCCGGGATGGGCGGCGTCGTCGGCGGCAAGCGCTATTTCGCCCCGGCCGACTGGGGGACGGAGGCGCTGGCCTATGACATGAAGAAGGCCCCGCTGGCCTACGGCACCGCCAGCTACGGCGACCTGTGGGCGCCGGCCAACGCCGGCAAGGTGACGCTGCGCGGCCATTCCTCGCTGATCGGCATCGCGCTGTGGCTGGAAAGCCAGGGCAAGCTGCCGCACCCGGTCCGCGACCAGTTCAAGGACGAGGCGAAGGCGCGCGCCAACTTCGACGCCATCCTGAAGGTGGCCGTCGCCAACAAGAAGTCGGTCGCCCAGTTCTGGACCAACGAGAATGAGGCCCAGGGCGCCTTCCGCACCAACGGCTGCGTCATCGGCCAGACCTGGGACTCCACCGCGGTGGCGCTGCGCAAGGAAGGGCTGCCGGTCCGCTTCATCGCGCCGAAGGAGGGGGCTCTGGCTTGGATGGAAGGCTTCGCCATCCCGAAGAAGGCGGAGAATCTGGAAAACGCCTATGCCTGGATCAACTGGTTCTACACGCCGCAGGCCGGCGCGCTCTACACCAACCATTCCGGCATCTCCAGCACGGCGGTCGGCGCCGAGGCGCATCTGAGCGACCTGAACAAGCAGTTCTTCGCCGACGCCTATCCGGGCGACGCGTTGCAGAAGCTGTGGTGGTGGCCGATCCAGGAGGCGTGGTACGTCTCCATCCGCAACGAGTACCAGGACCGTTTCCTGGCGGCGTGACCGGCCTATAGCAGGATCCATGAGCCAAGACGTCCAACTCGACCACGTCACAATGCGGTTCGGCGACAGCGTCGCCGTCCGCGACGTGTCGCTGACCATCAGGGCCGGGGAGTTCTTCAGCTTTCTCGGCCCGTCGGGCTGCGGCAAGACCACCATCCTGCGCATGATCTCCGGCTTCATGGAGCCGACGGAGGGCGCCGTCCGCATCGGCGGCCGCGACATGCGCGGGATCGGACCGAACAAGCGGCCGACCGCGCTGATCTTCCAGAACCTCGCCCTGTTTCCGCTGATGACGGTGGCGGACAATATCGGCTTCGGGCTGGAGGTGCGCGGCGTGGCGGCGGCCGACCGCAAACGCCGCGTGCGCGAGCTGCTGGAACTGGTGGCGCTGCCCGACACGGCGGAGAAGCGGGTGACCGACCTGTCCGGCGGCCAGCGCCAGCGCATCGCCATCGCCCGCGCCCTGGCGGTGGAACCGGCGGTGCTGCTGCTGGACGAACCGCTGTCGGCGCTGGACCTGAAGCTGCGCCAGCACATGCGGGCCGAACTGCGCGAGTTGCAGAAGCGCACCGGCGTTACCTTCATCTACATCACCCATGACCAGGGCGAGGCCCTGACCATGTCCGACCGCATCGGCGTGATGTCGCGCGGCGTGCTGGAGCAGGTGGGCGACGGCAAGACCATCTATGACCAGCCGGAAACCGCCTTCGTCGCCTCCTTCGTCGGGGAGACCAACCGCTTCGCCGGCGCGGTCACCCAGGCGGCGGACGGTTGGGCGCTGCTCGACACCAGCTTCGGGCCTCTGCGCGGGCGCAACCCGCGCGGGCTGGCGGCGGGGGACCGTGCCACCCTCTATGTCCGGCCCGAGCGTCTGGCGCCGGGCGAGGGCGACAACTGCGTGACCGCCCGCGTCAGCCACAGCGACTTCGAGGGCGCCTTCATCAACGCCTTTCTCGATGGCGGGCTGACGGTGCAGATGCCGCATCTCGGCCAGGAGCCGGCCTTCGTCGCCGGCGAAACCGTGCGGCTGGGCTTCCGGGCGGCGGACGCGGTGGTTTTGCCGATGGGGTGAGACATCTTCCTTTCCCACTGATGCGCAAACGAAAACGCCCCGGCCAACCGGCCGGGGCGTTTCGCATTTCAGAAGCCGGAAGCCTCAGTGCGTCTGCTGGATCGCCGAAAGCCGCCACTGGCCGCCGTGCTGGCGGACGAAGGTCCACAGCTCGGTGGCCTCGGTCGGCTGCGAGGCGTTGCCCTCGACCACCCGGCCGCTGGCGCGCTCGACCGTGACGTCGATCAGCGAGAAGCGCATGGCGACGGTGGCGTACTCCTGCGGTCCCTCGCGCCAGCCCTCGGCCAGATCGCCCTGCAACAGCCGGACGTCGCTGACCTTGTTGACCAAGCCGCGGTTGCGGTTCCCGGCCAGATCGTCGGAGAAGTAGGAGAACATCTCCGCCGTCGTCACGCCGCGCAACGCTTCCACATCCTCACGGCCATAGGCGGTCTGGATGGTGGTGAGCAGGCGCTCGAACGACTCGAAGTCGGCCGGCTGGATGCCGATCTCGTCGGCGGCCTGACGGCGCGGGGCCGGGCCGGCGTTGCCGCCGCCCATGCCGTGGTTGCCCATCGGGTTGTAACCGACGTCGGCCGCGTCGCGGTTCAGCGGGCCACCGGCATAGGCCGGCTGGTTCCCACCCAGCGGACCGCTGCCGGACGCCGCGGTGTTCGCCGTCTGCGAGCGGTTGCGGAAGAAGCGCATGGCCAGCCGGACCAGGAAGACGACCAGGATGATCTGAAGGAGGAAGCCCAGGATGCCGGCGAAGCTGCCCAGCCCCTCGAAGAAGCCGCCGCCGAACAGCATCGCGCCGATGCCGGCGCCGATCAGGCCGCCCATCAGGCCCGACATGAAGCCGCCGCCGAAGAAGCCGCGCGAGGGAGCCGCCGCCGGGGCGGTGGTCGTGGTGCCGGGGCGCTGCATGCCGGGCGACGCCGCCGGGGCGGTCGAGCGCTCCATCGGCGATACGGTGTTGGGGGCGGTGCTGGTGGCGGCCGGCGCCTCGGTCGTGCGGCTGCCGCGGCTGCCGGAGGAGCTGCTCTTGCCGGCGCGGGCGTCGGCGGTGCCGGCGGCCAGCGCCATCACCAGCGCCACGGCGACCGCGGTGGCCGCGCGGGCGCCGCGCATCGTGGTGGAGGAGGGGGCGGAAAGGCTCGAAGGTCGGGTCTTCTCGCTCATGATCATGCTCGCTTGTCGCATCTGGTCGGTTGTCCAGCCTTGCCAGATGGGGGTGGTGGCCGCCCGGTTTAAGGGGCGGTCTCACTTTTTTCGAGCAACAATCAGCGCTGCCGTCTATTCGGTCTCACTTTGCATCAGGCCGTCTCCGCGCAGCGCGTCGATCGCCCGGCGGTCGCGCTTGGTCGGACGCCCGGCGCCGGGCGGCTGGACCGGTGAGCGGTAGGGGTCCTGCAAGCGCTCCTCGGGCACCGGCGGGGCGAGATCCTCGTACAGCGCCTGGGCCTCCGGCGCCGGACCGCGCCGGCTGCCGAGCGCCACCACCTTGATGACGCGAATGTGCCGCCCTTGGGCGAAGGTCAGCACGTCGCCCGGCTTCACCGCCGCATGCGCCTTGGTCAACACCGCCCCCGACAGCCGCACGCCCCCGTCGTTGCACAGCTTGGCGGCGAGGCTGCGGGTCTTGAAGAAGCGGGCATACCACAGCCACTTGTCGATCCGCAGCCGGCCGGGGGGGGAGTCTTCGGTGTCGGTGTTGGTCATGGGCGTTTCCGTCGCTTGGTCTCGTTCATGATTTGTGGGAGCCGTCATGCCCCCCCTCACATCCCCGACAGCTGCCGCAGCTTGGCGAACGGGTGGTCCGCGTTCGTCGGCTTCTCGCGCCGCTGCCGGTTCCCCTGCGGACGCTTGCGCTTCCAGGTCACCGCGCCATCCTCGGCCACCATCCGCAGATAGCCGAGCCCGGTCAGCACCACGCCCAGCTCCTCCGCCGACAGGCCGACGCGCTGGCCGAGCGCCACCTCGCGGATCGGCGCGTTCGCCTTGGAGGCGGTCAGCAGCTCCGTCTCCAGCCGGTCGAGCATGTCGACGCGCAGAGCCCGCCCGCCGGCCAGCGGATAGCCGATGGCTTCCCAGAAGGCCGGCGGAATACCACCCTCCTTGACCGGCCCCTCCTTTGCTCGCGGCGCTTCGACCGACACGCGGCCGGGCGGCGGGACCGGCACCGGCAGGGGATGGCCCTTGGACACCGCCCACAGCAGCCCGCGCAGGCTCACCGCCGCCGGCTTGGCCAGCGCCGACAGATAGAGGTGCGACACCCCCAGCCGGACGCCCAGCCCGGTCAGCGCCTTGCGGTCCTCGCGCTCCAGCCGTTCCACCATGTCCGCCACGGGAGCCCGCGGCAGCACCCCCAGCCCTTCCACCAGCTGGAAGACCAGCCCGCGTCCGGCCCCCGACAGCCCGTCGGCCGCCGACAGCGCGAACAGCGGTTTCAGCCGGGCGGCGATGTGGTCCTTCAGCCAGCGCTCCAGCCGTGCCCGCACCCGCTCGCGCTGGGCCTGATCCAGCATGCCCTCGTCGAAGGGCACCACCAGCGGCGTCAGCACCGACGGCCCGGCCGCCAGCCGCGCCACCGGCAAGGAGCCGGCGCTCAGCACCCCGTCCGCCCCCAGCGCGAAAACCTCGTCCGGCTCCGCCTCGAAGGCGCGCAGCCGTTTGGCCAGTTCATCGCGCAGGGCGCGGCGGGCGGCGGTCAGCAGCGATTTCGCCTCGTCGGAGCGGTCGGGCGCGTCGGGGATGAAGCGGAATCCCTCCAGCCGCCCGACCACATGCCCTTCCACCACGACCTCGCCGTCGGCGCGCACGCCGCCCAGCAGCGACCGTCCGTCCTTCAGCGTGCGGGCCAGGGTGGCGGAGCGGCGGTCGATGAAGCGCTGGGTCAGCCGCTCGTGCAGGGCGTCGGACAGCCGGTCCTCGATGGTCCGGGTGCGCTCCTGCCAATGCAGCGGGTCCTTCAGCCAGCTCGGCCGGTTGGAGATGTAGGTCCAGGTGCGGATATGGGCGATGCGGGCGACCAGCGCGTCGATGTCGCCCTCCGTCCGGTCGAGCCGGGCGATCTGCTTGGCGACCCAGTCGTCGTCCAGCCGGCGCAGCGGTGCGCGCAGGCTGCGGAAGATCTGGCCGAGCAGCTTGGTATGGGCGTCCGACAGCACCTTGCGGAAGTCGGGGACCTGGCAGACCTCCCACAGCAGCCGGACGGCGTCGCGGCCGCGGGCGAGGTCCATGATCTCCGGATCGCGCACCAGGGACTGAAGGGCCAGATGGTCGTCGGCCTCGCGCACGCGGGACAGTTCCGGGATCGGCGCACGTTCCTCCAGCGACTTCAGCAGGAAGCCCGGCGTGTCGAACCGCAGGTCGCTGTTGCGCCAGGACAGCGCCTTGACCGTCTCGAACTCGTGGTTCTCGACGCGGCTGACCAGATCGGCGTCCAGTTCCCCGACCTCGTCAGTGGTGCCGAAGGTGCCGTCGCGCATGTGGCGGCCGGCGCGGCCGGCGATCTGCGCCACCTCTGCGGGCCTGAGCCGGCGCGGGGCGAAGCCGTCGAACTTGACGATGCGGGCGAAGGCGACATGGTCGACATCCATGTTCAGCCCCATGCCGATGGCGTCGGTCGCCACCAGATAATCGACCTCGCCCGCCTGGTAGAGCCCGACCTGGGCGTTGCGCGTGCGCGGGCTGAGCGCCCCCAGCACCACGGCGGTGCCGCCGCGCTGGCGGCGGATCAGCTCGGCGATGGCATAGACGTCGGTGGCGGAAAAGGCGACGACGGCCGAGCGCGGCGGCAGCCGCGTCAGCTTTCTGTGGCCGGCGTAGGTCAGTTGGGAGAAGCGCGGCCGGCTGACGAATTCCGCCTTCGGCACCAGCCGGCGGATCATCGGCTGCATCGAATCGGACCCCAGCACCATCGTCTCGACCATGCCGCGGGCGTTCAGCAGCCGGTCGGTGAAGATATGGCCGCGCTCGGGATCGGCGCAGAGCTGGATCTCGTCCACCGCCAGGAAATCGACCGGGCGGTCCAGCGGCATCGATTCGACGGTGCAGACCCAGTAGGAGGGGTTGGGGGGCAGGATCTTCTCCTCCCCCGTCACCAGGGCGACCGCGTTCCTGCCCTTGATCCTGACGATGCGGTCGTAATTCTCCCGCGCCAGCAGGCGCAGGGGGAAGCCGATCATGCCGGACCGGTGGCCGAGCATGCGCTCGATCGCCAGATAGGTCTTGCCGGTGTTGGTCGGCCCGAGCACGGCGACCACACGGCCCCCCCGCCCGAGACCGCCGCCCGCCGAAGCGTGAGAGGACGTCATGGGGGTAAGCTTTGGGGTGCGGGAGCCCGCAATGCAAGCGGCGGCTTGGCCCTGTGAGGCGAATGTGCCCGGCTGCGCGGTCGGGAAGGGCTGGTCAGGGCCTTCGGGTCAGGGCCATCGGGTCACGATTGGCGGGTCACGATTGGCGGGACGGTGCGCGGCGTCGGCGGATCGAGCGGAGGCCGCTGCGGGCGATGCCGAAAATCATCATGTAATCCCGCCGGATGATCGACAGGCTGAAGATCAGCGGGGAGAGATCGAGCGCGCTCATGGGAAGACATCCCGATTGTCGAGACGATGAGGGTGACGGCGAGGGAGACGACAAGGGCCGCCGAATGGGGATTCGGCGGCCCTTGGTCCCTCGGCGGCCTTGGGGGGGCTTGGGAGGTGCCGCCGGGAACCTGTCTGTTACTCTGATACGTCAGCCCTTGGGCGGTTCCTGCGGACCTTTTCCGGGGCCCATGCCGGGCCCCATGCCGGGCCCCATGCCGGGATGACCGGGGCCGTCATGGTGCGGACCCCTATGGTCGCCCATTCCACCCGGACCCTGGTT
Source organism: Azospirillum sp. B510 (assembly GCF_000010725.1). Lineage (NCBI taxonomy): Bacteria > Pseudomonadati > Pseudomonadota > Alphaproteobacteria > Rhodospirillales > Azospirillaceae > Azospirillum > Azospirillum sp. B510. The sequence continues at coordinate 3,048,458 of NC_013854.1, read as the reverse complement.
CAGCATATGGTCGGCCTGCCTCTGCTGCTCGGGCGTCAGCTGGGCGTACAGCTCGGTCAGGGCCGGGCGGACGGTCTGGAGCTGTTGCAGGTGGGCCTGCATCATCTGCTCGGCGCGCTCCAGGCGCTGCGGCAGGGCCGGCGGCGGCGGAACATCCTTGAACGTCACGCACAGGTCCTGCGTCGGCTTCAGGCTGGCGCGGGCGGCGTCGGCGAACTTGGTCCAGGCGGCGCGCTGCTGGTCGGTGATCTTCAGCTTCTTCTCGGCATAGGCCAGCCTGCCGGCCAGACGGGCCTCCTGGTCCTCGCACATGCGGGCGAAGTGGCGGTCGGGTCCGCCGGGCGGCGGGCCACCGGCCGGACCACCAGCCGGACCACCCTGGGCGAAGACCGGAACGGCCACGCCGAGACCGGCGACCAGCAGGGCGGACGTCAGAAGGGCGCGTTTCATGGTGTCGACTCCTCGGTGTTTGCTGCTCTCTAAACCCCGGATGGAGGGGGCTTATTCCGTTGGGACGGTGCCGGCCGGATCGCCACCGCCGTCCCGATGACCAGACGATGGGCGCCGAACGTTGCGGTCGGATGTCCGCGAACCGGTCATTTGGTAACAGAGTGTAACCGCCGGGCCCGCCGTAACCCGGCGTTACACATTTCCCCTTCACCCCCGGCGCGCCTCGCCCGATCATGGCGCCATGGACCGCACGCCCCACCTCCTCGTCGTCGACGACGACCGCGAAATCCGCTCCCTCGTCGCCCAGTTCCTGACCAAGCACGGTTACCGGGTCACCGGCGTGCGGGACGGGGCGGAGATGATGCGCACGCTCGACGGCGCCCGCGTCGACCTGATCGTGCTCGACCTGATGCTGCCGGGGGAGGACGGGCTGTCGCTCTGCCGCCGGCTGCGCGCCACGCTGCAGACCGCGCAGACCCCGGTCATCATGCTGACCGCCATGGGGGAGGAGACCGACCGCATCGTCGGGCTGGAGATGGGCGCCGACGATTATCTGGCGAAGCCCTTCAGCCCGCGCGAGCTGCTGGCCCGCATCAAGGCGGTGCTGCGACGCGTCGCCGCCCCGCTGGTGGCGGGGGGCCCGACGGCGGCCGGCACGGTGCTGCGCTTCGAAGGCTGGTCGCTCGACCTCACCAAGCGGGAGCTGCGCTCGCCCGACGGCGTGCTGGTCCAGCTGTCGGCGGGGGAGTACGACCTGCTGGTCGCCTTCGCCGAGCATCCGCAGCGCGTGCTGACCCGCGACCAGCTGCTCGATCTGGCGCGCGGCCGTTCGGCGGTGCCCTTCGACCGCTCCATCGACGTGCAGGTCAGCCGGCTGCGCCGCAAGATCGAACCCGATCCGGCCGACCCGACGCTGATCAAGACGGTGCGCGGCGGCGGCTATCTCTTCACCCCGTCGGTCGCCGGCCCCTCCTCCCTGTCCGGCGGCGGGCTGGCGCCATGACCTCCCAACCTGAAGCCTCCCAACCGGAAACGCTCCGATCCAGGCGCGCCCGCCGCCGCCTGTTCCGCCGGCCGCGCCTGCGCGTGCCCGACAGCCTCGCCTCGCGCATCGCCCTGACGGTGGTGCTGGCGCTGCTGCTGACCCAGGCGGTCAGCGCGCTGGTCTATCTGACCGACCGCAGCGAGGGGCCGCCGATCCATGGCCCCAACGTTCTGATCCAGCGCGTCACCGCCATCGTCCAGCTGGTGGAAAGCACGCCGGCGTCCGACCGCGAGCGGGTGGTGCGCGCCATCGACGATCCGGTGCTGCGCGTCGAATGGCATCCCGACCGCCCGCCGCCGCTGGGCCCCGCCTTTTCCGCCGGCCGGTTCGAGGGGTTGAAGCGGCGGCTGCGCGACCAGTTGAACACCGCCGACCGCAACATCCTGGTGGAGGTGCAGCTTCCCCCCGATGGCGGGATCGACGACCGGCCGCCGCCGCCCTTCCTGGGTGGCGACGAGCCGCGGCGCTGGGGACCGCATGTCCGGCTGTCGGTGCGGCTTGGCGACGGCTCCTGGCTCAGCTTCACCGGCGGCGATCCGCTGCCCGGCCCGTTCCGCATCGTCCGCTTCCTGCTGTGGATGGGGGCGATCGTCGCGGTGATCCTGCTGGTGTCGCTGCTGGCCGCCCGCCGCGCCGCCGGTCCGCTGGCCAGCTTCGCCGCCGCCGCCGAACGGCTCAGCGTCGCCGGGCAGGCCGATCCGCTGGCGGAGGAGGGCCCGCGCGAGCTGCGCGCCGCCATCCACGCCTTCAACCGGATGCAGGCGCGGCTCGCCCGCTTCGTCGCCGACCGCACCCAGATGCTGGCGGCGATCAGCCACGACCTGCGCACGCCGATCACCCGGCTGCGGCTGCGCGCCGAGCTGGTCGAGGATCCGGAGATGCAGCGGCGGATGCTGGCCGACCTGGACGAGATGGAGGCGATGATCTCCGCCACGCTGGCCTTCGCCCGCGACGACGCCCAGCGCGAGCCGCGCGGCCGCTTCGACCTTGCCGACCTGTTGCAGAGCCTGTGCGACGACCGCGTCGATGCCGGGCACCACGCCCTCTACGCCGGTCCCCCCCACGCGGTGGCGGAAGGCCGGCCGGTGGCGCTGCGCCGGGCGCTGGCCAACCTGATGGACAACGCCATCAAATATGGCGGCGGCTTCACCGTCCGGCTGGATCGCGAGGCCGACGCCATCGGCCAGAACCGTCACGCCCTGATCCACATCGACGATGACGGCCCCGGCATTCCCGAGGCGGAGTTCGAGAAGGTCTTCGCCCCCTTCTACCGGCTGGAGCGCTCGCGTTCCCGCGACACCGGCGGCGTCGGGCTGGGGCTGTCCACCGCCCGCAGCATCATCCGCGGCCATGGCGGCGACGTGACCCTGGCGAACCGCGCCGGCGGCGGGCTGCGCGCCACGGTGACGCTGCCTCTTTAGCCCCCTTCTCCCGCGTCCGATCCCCTTTCCCCGGGTGGAGGGAGACCCCCGCGATTTCGGATAGAGTCATCCTTTCGCCACGGTCGGAAGCCAAATAATCGCCGACCCGCCGCCGGCCTTCCGGCCGGGCGGCCGTGAGCGTATGAGGATCGAAGCGGGAACGTTTCCCGCACTTCCCACACCGACCTGACAGGGCCAGCGAGCGCGCCGTGACCGCCGACCGACCGGACCGCCAGAGGGACCAACGAGCGGGCCAGCTCTATGCCGGCCCCCGCCCTGTCCGCACCCGTAACGACCCGTCGCCGCTCGACCGGCTGACGGCGGGCGGGGCTGTGCGCGCGCTCGCCGCCAAGCTGTTCGGGACGGACGGGTCGCCGCGTCGTTCACCGTCATTGGCGGCACCGTCGGCAGCGCCTCCGCCGACGCCCTATGGGCAATCCCGACGGCCGCGCCGCCCTGGGTTGCCGTCCTTCTCGCTGCCTTCCCTGCCACGGATCGCCTTGCCGAAGCCGACCCTATCCAAGCCGACCCTGTCCAAGCAGCCCGCCCGCCGCTCCGGCGGCCAGCCGCCGCAGCCTCCCGCGCCACCCGCCGGCCGTCCCGGCCGGGCGCCGCAGCCGCCCAGGAAGTCCGGTGGTGGTGGCTGGCTGAAGCGGCTGGTGCAGTGGGGCCTCGTCGCCGCCATCTGGTGCGGCCTCGCTCTGGGGGCGGTTCTGGCCTGGTTCGCGCTCGACCTGCCGGACATTTCCAAGGTGGCGCAGTTCGAACGCCGCGCCTCCATCACCGTGCTCGCCGCCGACGGCAGCGAATTCGCCCGCTTCGGCGACCTGCACGGCACGACGGTGAGCGTGCGCGACCTGCCGCCGCATCTGGTGGGGGCGGTGCTGGCGATCGAGGACCGCCGTTTCTACAGCCATTTCGGCATCGACCCGCTGGGGCTCGCGCGCGCGATCTATGTCAACTGGCGTTCGGGCCGGGCGGTGCAGGGCGGCTCGACCATCACCCAGCAGCTTGCCAAGAACCTGTTCCTGACGCCCGAGAAGTCGCTGAAGCGCAAGATCCAGGAGGCGATGCTGGCGCTGTGGCTGGAGCGCCGCTTCACCAAGGACCAGATCCTCACCGCCTATCTCAACCGCGTCTATCTCGGCGCCGGCACCTTCGGGGTGGATGCCGCCGCCCGCACCTATTTCGGCAAGCCGGCGACCGAGGTCGATGTCCGCGAATCGGCGGTGCTGGCCGGTTTGCTGAAGGCGCCGTCGCGCTACGCCCCCAGCTCCAACCCCGATGAATCGGCGGAGCGGGCGCGGGTGGTGATGGCGGCGATGCTCGATGCCGGCTATCTCACCCAGGCGCAATACGATGCCGCCCGCAGCGCCAAGCCGTCGCCCAAGCGCAAGCCCGGCGGCGACGGCCGCTATTTCGCCGACTGGGTGACCGAACTGGTGCCGGGCTTCGCCGGTCCCGACCATGGCGACGTCGTCGTCCGCACCACGCTGGACCTGAAGATGCAGCGCGCCGCCGAACAGCGGCTGGAGGCGCTGCTCGCCGGTCCCGGCGCCGCCGCCAACGTCCGCCAGGGCGCGCTCGTCGCCATGAGCCCGGACGGCGCCGTGCGGGCGCTCGTCGGCGGCCGCGATTACGACAGCAGCGAGTTCAACCGCGCCACCCAGGCGCTGCGCCAGCCGGGATCGGCCTTCAAGCCCTTCGTCTATCTGGCGGCGCTGGAGGCCGGCTGGTCCCCCGACAGCCAGATCGAGGACGCCCCGGTCCAGCTCGGCACCTGGTCGCCCGGCAATTACGACGGCAAATATCGCGGCACCATCACGCTGGCCGCCGCACTCGCCCATTCCTCCAACACGGCGACGGCGCGGCTGATCGACCGGGTCGGCACCGACCGGGTGCGGCGGATCGCCTCCAATCTCGGCATCTCCTCGCCGCTCACCCGCGACCTGTCGCTGGGCCTCGGCACCAGCGAGGTGACGCCGCTGGAGCTGGTGCGCGCCTATGCCGGCATCGCCAACCGCGGCGTTCCCGTCTGGGCCTATGCCATCACCGAGATCACCGGCCGCGACGGCACCGTGATCTACCGGCGCCAGGGCGGCGGCGGCCGGGCGGTGGTCGATCCCGCCCATGTGGTGCAGCTCGCCCAGATGATGACCGGCGTGCTCGACTACGGCACCGGCCGCAGCGCCCGGCTGAACCGCCCGGCGGCGGCCAAGTCCGGCACCACCCAGGACTATCACGACGCCTGGTTCGTCGGCTTCACCGCCGATCTGGTCGCCGGCGTCTGGCTCGGCAACGACAACAACGAGGCGATGAGGAAGGTTACCGGCGGCACCCTGCCGGCCAAGCTGTGGCGCGAGTTCATGCTGGACGCCCATGCCGGAAAGCCGGCCCGCCCGCTCCCCGGCCTGGACGGCGCCCCGGCCTGGACCCCGCCGCCGGGAGCCGCGCCGCCGGGAGCCGCGCCATTGGGCGGCGTGGCACTGGGCGGCGTGCCGATGGCGTCGGCCGACGCGCGGCCGGGAGGGAACGCGGGCGGAAGCTCGGGCGGCGGCATCGGCTCGCTGATCGAAAAGATCGCCGGCGGGTCCGGCGGCGCGTCGCGGGTGCAATACGACTACAGCCATACCGGCGCGCGGTGAGGGGGCACGGCCCCAAGGTTCCCCCCGCCGCCCCGACCCTGTTATATCTCCCCCGGATTTCCCCACAGCGGACGACACATGCAGGCGGATGAGCGATTGGACGGACCGGATCCGCTGGCGGAGGCCATTTCCCCGGCCATCGCCGATACCTCCGTTCCGCCGCCGTCCTCCCGCCACCGCGCCGCCCTCAACCCGCTGCTCAGCGCCGCCGCCCCGGTGCTCGATCTCGCCGGGGCCCTGCGTGACCGCGGTCTGACCGAGCCGCCGCGCGCCGCCGCGCTGGAGCGGTTCGAGCGCGAGGCGGCGGCGGCCGATCTCGACGAGCAGGACATCCGCGCCGCCCGTGTCGCCCTGTCCGCCACGCTGGACGATGTCGCCCGCGCCGCCGGCCATGGCGGGGCGGCGGTGGCCGAACCGGGGGCGGGCGTGCGCTTCTTCGATCTGCTCGACGGCATGCTGGCCGATCCCCGCCGCCACCGTCACGGGCTGGAGCTGTTCTATGCCTGCCTCTCGCTCGGCTTCGAGGGGCGGTTCCGCGACAAGCCCGGCGGCGCCCACGACCTCGCCCGCCTGCGCGACGAGCTGTATCGGGTCCTGCGCCGGGCCCGCGGCGACGTGCCGGCGGAGCTGTCGCCGGCCTGGGCCGGGGTGGCGGAGCCGTTCCGGCCGCTCCGCACCGGCCTGGGGGGCGGGGAGGGGGGCGGTGCCGGCGGCTTGCCGGGCTGGATCGTCTGGGCGGCGGTGGCGCTCGGCCTGTCCGGCCTCTATGTCGATCTCGCCGCCCGCCTCGACCGGCAGGCGGAGCCGGTGCTGGCCCGCATCGCCGCCTTGCTGCCCGACCGCCCGATCGAGATCGCCCGCCTGGTCCCGCCGCCGCCGCCCACCGCCGGCCCGGCCCTGATCGCCCGCATCACCGGCCAGCTCGCCCCGGAAATCCGCACCGGCGCCGTCGAGGTGCTGGCGGGGGAGGATGGCGCGCTGGTGATCCGCATCCCGGCGGCGGCCATGTTCGCCACCGGCGGCGACGCGGTGAAGGCCCGTCACCGCGCCATCGTCGAACGGGTCGGCCAGACCCTGGCGGCGGAGCCGGGGGGCGTCCTGGTGGTCGCCCATACCGACGACCAGTCGCCGACCACCGGCCGCCTTCCAACCGGGCAGGCCCTGACCGATGCCCGCGCCGAGGCGGTGCGCAGGCTGCTGGAGCGCAGCATCCCGCCGGCCCGCCTGTCGGCCGAGGGCCATGGCGACCAGGAGCCGGTCGCGCTGAACGACACGCCCGCCGGGCGCGACGCCAACCGGCGGATCGACATCCGCCTCTATCCGCATTAGGGCGCGCCATGGCCGATCCCCGTCCCCAGAAGGCCGGCGCCAAGGCGGCGACGCGCCGCGAGCCGGGCCGGCGCAAGCCCGCCGCCGCCCCGTCGCCGCACCGTTCCGCCCGCTCGCGCTGGGGGCTGTCGTTGGCCGGCGCGCTGGCGCTGGGGCTGGCCGGCTGGCTGCTGCTGCCGCGTCTGGCCGCGTCGGCCGCCCCGTCGCTGCTGCCGACCGTCCAGGCCGATTGGAGCGTCCGGCTGCTGCCGCTCGCCCTGGCGCTGGCGGTCTGGGTCGCGCTGAACCGCCGCACCGACGCCCGCGAGCGCGCCGCCAACGCCCGCCTGCTGGAGGCGCTGGCCGCCGGCCGCGATCCCGAGCTGAAGGCCTCGCTGGAGGAGATCGGCACGCTGCGCAAGCGGCTGGACGCCGTCCTGGCCGAGCTGCGCAAGCGCCGGGGCGGACGCTATCTCTACCAACTGCCCTGGTATCTGGTGATCGGCGCCCCCGGTTCGGGCAAGACCACGGCGCTGGCCAATGCCGGCCTCGCCGCCCATGCGCAGGGCGATGCCGCCGCCAAGCCGCTTTCCGGTCTCCTGGCCGGTCCCTTGGCGGGCCCCTTGGCGGGACTGGGCGGCACCCGCAATTGCGACTGGTGGTTCACCGACCGCGCCGTGCTGATCGACACCGCCGGGCGCTACACCACCCAGGACAGCCGGCGCGCGGTCGATGGCCGGGTGTGGTCCGGCCTGCTCGACCTGCTGAAGGAGCATCGGCCGCTCCAGCCCGCCAACGGCGTGCTGCTGACCCTCAGCATCCCCGAACTGACGGGCTGGACCGGGGCCGAGCGGCGCAACCACGCCATCCTGGTCCGCCAGCGCCTGAACGAGCTGCGGGTTCAGCTCGGCCTGCGCCTGCCGGTCTATCTGCTGCTGACCAAGGCCGACCTGCTGGACGGCTTCGCCACCTTCTTCGACCCGCTCGACCGCGAGGCGCGCAGCCAGATCTGGGGCCTGACCCTGCCGGCGGCGGAGCCCGCCGGCGGTCCGTTGCCCGTCTTCCGCGATCTCTACGCCGGTCTGGTGCGGCGGCTGGACGAGCGGCTGCTCGACCGGCTGCACCAGGAACCCGACATCCGCCGCCGCTGCGACGCCTTCGCCCTGCCGCTGCGCGTGGCGGCGCTGGAACCGGCGCTGGCCGACATCGTCGACACCGTCTTCGGTTCCGAACAGGGGGAGGAGACGCCGCGGCTGCGTGGCCTCTACCTGACCAGCGCCCTCCAGACCGGCGGCTCGCTCGGCCTGCTGGAACCGGAGGCCGACGCTCCGCCCTCCACCTATTTCCTCGACCGGCTGCTGCCCGACGTCGTCTTCCCCGAGGCTAACCTCGCCCAGCGCGACCGCGCGGTCGAGCGGACCCGCCGCCGCCGCGCCGCCTTGTCGGCCGCCACCGCGCTCGCCTTCGGCCTGCTGGTCGGCGGCTGGTGGCTGGTCAGCGCCCGCGGCAACGCCGCCCTGCTGGAGCGTGCCGATGCCGGGGCGGCGGCGGTGGAGGCGGCGCTGCGCCCGCTCGACACCGCGCCGCGGGCGCTGGCGCGGGTGGACGATGCCGATCCGGCGGCGATCCTGCCGGCGCTGGACGCGCTGCGCGCCCTGCCGCCGGCCGCCGGCATGGCCGATTTGGCTGGGGATTGGGCTGGGCGGGATTGGGCTGGGCGGGATTGGGCCGGGCATCATTGGGCGGCCCCGGCGCTGGCCGGCGGCCTCTATCAGGGCGCGCGCATCGCCGGCCCGGCGCGGGAGGCCTATCGCCGCGCCCTGCGCAGCCAGTTCCTGGCCCGCATCGCGCTCCGCATGGAGGAGAGGCTGCGCGCCGACTGGGCCTTGCCCGACCAACTGCGCCAGACCCTGCGCGTCTACCGCATGGTCGGCGGGGCCGAGCCGATGGAGGCGGGCGCCGTGGCGGAATGGCTGGCGCTCGACTGGCAGCGTACGCTGCCCGGCCCGGCCAACGAGGCCAATCGCCGTGCCCTCGGCGACCATCTGGCCGCCCTGTTCGCCGCCGGCTTCGCCCCCGTCCCGCCCGACGAGGCGCTGGTCGCCCGCGTTGAGGAGGTGTTGGCCCAGTCCGCCGCCGCCCGGACGCCCTCCGCTCCGCCCTCCGCGACCCCGGCGTCATCCGTGCCTTTTTCCCCGCCCGGCCGGGCGGCCCCGCCATGATGGGCGCCTTCACCATGCGGCGCGGAGCCGTGGCGGCGGGTGGGCTGGGCGCCGATCCGGTGATGGGGTTCCACGGCAAGGTGCCGGCGCGCGGCGATTTCGTCGGCCATGGCCTGCCGGGCGCGGTTCTCGCCCCCTGGGACCGCTGGCTGTCGGTGGCGCTGGGCGAGGCCGGCCGCCGGCTGGGCGGCGAGTGGCAGCCGCTGTTCGCCCAGGCCCCGGTCTGGCGCTTCGCCCTGTCGGCGGGCCTGTGCGGTGCCGCGCCGCTGGTCGGGCTTTGGATGCCCAGCGCCGACCGGGTCGGCCGCCCCTATCCCTTCACCATCGCCGCCGGCCTTCCCGCCGGTTTCGACATCGCCGACGCGCCCGCCGCCTGTGCCGCGTGGCTCGCCCGCGCCGAGGCTCTGGCGGTCGACGCCTGCCGTGCCGGCGCCGATGTCGAGGGGTTGCCGGCCCGTCTGGCGATCCTCGGCCGCCCCGATCCGGAGCGCGTCGGGGCCGCCGCCCGCGCCCTGCTCGGCCGGTTGTCCGGTCCGCCGTGCGCCGATGCCAGCCTGTGGTGGACGCGCGGCGCTGGCCGGGTGGCGCCGTCGCTGCTGTCCTGCCCCGGCCTCCCCGCCGGCCCCCGGCTGACCGCCTTCCTTGACGGCGCCTGGGACCGCTGGGGTTGGGAGGATGCGGCGGACGGGTAGGACAAAGGCGTCCGGACTCGCGCAGGTGACGTCCCCGCCGGTCCCATGATATCCTTTCCGCTGCCGCCCGCCTCGCGAGCGGTCCGGCACACGCGAATTCCCGGTCACCGCTCGCGAAAGGCGGAGCCATTGTTTTCGCAGGGATCCTTGACATCGTTCAGAACGAAAGCGGACCAAAAAACCTGTCCACTTCGACAGCTTTCTCCACCGCTCGACTCCGTGGCGATTCGCCGTTGAGGACGAGACGCTTATGGGGGGAGCCGTCTTCCCAGGCAGAAATGCTTGGGCCTCATTGAAGCCACCAGGGGGAAAACGTCCGCCGCCCCGAGGGAGGAAACGTCTTCCCAGGCAGAAATGCTTGGGCCTCATTGAAGCTACGAAATGCTTGCGGATGAAAACAGCAAGCTGCTGGTCTTCCCAGGCAGAAATGCTTGGGCCTCATTGAAGCCTATTGTCCCGCCGCGAAGACATCAGGTTTTGTTATTCTTAGTCTTCCCAGGCAGAAATGCTTGGGCCTCATTGAAGCGTTGCTGGCGGGAAGGAAACCCACGCCGGTCTCTCCGTCTTCCCAGGCAGAAATGCTTGGGCCTCATTGAAGCACGAAACGGTTGCCGGCCTGCAACGCGAACAGCAGGGTCTTCCCAGGCAGAAATGCTTGGGCCTCATTGAAGCGTGAAGAATGCCGAGCAGATGATGCGTCGGCGAGTGCCCGTCTTCCCAGGCAGAAATGCTTGGGCCTCATTGAAGCGTCCCGAATCCGTCGGTCAGCGCTCTCCGCCGGCTGCGTCTTCCCAGGCAGAAATGCTTGGGCCTCATTGAAGCCAGAACTGTTCCCAACTTGGGATCACGCGATCGTCCCGAGAGTCTTCCCAGGCAGAAATGCTTGGGCCTCATTGAAGCCGCTGCACTTGGTTTCCAAACCGACCTCCATCCGCTTGTCTTCCCAGGCAGAAATGCTTGGGCCTCATTGAAGCTCCATTGCTACAGACCCACGACTTCCCGGCACTGGGTCTTCCCAGGCAGAAATGCTTGGGCCTCATTGAAGCGCCGGCATCACCTGCATCAGGCCGGCGGCACCGCTGCGTCTTCCCAGGCAGAAATGCTTGGGCCTCATTGAAGCGTGGGTCTGCCGCATCCACAAGGCGGCGAGCACGCGCGCGTCTTCCCAGGCAGAAATGCTTGGGCCTCATTGAAGCCGCCCAACCTGTGAACTGATTGCCTACGAGCGTATCGTCTTCCCAGGCAGAAATGCTTGGGCCTCATTGAAGCGCGTTCAAAACAGGCTCCCTTGTTTTCTCAAATCCGCGAGTCTTCCCAGGCAGAAATGCTTGGGCCTCATTGAAGCATCTTGGCCACGGCGTACCCGCTCTTGACCTTCGACCGTCTTCCCAGGCAGAAATGCTTGGGCCTCATTGAAGCACACATGACCCCACGACATCACGTCGAACAGCCGCTGGTCTTCCCAGGCAGAAATGCTTGGGCCTCATTGAAGCATGAATTCGCGGTTGTAATAGAGATGCCGCCCATCGGGTCTTCCCAGGCAGAAATGCTTGGGCCTCATTGAAGCTCCGACAAGCGAGGCGTACCCTCTGGACAAGGTGCTGGTCTTCCCAGGCAGAAATGCTTGGGCCTCATTGAAGCAGCGTGGCCATACGCGACTATGACGACGCGCAGCGCGCGTCTTCCCAGGCAGAAATGCTTGGGCCTCATTGAAGCAACTTGCTGCGTGACGACCTGCCCACCGACCCGAAGCTGTGTCTTCCCAGGCAGAAATGCTTGGGCCTCATTGAAGCCAGTAAGCGGCCGGTGGCTGCCTCATGCTGTTCCGTCGTCTTCCCAGGCAGAAATGCTTGGGCCTCATTGAAGCGATGTCGGTGGTGGTCATTGGCGTAACTCCGGTGTGCGTCTTCCCAGGCAGAAATGCTTGGGCCTCATTGAAGCTCGGTGTAGGAGATGTAGTATTTCTTGCGCTTCTTGAGTCTTCCCAGGCAGAAATGCTTGGGCCTCATTGAAGCTAGGTTGGCAAGGGACAGCCCACCTGCCTCCACCCACGTCTTCCCAGGCAGAAATGCTTGGGCCTCATTGAAGCGCAAGGCGGTTGAGGCGCGGACCTATTACGGTGTCTGGTCTTCCCAGGCAGAAATGCTTGGGCCTCATTGAAGCGTCTCCGACCAGTCGTCGCTGCGAAACACGGTATAGGGTCTTCCCAGGCAGAAATGCTTGGGCCTCATTGAAGCAAAATGACATCCGCCGTGCCATCGTCTACGAGGTCTGTCTTCCCAGGCAGAAATGCTTGGGCCTCATTGAAGCGGTGAAGTCGGCGATCTCCTTCGTCGACATTTTCGCGTCTTCCCAGGCAGAAATGCTTGGGCCTCATTGAAGCTGGAATATTCGAGGCTGGGTGCTGGCCACTAACTGACCACGTCTTCCCAGGCAGAAATGCTTGGGCCTCATTGAAGCTGGCCCCGTATCTGGCCGGCTGTGGCGGCAGGGCTGGGTCTTCCCAGGCAGAAATGCTTGGGCCTCATTGAAGCTTCGGTCTTGATGTCGTGATCGTCTGGTCATCGGCCCGGGTCTTCCCAGGCAGAAATGCTTGGGCCTCATTGAAGCAACGCCCACGGAACCTCATCCTGCTGTGTATGCACGGTCTTCCCAGGCAGAAATGCTTGGGCCTCATTGAAGCCTGCTCTCAACGGACGGGTACGCTACTCCGTTGAGGCGTCTTCCCAGGCAGAAATGCTTGGGCCTCATTGAAGCTGGGACCCTACGGCCGCCGATAGCTCGACCCCCGCCGTCTTCCCAGGCAGAAATGCTCAGGGGAATCGCATTTGGAAAAATTGAGTAGCGTGTGTGAGAGAAAAGGATTCTGTAAGGGGCTTTATCGCCGATTTTGGAGCCCCCGATGCAATCGTGGTTTGAGAAAGCGTTCGATGCGTTGCCGGACCCACGCACGGGCAACGCCAAGCGGCACGACCTGCTGGAGATCCTGACGATCGCGCTGACGGCAACGGTGTGCGGGGCGGAGAGCTGTGCCGACTTTGCCGACTTCGCGGTGGATCGCGAGGGGCTGTTTCGGTCGTTTTTGCGTCTGGAGAACGGGGTGCCGAGTCACGACACCTTCTCACGCATCTTCCGGCTGCTGGACCCGGTGGCCTTTGCCGCCTGCTTTGGCCGTTTCCTGGAGGGGCTGGGAACGGCCGGGGCTGGGGTGATCGCCATCGACGGCAAGACGTTACGCCGCTCCTTCGATGACGCGGCCCGGTCCAACCCGCTGGCGGTGGTGACGGCCTTCGCCTCGGCGACGCGGCTGGTGGTGGGCCAGCACAGCTACCGGGTGGCCGAGGGCGACAGCGAGATCCTGGCCGCCCGTGCCCTGCTGGAGTGCCTGGATCTCCAGGGCCATCTGGTCACCGCCGACGCCATCCATTGTCAGGAGGAGACCGCCCGCCTCATCCGGAAGCGCGGCGGCGACTACCTGCTGCGGCTGAAGGGCAACCATCCCGCCCTGCTCGCCATGGTCGAGGAGTACTTCACCGATCCGGAACTGTGCGCCGGGCTGGCGAGTGCCACGACCACCGACGCCGATCACGGCCGGATCGAGACCCGGCGGGCCTGGGTGTGTCACGAATTGGATTGGCTGCGCGGTCCCAAAGCGGCCAGCAGCGAACCGGTCCTGCTGCCCGACATGGCCTGTCTGGGCTTGATCGAGGCTAAAGTCGAGCATCGCGGCAAGACCACCGTGACCCGGCACTACCACATCGCCTCGCGCGCGCTCAGCGCGGCCGACTATCTGGCGGCCGCCCGCGCCCATTGGTCGATCGAAAACGGATTGCACTGGGTGCTCGACGTCGTCTTCGACGAGGATCGCGCCCGCAACCGCAAGGAGCACGGGCCGGAAAACCTCGCCACCCTCCGCAAGCTCGCGCTCAACATCCTGAACCGGGCCCGGCGCGATATCTCCGTCCGCCGAAAGCGAAAACGCTCAGGATGGTCCGACGACTTCGCAAGATCCATCCTCGGCCAAATGCGATGACCCTGCAGAAATGCTTGTGCCTCATTGAAGCGGGTTCATGGCGGGGATTGCGGCGCAGACCTGGCACAGTCTTCCCAGGCAGAAATGCTTGGGCCTCATTGAAGCTGCGATGGCAAGGGCGATGTTGCGCCGTTCGCCAAGCCGCCTTCCCGAGCAGCGATGCCCGGGCCTCTTTGGCGTGTCGTGTCGTGATGGCCGGCGACGCCGTCGGGCGGTTCTCTTCCCCGGCGACCGCCCGCCATGCCAGGGACATTGGCCGCAGGCTCCGGCCAACAGGGGAACTGGATGCCTCCACCCCGGCTACCCCCCGCCGCGCCCCATCGCGGCGGGGGGCCGCTCCCGCCGTCGGCTACCGCGTCGCCGCCATCTCGCGGTCGAAGCGGGCCAGCGCCTCCTCCAGCTCCCATTGCGCCCGCGCCTTCTCGCTGCGGGCGGTGACGGCGCGGCAGGCCTCCTCGCGGGCCGGCGGGGTGCAGCCGGGGGCGGACCACAGGCTGTCGCCGGGAAGGAAGCTGTATTCCAGGCTGGCCCGCGCCAGCCCGACGAGGTCGGCATAGCCGAACCCGAACTCCTCGACCGCGCGCCGCAACTCGTTGGTCAGGTCGATGCGGCTGACGCCCTCGTCGTCGGTGGACAGCACCACCGGCACCCCGGCGGCGCGATAGACCGGCAGGGGGTGGGCCTTGCCGCTGACGCCCAGGATCTTGTCGTTGCTGGTCAGGTTGACCTCCACCGCCACCTTGCGCGCGGCCATCAGCCGCAGCAGGCCCTGGGGATCATCCTCATACATCAGGTCGACGCCATGGCCGATGCGCTTGGCCCCGGCGATCTCCACCGCCTTGCGGATATGGTCGCGCAGCCGCTCCGGCGGGACGAGGCCCAGCGTCAACTCGCCGGCATGCAGCGCCACATTGGTGCCGGGTTGGCGCCGCACCGTCTCCGCCACCATGCGCATGTGCAGGTCGTAATCCTCCAGCGCCACCGGATTATCCTCCGGCGCCACGTAATTCAGGCCGACGACCCGCGGGTCCTGGGCCTCCAGCAGGGCGTTGAACAGGGTGGTGGCGAAGACCGGTCCCGGCGCTTGCGTGCGCGACACCTGCTGGAGATAGCGCACCGACACTCCACAGCCCGGCCGTGCCGCCGGCGTGCCGCAACCGAGCACGTCGCGCATCCGCGCCTCCGTCGCGTCGATCTCCCGCCGGGCCGGGGCGACCAGGGCGGGAAGGCCGGCGGCGATCAGCCGGTCGGCGGTGCCGGGCAGGTCGGCCGCCGCCTGCGGCGTCCAGGGGAAGGCCTTGCCGATGGCGGCGGCCGGGCCGGTGCCGAAGGACACCATCAGCTCGACATGGCGTTCGCCCTGCCGGCCGGCGCGGTCCACCACCTCGGCCAGCAGGTCGCCGCCGCTGGTCGGGCTGGCGCCGGTCGCGGCGCGGAAGCGGCCGAAGGTGGCGAAGAACTGGTCATGCAGGCTGTAGCCGGAGACCGGCAGCGCGTCGCGCGTCGACAGGGCGTTCAGCGCCACCGGATAGAGCACGCCGTCGGCGATCACCGCCGCCGCCCCCGGCCGGCCGGATTTGGCGTCGCCGCAGGGCGCCCGCTTCGTCGGCGCCACCAGCGACTTCGTCTTGACGTCGAAGCACAGCCCGGCGTCGGCCGCCATCCGCATGTAGGTCTCGGCATAGACCGCACCGGTCAGGTGGCTGTGCAGGTCGGCGCCCTTGGGCATGCGGTAGAGGAAGGCGCGCAGTTCCGGCGGGTTGTTCCGCACCGCCTCGAACCGCCGCGCCGCCGCCGATCCGGCGGCATCGCCGCCGGCCTGTCCGCCGCCGCTCCCCATCTCCGCCGTGGCGCAGCCGGCCAGCAGCAGCGTCGCCGCCAGAACCCCGGCGACCCCGCCCTTCCCTCTTCCGCCCGTCATGCCCGCAACTCCCCTCTTCATCTTTTGCGGGTATGGATGCCTTGATAATCGCCCCGGCGCAACGACTCGCTCCTTCGGGACGGGAGGGTGTGGTTATCGGCGAGAGCAATTCCAGCCGCATCGAAAGGCTGTAGCGGGGCGGTGATTCCCGGTATGGTGCGGCACTGCTTTCGTGTTCCCGCCCATCCTGGAGCCGCCGCGATGACCGAGACCCCCGCCCCGACCCTGCTCGACGCGGCCAAGCGTTTCCGCAGCAACGACCTGTCGGGGGCGGAGCGGATTTGCCGGGACCTGCTGGCGGCCGACCCGCACAATGCCGGAGCCCTGCATCTGCTGGGGCTCGTCGCCGCCCACACCGACCATCCCGACAACGCGCTCGACCTGTTCGCCCAGGCCATCGCCGAGGATGGCGACGACCCTTCCTTCCACAACAGCCGCGGCAGCCTGCTTTTCCAGCGCGGCCGCGCGGCGGAGGCGGAGGAGGCGTTCCGCGCCGGCCTCGCCATCAACCCGCGGCTGCCGGAACTGCACGGCAATCTCGGCAACGCGCTGAAGGCGCAGAGCCGGCTGGACGAGGCGGCGGACTGTTTCCGCGCCGCGCTGGATCTGCGGGCGCAAGCGCCGGAGATGCACCATTTCCTCGCCGCCACCCTGCGCGAGCTGGGTGAGCTGGAGGAGGCGGAACGGCATTTCCGCATCGCGCTGGACCAGGCTCCCGACTATCTCGATGTCCATTACAGCCTGGCCGAGCTTCTCTCCACCGGCGGCCGGCTGGAGGAGGCGGAGGCCGAGTTCCGCGTCGTGCTGGCCGCCGCCCCGCGCTTCGTCCCGGCCCAGGTCGGGCTCGCCCATGTGTTGCAGAGCCTGGACCGCGCCGGCGAGGCCATCGAGGTGATCGAATCGGCGCGCGAGCAGGCGCCCGACCACCCGATGGTGAAGTTCACCCGCCGGCTGATCCATTCCAGCGCGGTGCCGGGCTGGCACCTGCCGATGATCAACGATTTCGAGCGGAACGAGGCCTACAAGCGGTCGCTGGAACGGGCGGTGAAGCCGGAGTCGCTGGTGCTGGAGATCGGCACCGGCTCCGGCATCGTCGCCATGATGGCGGCCAGGGCCGGGGCGCGGAAGGTGGTGACCTGCGAGGTCAACCCGATCCTCGCCCGCGTCGCCAAGGAGACGGTGGCGCGCAACGGCTATGCGGCCCGCATCGATGTGGTGCCGCGCCTGTCCACCCAGCTGACGGTGGGGGAGGGCGGCGACCTGCCGGAGAAGGCCGACGTCTTTGTCTCGGAACTGATCAACATCGGCATGCTGGCCCCGCGCATGCTGTCGGTTCTCCAGCATGCCCGCACCCATCTGGTGAAGCCGGGCGGCGCCATCATCCCCCGCGCCTCCACCGTCTACGCCATGCTGGTGGAGACGCCGGAGCTGGCGCGCATCAACCCGGTGGAGACCATCGACGGCTTCGACATGGGCAGCTTCGACGTCTTCCGCTCTCCCGGCTACCAGCAGATCGATCTCGGCGCCGACGCCCACACGCCGCTGTCCAAGCCCTTCACCGCGCTTGACTTCGACTTCACGCGCAACATGCCGGAGGAGGGCGAGCGGGTGATCGACATCACCATCGTCACCGCCGGCACCTGCCATGGCGTCGCCTTCTGGTTCGACCTGTTCATGGATGACGAGGTGGTCTACCGGTCGGAAAGCCGGGCGCGCACCAACCACTGGAAGCAGGCGATGACCTTCCTGGAAAAGCCGATCCTGCTGTCGGCCGGCGACCGCCTGCGCATCGTCGCCCGCTATGACAACAATCAGATCTCCTTCGGGGTCGATGCCCCGACGGGAGCCAAATGACCGGAGCCGGGGGCGGGTGAGCGGCCTTCCCTCCGCCGGCCGGGCGCCGGCATGGCGACCAGGGCGACGGTTCCGGCTTTCTTCGCCATCGGCTTCGGGCTTATGCTGGCGGTTCGCGAAGCGGCCCGCTGGAAAGGCCGCGTCAAAGCGCCGCACATGAACCCATTCGAGGGCAGAGCTGTTACCTTCGTTTTTGCTGCGACGCACAAAAGTCGAAGCCGAGGGGCACGGACCATGCTGCACATCAAAGACATCGAAGCCTTCGCCCGCATCAACGAGGCGCTGAACGAGGAGACGGCGGGGACGCAGGCCGACCAGTCCGGCGACGCCGCCACCGCTCCCCCATCCCATCCCGCCCTGGTGATGGCGATGCTGGCGACCGGCCGCCTGACCCTGTCCGCCTTGTCGAAGACGGCAGCCGCCCCGTCACAGCCGGATGTCCCGGCGCCCTGGGGCCGGCTGTCCCGCCGTTCCTGACGGTCACAGCAGCGAGAGCTGGTCGCCCGCCGCCGGCGGTACCCGGAAGCGGCTGCAATCGAGTCGCCAGTTCCGCTCGCCCAGCCCATGCTTCCGGCAAGCCAGCCTGAAACGGTGGCGCAGCAGTTCGGCATAGGGACCGCTGCCCTTCATCCGGGTCCCGAATCCGGAGCGGTAGAGCGCGCCGTCCCGGCTCTGCCGCATCAGGCTCAGCACGCGGTCGGCGCGGTTGGCGGCGTGGACGCGCAGCCACTCCTCGAACAGGCCGGCGATCTCCAGCGGCAGGCGCAGCAGGATATAGCTCGCCGCCGTCGCCCCGGCGTCCGCCGCCGCCGCCAGGATCGCCTCCAGCTCATGGTCGTTCAGGGCGGGGATCATCGGGCTGGCGAGAACGGCCACCGGCACGCCGGCCTCCGCCAGGGCGCGGATGGTCTCCAGCCGGCGTGGCGGGGTGCCGGCCCGCGGCTCCATCACGCGGGCGAGGTCGCGGTCCAGGGTGGTGACGGAGATCGCGACCGAGGCCAGCCCGCTGGCGGCCATCGGCGCCAGGATGTCGAGATCGCGCAGCACCAGCGCCGATTTGGTGATGATGGTGACCGGCTGGTTGAAATCGCGGCAGACCTCCAGCACGCGCCGGGTGATGCCCTCCGTCCGTTCGATGGGCTGGTAGGCGTCGGTGTTGGCGCCCAGCGCCAGCGGCTGGCAGACATAGGATTTCGCCCGCAGCTCCTTGGCCAGCAGCTCCGCCGCGTTGCGCTTGGCGAACAGCTTCGTTTCGAAATCCAGTCCGGGCGACAGGTTGAGATAGGCGTGGGTCGGTCGGGCGAAGCAGTAGATGCAGGCGTGCTCGCAGCCCTGGTAGGGGTTCACCGACTGGTCGAAGGCGACGTCGGGCGACTGGTTGCGGGCGATGATCGATCGGGCCGAGGCGGCGGAGACGGTGGTGCGCACCGGATCGGACAGCACGTCGTTGGCGCCGCCGTCATAGCCGGTCCAGCCGTCGTCGGTCAGGACGCGGGTCTCGCGCTCATACCGTCCGGTGGCGTTGCTGACCGCCCCGCGGCCCTTGATCGGTGGTCGCCTTATCTCGTCCATGTCCGCAGCTTAGCCGCCGAGAGGTAGAACGTAAAGTGAACAAACGGGGCGGCGGCCGGTCCATCGATCACCCTACCCAACAAACATAAAGATATCTTTATGCTTGCGCGGCTTTAGGCGCGCTGATACACCCTTGGCAAAGTACAGCGGCAGGGCCGGGGATCCGGCGCGCCTGAAACCGCTGCCCAGTCACACCGCCCACCAGGAGTCATCCCTCATGGCCGCCGAATTCACGGACTACAAGGTCAAGGACATCAGCCTCGCGAGCTGGGGCCGCAAGGAGATCACCATCGCCGAGACCGAGATGCCGGGCCTGATGGCTCTGCGGTCGGAATTCGGCGACGCCAAGCCGCTGGCCGGCGCCCGCATCGTCGGCTGCCTGCACATGACCATCCAGACCGCCGTCCTGATCGAGACGCTGACGGCGCTGGGCGCCACCGTGCGCTGGTCGTCCTGCAACATCTTCTCGACCCAGGACCAGGCCGCCGCCGCCATCGCCGCCGCCGGCATCCCGGTCTTCGCCTGGAAGGGCGAGACGGAGGAGGAGTTCTGGTGGTGCATCGAGCAGACGCTGCGCGGCCCCGATGGCTGGACCCCGAACATGATCCTGGACGATGGCGGCGACGTCACCCAGATCATGCACGACAAGTATCCGGCGATGCTGGACGATGTCCGCGGCCTGTCGGAGGAGACCACCACCGGTGTCCACCGTCTCTATGAGATGATGAAGAAGGGCACGCTGAAGGTTCCGGCCATCAACGTGAACGACAGCGTCACCAAGTCGAAGTTCGACAACCTCTATGGCTGCCGCGAGTCGCTGGTCGACGGCATCAAGCGCGCCACCGACGTGATGGTCGCCGGCAAGGTCGCCGTGGTCGCCGGCTATGGCGATGTCGGCAAGGGCTCGGCCGCCTCGCTGCGCTCGCAGGGGGCGCGCGTCATGGTGACGGAGATCGACCCGATCAACGCGCTCCAGGCCGCGATGGAAGGCTATCAGGTCATCACCATGGACGAGGCGGCGCCGCTGGGCGACATCTTCGTCACGGCGACCGGCAACGTCGACGTCATCACGATCGACCACATGCGGGCCATGAAGGACCGCGCCATCGTCTGCAACATCGGCCACTTCGACAGCGAGATCCAGATCGACGCCCTGCGCAATCTGGTCTGGGAAGAGGTCAAGCCGCAGGTCGACGAGGTGGTGTTTCCCGACGGCAAGCGCCTGATCGTCCTGGCCCAGGGCCGTCTGGTCAATCTGGGCTGCGCCACCGGCCACCCCAGCTTCGTGATGAGCGCCAGCTTCACCAACCAGGTGCTGGCCCAGATCGAGCTGTGGACCAACGCCGCCAAGTACGAGAACAAGGTCTACGTCCTGCCCAAGCATCTGGACGAGAAGGTCGCCCGCCTGCATCTGGACAAGATCGGCGCCAAGCTGACCACCCTGACCGAAAAGCAGGCCGCCTACATCAGCGTTCCGACCGCCGGCCCGTACAAGCCGGACCATTACCGCTACTGAGCGGACGTGGGGTTGACTGAAGAAGGGCCGTCCCGGTGGGGCGGCCCTTCTTTCTTTGTCTGCTCTTCAAATGAAAAGTCAGTTTCTGTTCTGGGTCCCTGCGCTCAGCCACTCCACCATCCCCTTGCCGGCCGCGGCACCCATGGCGAAGCAGCCCTGCAACAGATAGCCGCCGGTCGGCGCCTCCCAGTCCAGCATCTCGCCGGCCAGGAACAGGCCGGGGCGGCGGGTCAGCATCAGCCGTTCGTCCAGTTCCGCCAGGCGGACGCCGCCGGCCGAGGAGATCGCCCGCTCGATCGGGCGGACGCCGGTCAACACCACCGCCAGACCCTTGATCTGCCGGGCCAGCGCCACCGGATCGGTCAGGTCGGCGGCGGGAGCGAACTCGCGCAGCAGGGCGGCGCGCGGGCCGGTCAGGGACAGCGACTTCTTCAGGAAGGTCGACAGCGACTCGGCGCCGCGGCGGCGCAGGCGCTTGACCAGTTCGGCCTCCGCCATGTCCGGCAGCAGGTCCAGCGTCAGGGTCGCCCAGCCCTCCGTCGCGATGGCGTCGCGCAGCGGGGCGCTCAGCGCGTAGACCGCGCCGCCTTCGATCCCGGTTTCGGTGATGACGAACTCACCCTTCAGGCGGCGGCCGGCGGCGGACAAGCCGACGCTCTTCACCGGCTGGCCGGCGAAACGGTCGCGCAGATGGTCGGACCAGGGCACCTCGAAGCCCATGTTGGACGGCGCCAGCGGCGCCACCTCCACCCCCAGCCCTTCCAGCAGCGGGAGCCAGCCGCCGTCGGACCCGGTGCGCGGCCAGCTCGCCCCGCCCAGCGCCAGCAGGGTGGCGCGCGGGGTGACGGTGACGCTCTCCTCCCCATGGCGGAAGATCAGGGCGCCGGTCTCGTCCCAGCCGGTCCAGCGGTGGCGGCTGTGCAGGGTCACGCCCAGCCCGTCCAGCCGGCGCAACCAGGCGCGGACCAGGGTGGAGGCCTTCATCCGCACCGGGAAGACGCGGCCGCTGCTGCCGACGAAGGTCTCGATGCCCAGCCCGGCCGCCCAGCCGCGCAGGTCGTCGGGCGAAAAGCCGGCGAGCAGATGGCGGAACAGCGGTTCGGCGGCGCCATAGCGCGGCAGGAAACGGTCGAGCTGTTCCGAATGGGTCAGGTTCAGCCCGCCGCGCCCGGCCAGCAGCAGCTTGCGCGCCGGGGTGGGCGTGTGGTCGAACACGGCGACCCCGAGGCCGGCGGATGCCGCGATCTCCGCCGCCATCAACCCGGCGGGGCCGGCGCCGACAATGGCCACGTCAGGGATGGGATGGGGCACTGGAAAACGCTCTCTCAAATAAGGACTTGCCCCCGCCCGTTCCTCCGTCTCGCGGGGATGGGCGGGGGCATTCGGGTCTCGGCCTCGGCTCCTTGACTCAGTCCTCGTAATCCTGGTCCTGCGCCACTTCCTCGGCCAGATCGGCGGCGAGGTCGGCGAAATAGCCGGCATCGACGTCCAGCCCATTCTCCTCGCAGATGCGCATGAAGATGCGGTAGGCGTGCAGGATGGCGACGTCGAGGACGACGAGATCGCCTTCCTCGCTGTGGCGGTCGGCGACGTCCCGTTCCTGAAGTGTGGCGACGATGTCGTGCGCGGCGGCCTGCAGGACGGCGTCCATGGCTTGTTTGTGTTGGGTCGACATCGTGAGGATCCTTGTCCCGGTCGTGCTTCGCGTCCCCGCCCGGCCGGACCGGCGCCGCATGGCCGGCGGGGGTGGCCGAACCGTCGGAGGAAGCGGGCGCGTCGGGGGCTCCGTTCGTCCGCGAAAGTTCGGCCTCCCCTTTGTTGTAGAATCCTTTTTCACGGCCGAACAAGCCCCTTCACGGGGAGTAGGGGGACGTCCTTCGGACTGTCCGTTCCGTCAGCGCGTTACGGGGGCGAGCAGGGCGGCGCCGACATAGCCCAGCGCCTTGCCCCTGCGCCCGACCTTGTACCAGTCGCCGGCGGCCTCCATCACGGTGACCCGCCCGCCCGCCTCCAGCACGTCCAGCACCTTGGCGTCGCAGACCGGGGCGACCCGCAGGTTGCCGGCGGCGCGCAGCCGGGCGACGGTTCCTTCCGGCAGGCGCGGGCGCTGGGCCCGGTCCGGCAGGCTGTCGGGCAGGGCGCAGCCGCGATCCTCCGGATCGGCCTTGGCATAGCGGTCGGGCTTGGGCGTCGCCGTGGGCTTGGGAGGGGCCGCGACCTCCGCCAGATAGGCGCCGGTGACATAGCCCTGCGGCTTTCCGGCGCGGCCGACCCGTTGCCAGCCGTTGGCCGGCGCCCCGAAGGCGGTCACCCGTTCCCCCTTCTCCACCGTGTCCAGCACCCGGCCCTTGGCGTCCGGCGTTGCCCGCAGATAGAGGCCGGCGGTGGCGGTCACCGTCCGTTGCGCCGGAACGGCCGGGGGCTGGACGGGAGGGGGCTGGGAGGGGGGCGGCTCCTTGGCCTCCGTCTCGGGAGGCGGGACGCTCAGTGGTTTCGGTGGCGGAAGCGGCGGAGCCGTGACGGCAGCCGCCTCCACGGTTTTCAGCGTGGGCCGGGTGGGATCGGGCCGGGCCGGGGAGGGCTGTGGGCCGGGTGGTGATAACGGCGCTGCCACTTCGGGCGGATGGTCCCACACCACGCCGGGCGTCAGCGGCGGCGAGAGGCGTTGTCCCGGTGTCAGGCGGGGAAGGGCGACGATGGGGGCGGGGGAGGGTGTAAGCCGTTCGGTGGGAGCCTCGGCATGCGCCGCCGGCGGAAGGGCGGGCGAAAGGATGCCCAGCAGCAGGATCGGCGCCGCGATGCGCAAGGCCCCCTTCCGCCAAGCTCCGGCCATCACGTTCCCCCTCAACCGAGCGTGGCGCGGGCGATCAGCGTCGGCAGCGTCTGGCAGCGCAGCAGCCCGTCCAGCGTCTGATGCTCGGTCAGCCGCAGGGTCAGCGCGCAGCCGAAGGAGTTCACCGACAATTCGGTCTGCGCCAGGGTACCGACGATGCTGGACGGCCGCGCGATGCTGTAGCCGGGGGCGCCCAGCTTGCCGGCCAGGGCGCCGTTGATCGGGTTGAAGCCGTCGATCTCCAGCGTCATCGGCCCCAGATTCTGAACCACGACCTCGGAACTCGGATCCTCCTTGGTGGCATAGAGCTGGATCGGGATGGCGCGGCGGCGGGCGATCCAATCCTTCAGCGCCAGATTGGCGACCACCGGATCGCGGCTCTGCAACGCCGCCTCGATCGCCGTCTGGCGCAGCGCCGGGTCGTTGCCGCCCAGCGCCGCCTCGAAGGCGGCGAGCCGCGCCGCGCGGTCGCCGCCGGTCAGCTTGCCGCGCAGATCGGCGATCTGGGCGATGCGCGCTTCGACCGCCCGGCGTTCCGTCTCGGCGCGGGCCGCTTCGGCCTTGGCGGCGGCGGTCTGCTGGGCCAGCCGCTCCTCGTCGCGCCGGCGGCGTTCGGTGTCCTCGGCCAGCCGCTGGGCGGCGTCGCGGTCGAGCTGCTCCCGCAGGCTCCTGGCCTCCGCTGTGCCCAGCACGACCGTGCGGCCGGGCAGTTCGGCGGCCGGCTTGCCGATGCCGTCGAACAGGCCGGGATTTTGCGGCGTCAGCGCCACCGTCCAGCCATTGGCGCCGCGTGTGGCGAGCGCCGTCGCCACCCAGCTCTTGACCAGTCCGGCCTCCGCCGCGGGGCGCAGGAAGCTCACCGGCCCCTCGCGGCTGTCCACGACATAGGTCGGACCGCCCAGAACCAGCTTCGCCGTCACCCGGGCCGCCAGTTGCGGGGCGGCGGATGGGGAAGCGGGCAGCGGTTCCACGGTCAGCGTTTCGATGCGCCAGGGCGCCGGCAGCAGCGCCTCGATCCGGGGGCGCAGGACGGGGGCCGGGATCGTCCCGTCCGGTGTGGCATCGGCGGCTTCCGCCGCCCTGGCGCCGCCGGCTGGTGCGGTGACGGCGATCCATCCGACCGAAAGGGCGGCAATCAGGCCGGCCCCGATACCGACCGCGAATCGTCCGTTTCCCGGTCGCTTCATCGCCGATCCTCGCCCCTTCTTCCGTCGTCCGGGCCTGTTCCGTTCCATCGGCTCCCGTCCGGTTCCCGCAGGAATGCCCCGGCACTGGTATAGCGAAGGTGCCGGTCAAGGGAAGCGGCTTTTCCCGGCCATTTGCCGATCTTCGGTTGGACGCAATACCCGCCTGTGCCCGATTGTCGCGATAAGCCGCAGCCATGGGTCGAATTGGACTTGGATGGCACACGCCACTTGCAATATGGTCACACAAATGGATGTATTGCCTCGCATCGAGCGATCGGGGCGCGCAACGGATGGGGAACGGGGTTTCCGATGGGGGGCACGGGCGGAGGCAAGGAAGGACCGGGGCTGCTCTGCCGCAATGTGAAAGTGAGCGGTCGCCGGACCAGCTTGAGGATGGAGCCGTATATCTGGGATTCGCTAAAGGAAATCTGTGAGCGCGAGCGGCTGACACTGAATGAAATCTGCACCCAGATCGACGAGCGTCGGGGAGACTCGAACCTGACCGCCTCGATCCGTGTCTTCATCGTCAGCTATTACCGCACGGCGACCAGTGGCCGCGGTTTCGCCGAAGAAGGCCAGTCGCCCCTGCTGCGCCGGGCGATGGACGACGCCGTCCCGCTGGACTGATGGGAGCGGGCGGAGAGCCGTCCGCTCCATTCCCTGGAGCTTACCAGCGCAGGTTGGGCACCGCATAGGTGGGCATATGGCCCGACGCATCGGCGAGCGCGCGCAGATTGACCGGATCGACGGCTTCGCCCCAGGCCGCCCCGCCCAGCTCCTCCTGGTGGATGCCGGCGGTGACCAGGGTGACGTCGATGCCGGCGGCGTTGGCACCGGCCACATCGGTGCGCAGGCTGTCGCCCACCGCCAGGATGCGGCTCTTGTCGGCGATGCCCAGCAGCTTGAAGCAACGCTCGTAGACGGGGGCATGGGGCTTGCCGTGCTGGCGCACGTCCCCGCCCATCTCCTCGTAGCGGGCGGCCAGCGTGCCGGCGCAGATCACCATCATCGGTCCGACCATCACCACCAGATCGGGGTTGGCGCAGATCATCGGCAGGCCGGCGGCCAGACAAGCGTCCAACTGCGGCTGATAGTCCGCCACCGTCTCGCCGAAGGTGACGATGCCGGTGTTGACGACGAAATCGGCCTCCTCCGGGGTCGCCGCGATCTCGTAGCCGAGTCCGTCATAGACGTCGGTGTCGCGATCCGGGCCGATGTGGTAGAGGCGCCGGCCCAGCGCCGCGTGCCAGGGATCGTCGCGGTCGCGCAGGGCCTCGTAGGTGGCTTCGCCCGACGTCATCACATGGTGGTAGCGCTCGCGCCCCAGCCCCATGCCGTCCAGCTTCCCGATCACGCCGGGGGTGCGGCGCGGCGCGTTGGACAGCAGGCACAGGGTCTTGCCGGCCGCGCGCATGCGGTCCAGGCAGTCGGGCACACCGGGATAGGGCTGTTCGCCGTCATGCAGAACGCCCCACAGGTCGAGGATGAACCCGTCATAGCGGTCGATCACGGCGGCGATGCCGGAAATCTGTCGGATGTCGGCCATGGTGTCCGGTCGGTTGGATGGTGGGGAGGGCGCGGATCGCGTCAACGGCGCGGTGTCAGCGTGGTTGCAGCAACTCCGCATAGACCGCCAGCGTGTCGGCGCACATGCGGTCCCTGGTGTAGCGGTCGGCGACGAAGGCCATGGCGCGGGCGCCGATCGCCTCGCGCTGCTCCGGGGTCAGCGACAGCGCCTCGTCCAGCGCGCGGGCCAGCGCGTCGGGATCGTCCGGCGGCACCACCCAGGCGGTCTCGCCGGGAAGGACGGTCTCCTGATAGGCGCCGATGGCCGAGACGATCACCGGCTTGCCCATCGCCTGGGCCTCCACGATCACCCGTCCGAAGGCTTCCGGCTCGCGCGAGGCCGAGACGACCACCGTCGACAACAGATAGGCGGCGGCCATGTCGCCGCAATGGTCGGTCATCCGCACCATGCCGCGCAGGCCGGCGTTGGCGATGCGGTTCTCCAACTCCTCCCGGTAGCCGGTGCGGCCCTGATCGGAGCCGACCAGCAGCGCCAGCACGTCCCGGCGCCCCAGCCTGGCCAGCGCGTCGATCAGCACGGTCTGCCCCTTCCAGCGGGTCAGCCGGCCGGGCAGCAGGATCACCGGCCGGTCGTCGGGCAGGTTCCATTGCTTGGCGAGCGTCACCAGCCGCGCCGGGCTGACCCGGTCGGGGGCGAAGACGCCGCGGTCGATGCCACGATGAATGACGCGCACGCGGTTGGGATCAACCGGGTAGTTGCCCAGCACATGGTCGCGGATGAAGCCGGAGATGGCGATCACCCGTTCGCCGCGCGCCATCACCGAATTGTACCAGCGCTTCAGCCGGCCGGTGACCGGACCGCTGCCGAAATTATAGGGGGCGTGGAAGGTGGTCATGTAGCGGGCGCCGGTCTCGCGGCAGGCCAGCCAGGCGCTCCAGGCCGGCGCGCGCGATCGGGCGTGGACGATGTCCACCTTGTGCTCGCGGATGATGGCGGCCAGCCGGCGGGCGTTGCGGCGGATGGTCAGCGGATTCTTGGAGGCCAGCGGCAGCGTCAGATGGGCGATGCGGGCGCGGTCCAGTTCGCGCACCATCGGCCCGCCCTCCGACGCCACCAGCGGCGTGCCGCCCGCCGTTTGCAGAGCGAGCGCCATGTCGATGCAGCCGCGCTCCGCCCCGCCGGTGACCAGCGTCGGCACCACCTGCAGCACCGTCGGCGCCCGGCCGCCCGGCCACTCTCCCGGCCAACCTTCCGGCGACTGGCCGGCCGGGGTGTCCTGTTTGGCGTCCGCGTTGCGCGGGGAACGGTCGGTGGTAAGGTGGGGGTCGAAATCCATGATGCCGGCTGCTCGCAAGAGGCGGTCCGGGAACGGCGGCGGCCTCCGGCATGTCGATGCCCGTCGAGCCCGGTGCCCGACCCGAGTGCCGGTGTCCGTTGTCGAAGGTGAGCGTATGACCGAGACCGCAGCCCAACCGGGCGGCGCGCACCATAGCCTAACGCGCGGTGCCGCGACCATAGCCTATCACCACACCCCTGCCGGTCCCTCCGGGCAGGGCAAGCCGGGCGTGATGTTCCTGGGCGGCTTCATGTCCGACATGACCGGCGGCAAGGCGACGGCGTTGGAGGCCTGGGCGGTGGCGCGTGGCCTGTCCTTCACCCGCTTCGACTATCAGGGCCATGGCGCCTCCAGCGGGCGCTTCGCCGACGGCACCATCGGCCTGTGGGCCGACGACGCGCTGGCGGTGCTGGACCGGGTGACGGCGGGGCCGCAGATCCTGGTCGGCTCCTCGATGGGCGGCTGGATGATGTTGTTGACGGCACTCCGCCGGCCGGAGCGGGTCGCCGGGCTGGTCGGCATCGCGCCGGCTCCCGACTTCACCGAAGACCTGATGTGGGACATCTTCGACGCCGGGGTGCGCCGGCTGATCCTGGAGGAGGGGGTATGGAACCGCCCGTCCGAGTACGGTCCCGAACCGCAGCCGATCACCCGCGCCCTGATCGAGGACGGTCGCGACCATCTGCTGCTGCGTGGTCCGATCGCCTTCGGCGGTCCCGTCCGCCTGCTGCACGGCCAGCGCGATCCCGACGTCCCCTGGCAGGTCAGCCTGCGCATCGCCGAGGCGCTGACCGGTGACGACGTGCGCGTCACGCTGGTCAAGGACGGCGATCACCGCCTGTCCCGTCCGCAGGATCTGGAGCTGTTGTGCCGCACCGTCGGCGCCCTGGTGGAGGGGATCGGGGCGGTCTGACCGGGCCGTCAAAAAAACACGGCCCGTGTGAAACGGAGGCTTGCATCCCTGCGAACCTCTGGCTATAACGCGGGCCTCTGCGGAGGGGTGGCCGAGTGGTTGAAGGCGCACGCCTGGAAAGTGTGTATACGTCAAAAGCGTATCGAGGGTTCGAATCCCTCTCCCTCCGCCACGAAATCAGGCTGAAGCGTTGATTTGAATAAATCCGCTTCAGCCTTTTTAATTTGGATAATTTCTTCAGAGCTGACTGTCCCGTTCCGTCAGCGGGGGTGGATTTCCGCGCAGGCGGCGTGGATCGTCCGGCGCAGCCATTGATGGGCGGGCTGGGCGTCCAGGCGGCGGTGCCAGCGCAGGCAGGTGGCGAGACGCGGCGCCGGGAAGGGCAGGTCGCTGACCGCCAGCCCCGTCCGCCGGCACAGTGCCGCCGCCATCCGCCGCCGCATCACGATGAAGAAGTCCTGCGTCTCCAGAACCGCCTCGCAGCCCAACAGCGGCACGGCATGGCGGACCTCGCGCCGCGCGCCATGCTCCTCCAGCCAGCGGTCCAGGAAGTCGGTGTCGTCGCCGGCGGAGGACAGATGCAGATGCGGCCGGGCGGTCAGTTCCTCCACCGTCAGAGGCCTTGTGTCCGCCGCTTCCGCCGGGGTCTTCCGGGCCCGGTGCAGCACGGCGAAATCGTCGGTGAACAGCTCCTCCGACGCGAAGCGCTCCAGCGGGGCGCGGGCCTTGCCGATGAACAGGTCGAGGTCGGCCTCGTCGATCATCCGGTCGATGTCGAGCGTCCCGCTCGGACGCAGCTCGAGCCGCAGCAGTGGTGCCGCGGCCGACACCGCGGCCAGGATCGGGGCCGAGAGCGACACCGCGCTGGCGTTGTCGAGGGCGATGGTGAAACGCTGCGTCGCCGTCGCCGGATCGAACGGTCCCGATTGCAGGCCCAGTTCGAGATAGCTCAGCGCCTGCCGCACCGGGCCCGCCAGCTGCTCCGCGCGGGCCGTCGGCAGCATTCCCCGCGCCGACCGCACGAACAGGTCGTCCTTCAGCGCATGGCGCAGCCGGGCGAGCGCGTGGCTGGCCGCCGGCTGGCTCATGCCGAGGCGCTCGGCGGCGCGCAGGATGTTGCCTTCCCGGAAGATGCTGTCGAACACGCGCAGCAGGTTCAGGTCGATCGTGGCGATGTTCGGATGATCCATGACGGGCGGCGGCAGCGTTCGGAATGATAATCATATTCATCCGGCGCATGTGGCAATGTCGAGCTTTCATTTCCGCCCGTCCGGCCGCGCGGGGCATAACCCTCCTCGGAAAAAGGTCTGCCGCGCCGGCGGCGACCGGCCAGCGACTCCATCTGGCAACTCCATCTGGCAACTCCCCGGAAAACGGAGCCTTCATCATCATGCCCACCCCCTTCCGTCATTCCGTCATCGCCGCATCGCGGGCGGCTCTCGGCGTCGTCCTGGCCGCTGTCCTGTTCACGGCGGTCCAGGCGCCGACATCGGTGCGCGCCGCCGAGCTGGTCGATGTGCTCGGCCGTCCTGTGACGGTGCCCGACCATGTCGAGCGGGTGGTGTTGGGGGAAGGGCGGCTGTTCTACGCGATGGCGGTTCTTGACCGGGACGCCCCCTTCAAGCGCATCGCCGGCTGGCAGAACGACCTGCGCAAGCTGGACGCCAAGACCTTCGACGGCTATGTCGCGCAATATCCGGAGGCGGCCAGGATCCCGCTGATCGGCGAAACCTCCGAACAGAGCGTCAGCGTCGAGCGGATCCTGGCGCTGAAGCCCGACCTCGCCGTCTTCAGCATTTCCGGCCATGGCCCGACCGAGCACAGCCCGGTGGCCGACGTTCTGGCGCAGGCCGGTGTTCCGGTCGTCTTCGTCGATTTCCGCGTCCATCCGATCGACGGCACCCGGCAGAGCTTCACCGCGCTCGGCAAGGCGCTGGGGCGGGAGGCCGAGGCCACGGCCTATCTCGACTTCTACAACCGCCATCTGGCGCGCATCACCGACGCGGTGTCGTCGCTGCCGGACAGCGCCCGTCCGAAGGTCATGCTGGAACTGCTGGCCGGCGCCTGGCAGTCGCCGGGCCACACCACCGGTGGTGGCGGGATGGGCGAGGTGATCGCCGCTGTCGGCGGCCGCAACATCGCCGCCGGCGTGGTGCCGGGCGCCATCGGCGACATCAGCGTCGAATATGCCCTGACCGCCGATCCCGACGTCTATATCGCCACCGGCAGCCGCAATCCCGGCGTCCTGCTGGGTGCCCAGGCCACGCCGGAAGAGGCGGCGAAGAGCTTCGCCAAGGTGCTCGCCCGTCCGGAATTCGCCGGGCTGCGGGCGATCCGCGACGGGCGTGCCCATGCCCTCTGGCATGAATTCTACAACTCGCCCTACAACATCGTGGCGATCGAGGCGCTGGCGACCTGGATCCATCCGGAGAAATTCGCGGAGGTGAAGCCGCAGCAGACCTTGCAGGAGCTCTATGACCGTTTCCTGCCGTTCAAGCGGAGCGGCACCTATCTGGTCGACGAAGCGCCGAAATCCTGAGACGAAGCGCCCCGTCATGACCGCTCTCGATCACCGTGCCGCCCCTGGTCGCCCTTTGGACCAACCCGGCGGCGTCTCCGCGGCCGGCGATGGCGCCGGGCTGGAAGCCGCCATCGCCGGGCATCGGCGCCGCATGCTCCGCCGCGCCGTCCTGCTCGCCGCCTTCACCCTGGCCATGCTGGTGGCCGGGTTGGCCGACATCGTGACCGGTCCGTCCGGTCTCACCCTGCATGACCTGTTCCGTGCCGTCCTCAGCCCGGCTGAGGTCGAGCGGACCACCGCGGTGATCGTCTGGACGGTGCGGTTGCCCTATGCGGTGATGGCGCTGCTGGTCGGGGCGGTGCTGGGCCTGTCGGGGGTGGAGATGCAGACCATCCTCGACAATCCGCTGGCCAGCCCCTTCACGCTCGGCCTGTCGTCGGCCGCCGCCGTCGGCGCCTCGCTGGCCATCACCTTCCATCTGGCGCCCTTCGGCCTGCCGGAAAGCTGGACGGTGCCGGCGCTGGCCTTCCTCTTCGCCTTCGGGTCGGTGCTTCTGCTCCAGGCCATGGCGCGCCTGGCGCCGGCCGGGCGCGAGACCCTGGTGCTGCTGGGCATCGCGCTGGTGTTCAGTTGCCATGCGCTCGTCGCCCTGCTGCAACTGATCGCGCCGGAGGATGTGCTCCAGCAGCTCGTCTTCTGGACGCTGGGCAGCGTGACCCGCGCGACCTGGGAGAAGATCGGCGTCCTGGCGGCGATCCTGGCGCTGGTGATGCCCTTCTCGATGTCCGCCGCCTGGAGCATGACGGTGCTGCGGCTCGGCGAGGATCGGGCGCTCAGTTTCGGCGTCGATGTGCGGCGGCTGCGCTACGCGTCGCTCATCCGGGTCAGCCTGATCTCCTCCATCGCCGTCGCCTTCGTCGGGCCGATCGGCTTCATCGGGCTGGTCGGGCCGCACATCGCCCGCATGCTGGTGGGCGAGGACCAGCGTTTCCTTCTGCCGACCAGCGCCATGGTCGGCGCGCTGCTGCTGTCGCTCGCCTCGGTCGCCAGCAAGGCGATCATGCCGGGCATCATCGTGCCGGTCGGCATCGTCACCGCGCTGGTCGGCGTGCCGGCCTTCGTCCTCCTCATCCTCCGGCAGCGGCGGTGACCGTCATGGACCAGCAAGTTTCCGATGACCGTTCCGGCGGTCTGGCGGTCGAGGGCGTGTCCCTCGGCTATGGCCGTACGCCGATCATCCAGCACCTCACCCTGCCGACGCTGCGCCAGGGCACGCTCACCGCGCTGATCGGTCCCAACGGGGCGGGGAAATCGACCCTTCTGCGCGGACTGGCCGGGCTTGGAGAGCTGAGCGGACGCGTCCGGCTCGACGGCGCGGACCTGCTCCGTCTGCCGCGGGCGGAGCGGGCGCGGCTGCTCGGCTTCATGCCGCAGTCGTTGCCGCCGCCCATCGGTCTGTCGGTGCTCGAATCGGTGGTCGGCTCCCTGCGCGCCGTTCCCCAGCGGCCGGGTGGCGGAGCGTCCTCCGCGGTGGCGGGCGACCCGGTGCGGCGGGCCTACGCCACGCTCGCCGACATCGGCATCGCCGAGCTCGCCAACCGCGAACTGTCGGCCCTGTCCGGCGGCCAGCGCCAGCTCGCCAGCCTCGCCCAGGCGGTGGCCCGCCGCCCCGCCGTGCTGATGCTGGACGAGCCGACCAGCGCGCTCGACCTGCGGCATCAGACCGTGGTGATGCGGGAGGTCGCGCACCTGACGCGGGAGCATGGCATGGTCACCATCGTGGTCATGCACGACATCGCCCTGGCCGCCCGCCACGCCGACCGGGTCGCCGTGCTGCGTGGCGGCGCCCTTCAGGCTTTCGGTTCGCCGCGGGAGGCGATCACCGCCCGGCTGCTGGCCGAGGTCTACGACATCGAGGCGAGGGTCGAGACCTGTTCGCGCGGCAGCCTCCAGATCATCGTCGATCAAGCGCTCTGACGGCGGTTCCTGACGCCGTCCAAATAGAAAAGCCCGCCCCGCATCCGGCATGTGCCGGGACGGGGCGGGCCACCAGTTTGTTTCCGGTGTCTGGAACTCGCTGTCTGGAACTGGGCGGTCGGCCGATCCTTACTTCGACCGCGAAACGCGGCGCAGGAATTCGATGAACTGCACCTGCTCCTCCGGCGACAGGTCCTTGACCATGCCCTGGTCATGGGCCTGGACGCGCGGGATCAGGTCGTCCATCAGGGCCTGGCCTTCCGGCGACAGGCGCAGCGCGTAGGAGCGGCGGTCGTTGGGCGAGGGAGCGCGCACGACGAGGCCGCGCGACTCGAGCCGGTCGATCACCGCGACCATGGTCGAGCGGTCGATGCCGACCGCCGTGCCCAGGTCGGACTGCGACAGCCCCTCATTCTCCCGGATCATGATCAGCACGCCGAACTGGCCGGGCGTGATGTCGTGCGGAGCGACCGCGTTCTGGAAGCTCTGGAACACCGCGACCTGGGCCTTGCGCAGGTTGTAGCCCACAAGGTTCGGAAGGGGGCCGAGAGCAAGCTTGCCGTTCTTGCCGGGCCGCAGACGCGACCGCCGGTCGGCGGGTGTGGAACGCTCGTTGTCAGTCACCGTGGATGCCATATTTTGGATGAATTATCGGATGAAGGCATAAAATGCGGACAAGGCGTTCGTTTGTCAGCAAGAACTATACAGTTGATAGGCTATGCATATCAGATATGCGTGTGACGTATTGGTGGGAACCTCCACAAATTCCATCTTCAAGAGTCAAGAAGTGATCGACGCCGATTCGACGCCGATCGCCCGCTCCGCGGTCTCCCCTGCCGCGCGCGGGTTTCCGAATCGGAGCTTCCGACGCCCGGTCCCCCCCAGACCGGGCGTCTTCGTTTTACGCCTCCGTCGGGTGGCGGAGTCGAGTCTCTTCCGTCCGCGCATCCGCCATCGCTTCGCGGGGCGGGGCGGATGGCCATGAGTTTGGTTCCGTGCTTGGTTCGGCGCCGGCTTTCGGGTTAGCTGTTCGGCAGTATCCCAACCAGAGATCCGATGCCATGGCCTTCGCCATTCCCCTGTGGTCCCAGCCTGCCATCCCCGTCGTGGGCGGCGATCCGTTTCCGGTGCGCCGCATCTATTGCGTCGGCCGCAACTATGCCGCCCATGCGCGCGAGATGGGCGCCGACCCCGACCGCGAGCCGCCCTTCTTCTTCATGAAGCCGGCCGACGCCATCGTCGCCGATGGCGCCACCATCCCCTATCCGCCCAAGACCGCCAACCTGCACCATGAGATCGAACTGGTGGCGGCGATCAGCGCAGGCGGGCGCGACATTCCGGTCGACCGCGCTCTGGAGCACGTGTTCGGCTATGCCGTTGGGCTCGACATGACCCGCCGCGATCTCCAGAACGCCGCCAAGAAGGAAGGCAAGCCCTGGGACATGGGCAAGGGCTTCGACCAGTCGGCCCCCTGCTCCGCCCTCCGCACCGTCGCCGACATCGGCCATCCGGCCAGGGGCGCCGTCACCCTGCGGGTGAATGGCGAAGTGCGGCAGGCGGGCGACCTCTCCGACCTGATCTGGTCGGTGGCGGAGACGATCTCCTACCTGTCCGGGCTGGTCGAGTTGCAACCGGGCGACCTGATCTACACCGGCACGCCGGAGGGCGTCGGTCCGGTGGTGGCCGGCGACGTGCTGACCGGTGAGGTCGAGGGCGTCGGCACCCTGACCCTGACCATCGCCTGAGCCGCCGGTCATGCGCATCGCGACCTGGAACATCAATTCGGTCCGCATGCGTCTGGACCTCCTCCTCCGCCTGATGGAGGAGGAGCGGCCGGACGTGATCTGCCTGCAGGAAACCAAGGTGGTGGACGCCGACTTCCCGCTCGCCCCCCTGGCGGAGCGTGGCTATGTCCATGCCCACATCCACGGGATGAAGAGCTATAACGGCGTCGCCATCCTGTCGCGCCTGCCCTTCTCTTCGCACGACGTCCAGCATTGGTGCGGCAAGCAGGATTGCCGCCACGCGCTCGCCCGCCTGCCGGGCGGGATCGAGCTGCATTGCGTCTACATCCCCGCCGGCGGCGACATCCCCGACCCGGCGGTGAACGACAAGTTCGCCCACAAGCTCCAGTTCCTCGACGAGATGACCCGCTGGCTCGGCACGGAGCGGACGCCCGACCGGCCGATGGTGCTGGTCGGCGACCTGAACATCGCGCCGCTGGAGCAGGATGTCTGGAGCCACAAGGAGCTGTTGTCGGTGGTCTCGCATACGCCGGTCGAGGTCGAGAGGCTGGCGGCGATGCAGGCCTCGGCCGGCTGGATCGACGCGATGCGCCGCTTCGTCCCGCCGGAGGAGAAGCTCTATACCTGGTGGAGCTACCGGGCGAAGGATTGGGCCGCCTCCAACCGGGGCCGGCGCCTGGACCATATCTGGGTCACGCCGCCGCTGGAAGGCGCGCTGGCCGGCATCAAGGTGCTGCGCGACGCCCGCGGCTGGGACCCCAAGCCGTCGGACCATGTGCCGGTGATCGTGGATCTGGATGTCTGAGGCGCGGGAAGCCTGAAGCGTTGAATATCTGACGGGAAGAAGGCGTGCGGGGATTACCGCTTCGCCGCCTTCTGCTCCGGCATGTCCTTCACCTGGGCCAGAGCCAGCCGGACGCGCGCCAGTTCGGGTGGCGACAGCTCGGCGGATTTCGCCGGAGCCTTGCCCGGCTTTGCCGGCGGTTTGCCCGCCTTGGCCGTGGTGTCTTTGGTCGCCGTCTCCGCCACCTGGACACGGCTTTTGCCGTGGGTGGTGTTCCGGGCGATCGCCAGGGTTGGGGCTCTGGCACGGGCGCGGGCCTGCGCCTCCAGGATTTGCGGGGCGCGCGGTTCGCCGGTCTTCGGCGTCCAGGTGCGGAAGGGGCCGGTGTCGACATGGACATGGCCGGTGTGGGCGTACATCGCGTAGCCGCCGCGCTGCATCGCCGCCGCCTCCTCCGCCAGACGGGACGGCGGGATGCCGGCGATGGAGAAGTCCGCCGCCTGACCGCGCAGGTGATAGGAATTCTCGGCGACGTTCGGGTTCGTCCGGGCGAGGCTGGCATTGGTGGCGCTCGACCGGTAGCCGGAGGTGATGCGGATCGGCGAGTCGGGCGGCGCTCCGACGCGCTGGCGCAATTCGACCAGCATGTCGATCAGGGCGGGATCGATCGGAATCGTCTCGTCGCTGCGGCGGTCGCGGAACAGGGCGGCGATCTCGCGCATCGCGGCCGGGTCATAGCCGTCGCCGGGACGCCAGTAGGTGACGGAGGCCGTCTCGCCGCTTGCGGGATGCTGGAGCACCACGCTGCGCGGCCCGCTGTCGAGCTTGGTGTTGTCAAGCGACTGGGTGGCGCAGCCGCCAAGCTGGGTCGCGACGGTCAGGACGGCAAGACATCCCCAGGCACGGCCGGTCATGCGCATCGCTTTCCCCCCCAAGCTTTGCACGCCTCGACGAACCCGCCACCCCGTTCACGGCGGGATCGCACAGCCGGATCTAATACCAGGATTGTCACAGGAGGCCAGTGTGACAAAGCAACCTGTGGCGCATCGAACACGCGCAAGCGCTTTTCATCAGTAGGGCTGACTGCTGTGGCGGCAACCGGAGGGCGTGGCGACGGGCCTACAGGGACAGCTCCATCCCCTCCCGGGCGACCAGCGACCCCGGTCGCATCGCCTCCGCCTCGGCGGCGATGACGTCGAGCATGTCGTCGGTCCGGGCCGGATCATGGTGGAAGATCACCGCGCGGCCGACCCCGGCGGCCTCGGCGAGCCGGAGGCATTCCTGCCAGGTCGAATGTCCCCAGCCGACGCGCGACGGATATTCGGCGTCGGTGTAGGTGCAGTCATAGACCATGACGTCGGCGCCCCGCAGCAGATCCAGGATCACCGGATCGCGCCCTTCGGCGGGATGCTCGGTGTCGGTCAGGATGCACAGGCTGCGGCCGCCCTGTTCCACCCGGTAGCCGGTGGCGCCGTCGGGATGGTTCAGACGGCAGGTGCGCACCACCACCCCCGGCGCCAGATCCAGCGTCTGTCCGGCCTGGAAGTCGCGGAACTGGCAATCGGCGCGGAAAATCTCGACCGGCACCGGGAAGAGCGGTGCGGTCATCATGTCGGCCAGCACGGTGCGGAAGGGGCGTTCCGGCGGCAGGTGCCCGGCCCACAGCCGCAGCCGGCTGGCGGGATCGAAGGCCGGCGCGAAGAAGGGCAGGCCGCTGATGTGGTCGAGATGGCTGTGGGTCAGCAGCAGGTCGATGTCCACCGGTCCGCCGTCATGGGCCAGCGATTCGCCCAGCGGCCTGATGCCGGTGCCGCAATCGAAGACGATGTGGGCGCCCGGGCAGCGCAGTTCGATGCAGGCGGTGTTGCCGCCATAGCGCACGGTCGCCGGGCCGGGCGATGCGATGCTGCCGCGCACGCCCCAGAATCGTACGGCAAAGGGCGCTTCGCCGCTGGACTTGTCCGGAGCGGGTGATTGTGCGGAATTGGTCGTGGAGCGGACAGTCATGACGGCGCCATCGTGGCGGCACTTCTTGTCCAAGTCTAGAGAATCTCTTCCCGCCCGGTCCCGTCCGGGCAGGATTCCCGCCTCCCTCCACGGCTTTCGAATAGGGGCCGCCCCCAGCCGGTTCCCTGCGAAGTGCATCTGTCCAAACCAATAAGATGTGGTAGGTTGAGCCCCGTCGCGCATTGAGCGGCATGATTTTCCACGGGTCCCCGCGCGGGCGGGGACCGGCTCCGGCGGAACCCGACGCGGATGGATCCTGACAAGCTCGCCAAAGTCCTCGCCATGGCCGAGTCGGAGCACCAGGGCGAGGCGTTGTCCGCGCTGCGTGCCGCCCGCATCATGCTGTCCCGCGCCGGCCTGTCCTTCCGCGATCTGGCGGAGCGTGCGCGCACGCCGGTGCCGCCCGCTCCCGAACCGCCCCCCGCTGCCCAGCCCTGCGAGCCTGCCGGGGCGCCCGCCCCGCCGCCGCCGCCGGACGAGCTGGTCCGTGGCCTGCGCCGGCAGGTGAGGGATCTCGAGCTGGAACTCGCCACCCTGCGCCGCCAGTTCGACAAGGCGGCGGGGGATGCCGAGCGGCAGCGCGAGGAGGCCGACCGCTGGCGCACCCTGGCGCGGGAGACGGCGGAGAAGCTGTGGGACATGGGCAAGGCGCTGGAGCGCAAGCATTCCCGCCATGCCGACACCGACAAGCGCCGCGCGGTCTTGGAACTGTTGCAGGATCCCGGCAGCGCGCTGCTGTCCGACCGCGAGATCGCGCGGCGTGTCGGCGTATCGCCCCATGATGTCGCCCACTGGCGCCGCCGGATGGCGATTGTCGGACGCAAGCTGCGGCTTCTGCCGGTGGTTTCGCGCGGGCGCGGGCTGTGGGGCGGTCCCTCCGCCTGCGGTCTGGGGACGGCCCGGCTGGGCAAGCACGCCTCGAAACCCCAGGCGGCCAAACCTCAACCTGGCGAACGCCAACGCTGGCTGGGTTTCGCCGGCGAGGTCACGATCGCCGAACGGGGAAGCCGGCGTGGCTTGACCGCGGTCGGCCCGCGTTGATCCCGGCCGTCAGGGCACCAGACGATAGCCGCCGGGCTCCGTCACCAGGATGCGGGCGTTGGACGGATCGGCCTCGATCTTCTGGCGCAAGCGGTAGACGTGGGTTTCCAGCGTGTGGGTGGTGACCGCGGCATTATAGCCCCAGACCTCCCCCAGCAGGGTTTCGCGTCCGACCACCAGATCGCCCGCCCGATACAGATATTTCAAGATCGCCGTTTCCTTCTCGGTCAGGCGGATCTTGCGGTTGGCGGCCTCGTCCACCAGCATCTTGGCGCCGGGGCGGAAACTGTAGGGGCCGATGGCGAAGACCGCGTCCTCGGTCTGCTCGAACTGGCGCAGCTGGGCGCGCAGGCGTGCGATCAGCACCCCCAGACGGAAGGGCTTGGTCACATAGTCGCTGGCGCCGGAGTCCAGCCCCAGGATGGTGTCGGCATCGCTGGCCGACGCGGTCAGCATGATGATCGGGCAGCGCACGCCCTCGCGCCGCAGCAGCTTGCACACGTCGCGTCCGTCCATATCCGGCAGGCCGACATCGAGCAGGATGGCGGAGAAGGCGGCTCCCGCCGTGCCGCTGGGGACTTCCCCGCCGGTTCCCCCACTGGCCGCCTTCACCGCGGTCAGGGCCCCGGCACCGTCGCCGGCCTCCACCGTCTCCACCTCCTCCAGCAGCCGAAGCTGTTCCGCCAGCGACTGGCGCAGGGCGGTGTCGTCGTCGACCAGGAGGATGCGTTTTGCGATGGTCATGGGCTTCGGCACGAGGTCGGGAGACGGAGACCTCCGGTGGCGGGACCGGGGCCGCGCCTTAGTAGCATGGCGCCAAGGGCTTGTCGTGGTGGCTTGTCGTGATGGGGCCGGCCACCCTACAGAGCGGCCAGCAGAGCCGCCGCGCCGGCCGTATCCGCGGGGGCATGGACGATGCGGCCGGGCTGCACGCCCAGGCTCCGCAAGGTGGCGGCGACGGCATCGTCGGGGACGGCGACGCGGCGCATCAGGGCCAACGCCCCCTGTTCCAGGTTGCGGCGTGCGGCGGCCTCCTCGTCGGGCAATCCTGGCTCGGTCCAGCGCAGGCGGTCGACGAGCGCGGTGAAACGCAGGCGGCGGCTGTCGGCCGGCAGGCTCGCGGCGAGATTGGGCAGGGTGTTGCCCTCCAGCAGGACCACGGCGCCGTCGGGCAACCGCGCCAGCGCCACATCGGCGGCCAGGATCGCCGACGGGTCCACCTGCGGATGCGGACCGGGCAGGGCGTGGATCGTGATGCCGGTCCCGGCGGCACGCAGCGCCTCGACCATGCGACGGCCGTAGGAGTCGGCCGGCAGATCGGCCGGCATCACCAGATGGAGGGAGGCGGTCGAATCCTGGTTCGTCGCGGACATGGTCGGAGGAGTGGACAAGGGGAAAGCTCCCGGGTGAAGGGCTGCGGGTTGTCATCCTAGCGCCGGGGGTTCCGGCGGCGGAGCGGCCCGTTGGAGGTGCCGACTCCGGCGTCATATCGGCCAGACTCCGGCCCGGCAGGGTGGCCGGGACCGACAGGCTAGCGGGATCGTTGCGCCTTCGGCAACGGTGTGGCGCGCGGGAATCGCTGGACAGGGGCGCGCCACCTGCGCTTTGCTTCGTCGGCCGAACACACCATGTCCCGTTTTCGCGCCGGATCCGGCGCCCCCGCTACGCAAAGCCGCTGACGATGCAAGCCGAACGCACCTCCGCCGCCACCATGGCCTCCCCGCCGAGCCCCGCCCCGGTTGCCCCCGCCCCGGTTGCCGAGGCGGCACCGATCGACGAGGCGGCCGTGCGCGCCGTCGACCGGGCCCTGGCCGCCCTGCGCCGGGGCGAGGTGGTGGCGATCGAGACCGCCGACGGCACCGTCGGTGCCGCGGTGTCGGTGGAGTCGGTGGCGCTCGACGCGGTGGAGCGGCTGAAAGCGCTGACCGGCGGCAGCCCCCGGCTGGTGGTCACCCGCCGCCGCGCCGTGGTGCTGGGGCTGGCCGCCGCCGCGCGGCTGGTGGGCGACATCGCCGACGACCAAGCGCCCGGCGCCGAGGCGGAGGGGTTCGGCGCCATGGCGCTCGACCGGCCCGGCGGACTGACCGCCGATCAGGCCCATGCGCTGGCCGATCCCGAACAGCATCCCCGGGCGCAGGATGCGCTGCCGGCCGGCCTGAGCGCCAGCGAGGCCCGTCCGGGCAGCCGCGAGGCCGCGGCGGTGGATCTCGCCCGTCTCGCCCGTCTGCTGCCGGCCGCCATCACCGCCGACCTGCCGCCTTCGATCGCCGGCAGCGCGGCGGATTGGGCGGCGGCCCATGACCTGCTGCTGGTGCGGGCGTCGGACGTCGCCGATTACCGTGTCCATGTGGTGCGGACCCTGCGCCGCGTCGCCGACGCCCGGGTGCCGCTGGTGGGGTCGGAGGACACGCGGATCTACGCCTTCCGCCCGGCCGACGGCGGGCCGGAGCATCTGGCCATCGTCATCGGCGATCCCGATCCGGCGCAGCCCGTGCTGGCCCGGCTGCATTCGGAATGCTTCACCGGCGACCTGCTCGGCTCCCTGCGCTGCGACTGCGGCGACCAGCTGCGCGGCGCGATCGCCGAGATCGCCCGGCAGGGCAGCGGCGTGCTGCTGTATCTGGCGCAGGAGGGGCGCGGCATCGGGCTGGTCAACAAGCTGCGCGCCTACCGCATCCAGGATCGCGGCTTCGATACGGTGGACGCCAACGAGATTCTCGGCTTCGAAGCCGACGAGCGCGTCTATCTGCCGGCGGCCGAGATGCTGCGGCAGCTTGGTTTCGAAGCGGTGCGGCTGATGACCAACAACCCCGAGAAGCTGCGCCAGCTCGCCCGCTGCGGCATCGCGGTGGTGGAGCGTGTGGCGCATATCTTCCCCGCCAACGGCCACAACGAGGCCTATCTCCGCACCAAGGCGGAGCGCAGCGGCCACATGTTCTGAACCTC
Source organism: Azospirillum sp. B510 (assembly GCF_000010725.1). Classification (NCBI taxonomy): domain Bacteria; kingdom Pseudomonadati; phylum Pseudomonadota; class Alphaproteobacteria; order Rhodospirillales; family Azospirillaceae; genus Azospirillum; species Azospirillum sp. B510. The sequence goes on along the minus strand of NC_013854.1, from coordinate 3,006,961 downwards.
CGAGGGCAGGAATCGCCCTCCGGGACCGGCAGTTCTTGCCGCCTCCGGCGGTCCCGGCCGTCGTCGGCGGCGGCGCTGGGAATCGGATTCCGGGCGCGGCCCCTCCGGACCGCTTCCGAACCCCGGAATCCACGCGGAAGGGGCGCCACAGGGCTGGCACGATAGTTGCTTTATTCTAGCGTGACCACCGAGCCGGGAGACCGCCCATGGCCATCGACGCCACCACCATCGACAGCAGCGCCGTCCAGCATCCGGCGCCGCGCGAAAAGGCGTCGCCGGTCATCAGCGACGGCCACAATGGCGGCCCGGTGGAAATCCAGGGCGAGATGTCCTTCTGGGATTTCCTGGACGTCATCAACCCCCTGCAACACATTCCGATCGTCAGCACCATCTATCGCGAGATCACCGGCGACACCATTCAGCCCTCCATGCGCATCATGGGCGACATCCTCTATGGCGGGGTGATCGGCGGCATGGCCTCCATCGCCAACGCGGTGGTCGAACAGGCGACGGGCAAGGATGTCGGCGATCACGTCATGGCCTCGCTCGGCTTTGGGGACGGTGACCATCCCTCCGCCCCCACGGCCGTCGCGGACGCCGCGGGGGGGCCGGCGTCGTCCGGCTCCCCCGCGGAGCCGGCCAAGGACTCCGCCAAGGGAGAGTCCGCACCGCCGCGAAGCCCGCAGCAGGCGCCCGCCGGCGGGCTTGCCGCGGCGCTCGCCGCCGCCAGACCGGCCGAGCTTTCGGCGGCGCCTGGGCAAAATCCGACGGCCACCGGACAGCCGATCCGGCTTGTGGCCGCCGCCCCGGCCGCCAAGTCAGCCGAGTCCTCACCGTCCCTGACGGCGCAGCTCGCGGCCGGGGGGGCTGTTCCCCACCCCAGCAAGATGCCGGCGCGCGATACGCCGCTGGCCGGTTCCGCGCTGGCCAAGCACAGCGTGCCCCGCTTCGCCGCCCCGGTTCCGGGGGCGGTGACGGCGGCCGCGCGCGGCGCCGGCGCGGCGCCCGTCAATGGCGGGGCGGCCAACGGTGGGATGGCCAATGGCGGTCAGGCTCAGCCGGGTGCTGACCAGCCAGCTGCCCAGCCGGCCGGCGCGGCTCCGGTCTCGCCGGACATGCTGTCGGAGACGATGATGCGCAATCTGGCCAAATATGAGCAGACGCGCAGAGCGGCGCAGACCGCCGGCAGCACCACGCGGGTCTCGGGATGAGCATCGAAATCACCGTGACGCCGGAGGGCGGCGGAGCCGGTTTGGTCACCACCGGCCGCCTGCGCTGGCCGGGCGGGGAGGCGCCTTGCGTGCTGGGCCGGGGGGGTGTCCGCCTTGACAAGCGCGAGGGGGATGGCGCCACCCCCATCGGCCGCTTTCCGCTGCGCCGCGTGCTCTGGCGCGCCGACCGTCTGCCGCCACCGGAGACCGGGCTGCCGCTGCTTCCCATCGCCGAACATGATGGCTGGTGCGATGCGCCGGGGGATGCGGCCTACAACCGGCCGGTCAGCCTTCCCTATCCCGCCAGCCATGAGGAGATGTGGCGGGATGACCATGTCTATGACATCGTGGTGGTGATGGGGCACAATGACGACCCCGTGGTGCCGGGGCTGGGCAGCGCCGTGTTCCTGCACCTCGTCCGTCCCGACCGGGCGCCGACGGCCGGCTGCGTCGCGCTGGCGCCCGACGACATGCTCCGGCTGCTGAAGGCTTGCGGGCCGGGCAGCGCCTTGAGCGTCGCCGGCGGCCCCACCCCCTGATGGCGCAACCCGATGCGGCGGATGGCCGCGCGGCGGCTATGGGGCCGGGTAGGGCCGCGAGCCGAAGATGGCGGTGCCGACCCGCACATGGGTGGCGCCGAAGCGGACCGCGGTCTCGTAATCGCCGCTCATGCCCATGCTGATCTCCGGCAGGTCCAGCCGGCGCGCCATCTCCGCCAGCAGGGCGAAATGCATCGCCGGCTCCTCGTCCACCGGCGGGATGCACATCAGTCCGGTGACCGGCAGACCCAGCCGGTCGCGGCAATCGGCCAGGAAGGCCTCGACCTCCGCCGGGGCGATGCCGGCCTTCTGCGGCTCCTCGCCGGTGTTGACCTCGATCAGGCAGCGCGGCCGACGGCCGGTCTTGGCCATCTCCTTCGCCATCTCGGCCGCCAGCGCCTCGGCCAGCTTGGGCCGGTCCAGCGTCTGGATCACGTCGAACAGGGCGACGGCGTCCTTGACCTTGTTGGTTTGCAGCGGACCGATCAGGTGCAGCTCCAGATCGGCGAAGCGCTCCTTCAGCGCCGGGAACTTGGCCTTGGCTTCCTGCACGCGGTTCTCGCCGAACACGCGCTGGCCGGCGGCGAGCGCCTCCTCCACCGCTTCGGCGGGATGGGTCTTCGACACCGCCACCAGGGTCACGGCGCCGTCACCGCGTCCGCAGGCCGTAGCGGTTTCCACGATGGCGCGCCGCACCCCGTCGAGTCGCGCCGTCACGCCGTCGGCGGAGGCGCCGGGTTCGGCGACGGTCCGCGTATCTTTGCCAGTGCCCTGCGTCGTTGTCATGGCCGCCCTCAATCCGGTCGCTGCGGGTGTACAGCGCTTGCGCGGCGTGTTAGCGGACGGTCCGCGGAAACGCAAGCGCCCCAAGCGATCAGACCCGATGATGTCCTTCCGGGCATTCCGGATCGGGCGGTTGATCGCCGGCGCTGGCATCGTCACCGTTTCGCATATCGAGGAGACCTCCGCATGCGGAGTCCGTTTCGTTCCCTGCTCCCCACCCTGATGCCGGCCGCCTCCGCCGCCCTGCTCGCGGTCGCCGTCGGCCTCGTCGCTCCTCCCGTCCGGGCCGAGGAGGCCGCGAAGCCGGCACAGCCTGCCCCCAAGGCCGCCGCCCAGGCCAAGCCCGACGCCAAGCAGGCCAAGCCCAAGGTCATGCTCGGGTCGCCGATGACCAAGGTCCGCTTCAGCGAACCCGCCTTTCCGCTGGGTGACGACGGCACCTACCGCGGCTTCATGGACAAGATCCTGGACGAATATGGCCGCCGTTGCGTGCGCCAGGAGCAGTTCGGCTGGGAGGTCGCGAAGGACGACCAGGAGCGGCTGGACTATATCTTCCAGGGGACGATGGCCAATTATGGCCGCACCGGCTATCTGCTCGGCGAGATCCATCCGAAGTCGGTCACCGATCCGGAAACCATCGTCTTCCTCGCGGATCAGGACAAGGAACGCTATCTGCTGGTCTGGACCCCGCTGGAGTCGTCGGTGCTGTTCATGATGTGCGACACGGCGGCCAAGGACGCCAAGGCCGACCAGCCGAAGGCCGATCCGCCCAAAGCCGCCCCGAAGAAATAAGCCGACCCCGGACATGAAAAAGGCGACGGAAGTTCCCGTCGCCTTTTTCATGTCCATCCCGCGAAGCCGGTCCCTTGGATGACGGCGCGGACAAAAAAAGAGGCGGCGGATTTCTCCGCCGCCCTCACGTTTGCTGCCAGGAAACCGCTCCTTAGAAGGAGAAGCGGGTGTCCCACAGAACGATGTTGGCGTCGTTCTTGCGGCCGCCGGTCTTGTTGTCGACGAAGCTGTATTCCAGACCCGTGGTCAGGCCCGGCGCCACGGCATAGGTGATGCCGCCCTGGTAGATGTTGGCGCGGGCGGAGTCGGCGGCGCTGGCGGCGCCGGTCTGGTTGACCGCCCCCTGGGCGTTGGTGTAGGTGGCGGCCAGGATCACCGGACCAACGGTGTACTGGGCGCCGACCAGCCAAACCTGGTTGTCCTTCACGCCGCGATGGACCTTGGCGAAGCCGCTGTCGCCGCTGAAGGCGTAGCTGCCGCCCAGGGCGAAGGCGCCGTAGGTGACGGTGGCGCCGGCATGGACCGACGACAGCTTCTCGATGCCCGGGATGTTGGCTTCGCCGAACTGGTAGGCGACGCTGCCTTCCAGGCCGACGCCGCTGAAGGCGCCCTTGTAGTAGGCCTGGACTTCGCCGATGTCACGGTACGGGTGGGCGGTGTCGCCAGCGACGTTCTTGCGACGATAGATGTCGGTGTTGCCGCTGCCGTAGGTCGGGGTGTAGGAAGCGCTCAGCTTGAAGCCGGCGAAGCTCGGGGTGTTGTAGACGATCTTGGTGCTGGCGTCGCCCGACTCGAGGTTGCGCAGGTTGAACGCGACGTTGGGGAGGGCGCCACGGAGCCTGCCCGAAGCAGTCCCCGTGTTACCGGGGTCATAATAGTTGAACGCCCAGCCGTCCGGGCTGCCGGAGATGCCATCGACGTTCGGGCCGATGACGCCCGAGTCGTCCGACGGGCCGTTGACCACACCGGCCAGAACCGAACCGAAGGCGCCGTTCACGAAGATGTAGGCGCGGTCGGCGTCGGTCTGGCGGTTATTGTTGTTGCCGCCGGAGGCGCGCAGACGCAGACGGGCGCCGTATTCCAGGCCGTTGTCGGCCTTGGCCGTCGGGGTGACGGTCAGACGGAAGCGGTTGGCAAAATCGACCTTGCGCAGATCGCTGTCGTGATCCTGGCCGACATAGGCGCCCTGGAAGAAGGCGTCGCCGCCCAGCAGGATGTCGAACTTCGACTTGGACTGGGCCGAGGCGGTGCCGCAGCCGGCGGCGAGGGCAACGGCTGCGCAGCCGATGACGAGAGAGCGCTTCATGGATTATCCATCCTTGTGCGGACGCCCCGTTTATCCGGGAGCGCGCGGTTGTCTTATGAAGATGACTTAACCGCGCGGACGGTCTGCGGACAAGAGGCAAACTGTGGTGTCTTCACGCATTCGCAACATAGTTGCAGCAAAACCACACAGCTAAATGGTTGAAAATATTGAGAAAAGGGCGTTTGCCCCAATTCCGCTCCATTCTACGCCCACGAACGATGCGCAATGCCCAAACAACGGGCTTGCCGCTTGGCTCAAAACAAAAAAAGCGGTGGCCGAAGCCACCGCTCTTCCTGTCCGTTGCCGGACGTTCGATCGGAGGACCGATTAGAACGCCAGGACCGAGCGCAGGATGACGACGTTGCCCTTGTCGTCCTGGGCCGAAGCGTCGTTGTTGACCTTGAAGTAGTCGTACTGGGCCTGGACGGTCAGGCCCGGAGCGACGGTGTAGCCAACACCGATTTCGTAGACCTGCAGCTCGCGCTCGCCAGCGGTGGTCTGCGAACCGGCATCGCGGCCGTTCTTGTAGTTCAGGCCGACGACGATCGGGCCGGTGGTGTACTGGGCGCCGACGTTCCAGTTGCGGGTCGGCTCGGTGAAGACCGAACGGATCTTGTTCTGGCCCGACTTGCCGTAATCGACATAGCCGCCGCCCAGGGCGAAGCCGGCATAGCCGATCTGCGCGCCGGCCTGCCAGGCGTTCAGGTCCTTGTAGTTGGAACCGGCGGAGTTGCCGATCGCCTGGCCCCAGAAGTAGCCGGCAGACGCCTTCAGGGTCACGCCGCTGAAGGTGTTGTTGTAGTTGGCGCCGACTTCGACGATGTCGGTGAAGGTGCCCGAGGCGTTCCCGGTGGTGGCCGACGCAACCGGCTTGGTGCGGTTGATGTCGGTGTTCGAGCTGTCGTTGCGCGGCGTGTAGCTGGCGCCGAACTGGATGCCGGCGAAGCGCGGGCTGTAGTAGACGATCTTCGTGGCATTACCGTCGACAACGACCGACGGGCTGATGATGTTGCCCGACTTCGTGACGGTGTTGGCAACGCCCGAGTTGATGTTGTTGCCGTTGGTGCCGGTGGTGTTGATCCAGGCCGGCAGACCGTCATAGATGCCCAGCGCCAGGTAATCCATCGGGGCGGTGACGTAGGTGTCGTCGTTGAACGAGTCGGTCACACCCAGGCGGACCTGACCGAACGAGCCCTGCGCGAACATGTAGGCGCGGTCAGCGTCGGTGTTGCGGTCGTTGCCGTTGGCGCGCAGACGCAGGCGGGCACCATACTCCAGGCCGTTGTCGGCCTTGGCGGACGGGATGATGTTGATGCGCATGCGGTTGCGGAATTCGGTCGAGCGCGTGCCGGAATCGAGATCCTGGCCAACATAGCCGCCTTCGAAGTAGGCGTCGCCGCCGATCTTGACTTCGAACTTGGCCTGGGCGTTGGCGGCACCAGCGCCGAGGGCGAGAGCGGCGGCGGCGGCGCCGGCCAGCAGATAACGGTTCATGATTTTTGCCTCCATCCTGGCAGCAGATGTTTCAGCCTGGTTGACGTCCTGGCTGAGACTTTCGTACGCACCCCCGCCCGCGCCAGCAAGCGGCAAATCTCCGAAATTGCTGCATTGAGGGGACAGTGTGTCACACGGGGCACACCAGGAATGATGGCATTGCGTGGCCGCCACAGCCGAAGCCGGCGGGTCCCGACTGTCGTCACGATGTCATCGCGGGATGGCGCCAAGATGCTTCCGCTGTTGCGTGGGGCCGTCCACTTATGGTCTGTTCAGCGGCATTCCGCGCGTGACTCGCGCGCGGCAACCCCTTTTCTGAACCGGGTTCCCGACCATGCGCCGTTCGACCGCCCTTCGCCTTGTCCCTGTACTGCTCGCGGCCTCCGTCTCGATCGCCGGCTGCGCAAGCTGGGGCGGCAAGACCGAAACCGTCGAAGAGCAGATGAAGAACAAGGACTACAAGTTCGGCAGCCTGCTCGGCACGGAGGGCGGCATCAACCTGTTCGGCAAGAACAAGCGCGGCGAGCAGGACGCGGCCGGCGGCATCGGCGTCAACAGCTTCCTGTGGCGCGCCTCGCTCGACACGCTCTCCTTCATGCCGATCGCCTCGGCCGATCCGTTCGGCGGCGTGATCCTGACCGACTGGTACACCCCGCCCGATTCGCCGAACGAGCGGTTCAAGGTCAATCTCTATATCATGGACCGCCAGCTGCGCGCCGACGGCGTCCGGGTGTCGGTGTTCAAGCAGCAGCGGACCGGCAACGACTGGCGCGACCTCTCCGTCGGGCCGGAGACCGCCGGGCAGCTGGAGGACGCGGTGCTGACCCGCGCCCGCCAGCTCCGCGTCGCGCAGAACGCCGCCGTCCGCTGACGGGGATGGCGCCCGCCGGGGCCGGGACCGGCGGGGTCAGATCAGGCAAGCATCCGGTTCATCTGGTACAACGGAAAACGGCGTCGCGTTCATGTCGCGTTACAATGTCAAGGAAACCGAGGCGAAGTGGCAGGGCGTGTGGGACGGCAAGGGCTGTTTCACCGCGCGCGAGGACGCCTCCCGGCCCAAATACTACGTGCTGGAGATGTTCCCCTATCCGTCGGGGCGCATCCATATGGGCCATGTCCGCAACTACACCATCGGCGATGTGATCGCGCGCTTCAAGCGCGCCAAGGGCTTCAACGTCCTGCACCCGATGGGCTGGGACGCCTTCGGCCTGCCGGCGGAGAACGCCGCGCTGGAGAAGAAGGTCCACCCCGCCGCCTGGACGCGCGAGAACATCGCGACCATGCGCGGGCAGCTGAAGACGATGGGCCTGTCCATCGACTGGGACCGCGAGGTCGCCACCTGCGACGTGGAGTATTACCGCCACGAGCAGAGGATGTTCCTGGATTTCCTGAAGGCCGGTCTGGCCTACCGCAAGGAATCCTGGGTGAACTGGGACCCGGTGGACAACACCGTTCTCGCCAACGAGCAGGTGATCGACGGCCGCGGCTGGCGCACCGGCGCGCTTGTCGAGAAGCGCAAGCTGTCGCAGTGGTTCCTGAAGATCACCGCCTATGCCGAAGAGCTGCTGCAAGGGTTGGAGACGCTGGACCGCTGGCCCGAGCGCGTCCGCATCATGCAGGAGAACTGGATCGGCAAGTCCACCGGCGTCCGCTTCCGCTTCGCCATCAAGGGGCGCGAGGAGGAGCTGGAGGTCTTCACCACCCGGCCCGACACGCTGTTCGGCGCGTCCTTCGCCGCGATCTCCCCGAATCACCCGCTGGCGGCCGAGCTGGCGGCGACCCGCCCGGATCTCGCCGAGTTCATCGCCGAGTGCAACCGGCTGGGCACCAGCGAGGAGGCGATCGAGACGGCGGAGAAGCGCGGCTTCGACACCGGGCTGAAGGTCGTGCATCCCTTCGACCCGTCCTGGGAGCTGCCGGTCTATGTCGCCAATTTCGTGCTGATGGACTATGGCACGGGCGCGATCTTCGCCTGCCCGGCCCATGACCAGCGCGACCTGGATTTCGCCCGCAAATATGGCCTGCCGGTCCGTCCGGTGGTGATCCCCGCCGACGCCGATCCGGCGGCCTTCGCGGTCGGGACCGAGGCCTATACCGGTCCCGGCGTGCTGCGGAACTCCGCCTTCCTCGACGGGCTCGACACCGAGTCGGCGAAGGAGGAGGCCGGCAAGCGGCTGGAGGCGGCGGGCCGGGGCGAGCGCACCACCCAGTACCGCCTGCGCGACTGGGGCGTCTCCCGCCAGCGCTATTGGGGCTGCCCGATCCCGGTCATCCATTGCGAGTCCTGCGGCATCGTTCCGGTTCCGGCCGACCAGCTGCCGGTGGTGCTGCCGGAGGATGTGACCTTCGACAAGCCCGGCAACCCGCTGGATCACCATCCGACCTGGAAGCACACCAGCTGCCCGAGCTGCGGCAAGCCGGCGCTGCGCGAGACCGACACCTTCGACACCTTCATCGAGTCGTCCTGGTATTTCGCCCGCTTCTGCTCGCCGAAGAGCGAGGATGCGGCCTTCACCCGCTCTGCGGTCGATTACTGGCTGGGCGTCGACCAGTATATCGGCGGCATCGAGCATGCGGTCCTGCATCTGCTCTACAGCCGTTTCTGGACGCGGGCGCTGAAGACCTGCGGCTATCTGAACCTGGACGAGCCCTTCACCGGCCTGTTCACCCAGGGCATGGTCAACCACGAGACCTACAAGGACGCCGGCACCGGCGCCTGGCTGGCTCCGACCGACCTGACCAGGAACGACAAGGGCGAGTGGGTGCGGGCCGACAGCGGCGCGCCGGTCACTGTCGGCCGCGTCGAGAAGATGTCGAAGTCCAAGAAGAACGTGGTGGACCCGGCGCACATCATCGGCACCTATGGCGCCGACGCCGCCCGCCTGTTCATGCTGTCGGACAGCCCGCCGGAGCGTGACCTGGAATGGACCGAGTCCGGCATCGACGGCGCCTGGCGCTACATCAACCGCCTGTGGCGGATGGTGACCGAGGCGCCGGTGGAGCTGCCCGCCGCCGGCACGCCGATCCCTGGGTCGTTCGGCCCCAAGGCCGATGCCGCCCGCCGCCTGGTCCATAAGACCATCGCCGGCGTGTCGGAGGATCTCGACAAATTCCGCTTCAACAAGGCGGTCGCCCGCGTCCGCGAACTGTCCAACGCGCTGGGCGAACTGGACGGCGCGGGCGAGGGCGAGGCCTGGGTGCTGCGCGAGGGGTTCGAGTCGCTGGTCCGCCTCGTCGGCCCGATGATGCCGCATCTGGGTGAGGAGCTGTGGGCGCGGCTTGGCAATGGCGGCCTGCTGGCCGACCAGCCCTGGCCGGAGGCCGACCCCGCCCTGGTGGTGGAGGACAGCGTCAAGGTCGCGGTGCAGGTCAACGGCAAGCTGCGCGCCACGCTGGAATTGCCGCGCGACATGGACAAGGATGCGGCGGAGCGGGCGGCGCTTGCCGACGCCAACGTCCAGCGCGCCATGGACGGCAAGCCGGCCCGCAAGGTCATCGTCGTCCCGAACCGGGTGATCAATGTCGTCATCTGATCCCAGATCGTTCCGCCAGGGCTTGGTCAGCCGGAGCCCGCTCCCTAAGGCTTCCCTCCGGCAGGCCCTACTCCGTAAGGCCATGGCGCGGGGGCTGTTCGCCCTCGCGCTCGGCCTGTCGGCGGCCTCCCTGTCGGGCTGCGGTTTCCAGCCGCTCTATGGCGGCCAGGGAGTCGGGGCCGCCGCGTCGGACCGGCTGATGGAGGTCGACATCGCGTCGATCCCCGACCGGGAAGGGCAGAAGCTCCGCAACCTGCTGATCGACCGCTTCTATCCGTCGGAGCGGCCGAGCAATCCGCGCTATCGGCTGGATGTGGCGCTGTCGGCGTCGGAACAGAAACTGGCTTTGCAGAAGGACGCCACCGCGGTGCGCGCCCAGCTGCTGGTCAACGCCCCCTACCGCCTGACCGACACCCAGACGGGACGGGTGGTGTTCCAGTCCAGCTCGCGCTCGATGATCAGCTACAACACGCTGGAGCAGCATTACGCCGCCATCGTGACGGTTCAGAACGCCTATGACCGGGCGCTCGACGATATTTCCAACGACATCACCACCCGCGTCGCCATGTTTCTCGGCCGCGGGTCCTGACCGGCCGGGGATGCGCGGGTGAAGCTCCAGCCCAAGGCGATCGACGGTTTTCTGCGCAGCCCGGACCGCAAGGTCCGGGCGGTGCTGCTTTATGGCCCCGATTCGGGCCTTGTCCGCGACCGCGCCCAGACGCTGGGCAAGACGGTGGTGCCGGACCTGTCCGATCCCTTCCGCGTCGCCGAATTCCTTGGCCGCGCGCTGGCTGACGATCCGGCCCGGCTGGCCGACGAGGCGGCGGCGATCTCCTTCACCGGCGGCCGGCGCCTGATCCGGGTCCGCGACGCCGAGGACAATTGCGCCGCCGCCTTCACCGCCTTCCTTGAAAGTCTGCCGCCGGGTGACAGCCTCGTGGTGGTCGAGGCGGGCGACCTGTCGGCCCGCTCGAAGCTGCGGCTCCTGTTCGAGGGGGATGATGCCGCCGCCGCCATCCCCTGCTATGTCGAGGAGGAGGCGTCGCTCGGCCGGGTCATCGCCGACATCCTTCAGGGCCACGGGTTGACCGCCGATCCCGACGTGCTGGGTTTCCTGGCCGCCAATCTGGTCGGCGACCGCATGGTCGCGCGCGGCGAGGTCGAGAAGCTGGCGCTCTACATGGGCAAGGACAAGCGGGTGCGGCTGGAGGATGCCCAGGCCTGCATCGGCGACAGCGCCGCCCTGTCGATGGACGAGCCGGTCTGGGCGGCGGCGGAGGGCGATTTCGCCACGCTCGACCGCTCGCTGGCCCGGCTGTTCGCCGAGGGCACCTCTCCCGTGCCGATCCTGCGCGGCGCCCAGCGCCATTTCCAGCGGCTGCAACTGCTCTGCGTCCAGGTCGCCGCCGGCAAGTCGCCGGAGGCCGCCGTCGAGTCGCTGCGTCCGCCGGTGTTCTTCAAGCTGAAGACCCGGCTGGTCAAACAGGCCCGCCACTGGTCGTCCAACCATGTCCGTCAGGCGTTGGAGCGGCTGGTCGATGCCGAGGCCGATTGCAAGCGCACCAACATGCCGGACGAGACGTTGTGCGCCCGCGTGCTGTTCCAGCTCGCCTCACTGGGGGCCCGGCGCTGACGGAAGGCGCCGGCTTGACCAGTCCCGCCGATGCGCTATCTGGCGGGGCATGAGCGACGCCATCCACACCGCGCCACCGCCCGCCCCCTTCCGGGTGCGCTGGTGGCAACCCCTGCTGTTCTGGATCATCGTCAATGGCTGGGGCTTCGTCGAACGCGGCGGGCAGCCCTTCGCCGGGCACCAGCCCTCGCCGCTCCAGCCGCCGGGCTGGGTCTTCCCGGTGATGTGGTTCTCGCTGAACGTCTTCCAGATCTGGGGCGACATCCGCCTGCTCGATCCGGCGCGGCGAATTGGCCGGCGCGGGCTTCTGATCACGCTCCAGGCGGTGACCTGGGTGATCTACGCCACCTTCAGCCTGGTCTATTTCACCTGGGGCAGCCCGATCCTTGCCGCCGTCTGGACGATCTCCTTCCTCATCATCACCTCGGCCTGTATCGCGCTGGTGGCGCGGGACGACCGCGGCATCGCGCTGATCTGGACGCCGCTGATCCTGTGGACCGGCTTTGCCTCGGTGGTCGGCATCCACAATGCGCTGATCAATCCCGATCGGCTGTTCGGCACGCCGGCCTTGTGGTGAGGCGTGTATCTCACCCCCGGTAATCGTGGACCCGGCCGGTGAAGTCGGTGACGCGATAGCGCTCCTCGCCCTCTTCCTCGATCCAGGCCGGGGCGGCCGGCGCCTTGCCGTGGCCGCCGGGAATGTCGAGGACGTAGGTGGGCTGGCACAGGCCGGATAGCTTCCCGCGCAGGCCGGTCACCAGCGCCCGCCCCTCCGCCAGGGTCGGGCGGAAATGGCTGGTGCCGGCGGCGAGGTCGGGATGGTGCAGGTAATAGGGTTTCACCCGGTTGCGGACCATGCCGCGGAACAGGGCCTCCAGCGCGGCATGGCTGTCGTTGATGCCTTTCAGCAGCACGGTCTGGCCGACCAGCGGGATGCCGGCCCCGACCAGCCGGGCGAGGGCCGCCCGCACCGGCGCCGTCAGTTCGTCGGCATGGTTGATGTGGACGGCGATCCAGGTGGCGAGGTCGGGGGCGGTCAGCGCCTCCACCAGCTCCGGCGTGAGGCGGTCGGGATCGGCGGCGGGAATGCGGCTGTGCAGTCGGACGACGCCGACATGCGGCATCGCCGACAGCGCCTGGACGATCCCCCGCAGCCGGCGCGGTGACAGCAGCAGCGGATCACCGCCGGTGATCACCACCTCCCACACCTGCTCATGGTCGCGGATGTAGGCCAGGGCGGCGTCCAGCTCCTCCGCGGTCAGCGCCTCGCCGCCCGGACCGACCATCTCGCGGCGGAAGCAGAAGCGGCAATAGACGGCGCAGGCATGCAGCGGCTTCAGCAGCACCCGGTCGGGATAGCGGTGGACGATGCCCTTGACCGGGCTGCGCGCCACGTCGCCGATGGGGTCCTCGCGCTCCTCCGGCGTGCTGTGCGCCTCGGCGGGGGAGGGGACATACTGGGCATAGAGCGGGTCCTGCGGGTCGGTACGCCCGGCAAGGGCCTCGCGCAGGTACGGGGTCAGCGCCACGGCATAGCGGTCGGCGACCGTACGCACGGCGTCGCCCGCCTCGGCCGTCATCAGCCCGGCGGCCACCAGATCGGAAACGCTGTGCAGGGCCTTCATCGCTCTTTCCCGCCTCGACGGAATGGGTCATGTAGGAAAGCGACCGCTCTTACTCCTGCGAGACCCATGCTGTCGACTCTTCCCCGCCTGATCGGCCATCGCGGCGCCAAGGAAAGCGCCCCGGAAAACACGCTCGCCTCGATCCGCGAGGCCGCCCGCCAGGGCGCCCGCTGGGTGGAGGTGGATGTCATGTTGACGCGCGATCAGCGCCCGGTGCTGATCCATGACGATACGCTGGACCGCACCACCACCGGAACCGGTCCGGTCCCGCTGCTCGATCTGGCCGAGTTGCGGCAACTTGATGCCGGCCGTTGGTTCGATGCCGCCTTCGTCGGCGAGCGGGTTCCGATGCTGGAGGAGGCGGTGGCGCTGGTCCACCAGCTTGGCTTGGGGCTGAACCTGGAGATCAAGCCCTATCCGGGGCAGGAGGAGGTCACCGCCGAGGTGGCGCTGAACGCGCTGCGGCCGCTCTGGCCGTCAGAGCGGCCGCTGCTGCTCTCCAGTTTCGAGGCGCCCTGTCTGGAGGTCGCGCGTCGGCTGTGGCCGGAAATCCCGCGCGGCTATCTGCTGTGGGATCCGCCGGCCGATTGGGCGGCCATCGCTGACCGCGTCGGGGCGGCGACGCTCAACGTCCACCAGGACCGCCAAACCGCCGACAGCGTGGCGGAATACCGCGCCACCGGCCGGCCGGTCCTGGCCTATACCGTCAACGACGCGGAGCGCGCCAGGACCCTGTTCGGCTGGGGCGTCTCGGCCGTCTTCACCGACGCGCCCGGACGGCTGGGGAGGGAGTTGGAGCCCGTCGCCTGACGGGAGGGCGCCCGCCGTCGGGAGATCGGTTGACAGGCTGACGCTTCCGTTCGCGACTGCGGCAATTCATGAACGTTTTTTGCGCGGGGGGATGAATCCGCTCGTAGGCCGCGCCGATTCCTCATATATAGAACCGCAATGGCGATCCCGCCGGAACCCATGCGGATTCCGGCGCAGCTTTTCGTCGTCTGGTTGTCCGCCGCTTTTGATCCGGCTCCCCGCGGGGCGCCACGTTCGGTCTTTGGAGGGTTCGTTGAAGGCGTTGAAGCCGTTGCAGATGTCCGGCCGGGAGGTTTTGCCGCTCGTCGAGGGTGGCAAGGGTATTGCCGTTTCGAACGGCGAAAGCTCCGGCGCCTGGGCGGCAGCCGGCGGGATTGGCACCTTTTCCGGTGTCAACGCCGACAGCTACGATGAGAACGGCAACCTTCTGCCGCAGATCTACAAGGGCAAGACCCGGCGCGAGCGCCATGACGAGCTGATCGCCTTCGGCATCCAGGGCGGCATCGCCCAGGCGCGCATGGCGCATGAGGCGTCGAACGGCCAGGGCCGCATCCACATGAACGTCCTGTGGGAGATGGGCGGCGCCGAGCATATCCTGCATGGCGTGCTGGAAGGCGCCCAGGGCCTGATCCACGGCGTCACCTGTGGTGCCGGCATGCCCTACAAGGTCGCCGAGATCGCGGTGCGCTACGGTGTCCATTACTACCCGATCGTGTCGTCGGCCCGTGCCTTCCGTGCTCTGTGGCTGCGCGCCTACCACAAGTTCCGCGACAATCTGGGCGGCGTGGTCTACGAGGATCCGTGGCTGGCCGGCGGGCACAACGGCCTGTCCAACTCCGAGGACCCGCAGAAGCCGGAGGATCCGTTCCCCCGCGTCCTCGCCCTGCGCCAGATGATGAACAGCTTCGGGCTGAACGACACCCCCATCGTGATGGCGGGCGGCGTCTGGTGGCTGTCGGAGTGGGAGGACTGGATCGACAACCCCGACCTGGGGCCGGTCGCCTTCCAGTTCGGCACCCGCCCGCTGCTGACCCAGGAGAGCCCGATCTCCATGGCGTGGAAGCGCAAGCTGGTGGCGCTTCAGCCGGGCGACGTCTTTCTGAACCGCTTCTCCCCCACCGGCTTCTATTCGTCGGCGGTGAAGAATCCGTTCCTCCTGGACCTGATGGCCCGGTCGGAGCGCCAGATCGCCTATCTGTCCAAGCCGGTCGGCGAGCATTCGGCCGAATTCCCGGTCGGGCCGCGCGGCCGTCCGGTCTATGTCACGGAAAGCGACAAGCAGCGCGCCGAAGGCTGGCTGTCCCAGGGCTTCACCACCGCGCTGAAGACGCCGGACAGCACGCTGGTGTTCGTGACGCCGCAGCAGTCGGAGCGGATCCTGCGCGATCAGGTCGATTGCATGGGCTGCCTGTCGGCCTGCGGCTTCTCCAACTGGATGCAGAACGAGGAGGGGACGACCGGCAAGCGCGCCGATCCGCGTTCCTTCTGCATCCAGAAGACGCTTCAGGCGGTCAGCCATACCGACGACTGCGAAAACCAGCTGATGTTCGCCGGACACAACGCCTATCGGTTCTCCAGCGACCCTTACTACAAGGAAGGCTTCATCCCGACGGTGAAGCAGCTGGTGGAGCGGATCGCCACCGGTTACTGAGCGGGCCCCGCATCGTGCGAGGTACAGGGCCGTCGGCGGGAAACCGCCGGCGGCCTTCGCATGTGACCATGGACCGTTGGTTGAACGACGTCCTGGGGATGCCCCGGATGACGCCGGTGCGGCAATGGCTTGCGCCGCCTTTCCGAAAGGTTCTACAGTTGAACCAAGTGCGGCCTAGTGCCGCGGATCGCCAGTCCTGATCTCCGCCGACCGTACGGGTGCCGTGCCGATGATGACCGCCGAACGCCCTTTCAAGCGAGCCCTGGATCGGCTGACCGGTGCCGGACTGCGTCCGACCCGTCAGCGTCTCGGCCTCGCCCGGTTGCTTTTCGAGGGCTGCGACCGGCATGTCACCGCGGAGCAACTGCATGGCGAAGCGATGGCGGCCGATTTGCCGGTGTCGCTGGCCACCGTCTACAACACTTTGAACCAGTTCACCGCGGCCGGGCTGATGCGCGAGGTGGTGGTCGAGGCGGGTAAATCCTACTTCGATACCAACACCAGCGAGCACCATCATTTCTTCGTCGAATCGACCGGTCGGCTGGAGGACATTCCCGCCGACCGGTTGATGGTGCCGAACCTGCCGCCCGCTCCCGCCGGCACCCGCGTCGCCCGGGTCGACATCATCGTCCGCCTGACCGAGGAGGACGCCTGATCCCGTGCGGCTTTCACCCCTCGTCGGCTGGAAGCGTTTCGGTTGGGGCCGTTTCGGCCGGGGCGGGTTTGCGGTCGACGAAGGGCCAGCGCATGAAGGCGAAGGTCCAGACCGCCAGGATGTTGAGGTAGGGGAACAGCAGCAGCAGGATCCACAGCGGGCTGCGCCCGGCCTTGGCCAGCACCCAGCCGCCGGCGATCAGCATGTACATCGTGACGATGGAGCCGATCAGCAGCTCCCAGAAGCCGAGATGGATCACGGTTTCCGTCATGCCGTCCTCCGTGCCTTGACCTTGCGCGTCTGACGTGCCGGCAGAACCGGCCAGCGGCTGTGCGCCATCACGCCGATGGGCACCACATGCCCCAGGGGCACCAGCGAGAACAGGGCCCACAGCGGCGAGAAGCCGGCCCGTCGCAGGATGCGCGACATCGGCCAGACGATGGCGATCTGGAACAGCATCAGCCCCAGGAGCGGCCCCTGAAACAGGCTGTCGACGAAATCCTGCGGCATGCCGGCCGGGTCCTCCTCCACATCGGTGCCGGGCAGAGAAGCGCGGGCAAACGGCTTTGTCGAGCCAAACTTTTTCCGTCCCTGGAGTCCGCCTGATGCTTCGATAGGCATCAGGCGGACTCCCGCTTTTTGATTTTCCGTGCGATCCGGCCACCCTATCCCCGCTCCGGCGGCAATCAGGGGTATGCGAAGGTGAAAATGTCCACTCCGGCATGCTACAGTCCGCCGTGTTTGGCCGTTCTGGCCGGGCGCTTCTCCAGACCTCAGATACGGCGGACCATTTCCTTTGATGGATCTCTCCGAACCGGACGGCGGCCCCCGGAGAAGGCGTTGGCGCTTGTCCTCCCTTCCGCCCGTCGCCGCGATGCGCATCGGCCTGCTGGTGGCGGTGATCGCCGGCTTCTGGCTGGTCGCCTATGCCGATCTCGAACGTACGCGCGACCGGGCGATCCAGGATGGTCTGCGCCAGACGGCGAACCTGTCGATCCTGCTGGAGGAGGATGCCCGCCGGGCCATGGTGGTGGCGGGCTATACCCTTCGGGCCGTAGCGGCCGAGGGAACGATTCCCGCCTATCTGCTGGGTGAAACGGCGGGGGTGCCGGGCGCCGCCGCCGGTCCCGGAGCGGCGATGCGGAGCCTGCTGATCGTTGAGCGGGATGGGCGGGTGCGGCAGTCCGCCGGCCTGGACGAGGTCGCCCGGATCGCCGATGGTCCGCTGGCCGAGGCGGTGCACGGCGAATCGGCCGCCTTTATCGGACCTTATCGCCAGGCGGACGGCGGCTGGCGGGCCGCCGTGGTCCGGCCTCTGACGAACGGCAGCGCCATGGCGGTGGCGGTGATCGACCTCGATCGCTTCACCCGGCTCTACGCGACCCAGAATATCGGGCCGCTCAGCATCATCCTGTTCTATCGTGAGGATGGCACGGTGCTGGCCCATTCGCGGGGCAGCATGCCTTTTCTCGACGAGAATCGGGCTTTCTTCGCGTCCGTCCTGCCCCGACTGCCGGCCGGAGAGGTCACGCGGACTTTGTCGGGGTTCGATCCCACGGAGGGGCGCGAGCGCATCGGCACCGTCCGCCGCGTCGCGGGCTGGCCGCTTTACGTCTATGTCCGCATCAGAACCGACGACGTGCTCGCCGGCTGGTACAATGATCGACTGAAGCGCATCCTGGAAACCGCCGCGGTGTCGGTTGTGGTGACGTTGCTGGCCCTGCTGGCGTTGCGGCAACTCGGGCGGCTGGAGACGACGACCCAGGCCTTGCGGGCCAGCGAGCGGCGGTCGCAGGCCCTGTTCGACAGCAGTTTCCAGGTCATGGGGTTGTTATCGCCCGATGGCCAGGTGTTGGGGCTGAACCGGCCCGCCTGCGCCCTGGCCGGATTGCCGGCCGATGCGCTGGTGGGGAACCGCGCCTGGGAGATCCGCGGATGGGCCCGCACGGACGAACTGGCGACGGCCTTCCGCCATTCCATCGAAAAGGCGGCCTCGGGACGCTTCGTCCGTTATGAGACCGATGTGGTCACCGATGGCGCCACCCGCGTGATGGATGTGACGATCAAGCCGGTGTTCGATGAGAAGGGGACGGTGACGGTGCTGGTGGTCGAGGCGCGCGACATCACCGAACGGGTCGAGGCGGCCGAACGGCTCGCCGCGGCGCTCGATCAGGCGGAGGCGGCGAACCGGGCCAAGAGCGCCTTCCTGGCGACCATGAGCCACGAGCTGCGCACGCCGCTGAACGCCATCATCGGCTTTTCCGACATCATGCTGCACGAGCTGTTCGGTCCGCTGGGCAGCCCGCGCTATCGCGACTATGTCCGCCATGTGCAGAACAGCGGGCGCCATCTGCTCGATCTCATCAACGACGTGCTGGACATGTCGAAGCTGGAGGCGGGGCGCTACACGCTGGATGAAAGCTGGCTGGAGCCGGCGGACGCCATCGAGACCTGCCGGGCGCTGGCCGCCATTCCCGCCGATGCCGGCGGGGTGACGCTGGAGGTCGATTGTCCCCCCTGCCTGCCCAAGCTGCTGGCGGACGAGCGGGCGTTGCGGCAGGTCCTGTTGAACCTGCTGTCGAACGCGGTGAAGTTCACTCCCCGCGGCGGGCGGGTGACGGTGAGCGCCCTGCGGGAGGAGGATGGCGGGATCGCCATCACCGTGCGCGACACCGGCATCGGCATCCCGGCCGACGCGCTGGCCCGCATTCTCGAACCCTTCCAACAG
Source organism: Azospirillum sp. B510 (assembly GCF_000010725.1). Lineage (NCBI taxonomy): Bacteria > Pseudomonadati > Pseudomonadota > Alphaproteobacteria > Rhodospirillales > Azospirillaceae > Azospirillum > Azospirillum sp. B510. Next base: position 2,988,201 of record NC_013854.1, on the reverse strand, counting down.
GCCGACAGCAGCATTCCCGCGCGGTTCGGCGGGACCGGTCTGGGCCTGTCGATCTGCCGCGACCTGATGGCCCTGCATGGCGGCGGCCTGTCGCTCGACAGCGAGCCGGGTTGCGGTACCGCCGCCACCATCCGTTTTCCCGTCTGCCGGGTCGCCCCGCCGGTTGCGACCGACGGGATGCCGGCGTAAGCCTCTCCGCGGTCAATGCTGCGAAAGGCGGACGGGATGATCGGGAATGATGGAAAGCCGGTATCCAAGGAGGAACTGCGCAAGCACATCGCCAGCTACAACGGCCAGTCGCGCGGCTCCAAGGAGTTCGCGGCGATCCCGCGCGCGCTGGTGACCATCCTCGACGGGTTGAAGCCGGGCAAGACCGGTTACGTCAAATGCCAGGATGGTCAGGTGCAGTTGTCGCGCCGCAAGGACAACAGCGTCTCGGCGGGGTGATCGGGGGAAGGCGCCCGTCCCCGATGGGGGAGGGCGCCTTCCGTTTCGACTCCGGCCGTTAGTGCTTGGCCGCCGCGGCGGCGCCGATGCCGGTCTGGGAGCGGACGAACTGGTCGGCGAAGGCCTCGCGCTCGGCGCTGGCCGAGGCGCTACGGTCCAGCTTCGACACGATGATGGTGACGAGGAAGGCCAGCGTCATCGAGAACAGGGCCGGCTGCTCGTAGGGGAAGATCGGCGCCGGGTTGTTCAGCACCACGACCCAGACGGCGTTCGACAGGATCACCAGCGTGACCGCCGAGATCAGGCCGGCGATGCCGCCGGCCAGCGCGCCGCGGGTGGTCAGCCCCTTCCAGTACATCGACAGGATCAGCACCGGGAAATTCACCGACGCGGCGACGCCGAAGGTCAGCCCGACCAGGAAGGCGACATTCGGCTTCTCGAAGGCGATCCCCAGCACGACGGCCAGCACGCCCAGCACCAGGCGGCTCCGCTTCGTTACCAACTGATGGAATTTGGGGTTCTGGCGAATCCGTGCGCAGAAGGGGTTTGGCATGCTTCCTCCAGACGATGGCTGTCTTTTCCCGTTGCTTGGCCCCGCAGGGGAGCCTGGGCAATCGTCTGCCCCAGCAGCTTTTCCCAAATTTCCCGGAAATATGACGAATTGTGGCGCCCGCTTTCGGCAACAATTGTTTGCGTTGTTCCCGCACGGTTCTGATCGCCGGCGACGCCGGCGTTTCGTACGGTGATCCCCGTTTTCACGAAAACTTCATGTCCTGAACAGCCTGGCCGTCACGGACAATCATTAGGCCATCCACCAATCGCCGGAAGCCGTGTCACGCCGGGTTTCATGAATTGTTCGGGGGGTGGGATGGATATGTTTTTCGATGGCTCATTGTCGGGAATGGGCATCGTTCTGCTGGCTGTTGCATTGACTCTGGCGCTTGGCTTTGAGTTTGTGAACGGTTTCCATGACACCGCGAACGCGGTGGCCACGGTGATCTACACCAACACGTTGCGACCCAACGTCGCCGTCGTCTGGTCGGGATTCTGGAATTTCCTGGGTGTGCTGACGTCCACCGGGGCGGTAGCGTTCGGCATCATCGCCCTGCTGCCGGTGGAACTTATCGTCAATGTCGGCTCCGGCGCCGGGTTCGCGATGGTTCTGGCGCTGCTGGCGTCTGCGATCATCTGGAATCTCGGCACTTGGTATCTCGGCCTGCCCGCCTCCAGCTCGCACACCCTGATCGGCTCGATTGTCGGCGTCGGTCTGGCCAACTCCGCCCTGGCCGGCGGTCGGGCCTTTGGCGAGGGCGTCAGTTGGGGCAAGGTGCAAGAGGTCGGCATGGCGCTGGCGATTTCGCCGCTGGTCGGCTTCTTCTGCGCCGCCGTCCTGCTGCTGCTGGCCAAGGCGCTGATCCACAAGCCGGAGCTGTATAGTGCGCCCAAGGGCGACACCCCGCCGCCGCTGTGGATCCGTGGCCTGCTGATCCTGACCTGCACCGGCGTCAGCTTCGCCCACGGTTCCAACGACGGGCAAAAGGGCATGGGGCTGATCATGCTGATCCTGATCGGCATCGTCCCGGCGACCTACGCCCTGAATCCGGGAACCAGCGCGAATGAGTTGGCGAGCCTGACCGCCCTGTCCGACAAGGCGGCGGTGATCCTGGAGCAGACCGGCAAGACCTCCACCCCGGTTGCCGACCCCGACAGCACTTTGTCGGCCACCTTGCGCACCGGCCAGGTCGTGGAAGAGACCTATGCCGCGCTGGCGGTGAAGAATAAGGCGATCCGCGTTGGCCTGAACGGTGCCAGGAGCTTCAACGACATAGCCCCGGCCACGCGCGGCACGCTGCGCACCGACATCTATCTGGTCACCGAAGCGTTCGGCAAGGTTCTGAAGGCGCCGAACCCATTCTCGGCGGACGACAAGAAGACTCTGGCGAATTACCGTGACGAGTTGAAGGCGACCACCCAGTTCATCCCGACTTGGGTCAAGGTTGCGGTCGCCGTGGCTCTTGGTTTCGGCACGATGATCGGCTGGAAGCGCATTGTCGTCACCGTTGGCGAAAAGATCGGCAAGACCCACCTGACCTACGCCCAAGGCGCGTCGGCCGAGTTGGTGGCGATGGCCACAATCGGCGCCGCTGACATTCTCGGCCTGCCGGTCAGCACCACCCACGTCCTCTCCTCCGGCGTAGCCGGCACGATGGCGGCCAACCAGTCGGGCCTTCAGATGGGGACCTTGCGCAACCTGCTGCTGGCCTGGGTGTTGACCCTGCCGGTTTGCGTGCTGCTGGGCGCGACCCTGTTCTCTGCCGGCCTCTATCTGGTGGTCAGCATCGGTCTTTAGCCGTCTATCGGCCGCATCTTCCAAAGGGCGCGTCTTGCCGCAGGGCAGGGAGTGCCCTTTGCGATTGAGCCGGGGTTGGCAAGCTGAAAGACTGGGGAGCGCAACCCGCTCTCCCGCCGCTGGTCACGCCGCCCCATGATCCGCTCGCCCCTGTTCCTCCGGCTGTTCTCGGCGATCCTGATTTCGCTCGGGCTGTTCTCGGCGGCGGCCTACGTCTTCTCCGTCCCCTTCATCGAGGAGAAGGCCTACGAGATCGAGCGCGACGCCAGCCGCACCATCCTCGACAACGTGTTCGAGCTGGTCAGCCGCATCCGCGTCGGGCTGGAGGAACAGCGGACCGCCACGGTGGAGTCCTACAAGGCCCGGCTGCGCGACGTGGTGGAGCTGGCGGTCGGCTCGATCGAGCATGTCTATGCCCGCGCCGACCGCGGCGAGATCACGATGGACGAGGCGCGGCGCGAGGCGATGGCGGGTTTGCGCGCCCTGCGCTACGGCAATGGCGATTATGTCTGGGCCATCGGCTATGATTCCGTGATTCTGTCGCACCCCTCGCCGGACTATCAGGGGCGCAAGGCCGACGATCTGCGCGACACGCTCGGCCGCCACATCCTGCCCACCATCGTCGCCACCGCCAAACGGGAGGGGGAGGGCTTCCAGACCTATCCGTGGTGGCGGCCCAATGGCGACGAGCGGGCGCCGAAGCTCAGCTTCTTCAAGGATCTGCCCCGGCGCGGCCTCATCGTCGGCACCGGCGCCTATCTGGCCGACGTCGACGCCGAGGTCGAGCGCCGCAAGGCCGACGCCATCGAGGATCTGCGCCAGGCCCTGCGCAAGCTGCGCATCGCCCGGACGGGATATCTCTACATCTTCGATTCGGCGAACCGGATGATCATCCACCCGAATGGGAACATCGAGGGCACGGCCTTCGGCGACCGGCTGAATTCCGCCACCGGCCATCCGATCGCCGAGGATCTGAAGCTCGCGGCGACGAGGGGGGAGCCGTTGACCTACCTGTGGGACAAGCCCGACGATCCCGGCAACTACGCCTATGAGAAGATCAGCTGGGTCCGGCATTTCGAGGGGTTCGGCTGGTACATCGCCTCTTCGGTCTATGTCGACGAGCTGCGGCGGTCGTCGGTGGTGCTGGGCAACCGTATCCTCGCCATCGGCATGGCGCTGATGGCGGCGGGCAGCCTGCTGGGCTATGTCGCGGTCGGCCGGCTGGTCCGGCCCCTGCGCCGGCTGGCCGCCACCGCGGCGCAGGTCCGTTCCGGCGACCTCGATGCCCAGAGCGGCATCCGCCGCGGCGACGAGATCGGGCTGCTGGCGTCGGCCTTCGACGGCATGGTCCGGCAGCTGCGCGACACCGTCGCCACCCTCGACAGCCGGGTGCGCGACCGAACCGCCGCGCTGGCGGAGGTGGAGACGCGGCAGCGCGTGATCCTCGACGCGATTCCCGCCTGCATCGCCGGGCTCGACCGCGATGGCCGGCTGACCTTCGCAAACCTGCGCTGGGCCGAACTGGTCGGCCGCGACAAGGCCGAGGTGATCGGCCGCGACCTTGCCGAGGTGGTCGGCCGGCGCGCCATGGTGGCGCTGGCGCCCCATCTCGACCGCTGCCTGGCGGGCGAGGTGGCGACCTTCGAATACGCCTTCCCGCGCAAGGGCCGCGACATCGTCACCAAGACCACCCTGATCCCCCATCATGGCGAGGGCGGAACGGAGGAGGGGGCCGTCACCGGCCTGTTCGTGCTGACCTTGGACATCACCGACGAGAAGCAGACCGAACGCCAGCTGGTGGAGGCGCAGCGGCTGAAGGCGGTCGGCCAGCTTTCCGGCGGGCTGGCCCACGACTTCAACAACCTGCTGTCGATCATCATCGGCAACCTGTCGGCGGCGCGCGACCGCTACGCCGCCGTCGAGGGGCTGGACTCCTATCTGGAGCCGGCCCAGCGCGCCGGCCGCCGCGGCGCCGACATCACCGCCCGGCTGCTCGCCTTCTCCCGCCAGCAGCCGCTGAAGCCGGAGCCGGTCGAGCTGTGCGGCCTGCTGCGCGACATGGCGGTCCTGCTGCGCCGGTCCTTTCCCAGCTCCATCGCCATCGGCGTGCCGGAGGAGGGGCTGGACTGCTGGACCATCGCCGACCAGACCCAGCTGGAGAACGCGCTGGTCAATCTCGCCATCAATGCCCGCGACGCCATGCCCGCCGGCGGCCGGCTCGACATCGCGGTCGGTGTCCGCCGCCTGGAGGGCGACCAGTCCTTCGACGAGCCGGTCCGGCCCGACGATTATCTGGAAATCCGCGTCGCCGACACCGGCAGCGGTTTCACGGCGGAGGCGCTGGCCCGCGCGGTGGAGCCCTTCTTCACCACCAAGGCGCTGGGGTCGGGGCTGGGGCTGTCGATGGTCTACGGCTTCGTCAAGCAGTCGCGCGGCTATCTGCGCATCGATAGCCGGTCGGGGGCGGGGACCGCCGTCACCCTGCTGCTGCCGCGCGCCGAGCCGGTGCCGCGGATGCCGGAGTCCGAGCCGGTGGCGGCTGAACCGCAGTCCGGCGGATGGTCCGGCCAGCTGGCGCTGGTGGCGGAGGACAATGACGATGTCCGGCAGGTGATGCGCCGGCAGCTGGTCGATCTCGGCTTCTCGGTCGTCGAGGCGGCGAGCGGCGACGAGGCGGCGGAACTGGTCGGGCAGATCGACGGGCTGTCGCTGCTGGTCTCCGACATCGTCATGCCCGGCCTGTCGGGGGTGGAGCTGGCCCGGCGCGCCCGGCGGCTGCGGCCCGCCATGCGGGTGGTTCTGGTCAGCGGATTCACCGTCGGCTATGGCGACCTTCCGGCCGATGCCGTCATACTGACCAAGCCATGGGACAAGCGGGATCTGGTGGCGGCCATCGGCCACGCCGCGGACTCCGCCCCGGTCTGATAGGATCGGGCCGACGGAACGCACCCGGAATAAGCGGGGCGGCCAGTGCCGAGGGGAAACGCGCGTGGGACGGAAGAAGCGCATCTATGTGATCGAGGACGAGGCCGACATCCGCCGGCTGGTGGCCGACATCCTGGAAGGCTACGGCTATGAGGTGAGCGGCTGGGCCAGCGGGCGGGAGGCGCTGGCGGCGATCCGGCGCCAGGCCCCCGACCTGTGCCTGGTCGATCTCGGCCTGCCGGACATGGACGGGCTGACCCTGGTGCGCGAGCTTTGGGAGGATGTCCGCTTCGGCGTCATCATCCTGTCGGGGCGCGGCGGCACCTCCGACCGCGTGCTGGGGCTGGAGCTGGGGGCGGACGATTATGTCGTGAAGCCCTTCGAGCCGCGCGAACTGGTCGCCCGCGTCAACAGCGCCATCCGCCGCCGCGAACAGCTTGCCGGTGCGACCGCCGCGACGGAGACCGCGCGGGCGCGCTTCGGCCGCTGGGTGTTCGATCTCGGCGACCTGACGCTGACCGCCGACGACGGCCGGCAGGACAGCCTGACCGCGGCGGAGGCGTCGCTGTTGCTGACCCTGCTGAAGGCGCCCAAGCGGGTGCTGTCGCGCGAGCATCTGCAAGGCCCCGACCAGGATCGCGACGATCTTCCCTATGACCGCAGCATCGATGTCCGGGTATCGCGCATCCGCAAGAAGATCGAGGAGGATCCGCGCACGCCGCGGCTGATCAAGACGGTCTATGGCGCCGGCTATCTGTTCGCCGCCGATGTGACGTGGTTGCGGTGATGGGGGCGCGGTGACCGGGTTGTGGCGATGGGTGCCGTACCGCCAATAACAATTGGTCATAATCCTGAGAAAGTTGCGCAAAGCTGATCTGCTACAGGCTGTTTCCAACGCCGCCGCGCCCAAATGCCGGTATGCAACAAAGAACCTCTGGGGAGAACGGTCCGATGAGTGCACCTGCCGCCGCCGCAGCCGATGCCAGCGCCAATCCTTACGAGCGCGACCTCGACCGCAACGCCGCCAATTTCGTCGCCCTGACGCCGCTGACCTTCCTGGAGCGCGCCGCGTCCGTCTGGCCCGACCGGCCCGCCGTGGTCCATGGCCCGGTGCGCCGGACCTGGGCCGAGACCTTCGGCCGCGTGCGCCGTCTGGCGGCGGCGCTGGTGAATGGCGGCATCGGCACCGGCGACACCGTCGCCATGCTGGCCGCCAACACGCCGGAGCTGTTCGAGGCGCATTTCGGCGTGCCGCTGGCCGGCGCCGTGCTGAACGCCATCAACACCCGCCTGGACGCCGAAGCCATCGCCTTCATCCTGAAGCATGGCGAGGCGAAGATCCTGATCGTCGACCGCGAATTTTCCGGCGTCGCGAAGAAGGCGCTGGCCCTGCTCGACGCGCCGATCCCGGTGGTCGACATCGACGACCCGGCCTATAGCGGCGGCGAACTGATCGGCGACCGCGACTATGAGGCCTTCATCAGCGACGTCGGCACCGAACATCCCTGGACCCCGCCGGCCGACGAATGGCAGGCGATCGCGCTGAACTACACCTCCGGCACCACCGGCAACCCCAAGGGCGTCGTCTACCACCATCGTGGCGCCTATCTGAACGCGGTGTCGAACGCGTTGTCCTGGAACATGGGCGACGCGCCCGTCTATCTGTGGACGCTGCCGATGTTCCATTGCAACGGCTGGTGCTTCCCCTGGACCATCGCGGTCACCGCCGGAACCGCCGTCTGCCTGCGTCAGGTCCGCCCCGACGCCGTCCTGACGCTGATCCGCGAGGAGCGGGTGACCAACTTCTGCGGCGCCCCCATCGTCCTCAACATGCTGAACAACGCGCCGGCGGAGCTGAAGCAGGGCATCGGGCACAAGGTCAAGGTGATGGTGGCCGGCGCCGCCCCGCCGGCCGCCGTCATCGCCGGCATGGAGCGCATGGGCTGGGAGGTCACCCATGTCTACGGCCTGACCGAATGCTATGGCCCGACCGTCGTCTGCGTCTGGCATGACCGCTGGGACGGCCTGTCGCTCGACGGGAAGGCGGCGATCAAGGCGCGTCAGGGCGTACGCGGCCCGATGCTGGAGGCGGTGATCGTCGCCGATCCCTTCACGCTGGAGCCGGTGCCGAAGGACGGCCGCAGCATGGGCGAGATCATGATGCGCGGCAACAACGTCATGAAGGGTTATCTGAAGAATCCCAAAGCGACCGAGGAGGCCTTCGCCGGCGGCTGGTTCCACACCGGCGACCTCGCCGTCTGGCATGAGGACGGCTATGTCGAGATCAAGGACCGCTCGAAGGACATCATCATCTCCGGCGGCGAGAACATCTCGTCGATCGAGGTGGAGGATGTGCTCTACAAGCATCCCGACGTGTTGGAGGCCGCCGTCGTCGCCCGCCATGACGAGAAGTGGGGCGAGACGCCCTGTGCCTTCGTCACCCTGAAGGACGGCGCCAGCGCGACCGAGGCCGACATCATCGCCTTCTGCCGGTCGCACATGGCCCACTTCAAGTGCCCGCGCACGGTGGTGTTCGGCCCGTTGCCGAAGACCTCCACCGGCAAGATCCAGAAATACGTCCTGCGCAAGCAGACCGAGGAGCTGTAAGGGGCGGGGGCGTTTCGCCCCCTTCCTAACCCTCCCCCGTTCCTTTGCTGACCCTTGCCAAGCGTCCCGCCCCCTTTCCCTTGATCGGACCGGCCTTCGGCGGCCGGGGGAGGGATGGGGTGGGGGCAACGCCTCGCCATGCCCGCAAGCCGCCCATTTTCAAAGGGACCCGCGCCATGAAGATCCTCTGCGCCGTGAAGCGCGTCGTCGACTACAACGTCAAAATCCGGGTCAAGACCGATCAGTCCGGCGTCGAGACCTCCAACGTGAAGTTCTCGATGAACCCCTTCGACGAGATCGCCGTCGAGGAAGCCGTGCGGTGCAAGGAAGCCGGCGCCGCGAGCGAGATCGTCGTCGTCTCGGTCGGCCCGGCCCAGGCGCAGGAAACGCTGCGCACCGCGCTGGCCATGGGCGCTGACCGCGCCATCCTGGTGCAGACCGATGCCGAGACCCAACCGCTGGTCGTCGCCAAGGTCCTGAAGGCCCTGGTCGAAAGGGAGGCGCCGGGGATGGTGATCCTCGGCAAGCAGGCGATCGACGACGATTGCAACCAGACCGGCCAGATGCTGGCCGCCCTGCTCGGCTGGGGCCAGGGCACCTTCGCCTCGAAGGTCGCCGCCGGAGACGGCACGGTCGCCGTCACCCGCGAGATCGACGGCGGGCTGGAGACGGTCGAGTTGAAGCTGCCGGCGGTGGTGACCGCCGATCTGCGCCTGAACGAGCCGCGCTATGCCAGCCTGCCCAACATCATGAAGGCCAAGAAGAAGCCGCTGGAGACCGTCACGCCGGACGCGCTGGGTGTCGATGTGACGCCGCGCCTGAAGACGCTGAAGGTTGCCGAACCGGCCAAGCGCCAGGCCGGCATCAAGGTGCCCGACGTCGCCACCCTGGTGACCAAGCTGAAGACCGAGGCGCGGGTGATCTGAGGGCGCGCCGGCCCCGTGCCAGCCCGTCCCACACCCCGCCCGCAAGAGGAACCCCCCATGCCCATCCTGATCCTCGCCGACCACGACAACGCCAGCCTCAAGCCCGCCACCGCCCATGCGGTGACCGCCGCGACCAGGCTCGGCGGCGACATCCATGTCCTGGTCGCCGGCCGCGCCGCCGCTCCCGCCGCCGCACAGGCCGCCACACTCTCCGGCGTCGCCAAGGTGCTGCTCGCCGACGATGCCGCCTATGAGCATGCCCTGGCCGAGCCGGTCGCCGCATTGCTGGTCTCGCTCGCCCCCGGCTACAGCCATGTGCTGGCCGCCGCCACCTCGGCCGGCAAGAATGTGCTGCCGCGCGTCGCGGCGCTGCTCGACGTGGCGATGATCTCCGACATCACCGCCGTGGTCGCCGCCGACATCTTCGAGCGGCCGATCTATGCCGGCAACGCCATCGCCACCGTGCAATCCGCCGACCCGGTGAAGGTCGTCACCGTCCGCACCACCGCCTTCGAGGCCACCGCCACCGGCACCGCCGCCCCCATCGAGGCCGCCCCCATCGAGACCGTCGCCGCCGTCGCCGACCCGGCCCTGTCCAGCTTCGTCTCGGCCGAGCTGACCAAGTCGGAGCGGCCGGAGCTGACCGCCGCCCGCATCGTCATCTCCGGCGGGCGCGGCATGCAGTCGGGCGACAATTTCCACCTGCTGGAGGGCATCGCCGACAAGCTGGGCGCCGCGGTGGGGGCCAGCCGCGCCGCCGTCGATGCCGGTTTCGTGCCGAACGATTATCAGGTCGGCCAGACCGGCAAGATCGTGGCGCCCGACCTCTACATCGCGGTCGGCATCTCCGGCGCCATCCAGCATCTTGCCGGCATGAAGGACAGCAAAATCATCGTCGCCATCAACAAGGACGAGGAGGCGCCGATCTTCCAGGTCGCCGATTACGGCCTCGTCGCCGACCTGTTCAAGGCCGTGCCGGACCTCCAGCAGGCCGTCTGACCCCCCCGCTCCCCTCCGTCATCCCAAGAGGTCCCCCATGACCGCCGCCGCGATCCCCTACACCCCGCCGCTGAAAGAGATCCGCTTCGTCCTCGACCATCTCGCCGGCATGGCCGACGTGGCGGCCTTGCCGGGCTTCGAGGATGCCAGCCCCGACATGGTGGACAGCATCCTGGGCGAGGCGGCGAAGATCGCCGAAAACATCCTGGCGCCGCTGAACCGCGTCGGCGATGTCCAGGGCGCCCGGCTCGACGCCGACGGCATCGCCCGCACGGCGGAGGGCTGGGGCGAGGCGTGGCGGACGCTGGTCGAGGGGGGGTGGAACGGCCTGCCCTTCGATCCGGCGCGCGGTGGCATGGGGTTGCCCAACCTGCTGAACAGCGCGGTGCAGGAGATGTGGCATTCCGCCAACATGGCCTTCGCGCTCTGCCCGATGCTGACGCAGGGGGCGGTGAACGCGGTCCAGCTCTATGGCTCCGACGCGCTGAAGGACCTCTATTTGCCCAAGATGATCTCGGGCGCGTGGACCGGCACCATGAACATCACCGAGCCGCAGGCGGGGTCCGACCTCGCCGCCACGCGGTCGCGCGCGGTGCCGAACGGCGACCATCACCTCGTCACCGGACAGAAGATCTTCATCACCTACGGCGACCATGACCTGACGGAGAACATCATCCATCTGGTGCTGGCCCGCCTGCCCGATGCGCCTTCCGGCGTGAAGGGCATCAGCCTGTTCGTGGTGCCGAAATTCCTGGTCAATGCCGATGGCGGCCTGGGCGCCCGCAATCAGGTGAAATGCGTGTCGCTGGAGCACAAGCTGGGCATCCATGGCAGCCCGACCGCCGTGCTGTCCTTCGGCGACGAGGGCGGGGCGACCGGCTTCCTGGTGGGCGAGCCGAACCGTGGCCTGGAATATATGTTCACCATGATGAACCATGCCCGGCTGGCGGTGGCGATGCAGGGCCTGTCGATCGCCGAGCGCGCCTATCAGCAGGCCTTGGCCTATGCCCGCGACCGCGTGCAGGGCAAGCCGCTGGGCTGGACCGAGGGGCGGCCGAAGGGCATCGTCAACCATCCCGACGTCCGCCGCCTGCTGATGGGCATGAAGGCGCGGATCGAGGCGATGCGCGGCCTCCTCTACACCGCCGCCGCCGCGGTGGACGTGGCGCACCATCACGCCGACGAGGATGCCCGCGGCCGCGCTGCCCTGCTGGTCGACCTGCTGACCCCCATCGCCAAGGGCTGGTGCACCGAGACCGGGCAGGCGCTGGCGTCGGACGGCGTGCAGGTCCATGGCGGCATGGGCTTCATCGAGGAGACCGGTGCCGCCCAGCATCTGCGCGACGCCCGCATCACCACCATCTATGAGGGCACCACCGCCATCCAGGCCAACGACCTGATCAACCGCAAGATCCTGCGCGATGGCGGGGCGGCGGCCAACGGCCTGCTGGACGAGATCGCGGCGCTGGGCGGCGAGCTCTCCGGCCATGCCGCCTCCGGTCCCTTGGGCGAGGCGCTGTGCGTCACCGGGGCGGAGCTGGTCAGTGCTGCCCATGAGGCCAGGCAGGCGGTGGCCTGGGTGCTGAGCGCGGCGAAGCAGGATGCGCGTCTGGCGGCCGCCGCCTCGGTGACGTTGCTGGAGCTGATGGGAGTGGTGGTCGGCGGCTGGCAGCTGGCCCGCGCCGCCAAGGTGGCGGTGGAGCGGCTGGCGGAGGGCGACGCCGACACCGCCTTCCTGTCTGCCAAGCCGCTGACCGCCTGTTTCTACGCCACCCATCTGCTGCCGAAGGCGGCGGCGCTGCGGGCGACCGTGGTCAACGGTTCCGAGGGCGTGATGGCGCTGAGCGAGGAGCAACTGTTCGGCGTGGCTTGATGGGACCACGCTTGCCGGTTGGTGCCGGGGCCTTTGGCCCGGTCAACTTTTGCCCGGTCAACTTTTGCCCGGTCGACTTTTGCCCGGACGACTTTTGCCTGGACGAGGGAGTGGCCGGCGGTTGGGGGACCTCCCGCCACTGCCCCGGCGCCAGCCCATCCAGCGTCCAGTCGCCGATCGACCAGCGGATCAGCCGCAGGGTTGGGAAACCGACCGCCGCCGTCATGCGGCGGACCTGCCGGTTGCGTCCCTCGCGCAGGGTCAGCGCGATCCAGCTGGTGGGGATGGCGGCGCGGTAGCGCACCGGCGGATCGCGCGGCCACAGAGGGTCCGGCTCCTCCATCCGCCGCACCTCTGCCGGCAGGGTGGGGCCGTCCTTCAGCGTCACGCCCCGGCGCAGCGCCTCCAGCGCCTCGTCGGTCGGGACACCTTCCACCTGCACCCAATAGGTCTTGGGCATCTTGCTGGCGGGAGCGGCGATGCGGGCGATCAGCGGGCCGTCGTCGCTGAGCGCCAGCAGCCCCTCGCTGTCGCGGTCGAGCCGGCCGGCGGCATAGACGCCTTTCACCGGCACCAGCTCCGCCAGGGTCGGGCGGCCCTGGTCGTCGGTGAATTGCGGCAGCACGCCATAGGGCTTGTTCAGCAGGATCAGGCGCGGCACGGGCATGCGTCCTTGCGGATTGCGGAGATCTGGAAAGGCGCTATCGTTCGCGCCCCAAACACACACCTACATAGCAGGGGTTCGGCCGTGACGCTTCTGTTCTGCTCCGCCAGCGACAGCGCCGAGGATTGGCGCCGGGAAATTGCCCGCCACCTTCCCGATCTGGAGATGCGCGTCTGGCCCGAGACCGGCGACATCGCCGACATCGAGGTCGCGGTGGTGTGGAAGCCGCCGGCCGGCATGCTGGCGACCCTGCCCAACCTGAAGCTGATCGTGTCGCTGGGCGCCGGGGTGGAGCCGATCCTGGAGGATCCGGCCCTGCCCGACCTGCCGCTGGTGCGGATGGTGGCGGAGGGCCTGACGGTCGACATGGCCGGCTATGTGGTCTTCCAGGTGCTGTACTGGCACCGGCTGATGGACGAATACGCCGCCCTCCAGGCCGGGGCGCGGTGGGAGCAGCTGGACCATCGCCCGGCCTCCGAGGTGACGGTCGGCTTCCTGGGGATGGGTGAGTTGGGCGTGGCGTCGGCCCGCACGCTGCGGACCCTGGACTACCGCCTGATGGGCTGGAGCCGCAGCCCCAAGAGCGTCGAGGGGGTGGAGAGCTTCTCCGGTCCCGACGGGCTGGCGGCGATGCTGCCGCGGTGCGACCTGCTGGTCTGCCTGCTGCCGCTGACCGACGAGACCCGCGGCATCCTGAATGCGACGCTGTTCGCGGCATTGCCCAAGGGAGCGGTGGTGATCAACGCGGCACGCGGCGGCCATCTGGTCGAGCCGGATCTGATCGACGCGCTGGACGGCGGCCATCTGCGCGGCGCCAGCCTGGACGTCTTCGCGACGGAGCCACTGCCGGCCGACCATCCGCTCTGGCGCCATCCGAAGGTCCGCGTCACCCCCCATGTCGCCGGGGTGACCCACCCGTCGCGCTGCGTCGATCAGGTGGCGGCGGCGGTGACGGCGCTCCGCGAAGGCCGGCCGCTGCCCAATCTGGTGGACCGCGGCCGGGGGTACTGAGTTTTTACGGCATCTGGTTCTACAGCATCTGGACGGCGATCACCGCCAGCAGGGCCGCGATCACCCACAGGGCGGCGCGGTCCGAGCGGCGGCGGCTTTCCCAGCCGTTCAGCATCTGGCGGACGGTCTGGGGATGCAGCCGCAGACCGCCCTCGGCGATGTCGCGCGTCACCCGCTCCGCCTCGCCGACCAGGGCGGGGATGCGGCGGACGGTGGACAGCAGGGCGCCGGCATCGTCGATGAACTGCGCCTCCGGCCCGCGATTCTCGCGCATCCACTCCTCGATCAGCGGCCGGGCCAGCTCCCACATGTTGATGTTGGGGTTCAGCAGCCGGCCGACGCCCTCGGCGGTCAGCATGCTCTTTTGCAGAAGCAGCAGCTGCGGCTGGGTCTCCATCTCGAACTGTTCGGTGACGGCGAACAGCTGGGCCAGCAGCCGGCCGACCGAGATCTCGGCCAGCGGCTTGTTCTGCAACGGCTCGCCGATGGCGCGGCAGGCCTGGGTGAAGATCTCGATCGACTGATGGCGCGGGACATAGCCGGCCTCGAAATGCACGATGGCGACCCGGCGGTAGTCGCCGGTCAGGAAGCCGATCAGCATGTCGGCGAGGTAATAGCGCGTCTCGCGGTCCAGCCGGCCCATGATGCCGAAATCGACGGCGGTGATGGTGCCCTGTTCGTTGATGAACAGGTTGCCGGGATGCAGGTCGGCATGGAAGAAGCCGTCGCGGAAGACCTGGTTGAAGAAGCTGGCCGACGCCATCGCCAGGATCTCGTCGCGGTCGAACCCGGCGGCGGAGATGCGGGCGGGCTCGTCCACCTTGAAGCCGCGGATGCGCTCCAGCGTCAGCACCCGGCCGGCGGTGCGCTCCCAATCGACCTGCGGCACGTTGAAGGTGGGATCGTCCTTGAAGTTCGACGCCAGCTCCGACGCGGCGGCGGCCTCCATCCGCAGATCCATCTCCAGCCGCGAGGTGCGGGCGAAGGTGTCGACCACCTCGACCAGCCGCAGCCGCTTCAGCCTGGGCAGCAGCCATTCGGCAAGCCCGGCCAGCCGGTAGAACAGGTCGATGTCGCGCTCGAACGCCGCTTCGATGCCGGGGCGCAGCACCTTGACCGCCACCTCCCGCCCGTCGGCGGTGACGGCGAAATGGACCTGGGCGATCGAGGCGGCGGCGATCGGCTTGTCGTCGAAGCTCCGGAACAGCGCCTGGACCGGCTGGCCGAACTCCGCCTCGATGATGGCGCGGGCCTGATCGCCGGGGAAAGGCGGCAGCTTGTCCTGCAACTCGGCCAGATCGACGGCCATCCGTTCGCCGACCAGATCGGAGCGGGTGGAGAGCAGCTGGCCCAGCTTGATGTAGGTGGGCCCGAGTTCGGCCAGCGCGCGGGCCAGACGCTCGCCCTCGCGGCCGGGCACGCCCTTACGGGCGACGAGGCGCCACAGCCAGAGCAGGCCGGGGGCGGTGCCGAGCAGGCTGGTGGGGAGGGCGTCGTGACGGGCGACCGTCCGGCCGATGACGGCCATCCGGATCAGGTTGCGCAGGATACGGAACACGGCAGCCTAGATCCGCCAGCCGGAATGGATGGCGGCGATCCCGCCCGACAGGTTGCGCACGCGCACGGCGCCGAATCCCGCCGCCTCGATCCGTTTCGCCAGATCGGCCTGCTGCGGGAAGCGGCGGATGCTCTCGACCAGATAGCGGTAGCTCGCCTCGTCCTTCGCCACCACGCGGCCCATGAAGGGCAGCACCTGGAAGGAATAGACGTCGTACAGCTCGCGCAGCACCGGCAGCACGACGTGGCTGAACTCCAGGCAATAGAACTTGCCGCCCGGCTTCAGGACGCGGTGGGCCTCCCTGATCGCCTCGTCGATGCGGGTGACGTTGCGCAGGCCGAAGGCGATGGTGTAGGCGTCGACCGAGCGCGAGGTGATGGGCAGCTTTTCCGCGTCGCCCACCGTCCATTGCACGCCGGACAGGATGTTGCGGTCGATGGCGCGGTCGCGGCCGACCCGGACCATCGCCTCGGTGATGTCGCAGACCACCGCCGCCCCGCCGCCCTTCTTGAGGAAGCGGAAGGCGACGTCGCCGGTGCCGCCCGCCACGTCGAGCAGGGTCATGTCCGGCCTGGGCGCCACCAACTCCATCAGCGTGTCCTTCCACAGCCGATGGATGCCGCCCGACATCAGGTCGTTCATCAGGTCGTAGTTGGTCGCCACGCTGTCGAAGAGGGTGCGGACCAGCCCGGACTTGGCGGACGGATCGACGGGGGTGAAGCCGAACCAGTTGCCTTCGGCACCGGACACGGGCTTTTGCGGGTCGGGGATGCGGTCGCTCATGGCCGGGAACATAGCGCGAGCGGGGGCCGTGCGCCAGCGGGGGGTTGCGCTGCGGAAGGCGCTGCGGCGAATGGCGTAGGGCGGAGAGGGGCAAGGCCGGGAGGTGGGCCGGTCTCCTCCCCCGAGCGTGATCGCCCGGCCTCGCTCCTCGACATCCCCCTTGCATCCCGCCGTCCCCGCGCGTATAAGCGCATCCTTCCACGGGCGGCGAGGCCGGGCCGCAAGGCTCAGGGCATGCCCACCCGTCCGCTGGAAATTCCGCCTCATTTCCATCTAGGAAACGAAAATGCCCAAGCTGAAGACGAAGAGCGGCGCCAAGAAGCGCTTCAAGGTGACCGCCACGGGTAAGGTCCGCGCTCAGGCCGCCTACAAGCGCCACTGCCTGGAACAGAAGTCCCCGAACATGAAGCGCAACGCGCGCGGCATGATGACCCTGTGCGACTCCAACGCCCGCACGGTGCTGAAGAATTGGCTGCGCAACGCCTGATCTCGGCACATCATAGAATTCGGAAGGACTGAACCATGGCTCGTGTTAAGCGCGGCGTCACGACGCACGCCCGTCACCGCAAGATCCTGAAGCTCGCCAAGGGCTACCGGGGTCGCAATTCCAAGAATTTCCGCATCGCGATCGAGAAGGTCGAAAAGGCGCTTCGTTACGCCTACCGCGACCGCCGCAACAAGAAGCGCGATTTCCGCGGCCTGTGGATCCAGCGCATCAACGCCGGTGTCCGTCAGTATGGCCTGACCTACTCGCGCTTCATCAACGGCATCAAGCTGGCCGGCATCGAGATCGACCGCAAGGTCCTGTCCGATCTGGCCGCGCGCGAGCCGGAGGCCTTCAAGACCCTGGTGGACAAGGCCCAGGCCGCGCTCGCCTCCAAGGCCGCCGCGTAACGCGCCTCGCGCTCCCCGATCAGAAGGGAACGCTTGCCGTAACGGCGTCAGTTGTAAGAGAAGGGAGCCGGGCCGCTGGGCCGGCTCCCTTTTTCTTTTCGCACCGTTTTCTTCCCCACGCTTGCCGGGAACCGCCATGCTCGACGCGCTGAAAGACGAACTTCTGTCGCAGGTCAACGCCGCCGCCGACCTCTCGGCGCTGGACGAGGTGCGGGTCTCCGCGCTCGGCAAGAAGGGGCGCATCACCGGCTTCATGAAGGAGCTGGGGAGCCTCACCCCCGACGAGCGCAAGGAGCGCGGCCAGCAGCTCAACGCGCTGAAGGACGAGATCGCCGCCGCCATCGACGCGCGCAAGGCCGACCTCGCCGCCGCCCATCTGAAGGCGCGGCTGGAGGCCGAACGGGTCGACGTCACCCTGCCGGTCCGCCCCGAGACCGAGGGGCGCATCCATCCGATCAGCCAGACGATGGACGAGATGATCGCCATCTTCGCCGAGATGGGCTTCTCGGTCGCCGAAGGGCCGGACATCGAGGATGATTTCCACAATTTCACCGCCCTGAACTTCCCGCCCGGCCACCCGGCGCGCGACATGCACGACACCTTCTATCTGCCCGATTCGGATGAGAAGAAGATGCTGCTGCGCACCCACACCAGCCCGGTGCAGGTCCGCACCATGCTGAACAACAAGCCGCCGATCCGCATCGTGGCGCCGGGGCGGACCTACCGCTCCGACTACGACATGACCCACACCCCGATGTTCCACCAGATCGAGGGGCTGGTCATCGACGAGGCGACCAACATGGGGCACCTGAAGGGCTGCCTCATCGAGTTCTGCCGCGCCTTCTTCGACGTGGACGACCTGCCGCTGCGCTTCCGCCCCAGCTTCTTCCCCTTCACCGAACCGTCGGCGGAGGTCGATATCGGCTGCTCGCGCAAGGGCGGCGAGCTGAAGCTGGGCAATTACGGCGATTGGCTGGAGATCCTCGGCTGCGGCATGGTCCATCCGAACGTGCTGGAAGCCTGCGGCATCGACAGCACCAGGTATCAGGGCTTCGCCTTCGGCATGGGGGTGGAGCGCGTGGCCATGCTGAAATACGGCATCCCCGACCTGCGCACCTTCTTCGAAGCGGACCTGCGCTGGCTGAAGCATTACGGCTTCGCCTCCCTCGACATTCCCAACATCGCCCACGGCCTGACGCGCTAGAGCTTCATGCGTTTCCCGTGAAACGCCTGAAGCTCCATCCCTCTGTTTGGCGATCGGATTCACGCTTCAAATCGAATCCGATTTCACGCGATCCGATCTAAGGAACCGGCCCCATGAAGTTCACGCTGTCCTGGCTGAAGGACCATCTGGAGACCGACGCCTCGCTCGACCAGATCACGGAGAAGCTGACCGCCCTCGGGCTCGAGGTCGAAGGCGTCCATGACCGGTCGAAGGAACTGGCGCCCTTCCGCGTCGCCCATGTCGTTTCCGCCGAGAAGCACCCGGACGCCGACAAGCTGCGCGTGCTGATGGTCGATACCGGCGCCGGCACCCTCCAGGTCGTCTGCGGCGCGCCGAACGCCCGCGCCGGCATGAAGGGCGTCTTCGCGCCGGAGGGGACCTATGTTCCCGGCTCCGACATCACGCTGAAGAAGGGCGTCATCCGCGGCGTCGAGTCGAACGGCATGATGTGCTCCAAGCGCGAGCTGAAGCTGTCGGACGAGCATGAGGGCATCATCGAGCTGCCGGACGACGCTCCCGTGGGCGCCGCCTTCGCCGATTATGCCGGGCTGAACGATCCGGTCATCGACATCAACCTGACGCCCGACCGCGCCGATTGCGCCGGGGTGCGCGGCATCGCCCGCGATCTGGCGGCGGCCGGCATGGGCAGGCTGAAGCCGCTGACCGAGGGTCATCTCGACGCCGCGCCGGTCGAGGGCCGCTTCGCCAGCCCGATCGGCGTGAGCATCGCGGCACCCGAGGCCTGCCCGCTGTTCGTCGGCCGCCACATCCGCGGCGTCAGGAACGGCCCGTCGCCGAAATGGTTGCAGGACAAGCTGGTCTCCATCGGCCTGCGCCCGATCTCGGCGCTGGTCGATATCACCAACTACCTGACCTTCGACGCCGCCCGTCCGCTGCACGTCTTCGACGCCGACACGGTGAAGGGCGACATCACCGTCCGCATGGGCCGCGAGGGCGAGACGCTGGCGGCGCTGAACGGCAAGGACTACGCGCTGGACGGCGCCATGACGGTGGTCGCCGACGACGAGCGGGCCGAGGCTCTGGCCGGCATCGTCGGCGGCGAGCCGACCGGCTGCACCGAGAAGACCGTCAACGTCTTCGTCGAGGCGGCGCTGTTCGACCCGGTGCGCACGGCGCAGACCGGCCGCCGGCTGGGCATCGACTCCGACGCGCGCTACCGTTTCGAGCGCGGTGTCGATCCGGCCGCCGTCTTCGCCGGCATGGAACGCGCCACCCGCCTGATCCTCGAGCTGTGCGGCGGCGAGCCGTCGGAACTGGTGGTCGCCGGGGCCGAGCCGAACTGGAAGCGCAGCCTGACCCTGCGTCCGGGCCGCGTCGCCGCGCTGGGCGGCGTCGATCTGCCGCGCGAGCGGCAGGAGCGGATCCTGACCGATCTCGGCTTCACCATCGACGGTGAGGATGCCGAGGGCCGGCTGGTCGTCGGTGTTCCGTCCTGGCGCGCCGACGTCCATGGCGAGGCCGATCTGGTCGAGGAGGTGCTGCGCGTCCACGGATTCGACGCCATCCCGGCGACGCCGCTGCCGCGCGAGACGGTGCTGACCCGCCCGGCCCTGACGCTGAAGCAGCGCCGCGTCGCGCTGGCCAAGCGGACCCTGGCCGCGCGCGGCCTGTCGGAGGCGGTGACCTGGTCCTTCCTGTCCGGCCCGGTGGCCGAGCTGTTCGGTGGCGGTGAGCCGGGCCTGCGGCTGGTCAATCCGATCAGCAGCGATCTCGACGTCATGCGTCCGTCGGTCCTGCCCAACCTGATCCAGGCCGCCGGCCGCAACGCCGACCGCGGCTATGCCGACGTCCGTCTGTTCGAGGTTGGGGCGGCCTTCCGCAACCCGGCGCCGGATGGGCAGGATACGGTCGCCGCCGGCATCCGCGCCGGCGCGGCGGTGCCGCGCCATTGGGCGGAGAAGGCCCGCAACGTCGACGTGTTCGACGCCAAGGCCGATGCGTTGGCGGTGCTGGAGGCGGTCGGCGCCCCGGCGGCCAACCTGCAGGTCACCACCGACGCGCCGGGCTGGTATCACCCCGGCCGTTCCGGCGTGCTGCGGCTCGGTCCCACCGTGATGGCCCGTTTCGGCGAGATCCACCCGTCGGTGCTGGAGACGCTGGGGGTCAAGGGATCGGTCGTCGGCTTCGAGGTGATGCTGGACGCCGTGCCGCTGCCGAAGAAGAAAGGCGCTACCGCCAAGCCGATGGTCCAGCTCTCCTCCTTCCAGCCGGTGGAGCGCGATTTCGCCTTCGTCGTCGACCGCAAGGTCGAGGCCGACAAGGTGCTGCGCGCGGTGAAGGGCGCCGACAAGGCGCTGGTCAAGGAAGTCGCGGTGTTCGACCTCTATGAGGGTCCTGGCGTCGGCGAGGGACGCAAGTCCATCGCGGTGTCGGTCACCTACCAGCCGACCACCGCGACCCTGACCGACGATGCGATCGAAGCGGTCGGGCAGAAGATCGTCGCGGCGGTGGTCAAGGCGACCGGTGGAGCGCTCCGCGCCTGAGTTCCATCGAAAGGTAATATTGCTGATATCCAAGCAAAAAGCCCTCGCTTCGGCGAGGGCTTTTTTGTTGAAGGAATTGTGAAAAGCGTTCCGCCTCGGCGGCGGTCACCTCATCATATGATGAATCGCTGATTGATAACTCTGGAGTGCATTCGCTAAGAGAAAGACACGATACCGTTTGTTGCAATTCAGTGTTTGACGGTGTCGCATTGATCTGTGGGAAGATCGGCCGGTGCGGCTTGTTTATCCCGGGTAGGCCCATGATGCGATCGATGTCACGGTTACGGCACAGGCAGCGCTTGCATTGCCTTGGCATGTCCCTGGTGCATCACACTGCAAGCGACCGAACGGGGAAAATCCATGGCTGAGCCGGAAAACGCTCAAGCAACCAAACCGGAGTCCGCAAAGCCGCTCATCCTTGTGGTGGACGATGACCGCTCGATCGTGGAGGGGCTGGCGATCCTGTTGGATGGCTGGGGCTATGAGGTGGTGAAGGCGCTCAGCGCCGCCGCCCTGGAGGCGCAGCTCGGCGGGCTGGCGCGGGTGCCGAACCTGATCATCGCCGACCATTTCCTGCCGGCCGGCCGCACCGGGCGCGAGGTGGTGGAGCGGGTCCGGCGCGAGACCGGGCGGCACATCCCCGCCATCATCCTGACCGGCGACAGCACGCCCGAACGCCGGGACGAGGCTGAACTGATGGGCTGCCATCTGTTGCTGAAGCCGGTTCAGGTCGGCCCGCTGCGCGAAGCGGTCGAGGCGTTGTGCAATCATTAGGCGGACCAGTGACCGAATGACGCGCAGGGGGTGGCGCCCCCTCTATTCGGCCGGTCGCCCTATCCCGATACCGGCCCCGGCCCCGGTATCGGGTGGATCGATCTCCGGCAGAGCCGCCAGGAAGGCCTCGACCACCGCCGGATCGAAGCGCAGCCCGGACAGCCGGCGGATCTCCTCCACCGCGTCGGCGCGGTCCAGAGCCCGGCGATAGGGCCGGTCACGGGTCATCGCGTCATAGGCGTCCGCCACGGCGACGATGCGGGCGCACAGCGGAATCGTCGCCCCGCTTTGCCCGTCGGGATAGCCGGTGCCATCCCAGTTCTCGTGATGCCACCGCGCCACCGCGGCCCCCAGATGCAGATGGGTCGGGCTGTCCGCCAGATGGCTGGCCTGGTTCAACAGGGCGGCACCGGCCACCGTGTGGATCTGCATGGCGCCGCGCTCCTCCGGGTCGAGCGGTCCCGGCTTGGCCAGGATCCGGGGATCGACCGCCGCGTTGCCGATGTCGTGCAGGATGGCCGCCAGTCCGATGATCTCCAGCGTCGAATCGTCCAGCGACTCGGGAAAAAGCCCCTGGGCATGCAGGCGGCGGGCGATCCGTTCGGTGATCGTGGCGATGCGCAGCGACCGGCTGAAGCGCCCGGCTTCCGATGGCTCCACCGGCAGGCCGTTCCCGGTCAGGCCATCGGCGGTCAGCGTGGCGCGGCCGCGTTCCGTCAGGTCGGCCAGTGCGGCCAGCGTGCCCCGCTGGGCATGATAGAGCTGTTCGTAATGGTGCAGATTGTCGAAGCCGACCGAGATCTTGCCGCAGAACACCTCGATCAGCCGGCGGTCCAGCTCCGACAGCGGCCGGTTGGAGCGCAGATAGACCACCGTCTCGCGGTCGTTCGGCGTGCGGATGTAGAGCGTGCAATGGTCGCCGGCATAGATGTGGGCGCGCCTTTCCAGGCAGCCGGTCACCGCGTCCAGCACCGCCGGATCGACATGGCCGGCGGCGGGTTCGTTGATCAGCGCCTCGAACCGGCCCGATCCGGCCAGCACATACAGCCCGTCGCGGCCGCTCCCGTTCCCGGTTCCCGTCCCGCCGCCGGTCCCGCCGCGCTGCACGCACAGGATGGCGTCCGGTCCCACCCCCAGCAGGCCCGACAGTTGGGTCAGCACGCCGGCCGCGAACAGCTTCATCGAGCGGGCGCGGAACAGCGACGACGACGCCTCGATGATCTTTTCCAGACCGCGGCGATTGGCGTCGATCGCCACGATGTCCTCGTAGGAGCGCAGAGCCGCGACCGTGGTTGTGAACAGCTGCTGGGCGGTCAGCTGGGTCTTCGCCTTGTAGTCGTTGATGTCGTAATCGAGGATCACCGCCCGTTCCGGCGCCTGTCCCGGCTGGCCGGTGCGCAGGATGATGCGGACATTGCGGTTGCGCAGCTCCTCGCGGATGTGGTGGACCAGCCGCAGGCCGGCATCCTCGGTCTCCATCACCACATCCAGCAGGATCAGCGCGATGTCGCTTTCCCGCGCCAGGATCCGCCGCGCCTCCGCCGCCGAATGGGCGGAGAGGAAACGCGCCTTGCGTCCCTTGTAGGCGAAGTCGGACAGGACGAGCTTGGTGATCGAATGGACCTCCGGCTCGTCATCGACGATCAGCATGGTCCAGCGGCTGCCGGGCGGTTCCTCCGCCGGGGCGCCGTCCTGCGGGGCGGCGTCGTCGAGGAACACCAGATCCTCGTCGGCGGATGCCGGCAGGCGATCCGGCGCCGGATCGGTCGGGCCGCCGTGCTGGGTGCCGTGCTGGGCGCCGTGCCGGGCGGTGGCTTGCGGGTCGGGATCGGTCATGGCTCTTCGGTCGTGAAAGGGTCATGAGAAAGCGGGCAAGCGGCCCGGCTGCGCAAAGCCATAGGATGCGGGACGGTCATCAAAACGTATCCAGTTCGATCACCGTACAATCGAGTCCGCGTTGAGCCAGCGTGCCGCAGGCGGTGTCGACCTGCAAGCGGGTGAAGGGAGCCACCCCGACCTCGTAGAGAAGCTTCCCCTTACGGAACACCGGCCACACCATCGGCGGCAGGTCGCGATAGGCGGTGCCCGGCCCGGCGGTGAACTCCTTCCAGGCGCGGGAACCCTCGGCGTAGCTGACATATTCACCGAGCTTGATGCCATAGAGCATGCCGGGTTCCACCGGCGGCATGCCGGGCAGCGGATAGGGCGCCACCACCCCGACCAGCCCCTGGACCGGCGCCAGCGCGCGGGTGCCGGCGGGCAGGGCCAGCGTCGCCTCGCCATTCGCCGCCCCGATCAGCGCCACCACGTCGCCCTTGCGCAGGGTGAAGCCGCGCCGCTTGCGGTTGGTCAGCAATTCGGTGGCGGCGATCGGGCCGGCGGCGACGACATAGCCCTCCGCCGGGGTCTGGGCCGCCTTGTCCCAGGCGGCGCGCGGCACCACGGCGGCGCTGCGGTGGGATGGGGCGGTGTCCGCCGGCTGGGCGGGGGAGCCGGGCTTGGGCGGTCGCGGCCCTTCGCCGCCGACCGCCGGGCGGCCGGTGACCATCAGCGCCGGGTCCAGCGAATCGGCGGGGACATAGCCGATGGGTTGGCCGCCGATGGCGACCTCCGTCCAGAAGGTGCCGCGCGGGGTGCCCAGCGCGTTCAGCGCCTTGCCCTGCTTCAGCGTCATGACGATGCGGGCATCCTCGCTGGGGCCGATCCGCACCTCGATGTCACGGTTCAGCACCACCTCGCCGGTCAAGGGGGCGCCGATGGCGACGGGGCTCTGCGCCCGTGCCGGCGGGGTGGTCGGCAGGGTCCCGGCACAGGCGAGGAGGATGGCCAGAGCCGCCGGCAGGCCGCCCGGCCTTCGCGGGCCCGGCTTCCGGTGTCCCAGCCTCTGTCCGCCGACAAGGTCGTGGATGGCGTCGGCCAGCAGCCGTACCGGCTTCGGCGCCGTGCCGCGGGCGCGGTGCAGGGCGATATCGACGTCGGGCAGGTCGGGGAAGCCCTCCGCCGGGCCGATGCGGCGCAGGGTCGGCGGGACGGTGCAGGCTTCCATCGCCGTCACCCCCAGCCCGCCCATCACCGCGCCATGGACGGCGACGACGCTCTTGCTGGTGAAGGCGACGCGCCAGTCGCGCCCCATCCCGTCCAGCGCGGCGACGGCGAGGTCGCGCACGACGCAGCCCTTGGGGAACAGCGCCAGCGGCAGCGGGTCGAGGCTTTCCACCGGACGGTGCCCCGACGGTGAGTCCTGCGGTGGGGCGGCATCCAGCGGCGGGGCGACCCAGGACACCGGTTCCCGCCGCACCAGCTCGCCGCCGTCCTCGCCGGCCTTGCGGGTGACCAGTGCCAGGTCGTAGCGGCCCTTTTCGATCTCCGCCACCAGATCGGGGCTGTTGTCGCAGACCACCTCCACCATCACCTCGGGATAGGCGGCGTTGAAGCGGGCCAGGACCTCGGGCAGCAGCATGGTGGCGTAATCGTCGGGGGTGCCGATGCGGACGCTGGCCACCGTCGGGCCGCGCCGCATCAGCGCCATCACCTCGTCATTCAGGGTCAGCATGCGCCGGGCATAGGCCAGCAGCACCTCGCCGTCACGGGTCATGCGCACGCCGTGGGTGTCGCGTTCGAAGACGCGCTTTCCCACCATGTCCTCCAGCCGGCGCACCTGCTGGCTGACCGCCGCCTGGGTGCGGCCCAGCCTTTCACCGGCGCGGGTGAAGCTGGCGCTGTCGGCGACGGCGACGAAGGCGCGCAGCAGGTCTGTATCGAGATTGGCGGGCATGGGGTCGACCGGAAGGATTGCCTCCCATTCAAACAGAGCGCCCGCCCGTTCGCAACGTCGGGGTCATCACGGATCGTGATGACGGCATAATGCCTATTCGTTTCCAGGGGAGTGCGGCGCGGCCCATTGTCGGTCCCAGGAGCTTTTGCCCGAACCTTCCGGAGTGTCCGATCATGCCGCTGTTCGCCGCCTGGACCAGCGTGGTTCTCGGGGCCGCCCGCATCGACCCACCCGCCGCCGCCGCGCCGGAGGTGCCGGAGCCGCGGCGCTTCCGCCTCGCCCATAATCCGGTTCCGGTCGCCATCCCGGCCATCATCCCGTCCACCGCCCCGGCGTCCCGCCCCGTCCCGGTGGCGGCGCCGGCGCCGGTCTCGACCCGCAGGCCGCCTGTGTTGCCGGCCCGGCTGTGCCTTGAGAAGTAGGGCGGCCTCCGCCTATCCTGCCGCCGATACCGGACAGGGAAGGGGGGAGCGATGGCGCGGGTCTATGTTCTGTACACCGGGGGCACCATCGGGTGCGTGGCCAACGCGGAGGGCGCGCTCGCCCCGGTGCCGGGGGCCGAGTTCGAACGGCTCGTCCTGGCGATGCCGGGCCTGTCGGATCACGGCGTGCGGGGCTATGACGGGCTCGGTTGGACGATGGGCTGGTTCGACCGCACGCTGGACAGTTCCAACATGACCCCGGCGGATTGGGTCGCCATCGCCGAACGGCTGCTGTCCATCTACGATCAGTATGACGGTTTCGTCGTGCTGCACGGAACCGACAGCATGGCCTACAGCGCCTCGGCCCTGTCCTTCCTGCTGCCCGGCCTGTCGAAGCCGGTGGTGTTCAGCGGGTCGCAGGTGCCGCTGTCCTTCACGCTGAGCGACGCGCCGGCCAATCTGGTCGGCGCTATTGTCGCGGCGGGCACCCTGCCGGTGCCGGAAGTCAGCGTCTATTTCAATACCAGGCTGCTGCGCGGCAACCGCTCGTCCAAAATCGACGCCAACCGTTTCGCCGGCTTCGATTCGCCGAATTTCCCGCCGCTCGCCACCATCGGCAGCGTGGTCGCCCGCAACGAGCCTTACTGGCTGCCGATGCCGGGCGCGGACGTCTCGCTGGCCGAAGCGGAGAACCGGGCGAAGCGGCTGGCGGCGCTGGCCCTCCTGCCGGCGGCGTTGGCGGAATTCTCGGTGGTCATGCTGTGGCTCCATCCCGGCATCCGCGCCAGCACGGTGTCGGCGATGCTGACCGGCACCAGCCCGGCGGCGAAGGGGGCGGTGCTGCTGGCCTTCGGCGAGGGCAACGGCCCGACCGATCCGGACTTCCTCGGCGCGCTGTCCGCTGGTGTCGCGGCCGGAGTCGTGCTGATGGACAACACCCAGGTGCGGCGCGGCGCGGTGCTGCCCGGCGCCTACGCCACCGGTCTGGGTGCCATCGGGGCCATCGGCGCCTATGACATGACGCCGGAAGCCAGCTACGCCAAGCTGGTCTGCCTGTTCGCCGACGGTCTGGACGCGACGGCGGTCAAGGCGGCGATGCTGGTGCCCCGGGCGGGGGAACTGACGGTGATCGGGGCGTGACCTCCATCGGGCGGCGGGAGGCCGGGGCGGCCTCCCCCGTCCGGTATCCTTACTGGCCCATGGGGGGCTGGGTCGGCGTCATCATGCGATCCGGAGTGCCGTCCATCGGCGTACCCATCGAGCCGCCCATGGAGCCGCCCATGGAGCCGCTGCCCATTTGGCCTCCCATGGTCCCGCCCATCGAGCCGCCATAGCCGGTGGTGGCTTGGCTGCTGTACTGGGCGAGCTGCTGGAGCTCGGTCTGGTCCTGCATGACGATGATCTGCCGGCCGCGCCGCTCGAAGGAGGCCGGGGGAAGCAGGACCGTCTGACCGGACTTCGCGAGCTTCAACTCGACCATGGTTTGGCCCTGGGCGTCGGCGGTGATGTTCTGGATGGTGCCGGCGACCGGGCCGCCATGGCGATGGACCACCCGCTTGCCGATCATGTCGCGGCTGGCCTGGACGTCGCGGGCGCCGCCGTCCATCGCACCGGTGGCGGCCGCGTTGGCCCTGGCCGAGGCGCTGCTGCCCTGGGCGTGGCCGGTCTGGGCATGGCCGGGCGCGGCGGCGGCCATCAGCAGCAGGGCCGGAACCGCGGCGGCGAGAAACTTGCGCATGTCATCCTCCCGGAGTGAACCACAAAGGGGGAGGCGCCGCGCAGGCGTTGCGCCGTCCCCATGAGAGAGGACACGCAAGCGCCGGATTTGTTTCCGGCGAAGCTGAAGAAACCGGCCGGTCCCGGTCCTGGGCGGCCTCGGCCATCCTGTTTTCAAGGATCGGTCACGCCGCTTTCGACATTGCTCTGCGACAGCGGGATGACGGTTCTGGACAGTTCCCTGCTGTCCATCCAGAAGGGATGTGCCCGGGAGTCGCAGGACTCTGATGTCAGGCGGACGGCAAAATCCTTGGACACGGGGCGGTCCCAGGTGAAGACGGTGCAACGCTCCCCCGCCGGGCCGCGCGTCTCGCCAGCCGCCCGCTGGACGTAATTGCCGTTTTCGCTGCCGGTCCCGTTGCCGAAGGCCTGGACCTTGCCGTTCGTCGTCGAGGCGCAGCCGGAAAGCGCCATCGCCACCGACAGGACGCCGAACGCAACCACCAGCCTCATCGCGGTTACCCCTTGCGCTGCTTTTATGCGGCGCAGTCTTGGCCGGAGAATGCGGCGTTTTTGCGTTCCAGGGTTGATCGGCGCCTATAAACGTCAACTTTTTGGCAAGAAAGCGGCACATAAAAGGCGGGCCGAAGCCCGCCTTTCCGTATTCCTTACTCGTCGCCCATCTTGAGCGCGGCGATGAAGGCGCTCTGCGGGATTTCGACCTGGCCGAACTGGCGCATGCGCTTCTTGCCTTCCTTCTGCTTGTCCAGCAGCTTGCGCTTGCGGCTGATGTCGCCGCCATAGCATTTGGCCAGCACGTCCTTGCGCATGGCGCTGATCGTCTCGCGGGCGATGACGCGGCCGCCGATGGCGGCCTGGACGGCGATCTTGAACAGCTGGCGCGGGATCAGCTCCTTCAGCCGCTCGCAGAGCTGGCGGCCACGGCGCTCGGCCTGACCGCGATGGACGATCATCGACAGGGCATCGACCGGCTCGGCATTGACGAGGATCGCCATCTTGACGAGGTCGCCCTCCTCATAGCCGTCCATCTGGTAGTCGAAGCTGGCATAGCCGCGGCTGATCGACTTCAGCCGGTCGTAGAAATCGAACACCACCTCGTTCAGCGGCAGGCGGTAGATCAGCATGGCGCGGTTGCCGGCATAGGTCAGCTCGATCTGCTGGCCGCGCCGGTCGGTGCAGAGCTGGAGGATGCCGCCGAGATACTCGTCGGGCAGCATGATGGTGGCCTTGATCCACGGCTCCTCGATGCGGTCGATCTTGACCACGTCGGGCATGTCGGCCGGGTTGTGCAGGTCCTGCACCGACCCGTCGGTCATGTGGAGCTTGTAGACCACCGACGGCGCGGTGGTGATCAGGTCGAGGTTGAACTCGCGCTCCAGCCGCTCCTGTATGATCTCCAGATGCAAGAGGCCGAGGAAGCCGCAGCGGAAGCCGAAGCCCAGCGCCGCCGACGTCTCCGCCTCGTAATGGAAGCTGGCGTCGTTCAGCTTCAGCTTGCCGAGGCTGTCGCGCAGCCGTTCGAAATCGGCGGCATCGACCGGGAACAGGCCGCACCACACCACCGGCACCGACGGCTTGAAGCCGGCGAGCGCCTCGGTCGCCGGCTTGCGCTCGTCGGTGATGGTGTCGCCGACCTTGGTCAGGGTGATGTCCTTGATCGCGGCGGTGATGAAGCCCATCTCGCCCGGCCGCAGCTCTCCGGTCAGCAGCGCCTTCGGCGTGAAGACGCCGACGCGGTCGACGTCATGGGCCGAGCCGGCGGCCATGAAGCGCACCTTCTGCCCGACCTTCAGCACGCCGTCGACGACGCGCACCAGGATGACGACGCCGAGATAGGGGTCGTACCAGCTGTCGACCAGCAGGGCCTTCAGGGCGGCGTCGGCGTCGCCCTTGGGCGGCGGCAGGCGCTTGACCACCGCCTCCAGCACGGCGCCGATGTTGAGGCCGGACTTGGCCGAGATCTCCACCGCGTCCGACGCGTCGAGCCCGATCACGTCCTCGATCTGCTGCTTGACCCGGTCGGGCTCGGCGGCGGGCAGGTCGATCTTGTTGAGGACCGGGATGATCTCGTGGTTGTTGTCGATCGCCTGATAGACGTTGGCGAGCGTCTGCGCCTCCACACCCTGCGAGGCGTCGACCACCAGGATCGAGCCCTCGCAGGCGGACAAGGACCGGCTGACCTCATAGGCGAAGTCGACGTGGCCGGGGGTGTCCATCAGGTTGAGGGTGTATTGCTTGCCGTCCTCGGCCTTGTAGAGCAGGCGGACGGTCTGGGCCTTGATGGTGATGCCGCGCTCGCGCTCGATGTCCATGCTGTCGAGCACCTGTTCGCGCATCTCGCGCGCGTCGAGGCCGCCGCACTGCTGGATCAACCGGTCGGCAAGGGTCGACTTGCCATGGTCGATGTGGGCGATGATCGAGAAATTGCGGATGTGCGAGAGGTCAGTCATCGGGGCCCGGACAAGCGAGAGTTTGCCGGGAACATAGGGCGGACGGGGGATGGGCGCAATGACGGTGTGTCGGCGGGCGCGGCGGAGGGCGTATGGGCGGTCGCGGGGTGGCGGGACGCTGGGCGGGTGGAACGGGATGGAACGTTTTTCGGCGGGGTGTTCAATCTCCCGATACTCCGGAAGAATAGGTTGACCATTCATTCTAGAATGACCACTCTAATTTTATAGAGTGAGCATTCTAACTTTGCCGGGCAACGGACGACGTCAGGAAAGGCATCGTGATGAGGCCGCAGAAAGCCGAACCGAGGACCGAACCCAAGGC
The DNA here is from genome assembly GCF_000010725.1 of Azospirillum sp. B510. Lineage (NCBI taxonomy): Bacteria > Pseudomonadati > Pseudomonadota > Alphaproteobacteria > Rhodospirillales > Azospirillaceae > Azospirillum > Azospirillum sp. B510. Next base: position 2,957,955 of record NC_013854.1, on the reverse strand, counting down.
CGACACGCGCCGCCGCCAAGTTATCGATGCGGCAGCCGAGTGTTTCCGTCGGGAAGGGTTCCATGGCACGAGCATCGCCCGCATCTCGCAGGCGGCCGGTATGAGTTCAGGCCATATCTATCACTATTTCGACAGCAAGGAGACGATCGTCGAGGCGATCGTCAAGCAGGAGGAGGGCAACTTCTCCGAGCTTACGCAGTTGCTTAAGCAGGATGAGGCGGAAGGGGACTTCCTGGATACGATGCATCGGCTCATGGATGAGCTCCTGAATCGTATCCTCGACCCTCAACGTGTCGCGCTGATGCTTGAGATCGCCTCGGAAGGTGCAAGAAACCCGCGGGTCGCGGCGATGTTGCAGGAGAGCGACCGCCGGCTGGCCCAGCAGTTCGCCGCCCTGGCCAAGGCACGGGGGGAAACGGCGATTGCGGACGTCGACGACCCGGAGAGTCGCGTGCGCCTGGAAATCTTCGCCCTGCTGCTCTCCGGCCTGACCCTGCGTTCGGTCTACAGCCCGGCGATCGATCGGCCGCGGATCGCACGATCCATCAAGGCGGTCCTTACCATCCTGTGGAGACCCACCGCATGAAGCCGTCGTCTTCCGCCATTCCCCACATCCGCATCGTCGGCGGGGGCGTCGCCGGGCTGATCCTGGCGACGCGCCTCGGCCATGTCATGGGCAGTCGGGGAACCGCACAGATCAGCCTGATCGACCGCAGCCCGACCCATGTCTGGAAGCCGATGCTGCACACCTTCGCGGCCGGCACCTGGAACATCTACCAGCAGCAGGTCCAGTTCCTCGTCCATGCCGGTTCGCATCACTTCAAATATATCCCCGGAGAGATGGCGGGCCTCGATCGCGAGGGGCGACGACTCCGGTTGGCGCCGCTGCGGGCGAACGGCGAGACGATCGCCGATGCGCGGGACCTCGATTACGACCTTCTGATCCTCGCGACGGGCAGCCGCGCCAATGATTTCGCCATTCCCGGCGTCGCCGAGCATTGCCATTTCATCGACAGCCAAAGGGAAGCCGACGCCTTCAACGACAAACTGCGCACCCATGTCGGCCGCAGCTTCCTCCATGGCGACGGGATCCGCATCGCCATCGGCGGCGGCGGGGCGACCGGCGTCGAACTGGCGGCGGAACTGACCAGGATGGTCGAACTGGCCGGAGGGTATGGCGAGGTGGACATCCGGAGCCGCCTGCGCATCACCCTGCTAGAAAGCGGACCGCGCATCCTCGCGGCATTTCCCGAGCGGGTTGCCGCTTCCGCCACCGAGCAACTGCGCGGGCTTGGCGTCGATGTCCGTGTCGGGGTCAAGATCGTCGGTGCCGACGCCGGCGGCTATCGCCTGGAAAGCGGGGAAAGGATCGAGGCGGATTTGAAGGTCTGGGCCGCCGGCATCCGTGCGTCCGAGGCGGTCGGAAATTGCGGCCTCGAACTCAACCGGGCACGCCAGATCGTGGTGGCGCCCAACCTCCAGGCCCGGAACGACGACGCCATATTCGCCGTCGGGGATTGCAGCAGCCTCATCCCGGAGGGTGCCGAGCGTCCCTTGCCATCGACGGCGCAGGTCGCCAATCAGCAGGCGCTGCATCTCGTCGCGCATCTGCCGTCGTGGGTGAGTGAGCGCCGGCCGGTTCCCCCCTTCGTCTTCCGGGATCTGGGCGCCCTGGTGTCGCTCGGCGAATACAATGCCTTCGGCACTTTGGGACGCTTCGGCCTCTTCCCCGGTGGGTTCGTTGAAGGGCGCTTCGCGCAGCTGAGCCACGCAGCCCTGTACCGACGGCATCAACTGGCCCTGCATGGTCCCGCGCATGCGGGGCTGCTGTGGTTGGCCGAACGCCTCAATGCCCTCACCCAACCCTCGATCCGCATCACCTGAGGGGAAGAAGACCGGTTGGGAGAGGGGGGATGGAGGGTGACGGGAGGGGGTACGTGGGGATGAAGGGGGGCGAAGTCACCGTCCCCGCGGCTTCGCCCTGGCGGTCGGCTCGGCCTCCAGCGGGTTGTCGGGCCAGTAATGTTTCGGGTACTGGCCCTTCAAATCCGCCTTCACCGCCTTGTAGGCGTTGGCCCAGAAGCTCGCGAGGTCGCGGGTGACCTGGACCGGGCGGCGGGCGGGGGACAGCAGGTGCAGCAGCAAGGGCACCCGGCCGCCGGCGATGCGCGGGGTCTCGGCCAGGCCGAACATCTCCTGCAACCGCACCGCCAGCACCGGCTCCTCGCCGTCATAGTCGATGGGGATGCGGGAGCCGCTCGGCACCTCGACATGGGTCGGGGCCTCGGCGTCCAGGCGGGTCCGCAACTCCCAGGGCAGCAGGGCGCGGAGCGCGCTCGACAGGTCGATGCGCTCCAGATGGGCGCGGCGCGACACGCCGTCGAGGAAGGGGGCCAGCCACGCCTCCAGACCGTCCATCAGGGCGTCGTCGGACAGGTCGGGCCAGTCGTAAGCGTCGCCTTCGCGGCCGCGCAGGAACATCACGCGGGTGCGCCATTTGCGCAGCTCGTCGGTCCAGGGCAGGCAGGCCGGGCCCAGCGCGCGGATGCCCTCGATCATCGCGGCGGTCATCGCCTCGGCCGGCGGCTTGGCCAGCTTCTCGTCCTTCAGGATCAGCGCGAACAGCATGCGCCGCCGCCGCGCCAGCACCATCTGCTCGCGCGCGTCCCAGGCGACGATGGTCTCGCTGCGGATGTCGTCGGCGAAGCTCTCCTCCAGATCGGCCAGCGTCACCGGGGCGGCCAGGAAGATGCGCGACTCGCGGGCGGCGCCGTCGAGGTCGGCGATGGCGAGCCACTCCTCGGCCGACAGCGGCTCGGCTTGCTGGAAATAGGCGCCGCGCCCGCCCGACAGGCGATATTGCGCCGCCACACCGCCCGGTTGGCCGCCGCCCTGGCCGCCGGGGCGGCGTTGGCCGATGCGGTCGGGATAGGCCAGCGCCACCAGAAGGCCGACGGCCTGCGAGTCCATCGCGTCATCGTCGCGCACGCCGAGCTGGCGGCGCCACTGCCGCGCCTGCTTGACCGCCTGCTGGGCGCCGCCGCGGTCGACGCCGAGGCCGCGCGCCGCGCCAAAGCCGCCGCGCTCCTCGCCGCGCAGCAGATCGACGCGCAGGCGCAGGTCGGCATCGCGGAAGCCCGGTTGGGAGCGGACGATGTCGCGCTCGCCCAGCAGGGCGGCGACCAGACAGGCGAGCGCGCCCTGGCCCATCGCCTTGCCGGCCAGCATCATGTGGGCCAGACGCGGATGCACGCCGAAGCCGGCCATGCGGCGGCCGTGCGGGGTGATGGCGCCGGACTTGTCGAGACCGCCGAGGCCGGTCAGCAGCTCGCGCGCCTGGGCCATCGCCGCGGCCGGCGGCTGGTCGAGCCAGGACAGGCCGGCGGGGTCGCGGACACCCCACACCGCAAGCTCCAGCGCCAGCGGGGCGAGGTCGGCGTCGGCGATCTCCGGCGTGGTGAAGGGGGCCAGCGCCTTGTGCGTCGCCTCCGGCCACAGGCGGTAGCAGACGCCGGGCTCCAGACGGCCGGCGCGGCCGCGGCGCTGTTCGGCCGAGGCCTGGCTGACCTTCACCGTCGCGAGCCGGGTCATGCCGCCGCGCGGGTCGAAACGCGGAACCCGCATCAGCCCGCTGTCGACCACGATGCGGATGCCCTCGATGGTCAGGCTGGTCTCGGCGATCGAGGTCGCCAGCACGATCTTGCGCTGGCCGGGTGGGGTCGGAGCGATGGCGCGGTCCTGCGCCTCGGCCGACAGGTCGCCATAGAGCGGGGCGAGGATGACGTCCGGTCCCAGCTCGGACTGTTCCAGCAGGGACTGGACGCGGCGGATCTCGCCGACGCCGGGCAGGAAGACCAGGGCGTTGCCGGGCTCCTCGCGGAGCGCGCGGCGGACGGCGGCGGCCACCGCGTCCTCGATGCGGGCGCCATCCAGTCTTCCTGTGGGCGTTGGCGCGTCGAGGTGGCGGGTCTCGACCGGGTAGGCGCGGCCCTTGCTGGTCACCATCGCGGCGGGCCCTTGCATGTCCGCGAGAAGAGTGGCGACCGGGGCGGCGTCCAGCGTCGCCGACATCACGACAAGGCGCAAATCATCGCGCAGCGCCCCGCGCGCCTCCTGCACCAGGGCAAGGGCGAGGTCGCTGTCGATGCCGCGTTCGTGGAACTCGTCGAACAGGACGGCGCCGACGGCGGGAAGCTCCGGATCCTCTTGAAGCTGGCGCAGGAACAGGCCGTCGGTCACCACCTCGATCCGGGTCCTCGGGCCGACCTTGGTGTCGAGGCGGACGCGGTAGCCGACGGTCTCGCCCACCGCCTCCCCCAGCATCGCCGCCATCCGGCGGGCGGCGGCGCGGGCGGCGAGCCGCCGGGGCTCCAGCACCAGGATCTTGCGGCCCTTCAGCCAGCCGGCGTCGAGCAGGGCCAGCGGCACCCGTGTCGTCTTGCCGGCGCCGGGCGGGGCTTGCAGCACGGCGGTGCCGCGGCGGTCCAGCGCCTCCAGCAGGGCGGGCAGGACGGGATCGATTGGCAGGGCGGGGAAGGCGGGCTTGCTCATGAGGGGAAGTCTGCTGCCGCGAACCGGGGCGAAAGGCAATGGTTTTCGGGCAGGGGAGGATAAAGCGCGCGCCAAAAGGTCGCAGGGGCGGGGTGGGATGCGGCGGGACACGACCGATGACCGCAGAAAATGTATGGTTTTGTCGTCGTCTGGCTTATTCGCACCTCAAAGGGACCCATGACCGATATCCACGACGCCGCCTTGTTCCTCGCCCATGCCTGCGCGCTGGAGGAGGACGCCGCCACCCGCTTCTCCGACCTGTCGGAGGCGATGAAGACCTATGGCAACCAGGAGGTCGCGGCCTTCTTCGCCCAGATGGCGAAATTCTCGCGCCTGCATCTGGCCGAGGCGCGGGAACGGTCGGGCTTCCGCAAGATCCCCGATCTGGCGCCGGAAGAGTTCCAATGGCCGGACGGCGACAGCCCGGAAGCGACCTCGATGGAGGGCTCGCACTATCTGATGACGGTGGAATACGCGCTGGAGCTGGCGCTCGACAGCGAGCGGCGCGGGCAGGCCTTCTATGCCGAGGTGGCGAAGACCACCACCGACGCCGAGGTCCGCATGATGGCCGAGGAATTCGCCGCCGAGGAGGCCGAGCATGTCGCCCAGCTGGAGGTGTGGGCCAAGCGTTATCCGGCCTTGCAGGGGTGAAATACTTGCCCCTCAATCGCCGGAATCCCCCTCTCCCCCTTGGGGAGAGGGGATCTTCCAGGCGGGCCAGTCGCTTATTTCGCCAGGGCGGACCAGTCGATCTCGTACACCTTGTCGGCCGGCTGGTAGGTCTTGAAGGCGGCGATCACGTCGTCGACGCTGACGCCGCCCGGCACATTCTGGATTTCGTAGACGACCGAGCTGCCGCTGGTCGGGCCGACGTCGGCGTTGCGGTGAGCCTGCGAGACCAGCCCCTCGCCGGCCTTCTTGATCATGATGGAAGCCATGCATCCGTCTCCTGTTGCGCCTAGCCCGACGCCAAAACCATAATCAAAAAGTGGTTTAATCGGAAGGCGGAAAGAACGGGGTAGGTCCCGATTTGCCGTGGGCGCCATTTCTGTGTAGGCTCCCATCCCGACTGAACAGCCTCACAGCAGGGTTGGGCGATGAGCACCGAGATCCGCACCTTCAGCATTCCCGACGCCGCCGCCGAAGAGGCTCAGGCGCAGCTTTCCTCCTTTCTGCGGACGGTCGAGGTCCAGCGCATCGAAACCGCCTATGCCGATGGCGCGTGGCGGGTGCTGGTGCTGTTCACCGACCTTCGCCGCAAGGAGGAATCGCAGCAGATCGAGGCGGCGATCGCCGCCGCGCTGAACAGCTGGCGCGACAAGGTCGCCCTTCAGGCCAGCGTGCCGCGCGAGGCCATCCTGCCCGACGAGGTGGTGCAGGAAATCGCCCGCTTCGCCCCGACGACGGAGCATGAGCTGGCGATCATCGTCAACGCCCGCGGCCTGGCCAACTCGTCCTATGGCGGGGAGATCGTCCAGGTCGTCCGCTCGACGCTCGACCTGCTGATCGACTGATCCGCCGCCGACTCTATCCGGTTCGGCGGGGCCCTCCACAGCCAAAGACCGTGCGGCGGCTGACCTAAGCGTCGGTTGGTTCCAATCCCTCGCCATGTCAGGATCACGGCGAATCACTGGAATTGGCGGGTGAGGCGGTCGTGGCGTCAAAGGATCCTCCCGGTGGGCATGTCGCGGTGGACGCGGTGTGGATCACCGCCCCCGACTATCGGAAGATGGCCCATGAACTGGCGCGGTTGGGGGCGGAAGCTGCACAGCGCGCCCAGATGACCGGAAACCGCCGGTATGACCGGCTGGCGCATACCCTGACCGACCGGGCGGGAGAGATTCTGAATGATCTCGACCGGGCTGGAAAAGCCGGATAGGCGGCGGGACGGCCCGCCCGCGAAATCCGCAAAAGAAAACGGCGCCCGGATGGGGCGCCGTTTCCGTTTCATGGGGGCCGTTTCTTGAGGGGGGAGTCGCCTCCCCCTCTCCGCTGTCAGACCACCTTGGCGTCATGCATGGCGGCGATCTGGTCCTTGTTGTAGCCGAGCTGGGCCAGCACCTCGTCGGTGTGCTCGCCGAGCAGCGGCGAACCGGTGACCTCCACCGTCATGTCCGAGAACTTGATCGGGCTGCCGACCGTCAGGTACTTGCCGCGCACCTTGTGGTCGACCTCCACCACCGTGCCGCTGGCGCGCAGCGACGGGTCGTTGGCGATCTCCTTCATCGACAGAACCGGCGAGCACGGGATGTCGTACTTGCGCAGGATGTCGACGGCCTCGAACTTGGTCTTGTCCTTCAGCCAATCCTCGATGATCGCGAAGATGTCGAAGATCTTGTCCTGGCGCGCCTCGGCGGTGTTGTAGGCGGGATCGTCGATCCACTCCTCGCGGCCCAGCGCCTTGCAGATCGGCGCCCAGGCATGGCCCTGGATGGTGAAGTAGATGTAGGCGTTGGGATCGGTCTCCCAGCCCTTGCACTTCAGCACCCAGCCCGGCTGGCCGCCGCCGCCGGCATTGCCGCCGCGCGGAACCACGTCGGAGAACTTGCCGTGCGGGTACTGCGGGTATTCCTCCAGATAGCCGACACGGTCCAGGCGCTGCTGGTCGCGCAGCTTGACGCGGCAGAGGTTCAGCACGCTGTCCTGCATCGACACGGCGACCTTCTGGCCCTTGCCGGTCTTGGTGCGGGCCATCAGGGCGGTCAGGATGCCGATGGCCAGATGCATGCCGGTGTTGCTGTCGCCGAGCGCCGCGGCCGACACGGTCGGCGGGCCGTCCCAGAAGCCGGTGGTCGACGCCGCGCCGCCGGCGCACTGGGCGACGTTCTCATAGACCTTCAGGTCCTGGTAATGGTGGCCGTCGCTGAAGCCCTTGACAGAGGCGACGATCATGCCGGGGTTCAGCTCGCGGATCTTGTCCCAGCTGAAGCCCATGCGGTCGAGCGCGCCGGGGCCGAAATTCTCGACGAGAACGTCGGATTCCTTGATCAGGCGGGTCAGGACTTCCTTGCCCTCGGCCGTCTTGGTGTCCAGCGTCAGGGAGCGCTTGTTGCTGTTCAGCATGGTGAAATAGAGCGCGTCGGCACCCGGGATGTCGCGCAGCTGGCTGCGGGTGACGTCGCCGGCGCCCGGACGCTCGACCTTGATCACGTCCGCGCCGTACCAGGCCAGAAGCTGGGTGCAGGCGGGGCCGGCCTGCACATGGGTGAAGTCGATGATCTTGATGCCTTCGAGCGGCTTGGTCATGACTGCAAGACTCCCTTATTTCCCGTTGTTTCCGTTTGTCTCTTTGACTTGCTCTGTGGTCCGGCCTGTCACCGCCCGAAGAATGGGACGTCGGGGGCGGTGACCGGCCGGGATTCGCCGCGTGCCGCCGTCAGCCGGGTATGGCCGCTTCGAGTTCGGCGAGGCGCCGGCGTAATTTTCGCTCTTCGGTCCAGCGGGCGGTTTCGTCCCGCACCACGGCGACGATCCCGCTCACCGCACCGTCGGTCCCGCGCAACAGCGCGACGGTGAAGGCGATGGACAGGCTGTGCCCGTCCTTGTGGACCGCCGGAACCCGCAGCAGGTCATGGCCGTAGCGTGTCTCGCCGGTGGCCATGGTCTTTTCGTAGCCGTCCCAATGACGCTGGCGCTGGCGTTCCGGAATGATGATGTCGAGCGACCTGCCCATCGCCTCGGCGGCGGTGTGGCCGAACATCCGTTCGGCCGCCGCGTTCCACAGGGTGATGGCGCCGGCCGGGTCGGACACGATGACGGCATCGCCGATCACCGCCACCAGCTGCTCGCAATCCACAACCGCGGGCGTGCCCGCCGCTGCCTTCTGGTCCATGTCGATCTCCTTGGCGCCCGCCCCCTCTTGGATTGGACGCCGGGGGAGCCGGTGCGGTGGTCGCCCGCAGGCTGTGCCGCACTGACATTATCGATACGGTATACCAGATACCATTATCGAAGCAAGAGGATTTGCGAGCGTCATGAATTGTCGTGGTCTCCAACAGATTCGGCTGCCGGACGGCGGCGCCGGACGGTTGTGCGGCCGCGATTATCCGCCCTAGGGCCTGTTGACATTCATCGTGTTACCAAGACGGTAGCGACGAGGTTAATGGCAGCGGCGAAGCTTGTATCAGTTTTGTCGTATCGTGTGGCGATGCGTCGGAATTCTTTGATTTTGCAGAAGAAGTTCTCGACCAGATGGCGCCATTTGTACATCTCGGCGTCGTGGGGAATCGGGGGAGATCGGTTGGCCTTGGACGGAATGACGGCGACCGCGCCTCGCTCGGCGATCAAGATACGGATGGCGTTGCTGTCGAAGGCTTTGTCAGCCAGCAAGGCGGAGAATTCGATACCGTCCAGCACCGGTTCGACGCCGACGCTGTCATGTCGCTGGCCCGGCAGCAGGATGAAGCGCCCAAGGTTCCCCAACGCATCGACGACGGCCAGGATCTTGGTCGTCAGCCCGCCACGAGAGCGACCGATGGCCTGAGCCTGAGTCCCCCCCTTGCGCCGGTACCGTGCTGATGCACCCGGACAATCGTGCCATCAATGATCGCGTACTCGAAGTCCGCGTCGCTCGATAAAGCGGCGAAGACCTCGTCGAAGACACCGGCCTTGGCCCATCGGCGATAGCGCTGGAACACCGAGTTCCAATTGCCGAACGCTGCAGGCAAGTCCCGCCAGGGCGCTCCAACGCGGACGATCCACAGGACCGCCTCCAAAAACAGGCGATTGTCCGCTGCCGAGCGGCCAGGGTCGCCCACTTTGCCGGGAAGAAGCGGCGCTATCCGCTCCCACTGATCATCTCGCAATACAATCCGATCCAAGGCCACCTCCCTTTTGGTAGCCTTGAATCAAATTTCTACGACCACCGGAAGCCTCTTCTCAACGCGAATGTCAACAGGCCCTAGCATCGTATGCGTTGTGTCGGGAGGCCGATGCCGTTGCCGGCTCGATCCGAAAGAAAAGGGGATGGGGATGGCTGCGTTCGACAGCTATTGTGTGGCGCCGTTCAAGCAACGCCAACCGATTCAACGGCTGTTTCCAGACGATCATGAGGCGACGAAAGGAATCTGCTTCGGGCTTTGCCTGGAGTGGATCAAGCGCCATCGCGCGAACAAGGGTGAGACACCCCAGACCCGCATCGCATACATCGATCAGGACAGTACGATCCTGCATGCCAGCATCAAGCAGCGCCTTTACCGTGCCGAACTGCACTTCGACCTGGATTTGGCCTCGGAGCAGCTCGGCGCCCGTAACCAGGCCATGGGCCAGGCCGGCTTCAAGGTGGCGTCGTCGCGGACGGAATGGATGAGCGCGTCCGATCCCGACAGCGTCAAGGAGGTGACGAAAGCCATCGCCACCGCAACGGCCGGTACGCACACCTATCACCTCGTCAGCCTGCACTTCACGCAACGCGGGGCGGCGCATGCGACCTGCTGCTACAAGTCCGGCGGCAAGGCGTTCGGGCTGGGATCGCACCTGTATTTCTTCGATCCCAATTACGGCGAGTTCAAAGTCTCCGCCGGAAGCGCCGCCGACCTGTTCGCCGGACTGGTCGACCGATACCGCCATTACGAGGCGCGGGACGGGTCGACCATCGATTACCGGGTCAAGGAGTTCGTCGTTCAGAGCATCTCCTTCGCCTGAGGAAAAGACGCCGGAACGAAAAAAGGACGCCTTGCGGCGTCCTTCCGGAGGTGCCTGGGGGCCGTTTTGCGGTCCCTGGCTGATGAGGCGCGGCGGCGGGCCCCGCCACGCTCCCTTATGGCAGCGGCTTTGGCCGCATCCGCGCCAGTCGGCGCGGATGCCAGCGGTCATCATGGATGACCGCTGGCATTGTAAGGATCAGACGTCCAGCAACAGGCGGCGCGGGTCCTCGATCAGCTCCTTGATGCGGACGAGGAAGGTGACCGCCTCCTTGCCGTCGATGATGCGGTGATCGTAGGACAGCGCCAGATACATCATCGGGCGGACCTCGATCTTGCCGCCGACGACGACCGCGCGGTCCATCGTCTTGTGCATGCCGAGGATGGCCGACTGCGGCGGGTTGATGATCGGGGTCGACATCAGCGAGCCGTAGACACCACCGTTGGAGATGGTGAAGGTGCCCCCCGTCAGCTCGTCCATCGACAGCTTGCCGTCGCGGCCCTTCTTGCCGAGCGCGGCGATGGTGCCTTCCACGCCGGCGAAATCGAGCTTGTCGGCGTCGCGGACGACCGGAACGACCAGACCCTGCGGCGTGCCGACGGCGACGCCGATGTCATAGTAGTTCTTGTAGACGATGTCGGTGCCGTCGATCTCGGCGTTGACCGCCGGGATCTCCTTCAGCGCCTGGACGGCGGCCTTGACGAAGAAGGACATGAAGCCGAGCCGCACCTTGTGGCGCTTCTCGAAATAGTCCTTGTACTCGGCGCGCAGCGCGATCGCCGCCGACATGTCCACCTCGTTGAAGGTGGTCAGCATGGCGGCGCTGTTCTGCGCCTCCTTCAGACGCTCGGCGATGCGCTGGCGCAGGCGGGTCATGCGGACGCGCTCCTCCTGCGCGGCGCGGGGACGGTCGCCCTGGGTGCCGGCGGCCCACTGGACCTTCGGCGCCGGGGCCGGAGCGGCCGGCTTGGCGGCGGGAGCGGCGGCCGGGGCGGCGAGGACGTCGCCCTTGGTGATGCGGCCATCCTTGCCCGAACCGGCGATGGCGGACGTGTCGACGCCCTTCTCGTCGGCCAGCTTGCGGGCGGCCGGGCCGGAGGCGGCGATGTTGCCGGGCGCGGCGGGCGCGGCGGCCGGGGCCGGAGCCGCCGCCGCCGGGGCGGCGGCGGGAGCGGGGGCCGCCGGCACGGCACCGGCGCTGGCGCCTTCAGCGATGACGCCCAGCAGGGCGCCGACCTCGACGTTGGCCCCTTCCGGAGCGACGATCTCGGCCAGCACGCCGGCGGCCGAGGCGTTCACCTCCAGCGTGACCTTGTCGGTCTCCAGCTCGACCAGCGCCTCGTCCATGGCGACGGCCTCGCCGGCCTTCTTCAGCCAGCGGGCGACCGTCGCTTCGGAGACGGACTCACCCAGCGTGGGGACCTTGATGTCGGTAGCCATTTCTTATCCTCGTTCGTCTTCTTGTTCGCTTGGGTGATGGTCAGCGGACCGTCAGGGCTTGGTCCAGGAGCTTGGCCTGCTCCTGGTTGTGGCGCTTCAGCAGGCCGGTCGCCGGCGAGGCGGTGGCCGGGCGGCCGACATAGGCCGGGCGGCCGGCCTTGTGGCCGACATCCTTCAGCACGGCTTCCAGGCGGCGGTCGGCGAAGTGCCAGGCACCCTGGTTCTCCGGCTCCTCCTGGCACCACACCAGCTCGGCGTTCGGATATTTGGCGAATTCGGCCGCCAGGGCATCCTTGGGGAACGGATAGAGCTGTTCCAGGCGCAGGATGACCACGTCCTTGACGCCGCGGCTCATGCGCTCCTGCAGCAGGTCGTAATAGACCTTGCCGGTGCACACCACGATGCGGCGGATCTTGTCGTTGGCGGCCAGATCGTTGGCGGTCTCGCCCAGCACGCGGTGGAAGGTGCTGCCCGGACCCATCTCCGACAGGTCGGAGATGCACAGCTTGTGGCGCAGCAGCGACTTCGGCGTGAACAGGACCAGCGGCTTGCGGAAGCTGCGGCGGATCTGGCGGCGGAAGACGTGGAACAGGTTGGCCGGCGTCGTCACGTTGCAGATCTGCCAGTTGTCCTCGGCGCACATCTGCAGGAAGCGTTCCGGACGGGCCGACGAATGTTCCGGACCCTGGCCCTCATAGCCGTGCGGCAGCAGCAGCACCAGGCCGGACATGCGCAGCCACTTCGACTCGCCCGACGAGATGAACTGGTCGATGATGGTCTGCGCGGTGTTGGCGAAGTCGCCGAACTGCGCTTCCCACAGCACCAGATTGTGCGGCTCGGCCAGTGAATAGCCGTATTCGTAGCCGACGACGGCGGCTTCCGACAGCGGGCTGTCATGCACCTCGAAGGTCGCCTGATCCGCGCTGACGCGGGTCAGCGGGACGTACTTCTCTTCGGTGTTCTGGTCATACATCACCGCATGGCGGTGCGAGAAGGTGCCGCGGCCGGAATCCTGGCCCGACAGGCGGACGCCCGTGCCCTCGGCGACCAGCGTGCCATAGGCCAGCGCCTCGGCGGTCGCCCAGTCGATGCCCTCGCCGGTCTCCAGCGTCTTCTTCTTGGCTTCCAACTGGCGCGCGATCTTGGAATTGATCGCGAAGTCCTTCGGATAGTCGCAAAGCTTGAAGCCGATTTCCTTCAGCTTGTCGATGTCGACGCCGGTCTCGCCGCGGTGGGGCGAATCGGCGCCCTGCGCCTGTAGGCCGGCCCATTTGCCTTCCAGCCAGTCGGCCTTGTTCGGCTTGTAGGTGCTGGACGCCTCGAACTCGGCCTCCAGCTTCTTCATGAAGTCCTGGGTGATCTGGTCGCCCTCGGACTGGGTGATCACATTCTCCTCGACCAGCTGCCTGGCATACAGCTCGCGCGTGGTCGCGTGGGCGCGGATCTTCTTGTACATCAGCGGCTGGGTGAAGCCCGGCTCGTCGCCCTCGTTGTGGCCGTGGCGGCGGTAGCACACCATGTCGATCACGACGTCCCGCTTGAACTTCTGGCGGAACTCGATGGCGATGCGGCTGACATGGACGACGGCTTCGGGATCGTCGCCGTTCACGTGGAAGATCGGCGCCTGCACCATCTTGGCCATGTCGGAGCAATACACGCCCGACCGCGAATAGGTCGGGTTGGTGGTGAAGCCGATCTGGTTGTTGATGATGAAGTGCATGGTGCCGCCGGTGCGGTAGCCGCGCAGCTCCGACAGGCCGAGCGTCTCGGCGACGATGCCCTGGCCGGCGAAGGCGGCGTCGCCATGGATCAGCAGGCCCATCACCTGCTCGCGATCCAGGTCGCGGCGCTGCTGCTGCTTGGCGCGCACCTTGCCCAGCACGACCGGGTTGACCCATTCCAGGTGGGACGGGTTGGCGGTCAGCGACAGGTGGACGATGTTGCCGTTGAAGTCGCGGTCGGACGAGGTGCCGAGATGGTACTTCACGTCGCCGGAGCCCTGGACGTCCTCGGGGCTCGACGGGTTGCCCTGGAATTCCGAGAAGACGGCGGAGAAGGGCTTGCCCATGAAGTTGGTCAGCACGTTCAGACGGCCGCGGTGGGCCATGCCGACCACCACTTCCTTGAGACCGAGCTGGCCGCCGCGCTTCAGGATCTGCTCCAGCGCCGGGATCATCGTCTCGCCGCCCTCAAGGCCGAAGCGCTTGGTGCCGGTGTATTTCAGCTGGAGGAACTTCTCGAAACCCTCGGCCGCGGTCAGGCGCTCCAGGATGGCGCGCTTGCCGTTCACCGTGAAGTCGGTGTGGTTGCGGCCGCCCTCGATGCGCTCCTGGATCCAGGCCTTCTCTTCCGGGTCCTGGATATGCATGAACTCGACGCCGATCGTCCCGCAATAGGTCTTGACCAGGATGTCGAGGATCTGGCGCAGCGTCGCCGTCTCCAGGCCGAGCGAATAGTTCAGGAAGATCGGACGGTCGAGATCGTCCGGGCCGAAGCCGTAGGTCGCCGGATCCAGTTCCGGGTGCGGCTCGCGCTTTTCCAGTTTCAGCGGGTCGAAATGCGCGTTCATGTGGCCGCGCACGCGGTAGACGCGGATCAGCATCAGGGCGCGGATGCTGTCCAGCGTGGCGGCGCGGAGCTGCTGGTGGCTGATGCCGCCATAGACCTGCTGGGTGTGGGCCAGCATGGCGCCGTTGCCGGGGCCGTTCAGCGCGGCGGCGGCACCGTTGCCGGCGCCGTTGGCGGCGCCGACGATGAAGCTCTCGGCGACGGGATCGCGCTTGGCCTTGGGGTCCTCCAGATCGGACACGGTCCAGGACGCGCCGCGCAGCTCGTCCAGGACGGCGCGCGAATCCTCGTCCAGATCCTGGAAGAAACTGTTCCAGCTGGAATCGACAGCGGCCGGGTTGGACAGGTAGCTGGCGTAGAGTTCGGCGACGTAACCGGCGTTCGAGCCGAAGAGGAACGAGGTCTGTTCCAGATTTGCCGACATGGTTTCACCTCGGGCCGTACGCCCGGGTCCCTGTGGGAGATGGTTTTGAGGCGGAAGGGAACGGGGGATCGTTGGCTCCCCATGTGCCAACGCCGGCAGGATGGGCGCCGACGCTTGCATATGGGTCTCCAGGACCGTCCGTCCAGAGGGGCGGCGGGCGGGGCGCGGCCGCGTCCCGCCCGTTCTCCTCTTTTCTCAAAGGCAGCCGGCCGCGGGCGTCACGGGTGACGCGACGCCCGCCAGCGATCAGCCCTTGAACACCTTCAGCATGGTGGAGCCCAGGCTGGCGGGGCTGTCGGCGACGGCGATGCCGACCGACTTCATGAAGTCGATCTTGAAGTCGGCGGTGTCGTTGCCGCCGGAGATGACGGCACCGGCATGGCCCATGCGGCGGCCCGGAGGCGCCGTGCGGCCGGCGATGAAGCCGACGACCGGCTTCCTCGTGCCCGACGCCTTGATGAACTCCGCGCCCTTGACCTCGGCGTCACCGCCGATCTCGCCGATCATGATGATGCCCTCGGTCTCCGGGTCCTTCACGAACAGCTCCAGGCTGTCGACGAAGTTGGTGCCGTTGACCGGGTCGCCGCCGATGCCGATGCAGGTGGTCTGGCCGAGACCGGCCGCCGTGGTCTGCGCGACGGCCTCATAGGTCAGCGTGCCGGAGCGCGAGACGATGCCGATCTTGCCACGCTTGTGGATGTGGCCCGGCATGATGCCGATCTTGCACTCGTCCGGCGTGATGACGCCGGGGCAGTTCGGGCCGATCAGGCGCGTGGCGGAGCCGTTGAGGGCGCGCTTGACGCGGACCATGTCGAGCACCGGGATGCCTTCGGTGATGCAGACCACCAGCGGGATCTCGGCGTCGATCGCCTCCAGGATCGCGTCGGCCGCGAAGGGCGGCGGCACATAGATCACCGAGGCGTTGGCCCCGGTCTTCTCGACCGCCTCGGCGACGGTGTCGAAGATCGGCAGGTCAAGATGCTTGGCGCCGCCCTTGCCGGGGGTCACGCCGCCGACCATCTTGGTGCCGTAGGCGATGGCCTGCTCGGAGTGGAAGGTGCCCTGGGCTCCGGTGAAGCCCTGGCAGATCACCTTCGTGTTCTTATCGACGAGAACAGCCATTTCACGCGGCCTCCTTCACGGCCTTGACCACCTTCTCGGCGGCGTCGGCGAGGTTGTCGGCCGAGAGGATCGGCAGGCCGGATTCGGCCAGGATCTTCTTGCCCAGATCGACGTTGGTGCCTTCCAGGCGCACCACCAGCGGAACATGCAGATGCACTTCGCGCGCCGCGGCGACCACGCCCTCGGCGATCACGTCGCAGCGCATGATGCCGCCGAAGATGTTGACCAGGATGCCTTCGACGTTGCTGTCGGACAGGATCAGCTTGAAGGCCGCGGTGACGCGCTCCTTGGTGGCGCCGCCGCCGACGTCGAGGAAGTTGGCCGGCTCGCCGCCATAGAGCTTGATGATGTCCATGGTGGCCATCGCCAGGCCGGCGCCGTTGACCATGCAGCCGATGTTGCCATCGAGCTTGACGTAGTTGAGGCTGTGCTTGGCCGCCTCGATCTCCGCCGGGTCCTCTTCGGCCTCGTCGCGCAGCTCTTCAACGTCCTTGTGACGGAACAGCGCGTTGTCGTCGAAGTTCATCTTGGCGTCGAGCGCCAGGATGTCGCCCGACCCGGTGACGATCAGCGGGTTGATCTCGACGATGGCGCAGTCGAGGTCGATGAAGGCCTGATAGGCGGCCTGGATGAACTTGGCGGCCGCACCGACCTGCTTGCCTTCCAGGCCGAGCGCGAAGGCGACCTTGCGGGTGTGGTAGCCCTGGATGCCGGTGGCCGGGTCGACCGCGACCTTGATGATCTTCTCCGGCGTGTTGTGGGCGACCTCCTCGATCTCCATGCCGCCTTCGGTCGAGGCCATGATCGTCACGCGGCCGGTGGCGCGGTCGATCAGCATGCCGAGATACAGCTCGCGCTTGATGTCGGCGCCTTCCTCGACATAGAGGCGCTTGACCTCGCGGCCTTCGGCGCCGGTCTGCTTGGTCACGAGAACGTGGTTCAGCATCTCGGCGGCGTTCTTGCCGACATCCTCGATCGACTTGACGACGCGGACGCCGCCCTTGCCTTCGGGGTTGTCCTTGAAGCGGCCGGCGCCGCGGCCGCCGGCGTGGATCTGGGACTTCACCACCCAGACCGGACCGCCCAGCTCGCGGGCGACCGTCTCGGCCTCCTGCGGGGTGTAGGCGACGCCGCCGCGGGGAACCGCGACGCCGTACTTCTTCAGCAGGCTTTTCGCCTGGTACTCATGGATGTTCATCGGGCGTCCATCTGTTTTTTGGTTCGGCTTACAAGACCGGATCGACTGAAAGACGAGACGGGCGCACCACCGGCGCTCTCCCGGCCCCGGAAATGGGTGGGGAGAGCGCCGGAGACCGCGCGGTTCGTCCTTTAGGAAGCGGCCTTCTCGGCGTCCAGCTTCTTGACGACGTCGACCAGCGTCTTCACCGCGTCGACGGAGTTCTGGAACATCGCCTTCTCTTCGTCGTTCAGCTCGATCTCGATGATCTTCTCGACGCCGCCGGCGCCGATGATCGTCGGGACGCCGACGTAGAGGTCGTCCTGGCCATACTGGCCGCTCAGATGGGCGGCGACCGGCAGGACGCGCTTCTGGTCCTTCAGGTAGGACTCGGCCATCTGGATGGCGGAAGCGGCCGGGGCGTAGAAGGCCGAGCCGGTCTTCAGCAGCTTGACGATCTCCGCACCGCCGTCACGGGTGCGCTGAACGATGGCGTCCAGCTTCTCCTGCGTGGTCCAGCCCATCTTGACCAGATCGGGCAGCGGGATGCCGGCGACGGTGGAGTAGCGCACCAGCGGGACCATGGTGTCTCCGTGGCCGCCCAGCACGAAGGCGGTGACGTCCTCGACCGAGACGTTGAACTCTTCGGCCAGGAAATAGCGGAAGCGGGCCGAGTCGAGCACGCCGGCCATGCCGACCACGCGCTCCGGCGGCAGGCCGGAGGCCTGCTGCAACACCCACACCATCACGTCGAGCGGGTTGGTGATGACGATGACGAAGGCGTTCGGGGCGTATTTGCCGATGGCCTCGCCGACGGTCTTGCAGACGCCGCTGTTGATGCCGATCAGGTCGTCGCGGCTCATGCCCGGCTTGCGCGGGATGCCGGCGGTGACGATGACGACGTCGGCGCCCTCGATGATCGAGTAGTCGTTGCCGCCGGTCAGGCTGGCGTTGAAGCCTTCGACCGGGGAGGTTTCGGCGAGATCCAGCGCCTTGCCGGCCGGCATGCCTTCGGCGATGTCGAACAGGACGACGTCGCCCAGTTCCTTCTGTGCAGCGAGCAGAGCCAGCGTGCCGCCGATCTGGCCGGCACCGACGAGCGCAATCTTCTTGCGAGCCATGGAGCGTTTCCTAAAACGTTTGAGCGTCCCCCATTCAGCGGGAGACTAGAACCGTCGGTCATTCTAACGTCTTAGGGATCCAGCGCCCCGAGATTTCGGAAGCGTAGGTAGCGCGTTTTGTCGCGGAGGGCAAGCCCGACCGCGAACCCGACCATAATCGGGCATTGCAGCGTTGCGTCGCACCCCCGATGATCCTTTCCAACAATCCCTTCCAACGCCGGGCCCGTTCGGCCTTATACGTATGGTTCAGGTCCGGTTCCCAACTCGTACCAAGATGGTCGAAGGAGAGCGTCAATGGCCAAACTCACGGCCCGTATCATTCCCGGTCTGACCCTGTCGCTGGCCCTGGCGGCCGGCGTCGCCGCCGTCTCGGCCGAGGCCCGGGCGCAGACGGTCGGCGACTATACCGCCGCCATCGCCGCGGCGCCGATCACCGACGCGGCGGCGGCGGGCAGCGTCGCCCATTGCCAGACGCTGACCAACTACGTCTACACCTCCATCCCCGAGAACCAGCGGGCGGACTGGGTGCTGCCGCTGGTGACGCTGGACGGCTCGCTGACGCCGGAGATGGCGGCCAAGCGCGACGCCTGCCTGAAGGTGCGCCAGCAGGCGCTGATCGCCTTCGACGCCGGCACCGGCGAGCAGATCGTCACCCCGGCCGAGGCGATGGAAGGCCCGACCGACCGCGGTCCCTATTACAAGGAGGTCTTGCCCGACACCCCGGTCCCGCACACCGGCCGCGCCACCCCGCGCCAGCCGATGCCGCGCGGCGGCGTGCAGTAAAAGGGCGCTGAGTGCTCAAGGCCCGATGCCGTAGCGTTCCAGATGGCGGGCCATTTCGGCGGGGGACAGCGGGAAGCCGCTGCCCCGCCGGGCGTTCAGCATGGCGCGCGGGTGGATGCCGGCGGCGCGGGCCTGGACCTGCATGGCGCAGCGCATCGACAGGCCGGCGCGCCAGACCAGCGCCGTGACGGCCTGCGGGTCGTGGGCATCCAGGATCAACTCCACCACCTCCGGCGCCACGCGGGCGCGGAGCGTGAGCGCCGCCCGCAAGAATCCCGTCTCGTTCCATGACATCGCATCGCCCAGCGCGGTCTCGTCCAACTTGCCGAGCCGGTGCAGGCGGACGGCGCGGCGTTCCGGCGACTTGGCCTGATCGGGGGCTTCGGCCCAATCGATGCGGCGGCGGGTCGTGGCGGCGATCTCCGCCACCGTGGCGTCATCGAGATCGGCGCGGCGGCGCAGCGCGTCCATCACCGCCAGATCGACGAAATCGGCCAGCCGCAGAGCCAGCCGGCGGGGCAGGGCGGGACGGCGCGCCAGCTTCTCCCGCCAGTCGGGATGATGGACGGCCTCGTCGACCAGCCGGTCGAGCGTCGGTTCGGCGATCACCGCCCCGCTGTTGTCGAGCAGGAGGCCGGTCGCCTCGGCATGGCCGCTGCCGGCGATGGCGTCGGACAGGGCGGCGCCGATGCTGTGGCGGCGGGCGATGGCCGACAGCGCCCAGCCGGCGGGGGCGGCGGCGACGATGTCCAGCAGATCCTCGTCGCCGAGTGCCGCGCAGCAGCGCAGCACCGGCTCCGCCACCGACCGCTCGACGTCGCGCGCCAGCGCCGTCACCACCGATGGCGGCGCGCAGGCGATGTCCTTGATCGCCGTCGCCAGCGCCTCGCGCACACGGACGATGTGGTCGCGGGCCAACTGTTCCAGGGCGCGCACGGCGACGGCGCTGACGGTGTCGGCGCCGCCCGGCGGCAGGTCGGGCAGCAACCTGCACAGCTTGCGCGCCAGGGTGGACCGCACATCGGCATCCCCCATGCCGGCCAGCCGCGATTCGACCAGCGCGTCACCCAGTTGGCGGGCGATGCCGTGGCCGGGCGGGGGAGCCGTTACCGGGACAGCCACCTCCGGTATCGGCCCGGATCGAGGCTGTTCGGCGAACAAATAGTCCATCAGCTCGGGGGCCACGCCGCATTCCCTGTCCGCCGGCCGAGTGGCCGGGGCATGGCGGGCCGGGGTGGAGGGGGAGCGCCGGGCGGTCACCGGACCTCAAGCCTTGTGGTTGCGCCGGGTGAACGGCGGGTGTTGCGGACTCATGAACTCCATCCAAGCCCTCCCCTGGTTAACGGCCCCCTAATTCCCTGTCGGGGGTCAGCGCCGCCTGGCCGCCGGGGTGGCCCCCAGCATGCTGCGCTGGGCCAGCATCGGACGTGGCATCTGCCGGCCGCCCAGCACGTGGACGGGGGCGGCCTGGTCCTGCCGGTGCTTGTCGAACTGGTCGAAGATGCGCATCAGCGCCTCCGCCGTGCCCTCGCCGTAATGGATGTCGGTGCGGGCGCGGTCCAGCTCGGTGCGCAACCCGTCGCGCAAATGGCCGAACAGGCCGTCGAACAGCATCTGGAAATGCTCCTCGGCGAAGACGAAATGCCGGTCGCGCAACTGGCCGGTCATCCGTTTGATGAAGGTTTGGCGCTGTTGATGGAATTGGCGGAAGCGCAGCATCACCCGGATGAAGGGCGTGTCGGCCAGAACCGCCAGCGCCTCCTCATGCGCCAGCCGTTGCCAGACCTCGGCATCGCGGTCGGTCCCCAGCCGGTTGAACAGGGCCAGCGCGCTGGCATTCATCGCCTGCCATTCCTTTTCATAGAACAGCGCGGTCAGGGTGGATTGCAGACCGGGAACGATCACCTCGGGAAAACTGGCGCCGGTGACCGGGTCCATGCTGTCGGGCAGTCTGCTGCGCAGGGCCGACACCATCAGGCGCGTGACGAAATCGCGGCGGCGTTCATCGGGCTGGAGCCGCCCGTGGCTGTCCTCCGCCGTCGCGCAGCCGCCGCAGGAACCGGCCGTGCAGGCGTGGCAGATCGACGCGAACAGCGGCAGCACCGACGGCCAATGCGCCATCATCAGCCCCATCGCGCGGGTGAACTCCTCGCGCGACAGCACGCCCTTGGCGGTGAATTGCGGTTCCAGCGCCTCCTGGAAGGTGCTGACCAGAGCTCGAGCCGCACGATGATGGCGTTCGAACGGCGGCGGATCGGCGGTCATCCCACGCCCTCCCTCCTCAAGTCATCCCGATCGGCCGGCCGCCCAGGCCCGCCGCCCATACTGTAGCAATTTATCTGGTATTTTATTGATCATGGCTGTGACGGCCATCACAGGGGGGATTAAAGGGGCCATCCCATGGCGATAGACGGGGACTGGAGCATCGGAACAAAAAAAGGGCCGCAACCCAATTGGGTGCGGCCTTTAGTCTAGGGAGGAAACGCACTGCAAAATGCAGTAACGCGGCGGAGTGTATGGCCACGGCCGTGTTAGCGGTACCACGGATTTCGAATTGGTGCGGTGCGACATGCGCATAGCGCGGTATGGAATTTTGTTTGGTTTGCCTATTAGGCGCGCGGAAAGGCAGATTTCCGCCCTTTTTTCGGGCAAAGTCCAGATTGCGGGGTGGATGAACGATCGAATGCGAAAACCGTGATGCGCGAAAAAGTTCGTGAACGAAAAAAAAGGGGGGCACCGAACGCGCCGGCCATCACTCAAAGCTGTCGGCCCAAACGCTTGGATGTTATCCGCGCCCCTTGATTGCTTGGCTTCGGGGCGATCCCTTGTTCAGGGGGACTTGGGATGGCTGGTCCGGGCGATGTGCAGCTTTGGCTCCATGCTCTCGTGCAGCAAACGCAGGATGACGACACGCGGGGAACCTCCGGCTGAATGCTCCACCGCATAATACAGCGTGTGCGCGGCCGCTCCGCACCTGCCAGCAGCGTTCTCCAGGTGGAATGCCCGGAGGCCGGGCAAAATAGCGCTTCTGTCCCAGGAAGCGCCACGGCCGGGGTCGGTCGCGACCATCTTGACCGCGGTGGCGATCAGCCCTTTGTAGATCTGTCGCTGGTGTGTTCCGAACCGCTCACCGGTTTCCTTCAGGACCACCCGGAAGTCCTGTTTCGCCGCGTCGGTGACGCGATAAGCACCCAAAG
The DNA here is from genome assembly GCF_000010725.1 of Azospirillum sp. B510. Taxonomy (NCBI): domain Bacteria; kingdom Pseudomonadati; phylum Pseudomonadota; class Alphaproteobacteria; order Rhodospirillales; family Azospirillaceae; genus Azospirillum; species Azospirillum sp. B510. Next base: position 2,935,929 of record NC_013854.1, on the reverse strand, counting down.
CTCAGCCCTCGATTTCATCGAGTATCTCGTCAATGGGACGGTCGTCGAGACGACCGGCCTTCCAATCATCGAGTCCGACCAGAACGGCGTGCCGAAGCATCTCCTGTCGCTCGTGCTCAGCTGCCCGTTCCCGGTGGAGCAGGCGAAGCGCATCACGCACCACCTCGCTTTGCGATGAGTAGCCGCCGCTCGCGACTTGCTGCTCGACGAAGGAGGCCAGCTTCTCGGGCAGGCTGATGTTCAGCGTCGGCATCTCACCCCTCCTCGCGATCATCCTCACCCGAAGACTGGAGCTATGGCAAAATTTGTCAAGAGAACGCGGTCTTTGCCAGACATGGCCTGCCAAACAGCCGGGGATGCAACGGCTTTGTGGAGGGGGTGGGCCAAACGCGCCACCCCCTCTTTTCCGGAAGCGGGCGGCGATCAGGCCGTCAGCTTCCCGCGGATCAGCGCCTTGGTCTCCTCGACGCCGTAGAGCTGGATGAAGGACCCCATGCGCGGGCCGGTGGTCTGGCCCAGCAGCACTTCGTACAGCGCCTGGAACCAGGCGCGCAGCTCGGTGAAGCCATGGGCCTTGCCCACCTCGAACACCTCGTTCTGGATGGTGTCGGCGCGGGCGTCGCCCGGCAGGCTGTCCAGCTTGACCAGCAGGTCCCGCAACGCCGCGCGTTCGGCGTCGCTGGGGGCGCGGAACCGCTTGGTCGGCTTCACCTGATCCTGGTAGTAGCGCACGGCATAACCGACGAGGCTGTCCAGGAAGGGGCTGTTCTCCGGCGTGGCGTCCGGCGCGTAGCGGCGGATGAAGCCCCACATGGCGTCCTTGGTCTCGGCATTCGCCGCACCGGCCAGATTGAGCAGCAGGTTGAACGACACGTCGGAGCGCACGGCCGGCGGCTTGCCGTTATGAATGTGCCAGGCCGGATTCTCCAGTTTCCTGGCCGGCTCCTCGCCATGGACCTTGTCGACGAAGGTCAGATACTCGTCGACGGCGCGCGGGATGACGTCGAAATAGAGGCGCTTGGCCGACTTCGGCTTCTGGAACATGTAGAGGGCGAGGCTTTCCTGCGGCGCGTAGGCCAGCCATTCCTCCATCGTCAGGCCGTTGCCCTTCGACTTGGAGATCTTCTGGCCCTTGTCGTCGAGGAACAGCTCGTAATTGAAGCCCTCCGGCGGGGTGCCGCCGAGGATCTTGCAGATCTTGCCGGCGAGATCGGCCGACGGGATCAGGTCCTTGCCGTACATCTCGTAATCGACGCCGAGGCCGAACCAGCGCATGCCCCAGTCGGGCTTCCATTGCAGCTTCACATGGCCGCCGGTGACCGGCAGTTCGACATGTCTGCCGTCCTCATCCTCGAAGACGATGGTGCCGGCGTCGGCGTCGCGCTCCAGCATCGGCACCTGGAGCACCCGGCCGGTCGAGGGGGAGACCGGCAGGAAGGGGCTGTATGTGGCCTGACGCTCGGCACCCAGCGTCGGCAGCATCACCGCCATCACCTCGTCGTAATGGCGGAGGATGCCGAGCAGCGCCTGGTCGAAGCGGCCGGACTTGTACCAGTCGGTCGAGGACTGGAACTCGTACTCGAAGCCGAAGCTGTCGAGGAAGGCGCGCAGCCGGGCGTTGTTGTGGGCGCCGAAGCTGTCATGGGTGCCGAAGGGGTCGGGCACCTGGGTCAGCGGCTTGCCGAGACTGGCCGCCACCATCTCCTTGTTGGGGATGTTGTCGGGGACCTTGCGCAGCCCATCCATGTCGTCCGAGAAGCAGAACAGCTTGGTCGGAATGTCGCTCATGGTCTGGAAGGCGTGACGCACCATGCTGGTGCGCGCCACCTCGCCGAAGGTGCCGAGATGCGGCAGGCCCGACGGACCATAGCCGGTCTCGAACAGGACATAGCCTTTGGCGGGCGGCGCTTTCGCGAAGCGCGCCACCAGTTTGCGCGCCTCCTCGAACGGCCATGCCTTCGCCTGCAACGCCAGATCCCGTTCGCCGGTCATCGTCGGACCCTTTCGAAACCACAAGGATAAAGTTGGGAATGAGGGCCAAGACCCTAGGGCCGGGCGGGCGTGGCGTCAACCATGGGCGTCCGGTGTGGATGCCCGGCGGGGTAGGTGTTCCGGGCCACTTGCGGCACCCGGTCGGCCGGTCCATCCTGCGCGGCCCGTGGGAATGGCCTTGCGGGGGTCGGTGGGATTGGGGGCGATGAGCTGGCTGTATCTGGGGGTGGCGATCCTGTTCGAGGTGGTCGGCACCTCGGCGATGAAGATGTCGGACGGGATGACGCGGCTCGCCCCGGCGGCGGTCGTGGTGGTGTGCTATGGCGTCGCCTTCCTGCTGCTCGCCAAGGCTCTGCGCGGCATGGAGGTCGGCATCGCCTATGCCATCTGGTCGGCGACGGGCACGGCCGCCATCGCCGCCATCGGCGTGTTCGTGTTCGGCGAATCGCTGACGGTGATGAAAATGGTCGGTATTGCCCTGATCGTCGCCGGGGTGGTCAGCCTGCATATCGCGAGCGGGACGACGTGACCTTGATAGTTAGGCATTGACCTAAGTATTTTCCCCCGGTAGGGTGCCGTCATGGATGCGGCACTCGATTTGACGTTCCGTGCGCTGGCGGATGCCACGCGCCGGGCGGTCGTCCAGGCGCTCGGGCGTGGTCCGGCGTCGGTCGGCGATCTTGCGAAACCCTTCGACATGGCTCTGCCCAGCTTTCTTCAGCATTTGAAGATGCTGGAGGAGAGCGGACTCGTTGAAACGCGGAAGGTCGGACGGGTGCGTACCTGCACGCTGAAGCCGGAAGCGCTGGCGGCCGCTGAAAGCTGGCTGGACGCCCAGCGGAGCCTCTGGACCAGGCGGCTCGACCAACTGGACAGCCTTGTGCTGGACCTGGACAAACGGGAGGATGGGACACCATGACCGCTTACCGCGCAACGGCCTTCAATCCGCGGCTCGACCTTGAACTGAAGCGCGAGGTCGCGGTTCCTCCGCATCTCGTCTGGCGGGCCTGGACCGAGCCGGAACTTCTGATGAAGTGGTTCACGCCGGCTCCTTGGCGGACCACCGCGTGCGAGATCGATCTGCGGCCCGGTGGCAAGTTCCGCACGGTGATGGAGGGGCCGGGCGGCGAGAGCAACGACAACACCGGTTGCTTCCTGGCGGTGGAGCCCGAAAGGCTGCTGCTCTTCACCGACGCGCTGGGGCCGGACTACCGCCCCACCGGCGGCGGATTCATGACGGCGTCCGTCACCATCGAACCGACGGCCGGCGGCACGCTCTACACCGCCGTCGCCTTTCATAAGGACGAGGCGGCGAGGACGCGGCATGAGGAGATGGGCTTCCACCATGGCTGGGGCGCCGCGCTCGACCAGCTCGTCGCCCTGGCGAAGGGACTTTAGGGAAGGGCGGGCCTAAGCCCCGACCTTGAACGGGTTCACTTGCCGGGCGGCGCGTTCCACCGCCTCGGCGGGGCCGGGGCGGCCGAGGAAATAGCCCTGGGCGATGTCGCAGTTCAGGCCGCGCAGCGCCGCCAGCGTCGCGGCATCCTCCACCCCTTCGGCCACGGCGGTCAGGTTCAGGCTGTGGGCCATCTGGATGACGGCGGCGGTGATCTTGGCGCTGTCATGGTCGTGGGTGAGATCGGCGACGAAGCTGCGGTCGATCTTCAGCTTGTCCACCGCCAGACGGCCGATGTAGGACAGGTTGGAGTAGCCGGTGCCGAAATCGTCGATCGACACCTGCACCCCCATCGCCTTGATCCGCTTCAGATTGTCCATCACCACGTCGGTGTTCTGGATCAGCATCGATTCGGTCAGTTCCAGCTCCAGCAGCAGCGGGTCGAGGCCGCTGCCGGACAGCGCCTGGGTCACCGTGCGGACAAGGTCGCCGCGCTGAAGCTGCAAGGCCGACAGGTTGACCGCCACCGACAGCGACAGGCCGCCGGCCCGCCATGCCGCCGCCTGCCGGCAGGCCTCCGCCAGCACCCAGGCGCCGATCGGCACGATCAGGCCGCTGTCCTCGGCGATGGGGATGAAGGCGCCGGGCGGGACCATGCCCCGTTCGGGATCGTTCCAGCGCAGGAGCGCCTCCGCCCCCGTCACCGCTCCGGTCTCCAGGCAGACCTGCGGCTGGTAATGGATCAGGAACTCCCCCCGTTCCAGCGCGCGGCGCAGGCCGCTGCGGGTGGACAGATGGGCCACCGCCTCGGCGTTCATCGCCTCGGCATAGAAGCGGTGGGTGTCGCGGCCGGCGGCCTTGGCGTGGTGAAGGGCGGTGTCGGCGTTCTTCAGCAGGGTGGCGAAGTCCCTGCCGTCGGCCGGGGCCAGCGCCACGCCGGACGACAGCGTGACGGTCAGCTCGTGGCCGTCCACCAGGAAGGGTTTGGCCATCGCCTCATGCAGGGAGGCGACGGTCTCGACCACGGCGTCGATGTCGGGCCGGCCCGACAGCAGCAGGATGAATTCGTCGCCGCCGCCGCGGCTGATCGTGTCGGTGTCGCGCACCACCGCCTTCAGCCGCTCCGCCACCGCGCGCAGCAGGGCGTCGCCGACGGCGTGGCCGAGGCTGTCATTCACCGTCTTGAAGCGGTCGAGCCCGCAGGCGACCAGCGCCACCAGCCGGCCGTTGCGTTCCGAGCGGGCCAGCGCCTGTTCGGTGCGGTCCTGCACCAGGACGCGGTTGGGCAGCAGCGTCAGCGCGTCGTGGCGCGACAGATACTCCATGCGTTCCTGCGCCGCCTTGCGTTCGGTGATGTCGCGGATGAGAACGAGCACCCGGCGGTCGTTGCCGTCGATGACGGCGCGGCGCATGCTGACCTCCGCCCAGAACAGCGTGCCGTCCAGCCGCCGGGCATGCCATTCGATCAGCTGCGGCTCGCCGTTGGCCGCCTTGTCGCGCCACTCCGACGCCACCTCCGCCGTGAAGGCCGGTTCGCCGGAACTGAGCATTCCGACGTCGAGGTCCGACAGCGGCACCTCGCCCACCCGGTACATCTCCCTCATCCGGCGGTTCACCTCCAGGATGGCGCCGCTGTCCAGATCATGGATGACGATGGCGTCGTTGACGCTGTCGAAGATGGTGCGGACGCGCTCCTCGCTGGCGGTCAGGGCGGTGACCGCGGCGCGCAGGCTCTCGGTCTTGTGTTCCACCTGCCGGCGCAGCAGCAGGCCCCAGACCAGCGCGCCGATGCCGAGCACGACCAGACCGGCCAGCAGCTTGAGCAGCAGATCCATCAATTGGGGGCTGACCATGCCGCTGATGCGGCGGCCGACCCAGCGCTCCTCGATCGTCCGGCGTTCATCCGCGGTGATGCGGGCGAAGCCGTCGGCGATCAGGCGGAACAGAGCCGCGTCGCCCTTGTGCACTGCCCAATGCAGCTCGCCGGTGTAAAGCGGCTCGGTGTAGCGGAAACGCCCCTGCACGCCGCGCTTGGTCATGTAATAGCGGGCCGACGGGTCATCCATGCAGAAGACCCGGGTTTCCTGCCTTGCCGCGGCATCGACCATCGCCTCGAAGCCGGAATAGCGCTGGAAGGCGGTGATGCCGTGCTCGGTCAGCCATTCGATGCAGAAATCACCATCCTTCACCCCGACGGTGAAGGCGCGCAGCGACTCCACCCCGGTGATGCCGCTGAGGTCGGCGCTGAACCAGATCGGCACGTCGACGCGGGCATAGGGCTTGGGGAAATCATAGAGCAGATCGCGCGCGCTGTTGCGGAAGATGGTCTCGATGACGTCGGCCCCGCCGCTGTCCATGGCCTTGCGGGCGAGACCCCAGTCGAGGGGGATCATGCGGACCGGGACGCCGGTCTTCTCCGACCACAGCGCCCACAGATCCTTCACGATGCCGACATGGTCCCCGTCCGGAGTGAGAAAGCTGTAGGGCGGGTAATTGTCGTCCAGCGTCACCCGGATTTCCGACGGGAGCGGACCGGTCTCAACCCCCGCCCCGGCCGGCGCCATGTTGATCGCCGCTGCCGGAAGACCGGGCAGCACGGCCAGCAGCAGGACAAATCCGCGCAGGAGGGAGACCCGCACCGCCCGGCGGATCATGGCGACGCCCCGACGGGGATGGCGGCCGTCCCGGCGGAGACGGAGGGCGGACAGCGCTTGGCGGGTATGGACATGGCCCTTGCCGAGGTCATGGGAGAAAGCGGGGGACAGCGTGGGGGATAGCGCGGCCGCGTGAGGTCATCGCCCTCCCACCGCCGTCGCCAGCTCGCCCAACAGGGTAACCCGTCTGGTATCCCACGGCAACGGAAGGGAATTCCATTCCCATGGTGATCGCATTTGACACCCTCTCCCGGGACGGGAGAGGGAAGGGGCCCAAGCGCAGCTTGGGAAGGGTGAGGGGTGATCCAAGGAACCATGCGGTTCGGGCCTCTTGGTCTACCCCTCACCCTCCCCGCCTTTGGCGGGTCCCCTCCCTCTCCCGGGACGGGAGAGGGCAATTCTTGTCAAATGCGATAACCCTGATTCCACTCCTGTGACAAGCTCTCGCGGAAAGGGAAAGGTCAGGGGCCGCGGTCGGTGGACGGCGGCAGGGCACCGGGCCGGGTGTCGGGCCGGGCGCCGGATTGGGCGCGCAGGGCGTCGCGGATCTCCTCCAGCAGCAGCTCCTGACGCGGCGGCATCTTCGGGGCCTCCTTGCGCAGGAGGTGCAGGCGGTTGACCTGGCGAACGACGAGAAACAGCGTGGCCGACACGATCAGGAAATTGATGCAGGCGTTGATGAAGCGGCCATAGTTGATGGTGGCGGCACCCGCCGCCTCGGCCGCTGGCAACGACTCGTAATGGTCGCCGGACAGGCTGAGGAAATAGTTCGAGAAATCGATGCCGCCCATGATCCAGCCGATCGGCGGCATCAGGATGTCCTTGACCAGGGAATTGACGATCCCGGTGAAGGCGGCACCGATGATGATGCCGACAGCCAGCTCCACAACATTGCCGCGGCTGATGAATGTCTTGAATTCTTCCAACATGGCGTCCCGTTTCTCCGTGTTTCTGGAAGGAAAACGGGCCGGGAAGGGGGGCTGGGGGCGCTTCCCGGCGCCCCCCGATCCGTCCCTACGCCATGCGCCCGTGGCAGTGCTTGAACTTCTTGCCGGAGCCGCAGGGGCAGGCGGCGTTGCGCGGGGTGTTGGCCATCACCTCGGGCGGCAGCGGCTGGTCTTCCGGTGTGCCGGCCGGCGACGGCGCGCGCACCATGCCGGCGGGCAGCGGCTCGCCGCCCTCGTCTCCCAGGGCGGCGAGAGCCAGCGCCGGGTCCATGCGGCCCTCGTGCATCTCCTGCATCTGGCGGGCGAAGAGTTCCTCCGCCGACGGGGCCATGCGGATTTCGACATGCATCAGGATGGTGGTGACCTGTTCGCGCAGCGCCATCAGCATGCTGTCGAACAGCTCGAAGGCCTCGCGCTTGTACTCGTTCAGCGGGTCCTTCTGGGCGTAGGCGCGCAGGTTGATGCCCTGGCGCAGATGGTCGAGCTGGAGGAGGTGGTCCTTCCATTCCTGGTCCAGGATCTGGAGCAGGATGCTCTTCTCGACATGCCGCATCGTCTGGGCGCCGTAGGCCTCCTCCTTCTCCGCATATTTGCGGTCGGCGGCCTCGCGCACGCGCTCCTCGATCTCCGGCTCGGCGATGCCCTCTTCCTTGGCCCAGTCATGGACCGGCAGATCCATGCCGAGCACGCGGTTGACCGCCTCGTGCAGCCCGTCGATGTCCCACTGTTCGGAGTAGCTGTTGGCAGGAATCGCGGTCGACACCATGTTGGCGATGATCTGATGGCGCATCTCGCGGATTTCCTCCGCGATGTCCTCGCTCTCCATCACCTCGTGGCGCTGCTCATAGACGACCTTGCGCTGGTCGTTCATGACGTTGTCGAACTTCAGCAGGTTCTTGCGGACCTCGAAATGGTGCGCCTCGACCTTCTGCTGCGCCTTCTCCAGCGCCTTGTTGATCCAGGGATGGATGATCGCCTCGCCCTCCTTCAGGCCGAGGCGCTGGAGCATGCTGTCCATCCGCTCCGACCCGAAGATGCGCATCAGGTCGTCTTCCAGCGACAGGAAGAATTTGGAGGTGCCGGGGTCGCCCTGACGGCCGGAACGGCCGCGCAGCTGGTTGTCGATGCGGCGGCTCTCGTGACGCTCGGTGCCGATGACGTAGAGGCCGCCGGCCGCCTTAACCGTTTCGCGCGCCTCGGCGATCTCGGCCTCGATCCGCTTGATGCGGGCGTCGCGCTCGGGGCCTTCGGGCAGGTCGGCCAGTTCGACCTCGATGCGCATCTGGAGATTGCCGCCGAGCTGGATGTCGGTGCCGCGGCCGGCCATGTTGGTGGCGACCGTCACGGCGCCGGCGCGGCCCGCCTGGGCGACGATGTAGGCTTCCTGCTCGTGGTGGCGGGCGTTCAGGACATTGTGCGGGATGCCGCGCTTGTTCAGCAGATCCGACAGCAGCTCCGACTTCTCGATCGAGGTGGTGCCGACCAGCACCGGCTGGCCGCGCTTGCGCGCGTCCTCGATCAGGTCGGTCATCGCGTGGTACTTCTCCGCCGCGGTGCGATAGACCTCGTCGTCATGGTCGATGCGCTTGACCGGCAGGTTGGTCGGCATGTCGACCACCTCCAGCCCGTAGATCTCGCCGAACTCCGCCGCCTCGGTCAGCGCGGTGCCGGTCATGCCGGCCAGCTTCGGATAGATGCGGAAATAATTCTGGAAGGTGATGGAGGCCAGCGTCTGGTTCTCGCGCTGGATCGTCACCTTCTCCTTGGCCTCCAGCGCCTGATGCAGCCCTTCGGAGAAGCGGCGGCCTTCCATCATGCGGCCGGTGAACTCGTCGATGATGACGACCTTGTCATCCTTGACGATGTAATCCTTGTCGCGCTGGAACAGCATGTGGGCGCGCAGCGCCTGCTGGGCATGGTGGACCAGCGCCACGTTCTGGATGTCGTAGAGCCCGCCCGACTTCAGCAGCCCGGCCTGGCCGAGCAGCTGTTCCATATGCTCCTGGCCGGCCTCGGTGAAGCTGACGGTGCGGTGCTTCTCGTCCTTCTCGTAATCCTCGGCCACCAGCAGCGGGATCAGCCGGTCGACCTGGACATACATCTCCGAAGAATCGGTCGAGGGGCCGGAGATGATCAGCGGCGTGCGCGCCTCGTCGATCAGGATCGAGTCGACCTCGTCGACGATGGCGTAGTTGAAGGGCCGCTGGACCAGCTCCTCCAGCCGGAACTTCATGTTGTCGCGCAGATAGTCGAAGCCGAACTCGTTGTTCGTGCCGTAGGTGATGTCGGCGGCATAGGCGGCGCGGCGTTCATCGTCGTCCAGCCCATGGACGATGCAGCCGGTGGTGAGCCCGAGGAAGCCATAGACCCGCGCCATCCAGCCGCTGTCGCGCGAGGCGAGATAGTCGTTCACGGTGACGACATGGACACCCTTGCCTTCCAGCGCGTTGAGGTAGACGGCCAGGGTGGCGACCAGCGTCTTGCCTTCGCCGGTGCGCATCTCGGCGATCTTGCCGCCGTGCAGCACCATGCCGCCCATCAGCTGCACGTCGAAATGGCGCTGGCCCAGCACGCGCTTGGCCGCTTCGCGCACGGTGGCGAAGGCGTCGGGCAGGATGTCATCCAGCGTCTCGCCCTTGGCCAGCCGCTCGCGCAGCCAGTCGGTGCGACCCTTCAGCTGGTCGTCCGACAGCGCGGCGACCGACGGCTCCAGCGCGTTGATCTGAGCCACGGTCTTGTGCAGCGCCTTGACCGCGCGCGTGTTGGCGGTGCCGAAAATCTTGCGGGCGAGAGCGCCGAACATGAAAACCTCGGGAGTAAAGCGGAATGTGGGCCAGCCTATCGACGGGTCTCACATAGGACTATGGCAAGGCGCTGTCAACGAGACCGGTCCGGCCGGGCGCCCGTTGCGGCATTTGCGCAGGCGTCCGGGCGGGGCGCCATGACCGTTTGATGAATTCGCGTCCAGAATGCGCCGTGGCGGTTGGCTGGCGCCGGTGGGGGCTGGTATCCCCTGCGCAGGCGCATGAGCTATAGGGCGGTCGCCACGGGGGGCCTTGCCCCGCGCGGCTCAGCCATGCTTAATCCCCTGCGGAATCGGGCGCGGAGCGGCGGATGGCTCCGAGGCCGCAGACCATGCGAAACGGACGGCGTTCCCCGCGCCGTCCCACTTGTTGCGAAGCATCCGCCGGAAGGAAACAGACACGCCATGGTTCAACGAGTGTTCCGCACCGCGCTCCTGTCGGTTGCCGCCTGCGGCATCGCGCTGGCCGCCCATGCCCAGACGCCGGCTCCCGCCACTCCCGCTCCGGCCGCCGCCGCCGCTCCGGCCGCCCCGGCCGATCCGGTGGTCGCCCGCGTCAACGGCGAGGAGCTGCACAAGTCGGACGTCACCCGCATGGTCTCGCAGCTGCCGCCGCAGGTGCAGCAGATGCCGATCGAGATGATCTATCCGGCGGTGATCGACCAGCTGGTCAGCGGCAAGCTGGTCTCCTCGGCCGGCTACAAGGCCGGTCTGGCCGATTCTCCCGAGGTGAAGGACGAGATCAAGCGCGCCGAGGAGCGCGGGGTCCAGCGCGCCTTCATCCAGAAGGAGATCAAGGCCCGCGTCACTCCGGAAGCCCTGCAGAAGGCCTATCAGGATTACCTGAAGGAGAATCCGGCGCAGGAGGAGGTCAAGGCCGCCCATATCCTGGTCGAGAAGGAGGAGGAGGCCAAGGCCATCATCGCCCAGCTGAAGAAGGGCGGCGATTTCGCCAAGCTGGCCAAGGAGAAGTCCAAGGATGCCGCCGCCGCGGCCCAGGGCGGCGACCTCGGCTACTTCACGAAGGACGCGATGGTCGAGCCCTTCGCCAACGCCGCATTCTCGATGAAGCCGGGCGAGGTCAGCAAGGAGCCGGTCAAGACCCAGTTCGGCTATCACATCATCAAGGTCGAGGATCGCCGCACCCAGCCGCAGCCGACGCTTGACGAGGTGAAGCCGCAGCTGGAGCAGACGCTGTCGAAGGACATCGTCACCGCGCTGGTCGAGGAGCTGCGCGGCAAGGCGAAGGTCGAAACCTTCCAGCTCGACGGCTCGCCGATGCCGAAGGAAGAGCCGGCCGCCGCTCCGGCCACCCCTGCCGCTCCGGCGGAGCCGGCGAAGAAGTAAGGGGATGGGGGCGCCGTATTGCCCCCACCCCGGCCCTCCCCCGCCGGGCGGGAGAGGGTTAGGGTGGGGGCAATGCGCCAGCATCCAACCCCCCACACCACCACGCCACCACCACTCCCCCACCACGGGAATTCCCTCCATGGCCACGACCCTCTCCCCCTTGGCTCCCGCCAGCTTCCCGACGCTGCCGCCCATCGCCGGCGTGCGCATCGCCACGGCGAACAGCGGCATCCGATACAAGGGCCGCGACGATCTGCTGCTGGCCGTGCTGGATCCCGGCACCAGCGTGGCGGGCGTGCTGACCCGGTCGCTGACCTGCTCGGCGCCGGTGATCTGGTGCCGCGACAGCCTGCCGAAGGGCTCGGCCCGCGCCGTGGTGGTGAATGCCGGCAACGCCAACGCCTTCACCGGCAAGGCGGGCGACGCCACCGTCCAGGCGACCGTCGCCGCCGCCGCCGCCGTGGCCGGCTGCGCGCCGGACGAGGTCTATATCGCGTCGACCGGCGTGATCGGCATCCCGCTGGCGGCCGACGCCATCGGCAAGTGCCTGGCGCCGATGGCCCCGAGCCTCAAAGCCGATTCGGCCGCGTGGGAGAATGCCGCCCGCGCCATCATGACCACCGACACCTTCCCGAAGGGATCGGTGCGCACCGCCAAGATCGGCGGGACGACGGTGACCATCGCCGGCTTCGCCAAGGGGTCCGGCATGATCGCGCCGGACATGGCGACGATGCTGGGCTTCGTCTTCACCGACGCCGCCATCGCCGCCACCGCCTTGCAGGACATGCTGTCGGAATTCACCGAGCGCACCTTCAACGCCATCACGGTGGACGGCGACACCTCGACCAGCGACACGCTGCTGCTGTTCGCGACGGGGAAGGCCGGCAACGCCCCGGTGTCGAGCGCCGATGCCGCCGAGTTGGCGGAGTTCCGCGCCGCGCTGGAGGATCTGCTGCTCGATCTGGCGCTCCAGGTGGTGCGTGACGGCGAGGGGGCGACCAAGTTCATCGCCATCACCGTGCGCGGCGCCGACAGCGACGCCGCCGCCAAGCGGATCGGCATGACGGTGGCGAACTCGCCGCTGGTCAAGACCGCCGTCGCCGGCGAGGACGCCAACTGGGGCCGCATCGTCGCCGCCATCGGCCGGGCCGGCGAGCGCGCCGACCGCGATCTGATCAAGATCACCGTCGGCGGAACCCTGATCTGCGCCGAAGGGATGGAGGTCCCCGGTTACGACGAGACGCCGGTCGCCGCCCACATGAAGGGCAAGGAGGTCGACATCGACATCGACCTCGGCTTGGGCAAGGGGACGGCGAAGGTGTGGACCTGCGACCTGACGCACGGCTACATCGACATCAACGGCAACTATCGGAGCTGACGCTTTGGCGGAGCTGACGCTTTGACAGGCGGCGGAGCGGAGCCCTGGCCCGACAGCGTGGCGACGCCACGGCTGCTGCTCCGCCCCTTCCGGCACCAGGATGTGGCGGCTCTCGTGCCGCTGATCGGTGACCGGGAGGTCGCGCGCTGGCTTGCCCGGGTGCCGCACCCCTACTCGCCGGCCGATGGTCATGAGTGGGTCGAATTGGCGGCGCGGGGCCGGAACGACGGCACCGCCTTCAACCTGCTGGCGGTGCGGACCGCCGATGGCGCCGCGCTTGGCGGCATCGGGCTGCAACTGGATGGGGACCGGCCCGACAGCGCCGAGATCGGCTATTGGGTCGGCACCCCCTACCACCGTGCCGGCTACGGGCTGGAGATGATGACCGCCATGCTGACGGCCGGCTTCGGTCCGCTCGGCCTGTCCCGGATCTGGGCGGTGACCGATCCCGACAACCGGCCCTCCCGGTCCCTGCTGCTCAGAGCCGGTTTGCGGCAACTGGGCGAGCGCCGGCACGAATTTCCAGCCCGTGGCGGAAGCGTGCCGGCACCATATTTCGAAATCACCGCCGCCGAGTGGCCGGCCCGCCGAGAGGGTTCCGCATGACCGCCTGTTTCGATCCCAGCTCCACGCCCAAGCCCGGTTCGCTGCCGGTGCTGCTGGTCGTCGCGGTGGCGCTCGTCGATGCCGACGGGCGCGTGCTGCTGGCCCAGCGCCCGCCCGGCAAGTCGCTGGCGGGGCTGTGGGAATTCCCCGGCGGCAAGGTCGATGCCGGGGAGACGCCGGAGGCGGCCCTGGTGCGTGAGTTGAAGGAGGAACTGGGCATCGACACCGCGGCCAGCTGTCTCGCGCCCTTCACCTTCGCCTCCCACAGCTACGAGCGCTTCCATCTGCTGATGCCGCTCTATGTCTGCCGGGTGTGGGAGGGCGACGTCATGCCGCGGGAAGGGCAGAAACTCGCCTGGGTCTACCCGAACCGGATGGGCGACTACCCGATGCCGCCGGCCGACATGCCGCTGGTGGCGATGCTGCGGGACCTGCTGTGACCCTGCGTTGAAAAATAGTCCAAACAAGACTATGGTGTATGGAGGTGGCCGGCGGGTGCTGCTACACCCGCCGGCACGCTCCCGGTGTTAACGACGGATCAGGCGGATCTCGATCCGCCATCTCCGCCACTGGAGCACCAGGAGGAACGGCATCTTCTTCATGCCACCTTCCTCCTTCTGAAACGGCGGATGGACCACCCGTCCGCCGTTTTCAGTTTACACGCGGACGATGAGCGGACGCGACCGTTTCACACCAATGTGTGGTGGCGCCGGTGCGCGTCCGACCTTTGTTTCCGGGCGTGACCCTTTGCGGCTTTGCGTTGCGGGCGATCTGTGCCACATGATGGGCCGTTGAGACGACAAGCCGGATCTCCGGCCCCACTTTCCTGAAACGCATCGGCGTGGATTCGTTGTTTTCCTACAGCAACCCGGGTGCGTCGGACGATGCCTCCGGTCAAAGGCCGGCCACGGCGCTCGACGCGTTGCGGACGGTGTTCGGCTACGACTCCTTCCGCGGCCAGCAGGCCGACATCATCGACCATGTGGTTCGGGGTGGCGACGCGCTGGTGTTGATGCCGACCGGTGGCGGCAAGTCGCTGTGCTACCAGATCCCGGCCCTGGTGCGCGACGGCGTGACGGTGGTGGTCTCACCGTTGATCGCCCTGATGCGCGATCAGGTGACGGCCTTGCGGGAACTGGGCGTGCGCGCCGCCTTCCTCAACTCCTCCCTCGGTCCGGCGGAGGCGCGGGAGGTGGAGCGGGCGATGGTGCAGGGCGAGATCGATCTCGTCTATGTCGCCCCCGAACGGCTGGTGACGCCGCGCTTCCTCGACCTGCTCGACCGCACCCGGCTGGCGCTGTTCGCGCTGGATGAGGCGCATTGCGTGTCGCAGTGGGGCCACGATTTCCGCCCCGAATATCTCCAGCTGTCGATCCTGCATGAGCGCCACCCGATGGTGCCGCGCATCGCGCTGACCGCCACCGCCGACGTGCAGACCCGCGCCGAGATCAAGGACAAGCTGGGCCTGTCCGAGGCCCGTGTCTTCCTGTCCAGTTTCGATCGGCCCAACATCACCTACCGGGTGGTGCCGAAGAAGAGCGAGCGCCAGCAGATGCTGGCCTTCCTGCGCGACAACCATCCGGAAGACGCCGGCATCATCTATTGCATGTCGCGCAACAAGGTGGAGGAGGTCGCGGCCTGGCTGAACCAGCAGGGTCGCGAGGCTCTGCCCTACCATGCCGGGCTGCCGGCCGAGGTGCGCGAGGCCAACCAGGACCGCTTCATCAAGAGCGAGGGCCTGGTGATGGTCGCCACGGTGGCCTTCGGCATGGGCATCGACAAGCCGAATGTCCGTTTCGTCTGCCACCTCGACCCGCCGAAGAGCCTGGAGGCCTATTACCAGGAGACCGGCCGCGCCGGCCGCGACGGGCTGCCCGCCAACGCCTGGATGGCCTATGGCATGGCCGACGTGGTGATGCTGCGCCAGATGCTGGAGCAGTCGGAGGCCGGCGACAGCCACCGCCGGGTGGAGCGCGGCAAGCTGGAGGCCCTGCTGGGCTTTTGCGAGACGCCGGACTGCCGCCGTCAGGTTCTGCTGAACTATTTCAACGAGACGCTGCCGGAGCCCTGCGGCAACTGCGACACCTGCCTGGACCCGATCGAGACCTGGGACGGCACCATCGCGGCGCAGAAGGCGCTGTCGGCGGTCTACCGCACCGGCCAGCGCTATGGCGCCGGGCACCTGGTCGATGTGCTGGTCGGCAACGCCACCGAGAAGGTGGTGCAGCAGAACCATGACCAGCTGAAGACCTTCGGTGTCGGCAAGGACCTGACCAAGGTCGAATGGCAGTCGGTCTACCGCCAGCTGGTGGCGACCGGTCTCTTGACCGTCGATCTGGAATATGGCGGTTTCCGCCTGACCGATGCCGGGGTCTGCGTGATCAAGGGGCAGCGGGTGGTCAGGCTGCGCAAGGATCCGGTGCTGGAACGCCGCCGCGGCGTCCATGACGCGCTGCGTCGCCACACCGCGCGGGGTGGTTCGGTTGGCGGCGTGAACGGGGAGGGCGTGTCGCGCTCCGGTGCCCGTGGCGCGCTGTCGGCGGCGGACGACGCGCTGTGGCACGCGCTGAAGGACTGCCGCACGGCGCTGGCCAAGGCGCAGAGCGTGCCGCCCTATGTGATCTTCCACGACAGCACGCTGCTGGAGATGGTGGCCCAGCGCCCGCAGGACCACGCCGCCTTCGCCCATCTGCCGGGGGTGGGCGGGCGCAAGCTGGAACGCTACGCCGACGCCTTTCTGGAGGTGATCCGGCAGCATGGGTAAGGCTTTCGGGTGCATGGCAGGCTTGAGGCGGAGCGCCGGATTTTTCCGAAATTCACCGCTTGCATCCCGGCAAGCACATCGCTATGTTCCGCGCCACAACGACGCCGCAGTAGCTCAGGGGTAGAGCAACTGATTCGTAATCAGTAGGTCCGGGGTTCAAATCCCTGTTGCGGCACCACTCTAAGGCCCTGAAAGCAAACAGCTTTCGGGGCCTTTCCATTTCCGGGGCAAGTAGGAATTCAGAGTTCCGCTAACTCTGAATTCAGAGATTAGTTAGCGGTTCGTTCCGCCTTCGCCTTCTTTGCTTCCTCATGGGCCACCAGCTTCGCGATGGCGGCGGCGGCCATCTCACCCGTCAGCGACAGGTAGTGCTTGAGGATCTGATAGGCGCTCGGTTCGTCATGGCCGGTGATGGCGCAGATTTCCGGGACGGTGCAGCCGGCTTCCGCCAGCTTCGTCACGGCGGTATCGCGGGTGTCCATGAACCAGACATCGGCGATACTGGGCAGCTCCTTCGCGACCGTCGCGCGGATCTCGGAGAACTGGTGCCGGAAGGTGTCGGCCGACCACGGCGCCTTGGTCGAATCGTTCCAGAGGGCGGTGACCGCCTTCACCCCTCCCTCTGTCCGCCGGGCCAGGGCGGCCCGCTGACGGGCAGCGGCGCGCGGGTGGAGCGGGATCGCCACGCGGGCGCCGCGCTTGGCCTGCTTCAGGTGGATCGAATAGCCGGTGCCATCGGGTTGGACGGCGAGCTGGCGCAGGGCCAGGAGGTCGCCCTGTCGCTGACCGAGGTAGACGCCATACACCACGGCGTCCGCGATGCAGGGCCAGCCGGCCGCATCGGCCGCCGCGACGAAGCGGTCAATCTCCTCATCCGACCAGATGCGAAGGCGTGGCGCGATCGACACCATGCCCGGCTTCTCCGCCGCGTTGTGGGTGACGTGACCATTGTCCCAGGCGAACTTCAGCAGGATGCGCAGCACGCGAAGCACGGCATTCGCCTTGGCCTTTTTGCCGGTGTCCCATAGCGACTGATAGTAGTCCTGGACCGTCTCGCGGGAGAGCGCCTTGACCGGCGCGTCGCCGGACCACGCCTCGATCACTTTCAGCAGCTGGCCATATTCGTACCGGGTCTTCTCCGCCTTTGTGGTGAAACGGGCGGACGCCTTGTAGAGGCGGATGATGTGCGCGACCGATCCGGGACGGACCTCATCAGGCATGGGCGGTGCCGCCGGCGCCGCGGTGCCCGTCGTCGCGCCCTTGCGCCAGGCGGCCAGCTCGGCGTTGCGGAGCTTCGCCAGTTCCACCGCCTCATCCAGCGTCGCGGCCGGACGGCCATCGGAGTGACGCAGGCGTTCCGACCGCCAGCCGGCTTTCCGCAGTTCCGTCGACGGCTGCCAGAACCATAGGGGGCCAGCCGAGCCGCGCTTCTCAATGAGGTATGGCACCTTGATCTTCATCGTGTTCCCCAGGGTCGCAGGCCTATTCAGAGGCGCAACCGGTACTGCGTCAATGGCGGAAGGGGCGGCGGCTTGGGTTGCACCTTCGGCGGTGGGGGAGGCGGTGGCGGCGCGCTGGATGGATCCATCAGGGCCGCCCGCTTCGCCCTGGTGCGGTCCCGCAGCTCCGCCCATAGGTCGGGCGCTTCCCGTTCCAGCAGGGCGATGACGCCCCGATTCGCCTTCAGGCTGGCGTTCAGATCATCCGCCGTCCTCGCCATGTCGGTAGCCATGGCGAGGACGGCGTGGACGGTGCGGATGGCGGGCGAAGGCATCTCACCGGTGCCCGAAGTTGGTCATGCGGCCACCCCCTGAACCGGGTTCGCATCTTCAGCCGGCAGAAGCTCCGGCGCGACAGTGCCGATCCAGTGACGGAGGACCGCGGCGATGCGTTCAGCTTCGACCGCTTTTTGCAGGAAGAAATCGCCGGTCAGGCCAATGATGTAATACTCATCATCGTCGCTGCGGGAGGCGTCCAGCAGCACATCGTCATCTGAATCGGACGGACCCTCGATGATGATTTCGTGGCTGCCGTATTCCTCATGCCGACGCAGTGCGCGGCCGAGGGCCGTCAACAAGGCCGGCGCGATCCGAAAGGCGGCGGAACGAATGGTCGCGGCATGATTGTCCTGCGGCCCATCGTCCTCATCCTCCCCGCCCTCGTCGCCCAGATCGGCCGGAGCCGGTGCGGCAGCCACGGCGTCTTCCAGATCGGCTTGATCGCCGAGGCTGAAGCAATCGGGGATCGCGATCCGGTATTTGCGGGCGAGCGCCACGAGCACGGATGAGAGGCCCATGGAATATGAGACATGGACGGATATCCGCCCGGCAATCCAAGCCTCGACGGCTTGACGGATGTTCACGCCGGGCAGGCGGAGCAACCGTGACCACGCATCGGCCATCAACTTGTTGTTCTTCAGCTTGCCGCCGTCGATCAGATCGGAGATGCGTTCGAGTGGCCCGCCTCCTTGGAAGAGTTCAGCGCTCAACCCGGTGTGGTCCCCATAAAGAACGGAGGAGGCATAATCCGCACCGTGACGGTCGGTCCGCATCTTCTCCACCAGCAGCAGGATCAAGGCTGCGCCGGGGTCGGAGGTGATGGCCTTGACCAGCTTGTCCCGGAACGCCTTTACCTGCCGATCCTTCTCCTCGCGTTCCTCCCGTTCAGCGGCCCGCCGCGCCTCCCGATCCGCATCCTCCACCGAGGTGCGAGTGGTCAAATTCTCATGGATGACGACGTGCCCCTCATAGGGGTTGTAATGAACGACAACGCCAGCCCTGGCGGGGTCGTCCGTCGTCTCCAGATCCATGTAACCCGGCTGGAAATAGTGGCCCTCATAGAGCCGTGCCCAGGCCCAGGAGCCTTTCAGCTCTTCCACCTTGGCCACGGCTGCCGCAGCCTGGAGCTTCAGGAACAGCGGCCGGTCATTGAAATATCGGGTGTTGTTGTCCGGGTTCTCCACGACCTTGTCAGCCGGGTAGTCGGACAGGTCGAAGATGGCGCGGCTGATCGGCACCAGGCCGCCAGTCAGCTTCTCGCGGAGCTGCGGTGCCGGCGGAAGGATGCCGGGGTTCTTCACCAGCTTCGCCTGTTCGGCCGGCGCGGCCATGGTCAAGACGCGCGCCTGGCTGAAGGTGATCTTCCCATCGCGAAGCGCTGTTTGCGCCTCATCTCCCAGCTTGTCGAGGAGGGCCAGCCGCTGTTGGATGTGGCGCTGGGTGCAGCCGATGCTGTCGGCGATGGACTTGGTCGACCACTGCGACGGATCCAGCGCGATCAACTGCGCGAACCCTTCCGCCTCTTCCATCGCGTTGACGTCGTGGCGTTGCAGATTCTCCAGTAGCGCGATCGCCAGATGCTTCGCGTCATCGGCATCAATGAGGTTGCCCGGGATGTTCGGTTCTTCCGGGTTCCACTTGCCCTGTTCCGCCAGCAGGCGGAGGGCGCGGAAGCGGCGTTCGCCCGCGACGATCTGGTAGGCGACGCCAGCTTCATCGGAGCGGCGGAGAACCAGGTTCTGCATCAGGCCCTGCGCCTCGATCGACGCGGCGAGGCTGGCGATGCCTTCCGGATCGCAGGTCTTGCGCGGGTTCAGCGGGGACGGCTTGATGTCCATCAGGCGGAAGAGCCTGAGTCCGACGGCGCCGACCGGCGCGGCGGCGGACGGCGCCTCCTCCTCCCCGGCCAGCTCCGCCAGCTGGCACCCCAGCGCGGCGGCCAGCTGGCGGAGCTTGACGATATCGGCGAACTGCTGCGCACCGCTTTCCAGCGCGCCGATGGTGGCTTGCGGCACCTTGGAGGCGGTTGCCAGCTCGCGTTGCGTGATTCCCTTCGCGGTGCGCAGGCGCTTCAGCGCGAGGCCCAGCGTGGATGGTTCGGTCATGTCGCGACCTCACAGGTTGGCGGCGCGGGCGCGCTCGCTGAGTTTGCGGCGCCAGGCCGTCATGTCGTCATCTTCGGG
Organism: Azospirillum sp. B510; assembly: GCF_000010725.1. NCBI lineage: Bacteria > Pseudomonadati > Pseudomonadota > Alphaproteobacteria > Rhodospirillales > Azospirillaceae > Azospirillum > Azospirillum sp. B510. The sequence goes on along the minus strand of NC_013854.1, from coordinate 2,916,081 downwards.
CAATGCCTCCTCCTCCCTGTCCGCCGGGGGGCGCGCGGCGACAGCGCCGCCGGTGGATTGGCGGTCAATCCAGGCGTCGACGGCGGCGGCCGACCAGCGGTTTGAGAAGGGGGCGCAGGGAGATGGGAAGCCGTTGCGGTCGAGGTCCTTCCGCGCGCGATAGAAGCGCTCGACGGAGAGGCCGAGCTTCGCGGCGACTTCGGGGGTTCGGATCAAGTGAGCCATGACAGCACCAGGACCAGGACGAGGATGGTGAAGCCGGCCGACAGCGGCAGATACGCGCCGCGACGCCGGGACGGCCGCGCGGCGGTGATGGTCTCGCCGACGGCCAGCCGGTTCAGCACCGGGTGGTTTCGTCGGAGAGGAGGAAGACCGGATCGGTGAAATCCGGCATCGGCGGGTCGCGCAGGATGGCGATCGAGCGGGCCCGACCCCAACCGCGGGTGATCCAGCCCTTGCGGACCAGGCCGCGGAGCTGGGCGCGGGCCTGGCCCTTGGACATGTCCAGTTCGGTGGCGAGCTGGGTCAGCGTCGGGGCGATGCCGTGGTCGTTGATCCACTCAGACAGCACGCGCAAGCAATCGAGCTGCGCCGGCAGCAAGGGGCGCGCGTTCATCACCTGCGCGGCGAAGGCGACGACGGCGGCAAGGGCGGCTTGATGGGCGGGCGAACCGGGTTCGTTCGGTGGAGGAGTGTTCGGCAGGGACATGGCATGCCTCGTTGGTGGGGTAGGCTGCTCATGTTGCATTAAATGAGAGTTTTGACAATACGGATTTCTTATTAAGAAAACATGAGCTGCCTTCTGTTGCGCTGGGGCGGGTTGCAACGCAGAAAATGGAGAAGATATTATGCAAAATTCAATTTTTAGGAGCGAACGGGAATGTGCGGTGCTATCTACCGCCTTTATTCCACAAGCACCGATGTGCTGAAAGGAGAAGAAAAGAAAAATGATTATGCTTCAATTTATTGTATCGGTCGTGGCTGCAATTTTTGACCCGATGATTTTAATCGGGAACGCAATAATTGGAATTTTTGTGAGAAAATTCAACTATTTAGTGGCTGCTTGGGTTGCGTATTTCTTCGTTATACAGTTAGTAATTAGGTTTATTGCGCTTCATGAGAGATCTGTTTATTCGCAAAATCTGGTAATTTCTCAAATTATTGCGTCTATAATTGTTGTTTTCATTGCGCGATTGATTTGTGGTAGCTCTACCAAAGGGGCAAGCTGAAGACACTCGGGCCCCACTGAGGGCTTGCGTCTGACGCACGGATCTTCAGCTTGAGATGCGTCAGACCATCCTACCCGAGCCTCAGTAGCTTATTGGGCTCTGCGTTTCAAAATGAGTATGGCGATATGCAAATTGCAGGAATCCGGACCTTCCAAATTCATGGAGCGCAGCTCACTGGTTAATTCCGCTCGAACGCGCCTACGCGGCACACCTTCTTTTTCGGCGATATAGATAATGAGTCCTTCCATCACCAGTTTGTCTGTTTCAGGACAGTGCCTGTCACCCCGAACAGTGTAGAGCGCCGCCAACAACAACAGAATGCAGAAGGCGACTGTCACGATGACGGAGACTGGGAGTGCGCGCCTCTGACTGGCGGGGGCTGCAAGAACATCGTTAACGAGCGAACGAACGCGTTCCCTTTGGTCTAACATGGCATAACCGTTGCGGTAGCCGCCTGCCGGCCCGGCGGGGCTGACAGCGAGCGTACGATTGCAGACGGTGGCCCTCATTGCCACGGATAGGGAGCGCCAACTCCCGACACCCCCCGCCGGTCTGGCCGCCGAAGGGCGCTGCAACTATTCACCGCGAAATTTTATACTGTCAATGCATCCAATTGTAACCATATCCGGGTATATGCATTACCCGGCGCGTCGCGCCTCATAGCGGAGCACGGTATCCGCTCGCTCCAGGGCTGTGCGGCTTCGGGCTGCTGGATCAGTTTCGGCGGCCTCTTGATAGACATGCGCGCATATGGTCGCGAGCGCTTCAGGTTCCAGTTGGAGTCGCAGATCTCGGACGCGCTCGAACACAGCGGCTAGGACAACGCCCAACAGTTTCTCATCGACGGTGCCTGCTGCGGCATCGGCAATGAGATCGACGGGGCGACACCCGAACACCCGCGCCAAGGTCTCCAGATGGTACTGGGTGTAGCCAATCTGTCCCCTCTCCAGTTTTGAGAGGTTGCCATCGGTCATGCCGATCCGTGCCGCCAGCTCTTCCAGCGTCAGGTTGTCGCGCTTGCGGAATTCACGGATGCGATTGGTCATGCATCCGTTTTGCGCTTGCGGTGCAACCTACGCCATGCGCGCTAGAGAGATTTCGATTGACCATAACTCTCATTTAATGAGATTTCTTCTCGTATGGTTTTGCGAGAATGGATTACCGCCGAAGGGCGTAGCCAAGATGATGTGGCCAAAGCGGTTGGCGTTAGCCGAGCGCAGATGAGCCGTATCGTGCGCGGCACATCTCAAGCCTCGACCGAAGTGGTCGAGGCATTGCGGCGGCTGTCACATGGCGCGGTGGGGCCTGAAGATCTGCATCGCGTGCGGGTCGCCTATCTGATGTCGGTCGGCAGGATCACCCCCACCGCTTCCTGTCCGCCCGCCCCCCTCACGGAGGCGCGAGCGGCATGATCACCTTCGCGATGGAGAACGCATGTCACCGGAACAGGAAATTCGCCTCGCGTGCTTGCGTGAGGCCATCGCGCGCTATCCCAACCACCACCCGCACGAACAGATCATCATCGCGGCGGCCTACGCCGACTTCGTGGACCATGGTGCCGTCGTGGGAGTGTTGGCCGTTCCCAAGAAGGTGGCCGACGCGCGCGCGGCGCATCCGGCCGCCGTCGATATCACTCCGGTGTAGTCCAGGTTCCGGTGTCCATATCGTAGACGGGCAGCTTCTTGGTGTCCGTTCCCTGGGGCACCCCTCGCACGACCTCCAGGCAGCGCTTGTAGGCACCGAGAATCCATGCCTCGTCGACACTGTGGAAAACCGTGTCGCCCTGATTTTGGTAGAAGGTCGCCTTCTTTTCCGCCTGCGCGACGTGGCGCAGGAGTTCGAGCGCGACGGCTTCCGGGGTCTGCGGATACTCAGCCATGGGTTCCTCATGCTGTGGTGTGTGGCAACCCACAGTATAGGGAGGGTGCGCGCGGCTGTCATGGCCGCGCGCATTCCCGTGCTTCCATGACGCGCGCGGAGGCTCAGAAGCTGGCGCTGGTGGCCATGGAGATGTCCGGCAAGACCGTCGGGCAGATGTGGGCCGACCTGCGCCAGCAGTCCGGGCATCCGCCGTCGCGCCGCCAGAAGCCGACATGGTCGGATGTCCATGATTGGGTGACCGCGCTCATCCTCGACGCGGCGCGCGAGGATCTGAAGCGGAAGCCCCAGTGGGTGGCCATCGTGATCATGCGGAAGGAGCTGGCCCATGGCTAAGCGGTCCACCGGCCAGCTCCATCTGTTCCACCAGGTCGCAGCCGTCGCGGCCCCCACCGCGACGGTGCAGATATCGATCTTCGAGCAAAATCCTGACTTCGCTCCTCCCTCCTTCCGTCCCCGAGCTTGGTGGAAGGAGGCACGCAAAGCGATGTCGCAGATACGAACCGAATTGCAGGTCGCCCCCGAGGGCGTCGGCTTACGATGGGCGGAGGCGCTTGGCGCCCGATATGCGGGTGCCCACCAAGCCAAGCGCATCGCCCAGGATTTCGGCGTGGAGCCCCGCACGGCCCAGAGCTGGCTCGGCGGGCAGCCGCCGCTGTGCAAGCACCTGTGCCGCGCGGCGCTGGTCCACGGTCATGGAATCGTCCTGGAGGTGCTGCTGCCGGGCACGCCGCTGGAGCGGGAGGCCCGGCTGGACGCCGAGTTGCGCGCCGTCGAGGCCCGGCTGGACGGCCTGCGCCGGACAATCGCGGAGTTGCGAGCATGAAGGATCATACCCCCGGAACCGAGCTGCTGCTGGCGGCCCATGGCGCCAGCCGTGCCAGCGTCGAGCGGCTGGCCACCGCCGTGGCGCTGCTGGACGGTCTCATGGTGCCGCCGCATGTGGCGCGATTGCGTGACGCCGCCAGGGCATGGCTGCGCGTTCCGGGGGACCCGACCCTGTACAGCGCCTTGGCCGACGCGGTGGCGGAGTATTGCGACGCGGAGGCGCCGCGCCGGACCCGGCTGACGGCGCTGGACCTGGCCGCCCTTGCCGAGGAGGCGCCGGCATGGACCGGGCGGGCGGACCTGCAATGACGGAGACGACGATTGACCAATCTGCTGCTGACGCTCGCGATGGCTTGCGCGGCGCTGGGAGAGTGGTTGACCAGGCGCGCACGGTCCCGCCGTCCGCCCCGCCGCCGGTCAGCGCCGAACAGGCGGAGCTGATCCGCTTCAGCCACCGCCGGCAAGGCATGTCGATCAAGATGGTCGCCGCCATCATGCGGCTGACCCAGGCGCAGGTGCGCCTTGCGCTTTCCATCGATTCCGAACCAGACCCCGAACCCGACCACCTCAGCGGCCGCGCGGCGCGGCCGAGCACACCAACGGATCCTGTCGTGCCGGTCGGGGGTGACGCCGTTGCGGCGGCTCCGGTGCGCCAGCGTGTGGCCAAGGATCCGGACGCCGTCACCCATGCGACCGCAAGCGGGTATGTGCCGATCATGTCGGACGCGTACCGCAGGCGGCCGGCATGACCAGCCCACTCCTCTCCTGGACTGACGGCGCCACGGCCGAAGACGTGGCGCCGTCCCTTTTACGTTCACCGCTCTTCAGGACGAACCGGGTTCGCGGATCATGAGCGCGCCGCAGAGGCTCCACAGCGTTGACCAGATCGTGGACATGATGCGCGCGCGCATCGACGAACTGGTGCGCGAAGTCTGGGGATTGCGCGACGGGCATGCCGAGCGCAACGACTTCGTTTGCCGCTCCCCCCTTCGCGCCGACCGGAACGCCGGCAGCTTCCGCATCGCCGTTCGCGGGCCGTATCGGGGCATGGTCAAGGACTTCGCCAGCGGCGAGACCTGGACGCCGCTGTCCTTCACCGCCGCGCTGCTGTTCCGGGGCGACAACAGCGAGGCCCTGCGCTGGGCCCGCGCCTGGCTTGGCCTGGACGGCACCGATCCGGAGAGCTTCCGCAAGACGCGCGTGGCGGTCGAGCAGGTGGCGGCCGAGCCGGACGACGACGGCGGGCAGGGCGACAGGTACAGGGCCGTCGCCCACCGCCGGTACCTGGAGGCGTGCGAATCCATCCTCGACACCCCGGTCGACGCCTATCTGCGCGGTCGTGGCCTAGACGTGCGCCGTCTGCCGTTCACGCTCCGCGCGCTCCGCTTCCATCCGGCCTTGCGCTGCACCGAAGCCGGCCGGGACTTCCCCGCCATGGTCGCGCCGGTGGTCGCGGCAGACGGGCGGTTCCTCGCGCTGCATCGGACGTGGCTGGAGGTTCAGCGGGATGGCCGGGTGGTGAAGGTGCCCGGGCTGAAGGAGCCGAAGAAGGCGCTGGGCAGCGGGCGCGGCGGCACGATCCGGCTTTGGAACGGCACGCGGGTGGACCCGCAAACGGGCGAGATCAAGAAGGCGCGCAAGCTGGCGGATGAGAAAGCCGGCGTGTGGATCGACCTGACCGAGGGCATCGAGGACGGGCTGTCCGTCGCCATCGCCATGGAGGAACTGCGCGTCCATGTCGGGGTCAGCGTGAGCTGGATGCAGGCCATCCGCCTGCCCGCCCAGGTCGAGGGGGTGGCGATCTGGCAGCAGAACGACGCGCCCGACAGCTCCGCCGCCCGTGGGGTCGGGAAGGTCATCGAGAATTTCCGGAGCCAGGGGAAGCGCGTGCGGCTGGTCCGCCCGCCCGAGGGCTTCAAGGATGCCAATGAATGGGTGCAGGCGATGAACCAGCGCCAGCAGGAGGCAGGTTGATGGCCGCCGATGGGATGGACGGTCTGCGCCGCTGGCGCGACCAGGCCGAGGAAGTGGGTGAGGAGCTGGTGGACGATCGGTCCAGCGGCGAGGGCGACGGCGATGCCGGCACGCCGGAGCCGGAGAGCCGGTTGCCGTCGGGCTGTCCGGTGGTGCCGCTGGGTGTCCATGGCGACATGATCTTTTACCTGGACGAACTGCGGCAGCTCCGCGACCTGAAGGCGGAGAAGCACAGCCGGCTGAACGTGCAGATGCTGTTCGGCCGGCAGAGCGACTTGCTCTATGCGTTCTGGCCCCGCAAGGCGCAGAACAAGACGACGGGCGAATGGGAAACCACCGGCTGGCGCCCGGAGCTGGCGGCCGAGACGCTGATGGCGGCGGCGGCCGACAAGGGCGTGTGGTCGCCCCAGGACCGCGTGCGCGGCGCCGGGGCCTGGATCGGTCAGGACGGGGAGCTGGTCTGGCACTGCGGCACCGCGGTGCTGATCATGCCGACCGACCGCAAGGTCAGCATGCGGATTGAGGAGCCGGGCGTGGTGGGCGAGCTGGTCTATCCGGCCGGACCCGCCATCCCGCGCCCGCACCCGGAGGCACAGCCGGCAGCGGAACGGGGGCCGGCGCAGAAGCTGCTGGATCATCTGGAGACTTGGTCCTGGCGGCGCGGCGACGTCGACGCGCATCTGATGCTCGGCTGGATCGGCGCCGGCATGTTGGGCGGCGCCCTGAAATGGCGTCCGGTGGCCTGGATCACTGGCGGGCGAGGCACCGGCAAATCGTCGTTGCAGGATGTTATCCGGTGGTTGATGGGCAGCGCCGGGTTGTTGCAGAGCGCGGACCCGACGCCGGCCGGCATCCGGCAGACGCTGAGGTACGACAGCTTGCCGGTGGCGATCGACGAGGCCGAACCGGGGGACGACAGCAACGCGACTATGGCCGGGCTGGTAAAGCTGGCGCGCATCGCCGCCAGTGGTGGCAATGCCCATCGCGGCGGCGCCGACCACCAGGCGAACACGTTCACCTTGCGAAGCTGTCTGCTGTTCAGCTCCATCCTGATTCCGCCGCTCCTCCCCCAGGATCGCAGCCGTATGGCCATCCTGGAGCTGGACGAGTTGCCCAAGGGAGCGACGCCCCCACCCATGACGGAGCGGGAAATCGGGGAGTTGGGCCGGAAGCTACGGCGCCGGCTGGTAGACCAGTGGCCACGTTTCGCCGCGACGCTGGACGCCTACAGGCAGGCGATGCGTGAAGGTGGACACAGCGCCCGCGGGCAGGATGTTTTCGGCACTCTGCTGGCCGTTTCCGACCTGCTTCTCTACGACGTCGTGCCCGACGAAGGCGGGCTGAAGGCATGGGCAGCCAAGCTGTCGGCTGCAACGCTGGCGGAGTTGGAAGGGGACGTGACGGACGAAGCCGCGTGTCTGAACCACCTGCTGTCGACCGTTTGGGAAGCGCCGCACGATAGGCGGCGGATGACGCTTGGCCGGTGGGTCGGCGTGGCTGTCGGTCGGATCACTGGCGATGCCAATGAGGACACCGCCCGCAAGCTGCTGATGGAAGCCGGCATCAAAATCCATGAGCAAGGTGGAGAGGCATGGCTGGCAGTGGCCAACATGCATCGGGGGCTGTCACGGATCTACGACAGCACCCAATGGGCTGGCCGACCAGGTGCACAAGGCGGATGGGTCCAGGCTCTGCGAAGACTGCCGCACAAGGTCTATGACAAGACCATGTGGTTCGGCGTTGCGGCAAGGGCCACGCTCATCCCCATCTACCTCTGTCTGCCGGACGGCGGAAGCCGTCCACCGAATGGTCCGACGTCGGCCGGCGAGGCGGGCGATCCGCTTGACCATGCAGTGCCTTCCGCGCCCGCATCGCCGGCTGGCGGCGCTTCCGCTTCCTCCGATCGCCTCCTCTAGGCCCTCCCCCCGATGCCCCCGGCCATTCCCTCCCCCTCTCCCCGCCCGTCCGCCCCGACCCGGTTCGGTTCGGACAGATGAAACGCGAGAAGGGGGCGGCCGATCCGGGGGCGGGGTGGGGCGTTAGGAGAGCGTTAGGCAAGGCGTTAGGAAGAAAAGCCAGTGAAATCAGATGGTTACTGAAATTCCTAACGTCCTAACGTGCTAACGATGCGTCTCTCTATGTGTGTGCGTGCGCGTGTGTGTGCGTGTGGTTGGTGTGGTGTTAGTTCGTTAGACCGTTAGGAAGGTTGTTAACCTACTGAATAGAAAAGGTTTTTCAGCTAACGGGCGGCCTAACGCACGCCTAACGCTCCGGATCGAATTGAATAATGGGGGTTTAGTGCCGTGACGGGTTCGGGGGAGAAGCAAGGGTTGGCGACGGTGCTGGACGAGGCGCTTGGCGCGCCAGCGCCGGCCGAGACCGTGGGCCAGCAGTTCGACCTCCTGTCCGATGCCGACGAGGGCGCGGACGAGGAGCCGGGCGCATCGCCGATGGATACGGCGCTAGACCGCATGGCGGAAGGCTTCAGCAAGCCGCGACGGGGCCGGGGCCGCCCCGCCGGTTCCAGGAACCGCCGGACGGAGGATTGGGCGCGCCTGGTGCTGTCCACCCACCGCTCGCCGCTGCTGGTCCTGGCCGATTTCTACAGCATGCCGGTAGAGGAGCTGGCGCGGCGCCTGCAATGCGACCTCCTCGACGCGGCGAAGCTCCAGATCACCGCGGCGCGGGACCTTGCGCCGTACGTCCACCAGCGTCTCCCCCAGGCCGTGAACCTCGACGTGTCGGGCAACCTGCCGGTGCTGCACCTGCACATGGGCGATCCGTCCGGGACATTGCCGGCGGCTGACGCGGCCTTGGAAGGGGTCAGCATCGTCATGACCGACGTGATGGAAAAACAAGGGCTTAGCGCACCGCTGGTGGAACACTCTGAATGGGTGAACTCTGAAGGGGCGGCTGGAGACATTGGAAATGCTGGCGAACCGGGTTCTTCTCCAACTGATTTAGGATCAGTCAAGTGAGCGGCGGCCTCTCCCTCTCCTTCAGCCCGCCGGGGCCGGTCTCCGCCGCCTTCATGGCCGACCGCTCCTACATCGCTGGCATCATGGGTCCGATCGGCAGCGCGAAGACGTCCACGGCGCTGATGAAGATCCTGGCCCATGCGGTGGAGCAGCCGGAGCATCGAGGCGTACGCTACAGCCGCTTCGCCGTTATTCGCGACACTTACCGCCGGATGGGCGCCACGACACTGCGTAGCTGGCACAAGCGGGTGCCGCGCGACTTTGGAAAGTTTTCGGACGGCGGAATGAATGCGCCGAGCATTCATCACCTGCGGTTCCTCATCAACGACCGCAGTACGGTTGACTGTGAGGTCATGTTTTCGGCGGTGGGAGACGCGGACGTGGAAGATTTCTGCCGCGGTTTCGAGGTCACAGGAGGCTACCTGAATGAGGCCGATCTGCTGGCTCCGGAACTGCTGGTGCACTTCCCGGGCCGCTGCGGTCGCTATCCCGACAACACCATGGGCGGCTGTGTCTGGCGCGGCTTGTGGCTGGACTTCAATGCGCCCGACACCGAGAGCCACCTGTACCGTGACTTCGTAGAGGCCCCGAAACCCGGTTACCGCCTCTTCATTCAGCCGTCAGGCTTGGGCGCGAACGCTGAGAACGTCGAGAATCTGCCCGGTGGAGCCGAGTACTATCGGGTGGAGGCATCGGGAAAACCAGATTGGTGGGTGCGCCGCTTCGTCCTCAACCAGTGGGGCTACAGCCGCGAGGGCAAGCCGGTCTACCCCGAGTGGAACGACGTGCTGCATGTCTCCGCCCGCGACCTGGAGCCAATCCCGGGCGTCCCGCTGGTGATCGGCGCCGACGCCGGCTTGACCCCCGCCGCCACGATCGGCCAGCAGACCGCAGCCGGCCAATGGCGCGTCCTGGATGAGCTGGTGCATGAGGGTGGCGCCATCGGCTTCAGCGACAGGCTGAACGCGCTGCTGGGCAGCCGCTACCCGGGCTTCGACGCGGTCGGGTGGTGCGACCCCGCCGCCGCCGCGCGCGCCTCGACGGATGAGCGGTCATGGCTCGACATCGTCCGCGCCCGGACCAAGCTGCGGTGGGAGAAAGCCCCATCCAACGCCCTGTCCGCCCGGCTGGAGGCCGTGCGTCTTCCCCTTACCCGCCTGATCGACGGTCAGCCCGGGTTCCTTCTCAGCCCCCGGTGCAAGGTGGTGCGCAAGGGCTTCAACGCGGGCTACCGCTTCAAGCGCATCCGGGCCGGGGGCGGTGACCACTTCACCGACGAGCCGGAAAAGAACGCGTTCAGCCACCCGCACGACGCCGTCCAATACATGTGCCTTGGCGGCGGCGGGTACGGCGCACTTCTCGGCCGGGACCGGGCGCGGGCTGCCGCGCATGCGGCCGGCACACCGAACGATTACGACCCCTTCACCTGGTGAGCCATGACCCAAATAGACTTCAACGCGAAGCGGTACCTGGACGAGAACCCCGACGTTGCCGACGCCGTCCAGAAAGGCCTGATCACGGCATGGGAACACTTCCGTACTGCCGGACAGAAGGAGGGCCGTGCCGCCTATGACAGTTCCGGCATGCCGGTCCAGGCCGACTTGATCGCCGACCAGACCGGCCCGAAGCCCGCCGCGCCCGCGCCGAAGGACTTCAACGAGGCGGCCTACCTGAAGGCCAATCCGGATGTCGCTGACGCCGTCCAGAAAGGCATGATCACGGCATACGGGCATTGGGAAAGCTCGGGGCGCAAGGAGGGGCGAACGGGCGCCTACGCTGTCGATCCATCGTTCGATGCGGCCTATTACCTGAAGACGAACCCCGATGTTGCGGCCGCGGTCAAGCGGGGCGAGACGACGGCCGAAGAGCACTACATTCTGGCGGGAAAAGCGGAGAAGCGCAGCGCGAGCGCGCCGGCTGCCCCGCCGCCGAAGCCATTGCGCGACGATGTGCTGCAGGCCATTGCCCAGCAGGCCGACCACGTGGACAGCGGGCTGACGGCCGGCGGCTTGGCCGACACCTTGTCGCGCCAGGTCATCACCCCATGGCGCGCCAGCCTGCAGCAGCTCCGCGACGGCAAGATCGACGCGAACGCCGGGCAGCGCGCCATGGACGAGCTGGTGAAGGTCCGCGACGGCATCCTGGCCAAGGCCGATGCGAAGGAGTTCACGGAGGCGATCCGCTACGCCGGTTCCATCAACCCGGGATTCCTGTCGGCGGTGGTGAATGCCGGGTCCGCGGCATTGCAGCGGCAGAACGCCGCCGGCACCGCTGCTACCACCGGCCTGTCCGCCTCCGACCAAGCAACCAAGGACATGATGGCGGCGGTCGATGCCGCGGCGGACAAGGAGCGGGTCAGGAGCCGGAGGGGAAGGGGGGCCACGCTGTTGACGGGGCTGGCGGGGCTGCAAAGCGACGCCGCGTCCGTCGCCCGCCGCCTGCTGACCGGAGGCTGAGCCATGGCGGACGCGCGCGCAGAGGAAATCATCAGGCGGCGTGAGAGCTTGGCCGCGCTCCGGTCCCCATGGGAGGGGGTATGGAGCGAGCTGGGTGAATATGTCCGACCGCTGCGAACCGGGTTCGCCGGAGGACCCCCGCAGTCGGGCGCCAAGCCCAGTTCGCGCCTGTTCGACGCGACGGCCGGCATGGCCAACAACAACTTGGCCGCCGGCCTCTACGGCATGATCACGAACCCGGCGAATTCCTGGTTCAACATCAAGCACGAGATCGACGAGCTGAACGAAGTGCAGGCGGTCAAGCTGTGGATGGCGACGGTCGAGCGCGCCATGCGCCAGGCGCTCGCGGCCAATGGGCTTGCCTTTTACAGCCGGGTGTTCGGCCTGTATTTGGACCTTCCGGCCTTTGGCACGGCGGTCTTCTACATCGACGAGCAACCCGGGCGCGGCCTCTGGTACTCCCATCGCCGGCTGTCGGAGTGCTTCGTATCCGAAAATGACAGGGAAGAGATCGACACCGTCTATCGCGACTTCACATGGACCGCGCGTCAGGCACAACAGCGGTGGGGCGACCGCGCGGGGCGGGAGGTGGCAAAGGCGATCGAGAAGGGCGAGCCGGACCGCCCCTTCCGCTGGCTTCATGCCGTCGAACCGAATCCGGATTTCGACCCGCGCAAGCTGGGCGCCCGCTTCAAGCCGTTCCGCTCCGTCTATGTCGGTGTGGATGACCGGCATGTGGTGGCCGAAGGCGGCTACGACGAGTTGCCCTACCAGGTGCCGAGATGGGCGCCGAGCGATGCCGGCACCTATGGCGACAGCGCGGCCGTGCTGGCGATCGCGGATATCAAGATGGTCAATGCCATGGGCAAGACCACGATCGTCGGGGCGCAAAAGGCGGTGGACCCGCCGCTGTTGGCGCCGGACGAGTTCTCCGTCCGCGGCCTGCGCACCTCCCCCGGCGGCATCACCTACGGCGGCGTCGACATGGGCGGCAACCAGCTCTTGAAGCCGCTGCAGACAGGGGCACGGGTTGACCTTGGTTTGGAGCTGGAGGAGCAGCGGCGCGGCGCCATCCGCGAGGCGTTCCACTGGTCGCTCCTCCTGATGGTCCAGCAGCCCGGCCGCACGGCAACCGAGGTGATGGAGCATCAGGAGGAGAAGCTTCGCCTCATGGCGCCGCACCTTGGCCGCATCCAGGCCGAGTTCCTGGACCCGGCATTGGGCCGTGTGTTCTCGCTCTTGAACCGCACCGGCCAGTTGCCGCCGCCTCCGGACGTGCTGCGCCAGTATCCGGGCCTCCGGCTGGATTACGTGTCGCCGCTCGCCCGGGCTGCGAAGGCGGCCGAGGGGGCGGCGGTGATCCGCACCCTTGAGGCTCTGGGTCCGATCGCGCAGCTCCGCCCGGAGGTGATGGATAATTTCGATACGGACGAGATCGCACGCGGGATCTCCGACGCCTACGGCCTGCCCGCCAAGATGATGCTGGACCCGCGCCAGGTGGAGCAGATGCGGTCTGCCCGTGCACAGCAGCAACAGCAGGCTGTGGCGCTCGAACAGTCGGCGGTTGCTGCCGGCGCGCTGAAGGACATGAGCGCGGCGGGGGCAGCCTGATGGCGGCGCGGATCAAATCGGGCGTGCAATGGCTGGTCAACGCATTCGGGCGTCGCCGCGCGCAATCGGTGGCGCGGGCCTACCGGTCGCAGATCGACCCGCAGGGCGAGAATGGCCGGCTGATCCTCGCCGACCTGATGCGCTATTGCGGCGCCAACCGCTCCGCGATGGCGGCTGACCCCTATCAGACCGCCTTCAACGCCGGGCAGCAGGATGTGTTCTTCCACATCCTGGAGATGCTCGACCTTTCCCCCTCTGACTTCCCCTCAATGCTGATGGAGCAAAACCATGTTGATTCGTAGCCGTGCCGTGTTCGCCCCCGACGGCGGGGCCGCCAGCGGGATCGGCGCTCCGGACGGCGGCGCCGGTGGCGCCCCTGCATCCTCGTCGGGCTTCGACTGGACGGGCGCGCTCGGTGACCAGGCGCAGACCTTCCAGCCGTTGCTGCAGGCCAAGGGCTGGAAATCGCCGGTGGATGCGCTGACGGCGTACCAGAACCTGGAAACCCACGTCGGCCGCGCGATCGTGCCGCCGGGCGCCGACGCCAAGCCGGAAGATTGGGCGCCGGTGTACGACAAGCTGGGGCGGCCGCAGGCACCCGACGGCTACACCGGGGTCGCTCGCCCGGCCGATCTGCCGGCCGATTTCCTGCCGGACGACGACCTTTCCGGCTTCCGGCAGGCTGCCCATACTGCCGGCCTGTCCGATCGCCAGGCGCAGGCGCTTTTCGGTTGGTTCTCCGGCCGCGGGAAGTCGCAGTTCGACGCGGCACGCGAGGCCAACGCCAAGGTGGAGCCGGAGCTGCGCGGCAAATGGGGCGCCGCCTATGACGGCAACGTGGAGGTTGCCCGCCGTGCCGCCAAGGCATTCGGTGGGGATGGCGTCCTGGACATGCTTGAGAAGCAGCTGGGCGGGGTGGGGCTGGTGGAGTTCTTCCATCGCGTGGGCAGCGCGATGGGCGAGGACAGTCTTGCCGGCGGTGGTGGCGCGCCGGCTGGCGGAGGCGTCGCGACGCCCCAGGCGGCGCAGTCGCGCATTGCGACCTTGTCGAATGATGAGGCTTTCCAGAAGCGGTTGTGGAACCGCGACCAACCGGGACATGCGGCAGCAAAGCGCGAATGGGAGGAGCTGCATCAGAAGGCTTACACCTGACGGTTGACCGTTACCCGTTGTCGTGTTATGGCGATTCAGTCCGAAAGGGTCCGTGACACATCGGCGGGTAACCTGGTCTTCGACCGGGTCCGTGAGTTCGGCGGGCAACCCTCTGAGGCGGCAGATCATCCGATCAACCGTTTTTGGAGGGGGCCACCGTGTCCAGCCAGATCCCCACGCATTACCAGAACACTTATCAGAAGAACCTGGAGCTGGGTCTTCAGCAGAAGACGTCCAAGCTTGAAGGCTGCGTCCGTACCGAGAACCAGTCGGCGGAGCGCGACTTCTACGACAAGATCGGCCCGACCGAGGCCGAGGATGTGACCGAGCGTCACGCCGACACCAAGTATGCCAACACCAAGCATGACCGCCGCGCCTGCACGATCATTCCCGCCACTTGGTCGGACCTGATCGACAAGTTCGACAAGGTGCAGCTCGTCACCGATCCGACCAGCGCCTACACCCAGAACGCGATTGCGGCGCTGAACCGTCGGAAGGACCGCCACATCCTGACCGCCGCCATCGGCACCGCCTTTACCGGCAAGGAAGGGACGACGCCGGTTGCCTTCCCCTCCAGCCAGATCGTGGCGGTGAACTACGTCGAGGGCGGCAGCGCCGCCAACTCGGGGATGACGATCGGCAAGCTCCGCAAGGCCAGGGAAATCCTCGGGCTGGCAGACAACGACGAGGACGAGGACACCTATCTGGCGCTGACCGAAACGCAGATTACCGACCTCCTCAAGACGACCGAAGTCACCAGCGCCGACTACAACTCGGTACAGGCACTCGTCGCCGGTAAGATCGACACTTTTCTCGGCTTCAAGTTCAAGAAGGTCTCTCCGAAGCTGGTGGTGAAGGCCAGCACCACCCGCAAGTGCGTCGCCTGGAAGAAATCCGGCATCGTGCTGGCGAAGGGCTTGGAGGTGCAGAGCAAGGTTACCGAGTTGGCGACCAAGAACTACAGCACCCAGGTCTGGGCCTGCGGGATGTTCGGCGCCACGCGCCTGGATGAAGAGAAGGTGGTCGAGATCGACTGCCTCGAATCGGCGTAACGGAGGGCACGGACCATGGCTGATTTCTACGGCACCAATCACGCGCTGACCGTCGCCACCCCGCGTTCGCTGGTCAACGGCGGCGACTTCGGCGGCTCGGTGCGGGTCTACACCGACAGCTACACCACCCTTGGCACCGAAGCGGTCGGGGATAGCATTTATGTCGGCTACCTGAAGCCCGGCGAACGGTTCCTGTTCGGCATCGTTGTCTTTGGTGCGCTCGGCGCCAGCACCACCCTGCAGCTCGGCGATGCCGGCGACGATGACCGCTACATGGCGGCCGGCTCGACCGCGGCGGCCGGCAACAAGGATGCCCGCGCCCTGGCCGGCGCCGGCTTCCTCAATGACACTGATACGGCGATCTCGCTGTGTCTGAAGGTCGGCGGCGCCACGCTCGCGGCTGGCATCGGCATCCGCACCGAACTGTTCATCAGCCGCGTGTGACCCGGCCATGCCGGCGCTGATCGACCTCTTTAATCGGGCTCTCGGCTGGTGTCGGGCGCAGGCCATGGTAACCTTGGAAGAGGACACCGTGTCCGGCCGCGCCTGCCGTCGCTTCTATGCGACGAGCCGGGACGCCACCCTGCGGGCGTACCCGTGGAACAGCGCCGCCAGCCGGGCGGTGCTGGCCGCGCTGGTCGATGCGCCGGAATTCGAGTTTGATCATCAGTACCGGCTGCCGGACGATTGTCTGGCGGTGCGGCAGCTCTGGGACGATCCGCAGGCGGACTATGTGGTGGAGGGGCGGTCCCTTCTCACCAACCTGTCCGCCCCCCTGCGTCTGAAGTACACGGCGCGCATCGAGCCCGACGGGATGGACCCGTTGCTGTTCAACGCGGTTGCCGCGCGCCTGGCCTATGACATCGCGCCGGGGCTGACCGAGAGCAGCACGGTGACGGACAAGTCCCTTGAGCGTTTCGCGGCAGCCGTCCGCGAAGCCCGGGCCGTGGATGCGGCCGAAGGGGTGCCGGCGGAGGTGCCGGGCGCCTACGGCTGGATGGATGCCCGTCTATGAGCCGCGCCACCCCCGCCCAATACGCCTTCACCGGCGGCGAGATTTCCCCCCGGATCAAGGGGCGCACCGACCTGGAGCGCATCCGCAACGCCGTGGAGGAGATGACCAACATGGTCGCGGTCCCCGAAGGACCGTCGGAGCGGCGCCCGGGAACCCGGTTCGCCAACAGCACGAAGGGCGATGCTTCCGCGGTTCTCATCCCCTTCGAGTTCTCGACCCAGCAAGCCTACATCATCGAGGCGACGGCCGGGGCTTTCCGCTTCTACCGCGATGGCGGCCAGATCGTCAGCGGCAGCAGCCCCTACGAGGTGACGCACGCCTATTCCGCGGCCGATCTGCCGTTTCTGCGCTGGACCCAGTCGGCCGACGTGCTGTTCCTGGTCTGCCCCGGGCATCCGCCACGCACCCTGTCGCGCACCGGCCACACCGCTTGGAACTTGGCCGAGTGGGTGATGCGCGACGGCCCCTATCTCGACCTCAACAGCGGCCCGACCACGCTGACGCCGTCGGGCACCAGCGGCAGCGTGACGCTGACGGCGAGCGCCGCGCTGTTCGCCGCCACCGATGTCGGTCGGTTGGTCCGCTTGCGCATCGCCAACGTCTGGGGCTGGTGCCGCATCACCGCCTTCGGCTCTGTAACCTCCGTGACCGCTACGGTCGAAGCGGCGTGGGGCGGCACCACGGCCACGGCGTTCTGGCGCTTGGGAGCGTGGGGCGCCACCACCGGGACGTGGCCGACGGCGGTTACCTTCCATGAAAACCGCTTGGCCTTCGCGGCGCTGCAAACCGTGTGGCTCTCGTGCTCGGGTGATTTCGACAACTTCGGCCCGACGACCGAAAATGGCACGGTGGCGGCGGACAACGCCATCACGCTGACGGCGGCCGACGATCAGGTGAACGTGATCCGCTGGCTCCGCTCCGCCTTCGGCGTGCTGATCGCCGGAACCAGCGGCGGCCCCTTCGCCATCCAGGCGAGTTCTTTGCGCGAGGCGCTGACGCCGATCAACGCCACCATGCCGCGCGTCCATGTGGCGGGCGCCGCCGACGTGCAGCCGGTGCGCGTCGCCACCAATCTGGTGTTCCCCTCCCGCTCGCGCCGGCGGCTGCATCTGCTGAACGCCGAGTTCGCGGCGGCCGGCTATTCGGCGCCCGATCTGGCCTTGGTCGCCAGCCACATCACCCGCCACGCCGTCAAGGCGATGGCCTACCAGCAAGAGCCGTGGTCGGTGATGTGGCTCGTGCTGGATGACGGCACGCTGGCCGGCGTCACCTATGTCCCGGAACTCGACATCCTGGCATGGCACCGCCACCCGTTGGGTGGTACGGCCGTCAAGGTGCTGTCCGTCGCCTGCATCCCCGCCGCCGACCGGGATGAACTGTGGCTGGTGGTCGAGCGCGTGGTGGCCGGCGGCATCCGTCGGCATGTTGAGATTCTCGAAGCGCCTTTCGAGCCGGCGACCGCCGCCGACCGCGCCGGCTGCTATTTCGTCGACGCCGGGCTGTCCTACGCCGGGCCGCCGGTCACCAGCCTGTCGGGACTGGCGCATCTGGAGGGAGAGACGGTGCAGATTCTCGCTGATGGCGCGGTGCATCCCGACAGGCTCGTGACCGGCGGGCAGGTGGCATTGCAGGTTCCCGCGTCACAGGTGCATGTCGGACTGGGCACTGCGGCGCGCGTCGTGAGCCTGGACCCGGGTGTGCCGGTAGCGGAGGGGGCGAGCCGGGGCAAGCCTCGCCGTATCGACCAGGTCACGGTAGGGCTGCTGAACAGTCAAGGCGGTTCCGTCGGGCTGAAGGGCGGTCCTGCCGAGAAACTGCCCGTTCGTCATTCAGGCGATGTCATGGGCGCGCCATCGCCGCTTTTCAGTGGAGACATGGCCATCAAGGTGGAAAGCGGCTGGAGCCGGGCCGTGCAGGTGGTGGCCGAGCAGACGCTCCCGCTCCCCCTTACCCTGTCCGCCATCGTCCCCCGCATCTCGACCATGGACGCCTGACATGACCTCATCAGAGATCCGCCCCGCGACGTTCGACGATCTGCCGGGCATACAGAAAATGATGGTGACAGGTTTCGCCGCGACCGGCTATGCGGATTTGGCACCCTACGACCCTCAGTCTGGTGAAGCCGTACTGAAGGGCCTGATCGTTGCGGAAAACGCGGTCGTGCTGGTTGCGGTCGAGGCGGCTGGCTTGGTCGGGTTGCTGGTTGCCGTGGTGGTGCCGTACCCGTGGAACGGATCGATCTCCATTGCGCAGCAGCTCCTGTGGTGGGTGGAGCCGGCATGTCGGACCGGCGCCGGGCGGCGCCTATTGGCTGGAATGGAGGAATGGGCGATCGCCAAGGGGGCCAAGCTCCTGGCTTCCTCATGCAATGAGGCGATCGGCGGGGAACGGGCAACCGAAGTCTACCGGCGACGATTCGGCTTCCGGCCGATTGAGCGGCACGTCCTGAAAGGCTTGATGCAATGCCCATAGTCGGTGCCATCGCCGCCGTCGTCGGTGCGGGTGCCGCCGTTGCTGGCGCGGTCCAAAGCGGCAAGGCCCAGAAGAAGGCGGCCGACCAGGCCGCCGCGACCGAGGAGGAGAACGCCAGACGGGCGGAGGAAAACGCGAAGGCGTGGGCCGAAGCGAACGAACAGCAAACTGCGTTCAACTACGCCGAGGCGACGCTGGACGCCGACATCACGCGGCAGAAGACGGCGCGCGACCTCGCGTTCCTTTCCGGCCAGAAGAACTATCAGGCCGATGCCTACGACCGTGCGATCGGCACGGTGAACGCGCAGACGGCGGAGCGCAGCGATGCGCTCACCCGCCAAATCGGCGCGACAACCGATCTGTTGAGGGTGAAAAGCGGCTCGCTAACGCGCCAGCTCGGCACGACGGCTGACCTGTTCGCCATCAAGGAAGCCGGGATCGACCGGCAGACCGCCAACACCTCCGAACTGCTGGGCATCAAGGATGAGGCGCTGCGGCGACAGATGACCACGCAAGCCGCGTTGATCGGCCTGCGCGGCGACACCATCCAGCGGGACGCCGAAGACGAAATCGCCGCGCTGCTGGGCCAATCGGGGTTCGAGCGCGCCGCGCTGGGCCGAAAGGCGGCACAAACACTCTCCGAGGCATCGGCGGCTGTGCTGGCCGCCGAAACGCGAACCGGGTTCGAGGTGGCCAATTTGGAAGCATCGGCCAGTGACCTCGACGCCCAGTCGCAGGCCAGTCTGCGCCGGGCCGGCATCGAAAAGGCGCTGGGAGCGCAGGAACAGCTTCGGCTTCGGGCACAGGGGGAGCGGATTGCCGGCGCCGCCCGGGCGCAGATAGGCAAGGCCGGCGTCTCATTGTCCGGATCAGCGCTCGACGTCATGGCCGATCAGGCCGGTGAGGCCGAAATGGAGCGGTTGGCCGCGAAGTACAAGGCCGACATCACGGTCGACAGTTATGTGGAGGACGCCCGTACGAAGGGCGTGCGGGCTGTCCAACTCCGAACCCAGGGCACCCAGATGCAGATTCTGGGGGCGCTCGACGCCGTGAATACCATGGCGACGGCGGAGTATCAGGCGGCCGAGTTGGCGGGGCAGGCCGCCGAGATCGGTCGCCGCACCAGCGAGAGCGTTGGCACTCTGGAGCGTCGACGGGTCGCCGATCTGGAAACCTTGGCCATCGAGGGCAAGGAAAGCCTTGCGGGGCTGGAGACATCACGTCGCACGCTGGCCGTAGAGGGTCGCGAATCGCTGGGGGCGTTGGATGCGGCGCGACAGACGCTGTATGTCGAGGGCAGGGCGCAGGCCGACGCGCTGGTTGACCAGGTGCGCACTCTCGACATTGAGGGAAAGCAGCAGCTCGGCAGTTTGCGCGCCGATCTGGCGACGACCGCGCGGGAGGGAGCGGACAAGGTGCTGGCCCTCGCGGCGGAACGGGGCAACACGTTGACCAACTATGACGAGCAGATTGCCACCACGAAGATTCAGGGCGAGCAGCAGGAAGCCGCGTTGCGCCGCGAAGCGGAGCAGATCAAGAAGAAGGGCGAGATCGACGCCCGCAACATCCGGCTGACCCAACTCGCCCAGGCCGCCGACTTCCGCGCCTCGGCCGCCGCCCGCCGTGACAGCGGCAGCGCCGCCGTGACCGCGTCCTACCTGTCCGCCGGGGCCTCCATCCTTGGCACCGCCGGCAAGTTGGCGACGCAGTTCCCGACCTTCTTCAACGGCAGCAGTTCCAGCAGCGCCAGCACGTCCGCGCCAACCGTCGTGGTGGACCCCTGATGGTCACGAACCCGTCCAGCATCCTCCGGCCCATCGGTCTACGCGTCAATTTCAGCGCGCCGACCCAGCCGTACCAGCGCTTCACCGAGCCGCAACAGTCGGCCGGCGGCGCGGCGCTGTTGCGCGCGGGCGGGCAAGTCGGCGACGCGGTCGACGCGGTGGGCAACGCCTTCGAGAAGCTCAACCGGCAGGACGAGGCGTTGACCGTCGCGCGGATGCGGGCGGAGGACCGCACCACCTGGTCGACAAAGTTCAACGAGGCGAAGGAAAAGGCGGACATCGGTGCGCCGGATTTCACATCCGGCTTCCTCAAGGACTTCGACGCCTACGCCGCCGAGCGGTTGGCGGCGGCGCCCTCGCCGCTGGCGCGGCGCGACGTCGAAATGGGGTTGATCGACCTGCGCGGCCGGTTGGCCGAGGAGGGGTTGCAATTCGAGGCCGGCGCGCGGCTGGCCAAACGGCGCGGCGACGTGGAGCAAATCCGCAGCTTGAACGGCGGCTTGCTCGCCCGCGACCACCGCGACTTCGCAACCGTGCTGGCCGACACGGAAAACAGCATCCGCACGTTGGGATTGCCCCCGGCGGTCCAAGCGCAGGAGATCGAGGCAACCCGGGCAACTTTCGCGGAAACCGCGCTCATGGGTTTGGCCAGCCGCGATCCGGCGGCGGCGATGACCGCGATCAAATCCGGCGCGTGGGACGGCTACACCCAGCCGGATCGCTTGGTGCGGCTGTACGACCACGCGAACACCGAGGATCGTCGGCGCCGCAACGAGGCGCGGGCTGCGGCGGCCGAGGCGCGGGCCGAAGCGCGCAGCATCCTGGAGCCGCAATACCGCGACGCCTTCGCCGCCGCCCAGGACGGGGCGGCGTTCACGCCCATTCCGGAAGCCCGCTTGGTCAACGCCTATGGCCCGGAGCGCGGCCGGCAGATGTTCGCCGAGCTGGAGGCGACGCGCAAGCTTGGCCAGGATGTGAAGACGGTGGCCATGGTGCCGCCCGACGTGCAGGACAGGCTGTTGGCCAGCTACGCGCCGGACGGCGCCGGCTATGCTGGCGAACGCGAGCGCTACGGCGAACTGGCCCGCGCCGTTGCCCGTGATCGCAAGAACCGGGAGGATCCGGCAGCCTATGTGCTGTCGAACTCGTCGAAGCTCCGCGACCTGGTTGCCGGCGCCCGCACCGACCCGACCAAGGCTCAGGCGGCGGTCGCCCTGTCGCTGACCCTTCAGGCCGACGCTGGCATTCCCGAGGTGGACCGTCGCATTCTCCCCGTCAGCATGGCGGACACCGCCGCCCGCCAGCTCGCCACCCTGCCGCCCGAGGCGCGGGCCGACGCGGTGGAGGGCATGGCCGCCACCTATGGCGAGCATTGGCCGCGCGTCTTCCGCGAGCTGGTGGCACAGAAGCTTCCGACCGGTTACGAGGTGCTGGCCACGGTCCAGCATCCCACGGCCCGCAAGGAGCTGGCCGAAGCGCAGGCGATCGGCCGCGACGATCTGCGCAAGGCAGTCGACAAGAACGCCAAGCTGGTGGACGACGGCGTGCGGGCGGCGCTGGAACCGCTGATCCAGAGCCTTGCGCTGCAACCCGGCGGCGCCGGCAAGATCGCGCTGTGGGAGGACCAGACCCGGCTGCTGGCCTACCGCTATGCCCTCACCATGCCGCCGGCCGATGCGGCGAAGAAGGCGGCGGACGAGATCGCCTTGGGCAAATACGATTTCGTCCCGCAGGACGGCGGCTTGCAGGTGCGGGCGCCCAAGGGCCAAGGCGACCGCGCCGCCGCCTACGGGCGTCAGATCCTCAACGCGCTGACCCCGGCCGATCTGCCGGACGTCGGTGGCAACACGAAGCTGTCGCCCGAGGATCGTCGCGACATTCTGCTGTCCAGCGTGCGGCGCGGCGTCTGGGTGAACAACGAGCATGACGACGGGTGGGTGCTCCTCGACGCTCGCCGCCAGCCCGTCACCCGCGCCGACGGCAGCAGGATCGAATTCCGCTTTTCCGAGGTGAAGGACACTGGTCCGGTCATCCCAGCCAATCGAATGCCCTCCGGCGACGCGATCGATGCGACGGCGCGCCGCACCGGCCTGACGCCGGAACAGGTCCGTCAGAACATGTTGCGCCGCGCGGCCGAGGAGGAATAGCGATGGTAGGCATCCTCACCGACCCCATCGAGCCCAATCGCCGTCTGGAGGCGCTGGGCACGAACGCCATCCCCGCGACGACGGGCGAGGCGCTGGGTGCGACTTGGGACGACGCGCTGACCCGCAACCCCACGAACTCTTTGTTCCGCTGGGCCGGGCGCGCCTTCTTCCAGCCAGCCGACGCCCGCATCCTGTCCGCCGAGGACGCCAACCGGGAATTCGGCCTGGACGGCGCGTTGCGCTTCGACGGCGACACGCCGGAGCCCTATGCGCGCGACCTGTACGAGCTGAAGCGGGCGGAATTGCGCCGGCAGGACACCCTGTCGCGGGTGGAGGGCGGTCTTCTTCAGGGTGCTGCGCGGCTTGGCATCGGTTTCGTCGCCGGTGCGCTCGACCCGCTGAACATCGCATCGGCGTTCATCCCGGTGGTGGGTGAGGCGCGGATGGCGACGATGCTCGGCCTTTCGGCTGGGACCGCCGGCCGGGCGGCGGCGCGGGCGGGTGCCGGCGCGGTCGGCGGCGCGGTCGGCGCCGCTGTGGTCGAGCCGATCGTCTACGGCGTGGCGCAGCAGGAGCAGGCCGATTACGGCGCGGTGGACAGCCTGTTGAACATCGCCTTCGGTGCGGCGCTGGGGGGCGGTCTCCATGTTGTCGGCGGCGCGGTGCGGGATCGCTGGGACGCTTGGCGCAACCCGGTGGAGGCGCGGCTGGAGGCCGCACCCTTCCCGGCGCAGGAAACGGCGCTGCGCTCCGCCATCGCCGATGTGGCAGAGGGCCATGCCCCGGAACAGGCGGAGCTGGCGTTGCGGCTCCAGGAGCGGAGGCGCATCGCCGATGCTTATGACGAGGTGCGTGCTCGCCCTGGTGGCGCGGCTGACGATCCGCTGGTGCGCTTGCTCAGCGACACCGACATGCCCACCAACCTTCGGCGTGGCGCGGCGGAGGAGCGTGACGGCGAAGTGCGCATCCCCGGCCGAGGCGACGGGCTGGTCAAGATCATTTTCAAGGATGGTGAAGGGTCGAAGCGGGCTCCCGACCGGCAGGTGACGCGCGATGACGTGTTGCAGCTGCCGGATATCCTGCGGAACTACGAGCCGCGAATCGAAGATGATGCGGACAAGGACCGCTATCATCGCATCTGGATTCTTAATGCCGAGGACGGCCGTCAGATCAAGATTGTGGCCAGCCGGTTCAGCGGTGACCGCGAGCATTACATTGTGAAGATGGGAGTCAACGGACCGGGCCGGCTTGAACCGCCGTCGCCACGCCGTGATGCCGGTTCCCCCGACGACGTCAGCCGCGTCGCCGGGGATACCGCCCCAGGGCCTTCGGATCGGCCGTTGGGGGGCCGGCAGGGCTATAGAATGGACCGTGGCAATCCGTTCCGCAAGCCCATGCCGGTGTTCGACGCCGACAATCGCCGCATCATGGTGCGGTACGAGTTGGCCGAGGCCGGCGGGTTGGTGACCTCGCACAATGCCGACCTGTCGGTGAACTCCGCCTTTCCGGCGGAGTTGCAACCGCGGGAGCGTGACCGCGTCGCCAGCCATGAACAGATCCGCAGCATCGCCGCCGGACTGGAGCCGGAACGGCTTGGCGTCTCGATGGATGCGGCCACCGGCGCCCCGGTGATCGGCGGCAATGTGGTGGAGAGCGGAAATGGCCGCGTGCTGGCCCTGCGCCGGGCCTATGCCGAGCATCCGGAGGCCGCCACCCGTTACCGGGCGTTCCTGACCGACCTGGGCTTCAATCCGTCCGGCTTTCGCGAGCCGGTGCTGGTCCGCCGCAGGCTGACCGACCTTACGCCGGAGGAGCGAACCCGGTTCACCGTCGCCGCCCAGAAATCCGCCGTCCTCGACCTGTCCGCCACCGAGCGGGCGATGGCCGACGCTCCCGGGTTGGATGGCATCCTGTCGCTGCATCAGGGCGGCGATGTCGGGCTGGCGCGCAATGCCCGCTTCGTCCGCGCCTTCATCGATCGTCTGCCGCAGTCCGACCAAGGCGGCATCCTGGCGGCGGATGGCGGATTGTCGCGCGACGGCAAGCGCAGGCTGGAGAACGCGCTGCTGGCGCGGGCCTTCGATGATTCGGATTTGCTGGGACGCATGATCGAGACTGACGACGACAACAGCCGCGCCATAGCCGGCGCGTTGCTCGACGTGTCGCCTGCTTGGGCCAGGATGCGCGCGGCGTCGGCGGCCGGCGAGATCGCGCCCGGCATGGATGCGACGATGGACCTGCTGGAGGCGGTGCGCATGATCCGCGACGCCCGTGCCGCCGGACGGCCGCTGGATCACATCCTCGACCAGATCGACGCGTTCCGCCGGCCATCGCCGGCAACCGAGCTGTTTCTGGATGGCATGCTGCGCGGCAAGAGCACCGCCAGCCGTGACGCGGTGGCCGCCACCCTGACCCGCTATGTGGACGAGGCCATGAAGTCCCGCCCAGGTCCCGACCTGTTCGGCGCCGATCCGCCGAGCGGGGAGGAGGTGTTGCGCGCGTTGCGGAGCCATGATCCGTCAGCCCCGCCAGCCGAGGATTTGGAAACGGTGGCCGCCATTGACCGTTCGGTGGCGCAGATGAAGGAGACGCCGGTGGCCGGCGACTCCGCGTCCAACCCGCTGAAGGCCGCCGGGGATGTGGTGGATGCGGATCTTGAGCGCTTGCGTGGCCTTGGCCTGGTCCGCGGTGACGAGCCGGAGATTGCGCATGCCGCCGCCCTGGTGGAGGAGGCGGACTCCCATCGCCGCGCGCTGGAAGCCGGCGCGTTTTGTCTGTCGCGGAGGACTTGATGAGCTGGCAGGACTGCTTGGGGGAAATCCGTGGCGCCGCCGGACGGGACCTGTCGGACGACGATATCCATGTCATGTTGGAGGATATCCAGCTCCGCGCCGATCGGATGCGTCGGGAGCGTGTGGACCTTTCGCAGGCCGAACTATACCGGGCGGCGGCCAGGGAGGCGGGCGCTGAAGCGGAGATGGCCGCCCGGATCGAGGCGCGGAACGCCAAGCTGAACTTGGTCAAGCGGGTCGCGCGCCGCGAATTCTACGAGGCGGCGCCCGCCGTTGGCAGCCGGCCGGGCATCCTCATCGGATTGGAGGCGAAGCTGGTGGGGGTGAACACTCCGTTTTCCGGGTCCCGCCTGTCGGTCGCGGCCCAGCAGAACGCCCTGCGACGGGACTACATGGTGGGGCTGACCACCGAGTTCGACCGCGCCGGACTTTATGAAACCGTTCGGTCCGGTGCCATCGACCGTCAGATCGCGCGGGAGCTGTTCGAGCTGTCTCGGGCGGAGGGCGGCGCGCCCGGGGTGACCGGCAGCAAGCCGGCGGCAGAAGCGGCGGGGATCATCGCCAAGTACCAGGCCTTGGCCCGCGAGGCGCTGAACCGGGAAGGTGCCTGGATCGGTCAGTATGACGGCTATATCGCGCGGACGGCCCACGATCCGGACAAGATCCGCCGCGCGACCTTCGAGGGCTGGCGGGACCAGGTGGTGAAACTGCTGGACGAGCGCACCTTTGAGGGGATCGCCGACAGGGAGCGTTTCCTTCGGGGCGTTTACAATGCCCTGGTGACCGGGGTGCATCTGACGCCGGACGGCATGCAGGGCTTCAAGGATCCCGCCTTCAAAGGCAGCGGCAATATCGCGAAGCGGCTCAGCCAAGGGCGGGTGCTCCACTGGCGCGACGCCGATGCCTGGATGGACTATCAGGCGGCGTTCGGTCACGGCAACCTGGTCGAGGCCGTGCTGCGCGGCCTCGACCAGGCCGCCCGCAACACCGCCTTGATGCGGGAGTTCGGCACCAACCCGCGCGGCGAGTTCGACGCCGACATGCAGGCGCTCGCCGAGTCGTGGCGCGACCGCGACCCCGACGCGGTGGTGAAGCTGGGGGAAGCGCGCAAGTGGCTGGCCAACCGCTTCGACGAGCTGGACGGCACCAGCAGCATGCCGGTCAATCGTCTGGGTGCCCGCATCGGCGCATCCGTCCGCGCGTGGGAAAGCATGTCGAAGTTGGGCGGCGCCACCCTGTCCGCCGTCACCGACGTCCCCTTCAAGGCATCCGAGCTGCGCTATCAGGGCATCAACCTGTTGGAGGGCTATGCCGATGGCGTGCAGTCGCTCATCCGTGGGCGTGGCCGATCGGACAGCGGGACGCGCGAGATCATTGACCTGTTGCGGGCCGGGTCCGAAGGCATGCTCGGACATATTGCGGGGCGGTTCGATGCCCAGGACACCGTTCCCGGCACGTTGTCCAAGCTGACCAACGTGTTCTTCCGCTGGTCCGGGCTGAATTATTGGACCGACGCCCAGCGTGCCGGGGCGGAGTTCATCATGTCGCGCCATCTTGGCCGCCTGCAGCGAACCGAGTTCGCCGCCCTGCCCAGGCAGACGCAACGCGTCCTCACCCTCTTCGACATCAAGCCGGAGGAATGGGATGCGCTCCGGGCCGGCGAATGGGTTCAGGCTGATGGGCGCGCCCACCTGACGCCCGACGCGGCCAGCCGGATGACCGACCAGCAGGTTGATGGGCTGATCGGCGGCAAGCTGGACGGAATTCGGCAGGCGGCCCTGGACCGCATGGAAAAGGCGGTGGATGCGCTCGATCGGCTGGAGAGCCGGCTGGCGAAGCATGAGGCCGCCATGGGCAAAGCCGGTCCCACCGGCGCCGATGTGGAGCGGGCGACGATGCAAGCCACGGTGGAGGGGGTACAGCGCTACCAGCGCAGCATTCAGCAGCTCCGCCAGGACATGCGGGAGATGGTGGCGGGCAGTCGGACCCAGAACGAGGTGCATCAGCACCTCGTTCGCGAGATCGGCTATCTCGCGCGGGCCGAACGTGAGTTGGCTGTGAAGGCCGAGCGGCGCGTGGCCCGCCTGAAGGATCGGGTGCCGGCGGCCGAGGCGGCGAGGGATAAGGCAGCCGCCGCGATCGAGGGCATCCACCAGGACATGCTGCGCCATCTGGATGAGCTGGACAGCCTGCCCGTCCGGCTGGACGAGCAGATGTCCCGCGCCCGTGATGGCGCCCGCGCCGATCTGGCGCTCAAGCTGCACAGCTATTTCAGCGACCGCGGCGAATATGCCGTCATCAACCCGGGCGCCCGTGAGCGCGCCATGCTCCGCCGTGGCACCCAGGCCGGTACGCTTGAGGGCGAGGCGCTGCGCTTCGTTGGCCAGTTCAAGGCGTTTCCTGTCGCCGTCATCAGCAAGGTCTGGGGCCGTGACCTGTACGGCGGAGAGCGCGGATGGGGCCGCGCCGCCGGCATCGTTCACACGCTGGTGGCGACCACCGTCATGGGCTATGTCGCCGGCATGCTGAAGGACCTGTCGAAGGGACGGGCGCCGCGCGATCCAACCGACCCGCGTGCTTGGGGCGCAGCCTTCCTGCAGGGCGGTGGCGCCGGCATCTATGGCGATTTCCTCTTGGGCCAGTACAGCCGCTTCGGCAACCGCTTCCTGGAGAGCGCCGCCGGCCCGACCCTGTCGAGCGCGGGTGAGCTGCTGAACATCTGGGCCGGCGCACGCGAGGGCAACGATGAGAAGGCCGCGACCCTCCGGTGGACGCTGTCCAACACGCCTTTCGTCAACCTGTTCTACACCCGCATGGCCCTGGATTACCTGTTCCTCTACCAAGTCCAGGAAGCCATGAATCCTGGCTTTCTCAGGCGCTTTGAACAGCGTGTCGCCAAGGACAACAATCAGCGCTTCATTTTGTCGCCGTCGCGGGCCATCCCGTACGGCGGCGGCAACCGCCTGTTCGAAGGGGTCCGTGAATGACGGTCAGCACCATCAACACCCGTTGCGGTCCCTACGCCGGCAACGGCGTTTCCACCGCGTTCCCGGTCACCATGGAGTTCTACGCCGCCACCGACCTGGTGGTGATCGAGCGCAACACCACCACGGGCGCCGAGACGGTCAAGACGCTGACCGCGCACTACACAGTCTCGGGTGGTTCCGGCGGCACCGGCACGGTGACAGCCGTCGCCGCTCCGCCGGCCGGCGTAAGCTGGACCATCGTGCGCCGCACTGCGCGGACCCAGACCACGGCTTTCGTGGACGCCGACGCGTTGCCGGCCGCCGCGCTGGAGGATGGCTTTGACCGCGCGGTGCTGATCGGCCAGGAGGCCGACGACAAGGCGTCTCGGAAGATCGGTATTCCGGAGAGCGACAGCACGGGCACCAGCGTCATCCTGCCCGCTTCCCATCTTCGCGCCGGCAAGGCATTGGTGTTCGACGCGGCCGGCAACGTCGCGGTGTCGTCAGACAACTATATCGACCAGACTGCGGCAACCGCAGCGGACCGGGCGGCGGTCCACGTCGATCGTCTGGCGGCTGATGCGGACGCCGTCGCGACCGCGGCGGACCGGGCTGCGGTCCACGCCGACCGCCTAGCGGCCGACGCTGACGCCGTCGCTACTGCGGCGGACCGGCTGGCGACCGCGACGGACAAGACTGCCGTCCACGCCGACCGCCTCGCGGCCGATGTGGACGCCCAGGCCACGGCCGCCGACCGCATAGCGGTCCACGCCGACGCCCTCGCAGCGCACGCCGATCGGCTGGCCGCCGATGCTGATGCCGTCGCGACCGCGGCGGACCGCGTCGCCACCGGAGCGGATCGGACGGCGGTGGCGGCCGACAAGACGGCGACGCACACCGACCGGCTGGCGGCCGACGCCTCCGCAGCGGCTGCGGCCGCCTCTGCCGCTGGTGTCGCCCTGCCGGCAATCACGGCGGCGGATCACGGCAAGCCGCTGGTCGGCAAACCAGACGGTTCGGGTTTCATGGTCGGTCCCGCGCTGCTGGTCGCAGCCACCACCGGCGAAACCGCGACCGGGACAGCGACCGACAAGGCTGTGACCCCGGCGGGCGCGGCGGCGACCTTCTTCAAAGTGATCGGCGGCACATTGACCGGCTGGCTGCAGACCTATGCCGGTGTGGACGCGACGAACCTAGGCCTTCGGATCGGCGAGGCGGCGAGCGGCTTTTACCGCTCGGGGGCGGGCGTGGTGGGGTTCGTGGCCGCCTCCGTCGAGGTGTTTCGGACCGCCGCGTCCGGCGCCATCACCTTCCTTCGAGCAGCGCGCTCGGCGCCGGTGCCGCTGACCGACGCGGCGATCATCCCCTGGGATGCCAACGCCGGCAATTACTTCACTGTGACGCTCGGCAGCGCGGGAGCTGCGCGTACGCTGGCGCTGCCGAGCAACATCACAGTCGGCCAAAGCGGTCGCATCGTGGTCGCACAAGACGGCAGCGGCAATCGCGCGCTGAATTATGCGGCTGGCTTCAAGTGGGCCGGCGGAATTGTCGGCTCGCTGAGTACGGCGGCCAATGCTGTTGATGTGTTGTATTACTATGTCCACGCCACCACGCATGTACAAATGTCTCTGTCAAAGGATTTCAAGTGATGCTTGGATTTGACGACTTCAGCGGCGAAGGCGCATCCACACCGTATCGGTATATCAGGCTGTATTGGCCGGGCAGCACAAGCAACAACACATTTATGAACGAATTAAAATTCGTAGTAAACGGAGTTAGCTACCCGCCTCCGATGACAAGTTGGACAGCGCCGGCTCCGTACGTGGTATCCGCGCAGAGATATTACGCCGATCTTTTCGGCAACCCTGAACATAGCTTTGTGTGGCATGCTTTCGATGGCAATCTCAGTACGCGTTACGGATATCCATGGAACGCCGAGGGGTGGCTGCAAGTCGATTGCGGTCCAAATTTGCGTATTTGCCCGGATCAGATAGTTGTCACGTCTGGCGCGTACGACACCGCGGAAGCGGGCCGCATATTGAGCCCGTTCACACTGTACGGTTCCGATGATGGAAGCACGTTTTACATGATGACGACGGTTCCGCACCCAGGGGCAGCTTGGCCAGGAAACAGCACGCTGAGCTTTAGTACAGGGCTGTCCGGCGTTACTAAATTTGTCTAGATGGTGCTAATAAATGACCATTGCACTTCCCGCCGTCATCGTTCAAAACAACGCAGTTGTTAAGGTGCAGCGGTACGCCGAGCCTTTTGTTCATGCCGGCATAGCGCACCCAGCGACGGCGTGGGACTTATACAATACGGCAGATTGGGCGCGCTATTGCCCGTCATGGCGGCTTTTGCCGCTGGTCGACACTCCGCCGGTGGCGCCCGGTAAGCGGGCCGAGCGCCGGCCAGAGGCCGAGTGGATCGTCGGCGCTGACGCGGTGACCGTCACCTATCGTCTGGTCGATCTGACGCCGGAGGAGGTGGCGGCCGGCCTCACCGCAGCCCGTATCAGCAAGGTGGAGGCCATCGGCGCCGAGCGGCACCGCCGGATGGCGCTGGGCGCCCTGCATGCCGGGAAGCGGTTCGCGATGGACAGCACCAGTCGCACCGATCTGGGCGACATGGCGACCACGGCGGCACTGGTGCTGGCCGGCGCGCTGCCTTGGCCGGACAGCTATGCGCAGGGCTGGATCGCGCTGGACAACACCCGCCTTCCCCTGCCGACCTCGGACGATGGGATCGCCCTGGCCGGGGCGGTGGCGGTCTCTTACTCCACAATCGTCCAGCACGCGCGCGACCTGAAGGATGCTGCCCTGACCGCCGCCGATCCGACCACGGTGGACGAGACGGTTGGCTGGCCCTGACGCGACAACAGTCCAACCCCGAGGGGCTGGATAACCAAGGAGCCTAGCCATGCCCCCTGCCGGCGACTTACACGAAATCAGCTTCCAGATTGGCCAGATACAAGCAGAAATTGAGAATGCCCGCCGATCGCGTGAGGTCACGCACCTGCGGCTGGACGCTATCCAGCGCCAGTTAGAAGAATTGGCGCTCTTGGCGCGCGACGTCGCCGCGATGAAGCCAGAGGTGGCGCATTACTCGGACGCGCGCCGTCGTGCTGCCGGCGCAATGGCGGTGCTGACGCTGCTGGCTGGCGGCATTGGGGCGGCCATGTCGGAGATCATCAAGCTGTTTCTGCATCGCTGAGGTGAAGCATGACTGATCCATCCACCCTGTCTGCCCGTGAGGTCGTCGCTCGGACCTTGTGGGGAGAAGCGCGCGGTGAGGGCATCGCCGGCATGGCCGCCGTCGCTGGCGTGATTGCGAACCGGGTTCGCAATCCTCGCTGGTGGGGAAAGACGGCGCCCGCCGTCTGCCTCAAGCCCTATCAGTTTTCATGCTGGCTGGAGCAAGACCCGAATCGGGACAAGCTGCTGGCCATCACCGACAGCGACCGCACCTTCCGCGCTGCGCTCGATATCGCGGACGAGATGCTGGCTGGCCGCCTGCGCGATGTGACGGCCAATGCCGACCATTACCATACCGTCGGCGTTTCGCCGACGTGGTCCGTGGGGAAAACCCCGGTGGCGGAGATCGGGGATCACCGCTTCTTCCGCCTGGAGCTGACGGCTCCGATTCGCGTCCTCAAGAAGTAAGGAGCTTCATCCATGAAGGACTATCTGCTGACTAAGGCCAAGGAGCGCGGCACCTGGAATGGCCTTATAGGGCTGGCAACCGTCGCCGGCATCGCCGTGACGCCGGACCAGGCGGAGGTGATCGCCACCCTTGGCGTGGCCATCGCCAGCTTCATCAGCATCTTCACTAAGGGCTGAGTCGTCAGAGTAGAAATCCGTCAGAGTTTCAGTATATTTAGTCGGAACTCTGACGGTTCTATGGTATTTAAGCCATTGGAAAATAACAATGTATTGCCAATTCGTAATCAGTAGGTCCGGGGTTCAAATCCCTGTTGCGGCACCAGTTTCTCCAAGGGCTCGGCAAGCGATTGCCGGGCCCTTGGTCTTTTGGGCCATGCTTCGATGGCGCCTGTAGCGGAGCTCGACGAGCGAATGCTTGCCGTCCGCCGAAAACAACTCGGGCGCCGCATCCTCCGACGCGGCGCCCGCCATTCACTCCATAATAACCGTTACCCTCACTCCACCATGTAGGGCGGCTTGGTGAAGCCCGCTGGCGACAGGGTGAAGATCTCAGCCCCCTCCGCCGTCACGCCGATGGAATGTTCGAACTGGGCTGACAGCGACTTGTCCTTGGTCACGGCGGTCCAGCCGTCGCTCAGGATCTTCACGTCGGCGCGGCCGGTGTTGATCATCGGCTCGATGGTGAAGATCATCCCTTCCTTCAGCACCAGCCCCTCGCCCGGCTTGCCGTAATGCAGAACCGACGGCGGCTCGTGGAAGGTGCGGCCGACGCCGTGGCCGCAGAAATCGCGCACCACCGAGAAGCGGTGGGACTCGGCGAAGCTCTGGATGGCGTGGCCGATGTCGCCCAGCGTGGCGCCCGGCTTCACCGCGGCGATGCCGATCATCAGCGCGTCATAGGTGACGTCGACCAGCTTGCGCGCCTTCACCCCGACATCGCCGCACAGATACATGCGGCTGCTGTCGCCGTACCAGCCATCGACGATCGGGGTCACGTCGATGTTCAGGATGTCGCCGTCGACCAGCCGCTTGTCGCCGGGGATGCCGTGGCAGACGACATGGTTGACCGAGATGCAGTTGGCGCGCGGGAAGCCGCGGTAGCCCAGCGGGGCGGGGATGCCGCCATGGTCGCGGATGAACTGCTCCAGCAGGCGGTCCAGCTCGCCGGTGGTGACGCCCGGCTGCACATAGGGGACGATGTAGTCCAGTGCCAGCGCGGCCAGCCGGCCGGCCTTGCGCATGCCTTCGAATCCCTCCGGACCATGAAGACGGACGCGGTTGGAATCGACGTGATCCTGTTCCAAGACGAAAGCCCCTATGCCAGGTAACCAAAAGCCCGATGCCGACGCCCGCCGGCCCCCTAGAGGCGGATCGGCAGCGACCGCTCCAATTCAATCGATTCGGGCGTGATCGCGCAAGACCAACACAGCGCCTCCACCCCCGAATCCAGCGCGCGGCGCAAGCCGGCGTGATAGGCCGGATCGAGATCGGCCGCCGTGCGGAAATGGGTGCAGTCGGCGCGCTGGACAAGATAGAGCATCACCGCCCGGCAGCCCTGCGCCACCATCGCCGTCATCTCCTCCAGATGCTTGGCGCCGCGCGCGGTGACGCAGTCGGGGAATTCGGCGGCGTCGCCATGGGGGCCGCCGGGGCGGCGGAGGTGAACATTTTTCACCTCGACATAGGCGGGGGGCCGGGCGTCCGGCCGGGCCGGATCATCCTCCAGCAGCAGGTCGATTCGGCTGTTGCGGCCGTATCTCACCTCGCGCCGCAAACGGTCGTAGCCGGCCAGCTCCGGGATGGTGCCGGCGGCGACCGCGGCGGCGGCCAGCGCGTTGGGATGGCCGGTGTTGACGCCGACCAGCCCCTCGCCCCAGGGGGCGGCGGCTTCCACCAGTTCCAGCGTGTGGGCCAGCTTGCGCTTCGGGTTGTCGGAGCGCGACAGCCAGACGGTGGAGCCGGGGATGTCCAGCCCGATCATGCTGCCGGAATTGGGGACATGCGCCGTCACCTCCACCCCGTCCGGCAGGGAGTCGGTCCCGTCCAGCAGGACGTCGGCAAGAAACCGCTTGTAGCGGCGGATCAGGCGGCCTTGAAGAAGGGGGGCTGGAAAGCGCATCTTGGCGGCGACGCTACCCCCGGCCTTCCCGCTCGACAAGAGTGTTCCACGGAGACCCGCACCGCCATGACGCCCCAGACCGTCGCGAACCCGACCGCCGCCGTGCTGGTGATCGGCAACGAGATCCTGTCCGGCCGCACCAAGGACGCCAATCTGGGCCACATCGCCGAGAAGCTGACGGAGATCGGCGTGCGGCTGCGCGAGGCCCGCGTGGTGCCGGATGTGGAGGAGGAGATCGTCGCCGCGGTCAATGCGCTGCGCGCCCGCTACAGCTACGTCTTCACCACCGGCGGCATCGGCCCGACCCACGACGACATCACCGCCGCCTGTGTCGCCAAGGCCTTCGGCGTGGCGCTGGAACGCCATCCGGAGGCGGTCGCCCGGCTGGAGCGCCATTACGCCGCCGGCCAGCTGAACGAGGCGCGGCTGCGCATGGCCAATGTCCCGGCCGGCGGCATCCTGATCGACAACCCGATCAGCCAGGCGCCGGGATTCCAGATCGGCAACGTCTTCGTCATGGCCGGCGTGCCCAACATCATGCGGGCGATGCTGGACGGGCTTCTGCCGCGTCTGGCCGGCGGGCCGGCGCTGCATGCCCGCACGGTGACCTGCGAGCTGGCGGAAGGGGTGATCGCCGCCGAACTGTCGGCCTTGCAGGACCGCCATCCGGCGCTGGAGATCGGGAGTTATCCTTACTTCCGCAGCGGATCCTTCGGTGTCAGTCTGGTGCTGCGCGGCACGGACGAGGCGGAGTTGACCGCCGCGACCGACGAGCTGGCGGAGATCGTCCGCCGCCTGGGCGGCATGCCCGCCGTCACGGTCGGCACCAAAGGGTAATGCGGGATATGCCGACGGATCGGTTGTCGCGGACCGGTCCGGTCCTACATTAACTTTCTGTCATCAATCTTGCCGTCATCCGCATCGGACCTGTCGCGGGAGTCCCGCCATGAAGAGCTTCGAGAAAGCCGCGCTGCTGTTCCTCATCCGCCATCTGATCGCCGGCATCGCCGGCGCCGTGGTGCTGGCGAGCGGTCTCCTGTGGTTTGACGTCGCCAAGCTGGCGACGCTGATCGGCAACAGCGACTATGGCATCACCGCCACGGTGATGCTCTATGCCGGGCTGATGCTGACCTTCGGCAGCGTGTCGATGGGAATCGGCATCATGACGATGAACGAGGACACCCGGCCGTAAGGCCGGTCGCGGCCGGCCCGGCCCCTCAGCCGCCCCTCAGCCGCCGAACGGGCCGAAGCGGTCGTAAATCCACACCAGCACGACGATCAGCGCCAGCCAGAGCGCGGCGTTTCGCAGAATGACTCCGCGGTTCCGGCGCAAGGCCGCAGGCACCACCAGAATCGCGACCATCAGCAGGGCCACCAGCGACAGCCAATCCGTCTCGCTCATGCCGTATCCTCCTTTGAGGAGCGTCCGTCTCCAGGTTGCGCCGCCCCAATATG
The DNA here is from genome assembly GCF_000010725.1 of Azospirillum sp. B510. NCBI lineage: Bacteria > Pseudomonadati > Pseudomonadota > Alphaproteobacteria > Rhodospirillales > Azospirillaceae > Azospirillum > Azospirillum sp. B510. The sequence continues at coordinate 2,880,511 of NC_013854.1, read as the reverse complement.
GGAATGCCTGTGATATTGCGAAGGCCTCTTGACCCGCAGCCTCGCTATTGTCTAAGTCATGGGTACGGAACGGTGCGTTGCATATTTTCATATGCAATTTCTGCGGGTGACGCGGGGCTGTTCCGGTGACATGCTCTTCGCCGTCACGATCCGGGCACGGGAATCGGCTTCGCGATGGTAGGGAGCGGGTGCGCGGGCGTGGCGAAATTGGTAGACGCAAGGGACTTAAAATCCCTCACCTCTTGGTATGTGGGTTCGAGTCCCACCGCCCGCACCATCTTGAAAAGAAACGGTTTTTCCCGCTGATTGCGGAGAGGGTCGAGAAGGTCAAGAGCCTCCAGGACCTCCAGGACCCACCCAGGACCCACGGGAATCGTCTCGGGACGTAGGCTGGGCAGCCTTACCCAGCGGGGGCATACGCAGAAGCGTTTTTCTGATCGACTCTACTCAGGCATAGCAAGTAGAAATATCGGCTCTAAATTCCTAGACTTTTCAGGTAGGTATCTGCGTTCCTTAGAAAACTCATAATCAGAGCATGAAGAGATATCTCTTTACCGTTGAAGTCTATAAAGAGAGATTTCTCGCCATCCACTCCGCCCATACTCCACCAGTCATCATCCTCCCATTCGTGTTCCCTTTCTATTGCTTGTTTTATGTTTTGGATCCTCGGGTGCTTCGTGCCATTGGCAATTCTCCTAAGTTCATCCCACTCAGGGCAAGCAGATTTCATCTTCGTTTTTTCGGCTTCAAAGTCACTTTGGCTCAATCCAAGGTCTCTTGTGTGCAGCCAATCAAGTGTGTGATTTCCAAAAAGAACAGCCGCAATCAAATCATCGTTATTCCTTGTTTCTTTATATCTTTCGGCAAAGCGGCGGCATGCATCTAATACCAGAGCCGGAAACTTCTGACTCGCCGGGTCTGTGGCTTGCGGTTCAGCGCCGGTAGTGATTCCCTGTGCCAGGTCTCACCATTGAGCGAAGCACAGCCATGTCCGCCCTGCCGATCCGCCCCGACCTGAGCTCGGAAGACCTGCGCCGCCTCGCCCGCGGCGAGAGCGATGGGCGGGTGTGCCGGCGCCTGCTGGCGATCGCCATGGCGCTGGACGGCGTCAGCCGGGCGGAAGCGGCGCGGCAAGCCGGCATGGACCGGCAAGCGCTGCGCGACTGGGTCGTGCGCTACAACGCCGAAGGGGTGGACGGCTTGCGGGATCGGGCGCGCTGCGGCCGGCCGCCGCTGCTCGCCGACGCCCTGGAGCCGGAATTGGCTGACCTGATCGCCGCCGGCCCCGAGGTCGAACGGGACGGCGTCGTCGAGTACCGGGTTCGCCACATCCGCGACTTGGCCCTGCGGCATTTCGGGGCGGACTACAGCCGCACCGGCATGCAGGACCGCTTGCACCGCATGAAGCTGTCCTTCCTGACGCCGCGCCCGATCCATCCCAAGGCCGACGCACCGGCCCAGGAGGCGTTTAAAAAAACTTCGCCGAACGCCTCGCCGCCATCGGAGAGGACCACCCCGAGGCGAGCGCCGTGGAGGTCTGGTTCCAGGACGAGGCCCGCATCGGCCAGAAAGGCACCCTGACCCGGCGCTGGGCGCCGCGCGGCAGCCGGCCGCGCGCCGTGCGCGATCATCGTTTCAAGTCGGCCTATCTCTTCGGCGCGGTCTGTCCTGAGCGCGACACCGGAGCCGCCATCGTCATGACGCGCGCCAACACCGAGGCGATGAACCTCATGCTGGAGGAGATCAGCCGCACCGTCACCCCCGGCGCCCATGCCGCCGTGGTGATCGACGGGGCGGGATGGCACACCAGCGGCGATCTCGCCGTGCCGGCCAACATCACCCTCGTGCCGCTCCCGCCCTACAGCCCGGAACTCAACGCCATCGAAAGGCTCTGGCAGGTCATGCGCGACACCCTGCTGTCCCACCGGCTCTTCACCGACCTCAACGCCATCCTCGACGTCTGCTGTCGCGTCTGGAACCGCATCCTCGCCGAACCCGGCCGCATCCGCTCCACATGCGGTTACCCGTGGGCCTTACAGGTCAAAATTTAACGGCTTTGGTATCACTCCTCCAGCACCCTCACAGCACAGCGGCGTAAGGCCTCAGAGCCGCCACGGTCTTGGGTAGCGACTGCGCATGAAGCGTGGCGAGGTAGTCATCCGCCGTTTTCGGCGGGCTCTTCAGGCGCCTCAGGCACCTCTGCGTATTTCGGCGAATTCGCCCAGGCGTTTCGGTTGAAAGCGCCCACCGTTTCGGCGAAAGCGCCCACCCGAATTGCAAGCTGGTGGGAGCCGGGGCCGAACCCTGGATTTACGTTATGAAGGTTGTGGGTTTGGTTGCCAAGCACCGGCCTTAGGTGTCGGGGGTTTCGCTGGCGGCATCGGCCTTGGTGCGGCGCATGGAGTCGCCATGCAGGTCGATGCGGTAGGCCCGATGCACGAGGCGGTCGAGGATGGCGTCGGCGTAGGTGGCATCGCCGATGAGCCGATGCCAGTTGGCCACGGGAACTTGGGTGGCCAGCATGGTTGCGGCCCGGTCGTGGCGGTCATCGATCACCTCCATCAGGTCCAGGCGCTGAGGCGCGGTCAGCTCGGTCATCGCCCAGTCATCCAGGATCAGCAGGTCGAGCCGGGCGATCCGTCGCAGCAGCCGGGCGAGCGAACCGTCCAGGCGGGCGGTGGCCAGATCGTCCAGCAGGCGGGTCAGCCGGGTGTAGAGTACGCTGTGGCCTTCCCGCGCCGCCTGGTTGCCGAGTGCACAGGCCAGCCAGGTCTTGCCGATCCCGGTCGGGCCGGTGATCAGAACCGGCCGGTTCTCCTTCACCCAGCGCCCGGTGGCCAGCTCGCGCACAACACCGCGATCGAGCCCACGCGGGGTGCGCAGGTCGAGGTCCTCCAGGCAGGCCGTCTGGCGCAGCCGGGCACGTTTCAGTCGGCTGGCGAGTGCGGTGTTGGCGCGCTCTGCCGCTTCCCGCTCGATCAGCGTGCCCAACTGCTCGTCGAAGGCCAGTTGGCCGCGATCGGGCAGGCGTTCCAGCGCCTCCAACCCCTTGGCCATGCCGTACAGCCGCAACTGGCGCAGCCGCTCGTGGTTGACGTGCTTCATCATCGTATCTCCGTCAGTGATAGTAGGAAGGGCCGCGCAGATTGGTGTGCTCGCCGGCACCGGCCGCGTCCGCCGTTGTGGCCGGGGGAGCGGTCAACCAGCGCTGGACGTAGCGGTAGGATCCGACGTTGGCCTCCAGCGCCGCCTGGCAGGCTTGCTCCAGCCGGCTGGTGCCGTGGGTGGCCGCCAAGCGGATCAGGCCGATCCCGGCCCGCACCGCCTGTTCGGGGTGATCGGCGCCGGCCAGGATGCGTTCGAACAGCAGCGCGGCGGCCGGGCCGATGGCGGCCAGTTCGGTCTGGATGGCATCGGGGGTGAAGCGGGCGACGGCCCGGTGGTTGGCGGGGCGATGGGCGTCCAGCGTCACGGTGGCGCCGTCCTGCCGGCGGACATGGCAGGCCATCCGCTTGCCGCGCAGGAAGACGCTGATCACGCCGGCGGTGCTGTGCACGTCGACCGTCTTGCCGATCAGCGTGTGGGGCACCGAGTAGACGCCGCCGTCGAGAGCGAGATGATAGTCGGGCGGGACCTTGTGGCGCGCCCAGGTGCCCGGCACGAAGCGGTCCGGCGGCAAGGGGCGCAGGGTCGGCTGCTCCTCGGCGGCGAACAGGCCGGCGCGCGTGTCCTGCGGCCGGCGGCTCAAGGGAGCGGCATTGAGGGTGGCCAGCTTGTCGCGCAAGGCCGCGTTGGCGGCGTCCAGCGTGGCGAAGGGCGTATCGCGCAGCGGGGCCAGCACCCGCCGCTCGACCTGCTGCACGCCGTTCTCGGCGCTGGGCTTGTCGCGCGGGCGCCGCACCCGGGCCGGCAGGACGGCGGTGCGGTAGTGCCGGGCGAGATCGTGATAAGCCGGGTTGATCGCCGGATCGTAGAAGGAGGCGTGGCTGACGCCGACCTTGAGGTTATCCGGCACCAGCTTGCCCGGCACGCCGCCCAGATGTTCGAACAGCCGGGTGTGGGAGGCCAGCCACTCCTCCGCCTGCTGGGTCCAGGTCGCCTCGGCATAGACGTAGCCCGAATACGGCAGGCAGGCGACAAACACCTGGGCCTGCCGCGCCTCAGCGCCGAGCCCGACGGTCAGCGTCATCCCAGCGTAATCAACCTCGATCGCCGCCCCCGGCCGATGTTCCCGGCGCAGACGCGGCTCGGCATGAGCACCCTGCCATGCCCGGAAATGCTGGACGAATTGGGTGTAGCGATAGCCGCCGGGATGGACCTCCAGGTATTCCTCCCACAGCAGCCGCAGCGTTACGCCACGGCGGCCGAGTTCCCGGCTGATGTGCCGCCAGTCGGGCACCGGGCGCGCCGACGTGACCGGAGGCGGGAACAGCCGCTCCTCCAGCTCGACGTCCGTCCAGCCCAGCACATCCGCGTACTGCAGCCCGGAGGCCCGTAGCCGCTCCAGGTAATCGCGCACGGTGCTGCGCGGCAGCCGGCAGGCATCGGCAATCTGCCGTTGGCTGGCGCCAAACTCATCCCGCAGACGAAGGACTTCTCTGATCCGCCGCATGTCCGACCTCGCTCGGGGCATCCCGATCCTCCTTGGCCTGTGCCGTGGAAAGATCATGGGGATGCCAAAGGCTGGTTCGGACCCCGATACCACCACTCCTACGGGTGGGCGAATTCACCGAAACGGCTGGGCGCTTTCACCGTTCTGCCCGGGCGCTTTCCGCCGTTCCCGCTGGGTGCTTTCCGCCGAAATATGCAGGCACCTCTGCGCGGCGATCACAACGGCCGGTTCGTGCAGGTCGAACTGGTAGCTGATGAAGTCGTCCGGGTGGATGGCCTCGACGTTGAACTTACCCAGTTCCGCGGCCGGAAAGTCCTTCAGGTTGAAGGTCACGATGGCATCGGCGCGGGCGTGGATCGCGGCTGCCAGGACGTGCCGGTCATCGGCGTCCGGCAGTTCGACCACGGGGATCAGGTGCTCATACCCTTCCACGAGGCAATCCGGGGCGGCACGGTTCATCAAGGCACAGGTGCGTTTCACGGCCTCCCGCGTCAGGTCCGGGCGGTTGTGGAGCAGGTTACGCGTCCATTCCTCATGGATCGCCCATGTCCATTTCGCCCGGAACAGCTCCGCCGTCGTCAACTCCATGAGGAAATCCCGCAGTGGGGCGGGGTAGAGGCAACAGGCATCGAAGACAACGGTGAAGCGCGACACTCGATCAGTACCCCATGTTGAGTTCCTGGGCCTGGGCCGCCAACTCGTCCAGAGCCTTGGCGCGATCAGCCGTGATCCGGTCTTTATAGCTCTTCAGATCACGGAAGCGCACCCGGCGGTGGGAACCGACCTTGTGGAAGGGGATTGTTCCCTCTTCCAACAGCTTCACCAAATGGGGCCGGCTGACGTTCAGATAGTCGGCCGCTTCCTGGGTGGTCATCTCAGCATGGATCGGGATCAGCGTGACGGCGTTGCCATGCGACATCTCCGTCAGCAGATGGGCAAGGAGTTGCTTCACAGCGCGCGGCAAGGCCAGCGTCTGACCGTCGTCCAGGTGAACCCGGAACTCTCCTTCGGAAGGCCTGGAGGCCAGGATACGGCTCGACTCGGCCGCCAGCGCGGCGTCTTCCTCGGAAGGAACGACGGTGTCCGGCTTTTCGAGTAGGGCGTTCATGGTTTTTCTCCCGTTTTTACCGAGTCTATATGGCGTGCTTCGCGCTTAAACGCAATATCCGAAACGGCAAGGTGGGGAGAGTGTTCCGCGGCCCCTCCTGCCTTCCTCACCTGTCGGCGCGCTTCCTCCCGGTCGGCAGCGACACCACCTCGGCCCCGCTCGTCTCTCCCTCGGCCGCTGCGGCGCCGGCCTTCAGCGCGCCCATGATGCGCCCCTCGATCTTATCGGACAGCTCGCGGATCGGATCGGCATCCCGGTTAACATAGCGACCGGTCATCGCCAGCGTCTTGTGCCCCAGCTTGTCGCGCACTAGGAAGGCGTTCGCGCCGGCTTGGCCGGCATAGGTCCCGACGGTATGCCGCAGATCATGGAGCCGCACGTCCTCCAGCCCGGCCTTGCTGCGCACCACCTCCCAGCCATGGGAGATGGTGGTGTTCGGCAGCGGGTTGCGGGGGGATCGCGGTGCCGGCAACACCCATTCCGACTCGCGCGGCAGCTCGGATAGGAAGGCTTGCGCCAGCGCACCTATCGGATGGACGCGCCCGCCGGCCTTGGCGTCGCGGATGAGGACCGCGCCGTCGACCACATCGACCCAGCGCAGCGCCAGCACCTCCCCGACGCGGCAGCCGGTCAGCAGCAACAGGCGAATGGCGGACAGGATGGTTTCATGCACCTCCATCGTCTCGCCAAGCTCGGCCAGCGCCTTGCCCAGCCGCTCCACCTCGGGGACCGACAGGAACCGCTCCCGCTTGTTCTCCCGGTAGCGCTCGATCTTCTTGCAGGGGTTGGTCCCGTCCGGCCGGAGTCCCCACACCTCGGCCAAGCTGAACATCTTCGACAGGACGGCCAGCGTCTGGTTCGCCTGTCGGGGCGTGTCCCGCATGTCGTGGTGCAGCTTGGCGATGTCGGCGCGTGTCACCTTGTCGACCTGCAGCTTGCCCAGCGGCGGCTTGATTTCCTTCTCCACCAGCCGGCGGAACCCGGTCGCGGTGCTGGGCTTGTTCTTCACGTCGACGTGCTGTGTCAGATAGTCGTCCGCCAGATCGGCGACGGTGGCGCCACGCTTGGTCCGGGCCTTCTTCTCGGCCGCCGGATCAGTCCCCCTTTTTACCGATGCCAACAGCTTCTCTGCTTCGGTGCGGGCTTTGTCGGGCGTCCAGGGGGATCCGTGCCGACCGATGGTCACCTTCTGCTTCGGCGTGTCCCGGCCGCCCATGCGGTAGACCACCAGATAGGTCTTAGCGCCGGACGGCGTCACCTTCAGCACGAAGCCCTTCAGCGTCGTGTCGAAGATCATCAGGTCCTTGTCCCCGGCCTGGACTTGGTTCACCAGCGTTTTCGTGATCTTGGCTTCCATCCCCATCCCCCCAGGACCCACATCCCAGGACCCACCCAGGACCCACGGTGTCGGAAAACCGATCATATGCCGGGAGGGGATGGAGAAGAAGGGTAGGCTGTAAGTCTTTGAAATCACGCGATCATGAGGAATGGGAAGATTCCAGAAAACTGGCGAAAGGTGCAGGGAGAGAGACTTAAAATCCCGCACCCTTGGGTATGCGGGTTCGAGTCCCGCCGCCCGCACCATGTTTCCGAAACTCTTCATGAGGGTCTTTGCGGTCCACGGCCGCTCGGTCAGCGTTCCACCGCGCCGCCGGCATTAGATCGGATCGCGTAAAATCGGACTCGATTTGAAGCGTGAATCCGATCGTCAGACATAAAGCTATGGCGTCCTGCGTTTCATAATTAACGCACGACGCTATGACCCAGGCGGGGAAATGGTGCCGGCGTGCCCGGCGGCCTTCATACGTTCGGCGGCGGGGCCGCAACGCATGCCACCCTGGCCGTGGAAAATCAGAGGCTTGGTCGTTTCCGTCGGTACTCGTGGCGGATCGAACCGTGACAGTGGATTCAAAAGAGCGCCGGGAATGTGGCCGGCACCGCTCCGCCCATCCGACGGAGCGGCGGGCATCAAGCAGCTGAACGGCGAACACAGGGGCACAGGCGGATCCGTGGGGAACTGGCGACGAGGGCGAGGGCTGCGGGTGATCTCCGCGAAAGCCCCTTGATCTTTAAATTAGTATATTCTAATTTTCAGTCAACGGCCGGTCCGCCAGCCGGCATGATCGCGGCGCTCGGATCATCCGCCGGGAGCCTTTCAAATACAGGAGACGACCCATGCACAAGAATTGGCCGCAGATGACCGGCGAGCTGTCCACCGCCATCCGGGAACTGCGCGGCGGCGCGCCCGACGTCATGAAGGCCTTTTCCGGAATGGCCCAGGCGGCGCTGAAGGCGGATGCGCTCGACACCAAGACCAAGGAGCTGATCGCGCTCGGCATCGCCGTTGCGATCCGTTGCGACGGCTGCGTCGCCTTCCATGCCGAAGCGGCGATGAGGCAGGGAGCCAGCCGGGACGAGGTGATGGAGACGATGGGGATGGCGGTCTATATGGGGGCGGGGCCGTCGGTGATGTATGCCGCCCAGGCGGTCGAGGCGTTCGACCAGTTCACCGCGAAGGCGGCCAGTTGACCGGAAACGCGGCCCCAGAAAACAGATTGTGGTGGTGCGGGCGGTCGGACTCGAACCGACACTCCTTGCGGAACCGGATTTTGAGTCCGGCGCGTCTACCAATTTCACCACGCCCGCAGCGACGCCTCTTCTAACGCAACGCTCCGCAAACGGAAAGCGCAAAAGAACGGGGCATTCCGATCCTCCCCGTTTCTCCGTTGGCGACGCCGCCGCGCCGCCGCTTATTCCCCCTCCCCGTCGCGGCCCCTGTCATGCCGTCGCAGGGGTGGGGTGGGTGTCGCGGACGGCTGGCCGAACGGCTCCGCACGCGCTAATTTGTCGGCCATGATGATCCAAACCCTCCTTTCCCGCGTCTTCGACGATCCCCGCATCGCAGCCCCGCTTCTGGCCCTCGCCAGTGCCGGGGTGCTGCTGTCGGCCCTGTTCTTCCAGTTCGTGCTGGGCTACCAACCCTGCGTGCTGTGCATCATGCAGCGATGGCCCTATGTGGCGGTGATGGCGCTGGGGCTGGTGACCTGGCTGTTTCGCCGCTGGAGGGGGGTGGGCGATGCGCTGCTGGTGGTCAGCGGGCTGGCCCTGCTGGCCGGCGCCGGCATCGCCGCCTATCATGTCGGGGTGGAGCAGCATTGGTGGGCCGGCACCTCGTCCTGTGGCGGCTCGGCGCCGGCCAATTCGCTGGAGGCGTTGCGCGCCCAGGTGCTGGCCGCCCCGGTCACCCGCTGTGACGAGGTGGCGTGGTCGCTGTTCGGGATATCGATGGCGGGCTACAATGTGGTGATCTCGCTGGCGCTGGCGGCCTACGCCTTCATCGCGGCGCGCATCGCCTACACCCGCACCCCGGTGTCGAGGACCGCATTGTGAGTGAAACGACCTCTTCCGCCGCTGTTCCGCGGACGGCTTCAGCCCGCGGCGCGCTGCCCGGCGACCTGCCGCGGCGCGACCGGCTGGCCCGCATCGTCCGCGTCGACCATGCCGGCGAATATGGCGCCAAGCGCATCTATGAGGGCCAGATCGCCGTCATGGGCAAGGGCCGCCACGGCAAGACCCTGCGGCACATGGCCGACCAGGAGCTGATCCATCTCGAATATTTCGAAAAGCAGCTGAACCGGCGCCGGGTGCGGCCGACCCTGTTGCAGCCGCTGTGGCATGTCACCGGTTTCCTGCTGGGCGCCGGCACCGCGATCCTGGGCGAGCGGGCGGCGATGGCCTGCACGGTCGCCGTCGAAGAAGTCATCGAACGCCATTACGAGGATCAGCTGCAACAGCTGGGCCCCGATGAGGCGGAGTTGTCGAACAGCATCCGCAAGTTCCAGGCGGAGGAGGTCGAGCACCGCGACATCGGCATCCTCAACGAGGCGGAGCAGGCGCCGGCCTACCCGGTGCTGTCCGCCGCCATCAAGGCCGGCACCAGGGCGGTGATCTGGGTGGCCGAGCGCGTGTGACGCGGGGCGCGTGCCTGCCGGGCGATGGCGGTCATCATCCGGCAGGAAACGCCCGCGCGTCCCGTCAGGCCCGCGTTATCCGGCGGGTGCCGCCGGGTTTTCCGCTGATGGCGGGTAGTTTGTGCCGTAGAGTACCAGCGTGGTTTGGGAATCCGTGGCGATGGGACCGGTCGGGCCTGTCTGCGTCTGCTCGTAATAGACCGATGGGATGGAGCCGTCGGTGTTCTGCTTGAAACCCGTGGGGACCGGTGCGGCGGTGACGGTCAGCGTGCCGCCGCCGGTGACGGTGAGCGACCCCGGCCCATAGAGGTTGAGCGGCAGGGTCGCGGTCTGTCCGCCGGTGTCGATGGTCAAGCCGGATGTTGCGCCGCTGCTGTCCGTGACGCCCTGGATCAGCAAGCCGGTCAAGCCGGCCATGTCGCCCAACGTCAGGGTCGTGTTGGGTTTGACGATCATGAAGACGTCGAACGCCGTCCAGGATGGTCCCGAGGGGGCCTGGCTGGCGTTGGCGGGATCGGTGGAGCCGTAGAATGCCAGGGTCAGGGTTTGCAAGCTGACGGTGGCGACCTGAAAGCCGTAATAGCCGGTGACCCGAACCTGACCGATCGGTGACGTGTCGGTCACGCTTTTAAAGGAGGCGAAGCCTTCCAGCGTGCCGCCGGTGCCGTTGACGATGTAGGTCGTCAAACCATTGGATTGGTCGACATTCTGGAACCGCTCGTAGCTGTGGATATGACCGGCCAGCACCAGATCGACGGTTTTTCCGACGGTGTTGGCGACCAGATCGACCAGTTGGAAATAGGTGGTCGGGCCATGGTCGTTGGACGAGCTGTAGGGCGGTTGGTGCATGGACACGATGTTCCACACCGCTTGCGAGTCGCTCAGCGCGCCGGTGAACCACTGGATTTGAGGGGATAGCAGATTGTCAGAGCTGCTGTCCTTTGTGAACAGAGTGCCCAACGCCACTTCATTCTGGTCATTGCTGAGCGCGAACAGTTGGATGAGCGGTGTGTTCGTCGCGGGATCAGCCGCCGGCTGCACGGTGTAGTAACGAATGCAGGGAGTGTAGTCGGGCGTTCCCAACTGCGGATCCAACTGCGGATCCAACGGCAAATTCAACCCGGCGAAATTCACCTGATAATTGTCGTTTCCCTTCATCAAATAGATTTCGGGGGAGTCGCCCGAGCTTCTTGCCGGGATTGTCTGGTTTTGTTTCCACCAGTCATGATCCCCGATCACCGGGAACAGACGCATGGTGGAGGATGTGGGGGTGTCCGGGGCGTATGGGTTGGGAGAAACCGGCGCGCTTGGATCGTCGTAGTTGACGGGGGGATAGAAGATAAAGCCACCGTACAGATTGCCGATGGCCGCGATGTACTCGGCAGCGGTTGCCGCGCCATTTTCGCATCCTTTAGACCAAGGGGGGTAAATCTGATCGCCCAGCGACACCACGAAGTTGGAGGGGATGCTGGGCGAGACGAAGCTCTTCATGGCCGTCGCCACGCCGGTAGCGGCCTGGGCGATGACATTGGTCGAGCCAATGCCGCCTGAACCGTAATCGCCGACCACGCCGAAGGTGACCAGAGGCGCAAGGGGGGAGGAGTTGCCAGACATGGAGGCTCCTTTGCCTGAATGCAGGGGGCGGCGCGATCTCCGGTCCGATGCGGAGGCTTGGACGGTTGCGCCGCTGCGATTCTGGGAAAAAAGGAGAAAATCTCCAGAAGCGTAATATTTCTAATTGTTGTGGTTCATAAGATACACTTAATCAGAATTTGCGCGTTGATTTTTGAAAATTTCGGCGTGTGATCCGGTGGGGCGGAAACAGCCCCGTGCCCGGCCCCGCGACGCCGTTTCTTCGGGTGCCCGCCAAATCGGAAATGGCCCTGGCGGGCGCACGACTCACAGCGGATCGAGTTCGGAGTCCCAATAAAGAAAATCCCGCCAACTTTCGTGAAGGAAGTTTGGCGGGAAGGCACGTCCATTCTCTTGCAGCTCATAGGCGCTGGGCTGGAAGGGCGGACTGAGGGGGATCATGCCGCAGACATGGGGAAGGCGGTCGCCCTTCGCCAGATTGCAGGCCGAACAGGAGGTGATGACGTTTTCCCAGGTCGTCCGACCGCCGCGTGAGCGCGGGATCACATGGTCGAAGGTCAGGTCGTGGGTGGGAAAGGGGCGGCCGCAATATTGGCAGGTGAAACGGTCGCGCAGGAAGACGTTGAAGCGGGTGAAGGCCGGGCGGCGCGTGGCCGGGATGAACTCTTTCAGCGAGATGACGCTTGGTAACCGGACTTCGAAACTTGGGGATCGGACGACCCGGTCATAGTGCGAGACGATGTTGACCCGTTCCAGAAAAACCGCCTTGACCGCTTCCTGCCAGGACCACAGCGACAAGGGGAAGTAACTGAGCGGGCGGAAATCCGCGTTCAGCACCAGAGCCGGACAATGATCGGGTGGTGGAGCCAATGGCCACTCCCTTGTCTGAAACCGTGTGTCTGAGACCGTATCAGGATCCCGGCACGCGACAGCGGAGCGGCTTTGTGCGCGGGGTCGTATCTGCTGCGCCCCGGCAGCCGGATCGACATCCGGGACAACCAGATACATAGTGGATCGTCGGCCCGGACTCAACATCTTGGCCCGCTGCGGTGCAATTTCTTCACTGATGTGTAACCTTTTTCGCGCTGTGGGCATGTCGCCGCCGGAGGAACGATCGTTCCGCACATTCGCGCAGGGGCTGTGACATCGGCGGAGGGCCCCACGCTTCCGCTTGCGCGCTTACCCCTCGTTAACCATGACGGACCCATCGTGGGCTCATCGATCCAAGCAGACCCGGCCTGTCGCGCCGGCCGGACGCGACCTTCGAGGATAGCCCGCCATGACCGCCGTCATCATCGACCTTGCCCAGAAGCGCCGTGAACGCGAGGAGCGTGAGCGCCAGATCCGCATCGACGCCTTCGACCGCGAGCTGCGCCGCCGTCTGGCGCTGTATCTGGAGGGCGAGGAGATCCCGGTCGAGCCGATTCGCGACAATCCCTATATCTAAGGTCTCCATGTTTGAGGGTTGCCCACGGGATCCGCTATAAGGCGGGGATGAGCGACCTCGTCACCCGCTTCGCCCCCAGCCCCACCGGGCATCTGCATCTGGGCCATGCCCATTCCGCGCTGTTCGGCTGGACCACCGCCCGCGGCGCCGCCGGCCGCTTCCTGTTGCGGATCGAGGATATCGACCCCAACCGCTGCCGCCCGGAGTTCGAGCGCGACCTGATCGAGGATCTGGGCTGGCTCGGCCTCGACTGGGATGGCCCGGTGCGGCGCCAATCCGATCATTTCGACGATTACCGCGCCGCCCTGGCCCGGCTCGAGTCGCTCGGCGTGCTCTATCCTTGCTTCTGCACCCGCAAGGACATCGCCGCCGAGATCGCGCGGGCCGCTGCCGCGCCGCACGGGCCCGGCCCGACTTCTTCCGATGGTCCCCTCTATCCCGGCACCTGTCGTCATCGTTCGCCGCAGGAACGCGCGGAGCGGATCGGCGATGGCGAATCATGGGCGTTGCGGCTCGATGTGGAGGCCGCGCGCCGGCTGACCGGGCCGCTGCGCTGGCATGACCGGGCGCGGGGCTGGCAGCAGGCGACGCCGGAACTGCTGGGCGACGTGGTGCTGGCGCGCAAGGACACGCCGACCAGCTATCACCTCAGCGTCACCGTCGACGACCATCTGCAAGGCGTGACGCTGGTCACCCGTGGCGAGGATCTGTTCTTCGCCACCCATCTGCACCGGCTGTTGCAGGCCCTGCTGGGCTATGATCCGCCGGATTACCATCACCACGGCCTGTTGCGGAACGCGGCGGGCGAGCGGCTGGCCAAGCGCGACCGCGCCCAATCGCTGCGTTCGCTGCGCGAGGAGGGGCGCGGCCCGGCCGAGGTCCGCGCCCTGGCGGGGTTTCCCGGATAGCGGCGGCCTGGCGCCGGGCTACAGCGGCCGTCTTGCCTTCAGCGCCGCGGTGAGCGTGCCATCGTCGAGATAGTCCAGCTCGCCGCCGACCGGAACGCCATGGGCGAGGCGGGAGACCGAGACGTCGGAGTCGGTCAGGCGGTCGGTCACCACATGGGCGGTGGTCTGGCCGTCGACGGTGGCGTTCAGCGCCAGGATGATCTCGCGCACCGCCGGATCCTTGGCGCGCTCGGCAAGGCCGGCAAGGTTCAAATCGTCGGGGCCGACGCCCTGCAAGGCCGACAGCAGCCCGCCCAGCACATGATAGGTGCCGCGGAAGGCGCGGGTGCGTTCCAGCGCCCACAGATCGCCGGCATCCTCGACCACGCAGATGACCGAGCGGTCGCGGGCGGGGTCGGCACAGACGGTGCAGGGATCGCGGCTGTCCAGATTGCCGCAGACGGAGCAGGCGCGGATCGATTCGCCGGCCGCCGCCATCGCTTCCGACAGGGGAACCAGCAAGCTGTCGCGGCGCTTCATCAGATGAAGAGCCGCCCGCCGCGCCGACCGGGGGCCGAGCCCCGGCAGTTTGGACAGCAACTGGATCAGGCGTTCGATTTCAGGTCCGATCATGGGGAATTGGCGGCCGCAACATATTCCCCTCTCCCGCCCCGGGAGAGGGAAGGGGCCCAAGCAAAGCTTGGGAAGGGTGAGGGGGGTGCAAGGATAAGGGGGACCGTCTCCGGACGGCCCCTCACCCTCTCCGCCTTCGGCGGGCCCCCTCCCTCTCCCGGGGCGGGAGAGGGCAAGTCGACAAGATCAGAACGGCAGCTTGATGCCCGGCGGCAGCTTCAGGCCGCCCATCATCTTCGAGGTCTCCTCGGCGACATGCTGCTCGACCTTGCGCTTGGCGTCGTTGAAGGCGGCGACGATCAGATCCTCCAGCACCTCGACGTCCTCGGGATCGACGACGGACTTGTCGAGCTTGACCTTCTTCATCTCGCTCTTGCCGTTGACGGTCACGACGACCATGCCGGCGGCGCTCTGGCCGGTCATCTCGACCTGTTCCAGGCTGGCCTGCATCTCCTGCATCTTGGCCTGCATCTGCTGGGCCTGCTTCATCATGTTGCCGATATTCTTCATCGGTCAGTACTCTCCTTCGTCGTCGAGGGGGTAATAGACCCCGTCGTCCTGCTGCTGAACCATGAAATCGGGTGTCTCGCCGTCATCCGCAACCGCAGCACTCTCCGCCGCGGCGACTGCGGCGAGGTCGCGGACATCGATGATCTTCGCCCCGCTGAAGGCGTCGAGCACGGCGCGCACCACCGGGTTGGCCTCCGCCTCCGACCAGGCGCGGTTCCGTTCCGCCTGCTCCTGCTCGGCCAGCGTCGGCTGGGCCGGGCCGTCGGACAGGGCGACGATCCAGCGCTGGCCGGTCCATTCGCCCAGGAACTGCCCGACCTTGGCCGGCAGGGTCGGCGGGGCGGCGGGGCGGAGCTTCAGCTCCAGCCGGCCCGGCTCCATGCGGACCAGCTGAACCGTCTCCATCAGATAGCCGTAGAGCGCGCCCTCGCGCCGGTCGGAGAAGAGCTGCACCAGCGCGCGGAAGTCCCGCGGCATCGGCGACAACTCCTCCCCGGCTGGGGCCGGGGTGGGAGCCGGGGCGGTCTGCGCAACGGGGGCGCTCTGCGGCTGGGCCGATGCGATTGAGCGGGCGACGGCCTGGGTGGCCATGGACGCGGGCTGGCTTGTCGCGACCGCGAGCGGGCCAGCGCCGCCACCGCCGGGGCCGCCACCGGAGCCACGGCCCATCGGGGCGCCCCCTCCGGCGCCGCCATTGGCCTGCTGGGCCTGGAACTGGCGGATCAGCTCGCCCGGAGTCGGCAGGTCGGCGGCGTAGGACAGGCGGACGATCACCATCTCCAGCGCCTGCTGCGGCACCGGGGCGGCCTGCACCTCGTTCAGCCCCTTCAGCAGCAATTGCCAGGCGCGGGTCAGCGCCGGCATGCCGAGCCTGGCCGACAGGCTGGATCCCCGCGTGCGCTCCGCCTCCGGCAGGGAGGGGTCGTTTGCGCTGTCGGGCACCACCTTCAGCCGGGTCAGATTGTGGACGAGGTCCAGCAGGTCCTGGAGGATCACCACCGGATCGGCGCCGACCCGGTGCAGGTCGGCCAGTATGTCCATCGCCTCGGCCGGACGAGCGGAGACGGCGGCCTCGAACAGGTCGATGACGCGGGTGCGGTCGGCCAGACCCAGCATGTCGCGCACCTGCTGCGCGGTGACGGTGCCGGCGGCCAGCGCGATCGCCTGATCGAGCAGCGACAGCCCGTCGCGCACCGACCCGTCGGCGGCGCGCGCGATCAGGGCGGCGGCGTCTCCCTCGATGTCGGCGCCTTCCAGGGCGGTGACGCGGGTGAAATGCTCCTTCAGCACCTGGGCGTCGACGCGGCGCAGGTCGAAGCGCTGGCAGCGCGACAGCACCGTCACCGGCACCTTGCGGATCTCGGTGGTGGCGAAGACGAACTTCACATGGCTCGGCGGTTCCTCCAGCGTCTTCAGCAGCGCGTTGAACGCGCTCTTCGACAGCATGTGGACCTCGTCGATGATGTAGAGCTTGTAGCGGGCCGAGACCGGGGAATAGCGCACGCCGTCGATGATCTCGCGGATGTCGTCGACGCCGGTGTGGCTGGCGGCGTCCATCTCCATCACGTCGACGTGGCGATCCTCGGCGATGGCGCGGCAATTGTCGCAGACGCCGCAGGGGCTGACCGTCGGCCCGCCGTTGCCGTCCGGCCCGGTGCAGTTCAGCGCGCGGGCGATGATGCGGGCGGTGGTGGTCTTGCCGACGCCGCGCACGCCGGTCAGCATGAAGGCCTGGGCGATGCGGCCGGACTGGATGGCGTTGGTCAGGGTGCGGACCAGCGCGTCCTGGCCGATCAACTCGTCGAAGGTCTTCGGCCGGTATTTGCGCGCCAGCACCCGGTAGGCCTGCCCGGTGGCGGGAGGAGCGGAGGCGGCGGCGATGTCGGCGGCGGAAACGGCGGTGGTATCGGTCACGCGGCTGGCCTGTCGAAACGACGGGAGGGGAATTTCGGGCCGCAGGATAGCGTCCCGGCACCGCGCTGTCGCCGTCTGTTTCGTGCTGGCAATTTTTGCAGAGGGTGGGAGACTGGACGAACGACCCGAGCCGTAACTCGTTGCGGCTGCTTCCTTCCGGACCTGACCGGGTTGGCGAGGGACTCGTCCGACGCCAGTCTCCCGCCGCTGTTATGGGGGCTTGTGCGGGCGGATGCAAGGGGAAACGGTTGGCGTGCGAGGGTCGTTTCGGTGTCCGTAATGGACTATTGACGATTATTTTTCGGACTATAAATTATGGAATGATCCATAATCGGCCATAAGGAGGCTGCCGATGCCGCCCCGAACCGCCGCCACGCCCGCGCAGAAGTTCCTGTTCCACCGGCCGAAGCTGGCGGCGGCGCTGGCCGACATCGTGACCGGGGATGCGCCGATCGGGGCGGAGCCCACGCTGTGTCTGGCGGCACCGCGGCGGACGGGAAAAAGCACCTTCCTGCGCCACGACCTGGGGCCGGAGCTGGAGAACCGCGGCATCCTGGCGGTCTATGCCGATCTGTGGTCGGACATGGCGGCCGATCCCGCCCATCTGATCGCGGAGGCGTTGAAGGCCGAACTGCGCCGGGCCGACAGCCTGCCGGTGAAGGCGGCGCGGGCGGTGGGGCTCGCCAGGCTGGGGGTCGGCGGCGTTTCGGTCGACATCGACCGGGTCGGGCAGGCGCAGGGGACCACGCTGGCCGACGCGCTGGAGGCCCTGCTGGAGCGGACGCACAAGCGCATCGCCCTGCTGGTGGATGAAGCCCAGCACGCGCTGACGACCGAGGCCGGGCTGACCGCCATGTTCGCGCTGAAGGCGGCACGCGACCGGCTGAACACCAGGGACGACGCCCGCGACGGGCCGAACCTGATGATCGTGCTGACCGGATCCCACCGCGACAAGCTGAGCCGGCTGGTGCTGAACCGTGACCAGCCCTTCTTCGGCACCAGCGTGCGCAGTTTTCCGCTGCTCGACCGCGCCTATACCGATGCCTACACCGCCTGGATCAACGCCCGGCTGGCCGAGGGCAACCGCTTCGACGCCGACGATGTGTTCGCCGCGTTCGACGCGGTCGGGCGGCAGCCGGAAACCCTGATGCGGATCCTGTCGGACGCGGCGCTGCTGGTCGGCGATGCCGGCGAATTGAAGCGGGCGCTGGCGGATGGCGCGGCCGGGCTGCGTCAGCGGGTGTGGGACGATTACGAGACCGCATGGTCGGGACTGACGCCGTTGCAGCAGGCGGTGGTCGAACGGCTGGCGGTGGAGGGGCCGCAATCCGCCCCCTTCTCCGCCCCGGCGTTGCAGGCCTATGCCGACGCGGTCGGCGAGACGGTGGAACCGCCGGCGGTGCAGGCGGCCATCGAGGCGCTGCGGCAGAGGAACATCCTGTGGCGATCGGCGCGCGGGCAATATGCGCTGGACGACCAGGGGATGGCGGAGTGGCTGAAAGCGCGGGCGGGGAAGGCCGCTCAGGCGTGACCAAACAAAGTCAGGCGTGACCAAGCGAAAAAGGCCCCGGGCCGAAGCCCGAGGCCTCCCGTATCCGCGATCCGGTGGAACCGCTTACTTAGCCAGCGCCGCCACACCCGGCAGTTCCTTGCCTTCCAGCCATTCCAGGAAGGCGCCGCCGGCGGCCGACACATAGGTGAACTTGTCCTCGGCCCCGGCATGGGCCAGCGCCGCGACGGTGTCGCCGCCGCCGGCGACCGACAGCAGGCCGCCGGCCTCGGTGCGGGCGGCGACCAGACCGGCCACCGCGTTGGTGCCGGCGTCGAAGGGCTGAATTTCAAAAGCGCCGAGCGGGCCGTTCCAGACGATGGTCTTGGCGCCCTGAAGCTTCACGCCCAGGAATTCGACGGTGGCCGGGCCGACGTCCAGCGCCATCTCGTCGGACCCGATGGCGTCGAAGGCGACGACGCGGTTGGCGGCACCGGCCTTGAACTCCTTGGCGACGACGAAATCCTTCGGCAGCAGGATCTCGCAGTTGGCTTCCTTGGCGGTCGCCATGATGGCGCGGGCCTGGTCGGCCATGTCCTTTTCGCACAGCGAGGCGCCGACATCGATGCCCTGGGCGAACAGGAAGGTGTTGGCCATGCCGCCGCCCAGCACCAGCAGGTCCACCTTGCGGACCATGTTGCCGAGCAGTTCCAGCTTGGTGGAGATTTTCGCCCCGCCGACGACGGCGGCCACCGGGCGCTCCGGCTTCTCCAGCGCCAGCGTCAGGGCCTTCAGCTCGGCCTCCATCAGGCGGCCGGCGGCGTTCGGCAGCAGGCGGGCGACACCCTCGGTCGAGGCGTGGGCGCGGTGCGCGGCGGAGAAGGCGTCGTTGACGTAGAGGTCGCCCAGCGCCGCCATCTCCTTGGCGAAAGCCGGATCGTTCTTCTCCTCCTCGGCGTGGAAGCGGGTGTTCTCCAGCAGCACGATGGCGCCCTCATGCACCTTGGCGATCGCCTCCCTGGCCTTCTCGCCGACGCAATCCTCGGCGAAGGCGACCTTCTGGCCGACGGCGGCGCTGAGAGCGTCCAGCACGTTGCGCAGCGAGTTCTTGGCGTCCGGACCGTTCTTCGGGCGGCCGAAATGCGACAGGACCACGACCTTGGCGCCCTTGGCGGACAGCTCCTTCAGGGTGGGGGCGAGGCGGTCGATGCGGGTGGTGTCGGAGACCTTGCCGTCCTGCATCGGAACATTCAGGTCGGCGCGCACCAGCACCGTCTTGCCGCTCACCTCAAGGTCGTCGATCGTGTTGAAATCGGTCATCGTCGCGGTTCCCGGATTATGGCCGCCCCGATCGGGACCGGCCGTTTCGATTTGGCGAAACCCAACCACAGCCCCGCGAGCTTTGCAACGCCCCAGGGGTGGGGCGGAATGGGGCATAATGACCCTGCGGGCACCGTCCCAAGGCCCCGGCCGCGCCATTCCGCCCAGCGGAAGATGCGTCGCCAACAGGTGGCGCAACCACAGCGACATGCAACATTTTGGTAACTTGACCCTGTTCATGCGCTGTGCAAACACCCAATTATAGGCCAACTGGCCGCAAAACGGGGGTTGAAGCGCAGGCGATGGCTGAGGCCGAGATCAACCGCGAGACGGAACTGAAGCTGGCTGCGCAGCCGGAAGACTTCGACAGGTTGCGCGCCGCTCCCGCCATCGCAGACCGGGCGGCCGGCCCGGCGGCGACACGAACCCTGGAAAGCACCTATTACGACACCGGGGACCGCCGGCTCGCCGCGCGCAAGGTGACCTTGCGGGTGCGCAACACCGGCGAGGGCTATGTCCAGACCGTCAAGTCGGCCCCCGACGAGGATGGGCTGGGACGGGGCGAGTGGGAATGCGCGGTGCCCTCCGCCGCCCCCGACCTGACGCTGGTCGCCGACCCCGCCGCCATTGAGCTGCTGGGGGCGCTCGCCGACGCGGAGCTGACGCCGGTTTTCACCTCGATCGTCGAGCGGACCACCCAGGAGGTGACGCTGGGCGATGCCGCCGCCACCCGTATCGAGGTCGCCTTCGACCGCGGACGGATCGCGCTGCCCGACGGCCGCTCCACCGACCTGTGCGAGGTGGAGCTGGAGCTGAAGGCCGGTACGCCGGCCGCCCTCTATGACCTGGCGCAGGAACTGACCAGGGCGGCGCCGCTGCGGCTGGAGATGCGGACCAAGGCGGAACGCGGCCACGCGCTGGCGAACGGCACCGCCGACACCGCGCTGAAGGCCGAAAAGCTGCTGCTGGAGCCGGAGACGACGGTGGAGGGGGCGGTCGGCCGCATCGTCCGCGCCTGCATCGCCCACATGGTGGCGAACGAGGCGGTGACGCTGGCCGGCGAGGATCCGGAGGGCGTGCACCAGATGCGCGTCGCGCTCCGCCGGCTGCGTTCGGCCATCGCCCTGTTCCGGCCCTTCATTCCGACCACGCAATATCTGTGGCTGGTCGGCGAGATCAAATGGCTGGCCGGCAGCCTGGGGCCGGCGCGCGACTGGGACGTGTTCGGCGAGGAGCTGCTGGCCCCGGTGCGCGACGCCTTCCACCGCGCCGACGGCCATGGCCGTTCGGCGGTGGAGGATCTGGACGCGCTGTCGGCGGCGGCCGAGGCCAGGCGGCTGCGCGCCTATGAGGGGGTGCGCGAGGCGATCCGCTCGGAGCGCTACACCGCCTTCCTGCTCGGCGTCGGCGGCTGGGTGGAGCGGCGCGGCTGGCGCGACCAGCCGGTCAGCGAGGAATCGGTGCGGCTGTTCCAGCCGGTGATCGGGCTGGCCGACCATCTGCTGAACAAGCGCCACAAGAAGGCCCGGCGGGCCGGCCATGGCTTCGCCCATCTGCCGGTCGCCCAGCGCCACCAGCTGCGAATCGCGCTGAAGAAGCTGCGCTATGCCGTGGAATTCTTCCGCAGCCTCTATGACGACAAGCCGGTGCGCCGTTACATCCAGCAGATGGCCGCCTTCCAGGACGCGCTGGGCCATCTGAACGACGTGGCGACGGCGACCCGGCTGCTGCACGAGCTGCATGACGACGGCAGCCGCTCCACCCCCGGCGAGCCGCGCGCCGCCGGCATCGTCATCGGCTGGCATGCCCGCGGGGTGGCCGACACCGAGGCGGCGCTGGTCGCCCTGTGGCACGAGTTCCTCGACACCAAGCATTTCTGGTCGAAACCGGATCCAGCGGTGTAGACTCCCCGGCCATGCTCACGATCCTCGTCGCCAACATCAAGGGCGGCTGCGGCAAGACGACCGTCGCCACCCATCTCGCCGCCGCGTCCGCCACGGCCGGCCTGCCCACCGTGCTGGCCGACGTCGACCGTCAGCACTCCTCGCTCGGCTGGCTGGAGCGGCGGCCGGACAAGGCCCCGCCGCTGGTCGGGCTCGACTGGGCCAAGGACTTCTCCGATGCGCCGCGCGGCACCAAAAGGCTGGTGATCGACGCGCCGGCGGCGCTGAAGACCAAGCAGATCGAGGATCTGGTCAAGATGGCCGACATCGTCGTGCTGCCGGTCCTGCCGGGCGCCTTCGACGAACAGGCGACCCAGCGTTTCCTCACCAAGCTGGACGAGCTGAAGCGGATCGCGAAGAAGAAGACCACGGTCGCGGTGGTCGGCAACCGCATGCGCGCCCGCACCAAGGCCGCCGACCGTCTGGACCGGTTCCTGGGCGGCATCGGGCATCAGGTGGTGACGCGGCTGCGCGACAGCCAGATCTACGCCGATGCGGCGGCGACCGGCCTCAGCCTGTTCGACATGCCGGGCAAGCGCGCCGCCGAGCATCGCGGCGACTGGCAGCCGCTGCTGAGCTACATCGACGGGGTTTGACGGGGTTTGACGGGATTTGGCAGGGTTGCCGGGCGGGGCGGAGAGCGCCCCGCCCCTCCCGGAGGATCACCGTTCGATGACCCCGCCTTCGCACCGCCGGCCCGTCGCCGGGATGGTCAGTGGGCGGAGCCCAGACGGTCGAAATAGCGGCCGATCGACGCGAAGATGAAGAGCACGCAGCCGAGGAAGACGATCAGGCCGCCGGCCGCGAAGGCATCGTCCGCCGCGCGCGAGGAGGCGAGCAGGCCGACGAAGGCCATGATGCCGGCGAGAATGGAGTTGACCCAGTAGGAGAAGGCTTTCACGTCGCGCGGTCCTTTCAGAACAAGGTGTTGACAGGGTGGAAGCGCCCGCCTCCCGCCCCGCCGGGCTGCCCGCGACCGCTTCAGCGTTGAAGGAATTCTGCGGGACGGAGCCCGCGGAATCAATGCGACACAAACGACTTGTCGCCTGTCGGCTCATTCGTCGCCCGTCGGCCCGTGTCCCGCAACAGCTAGCGGACCGGTGTCCGCGTCGCATTGCGGTATGTCAAGGGCGAAGACCGTTCCGGCGGCATCGCTCCGCACCAGCCGCAGGTCGCCGCCATGGGCGCGTACCACCTCGCGCGCGATGGCGAGCCCCAGGCCGACGCCGCCGGCCCGCGCCGATCCGGCGAAGGGCTGGAACAGGTTCTGCCGCGCGCGGGGGGCGAGGCCGGGGCCGTCATCGGCGATCGTCAGGGTCAGCAGGCCCGGCCGCTCCGCCTGGGCGGCGATCCGCACCCGGCCGGCGCCGGCCTGCACGGCGTTGCGGCCGAGATTGACCAGGGCGCGGCCGAACTGGGCCGCATCGACCGCGGCCGGCAGGCCGGCGGGGATGTCGTTGACCCACTCCGCCTCGACCCGGCCGCCATCGGGGCGGACGGTGGCGAGCACCTCGGTCCCGGCCTCCGCCGCCAGCCGGCGCAGATCGACCGGCGCCGGGCTGAGCGGCAGGACGCCGTCGCGGGTGAAGGACAGGGTCTGGCCACACAGCTCCACCGCCCGGTCGAGCGAGGCGACCAGCCGCGGCGTCACCCGCCGCACCTCCGGGTCGGCGCTTTCGGTCAGCCGCTCCGACAGGAGGGAGGCGGTGGACAGGATGCCGCGCAGGTCGTGGTTGATCTTCGCCACCGCGGTGCCCAGCGTGGCCAGCCTTTCGCGCTGGCGCAGGGCGGCGCGGACGGTGTCCTGCATGGCGGCGAGCTCGCGCTCGGCCACGCCGATCTCGTCGCCGCGGCGGCCCGGTATCAGCGGCGGCGCGCCGTCGGGGTCGCGGCGGAAGGCGACGACCCCGGCGGTCAGCCGGCGCATCGGCCGCACCATCAGGGCATGCAGCGTGACATAGACCAGGATGGCGGCGATCAGCGAGATGGCGACCGACACCGCCAGGATGCGGCGCGAGAAGTCCAGCATGGCGTCGATCAGCGGCCGTTCGTCCATGGTGACCTCGACCCGCTGGGCCGGGTCGTTGGGGGAGCGGTCGATCACCCGGATCACCCGGTCGCGCCTTGGTCCGAAAATCCCGTCCAGCGCCAGCCACAGGGCATGGCCGGCATCGACGAACTGCATGCCCATCCCGGTGCCGCGCAGGTCGTATACCGCGTCGGCCACCGGCGGCATCGGGCGGGACAGCATGTAGACCCGCGCCCCCGGCTGGATCAGGTCGATGACGTGGGTTCCGGTATAGGCCAGCAGCTTCGCCTGCAACTCCCTCGTCACCATCAGGTCGGGGGCGGCCTCCACCGACAATGCCGCGATGTGGGCGGCGGCCAGCCGCTCCTCCAGATAGCTCATGCGGAAGCGGGCGATGGAGGGGGCGTAGATCAGCACCTCCGCCAGCAGCACGAACAGGATGGTGAGCAGCAGCAGCTTGGCCGACAGGCTGGCCGCGACGGTGGAACGGGGCATGGTGGCTCGCGAATGCCGGATGTGCCGCCGCGCGAGGCCGTGACGCTCACGCGGCGCTCCTCCATCTATCACAGCAGGCGGGCCCATGCGGCCCGGATGTCGCGGGACTGGTGACCCGCGGGACTGGCGACCTGCGACGGGATGCCCCCGCCTTTTCCCGACGCCCGCGTCCCCCCGGCGTAAACTTGTCCTCTGGCGTTACCGCTTTGGCGTTGGTAAGAGAAGGGCCATGAGCGACCTTGCCCGTCACATCGACACCCTGTCGCGCGCCAACGTGCTGTGCCTTGGCGACGTGATGCTCGACCGTTTCGTCTATGGTTTGGTGGACCGGGTTTCGCCGGAGGCCCCCATCCCCGTCCTGCGCATTCAGCATGAGGTGTTGAAGCTCGGCGGGGCGGGGAATGTCGCCGCCAATCTCGTGGCGCTGGACGCCAAATGCCGTTTCATCTCCGTGGTCGGAGACGATGCGGTCGGTGGCCAGTTGCGGGGGATCCTCAACAGCGAGCGGATCGGCGATGATACGGTCGTGGTGGAGCCCGGCCGGCAAACCACCGCGAAGACCCGCTTCATCGCCGGACAGCAGCAGCTGCTGCGCGCCGATCGGGAAACGGTCGCCGCCATCGCCGTCGCCGACAAGGTGCTGGCCCAGGTGAGTCGCGAGTTGTCCGAGGTCCAGGCGGTCATCCTGTCCGATTACGGCAAGGGCGTGCTGACCGACGAGCTGGTCGTGGCGGTGATCGCCGCCGCGCGGCAGGTCGGGCGCACCGTGGTGGTCGACCCGAAGGGACGCGATTACCGCCGCTATCGCGGAGCCGACATTGTCACGCCCAACCGCAAGGAACTGATGGAGGCCACCGGCCTGCCCGCCGGCACCGACGAGGAGGTGATCGCCGCCGCCCGCCATCTGATCGAGACCTGCGGCATCGGCGCCGTCGTCGCCACCCGCAGCGAACAGGGCATGTCGGTGGTCACCGCCGACGAGGCGGTGCATCTGCCGGCCGAGGCGCGCGAGGTGTTCGACGTCTCCGGCGCCGGTGACACGGTGGTGGCGACGCTGACCGCCGCCCTGTCGGTCGGCATCGATCTGGTCGACTCGGCGCGGCTGGCCAATCTGGCGGCCGGCATTGTGGTGGGCAAGGTCGGCACCGCGGTGGTCCGCTCGGCCGAGATGCTCGCCGGCCTGCATGAGCAGCAGTGGCGCCATGGCGAGGAGAAGGTGCTGACCCGCGACGCCGCGGCGGATCGGGCGGAGCGCTGGCGGCTGCGCGGCAAGCGCGTCGGTTTCACCAACGGGTGTTTCGACCTGCTGCATCCCGGCCATATCTCGCTGCTGAAGCAGGCCCGCGCCGCCTGCGACGTGCTGGTGGTCGGGCTGAACAGCGACGCGTCGGTGAAGCGGCTGAAGGGCGAAAGCCGGCCGGTGCAGAACGAGACGGCGCGCGCCACGGTGCTGGCGTCGCTGGGCTGCGTCGATCTGGTGGTGATCTTCGGCGAGGACACGCCGGAGACGCTGATCCGCGTCCTGCGCCCCGACGTGCTGGTCAAGGGGGCGGACTACACGATCGACAGGGTGGTCGGGGCGGATTTCGTCCAGAGCTGTGGCGGAACCGTGGTGCTGGCCGAACTGGTCCAGGGCCAGAGCACGACCAACACCATCAAGCGCATGAAGGGCTGAGGGCGGGAGCGATGAGGGAGGGCGGCCGGCTCGCGCGCCGGGCGCCCCACGGATAGGATCGCCGCGCCCCTTCCAAGTTGGCCCGAAACGAGGACTCCGATCGATGTCGTCCTGTCCCTGCGGCTCCAGCCGTCCCTTCGAGGAGTGCTGTGGCCCGATCCTGGCCGGGGAGCCGGCGCCAAGCGCCGAAGCTCTGATGCGGTCGCGCTACACCGCCTTCGTCCGGCACGATCTCGACCATGTCGAGCGCACGCACGCCCCGGAAATCCGTGAGGACTTCAACCGTGCCGAGGCCGAACGGATGGTGGCGGAGGCCGAGTGGCAGCGTCTCGACATCCTCCGTGCGAGTGAGGAGGGCGACGCCGGCCAGGTCGAGTTCCTGATCCATTTCCGCCGGGACGGGCAGGAGTTGCGCCACCATGAACGGGCGAGCTTCCGCCGGGAGGACGGACGGTGGCTCTATGTCAGTGGGGAGATCAATCCGAAGGGGGAGCCGCGCCGCGTCGTCAAGGTCGGGCGCAACGAGCCCTGTCCCTGCGGATCGGGCAAGAAGTACAAGGCCTGCTGCGGCCGATAGGAGCCTCGCGATGGAGCCGCGCTTTTCCTGCACGGCCTGCGGCAAATGCTGCCATGGCTGGCTGCCGCTGACGCTCAAGGATGCCATCGCCCATGCCGGGCGGTTCCCGCTGGCCATGGTGTGGACGCCTGTGCGGCAGAACGCCCGATTCTATCAGCTGGCGACCCGGCTGGGCGCCACGGTACGCCTGCCCAGCCGCAAGACCGTGGCGGTGCTGATCGTGCCGACCGCCTACCTGCCGACGTCCCATCCCTGCCCGGAACTGCGCGAGGATGGGCTGTGCGGCATCCATGACGACAAGCCGTCGCGTTGCCGCACCATGCCCTTCTATCCTTATCGCGAGGAGCGCGACCAGGCCGACCTGCTCATCCCGCGCAAGGGCTGGGCGTGCGACGTGTCGGCGACCGCGCCGGTCGTCTACAGCAACCATGAGATCATCGACCGCAGCGATTTCGACCGCGAGCGCAACGACCTGCTGGATCAGTCGCCCGTGATCCAGCGTTATGCGGACTATATGCTGAAATACATGCCGTGGATCCTCGACGAACTGGCGAAGATGGCGGCCAGGCCCACCGGCGGGAACATCGTCAGCAGCCTGTCCTCCTTCCTCACGGCCACCCGGCGGCCGGATGCCGTGGAGATCGCGACGGCCCAGGCGCCGTTGTTCCGGGCCATGGCCGAGAAGACCCGCGACGACCCGGCGATGCGCGAGTATCACCGCAATTACAGCGGATGGGCCGTGGAGATGGAAAGCCTCGCCCGGCGCAATCCCGGTTGACCGGGGCCGCGACGCGACGGCTTCGCCCGCGCCGCTCGATGTGGGCGGCGCGGGCGGGAAGAATCCGGGACGAGCGGCGGTCCCATACCAGCGGCTCCCGATCCCGACCCGTCAGGATCAGCGGCTTCGGCGTCATCGGCCGCCGCGGGTATCACATCTTCTTCTGGACGTTGTCGGCGCCGCGTTCGATGGCGCGGCCGCCGGCCTGCACGTCCTGGCCGGCGCCCTCCACCGTGTTGCAGGCGGCCAGCGTGGTGCCGAGCAGCGTGCCGAGGACGGCGAGCAGGGCGAACTTCTTGACGGTGGTCATGGTGGTCTCCGTTGCGGTGGCTGTGTGATGCCGACTGCAACGCGAGCGGAGCCGTGAAGGTTTCCGGACTCGGAAGGGGAGGGGCCTTGCGCAAAGGGGGTGGCCTTCGCCGCGATGCGCTTGCGAACCGTGGAGACGAAGTGTCCCGTTGCCACAGGGCGTGAGCGCGGGCATAAATCGGCCCGCGGATCTTCCCGCTGGCCATCCCCGCTGGATGGGACGGCTTTTGGCAACGAGCAAGAATGGCGAAAGGAAAGCCTCTCATGGCTGAAAGCACTTTTGACGTCGTCGTGATCGGCGGTGGCCCCGGCGGGTATGTCTGCGCGATCCGCGCGGCGCAGCTCGGCTTCAAGGTCGCCTGCGTCGAGAAGCGGGGGACGCTGGGCGGCACCTGCCTGAATGTCGGCTGCATCCCGTCCAAGGCCCTGCTGGCGGCGTCGGAGAAGTTCGAGGAGGCGGCCCATGGCCTCGCCAAGTTCGGCATCAAGGTCGGCGGCGTCGAACTCGACCTGCCGGGCATGCAGGCCCACAAGGACAAGGTCGTCAAGGACAACGTCACCGGCATCGAGTTCCTGTTCAAGAAGAACAAGGTCACCTGGCTGAAGGGCGCCGGCAAAATCACCGCCGCCAACACGGTCGAAGTCGAGGGCGTCGGCGCCATCACCGCGTCGAAGGCGATCGTCATCGCCACCGGCTCCGACGTGGCCCCGTTGCCGGGCATCGCCATCGACGAGACGCGCGTGGTGTCCTCCACCGGCGCGCTGTCGCTGCCGGAGGTGCCGAAGCATCTGGTCGTCATCGGCGGCGGCGTGATCGGTCTGGAGCTGGGCTCGGTCTGGGGCCGCCTGGGCGCCAAGGTGACGGTGGTCGAGTATCTCGACCGCGTGCTGCCGACCATGGACGGCGAACTGTCGAAGCAGGCCCAGCGTATCTTCGCCAAGCAGGGCATGGACTTCAAGCTGAGCACCAAGGTGACCGGCGCCGCCGTCACCGAGGCCGGCGTGACCCTGACGGTCGAGCCCGCCGCCGGCGGCGAGGCGCAGACCATCGAGGCCGACACCGTGCTGGTCGCCATCGGCCGCCGCCCCTACACCGAAGGGCTGGGCCTGGAGGCGGTCGGCGTCGAGCTGGAGCGTGGCCGCGTCAAGATCGACGGCCATTTCCAGACCAACGTGCCGGGCATCTACGCCATCGGCGACGTGGTCGAAGGCCCGATGCTGGCCCACAAGGCCGAGGAGGAGGGCGTGGCGCTGGCCGAGCAGCTCGCCGGCCAGAAGAGCCACGTCAACCACGACCTCGTCCCCGGCGTCGTCTACACTTGGCCGGAAGTCGCCGCCGTCGGCAAGACCGAGGAGCAGCTGAAGGCCGCGGGCGTCGCCTACAAGACCGGCAAGTTCCCCTTCACCGCCAACGGCCGCGCCCGCGCCGGCGGCAACACCGATGGCTTCGTCAAGATCCTGTCGGATGCCGCCACCGACCAGGTGCTGGGCGTCCACATGATCGGCCCGAACGTGTCGGAGATGATCGGCGAGCTGGTGCTGGCCATGGAGTTCAGCGCGTCGGCCGAAGACGTCGCCCGCACCTGCCACGCTCACCCGACCCTGTCGGAAGCGGTCAAGGAAGCGGCGCTGGCGGCGGATGGGCGTGCGCTGCACATCTGATCGACGGTCCGCAAGCATCCCAAGGAAGAAGGCTCCCCCACCGGATGGTGGGGGAGCCTTCTTCGTTCCGGCGCCTGTGCGTAAGGTCAGGCGGCGCGGATGGTCGACAGGAAGCCGTTCACCGCGCTGCGCAGGCGGCCGGCGTCGCCGGCGAGCTGGCCGGAGACCGACAGGACGTTCTCTGCGGAGTGACCGGCTTCGACGGCGGCGCTGCGGACGTCGGCGATGGTCCTGGTCACCTCCTGGGTGCCGCCGGCGGCCTGCTGCACGTTGCGGGCGATCTCCGCCGTGGCCGAGCCCTGCTCCTCCACCGCGGCGGCGATGGCGGTGGAGATCTCGTCGATCTGGGCGATGATGCCGCCGATGTCCTTGATCGCGCTGGCGGTCTCGCCGGTGACCCGCTGCATGCCGGCGACATGGCCGGCGATGTCCTCCGTCGCGCGGGCGGTCTGGCTGGCGAGGCTCTTCACCTCCTGTGCCACCACCGCGAAGCCCTTGCCGGCCTCGCCGGCGCGGGCGGCTTCGATGGTCGCGTTCAGCGCCAGCAGGTTGGTCTGGCTGGCGATGTCCTGGATCAGCTGCACCACGGTGCCGATCTTCTCCGCCGCCTCGGTCAGGCTGAGAACCTGCCCGTTGGCCTGCTGCGCCGCCTCCACCGCGTCGCGGGCGATCTGGGCGGAACGGTTGACGCGCTCGCCGATCTCCTGGATCGAGGCCGACAGCTCCTCCGTGGCGCTGGCGACGGTCTGCACGTTGCTGCTGGCGTCCTGGGAGGCGTTGGCGACGACGCCGGCCTGCTGGCTGGTCTGGGTCGCGGTGGCGGTCATGGTCTGGGCGGTGCCGGTCATCGACTGGGCGGCGCGGTCGACCCCGTCGACGACGCTCA
Source organism: Azospirillum sp. B510 (assembly GCF_000010725.1). Lineage (NCBI taxonomy): Bacteria > Pseudomonadati > Pseudomonadota > Alphaproteobacteria > Rhodospirillales > Azospirillaceae > Azospirillum > Azospirillum sp. B510. The sequence continues at coordinate 2,850,673 of NC_013854.1, read as the reverse complement.
TCACCTGGGCTTCGAGGCTGTCGGCCAGTTGCAGCATGGCGGCGCGGCGTTCGGCGTCGGCCTTGGCCTGATCCTCCGCCCGCTGATCGATCATCCGCTTCAGGTCGGCCATCATCTTGCGCAGGGCCTCGGCCAGGGCGCCGACCTCGTCGGTCTGGCGGATGTCGAGCGTCTGGTCGAAGCGGCCGGCGGCGATTCCTTCGGCGAAGGCGACGCTGGCGCGGATCGGCCGGGCGATGCCGCCGGCGACCATCCACATCACCGCGACGGCGCCGAGCGCCACCAGGGCGCCGACGGCGACCTGCCACAGGATGTTGGCGTTGGCGCGCCCGCCCAGATCGGTGGACAGGGCCAGGCTGTCGGCCAGCACGAGGTCCTTCGGCACCTGGACCAGCACGGCCCACGGCTTCTCGGTGTTGCCCAGCGTGATGGGGGCGAAGGCGCGCAGCATGTTGGTGGAGGAGTCGACATCGACATGCGGCTTGCCCGCCTGGACGCTCGCCAGATCGGCCTGCCAGGCGTTGTCGAAGGTGGAGATCGGCTGGCCGATCAGGTCGGGCCGGGCGCTGTGGGCGACGATCAGGCCCATGTTGCTGACGATGACGACCTGGCTGCGGCCGTTGAAGACGGCGGCGCTGACTTTGGTCGACAGCTGCTGAACGAAATCGAGGTTGAAGTCGGCGCCGGCCACGCCGCGGAACTTGCCGCCGATGACGACCGGCACCGACAGGGTCGCCAGATAGACCTGCTTGCCCTGCACGATGTAGGGCAGCGGATCGAGCACGCTTTCGCGTCCGGTCTCCTGCGGGCCGATGTACCAGCCGCCCTTCATCACCCCGTTGGGATGGCGGTCGCGGCTGTCATACTCGACCAGCGGCTGCAAGGCGATGCGGCCGTTCTGGTCCCGGTTCCAATAGGGGAGGAAACGGCCGGTGGCGTCGGTGCCGGTTTCCCGGCGGTTGCGGAACGCCGTGTCCGCGCCGTCGAGCCCGTCGGGCTCCCAGGCCGAATAGGTGCCGTTGAACAGCGGGTTCTGCTTCAGGACCGACAGAAGAAGGGCGTTCAGCACCTCGCGCCGCCGTTCCGGCAGGATGTGGCCGGGCGCTGAATCGTCGGCGAGGCTGGTGAAGCTGCCGGCCATCGTCCGGGCGGCGTTCAGGGCGGTGTCGAACTCCGATCGCAGCAGGCCCGCCTGGGTGGCCGCGAGGTTCTGTAGGGATTCCGTCGTCTTGCTCTCAAGGATCCGCTCGACGTTCCCGGTGACGAACTCGTTGCTCGACCGCGTCGACAGGATCGCGAAGCCGACGAGCACGGCGACGGTCCCGGCCAGGCACAAGCCCGACAGCATGGCGATCTTCGATTGGATCGATTTTGTTTGCATAAAGGATTCCCCCCAGCGTTGGGCTGTATCATTGGGGAAGACTGTCGATCTCCATAATTAAAGAGTGTTTAACGAGAAATTAGGGTCGCATACCTGAATATGCGTCTTAAGTATTAAGCGGACGAATTTTTGATGGTGGTCTAACGGACCCATGGGGGAATTAATGGAAATCACAGAGATAACTTTATGTCATCCGATGATCGCCATTTTCCTGGTTGGGCTCGAATTGCCGGGAGACATCGGATGGCGATGGACGGGGTTCCGTTCCGATTATCCCAGGGTGCGCAAATGGTTGGCGTCAGCCCTTGCGCGCCCTGGGATGGGCGTTGCGGTAGACGTTCATCAGCTGCTCGTTCTCCACGTCGGTGTAGCGCTGGGTGGTGGAGAGGGAGGCGTGGCCGAGAAGATCCTGGATGGCGCGCAGGTCGCCGCCGTCCGCCAAAAGATGGGTCGCGAAACTATGCCGCAGGGCGTGCGGGGTTGCGTTGTCCGGCATTCCCATCAGGGCGCGCAGCTTCTGCATCTGGTGCTGGGCGATGCTGGCGTTCAGCCGTCCGCCGCGGGTGCCGACGAACAGCGGGCCGTCGGGCGCCAGGGTGAAGGGGCAGGAGTCGAGATAGGCCCGCACCGCCTCCGTCACCGCCGGCAGGATGGGGATCATGCGGTCCTTGCGTCCCTTGCCGGTGACGCGCAGCGTGTCGCCCAGCGGCGCGTCCCTGGCCGCCAGCCCCAGCGCCTCGGAGATGCGCAGGCCGCAGCCATAGAGCAGGGTGAACAGGGCGCGGTCGCGCTTGCCGATCCAGGGTTCCTCGCGTTCGCGCTCGGCCTCCTCCAGCAGGCGGTCGGCGTCGATCTCGGTCAGCGGGCGCGGGGCCGGGCGCTTGACCTTCGGCGTCGCCAGGGTGGCGACGGCGGGATTGTGCAGGCGGCCGCCGCGGTCCATCCAGCGGAACAGGTTGCGCACCGCCGCCAGCTTGCGCGCCCGGCTGGCCCCGACCAGCCCGTCCATCGCCAGTCTGGACATCCAGGCGCGGAAATCCGCCGCCTTCAGGTCACCCAGGTCGTTGAGCGAGGGCGGCGAACCGCCGTGGAATTCGGTGAGGAAGCGCAGGAACTCAGCCACGTCGGCGGTGTAGGCCGACAGGGTGTGGCGGGAGACCACCTTCTCGCTCTCCAGCCAGCGCCGCCAGTGGGCGAGCGCGTCCTGGACGTCGGGCCTGGCGGAGAAGCCTAAATATATATCTGAATCTTTCTTGTTCGGCAAGGCTAAGATCCGCTAAGAGATTGTTGATATTGTCGGTTTGTGCTGAGTTTAAGGAGTAGAAAGATGGCAAAAGCACCGAAACTTCCAGATTACCCGTCAGATCGTATGGTCACTCCAGATGTTTGGTTAATCGAGGTTGTTATCCCGAATTGCGAGGACTTCTTTGCGGATCAATCTTTTAGAAAAATATTCAATGCGTGTGTCTCATGCTATCATTTTATTGAGACGCTATATCACTACGATGCATGGTTAAAAATGAAAATTAGGAGGATAGAGAAAACTCTGGAATTGCCTGATGAAGACATGCCTAGCGAGAAGAATTTTAAAGAAAAATACGAACCTCAGTTCCTAGATGAAGATACAGAGTTTGGGAGAAGTTTCCGAGTTATTAAAAATTCATCCAATGGATTAAAGCACAGATTCTGCCAGAGACGTCTTGGTGATAACGTCATTTCGACCACCGCAACGGGTATTGTGTCATCGGATATTGATCCATGGATTCCATCACTTCCTGGTTCTTACTGCTTATGCGATCAAGAGAGTAATATGCGATTAGATGACGCTTTATGGGCGGTGTTAAATCGTTGGCTCGCGGAATGTCAAAAAAGAGGGATAGATGGAAATGAAATCAACAGAAAACTAAAGTCTAGCGCTTATCTCACGCTCCGATCTAATGAAAGAAGCGAACCAAGAGTGGTGACTTACAAATTTCTTAAGTTTCCCTTGTGATTTCAAGAAATTTTCTGTTCAGTCACGCCGGCAGCTCCAGCCAGCCGCGGATCACCCGCTCGATCACGCGGGCGAGGAAGCCGACCAGTTCGGTGCCCTGGCCGTTGTGGAAGGTGTCGGGTTCGCGGCTGCCGAAGGCGAGCAGCCCGTCGGGGGTCTCGCTGGAGACCTGGATGCGGATCAGCGCCTCCGACCGGACGAGGCCGGCGCCGGCGCCGTAGATCTCGGGATCACCCTGGATGTCGGTGTTCAGCACCACGTCGGCGCGGCCCAGCCGCTCGGCGATGGCGCCCGGCTCCACCACCCGCACGCCGGAGCGGTGGACATGGGGGATGTCGACGCCGTTGGATTCGATGACCAGACAGGCGACGTCGAGGTCGAGCAGGACCGCGAGGTCGGTGGTGATGGTCTGGATCAGCTGCTCGAAGCTCTGGGCGTCGAGCAGGAACAGCACCGCGGCATGGATGCGGTTCTGGCTGTTCAGGTTGGCGCGGCTGGTGCCGATCAGCTCGCGCTGCTGGTCCTTCAGGCTGCGGACCTCGGCCCGCAGCCGGTCGACCATGAAGGCCTGGAGGTCCACCACCCCGCGCCCGCGGTCGACCGACGGCGGGGTCAGATGGTGGACCAGATCGGCGTTCTGGGCCAGGAAGTCCGGGTTGCTCCGCAGATAGGCGCGCACATCCTCCGAAGAGAGCGCCGGCCTCTGGCGGGTCTGGCCCGGTTCGCGGCCCATGTCGGCCATGATCGCGTCGGCCCGCCTTACAGGATCGACTGGCCGGTCTTCTTCCAGTCCTCGACGAACTGGGCGAGACCCTTGTCGGTCAGCGGGTGGTTGAACAGCTGCTTCAGCACCGACGCCGGGGCGGTCACCACATGGGCGCCCAGGCGGGCGGCCTTGACGATGTGCATCGGGTTGCGGATCGAGGCGACCAGCACCTCGGTCTTGAAGGCGTCGTAATTGTTATAGATCTCGCAGATGTCCTTGATGATGCCCATGCCGTCCTGGCCGATGTCGTCCAGCCGGCCGACGAAGGGCGACACGAAGCTGGCGCCGGCCTTGGCCGCCAGGATCGCCTGGGCGGGGGAGAAGCACAGCGTGACGTTGACCATCGTCCCTTCGGACGAGATGATCTTGCAGACCTTCAGGCCGGCCGGGGTCAGCGGCACCTTCACCGCGACGCGGTGCGAGATCTTGGCGATCTTGTGGGCCTCGGCGAGCATGGTCTCGAAGTCGGTGGACGCCACCTCGGCGCTGACCGGACCGTTGACGACGTCGCAAATCTCGGCCACGAGGTCGAGGAACTTGCGGCCGGACTTGGCGATCAGGGAGGGGTTGGTGGTAACACCGTCCAGCAGGCCGGTGTCGGCCAGATCGCGGATCTCGGCGATGTCGGCGGTGTCGACGAAGAACTTCATGACGAAGGATCCATGCTTGCTGATGTTGACCGGAACCGGCCGCGCCGGAAAGCTGCCCGCCGCGCCGTCCCGCCCGGTGCCCGGGACATGAGGCCACTCTAGCCGATGCGTTCGATTTCCGCCAGTTCCGCCCCGGGTCTCCAGGGGGATCTTCTTGGGCACACCGATGATCCGGCGCGGCCCGATGGCGGCGCCGCGCCCGGCGCCGTCGATGTCCAGGCGAAGCCGCGGCAGGGCGGGGCCGACCGCCGCGTCGCCGTGCTGCTGCCGCTGCCGCTGCGCGAGGCCTACGACTACCGGGTGCCGGACGGGATGGATCTCGTCCCCGGCGACTTCGTCGAAGTGCCGCTGGGGCCGCGCCGGATGGTCGGGGTCGTCTGGGGACCGGGCGGCGGGATGCTGGACGCCGGCCGGCTGAAGGCGGTGGTCCGCCGGTTCGACGTGCCGGCGATGACGGAGGTGGGGCGCCGCTTCGTCGATTGGGTCGCCGCCTACACCATGACGCCGCCGGGCTTCGTCCTGCGCATGGCGGTCAGCGTGCCGGCGGCGCTGGAACCGCCCAAGCCGATGCTGGCCTATCTGCGCCGGCATGATGCGGAGCCGCCGCCCGGATTCAAGATGACCGACCCGCGCAGGCGCGTCCTGGCGCTGCTGGAAGACACCCTCTCCGGGGGCCCGCCCCGCACGCCCGCCGAGCTGGCCGACGAGGCCGGCTGCGGCGTGACCGTGGTGCGCGGGCTGGCGGAGGCCGGGCTGCTGGAGCCGGTGATGCTGCAACCGACGCGGCTCGGCCGGCCGGACTGCCGCCGGCCGGGACCCGCCCTGTCGCCCGACCAGCGGGCGGCGGCCGGCGATCTGCGCGGGCGGGTGGCGGCGGGGGGCTATTCCACCGTGCTGCTCGACGGCGTCACCGGCTCGGGCAAGACCGAGGTCTATTACGAGGCGATCTCCGCCGCGCTGGAGCAGGGCAAGCAGGCGCTGGTCCTGCTGCCGGAGATCGCGCTGTCGGCGCAATGGCTCGACCGCTTCGCCCGCCGCTTCGGCGCGCCACCGGCGGAATGGCATTCGGAGCTGACCGGGGCGCAGCGCCGCGACACCTGGCGGGCGGTGTCGAAGGGCGAGGTGCCGGTGGTGGTGGGCGCGCGCTCCGCCCTGTTCCTGCCCTATCCCGACCTGGGCGTCATCATCGTCGACGAGGAGCACGACTCCGCCTACAAGCAGGAGGAGGGGGCGATCTACCACGCCCGCGACATGGCGGTGGCGCGGGCGCATCTGGGCGGGCTGCCGATCGTGCTGGTCTCCGCCACCCCGTCGCTGGAGACCAAGGTCAACGCCGACAGCCAGCGCTATGCCCGGATCGAACTGCCGGCCCGCCATGGCGGCGCCGTGCTGCCCGATGTCGAACTGGTCGACCTGCGGCGCGACCGCCCCCCGGCCCGCCACTGGCTTGCGCCCAGCCTGCGCAAGGCGCTGACCGACACGCTGGCCGGCGGCGAGCAGGCGATGCTGTTCCTGAACCGCCGCGGCTATGCCCCGCTGACGCTGTGCCGCGCCTGCGGCCACCGCATGCAATGCCCGAACTGCACGGCGTGGCTGGTCGAGCACCGGCTCGCCCGCAAGCTGCAATGCCACCATTGCGGTTTGCAGCAGCCCTTGCCCCAGGCCTGCCCGGAGTGCGGCGAGGAGGGCACGATGGCCGCCTGCGGTCCCGGCGTCGAGCGCATCGCCGAGGAGGTGGCGGAGCTGTTCCCCGACGCCCGCGCCGCCATCATGGCGTCCGACACCCTGCACGGTCCGCGCGCCATCCAGGAGATGGTGGAGAGCATCGGCCGGCATGAGCTGGACATCATCATCGGCACCCAGGTGATGGCGAAGGGGCATCATTTCCCGATGCTGACGCTGGTCGGGGTGGTCGATGCCGACCTCGGGCTGAACGGCGGCGACCTGCGGGCGGCGGAGCGCACCTACCAGCTGCTGCATCAGGTGGCGGGCCGCGCCGGGCGCGGCGAGCGGCCGGGACGGGTGATGCTCCAGACCTTCATGCCCGAACATCCGGTGATGCAGGCATTGGCCGCCGGCGACCGCGACGGCTTCTACCAGTTGGAGGCGGAGATGCGGCTGGAGGCCGGAATGCCGCCCTTCGGCCGGCTGGCGGCGCTGATCGTGTCGGGCGAGGATCCGACTCTGGTCGAGCGGGTGGCGATGGCGCTGGGCCGCGCCGCCCCGCGCGGCGAGACCGTCCATGTGCTGGGGCCGGCGCCGGCGCCGCTGGCCCTGCTGCGCGGACGGCACCGCCGCCGCCTGCTGCTGAAGGCGCCCCGCAGCACCCAGGTGCAGCCGCTGATCGCCGAATGGCTGGACAGGGTGGAGATCCCGCCGGCCGTCCGCGTGCAGATCGACGTCGATCCCTACAGCTTCCTGTAACCGGCGGCCGTCGGGCCGCCGCGGCGTGGGCGGGGGGGCTGCGGCGAATTGCCACGACCGGGCCGCGGCTGGACATGGCTCCTGTGACGTTTGGTCCATTGCGCGCGGGAGGGCATGGTACTACCACGGCTGGATTGGTTCCGAATCGAAGCATCGGTCCCGGAGCCGGACTTTCGAGGACAGGTCCAGGTTGATGAGCGGCATGATCTCAAAGCTCCGTCTGCGTGTTCAGCGGCAAACCCTGCTGACCGTGCTGCCGGTCCTTCTGCTGCTGGTGGTCATCGCCTTCGCCGCCGGTGCCCCGGCGCGTACCCGTGGCACCGATGCGGAGGCGATGGGGATGATCGACCGTGCCCAGCTGCTGCTGGAGCGGATCGGTCCGGATGCGGCGGTCGAAGCCTTTGCCGGCCATGATAGCGCTTTCACCGATCGCGACCTCTACCCGATGCTGCTGGACGACAAGGGCGTGATGATCGCCCATGGCTGGAGCACGGCGCTGAACGGGTCGAACCTCACGGACCTGCGCGACGTCGACGGCAAGCCCTTCATCCGCGAGGCGCTGGACGGGGTGGCCCGCGACGGCCGCACCGACGTCACCTATCAATGGATCGATCCGCTTACGGGCCAAGTCGCGCGCAAGACGATGCATGCCCGCCGTCTGGTTCTGAACGGCAAGCCCTACATGCTGGCGGTCGGGGTCTATCGTTGAGGACCCTGTAAGACCGATGCGGCGGGGTGCCGTTCGGAAGTTTTTCACATGGTGAAATTCCCAGCGCCACCGATCAGGCGCGGGACCGGGCGCCCGAGCCCGCCACAAGGACGATCCTTACCTCCGCGGACGGCGCGGACGCCAGATCGACAGGCATTCGGCGGCACTGTCGCCGGTCCCGATGCCATACCAGCCCGAGCGGTCATGGAAGGACAGGCTGTAGCGGCCCCCGGCGTCGCGTTCGAAGCGGAAGACCGGGCGGTCGACCTCGGGCAGCAGAACCAGAAGCCGGTCGTGGGTACGTCCCGACTCGCGCAGCACGCCGGCCCAATGTCCCTCGCGAATCTTCGGTTCGGCCACCGCGGCGAAGGCGTCGAGATCGTCCGGCGTCAGGCGGGCGCGGCAGAACGGGACGATGTTCGGCGCGGCTTCTTCCGGTTGGGGAGAGGCTTTGGCACCGGTGGTCACGCTGGCGGTCGCAAGGGGGCCGGTCGTGGGCGGAATGGTCATGGCGGAAGGAATCCTGGTTGTCCGGACCGGTTCGATGCTTGCGAAGGATCGGGAGAAAAGACGGGAAATCAGGGGCTGACCGGCCGCCGGCGCGGGTCCGGCCGCCCCATGGTCGGATTGGCGATCAGATTGGTTAACCTTGAATTAAACGGGGATTAGGGCCACATCGAAGTCACAGCCGGTATGACCAGTCGAACGGCTCCCGAGTCATTGGCGAACGCAGTTGCGACCAATGATTCCGCAGTTGCTCAAAACGCCGCAGCCAAATTGTCCAGACCCCGTTGCGTGGGCGCGATTCCTGTGATATTGGACCGCTCGCTTTCGCGGCCGGGGTGTTTGTGCCTCGGGTTGACACCCTATAAGGTCGCCGAATTCACCGTCTACCGAACTCAATTCGAGGGATCAGGTGGCATCCGAAGGAACAGGCGTATCCGAACTCGCCGCGCGCTACTCCACCGCGCTGTTCGAGCTTGCGGACGAAAACCAGGCGTTGGACACGGTCGCGAGCGACCTGACCACGCTGAAGCAGATCCTGGCCGAGAGCGCCGACCTCCGCCGCCTCGTCCGCAGCCCCGTCATCAGCCGCGCCGATCAGGGCAAGGCCATGGCCGCTGTCCTGGACAGCGCCGGCACGTCCGATCTGACCAAGCGCTTCATCGGGCTGGTGGCGGCCAACCGCCGCCTGTTCGCGATCGACGGGATGATCGAGGGCTTCCTGGCCGAACTGGCCCGGCGCCGCGGCGAGGTCACCGCCCAGGTCACCTCGGCCCAGCCGCTGAGCGATGCCCAGCGCGACGCCGTGATCGACGCGCTGAAGGCGTCCATCGGTTCCAAGGTGCTGGTGAACACCTCCGTCGATCCCGAGCTGATCGGCGGCATGATCGTTAAGTTCGGCTCGCGCATGGTCGATACCTCGGTGCGAACGAAGCTGAACAAATTGCAACTCGCCATGAAGGCCTCAGGGGGATCAGTCTGATGGATATCCGCGCCGCAGAAATCTCTGCGATCCTCAAGCAGCAGATCGCGAATTTCGGGACCGAGGCGGATGTCGCCGAGGTTGGTCAGGTCCTGTCGGTGGGTGACGGCGTCGCCCGCGTGCACGGCCTGGACAACGTCCGCGCCGGCGAGATGGTCGAGTTCCCGGGTGGCCTGCAGGGTATGGCGCTGAACCTCGAGACCGACAATGTCGGCATCGTGATCTTCGGCGACGACCGCGGCATCAAGGAAGGCGACACCGTCAAGCGCACCGGCACCATCGTCGACGTTCCGGTCGGCCGCGGCCTGCTGGGCCGCGTCGTGGACGGCCTGGGCAACCCGATCGACGGCAAGGGTCCGCTGGTCGACGTGACCCGCACCCGCGTGGAAGTGAAGGCCCCCGGCATCATCCCGCGCAAGTCGGTGCACGAGCCGATGCAGACCGGCCTGAAGGCCGTCGACAGCCTGGTTCCGATCGGGCGCGGCCAGCGCGAGCTGATCATCGGTGACCGCCAGACCGGCAAGACCGCCGTCGTCATCGACACCTTCCTGAACCAGAAGCCGATCAACCAGGGCGACGACGAGAGCAAGAAGCTCTACTGCATCTATGTCGCCGTCGGCCAGAAGCGCTCCACCGTCGCCCAGATCGTCAAGACCCTGGAAGACGCCGGCGCCATGGAATACTCCATCGTCGTCGCCGCCACCGCGTCGGAGCCGGCTCCGCTCCAGTTCCTGGCGCCGTACACCGGCTGCACGATGGGCGAGTTCTTCCGCGACAACGGCATGCACGCCCTGATCGTTTACGACGATCTGTCCAAGCAGGCCGTCGCCTACCGCCAGATGTCGCTGCTGCTCCGCCGTCCGCCGGGCCGTGAAGCCTATCCGGGCGACGTGTTCTATCTCCATAGCCGCCTGCTGGAACGCGCCGCCAAGATGGGCGACGCCCATGGCAACGGCTCGCTGACCGCCCTGCCGGTCATCGAGACCCAGGCCGGCGACGTGTCCGCCTACATCCCGACCAACGTGATCTCGATCACCGATGGTCAGATCTTCCTGGAAACCGGCCTGTTCTACAAGGGCATCCGCCCCGCCATCAACGTCGGCCTGTCGGTGAGCCGCGTCGGCTCCGCCGCCCAGATCAAGGCGATGAAGCAGGTCGCCGGCACCATCAAGATGGAACTCGCGCAGTACCGTGAGATGGCCGCCTTCGCCCAGTTCGCCTCGGACCTCGACGCCTCGACCCAGCGCCTGCTGGCCCGCGGCGCCCGCCTGACCGAGCTGCTGAAGCAGGGCCAGTTCCAGCCGCTGCCGGTCGAGGAGCAGGTCGTGTCGATCTTCGCCGGCGTGAAGGGCTACCTGGACGCCATCAAGGTCGAGGACGTGAACCGCTTCGAGGCCAAGTTCCTGTCGGAAATCCGCGCCAAGGGCGCCGATATCCTGGCGGCGATCCGCACCGACAAGCAGATCACCTCGGCGACCGAAGAGAAGCTGAAGGCTTTCCTCGACGGCTTCGCCAAGGTCTTCGCCTGACCGACCGCGCGCGGGGGCGGGAAACCGCCCCCCACCGTCCTGAAACGACGGTCACGGAACGACCTCGAGCGGAATTGAAGGGCCGGCATGCCTAACCTCAAGGACCTAAAGAACCGGATCGCGAGCGTCCAGTCGACGCGCAAGATCACCTCGGCCATGAAGATGGTTGCGGCTTCCAAGCTGCGCCGCGCCCAGGAGCAGGCGGAAGCCAGCGGTCCCTACGCGGAGCGTATGGGCCGGATGCTGTCGTCCCTGGCCGCCAACGTGCAGGACAGCGGCAACGGGCCGAAGCTGATGACCGGGACGGGCGCCGACAAGGTGCATCTGCTGGTCGTCATCAGCTCCGACCGCGGTCTGTGCGGCGCCTTCAACGGCTCCATCGTCCGCGAGGCCAAGCGCCAGATCACCCGCCTCCAGGGCGAGGGCAAGACGGTCAAGCTGCTGACCGTCGGCCGCAAGGGCCGCGACCAGCTCCGCCGCGAGTTCGCCTCGCTGATCGTCGAGAGCTACGAGGATGTCGGCCGCCGCCGGCTCGGCTTCAGCGACGCCGACATGGTGGCGACGAAGGTGCTGGCGATGTTCGACGCCGGCGAGTTCGACGTCTGCTCGGTCATCTTCAACAAGTTCAAGTCGGCGATCTCGCAGATCGTCACGGTTCAGCAGCTCATTCCCTTCGCCGTCCCCGGCGAGGCGGTCGCGGCCACCGACGAGGTGAAGCCGCTCTATGAGTTCGAGCCGGACGAGGAGCAGATCCTCGCCGAACTGCTGCCGCGCAACCTGTCCATCCAGATCTACCGCGCCCTCCTGGAGAGTGCCGCGTCCGAACAGGGCGCCCGGATGACCGCGATGGACAACGCGACGCGCAACGCCGGCGACATGATCAACAAGCTGACGATCACCTACAACCGGACACGCCAGGCCTACATCACCAAGGAGCTGATCGAGATCATCTCCGGTGCCGAGGCGCTGTAACGGCGGCATCCGACCCGTAGGGCCAAGCCCATTTGCGCCGGCGACGGCATACCGACACTTACCGAGTTCCTAGGGAGCTTTACTCCATGGCCACCACCAATTCTGTCGGCAAGATCACGCAGGTCACGGGCGCCGTCGTGGACGTGCAGTTCGACGGCGACCTGCCGGCGATCCTGAACGCGCTGCACACCCAGAACGACGGCAAGACCCTCGTTCTGGAAGTGGCGCAGCACCTGGGCGAGAGCACGGTCCGCACCATCGCCATGGACAGCACCGACGGTCTGGTGCGTGGCGCCGAAGTCTCGGATACCGGCGCCCCGATCGCCGTGCCGGTCGGCCCGGAGACACTGGGCCGCATCATCAACGTCATCGGCGAGCCGATCGACGAGCGCGGCGCGGTCAACGCCGCCCGCTCGCTGCCGATCCACCGCCAGGCCCCGGACTTCGTCGACCAGTCGACGGACGCCGAAGTGCTGATCACCGGCATCAAGGTCATCGACCTGCTGGCCCCCTACGCCAAGGGCGGCAAGATCGGCCTGTTCGGCGGCGCCGGCGTCGGCAAGACCGTGACGATCATGGAGCTGATCAACAACGTCGCCAAGGCGCACGGCGGCGTGTCGGTGTTCGCCGGCGTGGGCGAGCGTACCCGCGAGGGCAACGACCTCTATCACGAGATGATCGAGTCGGGCGTCATCAAGCTCGACGGCCCGGGCTCCAAGGTGGCCCTGGTGTACGGCCAGATGAACGAGCCGCCGGGCGCCCGCGCCCGCGTCGCGCTGAGCGGCCTGACGCTGGCGGAATATTTCCGCGACGAGGAAGGCCAGGACGTGCTGTTCTTCGTCGACAACATCTTCCGCTTCACCCAGGCCGGTTCGGAAGTGTCGGCCCTGCTGGGCCGCATCCCGTCGGCGGTGGGTTACCAGCCGACGCTGGGCACCGACATGGGCGCGCTCCAGGAGCGCATCACCTCGACCAAGAAGGGCTCGATCACCTCGGTGCAGGCCATCTACGTGCCCGCCGACGATCTGACCGACCCGGCCCCGGCCGCCTCCTTCGCCCACCTCGACGCCACCACGGTGCTGTCGCGCTCGATCGCCGAAATGGCCATCTTCCCGGCCGTCGACCCGCTCGACTCGACCAGCCGCATCCTCGACCCGCGCGTCGTCGGTGACGAGCATTACTCGGTCGCCCGTTCGGTCCAGAAGGTTCTGCAGACCTACAAGTCGCTGCAGGACATCATCGCCATCCTGGGCATGGACGAGCTGTCGGAAGAGGACAAGCTGGTCGTCGCCCGCGCCCGCAAGATCCAGCGCTTCCTGTCGCAGCCCTTCCACGTCGCCGAGGTGTTCACCGGCACGCCGGGCGTGCTGGTCCCGCTGGAGGAGACCATCAAGGGCTTCAAGGGCATCGTGAACGGCGACTATGATCACCTGCCGGAGGCCGCCTTCTACATGGTCGGCACCATCGACGAGGCGATCGCCAAGGCCAAGAAGCTGGCCGCCGCCTGATCCCCACCGGGGATCGCGGCCTTCCGGCCCGGCCGCAAGCGCGCCCGAGAGGGCGCGCGGAACGGTCGGACGGAAATCGACATCAGCACACCCCCTCCCTCCGTCAGCGGGGGAGGGGGTTCCTATGAAGAGGCACCAGGAAACCCATGGCCGATAAAGTCGAATTCGAGCTGGTCTCGCCGGAAAAGCTGCTGAAGTCGCAGCCCGTGGACATGGTCGTGGTGCCGGGTTCGGAAGGCGATTTCGGCGTGCTCGCCGGCCATTCGCCGATGATCTCGACCGTGCGTCCGGGTGTCATCGACGTCTATGAGGGCGACCGCGTGGTCGACCGCGTCTTCGTCGCCGGCGGCTTCGCCGAGGTCACCGAGGCCCGCTGCACCGTTCTGGCCGAGGAAGCGGTGGCGCTGACCGACCTGGACCGCGCCGCGGTCGAGAAGCAAGTCAAGGATCTGTCCGAGGATCTGGACGACAGCAAGTCGGACGCCGAGCGCGCCGCCGCCGAGTCCAAGCTGGCGGTCGCGCGCGCCAAGCTGGACGCGCTGAGCCAGACCGCCGCTCATTGAGCGCGGGCGCCGGCGCGGCCCCCGGCCGACTGCCGGAACCCAGGCGGACGGCATATATCCCTTCGGTCAAACGGGCGGCTTGGGCATCCAGGCCGCCCGTTTGCGTTGCGACTTGGTTGCATCGCGGCGAAGAGCGACTACATTCGAAGGCCTGGGTCGTGAACCCCACCGTACCCGACGGCACCGGTGGGGACAGGACCGGCGGGACCCCTTTCCCGATCAATTGAGACGGCCGCCGACGGGGCGGCCCAAGAAGAGGCGTTGGAACGGATCATGGCGCGTGCGCATTGGCGGATCGACGAGCTTCCCTGGGATCGTTTTGATGCCGGCCGGGTCGATCCCGACCTGATACCCCTGATCAAGGCGGCGGCTCTGGTGGAGTTCAACGCCGACGATTACACCGCCTACCTGTGCAACATCTTCAAGGACGATCCGGAGTTCCAGGAGGTCGCCCATGGCTGGGCGGTCGAGGAGGTCCAGCATGGCGAGGCGCTGGGGCGCTGGGCCGAGCTGGTCGATCCGACCTTCGATTTCCGGGCGGCGGTGGAGCGCTTCCGCGCCGGCTACCGGGTGCCGATCGATCTGGACGCCTCGGTCCGCGGCTCGCGCACCGGCGAGATGATCGCCCGCTGCATGGTGGAGACCGGCACCAGCTCCTATTACGCCGCGATCGGCGATTCGACCGAGGAGCCGGTGCTGAAGGAAATCTGCCGCAACATCGCCGCCGACGAACTGCGCCACTACAAGATTTTCTACACCTACACCAAGAAATATCTGGAGCGTGAGGGGCTGAGCAAGGTCCAGCGCCTGAAGGTGGCGCTGTCGCGGATCGGCGAGTCGGAGGATGACGAGCTGGCCTATGCCTATTACGCCGCCAATGCCCCGGCCGACGCCGTCTACGAGCACAAGCTCTACAACGCCGCCTACAAGCGCCGGGCCTTCGGTCGCTATCGCCGCAAGCATGTCGACCGCGCCATCGCCATGGTGTTCAAGGCCTGCGGCCTGAAGCCGCACAGCCGGCTTTGCCAGATGGCGTCGAGCGGGGCATGGTGGTTCCTGGACCGCCAGGCCCGCAAGCTCGCGGCGCAGGCGGTCTGACGCCCTTCAGAACGCTGGCGGCGCCACCGCCTTTTGGGGTAGCCATGGCGTCGCCAACCAACCAAAGAGGGTTTCGGAGACATGAAGCTCTATTACAAGCAGGGCGCCTGCTCGCTGGCGCCGCACATCGTGCTGCGCGAGGCCGGTCTGGAGTTCGAGCTGGTCAAGGTCGATCTCGTCACCAAGACCCTGGCCGACGGCAGCGACTTCCGCGCGGTGAACCCGAAGGGGCAGGTGCCGACCCTGGCGCTTGATGAGGGCGGTATCCTGACCGAGGGGGCGGTGATCGTCCAGTATGTCGCCGACAAGGCGCCGGGCAGCGGGCTTGTTCCGGCAGCGGGAAGCATGGAGCGCTACCGCATGCAGGAGCTGCTGAACTTCATCGCCACGGAGCTGCACAAGGGCGTCGTCCCGCTGTTCCCGATGCTGAAGGATGTCGTGTCGGAGACCTACAAGGGCTTCGCCGCCAAGGTTTTCGGGGGCAAGCTGTCGGTGCTCAACCAGCAGCTGGAGGGCAAGCCCTACCTGACCGGCGATGTCTTCACCGTCGCCGACGCCTATGCCTACACGGTGCTGAGCTGGCTGCCGCGCATCGGCTTCGATCTGTCGCCCTTCCCTGATCTGGTGGCCTTCGCCGAGCGCGTCGCCGCCCGTCCGGCGGTTCAGGCGGCCCATGCCGTGGAGGCCCAGGGCTGAACAAGCCTGCCGGTTCCGATGAAAAGAAGGCCCCGTCCCTTGCGAGACGGGGCCTTGTCGTTTTTAGACCGTCTTTTGCCCGCTTGTGCCGGGATCAGGCGGCGCTGGGCTTGCGCCGCATCGGCGTGTTGCCGCCGGGGGTGCCGGCGGCACGCGGCGCCGGCTTGCCGCCGCCATTGCCGTGCGATACGGCATGCGGGGCCGGACGGCGGTCATGGCGGTTCTGGTCGCCGCGGGCGGCGTCGGGGCGCTGTCCACCGGCCGGCTTGCCGGCCTTCTGCGGGGCCTTGGCGGCGGTCTGCGCCGGCTTCGTCTGGGCGGGAGCGGGCTTGGGAGCGGCCGCCTTCGGGGCGGCGTTTCCGGCGGCGTTTCCGGGGCGGCCCTGCTGCTGGTTGCGGTTGTTCTGGTTGCGGTTGCTGCCCGGCGCCTTGGGACGGGGCGGCGGCTTGGACGAGGCGTGGATTTGCGCCACGTCGGCCGCGTGATAGGGGTGGCTGGCGTCGGCCGGGATCGGCTGGCGGATCGTCTTCTCGATGTCCTTCAGATAGCCAACCTCTTCATGGTCGCAGAAGGACACGGCGCTGCCGTCGGTGCCGGCCCGCGCGGTGCGGCCGATGCGGTGGACGTAGCTTTCCGGCTCGTTCGGCAGGTCGAAATTGATCACGTGGCTGATGCCGTCGATGTCGATGCCGCGCGCGGCGATGTCGGTCGCCACCAGCGCCCGCAGCTCGCCGTTGCGGAAGCTCTCCAGCGCGCGGACGCGGGCCGACTGCGACTTGTCGCCATGGATGGCGTCGGCGGTGATGCCGGCCTTCTTCAGATGGTCGGCGATGCGGTCGGCGCCATGCTTGGTGCGGGCGAAGACGATGGTGCGGGCCATCGCCTCGTCTTCGAGCAGATCGGCCAGCAGGCGGCGCTTGTCGCCGCGCTCGACGAACAGGACGCGCTGGTTGATGCGCTCCACCGTGGTCGACTGCGGCGTCACCTCGATGCGTTCGGCGTCGGTCAGGATGCTGTTGGCGAGATCCACCACCGCGTCGGGCATGGTGGCGGAGAACAGCAGGGTCTGCCGCTCCTTCGGCAGCACCGCCACCACCTTGCGCACGTCGCGGATGAAGCCCATGTCGAGCATGCGGTCGGCCTCGTCGAGGACGAACACCTCGATGGCGCCGAGGTTGACGTGGTTCTGCGCCATCAGGTCGAGCAGGCGGCCGGGGGTGGCGATCAGCACCTCGACGCCGCGGGCGATGGCGGCGACCTGCGGGCTTTGGCCGACGCCGCCATGGATGACGGTGCGGCGGATCGGCAGATGGCGGCCGTAGGTGGTGAAGCTGTCGCCGATCTGCAATGCCAGCTCGCGCGTCGGCGTCAGGATCAGCACGCGGGGCGACTTGGCGGCGACGCGCTTCTTGTTCTGGAACAGCCGTTGCAGGATCGGCAGGGTGAAGGCGGCGGTCTTGCCGGTGCCGGTCTGGGCGAGGCCGAGCACGTCGCGGCCGGCCAGCAGAAGCGGGATGGCGCCGGCCTGGATCGGCGTGGCCGTGGAGTAGCCCTCTTCCGCGACGGCGCGCAGCAGAGGCTCGATCAGGCCGAGGCCGGAAAATTCGGTCATGGAAGTGATGGTCCTGGTCACCAGAATGGGGGCCGCGCCAGGAGGGAGCGGCCGGGCTTGCGCGCTCCGCGGCGGGTTGGCGCGGAGCCGTCGGGCGGCGGGCGATCAGGTGCCTGCGCAGGCTTGCGCGGCGCCGGGCGCCGTCCGACCCCGGACAGATAGGGCCGGTGGCTTGATTTGGCAAGCAAACTCGGTGCGCGGCAGGGGTGCGCCGCCCGATTCGCATTGACGGAGCGGATGCCGGGCGGGAAAGAAGGGGGCGCGAGCCGCCGCCGTGGGGTCGCGGCATATGGCCGCGCCCCGGTGCCGTTCGCCGGAGCTTACGGCTTCCTGATGACGCCGCAGGCGAAGCGGTCGCCGGAGTTGCCGGCCGGCTGGCTCAGATAATCGTCGGGCTGGGCATGGATGATGATCGCCGTGCCGCCCGGCTTGAACAGGCCATCGGCGCCGTCGGTCAGGGTCACCATGTGGGTGATCGCCTCGAACCCGGCCTTGCCGGCCTCGTTGGCCCAGATGTTGGGAAGCTCGCCATAATGCATGTGCGCCGCCTCCAGCCCGTGCTGGGAGCCCTGGGCGCCGAAATGGCCGCCGGCCGCCTTGAAATCGGGGGTGCAGGCGCCGTTCTCATGGATGTGGATGCCGTGCCAGCCCGGCGGCAGCCCGTCCAGCTGACCATGCACCAGGATGCCGTGCGGGAATTTGGTGAAGGTGATCGTGCCCAGCGGCTTGCCCTGCGCATCGGCGATGGCGGCCTGGGCTGCGGGTGCCGGGGCTGGCGCCGGGGTGGGGGGCGACTGCTGGGCCATGGCGGGAGCGCTTGCCAGGCAGAGGCCGGCGACCAGAAGGGGGAGCGTACGGGGCATCTCGGTTCAG
Organism: Azospirillum sp. B510; assembly: GCF_000010725.1. NCBI lineage: Bacteria > Pseudomonadati > Pseudomonadota > Alphaproteobacteria > Rhodospirillales > Azospirillaceae > Azospirillum > Azospirillum sp. B510. Next base: position 2,832,413 of record NC_013854.1, on the reverse strand, counting down.
TCCTCCGTCATGGCCGGCGCATGGTCCGCCGGCGGTTGGGTCGCGACTTCGCGCCGCCGCGAAACCGCTCTGGGATTGCGAACGATTTTCAGTATGATGGGGGCATCGGCAAGCAAAGACCAGGGTTGGGGTTATGACATCGCGTCTGGAAGCGTTGTGCATGGAGAAGGGCCTGAAGATGACCGGCCAGCGCCGCGTCATTTCCCAGGTGTTGTCGGAGGCGGATGACCATCCCGACGTGGAGGAGGTGCATCGCCGGGCCGTGCGGATCGACCCGCGCATCTCGATCGCCACCGTCTACCGCACCATGCGGCTGCTGGAGGACGCGCAGGTGATCGAGCGCGTTGATCTGGGCGACGGGCGCGCGCGCTACGAGGAGGCGACCGCCGATCACCATCATCACCTGATCGACACCCGCACCGGCCGGATCATCGAATTCGCCAGCCCGGAGCTGGAGGCGATGAAGGAGCGGATCGCCCGCGAGCTCGGCTACAAGATCGTCGGCCACCGGCTGGAGATCTACGGCGTGCCGTTGGATGATGCCGGTGACGACATCCGGGACAAGGAGGAGCGTGCATGACCGATCCCCGGTTCCCGGAGGCGGACCAACCGGTCGGCGAGGCCATCGCCTGCCGCGACGCGGTGCGGCGCTGCTATTCCGGCCTGTGCCGCTGTGGCCAGCCCGAGCGCTATGCGCTGGAGGCGGCGGTCACCGTCTACCGCTACCACCATCCGGAAATCCCGCCGGCCCAGGCCGAGACCATCGTCAGCCATTGGGTGGCGGGGCCGGTTCGGCACTGAAGGGCTGCGGGGTGTGGTCCGAAGGATGATTTATGAAAATAATCCTTGATATGTTCCGCATAAAATCCTAAAACCAATCCTGTCAAGGCGATAGGTCCGTCCCCCGGACCCAGCGCCCGACAGCAGCAGGGTCTCCCCCTCGCTTCGGTCCGGAAAGGGCCGGCCGGACATTTCCAAGTCCGGCCGGCCCTTTTCGTTTTCGCGCTCCGCCCGCGGCCGGCCGTGCGTCATGCACGCGCTCCCGACAACCGGGTGGCGGACCGACCCCGCCCGCCGGCTTCCGGCGGACTCCGCAGGAACGCGAAAGGAAGAATTCCCCATGTCGACCAGCATCGCCCAGGCTTTCGTCAAGCAGTTCGAGCGCGAGGTCCACGAGGCCTATCAGCGCATGGGCTCCAAACTGCGCAACACGGTGCGCAGCAAGAACAATGTTCAGGGCGCCTCCACCGTCTTCCAGAAGGTGGGCAAGGGTGCCGCCTCCACCAAGTCGCGCCACGGCGCGGTTCCGGTGATGAACCTGGACCACACGCCGGTGGAATGCGCGCTGTACGACTTCTATGCCGGCGACTGGGTCGACCGGCTGGACGAGCTGAAGACCAACATCGACGAGCGCCAGATCATCGCCAATGCCGGCGCCTACGCGCTGGGCCGCAAGACCGACGAGCTGCTGATCGCCGAGCTGGACAAGTCCGTCAGCTATGCCGGCGCCGCCACCGACGGACTGACCAAGGCCAAGATCCTGACCGCCTTCGAGATGATGGGCGAGGCCGACGTGCCGGACGATGGCCAGCGCTATGCCGTCGTCGGCTGGAAGCAGTGGAGCCAGCTGCTGGGCATCGAGGAGTTCGCCAGATCCGACTATGTCGGCACCGACGAGCTGCCCTGGCGCGGCACCCAGGCCAAGCGCTGGCTCGGCACGCTGTGGCTGCCGCATTCCGGCCTGACGCTGAACGGTGGCGTCCGGCTCTGCCACTGGTATCACAAGACCGCGGTTGGCCATGCGGCCGGCGCCGATGTGAAGACCGACATCACGTGGCACGGCGACCGCGCGGCCCACTTCGTCAACAACATGATGAGCCAGGGCGCGGCACTGATCGACACCAGCGGCGTCGTGACCCTGCGCTGCCTGGAGAGCTGAGCGGGCGCGCGACGCCGTTGCTCGCCACCCAATCCTCCTTGTGCCTCCCCCTCACCCCGACCCTCTCCCCGGGGGGAGAGGGGGTACCCCCACAAAATCCGGAGTTCCCCGTCCATGGCCTATGCGTCCAAGGATTTGAGCGTGCTCGCCTACGCGAACGGCTTCACGCTCTGGCATTACACCACAGCCGATGCGGCGGCCGATGTCGACACCGCCGGCTATTTCAACGGTGCCGCCGACCTGCTGCGGGTGGGCGACATGCTGCTGGCGAACTGCGCGGTCGGCGGCGCCACGCCGCAGGCCGGCATGCTGGTGGTCGCCGCCAGCGCCGGCGGGGCGGTCGATGTCGCCAACCTGACGCCGTTCGGCGGCGCCAACAGCGACTGATCCGGCCCCCCGCATCGGAGATTCATTCCATGGCCCTGACCGCCATCGGCCTGTGCGGCCGGGCGCTGATCAAGCTCGGCGCCACCGCCATCGCCTCCTTCGACGACGGATCGGCCGAGGCGGAGGTGGCCGCCGCCCTCTATGGGCCGACGCGCGACGCCCTGCTGTCGGCCAGCGCCTGGAGCTTCGCCAGCGTCCAGGCGACACTGCCGCGGCTGGCCGAGCCGCCGGTCGCCGACTACGCCTTCGCCTTCCAGCTTCCCGCCGATTTGCTGCGGGCGCTGGGGGCGGGCGGCAACGGGCGGGGACGGGGGCTGCCCTACCGCATCGACGGCCGCAGGCTGCTTTGCGATGCCGGCGCCGTCACCCTGTCCTACATCGGCCGTCCGGCGGAGGAGGCGTTCCCCGCCTTCTTCGATCAGGCGCTGATCGCCCGGCTCGCCGCCGAATTCTGCCTGCCGCTGACGGAAAGCTCGACGCGGGCGGAGTTCCTGGCCCAGCTCGCCGAAAGCGAGTTCCGCCGCGCCCGCCAGATCGACGCCCAGCAGGACAGCCAGCCCGGCTTCGAGGACTTCACCCTGATCGACGCGAGAGCATGAAGGGGAGGGCGTGATGGGGCGGCTGCATCAGGTCAAGACCAACTTCACCGCCGGCGAAGTGTCGCGCCGTCTGCTCGGGCGCGGCGATCTCAAGGCCTACGACAACGGCGCGCTGGCCCTGCGCAACCTGTTCATAGATCCGACCGGCGGGGTGACGCGGCGCTCCGGCCTCGCCTTCACCGCGCTGGCCCCCGGCGACGGCCGGCTGGTGGCGTTCGAGCGCAACAGCGAGCAGACCTATCTGCTGGTCTTCACCGACCGCCGGATCGACGTGTTCCAAGGCGGGAGCCGGCTGGCCTCGGTCGCCGCACCCTGGACGTTGACGCAACTGGCGCAGATCACCTGGACGCAGAGCGCCGATACGCTGCTGGTCTGCCATCCCGACCTGCCGCCGCGCAAGCTGACGCGCGGCGACGACGGGGGATGGGCGCTGGCGGAGTGGGCCTTCGCGGTCGAGGGAGGGCTGGTGCGCACGCCCTTCCACCGCTTCGGCGATCCGGCGGTGACGGTGACGCCGTCCGGCACGGGCGGGGCGATCACCGTCACCGCGTCGGCTCCGGTGTTCGATCCGCGCCAGGACGGCACCCGCCTCCGCATCAGGGGCAAGCAACTGCTGGTCACCGGCGTGGTGTCGGCCACCCAGGTCAACGCCACGGTGAAGGAGACGCTGGCCGACACCCAGCCGACCCCCCAATGGGAGGAGCAGGCCTTCTCCGCCTTGCGCGGCTGGCCGGTGTCGGCGGCCTTCCACCAGGACCGGCTGGTGATCGGCGGGTCGCGCGACCTGCCCAACCGGCTGTGGCTGTCGCGTTCGGCCCAGATCTGGAACTTCGACCTGGGCGAGGGGCTGGACGATCAGGCCATCGAGTTCGGCATCCTGTCCGATCAGGTGAACGCGGTGCGCGCCGTCTTCTCCGGCCGGCATCTCCAGGTCTTCACCTCGGGCGCCGAATATATGGTGACCGGCGACCCGCTGACCCCACAGAGCATGCAGGTCAAGCGGCAGACGCGGATCGGCTCGCCGATGGACCGCGCCATCCCGCCGCGCGACGTGGAGGGGGCGACGCTGTTCGTGCCGCGCAACCGGCGCGAAATCCGCGAATTCCTCTTCACCGACACCGAGGCCGCCTATCAGGCCAACGATCTGGCCCTGCTGGCCCGCCATCTGGTGGCGAGCCCGCGCGACCAGGATTACGACCAGAACCGCCGGCTGCTGTTCGTGGCGATGGAGGACGGCACGCTGGGGGCGCTCACCGCCTACCGGGCGGAGGATGTCACCGCCTGGACCCTGCTGGAGACCGACGGGGCGGTGCGCTCCGTCGCCGCGGTGGGGGACGAGGTCTATGCGCTGGTGGAGCGGCGCGGCTTCTGGACCATCGAGCGCTTCGACGACGGGCTGAACCTCGACGCCGCCATCACCGCCGAACGGGTCGACGCGACCGCCGTCTGGGGCGGGTTGGCGCATCTGGAGGGGCGGAGCGTCGCCATCGTCGCCGACGGGGTGGTCCGCCCGCCCGCCACCGTGCAGGCCGGCAGCGTCACGCTCGACCCGCCGGCGCGCAAAGTCGAGATCGGGCTACCCTACAGCCACCGGATCGAGCCGCTGCCGCCCAACCTGCTGGGGCAGGCGACCGGCGCCGACCTTGTCCGGCTGGTCGCCGTCACCTTCCGGCTGGAGGAGACGGCGGCGCTGCGCGTCGATCTGGGGCGCGGGTTGCAGGAACTTCCGCTTCACCGGCTGGGACCGCAACCGCCCGGCGGGGTGCCGCCGCGTGTGTCCGGCGACCGCCGGCTGCGGGCGCTCGGCTGGCGTCATGACACCGACCTGCCGCTGTGGCGGATCGAGCAGGACGCGCCGCTGCCTTTCACGCTGCTGTCCGTAACCATGGAATTGAAGGTGAACGACTGATGGGTGGTATCACTCCCCTCGTGAGCACGGCGCTGCCGCTGGCGAACTCCGTCATCGGCACCGTGCGCAACGCCAATGCCGGCCAGTCCGGCGCCGCGGCGCAACAGGCCGCCGCCCAACAGGCCGCCGCCCAGCAGGCGGCGCAACAGGCGGCGGCCGAACTGGAGTACAAGCGCCAGCGGGACGCGGAGCAGGTGGCCGCGCAACAGAGCGCCGCCCAGCAGGCCGCCGAGCGGGCGGCGGCCGAACTGGAGTACAGGCGTCAGCAGGATGCGGCGCAGGTGGCCGCGCAACAGACGGCCGCCCAGCAGGCCGCCGAGCGGGCGGCGGCCGAGCTGGAATACAGGCGCCAGCAGGACGCGGCCCAGGCCGCCGCGCAGCAGGCGGCGCTGGAGCAGAAGTACCGTGAAGAGGCGACCGCGGCCGAACGAAACGCCCAGGCCGCCGCCGCCGCCCGCCAGCAGCAGGCCCAGCTGGAGGCCGAGGCGCAGGCCCGCCAATGGGCGCATGACGCCGAGTTGCGTCAACGCGAGCAGGAGCTTCAGCGTCAGAGGGACGAGGCCGCCGCTGCCGCCGCGGCGGCGGCGCGGGCCAGGGAGATGGATGATTTCCGCTCCGCCCAGGAGCAGACGCTGGCCCAGCTGCGCGCCAGCCAGGACGAGGCCGTCCGCGCCAGGGAGAGCGACGCCCAGACGCAGCTCGCCCAGTTGACCGCCGCCGCCGATGCCGCCGAGCAGCGCCGGCTGGCCGCTCTGCGCCAGGCGGTCGGCAAGACCCGCGCCGGGTTGGGGGCGCGTGGGGTCACGGCGCAGGACGGTTCCGGCGAGGCGATCCTGCTGGGGCTGACCAATTCCAGCGAGAGCGAACGCAAGGACGCGCAGGCGACCGACCAGCTGAAGCGCGCCGCGATCCAGCAAGGGCTGGACGAGGCCAGGCGCCGCAACCTGCTGGAGTTGTCGCAACTCGCCGACCGCCAGCGGCTGGAATATATGAGTAAATTCTTTTGAAGAATGGCTCCCCCGCCCGATCCGCCTGAAGCCGTCAGCACGGACGGCGTTCGTGCGAGAGGCGGGAGAGGGCGCTTGTCTTTTGGAGCCCCCCGATGTCCTCGTCGCTTCTCATCCCGCGTGGAACTCCGCGCGTGCAATATCTTGCCGACGGCGCGCAGCGGGTCTTCACCTACCCGTTCCCGATCTTCGCCGATGGGGATCTCCAGGTCTTCCTGGGGGCGGCGCTTCAGAGCGCCGGCTATGCGGTCAGCGGGGCCGGCGCCAGCGCCGGCGGGGCCGTCACCTTCGCCGCCGCGCCGGCGGAGGGAACCCTCGTCCTGCTGCGGCGCCGGCTGCCCATCGAGCGGCGCAGCGATTTCGGCGACAGCGGCCCGTTGCCGGCCGCCGCCCTCAATGGCGAGCTGGACCGGCTGACCGCCGCCCTCCAGCAGGTGGCGGGCGACCAGGAGCTGATGCTGCGCTATGCCGACAGCGACCTGCCGGCCTCGCCGCTGTTGCCCGACCGCGCGCTGCGCCGGGGCAAGCTGCTGGCCTTCGACAGCGCCGGCAACCCGACCGTCCGCCCGCCGGTGGACGAGGAGGCGCTGGCGACCTATGTGCCGCCGGGCGCCGGGGCCACCGCCCGGCCGGTGCGCGACAAGCTGGCCGACCTCGTCTCCGTCAGGGATTTCGGCGCGGTCGGCGACGGGCTGGTCGACGATACGCTGGCCCTTCAAGCCGCCTTGACCTCGGCCCGCGCGGTGTTCGTGCCGCCGGGGACCTACCGCATCGCCAACACGCTGACGCTCGGCCATGGGCGGACGCTGTATGGGGCGGGACAGGGGTCGGTGATCCGGGGGGTGTCCAACGGCTTCGACCTGATCCATCTGCCGGACGGCTACGCCACCCTGTCGGGCCTGCGGCTGGAACGGGGCAAGGCGGGGGTGCGGCTGTTCGGGCGTGACGGCCCCTGCGTGCAGAACAGCCTGACCGACCTGACCCTGTGGGAGCCGGAGGTCGGGCTGGTCTTCGACGGTTACATCGACCCGAACCTGCCCTGCTACTGGAACAACATCGCCCGCGTGCTGGTGGCGCGGCCGTCGCGGCACGGGGTGTGGCTGACCCGGAGCGGGGCGGGCGACACGCCGAACGCCAACCGCTTCCATGCCGTCCGGGTCTATTCGCTGTCGGCGCCGATGACCGGCTGCGGCTTCTTCGTCGAGCAGGGTCGCTTCAACAACGCCTTCTTCGACTGCGAGGCCAACCTGTGGCCGCAGGCGGAGGCCTGTTTCCGCGTCGGCGCCGTCACCGACAAGACGCTGATCGTGAATTTCTACGCCGAGTCGCTGGGGGCCCTGCCGAATCTCCAGATCGATGCCGGGTCGGTCGAGACGGCGATCGTCAACCTGTTCTCCGCCGCCGCCGGGCCGGCGATCCTCGACCGTTCCGGCGGGCGATACACGGCGGTCAATGCCGGCTATCCGGAGAAGAACCGGCTTCAGCGCAGCCGCGTCACCGAACTGGTGGTGGAGGCCCTGCGCTATGACACCGAATATGTCGAACCGGCCAAGGGCGGGGTGATGGCGCTGGACCTGACCAGTTCGGTCTATCTGGCCAGCGCCTATGGCGGGGCGGTGGAGCTGCGCCTGCCCAAGGCGGAGGACGCCAACGGCCATGCGGTGACGATCAAGCGGACCGACGCCTCGGCCAACCGGCTCACCATCACCGAGGGCGGCGGGCCGGGGCCGGACGGGCGGACGTTGTCGCTCGGCAACCGCTACGACTTCGTCACGCTGCTGTCGAACGGGGCGGGCTGGTGGATCGTCGCCGGCAACAACCCGCCGGGCAACGCGCATTATCACGAGACCCCCGGCCTGTTCGAGCCGGATCTGAACCAGCAGCTCTATCTGGTCAGCGCCTGGAGCGGACCGGTGGAGGTGCGGCTGCCGGCCCCCTCGGCGCCGCATGCGCTCGGCCGGACGGTCACCATCAAGAAGTCCGACACCGGCGGCAACCGCGTCACCGTCACCCAGCCGGGCGGCGGCGGCCCGGACAGCGAGGCCATTCCGCTGACCGGCCAGGGCCACGCGGTGACGGCGATGTCGAACGGCGCCGGCTGGCACATATTGGGGCGCAATCCATGATGGACCGGGAGGATGACAGCTTCACCGGATTCGTCAGGGGGTGGAACGACATGGTGGAGCTGAGGACGCCGGCCCATCATGCGCGGATGGCCGGCTGGCTGGAGCGGCACATGGCCGGCGACAACCGGCGCATGCTGCTGATGGCCTTCCGCGGGTCGGGGAAATCGACGCTGGTCGGACTGTTCGCCGCCTGGCTGCTGCGGCGCGATCCCAACCGCCGGCTGCTGGTGCTGGCCGCCGACATGCGGCTGGCGATGAAGATGGTGCGCAACGTCAAGCGCATCCTCGAACGCCACCCCGGCTGCGGCGACCTGAAGCCGCCGGCCAGAGAGCGCGACCAGTGGGCGGCCGACCGCTTCACCGTGCTGCGGCCGATGGAGCTGCGCGACCCGTCGATGGCGGCGGCGGGTATCGGCGGCAACATCACCGGCAGCCGCGCCGACGTGGTGATCTGCGACGATGTCGAGGTGCCGCGCAACGCCGACACCGCGGTGAAGCGCGCGGCATTGCGCGAGCGTCTGCTGGAGCTGGACTATGTGCTGGTCCCCGGCGGGGCGCAGCTCTATGTCGGCACCCCGCACGCGCAGGACAGCCTCTATGCCGAGGAGGCGGACGACGGCGGCCCGCCCTTCCTCGACGGCTTCGAGCGGCTGGTCCTGCCGGTCTATACCGAGGATGAGCGGGGCAACCGCAGCTATGCCTGGAAGGAGCGCTTCGGCGAGGCGCATGTCGCCCGCATCCGCAAATCGACAGGACCCAACAAGTTCACCAGCCAGATGCTGCTGCGTCCGGTCAGCCCGACCGACATGGTGCTCGATGTCGGCAAGCTCGTCCGCTACGACGCGGAACTGGCGTATCGCGAGGCGCGGGGCCGCGCGGTGCTGACGCTGGACGGGGTGCGGCTGCTCTCGGCCAGCTGCTGGTGGGATCCGGCCTTCGCCCGTCCGGCGGAGGACGGCAGGGCCAAGGGCGACGGCAGCGTCGTCGCCGTGGTGTTCGGCGGGGCGGACAACCGTCTCTATCTGCACCGGGTGCTGTATCTGACCGTCGATCCCAAGGCGGAGGAGACGGAGGCCGGCCAGCAATGCCGGCAGGTCGCCCGCCTTCTGGCCGACCATCACCTGCCGTCGATCCATGTCGAGGTCAACGGCCTTGGCGGCTTCCTGCCCGGCCTGCTGCGCGAGCGGCTGAAGAAGGACCGGCTGGATGTCGGCGTGATCGACGCGGCCAGCCGCACGCCGAAGGCGGTGCGCATCGCCAAGGCCTTCAACGCCCTGCTGGCCGACCGCCGTCTGCTGGCCCACCGCTCGGTGTGGGACACGCCTTTCATCCGGGAGATGCGTGACTGGCGCCCGGACGGCCGCTATCGCGGCCCCGATGACGGGCTCGACGCGGTGGCCGGCTGTCTCGCCGCCGAGCCCTTCCGCTTCGAGGGCGATGCCGCGGCACCCGAGCGCCGCGCCGATTGGCGCGGGGTGGGCATGGTGGTGGCCCCGGCGGAGTGGGAGCCGTGAGTGGACATCATGGAAGGACGGCGCCTCTGCGCGCCGCACCCCGTTCTTTTCGATACCCCTTTTACCCCAACAACGGGAGACCCCGATGCATGACGCCCTGAGCAGTGGGCTGGATCTCGCCTGGTGGATCACCGCCGTCGAGCTGCCGGCGATGGGCGGGCTGTTCTGGCTGATCGCGCGCGTGCGCAGGGATGCCGACAGCGCGCTGGACGAGTTGCGCGACCGGGCGGAGGAGGCCCAGGCGCAGGTGCGCGAGAGCCTTGCCGCCTACAAGCTGGAGGTCGCGAAGACCTATGTCTCCTTCGCGACACTCAAGGATGTCGAACAACGCCTGACCGACCATCTGCTGCGGATCGAGACCAAGCTCGATTCGGGCTTCATGCCCTTCGAGGGCGGACGGCGCTGACCGCGAAGGACGATGGTGACGGGCGGGCCGGTTCAGTCGACGTGGTGGATCATCGCCTGGTAGATCTTCCAGGCGACCTCGACCGATACGCCGCCGGCCCGCGCCCCGGCGGCCAGCATGGTGGCGCTCGGCTTCAGCGGCACCGCGGTCTGGCCCGGTTCGCACAGCGCGCCCATGGCGGTGACCGAGGCGCCCAGGGTCGCATCGCAGGGCTGGCTCTTCTTCAGCAGGCTCATGGAAATCGCGTTCATGGCGGGTCCTCCGTTGACTTGGGACCGTCACAGCAAAAGTGGTGCCAATTTCCAATGGTGGGCGGAGCCCTTGGAATCGCAGGGGTTGCGCCGGCGAGGTGCCGATTCCGGCGGCGGAACGGGGGATCAAACTTCAAAAATACCCGCAAAATGCCGAATAATTTCGAGTGTGCTTTGCAAAATGCAACGCGCTGCGCGTGCGGACTCGCATTCGGGGAGTCGATCCTGCGTTGTGGGTTATCGTCTCCGCCGCGCTCCGCGATGCCGGACACCTTCCATCAGGGACCTGCGGCGGCGAAGCGTCTGGCCGCTGGCCGTGCCTTGGGCTAGTGTCCGGCCATCATGACCGACCGCATCATCCACCATATGTGCCGCGCGGACGAGTGGGACGCCGCCCGCCCGGCCGGCAGCTATCCCGGTTCGTCGCAGGATGCGCGGGACGGCTTCATCCATTTCTCCACCGCCGGGCAGGTGGTGGAGAGCGCCGCCAAGCACCGCGCCGGGCAGGACGGCCTGCTGCTGCTGACGGTCGATGCCGACCGGCTGGGTGCCGCGCTCCGCTGGGAGCCGTCGCGCGGCGGGCAGCTGTTCCCGCACCAATATGGCCCGCTGCCGCTGTCCGCCGTGCTGCGCGCCGATCCGCTGCCGCTGGGGCCGGACGGACGCCATGTCTTCCCCGCCGGCTTCCCCTTCACCCTTCAGGACCTCGTTCCGTGATCGACCTCTATCCGCTTGCCGGGCCGTTGCTGTTCCGTTTCGACCCCGAGACCGCCCATGGCCTGACCATCAAGACGCTGAAGACCGGGCTGGTCCCGCCGGCCCGCGGCAAGGACGAGCCGGCGCTGCGCAGCCGCGTCTGGGGGCTGGATTTCACCAACCCGGTCGGGCTGGCCGCCGGCTTCGACAAGAACGCCGAGGTGGTCGACGCCACGCTGAATCTGGGGTTCGGCTTCGTCGAGCCCGGCAGCGTCACCCCGCGGCCCCAGCCCGGCAATCCGCGCCCCCGCCTGTTCCGGCTGGTCGAGCAGCGGGCGGTCATCAACCGCATGGGCTTCAACAACGAGGGGCTGGAGGCCTTCGCCCGCCGGCTGGAACGTCGCCGCGAAAAGGCCAGGCGGGCGCCGGGCATCGTCGGCGCCAATCTGGGCAAGAACAAGGACACGGCGGACGCCGCCGACGATTACGTGATCGGCGCGCGCCGGCTGGCGCCGCTGGCCGATTACCTGGTCGTCAACGTCTCCTCCCCCAACACGCCGGGCCTTCGGGCGCTCCAGGGCCGCGACCCGCTGCGCGCCCTGCTGGAGCGGGTGCTGGAGGCGCGGGCGTCCTGCGGCCTGACCCGCGATCCGCCGTTGCTGCTGAAGATCGCCCCCGACCTGACGGTGGAGGACAAGAGCGACATCGCCGCGGTGGCGCTGGAGAGCGGCATCGACGGGCTGATCGTCTCCAACACCACCATCGCCCGGCCCGACATCATCCCGGCGGCCCTGCGCGGCGAGGCCGGCGGCCTGTCCGGCGCGCCGCTGTTCGAGCCCTCCACCTCCGTCCTGCGCGAGATCTATGCGCTGACCGGCGGCAAGCTGCCGATCGTCGGGGTCGGCGGCGTGGCGACGGGGGCCGACGCCTATGCCAAGATCCGGGCCGGCGCCTCGCTGGTCCAGCTCTATTCGGCGATGGTCTATGCCGGGCCGGCGGTGGTCCACCGCATCCGCCGCGAGCTGGCGGAGCTGCTGCGCCGCGACGGCTTCCGCTCGGTCGCCGAGGCGGTGGGGGCGGATCACCGCTGACGCCCCGCGCAGCCCTGCTGCGCAGGATGGGGCGGGCGCGGACGTAGCATTAACGGATCGTCAAGCGGGTGACCCGACAGTGGGGTAAGCTGTGGGATGCCCGCCCGGTTCCGTGTGATGCCGATGCCGGAGGCAGCATCCCCATGAACGCCCCGCTGAACGCCCTGACCGCCGATCCTCGTCCGGAAAGCCTCCGCCCTGGAAACACCCGTTCCACCGCCAGCCCCATCCACGACGTCGCGGTTTCCGCGATGACCCTGCTGACGCATCTCGTCTATGCGCTGGCCTACCTGATCGCCGGGGGGGCGACCGCCGCGGCGCTGTGGGCGCTGCGTCCGGAGGGGGATCCGCTGGTGGCCGGGCTGGCCGGCGCGCTGGTGGTGCTGGCCGGGGCGCTGGTCCATGAGGTGGCGACGCGGCTGGAGCGCGAGCGCAAGGCGGCCCGCCGCGTCGCCCGCCTGAACGATCGGGTGGAGGAACTGGCCGATCTGCTGGAGCGGCGCCTTGCCGCCGAACCGGGAGCCGGGGCCGATGGCGGCGCCCGCTATGACGCGGTGATGCAGGAGGTGAAGCTGCTGCAATCGCTGGTCGCCCGCCTGACCGAGCGTCGCGCCCCGCGTCCGCCCGCCGCCAGCGCCGAGCGCCGTCCCGACCCGGCCGTGCCGCCGCCCGCTTCCGCTTCACCCGCTTCACCCGCTCCGCCTCGCATGCCGATGCCGATGAATGACGCCGCGGTGCTGGAGGCGGTGCGCGACGCGCTGAAGGCCGACCGCATCGACGTCTATCTCCAGCCCGTCGTCAGCCTGCCCCAGCGCAAACACCGCTTCTACGAGGTGTTCTCCCGCGTGCGGGCCGCCGACGGGCAGCAGATCATGCCCGACCGCTATCTCGACATCGCCGCGCGCGAAGGGCTGATCGCCACCATCGACAATCTCCAGCTGGTCCGCTGCGTCCAGCTGATCCGCGAGACGGAGCGGCGCCAGCACGCCATCGGCTTCTTCGCCAACATCTCCGCCGCGACGCTGGCCGATGCGGAGTTCATGCGCCAGTTCCTGAACATGATGGCGCAGAACCACGCCCTGGTGCCCAAGCTGATGTTCGAGCTGAGCCAGCACGCCTTGAACGCCGGCGGGGCGGTGACGATGGGCATCCTGTCGCAGCTGGCGCGGCTGGGCTTCCGCTTCTCGATGGATCAGGTGACGGATCTCGCCATCGACATCGACCGGCTGCTGCGCCACGAATTCCGCTGCATCAAGCTGGACCGCGCCCTGGTGCTCGACTCCGCCAACGCCGCGCGCGTCCGCGAGCTGCGCCATCGCTGCGTCGCCGAGGGAATCGACCTGATCGTCGAGAAGATCGAGACCGAGAACCAGCTGGTCGAGGTGCTCGACACCGGCTTCGACTTCGGCCAGGGCTACCTGTTCGGCGAACCGAGGCTGAGCCGCAAGCCGGAGTGAGGGAGCAAACGCTTGCGGCGTGCGTGCCTTGATTTCCGCAGCCGCGCTTGACATTCCCCCATGCCGCGATGGAAATTTCGCGTTCCCGGCGATGTCCGGGCACCCGATGCGGGTGAGACCAACACTTAGTGAAATGGTGACTTCGGTGACGTCCAACATCGCCATCACGCTGCCCGACGGCAGCGTGCGGGAGTTCGACCGGCCGGTGACCGGGCTTGAGATCGCCCAGTCCATCGGTTCGCGCCTGGCCAAAGATGCGCTTGCCGTCAAGATCGACGGCACGGTGAAGGACCTCACCACCACCGTCACCACCAACGCCAGGATCGAGATCGTCACGCGCAACCACGGCGACGCTCTCGAGGTCATCCGCCACGACGCCGCCCATGTGCTGGCCGATGCGGTGCAGAAGCTCTATCCCGGCACGCAGGTCACGATCGGCCCGTCGATCGCCACCGGCTTCTACTATGACTTCGCGCGCGACGAGCCGTTCACGCCCGAGGATCTGGAGAAGATCGAGGCGAAGATGCGCGAGCTGGTCGCCGCCGACATCCCGATCCTGCGCGAGGTCTGGGACCGCGACGAGGCCATCGCCTATTTCAAGAAGCTCGGCGAGCATTACAAGGCCGAGCTGATCGAGACGATCCCGCAGGGCGAGCCGGTGTCGGTCTACCGCCAGGGCGACTGGCTGGATCTGTGCCGCGGTCCGCACGCCATGACCACCGGCAAGGTCGGCCAGGGCTTCAAGCTGATGAAGGTGGCCGGCGCCTACTGGCGCGGCGACAGCCGCAACCCGATGCTCCAGCGCATCTACGGCACCGCCTGGCGCGACGAGAAGGAGCTGAAGGCCTATCTGCACCAGATCGAGGAGGCGGAGAAGCGCGACCACCGCAAGCTGGGCAAGGAACTCGACCTGTTCCATGTCCAGGAGGAGGCGGTCGGCTCGGTGTTCTGGCATCCGAAAGGCTGGACGCTCTACCGGACGCTGGAGACCTACATCCGCACCAAGCTGAAGGCCGCCGACTATGTCGAGGTGAAGACGCCGCAGCTGATCGACAGCTCGCTGTTCAAGGCGTCCGGCCACTGGGACATGTATGGCGACAACATGTTCAAGGTGGAGGCCGACGGCGGCGAGAAGCTGCTGGGCATCAAGCCGATGAACTGCCCCGGCCATGTCCAGATCTTCCGCAACGGCCTGCGCTCCTACCGCGACCTGCCGATCCGCATGGCGGAGTTCGGCGCCTGCCACCGCAACGAGCCGTCGGGCGCGCTGCACGGCATCATGCGCGTGCGCGCCTTCACCCAGGACGACGCCCACATCTTCTGCACCGAGGATCAGGTGCAGAGCGAGGCGGCCGAGTATTTCAAGCTGCAACTCGGCGTCTACAAGGATCTGGGATTCGACCAGATCTCGGTGAAGCTGGCGCTGCGCCCGGATGTCCGCACCGGTGCCGACGAGCTGTGGGACCGTGCCGAGGGCGCGCTGGCCCAGGCGCTGCGCGACGCCGGGCTGGAGTATGAGGAACTGCCGGGCGAGGGCGCCTTCTACGGCCCGAAGGTGGAATTCCACCTGACCGACGCCATCGGCCGCACCTGGCAGTGCGGCACCTTGCAGTATGACCCCAACCTGCCGGAACGACTCGATGCCAGCTATATCGGCGAGGATGGCGCGCGCCACCGGCCGATCATGCTGCACCGGGCGATCCTGGGCTCGATGGAACGCTTCATCGGCATGCTGATCGAGCATTACGCCGGCAAGTTCCCGCTGTGGCTGTCGCCGGTCCAGGTGACCGTGGCCACCATCACCAGCGAGGCCGACGATTATGCCGTCGAGGTCGCCAAGCTGTTGAAGCGCAAGGGTCTGCGCGTCGAACTCGACACCCGCAACGAAAAGATCAATCTGAAGGTGCGCGAGCACAGCCTCCAGAAGGTCCCGTTGATGCTGGTCGTCGGAAAGCGCGAGGCGGAGGAGCGGACGGTCGCGCTGCGCGTGCTGGGCGGCAAGGATCAGGAAATTCTTGCCCTTGACGATGCCGTGGCTAAACTGATCGAGGACGCCAAATCGCCGGCCGGCGGTCTGGTGGCCGATTCGCCGTTTTAACCGACCGCGCGACGCCGCCGGCCGCTCCTCTGGACGGCCGGTTTCCGCGTGGTTTCAGATCATGGAGAAGCGTCCATAGCCAGGATCCCGTCCGAAGCCGCCCCGACCCGCGATGGACCGCGGGTTAACCGGGAGATCTCGGCTCGTTCCGTTCGTCTCGTCGGTGCCGACGGCGAGATGATCGGGGTGGTGTCGTTGCGCGATGCTCTGCTGGCCGCCGAGGATGCCGGCCTCGACCTTGTCGAGGTCGCTCCCCAGGCCGAACCGCCCGTCTGCAAAATCCTCGACTATGGCAAGTTCAAGTACGAGGCGCAGAAGAAGGCGAACGAGGCCCGCAAGAAGCAGAAGATCATCGAGGTCAAGGAGATCAAGCTCCGGCCGAACATCGATGACAACGACTATGACGTGAAGATGCGCGCGGCGCGCCGTTTCCTTGAGGAAGGTGACAAGGTCAAGGTGACCATGCGCTTCCGCGGCCGCGAGATGGCGCATCAGGATCTGGGTATGAATGTGCTGGTCCGCGTCCGCGACGCGTTGGACGAGCTGGCGAAGGTCGAGCAGATGCCGAAGCTCGAAGGCCGCCAGATGATCATGGTGCTGGCCCCGCGCTGACGCGCTGGTCCGGTCTGCGAGTATGGAAAAAAAGGCCCGTCCGGCATCGCGGACGGGCCTTTTTCGTTCAGCGGATGTCCGTCCTCACCGCAGCGACCGGTCGTCGACGATCACGACATAGCAGGTGTGGCTGGTGAATTTGGCGCAATTGTCGAGCGCGCCGCGGCGGGCGGCATCCTCGCTGGACATGCCGGATTTCCAGCCGAAGGCGCCGTCCTGCGACACGGCGAAGGCCTTGCGCCCCGGTGCGGTCACATAGGCGCCGAACTTGTCGCGTCCGGATGCCGACAGTTCCGCCGGCGGTTCCAGCCCGCCGCGGCTGCCGCGCGGCCCCTCCGCCGGTGCGGCGAAGGCGGGCGCGCTTGTGGTGGTCATATCCGCGGCGGCCCCGGCCGGGCGGTCGTTGAGATAGGCGATGCGGCAGCCCTTCTGGGTGTGGGAGGAGCAGTTCTCCAGCGCGCCCTTCTGCGCCTCGTCCAGGCTGCGCATGCCGGACTTCCAGCCATAGGCGCCGTCGGGCGACACGGCGAAGGCCTTGTTGGCGCCGGCCTCGACATAGGCGGGGAACTTGGCCCGGTTGGCGGCGGACAGTTCGGGCGGCGGCGGCAGCGCCGGCAGCGACAGCGCGATCGGCGTGCCGCGCAGGACCAGCCCGTTTTGCGCCAGGAAGCTGTCCACCATCGGCGTCCATTGCGGGATGGCGGCGCTGAAGAAGCCATGGCCGTCCTTGCCGTTGGGCGGGGCGGCGATGAACTCGGCCCGTCCGCCCTCCTGGGTGAAGGCCTCCCACAGGCGCCTGGCGAGGGCGGGGCCGAAGAACAGGTCGTTCTCGGCATAGATCCACAGGCTGGGCACGCGCGAGCTGCGGCCCAGCGTGCCGAAGGCGGCGATCAGCCGGTTCTCCTGGCAGACCTCGTTGTCGGCGATGGAGCCGCGGCCGCCGGCGAAGCTGATGACCGCCTTCAGGCCCGGCGGCGCATCGGCGCCGAGCGCGACGCTGGCCAGCCCGCCGGCCGACACCCCGACCGCCAGGATGCGGCTGGCGTCGGCATAGGGCTGTTCCGCCACATAGCGGATGGCCTGGCGCAGGTCCTCGGCGCTCTGGCGGGCGGAGCGCAGATAGTCGGGATTGTTGCAGGAGCCGGTCGTCTCGCTATAGGGGCCGTCCGACCCGCCATAGCCGCGCCGCATCACCGTCACCACCGCCCAGCCGCGCCGGGCGAACTCGCGCGCTTCCGGCAGATAGCGTAGCGGCGTCATCTGCGCCCGGTCCGCCGGATCGCGCGGCGTGCCGTGGCTGAGGATGGCGATGGGATAGCGGCCGGGACCGTCGGGCCGCAGCAGCGTCGCCTCCAGCGTCGCCGCGCTGCCGTCGGGGAAGCGGGCCGGGATCGACAGCGCCGTCTGCGTCAGGCCTTCGGCCAGGGCGGAGGTCGCCAGGGCGGGGCCGCCGCACAGCAGCATGAACAGCGGGAGGAACAGGCGGCGCAAAGTCGCGACGGACGCTGGGGCGGACGGCAGGGCAGGCGGCATGGCGGGCGCGGTCTCCGCGAGGGACGGGTTATGCGCCTTTGTACGCCATCTCGGGCTTGGCGTCAGCGGGGCAGGGATTGGGGGCGTTCCCTACTCCCGCTCCACCCCCTGCCGCGCCAGCCGCAGCGCCTCGGCCAGGACCGCCGCATCGCCGATATGGTTGGCGAGCAGCAGGATCAGCTTGGCGTTCAGGCGCGCGCTCTGGTCGGGGGACAGGTCGCGGTGGCTGTCGATCAGAAGCTGGTAGACGTCGTCCGGGTTGGCGAATCGCCGCGCGGTGATCAGGTCGGCCATGGTGGGGCTCCGGAAATCGGGGGTCAGCGACCGGTCGCGCGGTCGAGCGCGGCGGACAGGGCGGCGGCGTCGAAGCGGCGCCAGCGCGCGGCGACATGCTGGTCGGGGCGGATCAGATAGACGCTGCCGGGCGTCAGGTCGTAGCGTTCGCGCAAGCGGCCGGCGCTGTCCACCAGCGCGCCGGCGATGCCGCGGCGTCGCGTGGTCACGGCGTGCCAGGCCAGCGGCAGCGGTCCGGCGGCCAGGCGGTCCAGCGTGTCCGCCACCTCGGCCGGGACCGGCCCGTCCCCGGCGGCATAGAGCACGACGAAGCGCCCATCCAGCGCCTCCATCAGCCAGCCCGGCTGGCCGTCACGTTCGACCGGCGCGTCGGTGGCCGGCGCCCCCGGCACCATCCCGCCGGCGAAGGCGTCGCCGTCCGGCGTGTTCAGCGGGCTGTCATTGTAGGTGGTCGGGGTGGACAGCCGGCCGGAATTGACCAGCGAGCGGGCGAAGGGATGGTCCGCCGCCAGTTCCAGCACGGCGTCGCGGAAGACGCGGCTCATCTCGCTCTTGGGCGTGATGAAGTCGGTGGAGCGGGTGGAGTTCAGGATGTTCTCCCTCGCCGCCGCCACCCGTTCCGCGTCATAGCTGTCCA
Organism: Azospirillum sp. B510; assembly: GCF_000010725.1. Classification (NCBI taxonomy): domain Bacteria; kingdom Pseudomonadati; phylum Pseudomonadota; class Alphaproteobacteria; order Rhodospirillales; family Azospirillaceae; genus Azospirillum; species Azospirillum sp. B510. The sequence goes on along the minus strand of NC_013854.1, from coordinate 2,813,857 downwards.
GCAGCGAGTCCGGCGCCTTGCCGTCCAGCACCAGCGCCAGCTTCCACACCAGATTGTCGGCGTCGGGCACGCCGCTGTTGGCGCCGCGGGCGCCGAAGGGCGAGACCTGATGCGCCGAATCGCCGGCGAACAGGATGCGGCCATGGCGGAACCGCTCCAGCCGCCGGCACTGGAAGGTGTAGACCGACACCCATTCCAGTTCGAACGGCGTGTCGGCGCCCAGCATCGCCTGGACGCGGGGGATGACGCGCTCCGGTTTCCTCTCCTCCTCGGGGTCGGCGTCCCAGCCGAGCTGGAAATCCAGGCGCCAGACATTGTCGGGCTGCATGTGCAGCAGCGCCGACTGCCGGCGGTGGAAGGGCGGGTCGAACCAGAACCAGCGCTCCGCCGGGAAATCGGCCTTCATCACCACGTCGGCGATCAGGAAGCGATCCTTGAACACCTCGCCCTGGAAGTCCAGCCCCAGCATCTTGCGCACCGACGATTTGGCGCCGTCGCAGGCGATGACCCAATCGGCCTCGACCGCATGGACGCCGTCGGGCGTCTCCACCTGAAGCGCCACATGGTCGTCCTCCCGCCGGGCGGAGACGACGCGGGAGAGCCAGCGCAGGTCGATCAGCGCGCTGTCCAAGGCTTCGGTGACCAGGAAATCCTCCAGGTAATATTGCTGGAGGTTGATGAAGGCCGGGATCTTGTGGTCCGGTTCCGGCAGCAGGTCGAACTGGTACACCATGCGGTCGCCGTTGAAGACCTTGCCGATCTTCCACACGACCCCCTTGTCGATCATGCGCCGGCCGACACCCAGCCGGTCCCACACCTCCAGCGCCCGCTTGGCATAGCAGACGGCGCGGCTGCCGACGCTGACGGTATCCTCGGCGTCGAGCACCACCACCGGCACGCCCTTGCGCGCGAAGTCGAGCGCCGCGGTCAGCCCGACCGGGCCGGCGCCGATGATCACCACCGGATGGCGCCGGACGGTGCCGGTGCGCTGCTCCTGCGATGGGACGAAGCGGTATTTCGGATAGTCGAAGGTCGCGTGCATTGAGCGTTTCCTCCCCGGGAAACCTTGATCGGACGCCTTGGCAGCGGGGGTGCGTGGCGGACCGGTTTGCGTTGAACCATTATGGTCGCCAACCATATAGTTTCATTTGATACCAATCAAGCGCTCAGGCGATCCGGTTCGGATCGGCGCGGCGGGACGGTCATTGTCGCGGAAAATCAGTGTCGCGCACAGGGTGCCGCGGTGTAGCCTGCGGCGAAAATCCGACCGGAAACATCCAAGAACACTCCGAGGACCGCCCGACCATGTCCGCTTCCGTCACCGCTCCGACCTTGCCGCGCCCGACCGTCTACGCCATCGACGGGGTGATCCCCGTCATCGACCCGACCGCCTTCGTCCATCCCTCTGCCGTGCTGATTGGCGACGTGGTGGTCGGGCCGGGCTGCTATGTCGGCCCCTGCGCCAGCCTGCGCGGCGATTTCGGCCGGATCATCCTGCGGCGCGGCAGCAACGTGCAGGACAATTGCACGCTCCACGCCTTTCCCGGCCATGACGCCGTCATCGAGGAGGATGGGCATGTCGGCCATGGCGCGGTGTTGCATGGCTGCGTCGTCCGCCGCAACGCGCTGGTCGGCATGAATGTGGTGGTGATGGACGGGGCGGAGATCGGCGAGGAGTCGGTCATCGCCGCCATGGCCTTCATCAAGGCGGGCTTCGTCGTGCCGCCGCGCATGCTGGTCGCCGGCCTGCCGGGGAAAATCTTGCGCGAACTGCGCCCCGACGAGATCGCCTGGAAGACGGAAGGGACGGGGGAATACCAGCGGCTCGCCCGCCGTTCGCTCGCCACCATGGTCGCCTGCGCGGCCCTGGAGGCGGAGGAGCCCGGCCGTGGCCGGGTCGATGCCGGCACCGGCCAGCCGCTGCACAAGGTGAAGGGAGGCTGAGCGCCTCCTATTCCTCGGTCGTTTCCACTTTGGACATGACCGGCGCCGGGCGGGCGGCCAACTGGTCGGCGCGGGCCAGCAGCCTCGCCAGAAGCGCGTCGAGTTGCGCCCGCTCGTCGATGGACAGGGCGTCGGTCACCTGGGATTCATAGGCCAGCGCCATCGGCACGATCTCCGCGTAGATCGCCAGCGCCTTGGGCGTCAGGGTCAGCAGGGCCTTGCGCCGGTCGGTGTCGCCCGATTCGCGCAGGATCAGGCTCGAATCGAGCATGCGGCTGATGGCGCGGCTGACCTGCACCTTGTCCATCGCGGTGCGCTGCGCGATCTCGCCGGCGCTCATCGTCTCGCCGCTGCCGAGGATGGCGATGATCCGCCATTCCGGGATCGTGATGCCGAACCGCTTCTCGTACAGCTTGGCCAGCGTGTGGCTGATCGTGTTGGCCAGAACCGACAGCCGGTAGGGCAGGAAGCGCGTCAGGTGCAGCGTCGGCAACTCCTCCGGCGCGGCTGCGGATTTCGATGGGGCGGAGCGGGAACGGCGGGCGGGCGGCATCGGCGGAGGTCGTCTGTGTCGAGGGCTGCGGATCGCTCCATCCTGCGCCGGAATTTGGGGCTTGCAACAGTTTCAAACGAAACTAAAATGGCGGCAACGAACCGGCCCGGCCGCGGAGCCGATGAAATCCACCGATGAAACCGGCCGGCAAGGTCAACCGGCGGAAGCGAAAAGGGGGGAAGCGCCATGAAGAACTGGATTTCATTCCCGAAAATCGAGGGCACGGCGTCGCGCCAGGCCCATGTCCGGCTTCCCGCCGGCACCTACGAGCGCGAACTGGGACGCGAGGGCTTTTTCGGCCCGGCGACCCAGATGCACCATGCCCACCCGCCGACCGGCTGGACCAGCTTCGACGGTCCGCTGCGCCCGCGCGCCTTCGATCTGAACCACCTCGACCCCATGCCGGACTGCCCCTTGGAGGCGCCGGCCCTGATGGGCAATGCGGCGACCCAGGTCCGTCTGTGGCGCTTCAGCGGCAAAATGGACCATCTCGTCCGCAATGCCGACGGCGACGATCTGCTGTTCTTCCACCAGGGCGGCGGCCACCTGTTCTGCGACTATGGCCATCTGGAGGTGCGCGAGGGCGACTATATCGTGCTGCCGCGCAACAGCTGCTGGCGGCTGGAGACGGACGAGCCGGTGACGGTGCTGATGGTGGAAGCCACCGGCGACGCCTACAAGCTGCCGCACAAGGGGCTCGTCGGCACCCACGCCATCTTCGACCCGGCGGTGCTCGACGTCCCCGCTCTCGACGACGCCTTCCAGGCGCAGAAGCACGAGCGCGAGACCCTGGTCCGGGTGAGGAAGCGCGGGCGGCTCTGCGCCATGACCTATCCGTTCAACCCGCTGGACGCGGTGGGTTGGCACGGCGATCTGGCGCCGGTGCGGCTGAACTGGCGCGACATCCGGCCGCTGATGAGCCACCGCTACCATCTGCCGCCCTCGGCGCACAGCACCTGGATCGCCGGCCGCTTCATCGTCTGCACCTTCGTGCCGCGGCCGATCGAGTCGGATCCGGAGGCGCTGAAGCTGCCCTACTACCACTCCAACGAGGATTTCGACGAGGTGCTGTTCTACCACCGCGGCCAGTTCTTCTCGCGCGACAACATCCATCCGGGGATGGTGACCTACCATCCCTCCGGCTTTCCGCACGGGCCGCACCCGAAGGCCTACGAGGTGGCGCAGAGGTTCGAGCGCAAGGAGACCGACGAGGTGGCGGTGATGATCGACACCCGCGATCCGCTGGATGTCTATCCCGCGATGGAGGGCGTCGAATGGGGCGGCTACGCCGACAGCTGGAAGGCGAAATGAGCGGCCACCCCGAAAGCGGGGGCAAGGCCGCCGAGGGCTGATCTCACAGGAAGGAAAGAGACCCGATGAAGCTGGCGAGTTTGAAGGCGGGCGGGCGCGACGGCACCCTGGTGGTGGTGTCGCGCGATCTGACCCGCGCCGTCCCGGTGCCGGAGATCGCGCGCACCCTGCAAGCGGCGCTGGATGACTGGACGGCGCTGGCGCCGAGGCTGGAGGAGGCCTATCGCACGCTGAACGCCGATCCGGCCGGCGGCCAGCCCTTCGACCCGGCTGCGGCGGCCTCGCCGCTGCCGCGCGCCTACCAATGGGCGGACGGTTCGGCCTACGTCAACCATGTGGAGCTGGTGCGCAAGGCGCGCGGGGCGGAGATGCCGCCCAGCTTCTGGACCGACCCGCTGATGTATCAGGGTTGTTCCGACGGCTTCCTGGCGCCGATGGAGCCGATCCCGGCGATGACCGAGGAGTGGGGCGTCGATTTCGAGGCGGAGATCGCCGTCGTCACCGGCGACGTGCCGATGGGCGTCTCGGCCGAGGCGGCGCGCGGCCATATCCGGCTGCTGATGCTGGTCAACGACGTCAGCTTGCGCAATCTGATTCCGGCGGAACTCGGCAAGGGCTTCGGCTTCTTCCAGTCCAAGCCGGCCTCCAGCTTCTCCCCCGTCGCGGTGACGCCGGACGAGCTGGGCGGCGCCTGGGACGGCGGCCGGCTGCACCGTCCGCTGGTGACGACGCTGAACGGCGAGCCCTTCGGCTGTCCGGATGCCGGGGTGGACATGACCTTCGACTTCCCGACGCTGATCGCCCATGCCGCCAGGACCCGCCATCTGGCGGCCGGCAGCATCGTCGGGTCGGGCACGGTGTCGAACAAGCTGGACGGCGGTCCCGGCAAGCCGGTGGCGGCCGGCGGCGTCGGCTACTCCTGCATCGCCGAGCTGCGGATGATCGAGACCATCGAGCATGGCGCGCCGAGGACCCCCTTCCTGCGCTTCGGCGACCGCGTGCGGATCGAGCTGTTCGACGAGGCCGGCGCCAGCGTGTTCGGCGCCATCGACCAGAATCTGGTGCGCCATGAGGGGGCATAGGCGAGGGGGCGGAGTCTTGGTGTCGCCGCCAAGTTTTTCGCGGATGCAGTAAGATAACCGGGCAGGGGGCGCCGATACGGTTCCTTGGTCTGGCCCCCTTCCCCGGTTGAGCCGTCCGCCGCGCAGTCCTCGGAATTGGCGTGCCTTTCGATCATTATCGATTATAAGGTGCCGCTCTTTACCCCTATTTGGCGCCGCCTTTTCGCTCATCATCGGAGATTTGGCGGACCGGACGAAGGCGTGCGGCATGAAGGCTCGGTTCAGGACGAAGATCATCATCGGCGTGGCGGCGGTTCTGGCGGCGGGGGCCGCCGCGGTGACGGCGGTTTCGCTCACCCTGTCGCGCGACGCCGGGCACAAGGCCGCGCTGGCCCTGGCCGCCGAGATGGCGGACCGCCATGGCGCGCAGGTCGCCGCCGACCTGTCGGCCGCCCTGGATGCCGCCCGCGCCACGGCGGCGCTGGTGGAGGTCGAGCGCTCCACCGGAAGCCCGCGCCGTGAAACGGTGAACCGCTATCTGAGCCGCGTCGCCGAAGCCAATCCGCTCTATGCCGGGGTGTGGGTGGACATGGCCGACGACGGGTTCGACGGCAGGGACGCCGCCTTCATCGATCATGACCGCGCCACCGAGATCCTCGGCCTGCCCGGAACCGGCCGGATGAGCCTGCTGTGGCTGCCGGGTGACAAGGGGGTGCAGGCCGACGGCAGCGACGGCCTGCCTTTCTCCGAGGTGAAGGAGAAGGATTATTACAAGGCCGCCGCCGCGGCGCGCAAGCCGGTGCTGACCGAACCCTATCTCGACGATTTCACCAAGCGGCTGATGACCAGCGCCGCGGCGCCGGTGATGGATGGGGCGGCTGGGGGCGCGGCAGTGATCGGCGTCGCCGGAATCGACATGGCCTTGACCGGGCTGACCGATCTGGTCCGTTCGGTCAAGCCCTATGGCGACGGCTTCGCCGCGGTGCTGACCGGGTCCGGCCTCTATGTCGCCCATCCCGACGCCGGCAAGCTGTCGAAGGCGGCCGACGATCTGCCGGAGGCGGCCCGCCGCGCCGTCGCCGAGGGGCGGCCCTATGACGGCATCGTGACCTTGGCCGGCGCCCCCCATTATCTGCGGCTGGCGCCGGTGCGTTTCTCCGACGGGAACCGGCCCTGGGCCTTCCTGGTGGCGGCGCCGGAAGCCAGCGTGATGGCCGACGCCAACCGGCTGACGCTGCTGACGGTGCTGGTCAGCCTGGGCTGTGTCGCGCTTGGCTGTCTGGTGGCGTGGAAGGTCGGCGACGGCATCGCCCGCCCGGTGACGGCGCTGACCGGCGCCATGGACCGGCTGGCCGCCGGCGATCTCGAGACCGCGGTGCCGGGGGCCGACCGCGACGACGAGGCCGGCGGCATGGCCCGCGCGGTCGAGGTGTTCAAGGAGGGGCTGGTCCGCGCCCGCGAGCTGGACCGCCAGCAGAAGGCCGATTGGCGGGCCAGGGAGGCCCGCGCCGCCGCCCTGGCCGACTTGCAGGCCGGTTTCGAGAGCCGGATCGGTGGATTGACCGGCGGGCTGGCGTCGGCGGCGCAGCAGCTCGAATCGACCGCCCGCGCCCTGACCGGCATCGCCGACCAGAGCCTTGGCCGCTCGGAGCAGGTCGCCTCCTCCGCCAGCGCCGCCGCCGACAATGTGCAGACAGCCGCCGCCGCGACGGAGGAGCTGTCCGCCTCGGTCCAGGACATCGGCCGGCAGGTGGCGGAGTCCGCCCGCATCGCCGACGCCGCCGTCGGCGACGTCAAGCGGGCCGACGAGGCGGTCGGCGTGCTGGCGGAGAGCGCCGAGCGGATCGGCGCCGTGGTGGAGTTGATCAACTCCATCGCCGGCCAGACCAATCTGCTGGCGCTGAACGCCACGATCGAAGCCGCCCGCGCGGGCGAGGCCGGCAAGGGCTTCGCCGTCGTGGCGTCGGAGGTGAAGGGGCTCGCCAACCAGACCGCCAAGGCGACCGAGGACATCGTCGGCCAGATCAAGGGCATCCGCGACGCCACCCAGGAGGCGGTGACCGCCGTCCATGGCATCAGCGAGACCATCGCCCAGGTCAGCCGCATCGCCTCGGGCATCGCCGCCGCGGTGGACCAGCAGACGGCGGCGACCCAGGAGATCGCCCGCAGCGTGATCCAGGCGGCCAACGGGGCGCAGGAGGTCAGCGGCGCCATGGGCAACATCCGGGCCGGTGCCGGCGAAACCGGCGCGGCGGCCGATCAGCTGCTGGCCGCCGCTGGCGCGCTGGCGGGTCAGTCGAAGGATCTCACCCGCGAGATCGACGGCTTCATCGCCGGGGTCCGCAAGGCGTAAAACGGCGTTCCGGGGGGAGCGCGGCCGCTCACCCCACCGCCAGCAGCCGGTCGGCGGGCAGCGTCTCCGGGATGTGCTGCGAGACATAGCCCTCGCTGTGGATCCGCCCGTCGCGGGCGCCGAGCGCGCGGGCCGCGGCGACGCAGGCCTCGACGAAGGCCGGGCTGCCGGCGGTGAAGACGGCATGCTCCGACAGGTCGGGGAACAGGCCGGGCAGGATGGCCGGGATGCGGCCCGACAGGTGGCCTGCGGCCTCCTCCCGCGTCAGGGTCACCTTGACCTTGAAGTTGCGGTATTTGGCCTGCCAGTAGCCGAGCAGGCCCAGCTCGTACAGGTCGGTCCGGGTGCGGGCGGAGACCAGCAGCGTCACCGGCGGGCGGTAGCCCCGGCGCAGCGCCGCGTCGGTCAGCGCCAGGATGGGGGCGATGCCGGAGCCGGCCGCCATGCACAGCACCGGGCTGTCGACCGACGGATCGCCGATGAAGGTGCCGTAGGGGCCGGACAGCCTGACCATGTCGCCGACGGCGAGCCGCTCGTGGATCCAGCCACTGGTCGGGCCGCCCTCGACGCGGGTCACCTGCAACGCGATCTCGCCGTCGGGGCGGGGCGCGTGGGCGATGGAATAGCAGCGCGGCGGCGCGCCGGCGGCGGTGTCGCCCAGCATCACATACTGCCCGGGCCAGTAGCGCAGCGGCTGGCCCAGCGGACGCAGCCGCAGCTCGACGATGCGGGGCGTGCGCGGGATGCGGTCGGTGACGATGAACGGCACATTCTCGCGCGGCGGGAACAGCTTGGGCTGGGCGTCGGCGGTGCCGTATTCGATCACCAGCTCGTCGGAGATCGGCTTGGCCATGCACATCAGGCCATAGCCGTCCTTCCGCTCCGCCTGGGACAGCGCCATGTCCAGAACCATGCCCTGGTCGAACCGGCCGTTGAGAACCTTGACCTTGCATTCGCCGCAGGCGCCGGCGCGGCAGTTGTTGGGCAGGGCGTAGCCGGCCTGTTCCAGCGCCGACAGGACGGTCTCGCCGTCACGGCACTCGACCGTGCGGCCGGAGGGATGGAGGCGGATGCGGCTCACCGGGGGGATCCTTGGGCGGGATTGGGAACGTGGGGGCGTGATGGCCCCTCCCTGACCTTCGAAAAGGGGGAGGGAGGGGCAGGCGGGAGAGGTCGGGCCGGCGTCTCAGAACACCGGAATGATCTCGTCCATGTCGACGTCGCGCACCTCCTCGCCGGTGATGCCGACCTCGGGGATCGCCGGGAAGGGGATGCCGTAGCGGTCGAGCACGCCCTTCAGGTTCAGCATGGCGTTGCGCCAGTTCTCCTTCTTCGCCTCGTAATCGGGGATGTGGAAACCGGCGCCGCGGGCGATCGCCTCGGCCTCGCGCTGGGTGGCGATGAAGTCGTCGGGCAGATCCCAGAACTGGGGCGGCGGCTCGAACAGCACGGCCGACAGGAACAGGTAGCCGGCGCGGATCTGTTTGGTGATGATCGACCGGTCCTCCAGCGCCAGATGGGGATAGTCGCGCTCCATCACCGACATGCAGATCGCCATGTGGCGGCCCTCGTCGCGGCCGATGTTGCGGAAGGCCTCCTTGAACACCGGCTCGGTGCAGCCGGCCGCCATCTGGTGGAAGATGGTCGCCGCCGCGATCTCGCCCATCAGGAAGGAGCTGAACAGCACCGCCAGCGAATATTTCGGGACCGCCTTCTTGTAGCCGTCCCAATAGCGCCCGCCATTGTAATAGAGCCAGTGGGCGTTCCTCTGGAGCCGGCGGCCGAGGTCGGTCCGCGGCTCGTGGGTCAGCGGGCTGGTGGCCTCCAGCAGTTTGGTGATGGCCAGCCCGCACATCTGCTCGTGATTCTGTTCGTCGCGGGTGACGGAGAAGAAGCAGCGGCGGACCGGATCCTCCTCATGCACCTCGTAGGTCTTGATCAGCGCATGGGCGAAGACCGGCGGGGCGGAGGCGTCGAACACCGACAGGATGGTCCACCAATAGGCGATGGCCTCCCGCTCCTCCCAGCTGTAGCGCGACACGTCGAAGCTGTCCCAGGGCAGCTTGGCCGGATCCCAGGTCTCGCGCTGGGCGGCGGCATAGACCTCCTCCAGCTTCCTGGTCTGCGACACCCAGGACAGCGGATAGACGTTCGGCTGCGGCGTGGCGGGGGGCAGGTCCATGCTGTTGGCGATGGGGGTGTAGTCCTTGGACATGGGGGCGTTTCCTCCGGGCGGGCATTCCGCGGGCGCTCACATTTCCATCGGCGCCCTATGGTCTTTATATGACACGAAAAATCATATCAATCAATCATATCTGTATCACATCAATCGGTGGGAAAAGCGCCGGGAACCGATTGAATCAGAAGGAAAGGCGTGCGGAAACGTCGAATTGATCCAGATCAATTCGCTCGTCTGATCGATAATCGGCGTGGAAATCGTATCGGATTTACGCGGCCGGTGTCCGGGCTCACCCGGTGGTGACGCTCTCCAGCCCGCCGAAGCGGCCATGGAAGGCCGGCTGCGCGTCGGGCAGCGGGCCGTTGGCGGTGGTCGCCGCCCGCATCAGGAAGGATTCCGACGCCCCGGCGAGGCGGCGGTAGAGATTGCGGGTCAACATCCGGGCCTCCTGCCCCGGCCAGTCGGCCGGCAGCAGGTCGGGCGGCAGCATGGGGTCGCGCAGCAGGATGCGGCGGAAATCATGGATCATCAGCGTGCGCAGGACGAAGCAAGTGGCGGGATCAAGCGCGTCGGCGCCGTCGACCGTCGCCCAGACCGGACGGAAGTGATCCAGGAAAGCCGTGTAATCCCGCTCCAACTGATCGATGTCCCAACAGCCGCGCACCAGATCGCGCAGCGCGCCGAAGCCCTCCGCGCGGTCCAGGCTGGCCTTCATGTGGACGATCCGGTCGGCCACCCCCAACTCCGCCAGCGTGCGGTGCATCGCCGCCTCGTCGCAGTTGGGGTGGGCATAGACGGTGGCCGACGCCGCGCCGAAACCCTGCCAGGTCAGCTCCCGCCGCAGGGCGTCGCGCGTCTCGGCATCCAGCGCGTTGGGCGGCAGCATCAGCAGATCCCAGCCGCGGTCCCATTCGCGGGCCAAGGGCGCGTAGATCCGCCGTTCGGCGGTGGCGAAGCGTTCCTTGCCGCTGTCGGTGACGCGGTAGAAGCTGCGCCGGCCGATCTGGGTGTTGGTCAGCCAGTCGTCCTTGCACAGCCGGAAGACCGAGGTGCGGACGATCCGCTCGCTCATGCCGAACAGGCCCGTCAGCTCGATCAGGCTTCCCAGCCACAGCGATCCGCCGTGCGGCAGGACCGCGTCGCCATAGACGGTGATGATCAGCGACTTCGCCCGCGGCGCGATCGTCTCGGTCAAGTGGGCGGCAAGGTCTTCGGGGCGGCGCGGGCGGGCCATGAGGCGGGGGCGTCCTTGGCGAGATGGTTTCGATACGGTTCCGATGCGGGCGGAGTCGGTCGGAGCGGCGCGACGGAGTTGTATACGAAACCTCGGGCGGGTTCGGCCAGTGCCATGACGCGCGCCGGCGCCGGCCGATGCGCGGAGGGCCGGACATTCCGTTTGACAATCAATAACGTGATACACTAACGTCCTATAAATAGATAAATGTGTGTCACAAAAAGGAGAAGGTCCCCATAAGATCGCGGCTGTTTTGCCGTTGTGGGCGGAGGACGGCGTGCGGGAGACGAGGACGGCGCCATCCGGACTTCAATTATGGTCAGGCCGCCCGAAATTTTTCTTCCGAAATAATTTCGTTTGAAACATTATGTGAGGCAAATCATCCCGCCGCACCGGGACCGGGCGACCGTCCGGTCCGGTGGCAAGGCGGGCGGCATTGGGGAGGACATCATGCGCAGACGCCTGCTCGCCACCATCGCCTTTTCCGCCATCGCCGCCGTGACGGCGCTGTCCGGGCCGCTGTCCGGCGCCGCGCAGGCCGCCGATCCGATCAAGGTCGGCGCCATCGTTTCGGCCACCGGCCCGGCCTCCTTCCTCGGCGATCCGGAGAAGAAGGTGCTGGAGCTCTATGCCGACCGCATCAACAAGGCGGGCGGCGTCGATGGACGGGCCGTAAGGCTGACCATCTATGACGATGGCGGTGCCGCCGACAAGGCCGCCTCCTTCACCAAGCGGCTGATCGAGAGCGACGGCGTCGACGTGATCGTCGGCGGCACGACGACGGCGGCGACCATGGCGGCGGTGCCGCTGGTGGAACGGGCCGGCGTGCCCTTCATCTCGCTGGCCGGCGCCGTGGTGATCGTCGAGCCGGTGAGGAAATGGGTGTTCAAGACCCCGCACACCGACCGCATGGCGGCGGAAAAGGTGATGGAGGACATGAAGACGCGCGGTTTCACCAAGCTGGCTTTGCTGTCGGAGGATTCCGGCTTCGGCAAGTCGGGCCGCGAGCAGACGCTGGCCGTCGCCAAGGAGCGCGGGATCGAGCTGGTGGCCGACGAGACCTATGGCGCCAAGGACACCGACGTCACGCCGCAGCTGACCAAGATCAGGAACAACGCCGCGGCGCAGGCGGTGCTGGTGTTCGGGCTGGGGCAGGGGCCGGCGGTGGTGACCAAGAACTACCGCCAGCTCGGCATCGCCCTGCCGCTCTACCAGTCGCATGGCGTCGCGTCGAAGGAGTATATCCGGCTGGCCGGTGGCGCCGCCGAGGGGGTGCGCCTGCCGGCCGCCGGTCTGGTCGTCGCCGCCCAGCTGCCGGACGGCGATCCGCAGAAGAAGGTCGTGACCGAGTTCACCAAGGTCTACGAGGACAGCTTCAACAGCGAGGTCTCGACCTTCGCCGGCCATGCCTATGACGGGCTGATGATCGCGCTGGACGCGGTGAAGCGGGCCGGCGGCACCGACAAGGCCAAGCTGCGCGACGCCATCGAACAGACCACGGGCCATGTCGGCACCGGCGGCACCGTGACCATGACCGCCAAGGACCATATGGGCCTGACGCTGGACGCCTTCCACATGGTGGAGGTCCGCCAGGGCGACTGGTCGCTGGTGAAGTGACGCGCGCAGCCCTGATTCCCTCTCACCCCTGGGGAGAGGGGGAATTGTGCGCGGGATAGGATCGCAGGAACCCAACGATGTTCGCGGAACTGCTGCAATATCTGCTGTCGGGGCTGACCATCGGCGCGATCTATGCGCTGGCCGGGCTCGGCTTCTCGATCATCTACAACGCCAGCCACGTCATCAACTTCGCCCAGGGCGAGTTCATCATGATCGGCGGCATGGCCTCGGCCACCCTGACGGCGTCGGGCGTGCCGCTGCCGCTGGCGATCCTGATCGGCTGCGGCGGCGCCATGCTGGTCGGCGTGCTCGTGGCGAAATTCGCGGTGGAGCGCGCCCGCGACGCCTCGACCGTCACCCTGATCATCATCACCATCGGCGCCTCGATCTTCCTGCGCGGCGTCGCCGAGCTGGTCTGGGGCAAGGATTTCAAGCGGCTCGACGCCTTTTCCGGCGAGACGCCGATCCAATTCCTCGGCGCCTCGATGCAGCCGCAGTCGCTGTGGGTGGTGGGCACCGCCGGCGTGCTGATCGTCGCCATCGGCCTGTTCTTCGCGAAGACGCTGACCGGCAAGGCGATCCTCGCCACCTCGCACAACCGGCTGGCGGCGCAGCTGGTCGGCATCGACGTCAAGCGGGTGGTGCTGGCCTCCTTCGCGCTGTCGGCGGCGCTGGGGGCGGTCGGTGGTGCCGTGGTCGCCCCCATCACCTTCTCCTACACCGAGATGGGCATCATGCTGGGGCTGAAGGGCTTCACCGCCGCGGTGCTGGGCGGGCTCGGCCATGGGCCGGGTGCGGTGGCCGGCGGGCTGATCGTCGGCGTCGCCGAGGCGCTGGGCGCCGGCTACATCTCCTCGGCCTACAAGGACGCGGTGGCCTTCGTCATCATCCTGGCCGTCCTTCTCTTCATGCCGAACGGGCTGTTCGGCAAGCGCGGCACCGAACGGGTGTAAGGACCTTCAAGACGATGAACGCACTCCTTCACGGGCGGCTGACCGGGCTGTTGGCGCTGGCCGCGGTGATCGCGGTCCTGCCGGCCTTCCTGCCCAACAACTTCTATCTCGACATCGCCATCCTCGCCGGCTTCAACGCCGTCGTCTGCGTCGGGCTGAATTTGCTGATCGGCTATGCCGGCCAGATCAGCCTGGGCCATGCCGGCTTCTTCGGCATCGGCGCTTACGCCTCGGGCGTGCTGGTCGGCAGCTATGGCTGGCCGCCGGTTCTGGCGCTGCTGGCCGGCGCGGTCTTCGTCGGGCTGCTGGCCTTCCTGGTCGCCAAGCCGATCCTGCGGCTGAAGGGCCATTACCTCGCCATGGCGACGCTCGGCATCGGCATCATCGTGTCGATCGTGCTGCGCACCGAAAGCGGCCTGACCGGCGGTCCCGACGGCATGATGGTCGAGCCGTTCAGGATCTTCGGCGTCGAACTCTATGGCGAAAAGGTCTGGTACTGGGTGGTCGGCCTGCTGCTGGTCGGCGTGGTCTGGCTGTCCTTGAACCTGATCGACAGCCCGATGGGCCGGGCCTTGCGCGCCGTCCATGGGTCGGAGGTGGCGGCCGAGGTGGTCGGCGTCGACACCGCCCGCTTCAAGGTGCTGGTCTTCGTGCTGTCGGCGGTGTTCGCCAGCGTGGCGGGCAGCCTGTTCGCCCATTACACCGGCCTGATCACCCCGGCCAAGGCCGACTTCTTCAAGTCGATCGAGCTGGTGACCATGGTGGTGTTCGGCGGCATGGCCTCCACCTTCGGCGCCGTCGTGGGGGCCGTGGTGCTGACGCTGCTGCCGCAGGCGCTGACCGTGTTCCAGGACTACCAGCAGATCGTGCTGGGCGGCATCCTGATGGCGACGATGGTGTTCATGCCCAAGGGCCTGCTTCCCACCCTGGCGGCGCTGATCCCGGCGCGGAGGCGGGCATGAAGATGCTGGCGACCACTGAGCTTTCCCCCGACATCACGGCGCAGGCCCGCCGCGTCGGCCCGCCGATCCTGACGGTGGAACATCTCAGCCGCGAGTTCGGCGGCGTGCTCGCCATCGGTGACCTCAGCTTCACCATCGCCGCCGGCGACATCCATTCGATCATCGGGCCGAACGGGGCGGGCAAGACCACCCTGTTCAACCTGGTGACCGGCGTCTACAAGCCGTCGGGCGGCCGGGTGCTGTTCGACGGGGCGGACATGTCGGGCATGGCGCCCTACCGGCTGGCGGCGCGCGGCATGTCGCGCACCTTCCAGAATTTGCAGATCTTCTTCAACATGACGGCGCTGGAGAACGTCATGGTCGGGCGGCATCTGCACCTGGACACCCGGCTGCTGCCGGCGCTGTTCCGTTTCCCCTCGCTGGCGCGCAAGGACCGCGAGGCGAAGGACCGGGCGGTGCTGCTGATGAGCCAGGTCGGGCTGGCGAGATACATCGATGCCGACGCCGCCTCCATGCCCTACGGCGCGCTGAAGCGGCTGGAGATCGCCCGCGCGCTGGCGTCGGAGCCGAAACTGCTCCTGCTCGACGAGCCGGCCGCCGGGCTGAACGCCACCGAAAGCCGCGAGATCGACGAGGTGATCAAGAGCGTGGCGGCGACCGGCGTCACCATCGTGCTGGTGGAGCATGACATGAAGATGGTGATGGGCATCTCGCATCGGATCACCGCGCTGAACCAGGGCCGCCTGCTGGCCGAGGGCACGCCGCAGGAGGTGGCGGCCAATCCCGATGTCATCGCCGCCTATCTCGGCGCCGCACCGTAAGGAGGGCCTCCCATGCTTCTGGAGATCGAGGGCCTCAACAGCCATTACGGCCGCATCCACGCGCTGAGATCGGCCAGCCTGACCGTGCGGGAGGGCGAGCTGGTGGCGCTGGTCGGCGCCAACGGCGCCGGCAAGACAACGCTTCTGCGCACCCTGTCGGGCGTCCACCCCGCCAGCAGCGGCCGCATCACCTTCGACGGCCGCGACATCACCCGGATGAAGGCGTCGCGCCGCGTCGCCGAGGGGGTGGTGCAGGTGCCGGAGGGCCGGCAGCTGTTCGGGCCGCAGAGCGTGGAGGACAATCTCCGCCTCGGCGCCTACCGCCGGGGCAGCGGCAGGCCCGATGACGACATCGAGCGGCTTTACGAGATGTTCCCGGTGCTGAGGATCAAGCGCGACCAGCCCGCCGGCACCCTGTCGGGCGGCCAGCAGCAGATCGTGGCACTGGGCCGCGCCCTGATGGCGAAGCCGCGCCTGCTGCTGCTCGACGAGCCCAGCATGGGGCTGGCGCCACTGCTGGTGGCGGAGATCTTCGACGCGGTGCAGCGGCTGAGGCGTGAGGGCACCACCATCCTGCTGGTGGAGCAGAACGCCCATGCGGCACTCGCCATCGCCGACCGCGGCTATGTGATTGAGACCGGCGAGATCGTGCTGAGCGACAGTGGCGCCGCGCTGTTGAGCAACGAACGGGTGCGGCAGGCTTATCTGGGGCTTTGACGCGCCATCGAACTGACGGATGTTCACCCGTGAAGCTTCATACCTACTTCCGTTCCTCCGCCGCCTATCGTGTGCGCATCGCCCTCAACCTGAAGGGCTTGGCGCCGGAGCAGGCCTTCGTCCATCTGCGCCGGGGCGAGCAATCGAAGCCGCCCTATGCCGACCTCAACCCGGAACATCTGGTGCCGGCGCTGGAGATCGACGGGCCGGACGGGCACCAGGTGTTGACCCAGTCGCTCGCCATCATCGAATATCTGGACGAGACCCATCCGACGCCACCGCTGCTGCCGGCCGACGCGCCGGGCCGCGCGCGCGTGCGGGCGCTGGCGCTGGCGGTGGCCTGCGACATCCACCCGCTGAACAATCTGCGGGTGCTGGCCCATCTGAAGACCCTGGGCCACAGCCAGCGGGAGGTGGATGGCTGGTACGGCCATTGGATCGCCGCCGGGCTGACGGCGCTGGAGGCGCGGCTGGCCGGTGATCGGCGCACCGGGCGCTTCTGCCATGGCGATGTCCCCGGTCTGGCCGACATCCTGCTGGTTCCGCAGATGTTCAACGCCCGCCGGATGGGCTGTCCGCTGGAGGGCTATCCCACCCTGCGGCGAATCGACGGGGCCTGTCGCGACCTGCCCGCCTTCGCCGCCGCCGAGCCGGACCGCCAGCCGGATGCCGAACCCTGACGGCGGACGAGCCCTGACGGCGGACGAACCGGCTATCCCGTCAAAACCCTGTCCGGCTTGCCGCCGGCTTATCTCTGGTGAAAATATCGCGGGCAAGTCACATCATTTCCGTCGGCGTTAGCGGTTTCGCGACATCCTTCCGTGGTATAGAGATGGGGGGATGGTGCGGGGACGGCGGCCGGACGATGTGGGGCAACTTCTCTTCGATCGCGTACGACCTTGCCGAGAACATCGCGGCGAGCGCCTTCGTCGTCCTCGCCTACACCTTCCTGATCCGCCGGTCGGACGGTTTCGGCCTGCTGACCCGGCAACTCGTCTTCGGTGTGACGATGGCGCTGACCGCCATCTTCTCGATGATCCACCCGATCCATATCGGACCGGGAATCTTCATCGACGCGCGGGGGCCGCTGATCGGACTGAGCGCCCTGTTCGGTGGTCCGCTGTCCGCCGCCATCACCGCCGTCGCGGTCGCCGGCTACCGGCTCCATCTCGGCGGAGCGGGGACGGCGGCCGGGGTCGCCAACGCGCTGCTGTCCTTTCTGACCGGCATCGGTTTCGCCATCTGGACGCGGCGGCGCGGCCAGCCGCTGGGCGCGGTGCCGTTGCTGTGTTTCGGGCTGCTGCTGGCGCTGGTGTCGATGTCCACCCTGCTGCTGCTGCCCTCCCTGGAACTGGCGCGGGAGGTGGCCGAGCGCACGGCGCCGGCTCTGCTGGCGATCATTCCGGTCGGCACCCTGTTCCTGGGCGGCCTGCTGCTGCGCGAGCAGCGCCACCATGATTCCGAGCGGCGGCTGGGGGAGAGCGAGGCGCGCTATCGCCTGCTGGCCGACAACGCCACCGACATGATCCTGGAACTGAAGGCCGACGGGTCGGTGCGCTACCTGTCGCCGTCGGTGCGCGACATCCTGGGGCACGACCCGGCGGAGATTGTCGGCCATTCCCCGGCCAATCTTCTGCACCCGGACGACCTGGACGCCGCCGCGCTGGCCTTCGCCGGGCTGAAATCGGGATCGCCCACCGTCACCTTCACCCACCGGCTGCGGCACCGCGACGGCCATTACCTATGGGTCGAATCCAGCATGCGCCCGGCGGTGGGCTCCGACGGCGGTTTCGTGGTGATCGGCGTCGTCCGCGACGTGACCGAGCGCAAGCGCTATGAGGGGGAATTGTCGGCCGCCCGGGCGGAGGCGGAGGCCGCCACCCGGGTGAAGTCGGAATTCCTCGCCTCGATGAGCCACGAGATCCGCACGCCGCTGAACGGCGTCATCGGCTTCGCCGACCTGCTGCTGGCGACCGAGCTGACGCCGGAGCAGCGCCAGTATGTGGCGCTCCAGCGCGAAGCCGGGCGCGGACTGCTGGCGATCATTGGCGACATCCTGGATTACTCGAAGATCGAGGCCGGCAAGCTGGAACTGGAGGAGCGCGCCTTCGACCTGCACCGGCTGCTCCGCGACTGCCGCGACCTGATGAGCAATGCCGCCTCGCAGAAGGGGCTTTTGCTGCAACTGTCGCTGGCCGGCAGCGTGCCGCGTTTCGTCCATGGCGACGAGGCCCGCATCCGCCAGATCCTGCTGAACCTCGTCGGCAACGCGGTGAAATTCACCGAACGCGGGTCGGTGCTGGTGTCGGTCGGGCTGCTGACGGGGCCGGGGGAGGGCGGAGGCGAGGGGGCGCCGGTCCTGCTGCGTTTCTCCGTCAGCGACACCGGCCCCGGCATCCCGCCGGCCGATCAGGCCAATCTGTTCCAGCGTTTCAGCCAGGGCGACCGCTCCACCACCCGGCGCTATGGTGGTACCGGGCTCGGCCTCATCATCTCCAAGCAACTTGTCGAGCTGATGCGCGGGCATATCGGCGTGCAGAGCAGTCCGGGCGTCGGCAGCACCTTCTGGTTCGAACTGCCGCTGCCGGTCGCCGCGTCCCCCGGACTGGTGGCCTCGGGAGCGGGGGCCGAGCGCGGGCGGGCCGCCCCGGCGCGCGGCGCCCGCATCCTGCTGGCCGAGGATGTGCCGATGAACCAGATCGTCACCTCCTCCATCCTCTGCAAGGCCGGCCATACGGTCGAGGTGGCGGAGGACGGCGTCCTGGCGGTCGAGGCGATGCGCAAGGGTGCCTTCGATCTCGTCCTGATGGACATGCAGATGCCGCGGATGGACGGCTTGCAGGCGACCGCGGCCATCCGTCAGCTCGGCGGACGCAAGGGGGCGGTGCCGATCATCGCGCTGACCGCCAACGCGCTGACCGAACAGCTGCAACTGTGCCTGGATGTCGGCATGAACGACCATGTCACCAAGCCGATCGAACGCGACACGCTGCTGTCCGCGGTCGAGCGCTGGCTTGATGCCGGGGCTGGGAATGACGTCGAGGGCGATGCCGGGCGGTCCAATGATGGGCAGTCCGATGATGGGCGCCCCGATGGCGGCCGGCCCGACGGCGGTGACGCGGCGGTGGTGTCGGCCGGCCCGGCCGCCGAGCCGGACGCCATGCCGGTGCTGAACCGCGCGGCGCTGGACACGCTGGCCGACACGCTGGGCGCCGATATTCTGCCCCGCTTCGTCCATGGCACGCTGACCGAACTGGCCCTGCGCGTCGACCGCATCAGCGAGGCGGGCTCGGCGCAGGCCGCCGCGACCGACGCCCATGCCATGGTGTCGCTGGCCGGCAATCTCGGCCTTCAGGAGCTGTCGCGCACCGCCCGCAAGGTGCAGCATGCCTGCGAACAGGAACGGCCGGACATGCCGATGCTGAAGGCCGAGCTGCGCGAGGCCGTCAACCGCGCCTCCGCCGCGGTGCGGGCGGCGCTGCCCACCCTGGGCGTGGTGGTGGAGACGGCGCGCTGAGGCGGCACCTTGCCGGCCGGGGATCGCCAGCCGGGGATCAGCGGCCGGGGATCACCGGTTGACGATCAGGGCGACGCCGGCCACCGCGACCGCGGCGCCGGCCCAGGCGCCCAAGGCCGGGCGCTGGCCGGTCAGCAGCCACATCATCGGCAGGATCAGCACCGGGCTGAGGGCCGACAGGGTGGCGACCACCCCGGCATTGCCATGGGCCAGCCCGATCAGCAGCAGCGTCATCCCCAGCCCGACGCCCAGCAGCCCGTTGCCGGCGATCTGGAGGACAAGCTTCGGCGTCAGGCCGCGCGGCAGCAGCCCGCCCAGCAAGCTGCGGCCCTCCACCGTCGCGGCACCGCCACGCAGAGCCGACAGAGCGCCGATGCCGGTGAACATCAGCGCCGCCGTGGTGACCCGCACGGCGGCCGAGGCGATGGGATCGGCTCCCGCCGCCATCACCGGCTTGGCGATGATCGACCCGGTGGCCTGTCCGACCGCCGCCAGCAGGCAGACCGAGACGCCGGCCAGCAGGTTGCCCTGGATCGCCTCCCAGCTGTGGGTGGAACCCGAGCGCAGCGCCACCGCCAGCATCACCCCCAGCGTGACCAGCGCCACGCCGAGCACGGTCCAAGGACCCAGCGCCTCTCCCAGCAGGGCATAGGCGAGCAGGGCGGTCAGCGGCGCGTTGGCGGCGTAGATCACCACGTTGCGGCGCGGCCCCAGCCGGCTGAGCGACCAGAACAGCGCCATGTCGCCGACGACGATCCCCAGCAGTCCCGACAGCGCCAGGGTCAGCGCGGCGCCGGCATCCAGCGTCTGCCAGCCCCCCATCAGCGTGGTGGCGATCAGCAGGGCGGTGGCGACGATGGTCAGGCGCACGCGGTTGAAGGCGATGGAGCCGAGCGCCCGCACCGGACCGATGGCGATCAGGCCGCCGGCGGCCCAGCACAGCGCCGCGCCCAGCGCGGCCATGTTGGCGATCATGATGGACCTTTGGACCGTCGGTTCGAGGAGGGGGAGGCGCACTCTACAGTCCCCGCCCGCTGCCTGCGAAATGAGCAAGATGCATGGCCGGGCCGATCTTCCGCCCGTCCGCCGGAACCGTCCCCCATGCCCCGCCGTTGAAGTGGTCGAAGCCCGCCATCCAACGGCTCAGCCGATCCGAGGAGGACGCGACCGATGCGCACGGAGGTTCCAAGATCCGGGTTCCCAAGATCCGGGTTCCCAAGGCCCGGCCCGGCGGCGCTCGCCCTCGCCGCCGGACTTTTCGTCAGCCAGCCGGCGGCGGCTCAAACCGGGGCGGCTCAAACCGGTACGGTCCAGGCGGCACAGGAGGGCTGCGCCGCGATGGTGGAGCGGTTCGCCGCCGATCTCGGCCTGTCGACCGCGCCGCCGCCGGTCGCCGTTCCCGGCCCCCCCGGCCTGTCCGGCTCCACGCCACGCGACGAGCCGGGGTCGGGCAGCGGCGGCCGTGGCGCCCAGGGTCCCGACAGCGAGCGGCTGGCCCAGTCCGGCGGCATGGTGGCGCCGCCCGCCGTCGATGACCGGTCGGTGATCGCACCGCCCTCCATCGGCAGCACCATGCCCACCGCCCCCGCGGTCGGCCCGCAGGCCGGTTCGCGGGCGGCGCCCGACAGCGGACCGGGCGGTTCCGGCGGGGGTGACGGGCTGATGGGGCAGGCGGCGCGGAACGCACAGCTGGAATCGCTGGTCACCGCCGCCCGCGGCGCCGCCCGCGACGGTGACGAGACCCGTTGCATGACCAGCCTGGACGATGCCCGGCGCCTGTCACGCACGGCGCCCGGCGGTCATGGCGGCTGAGGCCGGCGGGTGCGTACCGGTTTCGACATGCCCGGAAGATTGCGGCACGCAATGCGAATTCGAGGAGCACTGTATGGCTTTCAGTCTTGGTCCCTATCCGCCGTCCCCGCCGCGCGAACCGACCATCCCCGACGAGCCGTTGCCGGTGCCGGGCGACCCGTCGCGCCCGCCGCTGGGGGAACCGCCCGTCCCCATTCCCGTTCCCCCGCGCGAACCGCCGCCGCTGCCCGACCGTCTGATGGACCGTCTGATGGGGTGAGCGGCCTCCATCGGCGGGATTCGTCGCCCGTCCGGCCTATTCGGAGCGGTCCCGACTTGCCAAGAGCGTCCGGACGGGCGATGAGTCAGGGGTTGGCGTCCGTCGGTCCGCAGATGGACCGGCATGGGCGCCGCTTCTGTTTGCCGGAGTTCGGGTTTCCCATGCACAATCAGCCCCGCAGCCACGTCTATCGCCAGCCCAACGTCGTCGCCACCCAGGTGACGGCCACCGTGAAATGGTTCAATCCCGAACGCGGCTACGGCTTCGTCAAGGTCGGCGACAGCGGCAAGGACGCCCTTCTGCCGGCCTCGATCGTCGTGCCCGCCGGTCATACCACCCTGCCGGACGGCGCCACCGTCGTCGTCGACATCGTCGAGGACCGCAAGGGCCAGCAGGTCAGCGTCCTGCACTCCGTCGATCTGTCCACCGCCGTTCCGGCCCGCCCGCAGGCGCGTGACCGTGGCTTTGGTGACCGTGGCTTTGGTGATCGTGGGGGGGATCGGGGGTTTGGCGACCGTGGTGGCGACCGTGGCTTCGGCGGTCCGCGTGACCGCAATGCCGGCGACCGTGGCGGCTTCCAGGGCCGGGGGTTCCAGGACCGGGGCCAGGGCCGGGGGGACCAGGGCCGGGGTCAGGATCGGGGCGGCTACCAGGATCGCGGCCCTCGCCGGCCGCAGGCGGACGGGCCGACCAGCGAGATGGGCGGAACGGTGAAGTGGTTCAACGGCGGCAAGGGCTACGGCTTCGCGCAGCCCGATGACGGCGGGCGCGACGTCTTCATTCCGGCCCGTGCGCTGGAAAGCGCCGGTTTGCGCGGCCTGGATGACGGGCAGCGCGTGCGCATGACCGTCCGCCAGACCGAAAAGGGCATGGAGGCGGTCAGCCTCAAGGTCGAGTGATCGCGCCCCAACCGCCGCCTGACGGGCGGGCGGCGGTTGGGGGTGCAGGCGGCCGGTTCAGACCGGCCGGTCCGGCTGGGAGGGGGAGGAGATCCGCTCCAGCGCGTCCTGCACCGCGCGGTCGTTCTTGGCATTGCCGGCGAGGTCGCCCAGCGAGACGATGCCGGTCAGCCGGTCGTTGCGGTCCACCACCGGCACCCGCCGGATCTGCTGACCGGCCATCAGTTCGGTCACGCTGCCGACCGGATCATCCTCATAGCAATAGCGCGGGTTGGCGGTCATCACCTCCGCCACCTTGCAGCGGTCGGGCTGCTTTCCGGCGGAAATCGCCCGGATGGTGATGTCGCGGTCCGTCACCACGCCGACCAGATCGCGCCCGTCGCAGACGGGCAGGATGCCGACATTCAACTGGTCCATCAGTTGCGCCGCCCGGCGGATGCTGTCGTCGGGACGGACCGTCTGCACGTCGCGGGTCATGATCTCGCGGATTTTCATGCGGGGGCTTCCTGGAGCGGTGGCGATGGGGCGGCGGCGAAGGATGCTCATCCCCTGCGGTCTTCAACAGATGCGCCGCTCCGCCGCCGCGCTCAACCTACCCAGTAGAGGGGATCCACCCCGAACAGCAGGGGGTGCAGCATCAGCATGCCGGCATAGGCGGCCAGCCCGCCGGCCAGACGCGCCGGTCCCATCTCCACCAGCCCCCGTCCGGCCCCGCGCCAACCCTGCGGCCCGGCCAGCGGCACCAGCGAGGTCTCCGCCCGGAAGGCCCGCCCGGCTGAACCGCGGCCAAGCAGGATCTCGTTCTTCACCAGCGCGAACAGGGCGATGGCCGCCATGGTGCCGAACAGCAGGACCCGGCGCCCGTCGCCGGTGGCGTTGAGATGGGCCAGGGCCCACAGCAGCAGCGCCAGACTGCCCGGCGCGCGGGTCAGGCGGTAGATGCCGCGCGGCGGGTTGGGCTCGCTCTGGCCGCCGAAGCGGGTGGTGACGCGGGCGACCAGCAGCAGGAAGACGACGGGCATCACCAGCGCCACCAGCGGAGCCGCCCAGCCGGCGGGGGTGAACACCACCTCCCCGCCGTCGGCGGCGCGGTAGGCCAGCACGAACAGGGTCAGCGCCGCCAGCGAGCCGATGGAGTGGATCGCCACGAAGCCGCCGCGGCCGAGCCGGGCGATCAGCGCGGGCCGCAGTCCCGGCCAGGATGGCAGGGCGTGGCTGAGGAACAGCAGGGCGGCGGCAAGTGCTAGGGATGCGGTCATGATGAATACAGTCAACCGTGGACGAACGACCCGCGCCTTGATCGGGGTCAAGAGCGGGCGCGGTCAAGAAGACGGGAGACGGGGAACGCCGGCGAGGCTCCGGCGGTTCACGGGGAGGAGGCCCGCCTCTCCCGCAACCCTCCCCCCAACCTTCATGGCCCGCGATGACCGAGTGGATCATCCAGATCGTTCAGCAG
Source organism: Azospirillum sp. B510 (assembly GCF_000010725.1). Taxonomy (NCBI): domain Bacteria; kingdom Pseudomonadati; phylum Pseudomonadota; class Alphaproteobacteria; order Rhodospirillales; family Azospirillaceae; genus Azospirillum; species Azospirillum sp. B510. The sequence continues at coordinate 2,790,209 of NC_013854.1, read as the reverse complement.
TTCGGCTATCTCGGCATCTTTCTGATGCTGATCCTCGCCCGCGTGGCTCCGCCGGTGCCGGCGGAGACGGTGGTCCCGCTGGCCGGCATGGGGGCGGCGACGGGGGAGTTCAATCTGCTGCTGGTGGCGCTTGCCGCCGGGCTCGGCTCCGCCGTGGGAGAGCTGGCGTGGTATGTCCCGGCCCGCTGGATGGGGCGCGAGCGCTTCGAGTCCGCCTTGCGCCGCCACGGCCACTGGCTGACGGTGAAGCCGGAGCAGGTCCACCGCGCCACCGGCTGGTTCGCCCGGCGTGGTGGCGTCGCCGTGCTGCTGTGCCAGCCGCTGCCGGGATTGCGCACGCTGATCTCGGTTCCCGCCGGGGCCTGCGGGCTGCCGATGGGGGTGTTCCTGGTCTATGCCGCCATCGGGGCCTCGCTATGGTCGCTGGTGCTGGCCTGCGCCGGCTATCTGGTGCGGGTCGGCTTTCCCTGGATCGCCGACTGGATGGTGCCGGGGGCGCTGGCGCTGTTCGTCGTCCTGCTGGCGGCCTATGCGCTGCGGCTGGCCCGCCACCGCCGCGGCAACCGCCGCGACAACCGCCGGGCGGGAGTTTCGCCGGAGGGCGGTTGAGCGACGCCGGCCGCCAGCAGAACCGCCGGGTCGAGATCGTCATCTCCGACGGGGGCCGGGTGGCGGAGACGCGCTGACGCGCCGTCCGTTTTCCGCAAAAAAGCGCTGGTGGCGACCGTGACCATCGCCGGATCGGCCTGTTCTAAACCGGTGAAGGACGCGAGGCCCGCATCGGACGCCGCGATGGCGGCCCACGGTGCCGGCCCGCCCGGTTTCCAGAAGATGCCCGTATGCGAGGCGTCGCCACCATGAAGGAGTTCGAGGATGCGTAACCTGATGATCGGTGCCGTTTCGGCGGTTCTCCTGCTGACCACCCCGGCCTTGGCCCAAACCGCTCAGCAAGCCAACCCCGGCACCCTCAAGGGCAGCGGCGCCTACGACACCGCCCCGAGCGCCGGCAGCGGCAACACCGGCCCGGACGGAGTCGTCCGCACCCCGCCGGGTTCCACCATGTCGCCGTCGGCCGGCTCGTCCGGCGGTCCTCTCACCACCTCCCCCAACGGGACGGGGACATCCGGCTCGTCCGGGACCGGCGACGGCGGCATGACGGGGTCCTCGGGTTCGGTGATGCCGGGCGTCACCACCGCGCCCTCCGGCATGGGCAACAACACCGGCAGCACCATTCCGCGCGACAACCAGACCGCCACCGGCACCCATTGCCCGCCGGGCACGCCGAATTGCGGTCCGGGCGGCAACGGCGGAAGCGGCGGCCAGTAACCGCCGCATCCCCGCCAACGGCGCGGGCGTCCCGGAGCGGCCATTCCCTGACCCTCCGGCGGCGCCCGCGCTGTTTTCGTGACCCTTTTCGCCGCCGTTTCCGCAGCCGCCGTCAGCGGGATGTGTCAGCGGGAAGCCCGCGCCGGCCGCCGCCGGACGGGCGGGTCTTCCGCCGGATCCTCCAGGGGCGGGGGCGCGGTGCCCGCCCCCGTGCCCGCCCCTGTGCCGGCCGCCGTGGCGACCAGATGGCGGAACAGCGCCTGCTGCCGGCTGTCGGCGACCAGATATTCGGGATGCCATTGCACGCCGAGCAAAAAGGGCTCCTGCGGCGCCTCGATGCCCTGGACGATGCCGGCGCGCTCGCGGGCGACGATGCGCAGGCCGTCGCCGACGCGGTCCACCGACTGGTGATGCAGCGCGTTCACCCGGCATTCGCCGATGCCGAGGATGCGGTAGAGCCGGCTGTCCGGCTCGATCCGGATGCGTTTGCGCGGCAGGACCGTGCGCATGTGCGGCGCCTCCTCATACACCGCGTGGATGTCGACGTGGAGCGAGCCGCCGCGGTGGACGTTGATCATCTGCGATCCGCGGCAGATGCCCAGCACCGGCAGCGCGACCTTGGCGGCGCAATCCAGCGCCCGCAGCTCCAGCCGGTCGCGCTCCGGATCGATGCGGATTTGCGGACTGGCCGACTCGCCATAGAGCGCGGCGTCGATGTCGTCGCCGCCGCCGACCACCAGGGCGTCCAGCCGGTCGATGGGGAAGGGCGCGTCGGCGGTGATGCGGACGGAGGAGGCGCCGGCCCGCCACAGCGCCAGCCGGTTGGCCAGGGCGGCGATGCGGCTGCCATGGACCGAGGCGGTGAGGCCGACCAGCGGCCGCGACCTGGCGATCAGGGCTGCCATCGCGCGCTCCTTCAGCCGGCCTGACGGGCGGCGCCGCCTGTGGCGCCGCCATGGATGCCGGGATTCGCCCCCAGCAGCTCGTCGATGCGTCCGGCCCAGCCCTCCAACCGCCGCGCTTGCGCGGCGTGGCGGTACTCGGTGCCGAGACCGTCGAGCAGGGCGCGGTCGGCGGCCAGCCGCTCCACCGTCACCCAGCGGTTCCAGTCGGCGGCGAGCGACCAGCCGGGATCGCTCAGCCGCGCGTTCGGCAGCCGGTAATGGAAGGTCGGGCGTGGCCGGACATGCGGATCCGCCAGCACCGTCGCCAGACGGCCGGGAATGGGATTCAGGGCGGCGCGGGCGAGATGGGCGAACAGCGGGAACAGGTCCAACTCGCGGTTTCGGGTGGGGTTGTCGGCCAGATAATCGTCGATCAGTCCGCCGAGGTCCGGGCGATAGGCGGGATCGACCAGCTTGGCGGCATAGGTGGCCGGGAAGGGAGCGATGAAGCCGGACAGCCGGCGGGTGACGTCGACCCGGATTTCCCGCCGCAGCCAGGGGGCCAGCAGCAGGAAGGCCTTCAGCATGTCCAGCAGGTGGTCGCCGTCGGTCCGCGCCACCTCCGGATTGAAATGCAGGCCGAAGGCGAACAGCGGGCTGGCCTCGGTCCCGGCGGCGCCCAGTGCGCGCAGGCAGACCACCAGCTCCTCCAGGTCCGGCAGTTGGTCCATCGTCACCGGCGGTGCGGCGATCTCGAAGGGCATCACCAGGCTGCCGATGTTGCCCCACAGCGGGCGCAGGGGATCCAGCATCGCCGCCCCTCCCTTGCCGCCGTGGGCGGAGCGCATGTCCAGCTCGACCGTGAAGTCGCCGAGCCGGGTGCCCGTCACCAGACAGCGGTGCGGGTTTTCGACGGTCACCGAGCCGCCGAACAGCCGGTGGACGCAGGCCGCGGCCGAGGGCGCGTCGAGATCGGCGAACTCGAGCTCCACCCCCACGCGGCGCGGCATGCCCTGTGCGGTGGTGCGGAGCGGAGGGAGGAGGAAGGGAATGGTCATCGCAGCCCTTCAACAGCCCGCATGGCGGCCTGTTCCCGCCGGCGGTCCCGTGACACAACTCCAGCGTGGCTGGAAATCGCAGGGCGCGGTAATCGCGGGAATTCAAGAAAGCCGCCAGGCTATAGCCATTTGGACGGCCGCCGCCCAATCGGGGTATATTTTGATTTCGGATGTGGATATGGATCGATTACCGAAGTGCCGGCGGAAAATCCCGCCTTCGGTTCATATTCTTTCGTATATCCGGTACTGTTGTTTGCCAAATTAACCGGCGCTTAACCATAAGTGCGGTAGCAACGAACTTGCGGACCGGTCGCGCATCCGGCGTTCCATCCGGTCGGCTTCGCGGAGGAGCCCCGTCCACGCCATGACCCTTCTGGCACGCCTCTTCATTCTGGTCCTGCTCGCGGTCCTGCCGGCCATCGGCATCCAGATCTACGGCGTGCTCGAACAGCGGGCGGAACGCGAGGCGGAGGTCACCTTCCAGGCCGAACGGCTGTTGCGTCAGATCGAGAGCGAGCATGCCCGCGTCATCGACAGCGCCCGCCTGCTGGTGACCGCGGTGACGGAGGCGCCGTTCCTGCGCCGGGGCGACATGGTCAACTGTCAGGCCTATCTGGAACGGCTGGCCAACCGCTCGCCCGATTACCGCACCCTGTCGATCGTCGACGCCGACGGGCGCATCCTGTGCAGCGCCGATCCGTCGCGCGTCGGCGCCTCGCTGGCCGCCCAGCCCCATTTCCGCCGGGCGATGGCGGAGGGGCATTTCGCCATCGGCGAATGGACCCTGACCCGATCCGATGCCGGCGGCGGGGAATTGCCGGTGGCCGCCCCCTTCATCGACCCCGAAGGCCGGCGGGCCGGCGTTGTCGCCCTGTCGCTGGACGTGCCGCGGCTGACCGCGGTGTTCGCCGCCCGGCCATTGCCGCCGAACACCACCCTGACCGTCGCCGACCGCTCGGGCACCATCCTCGTCAAGCTGCTGGGCTTCCAGGGCCGGGCCGGCGAACGGCTGCCGGACAGCTACCTGCCGCTGCTGACCGCGCGGGAGCAGGGGGTCGCCACCCTGTCCGGGCCGGACGGCGTGCCGAGCATCCTGGCCTATTCCCCGCCATCCGTCGGCATCCACGACCTGTTCCTCAGCGTCGGGGTCGACCGTGGCGCCGCCATGGGCATGGTGGACCGCGCCACCCGCGACGGGCTGCTGATGACGCTGTCCGGCTTCCTGGTCGCCGCCGCCGCCGCCTGGATCGGCGGCACCCTGTTCATCCGCCGGCCGGTCGACGCGCTGGTCTCCGCCGCCCGCGACTGGAGCGAGGGCAAGACCGCCACCCGCGTCAAGCTGTCCGACCGCTCGTCGGAGATCGGCCAGCTCGGCCATGCCTTCGACATGATGGCGGACCGCCTGGAGGCGCGGGAAGCGGCGCTGCGCCGGTCCGAGGGCCATATCCGCGCCGTGCTCGACGCGCTGCCCGCCTATGTCGGCGTGCTGACGCCCGACGGGGCGGTGGCCCAGGTCAACCGGGCCGCCGCCGACGCGGCCGGACTGCCGCCCGCCCGCATCCTCGGCCGCCCCTTCGAGGAGATCTGCTGGCTGTCCTTCGACGATGCCGGGCGCGATCGGCTGCGCCAGGCGCTGGCTCTGGGGGCTGACGGCTGCTCCTCCCGCTTCGACGCCGGCCTCCGGCTGACGGCGGGGCGGGACAGGGATGGGCGGGACAGGGCGGCGCGCGAGATGACGGTGGACGTCACCTTGACCCCGATGGTCGATGCCGACGGTCAGGTCACCCACCTGATCGCCACCGGGATCGACATCACCGAGCGCAAGCGCACCGAGGCCGAACTGCACCGCGCGCGGGAGGAGGCCGATCAGGCCAATGACGGCAAGTCGAAGTTCCTCGCCGCCGCCAGCCATGACCTGCGCCAGCCGGTCCAGTCGCTCTACCTCTTCACCGCGGCTCTGGGCGACCGCATCCAGGGGCATCCGGCGCTGCCGATCCTCGACAACATCCGCCAGGGGCTCGACACGCTGAAGGGCCTGCTCGACGGGCTGCTGGACATGTCGCGGCTGGAATCGGGCAAGATCGTCGCCGCTCCGGTCGAGGTGCGGCTGAACCAGCTGCTCGGCCGGCTGGTCGCCGAATATGGACCGCGCGCCACCCAGAAGGGGCTGGAACTGCGCGCCGTGCCGACCCGCGCCTGGGTCCGCACCGATCCTGCCCATCTGGAACGCATCCTGCGTAACCTTGTCGAGAACGCGCTGCGCTACACCGGCAAGGGCAAGGTGCTGCTGGGCTGCCGCCGGACGTCGTCCGGCATGCGGGTGGAGGTGTGGGACACCGGTGTCGGCATCCCCGCCGACCGGCTGGAGGACATCTTCGAGGAATTCACCCAGCTCGGCGAGCGCAGCGAGCGCGGCCTGGGCCTTGGGCTCGCCATCGTCAAGCGGTTGTCGCGTCTGCTCGGCCATCCGGTGACCGTGCGGTCGTGGGAGGGCAGGGGGTCGGTCTTTGCGGTGGAACTGCCGCGGGTGATCCTGGGATCCCAGCGTCCAGCCAACGGCACCGCCGCCGCCGCCGCGACCCTGGCGCGCCGATCGGTCGCCAATGATGGAGGCCGGGATGGCGCCCGGGATGGTGGCGACGGTGCGGCCAACGGCCGCGGGCAGGCGATCAGCGCCATCGCCGCCGCCTTCGGTGGCCGCAAGGACGGTGGAGCCGCGAAGGCGGCCGCCGGGCGGGCGGCCGTCGTCCAGGCGGCGAATGGGGCTGGGGCGGAAGCGGCCAAGGGCATGGTGCTGGTGATCGACGACGAGGCGATCATCCTGCTCGGCCTCAAGGCGATCCTGGAGGGGTGGGGCTACGACGTGCTGACCGCCAAGTCGGGCGATCAGGCGCTGGAGCGGCTGCGCGCCGACGGCCGCTGTCCCCGGATCGTGCTGGCCGACTACCAGCTCCAGCAGGGCCGCACCGGGCCGGAGGCGGTCAGCGCCGTCCAGACCATGCTGGGGCAGGCCGTTCCCGGCATCATCCTGACCGGCGATACCAATCCCGAACGCCAGGAGGAGGCGGAACGCCGCGGCTTCCGCCTCCTGCACAAGCCGGTCTTCCCCAACGAGCTGCGCCGCATGATGGCGAGCGCCGGGACGGCGTGACGGGGGGCTGCCGCGGCAGCGATTTTGCCCCACCCCCCCCCGTTTCGCGGGTCCCTCCCTCCCCCCGCCGGGAGGCGGCCCCTTTCTCACCCGGCCTTCGGCATGGTCACTTCGCCAGGGTCCGCAGCACGAAGTTCAGCACGCCACCGTTCCGGTAATATTCGACCTCGTCCAGCGTATCGATGCGCAGAAGCAGCGTGTGGGTCTCGACCGTTCCGTCGGCGCGGGTCAGGGTCAGGGCGACGTCCTTGCGCGGACGCAGATCCTGCTCGATGCCGGCGATGTCGAAGCGTTCCGACCCGTCCAGCCTCAGGTCGGCGCGGGTGACGCCGTCCTTGAACTGCAAGGGAAGGATGCCCATGCCGACGAGGTTGGAGCGGTGAATGCGCTCGAAGCTTTCGGCGATCACCGCGCGGACGCCCAGCAGCCTGGTGCCCTTCGCCGCCCAGTCGCGGCTCGATCCCGTGCCGTATTCCTTGCCGGCGACCACCACCAGCGGCACCCCTTCGTCGGCATAGCGCATGGCGGCGCTGTAGATCGGCAGCCGTTCGCCCGAGGGGTAATGCCTGGTCTCGCCGCCCTCGACGCCGGGGATCAGCTCGTTGCGGATGCGGATATTGGCGAAGGTGCCGCGCATCATGACCTCATGGTTGCCGCGGCGGGCGCCGTAGCTGTTGAAGTCCTGGGGGCGCACCTGATAGCTCAGCAGATATTCGCCGGCCGGGCTGGTCTTCTTGATCGAGCCGGCGGGGGAGATGTGGTCGGTGGTGATGGAATCGCCCAGCACCGCCAGCGCCCGCGCGCCGCGCACGTCCGACACCGGGTCGGGCGTCGCGGTCAGGCCGCTGAAGAAGGGCGGCAGCTTCACATAGGTGGAGCCGTCCTGCCACTGATAGGTCTGGCCCTCGGCGGTGGCGATGGCCTGCCACTGCTCCGGCCCCTTGAAGACATCGGAATAGCGGCTGCGGAACATCTCGGCGGTCAGCGAGGCGTCGATGGCGTCCTGCACCTCGCGGCTGCTCGGCCAGATGTCCTTCAGATAGACCGGCTGGCCATCGCCGCCGGTGCCGAGCGGATCGGTGGCAAGGTCGATGTTGAGGTTGCCGGCCAGCGCGTAGGCGACGCAGAGCGGCGGCGAGGCCAGATAGTTGGCGCGGGTGTGCGGGTTGACGCGGCCCTCGAAGTTGCGGTTGCCCGACAGCACGGCGCCGACCACGAGGTTGCCCTCCTCCACCGCCGCGGCGATGGCATCGGGCAGCGGGCCGGAATTGCCGATGCAGGTGGTACAGCCATAGCCGACGATGTTGAAGCCGATGCGGTCGAGATAGGGTTGCAGCCCGGCCTTGGCGAGATAGTCGGTGACCACCTGGCTGCCTGGAGCCAGCGAGGTCTTGACCCACGGCTTCTGCGTCAGACCCTTCTCAACGGCCTTCTTGGCCAGGAGGCCGGCGGCGACCAGCACCGCCGGGTTGGAGGTGTTGGTGCAGGAGGTGATGGCGGCGATGACGACCGCCCCCTGTTCCAGGCTGTAGCCGGCGCCCTTCACCGGCACCGCCTTCCTGGGGTCGTCGGCCTTGTAGGCCTCGGTCATGTCCCTGGCGAAGCCCTGCGCCACCGCCGACAGGGCGACGCGGTCCTGCGGCCGCTTCGGCCCGGCCAGCGACGGCTCCACCGTGCCCATGTCCAGCTCCAGCACGTCGGTGAAGACCGGGTCGGGGCCGCCCGGCTCGCGCCACATGCCCTGGGCCTTGGCGTAGGCCTCGACCAGCGCCACGCGGTCGGGGTCGCGGCCGGTGAAGGTCAGGTAGCGGATGGTCTCGGCGTCGATCGGGAAGATGCCGCAGGTCGCGCCATATTCGGGGGCCATATTGCCGATGGTGGCGCGGTCGGGCAGCGTCATGCTGTCCAGCCCCGGCCCGAAGAACTCGACGAACTTGCCGACCACGCCCTTCCGGCGCAGCATCTGGGTGACGGTCAGCACCAGATCGGTGGCGGTGGTGCCCTCCTTCAGCCGGCCGGTCAGGCGGAAGCCGACGACCTCCGGGATCAGCATGGAGATCGGCTGGCCCAGCATGGCGGCCTCCGCCTCGATGCCGCCGACGCCCCAGCCCAGCACGGACAGGCCGTTGACCATGGTGGTGTGGCTGTCGGTGCCGACCAGCGTGTCGGGATAGGCGACCGGCTTGCCCGAAGGGTCGTTGTCGGTCCACACCACCTGCGACAGATATTCGGTATTGACCTGATGGCAGATGCCGGTTCCCGGCGGCACCACGCGGAAATTATCGAAGGCCTTCTGGCCCCAGCGCAGGAAGGCGTAGCGCTCCAGGTTGCGCTCGAACTCCAGCTCGACATTCTTCTGAAAGGCGTCGGCGCCGCCGAAATAATCGACCATCACCGAATGGTCGATGACGAGGTCGACCGGCACCAGCGGGTTGATCTTCGCCGGATCGCCGCCGAGCGACGCCATCGCCTCGCGCATCGCCGCCAGATCGCAGACCGCCGGCACGCCGGTGAAGTCCTGCATCAGCACGCGCGCCGGGCGATAGGCGATCTCGCGGTCGGACCGGGTATCCACCAGCCATTGCGCCACCGCCTTCACGTCGTCGACGGAGACGGTGCGCCCATCCTCGAACCGCAGCAGATTTTCCAGCAGCACCTTCATCGAGAACGGCAGCCGCGACAGGTCGCCGAGACCTGCCTCGCCGGCGGCCTTCAGGCTGAAATAATCGTAGCTCTTGCCGCCGGCGGTGAGGGAGCGGCGGGTCTTCAGCGAATCCTGACCGGTGAAGGTGGTCACGGGGAAGCCTCCTTGGCGATTGGGTCTGGCATGCGCCTTGGTCGGCGCTTGGGAGAGCGCTTCGGTTGCGGTTCAGGTGACGGCGGTCCAAAGGACGATCGGTCGAAGGACTCGATGGATTGTCCAAAAGACCTGGGGCGCCTTGCGGGCGCCCACGCGTCTTGCAGCCAAGATGTAGGGCGGGGGCTCGGCAGATCAAACGCCCGGAACAAAGGGTCAGGCCAAACGCATGGCTCCAGGAAAGCGGGAGCATGGACAAGGCCGGGGCGCCGGATCGCTCCCCTCCCCGCCGATCATGCGCCGATCATCCTATGACATTTTCAGGGACGCGTTCTTTACTCATATGAACATCGAAATTCATATGGCCTTTGAACAGGCGGGCGGCTCACACCGGCTTCATCGCCACGTAACGGACGAAGCGCAGGCCGCTGCCCAGCACCCGCAGCCGCGCCCACCACAGGGCAAGCTCGCGCTTCAGCGCCGCCAGGACCGGCGGGGGCGGGGAGGCGGCGGTCAGCGTGTCGCCAAGCTTGCGCACCCGGTCGATGATGTGGCGGCGGTGCAGCTGGGTCAGATCCTCCGAAATGCGGAGGTCGAGGTTGCGTCGGGTCAGCTCGTCGGCCATGCGGGTGGCGGTCCAGGGATAGACATCCATCGGCTCCTCCTCCCGCCAGGCGTTCCAGCTGTCCCAGGAGCCGGGGGCGCCGTCGATCACATAATCGAACAGGGCGATGCCGCCCTTGGGTTTCACGCACTCGCCGACACGGTCGAGAAACAAATCCTTGTCGCGCACGCGGTGAAGCAGGCGGTCGGCCAGGACGAGGTCGAAGCTGCCCGCCTGATTGAAATGCTCCGGATCATACTGGGCGATCGGCGCCTTCTTCGAGACGCCGAGCGTCTTGGACCGGTCCATCGCCAGCTTCGCCAGCAGCGGCGACGGTTCCAGACCGGTCACCCAGGTGTCGCAGCTCGCCACCAGCGCGCGGGCGGTGCCGCCGAGACCGGCCGACAGGTCCAGCACGCTTTTGGCCGGACTGAGTCCGAAGGAACGGACGGAGTCGACCATCCATGCGCTCTCCTCCGGCCCGGTCATGTCCTGGCCCCACAGCAGTTGGGCGCCCTCGCTGCGCGCCGGCGACCAGACGGGCTCGCCGTGACGGTCGAGCTGCATCAACGCCAGCCGGTCCAGCTCCGGATTGCCGGCGGCCGCGGCCGGGTCCGACGGCGGGGCCGGGCCCATCGTTGGGGCCGTCGCCGGGGCCATTACCGGGGCGATCACCGGGGATGTGGGGCCGATCGCCGTCACCGGTGCGGGATGGCGGCGCTCCTCCGGCTTGCGCGGTCCCGTCCGGTCGCTGATGCGGGGCAGGCGGGACAGGTCATAGCCTTCCCACCAGGCGGCCAGACGGATGCGCCAGTCGGGGTTTCGCCATCGCTCCAGCTCCTGCGGACTGATCTGCGGAACCACGCGCCTGCCCTTTCAAAATCAATGGGCGGAACAGGAATTACCACTTTCGGGGTATGTTGTCGGCTTTTGCTTGCCTGATTTAGAAGTATGTCCTGCTGATTTGCCTGTCAAGAAACCATTATTTAACGATTTTGACTTCGTTTTCGTCAATTTCTGAGAAATTTTACCGGTTTTTGTCTGCATGGCGGCGATGGGCGGGCATTGCGGCGGCGGGGGCGGCTGCCTATACTCCGGCCGCAATCGAAGGAGGGGCCTGGCGTGCCGATCGAAACCGGTGAATCCACCGGCAATCCCTGGATCGTGCTGACCAGCACGACGAAGTACGAGAATGCCTGGATGGAGGTGGTCGAACACAAGGTTCTGACCCCGAAGGGCGCGCCCGGCATCTATGGCGTCGTCCATCCCCGCAGCCTCGCCACCGGCGTGGTGCCGGTCCATGACGACGGCACGGTGACACTGGTCGGCCAGTATCGTTTCCCGCTGAAGCAATATAGCTGGGAAATCCCCGAGGGCGGCGGACGCAAGGGGGTGGAGCCGCAGGAGTCCGCCGCGCGTGAACTGCGCGAGGAGACCGGCCTGACGGCGCGATGCTGGATGCCGCTGATGACGCTGCACCTGTCCAACTGCATCACCGACGAGGTCGCCCATAGCTTCGTCGCCTGGGGTCTGGAGCAGGGCCAATCCGCTCCCGACGAGACCGAGGTGCTGGCGCTGCGCCGCCTGCCCTTCGCCGAGGTGATCGACATGGTGCTGTCCGGCGCCATCACCGACGCCATGGCGGTGGCCAGCCTGCTGAAGCTGCGGATTCTGGCGGCGACCGGCGCGCTGCCCGAGGACCTCGCCAGCCGCCTGCGTCTCTGACCTGTCTTTCCGCTGGAGCTTCATGACCGTCATTTCCGGCCACGCCGTCGCCATCGATTTCGAGACCGCCAACGAAACCCGGACCAGCGCCTGCTCCATCGGCGTCGCCTGGATCGAGGATGGCCGCGTGACCGCGACGGAGGAGCATCTGATCCGCCCGCGCGAGCCGCGCTTCAACAGCTTCAACAGCGCCATCCACGGCATCCGGGCGGAGGATGTCGCCGACGCTCCCGAATTCCCGGAGGTGTGGGCGACCTTGCGCGAGCGGGTGCGTGGCCGGCTGATCCTGGCCCACAACGCCGCCTTCGACATCAGCGTGCTGCGCCATACCCTGACCGACTATGGGCTGGACTGGCCGGCCTGCGACTATCTCTGCACCGTGATGCTGGCACGCCGGGCCTGGCCGGCGCTGACCGGGCACCGGCTGAACCATCTGGCCGATTTCCTCGGCATCGCGCTGGATCACCATCATGCCGGCAGCGACGCCGAGGCCTGTGGGCGCATCGCGCTGGCCGCGGCGCTGGAGATGGGGCTGCGCGGTTTCGGCGAGATCGAGCGCACCGGCATCAGCCTGGGGCGCATCGCCCCCGGTGGTTATTCCCCCTGCAAGGGCGCCAAAACGCCGCCGCGGCGCCCGCGCGTGGTGGCGTGATCCGCAACCGTCAGCCGACGCTTTCCCGCCGTCCTTCCCTGCGCTAGGCTCCCGCTCCATCGAATGGAGGAGGGGACCGCATGCTGTTCATGTTCCATTGCGTCGACAAGGCGGGGGGCGCCGACATCCGCGCCGCCAACCGCCCCGAGCATCTGGCCTATCTGGAGGCCAACGCCGAGCGTCTGTTCGCCGCCGGCCCGCTGCTGTCGGACGACCAGAGCGGCATGGTCGGCAGCCTGCTGATCGTCGAGTGCGCGGATGCCGCCGCCGCTGAATCCTTCGCCGCCGGCGACCCCTATGCCAAGGCCGGCCTGTTCGACAGCGTGACGATCCGGCCCTGGCGCCGCGTCTATCCCAAGGCCTGAGCGGGAGGGATCGCGGCGATGGCCTATTGGCTGGTGAAATCCGAGCCGTTCAAATATTCCTGGGACCGCATGGTCGCCGATGGCCGGACCCATTGGGACGGGGTGCGCAACTACCAGGCCTCCAACAACCTGAAGGCGATGGAGGTGGGCGACCGCGCCTTCTTCTATCACTCCAACGAAGGGCTGGAGATCGTCGGCATCGTCGAGATCGTCCGCACCTATTACCCGGACCCCAGCGACGAGTCCGGCCGTTTCGGCATGGTCGATGTGGCCCCGGTGACGCCGGTGAGGACGCCCGTCACGTTGAAGCAGATCAAGGCCGACCCGTTGCTGCAATCGATGGCGCTGGTCCGCCAGTCCCGCCTGTCGGTCTGTCCGGTCAGCGATGACGAATGGACGCGGGTCTGTGATCTGGCGGGGGTCGGTGTTCCGGCCTGAGGCTTTGGCCTTGTATCCAACCGATGTCCCCATCCGCTCCCCCGTTCGGGGACGGATGGGGCGGCCCGCCCCGACCCCGAGGGGGTAGCCCCTCTACTCCGCCGCCTCCTGCATCGCGGCGCTGAAATCATGGGTCGCCTGAAGCATCCGCCGGGCGATGTCCGCCATGCCGACGGCGGAGGTGCCGGCGGAGATGGCCCCGGCGGGGCCGGCCAGCGTGCGCAGCGTGGCGTCGATCGCCATCAGGCTGCTGCGGTCGGCCAGACCGACCAGACGGGCGGTGTCGTCGCCGGTTTCGGGAAGATCGTCCGCGTTTGTGGTGCTGGGCATTGCGATCCTTGCCGCCGATGATCGTTACCGTAATGCAGCAACTCTATAGCTGCCGGCCGGTTAAGGTCGGGTTAAGCGGGGGACGTCTCGTTACAGGACGGTCATGAGGCGCTTTTCGGCGTGGCGCGGCGGATGGTCGCGGCAAGGGACCTCCGCCGCCCGATGGCCGATGCACCCGCCGATGCACCCGATGCCCGAGTGCCTTGGTATGCTTGGAGAGGAAACAGTTTCGCGCTGCAAAATCAGCGGCACAATCCTCCTTTGGTCGGGGGGCCTGCGGGGGCCGATTTGCTTGTTCGTCCCGCGACTTGTGTGGATAATGCCGCTCAATTCCGGGCGGCGGCCCGCCGCCCTGCAACATCTTCCGGCCAATTCGGAAGCACCACGGGGGAATCGCACCCATGACCGACACCAGCTTCTTTCCGGTGAAGCCCGAGATCGCGGCGACCGCCCACGTGAATGCGGAGGCCTATGCCCGCATGTACGAGCAGTCGGTCAAGGACCCCGAGGCGTTCTGGGGCGAGCAGGGCAAGCGGCTCGACTGGATCAAGCCCTATTCCAAGGTGAAGGACGTCGATTTCAACGGCGACGTCCACATCCGCTGGTTCCAGGACGGCACGCTGAACGTGTCGGCCAACTGCATCGACCGCCATCTGGCGACCCGCGGCGACCAGACCGCGATCCTGTTCGAAGGCGACGACCCCGGCGTTTCCAAGGCCATCACCTACAAGGAACTGCACGAGAAGGTCTGCCGCCTCGCCAATGTCCTGAAGAAGAACGGCGTCAGGAAGGGTGACCGCGTCACCATCTATCTGCCGATGATCCCGGAGGCCGCCTATGCGATGCTGGCCTGCACCCGCATCGGCGCCATCCATTCCATCGTCTTCGGCGGCTTCTCCCCCGACAGCCTGAAGGACCGCATCGTCGACTGCGACAGCCATTTCGTCATCACGTCGGACGAGGGCCTGCGCGGCGGCCGCAAGGTGCCGCTGAAGGCCAACGCCGACAAGGCGGTGGCCGGCGCGCCGATGGTCCGCCACGTCCTGGTGGTCAAGCACACCGGCGGCGCCGTCGCCTGGACCGAGGGCCGCGACCTCTGGTATCACGAGGAGATCGAGAGCGTCTCCGCCGACTGCCCGCCGGAGGAGATGAGCGCCGAGGATCCGCTGTTCATCCTCTACACTTCCGGTTCGACCGGCAAGCCGAAGGGCGTGCTGCACACCACCGGCGGCTATCTCGTCTATGCGTCGATGACCCACCAGTATGTCTTCGACTACAAGGAGGGCGAGGTCTATTGGTGCACCGCCGACGTGGGCTGGGTCACCGGTCACAGCTACATCGTCTACGGTCCGCTTGCCAACGGCGCCACCACGCTGATGTTCGAAGGCATCCCGACCTACCCGGACGTTTCGCGCTTCTGGCAGGTCATCGACAAGCACAAGGTCAACATCTTCTACACCGCGCCCACCGCCATCCGCTCGCTGATGCGCGAAGGCGAAGGCCCGGTGAAGAACACCTCGCGCGCCTCGCTCCGCGTTCTGGGGTCGGTCGGCGAGCCGATCAATCCGGAAGCCTGGCTGTGGTATTACAACGTGGTCGGCGACGCCCGCTGCCCGATCGTCGACACCTGGTGGCAGACCGAGACCGGCGGCATCCTGATCACCCCGCTGGTCGGCGCCATCGGCCAGAAGCCGGGCTCGGCGACCAAGCCCTTCTTCGGCGTCCAGCCGGTCGTCGTCGACAATGAGGGCCAGATCCTGGAGGGCGAGACCGAGGGCAACCTCTGCATCGCCGACGCCTGGCCCGGCATGATGCGCACCGTCTATGGCGACCATGAGCGCTTCGTCCAGACCTACTTCTCGACCTTCCCGGGCAAGTATTTCACCGGCGACGGCTGCCGCCGCGACGCCGACGGCTATTACTGGATCACCGGCCGCGTCGACGACGTCATCAACGTGTCCGGCCACCGCATGGGCACCGCCGAGGTCGAAAGCGCGCTGGTCGCCCATCCGAAGGTCGCCGAGGCGGCGGTCGTCGGCTATCCGCACGACCTCAAGGGCCAGGGCATCTACGCCTATGTCACGCTGAACGCCGGCGAGACCCCGACGGAGGAGCTGCGCAAGGAGCTGGTCGCCTGGGTCCGCAAGGAGATCGGCCCGATCGCCTCGCCCGACCTGATCCAGTGGGCTCCCGGCCTGCCGAAGACCCGCTCCGGCAAGATCATGCGCCGCATCCTGCGCAAGATCGCCGCGAACGAGCATGACAGCCTGGGCGACACCTCGACGCTGGCCGATCCGGGCGTCGTCACCGACCTGATCGACAACCGCATGAACAACGGTTGAGTGACGGCATGATGGAAAAAGGGGGCGCTCCGGTGGGGCGCCCCCTTTTCCTTGCGGAGTTGTCGGCCCCCGTCACCGCTCCGGCAGCGTCAACTGGGCGGCGGGCGAGATGGCGAAGGAGGTGGGGGAGGGATAGCGTTCGGTGATCCGCTTGCGCGCCTCCTCCGCGCTGTCCGCCGCGACGGCGTAGGCGCGCATGCCGGACCAGGCGGCGCCGGCATCCAACGCCTCCACCGCGACATACCACAGCGGCCCGCCGGAGCGGGCGACCCGGTCGATGCAGTGGAACACCATCGGCGCCAAAGCCGCATCGTCGGTGGCGGCGGATTGCAGGGAGAGGATTTCGCCTACGACCTCCGCCATTTCGCGGCGCAGTTCGGACAGCGTCTCCTCCGCCTCGGCGCGGCGGAGGGCGGCGAGCTTGCCGTAATTGGCGTAGACCTCCAGCCGTTCCTTCAAGGCGTCCAGCTTTTTCGACTGGCGGCTGGCGCGCCGGCCGAGGAACCGTTCGCCCAGCAGCCCGATCAGCAGGGCGGTGACCGATCCCAGCACCCAGAGCATGCTCATGGCGCGACCGCTCCGGCCGGTGCCGCCACGGCTTCCGTGTCTTCGCCCGAGACGGTGACGCCCACCCCCTCGTGAAAGATGTTGCGGGTCAGCATCTGGGCGGCGGCGAAGTCGGCGGCCCAGACCCGCGCCTCGTTCTCGAAGCGCCAGATGGCGGGATGGACCACCGCCTTGGCATCGGGCCTGCCGGTGAAGCCGGGGGCCATCGCCAGCCGGAAGGTGAAGTGGGCGCGGCCCGGCTCATGCCGGCCGATCTCATGGATGAAGCGGCGGCTGGCGGCGGTGCGCTTGCCGCCACGGCGGTCGAGAACCAGTTTCTCGGTCGACAGCTCGGCCAGTTTGGCCTTCATCGCCTCGATGTCGGCCTGCATGGCCTCCAGCTCGTTGGCCTGGGTCTCCAGCGCGTCGCGTTCGCTGACCAGGACCCTGCCGCAACGGCGGATTTCCCGCTCCGTCCGCAGGATAAGCCCGCGGCGGATGCCGAGAAACAGCAGGGTGGCGCCGATGCAGAACAGCGCCAGCAGCATCTCCGAGGTCATAGGCGCCCGCTCCGCAACCCGGTTCCGCAAGCCGTTGGCGGCGAACCCGGATCGGGACGCCCGTCCGCGAAGTTGTAGCGCAATCCGTCCGGGCTCGCATCACAAGCAAATGGGAGGCGGGCATGAAAACGGCGCCACCCCGGGGCGGCGCCGTCTTCCCGGCCGGGTGACGAGGTCCGCTTACTTCCCGGCGGCGATGGCGGTCTGGGCCGCCTTCACCAGATCGGGGCCGATCTGCTTGGTCCATTTCTCGAAGACCGGCTGGGTCGCGGCCTGGAACGCCTTCTGCTCCTCCGGCGTCAGGCGCACCACGTCGACCCCCTGGGCGGCGATGTCCTTCAGCAGGCTGTCGTCGGCGGCGGTGATGCCCTTGCGGGAGATCGCGACCTCTTCCGCCGCGGCCTGCACGGCGGCGGCGCGCACCGCCTCCTGGTCCTCCTTCGACCAGCTGGCCCAGACCTCCTTGTTGACGACGAAGATCAGCGGGTCGGCGACATAACCCCACAGGGTCAGATGCTTCTGGCCCAACGTCGCCAGCTTGGCGGCGACGAAGATGGTCAGCGGGTTCTCCTGCCCGTCGACGGCGCCGGTGGACAGCGCCGGCTGGGCGTCGGCCCAGCTCATCTGCGTCGGGTTGGCGCCCAGCGCCGTGAAGGTGTCGAGATAGAGCGGAGAGCCGACGACGCGGATCTTCAGCCCCTTCAGGTCGGCCGGGCTGCGGATGGCGTGCTTGGAGTTGGAGATCTCGCGGAAGCCGTTCTCGCCCCAGGCCAGCGGCACGACATCCTTGGTGGACAGCAGGTCGAACAGCTTCTTCCCCACCTCGCCCTGGGTCAGGGCGTCCAGCGCCTTGTGGTCGGGCATCAGGAAGGGCAGGGAGAACAGGTTCAGCTCCTTCACCTGCGGCGACCAGTTGATGGTGGAGCCGACCGCCATGTCGATGGTGCCCTGGCGCAGCGCGGTGAATTCCTTGGTCTGGTCGCCGTTCACCAGCGAGGTGCCGGGATACATCTTGATGGTGATGCGGCCGCCGGTCTTCTCCTTGACCAGTTCGGCCCAGCGCTCGCCGCCGACACCCCAGGGGAAGGGCTTGCCCAGAACGGTGGAAAGCTTGTACTCCGCCTTGTAGTCGGCAGCGGTCGCGGCACCGGCGAGAACGGCGGGAACCGTCAGCGCGGCCAGCGCGATGCCGGCGAGCAGAGCCTTCAGCGATTTCATGCTTGTTTCCTCCCAAGCGCCCTATGCGAAAGATACGGACCGGGATCCTACAGATGGACGCAGGACTGTTCCACGCGCAATTTGAAGTGACCGTCGGTGGCCCGGACAACGCCGCCATGCGGCCGGGCCGGATGCTTGGCCAATGTGTCAGGGGTGCGTGTGTCTGGAGCGCCTGCCTCTGGTTGGCGCTGCCCGGCGTGGGGTTGGCCCAGACCCAAACGCAAATGCGGGCGCTGCCGGGGCCGACCATGCCGATGGGGCCGAATCCCAGCGAATGCGAGATCGAGGCGGCGCTGCTCGGCACCACCGGACCCGATTGCCCGCCGTTGGCGATGCAGCGGCCGGCGGCACCGCCGGCCGCGACGCCGTCAGCGCAGCGGCCGGGGGCGGTGACGCTGCCGCCGCTGCCGGGACCGGCCGCCCTGCCGGCGCCGGAACTGCGCGCCGCCTTCCGGGTCGAGTTCGATTTCAATTCGGCGGTGATCAAACCGGAATCGCGGGCGGTCCTGGACAAGGTGGCGGCGGTGATGACGACGGCCGGCACCACCCGCTTCCGCATCGTCGGCCACACCGACGCGGTCGGCGGCGACGCGGCCAACCTCGCTTTGTCCAAGCGGCGGGCGGCGGCGGTGGTCGAGTATCTGGCGTCACGGCACCGGATCCAGCGCGACCGGCTGGAGGTGTCGGGTATGGGCGCGCGCGAGCTGCTGCTGCCCGACCAGCCGACGGCGGCGGCCAACCGGCGGGTGGAGATCATCAATCTGGGCGGCTGACGGTTCCTGGAGCCGCGATGGTTCGGAGCCGTAGGGAACCTTCGGCGGGGTGGGGTGTTGCGCAGGATCGTCCTCCAAACCCCCAAACCGGGAGAGCCGATGCCGGACCACAGCGCCATGTCCCCTAGCGCCATGTCCCCTGGCCCCATTCCGATCGACGGCCACCGCATCGCCGATGACGAGGTCGGCAAGCCGGCGGTGTTCGGCGCCATCCTGTCCGGCCAGCCGATGGAGATAAACCGCAACCTGTTCCAAGGCGACCTCGGCCGCTTCCGGTCGGGGGTATGGCAATGCACGCCCGGCCTCGTCCGTATGACGGACTGGCCCTATCACGAGTTCTGCCTGCTGCTGTCCGGCCGGGTGATCATCACGCCGCAGGGCGGAGCTCCCCGGGAATACAAGGCCGGGGATGCGCTGGTCCTGCCGATGGGCTTCACCGGCACCTGGGAGATCCTGGAGACGGTGCGCAAATACTACGCGGTCCAGGCCCGCCAGCCGCTGCTGCGGCGGATGAGGCTGCGGGTCATGGGCTGGCTGCGGCGGGGGGCCGCCGACGGCAAGGCGGGGACCGCGCAGGCCGGGACCGCGTTCTGACACCTCGCAATCCGCCGGACGCCCGTGTTAGGGTCCGCCGCGCCGTGCGACAGGACGGCCCGCGAAGACCCAGACCCCGGTGTCCCCGACCATGACCAAGCTTCCCATGACCTTGCCCCCCCGTACCTTGGCCGAGATCGCCGAAGCGCTGGGCGCCACGGTCGAAGGCGACGGCTCCCTCGAGGTCCGCCGCGCCGTCCACCCGTCGGAGGCCGAGGGGCCGGAGGATCTGGCGCTGGCGATGGACAAGGAGCTGCTGGCCCTGCTGCCCGGCAGCAAGGCGGCGGCCGCCGTGGTCGCCGAAGGGGTCGAGGTGCCCGACACCGTCAAGGGCCGCATCGTGGTGAAGCGCCCGCGCTATGCCATGGCCGGGATGCTCGACCTCTTCGAGCGGCCGGTCCATGCCGAGCCGGGGGTGTCGCCCCAGGCCTATGTCGCGCCCGACGCGGTGGTGGCGCCCGACGCCTCCATCGCGCCCTTCGCCTATGTCGGTCCGCGCGCCCGGATCGGCGCCGGGGCGGTCATCCTGCCGCATGTGACGGTCGGCGCCGACGCGGTGATCGGCGAGGGCAGCCTGCTGCATCCCGGCGCCCGCATCGGCGAGCGGGTGGAGATGGGCGCCCGCTGCATCATCCATCCCAACGCCGCCGTCGGCAATGACGGCTTCAGCTTCGTCACGCCGGAGCCGGGCAGCGTCGAATCGGCCAAGACCACCGGGCGCGTCACCGGCACCAACGTGCTGATCCGCCGGGTGAACTCCATCGGCACGGTGATCCTCGGCGACGATGTCGAGGTCGGGGCCGGCGCCACCATCGACCGCGGCACGGTGACGGCGACCCGCATCGGCAACGGCACCAAGATCGACAATCTCGTCCAGATCGGCCACAACGTCCAGGTCGGCACCAACTGCATGCTGTGCGGCCATGTCGGCATCGCCGGCAGCACGGTGATCGGCGACCGCGTGGTTCTGGCCGGCAAGGTCGGCGTCGCCGACCATGTCAAGATCGGCAGCGACGCGGTGGTCGCCGCCAATTCCGGCGTCGGCATGGACATTCCGCCGAAATCGGTGTGGATGGGCTATCCCGCCGTGCCGCGCGCCCGCGCCTTCGAACAATACAAGGGTCTCGCCCGCCTGAAGCGCCTGTTCGCCGACGTCTCCGACCTCAAGAAGCGCCTGACCGCCCTCGACGGCGGCCCGGTCAAGGTCGAGGCGGAGAAGGCGGAGCAGCAGGAATAGAAAGCGCGCGGGTCCTCGGCACATCACCTCGAAACGAACCCACCTCCCATGACCTCCGGCCAGAATCCCACCCGCGACTCCATCCTCGGCGGCCCCGCCGTCATCCTGGTGCAGCCGCAGCTCGGCGAGAATATCGGCGCCTGCGCGCGCGCGATGCTGAATTGCGGGCTGACCGACCTGCGACTGGTCAAGCCGCGCGACGGCTGGCCCAACCCGAAGGCGAACGCCGCGGCGTCCGGCGCCGATCCCGTCATCGAGAACGCCCGCATCTTCGAGACGACGGCCGAGGCGGTCGCCGATCTGGAGGCGGTCTTCGCCACCACCGTGCGCACCCGCGACATGATCCAGCGCTTCGTCACCCCGCGCGTCGCGGCGGGCGAGATGCGGGAGCGCTACGCCGCCGGGCAGAAGCTCGGCGTCATGTTCGGGCCGGAGCGCACCGGGCTGGTCAACGACGACCTGACCCTGGCCCAGACCTTGGTGACGGTGCCGCTGAACCCGGCCTTCTCCTCGCTCAATCTGGCGCAGGCGGTGCTGCTGATCGGCTATGAGTGGTTCCAGGCCGGCGACCGTACGCCCGACCGCTTCCTGCACACCGGCCAGACCCGCCCGGCGACGATGGCCGAGCGGGTGAATTTCTTCGAGCGGCTGGAGGCGGCGCTCGACCGCACCGGCTTCTTCACCAGCGAGGAGAAGCGTCCCTCGATGGTGCGCACGCTCCGCAACGCCTTCGAGCGGATGGAGATGACCGAGCAGGAGGTGCGGACCTTCCACGGGGTCGTCGCCGCCCTGGTCCAGGGCAGCCGGCGGAAAGGCGAGAATTAAGGCCGAAGCGTCGCTATAGTGGGCGTCCATGGACTATGCGTTGCAGAACATGGACGTCGGGCTGGTGCTGCTGGACGGCGCGCGGCGGGTGCTGGCGCTGAATCCGGCGGCGGTCCGGCTGCTGGGGGACCGGGCGGCCGGGCTGGCCGGCGCCTATCTGCACGACCTGCATCCGCCCTCGCACCGGGCCAAGGTGGAACTGCTGCTGGCCGCCGCCGGCGATCCCGCCGCCCCGGCATCGGCCTGCTCGATGATGGTGGCGCTGCCCGGCCGGGTTCTGGTGGTGAAGGCGACCGCCCTGGCCCCCGCCGCCGCGGTGGCGGAGGGGAGCGCGGTCACCGCCCTGATGCTGATGGAGGCGGCGCGGCCGGCATCGGCCGATGCGCCGGTTCCCCCCCATCCTCCCGACCCGCTGGTCAAGCTGCCGGTGGAGACGGGGCGGGGCATCGTTCTGCTCGATCCGGCCGATGCGGTCTATCTCCAGGCCGACGGCCATTACACGACGGTCCACACGGCCGACGGCGCCTTCTTCTGCGGCCTGCCGTTGTCGGAACTGGAGGCGCGGCTGGATACCCGCTCCTTCCTCCGCATCCATCGCGGCTACATCGTCAATCTGCGCCATGCCCGCGCGGTGGAACGGCGGGACGGCCGCGCCGCCCTCGTCATGGCGGCCCCCGGCGGCCCCCGCGTGCCGGTGAGCCGCAACCGGGCCGAGGTGCTGAAGCGGCGGCTGGCGTTGTAGCCGGCCGCCATTCGTGCGGCGATCCCGCCATTCGCGCGGGCGGGATGCCGTTGGTGCAGGGCCGCTTGATGGCGGGATCGCCGACGGGGAAGCATCGGCGCAGCCTTCCAAACCCTCGGCCTGACCGCCGGCGCCCGCATCAGGAGACCGCTTCCGTGGACAGCTTCGACGCACCCGACCGCTATGTGTCGTTCAAGGGCATCGACTGCGAGGGCAACAGCCGTCGCATCATCGACCGGCTCCACATGCACATCGACGACCCCGCCAAGACCAACGCCTTCTGGGAGCGCTTCCGCGCCAAGCTGGCGATCGCCGAGGACCCGCTGAAACGGCAGGCCGACGGGCTGTGCCTGCTCTGCGCCAACATCTATTACATCGCCGACCTGTTCGAGGAGCATGACGACGAGGACGGGCTGGCGATGCTGCGCCAATTGGAGGACGAATGCTGCTGAGCCGTCAGGGTTTGGCCGCCGGCTCCTTCTCCGGCTCCCTCTCCTGTTCCTTTTCGGCGGCCGCATAGGCGACGCGCCACACCGTGCCGGAGGCGTCCTCGGCGATCAGCAGGGCGCCGTCGGCGGTCACCGCCAGCCCGCTCGGGCGGCCCCAGACCTTCGGCGTCTCGTCGCCCTCCGCGGCATTCCCCGTTCCGGCCCCGGCGGCATCCGTCACGCGGAAGCCGGTGACGAAGGTCTCATAGGTGCCGGTGGGCTTGCTTCTGTCGAAGGGGGCGGTGTCGAAGGGCACGAAGGCGATGGCGTAGCCGGTGGGGCGCGAGCGGTTCCACGATCCGTGCAGCGACACGAAGGCGCCCATGCGGTAGCGCTCCGGGAAATGGGTGGCGTCGCCGAAGGCCAGCCCGATCGGCGCCGAATGGGCCTGCAACAGCAGCCCCGGCACCAGCGCCGCCTTCACCAGATCGGGCCGCCGCCCGGCAAGGTCCGGCTGCGGGTTGCCGCCGATGTAGGAATAGGGCCAGCCATAGAAACCACCCGGCTTCACCGCCGTCAGGAAGTCGGGAACCAGCTGGTCGCCCAGCCCGTCGCGCTCGTTGACCACGGCATAGAGGTCGCCGGTTCCGGGCTTGAAGGCGAGGCCGACCGGGTTGCGCAGGCCGGCGGCATAGGTGCGCTGGCCGCTGCCGTCGCTGCGGAATTCCTGGATGGTGGCGCGCGGTTCCGGCTCCACCCCGATGTTCGACTCCGATCCGATGCCGACATAGAAATGCCGCCCGTCCGGCGCCACGGCGATGGAGCGGGTGTTGTGCCCGCCGCGCTTGCCGAAGGCGCCCTCGGGCGTCAGCCGCCGCCTTTCTCCCGCCGTCCCGGTTCCGGCGGTCCAGGGCAGCCGCCACACCCCCGCCAGATCGCCGACCAGCACCGCGCCGTCCTGAAAGGCGAGGCCGAAGGGATGGTCGAACCCCTCGGCCCAGATCCGCGCCGTCTCCGCCCGGCCGTCGCCGTCGGCGTCGCGCAGCAGGGTCAGGGTGCCCGGCCGCTGCTGCGCCACCAGCACGTCGCCATTGGGCAGGACCAGCAGGTTGCGGGCATTCTCCACATGGTCGCGGAACAGGGTGACGGTGAAGCCGCGCGGCGCCCGCAGCGGCTGGTCGCCGGGGCGGGGCACCAGCACCGCCTCGTTGGCGACGGCGGGGGTGGCGTAGGGCTTCGGCAGGGTTTCGACCCGGACATGCACCTCGGCGCCGACCGTCTGCATCGGATCGGAGCGGATCGGACCGGTCAGCGCCGCCTGGGCCAGGGCGGAGCCGGCGGCCAGGAGAAACGAGCCGAGGAACAGGCCGGCGAGCAGACCGGTGGGCGGTCTGGTCGGGCGGGGCGTGAGCGGCGGGATGCGGCGGTCGGCCATCGGACGGGCGCTTTCACGGCGGAGACGGAGGGCGGGGCATCTGTGACAATTTCAGGCCCGGCATACCGACAATGCCGCAGCCCGCGCGGGAAGGCAGGCGGGGCAAGCGAGGCTGTACCGGAGGGGTTCCCCGCAAGCGCCGGCTGTCGCCGCCGCCATCGCCACTGGCATCGCCACCGCCCCCGCCGTGCCAATCAAGTCGCTTGCGGTTGCCGCCGACGCAAGATCATACTCCGGCCGATGTAGGCGGAAGGGCCGGCGGGCGGCGCCGGTCGCCGGCGGCGATGCGGCGACAACTCGGCGATGATGGACAGAAACGCGATCGACGCTCCGGCTCCTCCGGCATCCCCGATTCGGACACGCGTGCTGTTGTCCGGCGCTTTCGCCCTGATCGCGCTGCTGGGCGTCGGCTTCTGGAGCTACGTCGTCTGGGCGGATCGGGAACAGACGTTGCATCACAGCCGGGAACAGGCCCAGTCGACCGCCCGCCTGCTTCAGGAGCATGTGCGTCGAACGGTCGCGACCGCCGACCTCGCCCTCAGCCGCGCGCGGGATCTCATCCGCTATCACGGCCTGGCCGGGCTGGACACCAACCGCGAGGCCTGGATCACCATCCGCGACATGGTGGACGCCCTGCCGGAGATCGCGGCGCTGTGGATCGACGGCCCGGCCGGCGACGCCATCCTGACCAGCCGGCAGTTTCCGACCCCACAGGTCAGCGCCGCGGACCGCAGCTTCTTCAAGGCGCATCTCGACGGCACGGAGTTCCATGTCGGCGAGCGCATCGCCGGACGCATCACCGGGACGGAGTTCTTCACGGTCAGCCGTTCGATCATGGTGGAGGGCCGCTTCCAGGGCGTGGTCCATACCAATGTCGATCTCGACTATTACCGCCAGCTGTATGAAAGCCTCGATATCGGCCCCGGCTCCGCCATCGCGCTCTACCGCACCGACGGCAAGCCGGTGCTGCGCTTCCCCGCCAGCGAACCGCTGGCCGGGCCGGATGGGCCGATCGTGCTGCGCCATGCGGCGGAGGCGGCGACCGAGACCTTCGAGATCGACGGGACGGAGGCGGGGACGAGGCGTATCCTGTCCTACCAGCGGGTGCCGGACCTGCCGCTGGTCGTCTTCGTCGCCCTGTCGGAGCCGACGGAGCTGGCGCCCTGGCGGGAGCGGACGATCCGCGGCAGCATTCTGGTCGCGCTGGCGGTGCTGGCCTGCGCCGGGCTGGCCTATGCCGCGCTGCGCAGCCTGGAACGCGAAGTGGCTGGCCGCCGCCGGCTGGCCGACACCAATGCCGAGCTGGACGCCAAGAAGCGGGAGCTGGAAAGCGCCAACGAGGCCTTCGCCAGCGCCAACCGCCGGCTGAACCTGATCCTGCGTTCCGCTTCCGACAGCATCTGCGGCGTCGATCGCAACGGGCTGGTCACCTTCGCCAATCCCGCCACCTCCGCGCTGACCGGCTATGCCAACGAGGAGCTTCTGGGCGGCAACCTGCATGAGCTGATCCATGCGCGCCGCGCCGACGGCGGCCATTTCCCGGCGCTGGAATGCCCGGTGACCGAGGTTCTGCTGAGCGGGGAGAGCCGCCGCGGGCTGGAGGACACCTATTGGACCAAGGGCGGTAAGCCCTTCCTGGTGGAATACACGGCGTCGCCGATGCTGGCGGACGGCAAGGTGGAGGGTGCCGTGCTGGTCTTCCACGAGATCGCCGAGCGCAAGCGGGCGGAGGCGGCGATGCAGCGCGCCCGTCTGGCGGCGGAGGCGGCCAGCCGCGCCAAGAGCGAGTTCCTGGCCAACATGAGCCATGAGATCCGCACGCCGATGAACGCGATCCTCGGGCTGATCCATCTGTTGCAGCAGACGGAGCTGACCGGCCGGCAGGCGGACTATGTGCAGAAGGTGCGGGTGTCGGCGCAGTCGCTGCTGGGCATCCTGAACGACATTCTTGACTTCTCGAAGGTGGAGGCCGGCAAGCTGGAGCTGGAGCGCGCCGATTTCCGTCTGGACGACCTGCTTCAGACGCTGGCGGTGATCGTCGGCTCGGCCGCGCAGGAGAAGGACATCGACGTCCTGTTCTCGGTGGCGCCGGATGTGCCGCTGGAGCTGGTCGGCGATCCGCTGCGCCTTCAGCAGATCCTGATCAATCTCGCCGGCAACGCCATCAAGTTCACCGAGACCGGCGAGGTGGTGGTGTCGGTCCGGCTCCGGACGCTGGCCGACGACGGCGCCGTGCTGGATTTCTCCGTGCGCGACACCGGCATCGGCATCGCGCCGGAACAGCGCGAGCGGCTGTTCGAGGCCTTCAGCCAGGGCGACAGCTCCACCACCCGGCGCTTCGGCGGCACCGGGCTGGGGCTGGCGATCTGCGCCCGGCTTGTCCGGCTGATGAATGGCGCCATGGATGTGGAGAGCGAGCCCGGCAAGGGCAGCGTCTTCCGCTTCCGGGCGGAGTTCGGCCGCCGCCCCGGCGCCTCCGGCCCGGAGGGGGCGGACGTCCCGCTTCAGCCGGCGCGGCCGGTGCCCCGCGATCTGACGGTTCTGGTCGTCGACGACAATCCCACCGCGCGCGAGGTGCTGGGCGAGATCGTCACCGCCTTCGGCTGGGCGGTGACCGCTTGCGGTGACGGCCGGTCCGCCATCGACGAGGTGGAGCGCGCCGCCGCCGCCGGCCGTGCCTATGACGTGGTTCTGATGGACTGGAAGATGCCGGGGATGGATGGCATCGAGACGGCGCGGCGCATCCACGCCGATGCCGGCGCCGGCATGCCGATGATCATCGTGGTCAGCGGCTATGGCCGCGAGCGGATGGACGCCCGTACCGAAGAGACCGCGATTTCCGGCTTCCTGGTCAAGCCCGTCACCGCCTCCACCCTGCTCGACGCCGTCACCGTCGCCTATGCCCGGAGCGGCGGCGGACAGTCCGAGCCGGCCGTCGGCGGGCCGCGCTTGCCCAGCCCGGTTCCGGAACCGGTCCCAACCCCAGCCCCGGCCCGAGCCCCGGCCCCGGTTTCGACCTCTGGGGGCGGGTTGGGCGGGCCGGCCTGGGATGCCAGCCGGGCGCTGCGTGGCCGCCGCCTGCTGCTGGCCGACGACAATGCGATCAGCCGTCAGGTGGCCCGCGAGATTCTGGAGCGGGCCGGGGCCGATGTCACCGAGGCCGCCACCGGACGGCAGGCGGTGGACCGCGTGCGGATGGCCGACCAGCCCTTCGATGCCGTGCTGCTGGATGTGCAGATGCCGGACATGGACGGCTTCGCCGCCACCGCGGCGATCCGCGCATTGCCCGTGGGGCGGCGTCTGCCGATCATCGCGATGACCGCGAGCGCCCTGCCGGCGGACCGCCAGCGCTGCCTCGACAGCGGGATGGACGCCCATGTGCCGAAGCCGCTCGACCTGCCGCAGCTTTTCGCGACGTTGGCCCGCTGGATCGGGCCGCCGCTGGTGGCGGTCAGGCCCTGCGCCGCCGCACCGATTCCGGCCCGGAATGACGCCTTGGTGACCGCCGCCGCCTCCGCCTCCGCCGGCGCGCCGTCCGCCGTTCCGCCCGCTCCGAAGTCCGGTCGCTTTCCCGACCAGCTTCCGGGCATCGACCTGACCGATGCGCTCAACCGGCTGGACGGCGATACCGCTCTGTTCCGCCGCTTCATCGGTCAGTTCGCCGACAGCTATGCCGGCATCGCCGAGCGGATCGCCGAGGCGCTGGAGGGGGAGGATCTGGCGACCGCCAAGTCGATCGCGCACGATCTGAAAAGCGTCGCCGGCAATGTCGGCGCCCGTCGCCTCTCGGTCGCCGCCGACGCGGTGCAGACCGCCGCCCAACGGCAGGATGCGGCGGCGGCGGCGGCCCAGATGCCGGTGCTGCGCTCCGAACTGGCGCTCGTGCTGGAAAGCGCCCGTCGTCTGAAGGACGATGCCGCGGCGGGGGCGGAGGGAGCGGCCGGCGGGCCTGCCGGAACCGGCCGTTCGGCGGAGAGCCGGACGCTGCTGGCGGAGCGTCTGCCGGAGTTCGCGGCCCTGTTGCACGACAGCAACTTCGCAGCGGCGGAGGAGTTCGCTATTCTGGTGCCGTCGCTGACGGAATGGATCGACCCTTCGACGATGAAGGGGCTGTCCGCCGCCATCGACGGTCTCGACTTCACCAAGGCGCTTGGCATCGTGCGGCGGATCGCACGGGACCTCGGCCTCCCGCCACCGACGGTCTGAGCGAGCCGATGACCGATCCCCGCCCGAAAATCCTGGTGGTGGACGATATTCCGTCCAACGTCCATGTGTTGAGCCGAATCCTGAAGGACGACTACGACATCTATTTCGCCACCGATGGCGAGAGGGCGCTGGAGCTCGTCCAGTCGCGGATGCCGGACCTCGTGCTGCTGGACATCATGATGCCGGGGATGGACGGCTTCGAGGTCTGCCGCCGCATCAAGGCCGATCCCGCCACCCACGACATCCCCGTCATCTTCATCTCCGCCAAGGGCGAGGTGGAGGATGAGACCCGCGGGCTGGAGGTCGGGGCCATCGACTTCATCACCAAGCCGATCAGCCCGCCGATCGTCAGGGCGCGGGTGCGCAACCATCTTCTGCTGAAGCGGCAGGCCGACCTGCTGCGCAGCCTGTCCTTTCTCGACGGGCTGACCGGCATCGCCAACCGCCGCCGGTTCGATGACGCGCTTCGGCGCGAATGGCGGCGTTGCGGCCGGTCCCATCTGCCGCTGTCGCTCGTCATCCTCGATGTCGATCATTTCAAGGCCTACAACGATCATTACGGCCATCAGAGCGGCGACGAATGCCTGCGCATCGTGGCCGATGTGCTGTCGGAGCGGGCGCGCCGGCCGAGCGACCTCGTCGCCCGCTATGGCGGCGAGGAGTTCGTCTGCCTGCTGCCGGAGACCGATGGCGAGGGCGCCGTCCGCCTGGCCGAAGGGTTCCGGGCGGGCGTCGCCGACCGGCGGATTCCGCATGCGCAATCACCGGTCGCGCCCTATGTCACCATCAGCCTGGGCGTCGCCACCGTGATCCCGTCGGACGAGGGGGGCCCCGAACGGCTGGCGGAGATCGCCGACCAGCTGCTCTACCGTGCCAAGCGCGCCGGCCGGAACCGCGTGCGGGACGCCACGGCGCAGGATGACACGGTGCCGGCGCTGTGACCGTCCCGTCCGGCTTGCCGGTGCATGACGTCCGCGGGCGTGGCTTCGCCCGCCGCGTCCCGTTGGCGGTCGCCTGGGAGTGGATCGACAGCCATGTCGCCCCGCCGGCGGCAAGGCGGCTGCCGCTGGCCGACTGCGCCGGATTGCGGCTGGCGGGCGATGTCGTGGCGATGGGTGATTGGCCGCCGGCCGACCGGGCGACGGCGGACGGCTATGCCGTGGCGGCGGCCGACACGCTGGGGGCCGGCTCCTACAACCCGGTGCCGCTGACGGCGGCCGTGGCGGTCAGCGCCGGCGACCCGCTGCCGGCGGGCTGCGACGCCGTGATCCCCTATGAGGCGGTGCAGGCCGCCGGCCCCGTCATCGAGGCGATCGACGGCGTGGCGCCCGGCAACGGGGTGGAGCGGCGGGGGGCCTGGAGCGCCGCCGGAAGTTTGCTGCTGCCGGCCGGGCGGCGCCTGCGCCCCGGCGACCTCGGCCTGCTGGCGGTGTCCGGATACGGCCCCGTTGGTCGGGGGATGGTGCCGGTGCGGCCGGCGCCGCGGGTGCGCATCCTGCTGGCCGGCGGCCCCAAGGCCGACGCGCCCGAGCAGCTCGGGGCGATGCTGGCGGCGCTGGTCGGGCGCGACGGTGGTGTCGTGGAGACGGTCGAGGTCATTCCGGTGGACATCGACGCTTTGGCCGATGCCTTCTCCCGGCCCGGCGCCGACCTGATCCTGTCGGCCGGGCGCACCGGAACCGGTCCGGACGATGTGGCGCCGCCGGCCCTGGCGCGGGTCGGCGGCCTCGACCTGCACGGCATCGCCATGCGTCCCGGCGGCAGCGCCGGTCTCGGCAGGTCCGGCGGCGTGCCGGTCCTGCTGCTGCCCGGCGAACCGATGGCGGCGCTGGCCGCCTACGAGCTGTTGGCCGGACGCGCGGTTCGGCATGCCGCCGGCTTGCCGACGGCTCTTCCCCATGCGATGGTCGGCGCGGTGACCGCGCGCAAGCTGGTGTCGGAAATCGGCTGCCTCGACCTCCACCGGGTCCGGCTGGATGAGGCCGGCAAGGTCGAGCCGGTGGCCTCCCCCGGTTGGCCGGGACTGGCGGCGGCGGCGCGCGCCGACGGCTTCGTCCTGATCGCGGCGGAAAGCGAAGGTGTGCCGGACGGAGCGGATGTTATCTTGCATCGCTTCTCCTGATCCCATCCTGCCCCGATCCCAATCCGCCCTGGCCCAATACCGCAAAGGTTCGCCGCGTGCCCAGCTCCGACCGCAGCAGCGAGGACATCCGCCGTTTCGTCGCCCAGGCCGCCCGCCAGGACCAGTTCCTGGAGGTGGTCAGCGGCGACGAGGCGCGCGCCCGCTTCCACCGCCATCTCGACCTGTCGCCGCGGGGGGAGGAGCGCGTCGCGCTGTCCGCCGCCCTTGGCCGCGTCCTGGCCGCCGACGTGGCGGCGGAGGTGGATGTGCCCGGCTTCGACCGCTCGATGGTCGACGGCTTCGCCGTGCGCGCCGGCGACACGGCGGGGGCGGCGGAGGACCGTCCGGTCGCCCTGCGCCTGAATGACGAGGTGCTCGCCGCCGGCCATGTCCCGCGGCTGACGGTGGAGCCCGGCACCGCCACGGTGATCGCCACCGGCGGCATGCTGCCGCGCGGCGCCGACGCCGTGGTGATGGTCGAGACGACCGAGGCGGTGGAGCGGCCGGAAGGATTGTTCGTCACCCTCGGCCGTCCGGCCAATCCCGGCGCCTTCGTCGCCGCCGCCGGCTCCGACATCGGCCGGGGCGAGGTGGTGCTGCGCCGGGGCCAGTCCCTGACCTCGCGCGAGATCGGCGTGCTCGCCGCCATCGGGCTGGCCGAGGTTCCGGTGGTGCGGCGGCCGCGCGTCGCCATCCTGTCCACCGGCGACGAGATCATCGCCCCCGGACAGCCGATCCGCACCGGGGCGGTCTATGACAGCAACGGCGCCATCCTGGCCGCCGCGGTCGCCGAGCTGGGGGCGGAACCGGTGCCGCTCGGCATCGCTCCGGACGAGGACGGTGCGCTGGAGCGGCTGGTCGCCCAGGGGCTGGAGTGCGACGCGCTGCTGCTGTCGGGCGGCACCTCGAAGGGGGCGGGCGACCGCTCCCACCGCATCGTGGCGCGGCTGTCCGACCCCGGCATCGTCGCCCATGGCGTGGCGCTGAAGCCGGGCAAGCCGCTGTGCCTGGCCGTCACCGCCGGCAAGCCGGTGGTGATCCTGCCGGGCTTCCCCACCTCCGCCATGTTCACCTTCCACAGCTTCGTGGCGCCGGTCATCCGCGCCATGGCCGGGCTGCCGTCGGCGACGGCGGAGGAGGTGGCCGCGACCCTGCCGGTGCGGCTGGGGTCGGAGCGCGGGCGCACCGAATATGTGATGGTCTCGCTGGTCCAGGGCGCCGGCGAGGAGGAGTTGGCGGCCTATCCGCTGTCCAAGGGATCGGGTGCGGTCACCGCCTTCAGCCATGCCGACGGCTTCCTCGCCATCGACGCCCAGGCCGAGGCGGTGGAGGCGGGCACGCCGGTGTCGGTCCAGCTGATCGGCCGGGCGCTGGCGCCGGCGGAGCTGATCGTGGTCGGCAGCCAGTGCATCGGTCTGAACGCGGTGCTCGGCCGGCTGATCGCGGAGGGAATGACGGTCAAGGCGCTGAATGTCGGCTCGATGGGCGGGCTGGCGGCGGCGCGGCGGGGGGAATGCGACATCGCCCCCGTCCATCTGATGGATCCGGCCACCGGCGCCTACAACACGCCCTTCCTGGCGCCGGGGCTGGAGCTCGTCACCGGCTACCGCCGGATGCAGGGCATCGTCTTCCGCCGTGGCGATCCGCGCTTCGAAGGCCGGACGGCGGAAGAGGCGGTGGGCGGAGTGGCCGGGCTGGCCGACTGCATCCTGATCAACCGCAATGCCGGCAGCGGCACCCGCATCCTGACCGACCGGTTGCTGGGCGGCGCGCGGCCGGTGGGATACTGGACGCAGGCCAAATCGCACAACGCCGTGGCCGTCGCGGTGGCGCAGGGCCGCGCCGACTGGGGAATGGCCATCGAAACCGCGGCCAACCTCTATGGCCTGGGGTTCCTGCCGTTGCAGGAGGAGCATTACGACTTCGTCGTTCCGTCCGTCCGCCGTGACCGTCCCGCCGTCCGCCGCTTCATCGAGGCGCTGGAGACGCCGGAGGTGGCGGAGTCCCTGCGTGCCATGGGTTTTCCGCGCTAGGGCCCGCCCGGACATTCCTGAAAAAAGCCGCAGGCCGGGAGTCCTCGTGATCCGACGACCGGAGGGTTGCGTATCGACAGGCGGGATACGATATGCGGGGCCGGCTTGTTCGCGGGTGGGATGCGCGATTGACGCAGGGGCCTTGAAAAGGGGGGCGGCGGCGCGATTTCCGGGAATGGGTGTCATCCCCGGCTTGTGCCGGGGCCGATGTTCCCCTTGAATGGGCGCATGCAGGATCAGCACACCCCCGCGGCCGACACGGCCCCCAGCCTGGAAGACCGTCTCGTCGCCGTCGGGCGCGCGCGGGACAAGCAGGCGTTCGGGGTTCTGTTCGATCATTTCGCGCCGCGGCTGAAGACGTATCTGCGCCGGTTGGGGTGCGATGCCGGGGCGGCCGAGGAGCTTGTTCAGGAGGTGATGCTGTTGGTCTGGCGCCGCGCCGAAACCTATGACCCGGTCCATGCCTCTGCCGGAACCTGGGTGTTCACCATCGCCCGCAACAAGCGAATCGATGCGTTGCGGCGTGAACAGCGGCCGGAGATCGACCCGGACGATCCCGCCCTGGTGCCCGAACCCCAGGAGTCGGCGGATCGCCGGATCGAGGCGAAGGAAAGCGGCGGCCGCCTGCGCGCCGCGCTGAAGGAGCTGCCGCCCGAACAGGCGGAGTTGCTGCGCATGGCCTATTTCGAGGACAAGCCGCACAGCGTGATCTCGGTGGAGCACGGCATCCCGCTCGGCACCGTCAAATCGCGCCTGCGCCTGGCGATGGACCGCCTGCGGCGGTCGCTGAAGGATGTCGGGTGAGGCATTTCCGATGAACCGGCCAAGCCACCATCCGGGTGATACCCTGCTGATCGATTACGCCGGCGGCGCCCTGTGCGAAGGCGCGGCGCTGGCCGTCGCCACCCATATGGCCTTCTGCCCCGCCTGTCGCCATGCGGTGGCGGAGATGGAGGCGATCGGCGGGGCCCTGCTCGACGAGCTGGAGCCGGAGCCGCTGTCCGACGGCTGTCTGGAGGCGCTGATGGCCCGGCTCGATCACGAGCGGCCGGCGCCTTGCCGTCTCATGGTCCGTCCCGCCGCCCGCCCGGCCTCCCACCCGGCCATGGCGGCATCGCCGAGCGAACGCTCGCTTTTTCCCGAGCCGCTGCGCGGCTATCTGCGCGGCCGGCTCGACCGCGACGGGCGGCTGGGAGGGAAGGGCTGGCGCTTTCTCCAGCCGGGCATGCGCTGCATGGATCTGCTGTCCGGGCCGAGGGGATCGACGCGGCTGATCCGGATGAAGGGCGGGGCCGGGGTGCCGCGCCACACCCATGGCGAGATCGAGCTGACCGTGGTGCTGGAGGGCGGTTTCACCGACGAGTTCGGCACCTTCCAGCCTGGCGACATCGCCGTCGGCGATCCGTCGCTGGACCATCGGCCCGTCGCCGACGAGGAGGGGTGCCTGTGCCTCACCACCACCGTCGGCGGGCTGCGGCTGACCGGGCCGCTGGGGCGGTTGTTCAACCGGTTCGTCAGCGGCTTCTGAGCGGAAGGCGCCCCGTTCCGCGGGCCTGTGCGCGAGCGGGGGAGGGGCGCCCGCGGATTTACGCCGCCGCGCCGACCATGCGGCCGTCGCGCGCCCGCATCAGCAGCCAGACCACCGAGACGCCCAGCAGCTTCGACGCGAAGCTGGCGGCCCAGACGCTGGGATCCCAGACATCGAGCATGCCGAAGAAGATGGCGGTGTCGACCGGCACCGACAGGGCGGCGCTGATCCACAGCCGGTCGCGCAGCGGGCGGCGGGTGATGGTGAAGACCGCCCAGTCGATCAACTCCGACACGGCGAAGGCGGCGACGCTGGCGGTGGCGACGAAGGGATCGGTCAGCAGGTAGGACAGCACGGTGCCGCCCAGCATGGCGGCGAGCGCCCAATGGCCATAGCGCACCTGCACCATGTCGCGCAGGATGAAGATCAGCCCGGCCCAGCAGGACCAGACGAGATCGAGGTGCGGAAACAGGCTGAACGCGAAGTTGATGGCAAGAATGCTGCCGATATAGGCGGCGAGCCAGAGCATGGCGATGATCCTCCGAGAGCGGTCCCGCGGCAATACGGGCGCTGATGACCGGAGCCGTCCCCGCGTGAATGCGAGCGCCCCGAAACCGCGTTCCCTAACAGATCGCCGCCCCGCTGGGAAGGGGACGCGTGATCCTCTTTCCCCGAAGGGGGGGCGGGGATCACACCGGAGTCGCGTCGCCCTTCATCAGGGCGTAGGTGTAGCTGTCCACCAGCGCTTCCATCGAGGCTTCGATGATGTTGGTGGAGACGCCCAGCGTTGACCATTCGGTGCCGTCGGTGCGGGCGCTGCGGATCAGCACGCGCGGCATGGCGCCGGTGCCGTCCTTGGCGGCCAGGATGCGGACGCGGTAGTCGGACAGGCTGACCTTGGCGAGCGCCGGATAGGCCGGCTCCAGCGCCTTGCGCATGGCGACGTCCAGCGCATGCACCGGGCCGTTGCCGTCGGCCACCTCCATCCGCAGCTCGTCGCCGATGCGCACGCGCACCACCGCCTCCGACTCCACCACCATCTCGCCGACCGCGTTGTAGCGGCGCTCGTCGGTGACATGGAACCGCAGCAGCTCGAAGAAGCGCGGCACCTCGCCCAGCTCGCGCCGCACCAGCAGCTCGAAACTGGCCTCGGCGGTGTCATAGGCGTAGCCGTCGCTGTCGCGCCGCTTGACCAGATCGAGCAGGCCGGTCAGCCGCTCGTCCTTGGCGTCCACCGCCATCCCGATATCGCGCAGCCGCGCGATGAGGTTGGAGCGGCCGGCCTGATCCGACATGACGATCTGGCGGCGGTTGCCGATGGCGTCGGGTGCCACATGCTCGTAGGAGGATGGGTCCTTCTCCACCGCCGAGACATGCAGCCCGCCCTTGTGGGCGAAGGCGCTGGCGCCGACATAGGGCGCATGGCGGTTGGGGGCGCGGTTCAGCCGGTCGTCGAAGGCGCGGCTCAACTGGGTCAGGAGCGGCAGATCCTCGCGGCGGATGCCGGTCTCGTAGCCCATCTTCAGCATCAGCGTCGGGATCAGCGAGACGAGGTTGGCGTTGCCGCAACGCTCGCCCAGCCCGTTGATGGTGCCCTGGACCATGCGGGCGCCGGCCCTGACCGCCGCCAGCGAGTTGGCGACGGCGTTTTCCGTATCGTTGTGGCAGTGGATGCCCAGTTGGTCGCCGGGGATGCCGTGCGTCTCCACCACCTCGCGGACGATGGCGTCGATCTCGTGCGGCAGGGTGCCGCCATTGGTGTCGCACAGCACGATCCAGCGCGCCCCGGCGTCTTGGGCGGCCTTGATGCAGGAGACCGCATAGGCCGGGTTGCGCTTGTAGCCGTCGAAGAAATGTTCGGCATCGAACAGCGCCTCGCCCTTGGCGGCGCGGAGGGCGGCGATGCTGTCGCGGATGAGGTCGAGATTCTCCGCGCGCGGGATGTTCAGCGCGACGTCGACATGGAAGTCCCAGCTCTTGCCGACCATGCACACCGCCTTGGCGCGCGACTGCGCCAGCGCCGTCAGCTGCGGGTCGTTGGCGGCGCTGCGGCCGGGACGGCGGGTCATGCCGAAGGCGGTGAAGATGGCGCGGCTCAGTTCCGGCGCCTCGGCGAAGAACCGGTCGTCGGTCGGGTTGGCGCCCGGCCAGCCGCCTTCGATGTAGTCGATGCCCAGCCGGTCGAGGTCCCTGGCAATCGCGATCTTGTCGGCGACCGAGAAATCCACATCCTGCGTCTGCGCCCCGTCGCGCAGCGTGGTGTCGTAGAGATAGATGCGTTCGCCCGTCATCGCCGCCTGACCTGTCTAGACGATAGGGATCGGCAGTGTCTTGCCACCCTGTGGAAAGCCGGGAGAATGGACGATGCGGCGCCTGCGCTCAATCGTTTTGACAAGAAACTTGCGGAAAGCGGAGCTTCGCCGCAATGGAGGAAATGGCGGCGGGGTGAAATGATGACGGACGGGACGGAGCGTCCGGCTCCGTCCCCGCGGTTCCAGCCCTTCAGCCTCAGCGCGCGAACAGGCGGTAGAGGGCGGAATGGTCGAGCGCGCCGTCGCCCTGTTCGACCAGCATCTCGAACAGCTCCAGCGTCAGGCCGAGGGTCGGCAGGTCGATGCCGGACTGCTCCGCCAGCTCCTCCGCCTGCCGCAGATCCTTGACCTGGGTGGCGACGCGGCCGCCGGGGGTGAAATCGCCGCTGACCATGCGGGCGCCATGCAGGTCGAGGATGCGGGATTCGGCGAAGCCGCCGCGGATGGCGTCGCGCACCTTGGCCGGATCGGCGCCGGCGGCCCTGGCCAGCGCCAGCGCCTCCGCCACCGCGCCGATGGTCAGGGCGACGATGACCTGATTGGCCGATTTGGCGATCTGGCCGGACCCGCTCCCCCCGACATGGGTGATGCGGCGGCCCATCGCCTGCAACAGCGGCAGGGCGCGGGCGAAGGCGGCGTCGCTGCCGCCGGCCATGATGGTCAGGATCGCCGACTCCGCCGCGACGGTGCCGCCGGAAACCGGGGCGTCGAGCCATTCGGCGCCGGCTTCGGCAACCCGCCCGGCCAGCGCGCGGGTGGCGGCGACGGCGGTGGTGCCCATGTCGATCACCAGATGGCCGGGGCGCAGGACCGGCAGCAGGGCGTCGGCGACCGACTCCACCGTCACGGTGTCGGGCAGCATCAGGATGATGATGTCGGCCTGACCGGTGACGGCGGCCGGGCCGGTGGCGGCGATCATGCCCTCCGCCGCCAGTTCGGCGACCGGGCCGGGGCTGCGGCTGGTCACCACCAGTTCGGCGCCGGCGCGGGCGAGCGCACGGGCCATCGGCTTGCCCATCAGGCCCAGCCCGATGAAGCCGATGCGCTGGCCGCCGAGGTCGGGGCGGATGGTCTCTTCGCTCATGTCGGTGCTTTCAACGATACGGATGGAAACGGTCACAGGCGCATGTGGCGGGCGCGGGCGCCGCGTTCGATGGCGGCGGCGCAGAGACGGTCCACCCCCAGCCGGTGGCGCAGCATCTCCAGCATCCGCAGCTCCTCCTGCGAGGCCTTGGGGTCGGCGGCGGCGATGTCGCAGGCCACCGCATAGGCGGTCTCGCGCAGCTTGGACGGCAGGGCCTGCTCGATGATGGTCAGCACGGTGTCCAGCCCGTCGCTGTCGGTCAGCATGGCCGTGCATTCGCGGGTGGCGGCCATCACCTGATCGCCGCTGTAATCTTTGAAGATCGGCAGGTAGCGCACATTCTCGCCGATCGCCTCGAGTTCCGGGTCGGTCATGTCGCCGTCGCAGGCGGACACCAGGACCATGACGTAGATGAGCGCGCTATGGTGGTCGATCATGGAATCGGTCGGCTTTCTCATGGGGCGGTCTCCCCCGGGGAGTGGTCGCATGTCGGGTCGGCACTCTTGAACGCCGTCCGTGCGGCGTCAAGGGTGCCATGCTCGGCGCGGTGGGGTCGCCCGCTCGACGCCGACGGTTGGGGTCGCCTATTGTTGCGCGCCATGACCGTCGTCCTCAATGTCGCATTTCCCGTATTCGCCATCATCCTGGCCGGCTTCCTGTCCGGGAAGTCGAAGTTGCTCGGCGCCGCCGCGTCGGAGGCGCTGAACAAGTTCGTCTATTGGATGGCTCTGCCGCCGGTGCTGTTCCTCGGCACGGCGCGGCGCTCGATTCCCGAGATCTTCAACGGTCCCTTCATCGGCGCCTTTCTGGGGTCGATGCTGCTGGTCTATGGGCTGGGGGCGCTGCTCGGCCGCGCCCTCCACCGGGACCGCACGCAGATCCACTGCATGCAGGGGCTGAACGCCGCCTTCTCCAACACCGGCTACATGGGCATTCCGCTGTTCCTGGCCGCCTTCGGCCCGGACCATCTCGCCCCCACCATCCTGGCGACCGTCATCATGAGCGCCATCATGGTCGGCATCGCCGTGATCTGGATGGAATTCGCCAACAGCCATGGCAACGGGCTGGGCAAGGCTCTGCGCGACGTCGGCCGGGCGCTGGCGCGCAATCCGCTGATCCTGTCCACCGCCGCCGGCATCGCCTGGTCGGCGCTGCTGCCGGGCGTGGCGGTGCCGAAGCCGGTCGCCACCTTCTGCGAGCTGATGGGGTCCCCCGCCGGCCCCTGCGCGCTGTTCGCCATCGGCCTGTTCCTGGCCTCGCAACGGCTGACCGCCGGGCTGGCGGAGGCCGGGTGGATCAGCGCCCTGAAGCTGCTGGTCCATCCGGCGCTGGCCTGGGGGCTGACGCGGACGCTGTTTCCGATGGATCCCTTCTGGACCGCCAGCGCGGTGATCCTGGCGGCGCTGCCGACGGGGGCGCTGACCTTCGTAGTGGCGAACCAGTACCAGACCTATGTCGAGCGCACCTCCTCCGCCATCCTGGTGTCGACGGTGCTCAGCGTGGTGACGCTGTCGGCGCTGCTGGCGGTCTATGCGCCCGGCGGCTGAGGGTGCGGCCTGAACCGGCCGCGTCTCAACGGATTGCCCCTCAGCGGGCCGCCGCGGTCACGGTGCCGATGCTGAAATCATAGCCCGCCTTTCGCGGATCGGCCGAGCGCAGGAAGCGGCGGAAGTCGATGCGGGACGGCTCGGCGATCAGGCCGCGGAACAGCGTGGCCGAGCGTTCGTCCTCGGCCAGCAGGATGGTCCCCCTGGTCTGGCGCGCGCCGCCCGCCGCGGCGAAATCGACGCCGTCGTCATAGTCGCGGATCATCACCATGCACCAGGCCCCGGTCAGCAGATTGCCGCCGGAGGTGACGGCGAGCCCCCCCGTCGCCACGCTGTCCAGCGCCTGGGGAAAGGCGCCCATGCCGCCGACCCTCACCGCGGCCCGGCGCCCGCCGTCGGCGACGGCGTCGAAGGCGCCCAGCGCCATGCTGTCGTTGGCGGCCCACACCATGTTGGCATCCGGATAGCGCGCCAGCAGGCTCGCCGTCTTCCTGCGGGCGTCATCCCGTTCCCAATTGCCCGGCACCACTTGCAGGACCCGGCCGCGCCCGGATCCGGCGACGAAGTCGCGCATGGCCGCCTCGCGCAGGGCGGAGACCGGGGTGGCGACATCGCCGCCGATCCCGATGATCCGCGGCTCCCCGGTGGTCTTGCGGTAGAGGCCGCCCATCAGCGCCCGGATGATCTCGCCGTCGTCGGCGGTGATGGTGCCGATCCAGTTGGCCAGCGCCCCGCGCTCGTTCCCCAGGAGACGCCGCTGGTCGGCGCTCAGGTCGTTGTGGATCAGGAACAGCCGGCTGGCCGTGCCGCGGAACGCCTCCATCATCTCGGGCGCGCGTTCCTTCTCATTGACCAGCACCACGTAATCGGGCGGGACCGGCCTTGCGGCGATCTGGTGCGCAAGCTCCACCATGCGGATCCGGTCGCGGTTGGCATAGACGACCTCGAGCCGGAGACCGAGCTGATCCGCCGCCGCCTTCATGAAACGCGGCATCAGCTCCCACACGTCGCCCGAGCGCTCGGCTCCCGGATTGATGAAGGTGACGGAAGGATCGCGTGCCTGGGCGCCATCGGTGACAAGGAAACAGACCGCGATGGCCAGCAACAGGCGAGGAAGAGCTTTCATCACGCCGTCTCCAGTGTAGAATGGCCGGGATTACGATGAGCATCGAAAACTGGCGTTTCCGAATTGTCCGCCTTCAAGCTGTCGAGGCGCCGGAAGCACTATGGCCATTGGCGCGCTGGAGAAAGTTTCGCGTCGCCTTTTCTCGATTGCAACAACTGGTCCGGTCGCATGAGCCGATCATAATAAGTTCATAAAAGTTCAGATGAGCTTAAGGGGGTGGCCAGGGATACTCCCAGGGACCGATTGCGGTGCCGTTGCGGTGGGTTGGGTGACGCGGGGCGGATGCGATGCGACAACTCGGGAGTTCGCTGCGGGGGCGGCGAGGAACGCGTTTGGCGGGGCCGGCGGGGCCGGCTGGCGATGACGGATCAGCAGCGTCCCTGACTTTTTCCCGTGCCTGCGCTTCAGCTACCGTTCCTGTCGGTGATCACAGCGGAGCCATGTCATGTCCGAAGCAGGCCGCCCGGAACGAGCGATGACGCTCCGTCCGGACGGAAAGGGCTGTTCGCAGCCCCAACCCCGATCCTGGAAAGGACGCCTGCGAGCCCTGTGGCCCGGCGAAGGCATCGCCATGCGCCTTCTGCTGTCGATCCTTCTGTTCAGTTCCCTCATCACGCTGCTGTCGACCGCGGCGCAGCTCTATCTCGAATTCCGGCGCGAGGTGGGCGACATCCATGACCGCTTCGAGGACATCCGCCTCAGCACGGTTCCGAGCCTGAGCAACAGCCTGTGGGTGGTGGATCAGGACCAGCTCCGCCTGCTGCTGAATGGTGTGGTCGGTCTGCCGGACATCAGGATGGCGCAGGTGAGGGAGACCGGGGAGCTTGCGAACAGCCGCCTCGCCCTTACGGTCGGCACGCCGCTGGAGGTGGCCGACATCGAGGTCGAGATGCCGCTGACCCGCGAGATGGAGGGCAAGGCGGTGACGCTCGGCGTGCTGCGCGTGCAGGCGAGCC
Organism: Azospirillum sp. B510; assembly: GCF_000010725.1. Lineage (NCBI taxonomy): Bacteria > Pseudomonadati > Pseudomonadota > Alphaproteobacteria > Rhodospirillales > Azospirillaceae > Azospirillum > Azospirillum sp. B510. The sequence goes on along the minus strand of NC_013854.1, from coordinate 2,749,265 downwards.
TGAACGACGTCTACCGCCGCCTCCTCACCACGGCGGAGGTGATCCTGATCAGCCAGGGCATCAGGACATTCCTGCTGTCCGGCTTCATCCTGTTCATCTGCCACCGGCTGGTGACCCGCCATCTGATCGCCATCGCGACCGCCCTGCGCAGCCACGATCCCCGGTCCTCCCCGCTGTCGCTGTCCATCGAGCGATCCAAATGGGGGCGGCCGAAACGGGGGGGCCCGGACGAACTCGACCAGCTGATCCACTCCTTCAATGATCTGGCGGGCGATCTCTATGCGGCCAACTGCGAACTGGCCGGGGTCAATGCGGCGCTGGAGACTGACATCGCCCTCCGCCGCCGCTATGAGGAGCAACTTTATCGGCAGGCGCATTTCGACGAGCTCACCGGACTGGCCAACCGCCTGCTGACCCGCGACCGGCTGGAACAGGCCATCGTGAATTCCCGGCGCGGCCAGCTGACGTCGGCGCTGCTGTTCATCGACCTCGACAATTTCAAGAATGTCAACGACACGCTCGGCCATGAGGCGGGAGACCGGCTGCTGAAGGCGGCGGCCGGCCGGCTGTCGACCATCATCCGCCAGGGCGACACGCTGGCCCGCATGGGCGGGGACGAGTTCCTGGTGGTCCTGCCCTGCATCGCCGGGACCGACGCCGCCCGCGGCGTGGCGGAACGGGTGCTGGACGCCTTCGTGCCGCCCTTCCGCATCGGTGGGCAGGATCATTTCGTGACGGCGAGCATCGGCATCGCGCTGTTCCCGACCGACGGCGCCGACGGGCCCGACCTGATGCGCAGCGCCGACCTCGCGCTGTACCGGGCGAAGGAGCGCGGCCGGAACCGTTACGAGTTCTTCACGGCGGAGATCAATGAGCGGGCGCAGCGGCGCATCGCCCTGGAGGGCCGCTTGCGGCTGGCGATCCAGCGGTCGGAGTTCGTTCTGCATTACCAACCGATTCTCCGGGCCGGGGGACCGGCCGGCGGGGAGGGCCACCGGCTGATCGCCCTGGAGGCCCTGCTGCGCTGGCGCCAGCCCGACGGCTCGCTGACCGCGCCGGGGGACTTCATCGGGGTGGCGGAGGAGGTCGGGCTGATCGGCGAGATCGGCGCCTGGGTGATCGAAACGGCGATCCATGAAACGGTGGGGCTGTTCGGCATCGGGCCGTCGGCGCCGCGGGTCGCCGTCAACGTCTCTCCCCGCCAGCTGCGCGACCCGTCCTTCGTCGCCCATGTGGTCGGGGCGTTGTCCCGCCATGGCCTGCCGCCAAGCCGGCTGGAGCTGGAGATCACCGAGGGAGTCCTGATGGGCGAGGCGCCGGAGGTGGCCGAGGCCCTGCACCGGCTGTGCGACCACGGCATCCGCCTGTCGATCGATGATTTCGGCACCGGCTACTCGTCGCTGAGCTATCTGCAACGCTATCCCTTCGACATGCTGAAGATCGACCGCTGCTTCGTCTCGGAGATGTGCGGCGGCGCCGCGGCGGCCCGGCTGGTCGAGGCCATCATCGCCATGGCCCACGGCCTCGGCCTGGAAACCATCGCCGAGGGGGTGGAGACGGAGGAGCAGTTCCGCTTCCTGCGATCCAGGGGCTGCGACCTGATGCAGGGCTATCTGCTGGGCCGTCCGGTGCCGCTCGCCGACATCGCCGCCGGCTATCTTCCCGGCGGCGTTCCCGCCTCCGCCCGGAAATATCTGGAGCCGGCGGCGGTTTCGCATCCGGCGGGGTGATCTGGCGCGGGCCGCTCCAGCTCCTCCTCATCATCGTCCAGCAGCCGCCATCCCGGCGGCCGACGGTGACCGATGAAGGCCGGCACTCCTATAGATCGGCGGCTGCGGGTCGGGTTCGCAAGGATAAGTGGAAGAGATATGGGGGGATTCCAAACCATCAGTGTTGAAATTGCCTGGGACCGGAATGCTCGTGGCTGGCTGGGGCGCCGGTTTCCCTATGGTGCGCAGGCTCTGTTTCAAGTTCGCAACGGACCTTCTCTGTATAGTGGTTTAACGCAGTGTTGCGTTTTCAACGTGGCTGAGTGTTCTTCATTTATCCGTATATTAATGTATCTCCGGTATGGTTGACGCATTTGGGGGGTGGGCGTTTTCGGGCCTGCCCTTTGCGGAGGCGCGTGGAGGTCGCCAGTGAGCCTGGCTTCCCCTGCTGGGCGGCCACCTGGAACGACACTCTCGATGGATTTGGAGACGAACGGTGCTTGCTAGGTTGAACATCTCCGCGCGCTTGATGGCGGGGTTTGGACTTCTTGTCGCTTTGATCATCGCCCTCGCGGCTTTCTCGATGGCCGAGTTCGAGAGCCTCGGGGACCATGCCGCCTTGGCGCAGAGGCGATCGGCGGTCGTGATCGGCATGAAGGACTCCTACCTGAGCGTCCGGCAGGGACGGGTCATGGCCTGGAGCTATGCCGCCACCGGCGACGCCGGCTATCTGAAGGGCCGCGACGAGGCGTTCGCCCAGGCGCGCACCCAGTTGCAGACTGTCCAGAGCCTGCTGATCACCGATGAGGGGCGCAGGCTGGTCAAGGCCTTCGAGGAGTCGATCGTCGATTTCGAGGCGAAGGCGCGGGCCTTCAACGATCTGAAGGCCAAGGGTGCCGACGGCGCCTCGCCCGAATACCAGAAGGCCATCGTCGAGGTGAATGCCGGGGCCAAGCGCTATGCCGACGCCAACAACGCCGCCAGCGCCTATGTCGAGCGTCTCAACAGCGACACCGCGAAGGACATCGGCGACCGCATCGATTGGGCTTCCCGTGCCGCCCTCATCGCCGGCGTCATCGGTGCGCTGCTCGGCATGCTGGCCGCATGGCTGATCGGTCGCGGCATCACCGGGCCGGTCAACGCCCTGCGCGCCGTGATGGAGCGGCTGGCCGGCAACGATCTGGCCGCCGAGGTGCCCGGCACCGCCCGGCACGACGAGGTCGGCGCGATGGCCCGCACGGTCGAGGTGTTCAAGACCAACGCCCTGGAGGTCGAACGCCTGCGCCAGGAGCAGGAGGCGCAGAAGGCCCGTGCCGCCGAGGAGCAGAAGCGCGCCATGAACCGGATGGCCGACGATTTCGAACAGAAGGTGATGGTCATGGTGACGGCGGTGTCCTCCTCGTCGGGGGAGTTGCAGAGCACCGCGCGCAGCATGTCGTCGGTCGCCGACGAGTCGACGTCGGCCGCCGCCACCGTCGCCGCCGCGGCCGAGCAGACATCGGCCAATGTGCAGACCGTCGCCGCCGCGACCGAGGAGCTGTCCTCCTCCATCACCGAGATCGCCCGTCAGGTGGAGGAATCGGCCCGCGTCGCCAACACCGCGTCGGCCGAGGCCGCCAACACCAACGAACTGGTGCGCAAGCTGACGGCGGCGGCCGACCGCATCGGCGAGGTGGTGAGCCTGATCAACGACATCGCCGGCCAGACCAACCTGCTGGCCCTGAACGCGACCATCGAGGCGGCGCGTGCGGGTGAGGCCGGCAAGGGCTTCGCCGTCGTCGCCAGCGAGGTGAAGAGTCTGGCGAACCAGACGGCGCGGGCGACCGAGGACATCAGCCAGCAGATCGCTTCGGTCCAGGAGGAGACGCGCAACACCGTCGCCGCCATCCAGGGCATTTCCAACATCATCGAGCAGATCAAGGGGATTTCCACCACCATCTCCTCCGCGGTCGAGGAGCAGGGCAGCGCCACCCGCGAGATCGCCCGCAACGTGCAGCAGGCCGCCCAGGGAACCCATCAGGTCAGCGGCAGCATCGGCGGGGTCACCCAGAGCGCCGAGGCCACCGGAAGCGCCGCCGGCAAGGTGCTCGAGTCCGCCGGGTTGCTGTCGCGGAACGCCGACCGCCTGAGCCGGGAGGTGCAGGACTTTCTGGCCTCCGTCCGCGCGGCGTGACGCAAGCCGGTCGTCTTTGCCGGCCGACTTCAAGGGGGAAGGTCCACAACCGGGCTTTCCCCAGCGCCGGCCAGCCGCTTTCAGGAGGGTTTTTCCTGCCTCTCGGTTTGCAGCGCGAACCAGATCAGCTGTCTTGCCGCCGCCGTGTTGAGCCTTGGCCTGTCGCCGCCGGCCTCGTCGATTCCCAAGGTGTAGAGCGCGGAAACAATTCTGCCTTTCAACCGGGGCGCAAGGTGGCAGCCATTTTCCGAGAGCCACCGTTCAACGAAGTCGATCGCGTCGGCAATCAGAGCGTCGTTCAACGGTGATGCCGTCGCCTCTTCCGTCGGCGTGACCTTCATGGCGCCGCGCCCTGTCAGCAACCAGTTGATGTCATACCCAAGTCGGGCCAGCTCCACCAAGGTTTCTCCCTTCGGCAGCTTCCCGTGGAGTTCGTATGACTGCCAGGTGTTCTCTCCAAGATTGAAGCGCCTGGACATCGATCGCTGGGTTTCGTCAAGATCGTCTCTGATTGACTTCAGACGTTCGGAATATGGATTCATCGCCGTCTCTCAATCCGATTCATGATGCGACGATGATGGCGGAATGATTCAAAGCCCATCGTCATGCCTTCGGATCCGCAGGGCGCGCTGCGGATAGGCTGGTGCCTCATCGACGAATGGCACTTGTATTCGTGCAATTGATATACAATAAATAGCGTATGCAAATGAGAGTCTGGGAGATATGCGGCATTATTTTTTGTGCTTCTGTCAAGCATCTTGGTCTGTGCCTACGGCTGGGTCTGGGCGTCTTGCTTTAATATGACTCAATCCTAACGCTTTGCCTGCGACATGGAATCGCTATTTATTATAATCACTTTCGCGGTTTGTCGTCGGTCGATGTGGCAGTCGTGCCAAAAGACACGCAATACGCTGCGCAAGTCGTTATCTTGTGTAGGTTGCAGGCTGGAAAGTGGCAGATGAATATGATCTTGTGAATAGGCGAAATCCATCAAGTAGAACCGATAAGTCAGCATTGATTCAGTTATCAATTAAGATACACATTGTAAAATCAAATATATATATTAATATGCGTTAACAAAATTTTTTTTGTACTGTGTGCATTCATTATGGAGTTTTGTGAGAAATTTAGTTTCATTATGAGGGTAAAAATCTTACACGATTATTTTTATCTAGATATATGCGGTGATCATAATTCAATTATTTGGTTTTATCGGGCAAGAGCGCTGGGGGCGAGGGTTGTTCCCTGTCCGGCGTGGGGGTATCGCATGACAGGTGGTTGACACGGAAATCCATTGCCTCATTGTTGGGCAATCCGTGTCCATGGTCCGGGCGCGACTCCAGGGTCATGGTGGTTGGCATCGAAGGGGGGTGAGCGGCGAAGCCGTCGGAATGAAATGAATAAATTAGGGCAATAATCTTAAAGATAATTATGTAAAATTTCATCATTGAAATTTTGTAACGTCACCCGCAGCCGTATGGAGATGCGGCTGTGGATGGGATTATAATGTGTTTGTAGCGCGTTTTTACGTGTATCAATAAAAACTCCGCATTAAAGTCTAGCGGGAAATGACATGAAAAAACGTGCCTTACCTTGTTCCTCGGGGTCATGAGCGAGAATGCGCGACCAGACCCTGGTAGGGACAAAGCGGCTCTGCCTGGTCGGAGTGATGATCGGTGTGGGGCTCGTGGCCGGTGTCCTGGGGTGGCTTTCGGGCATCGATCCTGGGGAAAGGGGTGATCGGGGGATTTGGCTGCCATCGGTCGTCGCGCTGGGGGAAATCCGAACGCGCAGCGGGATTTACCGGAATACCGAAGGTCTGGCGGTCCTTGAGGCCGGGTCCGGGGAATTCCAGGACAGGGAAAGTCTGCTGGCCGAGAAGGCCTGGGCTCTGAATGCGGCCCGCTCCAGGTACGAGAAAATCCTGGGAATGGGAAAGGAAAGCGAGCTCTACGGGAAATACACGGAAATCTGGGAAATCTACCAGGCCGTCAGCACACAGAGGATATTTGCCGCGATCCACAGAAATGACAGGAACGCGGCGTTCCGGGTCTATCAAACAGACTCCTATTCCCTGTTCGACCAGGCCAACAGGGTTCTCGATGAACTGATCGCGTTCAATGCCGCCCAGGCGACCCGAACCGAGGCGAACCGAACCGCGTTGAATGGCGAGACCGCCCGCCGATCGGCCTTCATGGGTCTCGGGATCGGGATTGGGGCGGTGCTGGCCTTCGCGCTCTGCGGCCTGTCCCTGGCCATCGGCAAGGCCGATGGGGCGGGCGCCGGCCTGGATCGGGAGACTGACGGTTCATAGCGCGACGACCGGCATCCGCTCTTGAGGAGCGGGATGGCATGGCCGTGACCGGATCGGGTCGAACTGTGTCGCAGGCGTGCTTGGAAATCCACGCTTTGAAAGAAGGGGGCGAAGATGAAGCTGGTGGAAAATCTGTCGATACGGAACAAGATTCTGTATCTGATCGGCATCATGCTGGTGTTGATCATAGGATTGGGCGGCTTCGGGTTGAAGGAGGTCTCGATTCTCAATGGGCGGGCCGAAGTCATTCGCGGCAATGCGCTGCCATCGGTCCGCGCCCTCGGCGAAATCCGTACCTTCGTTGCGCTCTACCGCAGTCGCGAGGCCCGCGTCATTCTGAGTGATGCTCCGGCCGACCTGCAGACCGCCGAAAATCGCCGTATGGAGGTGCTGGGCAAGCTCAAGGCCGCACAGTCCAGCTATGAAAAGCTGATCACACCCGGGCGTGAAACCGCGCTGTATCAGGACTTCCTTGGTTACTGGAAGCAGTATCAAACCCTCAGTGAAGAGAAGCTGCTGCCGCTCGCCCGCAAGAACGCGGATGCCGAAGCCGCCGAGATCTATCGGACCGAATCCGCCGTGCTTTCAGGCAAGCTGGACGCGGCGCTGGAAGAGGTGATCGCGTTCAACGCGGGCGAAGCCGACGCGGCGGCGCAGGAGGGCGAAGCCGCCTACCGCAGCGCGTTCAACGGCGTCGGGATCGCGATCGTCCTGGCTTTGATGGTCGGCGCCGGCGGCGGCGTCCTGGCCGTGAAGACCATCGCCGGCCCGGTCGTCTCCCTGACCAATGCGATGCTGCGCCTCTCCCGCCGCGATTATGGGGCGACGGTGATCGGCATCGCGCGTGGGGACGAGATCGGCGAGATGGCGCGGACGGTCCAGATCTTCAAGGATGGCCTGATCGAGGCCGACCGGCTTGCCGCCGCGCAGGCCGCCGAACAGGAGGTGAAGCTGCGCCGCGCCGAAGCGGTCGACAATCTGATCCGAGGGTTCGAAGCGCAGGCCGCCGAGGCGTTGCGGACCGTCGCGGCCGCGGCCACCGAACTCGACAGCACCGCCCAGAGCATGTCGCGAACCGCCACGCAGACGCGGGAACAGGCGACCACCGCGTCGGCGGCGGCCGAACAGACCAGCGCCAACGTGCAGACCGTCGCCAGCGCCGCGGAGGAGATGTCGACCTCCATCCGCGAAATCGGGACGCTGGTGACGCGCTCCACCGGGATCGCCGGGCAGGCGGTGACCGAAGCCGGCCGGACCAACGAGACGGTGCGCGGGCTTGCCGACGCCGCGCAGCGGATCGGCGCGGTGGTGCAACTGATCACCAGCATCGCCGGCCAGACCAATCTGCTGGCGCTGAACGCCACCATCGAAGCCGCCCGCGCCGGGGAGGCCGGCAAGGGCTTCGCCGTCGTCGCCAGCGAGGTCAAGAGCCTGGCCAACCAGACGGCCAAGGCCACCGAGGAGATCGCCGCCCAGATCGCCGCCATCCAGGACGCCACCGGTGGCGCCGTGAAGGCCATCGAGGGCATCAGCGGCACGATCTCGTCGATCAGCGACATCTCGATGTCGATCGCCGCCGCCATCGAGGAACAGGGGGCGGCGACCGCCGAGATTTCGCGGAATGTGCAGCAGGCCGCCGTCGGCACCCGGCAGGTGTCCTCGACGATCGGCGGCGTCACCCAGTCCACCGGGGAGACCGGCGTCGCGGCCGAGCAGGTGCTGGGCGCGGCCGGCAGCCTGTCGCAGCAGGCCGAGGGGCTGCGCCGCGACGTTGAGCGTTTCCTCGACGCCATCAAGGCGGCATAGGCGCTCCCGGTCTTCGATGCGGATGGGCGGTGCGGATCGGGGGAGGGGATCCGGGTGAGTTCCGGATCTCCTCCCCTCACCAGCCCCGCAGGAACTCCGCGGTTTCCTCCACCGCCTGCTTCAGCCCGACGCGCCGCATCTCCACCCCCTCCGGGAAGGCGCCGCCAAGCCGGCTCGGCATCATCGGGTCCAGCAGCACGAAGACGCCGGTGTCGTCGGCGCGGCGGACCAGCCGGCCGAAGGCCTGTTTCAGCCGCAGCCGGGTGATCATGTCCTCGTAGCGGCGGCGGCCGAAGGCGTCGCGCCGGGCGCGGTGCAGGATGTCCGGGCGCGGCCAGGGCACGCGGTCGAAGACGATCAGGCGTAAGGATCGGCCCGGCACGTCCACCCCGTCGCGCACCGCGTCGGTGCCGAGCAGGCAGGCATGTTCCTCGTTGCGGAAGATGTCGATCAGGGTGGAGACGTCGAGCGGATCGACATGCTGGGCGTAGAGCGGGATGCCGACCTGGTCCAGCGGCTCGGCGATGCGGTCGCGCACGGCGCGCAGCCGGCTGATCGCGGTGAACAGGCCGAGCCCGCCGCCGCCCGCCGCCAGAAACAGCGACTTGTAGGCCGCCGACACCTGCCCGAGATCGTCCTTGCGCACGTCGTTGACGACGAAGACGCGGGTGCGTTTGGGATAGTCGAAGGGGGAGGGCACCTGGGCGCGGATCGCCGGGGCCGGCAGATGGCTGGCGCCGCATCGGTCCTCCGCCGCCCGCCAATCCTGGCCGACGTCGCCGGTGCCGTCGGTCAGGGTGGCGCTGGTCACCACCAGCCCATGGGCGGGACCGGCCAGCGCCTCGGCGAAGGGAACGGTCGGATCGACCCAGTGGCGGTAGAGGCCGACATCGACGTCGCGCCCGTCGATCCGCTCCACCGCGAACCAGTCGACGAAGTGGGAGGGCGTCTCGGTCGGCAGGGTGCGCAGCATGGCGCGCCATGCCTCCACCGTCAGAGTGCCGCGGCGGTGCAGGCCGCGCGACAGCGCGTCGATGCGGCGGCGCTGGTCGGACTCCAGTTCGGCGCCCTCGTCCTCCAGCCGTTGGGCCAGCCGGCGGGCCAGCGCCTCCACCGGTTCTGACAGGCGGACCAGCGCCTGCTCCAGCTCCGCCGCCGCGTCGAGCAGCCCGTCGACCGGATAGGCCTTGTCGGCCTCCAGGCTGTAGGGGCCGCCCTGGCCGGCGGTGCGGGCATAGACCTGCTGGCGCGCCAGCAGCAGGAAGCGCTCGGTCGGCCCCTGCGGGTTGTCGGCGGCCAGCCGGGCCGACCAGCCGTCGCCGGGCAGCACGCGGGCCCCCATCAGGACGTCGTCGAGATGGCGCAGCGCCTCCTCGTCGTTGGCGACGATGTCCTCCAGCCGGCGCTTCAGGCCGCGGGCGCGGCTGCGCCCGGTCTCCTCCGCCCCGAGCAGCCAGCGCCGCAGCTCCTGCGTCTCGCGCCCGGTCAGATGGCCGGCGAAGGCGCTGTCGGCGGCGTCGAAGACATGGTGCCCCTCGTCGAAGACATAGCGGCTGGGCAGCGTCGGCTCCTCGCCGCCGCCCAGCGCCGCCTGCACCATCACCAGCGCGTGGTTGGCGATGACGATGTCGGCGCGCCGCGCCCGCCGCACGCTCTTCTCGATGTAGCAGCGGGCGTAATGGTCGCAGGCGGAATAGATGCATTCGCCGCGGCGGTCGGCCAGCCCCAGCGTCGGGCCGCGCCCGGCGATGTCGGCCAGCCAGCCGGGGAAGTCGCCGCCGGTCATGTCGCCGTCGCGCGTCGCCGCCGCCCAGCGCGCCATCAGCCCGACGCCGACGGCGTTGTGCGGCTGGAAGGGCATGGCGCGCACCGCCTCCTCCAGATTCAGCAGGCACAGGTAATTCTCGCGCCCCTTGCGCAGCACCACCTTGCGCGTCTTGGTCGCCGGGTCGGCATAGAGCCGGTCCAGCTCGGCGTCGATCTGGTGCTGGAGGTTGCGGGTGTAGGTGGAAATCCAGACGGTGCCGCCATTCTTCTCCGCCCACAGCGTGGCCGGCGCCAGATAGCCGAGAGTCTTGCCGACCCCGGTCCCGGCCTCCGCCAGCACGACGTTCGGGGTGTCGGGCAGCTGGCGCGGGGCGAAGGCGGCGGACACCGCGCTGGAGTAATCCGCCTGCTGCGGCCGCGGCTCCGCCATCTTGCCCGGCACGCTGGCCGACAGCAGGACGGCGAGCCGGCGGCGCGCCTCCTCCGGATCGACCGGATTCTGGGCGGGCGGCGGCGGCGGCGCGCCCTCCTCCCACTCCTTGATGCGGGTCCAGACGCGCAGGCCCGAGCGGGCGGCCCCCTTCTCCGGCCCGTCCGGCTTGCCGAGCGCCGCCAGCACGGCGGGCGCCCAGGGCCAGCCGGCACGCCCCATCTCCCAGGCGAAGGCGACCGGGTCGGACGCCTCCTCTCGCCCGGCCGCTCCCAAATCGCCGAGCAGCCGGCGCACCGCGCGCTGGAGCGCCAGCGCCTCCGCCTCGTGCCCGTCGGGGGTGGGCAGGTCGAGCGCCCCGGCGATGCCGCGCGGGGTGGGGACGCAGAAGCGGGCGGGATGGACGAAGGCGAACAGCTCCAGCACGTCGAAGGCCGGGAAGCCGTCGATGCCCAGCCGGCGGGCGAAGGCGCGGGCATGGCAGAGCAGCGGCGGCTGGCGGCGCACCGCCGACGCGGCGGCGGCCAGCGACAGCTCCTCGACCTCGCCGTCAAGCGTCAGAGACACGACGCGGCGCGCGCCGGCCACCATGGCGGGCGCGTCGTCGAGGCTGTGCATCGGGCCTTGCATCGGGCTGGGGTCGGCGGTCAGGTCCATCGCCGGCACTATAGGGCGGTGGCGTGCCGCAAAGCGAGCGCCGGATGTTGACGGGCCGCCGCTTCACCCCCATTGAGGGGGACGGGATGCGAAGCGGGGACGGGGCGGGATGCGGAGGCTGTTGCGCTGGGCGCTGATCGGGGTGGTGGGGCTGGTCGCCGTCTCCCTCCTGTGGGCGGCGCTCTACCGGGTGGTGCCGCCGCCGGTCACCCCGCTGATGCTGATCCGGGCGATCGGCGGCTCCGGCCTGTCGCGCGACTGGGAGCCGCTGGACCGCATCTCCCCGGCCCTGGTCGAGGCGGTGATCGCCTCGGAGGACAGCGGTTTCTGCGGCCATGGCGGCTTCGACTGGGCCGCCATCGAGGATGCCTTCGAGGAGAATGAGGACGGCAAGCGCCTGCGCGGCGGCAGCACCATCAGCCAGCAGACCGCCAAGAACGCCTTCCTCTGGCCCGACCGCAGCTGGGCCCGCAAGGGGGCGGAGGCATGGTTCACCCTGCTGATCGAGCAGCTGTGGAGCAAGCGCCGCATCCTGGAGGTCTATCTGAACATCATCGAGTGGGATGACGGGGTCTATGGCGCCGAGGCCGCCGCGCGGCATCATTTCGGCAAGTCCGCCGCGGCGCTGACCCGGCGCGAGGCGGCCCTGCTGGCGGTGGTGCTGCCCAACCCGCGCGACTGGTCGCCGACGCGCCCCGGCCCCTATGTCGCCCGGCGGGCCGGGGTGATCGAACGGCGGATGGCGCTGGTGCGCCGCGACGGGCTGGCGGATTGCGTGCGGTGAGGAGGGATCATACGATCACCTCCACTGAATCTTAACGCCATCGCCCTATCCTTGGGCATGCCACTGTCCGGCCCGGAGGAGGCCGACCATGGCCACGCACCGCACTTTGCATGGATCACCGTTCCAGACCCGGCCGCTCGCTCCGGTCGGCGAGGAGCCGGAGACCCATCCCCATGTCCCGCCGCAGCCGGGAAGTCCCGCCCGCCTGCTGATCATCGTCGTGATCGCCCTGCTGACCCTGGCCGGGCTGGCCTATGGCGGCGGCATGGCGCTGGACCGCATGCTGGACCAGCGGCGGATCGAGGCGCGGATGGGGCCGAAGCCGCAGCTGGCGCGGCTGCCGGCGCTCGAGGTGCCGCTGGACGGGTCGCGGGCGGTCGAGATGCAGGTCTCGCTGGTGCTGGCGCCGAAGGTCGAGGCCGACCGCATCCTGCGCTATCAGGAGCGCATCGCCGACCGGCTGTTCCAGACCGTCAGCCAGGCCGGCGCCGAAAATCTCACCGGCAGCGGCTCCGCCGACTTCCTGAAGGCGCGGATCAAGGAAGCGGTGAACCGCGAGGCCGGGACCGGCCTGTTCCGCGACATCTACATCGAACGCATGGTCGTCAAGTGACCGGCGCGGGGCTCGTTCCGCGATGGGCCTTGTCTTGTGCGGCGCAATAGCCTATGTAGAGCGCCTTGATCGCTGGAGGCTCGCGCGTCTCTTGAGCGAGACGCGCTGTGATTGCGCAACGGTTAACGTCCCGAGGTGATGGGGGCGCTCTTGCCGTTGCATCGGATAGACGCCTCTCCCTCTATCGACCTCCTCCCGGCGAGTTCGCCGGTATGTCCCACGCCCGCCATCGGGGCGCGCGGGGCCGTGCCGTGTTGCTTTGAGAAGGTTGATCCGACTTGTCGTTTTCCGAACTCGGTCTGCACCCGCTCGTCCTGAAGGCCCTTGAGGCGTTCGAATACACCACCCCGACCCCGGTCCAGCTCGCCGCCATTCCGCCGGCGCTCCAGGGCCGCGACATCCTCGCCACCGCCGAGACCGGTACCGGCAAGACCGCCGCCTTCATGCTGCCGGCGCTGACCCGCACCGCCGAGCTGCCGCTGAACGGCGCCGCCACCCCGCGCGTGCTGGTTCTGGCCCCGACCCGCGAGCTGGCCAAGCAGGTCACCGACGCCGCCCGCAAATACGCGAAGTTCATGAAGCTGAACATCGTGGACGTGGTCGGCGGCATGCCCTACCGCGAGCAGCTGCGCCTGCTGTCGCGCCCGGTCGACGTTCTCGTCGCCACCCCGGGCCGCCTGCTGGACCATGTCGCCCGCCGCCGCATCGCCCTGGACGAGGTCGAGGTGCTGATCCTCGACGAGGCCGACCGCATGCTGGACATGGGCTTCCTCGACGATGTCGAGACCATCGCCAAATGCTGCCCGCCGACGCGCCAGACCCTGCTGTTCACCGCCACGCTGGACCGCCGCATGGCGCAGCTGGCCGGCAACCTGCTGCGCAACCCGGAGCGCGTGGCCGTCGAGAGCCAGGCGACCTCGGTCAATGTCGAGCAGCGCCTGCACCATGCCGACGACATGGACCACAAGCGCCGCCTGTTGCAGCATTTCGCCGCCCAGGAAGAGGTCGGCAAGGCGATCATCTTCGCCGCCACCAAGCGTGACGCCGACACGCTGGCCGAGGAGCTGAGCGCCGCCGGCCATGCCGCCGCCGCCCTGCACGGCGACATGGACCAGACCAAGCGCAACCGCACGCTCCAGCGCCTGCGCACCGGCCAGGTCCGCCTGCTGGTCGCCACCGACGTCGCCGCCCGCGGCATCGATGTGCGCGACATCACCCACGTCATCAACTTCGACCTGCCGCGTTCGGCGGAGGATTATGTCCACCGCATCGGCCGTACCGGCCGCGCCGGCGCCTCTGGCGTGGCGATCTCCTTCGCCGCCCGCGCCGACCGCGAGACCCTGGTCCGCATCGAGCGCTACACGAAGGCGACGCTGGAGGTGCATGTGGTGCCCGGCCTGGAGCCGACGCGCCCCTTCACCACCGGTGGCGGCGGCCGTCCGGCCGGGCGCAACGGCCGTCCGGGCGGCGGCGCCGGCAAGCCGTGGCACCGCAACGGCGAGTCCAAGGGTCCGCACGCCCCGCGCGGCCCGCGTCCGGACTATGCCCGCAACGACAACCACCGCGGCGACTCCCGCCCGGACCATGGCCATGCCCGCCGTGACGCCCACGGCAACGGCAAGCCGGCGGCCCGCGCCAAGAGCTGGTAAGCGGCGTTTCCGACGCTTTTGAGCGTCGATCCGACCGTTCAATGAATAACGCCCTCCCTTGCCGGCCTCGCGGTCGGTTGGGGAGGGCGTTTTCATGTCAGGCTGGCTTCCGCCGCCAGCCCATTGCTGACCCGCTCTTTACCGGCCCGCTCTACTGGAACGCGATCTTCGCGTTATCGCCCGGATCGGGCGACTGGCCGGTCAGCTTCGCCTTCACATAGCCATAGGCGTGGACCATGGCGCTCGACGGGCTGTCCCAATATTCGGCCTGATCGACCGACACCTTCAGCAGGGCGACCTCGGGGTCGTCCGGTCCCTGGGGAAACCAGGTGGTCATGATGTCCCGCCACAGGAAGCGGATCTTGTCGCGGTCGCGCACCACCTCGGCGATGCCGGAGACCGAGACGTAATCCTGCTTGTCGGGGTTGGCGTAGGCGAGGTTGACGCGCCAATGGCGGTCGATCTCCGCCACCTTTTCGGAATGGGCGCGGGTGAAGAACCACAAGGCGCCATCTTCGAACCCCGCATGGGACAGCGTCGCCATCGGACGGGAGTTCAGCCGGCCATTGTCGTCCAGCGTCGTCATCATCGCGACCTGGACGCCCTTCATCATCTCCCAGAGCTTCTTGACATCGCCCTTGTCGGGGCTCTGGCCGGCGGTGGTGCTGTGAGCCATGGTCTGCCTCTCGTTCGGTAGCCCAACGGAGACAGGGGAACGGCTGGCGGGGTCAGAAGGTTCCCATCCGCTGATTCACTCCCCCGACGGACCAGGAGCCCGCGGCGGCGTCGGCGGCGTCCCGGGCGGCGTGCTGGTGATGGTCGATCCGGGTCAGCGACCACGGGTCGATCCGCAGCCGCAGCGCCGCCTCCGGCGTCAGATCCAGCGCCAGCGCCAGCGCCGCCCGGATGGTTCCGGCATGGATCACCGCCACCACGTCCCGCCCGGCATGGATCTCGGTCAGCCGCAGCAGCGCCGCCGCCGCGCGCTCCATCACCAGGGCGAAGCTCTCGCCGCCCGGCGGGGCGTGGTTGGCGGGATCGCGCCAGAAGCGCGCCGCCGCCTCCGCGTCGCGCATCGCCGCCCTGTCGTGGCTGATGCCCTCCCACGCGCCGAAATCCTGTTCGGCCAATGCCGGTTCGACGACGGCGGCGCCGGCGAGGCGGGGGTTGCGGCTCCACAGCGCCTGGGCGGTCTGGCGGCTGCGGCGCAGCGGGCTGGTCAGCCACAGGGCGTCGGCCGGCAGCCCGGCCGCCAGCGCCGCCGCCGCGGCGCGGTTGCCGGTGTCGGCCTCCCGGTCGCTCGATCCGCAGATGACATTGTCCGGGTTGTGGACCGGCGCATGGCGGATCAGCCACCAGCGGGTGACGGTCAGGGGGGTGAGGCTCGGCGCGCTCATGCCGTGGTTCCCAGTAACGCGGAGAGGGTCAGAAGGACGGTGGCCTCCGCCACCTGCTGCGCGGCGCCGAAGACGTCGCCGGTGTGTCCGCCGATCTGCGTCCGGGCGAGCGCGGTCACCGCGGCCACCGCCAGCAGCGTCGCCGCCAGCGAGGGGAAGGCTAGCACCGGCAGGGCCAGCCCGCCGAGCGCCGCCGCGGCGATGGCGATGCCGAACGCCGGCGCCAGCAGCACGGTGGTCATCGCCGGCTTGCCCTGTGCCGCCGCCAGCCCGTCGCGTCGCGCCGGCGCCAGGACGCGGGCCATCGCCGCCAGCCCGCAACGCGACAGGGCGCCGGCCGCCACCAGCGCCGCCACCGCCGCCGGCACCGGCAGGGCGGCCAGGGCGGCGGCGCGGATGCCGACCGAGAAGACCAGCGCCAGCACGCCATAGCTGCCGACCCGGCTGTCGCGCATGATCTCCAGCTTGCGCGCCACGTCGCGCCCGCCGCCGAAGCCGTCGGCGACGTCGGCGGCGCCATCCTCGTGCAGCCCGCCGGTCAGCCGCACCGTCGCCGCCAGGGCGAGCAGCGCTCCCGCCAGCGGCGGCAGGTGCAGCGCGGCGGCGGCGGCGAACACCGCTCCGCCCGCCAGCCCGACCAGCGCGCCGACCAGCGGAAACCACCCCATCGCCCGCGCGGACGCGCCGTCGGCCAGCGGACCGGCCAGTGGATTGGCGAGCGGACCGATGGAAGGGACGGGCAGGCGGGTCAGGAACACCAGCGCCAGGGCGGCATCCTGGGTCCAGCGCGGGGGCGGGGGAGTGGGAGGGGGCGGTGAGGGGGCGGCATCCGGCATGATCGGCATCGACTACGCCCAACCGGCGCCGGGTGCAACCCTGCTCGGCGGGTGGTTTCGCGTCGTTCGCACAGGTCCGATTCCTTGACCGGACCCTTCGGTCCGCCTACCTTGTCCGTTTGATCTCCCCCTTACCGGCATTGAGCACCCATGGCCCGTCTTCCGATCCTCGTCGCCCCGCATCCGATCCTGAAGCGCAAGGCGCAACCCGTCGCCGAAGTGGATGCGCGCGTCGTCAAGCTGATGGACGACATGGTCGAGACCATGTACGACGCCGCCGGCATCGGTCTGGCCGCCCCCCAGGTCGGCGTGCTCGACCGCGTCATCGTCGTCGATGTCCATGAGAAGGGCGAGCCGCCGAACCCGATCCGCCTCGCCAACCCGGAAATCATCTGGTCCTCCGAAGACAAGGCGGTGTGCGAGGAGGGGTGCCTGTCGGTGCCCGAACAGTATGCCGAGGTCACGCGTCCGCAGCGCGTCCGCGTCCGCTATCTCGACGAACGGAACCAGCCGCAGGAGATCGAGGCCGAGGGCATGCTCGCCACCTGCCTCCAGCATGAGATCGACCATCTGAACGGCGTCCTGTTCGTCGATTACCTGTCGATGCTGAAGCGGAACATCCTGCTGAAGAAGGTCCAGAAGATGCAGAAGGCGACGGCCTGACCCGCCTCGATCGAATCCCGATGACCCCGCTCCGTCTCGTCTTCATGGGCACGCCGGATTTCGCCGTGCCCAGCCTTGCCGCGCTGATCCAGGCGGGGCATCAGGTCGTCCGCGTCTACAGCCAGCCGCCGCGCCCGGCCGGCCGTGGCCAGCAGGTGCGGAAATCGCCCGTCCACCGCTTCGCCGAGGAGCATGGCATCCCCGTGCGCACGCCCAAGAGCCTGCGCAACGCCGAGGCCCAGGCGGAGTTCGCCGATCTGAAGGCTGATGTCGCCGTGGTCGCCGCCTATGGCCTGATCCTGCCGCAGCCGATCCTCGAGGCGCCGCGGCTGGGCTGCGTCAACGTGCATGGCTCGCTGCTGCCGCGCTGGCGCGGGGCGGCGCCGATCCAGCGTTCCATCCTGGCCGGCGATGCCGAGACCGGGATCACCATCATGCAGATGGACATCGGGCTCGACACCGGCGCCATGCTGTCTCGGGAAGCGGTGGCGATCACCCCCGCCACCACCGCCAGCAGCCTGCATGACGAGTTGGCCGCCCTTGGCGCCCGCCTGATCGTCCCGGCGCTGGCGGGGCTCGCCGCCGGCACGCTCACCGCCGAGCCGCAGCCGGAGGAGGGCGTCACCTATGCCGCCAAGCTGACGCGCGAGGATGGCCGGCTCGACTGGACCCGGCCCGCCGCTTATGTCGAGCGGCAGGTCCGGGCGCTGACGCCCTGGCCCGGCTGCTGGTTCGATGCGGCGAACGGTGAGCGCATCAAGGTTCTGGCCGCCGAGCCGGCGACCGGCGCCGGAACCCCCGGTACATTGCTGGATGAGCGGCTGACGGTCGCCTGCGCCGACGGCGCGGTGCGGCTGATCTTGGTGCAGCGGCCGGGCAAGGCGCCGGTCGATGGGGCGGCCTTCCTGCGCGGCTTCGCGCTGGCGGTCGGGCAGCCGGTCTCCGCTCCCCTTTCGACCGAAGCGGTCGCGGACTGACCGCCGTGCAGCGCTGGAAACTGACCGTCGAGTATGACGGCCGTCCCTTCGTCGGCTGGCAGCGCCAGGACAACGGCCCCTCCGTCCAGCAGAGCCTGGAGGAGGCGGTGCGGCGCCTGTCGGGCGAGGTGGCGCGGGTCCATGGCTCCGGCCGCACCGATGCCGGGGTGCATGCGCTGGGGCAGGTCTGCCATTTCGACCTGGAAAAGCCCTTCACCGCGCTGAAGCTGCGCGACGCCCTGAATTTCCATCTGAAGCCGGCGCCGATCGCCGTGCTGGAGGTGGAGGCGGTGACCGAGGACTTCCACGCCCGCCTGACCTCGACCGGCCGCGCCTATGTCTACCGCATCGTCAACCGCCGGGCGCCGCTGGCGCTGGAATCCGGCCGGGCCTGGCATGTCACCCGCCCGCTGGATGCCGACGCGATGCACGCGGCGGCGCAGGTGCTGGTCGGCCAGCATGACTTCTCCAGCTTCCGCGCCGCGCTGTGCCAGGCCAAGTCGCCGGTGAAGACGCTCGACCGCTTGGCGGTGGAACGCCAGGGCGACGAGATCCGCGTCCATGCCGCCGCGCGCTCCTTCCTGCATCATCAGGTCCGCAACATGGTCGGCACGCTGGAGCTGGTCGGCGCCGGCAAATGGACGGCGGACGACGTGCGCCGGGCGCTGGAGGCCTGCGACCGCGCCAAGGCCGGGCCGACCTGCCCGCCGGACGGGCTCTATTTCCTGGCGGCGCGCTACTGATGCCGGTCAGTTGCTGATCCGCTCCGGCTGGTCGGGCATGGATCGGAGCGTCTTCAACAGCGCTTCCGTCGCGACGCCCTGGGCACAGAGGCCGGTGGCGGTTTCGCCGAAATCAACCAGACCGTGATAGCGCGGCGGCCGGGCCCGTTCGAGCGGGACCAGCCAGGCCTGGAGCCCGCGTGCCGTCAGCCCGTCGAAATACAGGCGCTGGGTGCGGAACAGCACATTGGTTTCCCTGGGATCGCCGATGACGAAGATGCGGCGCGCCGGGTCCTTGGGAATCAGGTCGAGCGAGCGGTAGGGGTCGAACCAGGTTTCCGGCTTGGCCGGCCGGGTCTTGACGCCATGCGCCTGGAGATAGGCTTCGTAAGCGGAGGCTCCCGACGAGATGACGGCGCATGTCAGGTCGCTGCGGCGGGCCAGGAATTCGGCCGTCAGCGTGCCTCCCGCACTGCTTCCGCCGAGCGACCATCGCCCGATGCCGTAGCGCTTCTTGAGCAGGTCGAGATGGGCGTTCATCAGCGCCGCCTCGCGCCGGGTATGGCGCATGGTCCAGAATTTGCCGGAGCTGCCATAGGCTCCCGGACGGGCCAGGAAGATGAAGGGCACGCCGAAGCGCGCCGACAGGACCCGTTCCTGTTCGATCATGGTGGCGACGCTCAACCCCTCCTGATGCCCGATCTGCTCCGGTTTGGAGCCCATGACGTCGCCATGCATCCAGGCCGCGACGATCGGGTTTGATCCAGGCCTCAGGCCGGCGGCGTAATAGCGCAGGCATTCGCCGCGACCGTCGATCTCCACCCAGCTGGCGGTCTCCCGCACCTCCAACCCGGCGCATTGCGCCCGGGTGATGGTTTTTCCTGCGGCGACCACCGCGTTGGAGAAGGCTTCGTCGTTGGGCCGGGACTGCGCCTGGGCGGGGAGTGGGGCGGGGAATGCCATCGCGATGGCGAGGCCCGCCAACCAGAGGAAGCGGAGCGACATGGCGGACAAGCCCTTTCCGATGATGGCCGGCGGAGGGTGGCGGCGGCGGTGGGGGGCCGTCAACCGCCTTCCAACCTTGCGCCTTCCAACCTTGCGCGTTCGGCGGTGAAGACCGTCACCAGATGCTCGATCACCGTCCGCACGCGCGGCACGTCGCGGCGGTCGCGGTGGACCAGCAGCCAGGCTTCGCGGGTCAGCGGCGGGCCGGTCGGCGCAAGGCGCTCCAGTCCCGGCACGCCGTCGGCAAGCATGCAGGGCAGCAGGGCGGTGCCGAATCCGGCCACCGCCGCCGCCAGTTGCCCCTGCACGCTGTTGCAGCGGAAGGCGACGCGCCGGCCGCCGCCATGACGGTCCAGCCACAGTGCCTCCGGCAATTCCGCCATCGAGTCGTCATAGGCGATCAGCGTGTCGGGCGCGCCCGGCGCGGCATAGAGCCCGTAGCCCAGCGTCGCCAGCCGCCGCCCGACCAGATCGCCGCGCTGCGGCTGGGCGAGCCGGATCGCCAGATCGGCCTCGCGCCGGGCGAGGCTGAGGGTGCGGTTGTCGACGATGATCTCGAGATCGAGCGCCGGGTTGGCCGCCCGCAACGGCCCCAGGCGCGGGATCAGGAACAGGTCGGCCAGCGCCTGGGTCATGGTCAGCCGCACCGTGCCGGTCAGCCCGGTGTCGCCGCCCTCGCGGCGGCGGATGGCCTGCGCCCGCTCGTCCATCGCCTCGGCCAGGGCACGGACGCTCTCGCCCTCCCCGGTCAGGACATAGCCGTCGGGCCGCCGTTCCATCAGGCCGCGGCCGAGCGTGGCCTCCAGCGCAGCGAGCCGGCGCCCGACCGTGGCGTGGCTGAGCCGCAGGCCGCGCGCCGCCGCCGACAGGCTGCCGGTCCGCGCCAACTCCAGGAAAACCCGCAGGTCGTCCCAGTCGAGCGGCGGGCCTGTGAATTTCTGAACAGTCATCGTGCGAGGATAGCGGATGGCTGGGCATCGGTGAACCGGGCACCATCGGGCCATCGAGGTTCAATGACCACGGAGCATTCCGCGATGACCACCCCGGCGGCCACCACCCTGCGCCAGATCGTCGGCGCGCCCAACACCCCGAGCCCGCTCGACAAGGCGGTGCTGGTGCTGATCGATCTTCAGCGTGAATATACCGATGGCGCCCTGCGGCTGTCGGGCGTCGATGCGGCGGTCGGTCGGGCGGCGGCCCTGCTGGATCTCGCCCGCGCCAACGGCGTGCCGGTGATCCACATCGTCCATCACACGGCGGCCGGAGCGCCGCTGTTCGATCCCACCGGACCGACGGCGGAGATCATTCCGGCCGTCGCCCCGCGCGCCGGTGAAGCGGTGATCGTGAAAAAGCTCGCCAACGCCTTCGCCGGCACGGGCTTGCAGGCGGTGGCCCGCGACACCGGGCGGACGGAGATGATCGTCGCCGGCTTCATGACCCACAACTGCGTCAGCAGCACCGCGCGGTCGGCGGTGGATCATGGCTGGCGGGTGACGGTCGTGGCGTCGGCCACCGCCACCCGCGATCTGCCCGACGGCAAGGGCGGGGTGGTGCCGGCGGCGGACAT
The DNA here is from genome assembly GCF_000010725.1 of Azospirillum sp. B510. Lineage (NCBI taxonomy): Bacteria > Pseudomonadati > Pseudomonadota > Alphaproteobacteria > Rhodospirillales > Azospirillaceae > Azospirillum > Azospirillum sp. B510. The sequence continues at coordinate 2,728,196 of NC_013854.1, read as the reverse complement.
CCAGCGCGGTGTGCTGACCGGCCTGTCCGACAGCCTCGCCGTGGTGGTCGAGGACGCGCGGGCCTGGGCGTAACCGGGACGGGAGGGGGCGCGGTGGGCGCCCCCTCCGCATCCTTACTTCTTCTCGGCCTTCCAGTAGAAGTTGGTGTCGAAGCTCGGGCCCCAGACGAGGCCGGTGACGCTCTTGCGCTCGGCGATCATCTCCGTCTGCTGGAACATGACGACGAAGGGCGAATCGGCCAGGATCGAACGCTGCAACTCGTCATAGATCTTGGCGCGCTTGGCGGCGTCGCGCTCCTCGACGGCGGCGGCGGTCTTCCTGGTCAGCTCCGGAATGTCCCAGGCGTTGCGCCAGGCCAGCGTCTTGGACTTGGCGTTGTCGCCATTGTCCGGGTTGGAGGCGAAGGTCTCCGCGTTGGAGTGCGGATCCTGGTAGTCGGCGCCCCATTGCTGGATCATCAATTCATGGTTGCGGGCGCGGTACTTGGTCAGCACCTGCTTGCCGTCGCCGGGGATGATCTCGATCTTCACGCCGGCCTTGGCGGCGCTGGCCTGGATCGCCTGGGCCATGTCCTGGGTCGGGTTGGTGTTGCGGACATCCATGCTGACGGTGAAACCGTCGGGATAGCCGGCCTTCGCCAGCAGCTCCTTCGCCTTGGCGGGATCGTATTTGTAGGGGTTCTCGTTGACGGCGCCCAGGAAGCCCTTGGGCAGGAAGGCCTGATGGACGGCGCCGATGCCGTTCATGATCGATCCGGCCATGGCGTCGTAATCGACCAGATATTTGAACGCCTCGCGCACCTCGGGCTTGGCCAGGGCGGGGTTCTTCTGGTTCAGGCTGAGATACCACAGCGTGCCCTTCGGCGCCTGGACCAGACGGATGGTGTCGCTGGCCTTCAGCGGCTCGAACTGCTCCGGCTTCAGGTTGCGCGCGACGTCGACGTCGCCCTTCTCCAGCAGCAGGCGCTGGGTCGCCGGTTCCGCGATGTGGCGGATCAGCACGCGCTTGAGCTTCGGCGCGCCGCGCCAGTATTTCGGGTTGGCGTCGAGGGTCAGCAGCTCGCTCGCCTTCCACTGCTTCAGGATGAAGGGGCCGGAGCCGGCGGAGTTGGTCTTCAGCCAGCCGGCGCCGAAATCGCCGTCCTTCTCCTTGCTCTTCACCAGCTTGGAATCGACGATGGAGGCGACGTCGGCGGTCAGGCAATAGAGCACGAAGGTCGGCGCATAGACCTTGTCGGTGGTGAAGACCAGCGTCTGCGGATCGGTGGCGCGGACCATCTGGTCGACATTGTCCGGGGTCAGACCGAACTGGTTCAGGATGAAGGCCGGGCCCTTGTTCATCTTCACCGCGCGGGAGAAGGACCAGGCGACATCCTCGGCCGTCAGCGGGTTGCCGGAATGGAAGGCGATGCCCTTGCGCATCGTGAAGGTGAAGGTCTTGCCGTCGGGCGACACGGTCCAGCTTTCGGCGGCCTCGCCCTCGATCCTGCTGACGTCGTTGACGTCGAAATGGATCAGCCGGTCATAGACCTGGGCGCTGTATTCGGCGCCCGACAGCTCGAAGATTTCACCGGGGTCGAGGCTGACGATGTCGTCGAACTGCCAGGCCATCACCAGCGCGTCCTTCGGCGTGTCGGCGAGGGCCGGGGTCGCGAAACCGGCGAGGGCGAGGGCGGCGGCGCCAAGAACAGTCCGCGCGATAAGGCCGCGCTTGAAGCTGGTCATCCGTGATATCTCCCTGGAGGCCCCTTGGGGCGCTGTTGAGGCGCGGGAATCTTCCCGCCGCCTTCCATCGCATGTCAACCCGCCCGGTGATCTGTCATGCCCCGTCCGTTCGGCCGGACGGGTTGCAATTCGCCGGGAAAGCGCCTAGCTCCTATCGCCCCCCGGCACCATTCTTGTCTTCGCGGACATTCGGCAGAAGGAAACCACCGTCATGGGCTATACCGTCGCGGTCATCGGCGCCACCGGCAATGTCGGGCGCGAGATCCTGCAAACGCTGGCCGAGCGGAAGTTCCCGGCCGACACGGTCATCGCGCTCGCCTCCGAAAAGTCGATCGGCCAGGAGGTGTCCTATGGCGAGGATGACATCCTCAAGGTCCAGGACCTGAACAAGTTCGACTTCCACGGCGTCGACATCGTGCTGTCCTCGCCCGGCGCCAAGGTGTCGGCCGTCCATGTGCCGCGCGCCGCCGCCGCCGGGGCCGTGGTGATCGACAACACCTCGCAGTTCCGCATGGATCCCGACGTGCCGCTGGTGGTGCCGGAGGTCAATCCGGAGGCGCTGGCCGGCTATCGCAAGCGCGGCATCATCGCCAACCCCAACTGCTCCACCATCCAGATGGCGGTGGCGTTGAAGCCGCTGCACGACCGCTTCAAAATCCACCGCGTCGTGGTCTCGACCTACCAGTCGGTGTCGGGCGCCGGCAAGGAGGCGATGGACGAGCTGTTCACCCAGACCCGCGCCATCTTCGTCAATGATCCCGTCGCCAAGAGTGTCTTCCCCAAGCAGATCGCCTTCAACGTCATCCCCCACATCGACGTCTTCATGGAGGACGGCTCCACCAAGGAGGAGTGGAAGATGACGGTGGAGACCAAGAAGATCCTCGATCCCAAGATCAAGGTCGCCGCCACCTGCGTCCGCGTGCCGACCTTCATCGGCCATGCCCTGTCGATCAACATCGAGACGGAGGAGCCGATCAGCGCCGAGGAGGCCCGTGTCGTCCTGCGCGCCGCCCCCGGCCTGTCGGTGGTCGACCAGCAGACCGGCGAGGGCTATGTCACCCCGGTCGAGGTCGCCGGTGACAACCCGGTCTTCGTCAGCCGTATCCGCGACGACATCACGGTCGAGAACGGCCTGTCCTTCTGGTGCGTCGCCGACAATCTGCGCAAGGGTGCGGCGCTGAACGCGGTGCAGATCGCCGAGCTGCTGGTGCGGGATTACATGGTGGAGTGAGGGTTCAGCTTGGGGGGCTGATCGGCGCTGAACCGGATCTCCTTTGGAGAGCGGGGCGGCAGGCGATGGCGGCTTGCGATGTTGGCGTGCGGGCAGGCCGCTTGCCCGCCGATGGCATGGACCTGTCCGCCGTCAGCGAATGCCCGGCCGCGGTCTTCAGGCCATTGGGTTGCATCGATTCGGATCGCCACCGCTTCAGCGCGCCAGCCTCCGCATGCATGGTTCAGCGGTGGCGGAACAAAGGTTTGCGTCATAGGTGGCGGATTGGGCCGCCTCTCCGTGAGGCACTACCATATCCTAATGAAATCGCATAAAATTCTCTCAGACACCGTCAGTTTGGGGATTGTCTCATGAATAGCAGCACTCTTCTGGATATTATTGAGAAGCATATTGAGGGAGATGCGGAGGGCGTCCAAAAAGAGTACGAGGATTTCCTGAGTCGCAATCCCAGTGATCTGATCGCCAGAACCCTGCTTTACCTTGCCAGGGGACAAACGTCATTCGTCAGGAATTCCAAGCACGGCGCTCTCTACAATCTTATGCGTTTGGGATTCCAGCCGGCCACGGTGTTCGACGTCGGCGCCCAAACCGGCACTCCTCCGTTATTCGATGTGTTTCCTCAGGCGCATCATGTGATGTTTGAACCGGTGGCGGAATGTGAAAACGCTCTTAAGGGGCTGTGTTCACAGCTCAAGAGTGCCGAATATCATATGGTTGCGGTTGCATCAAAAAATGCCCCTGTTGAGCTTTGGGTCTCGGATGACCGAAAATACTCTGACGTCTTGGCAAGGAACCGTGTGACGGGTGGTGAATGCCGTATAGTAGAGGGTATTTCTCTTAATGAATTTTGCAAAGATTCAGGGAAAATCGGACCATATCTGGTGAAAATTGATGTTGATGGGGCTGAGATGGAGGTTCTTAAGGGGGCGACTTCTCTTATTGAAGAGTCTTCCATTTTTGTTATTGAGGCGTCGATGCTTGACGAAAATCCTCGCATGGGGAAAATTATAGATTTCTTCAGGCCCTTTGATTTTGTTGTGTATGATATCATCGATTACTTGCATAGACCTTTGGATATCGCCCTGTGGCAGGTTGATCTGATATTCGTTCATAAGAATAGCCCTTATCGACAGAAAAAAACATGGAGTTGAACAGGTGGCCATCTCTGATGGGCAGAGATATCGCACGCATTGCTCAAAGATGGCGGGCTTGATACGGATCAGGATATTGTGTGTAGGCACGGTCGGCGAAGAAGGAGGCGTGCGATCAGGGCAATCGCATATCAGATTTGGGCGAGCAGTTTTCGGAGGAAGGCGGAATTCCAGGCGGCTCGCAGCAGCTTGACGCGGGTAGACCCCTTGGAAGCATCCTTTGAGACGAGGTTGATGGCGAGGTGCCGGAGGACGGCGAGGTTTTCGGGGCCGTTGTCCTTGCGGTTACGGGCTTGATCCTCGTTCATGGTGACGTCGAGGCGCCAATGCAGGCTGTTCTCCACGCCCCAATGGGCGCGGACGACCTCACCGCAGCGTTCGGCGGAGAGCGGCGTGCTGAACAGGTAGTAGGCGGTCTCCGTCGTCGTCTTGGCCGGGGTTTCGCGGGTACGGACCACCTTGCCGATGGCCGCCAGCCCAGGCCATTGGTGAATGGCCTGGAGCCAGGTAATGTCGGTGGAGACGACGCTGGTACGGGTCTCAATGCGGCCATGATCGCCATCAACGGTGGTGTGGCTGGTGGTGGTCGTGGTCTCGGGATCGTCGAGAAACAGGCTCACGTCAGCATGGAGCGTGCCCTGATTGCCTTTGAGCGCCAAGGCGTAGTCGCCCTTCCGATCGATGATTTTCTGGGCGATGTCGCGCTGGCAGTTGAGCGCGTCGACGGTCACGATGGTCCCTTTGAGCGCCAGCATCTCCAACAACGTGGGCACGGCGGTGATTTCGTTGGACTTGGCGTCGGTGGCGATCTGAGCGAGCACCAGACGCTGCTCGCACCCCCAGGCGCTGACCATGTGCAGGGGCGACTTAGCACTCGCCGTATCGAAGGAGCGCCGCAGCGCCTTGCCGTCGATGGCGATGACGCCCTGGCAGGTCTCGGCAAAGCGGTCCATGAAGGTGCGGAAACAGGCCTGAAACTGCTTGGGATCAAGGAGACGAAACAGCCGGCTGAAGGTATCGTGCGATGGCGGACCGCCCTTTAAGGTGAGGAATTCGCCCAGAAACTCCTGACGTTCGTCAGCGAACTCCGCCATGTCGATGCAGGTTCGCCCACCGCACAGGAACGTGCAGAGAGCGATCATCAGCATTTCATGAAGGTCGTGTTGACGAGCATTGCCCCGTCGTGGATCGTCCAGCGCTCCAAAGCACGCTTTGAACCCTTCCATCTCGTTCCCCCAACGCCCAAATCGGTCCGCCGGGTAGAATCAAATCCGATAGGAATGGCAAGGCTTTTCCGTATGCGATTCCCCTGGGCGTGCGATCCTCCCGCCTTCCCACCCGTCCGAATTGACGGTAGGCTGACGCATCCCACCTGACCGGGCGGTTCCGTGCTCCGCATCCTGCCGCTGCTGTGCCTCGTCCTGCTGATGCTCACCGGGTGCGGCGTCGACGCCGACCAGGACATGCTGTGCCGGAAGCTGATCCCGGCCTTCGAGTCCGGCCCGGTCACCGACCTCTCCACCCGGACCTACGGCGAAGACAGGCATGTGCTGCGCGTCGATTACCGCAGCGCCAATCAGGGCCACTGGGTCGCCTGCCGCTTCGCCGGCACCGGCATGGAGGAGGGACGGCGGATCCTCGTCGCGGCGGCGACCGACCGCGGCGGCTGGCTGACGGACGTCCGCTTCGCCATGCTGATGCAATGGCTGCGCATCAAGCCGCCGCGGGATGCCGCCGGCGGCGTGGTCGAGGCCAAGCGGGCGCCGCCGACACGCTGGACCCCCGTTCTGTTCCTGGCCCAGCAGATCATCAACGCCGCCACCGTCGCCTGTGTCTATGGGCTGCTGGCGCTTGGCTATACCCTGGTCTACGCCATCCTCGGCCAGATCAATCTGGCGATGGGGGAACTGACGATGATCGGTGCCATGGTGACGGCGATCGCGGGGGCCGGGCTGGGGATGGCGGGTTGGGCGACATGGCCGCCGGCCCTGCTCGGCGTGCTGGTGCTGGTGATCGGTTTCACCGCGGTGCAGGGCTGGACCATGGACCGGCTGGTGTTCCGCCGCCTGCGCGGGGTGCGCGGCCACACGCCGCTGATCGTCGCTGTCGGGCTGTCGATCGCCTATCAGGAAGGGGTGCGGCTGCTGCATGGCGCCCGCGACTGGTGGCCGGCACCGGTGCTGACCCAGCGTTTCGACCTGGCCAGCGACGGCGCCTTCACCGTCACCGCGCTGACGGCGCAGCTGGCGATCCTGGCGCTGACCGGCGGGCTCTATGCGGCCTTGTGGGGGATCATGCGGCACACCGCCTTCGGCCGGGCGCACCGCGCCTGCACCGACGACATCGCGGCGGCGGAACTGGTGGGGGTGGACGTCAACCGCACGGTGGCGGCGACCTTCGCCATCGGCGGCGGGCTGGCCGCGGCGGCGGGGGCGGTGATCGCGCTCTATTACGGCGGGGTGAACTTTTTCACCGGCTACTTGATCGGCTTCAAGGCGCTGGCCGCGGCGGTGGTCGGCGGCATCGGCTCGGTGCCGGGGGCAATGCTGGGCGGCGCCCTGCTGGGGCTGGTCGAAACGTTTTGGTCGGCCTATTTCGCCCTCGCCTACAAGGACATCGTGGCATTCGGGCTGCTGACGCTGTTCCTGATCTTCCGGCCGCAAGGGTTGCTGGGGCAGGCGCGCGGCCGGGGTGATTGAACCGAAGGGTTGGCGCGATCCTTAGAATGCGCTCTATGAAAGTGGAGCTTCTGCACCATGCATCATAAAAAAACGAAGACGATGCAGTGAAGAAGCTCGCATAAATTTTTTTGCGGTAATGTCAACGACACATGTTTGTCTTGGATTTCCCCATGCCATATTTCGAAAATCGGGGAAATGCGTTATGTCTGGCAATTATTATGGGCGAAGAGGCAATTCGCGGTTTTGTCAGAGGGCAATGTTTACGGCACTCTTAAGCGGAAAATTATCGGAAAATCAGAAAAGTGGGGGAAATGTATGGAAACCATATGAATAAAATGATCATTGTGATCAAAAAATACAATTTGTAATACATGATTCGAGAGAAAAGAAGAATATAGTAGAAAATTATATCAAAAATACTATTTTAAATTATTTATTTTGAACGCAAAATAACAATTGAAGGCGCAAGTTTCAGATGCAAACGCGCCCTCCATGGAACCCATTCAAAAATGATGATAAAGGGAGATTGAGATGGCTCTTCCGCCGTTCGGCGCTGCCTATGATGCTGCTGAAGCTCTGGAAATCATGCAGATTGCAGCTGCCGTTGATAGTTTTGTTCCCCTTAATGTTCCATCAGGCGCGGTGGCTCTGCTTGACCCCACATTGCCAGCCAGCGGCGCGCCTTTCGATTCGGCCACCCAGCAGAATCTGCCGTCGCTTTTCTATGATCGCTGGCCGTCGGACTGGTGTGCGGCTGGTAGCGGTACTTGGGGTAACTGGATTGTCAATTCCTCACTTGGCAATCAGGCATTGTTTGCCGGTCTGGTGAATCAGTCTGAGATCCCGACCTATTGTGTAGCGTTTCGTGGGACGATGACTGGCCTTAACGCGGTTGAGGATTTCATCGCCCTGCCGATCACCGCGCAAGAGATACCGCCGGGGTCGATGCAAAGTCTTATTCCTGCGGATATTTGGAACAATTTGCCGGCTGATGTGCAGTCGCTTCTAAATGACTTCAGTTCAAAAAGAAGCTATGTCGACGCCTCCAATATTCAGGTGGCTCAGAACGCGCTCGTTCATCTCGGGTTCCGAATGTCTTTGGAGAGCTTGGATAATGCCCTGGAAGAAAAGGTAGTTGAATACGAGACTAAGAAAATACTCTGGAAAGAAGTGACGATTCCGGTCATCAATTCTCTTTACGGTCGTCTCTCTAAAATTTTGGGAGAGGTTGTGGCAAACAGCAATGCCGCGCATAATACGGCGACCTTAAATCCGGTGACCGGACTTCCCCAGGTCAACATTTACGTCACCGGGCATAGCCTGGGCGCGGGCATGGCGGCGCTGTATGCTGCTTGGCTGGCGACACAGCCGTTTTCCAACTGCACGATCAACGTCAAGTGCTATGCCTTTGCCCAGCCCAAGCCGGGCAACGACTATTTCTCTTACGCGACCAATATTCTCTGTCAGCAGCAAGGCGCGCTTTTCGGTGAGCAGAGCCTTGGTTTCTATGCCGTGCTGAACAGCCTGGACACGGTTCCGCAGGTTCCCGTAACCTTGCAAACCACCAGTGACTTGAACTATTGGTCTTCTATCGAGCAGATCGCAGAACTTGCGGGTGATACGGTTGGTTATCAGAAGGTTACTAACTATGTTCTATCCTTTCTGAGTGATCTGAATCTTCCTAGCAACCTGAATTATATGCATGTCGGAACGCCGGTGATCCTGAACGGAACTCCGGTCACTGCTGCAAGCCCACAGACTCCGGCAGATACCTACACTTTTCCGATGAACGGCGAATCCCAGGTTCCTTTCCCGGCGTATCTCGTCCAGCAGGGTTCGGCACCCGAAAATGCACCCGCAACCGGGACCGTTCCCCAGCCTTGGAACATAAACATTCCGACATCATCGAGCCTCTATGTGAACACCACCTATTCCTTGCTGTGGCAGCATATGCCCTGGACCTATGAACAGCTGCTCATAGAGGCGTTGCCAGTTCCGACCTGAACGGGGTTGGAGACATAAAAAACGCCGGCTGCGGGATCATCGCAGCCGGCGTTTTGCCGTATCCGGAATCCGGACCGCTTACCGTCTTCAGGCGAGCGTGCGCACGTCGGCCAGATGGCCGGTCACCGCCGCCGCCACCGCCATCGCCGGGCTGACGAGGTGGGTGCGGCCGCCGCGGCCCTGGCGGCCCTCGAAGTTGCGGTTGGAGGTCGAGGCGCTGCGCTCGCCGGGAGCCAGGCGGTCGGCGTTCATCGCCAGGCACATCGAACAGCCCGGCTCGCGCCACTCGAAGCCGGCCTCGGTGAAGACCTTGTCCAGACCCTCCTCCTCGGCCTGCTCCTTGACCAGGCCCGAGCCGGGAACCACGAGGGCGCGCACACCCGCGGCGACCTTGCGGCCCTTGGCGACCTCGGCGGCGGCGCGCAGGTCTTCGATGCGGCCGTTGGTGCAGGAGCCGATGAAGACGGTGTCCACCTTCACCTCGGTCAGCGGCTGGCCGGGGGTCAGGCCCATGTAGGCGAGCGAGCGCTCGACGGCGGCGCGCTTGCCGGCATCGGCGATCTCGGCCGGGTTCGGCACCGTCGCGGTGATCGGCAGCACGTCTTCCGGGCTGGTGCCCCAGGTGACCTGCGGGGCGATGTCGGCGGCGTTCAGCACGACGGTGGCGTCATAGACCGCACCCTCGTCCGACGGCAGCGTCTTCCAATATTCGACGGCCTGCTCCCAGGCACCGGCCTTCGGCGCCAGGGCGCGGCCCTGGACATAGGCGAAGGTCTTCTCGTCCGGGGCGATCAGGCCGGCGCGGGCGCCGCCTTCGATCGCCATGTTGCAGACGGTCATGCGGCCTTCCATCGACAGGTCGCGGATGGCCTCGCCGGCGAATTCGATGACGTAGCCGGTGCCGCCGGCGGTGCCGATCCGGCCGATGATCGCCAGCACGATGTCCTTGGCGGTGACGCCCGGATTCACCTTGCCGTCCACGCGGATCAGCATGTTCTTGGCCGGCTTCTGCAGCAGGGTCTGGGTGGCCAGCACATGCTCCACCTCCGACGTGCCGATGCCGAAGGCCAGGGCGCCGAAGGCACCATGGGTGGCGGTGTGGCTGTCACCGCAGACGATGGTCGCACCCGGCAGGGTGAAGCCCTGTTCCGGACCGACGATATGGACGATGCCCTGGCGGACGTCGTCCATCGGGAAATAGCGGACGCCGAAGTCGCGGGCGTTCTTGTCCAGCGTCTCGACCTGGATCCGGCTCTCCTCCTCGACGATGCCCTTGGAGCGGTCGGTGGTGGGGACGTTGTGGTCGGGAACGGCGAGAGTGGCTTCCGGACGCCGCACCTTGCGGCCGGCGACGCGCAGTCCTTCGAACGCCTGCGGGCTGGTCACTTCATGGACCAGATGGCGGTCGATGTAGAGGATGCAGGTGCCGTCGTCCTGGCGATGCACGACGTGGCTGTCCCAGATCTTGTCGAACAGAGTGCGCGGCTTGGACATCGGAAAAACTCTCTCTCGCGGTACGACAGGCGCAGAAGAAACGGAGGCCGCACCATAGCCTTGTGTCGCGCCGGGGACAAGCGCGGCCTACGTCTTTCGCCGCAAGCCTGTCCCCCGCAATATTATGACACTGGCGGCCGATGGGGGCGGCCGATGGGGGCGACCGGTGAGAGGTCCTCAGGGCAGCATCTTGCCGGGGTTCAGCAGGCCGTTGGGATCGAGTGTCGCCTTGATGGCGCGCAGCATGTCGAACTCGACCGGGCCCTTGATGGCCGGCATCTCGTCCTTCTTGAAGCGGCCGACGCCATGCTCGGCGGAGATCGAGCCGTCGAGCTTGAAGATCACCTCGTTCACCACATGGCAAATCTCGTCCCAGCGGTCGAGATAGGCCTTGGTGTCGGTCCCCTCGGGCTGGCTGAGGTTGAAGTGGATGTTGCCGTCGCCGACATGGCCGAAGGGGGTCGGGCGAATGCCGGGGCAGGCCTGCGCCACCGCCGCTTCCGCCAGTTCGATGAACTCGGCGACGCGGGACACCGGGATCGACACGTCGTTCTTGATCGAGCCGCCCTCGAACTTCTGCGCTTCGACGATGGCTTCGCGGATGAACCAAAGCTGCTTGGCCTGGGCGTCGGACTGGGCCAGCGTGGCGTCGGTCGCGAGCTCCGCCTCGAACGCCTCGCCAAGCGCCGTCTCCACCGTCTCCTGGAAGGCGTCGGACCGGGTGCCGGCGGTCAGCTCGGTCAGGACATACCAGGGCGACGGCTCCGACAGCGGGTCGATGGTGCCGGCGACGTGTTTCAGCGCGAAATCCAGGCAGCGGCGCGACATCAGCTCGAAGGCCGACACGGCGTCGCCGGAGGCGGCGCGCAGGCGGGCCAGCAGCTCGATGGCGGCGGCGGGGCTCGGCACGGCGACGAAGGCGGTGATCGACTGGCGCGGGCGGGGGAACAGCTTCAGCACCGCGGCGGTGACGATGCCCAGCGTGCCCTCCGCCCCGATGAACAGGTTCTTCAGGTCGTAGCCGGTGTTGTTCTTGCGCAGCCGGCGCATGCCGTCCCAGACGCGGCCGTCGGCCAGGACCACCTCCAGCCCCAGCACCAGATCGCGGGTGTTGCCATAACGCAGGACGTTGATGCCGCCGGCGTTGGTGGAGATCAGCCCGCCGATCTGCGCCGTGCCCTCCGCGCCCAGGCTGAGCGGGAACAGGCGGTCGGCGTCGGCCGCGGCCTCCTGGATGCTGGTCAGCACCACGCCGGCCTCGACCGTCATGGTGTAGTTCAGCGTGTCGATGTCGCGGATGCGGTTCAGGCGCGACAGGCTGAGCACGATCTCGCGACCCTCCTCATAGGGGATGGAGCCGCCGACGAGGCTGGTGTTGCCGCCCTGGGGGACGATGGGAATGCCGGCCCCGGCGCAGATCTTCACGACCGCCGCGACTTCCTCGGTGCTGGCCGGGCGGACCACCGCCGGGCTGTTGCCCTTGAAGCGCCCGCGCCATTCCGCGAGGTAGGGGGCCATGTCGGCGGCGTCGGTGAGGATGCCGGACGGGCCGACGATGGCGCGGATCTGGTCGAGGGCGGCGGCAACGGTCATGGCAAGGCGTCCGAAGCAGGTTAAGGGGCTTGCAATCGGTCCCTTCTAACGTCTTCGCCGATCATTTTCTATCCCTTGGCGGCTTATGCGGATCTGCGTTGTCCCAGCCGTGCGAGCAGTCTTCCATCGATGGCGGCGAGCCCGCCGGCGATCAGTGCCATCCCGACCCCATGCCTGACCGCCAGCCGTTCGCCGAGGAACAGGCTGCCCAGCAGGATGGCGCTGACCGGGATCAGGAAGGTGACCAGCATCAGGTTGGTCGCGCCGGCCGAAGCCAGGACGCGGAAGAAGATGACATAGGCCAGGGCGGTGGACAGCAGGGCGATGCCGATGACGGCGCCCCAGGTGGCCGCACCGGGCATCGGCAGGGTCCAGGGGCGATCGGTCAGCAGGGCCACCGGCACCAGCATCAGGGTGGAGGCGGTGACCTGTCCCGTCGCGGTGACCAGGGGCGACACCCCCATGTTCTTGAATCGCCGGCCGAAGATGCCGGCGAAGGAATAGGACAGAGCGGCGCACAGCACCGCCAGTTGCGGCAGCAATCCGCTTTGCGGCCCGGCTCCGACAAGCCCGTTCAATGCGGAGGGGCCGATCATCGCCGCCACGCCGGCAAAGCCGACGAGAACCCCGGCCATCCGGTTGCCGGTCATCTTCTCGTCGCGGGTCAGGACATGCGCCACCACGACACCGAACAGCGGCGTGGTGGCGTTGAGGACGGAGGCGACGCCGCTGGCGATCTGGGTCTGTCCCCAGACGATCAGGCAGAAGGGAACGAGGTTGTTCAAAGCCCCCATGCCGAAGAAGGCGGTCCATGTCCGGCGGTCGCGTGGCATCCGCCATCCCAGGATCCGCAACAGCCCGCCGAGCGCCAAGGCCGCCAGCGCGACCCGCATGGCGACGACGGTGAGCGGCGGCAACTCCCGCACGGCGATGCCGATGAAGAAGAAGGACCCACCCCACAGAATGGAAAGTGCGACCAGCAGGCTCCAGTCGGTCAGGTCCATCGGCTTGCGGTTCGGTGCGGTCATCGGGCGGCCTTCCATCGATGGCTTGAGTGTTCGGCTGTGTGTCCGGGGCTGGACATGCCGGGTTCCGGCATCCTGCACGGCGGCGTCGACTGGCAGCGATCCGTTTCTTGCGGTGGAATTGCCATTGCCGTCGAAACGGATGTTTGGGGTGCCCGTGCCATGGTCGGTCCTGGTCCAAGCGCTCCCGCCATGGTCCGGCCTTTCCTGTTCAATTGAGCTGAGCTAAAATTAGCGTCCGGTCTTGATGTTGGGCAAACGAGTCTTTTTTCGGATAGGAGTGAGATTTTCTAAATCATGATGCCTTCCTTGCCCCCGCTTGCCGGTCTGCGCGCCTTCGAAGCGACCGCGCGTCACCTCAGCATGACGCTTGCCGCGCGGGAGCTGAACGTGACGCCGGGCGCGGTCAGCCTCCAGGTCAAGGAGCTGGAAACGGCGCTCGGCTTGCGGCTGTTCGAGCGCGGGCCGCGCAGCCTCGCCTTGACCGCCGAGGGGGCGGCCTATCATGCGGCCATACGGACCGCCTTCCGCCTGATCCGGGACGCGACCGCCGAACTCACGGTTGGGCTCCGCAGGCCGGAACTGACGCTGTCCTGCACCCCTGCCTTCGCCGTGCAATGGCTGGTTCCGCGCCTGCCGCGCTTCGAGGCGGTCGCGCCCGGAATCGATGTCCGGATCGGGGTCACCAACCGGCTTGTCGATTTCGCGCAGGACCGTGTCGACGTCGCCGTGCGTCACGGGCCGGGTGCCTACGAAGGCCTATGTGCCGAGCGGTTGATCGACGACGGGCTGGTTCCGGTGTGCAGCCCCGACTATCTGCGCGCCGCACCGCCGGTTCGGCATCCGGCGGATCTGGCGGCGGATCTGGCGGCCGATCCGGCAGGGGGGCCAGCGGCGCACCGGCTTCTGCATGACGAGCACCGCGGGGACTGGGCGCTGTGGTTCCGTGCCGCCGGCGTGCCGGATGCGGGCGCGGATCGCGGGCCCGTCTTCGCCGATGGCAACGGCGTGATGGAGGCTGCCAAGGCCGGATTGGGAATAGCGCTGGTCCGGCACTGTTTTGCCGCCGACGATCTTGCGGCGGGGCGTCTTATCGTCCTGTTCGACCAACGTCTGTCGAACGGCCTCGCCTATCACCTCGTCTATCCGGGCGGGGCGGAGGAAAAGCCGGCGGTGGGCGCCTTTCTCCGCTGGATCAGGGCGGAGGCCGGCGATGCCCTCATCCCCGCGGCGCCGCCGCCCGGCGCAGCCGGTCGTTGATCGCCAGCCCCAAGCCCAGCTCCGGGATCGGCATCACGGCGATGCGCTTGGCGCCGCTCTGGTCCAGGCTGCGCAGGTGGGAGAACAGGTTGGCCGCCGCCTCGTTCAGGTCACCCTCCAGGCTCAGATTCAGCCGGGTGGCGCCGCCGAAGACGAATCGGTCGGGACCGAAGGTCAGGAACGCCTCGTCCTCCGCCGCCGAGGAGGCGTTCAGGCGCACCGCGGCGTCGGGGGCGTAATGGCTTTCCAACTGGCCGGGCGATTTGGGCGCGGTCGGGTCGCCGGCCGACAGGCGGACCGGGCCGATCAGCCGCTCCATCTCGTCGGGCAGCACGGCGCCGGGCCGCAGCAGCACCGCCTCCGGACCGGTCAGGTCGATGACGGTGGATTCCAGCCCGACCATGCATTTGCCGCCGGTGACGATGGCGTCGACCCGCTCGCCCAGGCTTTCCAGCACATGGTGCGGCGTGGTCGGGCTGACGGCGCCGGAGCGGTTGGCGCTGGGGGCGGCGATCGGCTTGCCGGCGGCGCGCAGGATGGCCTGGGCGACCGGGTGGCCGGGCACGCGGATGGCGATGCTGTCCAGCCCGGCGCTGACCAGCAGCGACAGGGCGGAGTTGGCCGGGCGCGGCACCACCATGGTCAGCGGGCCGGGCCAGAACTGGGCGGCGAGGTCGAGCGCCCGCTCGTCGAACAGACCCCAGGACTGGGCGGAGGCCAGATCGGGCAGATGGGCGATCAGCGGGTTGAACTGAGGCCTGCCCTTGGCGGCGAAGATGGCGGCGACGGCGCGGTCGTCGGTGGCGTCGGCGCCCAGCCCATAGACCGTCTCGGTCGGGAAGGCGACCAGACGGCCGGCGCGCAGCAGCTCGCCCGCGCGCTTGAGGCCGGCGGCGGTGGTCGGGATCAGCGCCGGGCGCTTTTCACCGGGGGCGGGGGCGGGATGGTCGGTCACGGCGTCTTTCTAGCCCGTGCTGCACCGGTGTCAATTCGCGCGGTTGCACCGGTGCCATGCCGAAGGTTATGAGGGGAGTGCGCAATCACCGAACACAACATGATGGGTGCGGGCATGACGGGCAAGGTCTTCACCGTGGCGCAGCAGAAGGGCGGCGCCGGCAAGACCACGCTGGCCGCCCATCTCGCCATCGCCTGGGCGCAGCTCGGCCACCGCGTCGCCACCGTCGACATCGACCCGCAGGGCAGCCTGACCCGCTGGCATGCCGTGCGGGCGGAGGCGACCAATGGCCGGCCCGGCTTCACCCATGTGCAGATCACCGGCTGGCGCACCCAGGCGGAGGTGGAGAGGCTGGCGCGCGGCCATGACATCGTCGTGGTGGACAGCCCCCCCCATGCCCAGACCGAGGCGCGCATCGCCGTCCGCGCCGCCTCCTTGGTGGTGGCGCCGGTGCAGCCGAGCCCGATGGATTTGTGGGCGGTCCACCCCACCATCGATTTGGCGGCGCAGGAGAAGCGCCGTTTGTTGCTGGTGTTGAACCGCGTGCCGCCGCGCGCCCGCATCGCCGACGAGCTGGTGGCGAAGGTGCATGAGCTGGTCGCCCCGCCAGCGGTCGAGCTGGCGGCGGCGCAGGTCGGCAACCGCACCGCCTATGCCGGCACGCTGATGACCGGGCTGTCGGTGACGGAGGCCGCGCGCAAAACCCAGGCGGCTGCCGAGATGCAGGCGCTGGCGGAGGAGATTCTGGCGCGGGCCTGAGGGGAAGAGGGCAAGGAGCGCTTGCCCCCCAATTCCACTCAGTCCTTGATCTCGCCCATCGCCGACTGGATGTAGTTGGCCAGACCGATGTCGTCGATCAGGCTCAGCTGGGTTTCCAGATAGTCGATGCGCTCTTCCGACTCTTCCAGCAGCTCGGACAGCTCGTCGCGCGACACGTAATCGGCCTTCTCCTCGCAGACGGCGATGGCGGCGGCGATGCGGTCGCGGGCCTCCTGCTCGGCGTCGAGGTCGCTCGACAGGATTTCCTGCACATTCTCGCCGATGCGCAGCTTGCCGAGATCCTGAAGGTTGGGGATCGCCTCGATGAACAGGATGCGTTCGATGATCTCGTCCGCGCTCTTCATCACCTCGATGGAGGCGTGATACTCCCACTTGCCCAGCGCCTTGACGCCCCAGTTCTTCAGCATGCGGGCGTGCAGGAAATACTGGTTGATCTGGGTCAGCTGGTCCTTGAGGACGATCTGCAACTGGGCGATGACGTCACTGTTGCCCTTCATGGTCCGTTCCCCCCTCAGCTCGGAAAGCCGCCCATGGCCGATTGCAGGTAGTTCTGCAGGCCGAGCATGTCGATGAGGCCGAGCTGCTGCTCCAGCCAGTAGGCGTGGTCCTCCTCGGTGTCGACCAGCAGTTCCACCAGGATGCGGCGGGTGTCGTAATCCTTCACCTGCTCGCAATAGGCGATGGCCTCCTTCAGGGCGGCGACCACCTCATATTCCAGGTTCAGGTCGTTGCGCAGCATCTCCGGCACGGTCTTGCCGATGTGAATCGGGTCGCGGCTGGCGACGTCGGCCGTGCCTTCCAGGAACAGGATGCGGCGGATCAGCTTGTCGGCATGCTCCAGCTCCTCCACCCGCTCGTGCGAGATGCGCTCGCTCAGCGCCTTGAGGCCCATGTCCTCCATGGTCCGCGCATGGGACAGATACTGGTCGGCGGCGCTCAATTCACCGGTGAGCAGCTTGTTCAGACGGTCCAGGACCCCTTGATCGCCTTGCATGGCGGGCAACTCCGAAATAGACGATTTGTCGCACCTTGGCACGGCTGAAGGACTCCGACAATAAAAATCTCTGTTTGAAACAAAGATGTAGTTGATAGTCACTATCATTTGGTCTGGCCCATGCTGCTGGAAATACAGAGCGAGGCGGCCGCTTGTCTTGAGAATCAATGTCAATTGCGTTTGTCGGCGATCCACGCGAATTCCCAGGTTTCGAATATGGGTTTTCACTTGCTGCGGCGCCGCGATGTCTGGAGATGGGAACGGAGCCGCGGCCGCCGGGGTTCCCGCCGTTGCGACCGGGCCGCCGCATTGAGGCAGGGGCCGTTTCCGTGCTAACAGACCGC
Source organism: Azospirillum sp. B510 (assembly GCF_000010725.1). Taxonomy (NCBI): domain Bacteria; kingdom Pseudomonadati; phylum Pseudomonadota; class Alphaproteobacteria; order Rhodospirillales; family Azospirillaceae; genus Azospirillum; species Azospirillum sp. B510. The sequence goes on along the minus strand of NC_013854.1, from coordinate 2,710,959 downwards.
GGTAATTCTCCGCCCTTCTTTCCAACGACTGCCGGATTGCGGCCATGACGACGACGACCCCCTCGGCTCCCGCCTCGGAGTTCCTGCGCACCCTTCAGGAGCGCGGGTTCATCCACCAGTGCACCGACCTCGCCACGCTGGACGAGCGGGCGCGGAAGGGGCCGATCGTCGCCTATATCGGCTTCGACTGCACCGCCGAGTCCCTGCATGTCGGCAGCCTGCTGCCGATCATGATGCTGCGCTGGTTGCAGAAGACCGGACACAAGCCGATCGTCCTGATGGGCGGCGGCACCACCAAGATCGGCGACCCGTCGGGCAAGGACGAGGCGCGCCAGCTGCTGACCGACGAGGTGATCGCCGGCAACATGGCGGGCATCAAGCGCATCTTCGGCCGATACCTGACCTTCGCCCCCGAAGGAACAACGGGTGGCCCGACCGACGCGGTTATGGTCAACAATGCCGACTGGCTCGATGAGCTGAAATACATTCCGCTGCTGCGCGACATCGGCCGCCACTTCACCATCAACCGCATGATGACCTTCGATTCGGTCAAGCTGCGGCTGGAGCGCGAGCAGCCGCTGACCTTCCTGGAATTCAACTACATGATCCTCCAGGCCTACGACTTCGTCGAGCTGAAGCGGCGCCATGGTTGCAGCTTGCAGATGGGCGGGTCGGACCAGTGGGGCAACATCGTCAACGGCGTCGAGCTCGGCCGCCGCACCGACGGGGCGGAACTGTTCGGCCTGACCACGCCGCTGCTGACCACCTCGTCGGGCGCCAAGATGGGCAAGACGGCGGCCGGCGCCATCTGGCTGACCGCCGACAAGCTCGGCAGCTATGAGTTCTGGCAATATTGGCGCAACACCGAGGATGCCGACGTCGGCCGCTTCCTGCGCCTCTACACCGAACTGCCGCTGGACGAGGTCGCCCGGCTGGAGAGCCTCCAGGGTGCCGAGATCAACGAGGCCAAGAAGATCCTGGCCAACGAGGTGACGAGGCTGGCCCATGGCGAGGAGGCCGCGCTGGAGGCCGCCGAGACCGCGCGCCGCGCCTTCGAGGAGGGCGCCGCCGCCGACGGGCTGCCCAGCATCGAGGTCGCCCGCGCCGATCTGGAGGCCGGTCTGCCGGTGGTGGATCTGCTGGTGTCGGCCGGTCTGGCGGCGTCGAAGGGCGAGGCGCGCCGGCTGATCAAGGGCGGCGGCGCCAAGCTGAACGACGGACCGATCGCCGACGAGACGGCGAAGGCGACCGCCGCCGACCTGAACGCCGACGGCGTGGTGAAGCTCAGCGCCGGCAAGAAGCGCCACGCGCTGGTGAAGGTGGGGGGCTGACCCCTCACCTCATATGCGACTCCGGCGGCGGCCTCGTGTCCGGCGCCGTCGCGCCGCCGTCGCCCAGGAAGAACAGGTTGCGCAGGAAGCCCGGGGCCAGCACCGCCAGCGGGTTGACCGACACGTCGGGGTCCGACAGTGGTCCCTGGACATGCCAGGTGGCGGAGAAGATGCCCTGGCCCTCGCCGCCGCTCAGCACGTCGCCGAGCAGTGGAATCTGGCCGATCAGGCGGTTCAGGCCATAGATCGGCACGATGGTGCCTCTCAGATTGGCGCTTTCCGTGTCCAGATCGATCTGGCCCTCCAGCGTCAGGCCCAACGCCGAGCCCGACGTGCGCAAATCCTTCAGCGTCAGCGTCCGGCCTTCCTTGCGGAACTCCGCCGACATGCGGCCGAAATTGATGCCCTTGCCGCCGCCCAGCAGCTCGGCGAAGCCCGACGGCGAGATGGCGTTGAGGATGCGGGCCAAGGCCGGAACGTCGATCAGCGTGTAGTCGCGGATCTCCGCCTTGCCGACGATGGCGGCATCGGCCCGCGCTTCCGCCGACCGGCCGGTCAGGGTCAGCCGGCCGCCGCGCATGCGGTCGTTCAGGTCCATCGCCATCAAGGCCGACCCCAGATCCTCGGCGGAGATGGCGAGGTCATAGAGGCCCTGCGGCCCCGGCCGCCATTTCAGCGACACGCCGCCGCCGTCGCTGCGTCCGCTGACGTCCAGCAGGGTCCAGGCATTGGCGTCCCGCCGCAGCGAGCCGGCGACCTGCCGCAGCCGTCGCCCGTCGCCGAACACCACCGAATCGAACTTGATGGTGACGTCCAGCGGGGTGTTGCGGCCGCCGTCGCTGGCCGATGACGGCTTCTTGGGCGGCGTCACCGCGCCCTCGCCCGACGGCGTCTTGCCGGTCAGCCCACGGGCGTCCAGGCTGGCGCCGGTGATGGTGCCGGAATAGCCGCCGGACGGGCCGCCGGGCTTCGTCGGGGGCAGCACGGTCAGGTCGGCGCGCAGGTCGGTCTGGCCCAGCGTGAAGCTGGGGGTCTGCACCCGCGCCACCCGCTTGCCGCCATCGGCCAGTTCCAGGTTGGTGACGCTCTTCAGCCCGCCGGCGTCGATGGTCAGGTTGCTGATCCGGGTCGGGCGGTCCTTGTCGAACTCCAGCGTCAGCTTGCCGGTGCCGGGCTTGCCGGGGGGCTTGGCCCAGCCCAGCTCCTCGATCGACAGCCGGGTCTTCTCCAGGTTCAGCGCGGCGGTCAGCGCCAGCTTGCGCCTGCGGTCGACCGTGAACAGGAGGTCGGCGCCGAAGGGGCCCTGCACCCGGTCCTCCAGGTCGATGCCATGGGCGCGCAGGTCGTCGGCGGTGGCGTCGCCCTTCACCGCGATGCGGGTGCGCGGACCCTTGGCGGCGCCGTCGAACGACTCGGTCCAATCGATGGCGACCGGGATGCCGTCCAGCTTGGTGGCGCCCTTGATCTGCATCGCCTTCAGGTCGAGCGCCAGCGACAGCTCGCCATCGGTGGCGTTCATCCCGGCAGCCACCTTCTCCACCCCGACCTTGTGCAGCTTGCCGGCCACGTCCAGCTCCAGCTGCTCGACCTTCAGGTCGGCCAGCAGCGGGAAGGCGAAGTGGAGCTGGGCCTCCGCCGTGCCCTGGGTGCGCTTGGGGTCCATCTCCAGCTTGGTCGGATAGCCCAGCGGCGGCATGTCGATCAGGGTCATGATCGAGCGGACCGGCCCCTGGATGGGCAGGCGGATGTCCATCGTCTCCTTGCCGATGTCCAGCCCGCCGATCACCACCTTGCCGTCGCCAAGCTCGATGTCGCCCGATTTCGGATCGTGAATCCGCCCGCCCTTGGTCAGGACGGTGAAGGTCGTGCCGTCGGTCGTCGCCTCCAGCCCGGCGCCGGTGACTGGAGTGAGGTCGTTGAAATAGCGGACGCTGATGTTCTCCCCCGCCATGGTCGCGAGGAAGCGGGTCAGATCGGGCTCGCCCGCGCCCCCCGAGCCCCCCGAACCGCCGAGCGGCAGGGAGAGCGTGGCCTCCGCCCGCGCCTCGGTCACCGTTCCGCGGGACAGGTTCCGGGTCACCCACTCCCGCGCGTTGGGGCTGGCGACCAGGGGCCAGTAGCGGTGCAGCTCGTCCAGCGCCACGGCGCGGGCGACGGTCTTCGCCTCCACCGTCAAGCGGTCGCCCTGGCGCAGCGCGGTGCCGCTGGCCTCCAGCCGCGGCTGCGGTCCGCCGCTCTCGCCCAGGACCGCGTTCAGCCCGTCCAGCTCGATGCGGTCGCGGTCGCCATGCAGGCGGAGCCGGGCCGAATCGATCGGCAGCGGCCCGTCGAACAGGTCGGGCCGGATCACCCGTCCCCGGCCGGCGCTGAGGTCGGCCTTGCCGCCGGTCGGCCGCAGGAAGGAATCGAAGGCGACCTCGACCGTTCCCGACAGCGGCAGCTCGGCCGCCTTCAGCGGCGCCAGCGGCGGGGCGAGGCCGGCGATGGCGGCGGGGGTGAGCGTGGTCAGGCGGGCCGTCGCGCCGCCGTTCCCGTCCGGTCCCTGCCGTCCCGACAGCTCCAGCCCGGCGGTCCGGCCGCCGGCGGTCAACGACAGGCGGGCTTGCAGATCGCGGGCCCCGTTGGTCTCACCCAGCTCTCCCTGGCCATTCAGCGCCAGCGGGCCGCTGTCGTCGGGCGACTCCGCCTTCAGCGCCAGATCGGCGATCCGCAACCGCCGGCCCGCCACATCCAGGGTGCCGCGCAGCGCCAGGCTCTGTACGGAGACGGGTCGCGGCCACAGCTCGGGCAAGGCGATGGTGCCGCCACCGCCACCGCCACTGTTGAGCGCGAGGTCGGCCGTCAAGGGCTGGAACCGCGAATCGAGCCGCGTCCTCACCGTGCCCGACAGCGGCAGCCTGATCGCCGACAGCGGCGCCAGCGCCGGGCCGATCTCCGCCAGGGCCGCCGGCTCCAGCCCATCGACGGAGAGGGAAAGGTCGGTGGTGGTGTCGGCGATGTTGTAATGGCCGGTGGCGGCGACGGTCACCGCGCGGGCGGCCCCGGTTCCGCCGGCTGTGCCGCCGCCCGCGGTGCCGAGATCGAGCGTCACGCGGGCGCGGCCCTGGGCGCCCTGGGCGTCGCGGGTCAGGACGATGTCGGCGCGGGTGGCATGCCAGGACAGGCCGAGCATGCGGTTCTCGACCCGCAGGTCGGCCCCCGCCACCGACAGCCGGCGCAGCAGCCCCAGCGGCCGGTCGATGTCGGGCGGGCGGCGCAGGCTTTCCAGCGCCTCGTCCATCAGGTCGGGAGCGCCGTCATCGGGCTTGCGGTCCGGTTCGGTCTCCGCCCGCACGTCGAAGGCGAGGCTGCCGTCGGCCCGGCGCAGCACGCTGAGGCGCGGGCGCACCAGATCGATGCGCGTCGGCGACAGCGTGCCGCGCAGCAGCGCCGGGATGGAGAAGCCGATGCCCATCTCCGGCACCGCCGCCAGCTCCACCCCGTCGGCGTTCAGCGCCCGTACCCGGCGGGCGCGCAGGTCCAGGCGCCGGCCGCCGCCATCCTGGAGCGCGTCGTCGCTCTCCAGCGACAGCACCAGTTCCCCCACTTCGGTGCGGACGCGGCCGTCGCGGTCGCTCAACGCCCGTTCGACATAGGGGATCAGCGCGTCGAGTGTGATCGGCCCCTGCGCCAGTCGCCAGGCGAACAGCCCGCCCGCCGCGATGGCGACGGCGGCGCTTCCGGTCAGCGTCAGGGTGAGAATCTTGGTGGTGCGACGGATCAAGGGGCACCGTGATGCGAAAAAAGCACGCTCAGATTGACCTTATCCGTCGAGGCGTGCAGCTTTCTGCACATGTTTTGAGCAGGAAAGACCGCCGCCATGCCAGCGCCCATGCCAACGTCCATGTCGTTCCCAAGCCCCTTGCCGAAGCCCTTCGACGCCGCGCAGGCGGCGCAGGGGATGGAACGCTGGCGCCAGCAGGCCGCCATGGCGGAGCCGGAGGCGCGGGCCTGGGCCGAGGCCTTCGCCGAGTCGGAGCCGGGGCGGGCGCTGATCGCGGCGGTGTGCGGCAACAGCCCGTATCTCGGCCACAGCCTGACGCGGGAGCTGCCCTTCGTCGTCCGGACGCTGACGGACGGCTTCGACGCCACCTTCGCCGCCCTGATCGCCTCCCTCCATGCCGAGCATGGCGGGGAAAAATCGATGGACCGGCTGATGGCCGGTTTGCGGGTGGCGAAGCGGCGGGCGGCGCTGCTGATCGCGCTGGCCGACATCACCGGGGCCTGGCCGCTGTTCCGCGTCACCGGCGCCCTGTCGGAACTGGCGGAGACGGGGGTGCGATTGGCCACGGCTTTCCTGCTGCGCCGCGCGGCGGAGGCGGGGACGCTGACGCTGCCGGATCCGCAGCGGCCGTGGATCGGTTCGGGCCTGATCGTGTTGGGCATGGGCAAGCTTGGCGGGCGCGAACTCAACTATTCCAGCGACATCGACCTGATCGTCCTGTACGACGACGCTGTTGTGCAGACGCCCCAGCCGGACAACCTCGCACGGACCTTCATCAGGCTCGCACGCGATCTTGTCCGCATTATGGATGAACGGACCAAGGACGGCTACGTCTTCCGCACCGACCTCCGGCTCCGCCCCGATCCGGGGGCGACGCCGCTGGCGGTTTCCGTCTCCGCGGCCGAAATTTATTACGGCAGCGTCGGCCAGAACTGGGAACGCGCGGCGATGATCAAGGCCCGTCCGATCGCCGGCGATCCGGAGGCGGGGGCCGCCTTCCTGCGTTTCCTGGAACCCTTCGTCTGGCGCCGCAACCTGGATTTCGCCGCCATCCAGGACATCCATTCGATCAAGCGCCAGATCAACGCCCACAAGGGCCACCGCGAGGTGACGGTCAACGGCCACGACATCAAGGTCGGGCGGGGCGGCATCCGCGAGATCGAATTCTTCGCCCAGACCCAGCAGCTGATCTTCGGCGGGCGCGACCCGCGCGTCCGCATCGCCCCGACCCTGATGGCGAACGAGGCGCTTTGCGGTGTCGGCCGGGTGCCGGCGCAGACGGTGGAGGAGCTTGCGGGGGCCTATCATTTCCTGCGCCGGGTCGAACATCGCATCCAGATGATCGACGACCAGCAGACCCACCGCATTCCCGCCGATGACGCCGGGGTGGCGCATCTCGCCACCTTCCTCGGCTATGACGACCCGGCCGGTTTCCGGGCGGAGCTGCTGGCGACGCTGGGGCAGGTCGAGGACCGTTACGCCGAGCTGTTCGAGGAGGCGCCGTCGCTGTCCGGTCCCGGCAACCTCGTCTTCACCGGCACCGACCCCGATCCCGGCACGGTGGAAACGCTGACCGGCATGGGCTTCGCCGATCCGGCCCGCGTCATCAGCGTGGTGTCGGCCTGGCACCGCGGCCGCTACCGCGCCACCCGGTCGGCCCGCGCGCGCGAGCTGCTGACCGAGCTGACGCCGGCCCTGCTGAGCGCGCTGGCCAAGACGCCGACGCCCGATTCGGCGCTGATGAATTTCGACGATTTCCTCGGCAAGCTGCCGGCCGGCGTCGGGCTGTTCTCGCTGTTCGTCGCCAATCCCTGGCTGCTGGAGCTGGTGGCGGAGATCATGGGCATCGCGCCCCAGCTGGCGCAGACCCTGTCACGCAACCCGTCGCTGCTGGACGCGGTGCTGTCGCCCGATTTCTTCGATCCGCTGCCGGGCAGGGACCAGGGGCTGGCCGCCGACCATGCCCGCGTGATGGCGGCGGCCCGCGATTTCGAGGATGCGCTGACCCTGTCGCGGCGCTGGACCAACGACCAGCGCTTCCGCGCCGGGGTGCACATCCTGCGCGGCATCACCGACGGCGACCGCTGCGGCGTCTTCCTGGCCGATCTCGCCGACATCGTCGTGCCCGACCTCGCCCGCCGGGTCGAGGAGGAGTTCGCCCAGCGCCATGGCCGCATTCCCGGCGGTGCTTGGGTGGTCGCGGCGATGGGCAAGCTGGGCAGCCGCCAGCTGACGATCACGTCCGACATCGACCTGATCGTGATCTACGACGTGGCGCCGGGTGAGGGGCCGCGCCTGTCGGATGGCGCCAAGCCGCTGTCGCCCAACGAATATTACATCAAGCTGACCCAGCGCCTGACCAACGCCATCACGGCGCCGATGGGTGACGGCCGGCTGTACGAGGTCGACATGCGGCTGCGCCCGTCCGGCAATGCCGGGCCGCTCGCCACCTCGCTGGAGGCCTTCGCCAAGTATCAGGCCGGCGACGCCTGGACCTGGGAGCATATGGCGCTGACCCGCGCCCGGGTGATCGGCGGCGACCCCGCCCTGGCGGAGCGGGTGTCGGCGGCGTTCCGCTCGGTGTTGACGGCGCCGCGCGATGCCGACCGGCTGCTGCGGGATGTCGCCGACATGCGCCGCCGGATCGACAAGGAGTTCGGGACGGCCAATGTCTGGAACGTCAAATACGCCCGCGGCGGCCTGATCGACATCGAGTTCATCGCCCAATATCTGCAACTGCGCTTCGCCCACGAGCGGCCGGGCATCCTGCATATCGGCACCGCCAGCGCGTTGCGCTCCGCCGCCGCGGCCGGCGCCCTGGACCCGGCGGTGGCGGAGGAGCTGGAGGCGACGCTGCGGCTGTGGCGGCGGGTGCAGGGCTTCCTGCGGCTGACCACGGCGGGTGTGCTGGACCCCGACCAGGTGGCGCCCAGCCTGCTGGCCGGGCTGGTCCGCGCCGCCTTTCCCACCGGTTTTCCGGGCGGGCGCGAGCCGGGCGCTGTTGACTTCCCGGAGCTTGACCACAGAATCCGTGCCGTCGCCGCCCGCGCCCATGGCCATTTCAAGGCCCTGGTCGAGGAGCCGGCGGGCCGTCTGGCCCCACCCGACACCACGCCCCCGGCCTGAGGGTTCCCCACCCCCGCCACCAACGAGAAGGACATTCGAGCAGCCATGACCGTAGACGTCGGATCGCCCGCCCCGGATTTCACCATGCCGACCGATGGCGGGGGCAGCGTCACCCTGTCGGCCCTGCGCGGCAAGCCGGTGGTTCTCTATTTCTACCCGAAGGACGACACCTCGGGCTGTACCTCGGAGGCCTGCGGCTTCCGCGACCAGCTGCCCGACTTCTCCGCCGTCGACGCGGTGGTGATCGGCGTCTCCAAGGACGGCGTCGCCAGCCATGACAAGTTCAAGGCCAAGCACGAGCTGACCTTCACCCTGGCGTCGGACGGCGACGGCGCCGTCTGCGAGGCCTATGGCACCTGGGTCGAGAAGAGCATGTATGGCCGCAAATACATGGGCATCGACCGCGCCACCTTCGTGATCGACAAGGACGGCGTGGTGCGCAACGTCTGGCGCAAGGTGAAGGTCACCGGCCATGTCGCCGCGGTGCTGAAGGCGGTGCAGGCGCTGTAACCGCGAATGGCGGGATGGGGCCCCTTTCCGTCCGGTAAGGACCGGACGGGGCGGGCGCCCCGCCGGCCCGGCTATCCTCCCGGCATGTGGCCGCCCGACAGGTGGTCGTACGCCAGAAGGGTATTTTTGGAAACACCGCAAACCTGCCTACACTTCGCGCATTCCGGCACCAGAGGCCGCGCAACCAGCCGCGGTTCGCTCACCGCGCTCTTGGTCCTTCGGCCGTTCCAGGGATGCAGACGCCATGAATGTTGCGAATATTGCCCGGCGCCTCGTCGCCGGAGAGCTTCACTATGCGCTGGGCCGGTTCGAATCGGTGCGGCGCGGCTACAGCGCGCTGCGCCGCCTGTCGCCCGGCTCGCGGCAGCGGGCGCCCGCCGGTCCGCCCATCGCCCTGCCTCCGCTTCCCTCCAGCCTGTTCGCCGGCCAGACGGTGGAGCGCGCCCTGGCCGACCTGCGGCGCCAGTCGATCGCCTTCGGTTTCGACCTGCCCCGGCCGCTGGTGGAGGAGATGGTGGAGTTCGCCACCCACTCCCCCTTGCAGCGCCGGCTGCGCGACGACCGCATGTTCCACCGCCAGTCCGTCCGCAACGGCCGGCTTGAGGATGGATCGCCCGCGGTGATGGGCATCGTTCCCGATCCGCTGGATTGCCCGGCGGTGCGCCGGGTCTGCCGCGACCCGTTGCTGATGGACTGCGCCGGCGCCTTCCTGGGCTTTCCCGCCAGCAAGATCATCCCGCGCCTGTTCTGGAGTTTCGTCACCGACGCCGACGACGACGAGCGCCGGCGGCTGGGCCAGACCATCGACTGGCATTACGATGTCCATGATTTCCATTTCTGTTCGGCGCAATTCTATCTGACCGATGTCGGTCCCGGCGCCGGCGAGCATGCGCTGGTTCGCGGCAGCCACCAGGGCAAGTCGCTGCGGATGCTGCTGGGCTCCGCCAACGCCCGTGACGAGGAGCTGTTCGCCCGCTTCGCCCGCGACCGCATGCTGGTGGTGCAGGGGCCGGCCGGCACCGGCTTCCTGGAGGACACCTCCTGCTACCACCGGGCCACCCCGCCGGTCAGCCGCGAGCGGCTGATGCTGCAACTCTGGCTCAGTTGAGTTAGGGTGTTCCGCATCTTTCAGGGGACGCGGAGCGGATGATGGAAGCGACGGAGGGGCTGCGCACGGTGGTCGGCCTGATGAGCGGCACGTCGATGGACGGCATCGACGCCGCCCTGCTGCGCACCGACGGCCGTGACCGGGTGGAGGCGCTTGGCTTCCTGACCATCCCCTATGACGACGCGTTCCGCGCCCGGCTGCGCGGCTGTCTCGGCCGTACCGATGGCGGCGAGCCGGTGGCCGGGGTGGAGCGGGAGCTGACCGAGGCCCATGCCGACGCGGTGCGCCGCCTGCTGGAGCGGGCGGGCGTCCCGCCGGCGGCGGTTGCGCTGATCGGTTTTCACGGCCACACCATCCACCATGATCCCGACCGGCGCCTGACCCGGCAGATCGGCGACGGCGCCCGGCTGGCGGCATCGACCGGCATCGCCGTGGTCAATGATCTCCGCAGCGCCGATGTCGCCGCCGGCGGGCAGGGGGCGCCGCTGGTCCCGCTGTTCCACCGGGCACTGGCCCATGGGCTGCCGCGTCCGCTCGCCATCCTCAACATCGGCGGCGTCGCCAACGTCACCTGGATCGGGCCTGAGCCGGCGGGCGGCGGGGAGGCAGGGGGCGGGCAGGCAGGGGGTGGGGAGGCCGAGGTGGTCGCCTGCGACACCGGGCCGGGCAACGCCCTGATCGATGATTGGGTGCTGCGCCACGGGCTCGGCCGCTTCGATGCCGGCGGCGCGCTGGCGGCGGCGGGGCTGGTCGACGATGCGGCGCTGGCCACGCTGATGGCCCATCCCTATTTCGACCGTCCGGCGCCCAAGTCGCTGGATCGCGACGCCTTCGACCCGGCGCCGGTGGCCGGCCTGTCGCCGCAGGATGGCGCCGCCACCCTGACCGCCTTCACCGCCGGCTCGGTCGCCCGCGTGCTGCCCCATCTGCCGGCGGCGCCGGTGCGCTGGCTGGTCTGCGGTGGCGGGCGTCACAACGCCACGCTGATGGCGATGCTGGCCGACCGGCTGGGCGTGCCCGTCGAGCCGGCCGACCGGGTCGGCTGGGACGGCGACGCGCTGGAGGCCCAGGCCTTCGGCTATCTCGCCGTGCGCAGCCGGCTCGGGCTGCCGCTCAGCCTGCCGGGAACCACCGGCGTTCCGGCGCCCATGCCCGGCGGCGTGTTCCACCCGGCCGCCTGATCCCCGCGCTCATGATCCCTTCGCTCGTGATCCCCGCGCCCGGCGGGCAGGGCGTCGCGGCTGCGGGCCGCCACCAGCAGAACCAGGGCGGCGAAGGGCAACAGCCAGATGACGCGGTTCTGATAGCGGTCATGGACCGCCGACAAGCCGCCGGTGACGATGGCGTTCAGCGCCAACCCCAGCCCGATCACCAGAAGCAGCATCCGCAGCCGGCCGTCGATCCGCCGCCAGCGGCCCAGCCCCAGGGCGGCGAGCCCGAGTCCGCCGAGTGACAGCGCCAAATCCTGGACCAGGGCCAGCCCGTCGCGCGGGAAGATCCGCCGCGTTTGCAGCGACTGGTCGAAGGCGGCATAGACCGTCGCGGGAAACCGGCTGAACAGGCGGCGGGTCAGCGGCTTGACCGGATCGTCCAGGGTATCGTCCGGCTGCACCTTCAGAAGCTGTCCGGCGGCATTCGCCAGCCCGTGTCCGGCGACGGCGAGCGGCCGGGTGGCGATGGTGTCATGGGCGATCTCCGCCGCCTCCTCCACGAAGCGCGGCTGGTCGCCGAACCGGCGGCGGGCGCCGTCGGGATGCCAGAGGAAATAGTCGGAGGTGACATAGCCCGGCGCGCTGCGGTCCAGCCGGTCCAGGCTGCCGCACAGCAGGTAATCGCGGCTGCGGCAGGCTTCGGCCAGATAATCGCGGGCCGGGCCGTCGCCGATCAGCCGGGCCAGCAGGAAGACGGGGGAGCTTTCCGACAGCACCGCCCGCCCCGCCGTCAGCAGGTTGGCGGTCGTCAGCAGTCCGGCCGCCAGCAGCATCGGCGGCAGCACTCCCCAGGCCAGCGACCGCAGCATTCCGCGGTCCCGCCACAACGCCCACAGCCCGAGCAGGACGGTCATCCCGCCCAGGATCGCCAGATGGCTGAGATGGGAGACGATCATCCCGGTGAGGGTGGTGATGACCAGCAACCGCTGCGCCATGGTCAGCGCCGGCCAGCGGACGGCGACGACATAGACCAGCAGGATCAGCAGCCCGGTGAGGAAATCCGGCATGATCGTCGCCACATGCAGGGACAGGCTGGTGGTCAACCCCAGCACGGCGGCGATGCCGAGGAAGGCTCCCGGCCGGATCGCCGCGCCTCCGGCGGCAAAGCAGGCGCTCAAGGCGGCGCGCAGGACCGCCGCCGCCAGGATGCCCTGGGCCAGCGGGATCAGCCACAGGCCCCAGCCGCTGGCGAAGGGCAGCAGGAACAGCATGTAGCCGAAGGGCCGCAGGAAGAAGATGTTGGTCGAGACGGGGCCGTGCGGCGACAGGTCGGCCGGTGGCGTCCAGGCCGGTTGGGCCGCCCGGTGCAGGATGTTGAAGGCCGGCTCCAGATAGCCCGGCGTGTCGTCGAAGGTCAGCGGGAAGCCGTTCAGCACCATCATCGGCGCGCCGATCAGAATGCCGGCCAGGACGATGGTCAGGACGATGGTCAGGGCCGGAAGGAACCAGGAGATGTCGCGAAAGCGCATGGGCGCCTTTCAGCCATGGTGGTGGATCGGGCGATCGACGGGGCATCGGATCGCCGGAGCATGGCGGGCGTCGCCGCGACGCACAACGGATCGGGCGTGGTAGGGGGAGGCGGCGGCGTGACGCTTCCGGCATAACCCCCGGTGGCTTCCCGGTGGCGGGAGACGCTCAGGAGGGGGGCGTGGCCGCCGTCTCCAGCAGCTCGGCCAGTGCCGCCGGCTGATCGACGCCGCGGAAATCGGTCTTGCGCTCCATCGCAGCGGCGAGGCGGCGGCGGTATTCGGTGCGCGGGATTTCGACGGCGCCGAAGCGGCTCAGATGCTCGGTCACGAACTGGGTGTCGAGCAGGGCGAAGCCGGCGGCGCGCAGGCGGGCGACCAGATGGACCAGCGCCACCTTGCTGGCGCCGGTCTCGCGGCTGAACATGCTCTCGCCGAAATAGGCGCCGCCGATCGACACGCCGTAAAGCCCGCCGACCAGCCGGCCGTCGCGCCAACATTCCACGCTGTGGGCGAAACCGCTATCGAACAGGTCGCCGTAGAGGCGGATGATGTCGTCGTTGATCCAGGTCTTCGGCCGCTCCTCCGTCGCTTCGGCGCAGCCCTCGATCACCGCGCGGAAGGCGCTGTCGAAGCGCAGCTCGAACGGGCGGCGGCGCAGCGTCTTGCGCAGGCTGCGCGACACGTGGAAGCCATCCAGCGGCAGGATGCCGCGGCGTTCCGGGTCGAACCAGTGCAACTCCCGCGATTCGGCGCTTTCGGCCATCGGGAAGATGCCGGCGGCATAGGCGCGCAGCAGGATCGGGGCGGACAGGGTGAACATGCCGGTCACTATACCCGCTTGTGGGAGGGAAGGCGCGAGCGTTCAGCCGAAGGACGGCCGGTCGAGTGATACTGGCGTCGAGACCCAGAGACAGCAATCACCTTCCATGGTATGCAACGCAGGGAAGCATATCCGTGGGGAAGACCGTCATGAGATGCGCCGCTGCCGCATTCCTGTCCGTTCTGGTTGCCGGACTGTTCGCCGCAAGCCCGTCCTGGGCGCAGAGGCGGGCGGAGCCGGGCAATTTCGACTATTACCTGCTGTCGCTGTCCTGGACGCCGACCTATTGCGCCCGCGACAAGAACGGCCCCGATCCCGACCAGTGCGGCGAGCGGAAATACGGCTTCGTCGTCCATGGCCTGTGGCCGCAATACAATGACGGCAGCTATCCCGCCACCTGCACGCGCGACCGCAACCTGCCCAAGGCGGTGGTGGACCAGACCATGACGGTGATGCCCAGCGTCGGGCTGATGATGCATGAATGGACCAAGCACGGGACCTGCTCCGGCCTGAACGCCACCGACTATTTCGCCAAGCTGCGCGGCGCGGCCGCCAAGGTGGCGATCCCGGAACAATTGAAGGTTCCCGGTCCGACCGTGCCGGCGACGCAGGTGGAACGCCTGTTCCTGGAGGCCAACCCCGGCCTGACGGCGGAAGGGGTCGCCATCATCTGCTCCCGCCGCGACGTTGCGGAGGTGCGGGTCTGCCTGAACAAGGATCTGGGATTCGTCGCCTGCGGCCAGAAGGTGGTCGACCGCTGCCGCGACCGTGACGCCGTCCTGTCGGCCGACGTGGCGCCGTCCCAGCCGCGCCGCACCACGCCACCCACCGCCATACCGGTCCTGCCGCCGGCCCCGGCTCCCGCCGCCGCCACGGCGCGCTGAGGGCGTCAGCCGCCGTTCATGTCCGGGGCCGCGCCCTCCGCCGCACAGAGGCCAACCAGCGGCCGGGGCCGGCGGCCTGCGCGGCGTCGCGGGCGCGTGGGGGACGATCCGGAGGCGCGATGGGGCCAGCGCTGCTCCATTGGCCGTCCCGGTTCCTGACGAGGGGGCTGTCGGGATGACCGCCGGGCGGGCGGAAAGGTTCCGTCCACCTTTGCCGGCATTGCTGTCCGGTGGACCAGCGACCCATCCATCCGCATGGTCACGGGCACACCGACCATCCCACGTTGAGCCTGCCGGTGGGCTGGGCGTGATCCGCACGGCTCGCGTGTAAAACCTCCCGAGTCGCGCCATCGGTGGCATGCCGCTGGTGGGAAGCGGGGGCGTGGGACGGCACTTCGGTGCCGCTTACGCTGGTCCGGGGCGCCGGCTGGGCGGCACGCCCTGGTCGGGGGTGGGGCATTTGGCAGCGATTCGGTCATCTTTCCTTTGGAAGGCTTGACCTGGGGCCGGATCCCTGTGACAACAGACTTTCGGCACACTCTATGAGCTTGAAGACACATGTTCGACCGCCCGCCCCGCCAGGGCTTCCGCGCTCCCGAGATCACCAAGTCCAACGTCACCGCCACCGTGAAGTGGTTCAACCCCACCAAGGGGTTCGGCTTCGTGTCGCCTGAGGACGGTTCGCCCGATGCCTTCCTGCACGTCTCCGCGGTTCAGGCCGCCGGCTACGACGCGCTGGACGAAGGCACCACCATCACCTGTGACCTGGCCCGTGGGCCGAAGGGTCCGCAGGTGGCCTCCATCCACTCGGTCGATGCGTCGACCGCTCAGCGTTCGGCCCGTCCGCGGACCGGCGGCTTCGACCGTGGCGGCTATGACCGCGGCGGCTACGATGCCGGCGGCAGCGGCGGCGAAGAGGTCGACGGCACCGTGAAGTGGTTCAATGCCGACAAGGGCTTTGGCTTCATCACGCCCAGCACCGGTGGCAAGGACGTCTTCGTCCATGTCAACGTGCTGCGCCGTTCGGGCATGCAGACCCTTCAGGAAGGCGATCAGGTGCGCGTCACCGTTCGCCAGGGCCAGAAGGGTCCGGAAGCGGGCAAGGTCGAGTACCTGTAAGGTTCCGGTTCATCCGGGCCTCGGCTTTGGTGGCGATTGTCCCGTTCGGACGCTCTCCATCACGGTTGGCTCCGCTTGGCTGAAAAGCCTGATGATGCCCCGAGCCGCTTTGGCTTCGGGTGTCCCGGTGCGAATCCGGATTTTAAGCGCACGGTGCTCTCGGTTGGGGGCGCCGTGCGTTCTTGTCTTTTATTCTGCTGCTTTTGCGGTCCTGGCTCGTGAGTGATCCGGTCGTGGCTCGAGTCCCGCCCGGCTGTTCGTTGCGTGTGTCTTCCGCTCTTCTGCTTTTGATGATGTCCGCTCCATCGTGCCGCCCTCCGGGGCGGCCGGCGTTGGCGGGTGGCCGGCATCCCATCCGGTTCTCTGTCGACCGGTTCGCTGTCGGCTTTTCCTTGTTGCTCCCAAGCTGTCGAAGGCGCGATCCGGTATGAGCGAGCTGTTGACCGACCTGCTCCCCGCCGCACAGGGCGGCGGATGGTCCGTCGCCCAGCTGTTCGGCTTCTGCGGCACGCTTGGCGGCATGCTCTGGCCCTTCTTCCGCAGCCGGACCGGCATGCTGCTGGTGCAGCTTGTGCCTTGCCTGTGCTTCGCCCTGCATTTCGCCATGGTGGGCGCCCCGACCGGAGCGGCGCTGAACGGGCTTGCCGCGTTGCAGGTGGCGGCGGCGCTGGCGCTTGGCAGCCGGCCCGGGTTCCGCATCGTCTATCTGGCGATCCTGCCGGTGATCGCCCTGGCGATGGCGCTCACCTGGACCGGGGTGCCCTCCGCCTTCGCCGCCGCGGGCACGGCGCTGATCAGCATCGCCCGTTATCAAACGGAGGTTACCCGCTTCCGCGGCACCATGCTGGTGGCCTTGCCCTGTTGGTTCCTGCACAACTGTCTGGTGGGGTCGCTGCCGGCGATGGTCTCGGACCTGACCGGGATCGTCGTCAATGGCTGGAAGCTGCTGCGCGGTTCCCGGCTGGCGCCACCCCCACCAACACCAATGCCGCCAGCGGCCGGGGAGGTGAAGCCGTCATGACCGTCAATCATTCCCATTTGCCAGGGGCCCATTTGCCAGGGGCCCATTTGTCGGCGTCCCATTTGTCGGCGGAGGATGCCGCCGCCCTGCGCGCCATTCCGCTGTTCGCCAAGCTGACCGACCGGGCGGTGTCGCTGCTGGGTGGCGTTTCCATCGTCCGCCCGGTGGCGCGCGGAACGACGCTGTTCCTTCAGGACGAGCCGGCCGACCGCTTCTTCGTCCTGCTCGACGGCTGGGTGAAGCTGTATCGCCTGACCCGCGATGGGACGGAGGCGGTGGTGCATGTCATCGGCCCGGCGGAAAGCTTCGCCGAGGCCGCCATGTTCGCCGACGGCAAATTCCCGGTCTGTGCCGAGGCGGTGACCGACGCCCGTGTCCTGACCCTGACCGCCGACGGTTTCGCCCGTTGCCTGCGCGAGGATGACCGCATCGCCTTCGGCATGCTGGGGTCGCTGTCGGTCCGGCTGCGCCATCTGGTGACGCAGATCGAACAGCTTCAGGTCCAGCCGGCGCCCCAGCGGGTCGCCGCCTTCCTGATGCGGGTCTGCCCGCCGGGGGACGGGCCGGCGCAGTTCCAGCTGCCCTTCGACAAGGCGCTGATCGCCCGGCGTCTGGGCATGCAGCCGGAAACCCTGTCGCGGGCGTTGGCCAAGCTGCGCGCCATCGGTGTGGAAACCCAGGGGCTGACCGTGAGCGTCGCCGAACGTGCCGCCCTGCGCGCCATGGCCGAGGCCGGCGAGGAGGAATGAGCGGCGGGCCGCCCTGACGCTCCTCCTCGCCACCGCCTGTGACGGCGTCGGCTTGGCGGTTCAGACCGGATTGACGCCGCTGTCCCCCCGTGCGAGTTTGCACCCCTTCCGGTACCCTATTTGTTCAGGATTTCGAGGCAGCGATGGGCGACAGCAAGACGGTGGCGACGGCATCGGATCCGGCGCGGGATCTGGTGGCCTTCGCCGGTGACCGGCGCTTCGCCACCGTGATGGCGGACCCGCCCTGGCGCTTCGTCAACCGCACCGGCAAGATGGCGCCGGAGCATCGCCGCCTGTCGCGCTACGGCACCATGACGGTGGAGGACATCTGCGCCCTGCCGGTCGCCGACATCGCGGCACCGACCGCCCACCTTTATCTCTGGGTTCCCAACGCGCTGCTGCCGGAAGGCTTGCAGGTGATGCGCAGTTGGGGGTTCGAGTACAAGACGAATCTGATCTGGCACAAGGTGCGCAAGGATGGCGGATCCGACGGGCGCGGCGTCGGCTTCTATTTCCGCAACGTGACCGAGCTGATCCTGTTCGGTGTGCGCGGCAAGAAGGCCCGCACGCTGCCGCCCGGCCGCACCCAGGTCAACCTGATCGAAAGCCGCAAGCGCGAGCACAGCCGCAAGCCCGACGAGCAGTATGAGCTGATCGAGGCATGCAGCCCCGGTCCGTTCCTGGAGATGTTCGCCCGAGGCGCCCGGCCCAACTGGTCGGTCTGGGGCAATCAGGCCGACGACAGCTATGAGCCGACCTGGAAGACCTATGCCTTCAACTCCGCCACCGACCGCGAGGCGGCGGCGGAGTGAAGCCGGCGGGGGCTTTCGCGCGCCGCCCTACAGCAACCCCAAAGCCAGCAAATCCCGCCGCAGAGCCTCGGCGCCGGCGAACAGGTGCGCCGACATGCCGACCGACTTGGCCGCCTCGACATTGTCGGGGTTGTCGTCGATGAAGTAGCAATCGCTCGCTTCGAGATCGTAACGATCCACGAAAAGCCGATAGATCGCCGGGTCGGGCTTCACCAATCGTTCCTGTCCCGAAACGATGAGGCCGTCGAAGCTGTTCAGGAAGTCGAAGCGCTTGCGCGTCAACTCGAACTTCTCGACCGAGAAGTTGGTGATGGCGTAGACCGGAACGCCGCGCGCCTTCAGCTCCGCCAGGATGTCGGCGGTGCCGGGGATCGGGCCGGGCACCATGCGCTCCCACATATCGTCATAGGCGCGGATCAGCTCGGCGCAGTCCGGATGCTCCGCCGTCAGCAGGGCGACCGCCTCCGCCCAGGGGCGGCCGCGGTCCTGCTCCAGGTTCCAGGCCGGGGTGCAGACCCGGTCGAGGAAATCCTCCATCAGGTCTTCATAGCCGTCGAACAGCTCGCGGTAGAGATGCCGCGGATCCCATTCGATCAGCACCTGCCCGACATCGAAGACGACGATGGAGGGCTTCGCCCGCTCGGTCATTCCGGTCATGGAACGGTCAGCCTCAGCCCTTGGCCCGCGCGGCATCGGTCAGCCGCTTCATGTCGTCCAGCTTGATGGCGCCCGGCACCAGCTCGTCACCGAAGATGAAGGCCGGGGTGCCGCGGATGTTCAGCTTCTCGGCCAGCGCCTGGTTGGTGGCGATCACCTTCAGCACGTCGGGCGCTTCCATGTCCTTCTTCAGCCGGTCGGTGTCGAGCCCGACCGACTTGGCCAGCCGCATGATGACGGCCTCGTCCAGCTGGCCGCGCTGGGCCATCAGGGCGTTGTGGAATTCCATATATTTGCCCTGGCCGCGCGAGGCGATCGCCGCCTTCGAGGCGACGACGGAGGCCGGACCCAGGATCGGGAATTCCTTCAGGACGAAGCGCAGCTTGGGATCGCCCTTGATCAGCGTCTGGGTGTCGGCCTGCACCGCCTTGCAGTAGCCGCACTGGTAGTCGAAGAACTCGACCACCGTGACGTCACCCTGCGGGTTGCCGGCGACGACGTCGGCCGGGTTGCGGGTCAGCGCCTGCTTGTTCTCGGACAGGGCCTTGCGGGCCTGTTCGGCCTCCGCCGTCTTCTGGCGCTCCTGCATGGCGTCGACGGCCTGGAGGATCACCTCCGGATGTTCCATCAGATAGTCGCGGACGATCTTCTCGATGGCGGCCTTCTGGGTGCCGTCGAAGCCCGCCGATTGCGCCCGGACCGGCATGGCGGCGGACAGCGCCACCGCCGCGACGGGCAGGGCGAGCAGGGCGGAACGCAGGAACGGCAGGGCGGGGCGCATGAGGGCGGTCTCCGAAGCACGAAAGGAATTGAGCCGAAGGCCGCCCACACTGAACCGACAATCAAATCCGGACAAGTGCAAAGCGCCTGCCCGGATATCACCTTTGCGCGATCGGCGACGGTCAGCGGGCGCGCAGCAGGTCGCCCACCGACAGCAGCGCCATCTCGTCGCCGTCGGCCTTGCCGATGGTCCGGCCGGTGGAATAGGGCAGGTTGTTGTCGTTGACGACGACGATATGGTCGGCATCGACGATGGTCACCCCCTCCGGTCCAAGATGGGGCATGACGAAATGGCCGTCCGGCGCCTGCCCGGCGCGGGCCTTGTGGTCGGGATCGGCGATGTCGGTCAGGTCGATGTAGCCGACCTTGCGGACGAAGCCGTCGGCGTCGGCGCCGGCGATGTCGATCTTGTAGATGCGCTTGAAGGCGGCCGGCGCGTTGAAGCAATCCGGCTTCACCTCGCCCTGGCAGGCCTCGGTCCTCGCCCCTTCGGTGGTGTCGTCGCGTTCGATCACCAGGGCGCTGCCGGCGTCGATCATCGCCATGTCGGCGACGACGTTGGCATTGTCCTCCAGCCTGTACTTCCAGGACTTGCCGGTGTACGTGCGGCTGGCGACGTCGAATTCCAGGATGCGGGTGTACGCGCGGCCGTCCTTGTTCTCGAAGGCGTTCGCCGCGGCGTTCCACAGCGGGCCTTCCAGCGACGGGTACAGCGTCCTGCCGTCCGGCGACACGCCCATCGGCTCGAACCCGCGGGAGCGGCGGACCTCGAAGCTGACCGCGCCCGGCACCGCCGGCAGGCCGTTGTTGCGGTAATGGTCGGGCGAGCGGGCCGGCTTGCCGTCGACCACCGTCTCATGCACCGCGACGACCACGCCGTCTTTGGTCAGCTCCAGGATATAGGGGCCGAACTCGTCGCCGATGAACAGGCGGTCGGCCTGGACCACCAGCGATTCGGGATCGAAATCGGCACCGGTCAGGTAGCGGCTGGTGGTGTTCTCGTTGACGATGGCGAAGGGGACCTTGCGGTCGGGATCGCGCAGGAAGAGGGTGTCCAGCCGCCGCATGGCGCCGCTCCGCCAGTCGGGCTTGACGCGATGGATCATCAGCAGCGCGTCGACCGAGTTCACCTTGCTGCCGAAGCCATTGTCGGTCAGCGTCAGGAACTCGCCATCGGCCTGCGGAACGACGGCGGAGAAGCCCTGCACCGCCTGGCCGGCGACCGGCAGCAGGATCTCGGTCTCGCGCGGGACCTTGGGGTCGGAGGCGAAGGAGGTGGCGCGGATGCTGCCCACCGCGTCCACCCGCCTGCGGTCGGGATTGGTGAATTTGCCGGAGGTCGCGAACAGCGGCCCGGCATCGGCCGGCGCCTGCACCAGCGTATCGGCCGGCAGCACGGCATGACCGGCCAGCGTGGCGGGATAGCGCTTGGCCTCTTGGCTCTGGGCGTTCGCCGGGACGGTGGTCAGGCCGGCGGCGCACAGAAGGGTGGCGGTGGCGAGCAGGGCGCCGCGCCAGGACGACGGACGGACGGACGGCATGCGGTGTACTCCGTGGACGGAACCGGGCGTCCGACCCTCCGGAGCCCGCTCGATGTTCGCGGAATAGCAAGCGGCGATGACGCGGCGGGGACGGTTCGGTGACCATTGCGTTACCGGACGGATGATCCGCCGCTCACGCTATTGCCTGTCGCCGCCGGCCCCGCCGGTCTGGCCGCGGATGTCCTGGGCGCGCAGCCAGCCGGGCGATCCGGCGGGCAGCAGCTTTTCCGCCCGTTCCGCCTGGGCCTTGGCCATCGGCATGTCGCCTCTCGCCAGCGCCTCTTCGGCGGTGGCGTAGGCGACCATGCCGTCGTTCCGCTTCATGCTCCAGGCCTGGGCGGTCAGCCGCCACAGGAAGGCCGACTGCGCCTTGCCCTTGGCGGCGATCTGGAGATTTTTCAGCGCCTCGTCGGCCAGACGGGGGTCATGCTGTTCCAGAAGCGCGTGGGCGAGGGAGACGCGAATCGTTCCGGATTCGGAACCAGCGAGCTCTACGGCCTTTCGATACGGGGCCACCGCGTCCGGCGCCCGGCCGGTTTGCAGCATCAGGTCGCCCTTCATCTCGTAGAGATAGGGGTTCGTCGGCTCGTCCGCGATCAGCCCGTCGACCAGCGGAGTCGCCTGCTTGAGGTCGCCCTGGCGGAAATAGGCGTAGGCGCGGCCATAGCGGGCGGCGGGCGACGGGTCGGTCGCCTTGTAGCGCTGAAGGGCGCCGCGCGGGTCGATATAGCCGTAGAGCTTGGCCTTGACCCGTTGCAGGTCGGCCTCGGTCGCCGCCGGCAGCGTGGCGTTGGCATAGCGCGAGCGGGCGACGAAGGCCTTGACCGCGTCGATGCGCTCGGGCGTCAGCGGATGGGTGCGGCGATAGCCGGCGTCGCGGTCGGTGAGCAGCGGATCGAAGACGCCCAGCTTTTCCAGGAAGGTCTCCATCCCGACGGCGGAGATGCCCGAGCGCTCCAGGAAGGACAGGCCGGCCTGGTCGGCCGACGCCTCCTGCGTGCGGGAGAAGGACAGCAGGTTCCGTTCGGCCAGATGCTGGCCCAGCATGATGCCGGCCGCCCCCGCCCCGGCGTTGCGCGAGGCCAGACCGCCGGCGATGCCCACCCCCATGCCGATCAGCGAGGTGAGGAAGGCGTTGTCCATCGCGTCGGCGCCACGGATCAGGTGGCCGCCGGCGATGTGCCCGGTCTCGTGCGCGATCACGCCCAGCAGCTGGTCGGCGTTGTCGACGTCCAGCAGAAGCCCGGTGTGGATGAAGATGTTCTGTCCGCCGGCGACGAAGGCGTTCACCGTCGGGTCGTTGATCAGCAGGATCTGCACGGACTCCGGGTCGATGCCGGCCGCCTGGAAGATTGGCCGGGCCATCTTGCGGATGATATGGTCCGTCTCGGCGTCGCTCAGGATCTGCATCTCCTGGCGGCGCTGCGCGTTTGCCGGTGGCGCCCCCCACACCAGCGACATCAGACACATGGACATGATGGCGACGACCGAAACCAGCCTGCTGGGCATGCGCACCGTGACAACCTCCGGCTTGGAACAGCGGACCCCCGCGCGCGACCGGCGGAACTCCGGGCCGCGACACACTCGCTTGCGAATCTGGCGACGGTTGGGCGCGGTTGCCATAGCTGCATCACTGCTGCCGGGCTGCGTCAACACCAAGTTCAAGACCAACGCCCTGGTGCAGAGCTTCGTCGTCGCCGACGAGCCCTATGCCGCCGGTGTCGGGCGCGACATCATCGCCCAGGGCGGCAAGGCCGGCGACGCGGTGGCGGCGATGGCGCTGGCGATGACCGCCAGCCTGCCGTCGCGCGTCGGGCTGACCGGCGGCGGCGTCTGCGTGCTGTTCGACGCCGCGTCGAAGAAGGCCCGCACCATCGATTTCCTGCCGCGTCCGGCCGGTCCCGGCGGTGCCGCCATGCCGGCCATGGCGCGCGGGCTCTATGCCGTCCAGGCCGCCGCCGGCACCTTGCGCTGGGAGCAGGTCGTGGCTCCCGCCGAACAGCTGGCGCAATTCTCCCCCGGCCTCAGCCGCGCGCTGGTGCAGGATCTCACCACCTTCGGCGGCAAGCTGGCCGGCGAGTCGGACACGCGCCGCCGCCTGCTGGCCGGCGGCAGCCCCGCCGTCGGCGCGGTGGCCGCCCAGCCGGAGCTGGCCGCGACCCTGTCGGTCCTGCGGCGCCAGGGGGTGGGGGCCTTCTACAGCGGGCCGCTCGCGGCGACGGTCGCCCAGGGCACCGGCATCGATCCGGCACAGCTGCGCGCCTATCAGCCGCGCGTCGCCGGCACGCTGACCCTGCCCTTCGACATCACCGACCTGCATGTTCCCGACCTGAACGAGCCGGAGGCCGGTACCGCCCTGATCCAGGCCTGGAAGGCGGTCGCCGCCTTGCCGCCGGCCGAGCGCGCCAGCCGCGCCGCCCAGCTGCTGGGCGCCACCGGCAGGGGGCCGACCGCCGCCGGGGCCGGCGCGATGGTGATCGATGCGGAGGAGAATGGCGCCGCCTGCGCCTTCACCCAGGGCGCGCCCTTCGGCACCGGCCGCGGCATCGCCGGCACCGGCATGCTGGTTGCCCAGGGCGTGGATCGCGGCGGCTTCGGCGCCCCGGCGCTGATCGCCAACGCCATCGTCGGCCGCACCCTGTTCGCCGGGGTCGGCACCGCAGGCGGCGACGACGGCCCGGCCGCCGGCCCGGCGGCCCTGCTGTCGGCCGCCCTTCCGGCCGCCCTTGAGGAGAAATCCACCGCCACGCAGATCCAGTCGGCGCGCCCGCAATCGATCCCCGGCCGGGTCAGCTTCGTCGGCTGCCGGGTGTCGACGGAGGACGGCATCCGCTATTGCCAGACGGCGGCCGACCCGCGCGCCAACAGCCTCGCGCTGACGGTGGAAAGCGAACGCCAGCGGGACTGATCCCGCCCGGACAATCGGCAGAGCCGGACAATCGTTAGAGACGGACGAGCATGAGCAAGCAGCCCAAGGTTTCCAAGCGGGGCGCCATCCCGCCCTTTTTCGTGATGGAAGTGATGCGCGCCGCGGCCGAGCGCGA
The DNA here is from genome assembly GCF_000010725.1 of Azospirillum sp. B510. Classification (NCBI taxonomy): domain Bacteria; kingdom Pseudomonadati; phylum Pseudomonadota; class Alphaproteobacteria; order Rhodospirillales; family Azospirillaceae; genus Azospirillum; species Azospirillum sp. B510. Next base: position 2,687,014 of record NC_013854.1, on the reverse strand, counting down.
GGCCGCCGGTCTGGAGGTGCTGCATATGGAGGTGGGGCAGCCCTCCAGCGGCGCCCCGAAGGGAGTGGTGCAAGCGGCGGCGACCGCCGTGGTCGGCAGCGATCCGCTGGGCTACACCGGCGCGCTCGGCATCCCGCCGCTGCGCGCGGCCATCGCCAAATGGTACAAGGACCGCTACGGCGTCGAGGTGCCGGAGCGGCGGGTCGTCGTCACCACCGGCTCCTCCGGCGCCTTCCAGCTCGGTTTCCTGGCGGCGTTCGATCCGGGCGACCGGGTGGCGATGGCGTCGCCCAGCTATCCGGCCTACCGCCACACCCTGACCGCCGCCGGCGTCATCCCGGTGGAGTTGCCGACCGGGCCGGAACACCGCTTCCAGCCGACCGTCGCGCTGCTGGAGGCGCTGGACGAGCCGGTGCAGGGTCTGATCGTCGCCAGCCCGGCCAACCCGACCGGCACCATGCTGAGCCGGGAGGAGCTGACGGCGCTGTCCGACTGGTGCCGCGCCAACGGCGTGCGCATGGTGTCGGACGAGATCTATCACGGCCTGACCTATGGCACCGACGCGGTCACCGCGGCGGAGGTCAACGATCAGGCGCTGGTGGTCAACAGCTTCTCCAAATATTTCTCAATGACCGGCTGGCGGCTCGGTTGGATGATCGTGCCGGACGATCTGCTGCGCTCGGTCGAATGTCTGGCGCAGAACCTGTTCATCTCGGCGCCGACGCTGAGCCAGGTGTCGGCGGTGGCCGCCTTCGACTGCACGGAGGAGCTGGACGGCCACGTCGCCCGCTATGCCCGCAACCGCGCGCTGCTGTTGGAGGAGCTGCCGAAGGCCGGCTTCGCCAAGCTGGCCCCGGCCGACGGCGCCTTCTACATCTATGCCGACGTGTCGGATCTGACCGACGACAGCGAGGCGCTTGCGAAGCGGCTCCTGGAGGAGACCGGCATCGCCTGCACTCCCGGCATCGATTTCGACACCGCCCGCGGCCGGCGCTTCCTGCGCTTCAGCTTCGCCGGGTCGGAGGAGACCATCGCCGAGGCGGCGCGGCGGCTGATCGCCTGGCGGGCCGGGAAATAGCGGTTGGTCGAATAGCGGTTGGTCGGGCGGGGGCGCATGCCGCAGCCCCCGCCCATCGCTCAGAACAGATGCTGCCCGCCGGTGATGAAGGTCTCCGTCCCGGTCACATAGGCCGAGTCCGGGCCGCACAGATAGAAGATCACCGCGGCGACATCCTCCGGCGTGCCCATGCGCTTCAGCGGGATGCGCGGGATCAGCACGTCATATTCCGGGCCGGTCATCGCCGTCTCGATCTCGCCGGGAGCGACGGCGTTGACGCGGACGCCGATCTCGGCGAACTCCACCGCCATCTCGCGCGTCAGGCCGGACAGCGCCGCCTTCGAGGTCGAATAGGCCGAGCCGGCGAAGGGATGCACCGAATGGCCGGCGATCGAGGTGACGTTGACGATCGCCCCCTTCGCCCGCGACAGCGGCGCGGCGAAGCCGCGCGCCAGCACCAGGGCGGCGAAGAAATTCAGTTCGAACACCCGGTGCCAGCCCTCGATGGAGCCGTTCAGGCAGCCCAGCCGCTCCTTGATCGGCGTCTTGGGCGAGATGCCGGCATTGTTGATCAGGGCGTGCAGCGGCGCGCCATCCAGCGCCTTGTTGGCCTCCTCGACGAAGGCGGCGCGGCTGGCGGGGTCCGACAGGTCGGCCGGGATATGGTGGGTCCAGTTGGGGTCGCGGCGGCAATGGGCCGGCACCTCCTCGCGCGAGCAGGAGATCACGCGCCAGCCTTCGTTGCTGAACCGGGTGACGGTGGCGTGTCCGATACCCCGGCTGGCGCCGGTGAGAATGACGACTTTGCGGTGCGGCATGGCGGCTGCGCTTCACGAATGATTGCGGTCGGCGGGGAAAGCGGACGCCCTGGGAACGGCCTTGGGAGGTACGGATGCCGGCATCGGGAGCCCCATCCGCCGGCGGTCCACCGCTTGCGGCGATCCTAACCGCCGCCGCTCCGCCTGTCATCCGGCAGTATGCCGGCCCGCGATTCCGCCGGCGGTTCCGCCAGTTGCCGGCTTCCGGCTTCCGGCGCGGCCGAACGACGCAACCGGCGGACTTGTCCATTGACGGCGCGCCCCGCCACGCCAACCTTGGCGCAATCCCCGCACCGACGGAGCCCCGCCTTGCCGCGCCAGCCCTTCCGTCTCGCCGCCCCCGCTCCGCGCCGCCTCATCGCCCTGCTGGGGCTGGCGTTCCTGTCCTTCGCCGATCCTTTCCGGGCCGCCGATGCCCAGGCCGCCGATGCCCGGGCTACGGATGTCGGATCCGGGGACGCCGTGCGCACCGGCTGCGTTCCGCCCGGACTTTGGGCCGACGGCACGGGGGCCGCGATGGAGCCGGTTCCGCTGATGCGTCGCCTGTCGGAGGCGCCGGTGGTCCTGCTGGGTGAACAGCATGACAAGCCCGACCATCACCGTTGGCAGCTCCACACCCTGGCCGGGCTGCATGCGCTGAACCCCGACCTCGCCATCGGGATGGAGATGCTGCCCCGGCGGTTGCAGCCGGTGCTCGACCGCTGGACGGCGGGCGGGATGACGGAAGGCGAATTCCTGAAGGCGATGGAGTGGCGTACGGTCTGGGGCTTCGACCCGCAATTCTACCTGCCGATCCTGCAATTCGCCCGCCTGCACCGGCTGCCGGTGGTGGCGCTGAATGTGGAGCGCTCGTTGATCAGCCGCACCGCCCGCAACGGCTGGGCCACCATCCCGGAGGCGGAGCGCGAGGGCGTCGGCACGCCGGCCCCGCCGACCGAGGCCTATCGCACCCGCCTGACCGAGACGCTGGCGGCGCATGACCGGTCGGAAGCCCGTTCCGCAGCCCGCGCCGATACCGCCGCCGATGTGGCCGACAGCGCCGCCAAGCGCTTCATCGAGGCGCAGGGGGTGTGGGACCGGGCGATGGCGGAGAGGATCGCCGAGACCCGCCGCGCCACCGGGCGCAGCGTGATCGGCATCCTGGGCGAAGGCCATGTCGCCGGCCGCGATGGCGTTCCCCACCAGCTGGCCGACCTCGGCATCGCCGATGCCGCCGTGCTGCTGCCGTGGGATGCCGACCGCGATTGCGACGAGCTGGACGGCCGCATCGCCGACGCCGTCTTCGGCCTGGGGCCGGAGCGCGAGGATGCCGAGCCGCCGCGCCCCAAGCTGGGCGTCCAGCTCGACCCCGGACCGGAGGGGATCACGGTGGGGGCGGTCAGCGCCGGCAGCGTGGCGGCGGCGGCGGACCTGCGCCCCGGCGACCGCATCCTGATCGCCGCCGGTATGCCGGTGCACGCGCCGGCCGATCTGGTGGCGCTGATCCGCCGTCAGGCGCCGGGCACCTGGCTGCCGCTGACCATCCGGCGCGACGGGGCGGAGCGGGAGCTGGTGGCGAAATTCCCGGCGGAGGGGAGATAGGCGGCTTTCGCCGCCGCCTACAGCATCTTTTCCCAGCGCGCCAGCGCGTCGGGGGTGGGGTTGACCGCCGGGGCGCAGTCAGACCGGCCCAGCCGTTCGCGATGCTCGCGCAAGGCCCAGATGACGGTGGGGAAGGCAAGCTCGCCCCACGGAATCTCGTTCCAGGCGAACAGGCCGACCTCCAGGCTTTCCGGGCCGGGCTCGACCTCGGGGGAGATCAGGCGGGCGCGGAAGATCATCTGGACCTGGCTGATGCGCGGGATGTCGTAGATCGCCAGCAGATGGTCGATCTCGATGCGGGCCCGAGCCTCTTCCCAGGCTTCGCGGGCGGCACCTTCCCGCGTGCTCTCGCGCTCCTCCATATAGCCGGCGGGCAGGGTCCAGAAGCCCTTGCGCGGTTCGATGGCGCGGCGGCACAGCAGGATGCGGCCATCCTCCCAGGTCGCCACCGCGCCGACCACGATCAGCGGGTTCTGATAGGCGATGTAGCCGCAATCCGGGCACATCAGCCGCTCGCGGTCCTCGCCGGGCGGAATGGCGCGGACGCGCGGGCCGCCGCAGTTGGGGCCGCAATCGGAAGATTTGTCGTCGGGGATGGGGTCGTTCGGCATGGCTTCCGATATGGCGCGACATCCTTGGTTGGGCAAGCGGAGAAAGCGCCGGCCCGGCCGTCGCGGCTGCCGCGAGCTGGTTTGATGCCGTTCGCGCCCTGTTCCAATTCCCGTTTCGTTCCGATAGGCTGTGCCGGCTTGCGCGATGATGGCGCCGATCATGGATCGAAAACGCGGGGGATGGGGGGTGACACAGTTCCTGGTCAACGGGATCGTGGTGGATGGCCTGTCGCTGGCGATCGGGCTTGCGGCCGGATTGCTGCTGGGCGTCTCCGCCGCCTGGGCGGTGTCGCGCGCCGCCGCCGGGCGTACCGAGGCCGCCGCCGCCGCCCTGCATGCGGAGTTCGCCACCCGCCTCGACCTCGCCGAACGGAGCGAGGACGATCTGCGCGAGGAGATCGAGGCGCGCGACCATCAGATCGCCCGCCTGCATGGCGAGGTCGCCGCCGCCCGCGAACGCCATGCCCAGCTCTCCACCCGGCTGGAGGCCGAACGGACGGCGGCGGCGGAGAAGATGGCGCTGCTGGAGCGTGCCCAGGCGGCGCTGGCCGACAGCTTCAAGGCGTTGTCGGCCGAGGCCCTGCATCAGAACAACCGCAGCTTCCTCGATCTGGCGCGCGAGACGCTGGCCGGCTTCCAGGAGCAGGCGAAGGGCGACCTGGACAAGCGCCAGACCGCCATCGCCGCCATCGTCGATCCGGTGCGCCAGACCCTGGACGCGATGGACCGTCAGATCCGCGAGCTGGAAAGCACGCGGGCCGGCGCCTATGAGGGGCTGAAGCAGCAGGTGCTGTCGCTGGTGGAAAGCCAGAGCGCGCTCCGGACGGAGACCGGCAACCTCGTCCGGGCGCTGCGCAGCCCGGCGGCGCGCGGGCGCTGGGGGGAGATCCAGCTGCGCCGGGTTTGCGAGATGGCCGGCATGCTCGACCATTGCGACTTCGTCGAACAGCTTTCGGTGGATGGCGGCCGGCTGCGCCCCGACCTGATCGTCACGCTGCCCGGCGGCAAGACCATCGTGGTCGATGCCAAGACGCCGCTGGAGGGCTATCTCGACGGTATCCAGGCGACGGAGGAGGTGGCGCGGCGCGACGGCATGGCCCGCCACGCCCGCCATGTGCGCGACCATATGAAGCAGCTCGGCACCAAGGGTTATTGGGACCAGTTCGCGGACAGCCCGGAATTCGTCGTGCTGTTCCTGCCCGGCGAGAATTTCTTCTCGGCGGCGCTGGAGCAGGATCCGGCGTTGATCGAGGCCGGCATCGACCACCGTGTGATCCTCGCCACCCCGACGACGCTGATCGCGCTGCTGCGGGCCGTCGCCTATGGCTGGCGCCAGGAGAGGCTGGCCGACAATGCCCGCGAAATCAGCGCTCTCGGCGCCGAGCTGTACAAGCGGCTGGCCGACCTGGGCGGCCATATGGAACGGCTGGGCGGGCAGCTTGACAAGGCGGTGGGCAGTTACAACAGCGCGGTCGGCACGCTGGAATCGCGGGTGCTGGTCAGCGCCCGCCGCTTCCGCGACCTGCATGCGGCTCCGGAGGGGGCGGAGATGCCGCTGCTGGAGCCGCTCGACCACAGTCCGCGCCGTCCGCAGGCGGCGGAACTGCGCGCCACCTCACCGATCGAGACCACCGCGGCCGATTGACGGGCGGCCGGGCGACGGGCTCCCTGCCGATGGATGCGGGCTGGCTGTCGTGCTATCCATGGCGCCTCCCAGTCTCCCGACTCCATGGAACCCGCCAATGACGGACCAGACCGGAACCGAACAGCTTGTCCGCTGCGCCCGCTGCGCCCATCGCTACCCCGCTGCCGAGGAGGGCTGCCCGCGCTGCCTCTCGATTCGCCGCACCAACGCCGTCATCGTGGCCTTGCTGGTGATGCTGGTGATTCTCGCCCTGGTCGGCTGGGTTGGCACCTTGGTCCTGGCTTGAGCTTGGCACCTATTCTTTGGTCTTGTTTTGTGCAGACCCCGCACATTCCGCAGGCAAAGAGCGCAACAGGGCGTCATCTCTTTCTGTCACGATAATCGAGCAAGTTTTTAACTTGTCACCTCTGGTGTATTCTGAGAAGCAGCCTTTTGCCTTCGGTTCCGTGCAGGGGTTGCAACATGTTGAAGAAACTCCGGATTGCCGCGTTGACCAATCTGTTCGGGGTGGTGGTCACGCTGGGTTTCCTGGCGGTGGTGGTCACCGGCGCGCTGGCGATCCGGGAACTGAAGGTGGGGGGGCCGATCTACCAGCGCATCGTGCTGGGCAAGGACCTGATCGCCGACATCCTGCCGCCGCCGGAATATGTGATCGAAGCCTATCTGGAGGCGACGCTGGCGATGAACGACCCGGCGTCGATCGATCAGCGCCGGGCCCGGTTGGCGCAGCTGCGCAAGGATTACGACGAGCGCCATGAATATTGGTTGAAGGAAAGTTTCGATCCCCCCCTGCTCGAACAACTGACCCGGACATCCCACGCGCCGGTGATGCGTTTCTGGACCGAGGTCGAGACCAAGTTCCTGCCGGCGCTCGTCCGCAAGGACGACGCGGCGGCGCGCGCCTCCTACGCGGTCATCGCAGACGCCTATGCCGCCCATCGCGCCGTCATCGACCGGATCGTCGAGGATGCCAACCGTTACAACAGCGAGACGGAGGTCTATGCCGACGACCGGGAGCGCCTGTTCATGGCCGCCGTGTGGGGGGTTTCGGCCCTGGTGCTGGCGGTTCTGATGCTGGGCGTGATTGGCATCCGGCTGCGGGTGGTGCGGCCGGTCGGTCACTTGACCGCGGCGATGCGGACGCTGGCGCAGGGCAATCTCGCCGTCGCCATTCCCGGTGCCGACCGTGGCGACGAGATCGGCGCGATGGCCCGCGCCTTGCGCGTCTTCAAGGAGAATGCGGAGGAGGCCGAACGGCTGCGGCGCCAGCGCGACGAGGAGCGCGAACGGTCGGAGCGCGAGAAGCAGGCCGCCCTGCTGCTCATGGCCGAAACGGTGGAGACCGAGGCGTCGAACGCCGTCGATGTGGTCGCCAGCCAGACCAACCAGATGGCCGACAACGCCACCCGCATGGCCGAGTCCGCCCGTGCGGTCAGCGACAACAGCCAGAATGTCGCCGCCGCCGCGACCCAGGCCCTGTCGAACGCCCAGACCGTCGCCGCCGCGTCGGAGCAGCTCAGCGCCTCGATCCGCGAGATCGCGACGCAGATCGGCACCGCGACGACGATGACCGGCGACGCCGTCGACGCCTCGGTCCGGGCCGAGGAGACCATCCAGCGTCTTGCCGACGCCGTCACCCGCATCGGCGAGGTGACCAATCTCATCAACGACGTCGCCGGCCAGACCAATCTGCTGGCGCTGAACGCCACCATCGAGGCGGCACGGGCGGGCGAGGCGGGGAAGGGCTTCGCCGTGGTGGCCAGCGAGGTGAAGCTGTTGGCCGGCCAGACCGCGCGGGCGACCGACGAGATCGAAAGCCAGATCGCCGCCATCCAGGCCACCACGGCCGAGGCGGTGAACGCCGTGCGCGCCATCGCCGATCGGGTGCGCGGTGTCGAAACCGTGTCCGCCACCGTCGCCGCCGCCATCGAGGAGCAGGAGGCGGCGACCGGAGAGATCGCCCGCAACGTCGTCCAGACCTCAAACGCCGCGCAGGAGGTGGCGACCCGCATCGCCGCGGTCTCTCAGGAAGCGGGGACAACCGGCGAGCGCGCCGTCGAGGTCAACGGCCTGTCCGCCCGTGTCGCCACCAGCATCGACCAGTTGCGCCGCGTCCTGATCGAGGCGATCCGTACGGCGACGCCGGAGGTGAACCGCCGCGCCGCGCCGCGCTATCCGCTGAACCGCGCCGGCCGGCTGGTGGTCGGCGGGCGAGAGGTGCCGGTGACGGTCGACAACGCGTCGGAAGGCGGCGCCCAGTTGAGCGGCCTGCCGCGGGAGGCCTGGGATGGGCTGAAGGAAGGGAGCGCCTTGCGCATCGCCCTGCCGGGTCTGGAGCCGGTTCCCGCCGTCGTGCGCGCGGCGCAGCCCGGTCCGGATGGTCGCCTGCATGTCACCTTCAGCTTGGCCGGTGCCGAGCGTGACCGCTTCGTCGCGCAGTTCGGCCGCAGCGTCGCCGGGCTGGTTCCGCTGGAGCGGGCGGCCTGAGCCGGCCGGGAGTCGCCGTTGGGCCTCGGGCCGGAAAAGCCTTAAGTATGACAGGGATTTCATGACGTTTGACCGGGTCGCGGGTTCAGAATGGCGTCGGTTCCAGGGCCGTCGTCCCGTGCTGAAAGTCCATCCGCCATGGTCGAAACCACCGCCTGCCCCTATTGCGGGTCCGATTACGGGCATGGTCCCAATGATTGCCCGCTCTGCCGTTCCGTCCGCCGCAAGGATCTGATCGTGCGCTGCGTCATCGGGCTGATGTTTCTGGTCCCGATCCTGACGCTGTTCGCCACCATCCTGTTCGATAATGGTGTCGGAAAGATGTTGTCGATGGATTGAGGGGAAGAAGGCGTGCCGCTGGCGACGCCTTCCCCCTACAGGTGTCCGGTGCGTGCCGACTGTTCCAGCGCCTTGATGTGCGACAGGCCGGGCAGGATCTCCGACTTCACGAATTCCATGCGTCGGTTGGGCCCGCCGCCGCCGCGGGCGAAGCGGTGTTTCCACAGGGTCATCTTGACCGCCAGACCGCACAGCACCCCGCCGATGGTGACATGGTGGGAGGAGATCAGTTCGCGGATCGACCGGAAGGTATCGGCGTTGATGTCGCTCCAGAAATCCTTGGAGCGGTTGTCGAAGCTCTCGAACCGGCCGGTGATCGAGGTGGAGATGTCGGTCAGGTCGCGGGCGATATCGTCGAGCATCCGCATCTGCCGGGAATCGCGCTTCACTTCGGCGGAACTGCGGATTTCCCCCATCCAGGTGACGAAACGCTGGACCTCCGGCACGATCTCGTCCAGGCATTTGCGGAAATAGGCCAGCGACAGGAAGATGTCGCCATATTCCTCCAGGAACTGCGGGATCTCGTTCAGGCCGATGTCCAACCGGTCGGCCATCATGCGCAGATTACGCAGAGCCTCGTCCCGGTTGGGATTGGCGAACAGCTGGATGATGTCGGTGACGTCGGAGACGTGGAGCTCCTCCGTTCCATAGACATATTCCATCAACGGCCGGGTGAAGACCCGCATGTAGTTGGTCAGCTCGGCCTTCTTGCGGTCGGACAGGGTCAGCGATTCGACATTGTTGACGTCGATGTTCAGCCGCCGTAGCTCGATCCGTGAGGAATAGACATCGAAGCTGGACGCGGTGCCGATCTTTTCCAGTTTGATCAGATCGCGTTCGATCTCATCCTTGTTGGATTCGAAATAGGGGGGGAGATGGCGGGGCGCCACCTGGCCGCTGCCGGCCTGGGCGTCGCGGAACATCTCCACCACGGTTTGCAGCCGGACATTCTTGATAAGCCGGGCGTGCTGCAACCCAGGGGTTTCCAGCGGGATCGCTGACAAGGGCAGAATATGCAGGGAGTCACGAGCCTCGTCGTCCCAGGCTCTGCGCTTTTCCATGTCGGGAGCGGACTTCGCATCCGTCACCGTTTCGCTTGCCCCACCGTCCAACCGACCGTCCCCCAATTGCTCTTCGCATCCCGTATGGGCGATTATCGCTGAGCTTACCTTACAACAGGAGTCAGGGCTGACAAGGATCGAGATGCTGTCTGTTGCAACGGAAAAGCGCAACAATCAATCAGTAATTGAGGCATGGCGATGGGCCCGTCCGGTGGCGGGCGCGTCGCTGCGGGGGCTCAGTGGACGCTGACCGGTTCCATGTCGTTCTGGATGATGGCGGCGAAGGCCAGCTCGCGGTCGGCGACGACGCTCAGCGGCGTGCCATCGGCGGCATGGATCGCGAAGGCGGCGGTGCCTTCCATCTCGACCGGCCGGACATAGGCGACGTCGCCCAGGCCGAAGCTGGCGAAATCCTGGGACGACAGCTGGCGCAACTGGCTGTGAGTGTCGTTCATCATGATGGTGATCTCCGGCGGCTCCCCGTCATGGGCGGCCGCAAGCATAGAATGTCGGAAAAACCGAAGGATGGCCGTGACCTGGATCAGATAAAAGCGGGGACAGGATCAACGGGGGATCGGATGGCCGCCGTCAGTCGTCCCGGCCGTCGGCCGACACGTCGATGGTGCGGGGCATGGCGCCGCCCGCGGCCTTCTTCGGCTGTTCGATCTTGATGGTGCGGACCTTGGGCTCCGGCATCGGCCGGGTCAGGTCGATGTTGAGCAGCCCGTTGTCGAGCGAGCAGCCCACCACCTCGATCCCCTCCGCCAGGACGAAGCTGCGCTGGAACTGCCGGGCGGCGATGCCGCGATGCAGGTAGACGCGCGATTTGTCGTCGGTCTGGCGGCCACGGATGACCAGTTGGTTGTCCTCGATCTGGACCGACAGGTCCTCGGAGGTGAAGCCGGCCACGGCGAGCGTGATGCGCAGGCCGTCATCGCCGATCTGCTCGATGTTGTAGGGGGGATAGCCTTCGGCCGAATTCTTGGCGATCCGGTCGAGCGTCCGCTCGAACTGGTCGAAGCCGAGCAGCAGCGGGCTGTTGAAGAGCGAAAGGCGAGTCGTCACGACGCATCCTCCTCACGACGGGAGCGAGTTGCGAAAGGTGGGCCCGTTTCCGGCGCCCGGCGGGTTGGTGGCCCAGCATCGGCCGGCGCCACCATGGCTATAGATTGGGAGATCCCCGGCCGGGGTCAAGAACCCCGTGCGTCTCAGGCGGGTTTAAGGATTTCCGGAGCCTCGCCAAGCGCCATCGCCACCGCGTCGGCGATGGCCAGGCAGGAGGTCAGGCCGGGCGATTCGATGCCGAACAGGTTGACCAGCCCCTCGACCCCGTGGCTGTCCGGCCCCTGGATCAGGAAATCGGCCTGCGGCTGCCCCGGCCCGCTCAGCTTCGGCCGCGCGCCGGAATAGGCCGGCACCAGCGCGCCATCGGGCAGGCCCGGCCAATAGGCGCGCACCGCGCCATAGAAGGACTCGGCGCGGGACGGATCGACGGCGTAGTCGACAGGCCCGGCGAGGTCGCCCAGCCATTCCACGTCGGGACCGAAGCGGGCCTGTCCAGCCAGATCCAGCGTCAGGTGAACGCCGAGCCCGCCTTCGATCGGCACCGGATAGACCAGCCGCGAGAAGGGGGAACGCCCGGCGGCCAGGGCGTAGTAATTGCCCTTGGCCAGCACGCGCGGCGGCACATGCGCGGCATCCAGCCCCTCCAGAGCGCGGGCGACGGCCCAGGCGCCGAGCCCGGCGGCGTTGACCAGGGTGGAACAGGCGATCCGCATCGGCTCCGCCCCGCCGACCTCCAGCTCGAATCCGGCGACGCCGCGGTGGGAACGCTCGAGCGGGCTCCGCAGAGCCAGCATCGCCCCGGCTTCCTCGGCGTCGCCGAGCAAGGCCAGCATCAGCCCATGGCTGTCGACGATGCCGGTGGAGGGCGACAGCAGGGCGCCGACGCCGCGCAGGTTCGGTTCCCACCGCATCGCGGTGGCGGCGTCGACCTCGGTCAGGTCGGTGACGCCGTTGACGGCGGCCTGGGCCCGGATCGCCGCCAGCTTCGGCAACTGCGCCTCCTCGGTCGCGACGATCAGCTTGCCGATGCGGCGATGGCCCACGCCATGGGCGGCGCAATAGTCATAGAGCGCGTCGCGGCCGGGCACGCACAGGCGGGCGCGCAGGCTGCCGGTCGGGTAATAGATGCCGGCATGGATGACTTCGGAGTTGCGCGAGCTGGTTCCGGTGCCGATGGCGTCCGCCGCTTCCAGCACGATCACCTCGCGTCCGCTTCGCGCCAGCCGGCGGGCCACCGCCAGACCGACCACGCCCGCCCCGACGACCACGCAATCCACCCGTTCCATCGCTTCCATCCTGCCGCTTCCATCCCGCTTTCCGGCGCGCTGTCGGCAAGGGGAGCGTAAAGTCCGCGGCGGCGCAAGAGTTTCCGGACCCGCCGTCACGCCATGAACGGTCGGACTTGACTCCAGGGCAATCGCTTGACCGACGTTAGCCGCGCTGCCGGATGACGGTTTCGAGGTAGTCGGCGTTCCAGGACATTTTCTTACGCTTGACGGTCAGGCTCTGTTTGCCTGGGGCCTTTCGGATGAGGTTTATGGCCATGTGCCGGATGGCGGCCATGTTTTGAGGGCCGAAGCCGGACCGCAAGCGGGAGAGGTCGTCGTGGAAGACGACATCAAGCACCCAGTGCAGGCGGTTCTCGACATGCCAATGGCAGCGGACAGCGTGGGCCAGGAGACGGGCGTCGAGGCGTGCCGAGGAGAGAAAGTAACGCCGTTCTCGGCTGGGCTTACCCTCCCGCTCGACGTCGGCCTCGACCATGGCGATGCTGGTCAAGGCGGGGAAGCGGGGCTCGCCCGGGAAGCGGCGGTCGGTGGACAGCCAGTCGACGTCGTGGCTGACGACATGGTGGCGGACTTCGATCCGGCCATGGTCGCCGTCGGTGGTGGTGAACGTGTCGGATACGCCGTCGCGTGCCTCGCTGAAGTAGCGCTCGATTTCCCCGCACAGGATCGGCCAGTTGCCCTTCACCGCCAGCAGATAGTCGGCACCCTTGTCGAGAATGGCTTGGGCGATCTTGGTCTGGCACCCCATGGCATCGATGGTTACCAATGCTCCGGTCAGGGCCAAGCGCTCCAGCAGCAGTGGAATGGCGGTGATCTCGTTCGACTTCGCCTCGCAGGCTTGCTGGCCCAGCACCAGCCGCTGTCGGCTGGCCCAGGCGGAGACGAGATGCAGCGGGTTGCGCCCCTGAGCCCGAGCGTGAGCGCGCCGGGAGGTCTTGCCGTCAATGGCGACGATGTCCGGCTCGCCCTCGCGCAACCCGTCCACCCACGCCGTGAAGCAGGACGAAAACAGCTCGCCATCAAGCGCGTTCATCACGTCGTTGAGCGTGTCATGGCTGGCGATGCCTCGCCGGTAGGGCAGGAAACGACGCAGAAAGTCCAGGCGATCCTCGCCCCACTCCTCGATCTCGACAAAGTTCTCCGCCCCACCCAGGGTGGCACACAGCACCAGGAGCAGGATTTCCGGCAGCGGATATACGACCTTCCATGCCTGACGCGGATCCTCCAGCGCCGAGAAGTGATCCAACAGCGACTTGCCAGCCCCTTCCGCCATACCTGCCTCCCATCAATGGAGGCTCCTATGAATCATGCCCGCCCTTCAGAGGGAATCCACAACCGCGTTTAAACTCGATGCGTCAAGCGCCGCTTCAAGCGATTGCCCTGACTTGACTCGGTCGGACTTGACTCGGCCGCGCCAGTGGGTATTGTGCGCGCCTTCACCTCCTGGGAAAGCGGGCGCGCGCAATCTTTGGCGCCCCGTCCGCCGCCTGGACAAGGCGGTCGGAACTACCGGGACAACATCAACTCGTGTCCAACGAGGCGTGAGAAACATGAGCAAGCGTCAAGAGTCCAAGTATAAGATCGACCGCCGCCTTGGCGTCAACCTGTGGGGCCGTGCCAAGAGCCCGCTGAACAAGCGCGAGTATGGCCCGGGCCAGCACGGCCAGCGCCGCAAGAAGCCGTCGGACTACGGTCTGCAGCTGATGGCCAAGCAGAAGCTGAAGGGCTATTACGGCAACATCGGCGAGAAGCAGTTCCGCCGCATCTATGCCGAGGCCGTCCGCCGCAAGGGCGACACCGGCGAAAACCTGATCGGCCTGCTGGAGCGCCGTCTGGACGCCGTGGTCTACCGCATGAAGTTCGCGCCGACCCCGTTCGCCGCGCGCCAGCTGATCAACCACGGCCACATCCTGGTCAACGGCCGTCGCCTGAACATCGCCTCGGCCCGCATCAAGGACAACGACACCGTCGAGGTGCGCGCCAAGTCCAAGCAGATGGCGCTGGTCCTGGAAGCCGCCGCTTCCGGCGAGCGTGACATCCCCGATTACCTGGAAGTCGACAGCAGCGCGCTGAAGGGCCGTTTCGTCCGCGCCCCGCTGCTGGCCGACGTCCCGTATCCGGTCCAGATGGAACCGAACCTGGTCATCGAGTTCTACTCGCGCTGATCGGTCGGCTCCCGCCGAACGCGAAAGGCCGCTCCTTCGGGAGCGGCCTTTTTGCTTTGGCGTTGTCTTGGACGGGCGGGCGTGCCTTAGAGTCCGACTCGGAATCGGCAAAGCTGTGTCTATGTTCGAGCCACCCGTCTTGAGAGCAGTTTGACGCTGGCGATGAAGACCCATGCGACGGCACTCTCGACGGTGGCCTCGAAGTCCTTGGCGAGGCGGCGATTGCGGTTAAGCCAAGCGATTGTACGCTCAACGACCCACCGCCGAGGCAGCAGTTCAAAGCCTTTGGCGGCGTCGGACCGCTTGACGATCTCCAGAGTCCATGTCCCGATCTGAGCCAAAGCGGTTTCCAGCTTGGGTCCAGCGTAGCCGCCGTCCGCGAAGACGTGGCGAAGCCAGGGGAAGAGCGTGCGAACGGAGGCGAGGAGCGCCGGGGCGCCATCACGGTCCTGGATGTCGGCGGCATGAACGATGGCGGCGACCAGCAAGCCATTGGTGTCGGTCAACACATGCCGCTTGCGCCCCTTGATGCACTTGCCCGCGTCGTAGCCACGGGGGCCACCTGCTTCCGTCGTCTTGACCGACTGGCTGTCGATCACCCCCGCTGTCGGGCTGGCCTCCCGTCCCATGCTTTCCCGAACCATCGCCACCAAGGCGTGATTGATCGTCTCCCAGGTCCCATCGTCGCGCCAGCGGTAGAAATAGCGCTGGACCGTCGTCATCGGCGGGAAATCCTTCGGCAGTTGCCGCCACTGGCACCCGGAGGTCGCCAGAAAGAGGATGCCGTTCACGATCTCGCGCACGTTGACCGTTCGCGGCCGTCCCAAGCGTCGAGCCGCCGGGAGGAGTGGTTCGAGCACCGCCCACTCCGCGTCCGTCGTGTCGCTTGAATACCTCAATCCTTTTCGCTGATACTGCGCTCGGGTGATTTCAGTCCACATTGTCTTGTCATTCGTCATGCTTCGCAACATCGATCGAATCACAAGAGACTGAAATCACTCAATTCTTTTCGGGTCAGGCTCTTACCGTCGTCGTGTCAGCAGCAGCGCCGTCAGGTCGTCGTCGATGGGACCGGTGGCGGCCAGATCGTCGAGCAGGCCGGACAGAAGGTCGCCGTCGGGGGTCTCGCGCAAACGCCGCGCGAACAGGGCGGCGAGGCCGTCCTCGCCCAAAATGCCGTGGCCTTCACCACTCCGGGTCGGGATTTCGATGGCGGCATCGGAATAGAGGAACAGGCGGGCGCCCGGCGGCATCGCCAACCGGCGATTCTCGTAATCAGCCGACGGCAGCAGGCCGAGCGGCAGGCCGCTGCCGTCGCCCAGCCGCGGCCCCCCGTCGCCGGGATGCCACATCATCGGCGCCGTCGATCCGGCGGAGGCATAGGTGAACAGCCCGGCCGCCGGATCGATCACCCCGCTCAGCATGGTGGCGAACTGGCCGCTGGGCAGCAGCCCGCACAGCCGGCGGTTCACCGCCGCCAGAAACTCCGCCGGGCTCAAGCCCGTGCCGCCGATCTGCCGGCAGATCGCGTCCAGCCGGAAGGTGTTCAGCGAGGCCC
The DNA here is from genome assembly GCF_000010725.1 of Azospirillum sp. B510. Classification (NCBI taxonomy): domain Bacteria; kingdom Pseudomonadati; phylum Pseudomonadota; class Alphaproteobacteria; order Rhodospirillales; family Azospirillaceae; genus Azospirillum; species Azospirillum sp. B510. The sequence goes on along the minus strand of NC_013854.1, from coordinate 2,671,338 downwards.
CGACGCCATGGCCGGAAAAATCGACCAGATAGACGCCCACCCCTCCGTCGGGCAGCCGCGAGACGCCCCAGAAATCGCCGCCCAATTCGGAGGAAGGGGCGAAATGGGCCTGGATGGCGATGCCGGTCGCCTCCTCCAGCGCCGCCAGCCGGTCGGGGCCGGGCAGCATCCGGGTCTGCATGGCACGGGCCAGCGCAAGCTCGCTTTCCGTCCGGCTGTGATAGCGCTCCAGGTCGCGCAGCATGGCGCGCTTGCGTAGCTGGATGCGCACGCGCGCCAGCAACTCCACCGCGCTGACGGGCTTGGTGATATAGTCGGTGGCACCGGCGATGAAGGCGCGGGCGCGGTCCTCCGGCCGATCCAGGCTGGACTGGACCAGGACCGGCAGCGATTTCCAGCGCGGATCGGCCCGCAGATGCCGGCACATCTCGAACCCGTCCATCCGCGGCATCATCAGGTCGAGCAGAATCAGGTCCGGTTTGCAGCGCTCCATCCGGGTCAGCGCGTCCTGCCCATCCTCCGCCTGATCGATCAGGGTGATGCCGCCGCGTTCCAGCAGGGCCGTCAGCAGGTTCCGGTTCATCCGGTTGTCGTCGACGATCAGCACGCGGGCGTCGCACAGGTCCTCGAAGACGCCGGCCGTCCCGACCGGATGCGGGCCGGGCTGCGGGGGAGGCGGTGGCGTTGTCATGCGCCGGCCTCCCGCTCGATCCACAGCAGGGTGTGGTCATCGCCGCTGACCTCGCCAAACGCGCTGCCCAGGGAGCGGACGACAGCGTCGAAACCCTCCTCCTCCTCCTCCGCGCGGGCGATCATCCAGCCGAGCCCGATCCCGGTGCCGCCGGCCTCCTGCGCCGCCAGCGCTTCCAGCATGGCGACCGAGTAGAGCGCCAGCACACCGCCATGCGGCACCGTCATCGTCTCGCAGCGATAGCGGGTGCCCGGCGCGAGGCCGATCGGCAGGCCGCCGATCCTGCCGCTCTCCGGCCGGCCGTCGCCGCCGGTTCCGGCGCCGTTGAGGACCATCGGCGGCGCCCCATCGGCCGAGGCATAGGTGAAGCGCCCGGTCTCGGCCTCCACCACCCCATAGGTCATGGTCGCCCTTATGGTCGCCCGCGCCCCATCCGCCAGCAGGCTCGCGGCCCGGTCGTTCAGCGCGGTCAGCAGGGCGGCGGCATCGTCGCCATGGACGGGACCCAGCTCCTGTACCAGCGCATGCAGGCGGACGGCGTTCAGCGCCGCCGAAACGCCGCTGCCGCCGACATTCAGCAGATAGACGCCGAACCGGTGCCGGCCGAGCGGCAGCAGCCCCCACAGGTCGCCGCCGAGATGGGGGGAGATGACGCTGTGGGCGCGCAGGCGCCAGCCGCTGGCGGCCAGCATGGCGCATTGCCCCGGGGTCGGCAGCAGATGCTCCTGCATCGACCGGGCAAGGGACAGCTCCGCCTCCACCCGTGCGCGATAGGCTTGCAGGCGGCGGATCAGCACCCGATCCTCCAGATGGATGCGCACGCGGGCCAGCAGCTCGGTGCGCTCCAGCGGCTTCGTCACCAGATCGGTGGTGCCGGCGGCGAAGGCGCGGTTGCGTTCCTCCACCGCCGACAGCGCGGTCTGCACCAGGATCGGCAGATCCGCCGTTTCCGGTCTGGCGCGCAGGCGGCGGCAGACCTCGAAGCCGTCCATGCCCGGCATCATGATGTCCAGGATCAGCAGATCGGGGATGGCGGCCTCGATCAACGCCAGCGCCTCGGCCCCGCCGGCGGCGAAGGCGACGTTGCGGAAGCCGGCCTCGGCCAGCAGCATGCCGATCAGGGTTCGGTTGTAGGCGGTGTCGTCCACCACCAGGATCGGGCAATCCAGAACGGCGGCGTCCGGGACCGTGCAATCCGGTGCCGGGTTTCCGGAATTCCGATGGTCGGAAGCGGGCCTGCCGGCAGGCCCGACCGCCGTCGCGGACCCGGCCCGATCGCCGGGGCCCTGCCAGTCCACGGCGGTCACAGCCGGAACCTCAGGCGGATGCGGCGGCCGCCGTCGCCGATCTCCAGCTCATCGGCGACGGAGCCGATCAGGTCCAGCCCGCGGCCCGAGGCTCCGCTGCCGTGGCGGGGGGCCGGGGTGAAGCCCGCGCCTTCGTCGATGATATCCATGGTCGCCAACGTCCGGCCATCCTCCGCCGGGGCGGTTCGGATGGCGACGGCGACGCGTCGCGCCGCCAGCACCGGATCGGCCAGCCGGTCGTCCAGGTCGTGGGAAAAGCGGTCGAGCTCCCGGCTGCTCGGCTCCCGCATGGCGACGACGCCCAGGTTGCCGTGGACCAGCGCGTTGCTGACGGCCTCGTGCAGCGCCAGCTCGATGTCATCCCGGCGCTCTTCCGCCAGCGGATGGCGGGCGCCCAGCGCGGCCGTCAGTTTCCCGCCAAGCTGGAGGTCGTACGCGGTGCCGGTGGTCAGGGAGAGATGGAGGTCGCTGCCCGCCGCCTCGGCCAGGAGAGGGGGCAGCAGCCAGGTCAGAGCGGCAGCGTCGGCGGCGGCCGGCGGTTCGATCCAGGCGGCGACCGGAGGCAGCCACAGCGCCGCCTTGTCCATATCGGCCGAATCACCCGCATCCGGTCCGGCCCACCCCCTTCCACCCAGCAGGGCGACCAGTGGCGCCACTCCGGCGGGCTCCGCCATCGGGGTGAGGCCGAGCGCCTTCGCCAGCGCGCGCAGCCGATCCGCCGGCAGCCCCGGCGCGAGAAGACCGGCGAAGCGGGTGCGGAGTCCAGAGGCCTGGGCCGTCCCGTCGATCACTGGGATCAGTCCTCGATCGGGACGATCTTGGCGAGCTGCGCCACCGTCAGCACCCGCTTCACCTGTCCGGCGGCGCCGCGCAGGACGAACTGCTTGGCGGCGCGCTCCATCTCCTCCCGCGCGATCAGCAGCATGCCGATGCCCGCGGAATCGACGAATTCGAGCGCCGAGAGGTCGAGCACCTGACGTTTGCGCGCGTTCTCCCCCATTTCGCCGATCAGGGACCGCAACTTCGAGTGGTCATTGAAGGTCAGGCGGCCGCGCATGCTGACAACCGCCTCCAGGTCGCGCACTTCGATGCCGTAATCCATGCGTCCGTCTTTCCGGAATGATGGCCCACTGTACAGATGGCCGGGATGGCGGGCTAGAAGAGTTCGATATCCCCCCCCCCTCCGCCCCCTGCGGCATCGACGTCCAGCACGCCATTCTCGTCCAGCGCCGTGCCTTCCAGCAGCAGCTTGCGGACGAAGCGCTCGCGCATTTCGCTCAGGGTGAAACGGCCCATCAGCTGGTTCAGCCATTCCTGCGGCTCCCGCCCGCCGATGCCCGGAGGGACCTGATCGCGGATGCGGTTCTCCAACTCGCCCAGCCCGGCGCTCATGATGGCGAGGCTGTCATTGATCGCCTCGATCCGCTGCTTGGTCAGATCCTGGAACTGCATGCCGGTGATGACATGGGCGATGGTGGCGGACATGTCGGACGACACCGAGGCCGCCGTCTCCAGGACCGACTGGAAATGGCTGGTCTGGGCGACCAGGCTGTCCATCGTCTTGTCGACGCGTTCCTTCGCCAGCATCTGCGGCGACATGTCGGTGTTGGCGATCTGGCGCAGGATGTCATGGCCGTTGCGCACGCCCTTGACCACGGCGGTGACCGTGCCGCGCATCCGGTCCGCCAGATCGGCGGTGGAACGCGAGAGGTGCCGGACCTCCTGCGCCACCACGGCGAAGGTGCGCCCGGCCTCGCCGGCGCGGCTGGCCTCGATGGTGGCGTTCAGCGCCAGGAAGTTGGTCTGGCGGTTGATGCCGTCGATGTCGCCGATCGATTTCTCCAGCTCGGCGACGTCCTTCTGCACGTCGTCCAGCAGATAGACCATGCTCATGGCATGGCGCGACAGGGTGACGATGTTGGTCACCATGTCGGTGATGATGTCCTGCATCCCGACAACCAGCGTGTCGAGCGGCACCCGTTCGCCGTCGACCTCGACCGTGCCGGCCATGGCGACGATCTGGGCCACCCGCTCGGACTGCTGAAGCGCCTTCTCCGCCAGTTCGCGGAAACGCTCGGACAGGTCGAGGGTGGAGGTCTCGACATGGTTCGAGGTGCGGGTCAGCTCGCCCTGGACGATGTCGAGCGTGCGGCGCTGGACGTCGGCGAAGCCGAGCCAGGTCGACAGAAGCTCCGCGGTGACGGCGACCTTGCCCCCGCCGCCATCGGGGGGAGGGTCCGGCAGCGCCGGCGCGGCTTCGGGCAGGCCGGTCCGGGCGGCATCATGGGAAGCGCGGCTGAACATACTGGTGCTCCTTGGAAACTCGGCCCCGATGCCCGCCAGATCGGATCGGGTCGGAATGGATCGGATCAGGCGGGGCGGGGCCGTTCGCCGACAGCGTCGAAGGCGCGCAGCATCTCGGCGGGGATTTGGGCAAGCGGCAACTCGACCATGACCGCGCCGGCCTCCCTGGCGGCGCGCGGCATTCCGTAGACGACGCAGCTCGATTCCTGCTCGCCGATGGTGAAGGCGCCGGCATCGAGCATCGCCTTCATGCCGATGGCGCCGTCGCGGCCCATGCCGGACAGGATGACGCCGACCGCGTTGCCGCCGGCCGCCTTGGCGACGGAGGCGAACAGCACATCGACCGATGGGCGGTGGCCGCTGACGGGCGGGGTGTCCTGGATGTGGCAGACGAAGCCGGCGGTGTCGCGGAGGATGGCGAGATGGCGGTCTCCGGGGGCGATCAGCACCAGCCCCTGGGCAGGGCGGTCGCCATGGGCGGCGACCCGCACGGCCGGGGCCGACAGCCGGTCCAGCCGGGCGGCGAAGCTCGGCACATAGCTGGGGCCCATATGCTGGGTGATGACGATGGGGGGGCAGTCGGCCGGCATGGTGGCCAGCACGTCGCGGATGCGCTCCACCCCGCCGGTCGAGGCGCCGATGGCGATCAGCCGCTTGCCCGATCCCGCGCGCCGCGGTGTCGGCAGAACGCCATGGGCGGGTGACGGGCGGCGCATGGTCAGCCGGGCGGTGGCGGCGACGCGGATCTTGGAGACCAGTTCCAGCGCCGTCGCCTCGAAGCCATGCCCGTCGGGGCCGCCGGGCTTGGCGACGCAGTCGACCGCCCCCAGTTCCAGCGCGCGGATGGCGGCGTCGGACCCCTCGCTGGTCAGGGAGGAGACCATGATGACCGGCGTCGGCCGCAGGGTCATGATCTTCTCCAGGAAGGACAGCCCGTCCATCTTGGGCATCTCGACATCCAGCGTGATGACATCGGGATTGGTGGCCTTGATGACCTCGCGCGCTTCGAAGGCGTCGCGGGCGACGCCGGCCACCTCCATCCCCGGTTCGCGGGTGAGGATGTCCTTCAGCATCTCGCGCATCAGCGCGCTGTCGTCGACGATGACGACACGGATCGGTCTGGACATCGGTCAGATCCCTCCCGGCTCGGAAGGCGCGCCCGGATCGATCGCACCCTTCCCCCCGCCCGCCCCGGTGGGGCGGCTCAGGCGGGTGAAGAGCCGCCGTTCGTGGATGACGGTGTCGGCCGCCGCCTCCGGTCGAAGCAGACGGCGCAGCGCCCGGCCGCTGTGCGGGAAATAATGCAGCCGGCGGGCGGAATCGCCCCCCAGATCATGACCCGCCAGGATCAGCCTTTCCGCCCGCACATACTCCAGCGCGAAGCGGCTGTTCAGCCCGCCGATGTCATAGCTCGAGTCGATCACGCGGCCGCCGCCGAACAGCTTGACCTGTAGGCGCCCATGCTCGGCGCCGGCGGTCAGCAGGCTTTTGATCAGCCGTGCCATCGCGACCGAGCCGTAATGCGCGGCAAGCCCCTCGCCCTCCAACTCGCTCGCCGGAACATCCGGCAGCATGAAATGGTTCATGCCGCCGATGCCCCGTACCGGATCATGGATGCAGGCGGCCACGCAGGAGCCCAGAGTCGTCGCGATCATCAGATCCGGGCGGTCGCTGACCGCCTGCTCCCCCAGCGCGATCTTGATCGTCTCGACGTTGAACTCGTGATTGAAATAGCGCCCGCTGCCCAGGCGGTGGAGCAGGTCCGCGGGCTCGGAACCAGGGGTGCCGGGGGGAAAGGAGGTCATCGCTCAATCCCTCCGGTAGATCGTCGGCCCGGCCTGACGGAACAGGCTCGACACGCCATAGAGGCTTTCCGAGTGGCCGAGGAACAGATAGCCGCCGGGTCGGAGCATCCGGGCGAAATTCTCGATCACCTGGGTCCGGCCACGGCGGTCGAAGTAAATCAGGACATTGCGGCAGAAGATGGCGTCGAACGGGCCCGTCATCGGCCAATGTTCCAACAAATTCAGTGGTTTGACGGTGACGAGGCGTTTCAGATCCTCGCCCATCGCCACCGCCGGCTCGCCGTTCAGGCGGATGTCCTGGGTGAAGCGCTGACGGATGGCGGGCGGAATGCCGGTGGCGCCCGACAGCGGGTAGATGCCCCGCCGGGCGGTGTCCACCATGTGGGTATCGATGTCGGTGGCGAGGATGCGGGCGTTCCAGCGGCGCAGCTCCGTCCCCATGGTGGAAACCAGCACCATCGCCATGGTGTAGGGTTCCGGCCCCGACGAGCAGCCGGCTGACCACAGCCGCAGCCGGGGCTTCGGCCGGCCGGCGTTCAGCGCCCGGACCTCCGGCAGGACCGTGGCGGCGAGGAAGTCGAAATGGTGCGATTCACGGTAGAAGCTGGTCAGGTTGGTGGTCAGCGCATTGACCAGGAAACCGATCTCGCGCGCGCCGCCCTCGTCCCGCAACAGGGCGCAATAGGCATCGAAGTCGGGCAGCCGCAGCTCGCGCAGGCGGCGCGCCAGCCGGGCATAGACCATCTCGGCCTTGTGCGGGGCCAGCGCGATGCCGGCCAATTGATGGAGCAGCCCGACGATCAGGTCGAAATGCCGCCGCTCGAAACGGAACTCGCGCACGCTGCCGAAGACCGCGGCCGGAGCGCGCTGCGGCGTCGCAGGATCGGTCGACAGGGCTGGCGGGTGGGCTGTCATCGCGATACGGGCATCGGTGTCGGGGGGAGGGGCGTCAAGGTGATTGGACAACGCGCCGGGCGTCGTGGTCCAGGGTGAAGAAAGTCATCCGTTGCCGCATCTCATCGGCCTGCTCCTCCAGTGACCGGGCGCGGCAAGGCTTTCCTCGGCCGGCGCCGCGTCCCTCTGCGTCATTTCGCCCTTCCGGGAAATGGCGATGTTCACCTCGTCCGGGCCGGCGGCCTGTTCGGCCGTCGCCCGCGCGATCTCCGACAGCGGAGCGCCGCTCTCCTTCACCTGTCCGCCGCCGTCCGCGGTTGCGGTCGAGGTCGGGTCCGCCGTCAGTGCCGCTCCGCCGTCGCGCGCGCTTGGGTGTCGTGATCGACATGTTCCCCCGCGAACAGCTTCTCGACATTGAGCAGGGTCACCATCCGGTTCTCGGCGGTGTAGAGGCCGCTGAGATATTCGGCATCCACCAGACCGCTGTCGACGTCCGGGGGCGGTTTGATCGCCTCATGGCCAATGGTCAGGATGTCGGAGATGGCGTCGACGAGGATGCCGCGCGTGCGCTCGCCAACCTGGATCACCACCACCACATGGCGTTTCGTCACATCGGTCGGTCCGCCGCCGAAGCGGGCGCGCAGGTCGAAGATCGGGATGATGATGCCGCGCAGGTTGATGACCCCGCGCACATAATCGGGGAGATTGGGCAGGCGGCTTTCCGGTGTCCAGCCGCGGATTTCCCTGACCGCGAGGATGTTGACACCATATTCCTCGCTGCCGACCGTGAAGGTGACGTATTGCTCTTCGATCCCGTTGGCGCCGGCGCCGGCGGATTGGATGTCGCCGCGGGAGCTGACGGGGGCGATCGCGGTGGAGCTGCTCATCGCTGTGCCTCAAACCATTTGGCGTTGATGCTGGTCGAACCTGCCCGCCGGGGCGGACAGGGATGGGGACGCGGGAATGGACGGGGAGTCGCCGCCATGGCGGCTCATTTCGCGCAAGCCGGCGACGTCGAGAATCAGCGCGACCCGGCCGTCGCCCAGGATGGTCGCGGCGGCCACGCCGTCCAGCCGGCGGAAATTGGCCTCCAGGCTCTTGATGACGACCTGCTGCTGGCCCAGCACCTCATCCACCACCAGCCCGAGGCGGGAGCCGTCCTCGGTCTCCACCAGCACGACCAGCCCCTTGGTGGCGTCGTCGATGGCCTTGGGAATGCCGAACAGCCGGTGCAGATGCACCAGCCGCACATATTCGCCGCGCGCCATCATGACGTCGCACTTGTTGACCAGCCCATGCAGGTCGGCCGGCTTCGGGCGCAGGCTTTCCACGATGTTGGTCAGCGGCAGGACGAAGCGCTCGTCGCCGACCGAGATCACCATGCCGTCCAGCACCGCCAGCGTCAGCGGCAGCGACAGGACGAAGCGCGAGCCCTCGCCCGGCGTCGAATAGACGCCGATGCGTCCGCCCAGGCTGGAGATGTTCCGCCGCACCACATCCATGCCGACACCACGGCCGGACAGGTTCGACACCTGATCGGCCGTGGAGAAGCCGGGCAGGAAGATCAGATTGTCGATCTCCTCGTCCGACAGGCTGGCACCGGGCTGGAGCAGCCCCTTTTCGATCGCCTTGGACAGCACCTTGGCGCGGTTGATGCCACGGCCGTCGTCGGTCACCTCGATCACGATGCGGCCGGAGCGGTGGGCGGCCGAGAGATGGACGGTGCCGGCGCGCGGCTTGCCGACGCGCTCCCGCTCCTCCGGCCCCTCCAGCCCATGGTCGATGGAGTTGCGGATCATGTGGGTCAGCGGGTCGACGAGATTCTCGACGACCGTCTTGTCGACCTCCGTCGTCTCGCCCGAGGTGACCAGCATCACCTCCTTGCCGGTGGCCGCGGCACATTCGCGCACCAGCCGGGGCATGCGCGAAAAGACGCTGGAGACCGGCTGGGCGCGGATCGACATCACGCTCTCGCGCAACTCGCGGGTGTGCTGCGCCAGCCCCTCCAGCCCCTCCAGCAACTCCTGGAACTGGCCGGGCGGAAGGTCGCGCAGATGCTCGGCGATCATCGCCTGGGTGATGACCATCTCGCCGACCATGTTGACCAGCCGGTCGATCTTGTCGAGATCGACGCGGATGGTGTGGGTGGTCGGCCCGGCATGGTCGCCACCGGTGGCGCCGCCATTCGCCCGCCTGGCCCCGTCCCCCGGCTTCGCCGTGCCGGAGGTGGTCGCCGCCGGGGTCGCCGGAACGGCCGCGGCTGTCGAGGCCGCCTGGGCTTCCGCCGGTTCCGGAACGGTGGCGGCCGGCTGGATGGCGGGCAAGGGCGTGGGCAAGGGAGTGGGCAGGGTTGTGGACAGGGGGGTGGGGAGCGGGTCGGCCGTCGCGGCCTGGGTCGGCGGGATGACCGCGGGCGGCGGCGCCTCGGCGCTGATGCGGATGTCGCAATCGTCGGCGACGAATTCGAACACGTCGTCGATGCGGGCGCGGTCGATCCGCGGATCGGCCAGCAGCGTCACCGTCCAGGACAGGTGCAGCAGCTCGGCGTCGAGGTCGCGCAGGGCGGGCAGGCCGTCCAGATGGCAGACGATCCCGGCGTCGCCCAGCCGGCGCAGGGCGCGCAGCATGAAGGTCGGCTCGTTGCCCGACAGCAGCAGTTCGGCCTTCGGGCGGAACTGGATGGTCCAGCGGACCTTTCCGTCCGGAACCGGGCTTCCGGCGATCGGGCCTCCGGCCGTCTGGCCGGCGGATAGCGGCGGATCGTCGCGGGCGGCCTGGATGGCGGCCAGCGCGTCGCCGAAGATGCCGGCCTCGTCATCCTCCTCATCCGCAGGGGCGGAGACGGCAGGCGTCGCCGCGACCGGCCCGGCGGCCGGCCCGGTGGCGGGCGCGCCGCCCGTGCCGAGGAAGCGGCGCAGGGCCGCGACGGTGTCGCCGGTGGTGCCCTCCGGCGCTTGCGTTTCGTCGGCGGCGTGGGCCAGCAGGCGGGCCAGCACGTCGTTGGCGCGGATCAGCGTGTCGACCAGCTCGGTGGTGACCGGGATCTCGGCGTTGCGCACGCCGTCCATCACCGTTTCGAATTCATGGGCGAAGGCGACCAGATCGCCGAATCCGAAGGCGCCGCCGCCGCCCTTGATCGAATGGACGGCGCGGAAGATCGCGTTGACCTCGTCCATGTCGATTTCGCCGGGGGCGAGGCGCAGCAGTCCGGCTTCGGCGACGGCCAGCAGTTCGGCGCTCTCGTCGAAGTAGGTCTGCTTGAAGCGGCTGAGATCGTCCACGGCTGTTCCCCTTCCTCGCTGACGGCCGCGGTCAGCCGCAGACCTTCTGCACCACCGACACCAGCTTGTCGGGGTTGAAGGGCTTCACGATCCAGCCGGTGGCCCCGGCGGCGCGGCCTTCGGCCTTCTTGGCGTCGTCCGCCTCGGTGGTCAGCATCAGGATCGGCAGGGTGCGGTGGGCCGGGATGGCGCGCAGCCTGCGGATCAGCGTCAGCCCGTCCATCACTGGCATGTTCAGGTCGGTGATGACCAGATCGACCTTGGTGGTGGCGATGGCGCTCATCGCCTGCTGGCCGTCGGCGGCCTCCACCACGTCATAACCGGCGCCCTTGAGGGTGAAGGACACCATGTCGCGCATGGTGCGCGAGTCATCCACCGTCATCACTTTCTTCTTCACGCTCGGCTCCATTGCTTCAGCCAGGCGGCGAGTCCCAGATCCTCGCACGCTTCGGACAGGATCTCGGACGGGGCGGCGACGGCGAAGGCCGTCCCGCGTTCGGCGGAGTCGCGGGCGGCGACCACCAGAACCTGGACGCAGGCGGCGCTGACGCGTTCCACCGCGTCCGCCTGGACGGTGACGTCCGCCGACGCCTTCAAGGCCGCGCGCAGGCTGTCGAGCAGAGGTTGCGCCATGGGCAGGTCCAGGTCGCTGGGCAGGCCCAGGCGGAGCCGCCCATCCTCCTCCTCCGTCCATTTGATCAGAGACACGCCACCCCTCCGTCCACGGCAGGCGCATTCTTGCGCATTACGGTTGCAGCACCGACGTTGCCAGAAGGCGTCTCAAGGATTCGTTAAGCCGCAAGTTTCGGACGGTGGCGGCGGCGGCAGGAAGTTGGGGATAACCGCAATCAATAATGGGACATGAGGGGGGAGCGGCGCCCCGGCGTGGCTGGTCAGCCTCTCGCCGGCGCGATCAACGGGCGGAACTCCGCCAGGACGGACTCATAGACCGGACGCTTGAAGGCGACGATCAGGCCCGGCAACTCCTCCGCGTCGACCCATTTCCAGGCGTCGAATTCGGGATGCTCGGTGTCGAGCCGGATGTCGGCCTCGGTTCCGGTGAAGCGCGCCAGCATCCACATCTGCTCCTGCCCGCGCCAGCGGCCCTTCCACGCCTTGCCAAGCAGATCGTCGGGCAGGTCGTAGCGGTGGGGGGCGGCGGTCATGGCGATGAAGTCGGCCTTGGCGGTGCCGATCTCCTCCTCCAACTCGCGGAAGGCGGCGGTGCGGGCGTCCTCGCCTTTGTCGATGCCGCCCTGGGGCATCTGCCAGTCGGCCTCCGACCCGCAGCGCTTGGCGACGAAGACCTCGCCGCGCCCGTTCAGCAGCATGATGCCGACGCAGGGGCGGTAGGGCAGGCTGTTGCGGTCGATGGGGGCGGTCATGCCGGGGAACTCCGTTCGGGTCAGGTCCAGGATTCAGGTTTTGGTGACGAAGAAATAGACGGTCATCGCCGCACCCACCAGGATCACCGCCTTGCGCAGCAACGGCGGCGGGACGCGGCGGGCGACCGAGGCGCCGGCATAGCCGCCGGCCATGGCGGCGACCAGCATGACCAGCGCCTCCGTCCAATAGACGGCGCCGCCGGCGACGAAGGCGGCCACCGCGACCGCGTTCAGACAGCCGGCGACCAGCGACTTCAGCCCGTTCATCGCATGCAGGTCGGTCAGGCCGAAGACGCCGAGCGTGGCCAGGATCAGAATGCCGATGCCGCCGCCGAAATAGCCGCCATAGACGGCGATCAGGAACTGCACCGCCAGCACCGTGCCGTGGCCGATGGTGAAATTGCGGCGGATCCAGGCCGACGCCTTGGGTCCGACGGCGAACAGCAGCGTCGCGAACAGCAGCAGCCAGGGGACGATGGCCTCGAAGGTCCGCTGTGGCGTCCACAGCAGAAGCAGCGCGCCCAGCAGCCCGCCGACCAGGCTGACGCCGAGGAACGAGGGCAGGTGGATGTCGCGGATCCGTCCCAGCTCCCGCCGGTAGCCATAGGCGCTGGCCAGCGCGCCCGGCGACACCGCGACGGTGCTGGTGGCGTTGGCGTTCAGCGGCGGCACCCCGGCCAGGATCAGGGCCGGGAAGGTCAGGAAGCTGCCGCCCCCGGCCACGGCGTTCAGCACGCCGGCGAAGAAGGCGGAAACGATCAGCAGCAGCGTCAGCATGTCACCCCACCCGAAAACCCCGTCCGGCCACGGGGCGCGCGTTGCGTTCCGCACACGCCCGCCCATACCGCAACGCCGAAGTCCCACAACCAGGCGGCTTTCGCAACCCCGAACAATTCGTTAAGGTCGATGTCCCTTCAACGGATAGAGTGTCCGGAGACCTCCATGTCCGCCCTGCTCGAGACCACCGACGCCCTGCATGACCAGATGCTGACCATCGGCCGCGCCGCCCGCGCCGCCGCGGCCGCGCTGGCGACCGCGCCAGGACCGTCGAAGGACCGGGCGCTGCGGGCGGCGGCGGCGGCCATCCGCGCCCGCGCCGCCGGGATCAAGGCCGCCAACGCCGAGGACATGGCCAGCGCCCGCGACCTGTCCGGCCCTCTGCGCGAACGGCTGATGCTGGACGACAAGCGCATCGAGGCGATGGCCAAGGGGCTGGAGGACATCGCCGATTTCCCCGACCCCATCGGCGGCGTGCTGGCCGACTGGACGCGGCCCAACGGCCTGCGCATCCAGCGCGTCCGCGTGCCGCTCGGCGTCGTCGGCATCATCTATGAAAGCCGGCCCAACGTGACGGCGGACGCCGGCGGCATCTGTCTGAAGTCGGGCAACGCCGCCATCCTGCGCGGCGGGTCGGAGAGCATCCGCTCGTCGCGCGCCATCGCCGCCTGTCTGGCCCAGGGCCTGCGCGAGGCCGGACTGCCGGAGGCGGCGATCCAGCTGGTCCCGACCACCGACCGCGCCGCCGTCGGCCATATGCTGACGATGCGCGATCACATCGACGTCATCATCCCGCGCGGCGGCAAGTCGCTGATCCAGCGCATCGCCGACGAGAGCCGGGTGCCGGTGATCAAGCATCTCGACGGCAACTGCCATGTCTATGTCGGTGCCGCCGCCGATCTGGAGACGGCGCGCAAGGTGGTGCTGAACGCCAAGATGCGCCGCACCTCGATCTGTGGCGCCGCCGAGACGCTGCTGGTCGACCGCGCCATCGCCGACACGGCTCTGCCTGTTCTGGTCAAGGACCTGCTGGACGCCGGCTGCGCCGTGCGCGGCGACGCGGCGGCCCAGGCGGTCGACCCCCGCGTCACGGCGGTGGCGCCGGAGGATTGGGACACCGAGTATCTCGACGCCATCATCGCCTGTGGCGTGGTGGACGGGGTGGATGCGGCGATCGACCACATCAACGCCCACAGCTCCCACCACACCGAATCGATCCTGACCGAGGATCCGGCGGTGGCGGAGCGCTTCCTGTCGCGGGTGGACAGCGGCATCGTGCTGTGGAACGCCTCGACCCAGTTCGCCGACGGCGGCGAGTTCGGCATGGGGGCGGAGATCGGCATCTCCACCGACAAGTTCCACGCCCGCGGCCCGGTGGGTGCGGAGCAGCTGACCAGCTACAAGTATGTCGTGCGCGGCGATGGCCAGACGCGGCCCTGAGGTGAGTGCCCTCTCCCGTCCTATCGGCACCCTCTCCCTCTCGGGGAGAGGGCAGGGGGAGGGGCGATCCGTACATGGATCCCGCGATTCTTGCGTCACCCCTCACCCTTCCCATGTCTTGCGCCATGGGCCCCTTCCCTCTCCCGGGTCGGGAGAGGGAGTCCGTTCGGGGCTGAAGGGCGCCCCCCACCTCTATTCCGGTCCTTCTTACGCCGGCCTCACCGTCGGCATCCTCGGCGGGTCGTTCAACCCGGCCCATGAGGGGCACCGGCACATCAGCCTGTTCGCGCTGAAGGCGCTGGGGCTCGACCGGGTGTGGTGGATGGTCAGTCCGCAGAACCCGCTCAAATCCACCTCCGGCATGGCCTCGCTCGCCGAACGGCTGGCGGAGGCGCGGGCCGTCGCCGCCCATCCGCGGATCGAGGTGACGGCGATCGAGACGGCGCTCGGCACCCGCTTCACCGCCGACACGCTGGCCAAGCTTCAGCGCCGCTTCCCGAAAACCCGCTTCGTCTGGCTGATGGGGGCGGACAATCTGCGGCAAATTCCGCGCTGGAAGCACTGGATGCGAATCTTCGACTCGGTGGCCGTTGCGGTTTTCGCCCGTCCCACCTATTCTCTTGGAGCGCTGAGCGGCAAGGCCGCCCAGCGTTACACCCGTCGGCGGGTGTCGGTGTCCGGGGTCAAAGGGCTGGCGCGCCACAGGCGGCCGGCCTGGGCGTTCTTACGCAACCCCCTGCACCCGGCCTCGGCGACGGCGATCCGGCAGGCACGGGCCGCCGGGTCGTGAAACCGTTGCAAGAGGTTGGAGCCATCACCACGCACACCGAAACGGCCGCGACCGCTCCGCGGCCAGCCGCCGTTCCCCAGATCCTGGAACCGCAGGACCTGAAGGCGCTCATCCAGGCGTCGCTCGACGCCGACCAGGCGGATGACGTGACCGTCATCGATCTCGCCGGGAAAACCACCTTCGCCGATTACATGATCGTGGCGTCGGGCCGCAACACGCGGCACATCGCCGCCATGGCGATGAAGCTGGCCGAGAAGCTGAAGCAGGCCGGCGTCCGCGGCGTCGAGATGGAAGGCATGACCCAGTGCGACTGGGTGCTGGTCGATGCCGGCGACGTGATCGTCCACCTGTTCAAGCCGGAAGTCCGGACCTTCTACAACATCGAGAAGATGTGGGGTCTGGAGCTGCCGACGCCGTCGGGCACGGCGCGGCTGAGCGCCTGACGGGCCGAGAGCGGAACGAGGACGGAAACGGGGGCGGAGGGCCGCATCATGCGTCTGTGGCTCGCCGCCGTCGGGCGGTCGCGGGGCGGACCGACCCGCGACCTGTTCGACGAGTATGTCGGACGGCTCGTCTGGCCGTTCGCCCTGAAGGAGGTCGAGGTGAAGAAGCGCCTCTCCTCCGACGAATTGAAACGGCAGGAGGCCGAGTTGCTGCTCGCCGCCGTGCCGAGCGGCGCCGTCATCGTGGCGCTGGATGAGCGCGGCAAGGCGCTGCCCAGCGAGAGCTTCGCCGCCAAGATCGGCGATTGGCGCGACCGCGGCGCCGGCGACCTCGCCTTCCTGATCGGCGGTGCCGACGGCCATGGCGACGCGGTGCGGGCGCGGGCCGACTTCCTGCTCGCCTTCGGGCCGATGACCTGGCCCCACATGCTGGTGCGCGGCATGCTTGCGGAGCAACTCTATCGCGCTCAACAAATTCTTGCCGGCCACCCCTATCACAGATCCTGATACCGAGCGTCGCATCCGGCGCCCGATGCGAAAGCAAGAACGGCGCCGGAGCCTGAAAAGCCAACAAACACGAAACTCCGAGACCACAACCTTTCGAGAAAGGTAAGCGCGATGACCGAGACCAACCGACCCCGCCCCGTCGTCCTCTGCATCCTGGACGGTTGGGGCTATCGCGAGGAGCGGTCCGACAACGCGATCGCGCTGGGCGAGACCCCGAACTGGGACCGCCTGTGGTCGGCCGAACCGACGGCCTTCCTCGACGCCAGCGAGGAGGAGGTCGGCCTGCCCAAGGGCCAGATGGGCAACTCCGAGGTCGGCCACATGAATCTCGGCGCCGGCCGGGTCGTCATGCAGGACCTCGTCATGATCGACCATGCCATCGTCGAGGGCGATCTGGAGCGCAACGCCGCGCTGAACGATCTGGTCAAGACCATGCACAGGACCGGCGGGCGCGTCCATCTGATGGGCCTGCTGTCGCCGGGCGGCGTCCACTCGCACCAGGACCACATCGCGGCGCTGGCCGGCGTGCTGTCGCGCGAGGGCGTTCCGGTGGCGGTCCATGCCTTCACCGACGGCCGCGACGTTCCGCCGCAGAGCGCCAAGGATCAGGTCGCCGAGTTCATGGCCGACGTCTTCGAGATGCCGGGCGTCGAGGTGGCGACCGTCATCGGCCGCTACTACGCCATGGACCGCGACAAGCGCTGGGACCGCGTCGCCAAGGCCTATGCGGCGATGACCAAGGCGGAGGGCGAGCATGCCGCCGACCCGATCCAGGCGATCGAGCGGAGCTATGCCGCCGACAAGCATGACGAGTTCATCCTGCCGACGGTGATCGGCGATTACGCCGGCATGAAGGACGGCGACGCCATCCTGATGGCCAATTTCCGCGCCGACCGCGCCCGCGAGATCCTGGCGGCCTATGTCGAGAAGGATTTCGACGGCTTCCCGGTGGCCGGCGCGCCGACGCTGGCCGCCGTGGTCGGCATGGTCGAATATTCGTCGGCGCTGGCCAAGCTGATGACCACCATCTTTCCGCCGAAATCCCTGACCAAGGTGCTTGGCGAGGTGGTTTCCGAGGCCGGAATGAAGCAGCTGCGCATCGCCGAGACCGAGAAGTATCCGCACGTCACCTTCTTCTTCAATGGCGGCGAGGAGCGGGTCTATGACGGCGAGGACCGCATCCTGGTGCCGTCGCCGAAGGTCGCCACCTATGATCTCCAGCCGGAGATGTCGGCTTCCGAGGTGACCGACAAGCTGGTCGGCGCCATCGATTCGGGCAAATACGACCTGATCGTCGTCAACTTCGCCAACCCGGACATGGTCGGCCACAGCGGCATGCTGGACGCCGCCATCAAGGCGGTCCAGGCGGTCGATGTCAGCGTCGGCAAGGTCGAGGCGGCGGTGCGCCGCGCCGGCGGCACCATGCTGGTCACCGCCGACCATGGCAATTGCGAGCTGATGAAGGACCCGGAGACCGGCGGCCCGCATACCGCCCACACGCTGGACAAGGTTCCGCTGATCATGATCAACGGCCCGGCCGGCGCCCGGATCGGGAGCGGCCGTCTGGCCGACATCGCTCCGACGCTGCTGGATCTGCTGGGCCTGCCGAAGCCGGTGGAGATGACCGGCCGCAACCTGCTGGTCCGCGACGCCGCCCGCGCCGCGGCGGAATAACGGATGGCGTGGGGTCCCCGTCAGTCATACCCTCTCCCGCCCCGGGAGAGGGGGGGGCCCCATGCGAAGCATGGGGAGGGTGAGGGGGATTCCAAGGACCCATGCGGTTCGGGATTCTTGCTCTCCCCCTCACCCTCCCGCTTTCGGCGGGCCCCTCCCTCTCCCGGGGCGGGAGAGGGATCGCTCGCCGGCTTCATCCTGATCGCCGGCCTGCTTCTCGCCCAGCCGGTGGCGGCCCAAAGCGAGGCCCCCAAGGACACGCTGAAGCGGGTGGAGCAGCAGCTCCAGACCGGCAAACAGCGCCAGCAGCAGCTGGAACGCCAGTCCCAGGCTCTCCAGACCGAACTGGATACCCTGCGCGGCCGGCTGATCACGCTGGCCGATCAGGCGCGCGGGCAGGAACAGACGCTCGACCAGCTGGAGGACTCGCTCACCGCGCTCGAGGCCGAGGAGCGCGACCGTTCCGCCGGGCTCGACGCCGAGCGCCAGCAGATCGCCACCCTGCTGGCCGCCCTGCAACGGCTGGCCCGCATCCCGCCGGAAGCGGCGCTGGCCCGGCCGGAAAGCCCGGTGGATACGCTGCGCTCCGCCCTGCTGCTGCGCGACGCGGTGCCGGCGCTGAAGGCGCGGGCCGATGCGCTGGCCCAGGCGCTGACCGGGCTGGCCGACACCCGCGGCAAGCTGGTGGAGCAGCGGTCGAAGGCGCTGGCGGCGCGGGTGGCGTTGAGCGAGAAGCAGGAGGAGATGAACCGCCTGATCGCCCGGCGCGAGGAGCTGTCGCGCCAGACGGAGGAGGAGCGCGTCCAGGTCGGCCAGCGCATGGCGGATCTGTCCGGCCAGGCGACCGACCTGCGCCAATTGATGGACCGGATCGAGGCGGAGCGCCGCGCCGCCATCGAGGCCGCCGCCCGCCGCGAAGCCGAACGGCGCGAGGCGGAACGCCGGGAGGCCGCCAAGCGCGAGGCGGAGAAGCGGGAGGCCGAACGCCGCCTCGCCGCTCAGAAGGAAGCCGAGCGCAAGGAGGCCGAACGCAAGCTGGCCGAGCTGCGCGCCGCCGAACAGAAGATCGCCGAACAGAAGGCCGCCGAGGAAAAGCGGGCGAAGGACGAGGCGGCGAAGGAAGCGGCGCGCGAGCGCGAACTGGCCGCCCGCTCCCCCGATGGTCCTCCGGCTGTCGCCGGCATGGTGCTGCCGGCCGCCGGCAAGGTGACCAGCCGCTTCGGCGAGGCCGACCGCTTTGGCGCCACCAGCCGCGGCGTGACGGTGCAGACCCGTGCCGGGGCCGCCGTGGTGGCGCCGCGCGGCGGCACGATCGTGTTCGCCGGCCCCTTCAAGGGCTATGGCCTCATCTTGATCGTGGAACATGGCAACGGATATCATAGTTTGATTGCGGGTTTGGGCCGGATCGACACGGCCGTCGGGCGTAAGGTGGCCAGCGGGGAACCGCTGGCGGTCATGCCGCCGGACGGCAATCCGGATCTCTATTTCGAGCTGCGACGAAACGGTCAGCCGATCAACCCGCAACGCGGGTTCGGCGCCCCGGAGGGGAAAGGACAAGGGTAGATGAGGATGATCAAGCGTGCCGCCACGGCGGCAGCTCTGGTGTTTCTGGGCGCCGGCGTCGCCACCGTCACCGCGCAGTCCAGCAATTCGTCGGATACCTACCGGCAGCTGAACCTGTTCGGCGACGTCTTCGAGCGCGTTCGCGCCGAATATGTCGAGCCGGTGACCGACGAGCAGCTGATCGAGGCGGCGATCAACGGGATGCTGACCTCGCTCGACCCGCATTCCAGCTATCTGAACAAGAAAAGCTTCCAGGATATGCAGGTCCAGACCCGCGGCGAGTTCGGCGGGCTTGGCATCGAGGTGACGATGGAGAACGGCCTGGTGAAGGTCGTCTCCCCCATCGACGACACCCCGGCCTTCCGCGCCGGTTTGCAGCCGGGCGACCTGATCGTCCAGCTGAACGGCGAGGCGGTGATGGGCCTCAGCCTGAACGAGGCGGTCGAGAAGATGCGCGGGCCCGTCGGCAGCGAGCTGAAGGTCACCGTCCGCCGCGGCGAGGCGGGAGAGCCCTTCACCGTGTCGTTGACCCGCGCCGTCATCAAGGTGCAGTCGGTCCGTTTCCGCACCGAGGGCAATGTCGGCTACATCCGCATCACCAGCTTCAACGAGCAGACCCAGAGCGGGCTCGAAAAGGCGATCGCCAGCATCCAGCAGCAGTTGGGCGACAAGGTGCAGGGCTATGTCCTGGATCTGCGCAACAATCCGGGCGGCCTGCTCGACCAGGCGGTCTCGGTCTCCGACACCTTCCTGGAGAAGGGCGAGATCGTGTCGACCCGTGGCCGCCGGGCGGAGGAGGGCACCCGCTTCAACGCCAAGCCGGGCGACCTGATCAAGGGCCAGCCGATGGTGGTGCTGATCAATGGCGGTTCGGCCTCGGCCTCGGAAATCGTCGCCGGCGCGTTGCAGGACCACAAGCGCGCGATCATCATGGGCACCCAGAGCTTCGGCAAGGGATCGGTGCAGACCATCATCCCGCTGCCCGGCCATGGCGCCATGCGGCTGACCACGGCGCGCTACTACACGCCGTCGGGCCGTTCAATCCAGCAGCTTGGCATCACCCCGGACATCGAGGTGCATGTCGCCAAGGTGGAGGATCTGGACAGGAACATCGTCCGCCGCCGCGAGGCCGACCTGAAGGGGGCTCTGGTCAACCCCGATACGGGCAACAAGGCGCCGCGTCCGGCCACCACCAGCCCGGCGGCTCCCGGCACGCCGGCCGCGCCTAATCCGGCGGCGCCGGCCCCCGCTCCGGGCGCCGGCGCGGCCCCGGCCGCTCCCGGAACCGCTCCGGGATCGACCCCGGCCGCGGCTCCGGCGGATGGTACCGCGGCCGAGGGGACGGCGGAGCCGCCCTTCGACTTCCAGCTAGCCCGCGCGCTGGATCTGCTGCGCGGCGTCGCCCTGTTCCAGCAACAGCGCGCCTCGGCGCGCTGACCGGAGCGACGGACGGTGAAGCTTCCCGCCCCGCTCGCTCGTCTGCGGTTCGATGTCCGGGGCCTGCGCCCCGGATCGGGCTGGCTCAGCCGTTTCCGCCGCAGCGGAGACGGGGCGGCGGGCGTGCCGCGCAAGCCGCCGTCGAAACCGCTGCTGGCGGCCGTCGCGCTGGTGGCCGCCATCTATGCCGGGCTTGGCGGCTGGCTGGCGTTGAATGGCGACGCGACTCGGGAGGCCTGGCGGGCGTCCATTCCGTCGACGACGGTGGCGATCGCTCCGCTGCCGCCACCGCCGGCGCCGGAACCCAAGGCCGCCGCGCCGGCGGTGCCGCCGCCGCTGCCGACCGACGCCGCCCCGCTGCCTCTGCCCGGCGCCCCCGCCGCCGCGGTGACGCTGGTCCCGGCCCCGGTGCCGGGATTGGTGGAGGACAGCCGCAACGGCCCGTTGCCGCGCATCGCCCAGGATGGGCGCAAGCCCTGGCAGGTCTATGCCCGGCCTTTCCCGGCCACCGACAAGCGGCCGCGCGTCGCCATCGTCATGTCGGACCTGGGGCTGAGCGGCGTCACCACCGGCAACGCCCTGGCCAAGCTGCCGCCCGGCATCACGCTGGCCTTTCTTCCCTACGCCGAACGGCTGGATGACTGGGTGGAGCGCGCCCGCACCAAGGGGCATGAGGTCATGCTGTCCCTGCCGATGGAGCCGCTGACCTACCCGCGCGACGATCCCGGCCCCAACGCCCTGCTGACCATGCTCGGGCCCGACCGCAACATCGAACGGCTGGAATGGTCGCTGGGCAAGGCGGTCGGCTATGTCGGCGTCACCAGCACCACCGGCGGCAAATTCACCGCCAACCCGACGGCGATGCAGCCGGTGATCGACGCG
The DNA here is from genome assembly GCF_000010725.1 of Azospirillum sp. B510. Classification (NCBI taxonomy): domain Bacteria; kingdom Pseudomonadati; phylum Pseudomonadota; class Alphaproteobacteria; order Rhodospirillales; family Azospirillaceae; genus Azospirillum; species Azospirillum sp. B510. The sequence goes on along the minus strand of NC_013854.1, from coordinate 2,650,158 downwards.
CTGAAGGCGCGCGGCCTGCTGCTGGTCGATTCCCGCGTCAATCCCAAGAGCGTGGCCGGACCGCTCGCCATGCTGGCCGGTGTGCCGCGGGCGCTGGGCGACCGTGTCATCGACCGCGACCTGTCGCGCGGCGCCATCGACGACCAGTTGCGCGAACTGGAGGAGCTGGCCAGGACGAATGGAGCCGCCGTCGGCTTCGCCTCGCCCTATCCGACGACGATCGAGCGGCTCAATCTGTGGCTGACCGCGCTGGCCGACCGTGGAATCGCGCTCGCTCCGGTATCGGCGGTGGTCAATATCCAGAAATGACGATTGCGGGGAGCGGTCGCCGCCGCGTCCCCGCCGCGCTCAGCCGCAAAGCGCATCCCAATCCAGCGTGCCAGGGTCCTCGACCAGATGGTCGACCGCGTCGAAGACCACGGCGGGGTGCTGGGGCCAGGCGATGGTCAGCATGCCGGCGGCCTTGGCGCTGCGGGCGCCGGTCGGGCTGTCCTCGATCACCGCGCAGGATTCCGGGGGCAGGCCCAGCATCTTCGCCGCCAACAGGTAGGGCTCCGGATGGGGCTTGCCGTTGGCGACATCCTCGCGGGCGATGCTGAAGCGGAAATGCGGGATCGACATCGCGCGCATGTTCGCGTCGACGATCATGCGCCCACCATTGGACACGCAGGCCTGGGCCAATCCGCGGGCGGCGAAGGCCTCGACCAGGGCGAAGGCGCCTTCGCGCGGACGCACCTGATCGACGCGGGCGACATACTGCGCGTTGATCTCGTCGGCCCAGGCATGCAGGTCGATGGGGAAGGGGCGGCGGGCATGCAGGGCGGCATAGATCTCGCGGAAGGCGACGCCGTGCATCCGCCGGCAATCCTCCTCGCTCAATTCATGACCATAGCCGCGACAGACCTCGACGGTGATCCGCTGATGCCAGGGCTCGCTGTCCATCAGCGTGCCGTCGATATCCCACAGGATGGCGCGGATCGGGCTCCGGGGGCCGGTCATCGCACCACCAGATCGTCGCGGTGGATCATCTCGTCGCGCCCCTGATAGCCCAGGATCTCCGGGATCTCCGTGCTCTTGTGGCGCAGGATCTTGCGGGCGTCGTCGGCGCTGTAGGCGACGAGGCCGCGCGCGACCTCGCGCCCCTCCTGGGTGCGGACGATCACCACGTCGCCGCGGTCGAACTCGCCCTGCACGGCGGCGACGCCGGCCGGCAGCAGGCTGGCGCCATGGGACAGGGCGCGCATGGCGCCGTCATCGACCACCAGCACGCCGGCGGCGTTGACATGGCCGGCGATCCAGGCCTTGCGGGCGCTGGTCGGCTCGGCCGAGGGCAGGAACCAGGTGCAGAGAGCGCCGCCATCCTCCGGCCGCTTCTCCAGCGCCGTCAGCGGGTTCATGCGCTTGCCCTTGGCGATGACCATGCGGCAGCCGGCTGACAGGGCGACGCGGGCGGCGGCGATCTTGGTCACCATGCCGCCGCTGCTGTAGCCGGGGGGCGGCTCGCCGGCCATGCCCTCGATCTCCGGCGTCAGTTCGCGCACCGTGGGGATGTGGCGGGCGTCCGGGGCCTTGCGCGGGTCGGCGGTGTAGAGGCCGTCGATGTCCGACAGCAGGACCAGCGTGTCGGCGCTGACCATCTGCGCCACGCGGGCGGCGAGCCGGTCATTGTCGCCGAAGCGGATTTCCGCGGTGGCGACCGTGTCGTTCTCGTTGATGACGGGAACGGCACCCAGCTTCAGCAGCGTGTCGATGGTGTTGCGGGCGTTGAGGTGGCGCCGCCGCTCCTCGGTGTCCTCCAGCGTCACCAGCACCTGGGCGACGGTGACGTCGTGGCGGGCCAGGGTCTCCTGATAGGCGTGGGCGAGGCGGATCTGGCCGGTGGCGGCGGCCGCCTGCTTCTCCTCCAGCTTCAGCGCCCGGCCGACGAGACCAAGATGCTCGCGTCCGCAGGCGACGGCGCCGGAGGTGACGATGACCACCTCCTGCCCGCGCTTGCGGCAGGCGGCGACGTCATCGGCCAGCGCGTCGAGCCAGTCCCGGCGGATTTGCCGGGTTTCCCCGTCGACCAGAAGAGCCGAGCCGATCTTCACGACCAGCCGGCGGGATTCGAGAAGGGTGGGGGCGTCAAGCGCCATGGCGGGAGGTTCCGTCCGTATCGTCGTCCGAGCCGTCCTCTTCGCCCTCCGCCCCGTCGCCGTCAAGATCCTCCTCAAGGCCCTCGGCCTCTTCGCCCGCCAGCTCCTCACCCTCTTCAAGGGCGCCCTCTTCAAGGTCGTCTTCCTCGAACTCCTCGTCCTCGAACCCCTCGTCTTCGCCGCCGACCCACTCGCCGGTCTCGTCGTCCCATTGCATCTCGCCGTCGTCGGGCAGCTTCTGGCCCACCGGCGGGCGCGGGATGGAGCGGGTGGCGGGGGCGTGGATGACGTCGGGCTCCTCCGCCTTGGAGTCCTTGATGACCGTCAGCAGCCGGTACAGCACCTGCTTCACGCCCTGGCCGGTGGCGCCGGACAGCACCATGACCTCGGCGCCCGACGCCTCCTCCAGCGCCGCCTTCTTCTCCTCGATCTCCTCGTCGAGCAGGGCGTCGGCCTTGTTCAGACCGATCACCTCCAGCTTGTCGGCAAGATTGCCGCCATAGGCTTCCAGCTCGTTGCGGATCGTCCGGTAGGAGGCGACGACGTCGTCGGCGGTGCCGTCGATCAGGTGCAGCAGGATGCGCGAGCGTTCGACATGGCCGAGGAAGCGGTCGCCCAGCCCATGACCCTCGTGCGCGCCCTCGATCAGGCCGGGGATGTCGGCGATGACGAATTCCTCGTCACCGGCGCGGACGACGCCCAGATTGGGGGCCAGCGTGGTGAAGGGATAGTCGGCGATCTTCGGCTTGGCCGCGGTGGTCGCCGCCAGGAAGGTCGATTTGCCGGCGTTGGGCAAGCCCAGCAGGCCGGCGTCGGCGATCAGTTTCAGCCGCAGCCACACCCACTGCTCCTGGCCCGGCCAGCCGGGATGGAACTTGCGGGGCGCCCGGTTGGTCGGCGTCTTGAAGTGGGCGTTGCCGTGCCCGCCGTCGCCGCCGCGCAGGAAGACCCGGCGCTGCCCGGCCTCGGTCAGGTCGCACAGCACGGTTTCCTGGGTCTCGTCGAGGATCTGGGTGCCCACCGGCACGCGCAGCACGACATCCTCGCCGCGCGCGCCGTTGCGGTTGCTGCCCATGCCGTGATGGCCGCGCTGCGCCTTGAAATGCTGCTTGTAGCGATAGTCGATCAGCGTGTTCAGCCCGTCCGCCGCCTCGATGATCACATCGCCGCCGCGGCCGCCGTCGCCGCCGTCCGGGCCGCCGAACTCGATGAATTTCTCGCGGCGGAACGCCACGGCGCCGGGGCCGCCGTCACCGCTCTTCAAGAACACCTTGGCCTGATCGAGAAACTTCATCGGGGAACCCTGCCCGTAAACGGAAGGAAAACCGGCAGCGGGACAGCACCGGAATCAAAACGAAAATCGGGGGCCGGTCGCCCGGCCCCCCGACTTTATCCCACAAGCGTGCAGGCCTGCGACACAGGCCGCGCAACGACCCGACAGGTTACTCGGCAGCGACGGCCGGAACCTGGTCGTTGGCCGGAACGACGTTCACGAAGGTGCGGCCGTTCGAGCTGTGCTTGAAGTAGACCTGACCATCGGCCATCGCGAAGATGGTGTGGTCGCGGCCGAGGCCGACATTCTCGCCCGGGTGGAACTTGGTGCCACGCTGACGGACGATGATGTTGCCGGAGACGACGGTCTCGCCGCCGAAACGCTTCACGCCGAGACGGCGACCGGCGGAGTCACGGCCGTTGCGGGACGAGCCGCCTGCCTTTTTGTGTGCCATGGGGTTTTGCTCCTAAAACTGAAGATGCGCCTGGAAGCCCGACCGGAAGATCCGGATCAGGCCGCGCCGTTGATGCCGGTGATGCGCAGGACGGTCAGGTCCTGGCGGTGGCCGTTCTTACGGCGGTAGTTCTGGCGGCGCTTCTTCTTGAAGACGATGATCTTCGGGCCGCGATCCTGGGCGACGACCTCGGCGACGACCGAGGCGCCGGCCACGGTCGGGGTGCCAATGGTGGTGTTGCCTGCGTCGCCGACCATCAGCACGTCATCGAGCGTGATGGAGGCGCCAGCATCGGCCTCGAGCTTCTCAACACGGATCACGTCGCCATTGGCGACCTTGTACTGCTTGCCGCCGGTGCGGATCACTGCAAACATTGTCGTCACTGCCTATGTCAAAACAAACGGCGGGCTTCTCGCCCACCGTTCGATGCGCAAGCCCGTTCATGGGAGCGACGATCTATACTCAAGGGGGGCCGAGAGTCAACAGGGATGCGGGGTAAGGCCGATGCATTTTTCCGCAAAAAAGGCTTGCACGGCCGAAAGCCTTTATATAGGTTCCGCGCACCCCGCCAAACGGGGCAGCGGATGGGTGGCAGAGCGGTTGAATGCACCGCACTCGAAATGCGGCATACCCTCACGGGTATCGGGAGTTCGAATCTCCCCCCATCCGCCATTCTTTCTTCGGAAAGACCAGGTTACGAAGCGCCAGCCGAACCGGCTAGGCGCTTTTTTCATGCCCGGATGCCGGCTCGGCGACTCGGTGCGGGCTTCGGTCCGGCGCCACGGCTTGAGGGTGGGGGTCGTCTTCATCGACGCCGATGGCCGGCGGCTGGCCGAATTGCGGGCGGGCAGCCTCGACGCGCTCGACGCCAAGACGGGCGGGCCGTTCCTGGGCGCGCTCCTGCTCGGACTCGGGGCGCTGACGTCGCCGGAGCAGGTGCTGGTCACCGCCTATGCCGGGGCGGCCGGACTGGTCGCCGCCTTCGAACTGCTGCGCGCCAGCTATGCGGAATGGGTGCTGGCGCCGCCGGACGGCTTTCCCCGCGCCTGATCGCGACCCGCCGTCATGAGGACATGGAATGGAAACAGAGAATGGAAACGGCGCCCCGCATGGTCCGGGGCGCCGTTTCTCCCTGTCGTTCCGCCATGCCCGCATAGGCCGCGGACGGGCCGTTTCAGGGCGTCAGGCCGCCCGCTGGGTCAGGGCGGGAGCCGGGGCGGGGGTCTCGACCTCGACCGCGCCATTGCCGGCGGCGCTGACGATCGGAATGCTCCGCGGCTTCATCGCTTCGGGTACCTCGCGCGCCAGCTCGATGTGCAGGAGGCCATTCTGAAGAGCGGCACCCGTCACCTTGATGAAATCGGCGAGCTGAAAGCGGCGCTCGAACGCGCGGCCGGCGATACCCCGGTAGAGGAATTGGCCGGTCGGCCCGTCCTTCCTAGCTTTACCCGTGACGGTCAAAGAGTTCTGGTGGGCGGTGATGTCGAGATCATCCTGACCGAAGCCGGCGACGGCCATGGTGATCCGATACGAATCCCCGCTCAGCTTCTCGATGTTGTAGGGCGGATAGGACGCCGCCTCGTCACCGGTGGTCGCGGTCTCCAGCAGACGCGACAGGCTGTCGAAACCGACGGTGGAACGGAACAGCGGCGAAAGGTCGTAGCTGCGCATGACATATCCTCCGAAAGAGCGATACGGCCGTCGAGGACCACGGCTTGGGTCGGTCCTCTCGAGGCGTGGGTTGGTGGCGGACCCCGGATGGGCATCCGCCGGACGAGCGAGAGATAATCGGCGCTTTTCCCCGTTCAAGAGGGCGGCGCCGTGAAGGCTGGTCAAACCCCGCTTGGGGTTGCCGGATACCGCCCGGTCACCAATTGTTAATCAGTTGCGGCAAGGCTCACGCTAGGGCTGCAAGTCCGCTGGAGGGGACCGATAACAATGACTTCGCATACCTTCTTCTTCAACGGTCCCTATGACGAGACGATGGCGCTCTTGATCGAGGCGCGCAATTACATCGCCTATCATGATGCGTCCGAACATCGGAAGCTGCCTCCGCAGGTCCGTTTGCAGATTTCCTATGAATCCATGCGGGTGACCAGCCGTCTGACCCAGGTGATGGCGTGGCTGCTGGCGCAGAAGGCGGTCCATGCCGGCGAGATGACAAAGGAACAGGCGGCGAGCGACGATTTCGCCCTGTCCGGCGGCGAGATCTGTTCCGATCCCAGCGGTCCCGACAACGAGGAACTGCCGTCCGGCCTGCGCAGCCTGCTGGAGCGCAGCCACAGCCTTTATATGCGGGTCGACCGGCTCGACGCCATGGTCCGCGCCGATGTGGAGCGCGAGGCGGCGGCGGTTGGCTGACGTGGCGGTTGGCTGACGCGGCGGTTGGCTGACCGGGCAGGGCAGCCGGGCTGACGCGGTCCGATTGGAGCCGCGCGAAAACGAAAAGGGCGTCCGAACCGTGTCGGACGCCCTTTTCGCATCGGCAGGATAGAAGTGCGGAAACGCTTACTTCTTGAGGCCGAAGTTCGCGAAGCGCTTGTTGAACTTGGCGATCTGCCCGCCGGTGTCCAGCAGCTTCTGCACGCCGGTCCAGGCCGGGTGCGACTTCGGGTCGATGTCGAGGCGCAGCGTGTCGCCCGGCTTGCCCATGGTGGAGCGGGTCGTGAACGAGCTGCCGTCGGTCATGACCACGGTGATCTCGTGATAGTCGGGATGGATGTCAGTCTTCATGGCCGGGGTTCCTGCAAAGCGAGCGGCGTCTATACCAAAACACCTTCCCCGGCGCAACCCCGGAATCTCGCCCGGCGCGGCGGGTGCCGGCATCGTCACCGTTCCGCCGTTCCGCTGTCGTCCCGTCGCCGTCCTGCCTCAGGGTCATCGCATTTGACACCCTCTCCCGTCCCGGGAGAGGGTGTCAAATGCGATAGCCGTGCGTCTTGCCTCTTGCCGTCTTGTTGGTGTTCCCGGACCGCGCTATATGCCAGCGGTTCGCAGCGAATACCCCCAACAGACAAGCGGGAACAGCGTGGCTCGCCAACCCTCCCCCGACCTGATCGCCGCCTCCGCCCGCGGCGAGGCGGATGCCCGCCGCCGCGACCTCGGTCCCCTGCGCCGGCTGGTGCCGTTCCTGCTTCCCTACAAATGGCGCATCCTGGGTGCCATGGTGGCGCTGACCGTGGCCGCCGGCACCGTGCTGGGCATGGGGCAGGGGATGCGGGTGCTGATCGACCAGGGTTTCGCCGGCGGCGACACCTCGCTGCTCGACCGGGCGCTGCTGGTGTTGCTGGCGGTGATCGCGCTGATGGCGGCCTCCACCTATGGCCGCTTCTATCTGGTCAGCTGGATCGGCGAGCGGGTGGTGGCCGACATCCGCCGCGCCGTCTACGACCATGTGCTGACCCTGTCGCCCGGCTTCTTCGAGACGACCAAGACCGGCGAGATCCTGTCGCGCCTGACCACCGACACCACGCTGTTGCAGGTGGTGGTCGGGTCGTCGGCCTCCATCGCGCTGCGCAACGCGCTGCTGTTCCTGGGCGGCACCGGCATGCTGCTGGTCACCTCGCCCAAGCTGACCGGGCTGGTGGCGCTGGTGGTTCCGCTGGTGGTGGCGCCCATCGTCTTCTTCGGCCGGCGGGTACGCAAGCTGTCGCGCGACAGCCAGGACCGCATCGCCGATGTCGGCTCCTTCGTCGAGGAGACGCTGGCCGCCATCCGCACCGTCCAGGCCTTCACCCATGAGGCCATCGACCGGAGGCTGTTCGGCGAGCGGGTGGAGCAGGCGTTCGGTGTCGCCATCGACCGGGTGCGGGTGCGGGCGGTGATGACGGTGATCGTCATCGTGCTGGTGTTCGGCGCCGTCGGCATCATCCTGTGGATCGGCGGGCATGACGTGGTCGCCGGACGTCTGACGCCGGGTCAACTGTCGGCCTTCGTCATCTATTCGGTGGTGGTCGCCGGATCGGTCGGCGCCATCAGCGAGGTGATCGGCGACCTGCAACGCGCCGCTGGTGCTACCGAGCGTCTGTTCGGCCTGCTCGCCGTCTTGTCGGAGATCCGCCCCCCGGCGGTGCCGAAGCCGTTGCCCCGCCCGGCGGCGGGGGCGCTGTCCTTCGACGGCGTCCGCTTCCATTACCCGTCGCGTCCCGACTGGGCGGCGCTGGAAGACTTCTCGCTGGAGGTGAAACCGGGTGAGCGGGTGGCGCTGGTCGGCCCGTCCGGCGCCGGCAAATCGACGGTGTTCCAACTGCTGCTGCGCTATTACGACCCGCAGGCCGGCTGGGTGCGGCTCGACGGGGTCGATGTGCGCGAGGCCGACCCGGTGGAGGTGCGCCGCCGCCTCGGCCTCGTCGCCCAGGACCCGGTGGTCTTCTCCGCCAACGCCTGGGAGAATATCCGTTACGGCCGTCCCGAGGCATCGGATGCCGAGGTGCGCGCCGCCGCCGAGGCCGCCCATGCGCTGGACTTCCTCGATGCGCTGCCGGAGGGGTTCGGCACCTTCCTCGGCGAAAAGGGCGTGCGGTTGTCGGGCGGCCAGCGCCAGCGTCTGGCCATCGCCCGCGCCATCCTGCGCGACCCGCCGGTCCTGCTGCTGGACGAGGCGACCAGCGCGCTCGACGCCGAGAGCGAGCGGATGGTGCAGGACGCGCTCGACCGGCTGATGCATGGCCGCACCACGCTGATCGTCGCCCACCGGCTGGCGACGGTGCTGACCGCCGACCGCATCGTCGTGATGGACCAGGGCTGCGTGGTGGAGACCGGCACCCATGGCGAGCTGGTGGCGCAGGGCGGGCTCTATGCCAGGCTGGCGGCGTTGCAGTTCGACCGGGCGGACGGGGTGGCGTAGAGTCCTCCTCCCCCCAACCGGCGAGGCGGTGCGATGGCGCGGATATCGGCGGGCCGCCTGATGGCGGTGATGGTGAAGGAATTCATCCAGATGCGGCGTGACCGGCTGACCTTCGCCATGATGGTGGGGGTGCCGATCCTGCAACTGATCCTGTTCGGCTTCGCCATCAACGCCGACCCCAAATCCCTGCCGACCGCGGTGCTGGCCGCCGATTCCAGCCCCTTCGCCCGGACGCTGGTCGCGGCGATGGGGAATTCCCGCTATTTCGCCGTCACCCGATCCGCCGCGTCGGAGGCCGAGATCGACCGGCTGCTGGCGGAGGGGGAGGTGCAGTTCGCCATCACCATTCCCGCCGGCTTCGCCCGCGACCTCCAGCGCGGCACCCGCCCGGTGCTGCTGGTGGAGGCCGACGCCACCGACCCGGCGGCGACCAGCAACGCCCTGTCGGCGCTGACCGCCATCGCCCGTCAGGCGCTGAACCCCGACCTGACCGGGCCGTTGGCGGGCCTGCGCGCCGGGCCCGATCCGGTGGAGCTGCGCGTTCACCGCCGCTACAACCCGGAGGGCATCACCCAATACAATGTCGTGCCCGGCCTGATGGGGGTGGTGCTGACCATGACCATGGTGATGATGACGGCGCTCGCCGTCACCCGCGAGCGGGAACGCGGGACCATGGAAACCCTGCTGGCCATGCCGGTCCGCCCCTTCGAGGTGATGCTGGGCAAGATCGTGCCCTTCGTCGCCGTCGGCTATGTCCAGGTGCTGCTGATCGTGCTGGCGGCGCGGCTGCTGTTCGACGTGCCCATCGTCGGCAGCCTGGGACTGTTGTCGGCGGTGCTGATCCTGTTCATCGCCGCCAACCTCGCCGTCGGCTTCACCTTCTCGACGCTGGCGCGCAACCAGTTGCAGGCGATGCAGATGTCCTTCTTCTTCTTCCTGCCGTCGATGCTGCTGTCCGGCTTCATGTTTCCGTTCCGCGGCATGCCCGGCTGGGCCCAGGCGGTGGGCGAACTGCTGCCGCTGACCCATTTCCTGCGCATCGTCCGCGGCATCCTGCTGAAGGGCAACGGGATGACGGAGATCGCGTCGGAGGTGCTGGCGCTGGCCCTGTTCCTGGCGGTGGTCACGGTGGTGGCGCTGAAACGCTATCGCCAGACGCTGGATTGAGCGGCCGTCCGTCCCGCCATGCGGCGCACCACCGATGGGCCGTGCCCGCCCCTGTTCGTCCGGTTGTGCGGCTGGAACGGCTCCTCCATCATTCCTTAACCGCGATCCGCTATAGCCGTAACCGGGGCGGTGCTGGCGGCTGTGCGGGGGACGGTCATGGGGTTGCGCGCTTTTGGCGGGTTCGCCCGCAAGACGGTCGCTTGGAAGTCGGTCGCTTGCATCGGGCTGGCCGTTGCTTTGCTGACCTCTGGCGGGGCCGACGCCAAGTCGCGCAAGAAGAAGCCGACGCCGATCCCGGCCTATGCCACCAGCGTCGCCTGGGGTGCGGTCACCGGCCCCTCGCTGGGGGCGCCGCGATCCATCGGCGGTTACGCCGCCGGCTGCATCGCCGGGGCCCGCGCCCTGGCGCCGGAAGGCGTGGGCTATCAGGTGATCCGCCTGTCGCGCCAGCGCAACTATGGCCATCCGGTTCTGGTCGACATGCTCCGCGATTTCGGCCAGCGGGTGGCGCTCGCCGGGCTGGGCACCGCGCTGATCGGCGACATGGGGCAGGCGCGCGGCGGCCCGATGCCGTCCGGTCATGCCAGCCACCAGATCGGGCTGGACGCCGATGTCTGGCTGCGGCTGGACCTGCCGCCGATGGGCCGCGCCGGGCGCGAGCGGCTGGAGGAGATCAAATATGTCGATTACGACCGCATGCGGGTGACCGACGACTGGTCGGACCGGCAGGCCAGGCTGATCCAGATCGCCGCCAGCGACGCCCGCGTCGCCCGCATCTTCGTCAATCCGGCGATCAAGCTGGCGATGTGTCAGCGCAACTGGTCCGACCGCGGCTTTCTGAACAAGCTGCGGCCCTGGCATGGCCATGACAGCCACATGCATATCCGCCTGAACTGTCCGGCCGGCAGCCCGCTGTGCGAGCAGCAGGACGCCCAGCCCGAAGGCGACGGCTGCGGCGACGAGCTGGCTTCGTGGCTGGACAGCGCCTCTCCCGCGATCGAACATCCGCCGGGTTACAAGCCCGAACCGCGGGTGGTCCGCAAGATGCCGGCGGCCTGCGCCGCCGTGCTGAACGCGGCGGGCACGCGCATGGCCTCCCTGCCGGGGACGGGGGCGGCGGCCGACAAGACGGCGCGGTGACCGCTCTTATGTTTCCACGGGGAAATTTTTCCGCTTGCATGCGAACAACGCCCGTCTAACCTGGGGCCGGGGTTTTCTTGTGTGCGGTGTGTGTGAGTTGCGCTGAACAACCTTGAGGATGCCGTGCCGTGCGCCACCGACCGGGATTTGGCGGCGTGCGGGCTGTCGATCGGCGGATGGGATGAGGGCGGCGATGACCGACAAGGACGGAACCTCCGGGCATGGACCGAGCCTGAAGACACGCCTTTACGCGTGGTGGGAAGGCTACGATCTGTCCGGCCTGAAGGCGAAGAAGGGTGATGGGGCGACGCCTCAGCCGGAGCAGCCGCAGCCTTCGGGCGGCCCGGGCCCCGGCATGAACCGCTGGGGCAAGCCGCTATGGACCGCCACCCGCATCGAAGTGGCCGAGAAGATGTGGGGCGAGGGCTTCAACACTCCCGGCGGTGCCGATCACATCCCCTATCTGGTCAAGCCGCTGGGCCTCAACCCGGCGATGAGCGTGCTGGATCTGGCGGCCGGGCTGGGGGGCACCAGCCGCACCATGGCCGGCAAATACGGCTGTTGGGTCACCGGGCTGGAGGCGTCGGAACTGCTGGCGAAGGAGGGCATGGTCCGCTCCTTCAAGATGGGGCTGGAGAAGAAGGCGCCGATCGAAACCTTCAATCCCGAGCATTTCGGCTATCCCAAGCGTGTCGACGCCATCGTCTACAAGGAAGGCCTGTTCTTCGTCCGCGACAAGGAGCAGATGTTCGACGGGATGGAACTGGCGCTGAAGCCGCGCGGACATCTGCTGATCACCGACTACATCGCCGAAACCGAGGTGATGGACGCCAAGGCGATCCAGATCTGGTGCGAAAAGGAGCCGCTGACGCCGAACCTGTGGCCCAAGGAGCGCATGGCCAACGCCTTTGCCCAGCGCAATCTGGACCTGCGCATCGCCGAGGACATCACCGACACCCATCGCGGCCTGATCCTGTCCGCCATCCAGGGGCTGGTCGATCATCTGGAGAAATTCCAGCTCGACATGCCGACCAAGCTGGCGGTGATGGAGGAGGTCGAGTTGTGGGCCCGCCGCGTCGCCGCCATCGAGGCCGGCGTGCGGGTCTATCGTTTCTATGCGATCAAGCCGGCGGAATAGCGGGCCCTGTCCCATCCGCCCTGTCCCACCGGCGATGACCGGCCCGCATGCGGAGGAAAAACTTTCGTGCAGGCGCATTTTTCCCTTGAGCGGGGCGGTCGGTCTGGGTACATAGAGCGCCCCGCGTGACCCCAAGAAACGCGGATGCGCTTGTGGCGGAATTGGTAGACGCGCTAGGTTCAGGTCCTAGTGGCTGAAAGGCCGTGGGGGTTCGAGTCCCTCCAAGCGCACCAACACCTCCTGTGTTGGTGAAGAGCAAGAGAAATACAGTGGGGCCATAGCTCAGCTGGGAGAGCGCTACAATGGCATTGTAGAGGTCAGGAGTTCGATCCTCCTTGGCTCCACCATTTCTCCCGTCCGCCGGGACGGATAATCACCGGAAATTCCAGAGAAATTTATCGCTACGGATACTGTGGCTTTCCAGCATCAGGAAGGCGCGGTCGGGGTGTTACCACCTTGGGGCGCATGGCCCAACGGGTGCCGCGTAAAGGATAATCAGGTCTGCCGAAGTGCTGGATCCCTACCTGCGCGCTTCGGCACATGCGAGATCCACACGCAATTCCGATTTTTCCGGAGCGCCCGCCATGTCCACACGGATGGAACGCGGGTTGAGGACGCTTGTCCTCGCCCTGTACGATGAAGCCGCATTGACGGCGGCGGCCAAGGGCCTGACAGGGCTGCTGGCCGAACGGGCGGCCTTGTGCGAGGTGGCGAGCCTCGCCTCCGTTCCGGCCCGCCGGCCGGTGTCGGAGGAGGAGGTGCTGCGCATCGTGCTGTCCGCCCGCCGGCTCCAGCGCCTGGGTGGCATGCGCGATGACAGGCCGGTCCTGGTCCCGGCCCTGACCGCGGTTGTTCCAATGCATCGGGCGGTGGCCGGGATGAAGCCTCGCCGTGGCCGTCTGGCCTTGTGGGCGATGAGGTCGCTGGCGCGTCTTCCGTCGGCCCCCTTGATCTGACGCGCGCCGGCCGACCACCGGTTGACGACCAATGGCCGGCTCGGGCCGCTGCCGCCTTTCGCCGCAGCGGCCCGGTGTTTTTCGGCATCCGATGCCGTCCGGGGCCTCGGCTCGCGTCCTGCCGGATTCGGCCGGCGGGTGAGCCATCGCGGATGCGCGCTGGCATGCGGCCGCGGAGCGGGGTACATACGCAAGGCTGTTCTTGCGTCGCAGCGATTGCGTCGCGAGCATCCGCGTCTGTCTGAGGATTGGCCTCCCGGAGTTGACCGTTGACCAGTGGACCGTTGACCTGCCTGCCGCCCATCCCGCTTTCCGTGTTCCGGCGCATCGCCGCGACGGCCCGTCCGGCCTGTCGGCGTTGATCCGTCGGCGCTGATTTTCGCGGATCGGAAGGAGCGGGCATGCGCAGGACGACGACCAAGCCGCGGGCCGACTGGCGCCCGGGTCTCCGCAAATATCCCTATGGGGTGCGTGCCATGTCGGCCGGGGCCGGTTGGCGCGAGGACGCCCTCTATGAGTTCACCGCCTCGCAGATCGATCTGATCGAGAGCGTGGCCGACGAACTGCACAGCATGATCGCCGTCGCCGTGCGTCATGTGATGGATCACAAGCTGTTCGCCCCGCTCGGCATCCGTGGTGATCTGGCCCGCATCCTGGAGGCGTCCTGGGCCGATTACTGGGCTGGCGGGCGGCGCAACGAGCGCGCGGGCGGCCTGGCCGGGCGGCTGACGCTGGCCTATGACGGGCGCGACAGCGTCAAGTTGCTGGGCTGCAACTACGACACCTGCGAAGGCTTGTTCGCCGCCTCGATGATTCAGCGCAACTGGCGCGAGGCGATGGCGCCCGACGCCAGCCAGTTCAACGGTCTGCATGAGGCGTTGGTCGAGCGCTGGGAGGAGTTGGCGTCCGACCTGCCCGGCCGTGGGCGCATGCATGCGACCTGCGCCACCCCCGACCCGGTGCGCGAGGGCGAACTGGTCTATCTCGCCGCCACCGCGGCGGAGGCCGGCATCGACACCCGTCTGCTGCCGCTCCACGCCATCGCCTGGGACGGCCGCCGATTCCTCGACGACGAGGGGCAGCCGATCTCCTGGCTGGCCAAGCTTTATCCCTGGGACGGGCTGGCCGATGACGGCTTCCTTCAGCGGCTGCGCAGCAGCGGCATGAGCGTGCTGTCACCCTTGTGGTGCTGGCTGTGGTCCAACCATGGGCTGCTGGCGGTTCTCTCCCATCTGTATCCGCGCCACCCCAACCTGTGCCGTGCCGCGCTCGACCCCAGCGGTGTGGCCGGTGCCGATCTGGTGAGCGTCCGCGCCCTGTATGGGCTGGATGCCGCGCCGACCCGCATCCTGGAGCATGGGACGGTGATTGCCGACGACGGCCCGGACATGGGACAGGATGTCGCCACCCATGGCGCGGTCTGGCTGGAAACCCCACCCTGTTTCCGCGAGGAGGACACGCGCGCGATCCTGCACGCCTGGATCGTCGGCGACAAATGCCTGGGCATGGCGGTGCGGGAATCGGCCGATCCGCGCCTGGGGGCCGGTGTCGGTCCGGACTCGGCGATGATCCCGCACCTGTTCAGGAGCTGATCCCGGCTGCTGGGAGTGCGGTTCTCAAGGAGCGAACGGGTTCTTGAGCGCCGGGCCGAAGGTCGCCTTGCGGGCGGCGCGCCAGATGCTTTCCGCCGCCGCGTCGGTGCCGCGGGCGGCGACGGCCATGCCGGCCACGCCCGGCTGATGGCTGAGCCAGTCGCGCAGCAAATTCTCGAAACGCGCGACCTCGCGCGGGTCGTCGCTGGTCAGCGTGATCGAGGTGGTGAGCTCGGTGGTCATGGTCGGTTCCCTCCTGACGGTTGGGCGGGCCTGACGGTTGGGCGGGCTGATGAACGCGGGCCGATGAGTGGCGGACCGGCCCGATCGGCACCCCGCACCCCCTCGAGGCTGCGCGCCCGTCCTGACCGGCGCAATGAAAAAGGCGGGGTATGACCCCGCCTTCTGTGCCGTTCTCTGTCTGGAACCTTTTCCGGCGGGCTGTTTTCCGCCGGATGGGCTAAGATTTCCGGTCACTTCGTATCCGACTTGCCGCCCGGGCTGGCGATGCTGGCGATCTGCTTCTGCAACTCGTCGATCTGCTTCTGCAATTCGTCGAAGGTGGCGCCGGCCGTGGCGGCGGGCGTCGGGGCGGTCGCCGGGTTGGCCGGGCGTTGTCCGCCGGGGGCCTCGTCCGTGGCGCCGGCGGCGCCGAAGGGCGTGAAGATGCGCATGGCGCGTTCGAACATCGCCATGTTCTGCTTGCTGACCTCGTCCAGCCGGCCGAATGGGAACATGCCGCCCAGCGTGTTCTGGAAATAATCGCGCATCTGCTCCTGATTGCGCGAGAAGGCCTGCATCGAATATTCCAGATAGCGCGGGACCACCGACTGCATGTTGTCGCCGTAGAAGCCGATCAACTGGCGCAGGAAGCTGATCGGCAGCAGGTTCTGGCCCTTGCTTTCCTCCTCCACGATGATCTGGGTCAGCACGGAGCGGGTGATGTCCTCGCCCGTCTTCGCGTCATAGACCACGAAATCTAGCCCGTCCTTCACCATCTGGCAGAGGTGGTCCAGCGTGACATAGCTGCTGGTCGCGGTGTTGTAGAGCCGCCGGTTGGCGTACTTCTTGATCGTGATCGGAGCGGACTTCTGGTCTTCCTTGTCGGCCATCGCGGACTCTTTCAAGAAGGGACGCGTTCCGGGCCATGCGCGAACGGGCGGTAGGCAAGCCCATGCTGTTCCGGAACACGCGGGTCAAGCAGCGGAAATTGTTCCGTCATTAGGACTACTCGAAGGAATAGCAATTTGTCCAGCCTTGCGCCGCGGCATAGCGCCGCGCCCCCGTCGGGCCTGCCGGCGTGAGCGGAGGGGCGGGGCGGCGCCGGAGGCATCGGCCGATATCCGAAAGGACAGGTGGGGAGCCATCCCGGACTGGTCAATCCGACCCTGTCATCCCTATACTCCCGCCATGGCCGACCCGTCGACTCCAGACCGCTCCCCCGATCCGTCGCCCGGCGATCCGCCTTCATACGAATCGCTGGCCCGCCGCTATCTGGACCTGTGGCAGGACCAATGGACGGCCTGCGCCGCCGATCCGGAGATGGCGGACATGATGACCCGCCTGTTCCAGATGATGGGGCAGGGGGTGGCTCCGTTCGGACCGGGGCCGGCGGGATTCGGCTTCGCTGGCGGCTCTATGGCCGGCACCGGCTGGGATCCCCGGCCCGGTCCCTTCCCGAACACCGGCACCCCTCAACACGGACGGCCTTCCGATGAGCGAGCGTCTGGCGGACGACAGCCGGGCGGACGGGACTCCGCCCCGCCAGCCGATGCGGCAGGGGCCGCGTCCGCTGGCCCTGCATCTGACGGCGGCTCTGGGCAGCTTGCTCAGCTCCTCGACCGCATTGCCGCTCTTGAGGAGCGGCTTGCTTCCCTGGTCGCCGGCCCTGCGGGAGCGGGCGGCGGCGCTCAGGGCGGACATGGCGCTGGCGGATCGGACGCTGTTGGATCGCCGGCATCCGGCCGGGGGGGAGCGCGCGCGGGCAGGCGCCGCCGACCCCCTGGGCCGGGAGGTTGACCGCGAGATCCGCCGGCGCGTCGATGCCGTCCTGAGCGGGATCGAGCGTTACCGTCATCACCCCTACCGACGCGACCTGCCCGATCCGCCGACGGTTTGGACGGAGGGTGGATCGCGCCTGCTGGATTATGGGGCGGCGGCCGGGGGCAGGCCGGTGCTGTTCGTGCCGTCGCTGGTGAACCGCGGCTATATCCTGGATCTGTCGCGGGACAGGAGCCTGCTGCGCTGGCTGGCGGCGCGCGGACTCCGACCCTTCCTGCTGGATTGGGGCAGGCCCGGACCGCTGGAGCGCCGGTTCACCCTGACCGACTATATCGCCGGCCGGCTGGAGCGCGCCCTGGATGTCGTCGTGGAGGCGGTGGGCGGGCCGGTGCCGGTGGTCGGCTATTGCATGGGCGGCTTGCTGGCGGCGGCGCTGGCCCAACGCCGGCCGCGCTCGCTCGCCGGGCTGGTGCTGATGGCGACGCCCTGGGATTTCCATGCCGAGGATGCGGCGACCGCGCGCCGGGTCGCGACCTTCATCCAGCCCTGGGGACCGGCGCTGGAGCGCTGGGGCGAATTGCCGACCGACGCCCTGCAGGCGCTCTTCGCCCAGCTCGACCCGTTGCTGGCCTTGAAGAAATTCTCCGGCTTCGCCCGCATGGCGCCGGCGTCCCGCGCCGCGACCGCCTTCGTCGCGCTGGAGGATTGGCTGAACGACGGGGTGCCGCTGGTGGCGGGGGTGGCGCGCGACGCGCTGGCTGGCTGGTACGGCCGCAACGACACGATGGCCGGCGCCTGGATGGTCGCCGGGCTGCCGGTCGACCCCGGCGCCATCCGCGTGCCGACCCTGGCGCTGATTCCTGAGCGCGACCGCATCGTTCCGCCGGCCTCCGCCCTGGCGCTGGGCCATGCCGTTCCCGGCGCCCGGATCCTGCGTCCGCCGCTGGGTCATATCGGCATGGTCGTCAGCGCCGGCGCCGAAAGCGGGGTGTGGGCCCCGCTGGCCGAATGGCTTGCTGCGACAGGTTAGCTCCGCGACCTTCAGCCCGCTTGCACCCGTCCCGCTACACGCCGTAAGGTAAAAAGCAATCCGAGCGTCCCACCAGCGCTATAATAAAACTGTCCCAATTCGAGGAGCGTTCAATGACCGAGGTTGTCATCGCCGGTGCCGCCCGTACGCCCATCGGCAGCTTCAACGGCGCCCTCAGCGCCGTTCCCGCCCATGTTCTGGGTGAGGTCGCCATCCGCGAGGCGCTGGCCCGCGCGAAGACCGATGCGGCGGAAGTGAACGAAGTCATCTTTGGCCAGATCCTGACCGCCGGCCAGGGGCAGAACCCGGCCCGCCAGGCCGCCGTGAACGCCGGCATTCCGGTGGAGGCCACCGCCATCGGCGTCAACCAGCTCTGCGGGTCCGGCCTGCGCACCGTGGCGCTCGGCTATCAGGCGATCAAGAACGGCGACGCCGACATCCTGGTCGTCGGCGGCCAGGAAAGCATGAGCATGGCGCCGCACGTCATGCATCTGCGCAACGGCACCAAGATGGGCTCGGCCGAGCTGCTCGACACCATGCTGCGCGACGGCCTGACCGACGCCTTTCATGGCTACCACATGGGCACGACCGCCGAGAATGTCGCCCAGAAGTGGCAGCTGACCCGCCAGGAGCAGGACGCCTTCGCCGCCGCAAGCCAGCAGAAGGCCGAGGCCGCCCAGAAGGCCGGCCGCTTCAAGGACGAGATCGTCCCGGTCACCATCAAGGGCCGCAAGGGTGACGTCGTCGTGTCGGAAGACGAGTACCCGAAGCACGGCACCACCGCGGAATCGCTGGCCAAGCTGCGCCCGGCCTTCTCGAAGGACGGCACGGTGACCGCCGGCAACGCCTCGGGCATCAATGACGGCGCCGCCGCCCTGGTGCTGATGACGGCGGAGAACGCGGCCAAGCGCGGCGTCACCCCGCTGGCCCGCATCGTCTCCTGGGCGACGGCCGGCGTCGATCCGGCGATCATGGGCACCGGCCCGATCCCGGCCTCGCGCAAGGCGCTGGAGAAGGCCGGCTGGACCGTCGACGATCTCGACCTGATCGAGGCGAACGAGGCGTTCGCCGCCCAGGCGCTGGCCGTCAACAAGGATCTGGGCTGGGACACCGGCAAGGTCAACGTCAATGGCGGCGCCATCGCGCTCGGCCATCCGGTCGGCGCCTCGGGTGCCCGCGTGCTGACCACCCTGCTGTTCGAAATGCAGAAGCGCGACGCCAAGAAGGGCCTCGCCACCCTGTGCATCGGCGGCGGCATGGGCATCGCCCTCTGCGTCCAGCGCGACTGAGGATCGGACGGGCCGTTTTCCACACGGAAACGGCCCGCTTCCCTCAAGGCATGAGGAATCCGCCGGACCTGCGGAGGGGTTCCCATACCCAAAAACAAGAATTTTAAAGAAACCAACCAATCACAACCAATTCTGGGGAGAAGAACCATGGCTCGTGTTGCAGTCGTCACTGGTGGCACCCGCGGCATCGGCGAGGCGGTTGCCATCGCCCTGAAGAATGCCGGCTACAAGGTCGCCGCCAACTATGCCGGCAACGATCAGGCGGCCGAGGAATTCACCGCCCGCACCGGCATCCCGACCTACAAGTTCGATGTCGCCGATTTCGACGCCTGCAAGAAGGGGATCGCCGCGATCGAGTCCGATCTCGGCCCGGTCGATGTGCTGATCAACAACGCCGGCATCACCCGTGACGGCGTGATGCACCGCATGACCTATCAGCAGTGGGAGGCGGTGATCCACACCAACCTGTCCTCCTGCTTCAACATGTGCCGCAACGTCATCGACGGCATGCGCGAGCGCGGCTTCGGCCGCATCGTCAACATCGGCTCGATCAACGGCCAGGCCGGCCAGTACGGCCAGGTCAACTATGCCGCGGCCAAGTCGGGCATCCACGGCTTCACCAAGGCGCTGGCCCAGGAGAGTGCCGCCAAGGGCATCACCGTCAACGCCATCGCTCCCGGCTATATCGACACCGACATGGTGCGCGCGGTGCCGGCCAACGTGCTGGAGAAGATCGTGGCCCGCATCCCGGTCGGCCGTCTCGGCCGCGCCTCGGAGATCGCCAACGCCGTCCTGTTCCTGGTCAATGACGACAACGGCTTCATGACCGGCTCGACCCTGTCGATCAACGGCGGCCAGCACATGTACTGATCCGGCAGCCGGATCTCGCACCCCGGCTCCCGAGCTGTGACGAAGCCCCTTTCCCGCGCCCGGTCGGACCCTTGGTCTACCGGGGGTGGGGAAGGGGTTTTCTTTTGGAACCAGTCTCCACCGCACTTGACGGAGCGGCCGTCGGGTTGAAGGTTATCGTCCGTTTCGGACCTGCCACCCACACACTGGACACCCTGCGATGCCCTACACCTCGTTGCGCGACTTCATCGACCGGCTGGAGAAGGCGGGGCGGCTGGTGGTGGTGAAGGAGCCGGTGTCGACCGTGCTGGAGATGACCGAGATCCAGACCCGCCTCTTGGCCGAGAACGGCCCGGCGGTGCTGTTCGAGAACGTCATCAAGGCCGACGGCACGCGCTCCGAGATGCCGGTGCTGGTCAACCTGTTCGGCACGGTGGAGCGGGTCGCCTGGGGCATGGACCGCGAGCCGTACCAGTTGCGCGCCATCGGCGAGACGCTGGCCTTCCTCAAGCAGCCGGAGCCGCCGGGTGGCTTCCGCGAGGCGCTGGAACTGATCCCGCTGGCCAAGACGGTGCTGTCGATGAAGCCGAAGACCGTCGGCTCGGCGCCCTGCCAGGAGGTGGTGCTGACCGGCGACGACATCGACCTCGGCCGCCTGCCGGTGCAGAGCTGCTGGCCGGGAGAGCCGGCACCGCTGATCACCTGGCCGCTGGTGGTGACCAAGGGGCCGACGGGGAAGCGCGAGGACGACTTCAACCTCGGCATCTACCGCATGCAGGTGCTGGGGAAGAACAAGACCATCATGCGCTGGCTGAAGCACCGCGGCGGCGCCCAGCACCATCACCGCTGGGCCGCGAGCGGCAAGCGCGAGCCGCTGCCCTGCGCCGTCGTGCTGGGGGCCGATCCCGGCACCATCCTGGCGGCGGTGACGCCGGTGCCGGACACCCTGTCGGAATACCAGTTCGCCGGCCTGCTGCGCGGCAAGAAGGTGGAGCTGGTGGAGTGCAAAACGGTGCCGCTGAAGGTGCCGGCCCAGGCCGAAATCGTGCTTGAAGGCCATGTCAGCCTGGACGAATACGCCGACGAAGGGCCCTACGGCGACCACACCGGCTATTACAACTCGGTCGAGCCCTTCCCGGTCTTCACCGTCACCGCCATGACGATGCGGCGCAAGCCGATCTACCTGTCGACCTTCACCGGCCGCCCGCCCGACGAGCCGTCGGTGCTAGGCGAGGCGCTGAACGAGGTGTTCATCCCGCTGCTGATCCAGCAGTTTCCGGAGATCGTCGATTTCTGGCTGCCGCCGGAAGGCTGTTCCTACCGCATCGCCGTGGTCAGCATGAAGAAGGCCTATCCCGGCCACGCCAAGCGGGTGATGATGGGGGTCTGGTCCTTTCTGCGCCAGTTCATGTACACGAAATGGGTGATCGTCGTGGACGACGACATCGACGCGCGGAACTGGAAGGATGTGATGTGGGCGATCTCAACCCGCATGGATCCGGCGCGTGACATCACGGTGATCGAGGGTACGCCGATCGATTATCTCGACTTCGCCAGCCCGGAGTCGGGACTGGGCGGCAAGGTCGGGCTGGACGCCACCAACAAATGGCCGCCGGAGACCAAGCGGGAGTGGGGCGAAAAGCTCCACATGACCGGGGAGGTGGTGGAGACGGTCAGCCGCAAATGGGATCTCTATGGCCTGCCGGGCAGCGGCAAGCCGATCTGGAAGTGAGGAAAAAGCCCCTCCTCCGCTTGGAGGAGGGGCTTTCCGTGGCTGTTGCTCACCGCCGCGGGTCGCGGCTCAGACCCTTGGCCTGCAACTCCTCGAGATAGCCGGACCACAGGCTTTCCTGGTCGCTGCCGATCTCGTGCAGGTATTTCCACGTGTAGATGCCGCTGTCATGCAGATCATCGAAGACGATGCGGATGGCGTAATTGCCGACCGGCTCCAGCCGCATGATGCCGACATGGCGACGGCCGGCGACCGTCTGCTTCTGGCTGGGATTGTGGCCCTGCACCTCGGCGGACGGGCTGACGACACGCAGGAACTCCGCCGGGTAGGAGAAGCTGCGGCCATCGTCGAAATCGACCTCCAGCCGTTTCTCCTCCCTTTTCAGGCGGATCTCGGTCGGCCAGTGGACCGTGCCGAATCCGTCCCCGACGCTGTCGCTCATCGTGACGCCCCCGCCTTGTCCAGGCTGCGGGCCTCGTCGATCAGCATGATCGGAATGCCGTCGCGAATCGGATAGGCCAGACCGGCGCGTTCGCTGACCAGTTCGCCGCGGTCGGCGTCGTAGCGCAGCGGACCCTTGGTCAGCGGGCAGACCAGGATCTCCAGCAGCTTCGGGTCGACGCGGGCGTTGGTTTTCGCTTCGCTGCTCTTGTCCTCGGGCGTCGCCATCTCGTGTCTCGCGGTGATTGGAAAAGGGTCAATGCTTGGGCGGCGGGCCGTCCCCGTCATGGCTGTCGAGAATGGCCATCTCGACCAGCCCGATCAAGAGCTTCCCACGTTCCGCCAGGGTCGGCGCCTCCAGCAGCGCCTGTTTCTCGCCGGGGGTGAACGGGCAGATCATCGCCAGGGAATTGACCAGCCGCTCGTCCAGCGTCGTTTCGATGGACTTCCAATCGACCGACAGGCGCTGGACCCGGAAATAGGTCTTCAGTGCGCCGACCAGCCGGTTGCGGTCGATGTCGCCGCAGGCCTCGGGTTCCAGATCTGCGTGGAAGGGGCGCCAGTCGGGCACCACCCGGCGGTAGCCGTGGATCCCCTCGACCTCCCGCCCGATCTCGAAACGGGCGACGCCGGTCAGGGTGATGTGGAAGCGGCCGTCGTCGGTCTCGGCGAAGCTGGTGACACGTCCGGCGCAGCCGCAGTGGTAGACCGCCGGGTCGCGTTCCCGTCCGGCCGGATCGAGCGGCTGGATCATGCCGATCATGCGGCCGCTGGCCATGGCATCCTCGACCATGGCCAGATAGCGCGGCTCGAAGATGTTGAGCGGCAACCGAGCCCGCGGCAGCAGCAGCACGCCGGCCAAGGGGAAGACCGGCAGCATCGCCGGCAACTGGTCGGGGTCGGGGTCGAAGGGGTTTCTGGCGGCGTTTCTGGTCATGCCAATCAGATAGAACCCCTTCGCCGGTGGAACAGCCGTCCCGCTTTCGGAAAAAGCCTCAGCTGAACATCATGGTCGACAGGCGGCGGCGGGTCTTCACCGTCAGCGGGTCGGTCTGGCCGAACGCCTCGAAGAACTTCACCAGCTGCTTGCGGGCGCCGTCGTCGTTCCAGGTCCGGTCGCGCTTGAAGATCTCCAGCAGCTCGTCCACCGCGGCCTCGCGCTTGCCGGCGGCGAACAGCGCCATGGCGAGGTCGAAGCGCGACGCATGGTCGTTCGGATCGTGGGCGACCTTCTCCATCAGCTCGGGGATCGGGCCGGCGTTGGACGCCTGCTCCGCCACGTCGAGCGCGGCGCGGACGTTGGCCAGCTCCTTGTCCTTGGCGATGGATTCCGGGGCCTGGGCCAGCATCTGCTTGGCGTTCTCCAGGTCGCCGGCGGCGATCAGGCAACGGACGATGCCGGCATAGGCCTGGGCGTTCTCCGGCTCGGCCTGTAGGATCTGGCTGTAGAGGTCGAGCGCGCCCTGAAGGTCGCCACCCTCCATCATCTCCTTGGCCTGGGCGAAGGCCTCCTCCAGCAACTCGCCGGCGCCGCCGCCGACACCGGCCTGCTTGGCCAGCGCCACCAGCTTGTCGACGAAGGATTTCACCTGCGATTCGGGCAGGGCGCCCATGAAGCCGTCGACCGGACGGCCCTGGAAGAAGGCGTAGACCGCCGGGATCGACTGGACGCGGAGCTGCGAGGCGATCATCGGGTTGGCGTCGGTGTCGATCTTCACCAGCCGGACCATGCCCTTGGTGGCGCGCACCACCTTCTCGATGATCGGACCCAGCTGCTTGCAGGGGCCGCACCAGGGCGCCCAGAAATCGACGATCACCGGCACGTCGCGCGATGCCTCGATCACGTCGGCCATGAAGTCGCGGTCGCTGCTGTCCTTGACGACGTCCGCGGCGCCGGCGGTGGCGGGAGCGGCGGGCTTGGACCCTTTGGCGGGGGGCATGGAGAACATGGCGTGTTTCGGTCCCGTTGGTGATGCCTGACCCGTCCGGACGTCCCGGCGGGTCACGGAGTTGCCGATCCGGCCGTTGCCGGGCCCGGATCCGTTCGTTGCCGTCATATGTGAGCGCGCCAGGCCGCTCAAGCAAGCATTGCGTGGACCTGCCGCGGGGCGGCCGGGCTCCGCGTCAGCCGGATCCCTCCCGGCCGAACTCGACAACCGCCGGCTCATGGCCGCAGGCGCGGATGAACCGCAGCAGATCGTCGCGCCCGATCGCCGTCGTCCGGTCGTTCAGCAACGGATGATAGTTCAGCAGCTCATGCTCCATCATCGCCTTTTGCAGGACGACGCGCACCTTGAGTTCGCTGTCATTGACCAGCGCGAAGGGCGTGACCGATCCCGGCCGGATGCCGAGAAAGCGCCACAGCCGCTCCGCCGAGGCGAAGGACAGCCGCGCCGATCCGATCAGCTTGTCCAGCCGGTTCAGGTCGACCCTGGCATCCTCCAGCGCCACCACCAGCCAATGCTGGTCCTTCTTGTCCTTCAGGAACAGGTTCTTACAATGGCCGCCCGGCAGCGCGCCCCGCAGGGCCTTGCTTTCCTCCACCGTGTGGAGCGGCGGATGGCTGTGCGTGACCGCCCGGATGCCGAGCGCGTCGAGCCGTGCCAGCAGCTGGTCCGGCGCGGTCGGCAGCGGCGCGTCAGGGGCCGGAAGGGAAGGGTCGGGACGGGAGGGGGATCCGATGGTCATGTCAGCCCTTGTAGCGGGAGCCCTTTTCCCGGGCGCGGGGAAAATCGTCCGGTCGGCGAAAAAAACTGAAACAAGGCGCTTGCATTGCGTCGATCGATGAGTATAGTCCGCCGCACACCGCCGGACGGCACCGACAAGCTGCCGATCGATGGTGCGGAGCGCGGGCGTAGCTCAGGGGTAGAGCACAACCTTGCCAAGGTTGGGGTCGAGGGTTCGAATCCCTTCGCCCGCTCCAATTTGGTCCAGCGCTGGCGCTGGAGAATGCGATCTCAAAAGGCCGGACCTTCGGGTGCCGGCCTTTCGCATTTCAAGCGTCTTCGCTCCGGTCACTCCGCTTACGTCTCGCCGCCTGGCCTTATCGTTCGATCTCTGCCGGATCGGGTCCGGGGGGCGTCAAAATGACCTCTGCAATTTATGCACGCATCTTTGCGTTTTAATGGGCCGATCCCCAGGCGCCATACAAATGTGGGTGATGAATCCGGTTGAATGATCTTTTGATTTAATCGGATTTTAACGCTGTCAATCAAGCGGTGCCACAGTTCCAGCCGGCTTTAAAGGCAATTCACGGCTTCCTGTAATTTCCAAGCTTATTGATGGATGTCTTTGTGACAACCCGCAAGGGAGCGGGAAATTTTCTGTGCGGTATTTACAGATTGTCAACCTCCTTGCGTCTCCCAACCCAAGCGGGTACACTTCAAACTCTAAATAAGTAAGGAAGAAGTCTCCAACGGTTGTGATTGACGCCGCATGGCGCCGGAAGAGCGATGAAGCTTCGGTGCACATTCTCGGGTTTGGACGTTCCGACGTCGGCATCCGCATGCATCTCGTCGATCTCCGGGCAGGCGATCGGGGGAGCGGGCGATCGGGGGCTGGACGCGGGACGCCTCCCCGGTTCCGCGCCGGCACCGCATCCGCCCGCCTCGCAGGAAGGGATAGACGACCGCCATACCCGCCATCCGCCACCTCGATCCGGATATGAAGAAAGGAACCTGCCATGGCCATGCAGCGCTATCTCGTCACCTATCCGCGGCTCTCGACCGACACCCTCGCCAAATGGTCGTCGGTACCCAGCAGCGTCGCCTCCGACGCGCTGAACCGGTGCCAGAGCATGGATTCGCGCATCAAGCCGATGGTGCCGGGCATGCGTCTGTGCGGTCAGGCCCGCACCGTGGTCACCATGCCCGGCGACAACAGCATGGTTCATCACGCCGTCAGCCTGGCGGAGCCGGGTGACGTCGTGGTCGTGGCGGGCGGTGGCCTCGATGATGTGGCGCTGGCCGGCGAATGGGTGGTGCGTTGCTGCAAGCGGCGCGCGCTGGGCGGATTGGTGGTCGATGGCTCCGTTCGCGACCTGCACGAGATCCGCGGGTTGGGCATGCCGGTCTTCGCCAAGGGTGCCGTGGCCCGTGGTCCGCACAAGAATTTCGGTGGCAAGATGGACGTCACCGCCGCCATCGGCGGCGTGCCGGTCAATCCGGGCGATCTGATCCTGGGCGACGAGGATGGCGTGGTGGTCGTGCCGCTGGCCTTCGCCGAGGCCGCCCTGGCGCAGAGCCTGGCCCTGTTGGAGCGCGAGCGCCAGTGGACCGAGCGGATCGAAGCCGGCGCCACTCTGGTCGAGGTGCTGGGTGTTCCCCCGCTGGAGATCGTTCCCGTCGATTGAGCGGGACGGTGTCGAGGAAATCCTCCGCATCGCCGGCCGTCCCGCTTCCATGGTACCGCGTCCATGTCGCTGATTTTCCAGATCGTCCTGCCGATGTTCGGCCTGATCGCCCTCGGCTTCTGGGCGGCGCGCTACCGCGGATTCAGCACCGCGATGGTCCAGGGGCTTTCCCGTTTCCTCGGCATCTATGCATTGCCGGCGCTGCTGTTCTCCAACATGGCGCGGGCGGATATTCCAGACCCGTTGGAATGGGCGGTGCTGGGGTCCTTCTACATCGCCGCCGTCGGGGTCTTCCTGGTAGCCGGGCTGTGGATGCGGATGGCGGGCCGGCGGGAGCAGATCGCCCCCATCGGTCTCGCCAGCTCCTTTTCCAACATCGCGCTGCTCGGCTCGCCCATCATCATGGAGGCTTACGGGCCGACCGTGGCCGTGCCGGTGATGCTGCTGATCGTCTTCCAGTCGCCCCTGCTGTTCACCTCGGCGACCATGCTGGCGGAAACCCAGCGGTCGGCGCGCGGCGGACGGTCCGGGCGTTCCACGCAGGCGACCCCGCTGCGGGCGACCCTGGGGGCGGCCAAGGCGACCCTGAGCAGCCCGCTGGTGGTGTCGGTCATTCTGGGGCTTGCCGCCAACCTCACCCATCTGCCGATAGCGCCGATGGTGATGAAGAGTTTCACCTTGATGGCGCAGACGGTGCTTCCCTGCGCCTGTTTCACCCTTGGCGCGTCGCTGGCGCTTAGCCCGGCGTCGGGGGCGGTGCTGCCGGCAACGGTGGTGGCCTTGCTGAAGACGGGGCTGCACCCGCTGCTGACCTGGCTGCTGGCGACCCAGGTCTTCGGCCTGCCGCCGCTGTGGGTGGCCCCGGCGGTGACCGCCGCCGCCCTGCCCATCGGCATCAACGCCTATGTGTTCGCCGAGCGATACAATGCCGGGAGGGAGGTGGTGTCGATGTCGCTGCTGATCTCCACCCTGCTGTCCCCGGTATCGATCTCCATAGCCTTCATGGTGTCGTCCGCCGGATGAGACTCGGCCGGAATTCCGGGGCGCTCCCACATATAGTCTTGAAACTGCGGAGAATTTATTTGTCGTCACCACCCGCTGGGTTGCGGGAGTAGCTGGGGCCGCAACAATCTTATGCGGCAGTATGTCTGGCCAGACCGCCATTGATGGGGGAATATATTTTTGTTAGCCTCTAATTATATGAAGGATAAAGCATCTTTGTGTCTCTAAAGGTGTTCCTTGGAAGGGATAAGCGCGAAAATAGAGTGGTTGTCGCCATCATGGCGGGGGGTGGCCGGTCATGCTTCCGGAAGCTCCGTGACGGTATCAGAAGCGACATATCATAGTATGACAAAGAGTCCTTACCCTTCGTCTATGAAGAAATTCCGACGGGAGTGGGTCGGATCGAAGTGCCTTGAAGAAATGCGACAATCCATCATTGCGATGGGCTTTCCGTTCGAAGGGGGGCGGCGATCGCCCAGCCGTTTCGAAGCGGGCCGCTGGCAGGGCAGGCTGTTCCGCCCCGAAGACGATCCGGGGAGCGGCGCCCGCAAGTTCCTTCGCCTCCTTGCCCACCGCCCCAATGCCATACCGGATGGCCCGCGCCACGGACCGCCGGCCAACGCAGGTGCCCCATGACCCTCCTCAACAACTTCCACATTCCCGTCAAGATGGCCATTCCGGCGACGACGGCGATCATCGGCATGCTGGTGATCGCGGGGCTCGGGTGGTCGGCGATCACCCAGCAATCGGGCCTGCTCGACGCCCTGTTCAACCGCTCCTTCACCCGTGAGGCGGAAATCCAGGGACTGACCGATACCCTGACGGTGGCCCATGCCGGCATGTACCGGACCGTGATCCTCAGTGGCGCCAACGCCTCGCCGAAGGCGGTGGAAGAGGAGATGAAGGCGCTCACCGGCCAGCTCGACAAGCTGAAGACGCAGTCGGACGCGCTGAAGGGCGCCCCGGCCGACACCGACGAGGAGGCGAAATTCTTCGAACGGTTCGGCGGCGATGCCGCGACATATCTGGCCAAGGTGGGAAGTTTCCTCGACCTGCTGAAGATGGGCGTCGACCCGCTCGATTTCCTGCAGGAGGTCCAGTCCGCCTATACCCGGTTGCAGGGCACCAGCCGCGATTATCTGACCTACAAGCGCAAGGTCTCGACCGATGCCTACGCCACGGTCAACCAGTCGGTCGACCGCACGACCGAGGCCTTCATGGTCGTGGCGGGCGCCGCGCTGCTGGTGACGGTCGGCGTCGCCCTGTTCATCGGCATGAACATCGCCCGCCCGATCGTGCGTCTGACCGATATGATGGAGCGGCTGGCGCGCGGCAATCTGGAGATGGACATCCCGGCGGCCGACCGTGGCGACGAGATCGGCCAGATGGCCCGTGCGGTGCTGGTCTTCAAGGAAAACGCCGTCCGCGTGCAGGAACTGTCGCGCGAGCAGGAGGCGATGCGCCTGCGCAACGAACAGGAGCGGCGCCAAGCGATGGCGGCGCTCGCCACCGACCTGGAGGCTTCGGTCAAGGCGATGGTCGGCGAGGTGGTGCGGTCGGCGAGTTCGATGCGCAACGAAGCCAACTCGATGCTCGACAATGCCAAGCAGACCAGCCACCACAGCGACAGCGTCGCCCATTCCGTGCAGGAGGCGACCAGCGAGGTCGAAAGCGTGGCGGCCGGCGCTGAACAGCTCCGCGCCTCGATCGACGAGATCACCCGCTCCATCAGCCAGTCGGCGCAGCTCGCCCGCGGCGCGGTGGAGGAGGCCGGCCGCACCGACGGCATCGTCCAGGGGTTGAGCGAGGCCAGCCGCAAGATCGAGGAGGTCGTCGGGCTGATCCAGTCGATCGCCGGACAGACCAATCTGCTGGCGCTGAACGCCACCATCGAAGCCGCCCGCGCGGGTGAGGCGGGCAAGGGCTTCGCCGTGGTGGCGCAGGAGGTGAAGAGCCTGGCCAACCAGACCGCCAAGGCGACGGAGGAGATCGGCACCGAGATCGCCGCCGTTCAGGCCGCCACCCATGCGGCGGTCGGCGCCATCCGCGCCATCGTCGGCACCATCCGTCAGGTCGACGAGTCGCTGGGCACCGTCGCCGCCGCGGTGGAGGAGCAGGATGCCGCCACCCGCGACATCAGCGAACGGTCGCAGCGCGCCGCCGTCGACACCATGGCGGTGATGCAGGAGATGCGTCTGGTCCAGCAGGCCGCCGAGACCACCGGCCATTCCGCCGGTTCGGTTCAGACCACGACGGAGGAGCTGTCGCGCAGTTTCAACCGCCTCGACGACGAGATCGAAGCCTTCATCGCCCGCATCACCGCGGCGTGAGGGCGGGCCGAAAGGCGGGCTGAAGGAAAAACGCCCGTCCCCGTGCGGTGCAGGGACGGGCGTTTCCATTCATCGGACGGAAGATCCGCCGGGAGGGGGCATGAACGCCGCCCTCTCACCGCCTATCACGCCGCGAGCACCCGGTGCCGTGCATCCGCCCAGGGCCGCGCGGTCGTCGGGCGGCCGTCGGCGTCGATCAGGCCGCGGCTGAACAGCTCCTCGGCATGGCGGATGAAGAAGGCGGCGGTGCTCGGCCGTTCCCAATGCTCCATCCAGTTCTGTTCCAGGAAGGCCAGGATTCCCGGCTGGCCCAGTTCGACCTCCCACAGCACGCCGAGCAGCGAGGTCTGCTGTTCCTCATGCATGCAGTCCTCGAAGCACAGGCGCTTGTCGGCGCGGGCCTCCTTGCGCGCGGTGGTCTCCGGGCCGGGGCCGAGGCCGTAGTCGATCAGGGGCCGCCGTTCCGGCGCCGCGCACAGCCAGTGCGCCACCTCATGCACGATCACCGTCGCCTCGACATCGGTGCGGATCACCCTGCCGTCCCACATGAAGGAACGGCTGGGCGGCTCGTCCAGCGTGTCGATGCCATGGGCATGGGCCAGCCGCACCGCCTCGGCCCGATGGGCCGCGGTATCGACGCCGCCGCCGGGCTCATCCTCCGGCCGTACCGGCCAGGTCGCGGCGATCCGGCGGAAGGCGGCCCGCGCCTGGGCATGGCCGTCCAGATGGGCGTCGAAGGCGGCGATGGCCTTCGGCATGTCGTCAATGGCGATGGGGGTCAGGATCATGGCGCCTATGTGCCCAAGGGGGCGGCCCGGCGCAAGGGGAATGTAGCCATGCGAAGGGGTGGGGCTGTCCGGCGACAAAGCCGGCGTTGAACCGGCACCGGCAAGATCCGGTCCGTTTGGATCCCGCCAGCGCCGCAACTGGTGTTACAGCATCCGGAATCGATGCCGTTTCTTACGCCGCCCGCATATCGGCCAGGAAGCGCGACACGAAGCCGCGCAGGTCGGTCGCCTCGTGGTTCAGCCCGTCCGCGGCGGTCAGCACCTCGCGCGAGGCGTCGCCGGCGGAGGCGGCGGCCTCCGTCACGCCGGCGATAGTGCCGGATACCTGCTGCGTTCCGCGCGCCGCCTGCTGGACGTTGCGGCTGATCTCCCTGGTGGCCGCTCCCTGCTCCTCGACCGCCGCGGCGATGGTGGTCGAGATATGGTTGATCTCCGCGATCACCCGGCCGATCTCGGCGATGGCGCCGGCGGCCTGCCGGCTGATCTCCTGGATGCCGCCGATCTGGTTGCCGATCTCCTCCGTCGCCTTGGCGGTCTGGTTGGCGAGGTTCTTCACCTCCGACGCCACCACGGCGAAGCCCTTGCCCGCCTCCCCCGCACGGGCGGCTTCGATGGTGGCGTTCAAGGCCAGCAGGTTGGTCTGGCTGGCGATGTCGGTGATCAGCTGGACGACCTCGCCGATGCGCTGGGCGGCATCGACCAGCCCGCGCACTGTGCCGTCGGTCTTCTCGGCCGTGGCCACCGCCTGCCCGGCGATGCGGGTGCTTTCCGCCACCTGCCGGCCGATTCCGGAGATCGACGCGGTCAGCTCCTCGGTCGCGGCGGCCACCGTCTCCACATTGCCGGTCGCCTCATGGGAGGCGCTGGCGACGGCGTCGGCCTGGCGGGTGGTCTGCTCCGCGTTGGCCGACATCGTCTGCGCCGTGGCCTGAAGCTGGGTCGCCGCCGCCGACACCCGGCCGAGCGCGTCCAGCACCAGCCGGTCGAACTCCTGGGTCAGCCGGTCGATACGCTCGCCGCGGCTGCGCCGCGCCTCATGGTCGGCGCGCTGGAGTTCGGCCAGCCGGTCGCTTTCGATCAGTCTGTCCTTGAAGACCAGCAGAGCCTTCGCCATGCCGCCGATCTCGTCGGCACGCTCCAGCCCGGGGATGTCGACGCCGCGGTCGCCGCCGGCCAGCCGGGTCATGCGGTCGGTCATCGCCACCACCGGGCGCGACAGTCCGCGGCCGATCAGCAAAGCCGTCGCCAGCCCCATCACCACCGCCACCAGCGAGGCGACCATCATCCCGCCGCGCGCCGTGTCGATGAAGCCGGTCGTTTCCAGGCCCAGGCTCTTTTGGCTGTCGACGCTGGCTTCCGTCAGCTGTTCGGCCTCCTTGGCGATGGAATCGCCGACCGGGATCAGCACCTCGTTGACCAGCCGATCGCGTTCGGCCGTCGCCTTGACCACGGCGTTGAAGCCGGAGATGTAGACGCGCAGCATCGCGGTGTAGGACATCGCCATCTTGCGGCGGTCCATGTCGGTCAGCTTCGCCATCATCGCGCCGCCGCGGCTGGCGGCGTCGGTGAATTGCGAGCGGGTCTGGCTGGCGAGCGCCGGGGAACCGTCGATATTGTAGCGCGTCGCCGAGATGCGGGCCGACAGCATGTGGCGCAGCGCCATGCCCGCCAGATAGGCGGCATCGGTGTCGCCGGCGGCGCTGGCGCTGTCCATGATGCCGTCGAGCGCGCTTTCCAGTCGCGGCCCGATCTCGTCCAGTTCGGCGATCGCCTTGCTCCGCTGGGCCTGCAACTCCATGATCGCGGTGAAGGCTTCCTGATACTGGGCGATCTCCTGCGCCATATGGTCCGCGGTCTTGAGCATCGCGGCATCGGTGAACAGGGTGCGAGCCCTGCCGATGGTCCGGGCCGCCTCCTCCGCGGTGCGGCGGACGGAAGCGCCGACATCGGGATCACCCGTCAGCAGGAACCGGGTTGCCTTCTGCCGCATCTCCAGCATCAGCGCCTGGACGCGTCCCAGCTCGTTGGTCTGCCGGCCGAGCCGCCGGTAGGTGTCCACGGCTCCGCCCGCCTCCGACAGGGCAGCCACGCCGATGCCGCCGACCAGCACCAGGAACACCAGGATGCCGGCGCTGGCCGCCGTGATCTTGGCTCCAACGGAAAAGCGACTGAAAAGGCTCATGGGTTTGGCCTCCATCGACGGGGTGGCTGCGCGGCGCCTGGTCGGGAACGACCGAAACAGGTCAATCCTCGTGACCCGTCTGGTTCCGCTGATACAGGAAGCATGCCATATGACTTCCGATCGCTCGGATATGCCAGTGGGTAATCGTGAAGTCGGTGACGCGACCTTGGGGAATGGCGGGGTTCCGCCATGCTGGAATAAAAGCCGACGCCGGACGTTGATCTGTTTCTCTTGACCGCGGATGGACGGACTCTCGACGCTTTCTCGGTCGAACAGGCTATTTTTTGTGCCGCGGCGGTCACAGGAGAGGCATTTTGAACATCCCACGATATCGTGATATATGCCGAAGGGCGCAGCGGCCGTCCGGGGTCGTCGCCGATCCCTTCATCTCCCGGTCCCTGACGCTTTGACCTGACGGCTGGCCATGTCCATTCCCGACGCGCCCTTTTCCGCGGCCTCCCCGGATGCCCGCACCCCATCCGCCCGTCCGCCGGCCAACCGGTCCTGCCGGCCACGGCGCGGCTGCCTGTCGGTCGTCATTCCCTTCTACAACGAGGGGCCCAACATCGACGCCCTGTTTGCCCGGCTGGTCCCGGTGCTGGATGGGCTCGGCATGGATTGGGAGGTGGTCTGCGTCAACGACGGCAGCCGCGACGACACCATCGACCGGCTGCTGGACGTCCATGATCGCGAAGCCCGGGTCAAGGTGGTCGACCTGTCGCGCAACTTTGGCAAGGAGCTGGCGCTGTCCGCCGGGCTCAGCCACACCACCGGCGACGCGGTGGTGCCGATGGACGCCGACCTGCAGCATCCGCCGGAGCTGTTGCCGGAGTTCATCGCCAAATGGCGGGAGGGCTTCGACGTGGTCGTCGCGGTGCGTCATGCCCGCGTCGGGCAGAGCCTGAAGCACCGGCTGTTCGCCCGGCTGTTCTACTGGGTCTTCGACCATCTGTCGGAGATCAAGCTGCCGCGCGAGGTCGGCGATTTCCGCCTGATGGACCGCCGGGTCGTCGAGGTCATCAACCGGATGCCCGAGCGCACGCGCTTCATGAAGGGCATCTTCGCCTGGGTCGGCTTCCGTCAGGCCGCGATCCCCTATGAACAGGGGGAGCGCGCCGGCGGCGATACCAAATGGGGCTTCGTCAAGCTGCTGCGCCTGTCCTTCGACGGGCTGACCGCCTTTTCCACCTTTCCGCTGCGGGTGTGGAGCCTGGTCGGCATGGCGGTGTCGGGCGTCGCCTTCGTCTATATCCTGATCCGCCTGATCCGCACCCTGGTCCACGGCATTGATGTGCCGGGCTACGAGTCGCTGCTGGTCGCCGTGCTGTTCCTGGGCGGCATCCAGCTGATCACGCTCGGCATCATCGGCGACTATCTGGGCCGCGTCTTCGCCGAGGTGAAGGGACGGCCGCTGTTCATCGTCCGCTCCGCCCATGGCTTCGGTCCGGCCGACGGACCGGGGGAGCACGGGCTCGACCCGGTCGATGCGGCGGCCGGAGGCGGGATGGTGGACCGGGAGCGGGCCGGGCGGGAGCCGAATCGATGAGCATTCTGACCCGGCTGCGCGGTGACGGAGGCGGCCCCGATGGCGGCGCTTCCGGTGACGGAACGCCCGCTGCCGACCGGCCGGTCGTGGTGACGGCCGCACCGTCAACCGCCACGGCGACCGGCCACGTCCTGCCGCGCGGCGAGGCCACCCTGTGGGACGGGCTTTCGCGCGCGCTCCTGCTGGGGGTGCTGATTCTCGCCGCCCTGACCTTCCTCAGCTATGGCATCAGCACGGACGAGGAGGTTCAGCACATCTACGGCAAGAAGCTGCTGTCCTATTACCTCAGCGGCTTTCAGGACCGGTCCGCCTTCCATTTCAAGGATCTGGCCTATTACGGCGGGCTGTTCGACCTCGTCACCGCGGTGATCGTGCCCTTCTCCCCCTTCGAGGAGTATGAGACGCGGCACCTGCTCTGCGCGCTGGTCGGCGTGCTGGGCATCGCCGGTACCTGGCGCTATACCCGGCTGCTGGCCGGACCGCGCGCCGGCTTCATCGCGGCGGCCCTGTTGTCGTTGAGCGGTGTCTATTACGGCGCCATGTTCAACAACACCAAGGACGTGCCTTTCGCGGCCGGCATGGTGTGGACGCTGTATTTCGCCACCCGCATCCTGAAACAGATGCCGCGGCCCAGCCGCAGCGCGGTGTTGAAGTTCGGGCTGGTTCTGGGCATGACGCTGGCGATCCGTGTCGGCGCGGTGCTGGCCGGCTTCTATCTGGCGGTCGCCATGGCGCTGCATTTCGCGCTGGTGACCCAGCAGGAGGGGCGGCGCTGGGCGCTGGTCGATGCGCGGCGCGCCTTCCTGTCGCTGTGGCCGGCGATCCCGGTCGCCTATGCGATCATGGCGGTGTTCTGGCCCTGGGTGGTGCAGCGGCCGCTCCGCAATCCGCTGGAGGCGCTGCGCGTCGTTTCGCATTTCCCGATCGACATCCAGACACTGTTCATGGGCGAACTGGTCCATTCCAACGACCCGCCCGCCCTCTACCTGCCGGTCTATCTGGCGGTGAAGGTGCCGGAAGCGGTGGTCATCGGGGTCGGGGCGGCGGTGGTGATGGCGGCGATCTGGCTGGCGCGCGGCGGCTGGCGGCGGTCCGGCGCCTTCACGGTCGTGCGCTATACGCCCCTGGCGCTGGCCGGCTTCCTGCCGATCCTGCTGTTCGTGCTGATGCGGCCGTCGGTCTATAACGGCATCCGCCATTTCCTCTTCCTGGTGCCGCCCATGGTGGTGATGGCGGCCATCGCCGCCGACCGTCTGTGGTCGCTGTGCCAGCGGGGCGGCCGGGCGCTGGGGCAGGGCTTCGCCGCGGTGATGACCACCGTCGCGGTGCTCTATGCCTGGCAGCTGGGCGCCATGCACCCGAACCAGTATGTCTATTACAACCAGTTCGTCGGTGGCGTGCGGGGCGCCGATGGCCGGTTCGAGCTGGATTACTGGGGAAATTCCCTGCACGAGGCGTTGCAGGAGCTGATCGACTATGTCGAGCGGGAGAATGACGGCCGCCCCCCGCCGCGTCAGTACACGCTGACCGTTTGCGGCAACACGCTGGCGGTGCGGTTCGAACTGCCACCCTGGCTGCGTCTGGTCAACGGGATCGAGCCGGACTGGCGCAAGGCCGATTTCTTCCTGGCCTTCACCCAGGTGAAGCGGTGTCCGTCGCTGCTCGACGGCCATCCCATCCTGGAGATCGCGGCGGACGACGTGCCGCTGTCCATCGTCAAGGACCGCCGCCCGCCGCGGGCGGACATCCCGACGGAATAGTCGCTTCGGCCTGACCGGTCGGTCAGGTACCGGGTGGCCGGGGAGTACCCCGGCGGTTCCCGCTCCGTCTTTCGCCGGATCGCCCTTCGCGGCCCTGTCCGCTTGCCGGACCTCCGCCCATTCTCGGGTCCGGCGCTTGGACCGGGGAGGAGCGGGAATGCGGCGGCGGCTGCTCTGTGGCGTTCTGTGTCTGCTGCTGTGGAGCATTCCGCTTGGCCAGATCGGGGCGATCGGCCTGGATCCCCTTCCCGGTCCGCTCTCGGGCAGGCCGCCGGAAGCGCCGCCGGATTCCTTGGCCGCCGCGATGACCCGCGCCGTGGAGGAGCGGCAGCCTCCCCCCGGTGCCGGCGGTCTGGTGGTCGGGGTGATCCGCGATGGCCGGACCCTCGTGGTCGGGCGCGGCGATGCCGGATGGCCGGACGGCGGTCCGCCCGATGGGCGCACCCTGTTCCAGATCGCCTCCCTGACCAAGCCCTTCACCGGCACCATCATGGCGGAGCTGATGCGGGAGGGCCGCGTCGCCCCCGATGATCCGCTGCAACGCCATCTGCGCCGGGTTGGTCCGGTTCCGCTCGCCCATATGCCGGAATTCGACGGTCGTCCGATCCGGCTCCGCGACCTCGCCACCCACACCGCCGGCCTGCCCAACGTGCCGGAAACGCCCCGCTTTTCCTGGAGCCGGCTGGAGGACCCACGCAATCCCTACAAGACGCTGTCGCGGGCGGAACTGGCGCGGTGGCTGTCCGGTTACCGTCCGCCGGTGCCGTCGGGTGTGCGCTTCAGCTACTCCAATGCCGGCATGGCGCTGTTGGGGGAGGCGCTGTCCGCCGCCGCCGGCCAATCCTATGACGCGTTGCTGAAACGGGTGGTGACCGAGCGTTTCGGCCTGTCCGACACCACCCTGCATCCGACGGCGGAGCAGTTGGCGCGCAAGGCGATCGGCCATGCCCGGGGCCGTATCGTGCCGGATTGGGAGGCGCCGGCGATGCTGCCGGCCTTCGGTCTCTATTCCTCCGCCGATGATCTGTTGCGCTGGCTTTCCGCAAATCTCGGCGACTGTCCGGCCTCCTCTTCAGCCGGTGCCGATAACGGTGGCCATGGCTGCGCTCCGGCGGTGGCCGCGACCCTCGCCCTGGCCCAGTCGGTGCAGGTGGAGGGTCGGGCGCTGGCCGATCCCGGCAGCCTGGGGACCGGGGCGATGGCGCTGGGTTGGTTCGTCGCCTGGGCCGCGGACGGGACGCCGATCCATTGGCATTCCGGGGCGACCGGCGGCTTCAATGCCTACATCGCCTTTTCCAGGGCGCACCGCTGGGGTGTGGTGGCGTTGACCAACAGCGACCCCGATCAGGTCATCGCCGATCATGTGGCGATCGACCTTGTCCGCCGTCTGGAGGCGCTGCCGGAGGTGGCGAGTCTCCCCTGAGGCGTGCCGTCTGTCAGTGCAGGCGCCGTGGCATCTTGGCCGGGATTTCGACATCGGCGCGGGGGGGCGCGATGGGGCCGGCCTGATGATGGGCGAGGCGCCAGCTGCCCTTTTCGCGGGCGAACAGATTGGTGGCGGCCAGGACGGCGTCACCCAGCATTTCCTCGCAGACCACAAGCGCGGTGTCGCCGTGCAGGGTCACGCGCTCGTTGCGGGCCTGCACGGCGATGCCGCTCGGCGCCCGCAGAACATCCCGCCAGCTGGTCAGCACCGCGTCGCGTCCGAACAGGGCGGTCCAGCCGGGATGGATGCAGGAGACGGGCAGGGTTTCCGCCCACAGGGCTTCCATCGCGGCGGCGTCACGGTTGGTGAAGGCCCGGTAGAAGGCTTGGTTCAGGGCCAGCAGCGTGTCGCGGTCAGTCATGGCGTTCATCCGGGCGAGGTTCCGGGGGATTGGCGGGGCGCGGCCCGGCAGCCGGCACCGGAACCGCTTGTAAAGAAGCCATTCCGCAAGGGCAAGCGCCGGTCCGGACGGATCCGGACCGGCGCTGTGACAACGCGCGCATCGATTAGCGTCAGGCGGTCAGATTGACGCTCTGCTGCTTGGCGGGGGTCGCCGCCGCCGTCGTCGCCGTGCCTGCCGCCGCGGCGGTGGCCGCCGTGGTTGTCGGAGTGGCCGCCGCTCCGGCCGTCGCCGTGGAGGCCTTCCCGGCCGACAGCCCGGCGATCGGGGTGGACAGGTCGAGTGTCAGGCGGGTGACGCCATCCTTGGAGGTGGTCGGCTTCAGCACAGCCAGCCCCTTCATCCCGTCGCCGCCGCCGCCCTTGGCGGCCATGTCGTTCAGCTTGCCGAGGATGTCCTTGATCTCGTCCTCGCTGAACCCCTCGGAACGGACGATCATGCCGGTGGATTTGCCGGTGGCGGTGGTGGTCATGCCGGTGGCGCTCAGCGCCATGTCGCTGCCCTTGCCCAGCGACGCCTGCAAACGCTGATCGTCCCGCCGGAAGTCCAGGGTCGATTTCGCGAAGGAAATCTTGACGCTGCGGTCGCCATCCTGGATTTCCAGGTCGATGCCGTGCGATTCGATCGACCATTGCGACTGGGTGGCCTGCATGTCCACCGACAGATTGCCGAGATTCATGCCGTCCAGCTTGGACTTCAGCCCGTCGCCAAAACCCTTCACGGCGTCGTCGATGCGGTTCTGCGGAACACCCAGCACGCTGAGCGCGTCGCCCAGCCCCTGTTTCAACGCGTCGATGCCCTTGCCGAACGCGCCGGCCAGATCCTTGCCATGATCCAGCGCCGACTGCATCAGCGACTGGGCCTGCTTGGCGCGGTCCACCCCGCCGTTGCCGCCGGCCGCCTGGGCGCCCCCGCCCCCGGCGCCCTGGGCGCCGCCCTTGCCGGTCATGCTGTCCAGCAGCGATTCCATCGACTGGCTGATGGTGTAGGCCGGCGACTGGGCCGTCTTGTCCGCCTTGCCGCCGTCCAGCTGTTTCGCGTCCGATTTGGCCAGCGCGTCCTTCGCCGTGCCGACCGTCTTTGACGAGCCGTTCTGCACAGCCGTGGACAGCACCGACGGTTTGCCGTTCGGGCCGCTGAGCTCCGCGTAGTACATGGATGCCCCCGCATCGCGTTGTTTGATCGCGAGAGGAAGCATGGAATCAGCAACCTTTACCATTTCTTAATTTCGCGATCTTCTTTCAGAAATTGAAATAGCTTCGCTTCCTAAGTAATCGCCAAGGACTGTGGAACTTCATAAGATATCTTATGATTCCTTGTTCCGTTTGCGTGATGACCTGCGACGAGGCGCGGCTTTCGCCGGGTGGGAGGCGCTGCTACCCTTGTGGCAAAAGGACCCGGAAGAGGGAGCCAGCCATCATGACCGACCGCCTGTCCATCGCGCTCGCCCAGTTCAATCCGCTGGCCGGGGATCCCGTCGCGAACGCCGACCGGATCCGCGCCATCCGGGCGGAGGCCGCCGCCCGCGGCGCCGACCTCCTCCTCTGTCCCGCGGGTGCCGTGTCCGGCAGCCCGCTGTCGGATCTCGCCGCCTTTCCCGCCTTTCTCGATGCGGTGGAACGGGCGGTGCGGGGGTTGGCGGATGACACCGGCGATGGCGGTCCGGCCCTGCTGGTCGGCGCGCCCTGGCGCGATGGTCCCAGACGTCACAATGCCGCCCTGCTGCTCGATGACGGAAAGATTTCCGCGGCTCGTTTCCAGTGCGTAATGGAGTCCGATGAGGCCGGCGCAGCGGAGGAGGACTGTTTCGATCCCGGTCCGATGCCTGGGCCGGTGAATGTCCGTGGAGTCCGTGTCGGTCTTCTGATCGGCGGCGATCTGGTGACCGGCGACGTCGCGGAGACTCTGGTGGAAAGCGGGGCGGAACTGCTGGTCGGGATGCTGGCCAGCCCCTTCGCCCCCGGCCGTGTCGATGCGCGGATTCAGGCCGGCGTCGCGCGGGTCGTGGACTGCGGTCTGCCGCTGGTCGCGGTGAATCTCGTTGGCGGACAGGAG
Organism: Azospirillum sp. B510; assembly: GCF_000010725.1. Taxonomy (NCBI): domain Bacteria; kingdom Pseudomonadati; phylum Pseudomonadota; class Alphaproteobacteria; order Rhodospirillales; family Azospirillaceae; genus Azospirillum; species Azospirillum sp. B510. The sequence goes on along the minus strand of NC_013854.1, from coordinate 2,610,215 downwards.
GAGCGGGTGTTCGATGGCGGCAGCTTCGCGCTCGCCTCCGGCGGCCGGCTGGTCGCCCAGGCTCCGCTGTTCGCCGAGCATCTGCTGCTGACCCGGTGGGAGCGCGGGGCCGATGACGGCTGGGATGGTGACGAAGCCGAAATGATCGCTCCCGCCGAGGGGGTGGAGGCGCTATACTGCGCGCTGCTGCTGGGTCTGCACGATGCCGTAACGAAAGGTGGCGTGCCGGGCGTGGTGGTTGGGCTGACCGGCGGGCTGGACTCGGCGCTGGTCGCCGCCATCGCCGTCGATGCGCTGGGGCCGGAGCGGGTGCTGGCCGTTCGCGCACCGCTGCCGGCGGGCGAGGCCGATCTTCTGGCCGACAATCTGGCCGACAGTCTGGAAGATGCGGCGGAGATCGTGGAACTGCTGGGCTGCCGCTTGGACAATGTGGTGTTGGCGCCGGTGCTGAAGGCGGCCGACTCGTTGCTGGCGCCGGCCTTTGCCGGGCGCGAGTCGACCGTGCTGGTGAACCAGTTCCATGCCCGCCTGCGTGCCGCCACCCTGGCGGCGCTGGCTGACCGGATGGGTGCCCTTCTGTTGTCGAGCGTGGACCGGACCGACCGGCTGCTCGGCCTCGGGACGGAGGAGGCCGGTTGTGGGTATGCCGTGCTGGCCGATGTGCCCAAGACGGCGGTGCTCGATCTGGCGCGTTGGCGTAACGCCAACCAGCCGGCGGGATCACGGGGACCGGCCGGGTTGCTGGTGCCGGAGCGGGTGCTGGCGCGCAGGCTGAAGGCGGAAACCCCGGCCGGGCTGCCCCCGGTCGAGGCGCTCGACGACCTGCTGGCGGGGATGCTCGACAGCGGGTTGTCGGTGGCGGACCTCGCTGGCCGCGGGCATGCGGCGGAGAGTGTGGCGACGGTCTGGCGCCTGGTGGTCCAGGCCGAGGCGGGGCGGCGCAAGGCACCGCCGGGGCCGCGGATCTCGCGCCCGACGGCGGCGCGGCTGCGGCGTTTTCCGATCACCGGCGGCCTTGCCGATCTGGTGTGAGACATGCGGGCGCGGGGGGAGTCCGCGTCCCCCGCGCCCGTCCGCCGTCTTTTGATCGCAGTCCTTTGATCGCAGTCCTTTGATCGCCGTCTTGCGATCTCAGCCGCGCGTCAGCCTGATGATCGTGGCGATCATGCCGAAGGTCCACAGCACGGCCGGCAGCACCACCCAGGTCGGGTGGAAGACGATCGCCAGCGGCATGATGAAGATCAGCAGCATGGCGGGGAAGACGAAGAGAGGCGAGTTGCCCCAATTGCTCAGCAGGCTTGCCGGATTCTCGTCTTCACCGAAATAGGCATCCGCGGTAACAGCTTGGTCCGTCATCTCTATCACCCGAAGATTTTTGTGGTTATTCCCTTGTCATGCGGTGCGGCAGGACAAGGGTTGATACGCCACGATGCTTCGGATGACCAGAGCGCGGCCTTGGCCGACGTTTCCGACTTTGGTACAGGGGGATGACAACTCCGCTTACGCGGCCTCGCTCAGGGCCAGTTGCGGGCGGCGCAGGCAGGACTGGATGGTGAAAGGGGCGCGGACGCCGCCGTTGAACAGTTCGGCGCATTCCAGGGCCTTCAGCACGCGCTCCTCCGGCGGCTGTCCGACGGTGGAGGCCAGCGAGCCCAGCGCATAATCCGATCCGCAGCCGATGGCGTGATAGCCGCGCCCCGCCTCGCCGACCTGATAGTCCGACTGCACGGTGAACAGCCGCCCCTCCAGCCCGACCATGAAGGTGCCGCCGGTCTCGACATCGTTGGACCGGTGGGCGTAGCCGCCATCCTTCAGACAGCTGCGGACGGCATCGACGAAATCGACCACCAAATAGCGGAACAGGTCGGCGTCATGATCGCGTGGCGGAACCTCCAGCCGGTAATGCAGCAGCTGGCCCATGCGGAAGGAACTGGTGAAGCCGATCAGGCAGTCGCCGTTGCGGAACACCTTGGTGTCGGCGCGCACCGTGATGTCCAGCCCGTTGACCCCGGCGCTGTCGCCCCCCATCCACACGCGGTCGCCGTCCACCAATCCAACAATGCAGGTCATCGCCACCCCTCGCCGCATCAGAATGAAACCGAGGTCAAGGGTGTGGGGAGTCGGTTAATGAATTATTTCGCGCCTGTGTGACATTCAGGGGGTGAAAAGGGGATGAGCTCATCCCCCTTTCGTCCCGTTTCATTTGGTCACCTTGCCAGTTCGACCAGAGCCTTGACGGTATTCTCCGCCCCCTCCGCGATCTGGATCAATGTGGCCTCCAGCATGTAACAGGGCGAGGTGACGATCTTCAGCCCTGGATCGACCACGATCTCGCCATGGCCGGTGACGCGGTGGACGGCCCCCATCGACTCCAGCGCCGCGGCGGTACCGGGATCATTGCCGATGGTCAGTTCCACTCCCTGCTGACCCAGGATCTTGGCGAGGATGGCCGGCGCGATGCACAGCGCGCCGATCGGCTTGTCGGCGGCGCGCATGGCGGCGACGGCGGCCACCACCAGCGGATTGACCGAGCAGTCGGCGCCCTTGAAGGCGAAATCGCTGAGATTCTTGGCGGCGCCGAAACCGCCGGGGAAGATCAGGGCATCGACGTCGCCGGCCGAGAAGTCGCTGAGCGCCGCGATCTTGCCGCGGGCGATGCGGGCCGATTCGACCAGCACGTTGCGGCTCTCGCCGGTCTCCTCGCCGGTCAGATGGTTGACGACATGGGCCTGCGGGATGTCGGGTGCATAGCACACCGCCACCGCGCCGACCTTGGCGATGGCCAGCAGGGTGCAGACCGCCTCGTGGATTTCCGTGCCGTCATACACGCCGCAGCCCGACAGCACGACGCCGATGCGCAAGCTCTTGTCCGCCATAGGATCTCTCCAGGGTTTGGATTTGCCGCCAAGCTAACTCACGGCGCCGCCGCCGCCTATCTCGTCAACGCCGCCGCCGTCCGATCTGTTGCACGGATGCATCGGTCGCGGAGCGCTTTCGGAAGGCGCGTCCGCCGTGCTAGGACTGCGCGCCTGTTCCGTCCGCAGATCGAGTCCAGCCATGTCCACCGCCGTCCGTTTCGCCCCCAGCCCGACCGGCCGCATCCATGTCGGCAATGTGCGCCAGGCGCTCGTCAACTGGCTGTTCGCGCGCAAGACCGGCGGCAGCTTCCTTTTCCGGCTCGACGACACCGACGAGGAACGCTCCACCCGGGAATTCGCCGACGCCATCGCCGCCGACCTGACCTGGCTCGGCCTGACCTGGGACCGCTTCGCCCGCGAGAGCGACCGCTATCCGCGCTATGACGAGGCGACGGCCGCGCTGAAGGCCGCCGGCCGGCTCTATCCCTGCTACGAGACGCCGGAGGAACTGAACCTCAAGCGCGCCAGCCTGGTGTCGCAGGGCCGCCCGCCGATCTACGACCGTGCGGCGTTGCGCCTCACCGACGAGGACCGCGCCCGGCTGGAAGGGGAGGGGCGCAAGGCCCATTGGCGCTTCAAGCTGACCCCGACTCCGGTGGAATGGACCGATCTGGTCCGTGGGCCGGTGCGGTTCGAGGGCACGGCGCTGAGCGATCCCGTGCTGATCCGCGAGGATGGCCGGCCGCTCTACACCCTGACCAGCGTGGTCGACGACGTCGATTTCGCCATCACCCACGTCATCCGCGGCGAGGACCATGTCGCCAACACCGCGGTGCAGATCCAGATCTTCGAGGCCATGGGCGCCGCGGTGCCGGTCTTCGCCCATCTGCCGCTGCTGACCGATGCCGGCGGGCAGGGGCTGTCGAAGCGGCTGGGCAGCCTGTCGGTCGGCAGCCTGCGCGACGAGGACGGCATCGAGCCGATGGCGGTCAACAGCCTGCTGGCCAAGCTCGGCACCTCCGACCCGATCGAGGCGCGGCTGACGCTGGACGAGCTGGCCGCCGAGTTCGACCTGTCGAAGGTCGCGCGCGGCACGCCGAAATTCGATCCGGAGGAGCTTGGCCGGCTGAACGCCCGAATCCTGCACCTGACGCCGTTCGAGGCGGTGGCGTCGCGGCTGGAGGCGTTGGGCCTGACCGGCGCCGACGCCGCCTTCTGGGAGGCGGTGCGGCCTAACCTGGCCCGGCTGGACGATGCGCGCGACTGGTGGGCGGTGACCCATGCGCCGGTGGCGCCGCTCGTCGAGGATGCCGGCTTCCTGGCCCAGGCGGCGGCGCTGCTGCCCGACGAGCCGTGGGACCTCGGCACCTGGGGCGCCTGGACCAATGCGGTGAAGGGCGCCACCGGGCGCAAGGGCAAGGAGCTGTTCCTTCCCTTGCGCCGGGCGCTGACCGGGCGCGACCATGGACCGGAATTGAAGAACCTGCTACCCCTGATCGGACGGGCGCGCAGCCTGCGGCGCCTAGCCGGCGAAACCGCCTGAAACATCATATTTTCTGGGAGTTCGGACCGTGCCGTTGGACCTCTACAACACGCTGACCCGCCGCAAGGAGCGCTTCGAGCCGCTTCGCCCGGACCATGTCGGCATGTATGTCTGTGGTCCGACCGTCTATGACACCGCCCATATCGGCAACGCCCGGCCGGTGGTGGTGTTCGACCTGCTGTTCCGGCTGTTGTCGCGGCTCTATCCGGCGGTGACCTATGTCCGCAACATCACCGATGTCGACGACAAGATCATCGACCGCGCGCGCGACAGCGGCGAGCCGATCGACGCGCTGACCGCGCGCACCACCGACCTGTTCCATGCCGACATGGACGCGCTGAACGCGCTGCGCCCGACCATCGAGCCGCGGGCGACCCAGCATATCGGCCAGATGATCGCGCTGATCGCCACGCTGATCGAACGCGGCAACGCCTATGCGGCGGAAGGACATGTGCTGTTCTCGGTGCCGTCGATGCCGAGCTACGGCCAGCTGTCGCGCCGCTCGCTGGAGGACATGATCGCCGGCGCGCGGGTGGAGGTGGCGCCCTACAAGCGCGACGCCTCCGACTTCGTGCTGTGGAAGCCCAGCAGCCCCGACCAGCCCGGCTGGGACAGCCCCTGGGGCCGCGGCCGTCCGGGCTGGCACATCGAATGCTCCGCCATGGCGAAGGAGCATCTGGGCGTCACCTTCGATATCCATGGCGGCGGGCTGGACCTGATCTTCCCGCATCATGAGAACGAGATCGCGCAGAGCTGCTGCGCCAACGGCACCGACCGGCTGGCCCGCACCTGGGTCCACAACGGCTTCGTCACGGTCGAAGGCGAGAAGATGTCGAAGTCGCTCGGCAACTTCTTCACCGTGCACGATCTGCTGGACGAATTCCCCGGCGAGGCGATCCGCCTGACCTTGCTGAGCGCCCATTACCGCCAGCCGCTGGACTTCACCCGCGAGGGCATCCGGCAGGCCAAGGGCGCGCTCGACCGCTGGTATCAGGCCCTGCGCGGCGATCCCGCGCCGGCGGCGGCGGCGGTGCCGTTCGATGTTCTGGCGGCGCTGGAGGATGACCTGAACAGCCCGCTCGCCATCGCCCATCTGCATGAGCTGGCGACCGCGGTGAACAAGGCGAGGAGCGACGCCGAGAAGGCGGCCGCCAAGGGCGCCTTGCTGGCGGCCGGGCAGCAGCTCGGCCTGTTGCGGCAGGACCCGGAGGCGTGGTTCCGCTGGGCGCCGACCGGCGGGGTGGAAGGCCTGAGCGATGCCGAGGTCGAGCGGTTGATCATCGATCGCAAGACCGCCCGCGCCGCCAAGAACTTCGCCGAGGCCGACCGCATCCGCAAGGAGCTGGCCGACAAGGGCATCGTCCTGGAGGATGGCCCGCAGGGCACGAGCTGGAAGCGGGGGTGAGCTGGTGAGGACCCCCTCTCCCCCCAGGGAGAGGGGCACAGGGGCGGGAGAGGGCGCATCTCCCCCATCCATTGTCCTTCAATCCACAACAAATCTTCGTCAACTCTGCGGATTATCCCATAGTTCGATCCGGCCTACTCTTCTCCTCAGACAAAACCTGGCCCTTCCCGGCCCCCCTGATTTGAGGAGACCCTGACCATGATCGACCTCCGCACCGCGCTTTATGCCGTCTTCCTGCTCCGTGTCGCGCTCGGCATGCTGTTCCTGGCCCATGGTCTGGTGCTGAAGGTGCTGACCTTCACCATTCCCGGCACCGTCGGCTATTTCGAGAGCATCGGCTATCCCGGCTTCTTCGCCTATCTCGTGATCCTGGGCGAAATCGGTGGCGGCCTGCTGCTGATCGCCGGTGTCCACACCCGCTGGGTCGCGCTCGCCCTGCTGCCGATCCTGATCGGCGCCACGCTCCAGCATGTCGGCAATGGCTGGGTCTTCAATGCGCCGGGCGGCGGTTGGGAGTTCCCGGCCTTCTGGACGCTGCTGCTGGTCGTGCAGTCGCTGCTGGGGGACGGGGCCTTCGCCCTGAAAATTCCGGCGCTGACCGCCCCGGCCGGGCGCCGCGAACTGGCCTGATCCGCAACCGAAGACGGAATTCGACGGTGATGCGGCGCGGGGGAGGGGCATTTCGCCTCTTCCCCGTTCCGCGTCGCCGTCCCATTTGGTAGACAGGATGGAGACCAACCGGAGAGCCTGATGACCGTTTCGCCGAACGACCAGCACAAGACGGAGTCCTCCGGGGTCCTGAATTTGCTGGACGACCTGATCGCCAAGGCGCGCGCCGCCGGGGCGGATGCCGCCGATGCCGTGCTGTTCGACAGCGCGTCCGTCTCCCTCGCCCACCGGCTGGGCCAGACCGAGAAGCTGGAACGCTCCGAATCCGGCGATCTCGGCCTCAGGGTGTTCATCGGCAAGCGCCAGGCCATCGTCTCCTCCACCGACCGCAGCGCCAAGGCGCTGGGCGAACTGGTCGAGCGCGCCATCGCCATGGCCCGCGTGGTGCCGGAGGACGGCTTCGCCGGCATCGCCGATCCCGAGCAACTCGCCCGCGCCTGGCCCGACCTCGACATCTGCGACAGCGACGAGCCGTCGGCGGAAACGCTGATCGAGCGCGCCCGCATCGCCGAGGAGGCGGCGCTGGCGGTCGAAGGCGTCACCAATTCCGAGGGCGGCGACGCCGGCTGGAGCCGCTCGACCATCGCCATCGCCGCGTCCAACGGCTTCGCCGGCAGCTATGGCGTGTCGCGCCAGTCGCTGTCGGCCTCCGTCCTGGCCGGAACCGGCACGGGGATGGAGCGCGACTATGATTATGACAGCAAGGTTTATGGCGCCGACCTGCGCGATCCCGCCGAGATCGGCCGCGAGGCCGGCGAGCGCGCGGTGCGCCGCCTGAATCCACGCCGGGTCAAGAGCTGCAAGGTGCCGGTGGTGTTCGATCCCAGGGTGTCGCGCGGCCTGCTCGGCCACCTGACCGGCTCGATCAGCGGCCCCAGCATCGCGCGGGGCACCAGCTTCCTGAAGGACAGGATGGGGCAGCGGATCTTCGCCTCCTCCATCACCATCGTCGATGATCCGCATGTGAAGCGCGGCCTGCGCTCCCGCCCCTTCGACGCCGAGGGCGTCGAGGTGAAGCGCCGCACGCTGATCGAGGATGGCGTGCTGACCACCTGGCTGCTCGACCTGCGCTCCGCCCGGCAGCTCGGCCTGACGACCACCGGCCATGCCGCCCGTGGCACCTCCGGCCCGCCCGGCCCGGCGCCCGCCAATGTCTATATGGCCGCCGGCAAGCGCAGCCGCGCCGACATCCTGGCGGAGATCAAGGACGGTTTCTACGTCACCGACCTGATGGGCATGGGCGTCAACGGTGTCACCGGCGATTACAGCCGCGGAGCCGGCGGCTTCTGGATCGAGAACGGCCAGATCACCTATCCCGTCAATGAGATCACCATCGCCGGCAACCTCAAGGACATGTTCCTGAACATGGAGGCCGCCGACGACCTGGAGCTGCGCTTTGGCATGGATGCGCCGACCGTGCGCATCGACGGCATGACCATCGCCGGCATGTAGGCTGCACAGGGCGGAGGCATCTCCGCCCACCCCTTCATCACTTGGCATCGTTCTTGCGCGGAGAGCGGGCAACCCGAAGCGGGTTCGCCCGCTTTTTGTGCTGCATTTCCGCCACTCTGCCTGTCCAAACGTCAGCCAGGCCCTTGCGCAAATCTGCCTGACCTGTTAGCAGTTCGCCGCTTTTTTAGGCGAAATGCTGAAGGTTTGTGCAAATGGATGCGGCAAAGACAGGTGGCGACGTCCTTTTCGTGCTGATGGGCGCGGTGATGGTGCTGGCGATGCATTGCGGCTTCGCCCTGCTGGAGGTCGGGACGGTCCGGCGCAAGAATCAGGTCAACGCGCTGGTGAAGATCCTGTCGGACTTCGCCATGTCGACCATCGCCTATTTCTTCGTTGGCTATGCCGTGGCTTACGGCATCGATTTCTTCGCCGACGCCCACACGCTGGTCGGCAAGGGAAGCGGCGGCTTCGCGGCCTATGGCTATGATCTGGTGAAGTTCTTCTTCCTGGCGACCTTCGCCGCCGCGGTGCCGGCCATCGTGTCGGGCGGCATCGCCGAGCGCGCCAGGTTCTGGCCGCAGGCCGGTGCCACCCTGGCGCTGATCGCGCTGTTCTATCCGCTGCTGGAAGGCACGGTGTGGGGCACCCGCTTCGGCCTGCAAAACTGGATGGCGGCGAGTTTCGGCCAGCCCTTCCATGATTTCGCCGGGTCGGTGGTGGTGCATGCCTTCGGCGGCTGGGTGGCGCTGGGCGCGGTGCTGAACCTGGGCAACCGCCGGGGTCGCTACCGGTCCAACGGCTCGCTGATCGCCATCCCGCCGTCGAACATTCCCTTCCTGGCGTTGGGCGCCTGGGTGCTGTGCGTCGGCTGGTTCGGCTTCAACGTGATGAGCGCGCAGGTGCTGGACGGCGTGACCGGGCTGGTCGCGCTGAACTCGCTGATGGCGATGGTCGGCGGCATCGTCACCTCGCTGGTCATCAGCCGCACCGACCCCGGCTTCGTCCACAACGGCGCGCTGGCTGGTCTGGTGGCGGTCTGCGCCGGGTCCGACGTCATGCATCCGCTGGGCGCGCTGGTCACCGGCGGCATCGCCGGGCTGCTGTTCGTCTGGGCCTTCAACAAGTGCCAGATCGACTGGAGGATCGACGACGTGCTGGGCGTGTGGCCGCTGCACGGGCTGTGCGGCCTGACCGGCGGCCTGCTGGCCGGCGTGTTCGGGCAGGAGGCGCTGGGCGGGCTCGGTGGCGTGTCGATCGTCAGCCAGGCCGTCGGCACGCTGGGTGGCGCCGGCTTCGGTTTCGCCGCCGGTCTGGCGGTCTATGGCCTGCTGCGCGTCACCGTCGGCATCCGCCTCGACCCCGAACAGGAATACAAGGGCGCCGACCTGTCGCTGCACCACATCACCGCCTACCCGGAAGAGGACGCGCCGACCCTGTAATGCGCCGCGCACAAGTCCGCCGCCCCTGGGCGACTCTTGCTTTGCCGGGGCGGCGGCTTTAGTGTCCGGCGCGAACTCCTCCCCCTCACGACGCCGGATTTTGACCGCCCCATGAAGGCCGCCATCGTCGTTTTCCCCGGCTCCAACCGCGAACGCGACGCCGTCGCCGCGCTGGAGGCCGTCAGCGGGACCAAGCCGCATCTGGTCTGGCACCGCGACACCGAACTGCCCAAGGTCGACCTGATCGTCGTGCCCGGCGGCTTCTCCTATGGCGATTACCTGCGCTCCGGCGCCATGGCGGCGCATTCGCCGATCATGCGCGAGGTGAAGGCGCGGGCCGATCAGGGCGTGCGCGTCCTCGGCGTCTGCAACGGCTTCCAGATCATCACCGAGGCCGGGCTGCTGCCCGGCGCGCTGATGCGCAACGGTGCCTTGAAGTTCGTCTGCCGCGTCCAGCATCTGCGGGTGGAGAACACCGACAGCCCCTTCACGAGGAAATACGCGAAGGGCCAGATCGTCCGTTACCCGGTCGCCCATGGCGACGGCAATTACTGGACCGACGCCGAGACGGTGAAGCGGCTGGACGGTGAAGGCCAGGTCGCCTTCCGCTATGTCGGCGACGAGGCGCGGGCCGATCCGCGCGGCAACCCCAACGGCTCGGTGTCCGACATCGCCGGCATCTTCAACGCCAAGCGCACCGTGCTCGGCCTGATGCCGCATCCCGAGGACGCGGTGGAGGCCCTGCACGGCAACACCGACGGCAAGCCCATGTTCGAAGGTCTGGTGGAGGCCCTGTCGTGAGCGCTGAAGCTACCAAGGCGCAGGAGCGTCCGGTCACCGCCGAACTTGCCAAGGAGTTCGGCCTGTCCGCCGAGGAGTACCGGAACGCCCTGGACATCCTGGGCCGCACCCCGACCTTCACCGAGCTGGGCATCATCTCGGTCATGTGGTCGGAGCATTGCTCCTACAAGTCGTCCAAGCTGTGGCTGAAGACCCTGCCGACCACCGGCCCGCAGGTGATCTGCGGCCCCGGCGAGAATGCCGGCGTGGTCGATATCGGTGACGGCGACGCCGTCATCTTCAAGATGGAGAGCCACAACCACCCGTCCTTCATCGAGCCCTACCAGGGTGCGGCGACGGGCGTCGGCGGCATCCTGCGCGACGTGTTCACCATGGGCGCGCGTCCCATCGCCAACATGAACGCGCTGCGCTTCGGCGATCCCTCCCATCCCAAGACCCGCCATCTGGTGTCGGGCGTGGTCGCCGGCATCGGCGGCTACGGCAACTGCGTCGGCGTGCCGACCGTGGGCGGCGAGACCAACTTCCACCCGGCCTACAACGGCAACATCCTGGTCAACGCCATGACCGTGGGTGTCGCCAAGACCGACAGGATCTTCTATTCGGCCGCCGCCGGCATCGGCAACCCGGTCGTCTATGTCGGGTCCAAGACCGGCCGCGACGGCATCCACGGCGCCACCATGGCCTCGGCCGAGTTCACCGAGGATTCGGAGGAGAAGCGCCCGACCGTGCAGGTCGGTGACCCCTTTACCGAGAAGCTGCTGATCGAGGCCTGCCTGGAGCTGATGGAGACCGACGCCATCGTCGCCATCCAGGACATGGGTGCCGCCGGCCTGACCTCGTCGTCGGTCGAGATGGCCGGCAAGGGCGGGCTTGGCATCGAGCTGACGCTCGACAGCCTGCCGATGCGCGAACAGGCGATGACGCCCTATGAGATCATGCTCTCCGAAAGCCAGGAGCGCATGCTGATCATCCTGAAGCCCGGCCGCGAGGAGGTGGCGAAGGCCATCTTCGACAAGTGGGAGCTGGATTTCGCCGTCATCGGCCATCTGACCGACACCGGCAACCTCGTCATCAAGATGTATGGCGAGACCTGGTGCGACATGCCGATCGCCCCGGTGTCCAACGCCGCCCCGGAATACGACCGCCCGTGGGAGCCGACGCCGAAGGCGTCCGATGTCGACGACGGCGTGCTGGCCGGCTACTCCGCCGACCTCGGCGACACGCTGACCAAGCTGTTCGGCTGCCCCGATCTGGCCTCCAAGCGCTGGATCTGGGAGCAGTATGACAGCCTTGTCGGCGGCGACACCCGCTTCATGTCGGGGCAGGCCGACGCCGCGGTCGTCCGCGTGCCGGGCCAGACCAAGGCGGTCGCCATCACCACCGATTGCACCCCGCGCTATTGCCTGGCCGACCCGGTCGAGGGCGGCAAGCAGGCGGTGGCCGAGGCGTGGCGCAACCTGTCGGCGGTCGGCGCCCTGCCGCTCGCCATCACCGACAATATGAACTTCGGCAACCCCGAGAAGCCGCGGATCATGGGCCAGTTCGTCGGCGCCGTCCAAGGCATCGGCGAGGCCTGCAAGGCGCTGGACTTCCCGGTCGTGTCGGGCAACGTCTCGCTCTACAACGAGACCAACGGCGAGGCGATCCTGCCGACCCCGGCGATCGGCGGCGTCGGCATCATGCCGGACGCGATGATCGCCGTCGGCATCGCCTTCCGTGGCGAGGGCGACGTGATCCTCGCGGTGGGTGAGACGAAGGGCCACATCGGCCAGTCGATCTTCCTGCGCGAGATCCTCGGCCGTGAGGAGGGGGCTCCCCCGCCGGTCGATCTGGCGGTGGAGCGCCGCAACGGCGACTTCGTCCGCGGCCTGATCCGCGAGGGTCTGGTGGTGTCGAGCCACGACGTCGCCGACGGCGGCCTGATCGTCACCATCGCCGAGATGGCGCTGGCCGGCGGCATTGGCGCCCACCTGACCGGCTTCGACGGCGCTTCGCCGCGCGTGCTGTTCGGCGAGGACCAGGGCCGTTACGTCCTGGCCGTCCGGGCCGATGCCGTCGCGGCGGTGCAGGAGAAGGCCAAGGCGGCAGGCGTGCCGGTCAGCGTGCTCGGCGAGACCCGCGGCACCGCGCTGTCGGACCGTGGCGGCGACATCGTCTCGCTGAAGCGTCTGCGCGACGCCAACGAGAACTGGCTGCCGGACTATATGGCGGCCGAGCTGTAAGACGGCGGGGCCGTCTTAAGACCAGGTTGTCCAGAGACCGGCGGGGCCGCTTCGCATGAGGCGGCCCCGTCCGTTTTTTCGCCGAACCGTGGCCTCCAGTCCTTGCGGGGGGATGCGGAACATCCGTTATCGTGTACATAGCGGTGAATCGCGCTAAACTCCCCTCAAAGGGGTTGAATCGGCGCAGGGCGGGGGAATGGGGTTTTCAGTCACCTTCTGGGGCGTGCGCGGCACGATTCCCTGTCCGATGGCGTCACATCTGGGGTTCGGCGGCAACACCTCCTGCGTCGAGGTGCAGGCCGGCAGGCAGCGCATCATCATCGACGCCGGAACGGGGCTGCGGATGCTGGGCCGCAAGCTGCTGGCGGAGGGGGTGACCAGCGCCACGCTGTTGCTGAGCCATACCCATCTCGATCATATCAGCGGCTTTCCCTTCTTCGCGCCGGCCTATACCAAGGGCTTCGGCCTCCGGGTGATCTCGGGCCATCTCACCGGCAGCCCCGACATCGAATCGGTGATGGCGCGGCAGATGGAGCGGCCGCTGTTTCCGGTGCCGCTGCGCACGATGGGCGGCGACCTGAGCTTCATCGAGGTGCCGCCCGGCCACAGCTTCAAGCTGGAGGGCGGGGTGCGCATCCACACCGCGGCGCTGAACCATCCCGATGGCGCCACCGGCTACCGGATCGAATATCAGGGCCGGTCGATAGCCTATGTCACCGACACCGAACATGTGCCGGACCGGCCCGACCGCAACATCCTGAACCTCGTGGACGGTGTGGATCTGCTGCTCTACGACTCGACCTACACCGACGAGGAGTGGGGGCAGCGGATCGGCTGGGGCCATTCCACCTGGATGGAGGCGGTGCGGATCGCCCGCGCCGCCCATGTGAAGAGGCTGGGCCTGTTCCACCACGACCCCGACCATGACGACGCCGCCATGGAACGGATCGAAGCGGCGGCCAAGCTGGAGTTCCAAAACTGCTTTGCCGCGCGCGAGGGAACCACCATCTCCCTCGACTGACATTTCCTGCGCATCGGGCATCATGACGGCAACCATCCTGATTCTGTTCACCGCCACCTATCTGGGCATGGCGCTCGGCGGCTTTCCCGGCCTGCGCATCGACCGCACCGGCATCGCGCTGGTCGCCGCCATCCTGCTGCTGGCGACCGGGGCGCTCGACACCGCCGCCGCCGTGGCGGCGATCGATTTCCCGACGATCTTCATCCTGCTGGGGCTGATGATCCTGTCGGCGCAATATGCCGGCAGCGGTTTCTACGACTGGTGCGCGCTGAAGGTGGCGCAGGCGGCGCGGTCGCCGGCGCGGCTGCTGGCGGTGATCGTGCTGGTCGCCGGCGGGCTGTCGGCGGTGCTGGCCAACGACGTGGTCGTCTTCGCCATGACGCCGATGCTGTGCCTGGGGTTGCAGGCGCGCAAGCTCGACCCCCGGCCCTATCTGATCGGGCTGGCGGGGGCCGCCAATGCCGGATCGGCGGCGACGATGATCGGCAATCCGCAGAACATCCTGATCGGGCAGGTCGGGCATCTCGATTTCTGGCGCTTCCTGGCGGTGTGCGGCGTGCCGGCGCTGGCGGCGATGGCCATCGCCTATGCCACCGTCTGGCTGGTCTGGCGCGGCCGTTTCGGTATGCCGGAGGAGGTCGGGCATGAGGAAGCGGGGCGGGCGGCCCCGCGGCTCGACCGCTGGCAGCTTGGCAAGGCGGTGGCGGCGACGCTGGTGCTGCTGGTGCTGTTCACCCGCGCCATCCCCCAGGAGCATGCGGTGCTGCTGGTGGCCGGCGTGATGATGATCAGCCGGCGCATGGCCAGCCGCGACATGCTGGGCATGGTCGACTGGCATCTGCTGGTGCTGTTCGGGGCGCTGTTCGCCATCAACCATGCGCTGGGGCTGACCGGCCTGCCGGCGGCCCTGGTCGGCGACCTTCAGGCCGCGGGGTGGCTGCCCGACCGGCTGGCGGTGATGCTGCCGCTGTCGCTGGCCGGCAGCAACAGCATCGGCAACGTCCCGGCGGTGATCCTGCTGCTGGCCGCCTGGCCGTCGCCGCCGGAGGGCGCGCTCTATGGGCTGGCGCTGCTGTCGACCCTGGCCGGCAATCTGCTGCTGCCGGGCAGTCTCGCCAACATCATCGTGGCCGAGCGGGCGGCGGTGGCCGGTGTCCGGCTGGGGTTCGTCGAGCATGCCCGCTGCGGCGTGCCGATGGCGTTGCTGTCGATGGCGGTCGCCGCCGTCTGGCTTTGGGCCGGAGGCTGGATGGGATTCTGAGCGCGGCCAGCGGAGGTGGACCAACGGCGGGAGAGGCTCCGCAAGCCTCTTCTGCCGGGTGCGGCAAATAGGGTAATCTGATTAGGTGCCGCTGTCGCGGTGCTGCCATTGGTGCGCCGGACGGGGCGCCGGGGTCGGGAGAGCGCTGTGAGTCTTGTCGGCCAATTCCTTGAATTTATCGAAAGTGCCCCGGATCAGTCGCTGCGCGCGATCAGCGACCGGGTGCTGCGCAAATGCCGGGAACTGACGGGGGCGGAGGCCGGCACGGTCTTCATGCTGCGTGGGCAGGGGCGTTCCCGGACGCTGGAGGCGGTCAGCGCCCAGAACGACGTCATCCGCGCCAAGCCGACCCTGTTTTCCGTGCCGGTCAACCAATCCTCGATCGTCGGCTATGTCGCGGCGACCGGGGAGACGCTGCTGCTGGAGGATGCCTACGCCATCCCGGCGGACCGGCCTTACAGCTTCAACCCCGCCTTCGACCAGCGCACCGGCTTCCGCACCCGCTCCATCATGGCCTTCGCCCTCAAGGGCTTCCGTGACCGGCCGATCGGCGTGGTGCAGCTGATCAACCGCCACCCGGCGGAGGGGCCGCCGGTCTTCCTGCCGGACCATGAGCAGGTGATCGCCCCGGTCAACCACATCGTCGGCCGTGCGCTGGAACGCGCGGCGACGCTGGAGCGGCTGACCGAGCGCAACCGCGCCCTGACCAAGGAGCGTCGCCGCGTCGCCGAGCTCCAGGTGGAGACGGAGCGTGCCTTCATGGTGTCGGTCAACCTGCTGGCCCGTGCCGCCGAGGTGCATGACGAGGAGACCGGCAACCACATCCTGCGCGTCAACGAATATTCCCACGCGCTGGCGACCTGGGCCGGTTGCAGCCGAGCCTTCTGCGACGAGATCCACTTTTCCGCCGCCCTGCATGATGTCGGCAAGATGAGCGTGGATCAGGCGGTTTTGCACAAGAAGGGCCGGCTCGACGAGCGTGAATTGGCGGAAATGAAGCGCCATCCGATCTATGGTCACGACATCCTGGTCGCGTCGGACCGCTTGAAGATGGCCGCCGAGATCGCGCTGTGCCATCACGAGCAATGGGCCGGTACCGGCTATCCCCGCGGACTGCGGGGGGAGGAGATTCCCCTGGCCGCCCGCATCGTCGCCATCGCCGACTGTTACGATGCCCTGCGCAGCGCCCGGCCCTACAAGCCGTCATTCAGCCATGAGAAGACGGTCGGCATCCTGCTCGACGGCGACGACCGCCTGGACCCCAAGATCCATTTCGACCCGCATCTGCTGTCGCTGTTCGCCAGCCGTCACGCGGAGTTCGACGCGATCTGGGAGCGGCTGAAGGATCACGAGAAGATCGAGGCGGCGGCGGACGCGTGACGTCCGCTCTGGGCGTCACGCGTCCGCAGCGTCAGGAAAGCCGCCTCACTCCGCCGGAGTGGTCGCGGCGAGCGCGCGGCGGCGGACCCAGCAGACGCTCTTGATGGCGAGCCACAGGCCACCGATGGCGAGGCCGGACAGCAGCAGGATCTTCGGGCCATCCTCGCCGATGGCGGCGGCGGCCTCGCCGAACAGGTAGCCCGCGCCGGCGAAGCTCCAGGCCCAGATGCCGGCGGCGATGAAATTCCAGAACAGGAAGCGCGACCATGGCATGCCGGAGGTGCCGATGGCGACCGACGCGATGTTGCGAACGCCATAGAGGAAACGGAACACCATGATGAAGGCCACGCCGTATTTCTCCAGCCAGCCCAGGATCCGGCTGGCATGGGCGTCGGCCGAGGGGAACCGGGCGAGCGCTCTTTTACCCCAGCGACGTCCCAACCAGAACCAGAGCTGGTCGCCCATGAAGCTGCCGATCCACACCGACCCGACCAGCCAGTACAGGTTGACGATACCGAGCTTGGCGCCCATCCCGCCGAAGATTACAAATGTTTCACCTTCAAAAAAGGCCCAGATAAAGGCCAGCGGGTAAAAGGCGTTCCCCCATTCCTGCAACCACGTGATCCAGTCCAAAGCTCCCTCCGGGAGACGTCGCTTGTGGGTTCGTCGCACCCCGTGGCATTTTGCGACCGCTTTATTGTGCGATGCGGCATCCACGGCATAGGCTGGCGCCGATCATGACATAAAGCCGAACCTTTTGTCTCGGAAACTTTATTCACTAAGGAGTCACCCCAGTCGTGAGACGCGGGTCAGAAATCTTCGCCGGACAGCTCGCCGACGGCCTGCCGCGCGGCCCGCAGAAGCGTCGGGTTCGGCTCCTGCGGCATATCGCCATCCCCGCCATCGGTATCACCCTGGTCGGGGGCGGCGCGTCGTTTCAGCTCGCGCGCGGCCTCGATCAGCAGATGGGCCAGCCGCTGGTCGGGCAGGGCCTGCACCAGCGCCCGCAGTTCCGGGTTGGACAGTGCTGCCGGATCGAAGGCCGGCGGTGGTGGGGGCGGGGCTGGTGGGACGAGCGGCAGCAGCGTCGCGACATGGGGCGCCGTCGCCGCCCTGGATGACGGGACGGCTTCCCGCACCATGTCCACCGCGACCTGGGCGGCCATGGTCGAGGGCGCGCTTCCTGGTGCGGCGGCCCGTGACCGGCGCGGCTTGCGCGCCGGTTCCGTCGCCGGCAGGTCGTCGAACAGAAGCCGTTGGACGCTCATCGTTGCAGATGCCCCCTGCGCTCCGCATTAGCCGCCGCTGTCACAGCTGCGGCCGTTTCCGTTCACTCGCGGTTTGCGATGTGTTCCCTTTTCATTCTAGGAAGAGCGTCCGGTTTGTCGAGCGGATTCTGAGGGCTAGGGTTGGGGTGCAGGGTCGCCGCCCACCGTTTCCAGGAAGCGTTCGGGGCGCAGCACCCGCGTCTCCCCGGCCCGGCGCACCGACAGGAGCTGACGGTCGACCGTCACCAGCCAGGGTGCCGAGCCGCCGACGGCGGCGGCCAGGAACATGTCGTCCTCGGGATCGCGGCACAGCCGGCCGACCTCGGCCGGGGTGACCAGCTCCGTCTCCGCCCTGATCCGTTCCAGAAAGGCGCGGCGATCGGCCGCGGCGGCATAGCGGTCGAAGGTCGGGCGCATCAGCACCTCCTCCAATTCGGCCAGCGTCTCGACGCTGCCGACCAGACCGCGGTCCGCGCGCACCCGCTCGACGCAACGGCGGATCGCGTCGTGACGCCGCGCCACGGCGCTTCCCATCAGCGCATAGGCCACCAGGATGTTGGTGTCGAGCACGGCCCGGAGCGGTGGCGGGCGCGACCCGGAAGCCGTAGCGGATGCGGCGATGTCACGGCCAAACATTGATGGATCGCACAGCCATATCGGTTGAAGTTGTTGGGCATATCACCATGCATCTGTTGTGGGCGGGGGCGCTTTGAGGTAACAAGCCTGCAAGGTGTGATTGGAACTTTTAGGACGGAAGTATCGGCATGACCAGCATCCTCGTCGTCGACGACAGCCGACTGGCGCGCAACATGGTCTCCAGCGTCATCGCCTCGTTGCGCCCCGACTGGACGATCATCACCGCGTCGAGCGGCGAGGAGGCCTTGGAGATCATCGGCGAGATTCCCCCCGTGGCCGCCATCGTCGATTACAACATGCCGGGCCTGGACGGGTTGACCCTGGCCGAGCGGCTGACGGAACGCTTCGCCGGCCTGCCCATCGGCCTGCTGACCGCCAATGTGCAGGATGCGCTGCGGCGCAAGGCCGAGGCGCTGGGCGTCCGCTTCATCGCCAAGCCGATCACTTCGGACAAGATCCGCGATTTCCTCGCCGCGTCGGGGCAGTGACGCCGATGGCCGCGCCCGAATCCCCCAAATCCGCCACCGGGCCGGCGGCGCGGGAGCCCTTCCGTCTCGACGCCGACGAGGCCGATGCCATCGCCGAGCTGTTCAATATCGGCATGGGCGAGCCGGCCGCCGCCCTCAGCGCCATGCTGGGGGAGGAGGTGCATCTGTCGGTGCCGTCCTTCGCGGTGTCGACCCGCGCCCGCATCACCAGCGAGGTCGGCGGCGACCTGGAGGGCGGCGATCCGGACGATGTGCGGCCGGTCTGCGCCGTGCGCGGGTCCTTCACCGGCCCCTTCACCGGGGAGGCGCTGCTGATCTTTCCCGAACGCGGCACGCTGGCCCTGGCCGGCCGCCTGGTTCCCGTCGATCCCGCCGCCGAGGCGCCGGGCGAGATGGAGCAGGATGTGCTGACCGAGATCGGCAACATCATCCTGAACGGCTGTCTCGCCAGCCTGTCCAACCTGATCGGCGGGGAGATCGTCGGCGCGGTGCCGGGCTATGGTGCCGGCGCACCGGCGGCGGTCATCGGCTCCGCCACCGATCCGGTGCTGTTCGTGCGCATCGACATGGCGCTGGCGGCGGGCGACGCCCGCGGGCATGCGCTGTTCCTGATGGACATCGCCTCGCTCGACGCCTTCCGCGAGGCGATCCGCCGGGCGATGGCGGGGTTGTGACAGAGAAGCTCAAGGGAGGGTTGAGGCTTTTGCCCCCTCCCTAACCCTCCCCCGCGAGAGCGGGAGAGGTTAGGTGGGGGTCTAACGTCCCACCTCCAAGCCTCACCCCTCGATCTTCGAGAAGTCGGCCACCGCGTTCAGCGTCGTGCGGATCTGCGTCAGCAGGCGCAGGCGGTTGGCGCGCAGGTCCTTGTCCTCCGCGTTCACCGTGACCTTGTCGAAGAAGGCGTCCACCGGGCCGCGCAGATTCGCCAGCGCCGCCATGGTGCCGGTGAAGTCCTCCGCGTCCAGCAGCGGCTTGGCGGTGGCCGAGGCCCCGTTCAGCGCGGCGGACAGCGCCGTCTCCTCGTCCTGGGCCAGACGGGCGGCATCGACCGGCTGGTCGAAGCTGATGCCGTCCTTCTTCTCCTCGATGCGGACGATGTTGGAGGCGCGCTTGTAGGCCGCCAGCAGATTGGCGCCCTCCTCGGAGCCGACGAAGGCCTGCAAAGCCTTCACGCGGGCCAGCAAGCGCACCAGATCATCCTCGCCGCCGAGCGCGAAGACGGCATCCACCAGATCGTGACGCACGCCCTGCTCGCGCAGCACCACCTTCAGGCGATCGGCGAAGAAGGACATCAGGCCGTCCGTCGTCCAATCGGACCAGACTTCTCTACGTGAAGGAATGCTCTCTAACGCCTTTCCAAACTTCTGAAGCGACTTGCTTCCAGTCGCCTCCGGCTCATGCTCAATGATTCTCCCTTGGGCATAGTGAGAATTGAAGGCGAAGCCAGTAATATCAGTCAGGCGGAGGCGCAAATCGTTTGTGAGGATAAGTCGGATAACGCCCAACGCCGCACGGCGCAGCGCGTAGGGGTCCTTCGAGCCCGTCGGCTTTTCGTCGATGGCGAAGAAGCCAACAAGCGTGTCGATCTTGTCGGCCAGCGCCACCGCGACCGAAACCGGCACTGTCGGGCAGGAATCGGACGGACCGACCGGCTTGTAATGGTCGGCAATGGCGTCGGCGACATCGTCGCTCTCACCCTGATCCTTAGCATAGTAGCGGCCCATGATCCCCTGAACCTCGGGGAACTCACCGACCACTTCGGTTACAAGATCAGCCTTGCAGAGTTCAGCTGCGCGATTGGCTGCCTTTACGTCGGCGCCGATGATGCGGGCGATCTCTGCGGCCAACAGTTGGATGCGGGTTACCTTTTCCGCCACTGTGCCCAAATTGGCGTGGAAGGTGATCTTCTCCAGGGACGACTTACGGTCTTCCAGCTTGGTCTTGTGGTCCTGGTCCCAGAAGAACTTGGCGTCGGACAGGCGGGCGCGCAGCACGCGCTCGTTGCCGGCGACCACCGCCTTGCCGCCGTCCAGCGTCTCGGTGTTGGCGACGACGATGAAGCACGGCGCCATCCGGCCCTCGGCGTCCAGCACGGCGAAATATTTCTGGTGGGTGCGCATGGAAGTGATCAGCACCTCCGACGGCACGTCCATGAAGCTCTCGTCGATGGAACCCATCAGCACGACCGGCCACTCGACGAGGCCGGCGACCTCCTCCAGCAGTGCGTCGTCGGGCGACAGGGTCAGGCCCTGGCTGGCGGCCAGCGCCTCGGCGTCGGCCTTGATCTTGGCCTTGCGCTCCTCGCGGTCGAGCACGACCTTGGCGGCCAGCAGCTTCTCCCGGTAATCGGCGAAGCTCTCCACCGTGAAGGCGTCGGGAGCCAGGAAACGGTGGCCGCGGGTGCTGTCGCCGAAGGCGATGCGGCCCTGGGCGCCGCCGATGTCATAGCCGCCGTCGAGCACGCGCCCGCCGAACAGTGCGATGATCGAATGCAGCGGACGGACCCAGCGCGCGGTGCCGGTTCCCCAGCGCATCGACTTCGGCCAGGGCAGCTCGGCCATGGCGGCGGGGATGATCTCCGCGAGCACCTCGGCGGTCTCGCGGCCCTTCTTCTCGGTCACCGCGAAGTAGAACACGCCCTTGCCGGTGTCACGCTGCTCGCACTGGTCGAGGCTGTCGAGCCCGGCCGACTTCAGGAAGCCGGCGACCGCCTGTTCCGGCGAGCCGACGCGCGGACCCTTCTTCTCTTCCTTGATGTCTTCGGTGCGATCCGGAAGTCCATTGACCACCAGCGCAATCCGACGAGGGGTGGACTGCTCTACGGCAGCTTGGAAGCCCAAACCAGCGGCCGCAAGCTTCTCAACGATCAGACGGCGAAAATCCAGCGCAGCTTTCGCTTGCATGCGCGCCGGAATTTCTTCCGAGAACACCTCGACGAGAAGTTCGTTATTCAGGATCTGAGCCATGTTCTTACTTCGCCCCCGTCCAGGCTTCGCAGCAGGCCTTGGCCAGCGCGCGCACGCGGCCGATATAGGCGGCGCGCTCGACAACGCTGATCACGCCGCGGGCGTCCAGCAGGTTGAACAGATGCGACGCCTTGATGCACTGGTCATAAGCGGGCAGCGCAAGGTTCCGCGCGACCAGCGCCTGGCACTCGGCCTCGGCGTCCTTGAAATGCTGGAGTAGCATGTCGGTGTTGGCGAACTCGAAATTATGCTTCGAATATTCGACCTCGGCGCGCTTGAACACGTCGCCGTATTTCACCCCCTGGCCGTTGAAGTCCAGGTCATAGACATTCTCGACACCCTGCACATACATGGCGAGGCGTTCCAGGCCATAGGTCAGCTCGACCGCGACGGGGTCGCATTCGATACCGCCGACCTGCTGGAAATAGGTGTACTGCGTCACCTCCATGCCGTCGCACCACACCTCCCAGCCCAGGCCCCAGGCGCCCAGCGTCGGGCTTTCCCAGTCATCCTCGACGAAGCGGATGTCGTGCAGGGCCGGGTCGATGCCGATGGCGCGCAGGCTGTTCAGATACAGCTCCTGCGGGTTGGCCGGCGACGGCTTCATGATCACCTGATACTGGTAATAATGCTGAAGCCGGTTCGGATTCTCGCCATAGCGGCCGTCCTTCGGCCGGCGCGACGGCTGGACATAGGCCGCCTTCCAGGGATCGGGGCCGAGCGCCCGCAGCGTGGTCGCGGGGTGGAAGGTGCCGGCGCCGACCTCCATGTCGTAGGGTTGCAGGATGACGCACCCCTGCTCCGACCAATATTGGTGGAGCTTGAGGATCAGGGCCTGGAACGACAGGCCGCGGCGGTCGGCGGAGTTTCCGCCGTCGGAAGTCCCGATCTGGGAGGCCATGGACGGTCCACAATGAGAAATGTTGAAAACGCGCCGCACGATAGGCGGGTGCCACCGCCAAATCAAGCCGCAGCGCGGCAACGGCGCCGTCGCCGTCAGCGCCCGTAGGGGCAGGCGGCGCGGCCGCAGGACACGGCGGAGCGGGGGGCGACATAGGCGCCGCATTCCGGACATTTCTCCATGTCCTCCGCCTCCATCGCCGCGGGCCGGACCCCGGCGTCCCGGTAGGCGGGGCCGCCTGCGGCATCGCGCCGCCCATCCTGGCGGTGGGCGTCCTGATGGCGGGCGTCCTGCCGGCGGGCGGCGGTGCGGGCGCGGCCGACCTTCTGCACGCGGTTGACCCAGCGCCAGCCGAACCACACCGCGCCGATCACCAGCGCAAGGAGGAGAATCTTGGACAAGGACATCATCGCCGGCAACCCGTCTGATCGTCCGGGCATTCAGCCCGCAGGCGACGGGATGTCAAGGGAATAGAAGGAGGCGGGACCGCCGCGAAGGGCCGCGGTCCCGCTCGATCGGCCGCCTTACTTGGCGGCGACGGCCGGACGCCAGCTGTAGACCGGGACCAGGCCGTAGGTGCGGGTCATGTCGGCCTGCCGCACGCTGCGCACCAGTATCTCGGCGCCGGTGGCGACGCGGATGTCGGTGCCGAGCAGGCCGCAATCCTCGGGCGCGATGTTGACGCACTGGGTGGCGTCGACACGGTTCAGCACGATGTCGAAGGGCAGGCCGTTGCGGGCGTAGACGCCGAGCAGGCCGGGGGCGGAGGTCGCCGTGCTCAGGGTGACCACGCCGGCGGGCAGGGCGCGGTCGTTGGCCGCCGTCGGGCGCTGGTTGTGGCTTTCGTCCCACACGGGCTGGCCCGAGGCGTCCAGCTTGGACTGGGCCGCGGCACCGCCGCTGAAGCCGGCGCCGGCCAGGGTCGCGACGCTTACCGCCGCCAGGGCCATGATCGCCATCCGAAACCGCAACATCGTCATACTCCGTTCTTGTGGCTTGTTGTTCGGGCGCTTGGTCGGCGAGCGAGGCCGGGGAAAGGGCCTCGTGTCCGTCCTTCCGCCGCAATCGATCGCTCCACTCGCGTTCAAGCCATATAGTGTCTAGCGGGCCGCGCCGCCTTAGGCCAGACCGGCTAGCCGGGAAAATTCATGAGGGTTGGCGGGTGTAGCGGCATCCGTTGAGCGGCCGTAGGATTTGGGTGCTGACGCCAACTCCTGCCGTTTCCGGAGCGCCCACCCGCCATGGTTGATCATACCCTGCCGCTGCCCGGCCTGTCACCCGTTGCTGGAAAGCCGGTGATCGGGCGCTTTGATGGCGGCCGCCTGTCCTCCGATGGCGGGCTGCTGGTGCTGCGGGAGGTGGCGAAGCGGCTGCGGATTGCCGATCGGCTGGCCGCCTGTATTGAGGACCCGCGCGATCCAACGCGCACCGTGCATTCGCTGGCCGACATCATCGGCTTTCGCCTGCTGGCCATCGCGGCGGGCTACGAGGACGGCAACGACGCCGGCAGCCTACGCTCCGACCCGCTGTTCAAGATGGCCCTGGAACGCCTGCCGTCCGAGCGTGACCTTTGCTCGCAAGCCACCATCTCGCGCCTGGAGAACCTGCCGGATACCCGCGCACTGCTGCGCATGGGCCGAGCCATGGTCGATCTCTACTGCGCGTCCTTTCGCCAGGTGCCCAAGCGCATCGTGCTGGATGTAGACGACACCTTCGACACGGTGCATGGCGGTCAGCAGTTGCGCCTGTTCAACGCCCATTACGACGAGTACGGCTTCCAGCCCATCGTTGTCTTCGACGGCAACGGCCGCTTTGTCACCGCTGTGCTGCGCCCAGCCAAGCGGCCCAAGGGGACGGAGATCCGGACCTTCCTGCGTCGCCTGCTCCGCGCCATTCGGGCAAACTGGCCCAAGACCGAGATCCTGCTGCGCGCCGACGGCCATTACGCCTGCCCGGAGGTGCTGGACTGGTGCGAGGCGGAGGGGCTCGACTACGTGCTCGGTCTGCCGACCAGCAGCACACTGCGCCGTCACGTCACCACGCTGGAGGCCAGCACCGCGGCGCGCTTCCAGGCCATGCCCGGAGCCGACAAGGTGCGCCGCTTCAAGGAATTCTATGACGGGGCCAGCACCTGGAGCCGGGTCCGCCGCATCGTCGCGCGCGTCGAGGCAGGAGACCAGGGCACCGACAGCCGCTTCATCGTCACCAACCTACGCCACGGCACGGGTCGCTGGCTGTATGCCGGCCTGTATTGCGCGAGGGGACAGGCGGAAAATCATATAAAAGCCTGGAAATCCCACCTTGCCGCAGACCGGACCTCCTGCACCAAGGCGACGGCCAACCAGTTCCGCCTGTTCCTGCACGCCGGGGCGTACTGGCTGCTGTGGAGCCTGCGCTCGCTGATGCCGAAACGCTCCCGCTGGCGCACGGTGCAATTCGACACCTTGCGGCTGCGCTTGGTGAAGACCGCCGCGCGTATCGTGGAGATGAAGACGCAGATCAAGGTGCACCTGCCGACCAGCGCGCCTGATCAGGCGATCATCCACCTCGCCCTCGGCCGCATGCCCCGGCTCATCTGCTGAGCACCGGGGCAGCGTGCCCCAGCCGTCACCCAATCCCCTCCACCACCAACTCCGACACCGTCACGCCGCCGTCAGCGCGGCGGCCGACGACGCGCGCCCATACAGCCCAACGTTGATCATCTCAACGCGGCGACCAGACCGCTCGCCACCCTGGTGAATAAAGGCGGCTAGGGAATTCGCGCTAAACGGCATCGGACGAAACGGGTGGACGATACGCCCTTCCCGGGAAGGGGCGGGCATTTCCCGACGGAGTCTCCCTTTTCGCGAGGGGAATGGCTGGGTATTCCCCATTATGTCGCTCGCCACACGATGGAGCATTTTTCCACGATAGGCGATCCGTCATTATCCCGGTATATCGGGGTCCATCCGTTTGCAGTGCGGTAGGCGCGTACGGCGCATCCGAACGTGGAAGGGCGATGGTGTTGTCAAGGGTTCAGCAGAACATTCGGTCGGTCGCGGAGCCGATCCTGGAGACCCGTCGGTTGCTCCTGCGTCCGACCAGGGCCGAAGATTTCGAGCCTTGGGCCGCCATGATGGCCGATGAGGAGGTGACGAGGCATATCGGCGGCGTCCAGCCCCGCCCCATCGCCTGGCGCGGGTTCGTCGCGGTGGCCGGAGCCTGGATGATCCAAGGCTTTTCCATGTTTTCCGTGATCGAGAAGTCCACAGGCCTTTGGGTCGGTCGGGTCGGTCCCTGGGTTCCGGAAGGCTGGCCCGGAAACGAGGTCGGTTGGGCGATCATGCGCAGTCATTGGGGGCGTGGCTATGCCGTGGAAGCCGCGACGGCCGCCGTCGATTGGGCCTTTGAAACGCTTGGCTGGGACGATGTGCTGCACACCATCAATCCGCAGAATTTCGCATCCAAGGCGGTTGCCCGGCGTCTTGGCGGCCACCTGAGCGGTCTTGCGCCATTGCCCGAGCCGATGGCCCAGCCGATGGCGGAATTCTGGCGGCAAAGCCGGGAACGCTGGTACGCCCGCCCGCGAATTTCGGCCTGCTAGACTCTTCCGCCGTGTCATATCGCCCGTCACCAGGATCCGTATCGGTTGTTTTGATGGAAACAATACCCTTGATCCTATATTCGCATAGCAAATATGATGGGATCGCATGGGTGGTGTCCCATTGGCTCTCTCGATGGTGGAGGATCGCGTATGGCTACGATGACCGCGGTTGATCTTATCAAGCGCCTTGCTACCGACTCATCCTTTCGTGCGGTTCTTGGCGGCGGGGACATGAAGGCGAAGCGCGACACGCTTGCCCGTCACGGCTTTGCCAAGGTTGAGGCGGCGGACCTTCGGGCGATGGCGCAGCCATCCGCGGTTGCCGGCCGCGGCGACCTTGCGGCGACCTC
The DNA here is from genome assembly GCF_000010725.1 of Azospirillum sp. B510. Classification (NCBI taxonomy): domain Bacteria; kingdom Pseudomonadati; phylum Pseudomonadota; class Alphaproteobacteria; order Rhodospirillales; family Azospirillaceae; genus Azospirillum; species Azospirillum sp. B510. The sequence continues at coordinate 2,583,972 of NC_013854.1, read as the reverse complement.
TCCGAGCGCCGCCAGCGGTACTGGCGAGTCGTCCGGTCAGTCCGTCGAGGCCTATTTTGCGGCGGCTGGCTTCGCGTCAGCTGGCTTCGCGGCGGCCGGTTTTGGGTCTGCGGCATATGGCTCGTCAGCTTTTGGTTCGGCTGCATACTCCTCACCCACCTGATGAGGGGCAGGGGGCGGAATTGAGGGAGAAGATGTGAAACCCCAATCCTTACGCCCCACATATTCTCTGAGATATTCGATCATTCCTCTTTGAGGAAGCGATTGGATCGTTGGGTTTTATGATTTCATGCGTTGAAGGACTTCCCATATTTCGGTGAATCCTTCAACGCATGAATTTCCGTGCCGACGTCTTTCCAGAACTCTTTCCGGCTGGCCAGCCGGCATTGTAATGGAAATTAAATAATCAGCTTAAATGCCGTTTGATACAATTTTTAGGTAGCATTTTTCCTGATTGCCTATGTTATTGGTCCGGTCAGTCATATGATTCCGACCCAATCGCATTTGCAGACGGTGTAGGAGGGGCAAAATGGCCAACGAGAAGGCGCTCGACCTCATTAAGCGCCTTGCTACCGATGGTGGCTTCCGAGACCAGCTTAACGGTGCGGACGCCGCCGGGAAGCAAGCGATTCTCGCTCAGAACGGCTTCGGCGACATCACCGCGGATGATGTGCGCTCGGTTGCCGCCCAAGCTTTCGGCGCCCTGGCGGAGGGCGGCGAGGTGAATTCCGGCCTCGCGGCTGAATCCATCGCGACGGCCGCTTCCTCGGTGGCGGCGGCCCCTGCGGCCTGCGTGTCCCTCCAGGCGCATCCGGCGGCTGTCGCCAGCCTGTCGTCGCTGTTCGCCGTTCCGGCGATCGCCCAGGCGGCGTCGCTGTTCACGGCGCCCGCCGCCACGTCGGCGCCGTCCGCGCCTGCGGCTTGCGCGTCGTTGCAGGCGCATCCGGCGGCTGTCGCCAGCCTGTCGTCGCTGTTCGCCGTTCCGGCGACCGCCCAGGCGGCGTCGCTGTTCACGGCGCCCGCCGCCACGTCGGCGCCGTCCGCGCCTGCGGCTTGCGCGTCGTTGCAGGCGCATCCGGCGGCCGTCGCCAGCCTGTCGTCGCTGTTCGCCGTTCCGGCGACCGCCCAGACGGCGTCGCTGTTCACGGCGCCCGCCGCCACGTCGGCGCCGTCCGCGCCTGCGGCTTGCGCGTCGTTGCAGGCGCATCCGGCGGCCGTCGCCAGCCTGTCGTCGCTGTTCGCCGTTCCGGCGACCGCCCAGACGGCGTCGCTGTTCACGGCGCCCGCCGCCACGTCGGCGCCGTCCGCGCCTGCGGCTTGCGCGTCGTTGCAGGCGCATCCGGCGGCCGTCGCCAGCCTGTCGTCGCTGTTCGCCGTTCCGGCGACCGCCCAGACGGCGTCGCTGTTCACGGCGCCCGCCGCCACGTCGGCGCCGTCCGCGCCTGCGGCTTGCGCGTCGTTGCAGGCGCATCCGGCGGCCGTCGCCAGCCTGTCGTCGCTGTTCGCCGTTCCGGCGACCGCCCAGGCGGCATCGCTGTTCTCGGTTCCCGCCGCGGTCGCCAGCCTGTCGTCGCTGTTCGGGGTTCCGGCCTCCGCGCCGGCTCAGGTGACGCCGTCGACGGAGACGCAAGCCGCGACGGCGGATGATGCCGGCAAGGACACCGCCGGCAAGGACACCATCGCCTGAGATGTGGCAGGGCCGGCTTCCCACGAAGCCGGCCCCTTCGCAAATTTCCGGAAGCTGTAGATGCGAGCTTCGACAAATCCGGCAACGCCCGGTCATGCCTCCCCTCTTCCTGACAATCAGCCGCATCCAACCGCCGGCATAAGGTTGGGGGACGGTGTATACACGGCGGCGAAGCGTTTCTTTACCGGCACCCACCGGACGGCCACCCCGGAAGAGACACTGGCCCGCATCACCCCTCATTTGGCCCGCTGCGGCATCACCAGGCTGGCGGACGTGACCGGCCTGGATCGTGTCGGTATCCACACCGTTCTTGGGCACCGCCCGAACAGCTCGACCCTGGCGGGAAGCGCTGGAAAGGGCTTCAGCCTGGTGGCGGCGACGGTGTCGGCGGCGATGGAGGGGATCGAGTGCTATCACGCCGAGACGATGCGTCTGCCCCATGTCGAGGCCGCCTGGAACGATCTGCCCGAGGATGGGCGCATCCCGCTGGACCGCATGCCGGGCAGCAAGGACAGCGCCTTCCAGCCCGACAGGCCGGAATATTGGACCTGGGGATGGGATCTGATCGGTGGCCGCCGCATCGCCGCGCCCTGGACCGCGGTCGGTCTCCACAGCGTCCCCGGCGCCCGGCCCGGCCCGCGGAGCTTCTACGCCGCCGGCACCAACGGTCTGGCCAGCGGCAATCACATTCTTGAGGCCGTCGTCTCCGGGCTGTGCGAGGTGATGGAGCGCGATGCGGTGTCCTGCTGGGGCAGTGCCTGCGACCAGCTCCAGATCCCGACGCCGCGGGTCGATCTGACCAGCATCGATCATCCCACGGTCCGCGATCTGCTGAACCGTTTCGAGGCCGCGGGCGTCCGCCCCCTGCTGTTCGACGTCACCAATGATCTCGGCCTGCCCAGCTACATGGCGATGGTTTACGATCGCGATGTGCGGAACATGGGAATGAGCCGTGGTTACGGCAGCCATCTGGAGCCGGCCGTCGCCATGTGCCGCGCCCTGACCGAGGCGGTCCAGGCCCGTCTGGTGATGATCGCCGGTTCCCGCGACGATTTCTTCCGCAGGGACATGATCCGCAACCAGAACGCCGATGGCAGCGCCGGAATCGCCGCGCTGGAGGCGCAGCCGGCAACGGTCGATGGGCGCCGGCATGCCGACCTGTCCACGCCGACCTTCGAGGGCGACATCACCGTCCTGCTCGGCCTGTTGCAGCGGGTGGGCCTGTCGCAGGTCCTGGTCTTCGATCTGACCCAGCCCGAGATGGGAATTCCGGTGGTCAGGGTTCTGGTTCCCGGCCTGGAGGGCTATCGTTTCGATTTCTACGCGGCCGGATCGCGTGCGCACGGCTTCACCGAAATGGTCAGGACGCGGATGGCCGCCGGGGCAGGCGTGGCGTGACGGGCGCTTCGGGTGGGGGCGGACGAATGAAGATCTGTGTTTTCCTTGGTCCGACGATGGCCGTCGAGGATGCCAGGACGATCCTGTCGGATGCGGTGTATCTGCCTCCGGCCGCCCAGGCCGATATCCTGAGCGCGATGACCATCCACCAGCCGGATGTGATCGCCCTGATCGACGGTGTCTTCGGCCAGTCCCTGTCCGTCTGGCACAAGGAGATCCTGTTCGCGCTCTCCAGGGGCATCGCGGTCTATGGCGCATCGAGCATGGGAGCCCTGAGGGCCGCGGAGTGCCATGGCTTCGGCATGATTCCGATCGGTGAGGTGGCGCGGCAGTATATCGACGGCCGTCTGACCGGAGACGACGAGGTCGCCCTGGCCCATGCCGGTCCCGAAGACGGCTATCTCCCCTTGTCCGAGCCGCTGGTGAATTTGCGTGCCAGCCTGGAGGCGGCGGTGGCCGCCGGAGCGATCGACGGTGATCTGCGCGACCGCGTGGTCACCGCCGCCAAGCGCTGCTATTTCCCTGAACGGACGCGGGATCGGATTTGGGCCGAAGCCGCGCTGACCGATGCGGAGATCGAGCGTCTTGAACGCTTTCTCGACGCGGGCGCGGTCGACCAGAAGCGCCGCGATGCGGAGGCGCTGCTCAACCACCTCGCCAGTCTGATCACCCCGCCGCGTCCGGCACCCTTCGCCTTCAACGCGTCGCATTATTTCGACGTGCTGTATGAGCGGGACCGCCGGGTGGAGCATGGCGGCAACGCCGTTCCGCTGTCGGATATCGCTCTGCATGCCGCCCTGCATCGACCGGATTTCGCCGAGATCAACAATGCGGCGCTCGGCCGGCTGCTGGCCGGCCAATTGGCCGAAGCCGTCGGCGTCAAGGTGGATGCCGAAGCGGTCACCGCCGAGGCGCGGCGATTCTGCATGGGGCGCGGCATCGAGTCGCCGGAGGCGCTGTTGCGATGGTGCCGCAGCAATGATCTGACGGGAGAGGAGTTCGACGCCCTGATGGCCGAACTCGCCACCGAGCGGGCGATGCGGCACTGGATGATCTCGCGGCGCTTCCTTGCGCGGACGACCAGGCCGGTCCTCAACGAACTGCGCTTGCGTGGGCTCTATGAGGCGATAGCCGAGGAGGCCGCCTTCGTGCAGCGTGTGTCGGAGCTGCATTTCGGCGGCACCGCCCAGCAGTCGCAGGAAACGACCGAGGAGTTGATCCTCGATCATCTCGCCCACACCTCCTGCCGCATCGATGCGCCACCCGATGTCTGGGCTTATGAATATGGGTTCAAGGATATTCTCGATCTGAGGATCGATCTGGTGCGGACGAAGAAGGTGCGCGACCTTGTCCGCCAACTCGCCGCGGAAGCCGAGCAGGCGTTGCAGGCGGTTTCGGACGACCGGGCCGGGTGCGAAGAGGAGATGCAGGCGTGAGCGACGTGACAATCCGGCTGCCGACCCCGCTGCGCGGTTTCGTTGGCGGGCGGGATCAGGTGACGGTGTCCGGTGGTACGGTGCGCGAGGCGCTGTTGGCGCTCACCGCCGGCCAGGATATTTTCCGGGATCGCCTGTTCACGACCGATGGTGAATTGCGGCGTTTCGTGAATGTCTATCTGGGCCGTGACGATGTGCGCAGGCTGGGCGGGCTCGATGCGGCCTTGCCGGGCGGTGCCACCCTGACGCTGATGGTCGCCCTGGCGGGCGGTTGAGGAGCCGTGGCATGAGCTTGAAGGATCGGCGGCTGAGCGAGTTGCGTGCCCGGATCCCGGAGATCGCGGTTTCGGAGGCGCTCGCCATGCAGCGCGGCGGCGCCATTCTCGTCGATGTCCGCGATGACGAGGAAACGGCGGCGGGCGCCCCGGCGGGGGCGCTGCGCGTGCCGCGCGGTTTTCTGGAGCTGCGCATCGAGGACGGCGTGCCCGATCCGGCGAGCCCGCTTCTGCTGATGTGCGCCGGGGGAACGCGGTCCCTGCTGGCGGCGGAAGATCTGTTGCGGATGGGGTATGGCGATGTCCGCTCCGTTCGCGGCGGTTTTTCCGCCTGGAAGGCCGCCGGTCTGCCGGTTGAGGTGCCGCCCCGTCTGGATGCCGGCCAGCGCGAGCGCTACCGCCGTCATCTGACCATGCCGGAGGTCGGGGAAGCCGGACAGCATCGTCTGTTGAACAGCAGCGTCGCCTTGATCGGCGCCGGTGGGTTGGGGTCGCCGATCGCCCTGTATCTCGCCGCCGCCGGCGTCGGGCGTCTGACCCTGATCGATGATGACCGGGTGGAGCGCAGCAACCTGCAACGCCAGATCCTTCATGCCGAAAGCCGGCTTGGCCAGGATAAGGTGGAGAGCGGACGCGCGGCTCTGCTCGATCTCAATCCGACCATCACGGTGGAGACGCGGAAGCTGCGCGTCGAAGCCGCCAATGTGCTCGATCTGCTGGCGGGGCATGATGTGGTGGTCGACGGGTCGGACAATCTGCCCACGCGCTATCTGGTGAACGATGCTTGCCTGCGTCTGCGCATCCCCGTCGTTTACGGGGCGATTTTCCGGTTCGAGGGCCAGGTTTCGGTGTTCGGCGGGGCCGCTCCGGGCGAACGCCCCTGTTACCGCTGCCTGTTTCCGGAACCGCCGCCGTCCGAATATGCGCCGTCCTGTGCCGAGGCGGGGGTGCTGGGGGTTCTGCCCGGCGTCATCGGAACCATCATGGCCGCGGAGACGATCAAGCTTCTGCTCGACCTTGGCGATCCGCTGACCGGGCGTCTGCTGATGTATGACGGCTTGCGCGGCGAGTTCAACGAGCTTGCGGTGCCGGTCGATCCCGCTTGTTCATGCTGCTCCGGCGAGGCGGCCGAGTTGCGGGATCTCGCCGTGATCTGCGGCCCGCAAGGATGATGAGGGCGGCCGGGCAAGTCCCGGCGCGGCCTCAAGCCGCCGTCTTCTGTTCGATCACGCTGCTGACCAGTTTCTTCAGGGCAACGAAATCCACGGGCTTGGTGACCAGTTCGGTCGCCCCGATGTCGAGGGCGCGGCGGCGGTTTTCCGCGTCCCCGTAGGCCGTCACCACGATCACGGGAACCTGTGGCAGGCTGGCCTTCACATGTTCAAGGAACTCGAGCCCGCTCATCCCGGGCATGTTGATATCGCTGAGAACGAGCACCGCTTCGGGTTGGAGGCCTTCTTCCAGGTTGCGCAGCGCCTCTTCCGCCGAGACCGCGAAATGCAGCGCCAGCTCACCCCGGCGCAGTTCCGCACGGAAACGTTGACGAAACAGATCTTCGACATCCGGCTCATCGTCTACAACGAGAATCCCCAATGTCATCTTTTCCGCCGCTCCCCTGAATCGACAGCCACCGCTTTGCGTGGCAGCGAAATCACAAACTCGCTGAACTCGTTTTCGACGCTTGACACGTCAAAACGACCCCTGTGTTGGTGTACCACGATGTCATAACTGAGGGAAAGGCCCAAACCGGTTCCCTCGCCGGCAGGCTTCGTGGTGAAGAAAGGGGTGAATATCTTCTCGATCAAAGCGGGTGGGACACCGGTCCCATTGTCGGTTATTCTAATTTCTACATCGTCGTTACAGCCTCTCGTGGTGACGGTCAGGGTGGGGCGATAGGCGGGGTCGGCGCCGACGATCTGGCGGCGCCGCAGCGCATAGAAAGCATTGGTGAACAAATTGACGAGGACGCGGGAAATATCCTGCGGCACCAAGTCCAGTTCGCCCAGTTCCGGATCAAGCTTGCGCTCAAGCGTGGCGTTGAAACCGGAATCCTGTGTTCTGCTCGCCTGATAGGACAGTACGAGTGCTTCCTCGACCAAGCCATTCAGATCGACCGATTGCCATTCTCCACCGCCGCCGCGCGAATGATCCAGCATGCTCTTGACGATGCGGTCGGCCCGTCGGCCATGCTCGCCGATCTTGCGCAGATTGCTCTGCAAGTCCTTGATGAGGGAATCGACTTCCTCCACCGCGTCGGAGGGAAGCCCGCTCTTGACCGGGTTGAGGAACTCCAAAAGCTCGTCGAAAAGCTCCTCGCTCAGATCCGAGAAATTATTGACGAAATTCAGTGGATTTTTCAGTTCATGGGCAATGCCGGCGGTCAGTTGGCCGAGAGAGGCCATTTTTTCCTGAACGATCAATTGCTGTTGCGTTTCCCGCAATTCCTGCAAGATCGACTCGGCTCGCTCCTTGGCTTCGCGCAGCTCGGTCTCGATCCGCTTCCTGTCCGTGATGTCATATTGGGTGATGACGTAGCCGCCATCGGCCCGAGGGGCGGTCCTGATGTCCAGGATGCGGCCGTTCGGCACTTCCCGCTCGGCGTTGGCGACCCCCTTGACGCGCAGCCTGGCGCTGAGCGCTTCGACCGTCTCCTTCCGGGGGACGTCGCCATAGTCGCCTCGGCTGTGATTGTAATCCAGGGTTGCCGAGACGGGGGTGCCTGGTGGGAACATGCCGGGCGGATAATCCCACAGCCGGAAATATTCGCTGTTCGCGCCCTCCAGGTGCAAATCCTTGTCCAGCATCAACACGCCGTTGGGCATGGCGTCGATGGCGGCCTGAAGCAATTGCCCCTGGCGCGGCAGATCGGCGTTCGCCGGATGGTGTCGCATCCGGGTCAGCATCTCCATGATCGCCGGGCCGTCGACCCAATCCACCGTTTCCAGCAACTGGTCGAACCATTGCAGGCTGGAGTCGGCGCGATATCGCTTCACCCGCCTGGCCTCCAGCCGCAATTCGCCGTTGAGGCAACGGGCATAGGCCTTCTCCTCGGCCTGGAGCGCATCCTCCGGCACGAGGGACAGCACATGGGTCAGGGCGGAGATTTCGCGCGTCGTCGGATAGCCGAGAAGATTGGCCAGCGCGGTGTTGCAGTAGAGCACGCGGCCGCCACGATGGACGATCAGCCCGGGCATCGTCTCGATCAGCGACGCCCTGTAACGGTGGGCGTTCTCCAGCGCCTCTTCGACCGACTGGGGGGGAGGAATCGGCTGCTCGGTAAGCTTGTCCATCCTGTCTGTTCCCGCTCAACCAGCCCGAAGTCACAGCCATCCGTATGCGCCCTCGGTCGGAACCGGGTGCGGCACCACCATGACAGAGGGGGTCAGGGGGCGTCCAGCGGCAGCCGCAGGATCATGCTGGTTCCGCTTCCGACAGTGCTTTCGACATCGACCTCGCCGCCGAGCTTCCCGGTGACCAGATTGAACACGGCATAGAGCCCGAGCCCCATGCTGCCGGTGCCGCGGCGCGTGGTGGTGAAGGGCTGGAACAGCCGCGGCAGGATGGCTGGCGGGATGCCGCGTCCGTTGTCGGAAACGCGCAGTTCCACCCGGTCGTCAGGCAGCATCCGCACCGAAACCGTCACCTTGCCACCGGGGCGGCGGACGAGGGGTGCGAGGTCTTCCGCGGCGTCTTGCGAGCCGATGGCGGCGGTCGTCGGCTCCGTCTCGAAGGCGTGGGCGAAGGCGTTGGTCAACAGCGCCAGAAGCACTTCGGTCAGCGCGCCGGGATAGGTGTCGAGCGCAAGCCCATGCGGACACTCCAGCTCCAGCTGGTGTCTGGATGCCGCCGGCTGCACCTGCACCGCCAGCACGATGTCGGACAGATAGTCGCGCAGGTCGAAACGGCTGCGCGGCGAGCTGGCCTTGCCCTCGGTCACCAGCTTCAGGCTCTGGATCAGGGCCGCGGCGCGTTCGATGTTGGCGACCAGCAAGGTCGACACCTCGCTGGCGGTGGCGACGTAATCCTGGAAATCCCTCTTGCGCAGCTGGCCACCCTTGAAGGTCAGGATGATCGCTTCCGATGCGGTTTGCAGATGGGTGGCGGCGGTCAGCGCGGTGCCGACGGGGGTATTGATCTCGTGCGCGACCGCGGCGATCAGTTGAGCGATCACCGCCATTTTTTCCGCCCGGATCAGGTCGGCCTGCATGCGTTCCAGATCGGCCAGCGCCTGTTCCGCCGAGTCCTTGGCGCTGCGCAGGGCCTCGGCCTGGACCTTTCGTTCGGTGATGTCGTAGAGCCAGACGATGAAGACCGGCTGATCCTCGTAACTGGTGCGGTCGACCGACATCGCCATCCACACCGTGCGCCCGTCCTCGCGCACATAATGGATCTCGTCCGACGCCGACAGGGTCACGGTTTCGGCTTCCCGTTCCGGCAGCCGGTCCTGGACATGGCGGAACAAGGTGGGGGCGCATTGGTGCTGAAGCCTGTCCGCGGGCAAACCGAACAGGTCGGTGCAGCGCTGGTTGCAATAGACCAGCTCTCCGGCTTCGGTGAGGATCGCCACGCCGATCGGGCTGCCGTCCAGAACCCGGCGCATGCGGGCGGCCTGGGCACGCGATGCCGCCTCCGCCGTCCGGGTTTCCTGTAGCGCGTCGCGCAGGCGGCGCATGGCGCGGCAGGCTTCCAGCGTCTTGTGGATGGTGGCTTCCAGGTCGGCGAAGTCGATGGGCTTGATGATGAAGTCGAAGGCGCCACGGTTCATCGCCGCGCGCACGTTGCTCAGGTCGCCATAGGCCGACACCATCACCGCCCGGATGTCCGAATTCACCTGCGGCAGGTGGTCGAGCAGGGTCAGCCCATCCATGCCGGGCATGTTGATGTCGCTCAGAACCATGTCGATGTCGGGCTGGGCGCGCAGGGTCTCCAGCGCCTCCCGCCCATCATGGGCGAACAGGAATTCCAACTCGCCGGCGCGGACGGCGCGGCGGAAACGTTGCAGGAGCAGCGTCTGGACGTCCCGCTCGTCGTCGACAACCAGTATCTTGCCCATCCAGCCTTCCTACCACCCGCCCGCTCGACGGGCGGCCCGTCCTGCCCGATCCATATCGCACATGGTTCCGTGTTCCCCACCATAAGCGCGCATCGTCCGAACGGGAAGGGCCGCGGCATGGAGCGCCCCATCGGTTGTATACCCTTTGTGATGCGGGCGTGGGCCCTACCACAAGCGGGAGAACTCCCGGTCAGCCGGATTGCAAAGCGGCGCGAGGATAACACGGGATCATGGTCCTGCCAGACGATTGTAAGTGTTTCGAGTCCGATCAGTCGTCGCGCTCCGGTGGCATCGCCCCGGCCCCGGCCTCGGCAAGTGGAAGAGTGAACCAGAAGGAGGCGCCATGGCCCGACTCGGGGGGCCCTGCCGTGGACGCATCCTCCACCCCGATCCGGCCGCCCAGACGCTCGACGATCCGCCTTGAGATCGCCAGACCAAGGCCCGTGCCGTCGGAATCCCCCGCCACGGCGGTGGCGGAGCGGTGGAAGCGCTGGAACACCAGTTCGCGCTCCTCCGCCGCCACACCGGGGCCGCTGTCGGTCACCCTCACCCGCAGGACGCCGCCGTCCCGCTGGGCTTCGAGCCGGACGCGGCCGCCGACGGGCGTGAATTTCGCGGCGTTGGACAGCAGGTTGACGATGACCTGGACCACCCGGTCGACATCGCCGCGCACCGGCGGCAGGGTCGCGGGACTATCGACCGACAGGGCGATGTCGCGTTCCAGGAACAGCGGCGCCGTCGCGGCGGCCGCCTCGGCCAGCGCCGGGCCGACGTCGATGATCGCGATCCGCCGGTCCGACGCGCCGGCCTCGATCTCCACGCCGTCCAACCGCGCCCTGTCCAGCAGCTGATTGACCAGACGGGTCAGCCTCTCGCTTTCCTTGATGATGACGGCCAGGAGTTCTTGCCGCCGGTCAGGGGCCAGACCGGGATCGTCATGCAGAACCTCGCCCAGCGCCCGGATCGAGGTCAGCGGCGCCCGCAGTTCATGGGCGACGGTCGGCAGGATTTCATCCTTCAGCCGATCCCGTTCGGTCAGCCGTTCATTGTCGGCGCGCAGGGTGGCGTTGGCGCGTTCCAGCTCGGCGACCCTGCGTTCCAGCGCGCGTTGGTCCGGCTTTTGTCCCGGACCATGCCGGGGGGCGCTCAAAAGGCGCGTTCCCTAGCGGCGAGTTCGACCAGGATGTTGGCGCCGCGGATGGCGTCGTCCAACGTTCTGACGCCCTGGTCGCGCAGCATCTCGATCATCCTCAGGAACACGGCGGCGGTGACCAGACTGTCGCCCAGCGCGGTGTGGCGGTCGACCACCGCGATGCCCAGCCGCTGGGCGATGCCGTCCAGCGTGTGGTCGCCGTCATTGCCCAGCAGCATGCGCGACAGCAGCATGGTGTCGAGCACCGGGCAGTCGAAGGTCACTCCCGCCGCCCGTTCCTTCATCTTCAGGAATTTCAGGTCGAAGGCGGCGTTATGCGCCACCAGCACCGCGCCGGAGACGAAGCTGCGGAACTGGGGCAGCACGGTGTCGATGGTCGGCTTGCCCGCGACCATGGCGTCGGTGATGCCGTGGAAGGGGATCGACTCCGGCGGGATCGGCCGTTTGGGATCGACCAGCATGTTGAAGGTCTCGCCGGTCAGGATGCGTCCGCCGACGATGCGGACCGCGGCGATCTGGACGATCTCGTCGCCGGCGCTGGGCGAGAGGCCGGTGGTTTCCGTATCGAACACCACGTAATGCAGCCGGTCCAACGGCGTTCCGCCCAGCCCGCTGGTCGCCAGCGGTTGGTGCAGCAGTCCGAAATCGAAGAATTCCGGCCGGGCTCCGGTCCGGGCGCGGGGCTGGGCGGTGCGTGGCGACTGGGCCGGCGGCAACGGCACGCGCAGCCGGGCGCGGCCGGCGCCTTGCGGCTGATCCCCTTCTGACTGAGCCTGATGCTGATCCGTGGGCAGCGCTTCGCTCCAGGCCGTGCTGCGGTGATGTTGCAGCACGTCGCCGGCGCTGAGACCGCCCAACCCGTCGGGCAGAGCCTGGTCCAGCCAGCCGTCCAGCGTGGCGCTGGACACCGGCGGGCCGGTCCAGACGAGGTCGAGATAAACCCAGCGGTCGCCGTCCTGCGGGCCGGCGGCGGCCAGATCGAAGACGGTGGCGCCGGTCAGCCTTTGCACCCGCCCGACCAGAAAGGCGAACAGCAGGACCAGGCTGTGGCTGTCGCCATGCAGCCAGTGCGGCAGGCCGGTCAGCGTCACCGTGGCGGTGGACATCGCCCCGACGCGATGGGCGACCAGGGTGATGAGGTTGCTCGAATGGATGTCGCTCATCGGCCAGCTGCCGGTGACGACATCGCGGTAGGCGGCGGTCACCCGCTCAAGCCGCCGCGACAGGCTGTCGCAGGATTCCATCATGGCATATTCGAAGGCGGCGCGGTCGGCGGGGCCGAGGTCGGGGGCGTCATACAGCGTTTCCACCGCCGCCCGCAAATTGGCGATGGGCGCGCGGAATCCCTCCGTCGCCTCGCGCAGCAGGGCGTCGCGCTGGCCGAGCGCCGCCAGTTCGCTGGTGGCGTCGGACAGGGTCAGCACATATCCGGTGATGGTCGGCGGCTCGTCCGACGCCGGGTCGGGATCCTGGAGGATGGCGCTCATCCGGCCTTCCAGCAGGATGCGGCCGTCGGTGGTGGCGCCGACGAACTGGGCGGTGGTGCCGTGTTCATGGTTGAGGTGCCGTCCCTCGCGGACGCGCAGGGAAAGCCGTTCCAGCGTGTGGGCCACCGGCTCCGCCACCACGAAATGCAGAAGCGAGCGGCCGAGCCCCAGCTCGCCGGTCAGATGCAGGATGTCGAGGGCGGTCTGGTTGTAGAGAAGGATCTGATGCCGGGTGTTGCAGACCAGAACGCCCTCATGCAGGTCGCGCAGCACGGCGGCGAGCCGGGTCTTCTGCTCCTCCGCCCTGGCGGTGGACTCGGCGACGGTGCGGGCGATGTCGCGGCGGACCTGGGCCAGCTTGTCCGACAGTTCGTTCACCGCCCGCGCGATCGGCTGAAGGTCGCCATAGCGCGACAGCGGCACCCGGCCGCCGACGGCGCCCTCGGCATTGCCATGGGCGATCAGCCCGGCCTCGCGGCTGAGCGTTTCGGCGGCGCGCAGCAGGTAACGGTCGACCGCCAGCCACAGCCCCCACACCGCGGCGGCGCAGGCCGTGGTCATCAGCACGGCATAAGTCAGCAGCGGATCCGAGGCGTCCGACCCGCGCACCGCCACCGCCAGCCCGACCGCCAGAGCCACCAGACCGGCTCCGGCGGCGCGGAAGGCGAGGGGGATGATGCGCCGGGGCTGGGACCGGGAGAGGGGCCGAGGGAGGGCGCCTGGGGCGGGAACGCTCATGACGCGGCCGGCTCGGCGATGCCGGCCGCAGCCGTCAGGCCCAGATGGCGGCGGACGGTCGCCAGCAGGTCGCGGGTCGAGAAGGGCTTGGTGATGTAGTCGGTGGCCCCCAGCGCCAGCCCCTTCTGCCGTTCGACGTCGCGGCTGCGGGCCGTCAGCATGATGATCGGCAGCGTCTTCCAGGCCGGGTTGGTCCGCAGCGTCTGGCAGACGTCGAAGCCGTCGCGCTTCGGCATCATCGCGTCCAGCAGGATCAGGTCGGGCGTGAATGTCTCCACCGAGCGCAGCGCCTCGTCCCCGTCGCGGGCGATGCGCACGTCGAAGCCGGCGCGCTGCATGAGGACCTGAAGCGACAGGACGATGCTGGGCTCGTCGTCGACAACCAGGATGGTCGGCTTCATGGCGGGGCGTCCTCCGGTGCGCCGGTCTGGTGCCGGCTTCCCAAATTCGTGGCCTGGGCAATGCGTCTGCCGATGCGTCCGTGCCCTGGAATGTCCATGCTACGAGCAAAGAGAAGCGGGGATCAAGCGGCACTCCCGGCTCCCCCGACCAAAGAATGGGGGTATGGGCCGAAAGAAAAAGCCCGGCCGCGACCAAATGTCGCCGCCGGGCTTTCGTTCGGATGACACGATGTCGCAGGGATCGGGACCGGCCCTATGCCGGCGCCGGTCCCGCGGCGGTCAGCGCGTGGTCACGACGACGGGGCTGAGACCCATCTTGGATTTCAATTGCTCCGCTTCGCGCTTGGCCGCGGCCGCATCGGTGAAACCGCCGACGCGCACGGCGCGCCAGGACCGGTTGGAACCGTCCGTCCAATCCACCGTGTAGGCCTGGAAACCGTTGCCCTGCAACCGTTGCAGCAGCGAATCGGCGTTCGCCGTCACCGAGAAGCTGCCGACCTGCACGGTATAGCGTCCGGCCGGCGCCGGGGCCGACGGCGCCGGGGCCGGCGTCGAAGTGGCGGCCTTCGCGGCGGGCTTCGACTCGCCGGTGCCGGAGGCGGCCGGGGGTGTCGTGGCGGGCGGGCGTTTGGCGGTCTCCCGGGCGGCGTCCTTGGGCGGGGCCAGCATCGCTTGCAGCGATCCGGTGTCCGCCGCCGTGCCCGTTGTCGGCTGTTCCGGCTTGGCGGCTTCGGCCTTGGGGGCCTCCGGCTTCTGAACGGCCGCTCCGGCGGAAGCGCCGCTTTCGGGCTGGGCGGTGACGCGCGGCTTGGGTGCCGCGGCGGGGGCGGTTGCCGGCACGGCCGGCGGTTCCGGCATCTTCAGGACCGGCGGCGGGCTTGGCGGCACGGCGGCGACCGGAGGCGGCGGCGCCGGGGGGGCCGTGGACGGTGAGGTTTGAACCGGCTGTGACGCGGCGGTCCCGGAGGTGGTGGCCGGCGACGTGGTGACCGGCGCCGGCAGGCTCCCGGTGGCGGGAGCCGGGGTCGCCGCCTGATTGGCGGGCGCCGAAGCGGAGGGGGCGCGGGTGATGGCCGGCGCCGGCACCATCGGTGCCGCGCTGTTGGCGGCGCCGTTGGAGGCGGTGGTCACCGGGGCGGAGTCACCCGATCCGAAATACACCACGGCGACGGCGATGCCGCCGGCGGCCAGCAGGGCGAGCGCGATCTTGCCAAGCGGCAGGCCGCTTCTCGCCGGCTCCTCCTCCTCATACTCCGCGTCGTCATCCTGCGGGTCCGCCCGCAGATCCTCGTTCAAGGCGCGAAGCAGCTTGGCGATGTCCTCGTTCTCCGGCGGCGGAGTCTCGGGGGATGAGCCGTTGGCCTTCATCTCGTCCTTGGATGTCGGTGTCGTCAGGGAGGGGACCCGCCGGGGCGGTGGCTGGAGCGTCACGATCGACCTGCGCTTGCCCGTCATGCGGGCCGGCTGGATGCGGAAAAGGGGCCTTCCGGTCACCGGGACCGCGGGAAACGGACCGGACGCGGAAAGCCCCTTCTCCTTATCGTATTTCGCCGCCCCATCAAACCGCCATGCGGGTCACATCCGGCCGGCGGGCGGCGCAAGGGAAGGAAGGTCAGCCCTGGGTGGGCTTGGCCGGGTCGCCCGGCTGGGCGGTGGGGTGGGCCGGGGTGGACTGAGCCGCGACGGGCTGGGTCGGCGCCGGGTCGATCGCGGCAGGGGAGGGCTGGGCCGCGGTCTGGGCCGGAGCCTGGGGTGGCGCTTGGGCCGCCTCCTCGTCCTTCAGGCCGGCCTTGAACGCCTTCACGCCCTTGGCGATGTCGCCCATCACACTGGGCAGCTTGCCGGCGCCGAACAGGAGAAGCACGATGACCAGAACGATCAACCAGTGCCAGATGCTGAAACTGCCCATCGATCAATACCTCTGAGATTCGGTCGGAGCGGACGACGTCGCGGCCGCCACCAATGTGAGTGCCTCTTCCGCGCCGCACAAGTGGGCGCGGTCGGAGGGCTGTGACAAAGCCACCGCCTTCAGGCGGCCGGGCCGCTCCGCGCCGGCTCCTCCGGCACCTGATGGCGCATGATCAGGGGGGCCTGGAAGGCGCTGAAGACCAGGGTCAGCGGCATGATGCCGAACACCTTGAAGTTGACCCACATGTCGGTGGAGACATTCCGCCACACCAGCTCGTTCAGCACCGCCAGCAGCAGGAAGAACCAGGCCCAGCGGATGCTCAGCGTGCGCCACCCGTCCTCCGACAGGTTCAGCACCGTGCCCAGCAGGCGCTTCATCACATTGCGCCGCGTCGCGTGGGCGACGAACAGCACGACGGCGAAGAGCAGGTTCACCAGGGTCGGCTTGATCTTGATGAACAGGTCGTCCTGCAACCACAGGGTCAGGCCGCCGAACAGCAGCACGAAGCCGGCGCCGACCACCGGCATGATCGGGATCCGGCGCTCCAGCCGCCAGGACACCGCCAGCGCGATGGTGATGGCGACCATGAAGACCGCGGTGCCGGTCATGATGCCGGCCTGCGAATTGGCGACGAAGAAGGCGGCGAGCGGGCCAGCCTCGATCGCCAGACGTGCGAACTGGTTCATGCTCCCTGACATAGCCCGAACCGGGCGCCCTTGAAAGGGGCGAATGTCGGCATGCGGGACATTCGGGCGCGCAGCGCCGCTTTGGACCTATGGGGGGCTTTTCCAACGCCGCGTGTTTCGCTACCTCTTCCGTCATCCGCCCTTCGGCGGAGGGTAGAGCGGAGGATGAGCGAAGCATGGACGCGGCCGAGGTCAAGGACCTGATCGACGAAACCCACGAGCGCGAGCGGGCCAAGCACAAGGCCCGGCATGGATCCGAGCATGCCCAACATCCCGATGGCGAGGAGGGCGGGATCGGGCTGAAGACCTCGACCGCCATCTACATCTCCGTTCTGGCGGCGGTGCTCGCCATCGTCAGCGTCGCCGGTTCCAACGCCGGCAAGGAGCTGATGGCCAGCGCCATCGAGGCGTCGGACAGCTTCGCCTATTACCAGGCCAAGACCCAGCGCCAGATCAGCCTGCGGGTCGCCGCCGACGAGATCGAGCTGCTGTCGGCCGGCATGCCGCCCGAGGCGCAGGCCAAGGCGGTGCAGCGCTCCGCCGAATACCGCCTGATGGCCGACCGCATGGAGTCCGACGAGGGCAAGAACAGCCGCAAGGATCTGCTGGCCAAGGCCAAGGCGGCGGAGCTGCGGCGCGACCATGCTGCGGCGCAGGATCCCTATTTCGACTTCGCCGAGGGCATGCTCCAGCTCGCCATCGTGCTGGCGTCGGTCTTCGCCATCACCAACAAGGGCTTCATCCTGTGGGTCAGCCGCGGGCTGGCGGCGGCCGGCGTGCTGATGGCGGCGGACGGTTTCACCCTGATCCTGCCGCTGCCCTTCCTCTGAGGACCGCAACCGGGAGCCTGTCGGCGTCAGGCCCCCCTCACACCCGCGCCCGCAGTTCCTCCACCGCCTGGTCCAGCGGCATGTCGATCCGCCTGATCCCGTGCAGCGCCAGGAAGCGCGCCTCGTTCTTCGACAACTCGCCGGGGATCACCGCCCAATGGCTGCCGGAGGAGCGCTTGGCGATCTGCCGGGCGAAGGTGCGCTGGATCTCATGGTCGAAGCGGCAGCCCAGGAACAGGAAATGGCGGCCGGCGCGGCGCTCCTGGACGATGGCGGGGATCGGGGTCTGGATGTCGATCTCCGTCAGGATCTCGACATAGTCGCTGTCGGAGATCAGATAGTTTCCGGCCGGCGTCACCGCGCCAGACGGTTTGTACAGCACGCTGTCCCAGGCGGCCGCCGCCTCCGCCGTCGCCTCGCTGCCGTCGGGGGCGTAGTAGCGCACCCATTCGCCGGTCGATTGCGGGTGCGACACCCCCTGGATCTGGCCCCAGCTCCGGCCGGCGTCGGCGCTCAGCAGGCCGTCCAGTACGGCGTCGTACCAGACATCGACCAACAGCGGCGGAGCCGGGATCGCCGCCAGCAGGGCATGCGCCGGGGTCGGCGGCACCGTCTGCCGGAAGATCTCGTTGAGGAGGATCTCCAGCGTCTTGCGGTGCTTGCGGGTCTCGATGAACTGGGCGACGGCAGTCAGGTTGGCGCGGATGCGGCCGGGGGCGGCGACCTTGGCGTTCAGGCGCTGTACCAGCTCCGCCGAGTTGCGCGGGATCGGGCACTGGTCGGGCGGCAGCAGGTCGAAGGCGCCGGGGCCGAGATAGGGCACCACCTGCCGGGCCGCCAGCGCCGTGGCGATGTCGGCCAATGCCGCGGCGGCGTCCGTCACCGTGACGGAGTCGGACTCGGGTGCGAGTGTGGTGACGGTCATGGGGGCCTCTTCCCTTCGGGGCTTCACAGATAGATCGCGGCGCCGGCGCCGGTGTTGACGCTGGCGTCCTTCAGCGTTTCGACGATGAAGGCGACCTGATCGCGGGTGATCTTGCGGTGCAGCGGCAGGGCCAGCACGCGGTCCGCCGTCTTGGTGCAGACCGGGCAGCTGCCGCGCCCGGCCCGCCGTTCGCCCAGGGCCTCGCCGAGCGCCTCGATGTAATATTGCTGGGTGTGCAGCGGCTGGCCGTAGTCGCTGGCGTCGATGTCGTGGGTGTCCAGATCCTCGATGATCGACCGTCGCCCCGACGCGCTGAAGCGGGTGCCGAGATGGACGCAATAGACCATCGGGTTGACGACCTCGGCCCCCGGCCCGCGATAGGGCGGCTTGATCCCCTCGAAGCTCGCCATCGCCGCGTCGTAATAGGCGATGACCAGGTTGCGGCGGGTCAGGATTTCCGGCAGGCGTTTCAACTGCACCAGGGCGAGCGCCGCGTTCAGGTCGCTCATCCCCGCCTGCCAGGGCAGGGTGCGGGTGATGACCACGGTGTTGCGGTGCGCGGTCTCGCGCCGGCGCATGTAGCGCAGCCGGTGGGCGAGGTCGCGGTCGTCGGTGACGATCATGCCGCCCTCGCCGGCCAGCAGCACGCCGGGTTCGGAGAAATCGAAGACCGCGGCGTCGCCGAAGGTGCCGACCATCCGTCCCTTGTAGGTGGAGCCGATGGCCTCCGTCGAATCCTCCAGCAGGATCAGTCCCTCGGCGTCGGCCAGGGCGCGCAGCTCGTCCCAATGGGCCGGGTGGCCGTTGACGTTGGCGGCCAGGATCGCCTTCGTCTTCGGCGTGACCAGCGCCGCCGCCTTCTCCGGATTGATGGTGTGCTGCCAGTAATCGATGTCGACCAGCACCGGCGTGGCGCCGGACAGCGCCACCGCATGCTGGACCTGATGCCAGCCGAAGGGGCTGCACAGCACCTCGTCCCCCTCGCCGATGCCGGCGCCCTTCAGCATCAGCAGCGTCGCCATCGTGCCGCTGGAGACCGCCACCGCATGCTCGCGCCCGACATAGGCGGCGAAGGCGTCCTCGAACGCCCGCACCATCCGCCCGTCGCTCAAGGAGCCGGAGGACAGCAGCCGGCCCAGCATCTCGACCTCGGCGGCGGACAGGTCGGGGTCGGTCAGGGGGATATAGTCGTCGATCTCCTCCTCATCGGCGGGGGAGGGCTGATGCAGAACCGCGGCGGCCTCGCTCATTCATTCGTCCTCGTCCCGTTGGGCGATCACGACGCCGGTGGCAAGTTCCGGCTTGTCGGTGATGAGCCAGCAGTGGTTGTTGCCGTCGACCAGATGCAGGTCGAAACCCGCCTCCTCCCGGAAGGGATCCTCGGCCATCACCGCGGCCATGGCGCCGGTGACGGTCTTCAGGTCCGGGTTGGCCTCGCGGACAGCGCGGACCACGGCGTCGAGCCCGCCGCCGCCGGCGAACAGCCGGCCGGCGAGCGTGGCGATGCCGTCGATGCGTTCGGGCGACAGGGGCATGGGCGTCACTCCGTTCCGCGTTTCTTCGCTTCGACGGTGATCGGCAGGCGGGTGTCCGCCGGCATTTCCGGCAGGTCGAGCGTCCAGCCATTGGCGACCTTGACCCAGCCGCCCCACAGGCCCGGATGTTCCATCTCGACGATGGGCTCCTCCAGGTCCTTCTTGGCGACGTAGATCGTGTATCGCTCGGACGCCTTGCGGATCATCACCTTCATCGCTGACACTCCATCCTTTTGTTTTGATTGTATTTTTTAGGCGGCGACCAGCCGGGCGTGCAGGGCCGGCAGCTCCGACAGGACGGCGTCCACCTCCGCCGCGGTGGTGTAGCGGCTCAGCGAGAAACGCAGGCTGGCCGAAGCCTGGGCGCCGGTCAGCCCCATGGCGGTCAGCACATGGCTCGGCTCGTTGCCGCCGGAGGAGCAGGCCGCCCCCATCGACACGGCGATGCCGGCGCGGTCCAGCCGCATCAGCAGTTCCTCCGCATCGACCGGATGTCCCCGGCTGTCGGCGAAGCGGATGTTGCTGGTGTTGGGCAGCCGGGGGGCACCGCCGCCATTCACCACCGCGCCGGGCCAGCGGGCGAGGATGCCCTGTTCCAGCCGGTCGCGCAGGAAGGCGGTCAGGTCGGCCTCGTCGAGCCACAGCGATGCCAGCGAGGCTGCGGCGCCGAAGCCGACGATGCCCGGAACATTTTCCGTCCCGCCACGGCGGCGGCGTTCCTGATGGCCGTGGATCAGGGGGTGGAAGGGGGCGCCCTTGCGGAGATAGAGCGCGCCGATGCCCTTCGGTCCATGCATCTTGTGGGCGGACAGCGTCAGGTAATCGGCGATGCCGCAATCGACCGGCACCCGGCCCGCCGCCTGCACCGCGTCGCTGTGGAACAGCGCGCCATGGGCATGGGCGATCGCCGACGCTCCCTCCACCGGCATCAGCACGCCGGTCTCGTTGTTGGCCCACATCATGGAGACCAGGGCGGTGTCCTCCGCCACCTCCGCCGCCAGATCGACCAGCGAGGGCAGGCCGTCGCGGTTCACCGGCAGGATGGAGACGCGCCAGCCGCGCTGGCGCAGATCGTCGAACAGGGCCAGCGTCGCCGGATGCTCCACCGCCGTGGTGACGATATGGTCGCGGCGGTGGTCGGTCTCCTCGATCACGCGCAGGGCGCCCAGGATGGCGGCGTGGGTCGCTTCGGTGGCGCTGCCGGTCATCACCAGATCGGCCGGCTTGGCGCCGATCAAGGCGGCGACCTGGGCCTTGGCCTCGCCCACCGCGCGGCGGGCGGCCATGCCGGCGGAATGCGGGCTGGACGGGTTGGCGAACTCCCCGAACAGAAGCGGCAGCATCGCCTCGCGCACTTCCGCGGCCAGGGCGGTGGTGGCGTTGTTGTCGAGATAGATGGTCATCGCATCACCCCCCAATCACATCATTCCGGGCACGCCGCGCCGCGAGCCGTCGGCCGGGGCGATCTCCTCCTCCAGGCAGCCGACGACGGTGCCGCCGGGGAACTCCACCAGATAGACCGGCAGATTGCCCTCCTCGGTGCGGCCGACGCGGACGATGGTGCCGGGCGTACCCCTGGGCGCCAGCAGCGCGCCGTCCGGCACCTGCGGATGGCTGCCGTCGTTGAACAGATCCTCCCGCACCGTGACCCGCAGGCCCCAGTCATACAGCGGTTCGCGCGGCGGGATGAAACCGGGCTTGGCGGCGGCTTCGACGTCGGACATCGCGAGGCTCCTTATCGGTGGGGGATCAGCTGGTTATTGAGGGTCGTTGCAATGGGCGTCGACCACTCGCAGCTCGCGCGCACGCATGCCGACGACCACCCGTTTCTCATAAAAATCAACGGCATAGATGTAGTACATCTGAAGATAGGTCCCGACGGAGATGACATAGCCGACATCGCCCTCGCGGATCAGGAAATCGCCGACCGGGCGGCCGGGATAGGTCCCGTCATTGCGCACGTCGCGCAGCGCCTTGACCTTGAAGCCCTGCTCCAGCACCGGCGGGCCGACCAGCTCGTTGGCGTCCTCGGCGCTGCGGGCGCGTTCGCGGCGGTAGGGGGCGGCTGTCTGTGTCATGGCCTTGGTGCTCCGTCCATCGAGGGGCCGCTACAGGGGTGGAAGGTCGTTGGCGATCGTGAGGCCGGCGGCGCGCTGGCGGGCGACGGCGCGCACCTCCTCTTCCGGATCGTCGAGCAACGGGCCGAGCTGACCGCAGTCGATCCGCCCGGCGACGGCGAGGCGGACCATCCAGTCGGGATCCGGCACCAGGACATGCAGCTTCGACGTCGGCAGCCGTTGCGCCACCACCAGCCGCACCCGCGGGCTGTCGTCCCAGGCGAGGCTGGGCAGCCAATCCATCGCGAGGCGGCGGGCGACCTCCACCCGCACCTCCGGATCCTCGTCATGCATCATCGCCGGCAGCATGCCGTCGGGAATCCGCCGCACCACGCGCAGCCGCACCGAACAGTCGGCGTCGCGCATCAGCGGGGCGAGGTCGGCATCCTCCAGCCGGCTGGCGACGGCGATCCGCACCTCGCGGTCGGGGTCGTCGCGCAGCTTCAGCAGCAGCCGGCGCGGCAGCCGCCGGGCCAGGACGGAGCGGACCGTCTCGTCCGGGTCGGCCATAAGGCGGGGAAGCTGGAAGATCGGGGCGAAGCGCGCGGCATTCGCCCGCACCTCGAAATAGGGATGGTCGAGATGACCGGCGGCGAGATCCGGGTTCCATTCGAAGAAGCGCTGGATGCGCTTGGCGTAACGGTCCTGGACGCAGGCCTTCAGCGGCAGGCACTGGCCGGGCAGAGTGCCGCCGGGGGGAGGGGCGGCGGCATCCTGGTCGAGCCGGCGGTCCTGATGGGCGCAGGCGGAGCAATCCACCGGTTCACCGCACCAGTCCAGGGCTTCGACGATGTCGTCGCTCATGCGCCGGCCTCCTCGAACTCGTCCTCATGGGCGCGGCGGTCGGCGACGGCGATCAGGCGGGCGGCGCCGAAACGGTCGTCGGGGTCGAAGCTGTGGACCTTGGCGAGCGCCTCGCGTCCGGCCTCGAGATTTCCGGTGCGCAGCAGCAGATAGCCGATGGCGACCAGGGCGAACAGGAACAGGCGGGGCGCCGGCTCCAGCCCGCGGAAATCGGCGGTGGCCGGGGTCACGGCGCGCCAGTCGGTGTGATTGACACCGATGGCGGCCATGGCGTGGCCGAGCATGCGCTCGCCATAGACCAGCGCCTGATCGAGGTTGGCCTTGTAGAAGTGGAATTTGTAATGGCCGAGATCGACGAGGCGATGGCCAGGGGCGATTTCCGCCGCGCGGGCGAGATGGGCGAGGGCCGCCGCGCTGTCGGCATGGCTGGCGGCGGCCAGATGCAGGCAGCGTTCCGCCTCGGGCGGAAGATCCCCGCCGTAATAGCGGCGGGCGAGCCAGTCCTCATCCACCTCGTCCAGCATGGCGCGGTGCTCCTGGGTCAAGCCTTCATCCGACATCTTCCCCCTCTCCACTGCGGGAGAGGGGGGATACCAGGGAGCATTCACATCATGCCGGGACGCAGCAGTCGGCCGGGCAGACGGCGGCGCATTGCGGGCTGTCGAAGTGCCCCTTGCATTCGGTGCATTTGGCCGGGTCGATGACGTAGGTGCCCTTCTTCAGGCTGATGGCGATGTTCGGGCACTCGGCCTCGCAGGCGCCGCAGACGGTGCATTCGGCGGACTTGATCTTGTAGGCCATGGCTCTCTCCTTCGGTGTGGGATGGCTGTGGAGGGGAAAAGGGGTCAGGCGCGGCGCGCGGTCAGCGCCCCGGTGCGGATCACCGCGTCCTGGCCGGCGCGGGACTGGACGACGCCCTGGCCGAGCCGCTCGGCGTAGTCCTTGAAGTAGGCCAGCGCCGATTCCTCGATGTAGTCGAAGGCGAAGCGGTCGACCGGTTCGATCCCGGCATCGGCCAGCGACTTGGACGGGCAGCCGCCGATCTTGGCGACGAACACGGCGGTGCAGTCGTTGATCGCCGCCAGCACGCCGTCCAGCGTGTCGATGTCGCCGGAGCCGCCTTCGCAATACTGGTCGACGCGGCGATGGCCGACGAACTTGGCGCCGTCCGGGCCGACCTCGTAGATCTGGAATTCCTTGGCGTGGCCGAAATGCTCGTTGATGCGCTCGCCGCCCTTGGTGGCGACGGCGATCAGGATCGGATCGACACCGGCGCCGACGCTGTCGCGCACATCGGCTTGGGCGGCGGCCTTGGAGGCATGCCGGCCGGCGCGTTCGGCCTCGACATGGTCGCGGTAGCTGCGGCGGGCTTCGTCGTCATACTCGACGAAGCCCATCGCCTCGATCTTGTCGGCGGTGAACTCCTCGCCGCGATCCTCGCCCAGCAGGCCGACGGCGTCGGCGCGGCATTGGCGGCAATGGCGCATCAGCTTGGCTCCGCCCTCGCAGGCGTCCTGCACCAGCTTCAGCTCCTGCGCGGTCGGGCCGCGCTGGCCGTTCAGGCCGAAATAGGTTCCATGGGCGGGGTCAGAGATCAGCGGCATGATGTTGTGCAGGAAGGCGCCGCAGCTCTTCACCGCCTTGTTCACCTCCAGCAGGTGCTCGTCGTTGACCCCCGGGATCATGACGGAGTTCACCTTCACCAGGATGCCGCGCGAGGTCAGCATCTCCAGCCCCAGCATCTGCTGTTCATGGAGGATCTTGGCGGCGTCCAGCCCGGTCCAGCGTTTGTGCTTGTAGAAGATCCAGGGATAGATCCGCGCGCCGACCTCGGGATCGACCATGTTGATGGTGATGGTGACGTGGTCGATATTGTATTGGGCGATGGTGTCCACATGGTCGGGCAGGGCCAGGCCGTTGGTGGACAGGCAAAGCTTCAGGTCCGGCGCCTTCTTCTGCAACATTTCGAAGGTGGCGAAGGTGTTCTTGCCGGCGGCCGCCAGACTGTCGCCGGGGCCGGCGATGCCGATCACCGACAGTTGCGGAATTTCCTGGGCGACGGCGAGGATTTTCTTGAGCGCCTGGTCGGGGGTCAGCTTTTCGGAGACCACGCCCGGCCGGCTCTCGTTCGAGCAATCATATTTGCGGTTGCAGTAGTTGCATTGGATGTTGCAGGCCGGCGCGACCGCGACATGCATGCGGGCGAAATAATGATGCGCCTCTTCCGAATAGCAGGGATGGTTCTTCACCTTCTCCCACACCGCCGGGTCCATGTCGGCCGGACCATCCGACGATCCGCAGGACGACGACGAACAGCCGGACGCCGCCTCGGGTGCTGCCGGCATCACGGCGGGCGGGGCGAGTTCCCCAAGCCCGAAGATGCTGTCGAGCGATACCACGTTGCCCATCATCCACTCCTTCCCTGCCGTTCCCGACGACACCGTTGGATGAAGGGATGAAAAGCAAGTTCGGGGCCAGATGAAGGAATGACGTATTTACAATGGCTTGCGGAGGATTGTCGGCATCGCGGACGCTGTCGTCATTGTGACAATGGACGGTGCGGGGGAGGCGGGGGCAGGGGGCTTTGTCGGGGTGCCGACAAACGGCCGGTGATGTCGGCCGCTCAGGCCAGCTCGCCGCGGAAGGCGACGACATGGTCCTGGCTCTCGTCCAGCGCCTCCGCTCCGAAGCCGATCAGGCCGTCGCCGACCAGCTTGGTCGAATCGCGGCGCAGCACCACCGGCGGCGACCCGCCGCTGCGGATGAAGGTGCCGTTGGTGGAATGATCGGTCAAAAGGAAGCTTTCACGGGTGAAGTCGATCACCGCATGCTGGCGCGAGGTCTGGCGCGAGGCGATGCGCAGGCCGCTGCTGTCCTCGCGACCGATGGTGACACGGGGCAGCGCCCGGCTCAGCGTGATGTGCTGCCCGCGATAGGAGAGGTGCAGCGTCACCATCACGCCACCAGTCCCGGTCGGTAGGGAAAAGCCGAGCGTGGTGCTGTCGATGGCGTCGTCGCCCCCGTCGTCGCCGACCCGGATCTGGTGGACGCGGATCGGTGCCGCCTTGCCCTTCATGGTGACGTTGCTCAACGGCTTGGTCCGGGCGCGCAGGTCGGGCGACAGGCCATCCACCAGCGCCTGGGTCGCCAGGATCTCGTCCGGCCGGGCGATCTGCTGCACCCGCGCCGCCACGTTGCAGGCGTCGCCATACAGGTCGCCGATCCCTTCGATCACCGCGCCGAAATGGATGCCGATGCGCAGCCCCAGCCCGTGCTCGCCCTGGATGCCCATCATGGCGCAGGCGGTGCGGACGCTGTCGTCACAGGCCGGGAAGGCCGCCAGCAGACCGTCGCCCAGGCTTTTGATGACACCGCCGTGATGGTCCATCACCAGACGCCGCAGATGGGCCAGCACCCGTTGCGTCAGCGCCGCCGCGGTGGCGTTGCCGATGCGCTCGTACAGCATCGTGCTGTCGGCGATGTCGACGAACAGCAGAGCGAGGGGCTTTTCAAGCGAAGGCAAGACGCAAATCCGTTCGACCGGGGAACGCCATCGAACCGAAGGCCCGGTAAGGTAGCATGAAAGTCCGGCGGCGCGCGACGGCGGAGGGTATCCGCCGATATCCTCAGAACCTCTTGATCTCGATGTTGTACTTGCGGAGCGCGTAGCTCACCTGACGGGTCGTCATTCCCAGCAGGCGGGCGGCCTTGGCCTGGACCCAGCCGGTCCGCTCCATCGCCCAGACGAGGCGGTCGCGCAGCGGACCCGACTCCGGCTCGTCCAGCGGCAGGTCGGGGCCGGCGGCGACGGGCTGTGGCGCCGGTGCCGAGGGGACGGCCGGGGTGGCGACCGTGGTGGGCTGTGGGGCGGGCAGCGGAACGATCGCCGAGGGTGGCAGCGGTTTCGAGGCGCCGCAGACCGGCAGCGGCCCGGCGCCGCAGCCGGACGCGCAGGCGGGCCACTGTGCACCGCCGGGGGTTCCGTTGGCGGTTCCGTTGAAGGTTCCGTCGACCGTTCCCCCGGCGGCGCCATTGGCCGGGACGGGCATGGCTGGCGGAATGGTGGGCAACTGCGGGCGCGCCGGCGTTGGGCCCGGCTGCGCCGGATTGATCGCGGTGCCGCTCATCGACGGGGCCAGCCCGCCGACGGCGGCCCCCATGTTGCGGTACTGGAACAGCACGGAGGAATTGCAGAGATTCATACTACAGGACAGGTCGGGCACGCGGATGGTGCCGTTGCGGCACTGGGTCGCCGCGCGCTCGATGCAGTTCTCCAGCTCGCGCACATTGCCGGGCCAGGTGCAGCGGTTCAGCACCTCCAGCGCGTCATGGTCGATGTCCAGGTTCAGGCCGTTGTCGCGGCCGAACTTGGTGACGAAATGCTTGGCCAGCATGGCGATGTCGCCGCGCCGCTCGCGCAGCGGCGGCAGGTGGATCGTCACCACGTTGATGCGGAAATACAGGTCGGCGCGGAATTTGCCGTGGCCGACCGCCTCCTCCAGATTGAGGTTGGTGGCGCAGATCAGCCGCACGTCGGTCTTGATCGTCTTCGACCCGCCGACCCGTTCGAACTCCTGCTCCTGAAGCACGCGCAGCAGCTTGGCCTGGAAGTTGGAGGAGATGTCGCCGATCTCGTCCAGGAACAGCGTGCCGCCGGACGCCAGCTCGAAGCGGCCCTTGTGATCCTTCTGGGCGCCGGTGAAGGAGCCCTTCTCGTGCCCGAACAATTCCGATTCCAGCAGCGATTCGGGCAGGGCGGCGCAGTTGACCCGGATGAAGGGGGCGTCCTTGCGCGGCGACAGGTTGTGGATGGCCCGCGCGATCAGCTCCTTGCCGGTGCCGCTCTCGCCGCGGATCAGCACGGTGGACTTGAAGGGCGCCACCCGGTGCACCTGGGCCAGCACATCGACCATGTTGGGGCTGGTGCAGACCACGTCGTTGACCGGGGCCACCACCGGCCGCAGCTCCTTCTGGACGCGGAAGGTCTCGCGCATCATGAAGCGCCGCTCCTCCGCCACCGTCCGGTGCAGGCGCACGGTCTGGCCGATCAGGTTGGCGACCATGGTCAGGAAGCGGACGTCGGAGCCGAAATGGCCTCTCGGGCCGTCGTCGGAGATGCGGTCGATGGTCAGCACGCCGATCACCGCGCCGGCCGCCTTGATCGGCACGCCGACCAGCGAGGCCACCTGCTCGTCCAGATCATCACGCCCGCCCGAGCGGTTGTTGAACAGCGGTTCCTCGGCCAGATTGGGGACGACCGCCGGCATGCCGGTCTTCAGGATGCGGCCGCTGATGCCTTCGCCCTGGTTGTAGTCGATCTCCTGCGCCGGCGACCCCTTCGGCAGCCCCTGCGCGGCGACGAGCCGCAGCGCCCCATCCTCGCCTTGCAGGTAAACTCGGCCCCGGTGCATCTGCAACTGGTAGGACAGCGCCCGCAGGACCTCGCGCAGGGTCTGTTCCAGATCCAGCGACGAGCCCAGGATCTTGCTGACCTCGTAGATCGTCAGCAGCTCAAGGCTGGAGGATGACGCGGAATGGGCAGCACTCGGCATGATCGATCCCCTCGCTCGGCTGGGGACCCGGGCATATGCCGGACGGCTTGGTCCCGGCACTACGCATCAACGGGTCCCGGCGTCAGCGCCTTGATCCGTACCTCCCCCGTACCGTCGCGGCCGTTGGTCCGGCCGCCCTGTTCATGCCCTGTATTTGGAGCCCGTTGGCCGGGCCGGGCGCGGCGGCGAGTCCGTTCGTACGCCGCCGGCCGATCAAAAGTCTCGGCGACTGCTCGCGGAAAGGCAAGAGCTTTCGCATGGATTTCGCTGCGCCGCACAATGGTCTTGGCCGTTGGGGGAAAGCCAATCCACGTCTATAACGGATCAGCCAGTCGCGAAGAGGCGGTACGCCTTGCCCTCATGTTCCTCTGATCCCCGCATGCGCCATTTCGTCGCACCTTCGCCTTGTGACCCCGACCGGGCGGGGCCATGAGCGGCTTTGTCGACGGCATCCTGACCGGGCTGGCGGCGCTGGCGCTGGCGGTCGGTCTACCCGTCACGGCCGGCGGGCCGCCGCCGCTCGCCCATGGCTATGTCGAGGGGGAGTATCTGCGCATCGCCGCTCCCGGCGCCGGCATGCTGGAAAGCCTGTCGGTCGTCCGTGGCGGCCGTGTCGCGGCCGGTGCGCCCTTGTTCGCCGTCGACCGGGCCACCGCCCGGGCGGAGCGCGACCGGCTCGCCGCGGCGGCGGCCCAGGCGCGGGCCCAGCGCGCCGACCTCGCCACCGGCAAGCGGGCGGAGGAGGTCGCGGTGCTGATGGCGCAGAAGGCGCGGGCGGAGGCGGCGTTGCGCTATTCCACCGCGGAACTGAGCCGGCAGCGGGAACTGGTGGAGCGCAGGGTCTCTTCACCCGACAAGCTCGATCAGGCCCGCGCCGCCTTCGAGCGCGACCGTGGCCAGATGGCGGAGGCCGAGGCGCAACTGTCGGTCGCGGCCCTGCCGGCCCGTCCGGACCAACTGCGGGCCGCCGACGAGGCGGTCGCGCAGGCCGACGCGGCGCTGGTCCAGGCGGAGCGCCGGCTGGCCGATCTGGCGCCCGTCGCTCCCGTTGCGGCCCTGGTGGACGACACGCTCTACAATCCCGGCGAATGGGTGCCGGCCGGTTCCCCCGTCGTGTCGCTTCTGCCGCCGGAGCGGGTGAAGCTGGTGCTGTTCGTGCCGGAAACCGCCATTGCCGGCTTGGCGCCGGGAACTGCCCTGTCGGTGCGCTGTGACGGCTGTCCGTCCGGATTGTCGGCACGGGTCACGCGCATCGCCTCGCAGGCCGAATATACGCCGCCGGTGATCTACAGCGTCGGCAGCCGGGAAAAGCTGGTCTTCCGGGTGGAGGCGCTTCCCGACCGGCCGCTGAATCCAGGGGTGCCGGTGGATGCCTGGCCACCGGCCATTCCGCCGGCGGACGCCGTGCCGGCGGAGCGCGGACGATGACGATGGACCGGGTTCCCGCCGCCGGCGGGCCTGCCATCGACGTGCGGGGGCTGGTCAAGCGCTTCGGCGGCAAGACCGTGGTCGATGATGTGTCGATCCGGGTGGAGGCCGGTGAAATCTATGGTTTCCTCGGACCCAACGGGTCGGGCAAGACCACCACCATCCGCCTGTTGTGCGGCCTGCTGACTCCCGATGCCGGGGAGGGCACCTGTCTCGGCCTCGACATCCGGCGGCAGAGCGACGCGATCAAGCGGCAGGTCGGCTACATGACCCAGAAGTTCAGCTTCTGGGAGGATCTGAGCATCGCCGAGAATCTGGATTTCGTCGCCCGCATGTATGGCCTGCCCGACCGGCGGCGGCGGGTGGCCGAGGCGCTGGACCGGCTGGGGCTGTCCAAGCGGCGGTCGCAGTTGGCGGGGGAGTTGTCGGGCGGTTGGAAGCAGCGTCTGGCGCTGGCCGCCTGCATCCTGCATGAGCCCAAGCTGCTGTTGCTCGACGAGCCGACGGCGGGTGTCGACCCCAAGGCGCGGCGCGAATTCTGGGACGAGATCCACCGGCTGGCCGGCGAGGGACTGACGGTTCTGGTCAGCACCCATTACATGGACGAGGCGGAACGCTGCCACCGCATCGCCTACATCGCCTATGGGACGCTGATGACCCATGGAACGGTCGATCAGGTCATCGCCGCTTCAGGTCTGCACACCCGCCTTGTCACGGGTGAGGGCCTGCACCGCATCGCTGCGGCGCTGGAGGGGCGGCAGGGGGTCGAGATGGTCGCGGTCTTCGGCAGCCGCCTGCATGTCAGCGGCATCGACGCCGTCGCTCTGGACCGGGCGCTCGCTCCTTGGGACGGACAGCCGGTGCTGCGGATCACCGCGACGGATCCGACGCTGGAAGACGTCTTCATCCATCTGATGAACCGCAGCACCGACAATTTCCGCTGAGGACTTACTCGCTCTGGGCCGAGGTGACGCCGGTGTTCTTGTTCCACTTGAGCGTCAGCTTGGAGATCTGGCACAGGTTCAGGCCCTGCCAGACGGCCGATTCGCCGTCGTCATAAACGACCTTCATGTCCCACTTGCAGGTCTTGTCGGCCTTGCCGAAGGCGACCTCGAAATACTCGCCGTCGTTCAGAACGTCACGGCCGAGAATATCCTCGTCCCAGCTGTTGTTGTTGTTCTCGGAAACGTAGATGTGCTTGAGCGGATAGCCGGTCTTGTTCACGATGGTGAAGTCCTGCTGCCCGGCGAGCGCCGCGCCCTGCATCAGGAACAGCGAGGACGCGACCAGAAGGGCCTTGGTGGCGACGTTCTTCAAGATCATCTCCGTGAGGGGCAAATTGCTTCGTGGTGAAATCTGCGCATTGCAATCGAAAGGCGTCAACTGTGGAGTTACCCCAATATTTGATTACGACCCTGAAGCATTATTTCTTTCGTTTGCAAGAATAAGACCCGGCACGGGCGCCTTCGACACCGCGCCGCGCTTTCGACCTGTCCGGGTCGTCGCCGGGTCGGCCATCGCAAGCCGGCCCTGTCAAGCCGGCCCTGTCAAGCCGGTTGCAACAGGTCGATGGTCGCAATCGCTTGACGCGTCACGATCTTTGTCGCGGCGCACACAATGTGCTACATGATGGAAACCGGCTGACGAGGCCGGTCAAGAGCATGACCAAGTTCTGGACCGCGGCCGGTCCCGC
Source organism: Azospirillum sp. B510 (assembly GCF_000010725.1). NCBI lineage: Bacteria > Pseudomonadati > Pseudomonadota > Alphaproteobacteria > Rhodospirillales > Azospirillaceae > Azospirillum > Azospirillum sp. B510. The sequence goes on along the minus strand of NC_013854.1, from coordinate 2,552,865 downwards.
CCGGGCGGTCCCAATCCAGGGGAAGGAACAACGCATGTCGGGTTTCAAGGACGCGCCGCCGGATGACCGGTCGGAACTGACGCCGGAGCAGGAAAGCGCCATCCGCATCGTCGCCAACAACCTGCATCGCCTGAACGACGCCGTCGTCAAGGCGGTCGAGGCCGGCGTGACGGTCGAGCTGATGCGCACCGCCCGCTATCACAACGAGACCGGCAACTGGGGCGACCAGCTCACCCCGGTGATCCGCCCCGGCAAGTGACCGTTTCCGGCCGCACCGGCCGGACGCTTGGCGAAAGGGCCGCATCCGCAGGACGGATGCGGCCTTTTTCGTATGCCGACAAAATTCCGGTGCAGACCGAAGACAGGGTGGCCGGCGGCGGTGGCGGCCACAAACTCCTTGGACATCACGCCATCGATGCGAGGCCCCCGCCATGCCGTCATGCGACCCCGACCGGCGCGCAGCCGCAACCTCCCCATCCAAATGCGACGACCGGGCACCGACTCCGGGAGAGCTGAATGCGATGTGGGCGCTGAACCGTCTGGAGCAGCCCACCTTCGATGATCTGACCCGCGGTTTGTGCCTTGGCCTGCTGTGGTGCATGGCGCTGTGGGCGCCGATGTTCGTCAGCGCCCTGACCTGATCGCGCCGCCTGGCGGGGCTGTCACCGCCTATGGGGCCGAGCTCGCCCGCGCCAGCGAGCGGATGCGTGCCGCCAACTGGTCGGGGGTGAAGGGCTTCGCCAGCACCGACGCGGTATCGGCCCCCATGGTGGCCAGCGACTCCGGGCTGTAGCCGGAGGCGAGCAGTACGCGCAAGTGCGGCCAATGCCCGCGGATGTGCCGGGCAAGGTCGATGCCGGAAACCCCGCCGGGCATGACGACGTCCGACACCACCAGATCGAACGCGCGGTCGGTCTCCAGCAGGGCCAGCGCCGAGACGCCGTCCTCGGCGGTCTCGACGGTGAACCCGTCCTCGGTCAAGCCTTCGACCATCGCCATCCGCACCAGCGGGTTGTCCTCGACCACCAGGATGCGCAGCGGGCGGAGGTCCGCCGCCGGTTCCGCCGGGGAGGCGGGCGGTTCGGCCGGCGGCTCGTCGCTCAGCGGCAGGTCGATGCGGACGCGGGTGCCCTCCCCAGGCCGGCTGTCGATGGCGGCGCCGCCCCCGGACTGGCGGGCGAAGCCATAGACCATCGACAGGCCGAGCCCGGTTCCCTTGCCCACACCCTTGGTGGTGAAGAAGGGGTCGAAGGCGCGGGCGATCACGTCGGGTCGCATGCCGGCGCCGGTGTCGGAAACCTCGATGCGGGCGCTGCGGGGTTCCGGCCCGGGCGCGGCGGCGATGCGGATGCGGCCGCCCCCTGGCATGGCGTCGCGGGCGTTCAGCACAAGGTTCAACACCGCCATTTCCAACTGGACCGGATCGACGGCGACCGCCATCGGTGCCGGGGCGATGTCCCAATCCAGGGCGATGTCGGCGCGGATGGAGCGTTCCAGCAGATCGGCCATCCGGCGCAGGCTGTCGCCGAGATCGACCACGGTCGGGTTGACGGCGTCCTGGCGGGAGAAGGATAACAGTTGCCGGGTCAGCTTCTCCGCCCGTTCCAGCGCGCCACGCGCCCCGGCCAGGAAGCGCTGCCCGTCGGCCGGCAGATGCCGGCCGAGCAGATGCAGGTTGGCCAGCGCGGCGGTCAGCAGATTGTTGAAGTCATGCGCCACGCCGCCGGTCAACTGGCCAAGCGCCTCCATCTTCTGGCTCTGGCGCAGCGCCTCCTCCAGCCTCTCGCGATTGCGCACCTCGTCCGCCCAGCGCTGGATCACTGCTCTTTCCGACGCGGCGCGGCCGTAGGCCAGCCAGGCGAGCAGAGCCAGCGCCAATGTCGCCGGCGCGACGAAGGCGGCGTCCAACGCCATGTTCCGCCACCAGGAGCGGGTGACCTGCGCCTGGTCCAGCCCATAGACGACATAGACCGGGAAGGCGCCGACCCGTTTGTAGGCGAAAACGCGGTCCAGCCCCTGCACATGGCTGTTGGCGGTGCGGAAGACCCCCTCGTCGGGCTGGCGGGTGATTTCGGCCCGCAGGCCGCGGTCGGCCGGCAGGGTGGGCAGCGTCAGGTTCGGCCGCTCCGGATCCAGGGCTGGAAAGCGCATCAGCATCGCGCCGTCATCGCGGATCAAGGCGACGGACTCCCCCTGGCCGCCGCTGACCTGCCGGTAGAAATTCGCGAAATAGTCGGGATTGACGATGGTGGCGATCATGCCGTCGAAGCTGTCGCCTGGACCTGTGCGGCGCCGGCTGATGCCGAAGCTGGGCTTGCCGGTGGCCGGATCGGCGAGCGGACCGGCGATCAGCAGACCGGATTCGCGCCGCCGCTGTTCGCGGAAGTCCGGCCGGTCGCCGACATAGCTGTTGTGGGCGGGGAAGAACAGGTTGGAATTGCGGACGATTCCGTCCGGATCGGTCAGCCCGATGGCGCCGATCTGTTCCAACTCGCCATCCAGCCTCTTCAGGTAGCGGTGCAGCGTCTCCGATTCGGCGATCTCGCGCCAGCCGAGACCCTGGATGCGTTCATCCACCCGGTCCAGAGCCTGGGCCATGGTGTCGAACACCTTCAGCATATGCTCGTGCAGGATCAGCGCGTTCTTGCGGCTGTTCCGTTCGGCTTCATCCTGCGCCTCCCACCGCTCGCGCCACCCCATGCCGGCGAACAGCACAAGGGGCAGGGCGACCGACACGGCCAGCAGCAAACGCAGGAGGCGCAGAGCCCCCTTGCGGTCGATCCGGCCATCGAGGCTGCGGAAAGGCATCAGCAAACGTCGCGGAGGAGAAGGGCCGTGTACGGCACCATGTGTGGCACCATGGCGGAAGCATTCGAGCTCGGGCAACTCCGACTTTGTGGCAGGGTCGGCGACCACATGGCGTAAGGACTATGCAGGGGGCAGGCTGGGGGCGGCCGGTCGAGGGGACGATCGGCGCCGCGCCATTGAGGCCTCACGGATCGCAGGCGCAGGCGCGGGGGAAGCGGCCTTCGGTCCAGCGCCTGCGGCGACGGGCGTCGGAGCCCCCGCCGGAACCACAATCGCAGCCATCGTCGACCGGACGCGGCAATCCGCAGGCCGCACCAAGCTGGTCCCGCAGGTTGTCTATGAGGGCGTTCGTCAGGATGGCGATGCCGGCGAAGAAGGGCTCCCGGCAGCGCGTGGCGACACTGCTACAGAAATCGGGAGCCCAACGCAGCAGATGACGGTCGAGGAAGCGGACGGCGTCGCTGTTGCGGCCCCGGTCGAGCAGGGCGGCGAGCAGCATCAGTTCCACGGCGATATGGTCGTTGGGCAGCAGGTGCAAGGGTGGGGCATCCAACTCCGCCTCCAGCCCGCTGCGCCAGCGCAGCAGGGAGGCGGAGGCGTCGGCCCGGGCCTTCTCCTCCAGCCAAGGCCCTTCGGTCGGGCAGGCGCGCAAAGCGCCGGTGCGGTGGATGGCGCTGAAATCGGCGACGAACGGCGCAAGACAGCGGCGGGTGATCCGTTCCGGCAGGTCGCTCACCACCTCGTCCACCAGGGCGGCGGCCTGCAGGGCATCGTCACGGTCGAGCGCCAGCGGACCCCGTCCGGCGGGGGTGCGGCGCAGTCTCTCCAGCAATGCCGGGGTGGGTTCAGCCGAATGGAACTCCGCGAGGAGGCGCACGCCCTGGATGGTTCCGGCCAGGTCCGGCTCGGTGGAGCCCGGTGCGGGGGTGTCCGTGATGAAGGATCCGTCCTGATGGGACGGTGGCAAGTCCATCTCTGGAACCGTGCTCTCCACGCTGTTCCTCCCGGCATTCGGACCGGATCGGACAGTTGCCGGAACCGGGCCGCATGGGAACGCTGCACGAATGCTGTCGGTCTTCTGGAGAACTCTCCGCAACGCGGCGTTCCGGAAGGCTTCCCGCTGGAACGTTTGCGCGATCCGCTGCGGGGTTCTACTACCAGAGGGGCGCGTGGTGGTCAATGTGGCCGATCGATCGGGGAGGGGCATAGGCCGGAGGTTGCCTTGCGACAAGATGTCCGGCCTTATGGCCCTATCCCCTTCAAGACAGGAGTCGCCGCCATGCCGCTTCCCCCGATCGAGCAGGCCGATGCCGCATCCGAGGTGTCGGCCGTCTATGACGACATCAAGACGACGCGCGGCGTTCCCGACGTCAATAACTTCTGGAAGATGATCGCTCACCACCCGCCGACCCTGGCGCGGACCTGGGAAAGCCTGAAGGAGGTGATGGCGCCCGGCGCCCTCGACCCGCTGGTGAAGGAGATGGTCTTCGTCGCGGTCAGCGTGACCAACAATTGCCAATACTGCATCCGCTCGCACGAGGCGGCGGCGCGCCGGCTGGGCATGACCGACGCGCAGTTCGGCGAACTGATGGCGGTGGTGGGCATGGCGAACGAGACCAACCGGCTGGCCGTCGGCTATCAGGTCGAACTGGACGAGCGGCTGAAGTGATGCGGCTGACGTGATCCTGGTCAGGCGGCGCGTCGCAGCGGCGGCGCCTGCTTTTTTTCCTCCAGGCGACGATGCGGCAGGCCGTTGACCAGATCGCTGCGGACGGTGAAATGCGCCAGGCTGCGGCCGTCGTCCAACTCCTCGCTGGAGATGCGTTCCACCCGCACCTCGACGTCCCAGCCGATCCTGGCCCAGGCGGTGCGGATGCGGCGGGCCAGCTCGCGGGCGCCGCGCTCGCTGAAGCTGTCCAGGCGGCCGGCCGACGGGCCGGGGTGGAAGCGGGGGTAGGGCTGGTGCATGGCGTGCCTCCTTGGTCGTCCGCGGAAGCCGGGACCATCCGGTCGTCCGCTGAACAAGGAATAGTCCATTTTGGATTATCCTAGCCACACAAAACCGATGCCGAAACGGTATGGGATGCGATCGCTTCGGACGGAATTGTCCGAAGCGTGAATCGCACGGAAAATCACAAAGCTGGAGTCAGGGCTCCTGCAACCCGACCACGGTGTGGAGCGTGTCGAGCTCTTCGAGCGCCACGGAGAATTCACGCTCGGCCGGCCGGTATTCCCGCAGGATCACGGAGTCGCTGGCGCGGCGCACGAACTCCTTCACCAGAACCGCCTTGTTGCGCTTGACCACCACCACCCCGGCTCCCGGCGCCGGCGGCTTGTGCGGGTTGACGTGCAGAAGCTGGGCCGGGCGGAAGCGCGGCATCATCGATTCGCCGACCACATACATGGCGTAGGGATCGCGGGCGTTCTTCAGGTAGTCGGGACGGGCGATCCAGTCGATCGGACCATCCTCCAGGAACATTTCCTGGTCGCCGCCACCGCGTGCCGCCGCGCGGACCGGCATCGATGCGGCGGCCTGAGCCTGCTGGGCCGGGGTCGTGCGGAGCAGTGGCGGCAGCGCCGGCCGGGCGGGGCGCGTGGGAGCCGGGGCCGCCGGCACGTCGAGGCCAAGCAGAACCGCCGGTTCAATGCCCAGAGGGCCCGCGAGCTTGACCGCCCAATCGACGGTCATCTTGCGCTGGCCGGTCTCCAGCTTGTTGATCTGTGGCTGGGAGGTGCCGGCCAGATCGGCCAGCTTCTCCTGGCTCAGTCCGGCGGCCTGCCGCAGTTCGCGCATGGTGGTCATGGACCCGTTCATACCAAAACGGCTTTGGAAAGTCCATTGTTCCGGAATAAATCCGGTTGCGCGCACAAGCCCTTTCGGTTTAAACCATTGCGGTATGACGCTCGATGACTGGCTCGCCCGGACCGCAACCAAGGAAGAGGCCTTCGCCGCCCTGATCGGGACGAGCCAGGCCACGGTCAACCGTTACCGGCATGGCCGCCGGGTTCCCCGCCCGGCCGTGATGGCGCGTATCGCCGCCGCCACCGGCGGGCAGGTGACGGCCAATGACTTCCACGGGCTGCCGGCGCAGAGGTAGGGGGCATGCTCGACAAAGCGCGGCCAGCAAAAAGGCCCTTCCCATCGGGAAAGGGCCTTTTTTCCGGGAAGCTGCCGCCGTTACGCGAACAGGCTCGACACCGAACGTTCCTCGCTGATGCGCATGATGGCTTCGGCGAGCAGCGGGGCGATGGTCAACTGGCGGATGTTGCGGGACACGCGCACCGCCTCGGTCGCCTGGATGCTGTCGGTGGTGACAAGCTGCTCCAGCGGCGACACGGCGACGCGGGCGACCGCACCGCCGGACAGCACGCCATGGGTGCAGAAGGCGTGGACCGACTTGGCGCCGGCCTCCATCAGCGCGACGGCGGCATTGCACAGGGTACCGCCCGAATCGACGATGTCGTCCAGCAGGATGCAGCGTCGGCCGTTGGCGTCGCCGATGATGTTCATCACCTCCGACACGCCGGCGCGCTCGCGACGCTTGTCGATGATGGCGAGATCGGCATCCAGCCGCTTGGCCAGCGCGCGGGCGCGCACCACGCCGCCGACGTCCGGCGACACGATGGTCACCTCGTCGATCCTCTCGAAGGACTGGCGGATGTCCTTCTCGAAGACCGGGGCGGCCATCAGGTTGTCGGTGGGGATGTCGAAGAAGCCCTGGATCTGACCCGCATGCAGGTCCATCGTCAGTACCCGGTTGGCGCCGGCCTGGGTGATCAGGTTGGCGACCAGCTTGGCCGAGATCGGCGTGCGCGGGCCGGTCTTGCGATCCTGCCGGGCATAGCCGTAATAGGGAATGACCGCCGTGATGCGCCGGGCCGATCCGCGCCGAAGGGCGTCGATCGTCACCAGCAGTTCCATCAGGTTGTCGTTGGCCGGAGCCGAGGTCGACTGGACGACGAACACGTCCTCGCCGCGCACGTTCTCCAGGATCTCGACGAACACCTCCATGTCGGAGAAACGGCGCACGCTCGCTTTCGTCAGCGGCACGCCGAGACAGGTGGAGATCGCCTCGGCCAGCGGACGGTTGCTGTTGCCGGCAAGCACCTTCATCGGGGTCGGCTCTCTTTGCAGGGAAACGGCTCAAGGCACGTTCGCCGCTTGCGCGCCGGCGCCCCTTGAAAACGGGGCGGACCATAACAAAGGGTCGGGTCCGTGTAAACGTTCCATGACGGTCAGGCCTTTCCCCATTGGGGAATGCCGCCCCCGCGCGGGCGGCATGACGATTGGCCGGCATGATCATCGTCCGGCATGGCCATCGATAAAGCGAGCGCTCGCTCGCTCGGGCTCAGCTTTGCAGGACGATGGCCGAAAGGCCGCGCCCGTAATCCGCTTCTCCCCGCAGGCGGGAGCGGCGGTAGCTGAAGAAGCGGTCCTCCTCCGCCACCGTGTCGTTGGGGCAGCGCTGGATCACGCTGACGCCGGCATCGCCCAGCCGGCGGGTGACATAGGCGGCCAGATCGAACAGGAAATGGCCGGGCTTGCGGGCGGGGGCGAAATAATCGCGGTTGCGGGCATCCTCCTCCTCGAAGGGGGCGGGGAATTCCGGCCCGACCTCGTAGGAGCGCTGGGCGATGCAGGGGCCGATGCAGGCGACGATCCGGTTCGGCTTGGCCCCCAGCTCGACCATGCGGGCGACGGTCGCCTCGATGACGCCGCCTTTGGCTCCTTTCCAGCCGGCATGGGCGGCGCCGATCACCCGCGCCTTGCTGTCGGCGAACAGGACGGGCGCGCAGTCGGCGGTCAGGATGCCCAGCGCGATGCCGGGCTGCCGGGTCGCCATGGCGTCGGCCTTCGGTGCCGTCTCCGGCGTCCAGGGCTCCTCGACCACCACGCAGGTCGGGCTGTGGTGCTGGTAGCAGGTGATGAGGTTGCCGGGCGGCACCTCCATCCGGGCCGCGGCGCGGGCGCGGTTCTCATGCACCGCCGCGGTGGAGTCGTTGGAGCCAAGCCCGCAGTTGAGCGACGCGTAGAGCCCGGTGGACACCCCGCCGGTGCGGGTGAAAAAAGCGTGGCGGATGTGGGTGATATCGTTCAGCGCGCCGAGTGTGATCACGAACGCCGTCCTTCCCTGTTCTGTGGTCTCCCCCATGCCCGGCCGGGGGCGCCCGGCAAGGCAGGAGGGCGAAGCGCCGTCCGCCGGGATTGTTCTTGCGGCGGTTGCGGTGCGGTGTCTCCAACCGGCTTGTGCGCCCCGGTCAGAAGCCCGCCGGCGGGGTGGCGTCGGCGAAGGCTCCCGGTGTGGCGAGCGCGACCAGTTTGAACAGCCTGCCCATTTGCGCCGGATCGATCAAGCGGTCGAGTGCTGCGCCGATGTCCCGCGCCTGGGCCGGGCTGGCCTTCGCCGCGAGGGCGGAGGCGCGTTGGCGGATGCCCAGCCGGGTCAGCCAGTCCCCCTGCTCGACCGGGCCGAAGGGCTGGGCGCCGCCTTCGCGCGCCGCCACGGCGATGGTGGCGAAATCGACATGGGCGGTCAGGTCGGCCTCGCCCGGCGCCTCCAGCACCGGGGCGTAGGCGTGGCGGCGCATGGCCTGCAAGCTGTCGCCCACCGCCGGACCGCGGCCGTAGCCATAGTCGATCACCAGTGCTGCACCGGGGGCGGCGGCCAGCCGGGCGCCGATCAGCCGCGCCACCGCCTGCGAGGCCGGGGAGACCTCGACCACGCAGCCCTCCGGGGCGTCGCGCAGGCTGTCCGGCACCAGCCGGTTGCCGGAGCTACCGAAGGCCTCCAGCACGAAGCGGAAGCGCGGATCGTCCTCCAGGCTGTCGGGATCGACATCGACCAGCCGCTCGAACCAGCCATGGTTGGTCTTCTGCACCTGGCGGATCGGCAGGGCGTCGAAGAACTCGTTGGCGATCAGGATGGTCGGGCCGTCCGGCACATCCTCCAGCCGGTCATGCCAGCGGACGGCCTCGCCCAGGATGGGGCGCAGCGTCTCGCGCTGGCGCTCGCGCAGGGCCGGGCTGGTCTCCACCAGATGGATTGTGGCGCTGTCGCGGAACAGCGGTAGCACCGCCGCCGCCCGCAGCACATCGGCCATCAGCGTGCCGCGGCCGGGGCCGAGCTCGACCAGATGGAAGGGACCGGGGCCGCCGAGCCGCGCCCAGCTGTCGACGCACCAGAGTCCGACCAGCTCGCCGAACATCTGGCTGATTTCCGGCGCGGTGGTGAAGTCGCCGCCGCTGCCGAACGGGTCGCGCCGCATGTAATAGCCGAAGCGCGGATGGCCCAGCGCCTCCGCCATGAAGGTGGCGACGCTGATCGGGCCGTCCATCAGGATGCGGCGGGCCAGCAGGCGGGCCAGCGACTCTCCCCCGGCACTCTCGTCCGCCATGATGTCAGGCCGGGATGGCATGGCGCCGGCCGCGCAGGACCAGCCACAGGCCGATGGCCAGCATCGGCAGCGACAGCAGTTGCCCCATCGTCGCGCCGGCGAACAGGAAGCCGAGCTGCGGGTCGGGCTCGCGGAAGAACTCCACGGTGATGCGGGCCAGGCCGTAGCCGATCAGGAACAGGCCGCCGACCGTGCCGGGCCGGTTGCGCAGCGCCGGGGTGCGGATGGCGACCGCCAGCAGGAGGAACAGGACGACGCCCTCCAGCGCCGCTTCGTAAAGCTGGCTGGGATGGCGCGGCACCTGCAACGGGTCGCGCGGGAACACCATGGCATAGGCGAAGTCCGGGGCCGGGCGGCCATAGAGTTCGCCATTGATGAAGTTGGCGATGCGGCCGAAGAACAGCCCGATCGGCGCGCAGGCGGAGATGATGTCGCCGAAGACGAAGGGCGAGATGCCGCGACGCCAGCAGAACAGCGCGATCGCCGTCAGCACGCCGGCCATGCCGCCATGGAAGGACATGCCGCCATGCCAGACCTGGAGCGCGTCCAGCGGATTTTCCAGATAATAGGGCAGGTTGTAGAACAGCACATAGCCGAGCCGCCCGCCCAGGATGGTGCCGATCACCGCCCAGGTCAGGAAGTCGTCGAACTCCTCGGGGTTCGGCCGCCGGCCGGGATCGAGCCGGGCCAGCCCCATGCAGTAGCGCCAGCCCAGCACGAAGCCGGCCAGATAGGCCAGCGCGTACCAGCGGACGACCACGGGACCTAAGGGGAAGGCGACCGGATCGATGATGGGAAAGGCGACGACTGGCAAGGTGGCGAGCATGGGGGCTCCGGTCAGCGATACGGGTCGGGCTGCGACAGGAAATCCTGCACATAGCGCCGGACGCCCTCCTCCAGCTCGGTGAAGGGCTGGTCGAATCCGGCGGCGCGCAGGCGATCCGTCGTCGCCTGCGTGAAATACTGGTATTTGCCGCGCAGATGCTCCGGCATGTCGAAATACTCGATCCGCGGGGGCAGCCCCAGCGCGGCGAAGGTCGCCAGCGCCAGATCCTTGAAGCTGCGGGCCTTGCCGGTGCCGACATTGAACAGGCCGCTGACCGCGGGATGGTCGTACAGCCACAGCATCACCGCGACGCAATCGTCGACATGGATGAAGTCGCGCAGCTGGCCGCCATCCTCGAAGCCGTCCTTGTGCGACTTGAACAGGCGCGCCGGCTGGCCGGCGGTCAACTGCGGATGCAGCTTGGCGACCACGCTCATCATGTCGCCCTTGTGGGCTTCATTGGGGCCGTAGACGTTGAAGAATTTCAGCCCGGCCCATTGCGGCGGCAGCAGGTCGCCGGTGGCGGCGGCGCGGGCGATGCGGCGGTCGACCAGATGCTTGGACCAGCCATAGGCGTTCAGCGGCCGCAGCCGCGCCAGCCCGTCGCAGGAACCATCATCGTCGAAACCGGCCGAGCCGTCGCCATAGGTGGCGGCGGAGGAGGCGTAGATCAGCCGGCAGCCGCGCCAGGAACACCAGCGCCAAAGCTCGAGAGTCAGCGCCACATTGTTGGCGACGATCTTGTCGACGTCCCGCTCGGTGGTGGCGGAGATGGCGCCGAGATGGAAGATCGCGTCGATCTCGGCGGCATGCTGGTCGAGGAAAGCGAGCGTCTGCTCGGGCGGCACCAGCGTCGCCACCTCGCGCTTGGCGAGGTTCTGCCATTTCTCGCCGTCACGGAAGCGGTCGATCACCGCCACGTCGGTGATGCCACGCGCGGCGAGCGCCGCGACAAGATTGGACCCGATGAAGCCGGCCCCGCCGGTGACCACGATCATAGCGCTGTCCGCTGTTGCTCGACGCGTTTCGTGGGACTTATAGGCGGGCGGGGCGGGCGGGGCAAGGTTGGGGGCGTGCGGGCCGCCGGTTGCCGCCACCTAACCTCCCCCGCCCAGCGGGGGAGGGTCAGGGTGGGGGTATCGTCAGCCTGCCCCTTACCGCGCCGCGCGGTTGGCGGCGCTCACCAGCGCCCGCAGCGAGGCGGTGACGATGTCGGCGTCGATGCCGACGCCGAACAGGGTGCGGTCGCCGGTCTTCACCTCGACATAGGCGCAGGCCTGGGCGTCCTCGCCGGATCCGATGGCGTGCTCGCGGTAGTCGACGACATGCAGGTCGGTACCGCAGCCCTGGCGCAGCGCGTCCAGGAAGGCGTCGATCGGGCCGTTGCCCTTGCCCTTGGTGGTGACGATCTCGCCGTTGTGGCGCATCACCACGCTCATGGCACGGGCGCCGGAGTTCGGGCCGCGCGGCTCGGTCGAATGCTCGACCAGTTCCAAGGGGCTGTCGGCGTCCAGATATTCGGCCTTGAAGGCGGCATGGATGTTGGCGGGCGACAGCTCCTTGCCGGTCTCGTCGGCGACGCGCTGCACCACCTTGGAGAATTCGATCTGCAACCGGCGCGGGATCTGCAAGCCGTAGTCCTTCTCCAGCACATAGGCGATGCCGCCCTTGCCGGACTGGCTGTTGATGCGGATCACCGCCTCATAGCTGCGGCCCAGATCCTGCGGGTCGATCGGCAGATAGGGGACCTCCCACTTGCCGGTGTTGGACTTGGTCAGCGCCTTCAGGCCCTTGTTGATGGCGTCCTGGTGCGAGCCGGAGAAGGCGGTGAACACCAGCTCGCCGGCATAGGGATGGCGCGGATGCACCGGCAGCTGGGTGCAGTATTCGGAGACGCGGACGATCTCGTTGATGTCGTCGATGTTCAGTTCCGGGTCGACGCCCTGGGTGAACATGTTCAGCGCCAGCGTGACGACATCGACGTTGCCGGTGCGCTCGCCATTGCCGAACAGGGTGCCCTCGACGCGGTCGGCGCCGGCCAGCAGGCCCAGCTCGGCGGCGGCGACGCCGGTGCCGCGGTCGTTGTGCGGGTGCAGCGAGATGATCGCCGACTGGCGGTTCTTCAGGTTGGCGCAGAACCATTCGATCTGGTCGGCATGCACGTTGGGCATCGACATCTCGACGGTGGCCGGCAGGTTCAGGATGACCTTGTTGGTGGGCGAGGCGCCCCAGGTCTCCATCACCGCCTCGCAGATCTCGACGGCGAAGTCCAACTCGGTGCCGGTGAAGCTCTCCGGCGAATATTGCAGGACGATCTCGGTCTCCGGCGTCTCGTCCGCCAGTCGCCGGATCAGCTTGGTGCCGGCGACGGCGATGTCGATGATGCCCTGGCGGTCCAGACCGAAGACGACGCGGCGCTGCAACTCCGAGGTGGAGTTGTACAGGTGGACGATGGCGCGCTTGGCGCCCTTGATGCCCTCGAAGGTGCGGCGGATCAGTTCCTCACGCGACTGGGTCAGCACCTGGATGGTGACGCCGTCCGGGATCTTGCCCTCGTCGATCACCTCGCGGCAGAAATCGAAATCGGTCTGCGAGGCGGCGGGGAAGCCGACCTCGATCTCCTTGAAGCCCATGCGCAGCAGCAGGTCGAACATCGCGCGCTTGCGGTCCTGACCCATCGGCTCGATCAGCGCCTGGTTGCCGTCGCGCAAATCGACCGAGCACCAGATCGGCGCCTTGTCCAGGGTGCGGGACGGCCATTGGCGGTTGGCCAGCGTCACCTGGGGGAAGGGGGCGTATTTGGACGGGGACTTCGGCAGGGTCGGGATATTGGTGCTCATGGCGTCGTTCGGCTCCAGTGGCGGCCCCGTGTCCGGTCTTCTTGAACGGACGGGGCGGCGGATCGAAAATTTGAAAGGGGGGGCCGGCGAGGGGTACGGCCGCGGAGCCGCCGGATGTGGCTCAGCGACCGTCGGTAAGTCGCAGTCCCGGCCCCTGCCGGGCGACGCCGAGACCGGCGCCTTTGCAAACATCGCTCATGGAACAGACACTTCGACCGATGGACGGGGAGTGAGAACGCGACAAGCCCGGACGCTTACAGCGCCGGGCCGAGAAGTCGAAGAAGGGCGTTCTTGCGGTCGATCGTGGTCATGGCCGGCACTGTGCGCAGGTGCGGCAGGACTGTCAAGCCCGGATTGGCGGAAAACGGACTGCGGGAGGCGCCAACGATCGTCGTCCCGTCCGCTCTCGTCCGTCTTCCGGCGCGGCTCAGCCCCAGATCAGGTGGTAGAGCGTCGGCAGCAGCAGCGCCGTCGCCAGCCCGTTCAGCCCCATGCCCAACCCGGCGAAGGCGCCGGCCACCTCGTTGACCTGCAAGGCGCGGGCGGTGCCGATGCCGTGGGCTGCCACCCCCATGCCGAAGCCGCGGGCGCGCCAGTCCTTCACCCCTACCAGATTCAGCACCCAGCTGCCGAGACTGGCGGCGACGATGCCGGTGATGATGACGAACACCGCCGTCAGCGACGGCAGGCCGCCGATCTGTTCCGACACGCCCATGGCGATGGGGGAGGTGACCGATTTCGGTGCGATCGACAGCAGCGTCACACTCGATCCGCCGAGCGCCCAGGCCAGCGCCACGGCGCTCAGCGCCGCGGCCGTCGATCCGACCAGCAACGCCACCACGAGCGCCAGCGCCGTGCGGCGGATCTCCTCGAACTGGTTGTAGAGCGGGACCGCCAGCGCCACGGTGGCCGGGCCCAGCAGGAAATGGACGAACTGCGCGCCGTCGAAATAGGTACGGTAATCAATGCCCGACAGGCTCAGCACGACGGCGATCAGAACGACCGCGATCAGCACCGGATTGAACAGCGGGCGCCGCCCCAGCCTTTCGAAGATCCACAGTCCGGCCTGATAGGCGACGAGGGTCAGCGTCAGCCCGGCCAGCGGACTGGCCGACAGATAAACCCAGATCTGGTGCAGATCGGCGCTCATGCCCGGCCTCCCTTCCCCTGTGCTCCGTCCGCCGGTTCCTCCTCCAGCCGCGGGTCGGTCCGGCTCAGCAGGAAGGCCATCAGCTTCGCCGTCACCGCGATGCCGATCAGCGTGCTGCCGCACAGCGCGACGATGATCGGCAGCGCCTCCGTCTCAAGCCGGCCGACATGGACCATCACGCCGACGCCGGCCGGCACGAACAACAGGGAGAGATGACGCAGCAGCCCGCTGGCGGTCTCCTCGACGGCCGTCGGCACGCCGCCGCGCAGCAGCAGCCCGCCGAACAACAGCAGCATGCCCAGCACCGGGCCGGGGACCGGCAGGTGAAGCAGACGGGCGGCCAGTTCACCGGCCAATTGGCAGAAGAGCAGAAGAGTCAGGGTTCCGAGCATCGCGGACTCCGGTGGAGGGGGCGCCGTGTCCCCCTTCTACCGCAGCCGCGAAATCACCGGGCTGCGTTCCGCGAATGCGAGCGTCGCGAATCGGCCATGAGGTTGGCCGGTGACAAGACTGTTGGCTGCGAAGCCTATCGGACGAGCAAAGGGCGTTACTGCAACTTGCTGCGGACATGCTGCCCGCGGCGGACGATGGATTGCGCTTCCACCGTCACCTCCTTCTTGCCGAACAGGCGCAGGAAGATGGCGTTGACGGAGGCATGGGCGCTGACCGTCAGCGTGCCGGCCGCCGCATCCTCGGCGATCGTCAGGGGCGACAGGTGCGATCCCAGGAAGCCGTTGGGGAAGGCCTTGTCGAAGAAGCTGCGGATATGGCCATCGCGTTGCGAATCGAACATCACGCGCCCGCCGGCCAACGCGGCGGCATCGACCGCCTGCGACAGACGCGCCTCCACCGCGTAACTGCGCAGGGCATCGACCGTGCAGCCGGCACCCAACGCGGTTGGAATGGCAAGGATCAGGGCGGCCACCAGAAGCAGGTGGCGGCCTGTCCGCCGGTCTTCGTGCCCGCCATATGGCAGGGGACGATAGACCAAAGTCATTGCCGGCCTCCCAAGCAATTTCCTATGCGGAAAGGAGTGTTTTCATTGGATGTGTTACTCTTAGCACCATCCGACAAGCAGGCAAACCAGGAAATGCAGCAAAGACACAGCAAAACGCAGATCGCAGTTTGCTATGTATTTTACGCAAAGGCGGTAATCCAAATTCGCGCGCAGGGCAACAATGGGTAAGGCCATGACGGGCGCGCAGCCCGCGCCGTTTCGACTTTGAGACCCCAAGCATCGATGGTGCGGACAGGACAGAATTGGAACAATCGATCGCGTCCGCAGGCAACCCGCCGGTCCTCCCGGTCTCGGCCATGTCCTGGCGGTGATCATGGCATGATGAGCACGCGCGCCGCTTCTCCGTTTCCTTTCAGCCCGCTAGAGTCGGGATGCAACGACGGGGAGGCGGCCCGATGAGGGGCGGCGTTTGGCGCGTGGTGATGCTGGGCCTGGCGGTGGCTGCCGCCGCGCTGGTCTTTCTGGGCGTGGAGATCACGCAGCTGGCGGCGGAGGATCGCACCGCCTTCACCCGCGGTCTGGCGATCTGCGGACTCGGCCTGTTGGCGGTCTGGTTTGTCTTTTCCCGCCTGTCGCGCCATTTTCGCGACCTCGACCGGTTGTCCGACCGGTTGTCGGGCGTCCGCGGCCGGATCGATCTCGAGCCCTTGTCCGGCGGGCGCGGCGGCGAGTTGGCGCGTCTGGCCGAGGCGGCGAGCCGGGCCCGAGGTGGCGAAGGCGGACCGGGTGACGGGTTGCTGGCGAGCGGCCCCTTCGGCGGCGCACGCGTGGATCGGGCATTGCGGGCGGCTCTGGCGTTCGCCGATGATCCCCTGCTGCTTCTCGATGAACAGGGGCGGGTGGAGCAGTTGAACCCCGCCGCCGCCCGGCTGCTGGCGGTGGAGGAGGGGAGCGATATCGGGAAGGCTCTGGTTCGGGACGATCTGGCCCGGGCCATGGAACGGGCGCGCGGCGCCGCCGCCCCGATCTCCGCCATGCTGCGCCGCACGGAAGAGGGCGAGCTGTCGGCGCGGCTCGCCGATCTCGGTCTGGGCGCCGGGGTGATCCTGTCCTTTCCCGCCCGCGGCATGGCCCATGCCGCCGGGCTCAGCGGCAAGCGCACGCTCAGCCTGCGTCCGGCCCAATCCGCCGCCGCGCTCGGCGATGAGGAGCCGCTGGCGGCGCTGCCCTTCGTCTCGCTGTGGGTGGCGACGGCGGGAACGGAGCCTGACAGCGGCCCGGTGATCGCGGTCGGCACCTTGCGGCTGGTGGGCGCGCGCATCTTCCGCACCGTGTCGCTCGCCCTTCTGATCGACCCCATCGATCCGGTTCCGCCCGAGGCGACGGCCCGCCATGGCATCGGCACCGCCATGGTTGCCGGCGAACGGCCCTTCGCCGCCGTCTGGCCGGCGATCCGGGACGCCCTGCACAACTGCATCGCCGTCGGAGTCGGCATCGATGCCGCGCTCGCCGCTCTGGCCCGTTCAGCGGCACAGGCGGGCATCGCCGATCCGGACCTGCCGTCCGGACTGGATCTTGGCGCCCTTGCCGGAGCCCTGGACCCGGCGTTGGCCGGCGCCCCGCCCGAAAGGCTGGCCGAGTCGTTCGGCCTGCCGCGGCACCGGCACACCGGTCCCCAAGGGCAGGCGCTTGCCCAGGCCGAGCTTGCCGTGGCGTTGCTGTCCCGTCTGACGGCGCGCGGGGTGGTCACCCAGGGGCAGGTGCGGGCGCTGATCGCCGGTGCGGGCGTGCCGCCCGCCGTTACGAAGCCTCCACCGGCATGATGCCGTCAAGCTGAAGGCGATGACCCGAAAACGAAAAGGCCGCCAGGAAGGCGGCCTTGTTCATTCGAAGCACAGCTCAGTGTCGGACAAGACTTACTTGATCTTGGCTTCCTTGAACTCGACGTGCTTGCGCGCCACCGGGTCGTACTTGCGGAACGACAGCTTCTCGGTGGTCTTCTTGGGGTTCTTCTTCTTCACGTAGAAGAAACCGGTGTCAGCCGTGCTCACCAGCTTGATGAGGACGGTGTTCTGCTTGGCCATGATCTCGATCCCGACAAAAAATCCGTGCCCCGCCGGCCCGGCGGGGCGGCGTCGTAGCGGCGGAAAATACCGTCTGACGCCGCAATGTCAAGCGTTATGGGCGGTGAAATCGGCATCCCATGGCGATCGCCACAGGATGCCCGCCCGAATCCCGCTCAGCGCTCCGCCACCGTGTTGACCAGGGCGGTGGCGACCGCGCGCTGGTAGAGCGCCGGCTCGGCCAGCAGCCGCATGGCCACCTTCAGGTCCAGCTCCGGCTCATGTTCCTTCCAGGGGCAGGCTTCGCGCAGGGCGCTCAGCGCCTTTTCGTCGTCGGCCGCCTTGGACCGCCAACTGGCGATCTGCGCCGGGCGCAGCCGCCCCTCGCGCAGGTCGGACAGCAGGGCGTCCGGATCGGTCTGGCCGGCGCGGCTGGTGCAGACGGTGGGCTGGACGCCCTGGCGGTGCAGGGTATAGCCGGCCGGGGTGTAGATGCGGCTCCAGGTCAGAAACAGTTCGCCGTCGTTCGGCAGCCGGTTGACCGTCTGGACGCTGCCCTTGCCGTAGCTGGACGCCCCCACCACGACCGCGCGGCCCGAGTCCTGCAACGCCGCCGCCACCACTTCCGCCGAGGAGGCGGAGCGGCCGTCGACCAGGACCACGAGCGGCAGCCCGTCGAGCAGATCGTCGTTGTTGGCGTCGAAGCGCTGCCGGCTGTCCGGGTTGCGCCCTTCGGTGGAGAGGATCCGGCCGCGGCGGATGAACAGGTCGGCGACCGCCACCGCCTGGTCCAGCAGCCCGCCCGGATTGCCGCGCAGGTCGAGGACCATCCCTTGCAGGGTCGGGCCGGTCGCCTGCCGGATGGCGGTGATCGCCGATCGCAGGCTGGAGGCGGTGGTGGCGTTGAAGCGGTCGAGCTTGACGATGCCGACGTCGCCCGCCATCGAGTAGGTCACGGTGGTCGGCACCACCCGTTCGCGGCGCAGCGGCAGCCGCCGGGGCGCGCCGGCGTCGCGGGCGACGGTCAGGGTGACCAGCGTGCCGCTTGGACCGCGCAGGCGGTCGCGCATGTCGGCGGCGCTCATCCTCACGGTCAGGTCGCCGTCGATCGCCAGCAACTGGTCGCCGTCGATGATGCCGGCGCGCTCGGCCGGGCTGTGCGGCATGACGTCATGCACGGTGACGCGGCCATTGGGCAGGCTGTCCAGGGAAAGGCCGACGCCGCCATAGCCCTCGCGCTGCGCGCGTTCGTTGCTCGCGCGCTGGACGCCGGTGTAGCGGGAATAGCCGTCGAGATCGGCGGTGACGCCGTCGAACACCACCTGATACAACCGCTCCGGCGTCGCCTTCGCCAGGACCGGGGAGTAGGCGCGGGCGCGGTCGATGATGCGGGTGGTCAGAACCGCCCAGCCGCCGGCGTCGCCGTCCGCCGGAGTGCCGTATTCCGCGGCCAGCGCACCCGACACGTAGAGGCGGATGGTGCTGCCGGCATGTTCGACCGTTACCGACGGGTCGATGCCGTTCAAGCCCTTCAGCCCGTCCATCCCCAGACGGTTGAAGGACACCGTTTCGATATAGACCTCGGCGATCTTGGCGAAGCCGACCGCGAAGACCTGCTCGCTCACCGTCGGCGCCGCGACCCCTCCGCCCTGCGACGGCGCGGCGAGCGCGCCGGTGGCGAGAAAGGCGGTGGCGAGAAGGGCCGCGGTCGAAAGCTGAATGGCCAGACGGCGGAGCGGGCGGCGCGTCATGCCTGAGATCGCCCGGATCCGGAAAGGAGGCAGTTGGGACGGCTTGCCGTGATCGCACGGACCGTGATCGCGCAACTTGTGATCGAACTGGGCCATGGAGCGAACCGCGGCCTCCCTTTCCAGCAGCCGGACCGGACGAGGATGTTCCCGATCCCGGATGGATAATAGATACACCTTCGTTCGGCGGGGCGGGCGGGACAAAATTGTGGGCCCCACCACAATGTTGCGGATTGTCCAGCCCTGTGTCGCCAAGGTCACGCTGATATGACAGCGCCGTGGCCAAACCGTGGCGGAGTCACGAGTCGGCGTCGAAGCTCAAGCGTTGCCATTATGCAACGCCGCCGGCGGCCGCCTGTCCGTCACGCCGAGTCGGCCAGCCGGAACAGCGTGCTGCCGCTGACCGGATCGGCCTCGACCAGCACCAGCTTGACCGGGCCGCCGAGGCGGTAGGTCCGCCCCGTACGCTGGCCGACCAGAGCGTGTACCGCCTCGTCATGGTCGTACCTGTCGTCGGGCAGGCTGCTGGCGGGAACCAGCCCGTCGGCGCCGCTCTCGTCCAGCCGGACGAACAGTCCGAAGCGGCTGACGCCGGAGATGCGGCCGCTGAAACGCTCCCCCACCCGGTCGGCGAGGAAGGCGGCGGTGTAGCGGTCGATGGCGTCGCGTTCGGCGGTGGCGGCGCGGCGTTCGGTGCCGGACAGATGCTCGCCGATCTCCGCCAGCCGGCCCAGCGTTTCGTCGTCAAGCCCGCCGACGCCGAGCCCCAGCGTGCGGATCAGCGCCCGGTGGACGATCAGGTCGGCATAGCGGCGGATCGGCGAGGTGAAATGGGCGTAGCGGTGCAGAGCCAGCCCGAAATGGCCGATATTGTCCGGGCTGTAGCTGGCCTGGGCCTGGGCGCGCAGGATCACCTCGCTGACCAGCGGCGCGTGCGAGGTGCCCTCCACCTTGCGCAGGATGCGGGTGAAATGGTCCGGCGTCAGGTCGGCGCTCTTGACCAGCGGATGGCCGAGGCCGGCGAGGAAACCGCGCAGCGCCTCCATCTTCTCCATCGACGGGCGGTCGTGGATGCGGAAGAGACCGGGCATGGCGCGCCGTTCCAGCACCTCCGCCGCCGCGACGTTGGCGGCGATCATGAACTCCTCGATCAGCCGATGGCTGTCATGGCGCTCGCGCCGGGCGATCTCCGCGACCCGGCCGCGTTCGTCGATGCGGACGCGGCGCTCCGGCAGGTCCAGCTCCAGCGTACCGCGCCGGGCGCGGGCGGCGGCGAGCCGGGCGTACGCGCCGAACAGCGGGGCGATCACCGTGTCGGCGAGCGGTGCCGTCGCCTCGTCCATCCGACCGTCGTGGCATTCCTGCACCTGTTCATAGGTCAGCCGCGCCGCCGACCGCATGAGTCCGCGGACCAGCCGATGCCGGATCAGCACACCGTTGCGGTCGATCCACAGATGGAAGGCGAGGCAGGCGCGGTCCTCCCCCGGCCGCAGCGAGCACAGCCCGTTCGACAGGGCTTCGGGCAGCATCGGCACGACGCGGTCGGGGAAGTACACCGAGTTGCCGCGCTCGTACGCCACGCGGTCGAGCGCCGATCCCGGCCGCACGTAATAGGACACGTCGGCGATGGCGACCAGCAGATGCCAGCCCTCCGGATTCTCCGGGTCGCCGTCCGGCTCGGCCCACACCGCGTCGTCGAAGTCGCGGGCGTCGGCGCCGTCGATCGTCACCAGCGGGAGGTCGCGCAGATCCTCCCGCTGCATCAGCGCCGGCACCGCCGCCAGCTCGGCCTCGCGCAGGGCCGGATGGGGGAAGACGGTGGGGATGCCATGGGCGTGGATGGCGATCAGGCTGAAGGCGCGCGGCTCGTCGGTCGAGCCCAGCCGCTCGACCACGCGGGCCTGGGGCTGGCCGGCGCGGCCCGCCGGCAGGATGTCGGCGAAGACGAGGTCGCCCGGCTCGGCCTCGCCGCGGTTGGGTGGAAGCACAAGGAATTCGGTCTTGTGGCGGCGGTCGGTCGGGTGGATGCGCCCACCATCGGCGCTCGGCCGGTAGACGCCGAGGATGCGCCCCTCGCGCTCGCCGTCGATGCGGCGGATGATGCGGCCCTCATAGAGGCGGTCGTTGATGCGGGCGAGCTTCGCCAGCAGCGTATCGCCGACCGCCAGCGGCTTGTCCTCGCCGCGCGACCGCTTCTCCGGCAGCAGGAAGATGCGCGGCGGGGTGCCGTCGCCGGTCCAGGTCAGCGGCCGGGCCGACAGTTCGCCGTCCGCATCGACGCCGGTGACCAGCAGCACGGCGACGGCGGGCAGGGATCGCGGCGGGGCCATGCGCTTGTTGCGCCCGCGCTCGACCGCGCCGTCGGCCTCCAGATCCCGCAGCAGCTCCTTCAGCATCTCGCGGTCGGCCGACCCCGACAGCTTGAAGGCGCGGGCGATCTCGCGCTTGCCGACGGGGGTGGTGCTGGACCGGATGAAGGCGAGGATGGCGTCCTTGGCGGGGAACTGGCTGTCGGTCACTGGATGGCGGGTCCGTCGGTTCTTGTCGTGGCGTTCGCCATAGGGGGATCAGTCGGCGCCGGGGCTGGTCGCCCAGGGGCGGCCCGCCATCGCGCGGATGGCGTCGCTCCGTTCCAATGCCTCGCGGAAGCCGGAAAGCGGGAAGCGCACCTCGGTCTTGCCGCCGGCCGGCGACTGGCCGACGATCGAGGCCTCCGGCGCCGGGGCGATCTTCTCCACCATGCGGCGGTTGATGTCGGGGTCGGTCACGGCGCAGGTGTTGGTCTCGAACCGGTAGGGCTTGCAGGGGGAATCGGGCTTGAACACCGCCCGGTCGGCCCAGACCCGCACCAGCTTGTCCAGATCGAGGGACTCGGCGGCGACCCGGAAGCGCAGCCCCTCGCGCCAGCGGTCGGTCGAGCGCAGCCAGACCAGCCGGGCGGTGCGGTCGTTGATGCCGCGGGTGGACAGCTCGCACTCCACCTGCCGGGTTTCGCTCCAGAGCTGGCAGTAGAGCCTCCAGCTTTTGAAGGTCTCGTCGAACTCCCGGAACGGCCTGTCGTCGGCCTTGGCCGCGCCGGTGGAAAGGGCGGCGAGCATCGCCAAGGCGAGGATCGGGAGGCGCTGTCCGTGGCGGGGGGCTGGCATCGGGTGATCCTGTGATGTGCGTTGAACAGGGGAGGGGGCGTCCGACGCCCTTACTCCCGCCGTTCGGCCCGCCGACGCAGCAGATGGTCGGCCAGCACGCAGGCCATCATCGCCTCGCCCACCGGTACGGCGCGGATGCCGACGCAGGGGTCGTGGCGGCCCTTGGTCAGGATGTCGGTATCGTTGCCGGCGGTGTCCACCGTCTGGCGCGGCGTCAGGATCGAACTGGTCGGCTTCACCGCGAAGCGGACGACGATGTCCTGCCCGGTGGAGATGCCGCCCAGGATGCCGCCGGCGTGGTTGGACAGGAATTGCGGCCGCCCGTCCTGCCCCATGCGCATCTGGTCGGCGTTCTCCTCGCCGGTCAGCGCGGCGGCGGCGAAGCCGTTGCCGATCTCCACCCCCTTGACCGCGTTGATCGTCATCATCGCGCGGGCGAGGTCGCTGTCCAGCTTGTCATAGAGCGGGTCGCCCAGCCCCACCGGCACGCCCGACGCCACCAGCTCCACCACCGCGCCGGCCGAGGAGCCGCTCTTGCGGATGCCGTCGAGATAATCGGCCCATTGGGCGGCGGCGACCGGGTCGGGGCAGAAGAAGGGATTGTTGTCGATCTCCGCCCAGTCCCAGCGGCTGTGGTCGATCCTGTGCGGGCCGACCTGCACCAGGGCGCCGCGCACCTGGATGGCGGAGCCCAGCACCTTGCGCGCCACAGCGCCGGCGGCGACCCGGCAGGCGGTTTCCCGCGCCGAGGAGCGGCCGCCGCCGCGGTAGTCGCGGATGCCGTATTTCTGCCAATAGGTGTAGTCGGCATGGCCGGGGCGGAATTTGCCGGCGATGTCGCTGTAATCCTTGGAGCGCTGGTCGGTGTTCTCGATCAGCAGGGAGATCGGCGTGCCGGTGGTCTTGCCCTCGAACACGCCGGACAGGATCCTGACCTGATCGGGCTCCTGGCGCTGGGTGGTGTAGCGCGATTGGCCGGGCCGGCGCTTGTCCATCCAGGGCTGGATGTCGGTTTCCGCGACAAGGTCGAGCAGCGACGGGCAGCCGTCGACGACGACGCCGATGGCCGGACCGTGGCTCTCGCCCCAGGTGGTGAAGCGGAAAAGCGTGCCGAAGCTGTTGCCGGCCATGGTGACATCCTCCCGAAACGAACCCGCGCCCATGGTTTCCCGAACCATGGAAACGCGCGGATGTCTTGCGGCCTTTCGGCGGCAAGGTCAAGGAAGCGATGCGGGGATTTTTCAGGGGATATTTTAAAAGGAGGAATGGTGCTGCCAGAGAGGATTGAACTCTCGACCTCTCCCTTACCAAGGGAGTGCTCTACCACTGAGCTACGGCAGCGCCAGATGCAGGCGCCTGATCGCGGGATCGGAGGAATGGTGCTGCCAGAGAGGATTGAACTCTCGACCTCTCCCTTACCAAGGGAGTGCTCTACCACTGAGCTACGGCAGCCCCGATAACCGATCATCGCAGAGGCGATGCCTCCGGGCGAGGCGTTCAGGCTTGACCGCCCCCCGAAGTGGCGCGGGTTATGCCACAGGCCTTTTGGGGATGCAAGCGCTTAAAATCACCCCGTGTCCCACTTTTTTCCGCAGCCGGAACGAGCCCCCCGATCGGATCCCGATCACGCCTGTGTCGCGGCGGACGGAAGCACCGCCTCGGCGCGGAAATCGGGGACGATGGTGCCGAGGATGGACAGAACCCGCTCGCCGTCGCCGCCGCGCGCCGCCGCCTCCAGCTCGCCCACCGCGCGGTTGATCAGCGCGTAATCGATCAGCCGGGGGGATGCGAGGAAGACGCCGTCGGCCTCGGTCCGGCTCGGCGCCTCCGCCGCGGTCAGGATTTCCTCGAACAGCTTCTCGCCCGGACGCAGGCCGGTATAGGCGATCTGGATGTCGACGCCGGGGCGGTAGCCGGCCAGCCGGATCATCTGGCGGGCGAGGTCGGCGATCTTCACCGGCTCTCCCATGTCCAGCACCAGGATCTTGCCGCGGTCCTCGGCGCGGGTGGCGCCATGGGCGGAGGCTTGCAGCACCAGCTCCACCGCCTCGCGCACCGTCATGAAATAGCGGCGCATGTCGGGATGGGTGACGGTCAGCGGGCCGCCCTTGGCGAGCTGCCGGGTGAACAGCGGCACCACCGAGCCCGAGGAACCCAGCACATTGCCGAAGCGCACGGTCATGTAGCGGGTGGCCTGCTCGCCGCCGTCGCGCGGCGGCAGCACGTCGAGCGCCTGGCAATAGGTCTCGGCGAAGCGCTTGGCCGCGCCCATCACGCTGGTCGGGCGGATCGCCTTGTCGGTGGAGATCAGCACCATGGCGAGGCAGCCGGCGGCGCGCGCCGCATCGGCGACATTGCGGGTGCCGACGACGTTGGTCAGCGCGCCCTCGCACGGGTTGGCCTCCACCAGCGGCACATGCTTCAGCGCCGCGGCGTGGAAGACCAGGGCCGGACGCTCGTCCTGGAACAGGCGCATGACCCGGTCGCGGTCGCGCACGTCGGCGATCACCGGGCGAGGGTCCAGGCCGGGGAACTTCTCCCGCACCTCCATCTCGATGCTGTAGAGGTTGAATTCACCGGCATCGAGCAGGATCAGCCGTTCCGGTCCCAGCGCGGCGATCTGGCGGACCAGCTCGCTGCCGATGGTGCCGCCGGCGCCGGTGACGATCACCCGCCGCCCGCCGACCAGCCCGGCGATCGCCCCGCGGTCCAGCACCGCCTGCGGCCGGCCCAGCAGATCCTCCAGCGCGATCGGGCGCACCTCGATGCCCTTGCCTTCGCCCAGCGCCGATTTGAACTCGGTCAGGCTGGGCAGGCGCGACAGGACCAGCCCCAGCGCCTCCGCCCGGTCGAGCAGGCTGCGCAGGGTCGATCCCTTCAGCTCGGCGTCGCCCTTGGTGACGATCAGCCGCTGCGGCCGTTCGCCCTTGCGCTCCAGCGTCTGGACCACCTGTTCCAGATCATCCGCTCCGCCCAGCACCGGCACGCCGCGCACGGCATGGCCGATGCGCCGGCCCTTGTCGTCCAGGATGCCGACGACGCGGTAGGCCGACTGGCCCGGCTGGTCGAGCGAGCGGATGAACAGCTCCGCCGCGTCGCCGACGCCCAGCAGCAGCACGGGAATGCGCGGCACGCCCTCCACCGCCTCGGCCCAGCTGAAGCGGCGGTCCTTCAGGAAGCGGTAGGCGAAGCGCGGGCCGCCGAGCAGCAGCATCTGCACCAGCCACAGGATCGGCGGCAGCGAGCGGGGCAGCAGTTCGGCCCGGGTCAGCAGGAACATCACCAGCACGAAGCACAGCACCGCCACCGTGACGGCGCGCACCACCTGCATCAGGTCGGGGATGGAGGCGTAGCGCCAGATGCCGCGATACAGCCCGAACAGCAGGAAGACCGCCGCCGAAACGCCGACCAGCACCGGCAGCGCGATGGTCAGCGCGTCGGAATAGAGGCCGAAGGCGGAACCGCCCACCCGCAGATAAAGGGCGACGACCAGGGCGGCCCCGGTCATCACCAGATCATGCAGGAACACCACAAATGCCCGTGCGGACGGGATACGCATGCCGCTGCACCTTGTTCTTTCGTTCGGCCGCGGGAGCCGGTCATGGCGGGTCCGCGCCTTGTCATCGACCGCATCATCGGCCGCGGCAAGCTTTGAACCATTCCGCGGTGACGCGCAACCCGGACGCAAGATCATGGGGCGGACGCCAGCCGAGTCGGTCGCGGATGGGGCGGTCATCCACCATCAGCGTACCGGCCAGCCGGTCGAACACAGCCCGCGTGCCGGTCAGCCGCGCCGCCAGCGCCATCAGGCCGCGCGGCACCGGGATCAGCCTTGCCGGTCGGTCCAGGGCGATGGCGATGGCGCGCACCAGATCGGCGGTGGACAGCGGCTCCCCATCCTGGACCAGGAAGGTCTGTCCGGCGGCGGCGGGATGCTCCAGCACCGTCACCACCGCGTCGGCGAGGTTGCCGACATAGATCAGGCTGCGCCGGTTGTGGATGCCGCCCAGCGGCAGCGGCAGGCCGGTCGCCACCAGCCTCACCAGCGCCCGCATGTTGCCGGCGGCACCAGGGCCATAGACCAGCGGCGGACGGATCACCGCCACCTCCATTCCGCTGCGGGCGGAGATCGCCGCAAGCGCCCGCTCGGCCTCCAGTTTGGAGATGCCGTAGGGGCTGTGGGGACCGGGCGTCTCCGCCGCGTCCAGCGGGGTGGGGCGGCTTTCGTCCACCATCGCCTTGATGCTGCTGAGGAATACGAAGCGCTTGACCCCGGCCGCCGCCGCCTGTTCCGCCAGCCGGACGGTGCCGGCGCTGTTGACCCGGCAGAACTCCGCCAGCGGATCGGCGGCGGTGTCGCGCATGACATGGACGCGGGCGGCCATATGGATCACCGCGTCGATGCCGGCGAGCGCCGCCGTCCAGTCGGTGCCGGGACCGATGTCGCCGACGATCGCGGTGTCCCATGGGCCGTCCCATGGGCCGCTCCCCGCTCCGCCGAGCGGCTGGCGAAGGGCGGCGCGCACCTGATGGCCGCCGGCGGCCAGCAGCGGGACGGTGTGGCGGCCGACGAAGCCGGTCGCGCCGGTCAGGAGAACGCGCATGGGAGGGACCATCCGGGCTGACTGCGTGGGAGGGGAGGGAGGCATGACTTGGTATCCGGTTTGGCAGGGAGGCGCCATGGCGCAAAGTCCCACATCCCTTTTCCGGCTTTCGGTCGGTGAGGAGAATGGCTATAAGCTTTAGAGGGACGCGTGAACAGGGACGCTACCAACACATGTCACATCTTGTGGACGATGCGAATGATCGGCACAGCCGAATCATTATCGTCAGCTTTAATTGTGCGGACTTCGTCAATCGCGTCATTGGCTGTCTGCTCGACCAGACCGATTCCGCCTTCGAGGTGGTGATCGTCGACAATGCCTCGAAGGACGTCGATGGCATCGTCCTGCCCGCCGATCCGCGCTTCCGCATGGTCCGGCTCGACACGAATTGCGGCTTCGCCAAGGCCAACAACATCGGCGCCGCCGGCGCCACCGTCCCCTGGATCGTGACGCTGAACCCCGACGCCTTCCCGCGCCGCGATTGGATGGAGCGGTTGCAGGCCGCCGCGCGGGTCCAGCCCGACGTGGCGATGTTCGGGTCCACCCAGCTCTTTTCGCACGACCCGAGCATGATCGATGGCGAGGGCGATCAATATTCCATTTTCGGCTTCGCCTGGCGGGTCAATTACCGCCGCATGCTGAAGCCGCCCTATTACAGCGGAGACGTCTTCTCGCCCTGCGCCGCCGCCGCGATGTACCGGCGCGGCCATTTCGAGGCTGTCGGCGGCTTCGACGAGGATTTCTTCTGCTACTGCGAGGATGTCGATCTCGGTTTCCGCATCCGGCTTGCCGGCGGCCCGGCCGCCCAGGTCGGCGACGCGGTGGTCGAGCATGTCAGCAGCGGCGTGTCGAAGCAGTATGGCACCTTCGCCCAGTATCACGGTGTCCGCAATCTGGTGTGGACGATGGTGAAGAACATGCCGCTGCCGCTGCTGCCGCTGGCCTTCGCCGGCCATGCGCTGCTGGTGTTTTATCTCGTGCTGCGCAGCCTGGGCAGCGGACGCACCGGTGCCATCGGCCGCGGCATCCGCGACGCGTTCCGCGGTTTGCCGCGCATGATCGCCAAGCGCCGCGCCATCCAGCGCGACCGCAAGGCAACTCTCGGCGAGGTCGCCCGGATGATCGCCTGGAATCCGCTGCTGCTGAAGACCCGCGGCCGGCCCGGCTGTCCGCTGTCGCGCCGCTCAGACCAGCCGCCATCCGTGGGTGTTGAAAAAGCGTAGGGCGGAGCGGGCGAACATGCGGATGTGCGCGCCGCCCTTGCGCGCCGCCTTGCCGCCGAAATGCACCAGGCGCACGTCCGGCACATAGGCGATCTCGCCCAGAGCCATCGCCCGCCGCGACAGGTCGAAATCCTCGAAATACAGGAAATAGCCGTCGTCGAAGCCGCCCAGCCGTCTCAGTGCATCACGCCGGAAGAACATGAAGGCGCCGCTGACCTGCTCCAGCCCGGTGACCACCGCATCGCGGGTCACGTCGCGCATCTCGTAGCGCTCGAGCCGCCTTGCGAACATCCGCTTGATCGCAGCGGGCGCGAAGGCGCGCAGGCCGAGATCCAGCACGGTGGGGCGGCGCTTGCACAGGAATTCCTGTTCCCCCGCCGGGCCGAACACCTTGGGCGTCAGCAGCACCGTTCGGGGATGCGACTCCATATAGCGCCAAGCGGCCAGCAGCGCCTCCGGTTCCAGCAGGATGTCGTAGTTCAGGATCAGGTGATAGGGCGCGTCGCCCTGGCGGATCGCCAGATTGTGCCCGGCGCCATAGCCGATATTGCCGTGCCCGGCGATCAGCGTCGCCGGCGGCCGTCCGGCGGAAGCGTAGCGGTCGAGCAGCGATCGGAACGGGTGGGACGCGGCGTGGCCGCCCGCCTGGTCGTCCTTTGGCGCGCCATTGTCGACGATCCACAGCCGGGTCCGCACTCCGGTCTCCCGTGCCAGCCGGTCGGCGGCGGCGCCGATGGTGTCGAGCGAGCGGGCCAGCAGATCCGCATCGGGATGATAGAGGACGACCGACAGGTCGAGGGACAGGCCGAGGACGGTGGTGGCCATCGCGATCAGGCCCTCGCCATGCGGGTCAGCGTCGCCAGCAGCAGCGCGACGGTCACAGCACCGGGCACCAGCGTCCAGGCGCCGAAGCTGACGGCGGCGAGTGCCGCCAGGACCAGGACGAGGCTGTAGGCGATGATGGTCAGCACCACGCGGTCATGCCGGCCGACGCCCTTGGCGGCCTTCTGGTAGAAATGCTCGCGGTGGGCCTGCCAGATCCTCTCGCCGCGCAGCAGCCGGCGCAGCAGCGTGATGGTGGCGTCGGTCAGGTAATAGGCGGGCAGGATCAGGGCGGCCGCCCAATCGCCGCGCGCCGCCAGCGAGGTCAGCAGGAAGGCCAGGATATGGCCGAGCGGGATGCTGCCGACATCGCCCATGAACATGCGGGCGGGGCGCCAGTTGTGGGTCAGGAACCCGGCCGCCGCCCCGGCCAGCGCCGCCCCGGCGACCCCGGTCAGTCCGAAATCGCCGATGACCAGCGACACCAGCGCCACGCCGCCGCCGATCAGGATGGTCTCGCTGCCGGCCAGCCCGTCGATCCCGTCCATGAAATTGTAGAGGTTGATGAACCACAGCCACAGGAAGGCGGTCGCCGCCCGGTCCAGCCCGAAGGGCAGCCAGCCCTGCCAGACCAGCTGGTCCGCCGGCAGCGCCAGCAGTCCGAAGGCCACCGCCAGCAGTTGCACCGCCAGCCGCAGCAGCGGCGACAGGGTCCGCCGGTCGTCCATCCACGACACCCCCATCAGCGCCAGCGTGCCCAGCAGCATCGCCGCCGTTTCCAGCGGTCGGCCGAAGGCGAGACCCGCGAGGGCGAAGACCGGCACCACCGTCAGCATCACCGCCCAGCCGCCGCCGCGCGGGGTGGGGGCCTGATGGCTAGACCGCTCGTTGGGGATGTCCAGGATGCTGCTTGCCAGCAGATAGCGCAGCACGCGGGTGGACAGATACCAGCCGGCGGCAAGACAGAGCAGGAAGACGGCGACCAGCGCGGAAGAATAGGCGGTAGGGGTCATGACGGCTCGGATGAACGGGGATGGGAAAGGCGCTTACAGCTTGTGGTAGCCCTTGTACCATGTTTCTTGACGCAAAAACCTAGGGATACCAAGGCTTCCATTGAAACACTCGCGTTTGTGCGTCAACGTTGCGTCAAAACTGCGTCAAAGGGCTATACCATGCCGACCTACCTCACGATGAGCCGCGGACGCTATCACTTCGCGATCGGGATCCCGGAGCGGCACCGTCCGACGGTGCGCGCAAGGTGGCCCAAAGAATTCACGGGGGCAACTACCATCCGCAGAGCGCTGGGCACCAGCGATCCGCGGGAGGCCGCGCGCCGCGCTGCGCCATTGATCACCCTGTGGACGGAGCGGCTGGCCGAACTGGAGGCGGGCGCGTCGGCGTGGTCGAAGGCCCGAGAGGAACTTGCGCACCTGGGTGTTACCCTCAGCCCCGCCCGGCCGGTGGAGGTCGAGGAGGGACTGGACGCGGTGCCGCAGATCAACCACGCGGCGTTCACCGCCAACGCCTTCGCCCGGACGGCTTGGCTGCAGTATGAGCGGGCGCGAGAGGAGCTGTTGCGGTCCCTGCCGCCTGGCATGCGAGTTGACTTCGACGGGGCGCTGGCGCCGATGAGGGCAGAGATCGAAGAGCGCAATGCGCGCATCTTCGAGGCGCTTGAGCCCGTGGGAGGGCCGGCGCCGAGAGAGCGGCCAAGCGCTGAACTGGTGACCTTCGACGCAGCGGTGAAGCGGTGGAAAGCGGATCGATCGCCGTCCGCCGGATCCGTCGCGCAGGTGGCTGGGGTGGCGAAGCGCTGGGCTGCCTATTTTGGCAGCCGGTGCTTGACCGAGATCGCGAAGAGGGACGTTCTGGCATGGCGCCAGTCGATGCAGGCGGCCGGTGACGTTTCGCCGCAGCGGATCAATGTGATCGTGGGATTCGCTGGCGCAGTCCTGGCCGCCGCGGAAGCGGCCGGGATGATCGAGACGAACCCGGCACACCGCCTACGCGCGCTGACACCCACCGGAACCGGGCGCGACGCCTTCACCGCCGATGAGGTCGCCAAGCTGCTGAAGCACGCCGATGGCATGCCCGACCAAGGGGCGGCATGGCTGATCCGCCTGGGTGCCTACACCGGCGCCCGCCTGCATGAAATTGCCCAGCTGACGCACGCTGACATCGTCGACGATGGCGAGATCCTCGCAATCGACATCAATGGGAAGAACGGAAAGACGATCAAGAACAAGGGCAGCTGGCGGACGGTGCCGATCCATGCAGACGTTGCCGACAAGCTCCGGGCGTTTGTCAAAGACCGGGAGGGCCGCTTGTTCTGGGCTGAAGGTGATGCGTCTGCGCCTATGGGGCTCGAAATCACTGCGTCCGGTGTGCGTCGGGAAGGCGTTTGCTTCCATAGCTTGCGGCATACCTTCAAGAATCTGTGCCGAGAGGCACAGATACCCGAAGAGGTCCACGACAGCCTGACCGGGCACAGCGGTGGCGGAGTCGGCCGACGGTACGGCGGGCGCCCGCCGCTGCGCGTGCTGGCCGACGCGGTGGCGAAGTTGAAGTTCCCAAAAGTGGCAGATAATACCTAATTGCCATTGAGTCGTTTCGACAATGAGATTAATGGGCCGAAACAGCCGCGCACGATATTGAACATCGTGCGCGGCTGTTTCGTTTTTCCGTTATGACGTAAAAGACTATCAACATATATTTTGCAACAGAGTTAAAATTATTCTCATGACTCATCAACTTGTCGGAACCATATTCAAGTCATGTCAACCGCACGATAGGTGCAGAAATGGTCAAGTTCTTCAGGAAGAAAGATTTGATTGAGATGGGCGTGGTTGGCTCTGAAGCTACGCTATATCGCCTGATAAAAGATGGAAGGTTCCCTCCCGGCGCAAAAGTTGGATCAAGCCGTATCTGGAGACCATCGGATATTGATGGCCTGTTCACTGCTTCTGCGGGAAATCAGCAGTGACAGCAAAGAGAAAACCCCGCTGCGGTTGCCGCCGCGTGCGGGGTTTTATTGTCCAAATCAGCGTCATGATATTAACGCCTGTCCGGGCGTAAATCAAGATGCGCATCCATGAGGAGTGCGCGTAGTGTCTCAATTGGCATCAAGTGTCGCTGTGGCCCCCGCCGACACCGTCACCATTCTCGAATGCACGGAAGATCACCGCGCCACCAAGCGGATCCGGCTGGGGCCGGGCGCCACGGGCACGGTGATCGACGGCTATGACGCCGGGACGTGGTTCATGGCGGCGGAAATGCCGGTCAACAGCTTCGACGACTTGGCGGCGCTGTTGGAACAGCACAGCGCCAACCCGAAGGCGTTCGTGATCCGCGGGGCGTCGAGCGGTGCCTGGAGCTTGGAGTTTCCGGTGAGGCGCACCAGCATCAGCAAGCCCATGCAGCCGGCCGCGTTCCGCCCGCAGCCGCGCCGGTGGCTGGCGATCGATATGGACAAAGTGCCGATTCCCGCCGGCACGGACCCGGTCACCGATCCGGACGACGCGATCGAGTACCTGCGCGGCCTGTTGCCCGACGAGTTCCAGGAAGCGAGCTGCTGGTGGCAGTTCACCAGCGGCCAGGGCTTCAAGGGCGATACATTGAACGCGCGGCTGTGGTTCTGGCTGGACAGGCCGCTGAACGACGTGCAGCTGCGCACCTGGGCGCGCGAGCGGGAGCACATCGACGCCGCGCTCTACAACGCCGCCGAACCCCACTACATCGCCGCGCCGATCCTGGGGCCGGGCGTGCGCGACCCGCTGCCCCGCCGTTCGGGCGTCTACCGCGGCGAGACGGACGCCGTATCGCTGCGCCTGCCGGAGCGCGAGGAGATGGCCGCCCGCGAGTGGACGCAGCGGCTTGCACACAAGGCAGGAAACTGCGCCTCGGCAGAGTTGGCTGCCATGCTGGCCGCCATTCCGAACGACGACATGCATTACGACGAGTGGCTTTCGATTGCTGCGAAGGTGAAAGGTGCCGCTGGCGGGGCGGGAGAGGACGCATTTGTCGAATGGTCAGCGCGGTCGAAGAAGCACGACGACCGTACGGCGCGGCTGAAATACCGTTCTCTGGAGGGGAGGGGCGGAGAATACGGTTTGTTTTTCAGGGCTGTGGAGAGTGGATACGACACGTACGCATGGAGCGGTGCGAAGGCCTATCCGGACAGGATTTTGGCGAACTCTAGGATGAAGGCCGCCGCGAACGCCAATAGGCCTGTGCTGGTTTGCCCGGCACAGGCCGAAGACGAGGATTGGTGGATGCCCGATCCGCTTCCGTCGGAAGCCCAGCGGATCGACGCGCCGGCACCAGTTGCCGCGCTGGCGTTCGACCCGTCCGTCCCTCTGTCATCGTTGCTGTCGGCGCTTCCGCCGCCGGTACCCAAGGTAACGCGCCCGCCACTGGCGCGGTACGACCTGGGTGGACTGGGTGGAGCCATCGCCGATTGGCTGAACGCCACCGCGATCCGGCCGCAGCCGGAGCTGTCGCTGCTGGCCGCGCTGTCGCTGCTGTCGACCCTGTATGGCCGCCGATATCGGGACGAGCGGGGCACGCGGCCGAACCTGTACACTGCCGGGATCTGCGACACTGGCGGCGGAAAGGACCACGCCCGCAAGGGGCTGAACAAGCTGGTGGAGGCCGCCAAGCAAGGCTCTTTGATGATGGGTGGCAAAGCCTTCAGCGGCGCGGGCATCATGACCGCGCTGGCCAAATACCCCCGGCGCCTGGGCATGCTGGATGAGTTCGGGTTGAAGCTGAAGGAAATCAGCTCGAATCCTGGGAGCGGGATCAAGGACAAGCTCATGGAGCTGTATAGCTCCTCTGGATCGGTCATGCGTGGTGATGAATATGCGGAAGCCACGAAAGTCCGCATCGACATCAACGAGCCGTCTCTTTCGCTCTACTGCACCAGCACGCCGGAAGAATTTTATTCCGCCTTATCGAGCGATGCGGTTCACAACGGGCTGTTGAACCGTTTCATCATCTTGCACGCTTGCGACAACCTTCCAGACGAGCGGGACGGGACCGACATTGAGCCGCCGGCCGGCTTGGTCGCGGAGTTCGTCCGGCACGCGATGGTGCTCCCGTCCGGGTGTAACCTGTCGGGGGTGCACATGGCAGACACCAGTGTGAAGCCGTCGCTCATGGTGGTGCATCGGACCCCGGCGGCTATGGCGCTGCTTCGTGGGGTGGGTGGGATTCAGGATGCGAAGATCTCAGGTGATCGTGTGACCGGCAAGCTGTGGTCGCGGCTGGCGGAGAACTCCACAAAAGTGGCGATGATCCGGGCTATCTCCCGAGATCCGGAGCACCCGACGGTGGATGATGACGACGTGCGATTCGGCGTCGACTTGGTCGGGCGGGCAATCGGGGACCTTGCCGTCGAGGTGCAGCGGTACGTCGCGGACAATGCCATCGAGGCAGACGTTAAGCTGATGCTGCGCTTCATTCAAGGAGGCGGGCCGGGCGGGCGCACCGCTGCTGAGCTGTCGAAGAACCTTCATCGGATTGACCGGCGCCGACGCCGTGAAATCATCGATGATCTGGTCGAGGCTGGAAGCATCACAGAGACGCAGGAGCGCGTACCTAACGCTCGCCCAAGGATGCGTTACCGCGCAACCGGCAAGTAGCCCAGACGCCAACGCCAACCGGAACGCCAACATGCTGCGTTGGCGTTCCGGTTGGCGTTTTTTCTTTGCAGCGCAACGGGTTGATGGGGTGGAGAGAGGAAACGCCAACAACACCAACGCACCAACAGGGGGTGGGGTGCTCGGGAGTGATTTGGAGGAGGTGCGGGGTGGTGTTGGCTGTTGGTGTTAACAGGACGCGGAAAAAGGCTCGTGTATGGCGTCCTTGCCTCTGCGGAGGCTCGAAATTTGGGCCTTTTGCACCCGCTTTGGTCGAAATCAGCGGGTGCACCCCCGGCCTGGAGCGCCCAAGGCCGCCTTTTGGGCGGACTCCGGGCGTGATTATGCCGCCGCCAGTAGCTTTGGCAGGCGGATCAGGTTGTAGGCGGCGGCGGTCAGGGTGAACATCCAGCCGACACGGGCCGTGCCGCGATGGCGGGTCTTGCGTAGCCCGGCCCCTTTGATCCAGCCGAACACCTCCTCGATGCGCTTGCGGATTCGTAGGCTGACTGCATAGCCGGGGTGGCGGGTGGTTCGGCCGTCGATGGCCGAGCGGCGGTTGCGGGTGTTCTGGGCGACGTGCGGGGCGGCGCCCAACTCGCGCATGTTCGCCACGAAATCCTTGGTGTCGTAGGCCTTGTCGGCGCCCACCGTGATGCGGTGGCGGCCGGGGATGGCCTCGACCATGGACACCGCCGCCTCGCGCTCGGCCAAGCCGGTCGCCGCGGTGAGCCGGACATTGACCACCAGGGCGTTCCGGTTCTCCATCAACGCATGACCCATGAAGGCCAGCTTCGCCGGCTGCCCGTTGCCCTTGCGGTACAGCCGCGCCTCGGGGTCGCTGGTCGAGGCATGGGTCTCGTTGGACCGCTTCTCGCCGTGAAAGTCGCGTTCGCCGTTGCGTCCCGGCCCCGGCGGCTCACCGCTGCCATCTTTGGGCCGGAAGCTCTTCACGCTGGCTCAGGCTTCGATCAGCGTCCCGTCCACCGAGAAGTGCTCGTCCGACAGCAGCGCTTTCACCTTCGGCTGGCCCAGCACGGTGGCCAGGAACTTGGCCGCCACATCCCCGGCCAGCAGACGCTCCCGGTTCTTGGTGAACACCGTCACGTCCCACACCGGAGCGTCCATCGACAAGCCGACGAACCAGCGGAACAGCAGGTTATAGTCGAGCTGTTCCATCAGCTGGCGTTCCGAGCGCACCGAGTAGAAGGCCTGGAGCAGCAGCGCCCGCAGCAGCTTTTCCGGCGGGATCGACGGCCGGCCGATCTTGGAGTACAGCCCCTCGAACGCCGGTGACATCACCTCCAGCGCTTCGTCCACGATGGCCCGGATCGGCCGCAATGGATGGGTCGCCGGAACCCGTGCCTCGCAGCTCACGTAGCTGAAAAGACCCTCGCTGCGTTCGTCCGAGCCCCGCATCATTCCCTCAACGGTCGCCTTTGCCCTCACTGGAGGGAATCACGACACGACAGCCGTGCACAGCCCTTTTTCCGCGGCCTGTTAGGGTGTTTAGGAAGGGTATAAAGAGAACTAAACTATTGAGATTGCTTTGATATTCTCTCCAAACCAAACGCCAACATGGGTGTTGGCGTTTGTTGGTGCCTGTTGGTGTTATGGCGCAGGGTGGTTAGGCCGCCGCTGCTATATCAAACCCCTGTCTCTGATGGTTACGCCCACCAATGACCACTCATCCTCATTTAGAACGGTGGGGTCGTCGGTGGTTTTGATGCTTTTCCCGAAAAGCTCACTAACAATGTTGATGATGATAGCGATGATACGTTCCTTTTCATCATCTGGTAGGGCGGACCACCACTCGATACCGCGCCCCGTCGCCGCAATCACCTTACGGTTTGCTTCATCTTTTTCTTTGTCCGATAGTCCATAGTACCAAGCGAGTCCACTGCCAGACGCCGCAAGCACTGCCCATAGCGCAACGGGGATGATCGGGAAAACCATAGGAGGCTCCAAAGGGTGGTATCTCTGCCTTTCATGGCATAAACCTCATTGTTTCTCCACTTTGCCGATCCAGCGTCGCGAGGCGTTTTATCCAAGGTGGTACTTGACTCCGTTACGTAACGACGCAAGATTAGCTCCGTTACGTAACGAACCGAGAGAGCGTTACGTAACGTTGGTGTCATCGACTTCGTTACGTAACGAGGGGTGGATAATGGTAATGACTAACGCTGAACGGCAGAAGAAGCACCGGGAGAGGATTAAGGCGCTGTTACGTAACGCTGGAGATGCTAGTGACACATCTGCCCCCGTAAACGGCTGTCGCACCCTGCCGGTTATCATTGCGGAACTGCCCGGCCCGTCGATCGACAACTCAGGCGATGACTACGACGATTCGCCCCAGTCATTCGCAAGAGGCATCATGGCCGCGATGCAGCCGAACGTTATCAATATGGTAGAAGTCTTGATAGACAAACATCCGCTACAGGCAAGAGAGATTTCAGACATGTTCGGCCTCAACATTGACCCTGTGCGCAAGCTGACGTGGCGGCAGTTCCACGATACATTCCAGGCAGCTAAACTGCCCAAGGATGAACTTAATGCGCTACTCGGAAGAGCAGCGCGCCAAATGGTGGCAGGTATTAGGCCACTGGAACGATTCGTCTGGCTTTCAGAGGCATACACATACCGCCCCCTGCTTGAGCGCTTAGGGCTGTGGTCCGTGCCGTAACGTCTACTTCCAGCGCGGATCGTTACGGCACGGGGCCGAAGCTGCATAGTCCACCTGAACCGGCGCGCGGGCTGTTATATGGTCGAGAGGCAGCCCGCGCTCCGCGTGCTGATGCCGCCGGTGCGCCCGCTGAGGGACGAGGGGCAGGGCGCCGGGGGCTGACCTGCGGCGCGCAACAAAATTACCAAGAAATTTCGAGTAATTTTCTTTCGGGTCCTTCCCCGGCCAAAGGCCTGGGGGTCGCCCCTGCCGCGGCATTCCGCTGGGTGCGACGGTGCAAAGGGGGATCCGCTTCCGGTTTCCCCTAGGTTATCAATCCTAAAATCGAGGTCCGACGATGGCGACACAGACAGAGGTGGGCGCCCATCTTGACCTGTCCGACCGTGCAATCCGCGCGCTTATCGACCGCGGAATCCTGCCCGCCGCC
This sequence comes from Azospirillum sp. B510, assembly GCF_000010725.1. Lineage (NCBI taxonomy): Bacteria > Pseudomonadati > Pseudomonadota > Alphaproteobacteria > Rhodospirillales > Azospirillaceae > Azospirillum > Azospirillum sp. B510. Next base: position 2,515,532 of record NC_013854.1, on the reverse strand, counting down.
CGTCGCGGCGACTTGGATATCGACGCATGCCGGATCGCCTACGTCAGGCATTTGCGCGCGACCGCCGCCGGCCGGGCTGAGGGCCCCGGCGCAGACGACCTGACGGCGGAGCGTGCCCGGCTGGCGCGGGAGCAAGCCGACCACTTCGCGCTGAAGAATGCCTCGCTCCGCCTGGAACTGCTGCCGCGGACGGAGATCACCCAAGCCGTTGCTGCTGCGTTCAAGATCGTCCGGGACCGGCTGACGGCACTGCCCGCCCGGCTGGCGGCGCCGCTGGCCGGGTGTTCCGATCCGGCGGCGGTGCGGGCGCGGCTGAGTGACGCCGTCGCGACCGTGTTGGACGAGTTGGCCGAAGAGCGAATCGTCTCCATCGAGGAACCGGCCGATGCCGATTGAGCTTCCAGTTTCAGAGTTGACGGCACGGACCGCGACCGGATGGTTTGCCGCGCTGCGCCCACCGCCGCGCCTGTCTCTGGCGCAATGGGCGGAGCGGCACGCGCGACTCTATGATGGGTCTGTATTCCACCCGTACCCATACCAGCGTGAAATTCTCGACGCTATGACCGACCCGGTGGTAGAGCGCATTACTCTCATGAAGTCTGCCCGCGTCGGTTACACGCAAATGCTGTCCGCTGCGCTGGGCTATTTCATCGCACAGCGTCCATCAAAGATCATGATTGTTCAGCCGACTCTTGAAGATGCAGAGGACTATTCAAAGGATACCATTGAGCCGCTGAGCGATTGGCCGGTGCTGGCCGGGCTGCTGTCGGACGGCGGGACGCGCCGGAAGGGCGAGACGATCAAGCGGAAGTCCTTCCCCGGTGGGTCGCTCAAGATCACGGGTGCCAACAGCCCGCGCGCATTCCGCCGCATCGACCTAGATGTCCTGCTGTTCGACGAAGTGGACGGGTACCCACCGGTTGCCGGTAAGGAGGGTGATCAAATCGCCCTGGGCATCAAGCGGCTGACGCAATCGCTGCAGCCGCTGGCCGTGATGGGAAGCACGCCGCTTATCGAGGGCGACTCGAAGATTGCCGACGCCTTCGCGGCCGGGACCATGGAGCGGTACCATCTGCCGTGCCCCCACTGCGGCGAGTTCCAACCGCTCGTTTGGGGTGATGGGACCGGGGCCGGGATGCGCTGGCGCGACGACGATCCGGCAACCGCCTTCTATTGCTGTGTGAACGGCTGCCCCATCGACGAGGGCCACAAACTCGACATGCTGGAGGCCGGCCGGTGGGTCGCTGAAGCGCCGTTCCGTGGGCACCGCTCCTTCCATGTGTGGTCCGCGTATTGCCCCCTGCCCGGCGCAGCTTGGCCAAAGCTCGTGGCGGAGTTCCTGGCCGCCAAGAAGGATCGGGAGAAATTGCAGGTCTTCTGCAACACCGTCCTTGGCGAATGCTGGGTCGACCGTGGCGAAGCTCCGGACTGGCGGCGTCTGTATGACCGGCGGGAGTCCTGGGAGCCGGGAACCGTTCCGGCTGGCGGGTTATTCCTGACCGCCGGTGCCGACGTCCAGCGCGACCGGGTGGAGGTGTCCGTCTGGGCTTGGGGCAGGGGCAAAGAGTCCTGGCTCATCGAACATCGCGTCCTGATGGGCGATCCGTTCCAGGCGGCGGTGTGGCGTGACCTGTCCGCCATGCTGGCGGAGACTTGGCGATACGAGCATGGTGCCGAGTTGGGCATCACCATGACCGCCATTGACGCCGGCGACGGCGTGACGATGGAGACCGTCAAGGCATGGGTGCGGACGGCCGGCCCGCGGGTGATGGCGATTAAGGGCTCGTCCCTGCCGCTGGCGCCGATCCTGGGGCAGCCGACGGCGGCGGATGTGAATCGGCGCGGTAAGAAGATCGTCGGGGGTGTGAAGTTGTGGCCTGTGGGCGCCTCCGCGGCCAAGTCGGAATTCTACGGATTCCTCCAGCTGGATCTCCCGACGGCGGAGAGCGGGGAGTCGACCCCAGCGGGATATGTCCATCTGCCGGAGCATGCCGGGGAGGAGACCGTAAAGCAGTTGGTTGCCGAGCATCGCATCACCCGCGGCGGGAAGGGGCGCGCCCGCGTTACGAGCTGGGAAAAGCTGCGAGATCGCAACGAGGCTTTGGACTGCCGAGTTTACGCTCGCGCCGCGGCGGCCCGGCACGGCGTTGACCGTCTCAGCGATGCGGCATGGTTGGATCTGGAGAACGCCCTGGCCGCGCCAACGCGCCCGGCGCCCGCCCGCCGGCGCGATCCAGCGCCATCCGCCCCGGCGCCCGCGCGCCCGCGGCAACCGGCCGTGGTGCGCTCCTCATACCTGGGCTGACCGAAAACGCTACCCGCGAACTGTTTAGGTCAAGAGAGCCTCGCGCCCGAACCGCGAGGTTTTATTCGTGCCAGTTCCCGGAGTCGCCGCGATGATCGATGCCTTGAAGCGGGTACTAGGCCTCGACGGCAAGCGTTCCCTCGATGCCGCGTCGGTCGGACGACGACTCCAGTCCGCCGGCCGTATTGCCAACCTCAATACCGACCTGTTCCACGGGGCGGCAACCATTCGCCAGCGCGCCGCGCACATGGCCCGCAACAACCCATGGGTTGCCGCGGGTGTGGCGGCTCTTGTCGGGTCGACTGTCGGGACCGGAATCGTGCCGACACCCCGCCATGCCGATCCGGTGGTTCGTGACGCCCTGTCTGCCGCTTGGTTACGGTGGACCGACGTCGCCGATATCTCCGGCCGACAAGACTTCCAGGGCCTTCAGGCGTTGGTTGCCCGCTCAATCTTCGAGGCAGGAGAGGCCTTCGTCCGCTTGCGCGTGCTGCCCGAAGGGCTGCGCCTGGAACTGGTGCCGGCGGAGATGGTGCCGATCGATCTCCACCGCAATCTGTCGGGCGGCGGCGTGATCCGGGCCGGTGTGGAGTTCGATGCCGATGGCCGGGTGGTGGCGTTTCATGTTTACCGCTCCGCCCCATCCGATCCGCTCCAACTGCTGAGCCTGGAACCGATCCGGATCGCCGCGTCGGAACTCCTGCACATCTTCGAGCCGCTCGTGCCGGGGCAGGTGCGGGGTCTATCGCGCATTGCCGCGGTGATGCTCCGCGCCCTGGATCTGGATGGCTATGAGGACGCGGCGCTCCTTCGGATGCGAATCAGCAACCTGCTGACTGGGTTCGTATCCGATCCAGATGATACCGCCAGTGAGTTGGTTCCGGCCGAAATGCTGCCCGGCGCCGTGGTCCGGCTGCCGCCGGGTGCCGAAGTCACCTTCAGCGATCCGCCCGACGCGGGCGCTTCATACGCCGATTACGTCCGCGCGCACCTCCGCGCGCTGGCCAGCGGTCTCGGCACGACTTACGAGCAGATATCGGCCGATTTTTCATCGACCAACTATTCTTCCGCCCGTGCGGCGCAGGTGGAACACCGGCGGAAGGTGGAGCAATTCCAGCATTCCGTTCTGGCGTTCCAGTTTCTGCGCCCGGTGTGGTCCAGGTTCGTCACGGTCGCCGTTCTGACGGGGGAGGTGCCGGCCGCTGCGCTGGATGAGCCCGGCGCCGATTGGTTGACGCCCCGATTTGAGCACGCCGATCCGAAAACCGCCGTCGAAACAGAGGTCGCGGAGCTGGATGCCGGTCTCCGCTCCCGCTCGCAGTCTGCCGCGGAGCGTGGGATTCGGATCGAGGATCTCGACGCCCAAATCGCCGCTGATCGTGCTCGTGAAAAGCAATTCGGTCTGACCTTCGGCGCCAAGCCGCCGGCGCAAGCCGCCCCCACCACCGCCCCCTGAGGCTTCCATGAGCGACATCTTCGTCCGCGCTGCGGCATTCGTGCCGGGCACGCTGAACCGTGACGCCCGAACCGTCGAAGTGACGGCTATTTCCGGTCCCGCCCCCGTCACCCGCACCGGCCGAGCGCCCGACGGCACAATGCGGCGATGGATCGAGCAACTCGACGCCACTGCGGTGGATTGGGGTGCTTTCGCTGGTGCGCCGGTGCTCAAGGATCACAACCCGACCACTGATTCGACGGTCGGCGTGATCGAAAGTGCCCGTCTCGAAGGAAAAGCCGCTTCCGCAGTTGTTAGATTTAGTGAAAAGCCCGCGGCGCAAGAGCTTCTCTCCGATATTGAGGCCGGAATTATTCGGGGCGTGAGTCTCGGATACAGGGTCTCGAAGTTCTCAAGGGAAGGCGACGTCTTTACCGCGGTCCAGTGGAAGCCGCTCGAGCTTTCGTTCGTACCCCTTCCGGCGGATGCCGGTGCCACCGTTCGCAGCGAGGAATTCATGGCGGAAATCACCACCGAGACCGAAACCACCCGCACCGACGGCCCGGTGCTGAACCGTGCCCAACGGAATGCCGAGATCCGGAGCATCGCGCGCGTGTCCGGGTTGCCGCAGACGTGGGTTGATGCCCAGATTGATGGAGACGCCGAGCTGGATGCGGTCCGTGCGGCTGCTTTCTCGGAAATGCAGAAGCGCAGCGGCCCGGCGCTGAACACGGCACAGATCCAGGTAATCCAGGACCACGGCGACCCGATCCAGGTCCGCACCGCGATGGCGGACGCCCTGGCCGCCAGGCTGGCGCCCGCCCATGTGAAGCCCGAGGGCCGGGCGCGGGAGTTCACCAGTTGGACCGTGGTCGACATGGCCGGCGAGTTGGCCCGCGCCCGCGGCGCCACCTTCGATCATCGGAATCGCGCTGCTGTGGTGGAGGCTCTGTTTAGCCGCGCCGCGCACTCCACAAGCGATTTCCCCTTGCTGTTGCAGGATGCTACCAATAAGGCGCTACTGCCCAGCTACAATTCGGCGGCGCCAACTTATCGGCAGTGGAGCGCCGCCCGCTCCTTCAACGACTTCCGACCGCACCGCTTCCTTCGCCTGGGTGATTTTCCGGGACTGAAGGAGATCGGCGCCGAAGGTGGAGAACCCGAGTACGGAACCCTTTCCGAGAACCGGGAGACAGTTTCTCCCAAGGAATTCGGTACCGGGGTATCCATCGACCGTCGAGCGCTGCTGAATGACGATCTCGGGGCGCTCGCGTCGTTGACTGGGCTTATCGGCGTTCGTGTGGCGGCCGAAGAGAACCGCCTCGCTTATGACCACTTGCTGTCCAACCCCGTGCTGTCCGATGGGCACGGTGTGTTCCACGCGACGCACGAGAATCTGATGCCCAGCGCCGGTATCACTGTGGAGTCGGTGGCTGCCGTGGTTGCCACAATGCGAAAGCAGAAAAGCCGCGACGGTGTGCCGCTGAACATCGCGCCACGCTTCCTCCTGATCGGCCCGGACAGCGAACTGGCGGCCCGCCGGCTGCTGGCCGCCATCACCGCGGCGCAGGTCGGCAACGTCAATCCGTGGTCCGGTCTGCTGGAACTTATCGTCGACGCGAACATCGCGGACGATCGATGGATCGTGTTCGCCGATCCGGGCATGTATCCGACTTTCGTGCATGGTTACGTGGCGGGCACGACAGGACCGACGGTGCGATCTGAGATCGATTTCGACACCAGAGCGCTGAAGATCGCTGTTGGGCTGGATTTCGGATACGGCGCGATCGACTTCCGCGGCGCCGCTTTCAATCCGGGCTGATATGGCGACGCTCGCCGAGATGCAGGCCATGAAAACCGCGCTGGAAACGGCGCGGTTCTCCGGAAACCGTCGGGTGAAAACGGGTCAAACCGAAATCGAGTTCAAGAGCGATGCCGAAATGCAGTCCGCCCTTGCTGCACTCGATCGGCAGATTGCTGCCCAGTCCAATCCCAGATCATCCGTCATCTACGTCTCTCCCTCGAAAGGAGTGTGAGCCATGAAGAATTACATTTCGACCGGCAACAACGTCACCCTGCCGGCCCCGTCCGATGTGGCGAGTGGTGAACTGGTGATTGCTGGCGCCCTGGCCGGTGTCGCCGTCACCAGTGCCGAAAACGGCGCGCCCGTGACGCTGGCCACCGGTGGAGTCTACGAGCTTCCCAAACGCATCACGGCGACGTTCGCCAGCGGCGGCATGGTGTCCTTCGACGTCTCCGCCCGCCGCTGCGACACCCCCGGCGCCGGCCGCTATCCCATCGGTGCGGCGATCGAGCCCGCGGCCAACGGCGCCAGCGCGGTACGCGTGCGGTTGAACGGCGTCACCACGGCGCCCGCCGCCTGACCAGTTTCGGCGCGCAGCCGTCTGCGGGCGCCCGCGGCCCGTCCAACACCGAAAAGCCTCATGCCCCGCGCGCCGATTATCCCTTGGGGTTCAATGAGGTAAGGCCGCGCCCTACACCGGAGCGACGACATGGCCCGATCCGCACTATTCGATCGCGTCGTCCAGCTGAAACTTGACCGCGCGCGGGAGATCGTTGGCCGGCGGCTGGCCGAAGTGGCGCAGCGCGAACTTGACCGCGCCGTTGAGAAATACCATCCCACCGCGCACCGCCAAGTGGTCGACGGGGTGGAGGGCGTACCGCTGACCGGCGCCAAGGAAGTGGTGCATTTCGATTTCAGCTATATGCGCGCGGTGGTGCAGGCTGCACTTGAGCAGCTTGAAAGCACAAGTCCAGTCGATAGCGGCGCATATGTCGAGGCGCATTCGGTGTTCGTAAACGGTGTTCAAGTCGATGACCTGAACAACATCGGCATGGCACAGCGCGTCGTCATCACGAACCACGTTCCTTATGCCCGCGTGATTGAACGGGGTATCGGCCGTCACGTCCCATGGTCAAAGCAACCGCAGGTGCCGGCCGAAGGTGTCTATAGCCATGCTGAGAAGGCGCTGCGCCGTCGGTTCGGGAACGTCGCCTTGATCAAGTTCGGGTGGTTCGGATTCGAGGCAGGAAACGAGACCGGCTCAACTGTTTCTAAGAATAGATACCCTGGACTTTCCATAGAGGCGCGCTGACGATGTACGAGGATTCGCTTGGTTCTTTGACCATCGACGCGCGCCCGGCCAGCAATAGCATAACTGGTCTGGAACGTGATTTCGATGCGCTTGGTCTTGCTGTTGAGCGCACGCAAGCACGGATTAACAAAGAGGTTGAAGAAACCGTTCGTGAATCACGCCGACTGGCCGAAGTCTCACGTGAATGGAAGCGTCTTGAGGAAAGCATCGGCGGCAGTACCGCCGCGATGGAAAAGTACAATCGACTGTCTGGAGAAGCGGATAGGGCGCTTGCTGCCGGGCGCATCAATGCTGACCAGCACGCCGTCGCGATCCAGCGGCTTGGCCAGCGATACAAGGAGACCGGCGAACAAGCCGCGACTTCCACCCGACTGGCCGCCCATGAGCTGAACAACCTGAGCTTCCAGGCGCAAGACTTCCTTGTGCAAGCCGGGAGCGGTCAAGGCATCTTCCGGCCGTTCATCCAACAGGCGCCGCAAGCGGTGGGTGCTGTGGGTGGTGTGGGGCGCGCGGTGTCGCTGCTGACCACCCCCACCGCGCTCGCAACCATGGGCGTGGGTGCCCTGGCCGTCGGGTTCGGCGTGGTGGCGGCCCGTGCCGTGTCGATCCAGGACGAATTGCGCGAGTTCAACACGATCCTGAAGGCGACCGGCCAGCAAGCGGAACTGACCGCTTCACAAGTCCGCGGCGTTGCCGAAGGAATGGTCCGTAAGGGCGCATCCAAGGAGGATGCCAACGCCGTCATTTCCTCGGTGCTCAATTCCCGCAAGCTTGCCAACGAGGCAATCGCCAAGGACATCGGCGGGCTGGCCGTCGACATGGGCACGACAATGGGCGGGACCGCAGAAGCCGGGAAGAAGCTGACCGATTGGCTTTCGTCTGGGCTTCCAGGGATCCGCGACATGGCGCGCGAGACCGGCGCGCTATCGGTATCCCAGTACGAGGCAGCCCGCGCGGCGCTGGAGCACGGCGACAAGGCGCGCGGGCTGAACATCGCCATCGGTGCCCTTAAGGATCGCTTCGACGGGTTGCGCAAGGACTCGCTCAACCCGGCCGGACAGGCGATGCAGGACGTAAAGAACGCCTATAACGACCTGCTGAACACAGCGGCCGACCATCCCATCACGATCCAAATCGAGGTGGCAGGCGCGGACGTCCTGAAGGGTATTTCCGCCTTCATCAAGGACCCGATTAACTTTCAATTTCCGACGTTCTTCACCAAGGATACGGAGTTCCCAACGCCGTTCGGTGTCGGCAACCTGCTGAAGGACAAGCCGCGCACATCGACGCTGTCCGAAGGAGCCATCACTGGGCGGGAGCCCGTGATCGTCCCCGCGCCGGCCGGCACGCCGGTGCCCGGCCGGAAACCGACGTCGATCGACGGGTTGTCGATCGACGAGGCGCTGCAGCTGTCCGACCTGACTCATGCGAACGATCGGCTTGTCGACGCCATGAAGAAGACCGGTGCGGAGCGGCAGATTGCCGTCGCGCAGGTGCAAGCCGAGATCTCGGCACTTCAGGCGGGCAGGTCGGCACGGGCGGCGGAGCTGGAAGGTCTACAGGCTGCGCGGATGGCTCGTGCCCAGATGGCCGCCAGCTACGCGGACGAGAGCAACGCCCTGTCGCTGGCGGCCAAGGGGAATCTTGCCCTGGCAAACGCATACGGGGTCAGCGAGGCCGCCGCGCTGCGGCAGAAGGCGGCCAACGATGCGCTTGCCACCGCCGCCGGCAATGCCGCGGTCAACGTGGCGGAGCTGACGCGCAAGAACCTGCTGAGCGGCGCGGCGCAGACAGCGGCCGATGGCGCGAAGGGACTTGCCGACCTGAAGCGGCAGGTGGAGTGGCAGGAAAAGATCACCGCCGCCACCCGCGACGGCATGGGCGCCCGTGCCGAGGTGGAGCGACAGGCCAGCGTGGCGCAGCAGACGGCGGGCATCCGCGCCGCTGCCATGGTCGCCGAAGAGGAGGGCGCCACCCAGCTTGCCGGAAAGCTCCGCGATCTGGCCGGCGCCTATGACAAAGTCTCGAAACGCGCGCTGGATGACAAACAACGCGATGCGGTGGAGCTATCCATCCGGCAACAGCGTGACCAGTTGGATATCGGCCAGCGGCAGATTGACATGCTGGGCGCCAGCGCTGACCAGCGGGCAACGGCGCTTGCCCGCCAGCGCGCCGAGATCGATCTTCGCGACCGCAATATCGACAAACTGAGCCGAGAGGGGCGTGAGTACATCACCGGTGCGGAGTCGCTGGCGCGGCAAGGCCTCGAAATGGACCGCGTGAACGAGGCATACCGCGATCTGCAAGATTTCGGCGACCGCTCCTTCGACGCGGTGTTGAACAAGATCGTGGCGGCCGGCGATAGCACGACCAGCTGGGCGGACGCTGTGCGTGCCGTTGGTGTCGAGTTCGAGCAACTGGCGGCCAAGCTGCTGTTCGTCAACCCGGTCAAGAACGCCGTGTTGGGCACGAACCTGCCGATCATTGCCGACATCCCGTTCTTCGGCGGGGGTGGGATCGCAGAGGGCAACCGGAGCGGCGGGGGCGGGTACGCGGAGACCGGGCGCACCGGCGGCGGCACGAGCGGATTTGGCGGCGGGTTCGGCCTGGCCGGAATGATGCCGTCGTGGTGGAACGACCCTGTGTTCGGCCTGGCTGACCGGCCGTCCGCAGATTTCGTCGGACCGATGCCGGCCGCGGACGGCTTCAACCCGAGTTACGGGCAAATCGCCAGCGGTCTCGGCTTCGCAGCGTCCGCGGCGAACTTCATCCGAAAGCCGAGCATTGGTTCGGGGATCGGCACCGTCGGCGCCGGCATGTCTCTGGCGTCGTCGCTGGGTTGGATAGCTCCCTCCTTCGGGCCGATCGGGATGGGTCTGGCGATTGCTGCGCCGCTTGTCGAATCGATGTGCGGAAAGTCTGACTACAGCGTCAAACAGAGAATGAAACCGGCGGAGAGCAAGAAATGAGCGCGTTCAATATTTTTATCGACGATCAAGAAGCGTTTCTGTTCTCCGATACCATGGTCTATTCACACGATGGCAAGCCGAATAGCCATGCCAGCAAAGCTTACCCTCTTCCGATCCATCGCGCTGCATTTGGCGGACGTGGCGCGGTGGCGTTGAAAGCTGCGGTATTGCTGGTAATCGAGACCAGCACGCCGGCCGGTGAAACATTCGATGCGCTGACCGATCGGCTTGAAAGTGTATTTGATCAAGCCTTCATGATCATTGAACCAACCATTCAGGGTCCGCATTCAGTTAAGTCGGAGCTATTTTTTGTCGGGTGGTCAGACAGGGAGCAGAGGATGAAAGGGAGCGTTGTCTACAATCGCGATGATTTGGATGAGAATTGCGAATTCATACAAGAAGGGACTGAGAAGAAATTTGTCAGTGGCATGCGTGAGCTTGGACGATATGGCTTTATCGAATGCCCAAAGACAGAAGGTACAGAGTTCGAGATTGACATGCGAAGATTTGGTGATTTTGGGAATGACGGAGTTCCTGCAATCGGAACTCTCATTATGGATCGCCAACGGCAATTGGCAATTCGCCATCTGAACGGATGTATCGGCGGCGAAGTCATGCTGACCCACGTCAGCCGCAACGCCGTCACCATGCGATCGCTACACCGCTGGGAGCCGGGCGCCCCGCCACTTTTCCCTGTCTGACGGAAAACCTCAAAGATGGGCTGTTAACGGAGGGAACCCCTCCCGCAACAACCGTCATGAAAGGACGGCCAGCATGGGCATGATCGAGACCACCAAGACCCCCGCCAATCCCGCGCACGCGGCGCTCTATGAGACCATGGATGCCGTCGAGTCGCACCGGGCGTCCCTGACCACGGTGCTGGAGCGCGTCGCCACGCTCGACAAGCATCCCGCCCTGTCCGCCGATATGGACACGCTGCTGTCGGGCATCGAAGCCGCCACGCCGGAAGTCCGCCGCGCCGTGACCCACGCCCTGCTGACCGGCATTCGCGATCTGCGTTCGATCATCGACAGCGTCGGCAAGGGCGCGCATGTGGCGCTGAATCAGGCCGAGACCGCCACCGTCCTGGCCGGGATCACTCTGACCGGCGACACCCAGCGCTTCAAGCTGCGCCAGTGAACCAACTGCTGTCCGATCTGGCGGCGCGAGTCCAGGGGGCGTTGCGCCCCCTGGCTTCCCCGCTGACGATCCGCCGGACGGAGACGATCCGTTGCGTCGTGGCGACGCCAGCCGCCGCCGGTGCCACCATGTTGCAGTTGACCGTTCCGGCCGGTACGGCCGGGTTGCTGACCGGCGACAGCTTCACCGCCGGCGGCACGGCGCTCAAGACCGTTGCGGCCGATGCGCCCGCCACCGGCGCAACCTGCACCGTCACCTTCGCGCCCTCGCTGACCGCCGCCCTTCCCGCCGGTGCCCTGATCCAGGTGAACCGGACTGCGGCCTATCCCTGCCTGGGGTGGGAGGAGGGGCTGGATCTGGTGCGCGTCCAGAACACGCTCATCGGCGCGACCGACACGAGCCTGTGCGTGCTGACAGCCGGGCTGCCCATCGACCCGCGCGCCGGCGACTTCATCGTGTCCGGCGGCCGGACCTTCACCATCAAGATCGCCACCCGCGACGGCATGGCCGCCGTATGGCGCCTCATCGCGGGGACCTGAAGCATGAGCTATGCCTCGACACTGAACGCCCTGGAAGCACGTCTCCGCGACAGGTGGACGGAGACGGCTATTGTCGGTGAAGGCGATACGTTTGAGCGGCCGAATCCGCCGGCGGCTTTCGTCACCTTCGAGTTCGGAGACGGGGCGGGACGCATTGCTGGATTTGGCAACGGCGTGACGACCCGCACCGAGGGCACCTTGGTGCTGTCGGTGTTCGCCCCTGTCGGTGCCGCCGGTTTGATCCGGGAGGCCGTGGAGCGGCTTGCCGCACTGTTCCCAACCGGAGGAGGCATCGGGGACGCGCGGTTCCTGGGCGCCCCGCGATTTGGCCGCGTGTTGCCGGCCGATGGAGATGGGGGGTGGATCGTCGGGGATGTCGAGATACCGTTCAGCGTTGATTGCCTGGAAACGGTGTAGCCGCGAAATTTAGCGCATAATTTCGATTAAGAGTGCCGCATACGTCATAACGAGTGTGGCGGCCATCATCCACTTGATGGTGCGCAACTGGGCAATAGCTTGGTCGATGTGCCGAGTGGTCATGGACAGGCACGCCCTGGGATAGATAGCATGCTGGGGGAGCGGATGCCTGTGCGGCCTCTCTCATACGTCCGAACCGTTACCCAACAATAATTGATTGTAGGTCTTCTGGCACTGATTGGCCAGAGTTGTTGGAGGCTGAACTCCATGAGCGACCTGTTCGACGTTTTCGGGATGCTCGGGCCGGGTGACCCCGCAGACATCGATTTTGCTCCGTCCTGCCTTTTCCTGAAATCTGGAGAGTCGGTGGGTGACTGGAAAGCGCCATCCGATGGGTGGTGGCGCTTTCCAGTCTGTGACCCCCGCTGTTGCCCCCCTTCGGGTCCTTTCGCTACCGAGGAAGAGGCGCGGCAGTAGCCTCGGCAGCATCTGCCAGCCGTTCCGCCTCATGGATCACCTCCCAGAACCGGTGCACGGCGAGATCGTGATGCTCGCCGGGCGGCTGGTCGTACGACCGGTTCACCGCCACGTCCGGCCACAGGGCTGCAAGCTTCGCCGCAATGCCGCGCATGCCAGCCGCCGGGATGCTAAACAACTCCGCTTCCAGATCCGCACGCTTGTCGTTGCGATCCTCTTCAAGGTGCTCGTAGGGCTGACCGCTGGCGACCAGCTCCTCGTGGCGGCGCTCGTTCGCCGCGAGCTGGGAGAGGACGGCGGTGATTTTCGCGTCGGTTGTCATTTTCTTCCTCTACTCGTTACAGGGTTGCAACGCCAAGGGCAGGTGTCTGCTTCCTTGCGCCATGACTGTATGAAAATGGGGTTTCAATGTTAGAAAATGGTAACTCGCTCGTTCTTGACGGTCAACCAAAAAAGGGTAGTCTGACCCCAAAATCATACAGAGGCGGGACCGACATGTTTGCGTTGCGAGGTGAGCAGATCCGGGCCGGACGGGCGCTGAAGCGGTGGAGCCGCAAACAGCTGGCGCAGGAGGCCAGCCGCTTCCACCCGGTTTCTGAGGAGACCATCCGAGATTGGGAGGGGATCGACGGCGTGATCAACGCCACGACCGCTCGGGCCAACGCCGTGGTGCGCGCCTTCGATGAAGCCGGAGTCGAGTTGCTCAATCACGGTGCCCCTGGTGCCCGGTTGCGAGCGGTTGAGCAATCGTGATGCGAAGACAACGCCAGATCAATTGAATAAGGTGTGTCTTAAGTACAAACGGGACTATTTGTCGCGATCTCAGGGACTATTTGAATTGCCTGTGTGACAAATATTATCCTCTTTGACAACCGCATGCTGTGTTATGCGATAGTGCTGCCTTCATTCAAAGATGGAGGGGTTCCATGTCAAAATTAGGGATTTCTTTCCATATAGAGAAATACTTTTCACTTAGACAGCTGTCTTCCGATCTAGAGGGAAAGGATAGTGATGCGTCGCGTGACATTGATGGACTTGCTTTAAAGCATCTGAAATTGGCGCTTTCTTCCGATGTTGCTACACATGATGACGTCAGAGCTCTTTTGACATTCGCTTGCCACTGGAAGCCAAGACGTTTTCGCGGGAACAGTCCATTTTCTCGCGCGCTCCGCTTGGCATTGACAGGCAAACCCGGTTGATCGGGCACAACGTGGTCAGAGGAGACCCAAACAAAGAACACCCCGCCCGGCTGGCGGGGTGTTTTTGCAGCGGTCCATGCGTCAAAGATGCGTCAAAACTGCGTCAACGCCATGCGCTAAGTACTTGAAAAATAACGGTGTTCACTCAATACCGTGATAGCCCTTGTACCACTCCACGAAGCGGGGCAGGCCGGTCTCGATCGGGGTCTTCGGCTCGAAGCCCAGCACCTGCCGGCTCAGTTCGATGTCGGCGGCGGTCTCCTGCACGTCGCCGGCCTGCATCGGCTCCATCACCTTCACCGCCTCGCGGCCGAACGCCTGTTCCAGCACGGTGATGAAGCGCATCAGCTCCTCGCACCGGTTGTTGCCGAGATTGAACACCCGGTGCGGGGCGCCGGTCTCCGCATCGACGGGAGCGGGACGGTCGAGCGCCGCCAGCACGCCGGCGACGATGTCGTCGATATAGGTGAAGTCGCGCTTCATCTTGCCGCCGTTGAAGACGCGGATCGGCCGCCCGGCGGCGATGGCGTCGGCGAACAGCCAGGTCGCCATGTCGGGCCGGCTCCACGGACCATAGACCGTGAAGAAGCGCAGGCCGGTCATCGGCAGCTGGTAGAGATGGCTGTAGGTGAAGGCCAGCATCTCCGCCGCCTTCTTGGTGGCGGCATAGACCGAGACCGGGCTGTCCACCCGATCCTCCACCGAGAACGGCATCTTGCGGTTGGCGCCATAGACCGAGGAGGTCGAGGCATAGACGAAATGCCGCAGGCCCGGCATGCGCCGCGCCGCCTCCAGCAGGGTCACCTGTCCGGTGACGTTGGCGTCGACATAGGCATAGGGATTTTCGATGGAGTAGCGCACGCCCGGTTGCGCCGCCAGATGGACCACGCCGGTCACGTCATCGAACCGCGGCCACAGCCCCTCCACCGTCGCCCGGTCGGCGACGTCGGCCTTGAGGAAGCGGAAGCCGGGGCGGCCGGTCAGCCGGGCCAGACGCGCCTCCTTCAGGGGCACGGCGTAATAATCGTTGAGATTGTCGATGCCGAGCACCTGTTCCCCGCGATCCAGCAGCGCGGCCGCGACATGCGATCCGATGAAGCCGGCCGCCCCGGTGACGAGGATGGTCATGGTCCGACACCCTATATGACTATGGTCCGCCGGTCTTATGCCCCAGCGGCGCCTGGCGCGCCAGCCTCCATCCGCAGCTGCCCCGTGACCGGTTCGCATGCTTGACAGCCGATCCGCCCTGCCGGTCTACTGCGCGACCGCGACACACCAGGACCGATGGGACCATCGATGCCCCCGAAGAAGAATCCGCTGAATCTGAACCCGCTCCAGCTGCGCACCCTGACCCTGCTGCAGGAGATCGCCCGCCTGGAGAACGCGCCGGCCGAGGGCGAGGAGGGTGGTTTCCAGATCACCTCGCTGCCGCACGCGCACGGCAACCACTTCCATCTCGGCCATGCCGTGGTCGCGGCCAAGGACGCCACCGGCCTCCAGAACGAGGCCGTCTGGACCATCCTGGAGCGCAAGGGCGTCCTGAAGCGCACCCCCGGTGCCGCCGTCCTGACCGCCGCCGGCGTCGGTTACGACACCGGTCTGCGCGACCAGATCCTGCATCATTCCGACCACTGACATCCGGGGCGGAGCCGCGCCGATGGACGACACCGCCGAGGATGTTCCGACGCCGCCGGTTCCGGTGAAGCCGAAGCCGGCGGTATCGGCCCGCGATGAGCGCCTCGCCGCCCGCCTGCGCGAAAATCTGCGCAGGCGCAAGGAGCAGGCGCGCCAGCGGGGGGAATAGGCCCCTCTCCCGCTCCGGGAGAGGGCGCTTTCGTTCAGGCCAAATCCTTCCTGAACCAGATCTGCTTGTGGCCCGGCGGATAGCCCTCCATCTCCGCCCACAGCTCGTAACCCTGCTTGGGGTAGAAGCCCGGCGCCTGGAAATCATAGGTGTAGAGCCGCGACCAGCGGCAGCCGCGCGCCGTCGCCTCGCTCTCCGCCGCCGCCAGCAGCCGGCCGCCGAGACCGGTGCCGCGTGTGGACTCGTCCACCCACAGCAGGTCGACATACAACCACTCCCAGTTGGTGTAGCCGACCAGCCCGCCCTTCAGCGCGCCGTCCGCGTCGCGCGCCGCGACCACCAGATCGCGGCGGTCGTAACCGCGTCCGAGCGACGCCTCGTTGTAGGCGCGCAGGCCCTCGAAGACTCCGGCCAGATCGGCCGGGGCGGGGGTGTCCGTCACGGACAGGATGTATTTTTGGGTCATGCCCCGGAGCTTAGCCATGGCGGCGGGCAAGACCAGCGCGGTGATAAAGAGCCGTCCATGCGCGTGGGACAGTCGTCGTTTTCTTGAGCCCCGCCGCGTGCTCGGCTACAAACCAGCCTTCACGCTTCCTCCTCCAATCGATACGCCAAGGAGTACCCCCGCGATGGGCATCATGCCGGACAGCTGGATCCGCGAGATGGCCGAGACCAAGGGCATGATCGAACCCTTCGTCGAGACCCAGAAGCGCGAAGGCGTGATTTCCTACGGCGTGTCGTCCTACGGCTACGACGCCCGGGTCGCCGACGAGTTCAAGATCTTCACCAACGTCGACAACGCCATCGTCGATCCCAAGCGCTTCGACGATTCGAGCTTCGTCGACCGCAAGACAGACGTCTGCATCATCCCGCCCAATAGCTTCGCGCTGGCCCGCACGGTGGAGTATTTCCGCATCCCGCGCGACGTCCTGGTCATCTGCCTTGGCAAGAGCACCTATGCCCGCTGCGGCCTGATCGTGAACGTGACGCCGCTGGAGCCGGAATGGGAGGGCCATGTCACGCTGGAGATCTCCAACACCACCCCGCTGCCCGCCAAGGTCTATGCGAACGAGGGGCTGTGCCAGTTCCTGTTCCTGAAGGGCGACAGCGTGTGCGACGTGTCCTACGCCGACAAGGCGGGCAAATACATGGGGCAGAAGGGCGTCACGCTGCCCCGGCTGTGAGCCTCTTCCTCTGAACGTCTTCTGAAGCGCATCCGCGAAAGAAACAGGTCCATGGACAAGATCCGCATCCGCGGCGGCCGACCGCTGAACGGCACCATCACCGTTGGTGGCGCCAAGAACGCCGCCCTGCCGCTGATGACGGCGTCGCTGCTCACCGACGAGACGCTGACGCTGACCAACCTGCCGATCCTGGCCGACATCAACACGCTGTGCAATCTGTTGTTGCAGCATGGCGTCGCGATCCATATGGCCGGGGCCGGCGGCGATTGCGCCGGCCGCGCCGTGGAATTCACCGCGCGCGACATCACCAACACCACCGCCCCCTATGATCTGGTCCGCAAGATGCGGGCCAGCGTGCTGGTGCTGGGTCCGCTGGTGGCCCGCTGCGGCGAGGCCAAGGTGTCGCTGCCCGGCGGCTGCGCCATCGGCGCCCGTCCGGTGGATCTGCACATCAAGGGCCTGGAGGCGATGGGCGCCGACATCCGTATCGATGCCGGCTATATCGTCGCCAAGGCGCCGGCCGGCGGCCTGCGCGGCGCCGAGTATGTCTTCCCCAAGGTGTCAGTCGGTGCGACCGAGAATCTGCTGATGGCCGCCACGCTGGCCAAGGGCACCACCATCCTGGTCAACGCCGCGCGCGAGCCGGAGGTGACCGACCTCGCCGAATGCCTGGTCAAGATGGGGGCGAGGATCACCGGCATCGGCAGCGACCGGCTGGTGATCGAGGGGGTCGACCGGCTGCATGCCGCCCGCCACATGGTGGTGGCCGACCGCATCGAGACCGGCACCTACGCCATGGCCGCGGCGATCACCGGTGGCCGTCTTGACATCCTCAACACGCGGCTCGATCTGATCAAGGCGGCGGTCAAGGCGCTGGCCCCGGCCGGCGTCGCCTTCGAGGAGATCGAGAACGGGATCCGCGTGTCGCGGGCCAATGGTGAACTGCACGGCGTCGACGTGATGACCGAGCCGTTCCCCGGCTTCCCCACCGACCTTCAGGCCCAGATGATGGCCCTGATGTGCACGGCCAAGGGGGCGGCGATGATCACGGAGACGATCTTCGAGAACCGCTTCATGCACGCGCCGGAGCTGACCCGGATGGGCGCGCGGATCACGGTCCACGGCTCGTCGGCCCTGGTGCGCGGCGTGGAGCGGCTGACCGGCGCGCCCGTGATGGCGACGGACCTGCGCGCCTCGGTGTCGCTGGTGCTCGCCGGACTGGCGGCGGAGGGGGAGACGACGGTCAACCGCGTCTATCACCTCGACCGCGGCTATGAGCGGGTGGAGGAGAAGCTGGCCGCCTGCGGTGCGGAGATCGAACGCATCCACGGCGGCGAGGAGTAAGCGGCGGGGGCATCCCTCCCGCCATCCTGATCAGGTTGGCCTTTCCCGAGAGGTGTCCCCGAGCATGACGGTCCTGAGCCCGATCCGCCTGCGCGCCGAAGACGCGGAGGACCTGAAGGTCGTCTCCGCCTGCCTGCAGGACGCCATCCTGCCGGTCGGCGACATGTGCTTCCAGCCCGACGACAAGCGCTTCGTCATGGTCGTCAGCCGCTTCCGCTGGGAGGCCGCCGACGGTCGGCGTCCCGGTCCCAGCGCCGACGACGACGATCTCGCCCCCTATGAGCGGGTCCATTGCGGCCTGCGGGTGGACGGGGTGACCGGCGCCAAGCTGCGCGGTTTCGATCTCAAGGACCGGGGCCTGATCCTCGAACTGCTGTCGATGGAGACGGTGGAGGGCGGCATCGCCCTGCATTTCGCCGGCGGCGGCTGCGTCCGGCTGGACGCAGCCGCCTGGCGCATGGTGGTCGAGGATCTGGGCGAGCCCTGGCCGACCGGCTGCAAGCCCTGCCATCCCGACGAGGCGGTCTGAGCGACCGCAGCCCCGTCAGGGTCGGCCGTCCGCATCGGCGATCCGGATCAGCGCTCCGCCACCTGGGTGCCGGTATGCAGCCGGCGGATCACCTCCCGTGCCGTTTTCCTGTAGGTGACCGTGTCCTCATCCTCGCCGGGCGACAGTTGCGAGCGGCGGACGGTGAAGAAGCGGTGGCCGACATCCAGCATGCCGCTGGCCTCGACCAGGATGCTGAGATCCCTGCCGTCGGCGCTCGGCGAAACCGACACGATCTGTCCCAACTCCTCGCCACGCAGGCCGGTCACCTCGCGGCCGACGAGGTCATTGCCGGCGCTTCGATCCTCGGCCCGCGCCGACTCGATGGGCAGGGCGGTCAGGATGGGCAGGGTCACCGCCAGCGCAAGGCCGGCCAACAGGGTCTGGAACCTCATGATTCGGGCTCCTATCGCTGATGTGTGTCTCGTATGTCACAATCAACATAGGAATTGTGGAGCGGTTCCCAGGGAACCATCCAGAGGTAATCCGGTTGTCGGGGGCATAGGCCGGCGCGCCGCCCCCAGGCGCACTGGTCTTCAAGACCATCAGCCCCAACAGCCGAGGAGCCCTTTTCATGGCCCAGACACTCGACGGCCGGACACTCAATGGCCAGACACTCAATGGCAAGACCGTGGCCGTGCTCGCCACCGACGGCTTCGAACAGGTGGAACTGACGGAACCGGTGAAGGCCCTGCGCGAGGCCGGCGCCACCGTCCATGTGGTCGCCCCCAAGGGCGGGCGGATCCAGGGCTGGAACCACCATGACCGCGGCGACATGGTCGATGTCGATGTGACGCTCGACCAGACGGATGCCGACCGTTATGACGCGCTGCTGCTGCCGGGCGGTGTGATGAACCCGGATTCACTGCGGCTGGAGCCGGCGGCGATCGCCTTCGTGAAGAGTTTCGTCGCGTCGGACCGTCCCATCGCCGCCATCTGCCACGGTCCCTGGACCTTGATCGACGCCGGCGGCGTGCGCGGCAAGCGCATGACCTCCTGGCCGTCGCTGCGGACCGATCTCGGCAACGCGGGGGCGGCCTGGGTCGATGAGGAGGTGGTGACCGACCATGGTCTGGTCACCTCGCGCAAGCCCGACGACATCCCGGCCTTCTGCCGCAAGATGATCGAGGAGTTCGCTGAAGGCCGGCACGCCGGCCATCGCCACGCCGCGGCGTAGGGGCGGGAGGGTAGGGGCCCCGCGGTGACGGCCCTTATGCCGTCACCAGCGGGGACAACCCGTTCTGGATCGCCCACACCGCGGCCTGGGTGCGGTTCTGGGCGTTGATCTTCCGCATCACGTTCTTGAAATGCATCTTCACGGTCGATTCCGTGATGTGCAGGTTGCGGGCGATCGCCTTGTTCGACTGGCCGGCCAGCAGGCAGCGCAGGATCTGAACCTCGCGTTTCGACAATTCGCCGCTGGTCGGCATGCCGATGGGGCCGGGCATGGGACCGTAGGCGGAGCCGTGCTGTGGGCGTTCGTTGACGGCGGCCATCAGCAGACCGGCGACATGGGTGGGATAGACCACCTCGCCCAGCATCACCAGCCGCAGCGAGCGCAGCAGGCTCTCGCTCGACATGCTCTTGTTCAGATAGGCGTCCGCCCCGGCCTTCAACGATTGGGACAGGCTGCGGTCGGCGATGGTATCGGCCAGCACGGCGATCCGTGCCGAGGTGCCGTCGCGCAGGCGGCGGATGCCGGCGATCTCTTCCGGCATGCCGTCCTGAAGCGCCAGCACGATCAGGTCCGGTTCCTCGCCGTCGGCGATGAGGTCGAGCGCGTCGTCGGCGCTGGCGGCGTGGGTGGTGACCCGGAAGGGGCCGCCGCCGATCAGGGTTGCCAGGGCCGCTGAAAACAGCCGGTCATGGTCGACCAGCATCACAGTCCATGTCGTCATCGATGATCCTCCGCTGGGCCGCCCGTCGCCGGGTGGCGGCGATCCCCCCTTTTGGTCCGCTCCCGAAAGCCCGGTGCCGGATCCCGACCTGGGGACCGGAACCGGTCTATCGGCCGCGGAATCCGAACATGAAAAATTAGACAGATATTGTTCGGAACAGCGGGCTTTACGCTTGGTGTCGGGATGATTTATACGGTTCATTAACCAATGGCGCAAGGTGGGACCAGGAAAGTCACAGCCAATGATCGCATTTGCCGTGAAAGTGAATGTGGATCCGTCAATTCGATATTTAGGGGTAGCCGCGTCATCGAGTGGCGCGAATGAACCGCTTTCCCATCCGGGCTTTTTGGTGTTCTTGGCCCTACTGGGAAGCGGTCCGCTGAGATGTAAGGGGACATGATGGAGTTCGAGCTTCAGGCGCGCGCCGGTTCGCGCAGCGCGGGCAATCCAGCGCGGATTTTTCTGGTGGTCGACGAGCAGCCGATGGTTCGCCATGGCTTCGCCTTGTCCATCGGCGAGATCTGTCCCGGAACGCGCGTGCTGGAGGCCGGGTCGTTGAATGAGGCGTTGGAGATCGGCCGCCGGACTCCGGACCTGGCCCTGGTCCTCTACGATCCCGGCCAGCCGCGCGGGGAAACGGGCGGCACGGTGGATGACGCCGGTGGCGGGGCCATCCCCGGATTGCGCCGGTTGAAGGAGACGCTGGGCGACGTGCCCGTCCTGATCCTCACCAACTCCGACGAGGTCGCCGACATCGTCGACAGCGTCCGCATGGGCGCCCGCGGCTATGTGCTGAAGACCAGTCCGCCGGAGGTGCTGGAGCATGCCATCTCGCTGGCGCTCAGCGGCGACATCTTCCTGCCGCTGCCGCGCGCGGTGCTGAACGGGGCGTTGGCCGAGGGACCGCAGGGCGGCGACGATATCCTGGACCGGCTGACCGACCGGCAGCGCGACGTGTTCGAGCTGCTGCTGGCCGGCCATTCCAACAAGGAGATCGCCCGTGGCCTGGGCGTGCTCGAAGGCACCGTGAAGGTGCATGTGCGCGCCATCATGCAGAAGTTGGGGGTGCGCAACCGCACCCAGGTCGCCGTGGTCGCCGCCCGCAACGGCTGTTTCACCGGCGAGGGCTGACGGCCGGGCTTCGTCCGCATTGCTTGAACGGTTCCGCTTCCGGCAGACTGGCGCCCCTATGATCCAGTGGGGAGCGGGCGCTTGGTTCAGGTGGCGGTGGCCGGCAGGCCGGGAAATTCGACGCGCGAGGACAAGAAGGTCGCCGTCCATGGCGCCGCGACCGTCCGGTTCGAGCATCGCCACGGCGAGACCCGGCTGGCGACGCTCTATCACCATGACCCGTTGCGGGTGCTGATGCCGGCGCCGCGCCGCGACGATTTGCCCATCGCCGTGCTGGCCACCACCTCGGGCGGGATGGTCGGCGGCGACCGTCTGGACATCGCGCTGTCCGTCGGGCCGGGCGCCAGGGCGCTGATCACCACCCAGGCGGCGGAGAAGGTCTACCGCTCCACCGGCGCCGATTGCCGCATCGATACGGTGCTGGCGGTGGAGGATGGCGGCTGGCTGGAATGGATGCCGCAGGAGGCCATCGTCTTCGAAGGCTCCCGCCTGCGCCGGCTGACCCGCATCGATCTCGCCGGGACCGGCCGCCTCATCGCCGGCGAGATGCTGGTCTTCGGCCGCGCCGCCTTCGGCGAGACGGTGAGCCGCGGCCTGATCCGCGACGCCTGGGAGGTCGTCCGCGACGGCCGCGCGGTCTGGGCCGACGCCCTGCATCTGGACAGCGACATCGCCGAGGCGCTGGCCCATCCCGCCGGCTTCGGTGGGGCCGCCGCCTGCGCCACCCTGCTGCACGCCGCTCCGGACGCCGCCGGCCGTCTCGACGCGGTCCGCGCGCTGGCCCAGTCGCTGGCCGAGCCGTCGGCCAAACCGCTGGAGGGTGTCCGCATCGGCGCCACCGCGCTGGACGGGCTGCTGGTCGTCCGCATCCTCGGCGGCGAGGCCCGCGCGGTGCGCCGGGCCTATGCCGCGCTGTGGTCCGGCCTGCGCGCCGAGGCCGCCGGCCTGCCGACCCGCCTGCCGCGGCTGTGGGAGGTGTGACGGCGGCGTTCAAGTTCCGCCGCCAGCCTTTTCAATCCCCTACGTCATACGACGCACTTGGCGCGCCGCGCCATCGTGGCATAATCGCCGCCGACAACAGGGTGGCGAAAGGGCATTCCCCCGATGAACCTGACAGGGCGCGAGAAGGACAAGCTGCTCGTCGCGATGGCGGCGATGGTGGCGCGTCGGCGGCTGGAGCGTGGCGTCAAGCTGAACCATCCCGAGGCGGTCGCCCTCATCACCGACTATGTGGTGGAAGGTGCCCGCGACGGCCGCACGGTGGCCGAGCTGATGCGCGACGGCGCCACCGTGCTGACCCGCGATCAGGTGATGGACGGCATCCCCGAGATGATCCACGACATCCAGGTCGAGGCGACCTTCCCCGACGGCACCAAGCTCGTCACCGTCCACCAGCCGATCCGTTGAGGGGGCAAGCCCATGAAACCCGGTGAAATCCTCCCGGCGGCCGGCGAGATCATACTCAACGACGGCCGCGAAACCGTCGAACTCGACGTCGCCAATGCCGGTGACCGGCCGATCCAGGTCGGCTCGCACTTCCATTTCCACGAGACCAACGGCGCGCTGACCTTCGACCGCGAGAAGGCGCGCGGCTTCCGGCTCGACATTCCGGCCGGGACGGCGGTGCGCTTCGAGCCCGGCCAGACCCGCCGGGTTACGCTGGTCGCCTATGGCGGCGACCGCGTGGTGATCGGCTTCAACCGCAAGGTCAACGGCGCCCTCTGACGGGCCGACAGGAAGGGCGAAGGACCATGGCACACCGCATCGACCGGGCCGAATACGCGGCCCTCTACGGCCCGACCACCGGCGACCGCATCCGGCTGGCCGACACCGACCTGATCGTCGAGGTTGAACGGGACCACACCGTCTATGGCGAGGAGGTGAAGTTCGGCGGCGGCAAGGTGATCCGCGACGGCATGGGGCAATCCCAGCGCTCGCGCCACCAGGGAGCGGTCGACACCGTCATCACCAACGCCCTGATCATCGACCATTGGGGCATCGTCAAGGCCGACATCGGCATCACCGGCGGGCGCATCGCCGCCATCGGCAAGGCCGGCAACCCCGACATCCAGCCCGGCGTCGACATCATCATCGGGCCGGGCACCGAGGTGATCGCCGGCGAGGGCAAGATCGTCACCGCCGGCGGCATCGACGCCCACATCCATTTCATCTGTCCGCAGCAGGTGGACGAGGCGCTGAACAGCGGCGTCACCACCATGCTGGGCGGCGGCACCGGCCCGGCCGCCGGCACCTCCGCCACCACCTGCACGCCGGGGCCGTGGCACATGGAGCGGATGCTCCAGGCCGCCGAGGGGCTGCCGATCAATCTCGGCTTTTTCGGCAAGGGCAACAGCAGCCGTCCCGATGCGCTCTTGGAGCAGATCGCCGCCGGCGCCTGCGGCCTGAAGCTGCACGAGGATTGGGGCACCACGCCCGACGCCATCGACACCTGCCTGACCGTCGCCGACCAGCTCGACGTCCAGGTGGCGATCCACACCGACACGCTGAACGAATCGGGCTTCGTCGAGGACACCATCGCCGCCTTCAAGGGCCGGACCATCCACACCTTCCACACCGAAGGGGCGGGCGGCGGCCATGCGCCGGACATCATCCGGGTGGCCAGCCTCGCCAATGTGCTGCCCAGCTCGACCAACCCGACGCGGCCCTTCACCATCAACACGGTGGACGAGCATCTCGACATGCTGATGGTGTGCCACCACCTCAGCCCGCGCATCCCGGAGGACGTGGCCTTCGCCGAAAGCCGCATCCGGCGCGAGACCATCGCGGCGGAGGACATCCTGCATGACCTGGGCGTCTTCTCCATGATCTCGTCGGACAGCCAGGCGATGGGCCGGCTGGGCGAGGTGGTGATCCGCACCTGGCAGACCGCGCACAAGATGAAGCTCCAGCGCGGCCGGCTGCCGCAGGAGACCGGCGACAACGACAATTTCCGGGTCAAGCGCTACATCGCCAAATACACCATCAACCCGGCGCTGTCGCACGGCATCGGCCATGTCGTCGGCTCGGTCGAGGTCGGCAAGCTGGCCGATCTGGTGCTGTGGTCGCCGGCCTTCTTCGGGGTCAAGCCCGACATGGTGATCAAATGCGGCACCATCGCCGCGGCGCTGATGGGCGATCCCAACGCGTCGATCCCGACGCCGCAGCCGGTGCATTACCGTCCGATGTTCGGGGCCTTCGGCCGGGCGATGCAGGCCAGCAGCGTGACCTTCGTCAGCGCCAAGGCGCTGGAGCGGGAGGTCGGCCGCCATCTGGGCCTGCACCGCGAGCTGATCGCCGTCCGGGGCACCCGCGGCGTCGGCAAGGCGGACATGATCCACAATGACGCGATGCCGCACATCGAGGTGGATCCCGAGACCTACGAGGTGCGGGCGGACGGGCAGCTGCTGACCTGCGAACCGGCGGAAATCCTGCCGATGGCCCAGCGCTATTTCCTGTTCTGATGGTAGGCTCCCTCTCCCGGGGCGGGAGAGGGCAATGGTGGCGAAGGCTCAAACAGTTGATCGGTGTATTCGATTCAGGACATGGCGGGTTGACGGTGCTGCGCGCCCTGGTGGACGCCGCACCCGGTCGGCCCTTCGTCTATCTCGGCGACCATGCCGCCGCTCCCTATGGCCCGCGCAGCGAGGACGACATCTACCGGCTGACCATCGCCGGGATGGACCGTCTCTTCGCCCAGGGCTGCCGGCTGGTCGTCATCGCCTGCAACACGGCGGCGGCCGTCGCGTTGCGTCGGTTGCAGCAGGAATGGCTGCCGTCGGCCCATCCCGGCCGCAATGTGCTGGGCGTGCTGGTGCCGATGGTGGAGGCGATCACCCGCGTGCCGTGGATGATCGACACCGTCCCGCCCGACCATCTCGCCGAGCCGCGCACCGTCGGCATCTTCGCCACCCTGGCGACGGTCAATTCCGGCTCCTTCCCGCGGGAGATCGGCAAGCGCGCCCCCTCCGTCCGCGTCGTGCAGCAGGCCTGTCCCGACCTCGTGCCGCTGATCGAGCGCGGTGCCGCGGATGGGGAGATCGAACCGGCGGTGGCGGGCTATGTCCGCGTGCTGCTCGACAAGCTGGGCCGGCAGCCGCTCGACGCCGTGGTGCTGGGCTGCACCCATTATCCGCTGGTCCGGCACCTGTTCGCCCGCGCCCTGCCGCCGGGGGTGGAGATCCTGTCCCAGCCGACGCTGACCGCCCGCTCGCTGGAGCAGTATTTCGGGCGTCACCCCGAATACCGGCCCGATCCGGCCGAGCACGACCTGAAATTCTTCACCACCGGGGACGCGGCGCTGGTCAGCGAACTGGCCGGCCGCTTCTTCGGCCACCCGACCCCCTTCGAACGGCTTCGCTGATGACCGACCCCACCCGCCGCGCCACCCGAGTCCATGCCCGCGGCCATTGGCCGGCCGAGCGGGCCGCCGGCACCGTGACGCTGGCCTTTGACGACCGCTTCCGCCGCCGCATGGCGATGACCGACGATGCCGGCGGCGCCTTCCTGCTCGACCTGCCGCGCGCGGTGGCGCTGGACGACGGCGACGGGCTGGAACTGGGCGACGGCAGCTTCCTGCGTGTGGTCGCGGCACCCGAGGCGTTGATGGAGGTCCGTGTGCCCGGCCCGGTCGAGGCCTTCGCGCGGGTCGCCTGGCATCTCGGCAACCGCCACCTGCCGGTGCAGATTGCCGGCGACACCATCCGGCTGCGCCGCGACCATGTGATCGAGGATATGCTGCGCGGGCTTGGCGCCGAGGTACGTGACGTGACGGCACCCTTCATGCCGGAAGGCGGCGCCTATGGCGGGCATTCGCATGGCGGCGGACATGGGCATTCGCACTGAGTTGGATGGGGTTTCCACCCACGCCCTGACGCGGCTGCTGGCGTGGCTGTCGCCGAGCTTTCCGGTCGGCGGCTTCTCCTACAGCCATGGCATCGAGGCGGCGGTGGAACAGGGGCTGGTGCGCGACCGGGCGACGCTGATCGCCTGGCTCGACGGCATCCTGCGCCACGGTGCCGGGCGGACCGACGGCATGCTGTTCGCCGCCGCCCACCGCGCCGTGCTGACGGGCGACGAGGCCGGTTTCGCCTGGGCGGTGGAGCGGGCCGACATCCTGCGCGCCTCGGCCGAGACGGCGCTCGAATCGCGGGCGCAGGGACAGGCCTTCCTGCTGGCCATCCGCGCCGCCTGGCCGCTCGACGGGCTGGCGCGCTGGGACGCGGTGATCACCGCCAGCGGACGGCCGGTCGCCTATGCGGTGGCGGTGGCGCTGGCCGCCGCGCTGATCGGCGTGGCGGAGGGGCCGGCGTTGACCGCCTATCTGCATGCCTTCGCCGCCAATCTGGTGTCGGCCGGCGTCCGGCTGGTGCCGCTCGGCCAGACCGACGGGCAGCGGGCGCTGGCCGCCCTCGACCCCATCACCCACCGGGCGGCCGAGGCGGCGCTGTCGGCTCCGCTCGACGATCTCGGCGGCCGGGCGATGGCCGTCGACTGGACCTCGATGATCCACGAAACCCAATATACGAGGCTGTTCCGCTCATGAGCGCTCTCCCCGCTATCGAAAAGAGCCACGCCGGTCCGCTTCGCGTCGGCATCGGCGGTCCCGTCGGGTCCGGCAAGACCGCACTGACCGACGCGCTGTGCAAGCGCATGCGCGACGATTGGGAGGTCGCGGCGATCACCAACGACATCTACACCAAGGAGGATGCGGAGTTCCTCACGCGCTCCGGCGCCTTGAAGCCGGAACGGATCATGGGGGTGGAGACCGGCGGCTGTCCGCACACCGCGATCCGCGAGGATGCCTCGATCAACCTCGCCGCCGTCGACCAGATGAACGCGAAATTTCCCAACCTCGACCTGATCTTCATCGAATCGGGCGGCGACAACCTCGCGGCGACCTTCTCGCCGGAACTGGCGGACCTCACCATCTACGTCATCGACGTGTCGGCCGGCGACAAGATCCCGCGCAAGGGCGGGCCGGGCATCACCCGGTCGGACCTGCTGGTCATCAACAAGACCGACCTCGCCCCGATGGTCGGCGCCAGCCTGGAGGTGATGGACCGCGACGCCCGCAAGATGCGTGGCGACCGTCCCTTCGTCTTCGCCAACGTCAAGGCGGGCCAGGGGCTGGACGCCATCCAGTCCTTCATCGTCCAGCGCGGCGGCCTGCCCCTGCCGGGCTGATCTCCGTCCGCGAACGGGGTCCGGGAACCTCCGGCTTGGCCATGCTGTTCATCCGGCATGCGACGACCGAAGCCGGAGGATGCCCCGATGACGCGCCCGACTACCACCGCGCCCCCTGCCGCGCCCGTGTTGGGCACTGTGTTGGGCAATGCCCTGTTGCTCGCCGTGCTCGGCTCCCTGTCAATCGCGGCGCCGGCGCTGGCGACCGATGAGTGCGCCGCCGGTCTGGACCGGCTGGGGCAACAGGCAGCGGCGCTTGAGGCGGCTGGCCCCGGCACGCCGGCCCCGGTGACCCAGCAGGAAACCGCGCAGCTCCGCGCCTTGCAACAGGCGGCCCAGGCCGCCGCGCGGAAGGGCGACGCGCCCGCCTGCCAAGCCATCCTTGGCGACGCGGCGGCATTGCGGGATTCGATCGCCCATCCCCGCGCGATCGCCGCCGACGATCTGGAAAACGCCAAGTTGCGCAGCCCGGACGGCAAGGATCTGGGCAGCATCTCCGAACTGATCATCGATCCGGGCACCGGCCGCGTCGCCTATGCTGTTGTCGAGCTGGGCGGCTTTCTCGGCATCGGCGATGCCGACTTCGCCGTTCCCTGGGCGTTGTTCTCCCCGTCGGGCGATGGCTACGTCCTGAATGTTCCGAAGGAAAAGCTGACCAACGCGCCGCGCTTCGACGACAGGAACCGCCCGAACATGAACGACCGTCAATGGGCGATGGCGGTGCACACCTATTACGGCGTGTCGCCCTATTGGATGCGCGATTCGGCGACGCTGGCCGCCATCGCCGGCGCATCGGGCGGGAGCGGGGACGTGGCGGCGGCACCGCTGCGCCAGGAGGTTCAGCGCCTGTCGCAGGAGGTCGCCCGGCTGAACCAGGAATTGCAGCAGGCGCGTGGCGCCGCCGGTTCCAGCGGGGCGCCCGCCGACACGGGAAGCGGGCAGGGGAGTGGTTCGCCGGCCGCACCGAACGCCGCTTCGCAAACACCGGCCGGGAACGCTCCCCCCCAGCCGCCGGTTTCCCAACAGTGACGTGATACCCATCCGATGGCGGACGATCCCCGACCGGAACCCGCATTCAGGAGGACCGACATGGAACTCTCTTCCATCACGGACGGCGCCCGGCGCACCCTGCGCGACGTTGGCGACCGCATGGACAAGTCCGGTAATGGCTACGGCATCAATGTCGGGCATGGCGAGCGGCTGGCGTCGCTGGCCGGCGGCGTGCTGCTGGCGGCTTTCGGACTGCGCCGGCCCGGTTGGAGCGGTGCCGCCCTGGCCCTGGCGGGCGGCGCCTTGGTGGCGCGTGGACTGACCGGCCATTGTCCCGCCAAGGCGATGCTGTCGGCGCGGGAGCCTCATGGCCGTGACCGGGGTGACCGGACGGCGATCCCGGCCCAGGATGTCGAGCATGGCACCGATCCCTATTCCCGCCATCCCGGTGATATCTACACCCATGAGTGCGAGGAGGAGATCGTCGACGAGGCCTCGCAGGAATCCTTTCCGGCCAGCGACCCACCCTCCTTCTCGCCGGGCGTCACGCGCTAGGGATGTCGGGCTTGGCAAGCGGCCCGCACCATAACGGAACTGTCATTAAGAAGCGGCCTGTCATCCTGTCGCGGGCAAGCCGTCTTTGATATGGATCAATGAAAGTCAATATTGGAGGTCTGTTGCCATTTACTGCGAATGATGGGAGAAATGTTGTGGGTTGACTGGCATGCATAAGCGGAACGCATCTGTTTATCATTGCGGAGACGTGTTGTCTGGTCTATGGTGCGCTGCACAAGGAACGGCGCCGTGCTTGCCTATGCTTGCGGCCGCTCCCCCCGTCACATCGACCGCAGGACAGTTCGCATGACCACGATCATTCCCGCCGCCGCCACGCTCGAAGGCAAGAAGGGGCTCGTCCTCGGCATCGCCAACGACCAGTCGATCGCCTGGGGCTGCGCCCGCGCCTTCCGCGCGCTGGGTGCCGACCTTGCGGTCAGCTATCTGAACGACAAGGCCAAGAAGTTCGTCGAACCGCTGGCCCAGCAGCTCGAGGCCGAGATCTTCGAACCGGTGGACGTCACCGGCGAGGGCGAGCTGAAGGCGATCTTCGACAAGATCGGCGAGAAGTGGGGCAAGCTCGACTTCGCGCTGCACAGCATCGCCTTCGCGCCGAAGGAGGATTTGCACGGCCGTGTCGTCGATTGCTCGCGCGAAGGCTTCCAGCAGGCGATGGACGTCTCCTGCCACTCCTTCATCCGCATGGCGAAATATGCCGAGCCGCTGATGAAGGATGGCGGGTCGCTGTTCACCATGTCCTATTTCGGCGCCAACCGCGTCATCGACAATTACGGCGTCATGGGACCGGTGAAGGCGGCGCTGGAGGCCAGCGTGCGTTATCTGGCGGCCGAGCTCGGCCCGAAGGGCATCCGCGTCCACGCCATCTCCCCCGGCCCGATCAAGACCCGCGCCGCCTCCGGCATCGCGCATTTCGACGAGCTGCTGGACAAGGCCGCCGATCGCGCCCCGGAAGGCCGTCTGGTGACCATCGAGGAGGTCGGCTACACCACCGCCTTCCTCGCCACCGACGGCGCCAAGGGCATCACCGGCGACACCACCTATGTCGATTGCGGCTATTCCATCATCGGCTGAGATCGACGGCTGAGATCGGCGGATTTCCGGTTGCGGAAAGGGGCGGGTGCGGCGACGCATCCGCCCCTTTCCATGGAGGTCCGCATCCCTCGGGTGCGTCAAATTGCCGTGTGACGCTGCCGGCTGTTCTGGTGCGGTGGTAACACCAGCCATACTCCGCCAAAACGGGGTGCCGGTACGGGGGAGGCGGCAAGGTCATGGGCGCCATCACATGGCGACGGCAGTTGAGCGTCGGCCAGCCGGCCATCGATGACGATCACAAGCATCTGATCGAGTATCTGAACGAACTCGACGCGGCGCTGGCGGCGCCGCGCTTCCAGCCGGCGCGTGTCGCCAAGATCCTGATCAAGCTGCTGGAATACACCAAGGAGCATTTCGCCCGCGAAGAACGGATCATGCAGATCGTGCATTATCCGAAATTCCAGGAGCATGTCGCCATGCACCGCGCCGCGGTGCAGAAGGTCAGCGAGCTGTCCAACCAGTTTTCCAGCGATCCCACCCATGAGAACGCCGAGAAACTCTATAAATTCACCGCCGACTGGCTGGTGCGCCACATCATCCTGATGGACACGCAGCTGACGCCCTATGTGCGGGGCGTGTGGGCGTAAGGGGATGTGGGCGTGAGGAGGCGGAGTCCCGCTTACCCGACGAATTCCGTCACCCGGTAACCCTGGGCGTAGAGCAGGGCGGTCAGGTCGCCATGGTCGACGCGGGCGCGGGCCTCGGCGGCGACCACCGCCTTGGCGTGGAAGGCGACGCCCAGGCCGGCGGCCAGCAGCATCGGCAGGTCGTTGGCGCCGTCGCCGACGGCCATGGTCTCGGCGACCGGCACGCGATGCTCGCCGGCATAGGCCATCAGCGCCTGGAGCTTGCTGTCCTTATCGAGGATCGGTTCGATCACCTTGCCGGTCATCACGCCGCCCTTCACCTCCAGCTCGTTGCCGCGGTCGTCGTCGAAGCCGATCCAGCCGCGCACCCGGCCGGTGAAGCAGCGGAAGCCGCCCGAGACCAGGACGCAGACGGCGCCGTTGGCGCGCATGGTGCCGACCAGTTGCGCCGCGCCGGGCATCAGGGTAGCGCGGCGCCACACCTCGTCGATGACCGTCTCCTTCAGGCCCTTCAGCAGGGCGACCCGCTCGCGCACCGCGTCCTTGAAGTCGATCTCGCCATTCATGGCGCGGGCGGTGATGGCGGCGATGTGGTCCTTCAGCCCGACATAATCGCCCAGCTCGTCAAGCATCTCCTGCTCGATGATCGTCGATTCCATGTCGGCGACCAGCAGCCGCTTGCGCCGCGTCGCCGCCGGCTGGGCGATGATGTCCAGCGTGGCGCCGCCGAGCGCGTGGCGGATCGCCGCCTCCGCCTGCTCCGGCGCCAGATTGCCGAAGGGCAGGTCGCAGGCGCCGCCCGGCGCCAGCCAGTCCGGCAGCCCGGCATCGGCGCCCAGCCCGACCAGCGCCGCCTTGGCGGTCTGGACGGCGGCCTCGTCGAGGGTGGCGGTGCGGGGGGCGATCAGCGTGGCGACGGCGTTCATCGGCGGGTGTCCCGAGGAAAAGAGGGCCTTTGCGCGCTGCCTAGCACAGGCGGGGGGCCGGGTCCAACGAAGCTTCGGTGTCGGCGCGCTTGGATGTTGCAATGCGGGCGCCGGGGCGCCATGGAAGGGGGATGAGCGACCTCATCCCCCATCATACCGCCCATCTCACCGACGTCGTCGTCATCGGTGGCCCGACCGCCTCGGGCAAGTCGGGACTGGCGCTCGCCATCGCCGAGGCGTTCGACGGCACCGTCATCAATGCCGACAGCATGCAGCTCTATGCCGAGCTGGATTTGCTCACCGCCCGGCCGCCGGCCGAGGATCTGGCGCGGGCGCCGCACCGGCTCTATGGCGTGCTGCCGGCGGCGGAGCGCGGGTCTGCGGCGCGCTGGCGCGGGATGGCGTTGGCGGAGATCGCCGCCGCCAAGGCCGCCGGGCGCTTGCCGGTGGTGGTCGGCGGCACCGGCCTCTATCTGCGGGCGCTGATGCAGGGGCTGAGCGAGGTGCCGCCCATCCCGGACGCGGTGCGCGCCGCCGCCCATGCCCGGCTGGCGGTCCTCGGCGGCGAGGCCTTCCGCGCCGAGCTGGTCGCCCGCGATCCGGCCTCGGCCAGGCTCAACCCCGGCGACACCACCCGCCTGACCCGCGCCTGGGAGGTGCTGGAGGCGACCGGCCATGCCCTGTCGCATTGGCAGGGCCGGACCGCCCAGGGCGCGCCGGAGGATTTGCGCTTCACCATTCTGGTGCTCGATCCGCCGCGAACCGACCTTTATGCCCAATGCGACGAGCGCTTCGGCCTGATGATGGAGCAGGGGGCGCTGGAGGAGGTACGGCGACTGGACAGCCTGGCGCGCGAGCGAGCGCTCGCTCCCGACCTGCCGGTGCTGAAGGCGTTGGGCGTGCCGGAACTGCGCCGCTT
Organism: Azospirillum sp. B510; assembly: GCF_000010725.1. Taxonomy (NCBI): domain Bacteria; kingdom Pseudomonadati; phylum Pseudomonadota; class Alphaproteobacteria; order Rhodospirillales; family Azospirillaceae; genus Azospirillum; species Azospirillum sp. B510. The sequence continues at coordinate 2,482,754 of NC_013854.1, read as the reverse complement.
CCTGCACGGCGAAATCCCGCTGGATGAAGCGGTCACCCTGGCCCGGCAATCAACCCGCCGCTATGCCAAACGGCAGGTGACGTGGTTCCGGCATCAGATTGTTGGCAAAACACCCGATTTGCTGGTAAGTCATACAGGACAGCATAGCTGCCATACCATCGAGCTGCCTTGTTCGCCTGCGGTACGAAATGCAATGCTCGACCGCCTGAGAACGATACTAAATTACTGATCCGAAGGAGAAGCACCGTGTCGGTTGATTGGGGCCATGTGTTCGCGGGCCGCGTGGGCGGCATGACGGCGTCCGAAATCCGGGAGTTGCTGAAGCTGATCGATCGCCCGGAGATCATCTCCTTCGCCGGTGGCATTCCCGATCCGGATCTGTTCCCCAACGCCGCCATCGCGCGCGCCTATGAGAAGATCTTCCAGTCGAATTCCGGTGCCGGCGCCGCCCTGCAATATTCCATCACCGAGGGCTATACGCCGCTGCGGGAATGGATCTGCGATTATATGGGCGGCAAGGGCGTCAACATCGGTTTGGACGGTGTTCTGATCACCAATGGCTCGCAGCAGGTGCTGGAGTTCGTCGGCAAGCTGCTGATCGGCCCCGGCGACAAGGTGGCGGTGACCCGCCCGACCTATCTCGGCGCGCTTCAGGCCTTCTCGCCCTATGAGCCGACCTATCTCTCCATTCCGATGGATGAGGAGGGGCCGGAGATGACGGCGCTGACCGAGGCGCTGGCGCAGAAGCCGAAATTCTTCTACATCGTCCCCGATTTCCAGAACCCCAACGGCACCACGGTGACGCTGGCCCGTCGCCACGCCATCCTGGACGCCTGCGAGGCGGCCGGCGTGCCGGTGATCGAGGACACCGCCTATTGCGAGCTGCGCTATGACGGCGAACAGCTGCCGCTGCTGGCGGCGCTGGATTGCGAGCGCAATGGCGGCAAGCTGACCAACGTCATCTTCGGCGGCACCTTCTCCAAGACCATGGTGCCGGCGATGCGCGTCGGCTGGGTCAACGCGGCACCCGAGGTGGTCAACCGGCTGGTGCTGATGAAGCAGGCCGCCGACCTGCATGCCAGCACGATCAACCAGATCGTCATGCATGACGTCGTTTCGCAAATCTTCGACAGCCACCTGAAGCTTCTGCGCTCGCAGTACAAGGAGCGCCGCGACGCCATGCTGGCGGCGCTGGAGGAGTACGCCCCGCCGGGGGTGACCTGGACCCGGCCGGAAGGCGGCCTGTTCGTCTGGATCGAGGCGCCGGAGGGTGTCGACGGCACCGAACTGCTGGCCCGCGCCATCAAGGAGGCCAACGTCGCCTTCGTTCCCGGCTCGGCCTTCCATGCCGACCGCTCGGGCAGGAACACGCTGCGCCTCGCCTTCTCGGTCACCAAGCCGGAGCAGATCCGCGAAGGCATCCGCCGGCTCTGCGGGCTGCTGAAGACCGCCGCCTGACGCCCCCCCGCCGTCGGTTCGTCGTCAAATCGCAACGGCGGCCGCGCTTCGGTGCGGCCGCCGTTCGCGTGTGCGGCGGAGGGCGGGGCGTGGGACGTGGATTGCGACAGGTGCGCAACATTTGGAAAAACTGCGGCAAAAAAACTTTGCGAACATTCGCGATTGGGGTTGACCTATGACGGATGATTTGACTAATTTGCCCGTCCCAGCACACGCCATCGGGGCTAAGCCGTTGTTCTGAACGGCATCCTCTCCCGGCGGGGTTGGTGTTCCCAAGGAACCGGGCGCCCTAGAGGAGGCGCCCACATGAGAAGGTCGTGACCGATGTCCGAACAGAAGCTGACCGGCGCCCAGATCATCATCAAGGCCCTGAAGGATCAGGGCGTTGACATCATCTTCGGCTATCCCGGCGGCGCCGTACTTCCCATCTACGACGCGCTGTTCCAGCAGAACGACCTGAAGCATGTCCTTGTACGCCACGAGCAGGCCGCGGTTCACGCGGCGGAGGGCTACGCGCGCTCGACCGGCAAGGTCGGCTGCGTGCTGGTGACCTCCGGCCCCGGCGCCACCAACGCGGTGACCGGCCTGCTGGACGCCCTGTGCGACAGCATTCCGATCGTCTGCCTGTCGGGCCAGGTGCCGACCCACCTGATCGGCAACGACGCCTTCCAGGAGGCCGACACCACCGGCATTACCCGTCCCTGCACCAAGCACAATTATCTGGTGAAGGATGTCGACAATCTGGCCCGTACCCTGCACGAGGCCTTCTATGTCGCGCGCAGCGGCCGTCCCGGCCCGGTGCTGATCGACGTGCCCAAGGACGTGCAGTTCGCCGACGGCACCTATGTCCCGCCGGCGGAGGTCAAACACAAGACCTACCGGCCGCAGGTGAAGCCGGAGATCGCCCGCGTCGAGGAGGCGGTGGAACTGATCGCCAACGCCAAGCGGCCGGTGTTCTACACCGGCGGCGGCGTCATCAACGCCGGCCCCTTCGCCGCCAAGCTGCTGACCCAGTTCGTCAAGGCCACCGGCTATCCGATCACCTCGACCCTGATGGGGCTGGGCGCCTTCCCGGCGTCCGAAAGCCAGTGGCTGGGGATGCTCGGCATGCACGGCACGTACGAGGCGAATCTCGCCATGTACGAATGCGACGTCATGATCAACATCGGCGCCCGCTTCGACGACCGCGTCACCGGCAAGCTGTCGGCCTTCTCGCCGGGGTCCAAGAAGATCCATGTCGACATCGACCCCAGCTCGATCAACAAGAACGTCGCGGTCGACATCCCGATCGTCGGCGATTGCGGAGCCGTGCTGGAGGACATGCTGCGCATCTGGAAGGCGCGGGCCAAGTCGCCGGACAAGGCCGCGCTGAAGGGATGGTGGAGCAAGATCGAAGGCTGGCGCGCCCGCAACTGCCTGAACTACAACCGCACCGAATCGGTCATCAAGCCGCAATACGCGCTGGAGCGGCTGCGCGAGGCCCTGCGCGGCAAGGACCATTACATCACGACGGAGGTCGGCCAGCACCAGATGTGGGCCGCCCAGTTCCTGCCCTTCGACCAGCCCAACCGCTGGATGACCTCGGGCGGGCTGGGGACCATGGGCTACGGCCTGCCGGCCGCCATCGGCGCCCAGCTCGCCCACCCCGACGCCATCGTCGTCGACGTGTCGGGCGAGGCCAGCTTCCTGATGAACATGCAGGAGATCGGCACCGCCGTGCAGTACCGCGCGCCGGTCAAGATCTTCATCCTGAACAACCAATATATGGGCATGGTGCGCCAGTGGCAGGAACTGCTGCACGGCTCGCGCTATTCCCAGAGCTACTCGGAAGCCCTGCCGGACTTCGTGAAGCTGGCGGAATCCTGGGGCTGCGTCGGCCTGCGCGCCACCACGGTGGCCGAGGTCGACGAGGTGATCGAGAAGATGCTAGCCGTCACCGACCGCCCCTGCATCATCGACATCGCCGTCGATCCGAAGGAGAACTGCTTCCCGATGATTCCGGGCGGCAAGGCCCACAACGAGATCCTGTTCGGTCCGGAAGACAGCCCGTCCGACGCCACGCCGGAAGACGGCATGGTGCTGGTCTGATCGGCTGACGACGAACGAACGGGGAGACGGGTCTCATGGAAAACGTGATCGAAAAGCACACCATCGCCGTGCTGGTGGACAATGAGCCGGGCGTGCTCGCCCGCGTCATCGGGCTGTTCTCCGGCCGCGGCTACAACATCGAAAGCCTGACGGTGGCGGAGGTGAACAACGCCGACCATCTGTCGCGCATCACGCTGGTCACCTCCGGCACCCGGATGATCATCGAGCAGATCAAGGCGCAGCTCGGCCGGCTGGTTCCGGTCCACCGCGTCCATGACCTGACCGACGAGGGGCCGTCGGTGGAGCGCGAGCTGGCGCTGGTCAAGGTCGCCGGCACCGGCGACAAGCGGATCGAGGCGCTGCGCCTGGCTGACATCTTCAAGGCCAAGGTGGTGGACGCGACGCTGACCAGTTTCATCTTCGAGCTGACCGGCACCACCGAGCAGGTCGATGATTTCGTCGGCCTGATGACCCAGCTCGGTCTCGTCGAGGCCAGCCGCACCGGCGTGGTCGCCATGTCGAAGGGGCCGGCGGCGTTCTGACGCTCCCCGGAGGCTCTCTTCGGGCTCCATCGCCGTCCGGCCCGTTCTGGGTTAGGATGTCCTGGCCGGCGCAGGCCGGACGGCGAGCGGCGGGGAACGGTCATGAAGATGCTGTCGGTGGAAGAGGCCAAGGACCAGCTTGGCGCGCTGATCGAAGCCGCGAAGCGCGGCGAGGAGATCGTCCTGACCGAGAACGGCACGCCGGTGGCGCGGCTTTCGGCGACCGAAGCGGTTTCCGATCAGGAGCGCCGGAGGCTGGCAGGCGAGCGGCTGCTGAAGAAGCTGCGCAAAGGCTATGACCTGGGTGGCCGTGACTGGACCCGTGACGATCTGCATGAGCGCGGTTCCCTGCCATGAGGCCGTCCTTTGTCAGCTTTGACACGAACATCCTGTTCTATGCGGCCGACCAGCGTGATCCGGATAAATATGCGGTTGCATTGGACTTGCTGGAGAGGGCGGCGACAGCGGGTTCCCCTGTGCTGATCGCTGGGCAGGTGCTGTGTGAGCTTTACGCGTCGCTGGCCCGCAAGCGAATCCTGCCGCCGGCCGAAGCCTTGGACCTGGTTCGCGACTATGAGCAGACCTTCGAACGTCTTCCTGTCGCCAGTGACGCCTTCCGGCGCGCCTTCGAAGCCGTAGCCGCGCATGGCTTGCAAATCTGGGATGCGGTCTTATGGGCGAACGCCGATGCGTATGGCTGTAAGTATCTTGTGTCCGAAGATTTTCAGGGCGGACGGCGGCTTGGCGGCGTCACTTTCCTGAACCCCTTCACCGTGGACGGACGGCTTTTGCTTGACGCGGCCTTGCCGCCGATGGAGTAATCCGCCCCGCGCACTAATCGCTTCGTTCAACACCCGGCTAGTGAAATTTAAGGAACCATCTCCATGCGCGTCTATTACGATCGTGATGCCGACGTCAACCTGATCAAGGGCAAGAAGGTCGTCATCGTCGGCTACGGCAGCCAGGGCCACGCCCACGCCCACAACCTGCGTGACAGCGGCGTGAAGGACGTGCGGATCGCGCTCCGCCCCGGTTCGGCCACCATCAAGAAGGCCGAGACCGCCGGCTTCACCGTGATGACCCCGGCCGAAGCCGCCGCCTGGGCCGACGTCGTGATGGTTCTGACCCCGGACGAGTTGCAGGCCGACCTGTACAAGGACGATCTGGCCCCGAACATGAAGCAGGGCGCCGCCCTGGCCTTCGCCCACGGCCTGAACGTCCATTTCAACCTGATCGAGCCGCGCGCCGACCTCGATGTGTTCATGATCGCGCCGAAGGGCCCCGGCCACACCGTGCGCAGCGAATACCAGCGTGGCGGCGGCGTGCCGTCGCTGGTCGCCGTGCACCAGAACGCCTCGGGCAACGCGCTGGACATCGCCCTGTCCTACGCCTCGGCCAACGGCGGCGGCCGCGCCGGCATCATCGAGACCACCTTCAAGGAAGAGTGCGAGACCGACCTGTTCGGCGAGCAGGCCGTGCTCTGCGGCGGCCTGACCGAGCTGATCCGCGCCGGCTACGAGACGCTGGTCGAGGCGGGCTACGCCCCCGAGATGGCCTATTTCGAGTGCCTGCACGAGGTGAAGCTGATCGTCGACCTCATGTATGAGGGCGGCATGGCCAACATGCGCTACTCGATCTCCAACACGGCCGAATATGGCGACTACCGCACCGGCCCGCGCATCATCACGCCTGAGACCAAGGCCGAGATGAAGCGCGTGCTGACCGACATCCAGGAAGGCCGCTTCGTCCGCGACTGGATGCTGGAATGCAAGGCCGGCCAGCCGTCCTTCAAGGCGATCCGCCGCCGCAACGCCGAGCACGAGATCGAGAAGGTCGGCGAGAAGCTGCGCGCCATGATGCCGTGGATCGCCGAGCGCCGTCTGGTCGACAAGTCGAAGAACTGATCCGGCGACAGCCTGCCGGTTCGCGGGAAAGCGCGTCCCTTCGGGGGCGCGCTTTTCATTTGGGGGTCAACTGGTCCGGGGCGATGGCGAAAATCGTCGAGAAGGCCAGGGTGCCGGCGTCGGTGATCATGACCGCGCGGCTGTCGGGGATGCGGGCGATCCAGCCGCGGTCCAGCGAACAGGTCAGCAGCGCCGCACCCAGCCGTCCGGCCAGATGATCGTAGCAGGTGCGCGCCGTCCGCAGCGCCTGGTCCTTCGGGCCGGGCGGGCGGGATCATCCGCTGGCGCGGCCTGTCCCTGCCGCGGGATCCGGCGGTATGGCGCCGCTTCCTGGTCCAGGCCTGCCTGAACAGCGTCCTGCCCTTCACCCTGATCGCTTGGGCCGAACGGACGGTGGAGGCCGGGACGGCCGTCATCCTCAACGTCACCACGCCGATCTTCGCGTTCCTGATCACGCTTCTGCTCACCCGGCACGAGGAGCTGACCGTCGGGAAGGCGGTTGGGGTGGGGGCGGTGGACGAAATCGGCCGTGATCTGCCGGCCCAGGGCGCCATCATCCTCGCCACCGTCTGCTATGCCGGAGCGGCCATCTATGGCCGGGCGTTCAAGGGCCTGGATCCGATCATGCCGGCCGCCGGGTCGCTGCTGTGCGGGGCTGCGCTTCTGCTGCCGATCAGCGTGGTGGTCGACCGCCCTTGGACCCTGGCGCCGTCCGGTCCCTCGCTGCTGGCGCTCGCCGGTCTGTCGGTCTTCTCGACGGCGCTGGCGTTTGTTCTTTATTTCCGTCTGGTCGACAGCCTCTGATCGGTGCCCACTACCGCGCAGGCCTATCTGCGGGTGCCGATCGGCGTCGGCATCGGCGTGCTGCTGCTCGGCGAAACCCCCGAGCCCGCCGTTCTCGCCGGCTGCGCCGCGGTGGTGCTGGGGGTGGCGGCTATGACGATTCCGGCCGGCCGGCGCGGTTGAGCGTGGCGGGTTGAGCCTGTTGGGGAGAGGATGGGGCCGGGTCAGCCCCGCGGCTCTCCGGCATCCGGCGGTGGCGGGGTTTCGGCGACGGCGGCGCGGCCGGGGTCGCGCTTCTGGGTTTCCAGCAGGATGTCGCGGGCGATCGGCGCCGCCGCGGTGGAGCCGCCGCCGCCATGCTCGACGAAGACGGCGCAGGCATAGCGCGGCGCCTGGATCGGGGCGAAGGCGACGAACAGGGCATGGTCGCGCTCGCGCCAGGGGATCTCGTCCTGCTTCTTCAGGCCGGCGGCGCGCTGGGCCATGGTGATGCGCCGGACCTGGGCCGACCCGGTCTTGCCGGCCATCTCATAGCCGACCTCGGTGATGCGCGACTTGTAGGCGGTGCCGTTGGGGGCGTTCACCACCTCGGTCATGCCGCGCAGCACGATGTCGAGATTCTCCTTTTTCACGCCGATGCCGGGCCAGGCGGTCTGTTCGCCGCTGACCGCCTTGATCTGCTTGGTCAGGTGCGGCTTGACCGCGTAGCCGCCATTGGCGACCCGGCAGGTCATGACCGCCAGTTGCAGCGGCGTCGTCAGCACATAGCCCTGGCCGATGGAGGCGACCAGCGTCTCGCCCATGTCCCAGCCCTTGCCCAGCGTCGCCTTTTTCCAGGCGATGGAGGGGATCAGGCCGGCGCGCTCATGCGGCAGGTCGATGCCGGTGCGGCTGCCCAGACCCAGCCGGTTCGACATCTCGGCGATGCGGTCGATGCCGATGCGGCGCGACACGTCATAGAAGAACACGTCGCAGGAATGGCGCAGCGCGCCGACGAAATCGACCGTGCCGTGACCGCCGCGCTTCCAGCAGTGGAAGCGGTGGTCGCCCAGTTCAAGATAGCCGGGACAGAACACGGTGTGGCGGTTGCTGACGATGCCGGATTCCAGAGCGGCCAGCGCCGCCGCGATCTTGAAGGTGGAGCCGGGCGGATATTGGCCGACCACCGCCTTGTTGTTCAGTGGCGTCGCCGGGTTGGACAGCAGCTCCTCCCACAACTCGGCGCTGATGCCCATGGTGAACTGGTTGGGGTCGTAGCTGGGGTGGGAGCACAGCGCGTAGATGCCGCCGGTGTGGACATCCATCACCACGGCCGAGGCGCTGGTCTCCTGCGACAGCCGCTCCTGCACGAAGCGCTGAAGCGCCATGTCCATGGTCAGCTGGATTTCACGGCCCGGCTGCCCCTCGTCGCGCGACAGCTCGCGGATGACGCGGCCGACGGCGTTGACCTCCAACTGGCTGGTGCCGGCGGTGCCGCGCAGAACCTTCTCGTGAAACTTCTCGATGCCGGCCTTGCCGATGCGGAAGCCGGGCAGCGACAGCACCGGATCGCTGTTGCCGCTCAGCTCCGACTCCGACACGGCGCCGACATAGCCCAGGATATGGGCGGTGGCGTCCGCTTGCGGGTAGTAGCGCAGCTCGCCGACCTCGATCGCCACGCCGGGCAGGTCGGGGGTGTTGGTCTCCAGCGTCGCCACCTGCTCCCAGCTCAGATTCTCCCGCACCGTGACGGGCACGAAACGGCGCTTGCGGTGCAGCTCGCGCAGGACCCGGCGGCGGTCGCCATCGGTCAGCGGCACGATGCGGGAGATCTTGTCGAGCGTCTCCTGGATGTTGTGGGTCCGTTCCGACACGACGACGACGCGGTAATTCTGCTGATTGACCGCCAGCGGCACGCCGAAACGGTCGACGATGGTGCCGCGCGAGGGGGCGATCAGCCGCAGGCTGATGCGGTTCTCCTCCGCCAGCATGGTGTAGCGCGCCGACTCGACGACCTGAAGATAATAGAGACGGCCGACCAGCGCGGACAGCCCGGCCAGCTTGATCCCGCCCAGAACCAGGGCGCGGCGCGCCAGCAGGCGGGAACGGTCGGTGTCGCGATCGATCGAACTCATGAGACCCGTCGGGACCCTTTACCCATTCAAGAACGCGCGATGGACGCGGATCAGCAGCCACCCCACCGCAGGAAACGCCGCCACCGTCAGCAGTCCCTGGAACAGCGCCGGCAGGATCGACAGCGCGGCGGCGTCTAGCACCGAGAAGGCCAGCCATTGCAGCAGCACGGCGCCCGCCATCACCAGCGTGAAGCCGAACCACAGCAGGGAGAAGGTGCTGGCCAGGAACACCCGGCGCTGGTTCAGCACCGCCCATTGCGCGACGACCATCAGCAGCGCATTGACGCCCAGCGGCCCGCCGACCAGGAAATCCTGCAGCAGCCCGATCAGAAAGGCCACCCCCGGACGCATCAGGTCAGGCCTGTGGATCGTCCAGTAATAGACCGAGACCAGCGTCAGGTTCGGCGCCACCGGCGCATAGCCGGGGGCCGGCACCGGGATCATGCCGATCAGCACCATCATCACCGTGACGGCGAAGGGCGCCAGATTGCGCCCGGTCTTGTCGATCTTCTGCCAGAATGTCGCCGTCATGTCGGCAATCCCCAGGCCGGTCGACGGTCCGTCGGGTTTACTTCCACTCCGGCGACGACTCCAGATCGGTGCTGGGCAGGCCGAAATCGACCAGACGCAGATGCTCGATGCGCGACAAGTCGGCGCTGGGCAGGACCCGCACGCCGCGCTCGCTCACCGCGGTCACCACGCCCACCGGCAGCCCGGGAGGAAACAGCCCGCCATCGCCCGAGGTCACCACCCGCTCGCCCACCTGGATCGGCGAATCCGGCGGCAGATAGAGAAGCTTGGCCTGGTCGGAATTGTCGCCGGCCAGGATCGAGCGCTGGCGCGTGTTCGACAGGATCACCGGAATACGGGCGTTGATGTCGGTCAGCAGCAGCACGCGTGACGACCATTCGCCGACCTCGATCACCCGGCCGACCAGACCGGCGCCCGCCAGGGCGGCCTGTCCCTTGCGCACCCCGTCGCGCTTGCCGGCGGTCACCACCAGCGTGCGGACGAAGGAACTGCCGGGGGTGGCGATCACGCGGGCGGCGATGTAGTTGACCGCCGGTTCGGGGTGGACCCGCAGCAGGCTGCGCAGGCTGTTGTTCTCGGCCTCCAGCCGCAGGGCCGCCTGCTTCCATTGCAGCAGACGGGCGTTCTCCGCCTTCAGCCGCTGGTTCTCGTCGAAGGCGTTCTCGAGCTCCACCGCCGATTCGACGACGCGCGCCGCGGTCGCCGCCGGGCGTGAGATGGCGTCCAGGATGGGGGCGAAGGCATCGGTCACCCTGGCGCGCGCGCTGTCCACCGAGACGGACTCGATCTTGCCGACCATCATCAGGGCGACGGAGGCCAGCACCAGAAGGAGGAAGGAGAAGCGTTGCGCGAGAGCCCGCAAGGGGGCGGCAAGGCGGATGACGGAGCCGGATGAGCGTGGCTTCACAGGAAATTCCCGTCCAGATACGCGGTCCGTCTCCGGTCCTCACCGCGAGGGATGAGCGGGGGACCGGAGGCCTTCCAACCAGGGATACACCAATCAGTAGGCGCTGACCAAGACGTTTCGCAGCGTCTTCATCTCCTCCAGCGCACGGCCGGTGCCGAGCGCCACGCAGGAGAGGGGATCGTCGGCGATCGACACCGGAAGGCCGGTGGCGTGACGCAGCACGAAGTCCAGATTGCCCAGCAGGGCGCCGCCGCCGGTCAGCACGATGCCCTTGTCGACGATGTCGGCGGCCAGTTCCGGAGCGGTGTGCTCCAGCGCCACCTTCACCGCCTCGACGATGGCCGATACCGGTTCGGCCAGCGACTCGGCGATCTGCCGTTCGGAGATGATCAGCTCCTTCGGCACGCCGTTCATCAGGTCGCGGCCCTTGATCTCCAGGATGCGGCCCTCGCCGTCCTCGGGCGGACAGGCGGAACCGATCTCCTTCTTGATCCGCTCGGCGGAGCCTTCGCCGACCAGCAGATTGTGGCTGCGGCGGATGTAGCCGATGATGGCCTCGTCCATCTTGTCGCCGCCGACGCGGACGGAGCGCGAATAGACGATGCCGCCCAGCGAGAGCACGGCCACCTCGGTGGTGCCGCCGCCGATGTCGACGACCATCGATCCGGTCGGTTCGGTCACCGGCAGCCCGGCGCCGATCGCGGCGGCCATCGGCTCTTCGATCAGGAAGACACGGCGGGCGCCGGCGGCCTCCGCCGATTCCTGGATCGCCCGGCGTTCCACCGCGGTCGAGCCCGACGGGACGCAGATGATGACCTGCGGGCTGGCGAAGCTGCGGCGGTTGTGAACCTTGCGGATGAAATGCTTGATCATTTCCTCCGCGACTTCGAAATCGGCGATGACGCCGTCGCGAAGCGGCCGGATGGCCTGGATGTTGCCGGGGGTGCGGCCAAGCATCATCTTCGCCTCGTCACCGACGGCGAGAACCTGCTTTTTGCCGCGCACGTTGGCGATGGCGACGACGGACGGTTCGTTCAGGACGATGCCGCGGCCCTTGACATAGACCAGGGTGTTGGCCGTCCCCAGATCGATCGCCATGTCGGCGGACAGCACGCCGAGCAGTTTGGAGAGCATGGAGCTGACGAACTCTATCAAAGCGGTTGAGACGGCCGAGCCGACGGACTGGCATAGCACGCCCGCCCCCGGTTCCATAGTCGAATGCGCCCGCACGCTCAAGCGGAGAGTGCGCCCGGCCGCCCTGATCCCTGCAACGAAAGCGGGTTCCGGTTGGACCGGTGACCGCCGCGGCATGGTGTCTGGTGACCGGGACAGTGGCGGGTCAGGGTTAAATTTCCGTCAACGGACAAAGCCTGACGGTCAAGCCCGTTGCGATCCGCCGAAAGCCCCGCTGGCCGGAGTGACGACACGCTGTCTATCCCGGTCCATGCTGCGCCGCAATAGCCTTCTGCCGGTCGCCCGGCGCCTGCCCGGCCGGGGATCAGTGGCCGGGGATCAGTGGTGGTCCGCCCCGGATTTGCCGGCCGCTTTGGGCGTCGGGGCGCGATGGCCCTCCAGCCGGTCCATGCAGGCCAGCAGCACGCCGGAAATGACGAAGGTCATATGGATGATGACCAGCCACATCAGTTCATCGCGCGAGGTCTGCGCCAGGTTCATGAAGGCCTTCAGCAGATGGATGCCCGAGATGGCGACGATCGAGGCGATCAGCTTGAGTTTCAGCCCGCCGAAATCGACCTTGCCCATCCAGTCCGGCCGGTCCTCATGGTCGGCGACGTCGATCTTGGAGACGAAATTCTCATAGCCGGCGAAGATCACCATCAGCAGGAGATTGCCGGCGAAGGACAGGTCGATGAGGGTCAGCACGGCCAGAAGCACGTCCTTCTCGCTCATCTCCAGCACATTGGGGAGGATGTGCAGGACCTCCTGGGTGAACTTCACCAGCAGGGCGCCCAGCGAAATGACCAGCCCGAGATAGAAGGGGGCGAGCAGCCAGCGGCTGGCGAAGATGATCTGTTCAAAGCGGCGTTCGATCATGATGGGGTCGGCACGTCTTCGGGTGGGAAGGGATGGGGATCATGTGTCGCAATGCTGCGCCGCAAAATCAATCGGGCAGTTCGCCCGCGGCCTTCCGGTGGCGACCCGGAGGCGGGCGAACTGGCCATTGGTCATAGGGGTTGTCATCGTACCGTAACGCCGAGGCGCTATATGTCTTGTCTTCGGATGAGACCGCCGGGAAGGGTTTGGCGACCATGAAGACCTCCGCTCCGCATATCGTGTCCGCGTTCGAGGACGCGCTGAAGCGGTTGAAATCCGCCATCGTGCAGATGGCCGGCTCTGCGGAGACGCAGATCGATCAGGCGCTGACCTGCCTGGCCCAGCGCAACCCCGAGCTTGCGCGCGAGATCGTCGAGTCGGATGCCCGGCTCGACTCCTTCGAGCATGACATCGAAGCCCACTGCATGCGCCTGCTGGCCCTGCGCCAGCCGGTGGCCGACGACCTGCGCGAGGTGATCGCGGCGCTGAAGATCGCCGGCAACCTGGAGCGCATCGGCGACCATGCCGCCAACACCGCCAAGCGCGCCGTCGCCATCTTCAGCCTGGCCGACTCCGCGTCGCTGGCGGGATTGCCCCAGCTCGGCCGGCTGGTGCGCGAACGGCTCAGCGCCGTGATCGACGCCTATGTCGACACCGACGGCGAGGCGGCCTTGCGCATCTGGAGCACGGATGACGAGGTGGATGCGCTCTACACCAGCCTCGTTGCGGAGGTGGAACGCTCCGCCCTGGCGGCGCCGGACCAATTCGCCGCGCATATGCACCTGATGATGATCGCCAAGAATCTGGAGCGCATCGGCGACCATGCCACCAACATCGCCGAGGTCGTCTATTTCGTCAGCACCGGCCAGGCCCTGACGGACCAGCGCCCGAAGGCCGATCATTCCTACGATCCGGCGGACTGAAGCGGCCGCCGCCGCGGGGCATAAGGCCCCGCGGCGCAGGCATAAGGCCAATGCGCTGCGCGCGACCGCGCCTATAGGGGATGGTAATTTCGTTGCGAAGCCTCCATCTTATCGTGAGTCTTATCGAAACGATGAGTCCGTAGCCCGCAAGCGAGACATACCTGTCTGATGACTGACGACCTGATCCGCCTCTATGCCGCCATCCTCGACCGCAAGCGGATGGACCCCGCGCAGTCCAAGACCGCGCGGCTGATCGCTGCCGGCCCGAAGAAGATCGCCAAGAAGGTCGGCGAGGAGGCGGTCGAGGTGGCGTTGGACGCGATGAACGAGGATCGCGAGGGCGTCATCAACGAGAGTGCCGACCTGCTCTACAACCTGTCGGTCCTGTGGGCGACGCTGAAGATCCATCCCGACGAGGTCTTCGCCGAGATCCGCCGGCGCGAGGCGTTGTACGGCATCGCCGAGAAGCTGCCGAAGACCGCCGCCTAGCACCGGGGTCGGCCGGCGACGGGGCGCCATCCCCGCATCCCTCCCTAAGCCACCGCCAATCTCCGCAGCAGCGGCAGCCTCCGTTGGCTGAAGACGGCGTGCCGGCGGGCGAGTTCCGCCCGGTTGGCGTCGTCCCCGTCGCAGCGCTCGCCATCCCGCCCCAGCACGATGCCGTCGGCCGACAGATGCCGCCAGGCGAAGGCGGCGGGCTCCTCGCCCAGCCGGGCGGCCAGCAGGAACAGCGCCTCGACCCGTGACACCGGCACGCCCGCTCCCAACAGCGGCGACGCGAGTTGACCCGGCGTGTCGCCGAAGCGGTGGCGCTCCAGCACCGCGCCGTTGAAACGGTCGCAGGATGCCTTCCGTTCGGCAAACCCGCCCTCGGACATCACCTCCGGCATCACCGGCGCGGCCAGCGACAGGCTGGTCAGCAGGATCAGCGCCCGCAACACCGCCTCCTCCCCCTGTGCCGCCAGCGCCGGCCGGGCCAGCAAGGCGTCCAGGCTTTGCGGTGGTCCGGCCAATGCCGCCGCCAGCGGGACGTGGAGCGCCCGTGGGAAGGGCAGACGGCCGACCGGGGTGGAGGCGACCTCCGGCAAATCATCCACATCCACCAGCAGGGTGAAGCGGGTCTCGCCCAGCAGGGCGCGCCGTTCGGCCGGGCCCAGCCGCTCGCCGCCCTTGATGAACAGGTCGCGGCGGAAGCTGCGGTTGGTCATCAGGTCGCGCAGGGTCTCCGCCTGGGCGGGATCGCGCGCCTCGTCCGCCAGCGCCTGCTGGGCGGGGGAGAGGGCAAGCTCGTGCAACTGCTCCATCGGTACCGCGGCGCCGGCGAACTCCAGCTTCGCCGCCGCGAGTTCCCGCACCACGTCGGCATGGTAGAAGGCGGTCCAGTCGCCGTTCAGATATTCGTGGGCGATGTAGTTCGGCGATTTGCGGCGAAGCTGCTCGATCCGTTCGACCACCCCTTCGGTGCCGGCGAACCAGCCACCGCCCTGGGCCGCCAGCCGGGCGGCGAACTCCACCGCGCGGGCGATGCGGTCGGGCAGGGCGCCGTCACCCTCGGCGCAGCGTTCAACCAGCATTCGGCGCAACGGCATGTGGGCCAGCGTGCCGGGAAGGGCGTTGTAGCTGACGAACACCACACCGCCGGGCGCCAGCCGGCGGCGCAGCAGGTCCAGCAGGATGGCGCGGTTCTCCGCGCTGACCCAGGACCAGACCCCATGCAGGGCGACGGCATCCAGCATCGGCCCGTCGCGCCGGGCATAGTCGGCGAAGCTCTCCTCCAGGAAGTCGGCGTTGCCGAGACCGGCATCGGCGGCCAGCCGGCGAGCCCCGGCGATGTGGGAGGGGTTGAAGTCCATCGCCTCGAACCGCGCCGCCGGATGGGCGCCGGCCAGCAGCGCGCTGGTCAGCCCATGGCCGCAGCCGGGCTCCGCCATGGTGAAGCGGCCAAGGCGCAGGGCCTCGGGCGGACGCCAGCCGCGCAGCGTCAGGGCGAAGCGGAGCAGGGCCGGCGACCAGTCGCGATAGACGGCGCGGATATAGTCGATGCCGCCGACATAGCCCTCGGTCCAGCCGCCCATCCCCGATCTCCCGTTCCGATGCCCCGTTTCGTCAGAGCCGGTTTAGCCGCCGAGAGCGGAGATCGGCCACCGAAAAGCGCGCGTCAAAAAATTCACATGGGGTGCGATTTTGCTATCGACAGGCCAGATCCCCTTCGCTATAAACCGCGCCACACCGGCCGGGACAACGGCTTGGCCGGCGCGATGAACAGTCGGCTGATTTCCTTGAAGCCTTCAGCCAAGTTCATCGTATCAAGAGATGGGCGCATAGCTCAGTTGGTAGAGCAGCTGACTCTTAATCAGCGGGTCCAAGGTTCGAGTCCTTGTGCGCCCACCATCTCTTGAAACCTTCCTACGGATGGGCGCATAGCTCAGTTGGTAGAGCAGCTGACTCTTAATCAGCGGGTCCAAGGTTCGAGTCCTTGTGCGCCCACCATCCATAAGGGGCTGGAACCGAGCAGGTTCCGGCCCCTTTCCATTTCGGGGGTTTTGTCCGGGGGCCGGGGTGTCCGCAAGATGCCCCCTCTCCCGCGAAGCGGGGGCGGAATGGGGAGGGGGCGATCCGCTGCCGAACTCTCACCCCTCCGCCTGGGCCAGGAAATCCGCGGTGACCCGGTCCATCGTCGCCAGATGGGTGTGGAACCAGTCGGGGAAATGCTCGGTCACATACAGGCGGGCGCGGTCCTCCCTGCCATTCTCCAGATCGGCTTCCATGGCGGCGACCACCATCAGGACGCGGGCATGCTCGTCCATGTGGCAATGCAGGGCGAAGAAGCCGTGTTGGGTCATCAGCGCGTTCTCGCGGGCGAAATGCTCGCGCAGATGCTTGGCGAAGGCGGCGAAGGGGGCTTGAAGCCCTCCGGACGGCGCGTCGCAGGCCGCCCGCAGCAGGGCGACCGAATCGGCATGGTCACGGTCCATGACCGCGTAGCCGAGGAGAGGGACCTCTGTCGCGGTGGCGGGGGTGCAGACGGCGGCGGGCGTGGTGGTCGCAAACATGATGGTCGCTTCCAAAAAAGATGGCCTCCGGAGACGATGCTCCGAAGGCCACCATACCCGCACTCTGGCCATGGTCTCTTGACGGTGGTCAAGACACCCCCATCGTCAGGCCTTCGCCTCGCCGGCCTCCAGTTCGTCGATGAAACCGCGGATGACGCCGAGCCCCTTCTGCCAGAAGGCCGGGTCGGAGGCGTCGAGGCCGAAGGGAGCCAGCAACTCCTTGTGGCGCAGCGTGCCGCCGGCCGAGAGCATCGCCAGATACTTCTCGGCGAAGCCCAGTTCCGCATCCTGGTAGACCGCGTAGAGCGAGTTCACCAGGCAGTCGCCGAAGGCATAGGCGTAGACGTAGAAGGGCGAGTGGATGAAGTGGGGGATGTAGGACCAGTAATGCCGGTATCCCTCGTCGAAACGCAGCGCCGGGCCGAGGCTTTCGGTCTGTACCGCCATCCAGATTTCGCCGATGCGGTCCGAGGTCAGTTCGCCCTCGCGCCGTTCGGTGTGGACCCGCCGCTCGAAGTCGAAGAAGGCGATCTGGCGCACCACCGTGTTCAGCATGTCCTCGACCTTGCCGGCCAGCATGATGCGGCGGCGTTTCGGGTCGGTCTCCGCCGCCAGCAGGGCGCGGAAGGTCAGCATCTCGCCGAACACCGAGGCGGTTTCCGCCAGGGTCAACGGGGTATCGGACAGGAAATGGCCTTGGCGGCCGGCCAGGATCTGGTGGACGCCATGCCCCAGCTCATGGGCGAGCGTCATCACGTCGCGCGTCTTGCCCTGGTAATTCACCAAAAGATAGGGGTGGACGCTGGGCACCGTCGGGTGGGCGAAGGCGCCCGGCGCCTTGCCGGGACGGACCGGCGCGTCGATCCATGGATTGTCGAAGAAGCGCTTGCCCAGGCTGGCGAGGTCGGGGGAGAAGCGGCCATAGGCGCCCAGCACGATGTCACGCGCCTCGTCCCAGGGGATGCTGCGGTCGGCATCCTCCGGCAGCGGGGCGTTGCGGTCCCAGTAATCGAGATGGTCCTGGCCGAACCATTTGGCCTTCATCGCGTAATAGCGGTGTGACAGGTCCGGATAGGCGCCCTTGACGGCGGAGACCAGCGCGTCGACGACTTCATCCTCGACCCGGTTGGACAGGTTGCGGGCGGAGGTCGGCATCGGGTAGTTGCGCCAGTCGTCCTCGATCTCCTTGTCCTTGGCCAGCGTGTTGGTGACCAGCGCGAACAGCCGGGCGTTGTCGCCCAGCACCTTGCCCACCACCTCGCCGGCCTCGCGGCGGACGGCGGGGTTGCGGTCGGACAGGCGGTTCAGCGCCTCCGCACAGGTCAGATCCTTGCCGCCCATCGGGAAGCGCAGGCTGGCGATGGTCTCGTCGAACAGGCGGTTCCAGGCGGCGCGGCCGACCACATGCTTTTCGTGCAGCAGCCGCTCGATCTCGTCGGACAGCTGGTGGTCGCGGTACAGGCGGACGTCGCGCAGCCACGGCCCATACTGGCGCAGCGCCGCCGACGCCACCTGCTTGGCGGTCAGATCGGCCTCGTCCAGCCGGTTGATCTCCAGCGTGAAGAAGATCAGGTGGGCGGAGATGTCGTTCACCCGCTCCTGTGCCGACTGGTAGAATTTGGCGACGGTCGGATCGACCATGTCGCCGTTGTAGACCAGCCCGGCATAGGACATGACGCGGGAGAGCGTCTCGTCGATCTGTTCATACTGGCGGATCGCCGTGGCGAGCTCGTCGCCGGTCAGTGTCCCCAGCTTTCCGGCATGGCGCTCGCGGAAGGCCTTGCACTCGGCCTCCATCCGGTCGAGGTCGGCCTTCAGCTCCGGCGACTCGGTGCCGGGATAGAGGTCGCTCAGGTCCCAGGTGGGAAGCGCGCCCAGATCGGGGGTGTCGTTTGCGGCCGTGGCGGCGCTGCTGGTCATCGAGTCCCTCCAGAGATTTGTCGAATCCATATAAGCGCGCACGCGGCGCCGGCAAAGTCCTCATCCGCCCGCCCGGCGTCCGTCGACGCCATCCCCGGCGACGGGATGCAGCGCCTGCCGTCCGACCCGCAGAACCGCGCGCGACAGCGTGGTCAGCGCCGCACCGGCGATCCGGCTCCGCTGCCAGTTCAGCGGCACGTCCAGCGGCCGGCCGGGCAGCAGCTCGACCAGACGCCCCGCCGCCAGATGGTCGGCCACCAGCGGCTCGGGGTTCATCCCCCATCCCAGCCCGGCCAGCGCGCCATCGACGAAGGCGTGCGTCGAGGGCAGCCAGTGGATGGGCGGGAGCGGCAGTCGCTCCTGGTCCCGACCGTCCAGCACCAGACGCAGCCATCGCGCCTGCAACCGGTCCTTGCGGTTGAAGGTCAGGCAGGGCGCACGGGCGAGAGCCTCGGCCGTCACGCCATCGGCGAAATGGCGGCGCACGCAGTCCGGGCTGGCGGTGGCCCGATAGCGCAGCGCGCCCAGCGGGTGGCTGTCGCAGCCGGGAACCGGCGCCGCGCTGGCGGTGACGGCGGCCAGCACCTCGCCCTTCCGCAGCCACTCGGCGCTGTGGTCCTGATCGTCCAGAACCAGATCGAACAGACAGCCGGGCTCTCCCGCCGCCGCCCCGCCCGTGGCCTCGGCCATCGCCGCGACGAACCATGTCGCGAGGCTGTCGGCGTTCACCGCGACCCTCAGCGTGACCGGCCCGTCCTCCGGGTTCAGGCCGGGTAGGGCGCCGCGCAGTTCGCTTTCCAGCAGGGCCACCCGCTCGACATGCTGGCACAGGCGCTGGCCGGCGGCGGTGCCGCCGCAAGGCTGGCCGCGCACGACCAGGACGGTGCCGAGCCGTTCCTCCAGCAGCTTGACCCGTTGCGACACCGCCGACGGGGTGACGTGCAACTGGCGGGCGGCGCGTTCGAAACTGCCGGTGCGGATCACGGCGGCCAGGGCCGCCAGCAGCGGATAGTCTAGCATGGATTAGGAAAACTTCATCAGGGCAAGAAGGATTAAGTACAGCAAAGGAGTGTGGGGTGATAGCGGAAGGACATCCACCGACTCCGGGACCATCGCGATGACCGACCTTCTTCCCAATGTCCTCTTCGCCGCCTTCCTGCCGGGCCTGTTTCTCGGCTTCAGCCTGATCGTCGCCATCGGGGCGCAGAACGCCTTCGTGCTGCGTCAGGGATTGCGGGGCGAGCATGTGCTGGCGATCTGCGCCACCTGCGCCCTGTCCGATGCGGCGCTGATCGCGATCGGCGTGAGCGGATTCGCCAGTGCCGGGATGCGCTGGCCGTGGCTGGAGCCGCTGATGCGCTATGGCGGTGCCGCCTTCCTGCTGGTCTATGGCCTGCGCAGCGCCCGGTCGGCATGGCAGGGCGGCGGCGGCCTGACGCCCGCCGACCGCGACGCCGCCAACCGGAACGGGAGTGGGCTTCTGCCGGTTCTGTTGACCTGTCTGGCGCTGACTTGGCTGAACCCGCATGTCTATCTCGACACGGTGGTCCTGGTCGGCTCCGTCTCCGCCCGCTTCGCCGAGGCGCGGGGCGTCTTCGCGCTGGGAGCGATGACGGCGTCCTGCCTGTTCTTCTTCGCGCTCGGCTATGGCGCTCGCCTGCTGCGCCCGCTGTTCGCCCGGCCGGCGGCCTGGCGTGTGATGGACGGTCTCATCGCCCTGGTGATGTGGGCGATCGCCGCCGGGCTGCTGACGGCGGAGGCGGGGGCCTGAGCGGCCTTATGTCAGCGGGTACAGACGTCAATCTTTTGATTTTCGTGCGATTCACGGTTCAGGCGATTCCGTTTGAACCGATCGCACTCTACGCCTCTTCCTGCGCCCGACGGATCGCCGCCTCGACGCATTGCAGATGCAGCTTCTTGCGGGCGAGCTGGCGGGCGCGGCGCTCCTCCAGGTCGGTGGTCGCCATCGCTTCGATGGCGCAGCCGCGCCAGCCATTGGCGTCCAGGGCGCGGGCGACCTCGGCATAGCCGAAATAGCCCTTATCCGGCTGTTCCCAGGGCGGGCGGAAATCGGCGCGGCGGAGGACGAAGCGGTTGGACTGGCTGCCACCGCCCAGATTGGTCAGGCGGGCGACGATCAGCCGCTCGCCGTTGCCGTGAACGACGGTCAGGATCGGGCGAATCCCGGTGATGGGTGGATCGACGGCCATGATCCATGCATAACGGTCCGGGAGCGTCCTGACCAGAGCGTCGCTGACGCGGTGCCGCATGCTCCCTCTCCCTTCCGACCGGAGAAACGCCGATGCGCCCCTTTCCAAGCCTGCCGTCCGCCGTCCTGTCGCTTCTTCTGCTCGCCGGCCCGTCGCTCTGTCCCGCCGCGGCCCAGCAACCGGCATCCGGCCCGGCGGCTCCGGTGGCGGCTCCGGCGGTGGCGCCGCTGGCCTGCGAGGCCTATGCGGCCGGTGCGATGATCGAGGCGCAGCTGTTCTTCGGCCGCAACATCGGCAACGAGCTTGGCGTCAGCGAGCGCGACTGGAGCGATTTCCTGACTGGCGAGGTGACGCCGCGCTTTCCCAACGGCCTGACGGTCAGCGACGCGTCGGGTCATTGGCGCGACATCGAGACCGGGCGTCTGCTCCGGGAACCCAGCAAAGTCCTGACCCTGCTGGCCGATGGCGATCCGGCGACGCTGCGGCTGATCCGTGAGATCATCGATCTGTACAAGGCGCGCTTCCATCAGCAGTCGGTCGCGCTGGCGATCCGGCCGGTCTGCGTCTCCTTTTGAAATCGGCGCCGAGTTCCAGGGTTCGGAACCGCCTTTCACCAATGGGGAATGCGACAGCCCGTCGCACCCCCGACCTTCTGACATTTGCCTGCGCTTATGCTTTTGTCGCAGATTGTGGAGGCAGCGGAACGGATCGTTTCGCGGCCGAGAGGAAACGCGCACCGAATAGTACCAAAATAGAATGAGGGACGCCCTGCCATGAGCCCGACCGCCAGCGCCACCACCGCCGAGCTTTTCGACCAGATGCATGCCCGTTCCCTGTCGGACCCCGCCGGGTTCTGGGGCGAGGCGGCGAAGGACATCTCCTGGTACAAGCCGTGGGACAAGGTGCTGGACGACAGCAACGCCCCCTTCTACCGCTGGTTCACCGGCGGGGAGCTGAACACCTGCTACAACGCGGTCGACCGCCATGTCGAAGGCGGGCGCGGCGCCCAGCCGGCGATCATCTATGACAGCCCGGTCACCCGGACCGTCCAGACCATCACCTATGCCGAGTTGCAGGATCAGGTCGCCCGTTTCGCCGGCGTGCTGCGCGCCCAGGGGGTGGAGAAGGGCGACCGCGTCCTTCTCTATATGCCGATGATCCCGCAGTCGCTGGTCGCCATGCTGGCCTGCGCCCGGCTGGGGGCGGTGCATTCGGTGGTGTTCGGCGGCTTCGCCCCGCATGAGCTGGCGACCCGCATCGATGACGCCAAGCCGAAGGCCATCGTCTCCGCCTCCTGCGGCATCGAGCCGAACCGCGTCGTCAAGTACAAGCCGATGCTGGACTCCGCCATCGAGCAGTCGGCGCACAAGCCGACCAGCGTCATCGTCTGGCAGCGCCCGCAGGAAACCGCGACCCTGATCGAGGGCCGCGACCTCGATTGGGCCGAGGCGGTGGCGAGCGCCGAACCGGCGGAGTGCGTGGCGGTGAAGGCGACCGACCCGCTCTACATCCTCTACACCTCCGGCACGACCGGCCAGCCCAAGGGCGTGGTGCGCGACAATGGCGGCCATGCGGTGGCGCTGCGTTGGACCATGACCAACATCTACAACGTCAAGCCGGGCGAGGTCTATTGGGCGGCGTCCGACGTGGGCTGGGTCGTCGGCCATTCCTACATCGTCTATGCGCCGCTGCTGACCGGCTGCACCACCGTCGTCTTCGAAGGCAAGCCGGTCGGCACCCCCGATCCGGGCACCTTCTGGCGGGTGATCGAGCAGCACAAGGTCGGCACGCTGTTCACCGCCCCGACCGCCTTCCGCGCCATCAAGCGCGAGGATCCGGACGCCAACCACCTGAAGAAATACGACCTGTCGCGGTTCCGCGCCCTGTTCCTGGCCGGCGAGCGGTCGGATCCCGACACGCTGCATTGGGCCGAGGACAATCTGAAGGTTCCGGTGATCGACCATTGGTGGCAGACCGAGACCGGCTGGGCGATTTCCGGCAACCCGCTCGGCGTCCATCTGTTCCCGATCAAGTACGGCTCCGCCACCCGCCCGATGCCGGGCTGGGACGTGCGGGTGCTGAACGCCGAGCTGAAGGAGGTTCCGCGTGGCGACATCGGCGCCATCTGCGTCAAGCTTCCGCTGCCTCCGGGAACGCTGCCGACGCTGTGGAACGCCGACGAGCGCTTCAAGAAATCCTACCTTGCCGACTATCCCGGCTATTACCAGACCGGCGACGCCGGCTTCGTCGATGATGACGGCTATGTCTATGTCATGGCCCGCACCGACGACATCATCAACGTCGCCGGCCACCGCCTGTCGACCGGCGCCATGGAGGAGGTGCTGTCGAGCCACAAGGACGTCGCCGAATGCGCGGTGATCGGCGTGGCCGACGACCTCAAGGGGCAGGTGCCGCTCGGTTTCGTCTGCCTGAAGGCCGGCGTCACCCGCCCGCATGAGGAGATCGTCAAGGAGGTGGTCCAGCTGGTCCGCGAGCGGATCGGCCCGGTGGCCGACTTCAAGCGCGCCCTGGTGGTCGACCGCCTGCCGAAGACGCGGTCGGGCAAGATCCTGCGCGGCACCATGCAGAAGATCGCCGACAGCCAGGATTACAGGATGCCGGCCACCATCGACGATCCGGGCATTCTGCCGGAGATCGCCGACGCGCTGAAGACGCTGGGCTACGCCAAGTCCAGCGGCACGCCGGGCTGATGCACCTTACGGGGACAAGGGGCGGCCTTCGGACCGCCGCCGGTCTTCCCGTATTGATGGCGATCAGCCAGCGACGACCGACAGGTTTTCCGGCTCCTCGCTGCCGAGATCGAGCAGCGGCAGGAAGCTTGCCGGCTCCTGGGCGCCCGACAGCGCATAGCGGCGGTTGAAGATGTAGCAGGGCACCGCCTGCAACCCCATCTGGCGGGCCAGCGTGTCGGCGGCGAACACCGCGGCCGACTCGGCGTCGGAAGCCAGCTGCCGCCGGGTCTCGGTGAAATCCATCCCCAGCCCGGCGGCGAGGGTGGCGAGCGCGTCCGGGTCGCCGATGTCCTCCCCTTCGACGAAATAGGCGGCGAACAGCCTGTCGGCCATCGCGTTGCCCAGCCCCAGGCGGCCGGCGATGCGGACGAGGCGGTGGGCGTCGAAGCTGTTGGGCGTGCGCCGGATGCGGTCGAGCGCCAGCGGCAGCCCGTCGCGCGCCGCCGTATCCTCGACCACCCGGTGAATCTGCCGCGCCCGCTCCGCCCCGCCGAACTTGGCGGCCAGATAATCGTCGCGCGCCATCCCGCCATGCGGCATATCCGGATTCAACTGGAACGGTTGCCAGCGGAGTTCCGGCCGCAGGCTGGGCCGCTGCGCCAACGCCCGATCGAGCCGGCGCTTGCCGATGTAGCACCAGGGGCAGATCAGGTCGGCGAAGGATTCGATCAGCATCCCCCCACTATCGGCGAGCCGCCGACCCGGAGCAACCGCTTCTTCCGTTCACGGGGGACCTGCCCGAGGGGGGCTCGCCGGAGCGCCCCGCAACCGTTTGTTAACCGAGTTGGCCCGACAGTCGCGGATGGTCCAGCCGCCCATCGATGCGGCCGGCGGACATATCCCGGTGGGCGGTTCCCGATGAGCAATTCCTATGTCGATGGCAAGGTGCGCGAAGCGATCCTGGCGGCCAAGGGCAGCCGGATGACCGCGCAGAAGCTCCTGATGGCCTGGGCTGTCGAGGACCCCGATTTGCTGCGCGGCATCGCCCAGCCCTTCCTGAAGGCGATCGCCGCCGCCGCCATCGAGCGCGCCGGCCGTCCGGCCAGCGGCAGGCCGGCTGCGCGCCCGGCCGCGGCAGGAGCCGGGGGAGGGCGTCCCTCCGCTTCCGGTCTCAGCCGTGATGCGCTGGAAAATCTGCTGAACCAGTTGGGCCGCGAGCCTGACGAGGCGGCTCCCCAGCGCGCGGCGCCGGTCGGCAAGGCGGCGCCGACGGGGAAGGGCGCCACCGTCCACAACGCCCCGGCGGGTGGGCCGAACCATGAAAAGGCGATGATGGCGATCGCCAAGGCCTTCGTCGCCAAGAAGGTGCGCTGAACCGTCTTCGGGCGGTCCGACCTAGGACCCGCTGTTCGGGCTGTAGGGGGGCGCGTCGTCGAACCAGCCCTTCCCGCGCGGCACGGTTCTGATGTCCGGCGGCGGGCTGGCCAGCGCGGTGTTGCCGTTGCGGTAGGGGTCCGGAATATGGTGGCATTCGACGTCGGCCAGCGTGCGGTAGCAGTAAAGGCGCGAGCGGTCGACCTCCACCTTGTCCGGACAGTAATCGCCGTCCTTCTCGAAGCTGAGAATCGAGCAGTCGCGCCCGGTGGCCGCCGATACGATATGGTCGCCGATGGTCTTCTTGGTGGCGTTCAGGGTCACGACATCGGCGCCCGCCGCCGCCAGCCCGAGCGGAGACGTGCAGCCGGCCAAGGCCGTGGTGGCGATCGCCAGGGCAAGACCGAGCCAGCTTGGCGTCGTAACAATTCGCGTCGCGCCCATCATCCTGCCATTTCCAGTGCTACGCACGCGCCATGATCGAGTCTCGGACAGTGCACGCGAACGCGGTTAACAAGCGATGAATTTACCGCTGGGGCGGGCCTCAGCGAAGGAGAGTGCAGATGCGCGACCGGCATTGCACGATGACGAAGGCGTCCTTGTCCTCGGTGCAGCCGACCTTGAAGGTCGTCGAGCTCTCCCGCCCGACCGTGTAGCTCAACACGTCGACCTTCGCCGGCGTGCAGTTTCCCATCGATTTGGCGATCTCCTTCGCCTCGGCCTGGGCGGCTGACACGTTGGCCGCAGCGGTGGCGGGGCCGGCGGCCAGAAGCGCGAGGGCTGGCAGAGCAGCGCCGAATCGGAAAAGGAGCGGAGTGCGGAGCGGCATGGCCGGACTATCGCATGGAGCGGGGTGGGTGCGGAAGTGCGGCCTTCGAAATGGCGCGGGCTTGCAAATCCCGCCGCCGTTCCGTGATGAAACTGCTATTCTCGATGAACAACGCGGCCGTGGCGGCAGCTTGCCGACGGCACTCGGACTTTGGTGGGGAAACGCATGACCTTGAATGAACGGCGGCTCGGCGACCGTATCCTTGCCGCGCTGGAATTGGCGCTGGAACAGAAGCATCTCGATGTGGCCGAACATCTCGTCCGCGCGTTGGAGGAGACGCTGACGCGATTTGGTGGACCCGATGCCGTCGACCACCGCGAACTGTCGGCCGGCATGTTGCAGGCGTTCGACCGGTTGGAGGCTTTGCGCCGGGCCGCCCACCGCATGCCTTGAGCGGAGGGGGCGGCCCAGGCGGTTCCCTCCGAGGTGATTTTTTGCAATTTGGTGATTGACAGGCGCCGGCCCGGACGACTACAAACCGCGCACCGAACGACGGGGGCCTTCAACGGTCCCGGTGAAAAACAGCAGAAAATACAAGCCGTTGGCAATGTGTTGGTCCGCTGTTTCGAACAAGTCGCTCTGCGCGGGTGTAGCTCAGTTGGTTAGAGCGCCGGCCTGTCACGCCGGAGGCCGCGGGTTCAAGTCCCGTCACTCGCGCCACTTCCTCTTTGAAATTCGGCGTAAAGCGCCAATAGTTTTGAAGGACTCGCGATTCGCGGGTCCTTTTTCGTATGCGTATTGTCTTTTCTTTTGTGAATTTTAAAAACGTGGTATTACCAAGCTCTCCCGCGAGGCCAAGCTTGTCCTTCCGCGTGGTGAAAAGCGATTCAAAGCGCTTTCCTTGCCCACGGTCTCGGCATATATTCCGGCCCGTCTGATGGGCTAATCCAAGGCATGGCTGCCACGGCTTTGCGCTTCCGCCGATTTCCCGGCTGGAACGGCGCCCGTGGTCGTGGGCTTATGGGAGGAACGCGGTGTCGACTCCGCTGATCATTGAGTATCTTCCGATCCTGGTGTTTCTGCTGATCGGCATCGCGCTGGCCGCGGTGATGGTGGGGGCATCCTACGTCATCAGCCCGAAGAACCCGGACGCCGAGAAGCTCTCCCCCTACGAATGCGGCTTCGAGCCGTTCGAGGACGCGCGCACCAAGTTCGACGTGCGGTTCTATCTGGTCTCGATCCTGTTCATCATCTTCGACCTCGAGGTCGCCTTCCTGTTCCCGTGGGCGATCGCGCTCGGTGACATCGGGCTGTTCGGCTTCTGGTCGATGATGCTGTTCCTCGGCATCCTGACCATCGGCTTCATCTATGAGTGGAAGAAAGGAGCTCTGGAATGGGAGTAGAGGTCGCCAAGCCGCTGGCGCCGATTCCGCCCGGACCGGAACAGGACGCCTACATCCGCGCGGTCTCCGACGAGATCCAGGACAAGGGCTTCGTGCTGGCGAAGTACGAGGATCTGCTGGCCTGGGCCCGGACCGGCTCGCTGTGGCCGATGACCTTCGGTCTGGCCTGCTGTGCGGTGGAGATGATCCACGCCTATATGAGCCGGTACGACCTGGACCGTTTCGGCGTGATTCCGCGTCCCAGCCCGCGCCAGTCCGACTGCATGATCGTCGCCGGCACCCTGACCAACAAGATGGCCCCGGCGCTCCGCAAGGTCTATGACCAGATGCCGGAGCCGCGCTGGGTGATCTCGATGGGGTCCTGCGCCAATGGCGGCGGCTACTACCACTATTCCTACGCGGTGGTGCGTGGCTGCGACCGGATCGTGCCGGTGGACATCTATGTGCCCGGCTGCCCGCCGACGGCGGAGGCGCTGGTTTACGGCATCCTCCAGCTCCAGAAGAAGATCAAGCGCGGCAACCGCATCGCCCGCTGATCCCAGCGACCGGACCCGGCCGGAGCCGACAGGGCTCCGGGGGCCGGGACCGGACAGAGAAGCGCGCTGAAGACAAGTAGGAAGGCAGGGTCCCACCCATGTCCGAACAGGCGTTGAAGGAACTCGGGGACGTCATCGCCGCCAAGATCGGCGGCGACGTCCTGAAGGTCGAGGTGAGGCTCGGCGAACTGATGGTGACGGTCAAACGGCCGGCCATCCTGGCGGTGCTGACCACGCTGCGCGACGACCCGGCCACCCGGTTCGAGCAGCTGACCGACATCACCGCGGTCGATTACCCGGACCGCGCGGAGCGGTTCGAGGTCGTCTACCAGCTGCTCAGCTACAGCCACAACCGGCGCATGCGCGTGAAGCTGGCCACCGACGAGGACACGCCCGTCCCGTCGGCCGTTTCCGTCTTCAGCGCCGCGAACTGGTTCGAGCGCGAGGTGTGGGACCTGTTCGGCATTTTCTTCGAGAATCATCCGGACCTGCGCCGCATCCTCACCGACTACGGTTTCGAGGGGCACCCCTTCCGCAAGGACTTCCCGCTGACCGGCTATGTCGAGGCCCGCTATGACGAGGACCAGAAGCGCGTGGTCTATGAGCCGGTCCGTCTGACCCAGGATTTCCGCGC
Source organism: Azospirillum sp. B510 (assembly GCF_000010725.1). NCBI lineage: Bacteria > Pseudomonadati > Pseudomonadota > Alphaproteobacteria > Rhodospirillales > Azospirillaceae > Azospirillum > Azospirillum sp. B510. The sequence continues at coordinate 2,454,860 of NC_013854.1, read as the reverse complement.
CTTCGACTTCCTCAGCCCGTGGGAAGGCATGACCAACGTCATGCTGCCCGGCGATGAGAAGGCGGCCCTCCAGGACGGGAGCAAGAAGCCGTGAGCATGACCGTTTCGACCGAATCGGCGACCGGCGTCGTCTCGACGGGGCCGGGTGCGGCCATCAGCGCCTCCGGTCCGGAGAGCAAGACGCAGATCAAGCCCTACACGATGAATTTCGGGCCGCAGCATCCGGCCGCCCACGGCGTGCTCCGTCTGGTGATGGAGCTGAACGGCGAGGTGGTGGAGCGTTGCGACCCGCATATCGGCCTGCTGCACCGCGGCACCGAGAAGCTGATCGAGTACAAGACCTATGTCCAGGCCGTGCCGTATTTCGACCGGCTGGACTATGTCAGCCCGATGTGCATGGAGCACGCCTATGTGCTCGGCATCGAGAATCTGCTGCAAATCAAGGCGCCGCTGCGCGCCCAGTATATCCGCGTGCTGTTCTCGGAAATCACGCGCATCCTGAACCATATCCTGTCGATCACGACCGGTGCGCTCGACGTCGGCGCCCTCACGCCGGCGCTGTGGGGCTTCGAGGAACGCGAAATCCTCATGGAGTTCTACGAGCGGGTGTCAGGTGCCCGCCTGCACGCCAACTATTTCCGGCCGGGCGGCGTCGCCTGGGACATTCCGGACGGGCTGCTTGACGACATCTGGGCCTTCACCGAGCGTTTTCCCAAATTCATGGACGACCTCGAAAGCCTGCTGACCGAGAACCGCATCTTCAAGCAGCGCACGGTCGACATCGGCATCGTCACCAAGGAGCAGGCGCTCGACTGGGCCTTCACCGGCCCGATGCTGCGCGGCTCCGGCGTCGCCTGGGACCTGCGCAAGTCGCAGCCCTACGAGGTCTATGACCGCATGGAGTTCGACGTCCCGGTCGGCCTGACCGGCGACTGCTGGGCGCGCTATCTGGTCCGCATGGAGGAGATGAAGCAGTCGCTGCGCATCATCCGCCAGTGCTGCAAGGAGATGCCGGCCGGTCCCTACAAGGTTCAGGACCGCAAGGTGTCGCCGCCGCCGCGCGGCGAGATGAAGCGCTCGATGGAAGCGCTGATCCACCATTTCAAGCTCTTCACCGAGGGCTTCCACGTTCCCGCCGGCGAGACCTACACCGCCATCGAGGCGCCCAAGGGCGAGTTCGGCGTGTATCTGGTGTCCGACGGCACCAACAAGCCCTACCGCTGCAAGATCCGCGCGCCGGGCTTCGCCCATCTTCAGGGCCTGGACTTCATGTCGAAGGGGCACATGCTGGCCGACGCCGTCGCCAACATCGCCTCGATGGACATCGTTTTCGGAGAAATCGATCGATGAGCGCGCCCGCTTCCGATCACGGCCACGCCGAGCCGACCAGCTTCACCTTCACTCCGGACAATCTGGAGCTGGCGAAGCGCATCATCGCCAAATATCCGGCCGGCAAGCAGGCCAGCGCCTGCATGCCGCTGCTGGACGTCGCCCAGCGCCAGAACGGCGGCTGGCTGCCGCGCGTCGCCATGGACGCCGTGGCCGACCTGCTCGGCATGCCGCGCATCCGCGTGTACGAGGTCGCGACCTTCTACACGATGTACAACAAGAACCCGGTCGGCCGGCATCACATCCAGGTCTGCACCACCACGCCGTGCTGGCTGCGCGGGTCGGACGACGTCGTCCACGCCTGCAAGAGGAAGCTCGGCATCGGCATGGGCGAGACCACGGCCGACGGCCAGTTCACGCTGGGCGAGGTCGAATGCTCGGGCGCCTGCGTCAACGCGCCGGTTGTGCAGATCGGTGACGATTACTACGAAGACGTGGCCCCGGAACATATCGAGCGCATCCTCGACGCGCTGGCGCGCGGCGAGACGCCGAAGCCCGGTTCGCAGATCGGCCGTCAATCCTCGGAGCCGGTCGGCGGCCCGACGACTCTGAAGGCTTTCACCACCGCGCAAGCGGACGCCACCACCGCGCAAGCGGACGATTGAGGGGGAGGGGACAGCGATGCTTCGCGACGAGGACCGCATCTTCACCAACCTCTACGGCTTCCAGGACTTCGGTCTGGACGGGGCCCGCAAGCGCGGTGACTGGGACAACACGGCGTCCATCCTGGCCAATGGCCGGGAGTGGATCATCGAGCAGGTGAAGCAATCTGGGCTGCGCGGCCGTGGCGGCGCCGGCTTCTCGACCGGCATGAAGTGGTCCTTCATGCCGAAGAACGTGACCGACAAGCCCGTCTATCTCGTCATCAACGCCGACGAGGGCGAGCCCGGCACCTGCAAGGACCGCGACATCCTGCGCCACGATCCGCACAAGCTGATCGAAGGCTGCCTGATCGCCGGTTTCGCCATCGGCGCCAGCGCCTGCTACATCTACATCCGCGGCGAGTTCTACAACGAGGGCTCCAATGTCCAGCGCGCCATCGACGAGGCGTATGCGGCGGGGCTGATCGGCAAGAACGCCTGCGGCACCGGTTATGATTACGACGTCTACATCCACCGCGGTGCCGGCGCCTACATCTGCGGCGAGGAAACCGCGCTCATCGAGTCGATCGAGGGCAAGAAGGGCCAGCCGCGCAACAAGCCGCCCTTCCCGGCCCAGGCCGGTCTCTATTCCTGCCCGACCACGGTGAACAACGTCGAATCGATCGCGGTGGTCCCGACCATCCTGCGTCGCGGCGCCTCCTGGTTCGCCGGCCTCGGCCGTCCGAAGAATTCGGGCACCAAGCTCTTCTGCATCTCCGGGCACGTCAACAATCCGTGCAACGTGGAAGAGGAGATGGGCATCCCGCTGAAGGAGCTGATCGAGAAGCATGCCGGCGGCGTCCGCGGCGGCTGGGACAATCTGCTGGGCATCATCCCCGGCGGCTCGTCGGTTCCGGTGCTGCCGAAATCGATCTGCGACACCGTCCTGATGGACTTCGACAGCCTGCGCGAAGTGCAGTCCGGCCTCGGCACCGCTGCGGTGATCGTGATGGACAAGTCCACCGACATCGTGAAGGCCATCGCCCGCCTGTCGTCCTTCTACGCCCATGAGTCCTGCGGCCAGTGCACGCCCTGCCGCGAGGGCACCGGTTGGATGAGCCGGGTCATGCAGCGCATGGTCACCGGCAACGCGCGGCTGGAAGAGATCGACATGCTGTTGCAGGTCACCAAGCAGGTCGAAGGCCACACCATCTGCGCGCTCGGCGACGCTGCCGCCTGGCCGATCCAGGGCCTGTTCCGCCACTTCCGTCCGGAGGTCGAGCGGCGCATCCAGGCCTACCGCAACAGCGCCCCGCTGGCGGCCGAGTAAGGAGTTCCCGTTCCCATGCCGAAACTGACCATCGACGGGATCGAGATCGAGGTCGAGCCGGGCACCTCGATCCTCCAGGCTTGCGAGCAGCTGGGGATCGAGATTCCGCGCTTCTGCTACCACGAGCGCCTCAGCGTGCCGGCCAACTGCCGCATGTGCCTGGTGGAGATGGAGCGCGCGCCCAAGCCGGTCGCGTCCTGCGCCATGCCCTGCGGCGACGGAATGGTCGTCAAGACCAACAGCGAGACCGTCCTGAAGGCCCGCAAGGGCGTGATGGAGTTCCTGCTGATCAACCACCCGCTGGATTGCCCGATCTGCGACCAGGGCGGCGAGTGCGACCTGCAGGACCAGGCCATGGCCTACGGTTTCGACCGCGGCCGCTATGGCGAGAACAAGCGCGCGGTCAAGGACAAGTATATGGGTCCGGTCATCAAGACCATCATGACCCGTTGCATCCATTGCACCCGCTGCGTCCGCTTCATCAACGAAGTGGCCGGTGTTCCCGATGTCGGCGCCGTCTATCGCGGCGAGCATATGGAGATCACCACCTTCGTCGAGAAGGCCATCGGGTCGGAGCTGTCGGGCAATCTCGCCGACGTCTGCCCGGTCGGCGCCCTGACCCACAAGCCCTATGCCTTCACGGCGCGCCCGTGGGAGCTGCGCAAGACCGAGACCATTGACGTCCTCGACGCCGTCGGCTCGAACATCCGCGTCGATTCCCGTGGCGCCGAAGTGATGCGCGTCCTGCCGCGCGTCAACGACGACATCAACGAGGAGTGGCTGAACGACAAGAGCCGCTACTCCTATGATGGGCTGAAGCGCCAGCGGCTGGACCGCCCCTACATCCGCCAGAACGGCAAGCTGGTTCCGGCCAGCTGGGCCGAGGCCTTCACCGCCGTCGCGGCGCGCCTGAAGGGCCTGCCCGGCAACCGCGTCGCCGCCATCGCCGGCGACCTGGTCGATGTCGAGGCGCAGTTCGCGCTGAAGGAGCTGCTGTCGCGGCTCGGCTCGGCCAATCTGGATTGCCGCCAGGACGGTGCCCGCTTCGACAGCTCGGTGCGCGCCGGCTACCTGTTCAACTCGGGCATCGCCGGCATCGAGAAGGCCGACGTCATCCTGCTGGTCGGCACCAACCCGCGCTGGGAAGGCACGCTGGTCAACGCCCGCATCCGCAAGCGCTATCTGGCCGGCGGCGTCACCATCGCCTCGATCGGCGAGCAGCGTGACCTGACCTATCCCTACAGCGTGATCGGTTCCGGTCCGGAGACGCTTCAGCAGCTGATCGACGGCAGCCATCCCTTCTCCGAGACGCTGCGCACCGCCAAGAACCCGATGATCATCGTCGGCATGGGCGCCTTCCAGCGCGCCGACGGTCTCGCGGTCCAGGCCGCCGCCCGTCTGGTCGGCGAGGTCTATGGCATGTTCCGCGACGACTGGAGCGGCTTCAACGTGCTGCATACCGCCGCCGCGCGGGTCGGCGGCATCGAGGCCGGCTTCCTGCCGGGCGAGGGCGGCCGCGACATCCACGGCATCCTCGACGGCGCCTCGAAGGGCGAGATCGATTTCGTCTACCTGCTGGGCGCCGACGAGATCGACATGGCCAAGCTCGGCAACGCCTTCGTCGTCTATCAGGGCCACCATGGCGATGCCGGCGCCCATCGCGCCGACGTCATCCTGCCGGGTGCCGCCTACACCGAGAAGAACGCCGTCTACGTCAACACCGAAGGCCGGCCGCAGCTCACCCGTCTGGCGGTCTTCCCGCCGGGCGAGGCCCGCGAGGACTGGAAGATCGTCCGCGCCCTGTCGGAAACGCTGGGTGCCACGCTGCCCTTCGACACCCATGGCCAGCTGCGTCAGCGGCTGATGGCGGCCAACCCGGTCTTCGGCGCAGTCGGCGAGATGACCCCGGCCAGCTGGGCGCCCTTCGGCGCCCAGGGCCCGGTCGACGCCGCCCCGTTCGTGACGCCGATCGGCAACTTCTACATGACCGACCCGATCAGCCGGGCGTCGGTGACGATGGCCAACTGCACGGAAGCGCTGGTGGGCCCTGCTCAGGAGAGGACTGGCACCCATGGCTGAGTTCTGGAGCGGCTTTCTCCTGCCGCTGATCATCATCGTTCTGCAGATCCTGGCGATCGTCCTGCCGCTGCTGATCTCGGTGGCCTATCTGGTCTATGCCGAGCGCAAGGTGTTGGGCGCCATGCAGCTGCGCCAGGGCCCGACGATCGTCGGGCCGTTCGGCCTGTTGCAGACCTTCGCCGACGCGCTGAAGCTGTTGAGCAAGGAGCACATCCTGCCGGAGGGCGCCAACCGCGTGGTGTTCTACGTGGCGCCGATGCTGACCATGTTCCTGGCGCTGGTCGCCTGGGCGGTCATCCCCTTCGATTACGGGATGGTGATTTCCAACATCAATGTCGGGGTGCTCTACCTGTTCGCGATCTCCTCGCTGGGCGTGTACGGCATCGTGATGGCGGGTTGGGCGTCGAACTCGCGCTACGCCTTCCTCGGCGGCCTGCGCTCGGCGGCGCAGATGGTGTCCTACGAGGTCTCGATGGGCCTCATCCTCGTCACCGTCCTGCTGTGCACCGGGTCGCTGAACCTGACGGCGATCGTCAAGGCCCAGGAGACGGTGTGGTTCGCCATCCCGCTCTTCCCGATGTTCATCATGTTCTTCATCTCGGCGCTGGCCGAGACCAACCGTTCGCCCTTCGACCTGCCGGAAGGCGAGTCGGAACTGGTCGCCGGCTTCATGGTCGAATACAGCTCCGGCCCCTTCGTGCTCTTCTTCCTTGGCGAATACGCCAACATGATCCTGATGAGCGCGATGACGAGCATCCTGTTCCTCGGCGGCTGGCTGCCCCCGTTGCCCTTCGCGCCCTTCACCTGGGTGCCGGGCATCGTGTGGTTCCTGCTGAAGATCGCGTTCTGCCTGTTCACCTTCATCTGGGTTCGCGGCACGATGCCGCGCTACCGCTACGACCAGCTGATGCGGCTGGGTTGGAAGGTCTTCCTGCCCTTCTCGCTGTTCTGGGTCGTGCTGACCGCCGGCGTGCTGGTGACCTTCGGCTGGCTGCCGAAGTGAGCGGCGGCGAAAGCCATCCGCACCGAACCCGATACTGACTGTCGATTTGAGTGCCGGCGGGCCGCCCCGATCAGGGGGACCCACCGGCGAGGAAGGAGACGAAGAGGCCATGGCGTTCCTCGACCGCGCGGCGCGCAGCCTGTTCCTGACCGAGCTGGTCTGTGGTATGGCGCTGACCTTTCGCTACATGTTCAAGCCGAAGGTCACGATCAACTACCCCTATGAGAAGGGGCCCATCAGCTCGCGCTTCCGTGGTGAGCATGTGCTCCGCCGCTATGCGAGCGGCGAGGAGCGCTGCATCGCGTGCAAGCTGTGCGAGGCGGTGTGCCCGGCTCTCGCCATCACCATCGAGGCCGAACCGCGTGACGACGGCAGCCGCCGCACCACGCGCTACGACATCGACATGACCAAGTGCATCTACTGCGGCCTGTGCCAGGAGGCCTGCCCGGTCGACGCGGTGGTCATGGGGCCGAACTTCGAGTTCTCCACCGAAAACCGTGAAGAGCTCTTCTACAACAAGCAGAAGCTGCTGGCGAACGGCGACCGCTGGGAGGCGGAAATCGCCCAGAACCTCGCGGCCGAGGCTCCTTACCGGTAAGCGGAAGCGAGAAATACGATGATAGTCCAAGGCATCGCCTTCTACGTGTTCGCCGCGCTGCTGGTGGCCTCCGGTGTGATGGTCATCTCGGCGCGGAACCCCGTTCATTCCGTCCTCTATCTGATCCTCGCCTTCTTCCAGGCCGCCGGTCTCTGCGTCCTGATGGGGGCGGAGTTCATCGCGATGATCCTCGTCATCGTCTATGTCGGCGCCGTGGCCGTGCTGTTCCTGTTCGTGGTGATGATGCTCGACATCAACTTCCGCGAACTGCGCCAGGGCGCGATGGAAGCGCTGCCGCTGGGCGCGCTGGTCGGTCTGATCCTGCTGGCCGAACTGGCCGCGGTGCTCGGCGGCTGGATCGTCGCCCCGAACGTGGCCGCCACCATCGGCGCTCCGACCCCGGCGCTCGATCAGGTGACCAACACCCATGCGCTGGGCCGGCTGATCTACACCCAGTATGTCTATCTGTTCCAGGCGTCGGGCATCATCCTGCTGATCGCCATGATCGGCGCCATCGTGCTGACGCTGCGCCACCGGGCCGGCGTGCGCAAACAGAATGTCGGCGTCCAGATCGCCCGTCGCCGGGAAGACGTGGTCGCCATCCGCAAGGTCACGACCGGGGAGGGCGTGTGATCATGGAGATCGGTCTCGGACATTACCTGACGGTCTCGGCCATCATCTTCACGCTCGGTGTGCTTGGCATCTTCCTGAACCGGAAGAACGTCATCATCATCATGATGTCGATCGAGATGATGCTGCTGGCGGTGAACCTGAACCTCGTCGCCTTCTCGACCTTCCTGCACGACCTGGTCGGCCAGGTCTTCGCCATGATCATCCTGACCGTCGCCGCCGCCGAGGCGGCCATCGGCCTCGCCATCCTGGTGGTCTACTTCCGCAACCGCGGCTCGATCCGAGTCGAAGACATCAACATGATGAAGGGCTGAGGCGGCGCCATGGAAGTGCTAGTCGTATTCCTTCCGCTCCTGGCGTTCCTCGTCGCCGGATCGATCGCGCTGTTCGGCGGGCCGAAGGTCCAGCCGACCGCAGCGGGTCACGGAAGCCACGGTCATGGCCATGACGGTCATGGGGACGATCACGGGCATGCCCGGATCGCCCACCATGACGACCATGCCCATGATGATCATGCCCATGACGACGGCCATGACGACCATCATGCCGCCGCCCCGCCGCCGACTGTGGGCGACCGCATCGCCCAGTTCGTGACGGCGGGCGCTGTGATCGTCTCGGCGGTCCTGTCCTGGATCCTGTTCTACGACGTCGCCGTGCACGCCCATCCGCGCACGATCGAGTTGATGACCTGGATCCAGAGCGGCACGCTCGACGTGAAGTGGGCGCTGCGCGTCGACCAGCTCACCGCGGTGATGCTGATCGTCGTCAACACCGTGTCGGCCTGCGTGCATGTCTACTCGATCGGCTACATGGCCGAGGACCCGCAGAAGCCGCGCTTCATGGGCTATCTGTCGCTGTTCACCTTCGCCATGCTGATGCTGGTGACGGCGGACAATCTGGTCCAGCTGTTCTTCGGCTGGGAGGGCGTCGGTCTGGCCTCCTACCTGCTGATCAACTTCTGGTACGAGAAGCCGTCGGCCAACGCCGCCGCCATGAAGGCCTTCCTGGTCAACCGCGTCGGCGACTTCGGCTTCGCGCTCGGCATCTTCGCCATCTTCGTTCTGACCGGCTCGGTCCAGTTCGACGCGATCTTCGCCAAGGCCCCGACGCTGACCGGCGAGACGCTGCATTTCCTCAGCTGGAACTTCAACGGCCTGACCGTCGCCTGTCTGCTGCTGTTCATGGGCGCGATGGGCAAGTCGGCCCAGCTCGGCCTGCACACCTGGCTGCCGGACGCGATGGAGGGCCCGACCCCGGTGTCGGCGCTGATCCATGCCGCCACCATGGTCACCGCCGGCGTCTTCATGGTCTGCCGCCTGTCGCCGGTCTTCGAATACGCTCCGACGGCGCTGGAGGTGGTGACGGTGGTCGGTGGCCTGACCGCCTTCGTCGCGGCGACCATCGGGTTCACCCAGTTCGACATCAAGCGCGTCATCGCCTATTCGACGATGTCGCAGCTCGGCTACATGTTCTTCGCCGCCGGCGTCTCCGCCTACGGCGCGGCGATGTTCCACCTGTTCACCCACGCCTTCTTCAAGGCGCTGCTGTTCCTTGGCGCCGGCTCGGTCATCCACGCCCTGCACCATGAGCAGGACATGCGCAAGATGGGCGGCGTCTGGCGCAAGATCCCCTTCACCTACGCGGTGATGTGGATCGGCAATCTGGCGCTCGCCGGTCTGCCCTTCTTCGCCGGTTACTACTCCAAGGACATGATCCTGGAGGCGGCCTTCGCCTCGGGCAGCGGGGTCGGACGCTTCGCCTTCGCCCTCGGCATCGCCGCGGCGCTGCTGACCGCCTTCTACTCCTGGCGCCTGTTGTTCATGACCTTCCACGGCACGCCGCGGATGGACAAGGACGTCTACGACCACGCCCATGAATCGCCGGTTGTCATGCTGATCCCGCTGGGCGTCCTGACGCTGGGCGCGCTGTTCGCCGGTGTCGGTTTCCACGACTATTTCATCGGTCATGACCGGGCGGAGTTCTGGGGCAAGGCCATCGCCGTCCTGCACGGCCATGACTCGGTCGAAGCCGCGCACCACCACACGCCGGGCTGGGTCTCGCTGGCTCCGCTGGTCGTCGGTCTGATCGGTATCGCCATGGCCTATATCGGCTATGTGATGATGCCGGGCCTGCCGGGCCGGATCGCCGCCACCTTCCGCGGCATCCATCAGTTCCTCTACAACAAATGGTACTTCGACGAGCTGTATGACGCGCTGTTCACCCGTCCGGCCAAGGCGCTCGGCTATGGCCTGTGGAAGTCGGGCGACGGGGCGGTGATCGACGGCGTGGGTCCGGACGGTGTCGCCGCCGCCACCCGCGACGTCGCCGCCCGCGCCAGCCGGTTGCAGTCGGGCTATGTCTACCACTACGCCTTTGCCATGGTGATCGGGGTCGTCCTGCTCATCGCCTGGCTCTCGGTCTTCGGCTGAGCGGTTTCGAAGGAGAACAACAACAATGGCTAGCTGGCCGATCCTGTCGTTCGCGACCTTCCTGCCGCTCGTGGGCGTCGCGCTGATCCTGCTGTTCTGCCGGGGCGACAGCCCGGACGTTCGGCGGAACGTGCGGTATATCGCGCTGTGGACGACGCTCGTCACCTTCGTCCTGACCCTGCTGATCTGGGCCAATTTCGACCCGCGCAATCCCGGCTACCAGATGGTCGAGAAGGCGGGCTGGATCCCCGAGTTCGGCATCAACTATCACATGGGCGTCGACGGCATCTCGGTGCTGTTCGTCGTCCTGTCCGGCTTCCTGATGCCGCTGTGCATCCTGGCGAGCTGGGAGTCGGTGCAGGTCCGCCTCAAGGAATACATGATCGCCTTCCTGGCGCTGGAAACCCTGATGATCGGGATGTTCTGCGCCCTGGACTTCGTGCTGTTCTACATGTTCTTCGAAGGCGTCCTGATCCCGATGTTCCTGATCATCGGTGTCTGGGGCGGTCCGCGCCGCGTCTATGCCGCCTTCAAGTTCTTTCTCTACACGCTGCTCGGCTCGGTCCTGATGCTGCTGGCGATCCTGGCCATGTATTATGTGGCCGGCACCACCGACATCCCGACCATCACCGCCACCCAGTTCCCGCGCGGCATGCAGCTGTGGCTGTGGCTGGCCTTCTTCGCCTCCTTCGCGGTGAAGGTGCCGATGTGGCCGGTCCATACCTGGCTGCCGGACGCCCACGTCGAGGCGCCGACCGCCGGTTCGGTCATCCTGGCCGGCGTGCTGCTGAAGATGGGCGGTTACGGTTTCCTGCGCTTCAACATCCCGATCCTGCCGGAAGCGACCGAGTATTTCGCGCCGCTGATCTACACCCTGTCGGTCGTCGCCGTGATCTACACCTCGCTGGTCGCGCTGGCCCAGGAGGACATGAAGAAGCTGATCGCCTACTCGTCGGTCGCCCATATGGGCTTCGTCACCATCGGCATGTTCGCGCTGAACCAGCAGGGCATCGAGGGCTCGGTGTTCCAGATGCTGTCGCACGGCGTCGTGTCGGGTGCGCTGTTCCTGTGCGTCGGCGTCGTCTATGACCGGCTGCACACCCGCGAGATCGCCCGCTACGGCGGCCTCGTGAAGAACATGCCGAAATACGCCGTCGTCTTCCTGTTCATGACCATGGCCTCGGTCGGTCTGCCCGGCACCGCCGGTTTCGTCGGCGAATTCCTGGTGCTGATGGGCGTGTTCCGCGACAACACCTGGGTCGCGGCGCTCGCCGCCACCGGCATGGTGCTGGGCGCCGCCTACGCGCTTTGGCTGTACCGCCGCATCGTCTACGGCAAGCTGACCAAGCCGGACCTCAAGGCGATGTTCGACATGACCCCGCGTGAGATCGCGGTGTTCCTGCCGCTGATCGCCGTCGTCCTGTGGATGGGCATCTATCCCAGCAGCTTCCTGAACGTCACCTCGGCATCGGTCGAGCAGCTGATCCAGACCTACCAGACCAAGCTGGCCGCGTCGCACGCCGCGTCCGGTGTCTCGGTCGCCGCTCGGTAAGGGGTTCTTCGACATGACCGCAGTGTTTCCCGACATCTGGCCGGCCCTGCCGGAGATCTTCCTGGCGCTTTCGGGCATCGCCCTGCTGATGCTGGGCGTGTTCCGCGGCGACGGTTTCACCCGTCCCGTCTCCTACCTGTCGATCGTCTGCATGCTGTTCGCCGCCATCCTGGCGATGGGCTATGGCAGCGGCCGCGTCGTCACCTTCAACGGTATGTTCGTGATGGACGCCTTCGGCGTCTTCATGAAGGCGCTGGTGCTGGTGTCGGCGGCCTTCGCGGTCGTCCTCTCGCTCGGCTTCAACGAGCGGGAGCAGATGGCGCGCTTCGAGTTCCCGGTGCTGATGCTCTTCGCCACCCTCGGCATGCTGATGATGATCTCGGCCAACGATTTCATCTCTCTGTATGTCGGGCTGGAGACCCAGAGCCTGGCGCTCTACGTCATCGCCGCCTTCCGCCGCGACAGCGGCAAGTCCTCGGAAGCCGGGCTGAAGTATTTCGTCCTCGGCTCGCTTTCCTCGGGCATGCTGCTGTATGGCGCGTCGATGGTCTACGGCTTCGCCGGCACGACCTCCTTCGACAAGGTCGCCGCCCTGTTCGCCGGCGGCGCCCATGTGTCGCCGGGTCTGGTGATCGGTCTGGTCTTCGTGATGGCCGGTCTGGCCTTCAAGATCTCGGCCGCTCCGTTCCACATGTGGACGCCCGACGTCTATGAGGGGGCGCCGACCCCGGTGACCGCCTTCTTCGCGGCGGCGCCGAAGGTGGCGGCCATCGCCCTGCTGACCCGCGTGGTGATGGAGCCTTTCGGCCATCTCGCCGCCCAGTGGCATCAGGTTCTGGTCGCCGCCGCCATCCTGTCGATGGCGATCGGCTCCTTCGTCGCCATCATGCAGACCAACATCAAGCGCCTGATGGCCTACAGCTCGATCGGCCATGTCGGCTACGCGCTGGTCGGCCTGACCACCGGCACCCAGGACGGCGTGCGCGGCGTGCTGATCTACATGGCGCTCTACATCGCCATGAACATCGGCGCCTTCGCGGTCATCCTGAGCATGAAGGCCAAGGGCAAGATGCTGGAGGAGATCAAGGATTTCTCCGGCCTGTCCAAGACCAACCCGATGCTGGCGGCGACCATGGCGATCTTCATGTTCTCCATGGCCGGCATCCCGCCGATGGCGGGTTTCTTCGGCAAGCTGTACGTCTTCCTGGCGGCCATCGCCGCCCAGGAATACACGCTGGCCGTCGTCGGCGTGTTGACCAGCGTGGTGGGCGCCTTCTATTACCTGCGCATCATCAAGATCATGTATTTCGATGAGCCCGCGCTGGTGGTCGACAAGGTCGATGATGACGGCATGACCGGCGTCCTGGTGCTGACCAGCCTGTTCACCCTGCTGTTCTTCGTCGCTCCGGCGCCGATCCTGAACGGTGCGGCGGCCGCCGCGGCGGCCCTGTTCGCCGGGTGACATCCGACCGATGAGCTTATCTTTCGAAGCGGAGGCGGCGCGTCTGCGCCTGCCTCCGGGCTTCCAGGTCAAGGCCTTCGACTCCGTCGGCAGCACGAACGACGAAGCGAAGGCCTTGTCGCGTTCCGGAGCCCCGGAAGGCACCATCGTCTGGGCCCGCCGCCAGGAAAGCGGCCGGGGACGGCGCGGCCGGGCCTGGACCTCGCCCGAGGGCAATCTCTACAGCACGACCATCCTGCGTCCCGGCCTGGCCCCGGCGGAGGCCGCCCAAATCTCCTTCGTCGCGGCGCTCGCCATCGCCGAGACGGCCGAATCCGTGCTGCCCGATCCCAGCGGCGTGCGCTGCAAATGGCCGAACGACGTGCTGGTGCATGACCGCAAGCTGTCCGGCATCCTCCTCGAGTCGGAGCCGGCCGCCGATGGCACCGTCGCCTGGGTGGTGCTGGGGGTCGGCATCAACCTGCGGCATTTTCCCGCAACCGCCGATTACGGCGCCACCTCGCTGATCGCCGAAGGCGCGCCGGCCATGGGCCCCGCGGCGCTGCTGGAGGTCTACGCCGGGCATCTGGCCAACTGGTACGGCCTCTGGCGCGCCCACGGCTTCGGCCCGGTGCGCGACGCCTGGATGGCGCGGGCCAAGGGGCTGGGCGGGCCGATCCTGGTCAGGCTGGCCGACCGGACGATCCCCGGCATCTTCGCCGATCTGGACAGCGACGGCGTTCTGTTGCTTGATCCAACGGACGGGGGGCCGCGCCAGCGGATCGCCGCCGGCGACGTGTTCTTCGCCCCGCCCTCCGCAAGTAGAGTTTGACCATCCATCGCCGTCAGGATCCCGCCCATGCTGCTCGCCATCGACGCCGGAAACACGAATGTGGTGTTCGCCATCTATGACGGCGACCGCCAGCGCGGCATCTGGCGCACGGCGACCGACCCCAAGCGCACCTCCGACGAATACATGGTGTGGCTGACGCATCTGATGGCGTTGAAGGGGCTGAAGCCGGTGGACATCCATGGCGCCATCATCGCCAGCGTGGTGCCCGGCGCGACTTTCAACCTGAAGCGGCTGAGCAAGGATCATTTCGGCTGCGAGCCGGTGATCGTCGGCCAGCCCGGCGTGGAACTCGGCGCCAAGGCGCTGGTCGACCGGCCGGAGGAGGTGGGGGCCGACCGTCTGGTCAACACGGTGGCCGCCGCCGCGACCTACAAGACCCCGCTGATCGTCATCGATTTCGGCACGGCGACCACCTTCGACGTGGTCGACGCCGAGGGCAATTACCGCGGCGGCGTCATCGCGCCGGGGCTGAACCTGTCGCTGGAGGCGTTGCAGATGGCGGCCTCAAAGCTGCCGCGCGTCGAAATCCAGCAGCCCGCCGAGGTGATCGGCCGCAACACCATCGCCTGTATGCAGTCCGGCATCTTCTGGGGCTATGTCGGCCTGATCGAAGGGCTGGTCGCCCGTATCCGGGCGGAATACGGCGAACCGATGCGGGTGGTCGCCACCGGTGGGTTGGCTGTTCTTTTCGCCAAGGCGACCCATGTGATCGAACACACCGACAACGAGCTGACGCTCCGCGGTCTTCTCCTGATCCACAAGCGCAACACGGTCCAATGACACAATCCTCCAAGACAGCCGCCGGAATGTCCGAAGCCCCGGCGGACAGCTTCGTTCCGGAGGAGGATGCGCTGTATTTCCTCCCGCTCGGCGGTTCCGGCGAGATCGGGATGAACCTCAACCTCTATGGCCACCGCGGCAAATGGCTGATGGTGGATCTCGGCATCTCCTTCGCCGACGACACCATGCCCGGCCTGGACGTCATCATGCCGGACCCGGCCTTCATCGCCGAACGGCGGGCGGATCTGGTCGGGCTGGTGCTGACCCACGCCCATGAGGACCATCTGGGCGCCGTGCAGTATCTGTGGCCGGAGCTGCGCTGTCCGGTCTATTGCACGCCCTTCACCGCCGCCTTCCTGCGCGCCAAGCTGCATGAGAAGGGCTTGAGCAGCACGGTGCCGATCCACGAGATCCCGCTGGGCGGCACGGTGGAGGTCGGTCCCTTCTCCGTCGAATATGTCACCATGACGCATTCGATCCCGGAGCCGAACGCGCTCGCCATCCGCACGTCGGCCGGCACGGTGCTGCACACCGGCGACTGGAAGCTGGACCCCGATCCGCTGGTCGGCGAGACGGCCGACGAGGCGCGGCTGCGCGCCATCGGCGACGAGGGGGTGCTGGCGCTGGTCGGCGACAGCACCAACGCCCTGGTGCCGGGGGCCGCCGGGTCGGAGGCGACCGTCCGCGCCACCCTGATGGAGTTGTTCGGGCGTTACCGCGACCGCCGCATCGCCGTCAGCTGCTTCGCCACCAATGTGGCGCGGCTGGAGAGCATCGCCGCCGCCGCCGCCGCCCATGACCGCCATGTCGCCCTGGTCGGCCGCTCGCTGTGGCGCATCAATGAGGCGGCGCGGGCGACCGGCTATTTGGCGGATGTGCCGAAATTCCTGTCGGAGCATGACGCCAGCTATCTGCCGCGGGAGAAGCTGGTGCTGATCTGCACCGGCAGCCAGGGGGAGCCGCGATCGGCCCTCGCCCGCATCGCCGCCAACGACCATCCGCAGGTGACGCTGTCGCGCGGCGACGTCGTGATCTTCTCCTCGCGCGAGATTCCCGGCAACGAGCGCGCCATCGGCCGCATGCAGAACCAGCTGGTCGCCCAGGGGGTCGAGCTGGTGACGGCGGACGAGGCGGCGGTCCATGTCTCCGGCCATCCGGCGCGTGACGAGCTGGTGCGCATGTACCAGTGGGTGCGGCCGCGCATCGCCGTCCCGGTCCATGGCGAGCAGCGCCACCAGCAGGCCCATGCCGCCCTGGCGGAGGATTGCCAGGTCGCCCACAGCATCGTGCCGGCCAATGGCGAGCTGCTGCGGCTCGACGGGCCGGAGGGGGCCCGGGTGGTGGCGACCGTGCGGGCCGGCCGCATGGCGGTCGACGGCAAGCGGCTGGTGCCGCTCGACACCGGCATGATGCGGGCGCGCAACCGCATGGTGAACAATGGCGCCGCCGTGGTGACGCTGGTGATGACCGCGACGGGCGAGCTGCTCACCGCGCCCCAGCTGGCGGTGATGGGGCTGGTCGACGAGGCGACCGACCGCGACCTGCTGCTGGACGTCGTCGATGCGGTGCGGGAATCGGTGGCGATGCTGCCGAAATCGGCGCGCGCCGACGATGCCCAGGTCAAGGAGGCGGCGCGGATCGCCGTCCGCCGCTGCTTCAACGCGTCCCATGGCAAGAAGCCGGTGACGGAGGTTCATCTGGTCCGCGTCTGAGGAAAGCCGCGCCTGGGGGAAAGCGGTGTATAAGGGTCATATCAGAGCCCGTTGAAGGGCCGAGCAAAGAGCGAGAGAGGACACGCATGATCGGGAAGCTCAACCATGTCGCCATCGTCGTTCCGGACCTGCCGGCGGCGACCGCGCTCTACCGCGATACCCTCGGAGCGGCGGTGTCGCAGCCGGTGGATCTGCCGCCGCACGGCGTCACCGTGGTCTTCGTCACCCTGCCCAACACCAAGATCGAGCTGCTGCATCCCTTCGGCGAGACGTCGCCCGTCGCCGGTTTCCTGGAAAAGAACCCGTCCGGCGGCATCCACCACATCTGTTACGAGGTCGACGACATCCTGGCCGCCCGCGACCGGCTGAAGGCGCAGGGGGCCCGCGTGCTGGGCGATGGCGAGCCCAAGATCGGCGCCCATGACAAGCCGGTGCTGTTCCTGCATCCGAAGGATTTCTGCGGGACGCTGGTGGAGCTGGAACAGGCCTGATCCGGCCTCGGCAGGGTGACGCGCGGAGGGCGGGATGGACAATTGGGTGACCGGGGCCTTCGTCTACATCGTCGTGTGGTGGGTGGTGCTGTTCGCGGTGCTGCCCTGGGGGGTACGGACGCCCGAGACGCCGGAACCCGGCATGGCCTCCTCCGCGCCGGTCGAACCGCGCATTCTGCGCAAGTTCATGATCACGACGCTGGTCGCCTTCCTGGTGTGGCTGGTGATCTTCGGTGTCGAACGGTCGGGACTCGTCTCGTTCCGCGACATGGCGCGCGACATGTTCTGAGCGAACCACCGACCAGGAAACAAGGGAGAGGATCGGGTGAGTCTGACCTATTGCGCGGCCGCGCCCGGCCATCCCCATCATGGTCCGTACCATGACGGCGAGTACGGCTTTCCCAGCAACGACGACCGGGTGCTGTTCGAGCGCCTGGTGCTGGAGATCAACCAGGCCGGCTTGTCCTGGCTGACCATCCTGAAGAAGCGCGAGGCCTTCCGCGCCGCCTTCGATAATTTCGACATCGACCGCGTCGCCGCCTATGGCGAGACGGAGCGGGCACGGCTGCTGGCCGATGCGGGGATAATCCGCAACCGCCTGAAGGTCGATGCGGTGATCGAGAATGCCCGCCGAATCGTGGCGCTGCGCGAAAGCCACGGGTCGTTCGACGCTTGGCTGCGCGCCCATCACCCGTTGACCAAGGCGGAATGGGTCAAGCTGTTCGGCCGAACCTTCCGCTTCACCGGCGGCGAGATCGTCGGCGAATTCCTGATGAGCCTGGGCTATCTGCCGGGCGCCCATCAGGCCGATTGCCCGATCCAGGCCGCCGTACTGGCCCAGAGTCCGCCATGGAGGATCGCTGCGGATGCCGGTTATCGGGGGCATCTGATCGTAGATTAGGCAAAATACCGGTCAGAATGAAGGCAATCGCTGAAAGCCTAGGCAAAATTGCAAAAACTTTGGGCATGAAGGGCTTCTGCCTCTGTTTTGGGCTTGCCATCGCCGTGGTCCGGGTCCACTCTTTCTGTGTGACGAGGGAGGATATTCCTCCCTTTCCGACGCCTGGTGGCGATTCCTCCCTAAACTCGACAGGCCGCGCCGCTTCGTGCCGCGCGGCCTTTCTTTTTTCCGGCAGGCGTCCGGTGGCGCGGACAGAAAATTTCCGCGACCGCTCCAGAAAACGTTAACGGTTTACTTGGTAGCGTTGCCTCGCTTAGCTCCTATATCATGATTCCTCTGATTGGGGCTGTCAGCCCGGTTATGAAATCGCCACTGGGACCCATGCCGTCCCGGGGGCCTTCCGGTTTTGCTGGTTTTTCAGCGTGGCTTTCGCCCGTTTAGACGGGCGGCAGGAAAGGAAGACGGTCGAGGCTCCGATGGCCGCGAATGAAAACGAACGATTCGATCAGTTCGCCGCGGTTCTGTCGACCGAACTGCTGGAGCGGACACGGAAAAGCATGGAGTTGCTGGCGCCGGAGCAGCAGCCATGCTCGATCCTGCCCTTTATTCAGACCCCGTCCTTCGTCGAATTCTACCAGGAGTTGGTGCGCGTTGGCATTTTGCCGGTGGTGCTGAGCCGCCGTCCGGTGCGCGCCATCATCGGCGACGTCGATTGGGCGCGGGAGGGGCGTGAATATCTGTTGACCGTGCTTGACGACCGCTCCAACGCCATCTTCACCGCCTGGGAATTCGCCTGGGACTCGCTGTGGGATGAGCGCAAGGTGGGACAGGACGGCGGCGGCGGGAACCATGCCAAGCCGAAGAAGGGTTTCTTCAGCGCCCTGTTCGGTCGCCGGCGCGAGGAGAAGGCGGATGGCGGCCGCAGCGAGGGGAGCGAGGGCGGCGTGATGGCCGGCCTTCACACCATGCTGACCGAACTGGGGGAAAGGCGGGGATTCCTGCCGTTGTTCCATGACGATGTCCGCACGCTCAAGGCATTGCCGCGGGTGAAGCCGGGCAGGGTGCTGCAAGCGTGGAAGGAAATCTCGCAGTATCACCACCAGGAATTTTATCTGCCCGAACAGGAACAGGCGAAGCCCGGCGTCACCTCCGACTGTCTGCAGAAATGGCACTATAATCTGCCGGACAGGATCGGCGAATTCCTTGTGCTGAAGGCCGCGATCGACCTGGAGCATGTGAACAAGCCCTTCATCGGCAAATATATCCGCCAGTCGGCGCGGACCCAGGAGGAGGCGGAGAAAGGAATGCCCTACCTGTCGCTTTACTGGAAAACGATGCGCAAAGCGGCCCCGGTGGCCGAACGGCACACGCTGTGACGGTCCGTCAGTCCCTGCGCGCCGGCCTGGCGGTGCTGTCCCTCTCCGGGACGGCCGTGGCGATCGCCGTGGTGATGGCGCCGCCGGCATCGGCGCAATCGGCGACGCCGCTTCCCGGTCCGATCCCGCTGGCACCGGACGCCCCTCGCGAGCGTCCGGCCGGTGACCGGCAGGTCGTCGATCTGTCGCTGTGCCAGCGGCTGACCCGGCATGTTCCGGCCGCCGATGTCGAATACAAGCCGGGCGTGGATGTGAAGGGGCGTCCGGTGGCGCCGGCCGACCTGCCGGGGTCCGCCGGCACGCAGCCGCCGATCCCGATCGACCTGCCGCTGTCGATCGATCTGGCCCGGCGGATGGGCATCCCCGTGCCGTCCGTTCCCTTCCTGCCGAACGATGTCACGGCGGTGTGGCTGAGCGTCGTCGGCGACCGCCTCTATCTGAACGGCCAGCCGATCGATCCGGGGGCGGAGGAGCGCCTCTATGTCTATTGCCGCGGCCGGTAGGGTGGTGGGCGGACCTCCAGGGCTCCGAAGTCGGGTTAACAGCGGTTTACGAATTGGGAAGTTTCTGATTCGGTGGAGGCTCTCGTCTTGGAAGGTCCTCCCATGAGTTCGATCGAAGCCGGCTTTGGTGAGAAATCGCGGCTGAAGGCGCTGCTGGAACATTTTTCGCGGATCGACGACCCGCGTGCTCCCTGGCGGGTCGCCTATCCGTTACCGGAGATCCTGCTTCTGGCGGTGTGCGGGACGATCGCGGATTGCGAGGATTACGAGGCGATCGCCGCCTGGGGTGAAGCGCGGCTCGACTTTCTGCGGCGCTTCCAGCCCTATCACCATGGGGTGCCGAGCGGACGCTGGCTGACCGTGTTCATGAACCGGATCCCGTCCGGCCTGTTCCAGGACTGCTTCCTGTCCTGGGTGCGCGAGGCGTGGCCCGACCGGCCGGAACTGGTCGCCATCGACGGCAAGACCTCGCGACGCAGCCATGACCGCGTCCTCGGACAGGCCCCTTTGCACTTGGTCTCGGCCTTCGCCACCACCAGCCGCCTGGTCCTCGGCCAGGAGGCCGTCGAGGACAAAGCCAGCGAACTGGCGGCCATTCCGGTTCTGCTGGAGCGCTTGGCGACCGAGGGCGGGCTCAAGGGCGCGATCGTCACCATCGACGCCATCGCCTGCAACGCCACCATCGCCCAGGCCGTTCGCGACGCCGGGGCCGACTATCTGCTGGCGGTCAAAGCCAACCAGCCCACCCTGCGCGACGAGATCGAGAGTTTCTTCACCAGCGCACCGCCGGAGACGCTCGATCACGCCGCCGATATCGACAAGGGCCATGGCCGGATCGAGCAGCGCGCGGTCACGGTCGCGCGCCAGGTCGATTGGTTGAGCGGCGCGCGGCGTTTTCCCGGCGAAGTCCGCCTGCCCGCCGTCGCCGCCATCGTTCGGGTGGTCAGCAAGACCGAGCTGAAGGATCGTTGCCGCACCGACACGCGCTATTACATCACCTCCGCCCCGCTCGCCGCCCAGGCGGCGGCCGAGGCCGTGCGCGGCCATTGGCGCATCGAGAACCAACTGCACTGGCTGCTCGACGTCGTCTTCAACGAGGACCAGTCCCGCTTGCGCAAAGGCCACGGCGCCCTGAACATGGCCGTCGTCCGCCACTTCGCCATCAACCTCGTCCGCAAGGCCGCCGAACCCGCCCGGCCGCGCTCCGGATTACGGCGCGCCACCAAAAAGCCGGCCGCCACTCCCAGACCCACCAGCATCAAGCTCCGCAGGAAGCTGGCAGGCTGGGACACCGATTACCTCAACGCTATCCTCGACGTTAATATCCGTTAACACGGATTCGGAGCCCTGGGCGGACCTCTGGGCGGGGGGCTTACAGTGGACAAGTGCGGGCGACCTTCCTAAAGTCGCTCACCCGCCGCCCGCATCCGCTCCTGTTCGCAAGAGCCATGTCGGCGCGGCCTTGTCGAACACCTCGCACACGAGAGCAGAGCCATGCGGCTGTCCAGCTTCTTCATGCCGACCCTCAAGGAGACCCCGACCGAGGCGCAGATCGTCTCGCACCGCCTGATGCTGCGGGCCGGGATGATCCGCCAGACCAGCGCCGGCATCTATGCCTGGCTGCCGCTGGGCTATCGGGTGCTGCGCAAGATCGAGCAGATCGTCCGCGAGGAGCAGGACGCCGCCGGCGCGCAGGAACTGCTGATGCCGACCATCCAGTCGGCCGACCTGTGGCGCGAGAGCGGCCGTTACGACGATTACGGCAAGGAGATGCTGCGCATCACCGACCGTCATGACCGCGAGATGCTGTTCGGTCCGACGAACGAGGAGATGATCACCGACATCTTCCGCTCCTTCGTCAAGAGCTACCGCCAGTTGCCGCTGAACCTCTACCACATCCAGTGGAAGTTCCGGGACGAGATCCGCCCGCGCTTCGGCGTGATGCGCGGCCGTGAGTTCCTGATGAAGGATGCCTATTCCTTCGACATCGATCCGGCCGGCGCCCGCCGCTCCTACCAGAAGATGTTCCTGGCCTATCTGCGCACCTTCGCCCGCATCGGGCTGAAGGCGATCCCGATGCGCGCCGACACCGGCCCGATCGGCGGCGACCTGAGCCACGAGTTCATCATCCTGGCCGAGACCGGCGAAAGCGGCGTCTTCTGCCACAAGGACTGGATGACCCTGGACGTGCTGAAGGACGCCCCCGGCATGGAGGACGACCTGCAACCCTTCTTCGATCGCGTCACCGGCATCTATGCCGCGACCGACGAGAAGCACGACCCGGCCAACAGCCCGGTTCCGGACGCCGATCTGGTGTCGGCCCGCGGCATCGAGGTCGGCCACATCTTCAATTTCGGCACCAAATACTCCAAGCCGATGAACGCCGTGGTCGCCGGTCCGAACGGCGAGTCGATCCCGGTGGAGATGGGCAGCTACGGCATCGGCGTGTCGCGCCTGATGGGCGCCATCATCGAGGCCAGCCACGACGACAATGGCATCATCTGGCCGGACGCGGTGGCCCCCTTCAATGTCGGCCTGATCAACCTGAAGTCCGGCGACGCCGAGACCGACCGTGTCTGCGCCGAACTGTATGCCAAGCTGGAGGCCGCCGGCCTGGAGGTCGCCTATGACGACCGCGACGAGCGTCCCGGCGCCAAGTTCGCCGACATGGACCTGATCGGCGTTCCCTGGCAGCTGGTGGTCGGCCCGCGCGGCCTGAAGAGCGGTGTCGTCGAGCTGAAGCGCCGCGCGACGGGCGAGAAGGAGGAACTGCCGGTCGAGGCGGCGCTGGCGAAGCTGCTGGGCTGACACCGCCGTTTTTTAAGCGAAAGGCGCCGGCGCTGTCCGGCGCCTTTTTTTTGCCGAGTCGCGGGCTGATTTTCGCGAGCATCACGGTGCGACGCATTGCGGATTGGCCCGAAAGGATTGCGGGGATTGGTGATGGAGATAGCTAACGCTGTGAATATATTGGATTTTTCAACTATTGTTTGATTGCGTCGATGGGGTGGGCGAGGATCGGGCGGCAACCGTTTCCGTCCGGCCGGCTTTCCGGAAATTACCGATTGTCGGGAATGGAACCTGAACTCGCAACGGGAGATCGATCGATGACCTTCGCCTTTTCTCCGATTGAGAACACGCGTTTCAGCCTGACCCCCACCAGCACGGGAACCTTCGCCTTGCCTGCGGTCGGTCGGAATGTCCGGGTGGCGAATCTGGGACCTTCGGACGCGTTGATCAAATTCACCGCGACCTTCACGTCGTCGACCGTGAACACGCTGACGATCATGGCCCGTACCGTGGAGATTTTCGACCGTCAGGCCAATGGCTTCATCACAGGGATCGGCGTGAACGGCGGTACCGTGCTGGACGTCACGACGGGCGAGGGGCAATGACATGGCGCTGCGAGCGGTCGCACCCGCTGCGGCGACGCGATGGGGAATGTTCCGCCTTTCCGCCAACCAGACAACCGGTCTGACGGTCAACAGCCCCATTCGTTTCGACACGCTCTCCGCTGGAACACTGACGCTGTCCGGCTATGCCATACAGTTGCCGGAGAATCGGGAGTTTCGGCTGACGTCGGGCTTGTCCTTCAGCTTTTCCAACAACAACGGTTCGGTTCAGACCTGTTGGTACGACATGACCGCCGGTCGTTTCGTCGGTGTCACGTCACTGCACAGTCCGCCGACCAACACCACGCCATGGTCACAGCAGCCAGTCGCCCATGCGGTGGTCAGCACCGTCGGCGGCGCGCGGTCGGTTCAGCTCCGCATCTCGGCCGCCAGCAGCCCGAGCGGCGTGTTCGCGGCCTTTTCCTTTGCCGAGGTGACGGAGATCCGCTGAACGACCGGACGATATCACAAGGCAGCTCCATCAGGCAGCCTTTGCGCGGCTTCGCAAGGTGTCCTATCTTCCGGTGGCGACCCCCAAGGTTCGCCACTTTTTTGTCCTCCCCACCGGCAGGCCGGATTTCCTCATGATCTTCAACGCCTTCGAACGCATGGTCGCGATGCGTTACCTTCGGGCGCGCCGCCAGGAAGGGTTCATCTCGGTCATCGCGGGGTTTTCGCTGCTGGGCATCGCGCTCGGCGTGGCGACGCTCATCATCGTGATGGCGGTGATGAACGGTTTCCGGGCGGAACTGCTGGGCCGGGTGCTCGGCCTCAACGGCCATCTCAACGTCTACAGCTCGCGTGGCGGGCCGCTGCCGGACTTCGACATACTGGCCGGCAAGCTGCGCGACACGCCGGGCGTGGTCAACGTCACCCCGACGGTCGAGGGCCAGGCGCTGGTCTCGGTGCGCGGCGTGGCATCGGGCGCCGTCATCCGCGGCGTGCGGGCCGAAGATTTCAAGGTGCGGCCGACGCTGGCCAGCAACATCGTCCGCGGTTCGGCCGACGAGTTCGGCGAGGACCGCGTCGCCATCGGTGTGCGCATGGCACAGCGGCTCGGCCTCACCGTCGGCGACCAGATCACGCTGATCGCACCCCAGGGCAACGTCACCGCCTTCGGCACCGTGCCGCGGATGCGCAGCTATCCCATCGGCGCGATCTTCGATGTCGGCATGTTCGAATACGACAACAGCTTCATCTTCCTGCCGCTGGAGGAGGCTCAGGCCTTCTTCCGCACCGGCGACGCCGTGACCTCGCTGGAGGTCTTCGTCAGCGATCCGATGCAGATCGCCGCGGCCCGCGCCGCCGTCCAGTCGGTGGTGGCGGGAGAGGGCAGGGTGGTCGATTGGCAGCAGTCGAACGCCAGCTTCTTCACGGCGCTTCAGGTCGAACGCAACGTGATGTTCCTGATCCTGTCGCTGATCATCATGGTCGCCGCCTTCAACATCATCTCCAGCCTGATCATGCTGGTGAAGGACAAGGGGCGCGACATCGCCATCCTGCGGACGATGGGGGCGACGCGCGGCATGGTCATGCGCATCTTCTTCCTGTCCGGCGCCAGCATCGGGGTGACGGGAACGTTGCTGGGGCTGGTGCTCGGCGTGTCCTTCGCGTTGAACATCGAGAGCATCCGCCAGGTGATCCAGGGCCTGACCGGCACCAACCTGTTCAACGCCGAGATCTATTTCCTCTCGCATCTGCCGGCCAAGATCGACTGGGGCGAGGTGGCGCAGGTGACGGTGATGGCGCTCGGCCTGTCCTTCGCCGCCACCATCTACCCGTCCTGGCGCGCCGCCCGGCTCGATCCGGTGGAGGCCCTGCGCTATGAGTGACGCCGTCATGGAACCGATGCTGGACCTGAAGGGCATCGTCCGCCGCTTCGAACAGGCGGGCTCGACGCTGGAGGTGCTGCGCGGGGTCGACCTGACCGTCGGCGCCGGGGAACTGGTGGCGCTGGTCGGCCCGTCGGGCGCCGGCAAATCGACGCTGCTGCACATCGCCGGCCTGCTGGAGCGGCCGACCGACGGCGTCGTGCGCATCGCCGGTGCCGACGTGTCGAACCTGGATGACGGCAAGCGGACCGAGGTGCGCCGCCGCTCCATCGGCTTCGTCTATCAGTTCCATCATCTGCTGCCGGAATTCTCGGCGCGCGAGAACATCGTGCTGCCGCAGATGATCGCCGGCGTGCCCAAGTCGGTCGCCCGGCAGCGCGCCGACGAGCTTCTGCGCATGGTCGGGCTGGAGCAGCGCGGTACCCACCGCCCGGCCCGGCTGTCCGGTGGCGAGCAGCAGCGCGTCGCCATCGCCCGCGCGCTGGCCAACGCCCCGTCGCTGCTGATCGCCGACGAGCCGACCGGCAACCTCGACCCCCATACGGCGGAGCATGTCTTCGCCATGCTGTCGGCCATCGTCCGGCAGGCCAGGGTCGGCGCCCTGGTCGCGACGCATAATCTCGACCTCGCCCGCCGCATGGACCGGGTGCTGGAGATGCGCGACGGTCATCTGGTCGAGTATCAGCCGTCGGAACTGGTTCCGCTGAGCGAGGTGGTTCCGGAAGCGTCATAGGCCGAAAGCGGCTCCACTCCCCAGTTGCCAAGCCGGTGCGGTGCCACCACTGTCATCCGCGACCGCATCGGCTGAGCTGCGGCAAAAGGCAAGACAGGGGCACCGGGGATGGACCAGCGGATCATCGACCTTTACGACGAATACACCCATGCGCCGCTGCCGCGCCGGGTCTTCCTGGAGCGGCTGGCGGCGCTGGCCGGTGGGGCTGCGGCGATCCCGGCGATCCTGGCGGCGATCGAGCCCAACTATGCCCGTGCCGCCATCGTCGGCGACGATGACAGCCGTCTGGCGGCGGAGAAGATCAGCTTCCAGGGGGCGACCGGCGACGTGACCGGCTATCTCGCCCGGCCGAAGCTGGCGGACAAGGCGCCGGCGGTGGTCGTCATCCACGAGAATCGCGGCCTGAACGCCTATGTCGAGGACGTCACCCGCCGGCTCGCCACCGAAGGCTTCGTCGCGATGGCGCCGGACCTGCTGTCGCCGCTGGGCGGCACGCCGCAGGACGCCGACAAGGCGCGCGACATGATCGGCCAGCTCGATGGCGACAAGACGGTCAACAACCTGATCGCGGCCATGAGCTATCTGATGGCCTACCGCTATTCCTCGGCCAGGGTCGGCGCCGTCGGCTTCTGCTGGGGTGGCGGCATGGTCAACCGGCTGGCGATCAAGGCGCCCGACCTCAAGGCCGGTGTCGCCTTCTATGGCCCGATCCCCGATCCGGCGCTGGTCGGCACGGTGAAATCGCCGCTGCTGCTGCATTACGCCGGGCTCGACCAGCGCATCAATGCCGGCATCCCGGCTTATGACGAGGCGCTGAAGAAGGCCGGGGTCGAGCATCAGATCTACGTCTATGACGGCGTCAACCACGCCTTCCACAACGACACCTCGGCCGAGCGCTACAACAAGGACGCCGCCGACCTCGCCTGGAAGCGGACGGTGGAGTTCCTGAAGGCCAAGCTGGGGTAACGGGGGGCTATCAGCGCGACGCCTCTCCCAACACCTCCGCCATGTCCACGACCGTCGCATATTCGCCGTCCATGTTGGCGAGCGACAGGTCGTGGACCTCGTCGGCCGTCCGCAGCCTTCCCGAGCGGTCGAGCCGGGCGAAGGTGAAGCAGGCGTCGGCCACCAGTCGCACGTCATAGCCGAGGTTGCCGGCCATCCGCACGGTCGCCTCGACGCTGTTGTTGGTGATGACGCCGGCCACCACCAGTGTGGCGATGCCGCGGCCGCGCAGCCACTCGTCAAGCCCGGTGCCGATGAAGGCGCTGTGCACCTGCTTGGCGATCACCGTCTCTCCGGGCAGCGGCATGGCTTCCGCTTTGAAGGCATGCCCCGGGCCGATGGCGCTGTACGAGGAGGCGGGATTGGGCGATTCGTGGCGAATGTGGACGATCGGCCGGGAGGCCGCCCGCCAAGCGGTGAGCAATGTGGAGATGTTCGCTTCGGCCTGCGGGTTGTTGCGCGGGCCAACGCGGTGCCAGCGCGGATCGTCGATGGCCTTTTGCACATCGATGATCAGCAATGCCGTGTTGGCGGGGAGGGTTTCCATGCCGACGATCCTGTCACGACCGTCCATCGCGTGACAAGCGCGTCGGTTTCTGGCTCTAATCCGGCGCTCCACCCCCGTTCCCCGCTCTTGTGCCCGTCCGGAGGCGTCGTGCTCGCATCCCCCTTGTCCCTGTTGGCCGTGGCCGTCGGCGGCGCCGCCGGTTCGGTCGCGCGCTATGTGATGTTGCTGGCGATCACGCAATGGGTCGGCACCCGCTTTCCGGTAGGGACGGTCATCGTCAATGTGATCGGCTGCACGGTGATGGGGGTGTTGTCCGAACTGGCGGCGCTGGCCTGGTCGCCGTCGCCGGAGCTGCGCGCCTTTCTGCTGGTCGGCATTCTCGGCGGCTTCACCACCTTCTCCTCCTTCACGCTGGACATCGGCCTTCTCGTCGCCCGTGACGAGATCGCGGCGGCGGCGGGCTATTTCCTCGCCTCGACGCTGTTCAGCGTGGTGGGCTTCTTTGCCGGCCTGTGGGCCGTGCGTTCTCTTGTTTCGGTGTCCCTCTGATGACTGACTCTCCTGATTCCCCCGACAACGCCTCGACCGAAGCCAAGGGCGACAGCAAGGTCGAAATCCGCACCGTGACGGCCGACGAGGCCGACATGCGGCTCGACCGCTGGTTCAAGCGGCATTTCCCCGACGTGAACCACAGCTATCTCCAGAAGCTGCTGCGCACCGGCCAGGTCCGCATCGACGGCAAGCGGGCGGAGACGTCGTCGCGGCTGGCGGCGGGGCAGGGCGTGCGCATCCCGCCGCTGGCGGCCTGGGCGGCGCCGGTCAAGGGGCCGAACCACGGTTCGAACCAGGGGGCCGGCAAGCCCAAGGGCATGTCCGACAAGCAGATCGCCGAGCTTCAGGCGCTGGTGCTCTATCGTGACGCCGACGTGATCGCCATCAACAAGCCCGCCGGTCTGGCGGTGCAGGGCGGCACCGGCACCTCCAAGCATCTCGACGCCATGCTGGACGCCCTGCGTTTCGACGGCAACGAGCGGCCCAAGCTGGTCCACCGGCTGGACAAGGACACCTCGGGGGTGCTGCTGCTCGCCCGCACCACCTTCGCCGCCAGCAAGCTGACCGAGCTGTTCCGCGGCAGTGCCGTGCGCAAGATCTACTGGGCCGTCACCGTCGGCGTGCCGACACCCTATCAGGGCAAGATCGATCTGGCGCTGGCCAAGGAAGGCGGCCCGCATGGCGAGCGGGTGGCCGAGAACAAGGAGGAGGGCAAGCGGGCCGTCACCGTCTATTCGGTGCAGGAGAATGTCGGCAAGCAGGCGGCCTTCGTCGCCATGTGGCCGCTGACCGGCCGCACCCACCAGCTGCGCGTCCATATGGCCGCCGTCGGCACGCCGATCCTGGGCGACGGCAAATATGCCGGGCAGGGCGCCTTCCTGGCCGGGGCGGAGGTGGCGAAGAAGCTGCACCTGCATGCCCGCCGGCTGATCCTGCCGCATCCGCGCGGCGGCAAGACCATCGACGTGACGGCGCCGCTGCCCGACCACATGCAGGCGACCTGGAAATATTTCGGCTTCAGCCCCAACCTGCGCGACGATCCGTTCGAGGATTTCGAGTGATGGCGGTGTCTGGGAAACCGCCGTTGCGGCTCGCCCTGTTCGACTGCGACGGCACGCTGGTCGACAGCCAGTTCGCCATCATCGACGCGATGAACCGGGCCTGGGCCGAGCATGGGCTGGGCGAGCCCGACCCGGCGGACGTCCGCCGCATGGTCGGGCTGTCGCTGGTCGAGGCGGTGGCCCTGCTGTTGCCGGGCCGCGATGCCGCGCTGCATGTCGCGGTGGCGGAAAGCTACAAGCATGCCTTCTCCAGCGCCCGCGGCCGTGGCGAGGTGGACGAGCCGCTGTTCCCCGGAATCCTCGACACGCTGGCGCTGCTGGAGGAGGCCGGCGTGCTGCTGGGTGTCGCGACCGGCAAGTCGCGGCGCGGGCTCGACGCCGTGCTCAAGCTCCATGGCCTGAGCGGGCGTTTCGTCACCTTGCAGACCGCCGACGCCGGCCCCGGAAAGCCGAATCCGCACATGGTCCAGCGGGCGCTGGCCGAGACCGGGGCGGAAGAGGCGACGACGGTGATGATCGGCGACACCACCTACGACATCCAGATGGCGCGCAACGCGCGGGTGCGGTCGGTTGGCGTCTCCTGGGGTTATCACGCGGTGCCTGACCTGGAGCGGGCCGGGGCCGACCGCATCGTCCATCGCGGGCGCGATGTCGCCGGCGCGGTGCTGGAGCTTTTGGAAGGGTAAGCGATGAAGCGTTTCTACAAGGCGGCGGGGGTCGGCGAGACCGAAGGCGGTTTCCAGGTCGAGCTGGACGGGCGTCCGGTGCGCAGCCCGGCCAAGGCGCCGCTTGTCCTCCCCAGCCGGCCGCTGGCCCAGGGCGTGGCCGACGAATGGGCGGCGCAGGGCGAGCGGATCGACGCCCATTCCATGCCGCTGATGCAGCTGTCGAGCACCGCCATCGACCTGATCCCGGCCAAGCGGCCGGACATCGTCGGGGCGGTGAGCGCCTATGCCGGCACCGACCTGCTGTGCTACCGCGCCGAGCATCCCCAGCCGCTGGTGGAGCGGCAGGCGCGGCTGTGGCAACCGCTGCTGGATTGGGCGGCGCTGGCCTATGACGCGCCGCTGCATGTCTGTATCGGGCTGATGCCGAAACCCCAGCCGGAGGAGGCGCTGGCCGCCCTGCGCCGGGTGGTGGAGCGGACGGACGATTGGACATTGGCGGCGTTGCAGACGGCGACCGGCGTCTGCGGCTCGATCATCGTCGCGTTGGCGCTGCTGGAAGGCCGCCTCGGCGCCGAGGAGGCCTTCGAGGTCTCGCAGTTGGACGAGACCTACCAGATCGAGCAATGGGGCGAGGATGCCGAGGCGACGAAGCGCCGCGCCAATGTCCGCGCGGAGATCGCCGCCTGCCGGCGGTTCGTCGATCTGCTGCGGGGGTGAGGATGCCGCCCCCTCCCGAATGGGAGGGGGCGGCATCGTCTTACTTCACCGTGCTGCTGCCGCCGCCGGCCGGGGCGGCGCCCGGAGCGACCGTTTCATTGCCCGCCGGCTTGCGGGTCTTGTTCAGCGACGTCATGGTGTCGTCGTATTTGAAGTCCGGCATCGCCTTCACGTCGTCGCGGCTCATGCCGGCGAGGTTCAGGCGGTTGTTCTGGGCGTCCCAGTTGGCGGCGTTGAAATCGACGGCGACCTGCTTCTCGCCGATGCCGAGGAAGCCGCCGGAGCTGATGACCAGCTGCTTGGCCTGGCCGCTGGCGTCGAGGATCACGTCATCGACCTCGCCGATCTTGTTGTTGTCGCGGCCATAGACATTCTTGCCGATCAGTTCGTCGGCGCTGGCGAGCTGCCCGCCGGTCGGACCGGTTTTGGTCATGCCGCCGGCCGCCGTGCCGCCGGCCGTGCTGCTGTCGGGCGACGCGCTGTTCGACAGGCCGGGGGTGGAGGAGGACGGATTGCCCACGGTCGGCGAGGTGGTCTGCGCGACGGCGGCACCGGAGAGCAAAGCCAGCGTGGCGGCGGTGACGATCAGGGTGCGACGCATGGGGTGGCTCCTTTGTCGTGGTATCATGTGTCGAAACACACCAGGACAACAGGAGCGCGGCCCATTTGATCTCGCCGTTCGGGAATTCTTTCGGTGGGGCGCTACCCCTTCGTGACCGGATCCCACTCCGGGTCACACGGCGTCAGCGTCGCCGAACCGGCCTGGAGCACCGATCCGTTCGCGGCGGCGAGTTGCACATCCTCCAACCGCAGCAGGGCCAGCGCGGCGGCGTCGCGGCCGCTGCGGATCTCGCCGACCTCCTTGCCATCCAGCGTCACCGGGGTGCCGGCCTCCGGAATCGGGCCGTCGAACGTGACCGGGAACAGCTTCTTCTTGATGAGGGCGCGGTATTTGGTGCGGGCGGTCAGTTCCTGCCCCATGTAGCAGCCCTTGTCCCAGGAGATGGCGTTCAGCGCGTCCATCCGGCTTTCCAGGGGAATCGATTTTTCCGGGATCAGGTCCAGCGTGCCGTCGGGAACGCCGAGCGACAGCCGCAGCCGATCATACTCGGCGGCGTCCCGCCCGCCCAGTCCGGCCGCCTCCAGCGCCGCCAGCCCATTCACCGGCCCATTCACCGGTAGGAACAGGCGGGCGCCCAGCCCCGGCAGACGCGGGTCGGTGAAGGCGACTCCGCCGGCGAAGGGCCGTGCCGCCCCTGGTTCGGCCGGCAGGCCCAAGGCCGCCAAGGCTCCCTCTCCGAAGGCGATCACGACGCGCAACCGCTCCGCCCGATCCTCCAGCGCGATCTTCGAGCGCAGCTTGTACATCTTCAGCCGGCGCAGCAGGTCGGCCCGGCGGTCGGTTTCCGGATCGAGGAGCAGGGCGGGGCCGGCGTCATCCTCCGACTCGACCATCATGAAATCATGCAGGAACTTGCCCTGCGGGGTCAGGAACAGGGCATAGGCGGCATGGTCCGGCGTGACCCGCAGCACGTCGTTGGAGACCAGCCCTTGCAGAAAGGCCTTGCGGTCCTCGCCCGTCACCGCCACCACGCTCCGCCGGTCCAGCACTGTGTAACCCGCCGACATCCTCGCCTCCTCGTTGCCCGGTCCATGGAGTGTTGGACCGAATGGTCCGGCTGGCAAGGGTATGCCGCATCGCGAAAGGCCGAGTAAAGGGCTGGGTCGTGGCCGCAGACAAGGTTGTGGCGCCGGCATCCCGATGTGACATGATGACCAAAAGGGCAGATGCATCGCCATTGGGCAGAGGATCGGCTGTTGACGGCCGGTGGTGCCGCCTGATTACTCTGTCGGCAGCGCTGGCACGGCTTTGGCAATGCCATGCAGGTTTGACCTTTTCCCGGATTCCCCCTCCTTGCCATCGCACGCCGAGACCTATCCCCCGGACGCTCCGCCGCCCCGTTTGGAGTTGCGCGGCATCACCAAGCGATTCCCCGGCTGTCTGGCCAACGACCATGTCGACCTCGTCCTGCGGCCGGGCGAGATCCATGCGTTGCTGGGGGAGAATGGGGCCGGCAAGTCGACCCTGGTCAAGATGATCTACGGGGTGCTTCACCCCGATTCCGGCACCATGCTGTGGCAGGGGGCGGAGACGGCCGTGCCCGACCCGGCCGGCGCCCGCCGGCTCGGCATCGGCATGGTGTTCCAGCATTTCTCGCTGTTCGACACGCTGACGGTGACGGAGAACATCGCGCTCGGCCTCGATGACGCCGGGCCGATGGACCAGCTCGCCGTCCGCATCCGCGAGGTGTCGGAACGCTACGGGCTGGCGCTCGATCCCGGCCGCCATGTCTTTCACCTGTCGGTGGGCGAGCGGCAGCGGGTGGAGATCGTGCGCTGCCTGTTGCAGGACCCCAAGCTGCTGATCATGGACGAGCCGACCTCGGTCCTGACGCCGCAGGAGGCGGCCAAGCTGTTCGAGACGCTGCGCGTCCTGGCGGCGGAGGGCTGCACCATCCTCTATATCTCGCACAAGCTGGAGGAAATCCGCGCGCTGTGCGGCCGCGCCACCGTGCTGCGGGCCGGCAAGGTGGTGGGGGCCACCGACCCGCGGCGGGAGACCGCGCGCAGCCTCGCCGAGATGATGATGGGGGCGGAGCTGTCCCCCCCCGAACGGCCGCCGCAGGGTGCCGCCGGGGCCGCGCGGCTGACCGTGCGCCACCTGTCCACCACCTCCGACAACCCCTTCGCCACCAACCTGAAGGACGTCAATTTCGAGGTGCGGGCCGGCGAGATCCTCGGCATCGCCGGTGTGGCCGGCAACGGGCAGGCGGAGCTGATGGCGGCCCTGAGCGGCGAGGCGCTGCTGGCCGATGCCGACGCGGTGGTGATCGAGGGAACCGCCGCCGGACATCTCGGGCCACGGGCGCGCCGCGCGCTCGGCCTCGCCTTCGTGCCGGAGGAGCGGCTGGGCCGTGGCGCCGTGCCGGAACTGAGCCTGTCGGAGAACGCGCTGCTGTCGGGCTATGCCCGGGAACCGCTGGTGCGTGGCGGCATGGTCCATTTCGCCCGCGCCCGCGCCTATGCCGAGACGATCATCCGTGGTTTCAACGTCGTCGCCCATGGCCACCGGGCGGAGGCGCGGTCGCTGTCGGGCGGCAACCTTCAGAAATTCATCATCGGCCGCGAGATTCTCCAGAAGCCCAAGCTTCTGGTGGTCGGACAGCCGACCTGGGGGGTCGATGCCGGTGCCGCCGCCGCGATCCACAAGGCGTTGATCGATTTGGCGCGGTCGGGGGCGGCGGTGCTGGTGATCAGCCAGGATCTGGATGAGCTGTTCGTGCTGAGCGACCGGATTTCCGTGCTGTTCCATGGCCGCCTGTCCGACAGCCGGCCGACGCACGAGACGAGTGTGGAACGCATCGGCCTGCTGATGGGTGGCCTGTTCGGCACGCCGCCGGACGAAGACGGGGAGATCACGCGTGCGGTCTGATGGTTTCTTGAGCACCGGAGACGCCGCATGAGCCTCATCCGTCTTGAACCGCGCGGGCAGGCGTCGAAGACCATGGTCTATGTGACGCCGCTGCTGGCGGTGGCGCTGACCTTGCTCAGCGGCTTCATCCTGTTCATGGCGATGGGCTTCGACCCGTTGAAGGCGCTCTATTCCTTCTTCGTCGCTCCGGTGACCTCGGTCCGCGGCGTCGGCGAGCTGGTGGTGAAGGCGACGCCGCTGACGCTCTGCGCCGTCGGGCTCGCCATCGGCTTCCGCGCCAATGTCTGGAACATCGGCGCCGAGGGGCAACTGACGCTGGGCGCCATCGCCGGCGGCGGGCTGGCGCTGGCCTTCTATGGCGAGGGCGGCTGGTGGCTGCTGCCGCTGATGGTGATCGGCGGCGCCATCGGTGGCGCCGCCTGGGCGGCGGTGCCGGCCTTCCTGCGGCTGCGCTTCAACGCCAGCGAGATCCTGACCAGCCTGATGCTGAACTATGTGGCGCTGCTGCTGCTGAGCTATCTGGTCCATGGCCCCTACCGCGATCCCGATGGCTTCGCCTTTCCCGAATCGCGGCTGTTCGAGGCCGACGCCACGCTGCCGATCCTGTGGGCGGGAACCCGCGTCCATCTGGGCGCGCTGTTCGCCCTGGCGGCGGTGGCCGGCGGCTGGCTGCTGATCGCGCGCACCTTCATCGGTTTCCAGATCAAGGTGATCGGTCTGACCCCGGCCGCCGCAGGCTATGCCGGCTTCGACCAGAAGCGCATCGTCTGGCTGACGCTGCTGCTGTCGGGGGCGCTGGCCGGCATCGCCGGCATGGGCGAGGTCGCCGGCCCCATCGGCCAGATCACCGCCAGCATCTCGCCCGGCTACGGCTATACCGCCATCATCGTCGCCTTCCTCGGCCGGCTGCATCCGGTCGGCATCCTGCTGGCGGCGTTGCTGATGGCGCTGTCCTTCATCGGCGGCGAGGCGGCGCAGATCGCCATGGGTCTGCCCAAGGCCATCACCGGAGTGTTCCAGGGCATGCTTCTGTTCTTCCTGCTGGCGAGCGACGTGCTGATCCGCTACCGGGTCCGCTTCGGGGCGCGGAGGGCCGCGGCATGAACGACCTCGCCCTGATCGGCCCGATCCTGGCCGCCATGTTCGCCGCGGCGACGCCGCTGCTGTTCGCCGCCCTCGGCGAACTGGTGGTGGAGAAGTCGGGCGTCCTCAACCTGGGGGTCGAGGGCATGATGCTGGTCGGCGCCGTCTGCGGCTTCGCGGTGACGGTGCGGACCGGCAGCCCGATCACCGGCTTCGTCGTCGCCGCGCTGGCCGGTGCCGCCACCGCCTCGCTGTTCGCCGTGCTGACCCTCTTCCTGCTGGCCAACCAGGTGGCGACCGGCCTTGCGCTGACCCTGTTCGGCGTCGGCCTGTCGGCGCTGATCGGCCAGGGCTTCGTCGGCATCCCGCTGGAGGGGCTGCCGAAGCTGCACATCCCCGGCCTGACCGACCTGCCGGTGGTTGGGCAGGCGCTGTTCGGCCAGGACATCATGGTCTATCTGGCGGTCGCCGCCGTGCCGCTGGTCCACCTCTTCCTCTACCGCACCCGCGCCGGCCTCGTGCTGCGCGCGGTGGGGGAGAACCACACGGCGGCGCACGCGCTGGGCTACAAGGTGCTGCGCATCCGCTTTTTCGCGGTGCTGTTCGGCGGCGCCATGGCCGGGCTGGGTGGCGCCTTCCTGTCGATGGACTATACGCCGATGTGGGCGGAGAACATGACCTCGGGCCGCGGCTGGATCGCGCTGGCGCTGGTGGTCTTCGCCACCTGGAAGCCGGTGCGGGCGATGCTGGGCGCCTGGCTGTTCGGCGGCGTGACCATCCTGCAACTGCATGTCCAGGGGCTGGGCATCGACGTGCCGTCGCAGCTCTTGTCGATGCTGCCGTATCTGGCTACCGTTCTGGTTCTGGTGCTGATTTCGCGGGACGTCGCCCGCATCCGCCTGAACGCGCCGGCCTGTCTGGGAAAACTGTTTCATCCCGATGCTTGACGCGTCGTTTTGAAAACGAAACAAAGCCCATATCAAAAGACATCAAGACTAAGGAGCGTGGACGTGAACAGAAGGACGATGGGCAAGACGGTGTTGGGTCTGGCCGGCGCCGCGATCGCGCTGAGCACGGGCATGGGCTCGGTCCTGGCGCAGGAGAAGCTGAAGGTCGGCTTCGTCTATGTCGGCCCGGTCAGCGACCATGGCTACAGCTATCAGCATGACCAGGGCCGTCTGGCCGTGGAGAAGGCTCTGGGCGACAAGGTCACCACCACCTTCGTCGAGAATGTGCCGGAAGGCGCCGACGCCGAGCGCGTGATCGAGCAGTTGGCCGCCAGCGGCCACAAGCTGATCTTCACCACCTCCTTCGGTTTCATGAACCCGACGCTGAAGGTGGCCCAGCGCCATCCCGACGTGAAGTTCGAGCATGCCACCGGCTACAAGCGCGCCGCCAATGTCGCGACCTACTCCGGCCGCTTCTATGAGGGCCGCACGGTCGTCGGCGCCATCGCCGGCAAGATGACCAAGTCGAACATCATCGGCTATATCGGCTCCTACCCGATTCCCGAGGTCGTCGGCGGCATCAACGCCTTCACCATCGCGCTGCGCGAGCAGAACCCGAAGGCCGAGGTCCGCGTGGTCTGGGTCAACAGCTGGTACGATCCCGGCAAGGAGGCCGAGGCGGCCAAGGCGCTGATCGACCAGGGCGCCGACATCATCGTCCAGCACACCGACAGCCCGGCCCCGATCCAGACCGCGCAGGAGCGTGGGCTGTGGTCGGTCGGCCAGTCGTCGGACATGACCCGCTTCGGTCCGAAATCGCACCTGACCGCCATCGTCGAGGATTGGAACGGCTATTACGTCGACCGGGTCAAGGCGGTGCTGGACGGCAGCTGGAAGCCGATCGACACCTGGGGCGGCATCAAGACCGGCATGGTCGAGCTGGCCCCCTACAACCCGGCGATTCCGGCCGAGGTCGTGACGCTGGCCGAGCAGATCAAGGCCGACATCGTGTCGGGCAAGCGCCATTCCTTCCAGGGCCCGGTCAAGGACCAGTCCGGCAAAATCGTGATTCCGGAAGGCAAGACCGCCACCGACGAGCAGATCCTGAAGATGGACTGGTACGTCGAAGGCGTGCAGGGCAAGGTTCCGAAGTAAGCGCCTCGCGATGCGGCGGGCCGGGGGTGGAAGCCTCCGGCCCGCCGCGTCGTTTCCTACAGATACTCGCCCAGCAGCCGCAGGAACGGACGGGCCTCCTGAAGCACCAGCATGGTCTGGTGGAACAGATCCTCCGGTGCGGCATGATGTTCCAGGCGAACCTCCGAGAACAGGATGATCTTCTGCCCGCCCTGGACGATGAAGCGGACGGTGGGCAGCCCCTCGATCCCGCGCAGCACCGCCAGCAGGGCGCGGCGGCGTTCCGGCGCCTGGGCGGTGTAGGGCACATGGCCGACATCGGCCCAGATTTGGCAGATCGAGCCGCCGCCATCCTCTTCGCTCTCGTGCCGGACGGCGACGTTGAAGGGCAGGCCGTCGGCCATGAAGGTCAGCTTGCAGGGCCGCGGCGGCTTGGCGATGCCCAGCACGCCTTCCGGCGTCATCTCGATCGAGCCGGGGTTGATCGGCAGGGCGCCATCCGGAACTTCGGCCAGCGACTGGATGGTCTTCAGATTTGGAACGGACAAGGCGGCACGCTCGTCTTCAGGGGCGGCGGAGAGGACAGCATGGTCGCTGCCCGCTAAAATTCTGTAAAGGCTTGCATGGGGCGTCTAGAATGGCGCCTCGCAGTGGTCTGAAAAGAAAGCAGGCGATGTCCGCCATCGATACCGTCGTCGTTCCCATCCACCGTGCCGGCTTGCCCTTCATCGCCGGTTTCGCCGTGGTCTCCCTGATCCTCGGTCTCGCCGTCTGGGCGCCGCTCGGCTGGATCGGTCTGGTCCTCACCCTGTGGTGCGCCTATTTCTTCCGCGATCCCGACCGGGTGACGCCGACCCGGCCCGGCCTGCTGGTCAGCCCGGCCGACGGCCGTGTCACCATGATCGTCCAGGCGGTGCCGCCGAAGGAGCTGGGCATGGGCGACAAGCCGCTGACCCGCATCAGCGTCTTCCTCAACGTCTTCAACGTCCATGTCAACCGGGTGCCGGCCGACGGCACCATCCTGGCGGCCGAATACCACAAGGGCACCTTCGTCAACGCGGCATTGGACAAGGCGAGCGAGGAGAATGAGCGGATGGCCTTCCGCCAGCGCCTGCCCGACGGGCGCGAGATCGCCTATGTCCAGATCGCCGGTCTGGTGGCGCGCCGCATCCTGTGGTGGGTCAAGGCCGGGCAGGAGGTGAAGGCGGGCGAGCGCTTCGGCCTGATCCGCTTCGGCAGCCGCACCGACATCTATCTGCCCGACGGCGTCGCCCCGCTGGTCTGCGTCGGCCAGACCGCCATCGGCGGCGAGACCATCCTGGCCGACCTGAACGGGACCGAGCCGCAACGGCAAGGGGACGTGCGTCGATGAAACGCCCGCCTGTCTTCCGCCAGCAGATCTTCCGCCCGCACCGGCCGCGCCGTCCCGGCCGGCCGCACCCGCGGCTGAAGGGGCTGTCGATCAACCACCTGCTGCCGAACGTCCTGACGGTGCTGGCGCTCTGCTCCGGCCTGACCGCGATCCGATTCGCCATGCAGGAGCGGTGGGAGCAGGCGGTCATCGCCATCGTCATCGCCGCCATCCTCGATGCGCTCGACGGCCGGATCGCCCGGTTGCTGAACGGACAGAGCAAGTTCGGGGCGGAGCTGGACAGCCTGTCCGACGCCATCAGCTTCGGCGTCGCCCCGGCCTTCATGATGTATCTGTGGGGGTTGAACGTGGCGGGCAGCCTGGGCTGGATCGCCGCCATGGCCTATGCCGTCTGCTGCGCCCTGCGGCTGGCCCGCTTCAACTCGCGCCTGGGCGTGGTCGATCTGCCGCCCTGGGCCTACAATTATTTCACCGGCGTGCCGGCGCCGGCCGGGGCCGGTCTGGTCCTGCTGCCGATGATCCTGGGCTTCGAGACCGGGCCGCAATATCCCGGCCATCCGGTCGTCATCGTGCCCTGGACCCTGCTGATCGGCGGGCTGATGGTCAGCACTCTGCCGACCTTCTCCTTCAAGGGCGCGCGGGTTCCCGCCCATTGGGTGGTGCCGGCGCTGGCCGGCGTCGGCCTGCTGGCGGCGATGATGGTCAGCCAGCCCTGGTGGACCCTGTCCATCGTCGGGCTGGCCTATCTGGCGATGCTGCCGTTTTCCGTCGCCCAGTTCCGCAAGCTGCAACGTGCCGCCGAACTGATGCGCACGGAGATCGGCGAGCCGGCATCCGAGCCGCCGGACTCCGCACCAGCCGCCGAAGCCGCGCCGGTGGGGGACGAGTCGCGGAAGCCGGTCTGACCGGCTTCCCGTTTCGCTATTCCGCGGCGACCAGTTCAGGCAGCGAATCGGCGAGCGGAGCCGTGGCGGCCAATTCACTCACCGTGACGCGCGCCACCATCGGGATTTGCCCCAGGCAGCGGCCGATATGGTCGGTCTCCGCCTGCGGCAGGTCGCCGACTTCCAGCGTGATGTCGAGAGTCTCGCCGATCAGGTGACTGCGCAGGGCGAGCGGGACCAGACCGCGCTTGGCGACATATTCAAGGATGCGGGGCAGGGTGCCGGGATCGGCGTCGGCGACCAGGGAAAAGACGACTTGCCGGCCGGGCGCGACAAGGCGGACATCCGGGGCGGCGACAGGCGGCATATCGGTGTTCACGGTGCTGGACATGGCGAGATCGGGCTTTCAGACGGTTCTGCGAAATGGACGAGCGAAATCCCCGGCTCTCAAAGGAGAACCGGGCCGCTAATTCGCAGAATGCCGTTGCCATGATGCACGCTCATGGAACCGAGCCTATGCGGCCACGGGCCGGCAGTCAACAGGGCGGCTCCGCCGAAAGGTCGCGGGACATCCCTCCTTGGTGTGGGCGAGCGTCCCCCTTCGTGCCGGACAGGAACAAAGCGCGGGGGATCCCGTTCCGGTTCCGCTTGTCCGTCACAAAGGCTCCACCGGAAGGGAGAAGGCCCATGCTCGGCACGATTCTGCTCATCATCCTGATTCTGATGCTGCTCGGCGCGGTACCGGCCTGGCCGCACAGCCGCGCCTGGGGGTATGGACCCAGCGGGCTCCTCGGCGTGCTGTTGATCGTCCTGATCGTCCTGCTGCTGATGGGCCGGATCTGATCCGCGGCTTATCGGCCCGATCCGCGACGGGGCCGGCGGAGCACGAACAACAGCCAACCGACCGGCCCCAGCATCAGCACCATCACCAGCCACCCGGCCCGTGGTCCGAACGGGCAGCGCGAGCCGGCCGGCGGACGCCAGCCGCCGCCACGGCGCGACAGCGCCACATGCAGCAGCGGCAGCCCATAGACGGCGACCAGGACCAGCCAGGGAATGGCGGCCGAGACCGTGAGGAAGGACGGATCGGACATCGTCGGACGATAGCATCACTCCCCGTCCGGTCGCGACCGATCGTCACGGTGGAGTGCGGGTGCATGCGGCCTCGGTTGCATTTTGAGCAGAGCGGCGAGGTTGAAGCCGGTTATCGCTTGGGATAGGGTCATGGCCGAGTTCGTCCGAAGGGCCTGACCATGGCACTGGAAATCGAGCGGCGCTTCCTTGTGCGAAAGGATGTCCGGCATCTCTGCCGGGCCGGTGTCCGCATTCTCCAGGGCTATCTGCCTTCAGACGGCGTCAGCACGGTCCGTGTCCGCATCGCCGAAGAGCGCGCCACCCTGACCATCAAGTCGTTGAAACGCGGCGCCTGCCGGGAGGAGCTGGAATATCCTCTGGCGCTCGATTACGCCCGCCGGATCCTTCGCCACAGCTGCGAGGGGCGGGTGATCGAGAAGACCCGCTACCGGCATTGCCAGGACGGCCTG
Source organism: Azospirillum sp. B510 (assembly GCF_000010725.1). Lineage (NCBI taxonomy): Bacteria > Pseudomonadati > Pseudomonadota > Alphaproteobacteria > Rhodospirillales > Azospirillaceae > Azospirillum > Azospirillum sp. B510. The sequence goes on along the minus strand of NC_013854.1, from coordinate 2,414,290 downwards.
TGCTGGGAGATCGACGTTTTCCACGGCGAGAATGCCGGTCTCGTCATCGCCGAGGTCGAACTGGACACCCCCGACCAGACGGTGCCTCTGCCGGATTGGATCGGTGCGGAGGTCACCACGCTGCGGGCCTATGGCAACTCCGCCCTGTCGCGCGCGCCGATCCGGCGCTGGTCGGCCGCCGCCGCCTGATGCGCTGAGGTGAGGCCTCCAGGCGGGCGGGGCGGTCTGCGTCCCGCCCCCAGCGGAATCAAGCGCTGGATCATGCCGTCCGCACCTTGTTCAGGAAGCCCTGAACCTCGCCGCGCAGCCGGTCGGCCTGGGTGGCCAGCGTACGGCTGGCGTTGAGGACCGCATCGGCGGCACCGCCGGTCTTGGTGGCGGCGGTGGTCACCTCGGCGATGTTGCGCATCACCTCCTGGGTCCCTTCGGCCGCCTGCTGGACATTCTGGGCGATCTCGCGGGTGGCGGTGCCCTGCTGTTCCATTTCCTGGGCGATGTCGGTGACGGTGCCGCTGATCGCCGTCACCGCGTCGGAGATGGTGCGGATGGCCTCGACGGCGCTGGTGGTGGCGTTCTGCATTTCCGCGACCTGGGCGGAAATCTCCTCGGTCGCCTTGGCGGTCTGGCCGGCGAGATTCTTCACCTCGGTCGCCACCACGGCGAAGCCCTTGCCGGCTTCGCCGGCGCGGGCGGCTTCGATGGTGGCGTTCAGCGCCAGCAGGTTGGTCTGCTCGGCGATCTCACCGATCAGGCCGACGACCTGCCCGATCCGCTCGGCGGCCAGCGACAGCCCTTCGACGATGCTGTTGGTCTGCACCGCCTTGTCGGCTGCCCCCGACGCGGTGGCGGAGCTGGCGTTCAACTGGCGCGAGATTTCGGCGATGGAGGTCGACAGTTCCTCCGCCGCCGCCGCGACGGTCTGCACATTGGCGGTCGCCTGCTGCGAGGCGGTGGCGACGGCGGTGGATTTCGCGGTGGTCAGTGCCGCGTCCGACGACATCTCCTGCGCGTCGCGCCCGAGCGAGCCGGCCGATTCGGTCAGCGACATGACCACGCCCGACACCGCCTGTTCGAAGCTGTTGGCGAACTCGTTCATCGTGTGCCGGCGGTCGGCGTCGATCTGGACCCGCATCTCCTCGCGCTCGCGCTCCATCCGCTGCATCTCCAGGGCGTTGTCCTTGAAGATGGTCATGGCGGCGGCCATGTGGTGCATCTCGTCCTTGCGGTCGCGTCCGGGGATATCGACTGTCAGGTCGCCTTCGGCCAGCCGACCCATGGCGGCGGTCATGGCATGCAGCGGGTGGGTGATGGCGCGGTCGATGATCCAGGCCATCAATCCGCCGAGGATCAGCGCGACCACGGCGCCCACCGCGATCACCAGCCCGGACCGGGCGCGCCCCGACTCGCGATCCTCGCGCTGCAGATTGACCAATTGGCCGACCTGACCGCTGACCGTGGCCGATGCCTTGGCCATCGCCACCGACGCTTCGTGCTGCTTGGCGACCGTGGTGGATAGCGCCGCGAATTCCTGGTCGAAGGCACGCGCCGCTTCGGTGATGGCGGCGATCAAGGCGCGGCCCTCGCGGTCGACCAGAACGGCGCCGGCCTGCCCGGCAAGGTCGAGGATCTCCTTCACCGCGCCGGCGGCCGTCGTCTTGGCGTCGGCCGAGCCGGTCAGCAGGAAATCGCGCTGCGCCAGCATCGCCGCCTGGGCGTCCTGCACCAGCCGCATCGCCAGCCCGCGCAGCATCACCGCCTCGTTCACTTCGCTCTGGGCGAATTTGGAGGCTTCGGTCAGGGCCTCGGTCACCATGGCCTGATTCTGTTGCAGCTCGACGGCGCGCTGCTGCACGCCGCGCGCCGCCTCGTCCAGACCGGACGCCACGCCAACCTCGGCGAGGGCGGCGCTTCCCTTGCCGCGCAAGGCCAGAACGGTGTCGCGGTAGGCGCGGGCGTCGCCGGCGATCTGGGTGGCGAGCTCCTCGTTGTTCGTGCCGGCGAGATCCTTCGCAACGGTGTCGGTGGTTTCCACCAGCTCGTTCAGCGCGGCGAGGATCTGATCGGCCAGCGCCTCCTCCGGGCCGCGGCGCAGCTCGCTCTGCTGCCGGCGGACCTCCAGCACGCGCTCGATGACGCGATTGGCGCGCTCGGCCGTATCCATGCTGTGGCGCAGCTCGGTGTCGGCGTCGCGCTTGCTGGCCATGTTCAGGTCATAGCGCTCCGATTGCTGCTTGCCGATCTTCTCGGCGATCTCGCGCAGCGCGCGGGCGCGCGTCTCCATGCTCGCGGTGCGGGCATGGGCGTCGCCGTCCTGGGCGACGAAATTGGCGAAGGCGGCGCGGTAGCCGCCGATGCCCGACAGCACGTCGTCCAGCAGGCGACGGCCCTCGCCGTCGGTCAGGGCGGCGCGTGTCCGCTGCGCTTCGGTCTGCAAGGAGTCCAGCATGCCCGGGACATTGGCGGCGGCCTTGGCGTCACGCTCGGTGACGAAGCGCGCCTCCTCCAGCCGCACCGACTTCAGCCGGGTGTCGAGGTCGGCGGTGTGGGATGCCAGATCGACCCGCTCGGCATAGGTGCTCAGGCTGTTCCAGCCGACGAACGCCACGCCGACCGTCAGGAGAAGGACGGCGGCAAAGCCAAGCGCGATCCGCGTTCCGATCGTCATGAATGGTGGACTCCCCGATGGCGTCGCCATTGTCGCGACGCTTTTCTGCCGATCAACGGCGTCTATTGAACCACAGGACGGTTAACGTCGGGTTTGATTCAAGTCAGGTCAGCCACTTATTTCAGAAGCGGTCAGGCATCCAGCATGCTGCGCTGCAAAATAGGCGCTGCAAGCGACTGATCATCTTTTCATCACCATGAAGCAAACCTGCCCGCCATAGGGCACGAGCGTTTGCATGCCCGGTGAACAGACTGGCGAAGGCGGCGATGCCGATTCTCGCAGGCGGTTCGATGACTTGCCCTGATCTGGTGACGGTGCCCTTGGATTGGGCAACTGTAAGGTGGTACTGGCCGCGATTGCCCGAAAACAACCCATCATCCACTTCGAACGCAACGGTCTCCGACAACCAATCGGGGTATCCGCGGGTCTCAAGCGCCGTCGTCACATCGAGCGGCCGGGCCAGCCACTCCTCACGGGCGTCCAGCGCGACGCCATCGCCAGCCAGAAGTGCCAGCGGATCGTCGGGGCCGCCGCGCCAGGTCACATGGTCGACCTGGGCGCGAAAGCCGGCCAGCAGAGCCATGGCCGGGCGCAACGCCCGCTCCGAGGTCAGACAGGCATCGGCGATGGCGAGACGCCTGTCCTGCGGCGGTGTCAGCGCGATATAGCCATCATCGTTGCGGTAGAGATGGGACGGTTCGCCATCGGGGCAGAGGGCCAGCGTCCACAGCGCCTCGGTCCGTTCCGGCAGCCCGTTCCGCTCGGCCAGCAAAGGCCGGCGGAGCCGCGCCAGCGGCACCGCGTCGAGCGGATCGGACGGCCACAGGTCGCTCGCGGCGGCCCCGGCTTGGGTGAAGGCCGCCGGCGGGGCGCTCCATTGGCAGGTGACGCCGCCGCGGCCGAAGCCGAGCCGCCGATAGAAGGGGATTGTCGCGGGGCAGAGGATCGACAGAGCGGCCCCGGACTGGCGCCCCTCCCTCAGCATGGCCCGCATCAGCGCCCCGCCATGGCCGGCGCCGCGCAGGGCCGGATCGACCGCCACCATGGCGATGGCCTGGACCGGAACCGGGCGTCCGCCGAACCACTGGGGCATCATCCAATGCGCGGCGCAGCCGGCCAGCATGGTGCCGGTGGCGCGCGGAACCCGCGACACACGGATGCTGTCGATGCCGAACAGCTCGGCATAGCGGTCGAACAGGTCGCGGGACAGCCCGAAGCCAAGCCGCGCCAGCCGGGCGACGGCGCTCAGTTCGTCCGGCTGGACCGGCCCGTAATCATCGTATGGAGGGAGGAAGGGTACGTCCGGTCTCCGCTTGTTCGGTGGGAAGCCGGGGCCGGGGGCCCTTCCCAGGTCTCCGGCCTCGTCGGGTTCGCGCCTTCGCCGGGATGATAACGCGCCTGCGCATCATGCCACAAGGCAGGCGGAGGATGTCGCCGGTCCTGTCCGGGCCAGTCATCCGCCCAACCGAACCGCCGCCCATCCGGCCGCCTCGCGCACGATCTCACTGCCGTCGTCGATCAGGGACTCCGCCACGGGTTTCAGCATCGGATCGCCGCTGTTGCCGATGGCGACCAGCACGTTGCGGACGAAGCGGTCGCGGCCGATGCGCTTGATCGGCGAGCCGCTGAACAGTTGGCGGAAACCGGCATCGTCCAGCTGCGCCAGATCGGCAAGTCGGGGTGCCGTCAGTTCGGCGCGGGGCAGGAAGGCGGGCTCACGGGTCGCGCGGGCGAACTTGTTCCAGGGGCAGGCGGCCAGACAATCGTCGCAACCATAGATGCGGTTGCCCATCAGCGGCTTGAGATCGTCGGGGATCGCCCCCTTGTGCTCGATGGTCAGGTAACTGATGCAGCGCCGCGCATCGAGCTGGTAGGGCGCCGGGAAGGCGGCGGTCGGGCAGGCGGTCCGGCAGCGGTCGCAGGAGCCGCAGCGGTCGCGGCCCGGCGGGTCGGGCGGCAACTCCAGCGTCGTGTAGATCTCGCCGAGGAACAGCCAGGAGCCGTGATCGCGCGATACCAGATTGGTGTGCTTGCCCTGCCAGCCCAGCCCGGCCTGGGCCGCCAGCGGCTTCTCCATCACCGGGGCGGTGTCGACGAACACCTTCACGCCGGCCTTGGTCTGGTGGGCCAGCCATTGCGCCAGCGTCTTCAGCCGCCCCTTGATCAGGTCGTGATAGTCGCGGTTGCGGGCATAGACGGAGACGATGCCGCGCTCCGGATGGTCCAGCAGCCGGCGCGGATCCTCGTGGGGGGCGTAGCTGGTGCCGAGCGCTATGACCGTGCGCGCCTCGTCCCACAGGGCTTGCGGGTGGCTGCGCTGGTCGGCGCGCTCCGCCATCCAGCCCATGTCGCCATGCCGCCCCTCGGCGACGAAGCGGGCGAGACGCTCCCGCGCCTCCGGTCCCAACGCGGCGGGTGCGAAGCCCACCGCGTCGAAGCCCGCCGCCAGGGCGCGGGCGCGGATGGCGTCCCGCAGCCGCGCCGGGTCGGCGGAGGGCGGCGGGCCGGCTTTAGCCGCGGCCACGATAGGTCGGGACGTCCTGCGACGGGATCCAGACGCCTTTCGGCGGCTCGCCGGTCTGGAAGAAGACGTCGATGGGGATGCCGCCGCGCGGATACCAGTAGCCGCCGATGCGCAGCCAGACCGGCGACAGCTCGTCCACCAGCCGCTTGCCGATGCCGACGGTGCAGGCCTCGTGGAAGGCGCCATGGTTGCGGAAGCTGGTCAGGAACAGCTTCAGCGACTTCGATTCGACCAGCCAGTCGCCTGGCACATAGTCGATGACCAGATGGGCGAAGTCGGGCTGGCCGGTGATCGGACAGAGCGAGGTGAATTCGGGTGCGGTGAAGCGCACGCAATAGGGCGTGCCGGGGTTCGGGTTCGGCACCCGCTCCAGCACCGCCTCCTCGGGGGTCTTCGGCTGGACGGTGGAGCCGCCGAGCTGGGTCAGGCCGGCATAGATGTTTTCACTCATCGGTCTTTTCCTCCGCCACCCGCTCGGCTTTGGGCGGGCGGCCCTGTTTCGGCGGCTTGCCGGGCTTGGCGATGGGGTCGATGGTCGCCTCGACGTCGCCTTCGGTCAGGCGGGCCTCCATCGCGCCGGCGACCTCCTCGAAATTGCCGTCGGCGATGGCCTGCCGCATCGTCCGCATCACGTCCTGGTAGTAATGCAGGTTGTGCCAGGTCAGCAGCATCGGCCCCAGCATCTCCTCCGCCTTGAACAGATGATGCAGATAGCCCCGGCTGTAGCTGCGGCAAGTCGGACAGCCGCACTCCGCGTCGAGCGGACGCTCGTCATGGGCATGGCGGGCGTTGCGGATGTTGATGGTGCCGCGCCGGACGAAGGCCTGGCCGGTACGGCCCGAGCGGGTCGGCATCACGCAGTCGAACATGTCGACGCCGCGCCGCACGGCGCCGATCAGGTCGCTCGGCCGGCCGACGCCCATCAGGTAACGCGGGCGGTCCTTGACCATCAGCGGCTCGGTGAAGTCGAGCACGCGGAACATCGTCTCCTGGCCCTCGCCGACCGCCAGCCCGCCGATCGCGTAGCCGTCGAAGCCGATGTCGGTCAGGGCGGCGACGCTCTCCGCCCGTTGCTCCGGATAGACGCTGCCCTGGACGATGCCGAACAGGCCGTAGCCCGGCCGTTCGACGAAGGCGTCCTTGCTGCGCCGGGCCCAGCGCATCGACAGGCGCATGGAGGACTCGGCCTGCGCCTCCGTGGCGGGGAAGGGCGTGCACTCGTCCAGGCACATGGTGATGTTGCTGTCCAGCATGTGCTGGATCTGGATCGAGCGTTCCGGCGTCAGGTGATGGCGGCTGCCGTCCAGGTGGGATTTGAAGGTGACGCCCTCCTCCGACATCGTGCGCAGGTCGGACAGGCTCATCACCTGGAAGCCGCCGCTGTCGGTCAGGATCGGCTTGTCCCAGTTCATGAAGCGGTGCAGGCCGCCCAGCTGCGCCACCCGCTCCGCCGTCGGGCGAAGCATCAGGTGGTAGGTGTTGCCCAGCAGGATCTCCGCCCCGGTCGAGGCCACCGCGCCGGTGGTCATCGCCTTCACCGTCGCCGCGGTGCCGACCGGCATGAAGGCCGGCGTCTCGATGCTGCCGTGGGCGGTGGTCACGCGGCCGCGCCGCGCCCGCCCGTCGGTCGCCAGAAGGTCAAAGCCGATGCCGGTCATGATGGGTCCGTCCTGTGCAGCAGCGAGGCGTCGCCGTAGCTGAAGAAGCGATAGTCGTGGTCGATGGCGTGGGCATAGGCCGCCCGCATGCGGTCATAGCCGGCGAAGGCGCAGACCAGCATGAACAGGGTCGATTTCGGCAGGTGGAAGTTGGTCCACAGAAGATCGACGATGCGGAAGCGGTAGCCGGGGGTGATGAAGATGTCGGTGTCGCCGCTGAAGGGGACCAGCGTCCCGTCCGGCCGGCCCGCCGTCTCCAGGATGCGCAGCGCCGTGGTGCCGACCGAGACGATGCGGCCGCCGGCCTTGCGCGTCTCGTTCACCGCGGCGGCGGTTTCGGGCGAGATCTCGCCCCATTCGCTGTGCATCTTGTGGTCGGCGATGTCGTCGACCTTCACCGGCAGGAAGGTGCCGGCGCCGACATGCAGGGTGACCGGAACCCGCCGCACGCCGCGCGCGTCCAGCGCCGCCAGCAGGTCGGCCGTGAAGTGCAGCCCGGCGGTGGGGGCGGCGACGGCGCCCTCGCGGGCGGCGAAGACGGTCTGGTAATCGGCGTTGTCGCCCGCGTCGGCCTTGCGGCGGATGTAGGGCGGCAGCGGCATCCGGCCGTGGCGGTGCAGCGCCTCCATCAGATCGGCCCCGCCGGCGGAGAAGCGCAGCCGCACCTCCATGCCGTCCTTGGCGGTCACCTCGGCGCTGAAGTCTTCGGCGATGACGATGGTGTCGCCGGGTTTCAGCCGCTTGCCGGGTTTTGAGAAGGTCGCCCAGTCGCGCTCGCCCAGCCGCTTGTGCAGCGTGATCTCCACCGCCACCTCGCCGCGCCGGCCGTCGAGCCGGGCGGGAATCACGCGGGTGTCGTTGACGACCATCAGGTCGCCCGGCTGCAACAAGGCCGGCAGGTCCCGCACGATGAGGTCGCGCAGGGAGGAACCCACCTCCAGCAGGCGGGCGGCGTCACGCGGCCGGACGGGATGCTCGGCGATCCGGTCGGGCGGCAGGTCGAAGTCGAAATCGGCGGTCTTCATGGGAGGGGCAAGCTATAGACTGAAGTGCCGGCGGATTGGAAGGGGTTGGGCGGTGCGAACCCATGCCCCCCTCACTCCGCCTGTGGCAACCCCTGCGCCGTCAGCGCCGCGCTCTGCCGTGCCGTGAGCGCGTCGACGTCGAAATCGCGGATCAGCCCCTGGAACAGCTGATACCAGTTCAACTCCGCCTTCAGATGCAGGAAGACCGAGCCGAGCCCGATCGCGGCGCGGTCCATGAAGACGAACTCGCGCGGGATCTCCACGCCGCCGACGCGGCGCAGTTCGGCATGGACCTTGCCGGCGGTCTCGCGGCCGTAATGGCCGCCGTTGGTCTCCTCGATCCGGCGCTGGCGGTCTTCCATGATCGGGGCGTAGACGAAGCGCGCCCAGATGTTCAGCACCTCGACCAGCTCGTTCGACGGGTTGGCGAAGCCCCAGGTGCGGTAGGCCTCCACCGCCAGTTCGCGGTTGTCGGTGCGCAGCGCGTTGTAGAGGTCGATCACGCCCTTGACGAAGCTGGGTTTGAAGACGCGGATGCAGCCGAAATCCAGCAGATTGATCGCGCGGTCGGGCCGGACCGTGTAATTGCCCAGATGCGGGTCGCCGTGGATGACGCCGTAATTGTAGAAGGGCACATACCACGCCCTGAACATGTTCATCGCCAGCTCGTCGCGGGATGCGGGATGCTCGGCGACGAAGTCGAGGATTCTGCGGCCATGCACCCAGCCCATGGTCAGCAACCGTTTGGTCGACAGCTCCGGCACCACCTCCGGCACATGGACGCCCGGCGTGCCGGCCAGCATCGCCTGATAGAGGCGGGCGTGCTTGGCTTCGCGTTCGTAATCCAGCTCCTCGCGCAGGCGGGCGCCGATCTCCGCCTGGATCTGGCGGGTGGAGATGGCGCTGTCGGTGCGCTCGAAGATGGCGAAGATCAGGCCGAGCTGGCGCAGGTCGGCCTCGACGGCGGAGGCCATGTCGGGATATTGCAGCTTGCAGGCGAGCTCCCGCCCGTCCGGCCCGATCGCCTTGTGCACCTGCCCGAGCGACGCGGCTGCGGCCGCCGTATGCTCGAAGCTTTGGAAGCGCGACTGCCAGCTGGGGCCGAGTTCGCTCGCCATCCGCCGCTTGACGAAGGGCCAGCCCATCGACGGCGCGTCGGCCTGAAGCTGGGCCAGTTCCTGGGTATATTCCTTCGGCAAGGCGTCGGGGATGGTGGACAGGATCTGCGCCACCTTCATCAGCGGCCCTTTCAGCCCGCCGAGCGCCGCGCGCAGTTCCGCCGCATGGCGTTCCCGCTCCATGCGGATGCCCAGCACGCGCTCGCCCGCCAGCCGCGCGGCCAGCCCGCCCACGGCGGTGCCGACCCGCGCATAGCGCGCGACCCGTCCGCCCCATGTGTTCTCATCGTGTTCCGCCATGCCCACAAGGTGGGTTCGCCCCCGGCAAAAGGCCAGCCCTTCCCCGATCGGAGACCGTCGATGGAAGGCCCCCGAAATGCCGCCGCATCGCAATGTGTGATTTTCTTGACAGGCCCCGGAAAGAGGAGCAGGCTTCGTCTTACAGTAATCGACACCGAGGTGCAGTGAGCGATTATCGGAAACGCCCTACCGTTCAAGCATATGGCTTGGGCGGAACAGTAGAAACCGATACCAGGGAGGGTGAGTAAGATCATGACTCCACCGGCGCTTACGTGATCAGGCCGATCTGCTCGGCCGAGACAATTCCAATTTCATTCGCCTGATTGGCGACATCATCCGGGCTGTTCATGCCCGCTGCGAAAACCCTCGCTCCTTAGCGGAGCGAGGGTTTTTGTTATGACTGAAAGACAGTCACTTTTTTCGGGAGCAAGATCTGGCGGGGGCGGTGCAAGCGGGTCCGCGGCATTCCGGTATCGGAAGCCTTCCTGCCCATCGAGACCAGCAGCGGCCGCTTCGTGAAAGCCCGGTGACCGGCGCGGATGTGCCCTGCGGGTTATCCCCAATCGAATCGGGGTTGAGAGGGGTTTCCGCCGGACTGTGATCCGGGTTACACTCCGCTCTTTAGATCGGATCGCGTAAAATCGGAATCGATTTGAAGCGTGAATCCGATCGTTAGACATAAAGCTATAGCGTTGTGCGTTTCATATTAAACGCACAACGCTATAGGCATAGCGGGGTCGGTACGTGGATTTACAGGTGCAAAGCGGGCGGCAGAACGACACCGGACGGTTGCGTTCGTCGGCGCTGGTGCGCCCGGTCTTCGCCGCGCTGGATCTCGGGACCAACAATTGCCGCCTGCTGATCGCCAAAGCTACGCCGGGCGGTTTCCGCGTGATCGACGCCTTTTCCCGCATCGTCCGTCTCGGCGAGGGGCTGAGCCGCAGTGATCATCTGTCGGAACCGGCGATGGAGCGGACCATCGCCGCCCTGCGGGTCTGCGGCTCCAAGATCGAGCGCCGGGGCTGCACCTCCGTCCGCGCCGTCGGGACCGAGGCCTGCCGCCGCGCCAGCAACAGCGCCGCCTTCGTCGAGGCGGTCGGGCGCGAGACCGGCATCCCGCTGGAGATCATCTCCAGCCAGGAGGAGGGGCGGCTGGCGCTGGCCGGCTGCGCCGCCCTGCTGGAGCCGACCCATCCCTACGCCATCGTGTTCGACATCGGCGGCGGTTCCACCGAGCTGATGTGGCTGGCGGTGGAGAAGGGCCGCGCGCCGCGCCTGCTCGACCAGACCTCCATCCGCTGCGGCGTCATCGGCCTGACCGAGGAATATGGCGGCCCCAACGTCACCCGCGCCAATTATGACCGCATGGTGGAGGCGGTGGCCGACGCCATCGCCCCGTTCGAGGCGCGCAACCGCATCCAGGACCGCATCGCCGCCGGCAAGGTGCAGATGCTCGGCACGTCGGGCACGGTGACGACGCTGGCCGGCGTGCATCTCGGGCTGTGCCGCTATGACCGGCGGGCGGTGGACGGCAGCTATCTGCGCGTCGACCATGCCCGCGCGGTGATCGACCATCTGGTCGCCCAGGATTTCGACGGACGCGCCCGGCATCCCTGCATCGGCCAGGACCGCGCCGATCTGGTGGTCGCCGGCTGCGCGGTGCTGGACGCCCTGTGCGACGCCTGGCCGGTGGAGCGGCTGCGCATCGCCGACCGCGGCCTGCGCGAAGGGATTCTGGTGGACCTGATCGGGGCGGCCGGCGAATGAATGCGGCCGGCGAACCGAAATGGCCATCGACCTGAAACGGCCATCGAGCTGATATAGTATGATCGGGCAGGGGGGATGGTTTCCCGCCTGCGCCGGATGACCGAGGAACTGTAAGCGATCATGACCGAAAAGACTCCGTCGACGCGCCCGGGCGGGCGCCGTGCCACGGTCCGTGTGAAGACCGCCGGCAAGCGTACGGAATCCTCCAAGCGCTGGCTGGAGCGCCATCTCAACGACCCCTATGTCGCCGAGGCGACCAAGCGCGGCTACCGCTCGCGCGCCGCCTTCAAGCTGTTGCAGCTGGACGAGAAGTTCCGCCTGCTCGGCCCCGGCAAGCGCGTGGTCGATCTCGGCGCCGCCCCCGGCGGCTGGACCCAGATCGCGGTGGAGAAGGTGCAGGTGGCGCGCGAGGGCTGGAAGGTCGTCGGGCTGGACATCCTGCCGATGGACCCGGTTCCCGGCGCCACCACCATGCAGGCCGACTTCCTGGAGGAGGGCGCCGCCGACCGGTTGAAGGAGGCGCTGGGCGGCCCGGCCGATCTGGTGCTGAGCGATATGGCGGCACCCACCACCGGCCATCAGCAGACCGACCATCTGCGCATCATGGGGCTGGCCGAGGCGGCCTATGACTTCGCCGAGGAGGTGCTGGCCCCCGGCGGCGCCTTTGTCGCCAAGCTGTTCCAGGGCGGGGCGGAACGCTCGCTGCTCGACCGGCTGCGGCGCGACTTCGCCGTGGTCAAGCATGCCAAGCCGCCGGCCAGCCGCGCCGAATCGTCGGAGACCTATGTGGTCGCCACCGGCTTCCGCGGCGGCAACGTCAACGACTGACCGCGACTCTATTCGCACTTGCATAACAGATGCTGTGTGCGCACGGGTTCACAAGCCCATGGTCTTGTGTATAAGTGCGCCACGTTTATCTTCCGGGAGATCCACACATGGCGCGCGACACCAAAATCCGCGAGGCCCTGACCTTCGACGACGTCCTGCTGGTTCCGGCCGAAAGCTCGGTCCTGCCGAACGACGTGGACACCCGGACGAGATTGACCAAGACCATCGAGCTGGGCATCCCGCTGATGTCCTCGGCGATGGACACGGTGACCGAGAGCCGTCTCGCCATCGCCATGGCCCAGGCCGGCGGCATCGGCGTCGTCCACCGCAACCTGACCATCGAGCAGCAGGCCGAAGAGGTCCGCAAGGTCAAGCGCTTCGAATCGGGCATGGTGGTCAACCCGATCACCATCACCCCCGACGCCACGCTGGCCGACGCGCTGCAACTGATGGCCGACCACCGCATCTCCGGCATTCCGGTGGTGGCGAGCCGCGACCAGCTCGGCAGCGGCAAGCTGGTCGGCATGCTGACCAACCGCGACGTCCGCTTCGCCACCGATCCCAAGCAGCCGGTCAGCGAGCTGATGACCAAGGATCTGGTGACCGTCCGCGAGGGCGTCAGCCAGGAGGAAGGCAAGCGCCTGCTCCATCAGCACCGCATCGAGAAGCTGCTGGTCGTCGACGAGGATTACCGCTGCATCGGCCTCGTCACCGTCAAGGACATCGAGAAGGCGCAGGCCTATCCGAACGCCTGCAAGGACAGCAAGGGCCGCCTGCGCGTCGCCGCCGCCACCGGCACCGGCAATGACGGTCTGGCCCGTGCGGAGGCGCTGTTCGACGCCGGCGTCGATGTCCTGGTCGTCGACACCGCCCATGGCCATTCGCTGAAGGTGCTCGATCAGGTCCGCGCCGCCCGCGCCATGTCCAGCTACACCCAGGTGATCGCCGGCAACGTCGCCACCGCCGAGGCGGCCAAGGCGCTGATCGACGCCGGTGCCGACGCGATCAAGGTCGGCATCGGTCCGGGGTCCATCTGCACCACCCGCATCATTGCCGGTGTCGGCGTGCCGCAGTTGACCGCCGTCATGGATGTGGTGGAGGAGTGCGAGAAGCACGGCATTCCGGTGATCGCCGACGGCGGCATCAAATATTCGGGCGATCTGGCCAAGGCGATCGCCGGCGGCGCCAGCGTCGCCATGTTGGGCAGCCTGTTCGCCGGTACCGACGAGAGCCCGGGCGAGGTCATCCTGTTCCAGGGCCGCTCCTACAAGAGCTATCGCGGCATGGGCTCGGTTGGCGCCATGGCGCGCGGCTCGGCGGATCGTTACTTCCAGCAGGAGGTCTCGACCATGAAGCTGGTGCCGGAAGGCGTCGAGGGCCGCGTCCCCTACAAGGGCCCGGTCTCGGCGGTCATCCACCAACTGGTCGGCGGCCTGCGCGCGGCCATGGGCTACACCGGCAGCGCCTCCATCGCCGAGATGCGCGAGAAGTGCCAGTTCGTCCGCATCACCAACGCGGGCCTGCGCGAAAGCCACGTCCACGACATCACCATCACCAACGAGTCGCCGAACTACCGGCAGGGGTGATGCGAGTTCGGGGGCATTCGCGGATAGTCATCGTCTTCGATCGCCCCCACCCTGATCCTCCCCCGCGAGAGCGCGGGAGGATCAGGGTGGGGGCTAACCCGCCACCTCTTTCCACGGCAGCCAGCCGCCCAGCCTGACGCCGACGGCGAGGCTGGTGAAGGGAATCCGCAGCTCGATGTCGCGCGGCTGGAAGAAGGTCAGCCGTTCCGGTTCGCCGCGCTCGTCGAATTCCAGCCGGGCGCCCTTCGGTTCGGGGGCGTATTCGTCGCTCATCACCTGCCAGATTTCGAGATCGCCGCCATGGTTGGCGATCTTGTACTGGCCGCAGCGCCAGGTCGCCGATTCGCCGACGCTGCCTTCCACCACCTTCTTGTCACCCTCCATCCGCACGTCGCCGACCCCGGCCGCCTCGCCCTTCATCGAAGGGCCCTGCCGTTCGGCGCGGAAGCCCAGCCGCAGCCATGCCGAACGGCTGTGCGGGATCAGCCGGCGCACGGCCCGGGCGTCGTCCGCCGCGAAATGGTCGGGATCGTCGTAGAGGATGCGGTCCAGCGCGGCGGCGATGACCATGCGGTCGTCGATGCGCAGGTCCCGTGCTTGTGCTTTGCTCATCAGGCGGGCGGACTCCGAATGGGATGCGCCCAGTATATAGGGACTTCCTCCAGCCGTCGCGCGGATGGGGGGAGGACGAATGTCCGGCCCCGACGGACTCCCGAAACCGGGGTTCAGGCGCTATTCTGCCCGGCCATTCCTCGGAAGCCCCCGATTCGTCACGAGACGCGCCATGCAGGACCTGTTCGACACGCCGCCCGATCCCCGCAGCATCGCCGTCGATGCCCTGACGCCGGAGCAGGCCGCCGCCGATCTTGCGGCGCTGGCCGCCGAGATCGCCCATCATGACCGGCTCTATCACCAGCAGGACCAGCCGGAGATCACCGACGCCGACTATGACGCGCTGGTCCGCCGCAACCTTGCCATCGAGGCGCGCTTCCCCGAGCTGCGCCGCGCCGATTCGCCCAGCCTGCGGGTCGGCGCCGCGCCGGCCGCCGGATTCGGCAAGGTGCGGCACGCCATCCCGATGCTGTCGTTGGGCAATGCCTTCGCACCGGAGGACGTGGCGGAGTTCGACGCCCGCGTCCGCCGCTTCCTCGGCCTCGCCGACGATGCCCCGCTGACCTTCGTGGCGGAACCGAAGATCGACGGGCTGTCCTGCTCGCTTCGTTACCAGAAGGGCGAACTGGTGCTGGCCGCCACCCGCGGCGACGGGGCGGAGGGCGAGAATGTCACCGCCAATGTCCGTACCATCCGCGACGTGCCGCACCGCCTGCCGGCGCCCTTCCCCGAGGTGCTGGAGGTCCGCGGCGAAGTCTATATGAGCCGCGACGACTTTCTGGCGATGAACGCCGCCCGCGCGGAGAAGGGCGAGCAACTGTTCGCCAACCCGCGCAACGCGGCGGCCGGCAGTCTGCGCCAGCTCGATTCGGCCATCACGGCGTCCCGGCCGCTCTGCTTCTTCGGTTATGCGCTGGGCGAGGCGTCGGAGCCGATCGCCGAGACCCAATGGGGCATCCGCGAGCGGCTGAAGGGCTGGGGCTTCCAGCTGAACCGTCCGGCGGAGCTGTGCGACGGCAAGGACAAGCTGCTGGCCTATTACGAGGGCATCGGCCGGCTGCGCGCCGGCCTGCCCTTCGACATCGACGGCGTCGTCTACAAGGTCGACAGCCTGGAGCTTCAGCAGCGGCTGGGCTTCGTCAGCCGGGCGCCGCGCTGGGCCATCGCCCACAAATTCCCGGCGGAGCAGGCGCAGACCCGGCTGAAGGCGATCACCATCCAGGTCGGCCGCACCGGCGCCCTGACCCCGGTGGCGGAACTGGACGACATCACCGTCGGCGGCGTCGTCGTCAGCCGCGCCACCCTGCACAATGAGGATGAGATCGCCCGCAAGGACATCCGCGTCGGCGACCTCGTGGTCGTCCAGCGGGCCGGCGACGTCATCCCGCAGGTGGTGGAGGTGGTGCTGTCGCAGCGCCCGGCCGACTCGGTGCCCTATGTCCCGGTGGAGACCTGCCCGGTCTGCGGCAGCCTCGCCATCCGCGAAGCCGGCGAGGTGGTGCGCCGCTGCACCGGCGGGTTGATCTGTGCCGCCCAGGCCAAGGAACGGCTGCGTCATTTCGTGTCGCGCGACGCCTTCGACATCGAGGGGCTGGGCGAGAAGATCATCGAGGAGTTCTGGGACGAGGGTTTCATCAAGTCGCCGGTCGACATCTTCACCCTTGAAGACCGGGTCGAGCTGATCGGACGGCCGGGCTGGAAGGAGAAGTCGGTCGAGAATCTGTTCAAGGCGATCAACCAGCGCCGCGACGGCATCGAACTGCACCGGGTGATCTTCGCGCTCGGCATCCGCCATGTCGGCGAGGTGACGGCGAAGTCGCTGGCCCGCCATTACAGGACGATGCGGGGTTGGGTCGATGGCATGCGGGCGGCGGAGCGGGCGATGCCCGGCCAGGAATGGCGCGATCTGCACGCGTTGAACGGGGTCGGCCCGGTCACCGCCGACACCATCCTCGCCTGGTTCGCCGATCCGGAGAGTGCCGCCAAGCTGGATTTCTATGCCGGCAGCGAGGCGCTGCGGCTGGAGACGATCATCGGCTCTCTCGGCATCAAGCGGCTGAACACGCGCGCCGCCCAGGCGCTGGCCACCCGCTATGGCAATCTCTCCGACTGGCGGGCGGCGATGGAGCGGGCGGTGGCGCAGGCACCGGGGCAGCCCTGGCTCGACCTCGTCGCCACGCCGGACGTCGGCGAGGTGGCGGCGGAGGAGTTGGCCGGCTTCTTCGCCGAGGAGCGCAACCGCCTGATCGTCGAGGCGTTGGCCGGGCGGCTGATCGTGCTGGAGGCGGCGGTGCCGAAGGCCGGCAACTCCCCCATCGCCGGCAAGACGGTGGTCTTCACCGGCACGCTGGAGCGGATGACGCGGTCGGAGGCCAAGGCGCGGGCGGAATCGCTGGGCGCCAAGGTCGCCGGTTCGGTTTCCGGCAAGACCGATTATCTCGTCGCCGGGGCCGATGCCGGCAGCAAGGCGGCGAAGGCCAAGGATCTTGGTGTCGAGATTCTGACCGAGGAGGAATGGCTGGCCAAGATCGGCGGCTGACCCGGCCGTGCCGCCGCAGCTTGCCAAAATGTCGCATCCCCGTCCGCTCTGGTTGACGGACGGAGATGGGAAGAGTGGAATCAGAAAAGGCTTATAGGCAGCAGTGAAACAATGCCGGACAGGCGGACCGGCCCCGGACCGGGGCGGTATCGACGGGCGGTCAACGCCCGCGTCCGTCCGCCGGCACCCAACGACGGGGGACGAAGGAAACGCCATGGAACCGATTCAATGGTCGCGCTGGATGAGCGTGGGCAATGATGCGCTGGACGAGGATCACCGCGTTCTGATCGCCATCGTGAACAAGCTGTATGACGAGCCCAGCCGGCGGAACCCCGCGCTGATCGAAGCCATTCTGGACGAGCTGATCGCCTACACCCGCCATCATTTCGCGGAGGAGGAGGCGCAGATGGCGCGCCTCAACTACCCGACCTTCGCCGCGCACAAGGCCTTGCATGACAGGCTGACCCGACAGGTCGAACAGTATCGCGACGAGTTCCGCAGCAACGGTGGCGGGATCAGCGGCGAGGAGGTGTTCCTGTTCTGCTCCGACTGGCTGGGCAAGCACATCCTGAAGGAGGATACCCGCTTCGGCGAATATGCCGGCAACGGTGCGGAGATGGCGGCGGTGGAGTAGGGAGGAGGATGTTCCCTCTCGACCGCTGGAAGGGGATGCCCGCAGAACCGTAAGCCGCATCTAAGGAAAATTATCTAAAACGCTGTAATGACTAAGAATTCTGGGAAACCGCTTCAAATTCCCGTGCAGCGCCCGCTCCGGAAGGGGAGGGCGCTTTTTCTTTTGCGTGATCGGTCATCCCGGCAGGGGAGGGGAGCGCGCAAAGAAAATGCCCTCCCCGGTGGGGGAGGGCAGGGGCAGACACCTATGGAAATGTCAGGAAAGCGCTGGTGATCAGGCGACCACCATATGCTCCAGACCGCGGCGCGCGACCGGCAGCGACACCGCCGTCTCGTAGCGCCAGGCGCCGCGGTCGGCGAACAGGGCGCGCAGGAGCTGGTTGTTCAGCGCGTGGCCGGAGCGCACGCCGTGGAAATGGCCGACGATCGGCGCGCCGGCCAGATAGAGGTCGCCGACGGCGTCCAGGATCTTGTGGCGCACGAACTCGTCGGAGAAGCGCAACCCTTCGGCGTTCATCACGGTGTCGCCGGAGATGACGACCGCGTTGTCGAGCGAACCGCCACGGGCGAGGCCCATCTTGCGCAGCCCTTCGACCTCGTGCAGGAAGCCGAAGGTGCGGGCGCTGCTGATCTCGTCCTTGAAGCTGTCCGGATCGATCTCCAGCGCGCGCGACTGGCGGGCGATGGCGGCGCTGTCGAAGTCGATCTCGAAGCTGTAGCTGGTGGCGTCGTCGGGGGTGAAGGACGCGCTCTTGATGCCGTCGCCGATGCTGACCGGCTTCAGGATGCGGATGAGCCGGCGCGGCGCCTTCTGCACGGAGATGCCGGCCTGTTCGATGGCGGCGACGAAGGGGGCGGCGCTGCCGTCCATGATCGGCACCTCGATGCCGTCCAGCGACACGATGGCGTTGTCGATGCCACAGCCGGCCAGCGCCGACATCAGATGCTCGATGGTGCCGACGGTGGTGCCATGGTCGTTGCCGATCACGGTGCACATGCGCGTATCGACCACGGTGTCCCAACGCGCCGGAATGACGGCGGCGGCGCCCTTGAGGTCGGTGCGCAGGAAGGTGATTCCGGAATTCGCATCGGCCGGCGAAATCGTCAGCGTGACGATGACGCCCGAATGCAGACCGACGCCGGCGATGGTCGCCGACTTCTTCAGGGTCTGCTGGAACATGCCGCCCGCGTTGCTGCGATTGTTGGCCACGATGTCTTTTCCATCTTGGTCGTGAACGAGAGGTTTCCGGCGTCACCGCGTCGCTTGATCTTGGAAGATCATCGCGTCGGCGGCTTTCGCTTTCGACCATGCTGATAGGTAACACCGGGGCTTGGAAATCGGCAAATCACTCATTGTTACCGTTTGTTGCAGGGCAAAAGTGGTGGCCTTCACAAGCAATCAGCTGTTCCGCGCATTCGGGCCGCAATAAAAAATCCCCGGAGACGCACGGGGGCGTCACCGGGGTCCGAAAGGTTCGGTCAGGTTGTGGAGCCGCCGGCGCCGCGATTAGGAGGCTGCGGCGACGGCGGTTATCTCCGGCTTTCGCCGGGATGGCCGGCCGTCATCGGAGGGATGGCGGCCAAGATCGGTTCACGCCGGCTCAGTTGGCCTGACGGCGCAGGAAGGCCGGAATGTCCAGTTCCTCCTGTTCGCCCGGCTTGGCGTCGAGCCGCGGGGCCGGCGCCTGCGGCTGCGGGGCGGCCGGGTAGCCGGCGGCCTGCTGCGGAGCGGTCGGCTGCTGCGGATAGACCGGCTGCTGCTGCGGGGCCGGATATTGCTGGCCCGCCGGGTAGCCCTGGTGGGGAGCCTGCTGCGGCTGCGGCGGCTGCTGCGGATAGGCCGGCTGCTGCGGCGGGTAGGTCTGCGGAGCGGGCTGATAGGCCTGCTGCGGAGCCGGCGGCGGCTGGTAGGCCTGGGGGGCCGGCTGCGGCATCGGCTGGGGAGCCTGCGGATGGGCCGGTTCGGACTTGCGGCCGAGCCCGGTCACCAGACCGAACAGGAAGTTACCCTTGCGGGCCGGCGCCGGTTCCGGCGCGGGGGCCGGAGCCGCCGGTGCCACGGTCAGACCGCCGGGATGCTGCTGGTGGACCGGCGGAGCGGCGTGATGCGGTTGCGGCTGCGGCATCGGGGCCTGCTGCTGCGGCTGATGTTGCGGATGGCCCTGCATCTGCGGCATCTGGGGGACTTGCTGCGGGTGGATCGGCTGCTGCGGGGTCGACAGCGGGGCGGCGCCGACGGTCACCGGTTGGCGCGGGCCGGCGTCGGCCGGCTTCGGCGCGAAGAAGTGGCCACCCTGGTTCTCGCCATGCAGCGGGCCGGCCGACGGCCTCGGCGCTTCCGCATGTTGATGGACCGGCTGTTGCTGGGCCGGATCATGCTGGATGGCGGCGGCGCCGGCGGTGACCGGCTGCGGCGTGCGCAGGCCGGCGGCGGCGCTGGGAATCGCCGCGGCCTGGGCGGCGGCCGGGGTCGGAGCGCCGGTCAGGTTGCCGGGGGCGGCCGGCTTCTTGGCGCGGTCGCCGGGAACCAGCGACAGGTTGACCGGATGCAGGGTGCGCGGGTTGCTCATCGCCGCGGCGTCGATGCCGGTGGCGACGACCGACACGCGCATCACGCCGTCCAGTGAACTGTCGAAGGTCGAGCCGAAGATGATGTTGGCGTCGGGATCGACCTCGTCACGGACGCGGTTGGCCGCCTCGTCGACCTCGAACAGGGTCATGTCGTAGCCGCCGGTGATGTTGATGAGGACGCCGCGGGCCCCCTTCATCGACACGTCGTCCAGCAGCGGGTTGGAGATGGCGGCCTCGGCGGCCTCGATGGCGCGGCGCTCGCCTCCGGCCTCGCCGGTGCCCATCATCGCCTTGCCCATCTCGGTCATGACCGAGCGGATGTCGGCGAAATCCAGGTTGATCAGGCCGGGCATCACCATCAGGTCGGTGACGCCGCGCACGCCCGAATGCAGAACGTCGTCGGCCATCTTGAAGGCGTCCGCGAAGGTCGTCTTCTCGTTGGCGATGCGGAACAGGTTCTGGTTCGGGATGATGATCAGGGTGTCGACATATTGCTGGAGTTCGGCGATACCGCCTTCCGCCAGCCGCATGCGGTGGCCGCCCTCGAAATGGAAGGGCTTGGTGACGACGCCGACGGTCAGGATGCCGCGCTCGCGGGCCGCGCGCGCGATGACCGGGGCGGCGCCGGTGCCGGTGCCGCCGCCCATGCCGGCGGTGATGAACACCATGTTGGAGCCTTCGAGATACTGGACGATCTCGTCGATCTGCTCCTCGGCGGACGCGCGGCCTACATCCGGCTTGGAGCCGGCGCCGAGGCCGCGGGTGGTGCCGGTGCCGAGCTGGATGCGCTTTTCGCAGAGCGAACCCTTCAGCGCCTGGGCGTCGGTGTTGCCGACGACGAAGTCCACGCCTTCCAGGTTCGACTTGATCATGTTGTTGACGGCGTTGCCGCCGGCGCCGCCGACGCCGAACACGGTGATGCGCGGCTTCAGCTCGGGCTCGATCTGGGGAATGGTCACGTTGATCATGTTACCAGGCCTCCACAACCTGTTTTCGTTGGGTTTCATGTTTGATATGCCGCGACCGGCGCCCGGTTGTGTCCGGTGTCTGTCCGTTCGGGAATCGGTGAATGGCGGCGGCGGGAAGGATCATCTAGAGATTCTCCCGCAGCCACAGGCCGACGCGGCCGAGGAGCCCGGTTGACGCGACCGCCTCTTGGCCGGTCACCATGAGCTCCGTCGGGTTGCGGACGGCATGTAGGAGAAGGCCCGCCACCGTCGAGAAGGCCGGTCCGCCATGCGCCTCGTTGAGGCCGGCGATCCGGGTGGGACGGGCGACGCGGACCTGCTTGTCCAGGATGGGGGCGGCCATTTCGCGCGTGTTCGGCATCTGGCTGGCGCCGCCGGTCAGCACGACGCGGCGGCCGACCAGCTGGGAGTGGCCCGACTGCTCGATGGCGCCGCGCACCTCCTCGAAGATCTCCTCCATCCGCGCCTGGATGATGCTGACCAGGAAGGAGCGCGGGTGGCTGGCGCTGCCGCTGCCGCTGCGCTCGTCCTCGCCGATCTGCGGCACCTCGATCATCTCGCGCTCGTCGGCCGGGTTCACCCGGGCGCTGCCGTAGAGCACCTTCAGCCGCTCGGCATGGGCGAGCGGCGTGGCGAGGCCATGGGCGATGTCGTTGGTGACATGCCGGCCGCCCAAGGGCACGAAGCCGGTCCAGACCAGATTGCCTTCGGCGAAGATCGAGATGGTGGTGCCGCCGCCGCCGATGTCGACGCAGGCCGCTCCCATCTCCATCTCGTCCTCGACCAGACAGGCGAGGCCGGAGGCGAAGGGGCTGACGACGATCGACTCGATGTTCAGATGGCAGCGGGCGATACAGGCATGCAGCGTGCGGATGGCGCCGGCCGCGGCGGTGACGACATGCAGCTGGGCGCCCAGCGTATGGCCGCTCATCCCCTTGGGATCGCGGATGCCGCGGCTGCCGTCGAGCGTGAAGCCCAGCGGGATCGTGTGGATCAGCGCCTGATCGGGACCGGCCTGCAGGGTGCGGGCATGGGCCATGGCGCGGCGGATGTCGCCTTCCGTCACCTCCTGGCCGGAGACCGGGACGGTGGCGGTGAAGGGGTGGGAGCGCGGATGGCCCATCGACAGATTGACGACGACGTCATGCACCGTCTCGCCGGCCATCTGTTCTGCGGCATGCACGGCGGCGCCGATCGAGGTCTCCGCCGCCTCCATGTCGATGATGGTGCCGGCGCGGATGCCCGTGGCGATCTGGTGGCCGACGCCGATCACGCGGAGGGAGCCGGGCTCCTCCATCCGCGCGATGACGCAGCACACCTTCGTCGAGCCGACGTCCAGCGCCGTGACGATCCCGCCACGGGTCGGCCGCTTCGGCTTCTTGGCGCCGTTGAATCCCATCCCGAACATGCCCCCCAAGACTTCCCTCTGCTCCTCTGTCCGCCGGAGACGCCCGCTTCCCCGAAAGCGGGTCGGCGGCACGCGTCCCTTACGATTTCTTGCCGTTCTTCTTCTTGGCGTCTTCCTCCCAGCCCGGAAGCTGGGCGGTGGCGGAGGTCTGGATCGCGGCGCGGTCGGGCAGCCGCAGGTCGATGGCGACGATGTCGCGGTCGAGCACATGGCTGGCCGTGTGCATCTGCTCCAGCTGACGCAGCGCCCGGCGCATCTCCTCCGTGCCCTCCGGCAGCTTCACCGTCACGCCGTTGCCGAGTTGCAGGTTCCAGCGGCGGTCGCTGATCCAGCTGGCCGAGGACAGCATCGGCGCGATGGTCGGGGCGCTGTCCAGCGCCGACAGCAGGGTGTGGACCTGCTGTGGCGCGTTGGCGCCGATCACCTGCGGCAGCGTCTCGATCCGCTGGTTGCCGCGGCGCGCCAGCTCCGCCGCGTCGGCCAGTGGCCGGCCGGCGCGGTCGATGACGGTGAACTGGCGGTCATGCTGCCAGATCGCCATCGGCTGGCGTTCGGACAGGCGGATGTAGAGGAAGCCGGGCAGCCGCCGCTCGATCGAGGCCGACGAGACCCAGGGCAGCTCCTCCAGACGCTGCTTGGCGTCGGCGAGGTCGATGGACAGGATCGGCTCGCCCCGGCGCACGCCCAGCGCGTCCAGCACGACGTCGCGCTCGGTCTCGCTGCGGCCGACCACCAGGATCTCCGACAGGCGGAAGCCCATGTCGCCGGTCAGCCGGATGACGCTTTCCCGCGCCGCCTCCATCGTGTCGGCGAGGCTGCCGCGCTTCCAGGCGGAGCCGGCGGCGGCGGTCAGCCCGAGCACCGGCACCAGCAGCAGCGCCGTCTTGACGGCGGAGCGGGTCCAGCGCGGCCAGGCGCGGCGCCGCTTGCCTTTCTCCGCCGAGGCGGCCATGGCGCGCGGCGGGGTCGGCATCTCCTCCCGGGCCCGCGCGCCGGCGGCGGCGGCGCGGAAGTCCGGGTTGGCCATCAGGCGAGCTGACATGCGGCATTCTCCACCAGCCAGCCGACCAGCGCGCCGTAGGTGATCCCCACATGCGCGGCCTGCTCGGGCACCAGCGACAGGGGCGTCATGCCCGGCTGGTTGTTGATCTCCAGGAAATACAGCCCGTCGGTTCCCGGCCGGCTGTCATCCCAGCGGAAGTCGCTGCGCGACACACCCCGGCAGCCCAGGGTCTGGTGCGCCAGCACCGCCACCCGCTTCGCCTCCTCGGCCACGGCCTCGGGGATCGCGGCGGGGAGGGTGTGGACGGCGTGGCCGGCGCTGTATTTCGCGGTGTAGTCGTAGACCTGAGCCTGGAAGACGATCTCGGTCACCGTCAAGGCGCGGTCACCCATGACGCCCACGGTCAGTTCGCGACCGGGGATGAACTCCTCGACCAGCACGCGCTCGCCGAAGGTCGCTCCGAACGACCCGTCGTCGCCGACCGGGCTGTTCTGCCCCTCGCGGACCAGGGTTACGCCAACGGTCGAGCCCTCGTCCACCGGCTTGACGATATAGGGCGCCGGCATGGGGTGTACGCCGCCGGCGATCTCCCCACGGGACAGCACCATCCCCTTGGGCGAGCGGATGCCCACGGTGTCGAGAAGCCGCTTGGTCATCGCCTTGTCCATGGCGATGGCGGCGGCCTGGACGCCGGAATGGGTGTAGGGCAGGCCGAGGAACTCCAGCACGCCCTGGATCGTCCCGTCCTCGCCGCCACGGCCGTGCAGGGCGTTGAACACCACGTCGGGCCGCGGGTTGGTCAGGGCCTGCATCAGCCCGCCCAGGTCGCGCTGCACGTCGATGGCGGTGACGCGGTAGCCTTCCTCCTCCAGCGCCTTGGCGACGCCGGCCCCGCTGACCAGCGATACCTCGCGCTCGGCTGACCAGCCGCCCATCAGGACGGCGACATGCTTCTTATGGGCGTGGAGCAGGGCTTCGGTCATTGGTCGGTTCCTTGGGCGGCGGCGATGCCGATCCGCTTGATTTCCCATTCCAGCGTCACGCCGCTGGCCTCGAACACGCGGCGGCGGACCTCCTCGCCCAGCGCTTCCAGCTGGGCGGCGGTGGCGGCGCCGTTGTTGATCAGGAAGTTGCAGTGCTTTTCCGAAACCTGGGCATCGCCGATCGACAGGCCGCGGCAGCCGGCCTTGTCGATCAGCTCCCACGCCTTGAGGCCGCCGGAGATTTCAGGGGCGGGGTTCTTGAAGGTCGAGCCGCCGGTGCGCGAGCGGACCGGCTGGCTGTCGGCGCGCTTGTCGGAGATTTCCGCCATGCGCCGCGCGATCTCCAGCGGGTTGCCGGGCTCGCCACGCAGAACCGCGCCGGTGAAGATGCAATCCTCCGGAGCCGCGCTGTGGCGGTAGGTGAAGCCCATGGCGGCATGGTTGAATTCCAGCCGGCGGCCGTCGCGGGCCACGGCGCTGGCGCCGACCAGCACGTCGGCCAGCTCGCGGCCATAGGCGCCGCCATTCATGCGCAGGGCGCCGCCGATGGTACCGGGAATGCCGGACAGGAACTCCAGCCCGGCGATGCCGGCGTCGCGCGCGACCATGGCGACGTTCAGGTCGAGCGCCGCGGCGCCGGCGGCCAGCGTCATCCCGTCTCCGGTTCCGGCCGCCGTGATATCGGTGAAGCCGCGGCCGAGCCGGATGGTGACGCCCGGCACGCCGCCATCCCGCACCAGCAGGTTGGAGGCGACACCGATCACCGTCACCGGGACCTCGGCCGGCAATGCCGCCAGGAAATCGGCCAGATCGTCGGCATCGGCCGGGCGGAACATCACCTCCGCCGGGCCGCCGACGCGGAACCACGTCACCGGCGCCAGGGCGGCGTCGGCGGTCAGCCGGCCGCGCACGGCGGGCATCCGTTGGATCAGGTGGCCGTCAGGCAGCGTCATGCCGGGCGCCGCCGTCATCGCGCCACGCCATACAGGGCGGTCAACTCGCCCGGCAGGGCGTTCGCCCATTGGGTGATGTTGCCGGCGCCCAGGCAGACGACGAAGTCGCCGGGCCGCGCCATCTCGCGCACCACCTGCGCCAGCTCCTGCTGGTTCTGCAAGGCGACGACATGGCGATGGCCGTGCATGCGCAGCCCCTCGACCAGGCTGTCGCGGCTGACGCCCTCGATGGGAGCCTCGCCGGCGGCATAGACGTCGGCGACGATCACGGCGTCGGCGTCGTTGAAGCAGGTGCAGAATTCCTCGAACAGGTTGGCGAGGCGGGAATAGCGGTGCGGCTGGACCACGGCGATGGTGCGGCCGGTGCCGGCGGTGCGCGCCGCCTTCAGCACGGCGGCGATCTCCACCGGGTGATGGCCGTAATCATCGATGACGGTGATGCCGTTGGCCTCGCCGGTCTTGGTGAAGCGGCGCTTCACGCCCTGGAACTTGGCCATGCTGTCGCGCATCACCACGTCGGGCAGCCCCATCTCGTTGCCGACGGCGAAGCAGGCGAGAGAGTTCTGGACATTGTGCGGCCCGTACATCGGCAGGCGGACGCCGGCGATGGCGCGGCTCTCGCCGGTGTGGCGGTCATAGATCAGCACGTCGTATTTGGCGCCGTCGGGCCCCAGCTCCACATTCACCGCGCGGATGTCGGCTTGCGGCGAGAAGCCGTAGGTGACGATGCGGCGGTCCGAGACGCGGGGGATCATCGCCTGTACTTCGGGATGGTCGATGCAGAGCGCGGCGAAGCCGTAGAAGGGGATGTTCTGGACGAAGCTGTCGAAGGCGGCCCGCGCGTTGTCGAAGGTGCCGTAGAAGTCGAGATGCTCCGGATCCATGTTGGTGACGACGGCGATGCAGGCCGGCAGCTTGACGAAGGTGCCGTCGCTCTCGTCCGCCTCGACGACCATCCAGTCGCCGGTGCCGAGCCGGGTGTTGGAGCCGTAGGCGTTGATGATGCCGCCGTTGATCACGGTGGGGTCGAGGTTGGCGTGCTCCAGCATATGGCCGACCATCGAGGTGGTCGTGGTCTTGCCATGGGTGCCGCCGATGGCGATGGCCCATTTCAGCCGCATCAGCTCGCCCAGCATCTCGGCGCGGCGGACCACCGGAACCAGGGCGGCGCGGGCGGCGACGACCTCCGGATTGTCGCGCTTGACTGCGGAGGAGACGACGATGACGGCGGCACCGGCGATGTTCTCGGCGCGGTGGCCGACGAACACGGAGATGCCCAGCTCGCGCAGGCGCTTGACGTTGGCGTTCTCGGCGAGGTCGGAGCCCTGGACGGTATAGCCCAGGTTCCGCAGCACCTCGGCGATGCCGCTCATGCCGATGCCGCCGATGCCGACGAAGTGGATGGTGCCGATCGAGAGGGGGAGGGCGCGCATGTCGGGCTTACTTTCCGCGGCGAAGCATCAGGCTGAGGGTGGCGTCGACCGCTTGGTCGGACAGGTCGGGGGGAAGGGGTTGCGATCCGTGGATCATCGACAGGCGGTCGCGCAGGAAGCCGCCTTCGGCGAGGAAGCGCGGCACCAGCGGGCAGCCCGGACGGTTGTACCAGCCGCCCTCGGTCCGCGTCATGTCCGCCGGCCAGTCCCGCAGTGGCCGCGGCGTCCGCCGGGTCAGATTCCGCATGGCTTTGATCATTCCGCGGCCCCCTTGGCGCTGGCACCGGCGGCGGAGCGCCGGGCGTGGTGGGATTGGTCGTGGTCGGAGTGAGCGTCGGTGTGACCGGAGGGCGCGCCCAGCATCGCCAGCACGGCGTCGGCCAGCGCGCCGGCGGCTTCGGCGGTGCCCCAGCCATGGGCGGCCCGTGCGGCGTCGGCGAGCGCCTGCGGATCGGACAGCAGGGCGGACAAGCGCTCCGCCAGCGCCGTCGCGGTGAAGGCGGGCTGCGGCACCAGCCAGGCGGCCCCGGCCCCGGCCAGATGGCGGGCGTTGGCGGTCTGGTGGTCGTCGGTGGCGTGCGGGTAGGGGACCAGGATCGCCGGGCGGCCGACGCAGGTCAGCTCGGCGATGGTCGAGGCGCCGGCACGGGTCACGGCGAGGTGGCAGGCGGCCAGCCGCTCCGGCACGTCGCGGAAGAAGGTCTGCAATTCCAACCGGGCGAGGCCGAGCGGCTCCAGCGCGTCGCGGGCGGCCTCCAGATCCTCCGGGCGGCATTGCTGGGCCAGATGGATGCGGGCGCGCGTCGCCTCGGGCAACAACGCCAGCGCCGCGGGGATCACCTCGGAGAAGATTCGGGCGCCCTGGCTGCCGCCCATCACCAGCAGGCGGATGGCACCACCGGGCTGCGGCGCCTCATAGGGGGTGAGGCGGCGGGCGGCGACCGCCGGGCGGACCGGGTTGCCGGTGCGGACGATCTTGGCGCGCTGCGCCTCGCCCAGCTTCTCGATGGCGGGGAAGGCGACGGCGAGGCGGCTGCTTCCGGCGATCAGCATCCGGTTGGCGCGGCCCAGCACGGCGTTCTGTTCGTGCAGCAGCGCCGGCAGCTTCGACTGGATCGCGGCATAGACGGTGGGGACGGACGGATAGCCGCCGAAGCCGACCACGGCGGCGGGGGTCAGCCGGCGCATCAGGGAACGCGCCTCCAGCAGGCCGAGGCCCATCTGCAAGGCGGCCTTCAACTTGCCGGCGATGCCGGCGCCGGGGGAGGCGGCGCGGATGCGGTGGACCGGCACCTCCGGCAGGGAGTCGCCGAAGGCGTGGCCGCGCTTGTCGGTGACCAGCGTCACGGCGCGGCCGCGCGCCAGCAGCTCGCGCGCCAGCGCCTCGGCCGGGAACATGTGCCCGCCGGTGCCGCCAGCGGCCAGAACGATCACCCTGTGGGCGCGCGCGTCCAAATCCGTCGCGTTCAAGTCCGTCGGCCTCCTCATTCCGAAGGGCCGAAGCGTTTGCGTGTCAAAGCCAGAACCATACCCATGCCGAACCCGAGTGCCAGCAGCGAGGAGCCGCCGTATGAGATGAACGGCAGGGTCATGCCCTTGGTCGGCATAAGATGCAAGGAGGAACCCATGTTGATCGCCGCCTGAAGCCCGAACTGGATCAGAAGACCAGCGGCGGCCAGCAAAACGAAATAATTATTGTCATTGAAGACACGAGCGAACCCGCGCAGGACGACAAAGGCGAACAGCACGACCAACCCAAGGCAGAAGATCAGGCCCAGCTCCTCCCCGGCGACGGCGAAGATGAAGTCGGCATGGCTGTCGGGCAGATAGAACTTCACCGTGCCCTGGCCGGGGCCGGTGCCCATCAGCCCGCCGTTGGCGAAGGCCTCCAGCGAGCGGTTGACCTGATAATTGTCGCCGGCATGCGGATCGAGGAAGCGGTTGATGCGGCTGGTGACGTGCGGCAGCGTGTAATAGGCGCCGATGAGACCGACCACCCCCAGCCCGCCGAGCCCCATCACCAGCACCAGATTCAGCCCGGCCAGGAAGAACTGGGTGAACCAGACGGCGGAGACGACGAAGGTCATGCCGAGGTCGGGTTGCAGGATCAGGCCGGCCATGGTGACGCCATAGAGAACCATCGACACCAGGGCGCCGGGGAAGCCCGGATTGGTGCGCGACAGCGAGAACAGCCAGGCGGCGACCACGGCGAAGGCCGGCTTGATGAATTCCGATGGCTGGATCGACAGGCCGGGCACATGGATCCAGCGGCGCGCGCCCTTGATCTCCACGCCCACGACCAGGGTGGCGTAGACCAGCACAAGCGCGATCAGGAAAACACCGAGCGCCACCCGCCGCACCCCGCGCGGGCTGAGCAGCGAGACGCCGACCATGATGATGATCGCCGGGATCAGCATCATCACGTGGCGTTCGACGAAATAGAAGGTGTCCTGGATGCCGATGCGCTCCGCCACCGGCGGGCTGGCCGCGGTGATCAGGACGGTGCCGAGGAACATCAGCAGGGCGACGGCGCCGAGCTGCCAGCGGTCGACGGTCCACCACCAGCGGCCGAAGATCGACTGGTCGGTGCGGTCGAAGGTGATCATGCAACGCCTCCGCTGCTGCCGGTCCCGGTGTGCCGATGCTCACCGATGATGGACACGACGCAGGCCG
The DNA here is from genome assembly GCF_000010725.1 of Azospirillum sp. B510. Taxonomy (NCBI): domain Bacteria; kingdom Pseudomonadati; phylum Pseudomonadota; class Alphaproteobacteria; order Rhodospirillales; family Azospirillaceae; genus Azospirillum; species Azospirillum sp. B510. Next base: position 2,385,043 of record NC_013854.1, on the reverse strand, counting down.
CGAAAGCCTCGCCGCGCTTCTCGAAATTGGCGAACTGGTCCCACGACGCGCAAGCTGGGGACAACAGCACGCAGGCGTCCGTCAGCCGCTCCGCCACCGCCATCTCCGCCGCCTTCGCGGTTGCGATATCTAACGTTCCGCAGCGCGTATAAGCAACGGATTGCGTGTCGAGCCATGCGGCGAATTGCTCCTGCGCCTCGCCGATCAGGAAGGCGTGGCGCACCCGGCCCATGTAAGGCTCCAGCCCGTTCAGCCCGGTGTCCTTGGCCTGTCCGCCGAGGATCCAGTAGATCGGGTCGAAGGTCGCCAGCGCCTTCTCCGTGGCGTCGGCGTTGGTCGCCTTGCTGTCGTTGACGAAGCGCACGCCGTCCAGCGTTCCCACCAACTGCTGGCGGTGGGCGAGGCCGGGGAAGCTCGCCATCGCCGCGACGATGGCCGGTGCCGGAATGCCGGCGGCCTTGCAGGCGGCGAAGGCGGCGGCGGCGTTCTGCCAATTGTGGGCGCCCAGCAGGGTGGGCAGGGTGGACAGCTCCACCACGCGCACCGCCTCGCCCTCGGTGTCGTCGACCAGCCAGCCGTCGGCGGCATAGACGCCGCCCGCCACCGGCCCGTGGGCGGAGACCGGCCAGATGCGCTGGTCGCCGGCGGCCACGAGGCCGGCGTGGATTTTGCGGCAATGCTCGTCATCCACGCCGATCACCGCGGTGCGCGGCCGGGTCTGGCGGTGGAAGATCAGCGTCTTGGCGGCGATGTAGCCGTCCATCCCGCCATGGCGGGCGAGATGGTCGGGCGTGATGTTCAGCAGCACCGCGATGTCGAAGGTGATGGAGTGGGTCAGCTCCAGCTGATAGCTCGACATCTCCAGGACGCAAGCGTTGCCGGCGCCGATCGGGTCGAAGGTCAGCACCGGCGTGCCGAGATTGCCGCCCACCGCGGCCTTGCGCCCGGCGGCGGCCAGGATATGGCCGATCAGGGTGGTGGTGGTCGATTTGCCGTTGGTGCCGGTGATGCCGATGAAGGCGCAGTCGCGCTCCGCCCGGCCCAGCAGCTCGATGTCGCATATCAGCTCGATCCCCAGCGCGCGGGCGCGCTCGGCCACCGGGTGCGGCTTGGGGAAGGTATGGGGAATGCCGGGCGACCAGACGATGGTGGTCAGGTCCGACAGGTCGGCGGTGGCGAGATCGACCACGGAAAAGCCCTCGGCCTCCGCCGCGGCGCGGGAGGCGGGGTTGTCGTCCCACACCCGGACCTCGGCCCCGCTGTCGCGCAGCGCGCGGGCGGTGGCGAGGCCGGACTTGCCCAGCCCCATCACCGCCACCGGCAGTTCCCGCATGTAGAACAGGTCGATCATCGCCGGTCCCCCCTCAGCGCAGCTTCAGCGTGGACAGGCCGACCAGCGCCAGGATCGAGGCGATGATCCAGAAGCGGATCACCACCGTCGGTTCGGCCCAGCCCTTCTTCTCGAAATGATGGTGCAGCGGCGCCATGCGGAAGACCCGCTTGCCGGTCAGCTTGAAGGAGGCGACCTGCACGATCACCGACACCGTCTCCAGCACGAACAGGCCGCCGATGATCGCCAGCACGATCTCGTGCTTGGTGACCACGCTGACGGCGCCCAGCGCGCCGCCCAGCGACAGCGAGCCGGTATCGCCCATGAAGACCATGGCGGGCGGCGCGTTGTACCAGAGGAAGCCCAGCCCGGCGCCGACCAGCGCGCCGCAGAACACCGCCAGCTCGCCGGATCCCGGCACATGGTGGATCTGAAGGTAGTTGGCGAAGATCGCGTTGCCCGACAGGTAGGAGATCAGGCCGAAGCAGCCGGCGGCGATCATCGTCGGCACGATGGCCAGCCCGTCCAGCCCGTCGGTCAGGTTCACCGAGTTCGAGGCGCCGACCATGATGAAGGCGCCGAAGGGAACGAAGAACCAGGACAGCTGGATCAGGAAATCCTTGACGAAGGGAACCGCCACGCCGCCCGACAGCGGCGGCGCCGACACCCACATGATGAGCGCGGAGGCGGTCAGGCCGATGGCGATCTCCCAGCCCAGGCGGAAGCGGCCCGACAGCCCCTTGGTGTTGCGCTTGGTCAGCTTCAGGTAATCGTCGCCGAAGCCGATCAGCCCATAGCCGATGGTCACCAGCAGGACGATCCAGATATAGGCGTTGGTGACGTCGGCCCACAGGATGGTGCTGACCGTCATGGCGATCAGGATCATCAGGCCGCCCATGGTGGGCGTGCCCTTCTTCTTGAAATGGCTTTCCGGGCCGTCGGCGCGGATGGGCTGACCCTCGCCCTGCTTGTGCTTCAGCCAGGCGATCAGACGGGGAAAGAAGACGAAGCTGATGATCAGCGACGTGATGACGGCGCCGCCGGTCCGGAAGGTCAGGTACCGGAACAGGTTGAAGGGCGAGAAGATGTCCGCCAGACCGAAGAGGAGATTGTAGAGCATTTGGGTCCGTCAGCCTCGCGGCACATGCGCCGACTGCGCGGCCGCCTGTGGCTGGTTGGTGGTTCGGGAGGCGGCTTTGTCCTCGCTTTCGCGTCCGCTGTCGAGTGCGGTGAGCGCATCGACGATCAGACCTGTGCGACTGCCCAAGGACCCTTTGACCATGATAACGTCGCCGCCTTTTACGCCGGCGGCCACGATGGGGGCCAGCTCCACGCTGGTCTCGGTCCAGACGCCGCGCATGGCCTCCGGCAGCCGGTCGAACAGCGCCCTCATATGCGGCCCGCAGGCATGGACGGTGTCGACCTGGGCGGCGCGCAGCGGCTCGGCCAGCGCGATGTGCAGCGCGTCGGCGCGGTCGCCCAGCTCGCGCATGTCGCCCAGCACGGCGACGCGCCGGCCGCCGGCGCCGGGGTCGATCTTGCCCAGCACCTCCAGCGTCGCCGCCATGGCGGCCGGGCTGGCGTTGTAGCTCTCGTCGATCAGGGTGAAGGCGCCCTGCGGCAGTTGAATGCGCCTGCGGGTGCCGCGGCCCTTGACCGACGGCAGGCTGGACAGGGCGCGCGCCGCGGTGGCGACGTCACCCCCCAGCGCCTTCACCGCCAGCAGCACCGACAGGCTGTTCATCACCCAGTGCCTGCCGGGCTGCGACAGGCAATATTGCAGCCGCTCGCCGCGGATGACCGCGGTCACCGCGCTGCAGGTGGCGTGCAGCGAGCAGTCGAGCAGCCGGGCGTCGGCCTTCTCGTCGGTGCCGAAGCCCCAGACATGGCTCAGGCCATGGCGGCGCGCGGCGGCGGCCAACCGGGCATATTGCCCGTTGTCGCGGTTCAGCACGGCGACGCCGTTGGGATCGAGCCCCTCGAAGATCTCGGCCTTGGCGTCGGCGATGGCCTCGACGCCGGAGAAGAATTCCAGATGCGCCGCCTCCACCGTGGTGATGATGGCGACATGCGGCTTGACCTGCCGCGACAGCGGGCCGATCTCGCCGGCATGGTTCATCCCCAGCTCGAACACGCCATAGGCGCTGTCGGCCGGCAGGCGGGCCAGCGACAGCGGCACGCCCCAATGGTTGTTCAGGCTGCCTTCGGTGGCGTAGGTGGCGCCTTGCGCCGACAGCACATGACGCAGCGTCTCCTTGGTGCCGGTCTTGCCGACCGATCCGGTGACGCCGATGATGCGGGCGCCGCAGTTCGCCCGCGCCACGACGCCCATCGCCGCCATCGCCTCCAGCGGGTCGACCGGGGCGATCAGCAACGGAGCGTCGGCGGGCAGGCCGTCCGGCGGATGATCGACCAGCGCCGCGACCGCTCCGGCGGCCAGCGCCGCGCCGACGAAGGCATGCCCGTCGAAATTCGGGCCGCGGATGGCGACGAACAGGTCGCCCGGCGCCACCTTGCGGCTGTCGATGGCGACGCCGGTGGCGGCCCAGGCGGACGGGCCGGTCAGGTGCCCGCCGGTGGCGGCGGCCGCATCGCGTGCGGTCCAGAGGACGGTCTTGTCGCTCATGCTCCAACCTCCGCTACGGCTTTCCGGGCCTCGTCCGCATCGTCGAACGGACGCACCTCGGTGCCGATGGTCTGTCCCTGCTCGTGCCCCTTGCCGGCGATGACCAGCACGTCGCCGGGCTGAAGCCGCCGCACCGCGGTGCGGATCGCCTCGGCCCGGTCGCCGATCTCCTCCAACCGTCCGGCCAGCTCCCCGGTGGCGCCCGCCAGGACCTCGCTCCGCACGAAGGCGGGATCCTCGGTCCGCGGGTTGTCGTCGGTGACGATGGCGCGGTCGGCCAGCCGGGCCGCCAGCGCCCCCATCACCGGCCGCTTGGTCCGGTCGCGGTCGCCGCCGCAGCCGAACACCGTCACCAGATCGCGCGCGGCGTGCGAGCGCAACGCCAGCAGCACGGTTTCCAGCGCGTCGGGCGTGTGGGCGAAATCGACATAGACCGTCGCCCCGTTGGGGTGGGTGGCGACATGCTGAAGCCGGCCCGGCACGCCCTCCAGGGCGGGGAGGGTGGCGAGCGCCCGTGTCGCGTCGCCACCGGAACCGATGACCAGACCCAGCGCGCAGAGCACGTTCCAGGCCTGGAAACGCCCCGCCAGCGGCAGGTCGACCGTCACATCGCGGCCAAGCACCGTCAGGGAAAGCCGTTGCCCATGGGCCAGCGGCTCCACCCCGGTCACCCGAAGCTCGGCGCCGGCCAAGCCATAGGACAGGACACGCTGGCCACGTTCGTCACAAATTGTGGCAAAAAAGTGAAAGTCATCACTGTCCGCATTCAGCACGGCGATGCATCCTGCGGGGAGTACACGCTGGAAGAGTAGAGCCTTCGCGTCGCGATAGGCTTCCATCGTACCGTGATAGTCGAGGTGGTCGAGGGTGAGATTGGTGAAGCCGGCGGCCTTGATCGCGACACCGTCCAGCCGGAACTGCTCCAGCCCGTGGCTCGACGCCTCCATCGCCAGATGGTCGATGCCGGCGTCCTTGGCGGCGGCGAGGTCGCGGTGAAGCGACACCGGGTCCGGAGTCGTCATCCCGCCATAGCCGTGCAGGCCGGGGCCGAGCAGGCCCAGGGTGCCGAGGCTGCCGGCGGGCAGGCCCATGCGCGCCCAGATCTGGGCGGCGAACTGGACGGTGGAGGTCTTGCCGTTGGTGCCGGTCACCGCCACCACCGTCTCCGGTTGGCGCCCGCCATGGAAGGCGGCGGCCATCCGCGCGAAGGCGAGGCGGGGCTGCGGGTCGGTCAGCAGCAGGGCGGTGGAGCCGGCGGGCAACTCGGTGCCTTCGGGCGCCAGCACGGCGACGGCACCCTTGGCGAGGGCGTCGGCGATGAAGGCGCGGCCATCGGCCTTCACGCCCGGCAGGGCGGCAAAGACGAAGCCGGGCCTGACCGCGCGGCTGTCGGCGGTCAGCCCGGCGATATCGGGATCGGCGCCGGCGGGCCGGGCCTGATCGGCTGCGCCCGGATCGGCCTCAGCGCGGCTTGGTCTGAGTTGGGAAAGACGCAACGGTGCTTCCCTTCTGCGGGAGTGGGGCGGTGACGGAGGGAAGGGATTGCTGCCAGTTGGTGGAACCGGCGGCGTTGAGGTAGGTGGAGTTCAGGATGTCCGGCGTGTTCTCGTCGACGATCGGCACATTCAGCAGGGGGCCGATCTGTTTGACGATGCGGCCGACGGTGGGGGCGCCGACGGTGCCGCCGGTGGCGAATCCGCCGGTCCTGGCGATGCCCTTGGGTTCATCGACCAGCACATAGACGATGTAGCGCGGATCATTCATCGGGAAGGCGCCCAGGAACGACGACATGCGCGAGTTCTTCTCGTAATGCTTGCCCTTCTGCTTGTCTGCGGTGCCGGTCTTGCCACCGACGACATATCCCTTGACGGCCGCGGTCTTGCCGGTGCCGTCGGTGACCACGAAGCGGAACATGCGCCGCATCATGTCCGAGGTCTGGCGCGACACCACCTGTTCCGTCGGGATTTCCTCGCCTGCTTTGCGCTTCAGCAGGGTCGGCTTGTGGAAGAAGCCGCCATTGATGACCGACGCGGCGGCGGCGACCGTGTGCATCGGGCTGACCGAGATGCCATGGCCGAAGGAGATGGTGTAGCTGTTGACCTCGCGCCACGGGTTGGGCACCAGCGGCCAGCCGCTTTCCGGCAATTCCAGCCCAGTGGGCCTGGTGAAGCCCATCTTGGTCATGAAGGCCTTCTGCGCCGCCACGCCGATCAGCTGGATCATGCGGACGGAGCCGAGGTTGGACGAGTGTTGGAACACCTCCGCCACCGTCAGCGCGCGATGCAGATTGTGATAGTCGTTGATGGTGAAGCGGCCGATCTTCACCGGGTGGGCCGCGTCGAACATGTCGGACACACGGATCTTGCCGCTGTCGAAGGCCAATGCGGAGTTGAAGATCTTGAAGGTGGAACCCATTTCGTAGACGCCGAGCGTCGCCCGGTTGAACAGCGTCTCCGGGTTCAGGCCGGTCGGATCCTGCGGGTCGAAATCGGGCAGCGACACCATCGCCAGCACTTCGCCGTTGCGCACGTCGAAGACGATGCCGGCGGCGCCGATGGCGCTGAATTCCTGCACCGTCGCGGTCAGTTCCTTCTTCAGGACATGCTGAAGGCGCAGGTCGATCGACAACTGCACCGGCGTTCCGGGCTCCTCGGTCAGCCGCTTGTTGAAGCCCTGCTCCATGCCGGCAAGGCCGTTGTTGTCGATGCCGGTGAAGCCGACGATGTGGGCGGTCAGCGGGCCGGCGGGGTAGAAGCGGCGCTCCTCCCGCTCGAAGGAGACGCCGGGAATCCCCAGCCGGTGGACGGCGGCCTGCTGCTTCGGCGTCAGGTTGCGCTTCAGCCAGACGAAGCGGCGATCGCCGCTCAGCTTTCCCAGCACATCCTTGTAATCCAGGTCGGGCAGGGCGCTGACCAGCTTCTGCGCCGCCTCTTCCGGGCGCGACACCAGCTTGGGATCGGCGTAGAGCGACTGGGTGACCAGGGAGGTCGCCAGCAGGTTGCCGTTGCGGTCGAGGATGTCGGCGCGGTTGGTGGGGGTGTTGTCCAGTTCCAGCGCCACATGCTGGCGCGCTTCACCGCCGCCGCCGGCCAGCAGCGTCGCCATCGCCAGCTTGACGCTGATGGCGGTGAAGACGGTCGTGACCACGGCGGCCGTCACCATCAGGCGGTAACGGCTCTGTTCCAGCGCGACCGCCAGCGAGGTCCGCGGCTTGGCGGACGGCTGCTGGGGCGGCGGGGGAAAGGGCGACGGCGCCGGCGGCGGCACATAGGTGCTGCCGGTGCTGGCGCCGGGCTGGCCGTAGCCAGCGGGGCCGGCGTGGTCGGGACCGTTCATCGATTGGCCCCCAGGCGCGCGACGAGCAGCCCGAGGCTGTCGGTCGGCTTGGGCTGGTAGGGCTGCTGGGCGGTCACGGTGCCGGCCTTCGCCGGTGCTGGGGCTGACGGGGTCGGTCGGGCGGCCAGTTCGGTCGGGCGGTTGGGCGAGGTCGGGACGTTGGGAGCCAGCTTGCCGGCGGCGCGGTCGGCGGGCTTGTCGGCCGGCGCGCGGGCGGAGCCGGGCATCAGGGCGTCGGGCTTGATCCGGCTGGCGCGGGACGGGTCGGAGAGCGACCCGGAGGCGGGCAGCGACGCCGGCACGATGACGGGCGCGCGTTCCAGCGCCTTGTCCATCGGCAGCGGCTTCGCCGCGCCGGGCGGGAGCCCGCCGGGGAGTCCGGCCGGGGCGCTGACCGGAACAAGTCCGGCCGCGGCCTTGTTGTTGGCCGGGGCGCGGGCGGCGGCGACCTGCGCCGCGCCGGTGCCCGGCGCGCGCGCCATCGGCGGCGGCGGGGCGACGCCGGGCAGGGCGGGGGCCGGCGGCGGGACGGCGTCGGCCGGACGCATCGGAATCACGTCCATCGCCAGATACTGGCGCGGCTCGGTCGGCTGCAACGCCAGATAGGCCTGGGCCATCTGTTCCAGCTTGGTCGGGTCGTTCAGGTAGCTCCATTCGGCCTTCAGGACCTGGATGGACTCCTGTTCCTGGATGATCTTGCGGTTCAGCCCGGCAAGCTTCTCCTCGAGATCCTGGACGTCGTAGCTGGTCTGGAACAGCACGCCTCCGGCGACCGCGATCAGGCCGCCCCAGAACAGCCAGGTCTTGCCTTTCATGCTGCCTCCTTGCCGGGCGCCGGGAACGCTGGCGCCTCGGTACGTTCAGCCGCGCGCAACCGGGCGGACCGGGCGCGGGGGTTGTTGCGGGCTTCGGCCTCGCTCGGGTCCACGGGTTTCCGGGAGAGCAGGCGGAAGGAGGGGTGGTGCGCCGCGACCGCGGTCACGGGCGTATGGCGGGACGGGGAGGGCGGCGGCGAGGAGCGTTCCCGCAGGAACGCCTTGACCTCGCGGTCCTCCAGCGAATGGAAGGAGACGACGGCGAGACGCCCGCCGGGCGCCAGCAGCGATTCGGCGGCGGACAGGCCGCGCCGCAATTCGCCCAGCTCGTCGTTCACATGGATGCGCAACGCCTGGAAGCTGCGGGTGGCGGGATCGATCCCGTCGCCCTTCCCCTTCGGCACCACCGAACGGATGATGTCGGCCAGCCGCGCCGTGCGCTCGATCGGCGCCTCGCGGCGGGCGGCGACGATGGCGCGGGCGACCCGGCGCGCCATCCGCTCCTCGCCCAGGTGGTAGAGGATGTCGGCCAGTTCGCCCTCATCGGCGCCGTTGACCACGTCGGCGGCGGTCGGCCCATCCCGTCCCATCCGCATGTCGAGCGGGCCGTCGAAACGGAAGGAGAAACCGCGTTCCGGCTCGTCGATCTGCGGAGAGGAGACGCCGACGTCGAGCGCCACGCCATCCACCCTGTCGACGCCATGCCGGGCCAGCAGTTGGTCCATGTCGCCGAAGCGGCCTTCGATCACGTCGAGGCGGCCCGGAAACTCCTGGGCGAGGACGCGGCCGCGTTCGATCGCGGCGGGGTCGCGGTCGATGCCGATCACCCGGCAGGACGCCGATCGCAGCAGGGCGCGGCTGTAGCCGCCGGCGCCGAAGGTGCCATCGACGTAAAGGGCGCCGTCACGCGGGGCGAGCGCGGCGATCACCTCGTCCAGCAGGACGGGGATATGGATGCGGGGGTCGGTCATCAGGCGCCCTCCCCGCTCCGGCTGGCGGCGCCGCGGGACGCCTTGGCGACGATCTGGCTCAGCGAGATGTCCTTGCGCACGACCTGCTCGCGCAGGGCCGCCTCATGGGCCTTGAGGGCTTCGGGTTCCCAGATCTGGAAGGTCTTGCGGCGGCCGATGAAGGCGGCCTCCTCGGTGATGCCGGCGAACTCCGCCAGCTCCCTGGGCAGGACGATGCGGCCTTCGGCGTCGGAGGAGACGGGGATCAGCTTTCCGAAGATGAAGGTCTCGATCATGTCGCGCTCGTCGGCATCGAGGTCGGGGGATTCGAGGCTTTCGGAGAGGACGTCGAGATAGTCCTGGTCGGCGCCTTCCAGCGCCTGGTGGTTCAGCGAGGGCCAGAGATAGACGGTGTTGGGGGCCGACGTCTTGGCAAGCGACTGCCTGAACTGTGCCGGGATGGACACACGCCCTTTCCTGTCAACCTTGTTGACGTATGTGGACAGGAAAACGGCCATAGGCCCGGCGATCCCCCCTGCTATCCCCCATGCGCGGTCGGGTGCTCCGCGCTAGCCCCGCTTGGCCCATTCAGCTCCCGCCCCCGGTGTTAACCAGAATGGGCAACAGCCCCCCTTAAATGGGCGTTCTTGGGATAGCATGGGATGGCATGGGCGTCAACGCCCCCCAGAGTATTCAGATGGGGGTGTCAAGACTTTTGGGGTGAGCCGTTGCATCCGGGCAAGTTGGTGTACGAAATTCCTGAATCATCGCAGTATTATGCTGGACTCCGTCGGTGTGGATAAAGTTATCCACACGCGTTCTGCGTATGTTCGGAAATTTTAAGAAAATGTTGCGGATGCATGGTTTGTTTATGAGCCGAATCGATCCCTCCGTAGGGCATAGAACCTTGGGTGGGAAAGGCCGGTCCGGCATGGGACGGCATGGGAAAGCGCCCCACAGTTATCCACCGGCTGTGGATTAGTCTGGGGAAAATGTGGATGGGAGCGTGGAGAAGCTGGGGATGGGCCGGGAAAAGCCCCTGGGATCGCGGGCGGATCGCGGACGATGGACGGAGGATCGTGGCGTTCGGCCCGTGGGGTGAGACGAAAGGTCGCCCATGCTGTCCCAGGATGGACCATCCGATCGGGCGGAGCGGACGCGAAGGAGTGCCGCCATGGGGCGGCATGGGATCATGCGCCCCGACCGGACCACCGATCTGGGATGAGATGGGCAAAGGAGAGGGGAAAAGCGCCAGATGGCCTGTAAGCCGGGTTCTGTATCCCGCCCCGAAGGGCGGGCGATGGCCATTCGTCTGGGACGCCGGTTGCCCGGACGCCTCGCGCGACCAACCCGAGCGGCGGCGCGGAAACGCGCTTGACCCACGCCCATCCCGTTGCGGGGATGGTGGTCGGGCCGCTCCTATTCGGTCTTGCTCCCGGTGGGGTTTACCGTGCCGTCCCCGTTGCCGGGTCCGCGGTGCGCTCTTACCGCACCCTTTCACCCTTACCTGCGTCGAAACGCCGGCGGTTTGCTTTCTGTGGCACTGTCCCTAGGGTCGCCCCCGCCGGCCGTTAGCCGGCACCGTGTTTCCGTGGAGCCCGGACTTTCCTCCCCCGGCCGAAACCGAAGGCGGCCATCCGGCCATCTGGCGCGGTCGTTCATATAGACAAGCGGCCGCGGGGGCAAATCCCAAATCAGGACATGCCGCAATTGAGAGGATCGATCAGCAAGGTCGATCAGTGCCCGGTCTGCCGCAGCAGCGCGCGCAGCCGCCGCACCGTCTCCGCGTCGGGGCTGCCGGTCAGGCCGCCGGGATGGAAATGGCGTTGGAAGGCCAGCAGCGCCCGCGGCTCGGCCGGGTCGTACCCATAGCGTCCCAGCAGGGCGGCGACCTCCGCCCCGGTGACGGGGCCGTCATCCTCATGGGACGGCGTGGGCCACAGCCCGATCCCCTGGGCGGCCAGGCCGGACCAGTCGAACAGTTCGCCCGGATCCTCCTTGCGGGCCGGCGCCACGTCGCTGTGGCCGAGCACGTCGGCGGGTGCGATGGCATGACGGTCCAGGATCCCCCGGCACAGTTCCGCCACCGCCGCCATCTGAACGGATGGGAAGGGGCGGTAGCCGAACTCATGGCCGGGATTGACGATCTCGACGCCGATGGAGCGGCTGTTGACATCCTCCAGCCCACGCCAGCTCGCCCGGCCGGCATGCCAGGCGCGGCGATCCTCCGGGACATGGGCGTAGATGGTGCCGTCCTCGTCCACCGTGTAATGGGCGCTGACCTGGGCCGCCGGATCGCACAGCCGCTCCAGCGCGTGGGCGGCGGTGGGCATGCCGGTATAGTGCAGGATCAGCAGTTCCACCCGCGCGCCGTCGGCCCGCGGGCCGTGGTTGGGGGAGGGAAGGTCGATCCGGCGGAAGCGGCTCATCTCGGCATCAGGTCGGGTTGGTGACGGTCTCGCTGACGGTGCGCGGGCGCCGCTTCACGATCACCGCGACGCCGCCGATGGTCAACAGCCCGCCGACGGCGAGGTTGATCGTCAGCGGATCGCCCATCAGCAGCGCGCCGCTGGCGACGCCGAAGACCGGGACGGTCAGCAGATAGGGCATGGTCTGGTTGACATCATAGCGCCCGATCAGCGGATACCACAGCCCATAGGCGACGATGGTGACGCCGACCGCCATATAGAGGATGGACGCCCAGCCGACCCAGCTGGAGTTGGCGAGCGCCTCCATCTGCCCATGCTCCAGCAGCAGCGACAACCCCAGCAGCTGCGGCATGGCGAACAGCGCCATCCAGCCATTGACGGCGAAGCCGTTCACCGAGCCGAGCAGCTTCATCTGCACGCTCGCCACCGCGAAGGCGAGGCTGGCTCCCAGGATCATCAGCAGCGAGGCCATCTGGTCGCCGAGCCGCGGCTCGCCGGCGATCACCGCCACCCCGGCGAAGGCGGCGGCCATGCCGACGGCGCGCCGCCATCCCAGCTTGTCCTTGAACACCACCGCCGCCAGCAGGGAGGAGAAGGGCACCTGGGCCTGGGCCGCCAGCGACGCGGTGGCGGCGTCGATCCCCTTCAGCCCGGTGAACATGATCGGGAAATGGATGCTGCCCAGTGTCACCGACAAGAGCGCGATCTTCCACAGCTTGTCACGCGGCACGCGGAAGAATGGGATGATCAGCACCGCCACCAGGGCGAAGCGCAGGAACATGACGAACAGCGGCGGGAATTCGGCCAGCGCCCATTTCGCCACGACGAAATTCAGCCCCCACAGCGCCATCACCACCAGCGCCTGGAGCGTGTGGGCGACGCTCATGTCCGTCCGCCCTCCAGCTCCTCGCGCATCGCCTCCAGCTCCAGCCAGCGCTCCTCCGCCGTCGCGAGCGCCGCCTGCCTGGCATGCAGCTGCTCGCTGGTCTTCTGGAATTTGGCGGCATCGCGGGTGAACAGGTCGGGGTCGGCCAGGAGCTTTTCCAGCTTGGCGATCTCCGCGCTCAGCGTGTCCATGCGCGCCGGCAGCTCGTCCAGCTCGCGCTGGTCCTTGTAGCTCAGCTTGCCGCGCGGCTTGGCGGCGGCGGGCGCGCCCGCCGCCGGTTTCGGCTTGGCGGCGACCGGGGCGGGCGCCGTCCTGGCCGGGCGCTGCACCAGATAGTCGGAATAGCCGCCGGCATATTCGGTGGCGGTGCCGTCGCCCTCCAGCGCGATGGTGCCGGTCACCAGCCGGTCGAGGAAGTCGCGGTCGTGGCTGACCAGCAGCAGCGTGCCCTGATAATCGCCGAGCACATCCTCCAGCAGATCCAGCGTGTCCATGTCGAGGTCGTTGGTCGGCTCGTCGAGGATCATCAGGTTGCTGGGCTTGGCGAACAGCCGGGCCAGCAGCAGCCGGTTGCGCTCGCCGCCCGACAGCGCCTTGACCGGGCTGTCCAGCTGCCGGGTGTCGAACAGGAAGTCCTTCATATAGCCGGCGACATGGCGCGACACGCCATTGACGACCACCGCGTCGCCGCCGAAGGGACACAGCACCTTGCGGATGGTGTCCTCCGGGTCCAGCCCCTCGCGCCGCTGGTCGAAATAGGCGGTGTCGAGGCTGGTGCCCAGCTTCACCGTGCCCTCGTCGGGCGCCAGCTGACCGGTCAGCATCTTCAGCAGGGTGGATTTGCCGGCGCCGTTCGGCCCGATCAGCCCGACCCGGTCGCCGCGCAGGATGCGGGTGGAGAAGTTCTTCACGATGGTCTTGCGGCCCTCGGGCGTGTCGAAGCCCTTGGCGATGCCGGTCGCCTCGATCACCAGCCGGCCGCCGCGCTCGGCCTCGGCGATGGCGAGCTTGGCCTGCTGGCCGCCCTTGATCTGCTCGGCGCGCCCGGCGCGCAGGTCGAGCAGGTTGCGCACACGGCCCATGTTGCGGGTGCGGCGGGCGGAGATGCCCTCGCGCAGCCACTTCATCTCGCTTTCGATCTTGCGGTCCAGCTTGTGGGCCGCGGCGTCCTCCGCCTCGAACACCTCGGCCTGCCAGCTCTCGAACTCGGCGAAGCCGCGGTCGGTGGCGCGCACCGTGCCGCGGTCGAGCCACAGCGTCCGCTTGGCCAGCCGGTTCAGGAAGGCGCGGTCGTGGCTGATCAGCAGCAGCCCGCCGCGGAAGGACAGCAGCTCCTCCTCCAGCCACTCGATGGTGGGAAGGTCGAGATGGTTGGTCGGCTCGTCCAGCAGCATGACGTCGGGGTTGCCGACCAGCGTGCGGGCCAGCGCCGTGCGGCGCGACTCGCCGCCCGACAGGCTGCGGGGGTCGAGACCGCCGTCCACCTGCAACCGGTCCAGCACCGCATCGACCCGGTGCGCCTCGTCCTGCTCGTCGGCGGGCAGGCCCTGCACGACATAGTCATGGACGGTGGCGCAGCCGGTGAAGTCCGGCTCCTGCGGCAGATAGGCGATGCGGGCGCCGGGCTGGACGAAGACGGTGCCGCCGTCGGGATGGATCATCCCGGCCAGCACCTTCATCAGCGTCGACTTGCCCGACCCGTTGCGCCCGACCAGACAGGCGCGGTCGCCGCGGCCGATGGACAGGTCGATGCCGTCGAACAGCGGACGGCCGCCGAAGGTGACGGAGACGCCCTGGAGCGCCGTGATGGGTGCGGGAGGAGCCATGGACCGTTCGTGCGCCGGAAAATCAAGGGAAGGGGATGGGTTATAGCGCGCCATCCCCCTCCGCCGCGACCGGGAAAAACGGTTGGGCGGGTTGCGCCGGGCGGAAGCGCTTCCCGCCTCAGCCGGCCGGTTGCGTGATGCCGGTCGGCGTCGCCACCTGCTGTTCCTGCATCTTGAAGCCGAAATAGGTGCCGTTGCTGATGCCGGTCAGGGCCAGCAGGTTGGCCGACAGCTCCGGCATGCCCAGCGTGCGGGTGACCTCGTAGAGGAAGGTGATGCCCAGAACGCCGGTCCAGGCCAGCAGTTGCAGACGATGGATGTTGTAGCCGCCGGCATCGCTCAGCAGGTCGGGCAGCAGCCCTTGCGAGGGCGGATAGACCTCGGCCAGGCTGGCGTCCATCATCGTCCGGTCGGGCGGGCTCGCCCCCGCGGCGGCGACATAGGCGGCGGCGTGCTGCCGGCGCCGGCTGTCGTCGTCGCCCGGCCGGCGATCCTGGAAGGCGGCCAGCACCGAGGTGCCGCCGACGATTCCCATCAGCGTCATCGTCCCGGTGGTGATGGTGTCCATCGATCCGGTGATGGTCAGGATGGCGACGTAGGAGGCGGTGACGATCCCGCTCCACCACAGCAGCTGGAACCGGGCGAGGCTGTAGGGCGCCCGGTAACCGGGCGGCATCGGCACGCCGGCGATGGGGGTGATGGCGTCGGTGCGGCCGAAATGGCGGAAGAAGGCGAACAGGAACAGCGCAGCCACCAGCGCGAACCAGAGGGCGGCCAGCTTCAGGTCGCGGTCGCTGGCACCCTGGATGGCGACCATCTGCGGCGCGGTGGCGATGCCGCCGGTGGCCGGGCCGAAGGCGACGGGCAGGGTCTTGAAGCCGGCGAGGCTGAAGAAGCCGTTGAAGGCGGCCTGCCAGGCCGTCCGCCGTTGGGCGGCGTCATCGCCGTTGCCGGCGATGGAGGTAGAGACGGTGCCCGTCAGCTCGCCCTTGGCGGAACAGCCAAAGCTGGCACGGGGCCCCGGAATCGTCTGGCCGTTGGCCACCAGAACGAGCCCCTGCGCGTTCAGCGCCGTCGCCAGGGTGGCGCAGTCGGTGCCCGCCGGCACTCCCAGGTTCAGTGTCAGCGGCTGGCCCAAAACCACCGGCGCGCCGGCGGATGCCGTCGCTGTCTGGGCTTGGGCGCCGCAACCCGCCGCCGTCATTCCCAGTGCTGCGGCGAAGACCGTCCGGATGATCGTGCGTCGCATCGTCATATCGTCCCGAAACCTGCGGGCGACCGCTCGCCCGTCCCGTTTGGAGACGATATGTCAGAAAACGCGATAAAGGACAAAGGAAAGCAATTTCAAATCATCAGCGGATGTGGCGGATCGCGACAATCAGGACAAAGCGGCCGTGGATTCCCGTTCCCGGCGAATACGATCGTAGGCGGCATTGATAAGCGCGAGCTTCTGGGTCGCCAGGTCGATGAATTCCTGCGGCATGCCCTGGGCGATCAGCCGATCTGGATGGTGTTCGCGCACCAGGGCCCGGTGGGCTGTCTTGACCACGTCGTCGCCGGCATGACGAGGCACGCCGAGCACGGCATAGGGATCGGTCTCCGTCGGGCTGCCGGCCAGATGATGGCCGGCGACGATGCGGCGGAAATCGGTCTCGTCGAAGCCGAAGATCACGGCGACGGCGCGCAGATACTCGACCTCCGTCTCGTGCAGCTCGTCATCGGCCTCGGCGATCATCAGCAGGCTGTCGAGCAGCTCCTCCAGCACCGCGTGCCTGTCCTCGAACAGCTTGGCGATCTGGCGGGCGTAATCCTCGAATCCGCGCGTGTCGCGGCGGGCGAGGTCGAAGACGCGGCCGACATTGTCCAACTCGTCCGGCGGCACGCGGAACAGGCGCTTGAAGGTATCGACCTCCACCCGCTTCACCACCCCGTCGGCCCGCGCCATCTTGGCGGCCAGCGCGATCACGCCGATGGTGAAGGCGACGGTCTGCTTGGCCGCCTCCGCCTCCTCGTCGCTCATGCCCCGGCGCGGCTGGCCGTCGGTGCCGCATGTCCCGGCGCCGCAGGGCGACCACAAATCCACCGCATGGCCGGCCAGCCCGCCCAGGAGCGCCCCCAGCGGCCCGCCGGTGAACAGGCCGGCCGCGCCGCCCAGGATCTTGCCCCAAATGCTCATGCTTCGCCCTTTTGTCCGGCCCCCCAGCCTCGGGCAGCATAGCGGCCGATGAGAAAGCGGCCAACTGTGGCTTTCTTGCAACGGATCGGTATTGTTCGTATCGCGAAGTTCTAATAAGCGCTTGGCGGAACCTGCCCGTTGCGTCATGTTGCAATGCAACAAAGGGCGCCGGAGAGAGCGCCGGTTTCGATAAGGCCGGGATCCGTCAGCGCGGGACCGGGGCCTGGGGAAAAACGTTCTGCGCAAATGCGTTTTCGGAAATCGGGAACCGCGAGCAGAGCCATGCCTGTCATCCGCAAGATCATGCCGACCGAGCTGCCCCTGTATCGGGCGCATCTTCTCCGCCTCGACCGTGCGGACCGCCATGCCCGTTTCGCCGGCACCCTGTCGGACGAGGCGGTGGAGCGGCATTGCGCGGCCATCGATTGGGGGCGCACGGTCATCCTGGGCGCTTTCGAGGACGGAGCGCTGCGCGGTGCCGTGGAGCTGTGCGGCGACCGCGCCCTCTGGCCGGAACAGGCCGAGTTCGGCATCAGCATCGAATCGGGGATGCAGGGAAAGGGGGTTGGCAGCACGCTGGTCCGCCGCATCCTGATCGTCGCCCGCAACCGCGGCATCCGCCATATCCACATGATCTGTCTGTCGGAGAATATCCGCATGCGCGCGCTCGCCCGCCGCTATGGCGGCCGGCTGGCGCCGGAGGGTGACGAGACCATCGCGCTGTTCGAATTGCCGCCACCCGACCAGTTCTCCATCGCGCTGGAGGCGTTGGAGGAGGGAAGCGGCGCCTTCAACAGCATCCTGTCCGGCAACACCGTCGCGCCCCGCTTGTCGACCCCGCCGCGACAGCGGCTGGCCGCCTGAGGGCTGTCGAAAGGGCGGCCGAGAGGGGGAGGCGCCGAATCCGTCTTTGGTGATCCTGTGTTCTTTCCGCCGCGGCCGGCGATGCCATGACCGTCTTGTCGGGCGCGAGGCATGCTGGCGGTTGAAATCCGTCGCTGGATCGCGAAACTCCGGATTACGCGCGGCGCGGTTGCCGCGCCTGGAATTCGGCGGGTGCGACGATGGGTGAGACGGAGAGCGCGGCGGTGGTCGGGGCGGGAAAACCCAAGCCGGCCCGGTGGCAATTCTGGGTGGATCGCGGCGGCACCTTCACCGACATCGTCGGCCGCCGGCCCGACGGGGCGGTCGTGACCCACAAGCTGTTGTCGGAGAATCCGGAGCGCTACGCCGACGCCGCGGTCCAAGGCATCCGCGAGCTTCTGGGGCTGAAGCCCGGCCAGCCGATTCCACCGGACACGGTGGAGGTGGTCAAGATGGGCACCACCGTCGCCACCAACGCCCTGCTGGAACGCAAGGGCGAGCCGACCGTCCTCGTGATCACCGAAGGGCTGGGCGACCAGCTGCGCATCGGCCATCAGGCCCGTCCGAAGATCTTCGCCCGCCACATCCAGTTGCCCGACCAGCTCTATTCCCATGTGGTCGAGGCTCCGGAACGGGTGATGGCCGATGGCCGGGTGCTGAAGCCGGTCGATCTGCATGCCGTCCGCCGCGGGCTGGAGGAGGCCTATCGCCAGGGCTTCCGCGCCGCCGCCATCGTGCTGATGCATGGCTACCGCTATCCCGAACATGAACGGCAGGTCGCCTCGCTCGCCCGCGCCGTCGGCTTTACCCAGGTCTCGGTCAGCCATCTGGTCAGCCCGCTGATGAAGCTGGTCGGGCGCGGCGACACCACCGTCGCCGACGCCTATCTCTCGCCGGTGCTGCGCCGCTATGTCGACCGGGTCGCCGGCGATCTCAGCGTCGACGGCGCGCCGGTGCCGCTGATGTTCATGCAGTCCAACGGCGGCCTGACCGACGCCCGCCGCTTCCAGGGCAAGGACGCCATCCTGTCGGGTCCGGCCGGCGGCGTGGTCGGGGCGGTGCGCACCGCCGGCATGGCCGGTTTCGACCGGGTCATCGGCTTCGACATGGGCGGCACCTCGACCGACGTGTCGCATTATGCCGGCGAGTATGAGCGGGCCTTCGACGCGGTGGTCGCCGGGGTGCGGGTGCGCGCGCCGATGATGCACATCCACACGGTGGCGGCCGGTGGCGGGTCGCTCTGCGTTTTCGACGGCACCCGCTTCCGCGTCGGGCCGGACAGCGCCGGGGCCAATCCGGGACCCGCCTGCTACCGCCGAGGCGGGCCGCTGACCGTCACCGACTGCAACGTGATGGTCGGCAAGATCCAGCCGCGCTTCTTCCCGCAGGTCTTCGGTCCGAACGGCGACCAGCCGCTGGACGCCGAGGTGGTGAAGGCCCGCTTCACCGAATTGGCCGCCACCGTCAATGCCAAGCTCGGCACGGCGATGACCCCGCAGGAGGTCGCCGAGGGTTTCCTGCGCATCGCCGTCGACAACATGGCCAACGCCATCAAGAAGATCTCCGTCGAGCGCGGCTATGACGTCACCGGCTATACGCTGAACGGCTTCGGCGGGGCGGCGGGGCAGCATGTCTGCGCCGTCGCCGACGCTCTCGGCATGACGCGGGTGTTCCTCCATCCCCAGGCCGGCGTGCTGTCGGCCTACGGCATCGGGCTGGCCGACACCGTCGCCATCCGGGAACGCGCGGTCGAGGGGCCGTTGAGCGACGCCGTCGTCGACCGGCTGACCATGCTGTTCACCGACCTGGAGACCGAGGGGCGGGCGGAACTGACCCGCCAGGGGGTGGACGCCGGCCGGCAGGCGATCAACCGCCGCGTCCATCTGAAGGCCGCCGGGTCGGACACCACGCTGACCGTCGCCTTCGGCTCCAGGATCGCCATGGCCAAGGCGTTCGAGGAGGCGCACCGCCTGCGCTACGGCTTCCTCACCCCCGGCACGGCGCTGGAGGTGGAGTCGGTGACGCTGGAGGCGGTCGGCCTGACCGACGTGCTGGAGGATCCGGAGCTTCCCGCCACCAGCGCGGTGCTGCCGCGCCGGCTCGCCACCGTCGCCGTCCATAGCGGCGGCCAGCGCCGGGAGGCGCCGCTCTATGATCGCCGCCAGCTTCAGCCCGGCAACCGCGTCGTCGGTCCGGCGATCCTGGCCGAGGCGGTCTCCACCACCGTGATCGAGCCCGGCTGGATGGCGGAGGTCACCCGCAAGAACCATCTGGTGCTGACCCGGCTGGAACCGGCGGCCCAGCGTCAGGCCGCCGGCATCAAGGGCGGGGTGAAGGTCGATCCGGTGATGCTGGAGGTCTTCAACAACCTGTTCATGTCCATCGCCGAGCGGATGGGCGTGACGCTGGAGAAGACCGCCCGCTCGGTGAACATCAAGGAGCGGCTGGATTTCTCCTGCGCCCTGTTCGACCGCGACGGCGGGCTGATCGCCAACGCGCCGCACATGCCGGTGCATCTGGGCTCGATGGGCGAGAGCGTGCGGGCGGTCATCCAGCGTCGCGGCGGCGCATTCACCGCCGGCGAGTGCTTCGCGCTGAACGACCCCTATCATGGCGGTACCCATCTGCCCGACATCACCGTCGTCTCCCCGGTATTCGACGAGGCGGGCAGGGAGCTTCTGTTCTTCGTCGCCTCGCGCGGGCACCATGCCGATGTCGGCGGCATCACCCCCGGTTCCATGCCGCCGGACAGCCGGACGATCGCCGACGAGGGCGTGCTGCTGGATTGCGTGCCGTTGGTCGAGAACGGCCGGTTCCGCGAGGAGGCCGTGCTGGAGCTTCTGCGCTCCGGCCCGCAGCCGGCCCGCAACCCGGCGCAGAATATCGGCGACCTCAAGGCGCAGATCGCGGCCAACGAGCAGGGCGGCCGCGAACTGCACCGTGTCGTCCGTCTGCATGGTCTGCCGACCGTCACCGCCTACATGCGCCATGTCCAGGACAATGCCGAGGAGCAGGTCCGCCGCGCCATCGGTGTCCTGCGCGATGGGGATTTCGCGGTGACGCTCGACAATGGCGCGGTCATCAAGCTGCGGGTGACGATCGATGCGGGCGCGCGCTCGGCGATCGTCGATTTCTCCGGCACCAGCTCGCAACTGGCCAACAACTTCAACGCCCCCTCGGCGGTCTGCCGGGCGGCGGTGCTTTATGTCTTCCGCTGTCTGGTGGATGACGAGATCCCGATGAACGAGGGCTGCCTGCGCCCGATCGAGATCGTCATCCCGCCGGGGTCCATGCTGGCGCCCAATCCGCCGGCCGCGGTGGTCGCCGGCAATGTCGAGACCAGCCAGTGCATCGTCGATGCGCTGTTCGGCGCGCTGGGCGTGATGGCGTCGGCCCAGGGGACGATGAACAACACCACCTTCGGCAACGAGCGTCACCAGTATTACGAGACGGTCTGTGGCGGCTCCGGCGCCGGCGATGGTTTCAGCGGCACCGACGCGGTGCAGACCCACATGACCAACTCGCGCCTGACCGATCCGGAGGTGCTGGAATGGCGCTTCCCGGTGCTGGTGGAGAGCTTCCGCATCCGCCGCGGTTCGGGCGGGGCGGGGCGCTGGCGTGGCGGCGACGGCGTGATCCGCCGCCTGCGCTTCCTGGAGCCGATGACGGCCGCCATCCTCGCCAACCATCGCAAGATCGCTCCCTTCGGCCTGAAGGGCGGCGCCGATGGGGCGGTCGGCCGGACCTGGGTCCAGCGCGGCGACGGCAGCGTCCAGGAGTTGGCCGCGCAGGACCGCACGGCGATGCGGCCGGGTGACGCCCTGGTGGTGGAAACGCCGGGCGGCGGTGGGTTCGGGGCGGCGGGGTAAGTATTGCCCCGTCACTCCGCCCGGTGCGGCGCCACGATGCCGAAGCGATGCATCTGACGGTGGATGGTCGAGCGGTCGACATCCAGCGCCCGCGCGGTCGCCGACACGTTCCAATGATGCCGCCGCAGCGTCTCGCGCAGCCGTGCCGCGGGATCCTCATCCCGTGCCGCCGGCTTTTCCGGAGCCTCCGCCGGCCAGGCCTGGAACAGGCCGCTGTGCTGGACCGGCTCCGGAATGTCGTCGAGGTCGATCAGCCCGCCGTCGCCGACCGCGCAGGCGTAATCCAGCGCGTTCACCAGTTCCCGCACATTGCCCGGCCAACTGTGACCGCGCAGCGCCGCCAGCGCCGCCGGGGTCAGCCGGTAGGCGACGCCGTCGCGCTCGGCCCGTTCGGCCAGCAGCCGTTCGATCAGCCAGTCGAGGTCGCCGCGCTGGCGCAGCGGCGGGACGGTGAACACCGCGCCGTTGAGACGAAAATACAAGTCGTCGCGGAAGCGCCCGGCTTTGACCAGTTCGACCAGATCGCGGTGGGTGGCGCCGATGACGCGGACATCGACCGAGACCGCCTTGGTCCGGCCGATCGGCGTCACCTCGCGCTCCGCCAGCACGCGCAGCAGGCGGGTCTGCGATGACAGCGGCATGTCGCCGATCTCGTCGAGGAACAGGGTGCCGCCGTCGGCCTCCAGGATCAGCCCTTTCTTGCCGCGTGCCGTCGCTCCGGTGAAGGAGCCGGGCTCGTAGCCGAACAGCTCGCTTTCGATCAGGTTCTCCGGCAATGCCGCGCAGTTGACGGCGACGAAGGGCTTGTTGCGGCGGATGCTGGCCCGGTGCAGGGCCTTGGCCAGATGTTCCTTTCCGGTGCCGGTCTCGCCATGGATCAGCAGGCTCATGCGGGTGTTGACCAGCTTGGCCGCCCGCGCCAGCACCGCCTTCAGCGCCGGATCGCCGCCGGATACCACCCGCAGGGGTTCGGGAAGGGCGTCGCCGCCACGGTCCGGCGCCTGGCTGCGGGGCAGGGAGACGGCGGGCGGCGGCATCGCCTGGGCGAACAGGGGCAGGCCGCTGCGCCGCAGGCGCAGCGTGCGCTGTTCGGTCGGCAGCGAGCGGACGAAATGGACAAGATCATCGACCTCGCAGTCGAACAGCTCGGCGAAGGAGCGGCCGAGCGGCGACACGCCATCCTCCGCCAGCAGGTCATGGGCCTTGTGGTTGAAGCCGACCACCCGCCCGCCGCCGTCGAGCGCCAGGACGAAATCGGGATCGACCTCCGCGAACTCCTGCGAGGCGGACAGCTTCACCACCCAGTCGCGGCGGAAATTGTTGTAGAGGTTGGCGGTCTCGATCTTGTGGACATAGGCGCGCACCATCTGCAGCGCCAGATACTGGCTGATCTTCGGTTCCGGCGAGCGCAGGGCGGAGATGTCCAGCACGGCGGCCAGTTCGCCGCCGCTGTCGAAGACCGGGGCGGCCGTGCAGGTCAGCGGGATGTGGGTGGAATCGAAATGGTCGGTCTGGTGCACGGTCAGCGCCTGGGCGGTGGCGATGCAGGTGCCGACCGCGCAGGTGCCGGCATGCCCCTCGTTCCAGTCGGAGCCCAGATACAGGCCGGCCCGGCGCAGGTGGTTGTCGAAGGTCGGGTCCCCGATGAAATCAACCGTGACGCCGTTGCTGTCGGTCAGCAGCAGGACATAGCCCATGCCGGCGACCTGCCGGTAGAGCGCCTCCAGCCCGAAGCGGGCCATGCGCAGGAACTCGTCCATCGCGTCGCGATGCTCGCGCAGCCGCTCCTGCGGCAGGATGTGCGCCTCGCGCCCGACGGTGGGATCCAGCTTGTGATCGGCGACGCAGCGGCGCCACGAGTTCTCGATGATCGGATCGCGGGCCGACGGCACCCCGGCGGAGACCCGGACGAGTTCGTCGATGTGGGCCGCGCGCGCGCTGTCCATGGTCGTGCCTCCCGTATGGATCGTCCGCTTGGCGTGCGAACAATTTTAGCCACACCATAGCAATCCGGCACCCGCCTGGGCAACATGTGCAAAAGCATGAGGCCGGGCCCGCGGCGCATCCCGTGTGGCGCATCGATCGGTCCGGTTGCGGGCATGAATATGTATGCGCATCGGAATTTCGTTATCCGCCGGCGACATGATGTTAAGGAGATTTGCACACGTCCGGCTTCATGCTGCATAAGCAGGACGTGATCGCCGGGAGCACCCGAGTTGCGGATTCTGATCGTCGATGATTCGCCACACCATCTGACGATGATGGTGTATGAGCTGACCAGGCTCGGCTATGCGACCAGCGTGGCCGAAACCGGCGCCGCCGCCATGGAGGCGGTGGCGAATGGTCATTTCGACGTTGTGATGGCGGATATCCGCCTGGCCGACATGACGGGGCTGGAGCTGTGCTGGCACCTGCGCACCGCCCAGGGGCTGCGTCACCTGTATCTGATCCTGATGATCCCCGGCAGCATGACCGATCAGTTCCACGAACTGGTGGAGGCCGGCGCCGACGAATTCCTGCGCAAGCCGCTGGATTGGAAATGGACGGCGGCGCGTCTGCTGGCGGCTTCGCGCGTCGTGGCGATGCAGCGCGATCTGGAAAGGCTGGCGACCACCGATCCGCTGACCGGCGCGATGAACCGCCGCCGCTTTCTTGAAAGGGGGGCTGAAGAGTTCACCCGCTCGCGACGATATGATCGCCCTTTGTCGGTGGTGATGCTGGACATCGACCATTTCAAGCGGGTCAATGACACCCATGGCCACGCCACCGGCGACGAGGCCATCCGCGGCACGGTGCGCGCCTGCAAGGAGACCCTGCGGTCCTGCGACATCATCGGCCGCCTGGGCGGCGAGGAGTTCGCCGTGGTGATGCCGGAGACCCCGCCGGTGAACGCCTTCGCCGCCGCCCAGCGCCTGCGTCAGGCGATCGCCGCCAAGCCGGTGAGGCTTGAGGAGGGCGGCGAGATGCATGTGACCGTCAGCCTGGGACTGAGCTGGATGAATGCCAGCGACTCCGGCATCGAGCCGCTGCTGGCCCGTGCCGACGCCGCCCTCTACCGCGCCAAGAACGCCGGGCGCAACCGTGTCGAGGTCGAACCGCAGATCGCCCTGCCGAAGTCGCTGGTGGGGTAGGGAAGAGCGGGGCAAGAAGGGCTCCGATCTTTTTCGATCGCTCATGATCATGTGAACGCGTTGGCCATTTCCGGGCTCTTCGCTGCGGAACGGGGGGCGTGTGCGCTGCGGGCGCGTCTCGTCGTGGCGGAGCATGCCACCCTTCCTTGCGCATCATCCAAGCCTGACGAACGCATGCGGCACGACACCCGCATGGCGGGCCGAATGGATTGATGGCGCATGTTTCCCGTTCAGACTCTGGTGTTTGCACCTCTCTTTCCTGCGGCTCTTCCTGAATTTGAAATCGAAGATGGAGCCCCTCCGATTCTTGAGGCAACCGTCATCGATGTCTTTCCCGAATTCCTTCGCGAGGCGAATTGACAGCCATACGGACTCTCACTTAGCGTGCCTATCAAACGATAGGTAACATGCGAAACAGGGAGCACATGGCATGTCGACACCGTCTCAGGGTGACGCCGGACAACTGGCGGAACTGGGTTATGATCAGGAACTCAAGCGTGACATCGGCCTGTTTTCCGTCTTCTCGATCGGCGTCGCCACCGTGGCGCCGGTTGTCGGGCTTTACGCCATCTTCTCGCTTGGAATTCAGCTGACGGGTCCGGCCTGGATCCTCATGCTGCTGCTGTCGCTGGCTGGCCAGCTCACCGTGGCGTTCGTCTATTCGGAACTCGCCTCGGAATTTCCGATCGCCGGCGGCCCTTACCACTGGACCAGCCGGCTGGCCGGGCAACGCTTCGGCATGGTCACCGGCATCATCTATGCGCTGGCGGTCACTGCGGCCCTGGCGACCGTCGCCTATCTGGCCGCACCCTGGGTCTGCCTGCTGGTCACCGGAGCCGAGCCGCAGGGCATCAACCGCGCCCTCATCGCCATGGGGCTGCTGCTGGCGGCGCTGATCGTCAACAGCTGCGGCATCCGGGTCGTCGCGGTGCTGGTGAATATCGGCATCGCCGCCGAGGTCATCGGGTCGCTCGGCATCGGCGTCGTGCTGATCCTGTTCTTCAAGAACCAGCCTTTCACCATCCTGTTCGACACGATGGGCACCGCGCCGACATTCGCCACCTTCCTGACGGCGCTGGCGGTCAGCGGCTGGGCCTTTGTCGGCTTCGACGCCAGCGCGTCGGTGGCCGAGGAGACGACCGGCGCCCGCAGCAACATTCCCAAGGCCATCATCGGCGCGACGACGGCGGTCGGCGCGCTGGTCGTGCTGGTCGCCGGCGCGATCACGCTGGCCAGCACCGATCTCGCCTCCGTCGTCTCCGGCGGGATCGCCGACCCGGTGACGGCGGTCGTGACCGGCAGCCTCGGCTCCTGGTCCGAGCGGCCGTTCTACGCCATCGTCGTCACCACCTTCATCGCCTGCATCGTTTCCATGCAGGCCTATACCGGGCGCATCGTCTTCGGGCTGGCGCGGGACGGGGTGCTGCCGGCCTCGCGCCGGCTTGCCGGGGTCAGCGGGGCCAGCAAGGTTCCCGTCGCGGCGATGACGCTGGTGACGGTGGCGGCCGGGCTGGCCCTGCTGCTCGGGCTGGACGACAAGGCGATCGGCACGATGATCTCCTTCGGCACCCTGGGCCTCTACGCGACCTTCTTCCTCGTCGTCGCGGCGGCGCTCTACGCCCGCTTCACCGGCCGCTGGCGGCCCGACGGCGCCTTCCGCACCGGCAAGATCGGCGATGCCCTCAATGTCGTCGCCTTCGTCTGGCTCACCTTCGAGACCGTGAACATCGCGTGGCCGCGGGCCGAACTCTCCCCGCCCGGAGCTTCCGAACTCCTGGTCTGGGCGCCGCTCGGCATCTTCATCCTCGTCGCGCTGTTCGCCGTGATCGCCGTCTCCCGCATACACCGCAAGGACCCAGCATGACGTCTCTGACACAGGCGGGACTCGTCCTGCTGTCGATCGGCGGTCTGTCCGGCATGCTGCTCTATGTGGCGCTCGACAAGCCCAAGGGCTGGCTCGCCATTCAGCAGATCTCCCGTCTCCGGCAAGGCCATGTCGACGCGCTCGTCATCGGCACCATCCTGCTGGCGCTCGGCTCCCTGGCCGCGTTGCCGGCGTGGATCGGCTGGCTGCTCGCCGCCAGCGGCTATTACACCTCGCTAGCGACCGGCGCGCTCGCCTGGTGGCCGGACTGGCCGACCCGCACGCGCCTCGTCTGGTGGCTGGATTTCAGTGCGCTGTCGAGCTTCGCCCTCGGCCTCGTCGCCGCCACCATTTCCTCCTTCGTCACCGTCTGAGGGCATCCATGACAAAACTGCACATCGTTCAGGACACGCCGCCGCTGCTCGACCTCGCCGCCGGCATCGCCATGGCGCGGACAGCCATCCGCGACGCCGCCGAGGATGGCGCCGACCTGATCGTCTTCCCGGAAACCTGGCTGGGCGGTTATCCCTCCTGGGTCTTCGGCATGGCGGGCTGGGACAGCGCCGAGGCGCGGAGCTGGTTCGGCAGGCTGGTGGAGGCCAGCCTCGTTCTCGACAGCCCGCAAGGGGCGGTCTTGTGCGAGGCGGCCCGCGACGCCGGCATCACCGTGGTGATGGGCGTCAATGAGCGGGCGCGGGCGTCATCGGCCACCATCTTCAACAGCCTGGTCACCATCGGCCCGGATGGCCGCATCCTCAACGTCCACCGCAAGCTGTTGCCGACCCACACCGAGCGGATCGTCTGGGCACCGGGCGATGGCGCCGGGCTGCGCGCGGTGGCGACGCCGGCGGGACGCATCGGCGGCCTTGTCTGTTGGGAGCACTGGCATCCGCTCGCCCGCCAGGCCCTGCATGCCGACGACGAGCAGATCCATGTCGCGGTCTGGCCGGACATGCCGTCATCCCATCAGCTCGCCTGCCGTTCCTACGCGTTCGAGGGGCGGTGCTTCGTCGTCAGCGCTGGGACCTACCTGCCGGTCGAGCGCGTTCCCGAGGCGCTCAGGCAGGCCTTCATCACCGGGCTTGGCGGTCAGGACGGCCTTCAGGGCGGTTCGGGCGTCGTCGGGCCGGACGGGGAATATCTTGTCGGCCCGGTGTTCGGTGGGGAAACAGTCGTGGCGACCATTGATCTTGCCGACACGATTCGCTTTAAACACGATCTCGATGTGGTTGGTCACTATGATCGCCGGGACGTCTTCCAGCTGACCGTCAACCGGCGGAGGGAGATCGGCGGCGATCCTTAACGCAGGAGAGTCCCCGTGGAGGCAGCCGATACCCGACAGGAGATCCTGATCCAGGCATCCCGGCTGTTCAAGACGCTCGGCTATCGCGCCACGACGACGCGGGAGATCGCGAAGGCGGTGAACATCAAGCAGCCTTCGCTCTTCCATCACTTCCCGAGCAAGAAGGCGATCGTCGAGGAGATCTTCTCCCTCAGCCTCAACGAGGCGGCGATCCAGATCGACAAGGCTTGCCGTCAGGAGGGATCCGCGTCGGAGCGGCTTCATCAGTATCTGGTCTGGGATCTGTCGACGCTGCACCGCATGCCCATCGCCATGTCGGCGATCTACACCGGCGACGCGCTGAAGTCACCGGAACTGGCCGACCTCGCCGACAAGCTCAAATCCTTCTACCGGTCGCTGGAGGATCTGATTGCGCAGGGAATCCGCAGCGGCGAGTTCGTCGATATCGACCCGACCCTCGGCCGCCTGATGGTCGCGAGCATCACCATCGCGCATCTGGAATATGCGGAGCAGAAGCCGATCGGGGAACCGGACCGGCTGGCGCGGGAGGGGGCCGACTTCGTCCTGCGGGCCTTCCGCAGGGCTTGAGCGATCGCGACGGTCCACAGGGGGAGGTGACGGCGGGCATCCGAATCCGCCCGTCATCCTTGACAGATAGCGGGTGGGGTGGTGAGGCCAGCTTCCAACCGGAGGCTTTGCGGCCGCGCCATAAACTGAAAAGCCCCGCTCAGGATCGCCTGAGCGGGGCTTGCAGTGCAGCCGATATGACTGCGATGATGGTAGCAGCGGCCCGCTACCGACGGGACAGTAATGATCGGCTGACCATAACGGTGGCCTGCTGACGGGCGGGCAACTGTCGGGCTGCCAGGGTTACCAAGGAAACTTCGGCTCTGCGGAAAAGCGGGTTGATCGCGCTCGCTTAGGTTAAGCGCCTTCGTGCGCGTCGGCCGGCGTCCAGGCAGCATACTCGCCCACTCTCCCGTCACGGCAGGCGGGCGGCCTCCAGGTCCTCCTGCACCCGGCCCAGCACATCCAGAGCCCCATCGTGCGCCCACAGAGCAGCCCGAAGGGCGCCCCCGTAGGCACGATGCTGACCGGCCGGCAGGCTGGCCACGGTCTCGGCAAGCCACCGCTCGATCTGCGGCGGGCAGGCCCCAGCCTTGCCCCAGCGGATCGCCGTCTTCGACGCCACGCCCGCCACCTCCGACAGCGGCTGGCGCCACTCGCTGCCCCACAGGGCCTCCGCATCATCCTGCCACGTCATCGGTGGCCTCCTCCTCGTTGGGATCGGTGTAGCCGGTGCCGGTGTCGACCCGGCCGCGCAGCACCGGGGCCGTCGGGCCAAGATCACGGGAGAGGCGGTAGAGATAGGCCGTCCCGATGCCGGCGTCGCCGCCGGTCTCGCCCGCCACCTCCACCAGATCCTCGCGCTGCCAACGGCGGGCGTAGTTCTTGGCGGTGTTGGGGCTGGCGCCGGCCCGCTCGGCCAGCTCGGCGCACGTCATGGCTTCGCCGCAGCGCAGCGCCGCCCACAGACGCTGGGCGACCCGGTCCGGATTGGCGCGGGTCCGAACGTAGCCCGGCGCCCGCGGCTTGCGTGCCGCCTTCGGCGGGGCTGGGGTCGGAGGAGGGACCGACGCCGGTAGCGGATCGGGAGCGGGCGAGGCGTCCACCACCAGGGCGGCGGCGCTCCACATGCGGCGGACGTCGCGCGGCGGGATCCGCCGCAGCGCGTCGAGCCAGCGGGCGCCGACCAGACCTGCCAGTAGGTAACACCGCACCGGCCGCTCCTCCTCCGGCGCGGTGCCCTGCTGGCGCAGGCGGATGACACGGACGCGCCACAGCGTGATGTCGCGCGGAAGATCGAGCGCGGCCACCGCCGCGGCTGTCTGCGGCGGGGAGGCCGGGCGCATCTCGTTCAGATCCAGGTCGGGCACCGCCAGGCCGTCCGGCCAGGGCAGGATGAGGTCGACGCCGCCGGCACGGTCGGCGGCGTGACGCTGAGTCCGGGACAGGCTGATCATCGCAGCCCCGGTATCATCCACGACCATCTGACTTATCTCGCAGCTCTCGCAGCGCGGGGGTATCCTGCTCGTACTTCACGCGCAGGGAGACGGGATATCCATATTTTTTCTCGACGTACCCGAGATCAGGCTTGTTTATCCAGTTGGCGAAACTGCCGTTTTCATAATACCGCTTGCGCGGCCCAATGTCGGCAGGCGTGACCTTCTTCTCCCAGGTCGCGCGCGGCCCTGGGGCCGTTCGCGCCACCTGCGTGATGCCCTGGGAGTCCGCAAGCCAAACCAATCGGGTTGACCACGGTTTTCCATTTATCTCGGTCACCAATGTGACGGGGTAATAGCGCTTCGGAGAAGCCCTTGTCGCGTGCAGCCAACTCCTCAAAGTTTCTGTATCGGCATGGCCGATGGCGACAATCTGACCACCGTCGATGCTGACGCGGACATTTTGGTTTCCGTACATGCGGAACACGGGGGTGATGTTTTCTCTGGACTTCCGGCCCGCCAACGTGCGGATTTCTTCGCGTGCCGCGCGCACGGCGATGGCGCGGATCACTTCTTTCGAGGGGACTGTTCGGTCGTAAAATGTCTCGTAGAATTCAGCCACGTATTGCTCATGGCGGGCGACAATATCGGGGAACATGGAAATGGCGCGCATGGTCAGTCTCCCGGTTGGCGCGACGCAGGGCAGCGCCGCAATGAGGCCCGGCCGTTACCGGCCAGGATCTGGACGATGGACTAGTGCGGGGCGCGTAGGTGTCAGACGATGCGGTCGCGCATCGTCTGACAGTAGCGCAGGAAGGTCCCGCGCGTGACGCGCTCAGGAGCGTCCACCACGCGGCGCGCCGTCTCGACCAGCGCGATGCGCCGAGCCGTCCACTCTTCGCCGCAACCCCACGCGGCGGCAAATCTCGCCTTCTTGACCGCGCCACAGCCGGCGCGGGATATCCAGCTCACCACCCGCGCCACCTCGCCAATGGTGCCGCCCCGTCTCAAAACACTGTCGGGACGAGCGCCGCGCCGAAGGTTGCGCCTACGCGCGCGAAGAGGATGCATGCTGTTCTTGGCGATCAATGCGGTCCTGCTGCTCATTTTTCTCTCCGTTCTTTCGGGCTGCCTCTTGCCGCCCTCTCGCTCTGCCGCCCGGAGTGATCCAGGCGGCCGGTGAGGGGGTGATGGTTACGCTCCGCGCGCCTTATCCGCCTTTCCGGCGGCCCACCAGATCGCCGCACCAGGAACAACGATGGGCCAAAAGGCCGCCGCAGCTGCGCCTATGCCCGCACAGGCGACTCCCAGCCAAGCGGCATAGACCGCCCGCATGAGGGTCTGTTGGGCGGGCCCCAACCCGCGATCATCGGGGGTGAGGTGGCCCCAACCGGCAAGGGCGCCGGCCGCTGCGCCAACGATTGCCCCTATAGCGGGGACGATCCAGTAATACTGTTCCATCCATCTTCTCCTGCCGGCTCTGCCGGCTGCTATTCGGTGTCCAAAACCCCCACCAGGGGGAAGCTTGGGGAGACGCCAGAACTGGCCGGGCGGTGAGGGGATGGTCAGGCGTTGCGGCGGATGCCGGCGGCGATGCGGCGGCGCTCGGCGGCGTCGAGGCGGCTGCCGTCCCAGTGGCAGCCAAACGCGGTCTTGACGGTATCGACGATCATGCCGCGCGCATCGGCGCGGGCGAAGAAGCGGTCGACGGTGCTGGCGGCGCAGGCCTCGGCGACGATGGCGTCGGTGCCGCGAGCCGATTCAGCGACGATCCAGGTGGTGGTGATCATGATGGGCCAGCCTTTCTTTGCCGGGGCGCCTACAGCCTATTGCCGTCGTCGCCGTTTCTGTGTCCGTATTAAAGCGGACATTGGTTGTTCGCGCAAGAGGGAAAAGCGCAACCAACGCAGGAAAATCATTCTTGCGAGCGGATCGCGCCAACCCGCTTTTCCGGAGAGCCGAAACTTCGGAACCTAACGATTTTCCTCATGCAGTCTCACAGTCATCGCCTGTAGTTAATCGGCAATGGTGGAGTGCTGGAGCGCGTGATCCATAGACCGTGAATGAGCGCCGTAGATCGGCAGATACTTCTGTACCTAAGTATTTCTTTGATCCATGCCGTCGCGCGGCACTCCGTCGCATCTTGCGTCACAATTTGTCACGAAATCGGCCGGAACCGCCGATTGCCTCGCAATTTGCATACTAAGTTATGCAATCATTACTGGCGCGAAATCAATTACCCCCTTTGAGGATATTTTTGATCGCGCTATTGTGTATTCGCGAGTGCGGCCCTGCTCCTAAGAGTGGGGCCGGGGGAGTGGGAGTTCCCCCGGCTCGCGAGTCCCTGGATTGGACCCAGGCACCAACCATTGTCTGCCCCCTCGTACGCGAGGACGGACGCCGCCCACTGTCGGCCCGACGCCGCTTGTGTAGCAATTGGAGTGCCTAAGTGTGTCCGCTTTTTCTCAGGATCGTCCCTACTTGCCGCGCCGCAGCCGCGCACCAGGGGCGCCGTCGTTCAGCAGCTCGATCCCCTCGTTCAGCAGCGCGCGCAGCACGGCATTTATGGCCGTGGTCGTTGCGTTGATCGGCCCGTCTATCGCTTCCCAGCGCTTGATGGTGTTCGCCGATACCGGGCTGAACTGAGAAGCCTCCTCCGCCAGCTTCTGCTGCGGCCAGCGCAGCAGCGCCCGAGCGGCCCGGAGTTGCTCCCCCTTTAGCTCCAACACAGTCACGTCAATCCCCAAATTAGCTGTTTGGCTAAAACTAGCACTAAATAGCTTGACCGCCAAGATCTGCCGAGTTAACTAATTAGCCAATGGATAGGCCATAAAGCCAATGGAGATAGCTTTGACCCGCCGCTCGCTCCTTCTCGCTGCTGCCGCGCTTTCCCTGTTCAGCGGGCCGGTTGCCGCCGATAGCCTGAAACTCCGCATTGCCACTGAGGGCGCCTTCGCCCCGTGGAACGCCACCACCGCTGACGGCAAGATCGTCGGCTTCGAGGTCGATCTCGTGCATGACCTGTGCCGCCGGATGGAGGCGGAATGCGAGGTCGTTGCTCAGGATTGGGACGGCATCCTGCCCGGCCTCCAGCAGGGCCGATATGACGCGGTGATCGCGGGCGTCAGCATCACCCCCGAGCGCGAGCGAGTGGTCGACTTCAGCGCCGCCTATGCCGCCGATCCGGCCATGTTCGCCGTCCAGCACGGTTCGCCGCTCGGCGGCGCCTTCCCGGTTATCGCGCGGATCGACCTTGCGGCTGGTGATGGCCAGCCGGGCGTCGCGGCGATGGCGAAGGCGCTGGAGGGCAAGACGGTGGCCGTCCAGGTGAACACCATTCATGAGCGAATGGTTGAAGCGTTGTTCCCCGCTGCTCGCGTCCGCGCTTACGAGAAGCTCGATTATGCGGCGCTCGATCTGGCCGCCGGCCGCGTCGACGCGCTGCTGGGCAACCGTTCGGCGCTGGAGGCCATCATGAAGGCTGACGGGCGGGTGGCTGTGGCTGGGCCGACGTTCAGCCGTGGCGCGCTGGGCGCCGGGGTGGGCGTTGCCGTGCGCAAGGGCAACCCGTTGGCCGCACGCTTCACCCAAGCTATCGCCAGCGCTGGAGAGGATGGCACCGCCTCGCGTCTGTCGGCGCAATGGTTCGGCTACGACGTTTCCGTTCGGTAGCCGTGAGGAGGCGCCCGGCCTTTGGCGAGGCCGGGCGCCCGATACCGGACGACGGCAGATCGTCCGGCAATTCGTTCCCATGGAGAGCAAACACCGATGAGAACCAACAAGGGCGACGATACCACCGGCGGCGCCGGCAACGAAATGGCGGCCGGTGACGGCAGGCTCGGAGCCGATACCAGCCTGATCCCCGCGCTCGGAATGACCGTGCGTGAGGCGGTTGAGGCTGTACGGCGGCTTTTCGCAGAGCACGAGACGGATGAAACCGTGGCGACTCGGTGGATGCCGATGATCGACGCGATCCTTGCCACCACGCCGCACACGGTCGGCGACACGATGGCGATCCTCGATCAGCTGCTGTGCCCCGAAACTGGCCTGCCGTCCTACACCACCGCCGCCGGGAAAGCGGACGTCACAGCCTTGTCCAGCGTTCGGGCGTTCCTCGCCGGCATTCAGGTCTCGCACCAGATCCGGGAGGCGGCGGGCATCCCGTGCATGGAGGCGGCCTTTGCCGCCGAAGCGCCCGCCATGCTGAACGTCCCGGCAGTGCCGGCCGACCGCCTGTTGGAGGCTGCCGCCGTCCAGGCTGGCATCACCACCGAGCAGGCGCGGCTGGTCTATGACGCGATGATGGCCCCTTTCTTAGGGAGGGCCGCGTGACCAAGATCCTCCAGTTCCGGCCCGCGGCGATCCAGCCGCCGGCCTGCGAGGTGGTCGTCCAGCGCCGCGCGGTAGGGCAGGCGCTGGACTGGCAGCAGGCCATCGTTGCCGAGGCCCGGCGCTACCCGCACGGTAGCCCGGATCTCGTCCGCTACCTGAAGGACTCCGGGTTGCTGCCCCGTTGCAGTTTCCTCTCCTCCGAGCGGGAGGGCGGGCCGCTACTGTTCCGGTTCATCGGCAGGCCGGCGTTGGACACGCTTGGCGAAGCCTGGGGCCGGATGGTGCTGGGCAAGCCGGAGGTGGAGGACCCCCATTGCGAGTTCTCGGCGGCCATCGCGCGCGAGTATGCCGAGGCAATCGAGAGCGGCGAACCGGTCGTCAACGAGGTGGCGGTGGTCGGGATTGGGAAGCCGTTCAGCTTCAGCCATGCGCTGATCGGCTGGCAGAGCGGGCGTCACCGGGCCATTCTGTCGGCGGTGAAGATGCACGACGTGCAAGGTCCGAGATCACTGCGGCCGGTCGGAACCGCATCAGATGCAGCGTGATCCTGCCCTCGCCGGGCTGGTGAAACATGATGGTCGGGTGGCGGTCGAGGTGGCGCTCGCCTACCGCCCGCTCCGTCCAGATACGGGAGACATTGGTTTCGACCAGGGCGGCCAAATAGTCCGGCTGCCACCGGTCGACCGCCTCCAGCCGGTTGATCCGGCCCGACATGTGGAACAGGTCACGATGCCCGCCGCGCCAGTCCGGATGCACCCACCCGCTGGACATCATCGCCACCGCGCCGCGCGTCTCGCGGGCCTCCGGGCTGGCGGCGAAGCAATAGGCGTCGGGCGGGGCGTTGCCGGCGTCATAGAAGGCTGTCAGGTCGGTGAGGCGGGCAGCATAGGGCCGGGCGCGGCAATCGAGCAGGATGGACGCTTGGACGGCCACCACCTCGTCCTCGGCCGTCGTCAGCCCGACCCAGAAGCACGGGACGGCGGACGGCTTTGGCAGCAGCTCAAACCAACTGTCGCGGTGGCGCGCGTTCAGCGCCTCCAGCGCCTGCCAGTCATCCGACACCACTGGACGCAGACCTTGCGCGGCGGCGATTTGCGACAGGCTGTCGCGTAAATAGCTGAGGTCCGCCGCCTCGGTCTCCGGGAGAGCGGCGGCGAAGTTTGCAGCGGGCATGTCGAAGCTCCTTTTTGGGTGTTGCTGGCCGTAGGGCCATCATTCAGGAGTATGCTTGCCCGCCCTATCTCGCATCCAGCCATAGAACAGCGTTGCGCAGCACGCCAAATCAGCGAGCATGCCGGGCACGCTGTTGGTTGATACGTCATGCGCGAGCCATGCCAGCGCGGAAATGGCGAACAAGAAGCGCATCGTTGCGGGTTGGGCGCTCCAGCGGGCGGCGGACGCCGCCACGGTGCCGATGGTGGCCCATGCCGAAGGCCAGCCCGCCCAACTGGCCCACGCCAGCGCCGCCAGGGCGGGCATGGTGGCCGCGAACGCGGCGCGGCACCACAGGGGGCGGGCGCCAGCCGGCCACGCTGTCGCGGCTTGTAGCAGCGACAGGAAGGTGGCCGCCGCGCCGGTGGTGGCGCCAATCAGAAGGTAATGGGCAGCGAAGGCGAGGGCGCTTGCGGCCTGTCCAGCCAGCAGAACGCGGCGCGTGCGAGCCAGAGGCCACAGCGCAATCAAGATAAATCCGGCCATGCCAAAGGCTCCGGCCAGAGTGTTCTGGTCGAACATGCAGGCTCCGTTTTTGGTTGCGCCTATTCGTTGAGTGCCGTTGGTCCAGAGTGCTTTATAAGAACGTCCATGATGTCTCTAGCGAGAGCGGAGTGGCGGTCGTTCCTTGCCTTCTGGTGATGCCTAACTTGGTCCTGAAGCTCCGTAATCTCGCGCATCAACTCGGCAACGGTTTCTTGATGTTCGCGCCGCAGCTCTACAAGTCTTACGCCGAGATTGTTTCCATCGGCAATTTTCTTATAGTAATTCAGGATGAACATTCGCACTTCAGCAGAAAGATTGTCTGCGCCATCGGGAAGCCCGCTTTCAATATCTGAAACAAGGCCACCTACGGTCTTTCCCCGAAGTTGGGCAATTTCGCCCAGATAGTTCCAGACAGAGGGTTCGAGCTTCATGCTCGTTCTTCTGCCGTTCACAACAAGGTTCCGTGACATCAATGCTGACATTTGGCGCCGACCTCCTGACAGCACTCTAGTGCATACCGGGGCGTGCCCCAATAAGGGAGCGCCCCGGTATGCGATCACTTTGTCGCGCCTACGGTGCTCGCTTTGGCGCCATCAGCGCGCAATCCCCTTTGTCTTCTCATAGCTGCGGTATGCGCCAAGGCCGAGCAACGGCACCAGCAGCCCCATCAGCGTGTCGGTGTCGATCTGCGGCATGGGCGTGCCGGGCGACCAGATCGACAGCCCCCAACCCATCAGCGGATAGCCGACGGTCTGGACCAGCAGGCCGATGACGCAGACCCAGCCGGCGGCCGGGCGCCAGCCGGAGACGAACAGCGACGGGTTGCTGGCCTCCGCGGCGTTCACCTGGAGCTGCGAGGCGTCGCCGGCCTGGAGCATGGCGACGAGCTGTGCATTCGCCGACGCGGCGGCTTTCGCCTTCGCGTCCGGGTCCGGGATCTTGTCGAGCAGATCGGCCAGCAGCGGCGTCAGGGCGGTGATGAGGGGGATAGCGACAGCCATAGTTGCCTCCTTCTGGGCATGAAAAAGCCCGCGGCCGGGATGGCGCGGGCGGTCAGTGGTCAACTCTTCTGGATGCGTCGATTTTTCGGACCAAGGACGTGGCCGAGAAAATCGACGCGGGCACGATCACTTGGGGGCGCCCAGCCCCCTCTCCCACAAAGCGGCCTCGGTGTCGCGGCGGGTCAGCAGCCCGCCCACGCCCGGCCAGAGCCGCTTCATCAGCCGGAACTGCTCCGGCACCTCGGACAGCTTCCCGGCGGCGATCAGGTCGCGGATGGACCGCATCTCGCGCCGGCTGTCCCAGGATGGTTGCCCGCGCTCGCCCATGCTGGCGCCGCGGTTGTAGACGAGGCTGACCAGCGCGCCGAAGCACAGGGGCGGCACGGCGACCGATCCGGGGAAGGCATCGGCGGTCATCCGCTCGAACTTCGGCAGGGTGCGGTCCCGGAAGCAGGTGTAAGCCGCATCCCAGGGCACGACGACGGCGCCCAGCTTGGCGGCGAGATCCTTAGCCGGCATGCCCGAGACGCCGCAGGACCGCCCCAGCGCCGCGCGGGCGGCCGGGGGCAGCGTAGGCCAGTCCAGCGCCAGGTCGTCGGCGTCGTGGTGGGCGAGATCGTAGCCGATGCCGATGGTTACGCCGCTCTCGCCGCCCGGCCATGTCGGGTGGACGTAGCGGGCCTCGTAGGTCCGGCGGCTAGTCACCTCGGCGAAGACGATCATGTCGACTGCCTCGGGATGGGTCAGCGGGGTCACGGTGATAACTTCCGGCGGCATGGTTCAAGTCCTTCTGTTTGTGGGTTCGGTCGGTTGGCCGAGACGGAGGAACCCGCCGCACATCGCGCGGCGGGCGGTCGAGAGGAGTTGGCCGAGCAAAAGGAGCGCGGCGTCCTTGTCGCCGCCGCAGGCATCCAGCGCCTGCTGCACCTCGGTCTCTGCGGGGGATGGGGCGTCAGGCACGGGAACCTCCAGGCAGGCATGAAAAAGGCGCCACGCGGGCGCCGGACGGGTGGGGTTTGGAGTGTTGTCGCGCTCGATGGTCAGGCCACCGGGATGTAATCGAACACCATGTTGGCGTTGCCGGCGGCCACGCGGGTAATCTTCAGTGCCTGGTCACCGCTGGCCTTCTTTTTTTGCACAGTATAATCGGTCACCGGGCGGACCATGGTGTATTCGTCCATGCCGATGTTGAGTGCGTCGAGCGTCGGCGTGAACTGAGGGTTGGTCGTGGACAGGATCGCGACGACGTTCAATGAGTTGACCGCCCCCACGTCCATGGCCAACAGACCGGCCTGAAGCTCCGCCATGGTGTTGCCAACCGCCTGAAGTTGCGCCGGCGTGGCGGAGGTGGTCAGCGTGCCGGCGCCGGCATTCCACGCCATGGAGTAGGCCGTCGCCACCCAAGCCGAGCCGGTCCAACGCCTCAACGGAGTAGCGTACCCGTCAGTGCTGATGAGGAAGGTCAACGAGGTGTTGGGTGGCGTGCTGTAGGTCGGCGTTACCGTGTCGATGCTGGAGAAGGCAGACAGGTCCAGAGAGGTCACACCGGGCCGTGTGGCGATCCAGCCGGGCGTGGTGACATACTGCTGGCCGTAGGCGATGGTCGGCGGCGTGAAATTGGCGGTGTAGCCTCTCCCGTTGCCGATGCTGATGCGCAGTTCATCAATGAGACCTGTAAGGGCTTTTGCCCCATTCGCGCTTGTGGGTTTGAACCCGCCAATCCACGTCTGGTAATTTCCGCTTGCAACGTAGTTGCTGGTGTCGCTGACCGAGCCCAGAAGCACGCCGTCCGCAAAAATGCGCGTTGTGCCACTAATGCGATTGGCGAGCAAATGGTGCCATCCGATAGACGGCGACCAGCTAACCTCCATCACCACACCGGCGGAGGACGACACCCGAAGTGCTGCCCCCTCTCTATAGAACAGAAAGTCCTGGTTCGCGACAAGATACTCCCCCGCACAGACCAACCCCTGTTGGGTGTATGGGGCGCCATCGACGTACAGTTGTAGGTCGATGCAAAAATCCCCGGTACCGAACGCCACTATCTTTGCATCAAGGCTGAGGACATCGGAGGCTTGTCCGAAAAACTGAAGCGCCCCACCCCCAAACTGGTAGGTGGATGCGTTAATCTTCGCGGTCGTCGGAGCAATCCACCGGCCATCTTTCACCGTCCGAGCGTTTCCGTTGGCGGCGACCATCGCTGTGTTTTGGGAAAGCTCCTTCACCCACTTCTGACCAACTGACCCATCGAACACCCACAGCAGCGTGGTCATGTCATCGTTGGTCAAGTTGCCGGGCGTGAAGTTGGCGATGTAGCGCGGGTTTCCGTTGGTAATGCGAATAGCGTCGAAGTAACCGTCACCGATAGCGGGGGGATTGTTCCAGGCACCTACCCACAAGTTGCCGACGCTGCCCGGCGTGGTGAATTGTGTAGAAGGCGCTGCTATGGCACCAGCGATACCATTGACATAGACACACCATCCCCGGCCTTCCCGAACAAAGGCGAAATGGTTCCATCCGGTTGCCGGAGCGGGTCCAGTCGCGATTGCGCTTCCATTGACGTAGAAGGTCGTGCCGGAAGGGCCTGCGCCGCCCCGCATAGACCCGGAATCCGGGTTCTGACCAATCTGGAAGATTGCGAGGGAACCACCCGCAGGAATGTACGCCCAGGCTTCTACGCACCATTTGGTATAGTTGCCGAAATACAGAGGGTGACCCGCTGCCGGATTGTCGGGAAGCAGCCATTGCGCGAACTGAGACCCGCCCGTATATAGACTGGTACTATGCCCGCCGCGGGCCTGCGCGCTGGAAAGAGCCGCGGCGTTGGTGAAGGCGAGGGTCGTGGTAGTCGTACTGAAGGCACTAGTGCCGTAGCTGCTGCCCGACGAGTCCAGCGTCACCACATCGCCGTTCGCGCCTTCGAAATGCAGAAGGACTACGGTGCGGTCATCGGCGGTGTAGGGAGCGGTCGGCGGGGTGAAGTTGGAAATCCAGACGGCCTCGCCCCGCTTTATCCGCACCTCGTCGATATAGCCGGCCATGATCGAGGAGTTGTCGCCAACTCCGCCGAAGTAATGATAGGGGCCGCCCATGGTGATTGAGCCGGTGCCGACGGTGTGGCTGCCGATCTGCGTGCCGTTGAGGAAAATGTAAAGCGTGCCGCCGTTGCGCACCACGGCCAAATGGTTCCAGCTGTTGACCGCCGGCACGACGCCGGTGCCGACGCCGTTGGCGACGTTCCAGCTGGAGTTGTCGGTACTGATGTAGGCGGTGATCGCTCCGCCGGCGCCGTTGGTACGGATTTGCATGCCGTAGGCGTTGTTGCCGGCGCACCACAGGCAGCCGTCGGCGGTATTGGTCTTGTAGAACCACAGATCGGTGGTGAAGTTGTTGTCGCCCAGCGCCAGATCGGCGTGCGGCGTGCTGGCCCAACCGATGACGCAGCTGCCGCCGGCGCCCAGCTTAAAACTGGTGGTGCCGAATTTGGCCTGCTCGTTGGAGATCGTCGCGCCGGTACCGCCGAGTAGGATCGGTCGGCCGCTGTTCGCCCGATCCTTCAGAACCTGTCCGCCGTGGCCGTCATCGAAGGTGAACAGGTGAACGGTGTCGGCGTCGGGAACGAAGGCGGCGGCAGGCGGAGTGAAGTCGGAGGTGTAGCGGGCGACCTTCGAAATGCGGACCTGATCCTGCCAGCCGGAAATCGGATTGTTGCCGTTGTTCATGGCGCCGATACCAAGCGGCATCGCGGCATAGCTGATGGCGTCTCCGACCCCGGCGCTGCCAACTCCGTTGATATAGAGTTTGGAGACGCCGTTATAGCGGACCCACGCCACATGATAGGAAACGTCAGGTTGTGCGACAGTGGCATGGGTCCGGGTGGCACCGTCATAGTAGTAAAACTGCTTGGACGTACCGTTGACGCCAATCTGGATGCCAGCCGAGCCGCCGGTGTTACCATCCAAGAGGACGTGATACGCCTGCGACGAAATGCTGGAGAAACGGACGAATGTCTCGTAGGTGATGTTCTGTGTGCTGCCAAAAGCGATCTTGTAGCTGGCCGGAACCCGCCAGTAGCTCGCCCCATCGAACCAACCACAGTGCGTGCCGAACAGCGTGACGCCGCGCTCGTCGAGGATCTCGGTGGAGCCGTTGACTCCGTCACCGTGGATCAACAGCTTGGTCGCGCTGTCGATGACGGCACCAGCCGTGTTCGTCATCGACACCACGCCGCTGGTAATGGTCGTGCTGTTGCTCGGGTCGCGGACGTAGTCGGTGGCATTGGTATACGGCACTCCGAATGTCTGGCCCGCGATCTGCTCGTATGCCGCCAGCACCGACTTGCCGGTCAGGGTGGTGGTGCCGCCGCTGCTCATGTAGACGACGGGCGACTGCGAGACGGTGGCAGCAGCCGAGCCTACTTGATAGCCGGTCCCGGCCGGGTTGACGATCAAGGCCTTGCCGGCGTCGGATGAGCTAATGGCCGGAAGGTTGACGCCAGCGGCAGCAGCGGCAGCAGCAACTGCGGAGGCGTCAGCCGCAAGGCGATCGGCGTGAGCGGCGTCCTTGTCCGTCTCCACGGCCGAGCGATCAGCCGCCACAGCGATCCGATCGGCAGCCGTGGCCTGGGCGTCCGCATCGGCGGCCAGCCTATCCGTGTGCGTGGCCGCCTTGTCCGTCGCAACAGCCTGACGGTCGGCAGCGGTGGCGGTGGCCGCGGCGTCGGCCGCCAGCCGGTCGGTATGCACCGCGGTCTTGTCGGTGGCCACAGCCTGACGGTCAGCAGCGGCGGCAACGGCGGCGGCGGCGGCGTTGCCCTCGCTGGTGGCCGCCGCCGTCTTTGAGGCGTTGGCCGCTGTGGCACTGCCTGCGGCGGCTGTCGCGGCAGCGGCGGCTGCCGCTTGGCTGGACACAACGGTGTCGGCAATCCCTGCCACGGTCTCGCTGGCGGTGGCCAAGTCGCTGGAGTGCCGACGCCAATTGGCCGCCATCCCGCCGACACCCGACAGGCCGAATTTGTTGGAGACCGAGTTGTAGACGCCGAGATTGTATTGTTTGAGACGGTCGATGGCATCCCAGAAAGCTTGAGGCAGATTCATTCCTTGAACTCCTCCATTTCGCCCCGGTAGTTGGTGTGGCGAGGCGAGACATAGACTTGACTGTGGTCGTTCGCGCGACGGTAGAGGCCGCCGTAGAGTGTGTTTTCAGCGGCGTCTGCAATGTTCGGGATGTAAACCAGAGGTTTCCGCTTGCCTGTGCGGAGCGCCATCTTGAACAGCTCATTACGGAGTTTGCGGTCGTTGACGCCGCGGTCGATCGTGATCGTGCGCTTCACGATCCCAGGTTCCACCCAAACAGACCCGCCGGCCCCAGCGATCACGTCATCATTATCCTTCACGCCTTCACCGCTCGCACCGACGTGACGGCTAAACGTCAGACCGTCGCCGGCCCAAGCCATTCCGACCCGGTAACCGGTATCGTCGCTGCCGTCGGGCCGGTATGCGCCACCCCACAGGGTCCACCGGATCACGGTGACTGGAACCAACGGGACGATGGCTCGCAGATTGGTGGGCAGGAGCGCGATGTCCCTCGGATCGAGGTCGCCGCGCATCTGGTTCGGCGCGCCGGCCGGCATGTCCTCCGGATCGGTCAGCGACGGTACGACGTTGAGGTCGAGACCGTCGACAACTGTGGTCGCCACCAGTTCGCCGTCGAGAAAGCCCTCCATGCGGAAATAGGCGTCCTGGCGCAGGTTGGTGTCGTAGAGGCCGGCGTGCGTCAGAAGGATGGGGTTGACCCAAGCAAGCTCGATCACCACAGGCGCGATCGGCGCGCCGGTCACCGGGTGTCCAGTACCGAGCTGTGTGCAGATCGCCCGGTTGGAGAGCGGGGTGGTCAGGATATTGGATAGGGGGGATGTGGCGGTCCATGGCACGTTGCTGGTGACGGTGCAGGGGTTGTCTGTGGACGGGTTTTGCACCTCGTTCCGGTCGGCCACATAGGCGAGTGTCGTGCCAGCCATGTCAGCGCTCCACGAACAGGGTGGCTCCGCCGCCGCGGTCCCGATTTGTCCGGCCGGTGATGACCAGCGGTCCACCGGCCTCGAAGCCCGCGATGTCGTCCACTACGGTCACGGCGCCACCGATCCAGAGGCCGGGGGCGCCGTCCCTAACCTTCAGCTGGTAGGCCTGCGGCGGCCAAGCCTTCTCGGCCAGCCACAGCGGCGCCTCGGCGTCGGCGTCGGCCTTCAGGGTCAATGCGGTTTCAACGCGGTCGGTCTTGGCCGACACGCCATAGGCGGCGGCGATCACTGGATCGGTCGCGCTGTCCGACTCCCGCCATTGCTGGGTCCACAACGCGGCGTCCGCTGCGGTGGCATCGGCCGCAGCCTTGCCGTTGGCGCCGGGGTTCTCTGCGTAGAGGACCGTCACCTTCTTGGTGGGCGTGACGCTGTTGCCGGCGACGGGTTTCAGCCCATCTGTCGCCCCGCTCGTCTTGCTGTAGGTTCGGGTCGGCACGGCCGCCGTCGCGCGCGGCAGGCGCGTTACCACCAGCCGGTCGGCCAAGTCGATGAACCATCGGCCGCGTGGCACGCTGCCGACGAGCTTACCATAGGCGTCCCGGTGGGTGCGGCCGTCGCCGGCTGGCAGATATAGCCCGACGGTGCGCGGAATCGCATCCATGCCGCTGACGTCGGCCGCGCTGACGATCGC
Source organism: Azospirillum sp. B510 (assembly GCF_000010725.1). Taxonomy (NCBI): domain Bacteria; kingdom Pseudomonadati; phylum Pseudomonadota; class Alphaproteobacteria; order Rhodospirillales; family Azospirillaceae; genus Azospirillum; species Azospirillum sp. B510. The sequence goes on along the minus strand of NC_013854.1, from coordinate 2,341,894 downwards.
ACCATGCGTTATCGCCAGGAAGGCGATCAGCTCGCCGATGTAGCGGCGCCAGACCCCGCCGGTCTTGTCGCCTTTGCACTCGACCCGAAAGTCGTCGTAGTGGACCGAGGTGTGGATATAGCCGGTGGCGGTGTCGACCCGGAACTGGTCGGAGCCGGGATTGCCGGCGGTCTTGGTCACGGCCACACCGCCAGACCACCCGCGCGGCACGTCCTCGATTGGCAGACCGCCGTTGACAGACCAGACATGAAGCAAGCCCCCCCGATCCGATCCGAGGTCGATCACGCCAAGGTAGGTTGGCGCCGCAAATGGGCAGTGACCAAAGCAACGTTCCCGCAACGTGTTCTTCAGCTCCGCCGGCCCCTCATACCCGCCGGTGCCGGCATACTTCGCGGTGTCGGGCTGGATCGGCGTATCGAAATCCAGCTGCCGGTCATAGACCGGAAGCTTCAGCGTGGTGACGTCCGGACCGATCATTCCGGCCTTCGCCCGCCAGACCGTCACCGCGGTGGACAGCGGCGCGCCGGTCGCCACCACCCGTTCGGTGACCGACTGGATCAAGTAGTCGGTCAGCAACACGTTGAGCGGGCGAGCCGTCAGCGGGACGCGCAGCCATGCCCCGGCGGTGATGTCGTAGACCGAGGCGTAGCGCGGCAGATCATCGGCCGCGTCCTTCCGGACGTTCGCCAGGCCCATGTCGTCGATCTCGGCCCGCGCACCATCGGCAGCCGCCCGCACAGCCACCGATGCCCACTGGCTGACCAGAGGCAGCCAGGTCACGCATGCCGGATCATCATCGCTGCGGGATTGGTAGGCGACGGAGCCGGCGCAGAGCGGCCAGCGGTGTTGGTGTCCCGTGGTCTTGTGGTAGGCCACGAGATCGTACAGATGCACATCCATGTGGATCTCCCTTATGCTGCCCGCCGCGGCTTCTGATCCGCGATTTCGGATTTGAGCGCTTCGACTGTCCTGATCAGCCTGGTCAGCAGCACGCCGCGCTGGTCCTGTGCGGCACCCTCTTCGTCGTGCAGGGCTTGCTTGATCTCAACGATCTGGGCGTTGAGCCGCCGCAGCTCGGCCAGGATGGCGGCGTTTCCGTCGCCGCCCCGCACCGGCGGCACCGGGGCGGCCGGCTGATAGCTGGCGATGCCGGCGGGGTAGCGGTCATTGGCGGCCGTTTGATATATGCCGGCGATCCGGATCGAGTCAGCGCTCGACGCGACCGCCGCGCCGCCCCCCTGCCACAGCAGCTCTGGCCCCTGCTCGCCCACCCACACCGCGCCGGGCGGGGTGGCCAGGGTGCCGGTCGCAAAGCCTGGGATGCCGCGCTCGTGCGCCCAAGCCCGCATAGCGCCCTCGTATTGGTCGGCCTTGCCGTAGGCGGCGAGCCAGGAGTTGATCGCCCAGGCGTTGGCCTCGCCGGTGTAGCCGACCGACCGCAGGATCGACATCCAGGCATCGGTCGACACCTTGTCGCCCAGCGACGCAATATCCGGGCTCGCGGTGTATCTGTATGGATTATTGGCCCAGCCAAGCTTCTCATCCGCCGCCCTAAGAACCTGATAGGTGGCGTCCGGTCCCTGCGCGCGCGCCCAAGTCATGATCCCCGGTAGGGTGCCAGTCGTCAGGCCAGCGAGCATCTGCGGCAGGGTCGCGCTGGATTTGGTGCCCGTCAGCTGTTCCAGCGGCGCCCTGAAGCCCTGCATCACGACGTAGCTCTGGGCCATGATGCCGGTGATGTCTTCCAGCTTGCCGTAGTTCTTTTGCCCCAGCGCTGCCGCCTCCGTTCGCGCCCGCTGAAGTTCCTTCAGCTGATCCTGGGCGACTTTCAGGTCGGCCTCGGCCGTCGCCGCGGTGGAGGATGGCGTGACGGTGCCAAGCTCCTTTTCGGCCGCCATCACCATGTCGTAGAGCGCTCGGGCGGTTCCGGCCGAGTTCTCCTTTTCGATCGTCGTCAAGGTCTGGCCGAGGCTGATCAGGTTGGTGCGGGCGGTGTCCTTTTCTTCATCACTCTTTTTGGTCGAACGAATGATCTCCAACGCGGCATCCCATTGCCGTTTGGTCTCCGTCAGCCGCTCCTGCGGGCTGATCGGCGCGTCCTGGCTGATGGCGAGGGCATCACGGGCGGCGGCGAATTGCTTGGCCGCCTGGGCAACCTTCAGCGCGCCGTCCTGAAGAGTGGAAATGAAGGTCTGCCTTGCGGTGATTTCCTGATCGTACCAACCAAGAACATCGGCCTGCGCTAGAGAAAAGGCTCGCGCCGCATATTCGGCGGCCTGTAGCTGCTTCAGCTGCGTGGTGTCATAGCCCTTGTCTTCTGCCTGCGACAGTTCGACTTTTTGCTGCTGTTGGAGCGCCAGCAAACCAGAGTCGCGGTCGCGACCGATTACCCCATACGTCCGGCTGTTGATGTCGGCGGTATAGGCTGTAAGCGCCGCCAGCTTCTCCTTTTTCGCTGCCTCGGCCTCCAGCCCCTGGACATATTTCAGACCACCGAGATAGGCGGCGTCTTGGCCGTCCTTCACCGCCTGCTGGAATTCACGCTGCTGGCGCAACGCCAACTCCAGCGTGTCAGCGTCTCCGCCACGATTTTCAGCGCGCAGCGCACGGACGTGCAGGTCTTGGGCGGCTTGGGTGACCTTGTTTTGTTGCTCCAGGGCCGCTGTTTGTGCCTCCAGGCCCTGAACATATTTCAGACCACCGAGATAGGCGGCGTCTTGGCCGTCCTTCACCGCCTGCTGGAATTCACGCTGCTGGCGCAGCTGCAATTCCTGAGCGTCGGCGGCGCCCCCCTTACCCTCCGCGCGCAGAGCGCGGACATTTAGGTCTTCGGCCGCTTGGAGACGCGTCGCCGCAGTCTCGTTGTCCTGCCACGCCTTGGTCAGCTGCGCCACCGCCGCCTTTTGCTGTTCGGCGCTGATGGTGCCTGCTGTCAACTGGCCATTCAGATCAGCGAGCGCAGCCCGCAGCTGGTCGCCAGTCAACGTACCAACCGCCGCCGCGTCAGACACTCCTTGCCATACATCCCGCAGAGCCAGCACCTGCGGGCCATACATCCCGGCCTCTGACAGCTGGGCATCGGCGCTTGCCCGCCAGGAAGGGTTGATGGCCGTTTCGACCGCCGCGCTACCATCGCGCAGCGCCGACAAGACGCCAATGTTGCGCTGCCAAGCCGCAGTGAATCCGGACACGGCGGTGCCGTACTGGTCGCCCGTCAGCACCCCGTCGCGAAGGGCTGCGTTCAGCGCCTCCATCGCTGAACGCAGGTCGCCGAAACGCAGGGTGCCGGATGTCGCGGATGCGTCGACCTGATCGAGCACGTTACCGAGCGCGGACACCCCGGCGAACTTGGGGTCGAGCCCGAGCGCCTTCACTCGGTCGGTCGACGTCGCCCGCGCGCCTGGATCGACCAGTTGCGTAATGGAGAGATCGCCGGCCCTGGTCTGGTAGCCGACCGACGTCAGATAGTCGTCCTTCAGCTTCGCCGTGTATTTTCCCGCCATGTCCGCTACTTCGGCGGCGGTATAGCCAAGCGCAGACAGAGCTGGCCGGAATGCCTCGAACTGGATCTCCGCCTGCTTGGTGACGGCGGAGACGCCCCGCAGCGGCTCCACCGCCGGTCCCAGCCCCATCATCGCGGTGATGCCCTTGCGGGCGGCGGCGGTCAGCTCGGTCTCGGTTGCCAGTCCGAGCCGCGACGCTGTGTCCTTCCAGTCCGTGACGCTGACCTTGACCTGATCTCCAAGCTGCTGGGAGGCTTCGGTCCATGCCTTGATCTGGTTCGAGGTTGGATCAAGCGCCGAATTCATGGCATCAATCTGCGCTCGGAAATTCTTTCCGAAACTCACATCCGCCATGAACTCGTTGATGTCGGTCTTGGTGCTGTTCTTGACGGCTTTCAGCACGTCTTCCGACGCAGAGATCAGCCCCTGGCTGACGTTGTGGCGGATACCGGCAATGACCGCTTCGTCCAGCGTGTCGTAGGAGGCGCCCAGTTGCCCCGACGGTCCGCCGTCCCTGGAGCGAAACTTGCCATCCTTGGATTCCACGGCGATGCCAAAGCCGCCATTCGTCTTTCCCCCAACCAGGGCGATGAATTGCTTTGTCGCGGCATCGATGCTCTGGAGCAGTTGCTGCGCCTGTTCGGCGCTGCCATTGTTATCGGTGGCGGCGCCGGCGAAGGTCTGCCTGCCGTCAACATATTGCACCCCGGCGCCGGCCGCCGGCTTCCCACGGTCCTTTCCAAAAAGACCACCCAGCAACTGGCTGCCGATGGCGACCAGCGGCGCGAAGGGCTGGGCACCGGGGATGAACATCATGGCGGTGGCGGCGGTGTTACCGATGCCTCCGATCACGTTCCCCGACCGGAAGTTCTGGAAGGCGTTGAAGCCGTAGCCGACCGCCCCGAGCGCATTGCCCCAGGTTGGACCGCCAGCCGCCTGAGCTCCCGTGCCGGTGCTGGCACCCTCGCCGCCGGCCAGCGTGCCGGTGGAGGTCTTGGCGACCGCAGCCGCCTGCGGCGCCGTGTATCCGATGTTTGACAGCCCAGGGATCGGCGTGTTCAGGAAGCCCTTGACGCTGCTGATCGCGCTGTTCGAACCGAAGATGCCGTCCGTCTTCAGCAGGCTTCCGAGTTGGGAGAAGCTGTTGGCGATCCCTTGCGGGCCGCCGGCCTGGACAACCTGACCGGGGATGCCCGCGCCCTTGATTCCACTGGCCGCGCCAATGACGCTCAGCAGCGCGCCGAGCGCCTGCTGGGTGCCATCCACCATGAAGTCGCCGGCTTGCTGTGACGACTGCGCAAAGGTGACGGCTCCCTGCGCCGCCTCCTTCTGTGCGGCGGTCAGCTTCTCGGCAGCGGTGGACACGCCGTCCGATGCCATGCCAAGCCGCGCGTCAATGTCGTCGGCAGCGGTAGATACGCTATCCATCGACTTGACGGTCGACAAAGCCGCCGATACGGCGTCGCGCTGCGCGGTGGTCAGGTTCTGGGTGGTCGCAGCCTGAGACGTGGCTGCGCCTTCAGCGCGAGCGGCCATACCCTCGACAGCGGTATTGGCGGTCTGGACGGACTTCCCGAACCGCTCGACATAGGTCACCGTTTCGGTCGGCAGGGCGCGGCCTTGAGTCAGGTACTGCTGCACCCGTGTCGGGCCGGCGTTGTAGGCAGCGGCGACCATGTTCCAATCGCCGCCGAACTGCCGGCCGAGCATCGCCAGGTACTTGATGCCGCCTCGCACATTCTCTCGGGTGTCGGTCGCATCGACGCCGAGCCATTTCGCCGTCGCCGGCATGAGCTGCATGACGCCCTGCGCCCCGGCGCTGGAGGTCAGCAGCCGGCCGTCGTCGCGGTGCTGGCGAAATCCGCTTTCGAGCTTTCCGATGGCGAGCGCGACTGCCTCTGGCACGCCCTGTGCGCGGGCCTCGGATCGGAGCAGATCCTCCACCTGACCGCCATCCCTGATCGCCACCGGCAGGGGGGCTCTGCCGGTCAGCGCCTGCGGATCGAGCGCCACGGCAGCAGCGGAGCCGGCCTGCTGCACCCACATCGCGTTGGACGGCGACGAGCCGAGGCCGCCGGACACGCTGGTCACGATCCGGCTGAGGCTGCCCGGATCGTTGGCCGGTCGCGGGGCATTGTCGTTCGCCGCGCCGATCGGCCCGGACATCAGCTTGGTCAGCGTGCCGGTCAGCCACGTCTCGGCTGGTTTCGTCACTGTCGCGCGGAAAAAGACCCGCTTCAGGTCCTCGGCCAGGGCTTTGCCGGCATCGCCCGCCTTCTTCGCGCCGACGACCACATCCTCGAAAGCCGTGGTGATCGGCTGCGCCAGATTGGCGGCGTTCTGGGCGGCGTCCTGCAACTGACTGTTGACGCGCGCCAGCTCGCCCGCCTGACGGATATACGCCTGTGTGCCGGCGTCGGTCAGGTCAACACCTTTGTCGCGCAGCGTGTTGGTGGTTTGCAGGATCGCCACCGCCTTGGCGCGTTCGGCGTTGGATTGGCCCAGCATGCCGAATTCAGCGTTGGCCAACTCCACCGCCCTGCGCTGCTCGGCCGCCATCTGCGCGAATTCCTGCGACCGCCGCGCCGCATCGCGCGCCAGGATGCCGCGACCGATGTCCTGGATCTGGCCAGCATCCTTGGTCGGTGCCAGCCCGCGCTTGCGCGCCTCGGCCAGGGCCTCGTTGGCGAGCCCTGCTTCCCGCGCGGCATTGGCGCCACGGCCCCAGGCGTCGGCCAGTCGCAGAGCGTCGTCGGTTTGCTGCTTCAGCGTGGCGTCGAACTGTGCCGCTTGGACCTTGCGCTGGGCATCGTCCACCGCCCGCAGGCGGCTCACGATGGCGTCATAGGGCTCGATTGTGCCGCGCGCCACCTCTGCCAAGGCATTCTGGTGGATCTCGGCCTCGCGCACCGCGGCGGTGGACTGGCCGTAGGCACGGGCCACCAGATCGGCGCCGGCCACCTCTGCGGCGGCGGCCCGGTTGCTGTCGTCCACCGCCTGGACGAGTTGGGCACGCGCCATGCGGGCGGCCTGGATGCCCTCCAGTTCGGCCGCTTTCGCGCTCTTGCCGGCATTGGTCGCCGCCATCTCCGCCTGCACCCTGGCGGTTTCGATGACGCGCTCGGCACCGACTTTCTGCATGACCGCCAACAACCTGTCGTTGGCCGCGGTCAGGTCGGAGATGGTCAGTGCCTCGTCCAGCGGCAGGCCGTCCCGCTGCGTCGGCTTGCGGCCGGGGATCGGGGTGCCCGCGGGAGCCGGCGGGAGCAATGGCGCCCTGCCGGTCAACGCTCCCTCGGAAAGGGTGGGGTTGGGCCGGGCCTTCGCCAAGCCGATGAACCACCCGAAGGGGTTCGGGAACTCCGTCTCTCTGGAGAAGGTCGGGAACTGGAAGTTCGCCGGGTCCTTGATGAAATTCGAAACCTCCTTCAGCAGGTCGGCCCCGACGATCTGCACCGTAACCACGATGGGGTGTTCCGCGGCGGCGTTCAGCAGCTCGTTGTAGGCGTGGGACAGGTCTTCCATCGCCTGCCCGGCCGGGCTGAGCGACTCGCGATGCAGGCCAGAGAACCGATCTTTCAGTGCACCGACGGCGATGGCGAGCGCTTTCTCCCGGTCGCCATGCTCCAGGGCGGCGCGGGCGGCTTCGTACTGCGCCACCGAGAGGGCGCCGGTCTCCGCCGCCATCTCGCGCAGTCCCTTGACGCCGGTGGTCAACCAACCGGTCAGCATTCGGCCGGCATCGGAGGTGCCGCCGAAGACGCTGCCCATATCGATCGACAGCGAGCCGATGTCGCGGGCGATCTGCTCGCCGGCCAGCTTGCGGGTGTTGACGATATTCTTGACGACGGTGTTCGCCTCCTCACGCGAGGCGCCGCCACCCATCATACCGTCCGCAACGCTGCGCATTTGCTCGGCCGTCATGCCGGCCTGATCGCCGGTCGCCTTCAGCAGGACGGTGAACTCGCGCAGTTCGGCGGAGATCGTGTTCGCCCGGCCGAGCACCAGGCCAAAGCCGACAGCCAGCGATCCCACCCCCATCACCGTCAGCGCGGTGGTGGAGGTGAGAAGCGCCATCGCCCGGGACAGGCCGCCGACCGCACCCACAGCCTGCGGCGCCTGCTGGAGCATGGCGACCACCGCGGACTGGCCGGAACCGACCTGGACGACGAAATCCTGGATCTGGTAGCCGAGGTTCAGCGTCTCGTGCGCGGCCAGCTTTGTGCTGGTCGCGCTGCGGGTCGCAAGATCGTGCTGCTCCCGTAGCTTCGCCGACAGGGCGGCGTGCTGATCGGCAGTCAGCCTGATCCCGCCGACGCCATCCGTCAGCGCCTTGTCGAGCAGCGCCTGCCGCTCGGTCAGCTTCTCAGTGGCGCCGAAAGTGCGATCCAGGGTGCCCACCAGCCGCTGGAGCGCCTCCTCCTCCTTCTTCGCCGCGATGGCCGCGGGGGAGAGGGAGGCCGCGAGCTTGGCTTCATCGGCGGCCAGTTGGTCCAGCGACACGCCAGCCGCCGCCGCAGTGCTTCGGAGCCGGTCCAGGGCCTCCGTGTATTTCAGCGCGTCGCCGGCCTCCTTGTCGAAGGAGGCAACCGTCTTGCGATAGGTGACGGGAGCGTCGAACTGCTCCATCGCAAGGCTGGCCTCCCACTCGGTCGCCAGCTTCGCCTTGGCTTCGCGCGCTCCCCATTGGTCCATGGCGATCTGCGCTTCCCAGGCGGCGGCAACCTGCGCCTTCGTCTGGGCGATCCGCTCGCGCTGCTGGAACTCTTCGAGCGCCAGCAGCCCTTCCCATTCGGTGGCGAGCTTCGCCTTGGCTTCGCGTGCCCCCCACTCGTCCATCGCCAATTGCGCTTCCCAATTGGCCGCGACGTTGGTCTTGGTCTGGGCGATGCGCTCTCGGGCGGCAAACTCCTCCTGAACGAGGATGGCCTGCCATTCGGAGGCGGTGGCCTCCGCCGCCTTTGTGGCTTGGCCGGCGGAGCGCGCGGCAGGATCGTGGGCGGCGGCATAGGCGTTGAGCAGGCGGGTTGCCTCGGCCTCCTCCACACCAGCCCGGCGGATGGTGGCCTGCAACTTCGCCAGTCCGGCCACATACTTCTGCTGGGCGGCGTCGGTCAGCCCGAGCGAGACGCGGTAGGCGTCCAGTTCAGCGTCCGCCGCCGCGAACGCCGCGGTGATGTCGTCCAGGCGCTGCACGCTGCCGTCGTCCCCGAAGGTGATGGAGCCGGTCCCGCTCGATCCCCGTCCGGTGGTGGCGTAGCGGGTGGCGCCGATGGTTGCGGTGTTCGCCGTCTGGCGCGACAGGCCGACCGAGTCGTTGATGGCCTTCTGCGCTGCGGACACGCCGCGCAAGCTGGCCTCCAGCCCCTTCGCCCCGGCCGCCCACTCGGCAAAGCTGGTGTGCCCGGCGTCGAAAGAGGTGTTCAGATCCCGGAGGGCGCGGGCGGCGCGGTTCAGCCCGTCGGACATGCTGCCGGCGGTGGCATACACCTTGTCCAGCGCGCCAGCCCAAGAGCCGGCCGAGGCCGTGGCGGCGGCCATGCCAGCCGACAGCCCGCCGGCCGCTGCGTTCGCCGCTGCCGCGCCGGCTTCCACGTCCTTGAAATAGCGCGCCACCGCTACCCGCGCCTTTTCGGCGGCGGCCTCCATCTTGGCCGTGATGGTGGCGCGAAGCTCCTCCTTCTCGCCCGCCTTGGCGCTGCTCGCCTCCAGGTCATCCAGCGCCCGCTGATACGGCGCGATGGCCCGCGCGACGGCGGCAGCCTCCCGCTTGGTCCGGTCGAACTTGTTGGCGAGCTGGTCGTACGTCTGGGCGTGGCGCCTTACCCGCTCGTCGGCACGCTCCACGGTGCCGGCGTAGGAGTCGATGGCTTTCCCGGCGGCTGCGGCGCCGGCTGCAACCTCGTCGGTCGCCTTCTTCGTGCCCTGTCCAGCACGCTCCGCCTTCGCCTCGGTGGCGCTGAAGGCGTCGCCCAGGCCCGTGACCGCGTCGGTCGCCTTCTTGGCGCCAGCCGACACACCGTCTTGGAAGCCTACGTCCAGGCTCTCGATCTGATCAGTCATGGGCGTGCCTCGCATAAAAAGCGACCCATCGGACTTGATGGGCGCTTTTTCAGAGAATTCTAGGGTTAGACTCTCCAAAAAGCGGAGAGCAAACTAAGCGCCCTACAGCTTGGAGGAATGCTATGGCGGAGATACCGGCGATTAAATTCGCTCAGAGGCACAAGCCTCTACATCTTCATTCGACCCAAACGATTGGAACGATAAACAATACGCAACCGATTTCCATTGGAGTTCGGGAGAGTATTGTTTATTCGCCTGATGAAAAGGCTCCACTTAGAAGCTTCTACGTTGATATTTCCATTATCGAGGACAAAAAAGCGTCAGCTCTTTCATCAATTCCAGAGAGTGATATTCCAGAAATACTTGCTGCCCTCGGCGGCTTCAGTGGGGTAATTACAGCGCAGCAAAGCTTTGTGCTGCGTCATGCGTTCTTCAACGCAACTCCGTTTATTAGGTTTTCACTCATGGATGGATATAAAGGATCGTTAGGGTTTGGTGTGCAGATATATAATTCTGACGTTAATCGGGACGCCAACTTATCCGCATCGTCGTTCGGAAACGCAGATCCATTACTTGTAAACACTATCAAAATGCTTCGTCAGGCGCAGGACATGATTTCAAAGGTAGCGAAGAGCAGTTAGCGCCTCGGTAGGATGATGATGGCGGGGCTCTCAACGCGCGTTCCTTGACGTCCACGCGAGAGCCCCTGCTTCTTGCCGGTGGCCCAGACCTGCCGACGCTTCAGCCGGTACTGGTTGGGGAAATCCATCGTGTAGACCCGCTTGACCTCCACGAGGTCGCCAAAGCGGGAACGGATCGCCTTCACGGCGCCATCGAACAGGCCGGGCGGCACCGGGAAGGATAGCGACTGCCCCCCGATCAGCTGCACGTCGACCTTGCGGCTGTAGGGCAGCACGTTGCCGATGATGATTTCGGTGATGGTGGGGGACAGCGCCGCCGGGTTGAACTGCGCCGCCGGGACGAACCGGCCGGCGGAGTCACCCTTGCCCGCATAGGCGGAGGCGCTGTCCTTGATGCCGAAATAGAAGCCGTCCCGGTAATGCGCCGTCTTGCCCGTGGCGGGGTTCAGCGGTGCGGAGGATCGGGGCGGGCTACGGTTGATGAGGAACGACAGGGCGAAGGTGCAGACCGCTTCCATGATCGAGAACCGGTAGACGATGCGACCGCCATCTGCCGGCCGGACCGCGGTCTCGGGCGCACCCTCCACCCCATCGACCCAGCGCCGGTACCGGCGGGAAGCCCGGCCGGCGGCAATCAGCCGGTCCCGCTCGGTGATGGCGATTTCCGCCAGCCGGCGGGACTGCGCTTCCGGAGAGAGCGCCCGATCCACGAAGACCCGAAGCCGGGCGTTGAAGGCTGCCGCTTTCGCCATGGGTCACTCCGTCGTCGGCTTCTTGTTCGCCTCCTTCACCTTCTCCGCCCACCACTCGGCATAGACGCCGTCCATGGCGCGGAGCAGGCGGAGAAGGAGGGGGAGGTCGTGCCCGTGGTCGGCCGCATAGGCGCGGGCCACCGACCACGGGATGTTGCAGGGGCTTGGAGGCCCCATGCCTCCGCCCCGCCATTGCCGGTCGTCGGAGAGCGCGTGCCAGGCACGCCATGCCCACCGGCACCACGGCAGGGGTTCGACCGCCTCGCCCTCGTCATCCAGGCGGGCGGCCACCATCTCGGCCGCGTCGGGGTCATCCTCCGCAAGGTCGGCCAGCAGATCGTTGCTGTCCGCCTTGCGGTTGAGATGGTCCCGTAGGGCCGCCGTCAGTTTCCCTCGGCTTCCTTCGCGTCGGCCTCGCGGTCGGCAGAAACCATGCCGGCGGCGGTGAAGGCCGCGGTTGCGAGTTCGGAGAAATCCGGATCGCGGATGGTGTCGCAGAACTCCTCGAAGGAGACCGGGTTGCCGTCGTCGTCCGTCATCTTGACGTCGATCAGGCAGTGCTTGATCAGGCACTCGATGTTGATCGAGCGCTTCATCGCCACCGGCAGCTTCTCCGGATCGCCGCCGAAGCCCTTGGCGGCCTTGCGCTGCTTGGACGCCTGGGCGTCCTGGTACTCGTCGGTGAAGCCGCGGGTGAGGATCTGGAGATCGAGATCGGGGTCGGGGCGCTTCCAGGCGCCGGTGGTGAGGGCGGTGGAGCTGCGCTTCAGGGAGGCGAGGTTCGCCATGGCGGTAAGTCCTTGATCTGGTCGTTGGTCGGATGGGTGCGCGATGAAAGGGCGGGCGCCGACCAAACGCCCGCCCACGGCCCGCGCGTGCCGTCATGCCGCCGGCAGGGCCGGCAGCCTCTTTCCCGTGGTCGTCGGGGTCTCGTCAGGCTTGGAAGAGGTGCCGGTACTGCTCCGGAACCTCGATGCGGATCGGCCGGTCCACGCGCTCGATCACGGCTTCCTCGCCGTCTCGCAGCACGCGCCCATCAGGACCGGCCGCATAGGCGCGATACCAGCCCTCGGTGTCGTTGACCTCCACCACGCGCTGGAGCTTCTCGCCCGTCTCGCCGTCGAACACGGACACGAACTTGGCGCCGGGGTCGCCTGCCTTTATGTGCATCGCCGCCCCCTTACCGAACGAACTCGAACCGGTTCACGATCAGCTGCGCCCCGGTCACGGCATCCTTGGAGGCGGTCAGTTTGACCGGCAGCATGACGTCCGTGTTCTTGCCGCTGACGTTGGGGTCGCCTTCCTTCGGGATCAGCCTGGGCGCATCCCAAACCAGCGCCTGGGTGCCCTTCTGGAGGCGGGTGTTGATGGCGGTGGGGGTTGCCTGCGACACCTTGGCGAGCAGATCTGCGTTGCCGAAATGGGTATCCAACTCCACCGTCACGTCGCAGGAGCCGTCCACCACGTCGACGGACGCCGGAGCGAAGTCCTCGCCGTCGGCTGCGGCGTCGATGGCGCGCAGGTTGTTGGCGATTGTGAACTTCAGGCCCTTGGCCCAATTGGGCTTGCCGAGGGCGACACCGCCCTCGCCGATCCTCCCGCAATTGGCGGAGAAGGCCAGGACCGGATAGAGCCCGCTGTCCGGCGCCTCGTCCGGCAGCGCGTCCAGGGTGGTCGTGCCGGGCGTTCCGGCCTTCATGCCCATGAAGCTGATGCCCCCGGTGGCCTTTTCCTTGGCCTGCCCGCCGAACTCCATGCTGCCCACCCGCATGCCGCTCTGCGGCAGGAAGGTCGGCGGCGTGTGGTCCATGAAACCACGTTCCAAAGTCACACCCAGCTTCAGCACGCCGTTCATCAGGACATCGCCGAAGAAGACCCGGATCGTCTTGCTGCTGCCGTTGTCGACGGCCCAGCCCGCCGGCAGGTTGTCCAGCGTCAGCTTGTGGGCGGAGATGCCGATGATGCGACCCCACCAGCGGTTCATGGTGTCGGCGACGAAATGGTAGGCGCCACCGGTGTCCCCGACCTTCGCCCATTGGCCGATCTGAAGGCCCAGCGTCGTGAAATCCAGGGCGGTGCTCTGGAGGCCGTCGGCGACCGCCTGAATGTCGCCGGCAGCCCCCTCGAAGCCGCAGACCTTCATGCGCGCCGTGGCTGCCGCAGTGTTTTCATCCACGAGGCCGGCGGCGGCGAAGGCTGGGGCGGTGGTGCTGCCGGTGGTGACCTTCGCCAGCTTGCCGCGGTTACCAGCGACGCCGAAGCCCGAGAAGTAGACCAGATGGCCCGCAACGAAGGCGGGGCCGGCGGCGACCGCCACCACCTGGGATGAGTTCGTGACGCTCTGGATCACGCTCCCGGCGACGCCGTCGTTGTCGCGGCTGGGCGTGTTGACCCAGTAATTGCCGAAGGCGCTCTCCATCTCACTCGACAGGAGGCAGCCATCGACCGGGTAGTGCCATTCGATGCCGATCTGCCCGTCGTTGGTCTGCCCGACCAGCGTCGGGTCGGAGTTCATCCGGTCGTCGCGGATGTCGCCGGAGTCGATGGTGACCGTCTTGTTCGACAGGCCGATGGAGGTCACGCGCTGCTTGCGCATGCGCGGGGTGGTGGGGGTGGTGCCGTACGTCGTCTCGGCGACGCCGGCAAGGCGGACACGGTTGGAACTGGACATGGGCGGCTCCTTTCAGCCGGGCATGAAAAAAGCCGCTCGGGCGGTGCCGGCGGCGGGGTGATCGTCAGGTGGATTGGGGGCGCGTCAGGCGGTGAAGTGATCGGGTTCTTCGCCGGCCGCGTCTTCTTCCGTGGCCGGCGGCTCCGTGTGGTGGCTGTCCTCGGGCTCCTCCGTCTCGGCGATCTGGCCGAGATTGACGCGGTCCCCCAGGGTCAGCACGTCGCCCAGGTCGGCATCGGTGACCTCCTGGCCGACGGCGAACCGGCGGGTTGCGGTGTTGAAGGGCTTGGTGACGATGTATCGGGCCATGGTGGCTATCCTCTCTTCCAGTCGATGACGATGTGCATGCCCCACCAGCTGCCGGTGTCGTCCTTGACGCCGATGGGGTCGAAACGGATGTCCTGAAACTCGACGGCGCCGATGTCCTGCCCCCGGCACATTTCGGCGAAGGCGGTCAGCAGCTCGCGGGTCAGCTCGGAGCCGGTGCCGACCGGCGCGAACACGAACAGCATCAGCGAGCCGGTTTCCTCCCACCGATCGGTGTCCGGGCTGCCGGTGCCGATGCTGGCCTGCCCCCACAGGTCGCCGTCGATCAGCACCCGCCCCCAGGCGTTGACCACCGGCTGGTTGGTGCTGGGGTCTATCGGGCCGTAGGGCTGCGGCGGCGTGATCGGCTCGTTGTCCCATTCCAGAGGGCAGTCGCGCGGCGCGACGTCCGGCCAATTGGCCCGGATGAACGCGCGGATCGCGTTGAAGGCTTGGATCGTCGCCATGGGGTCAACCCTTCGCTTCCATCCACCAGCCGCCGATGCGCTCGCCGGGGGTGGAGACCGTCAGCGTCTGGCCGCCGCCGGTCCAGGCGCCGTTCGCGATGGTGGGCTTGATAATGACCAGATCGCCCTTCTGCGGCCCGCCGGCCGGGAAAGCGGTTTCCGCCAGGGCGTCGGCCGCGACGATGACCGAGAAGGTCCGTTGCGCGGCGCTGCCGTTCAGGGTGTCGCTGCCGGTCTCCCGCCAGAACGCTTGTACGATCACTTCGGTGAAGACGGGTTGCAGGCGGCGCAGCACAACCGGCTTGCCGCGCTTGCCGATCATGCGGGCTTCACGGGAGCGGGCCATGGGCGCCTCAACGGATGCAGTCGACGAAGCCGCCGGCCCGGAGCGCCGCCAGCACATCGGCCGGAAGCGCGGAGCCGCCGGCCCCCATGCTGCCGACCCAATATTCCGTGCGGCCGGTGCCGTCGGTCTCTTCGGCCTTCACCGCCAGATCCCGGTCCCTGGACTCCCAGCGCAGGCGGACCAGCCGCTTCACGGCGTCCTGAAGCTCGGTGGGCACCTTGCCCAAGGCCCAGCCGGACGAGATGGTCACAGCGGCGGCAGATCGGCGCCAGGGGACGACGCAGCCGGCGGCACTCAATCGCTCGATCAGTCCGGCCTTGCTCATCGCGCGATAGCTGGCGGGGTCCAGCGTGGAACCGCTGACCGAAACCACGGAGACCCGGGCGGGGCGGCGCCACGGCAGGAACAGAGCCTCGGCGCCACCTGCTTCGTCGACGCTGAAGGTGACGATCGCTATTTCCTCGCGGAAGGTCGGCGGTGCATCGCCGGCATCGTCACCCCGCACCCCGCAGGCGGCGGCCACGAGGTCGGAGGCAGACAGCGCCTCTGCCTCCAACCATGCGTCGAACAGGGTGTCGTCAGCGTCGATGCCGAGTTCGGTCTTCAGGGCTCCTGTGGAGCACAGGCGGCGGTCTGCCGCGGGGGTGGTGACAGTGACGATGGGCATTTGCGGGCCTCCTTGACGGTGACCGCCCCGATCACCGCGACCATCAGCAGGGCAATGGGCCAAACCCAGCAGAACCGTGGGGCGGAGCCGGTCAAGCTGATGGGCGGAGGCGCGGGCGGCATGGATCAGCCTTCGCCGGCCGGCTTGCTGCCCTTCGCAGCGCCCTTGGCATCGGGCGGACCGATCAGGCCGGCCTTTTCCAGCCCCTCCACCAGATCGGGGCGAAAGTCGCGCTGGACGCCTTCCGCCAGTTGCTCGGTCTTGATGCCGTCGTGGGAGTAGGGGAAGGGCTTCAGAACCTTGTGCATGCTCGTGTCCTTGTTCAGGAGTGGCGGGGCGGCAGATGCCGCCCCGGATATCAGGCGACCGGCGCGTTGCGCGGATGGCCGAGGATCGCGGTAGCGCCGATGGTCCCGCCGGTGGAGGCGCCGGCCGAGACCAGAGAGAGGCGTACGAACCGCTTGTTGCCGCGATAGCCGAGCTTCTTGACCTTGTTGTCGTCGGTCGCCGCGAAGGTGGCGGCCGCAACGGTGCCCAGCAGATCGTCGGCCGCGACGGGGGAGCCGTCGGACAGGTCGGAAGCGTTCCCCTCGATCAGAGCCGGGGTATAGGTGCCGTCGGTCAGGGTGCCGGACTGGATCACGAACTCCAGGCTGTTGAAGCCCCTCGTGTCGATGATCGCGCCGTTCGTGGTGGTGTTGGAGGCGATGGCGCCGATGTTCAGCGCCACCAGGGGGGCGAGGTTGTTGTGAAGGTCGCGCATGGCGATGATCTCCGGGTTCAGATGCGCGAAAGGCGCCCAGCGGGCGCCCTTCTCGCGGTGTCGGGGATTTTGTGGATCGTTACGCGGCGATCTTCAGCTTGCGGATCGCCTCGGGCTGACGGACACCGCCGCCGGTGCGCATCCGGCCGCGGAACACCACCAACCCGTCGTCGGCGCCGGTCGTGTAGTCGGTCATGAAGCTGACGGCGATGCGGTCCACGATGATGTAGCCGCGCTTGTAGTCGCCGAAGGCGATGGGGAAGGAGCCGGCCGCGACGTCGGGCATGTCCGGGCATTCGGCATAGGTGGCGCCGAGGATCGTGTTCGGCACCCCGTTCGCCAGACCGGGCAGCCAGAGAAAGTTGCCCTCGCCGTCCTTCAGCTTGCGCACCTTGCCCAGCGTCCGGCGGTTCAGCGTCCAGATGCCGTTGCGGGCATAGGCCGTCTTCAGGTCGTGGTACAGGTCGATCAGGCCGTCGCCGGTCAGGCCGGTGGCGTTGCCCGACACGGTGAAGGCGACATCCGGGTTGACGAGGATGCCTTCCGCCTGGTTGTTCGAGCCGGCCCCGCCGACCCACTCCTGCCCCTGCTTGACCGAGAACTGCTCGGACGACTCAGACCGCAGCTCGGCCAGCAGGTCATACCCGCTGTCCTCCAGCATCTGCTGGGAGATTTCGAACCGGGCGATCATCTCGGGCGCCAGGATCTCGATCATGCCGTACTCGGGGTCGCCCGTGTTGCCTCGACCGCCCTTCTCCCCGACGCGCGTTGCCCCGGCGGTGCCGGTGCGCTTCGGCTGCTTCCATGCCTCGACGCCGATGGTGCGGACGGTGGACAGGACGCGGGCGGGCGTCTGCTCCACCACGTCCTTCAGGATGTCCGCCTGGAGGTCAGGCGGCGCCAGCAGGTAGCCGGCGCCGGTGTCGTCGGACTTCACCAGCGCAGCCTTGCGCTTGTTCAGCAGATCCATGTCGTCGCGGCGGCGGTCGTTCACATGGGTGCGCATCACCCGGTCGAACGCCTCGCGGTGCTCGGTCGCCTCCTTGTCGCCCTTGGGGCTGCCAAGGCTGGCGCGGTTCATCGCCGCCTCGATGCGGTCCAGCTGCTCCTGCTGCGCCTTGGCGGTCTGCTCGGACAGGGTCAGCTTCTGGTTGAGCCCCTCGGCCCTGTCCATTGCCGCATTCAGGCGGGTCATCTTGTCTTCCAGCAGCGTGTCGCGCCGCTTTTCGTTCTCCTCGCTCGTGTCCTTGAACTCGGTCCAGGCGTTCATCAGGTCGTTGACGACCTTTTCGACGGCGTTGTCGGCCATGATGGCAATCCTCAGCGTGAAAGAGTTTTCAGGGTGTTGGTCGCCCGCGTGAGCGCCGCGACCGCGGCAGCCTGTCCGTCCTCGTCGCGAGGGGCCGGCGGGGGCTGGTGCTGGTCATCGTCGCGATGACCGGCGGAGAAGGCCCGAGCCATCGCGGCAACGCGCTTGGCCTGGGCATGCGAGAAGCCTTCCCCGTCGCGGAGAAGGCGCTCGAACTCACGGATCGCCGGGCCGCCCTCAGCGGCGTTCGGCATGAGGTCTTTCGGGGTGCGCTGGAACAGGGGCAGCATCGCCGACCGGGCGTGTGCGGCCTTCGCGTCCTTCTTGCCCTTGGCCGGCACCACCGTATCGGCGAACCCGGCATCCTTCGCCGCCTGGGCGCCGAACCACGTCTCGGCCGCCACCCAATCGACCAGGGCCTTCCGCTCCTGGCCGGTGCGCGCGGCATAGATGTCGACGATGCCGGACTCCAGCTGATCCAGGATGTCCGCTTCCTTGCGCATCACCTCGGCGTCGCCGATGGCGAAGCTCCACGGCTTGTGGATCATGACGTGAGCGCCTTCGGCGATGCGGATCTCGTCGCCGGCCATGGCGATCACGCTGGCGATGCTGGCCGCGATCCCGTCGATGTGGATCACGATGTTCGCCTTGTGGCGGGCGAGCGCCTGATAGATCGCCACCCCGTCGAAGACGACGCCGCCGGGGCTGTTGAGCCGGACGTTGATCGTGTCGACCGACAGGGCGTCGATCTCCTTGGCGAACTCCTCGGCCTGAATGCCGTCCCACCAGCCGCCGATGTCCCCATAGACGTAGATGTCGGCCTCGGTGGCGTCGGCAGTGGCGGAAACGCGGGCGTGCCCCGGTCCAAGCGCCATCGGCGCGCGGTTCATCGCTTGCCCGGCAGTCAGCAGGGCGGTGTCGATCAGCGGTTTCGGCATGGTCAGTCCTCGGGCTGGCCGTCCAGCTTGGACAGGACGGTGTTCAGGTTGTCGGAGGCGCCCCGGATCAGGCTCTCGTTCTCGCCGGACAGCACCCGGCCGGCGTTCTGCCGGGGCGGTGGGCCGGGCGGTGGTGGAGGCGCGGCGCCGCCTTCGTCCGGCTTGCTGGCGGCCTCCAGCGATCCGTCGTCGCGCACCCGCGCGTAGTTGCTGGGCACATAGTGGGCGTCGCCCCCCTTGAACCCGTCCATGTCCTCCATTCCGAGGATCTGGTTCGCGGTCAGGCCGGCAACCCCGAACATCTTGGCGTAGAAATCCGCCCGGTCCTTCGCCGCGCCGCGCAGCAGCTCCGTGTCGAAGAACTTGAAATACAGGCCCTGCCGCCGCTCCTCGGGGGTCAGCAGATCGCACGTCAGCGTCGTCCCGACTCGGCGGTGCCATGGACGGACGGTGTGGACGTTGTGGGCCAGGAACATCTGCTCCGAAGAGGCATAGGTCGCCGTCTTGTCGGCGATCCCGACCATGATCGGCAGAACACCCCACTGTCGGCAGATCAGCATGTCTTGATACAGCCGGGTCGCAAGGTGCTCCGCGTCCACCCCCGTCATATCCATAGGAATGAACTTGCCGTTGCTCCCTAAAACCAGCGGCTTGCCGCTGTTCTTCCCACCGGCGTAATGGGTCTTGATCCAATTCGTCAGGCGGTTGTGTTTCGTCTCGTCCAGATCGTCGGTAACGCTGTAGACCCCCGTCGTCTGGACGCCTTGGCCGAACCGCTTGGCGTGGGCATCCTGCGCCGCATCGGCCAGCCCGATCACCTCGCGGGCCAGTTTCACCATGTTGAGGCCGTTCCGCCCGTCCCAGCTCGGCCCGCGGATATGCAGGATCCGGTCGTTCGGCACCTCCTCGCCGTTCACCCGGTAGAGCGGTGATCGATCGTATGGATCGGAGCGCTTCTCGACGGACACCTCGCCGGCCTCGAAGGGGAACATTTCGTGGATGCGACCGCGGCCGACCCTGTTGATGAAGCCGAACCCGCCGCCCTGGAAGGCGGCATGCAGCATCAGCGTCTCGCGGAACTGCTGCGTGTTCATCCAGCTACACGGCTTGAACTGCATCAGGTCGTAGAGGGGATGGTCGACGGCCTCCGCCCGATTGCCGGTAACGGGGTCCTTCCGCATCAGCTTGCAGGGGACCGTGGACACGCCGTCCGCGATCAACAGGCCGCAGCGCAGCGAGGTCGGGGTCTCCAGCGCCGTCTGCCAGTTCACATGGACGCCGGCCGACGTCGGGCCACCCCCGACCAAATCGCGCCAGAACTCTTCCGCGAACGCCGCCGCGTTCCGCTGGGAAACCTCTTCGGCCGAAGCCGCCTTCGGCTGGGGGCGGAGGTGCGCGGTGATCCAGTTCATCATGCCCATGCGCCACCCCTATTCCTCGTCCGCATCGTCGAACTCGTCCGTGTCCCACACGGAGCGAGGTTTGGCCGGCTGGCCGACCGTGCTCGGCTTGAGCGCATTCACCACCGCGTCGACGCCGTCGATTTTGTTCGGCGACATCTCGGCTTCCTTCTTCGGCAGGATCGTTCCGTCCACCCGCCGGCTGACCACGGCGTTGGAGGCCATCCAGTTCATCACCGGGTTGTTGTCGTGCCGCAGCTTCGACGGCCCAGCCTTCACCCGCGCCTCCAGTTCCTTCGCCGGATCGGTGACGTTGGTGGCGTTCTTGTGCAGCACCTCGGCGAAAGCCTCGCCGCCGTCGTTCAGCCGGCTTGCCATCATCAGCGCCGCCGCGAACTGGTCGAAGATCGCCTTGCGGGCACCGTAGCGGCTGCGCCACTCGCGAACCGTCTTCTCCACCTCGGCGTGGTCGACCCAATCGCCGGGCGTCAGGATCAGGTGGCCCTGCTTCGCCCAGGTCCGGTATGGAGCCGGCCCCTTGCCCTCGGCATGGTCGGGATGCAGAAGCACCGCCTCCGGCAACCAGAACCGCGTCTTGATGAGCAGCCGCCCGGCCTTGTCGAATGCGATCAGCGCCAGGGCGGTGATGTCGTCCTTGTCGGCGAGGTCGCCGCCGATCCAGCACTCCAGCCCGTCGAAGTCCTTCCAATCGAGCGAGTCGTCGCCGCATGCCGACCACTGCGCCATGTTCAGCCAGGCCGAGGCGGCGTTGAGCCAGACGTTCAGGCGCTTGGTCTTGAACTCGCCCTCGCTGGCGGGGCTGGCCTTCGCCTCCTTCGAGTAGCGCCGCATGCTGTCCAGCGTCGGCGTGACGCCCAGCATCGGGTTCGCCTTGATCCACACCCGCTCGTCGAAGGGGTCGTCCCCCTCGTCCAGGGTGAAGATGATGCCGAAGTAGTGGTCGGCTTCAAACACCCCCTCCAGCACCTTGCAGACGAAGGTCCGCTGCTCGTAGCAGACGCCGGCCATGTTGTAGCCGGCGGTGGTGATCGCCCAGATCATCGGGTTCTTGCGGGCGCCGTCCGCAGACCGCACCACATCGTAAAGCGCCCGGTCCTTGTGGGCGTGAAGCTCGTCCAGAATGCCGACGTGCGGGTTATGTCCGTCCTGCGTCGACCCCTTGGCGTTGATCGTCTGGATATACCCGTCGTTCTCCGAGCAAGTGACCGACCGTGCCCAGGGCGTCACCCCATAGGCTTCCTGCAGGGCCGGCGTCCGCTCCACCATCTTCTTGGCCGGGTTGAAGACCTTGCGGGCCTGTTCGCCGGTCGTGGCGCCGATGATGATCTGCGGCCCGACCTCCCCCTCGCAGCACAGGCAGTACAGCGCCACCCCGGCGGTCAGCGTCGACTTCGCACCCTTGCGGGCCATCTCGATGTAGACGCTCGAAAAGCGCCGGTAGCCGTCAGCCTTCCGCCGCCACCCGAAGATCGCCGCCAGGATGAAAATCTGCGGCGGCTCCAGGGTGATCGTGCTGCTGTGCCATGTGCCTTCGACGTGCGGCAGCTTCTCGATGAAGTCGCACACGTCGTTGGCGTGCCAGACATCCCAGCGATAGGGCCAACCCTTCCGCTTCTTGTCGTCCAGGTGCCGCTTGCATGCCAGCCGCACCCACCGGCAGGCGACGATCCGCCGGGCCACCACATCGCGGGCGTAACGGTCGGCGATGCCGGCATAGTCGCGGGCGTGGCCGGTGCTGGACTCCTTATCGACGGGTTCCGATGCCGTTGCGCGCGAACGGGTTTGTCGTTTTGCCGCCATCGCCACCCACCTTCAGCCGGCTCTTCGCACCGAAGATCCCGAACTGTTCGGCCATCTTCCGGGCCTCCATCAGGTGCGCGGCAGGCGGGACGCCGCCCGAGCGCCACGCCTCCACGATGGCGCCCTGGAGGTTGCAGTATTGCGCGAACATCGTGCTGTCGCGCTCGGTCGCCAGCCGGCCGGTCGTTACCCGGCCGATGTCGTCGATCCAAACTTCCTCGCCGGCCGCGGTCAGCCAGTCCGGCTTCGACGGCAAGACGTCGGGTTCGATCACCTCCACCTTGCCCGCGTCGCGGCATGGCTGGATGGTCCCGCGGGCCGCCTTCGTCGACGGCAGCTCGGGCTTGGGTCCACGCTTCATCGGCGGCCTCGAATTTTCCAGGGGGCCGGAAATTTAAATCGCATGCGCAGAAATTTGGCCCCCCACCGGTTCCCCGGCCCCGCCCTGGTGGAGATTTCACCCCCTCCCCCCTACCCCCTGCGGATCAGCCGCGAACCCGCCCGAAAGCCTGATCCCGAGCCGTCCGTTTGCTGTGGTGGGGGTGGCACATGGAGCGGAGGTTCGACCATTCCAGCCGCAGGTCCGGGCGTTCCCTGACGCCCTGGATGTGGTCCACGTCCGTGGCTCGCTCCCCGCATCCGGTGACGCAGCACAAGGGGTGCGCCTTCAGGAACCGCGCCCTGAGCTTCCGCCAATCGCTGTCATAGCCACGGCTGGAGGCGGAGCCTCGCGCCTGATCGTGAGCCTTGCGCTTCTGCTGCGGTGTCTTCCAACCGGGGGAGCGGAACATCGGGGGGCGTGTGGGCATGCGGTTACTTCCTCCTCCAAGGCGATGTCGCCGCATCCAGTTCCTTCGCGGCGTTCTGGATGATCCGCAGCTCGCGCTCCACCACCTCCAGCAGCGGGTTCACGTCCGCCTGATCCTTCCGCTTCACCAGCGGGCCGACGGTGCCGAGCTTGGTCTCCGCGTCCTCCTTCCGCGCCACTGCGAGGCAGTAGGTGGCAAGGATCGGCAGGTTGAACGGCGTGAGCCGCTGACCCAGAGCTGCGGCCATCTCCTGCCACACGGCGCTTGCCCGGCTGTTCGCTGCGACGCTGGCCGGAATGGGATGGGCAACCTGCGCCACTGCCGCGCCCGTGGTTTTCCCTGTGGTGCGTTTCGCCATGGTTCCGCCCCCGCTGTAGCCGGCCAAGCGCTTCAGGCCGCTGTCCGGGCTTCTGTCGCGCCGACGCGGCCTTCCCGTTCAGCCGTGGTGGTGGGGGCTGGCGCCGGCGCAGCGAAACCGCCCACGGCACCCACGGCAAGGCACCCGTCGGTAACGCCCCGCAACAGGGGCCGAACGAACCGGGAGGCGTCGGCGTACCCTTCGGCGACGGCTTGCCGCTCCACCGCGTCCGCCACATCGGCGATGCTCTGGGAAAGGGGCTTGCCTCTCATGATCACGCCACTTCCTTGCGCTCGGTGAGGACGGCGTGGGTGAGGCTGCGGAGGTCTTCGGCCACAGCCCGCACGTCTTCGGCCACGCCTTCCACGGTGCGGGCGATGGTCGCCATCGAGGCCGCCGTCTCCGCCTGGGATTGCGCCGTGAGTTCCAGCGCCTTCACCACGGTCCCCGCATCCGGGCCGGGGATCGGTCGGCGGGTCCAGACCAGCAGCCCGAACACCACGGTCAGGGCGGCGATGGCGGCAAGCTGGGCGGTTGGGGAAAGCCCGGCAATGTGGGTCAGCGTGGAGCCGACATCGGGCAGGGGGATGTTTTCCATGGGCGGCGTCCTTCGGGGCGGGTTCTGTGGGGTGAAAGGGGTAGGGGTTAGATCTCTCTCTCCCTCTCCCTCTCTCTTGGATGCAGTCACAAAGTCTGTGACAGACATTGCGACAGCCGTTGCGGCATGCCCTGTGTCAGGGGTTGTGACCGGGTGTGTCGCGCGTCAGCGACACATGCGGCGGTTGGCCGGAAAATCTCTCCGAGGTAGCGATTTTCCCTCTCGCTCCTCCGCCGCGCTCTCCGTAGGGTGCAACCAAGGCGAGCGAACAAGCCGCCACGAATTGAACCCCTGATAGCGAACCAAGGAGAAAGCCATGACCGCCACGTTCACCAGCAAGACCGCCGCTTCCAAGGCCGCCCGTGCTGCCGGTTTCGAGGATGGCACCTTCACCACGGTCCAGACCGAGGGCGGTTGGACCTACCAGGGCACCGAGACTCCCCCCACGCTGGCGCTGGTGCCGCCCGCTGGCGAGCAGGGCACCGAGCAGCCGCCGCAGGACGACACCGCGACCGGCGGGCAGGCCGACGAGCAGCCCACCCCCGCGCCGCAGGGTGACGCGCTGAAGGCGGCGCCCAAGGTGACCTTCACCGGCTCGGCCTTCCCCACGGTGGACCACGCCATCGCCTGGGCGAAGTGCGACGGGTTCGCGAAGAACCGCATCAAGGTGGAGCCGGTGCTGGGCGGGTTCCTGTTCCGCCCCTTGGCGGAGGGGGAGAAATACGAGGCCGCCGGCTCCGCCCCGCGCGCGGCGGGCTCCGGTCCCGCCTTTCCCGCCCCCGGAACGAAAAAGCGAATCCTGATCGACATGGTGTGCCGCGAGGGTGGCACGACCATGAAGGAACTGGAGGATGCTGTCGGTTGGAAAAAGTGCAGCGGCACCCTCAACGAGTTGGATGAGACCTTCGGCCTCGAACTCGAATACCGGAAGAAGGGCAAGGAAGGTCGCTATTACGGCACCTTCCCGGCGGCCTACGCCCCGGCCAGCGCTGAACCGGAACAGGCTGCCGCTTGACGCCACACCCACGGCACCACGCGAAGGGGCGGGCTTTCCCGCCCCTTTCTGCTGTCCTGATATTCCGTCCAGAAACAGGACGCTTTTTCTGTTGCGCTGTATCCAAAAACTGGATATAAATTCTTCATTCACAACGGGGGCGACGATGGGCAAGCTGCTGACGGGTTCAAACTGGTTTCTGGAGGTGCGCATTCGGGAGCATTTCCCCTGCCACTTCCATGTGATCGGCAAGGACTTCGAGGCGCAGATCGACGTCGAGACCTTGGAACCCATCGTCGGCACCATGCCCCGCGCCGTGGCGAAGGAGGTTCGGAAATGGGCTGAGGAGAACCGCCAAACGGTCGTCGCCGAATGGAACAAGTGCAACCCGGCGCGCCACTACACCCTCAAGACGAAGGAGGAACCCAATGAATAACCCGCCCCGGATCGAAACGGTGTCCATGAAGGGCACCGTCCTAACCGTCGGATGGCAGGACGGCACCGTCGATGACATCGACATCGCCGGTTGGCTTGCAACCCCGGCTCCGCCGGAGGCCGACATCCTGAACGATCCTGCCGTGCTGGCGAACCCGCACGTCGCCCATTGGGGAACCGTGGTGGCGTGGGACGAGTCCGGGGATGTCGGCATCGACCACCACCACCTCCGGCTTATCGCCGCAGAGCAAAAGCCCTTCGGCCCGTCAGAGCTTTCGGTGTGGCAGTCGAGCTTGAACCTGTCCAACCAAGGCGCGGCCGCTCTGCTGGGCGTGGGGGTCAGCACCTTCCACACCTACAAGAACGGCTCCACCACGATCCCGCCGTCCATCAAGATCGCCTGCCGAGCGATTGCGAAGGACCCGGTTCTGTTCGAGGCGCACTATAAGCCCACCCCGAAGCGAGGGAGGCCGCGCAAGGCGGCATAGCCCACCCGCATCACCGAGCAACCCGATTTCGTCGGGTTGCCGCACCGAGCCGCGTTCCTCCGGGGACGCGGCCTTTCGGCGTCTGCGCTTCCCTGATGCGTGGGAATTGTCAGTCTTGAGGCCAAGGGGCGGAACCGAGAGCATCGGCAATGCGCGAGGCTTCCCGCGCCAGCAATTCCACAGCACCCATGCGGGTGGTCGCGTCGTTCAATCCGAGCTTGCGCAGAGCTTGCGCGGTTTCGAGTTGCGCGTCTGCGAGCCGGGTGATCGCATAGGCGACCGCAAATGCCCCATCGCGGGAGGCGCGGTCTTCAATGGCCGCCTCGATCTTCTCGTTCTTCATGCGCATAACCTCCCTTGAGGACGGGGGCTCTCGTTCGTTCGCGCAAGAGGCCCCCGTAGGTCTACGAAACGAAAATCAGACCCCCGGACCCCTCCCGTAGGTCTACGAAACCTTCGCGGCATCCCCACCGGCGGCCAGCGCCTGGACCAGACCGTTCAGCGGGGCGCGCGGCTCGAACTCCGTCCCACGGCCGACTCCGTAGACCGGCCGGAACCGGCAGGCGGGATAGGCCATGGAGAGGCACACCAGCGTTTCGCCGGATCCGGTCGGAACATCGAAGGTGCCGGCCGGCAGATCGCCCAGGTCGGCCCGCAGCGCCTCCGCCACCGAGGCCATGACCGGGAAGGCCAGATGACCGCTTGTCGCGTCGAACAGGTGCGGCCACGCCCGCGCGATCTCCGGCGCCGTCCACCAGCGCCCGGCCGACAGATCACCGCCGGGCGCGATCTCGACCACGAAGAGGCCCGCCTCCTTCAGCGCCCGGCTGGCGTTGCCGCAGGAGAAGCACACGACACCCGGCAGGCCCGCCTCGCGGACATGCTGGGCGATCACCGCGGCGCGGAGCGCCTTACGGTGCGGGATCGTCAGGGGCGACATCGCCCACCTCAATCTCCTGCGGGAACTCCGCCTTGATCCGCCCCGGGTCTCCACCGAAGAAGCACAACACGTTCTGGTGACCGCGTCCGAGCTTTCGGGAGGCGGTGAACTGCCGGCCGGCTCGGAGCGCCAGGCTACCGATCGGTGTCGCCAGCACAGCCTCGTTGTAGAAGCCGAGGCCGGCGTCGAGGAAACAGGCGATGTTGTCGCCGAGGAAGTTGCGGTAGAAGCCCCGCTCGTCCCGGACATCGCCGATCTTCACCACGGCGAAGCGGTTGGGCTTCAGCCGGCCGCACGCCTGTCGGAAGATGTCCCGATACCAGCTGATGAAGCGGTCGTAACTTTCGAACGCCGAGCCGTCCTTCTCGCCCTTGGAGTAAATCTCCAGATCGTAATAGGGCGGGCTGGTGAACACCAGATCGTAGAGGCGGCCGGCGGGCAACAGGCTGTCGATCTTGGCGCTGTCGCCTTCGATCCACACCGGCTCATGCCGAACCTGCGCCAGCCGTTCGGGCGGCAGCCTGTCGCGAACCTTCAGCCACTGCGCCCGGTTCGCCTGCACCTGTTCGCCGCGCAGTTCCACGCCGGTATAGGCATAGCCCAGCGTCGCGGCGATGACGCCCTTGGTGGCCTCCCCACCGAACGGATCCAGGATGGCCGCACCAGCGCCGGGGGTGAACCACCGGAACACCAGCTCGGCCAGCACCGGGTCGAAGGCTGAGCCGCCCACGGCGCTTCCACGCCGCATCCAGTCGGTGGCGACGTTGGTGTCGGGGAGGTGTTCCCGCCCTTCCTCCGCATGCACGCCAAGCGCGGTCCAGGCGGCCTTGCGGTCGCGCCAGTAGCCTTGCTTGGCGTCCAGAACGGTGAAGGGCGGCACGCCGAACCGCTCCACCAGCGACTTGCCGCTCGCCCCCGCCTTCGTGTCAGCGCCGGCCCCATCGGCGCAGAGCGCTTCAAGGTCCGCCGCGTCGAAGCCGATGGCGTCCATGTCGACACCGAGGCCCTGTAGGTCTGCCAGTTCTGCGCCCAGCAGCGCGTCGTCCCACCGGCCGAGTTCGGACAGGCGGTTGTCGGCGATGACGTAGGCGCGTCGCTGTTCTGCCGAAAGGTGGGCCAGCGCCACCGTGGGGGCGGTCGCGGCGTCGGGATGGTTCGGGATGGACAGGCCGCGGTCTCGCACCAGCTTGGCCGCCGTCCAGGTGCCATGCCCGGCCACCAGCGTGCCATCGTCGCCGATCAGCAGCGGCCGGGTCCACCCGAACTCGGTCAGGCTGGCGACCAGCCGTTCGATCTGTTCGGGGGAATGCGTCTTCGGGTTCCGGTCGTAGGGCTTCAGCCCTTCGAGCGGAAGGTAATCAATCCTGATCCCAGGCTTCACAGTGAACTCCGCGCCAAGACGCGGACACGCGAAAAAGACCGGCGCGACTCCATCGCCCGGTGAAAAGCAGTTGCGGTGTCCGAGTCGGTCTTGACCTGAACGGGTTACTGCGTCCGTATGCGCCCCGTCGCCTCGCGAGCGATGACGGGATGGACGATCAACCGGCTCTGGTCGGACGTGCGGGTCTAGCGCTCGCGGTGAAAGGGTGCGTCACCACCCGTGTAACCCCCGTCTCCGGTCTCCACCGGCTGGGCATGAAAAAGCCCCGCATCTCGTATCCGAGTTGCAGGGCTGATTTTCACGCCCCCCTTTCGGGGGCATATCGAAAGAAGCACGAAGTCGTATCCGCGTCAACTATTTCGGGTTGGCGCGGCGCTTTAGCTCCGTTTTGGCTACCGCATATAGGTCTGACATCGTATCCCCAACGGCTACATATAGCCGGTCGCCCAGCTTGATCGAGCGCCACATGCGCCGCTGCTGCTCCTGCCGATCCAGCCCGTCAAGGTCTTCGGTCACGGTCATAGGCACCGGGATCCCGTCTGCACCCAGCACATGGGTGCGGGTGACCGCGCTGGGCAGCCGGTAGACATCACCCACGGCGTCCAGCCCGATCCGCAGAGCGATCTTCGCGCGGCGGAGGATGTTCTGGTTCGTGCTGGCGACAATATCGGTGATCGCCCGGTCCAGCAGCACCACCCCCTCCACCATGGTCCACGGGCTGGTCCCCTCGTAGGAGGGCATGGCTTGGCAGGTTTCGCGGGCAAGGTTCAGCCGGCTACCCGCGTCGATGGCGAAGTCTTCCCATGAGCGGCCCGCGCTATCGTCGACCACCACCGCCTCGTCCTTCGGCTCGCGGGCGCCGGCTACCACCTTGGCGTCCTGCGCCATGCGGTCCCCTGCCTCCCACTGGCGGGTGGTCAACAGATCGCGCTGCCGGATCACACCGAGCGCGGACAGGGCGCGGGCGCGCGTCTTGCCGGCGACCGCCGTCTGCTCCACCACCCGGCCGCGTGCCGCGCGGTGCTGGTTCGGCGTGGTGGAGCCGACGCGCGCCACCTGCTCGGCCTGCACCACCTGCTCGGCGTCCTTCACGCCCTTGGCTTTCGCCAGCAGGATCTCGGTGACCAGTTCGGTCACGTCTTCCACGCCGCCTTCAGCCCGGCGGTAATGGCGGCGGAGGAGCACCCGGCCGCGCTGCTCCACCTCGGCCGTGTAGACGTCGGGGAGGTCCGTCCGGCGCTGGGCCGGCGCGGTCAGCGTGAGGACGACGGGCAGGCTGGCGGGGGCGTCGTCGGCAGGGGCGGGGGTCTTCGTGGCGGGCTTCATGGGGGCACCTTGGTAATCAGGGGCTACTGGAGGGGCTGGGCGGGGCCACCGGTCACAGCAACTCGCGTTGGGGGAAAATCTCTGCGATCAGGTCGGTCGGCGC
Organism: Azospirillum sp. B510; assembly: GCF_000010725.1. Taxonomy (NCBI): domain Bacteria; kingdom Pseudomonadati; phylum Pseudomonadota; class Alphaproteobacteria; order Rhodospirillales; family Azospirillaceae; genus Azospirillum; species Azospirillum sp. B510. The sequence goes on along the minus strand of NC_013854.1, from coordinate 2,312,815 downwards.
TTCGCAGCCGCGTTCGTCGGGCTTTGCGCCCCAGGCGGGCAGCCAGACCGATTTGTCGCGCCATTCGGTCAGCCGCAGCCGCCAGACCGGACGGGTAGCCGGCGAGGACCGGCCGAACATCGGCTCCCGCTGGCCGGCCGGAGCCGTTGGTTCGGACAGCGCAAGGCCGCTGCGGGAGGCGGTCAGTTCGGGGAATGGCGCCGAGCGGGCGTCAAGCTGGGCTGCAATCCGGCTGTTGAACCACGCAAGGGAGCCGACCGGCTCTTGCTTCAGCTTCTTGCGGCGGGCTTGGACGCTGATGAACAGGCCCTCGCATAGCGCCAGATCCACACCCTGGTCGATCCAGGCGGCGGCCATTTCCTGATCGGTCTCGGCCGGCCGGCGGCGGGCGTGCTGCGGGCCGAATGCCTCCACCAGGGCAGCGTCGAAAGCGTCGATGATCGCTGTCGGGCTGAGAACCGTCCTATCTCCATTTCCCGCGTCTGCTGTAGCAGCAGAAGCAGCAGCTATAGCAGCTATATTCGGGGCAACGACGTTGAGGGGAGGGGGCAACGACGTTGAGGGGACAGGGCAACCACGTTGAGGGGAGGGGGTAACGGCGTTTGGCCCTCCCCCCAACGTCGTTGAGGGGGTAGGGGGTAAACGTGGTTTAGGGGGTAGGGGTATGACGTTGCTCCCTCCCCCCAACGTCGTTGAGGGGGTAGGGGGTAACGTCGTTAGGGGGGTGCCGGGCGCGCGGCGTGCGGAGAGGGCGTCGAGCATGATCCGGTATTCGCGCGGCCGGTGGGTGCTCTGGTCCTCCAGCGCAACCAACGACAGCACGCCGAGCGTGACCAGTTCCTGAACGGCCTTCCGCGTCGCCACCTCGGACATACCGACGGCGGCGGCCACGGATCCGATGCTCGGATACACGCGGGTGCCATCGTCGGCGGCGTAGCGTGCCAGCCGCAGCAAGACGAATTTCGGCGTGCTTCTGATGTCGGCCGCCCAGACCATATCTTCGACTGGTTGGCTCATGGATCGCTCCTGTGTGTCGGCCGCTCGGCTCTATGCATCGCCGTGCGGGTCCAGGGAGGCGGCGGAGGAAACCGGCAGTTTCTCCAGGATGGTGAGGCTCCGGCGCTTCGTGATCCCGCACGGGCGCCAGCCGGCACGGAGGAAGCAGTTGCCGGGGGGATTGCCCTTCACCTTGCGCGGGTTGACATAGGTGTAGAGGCGTTCTCCCGGCCAGCGCTTCCAGGCCAGTTCTTCAGCGGCGAGAATCAATTCGCTTGCCACCCCAGCCCCTTCGTTGCGGAAGATCGCGCAATTCACGCCCTGTTGCCCGTCGCGGCTCTCGAACTTCCGCCAAGCGAACAGGGCGCGGGCGCACGGCGTCAGCAACACCATCTTGTAGCCCGGCCCGACGTAGAGCTTCGGATCTCTGCCATCGGCGTAGACATAACGGGAATAGTGGCGTTGGAAGAGGGCAAGGCCGGCCGGATCGCCGTCCTTCACCTCGATCCACGTTTCGCCGTGAAGGGCGAAAAGGAGCTGCGGGGCAGGCGGGGGAGCCGGGGCTTTCACCGGCGCACGCCGCGGGCGGGATGGGGCGCTCACTTTCGCCTCCCGTTGCAGCCGCTCGGCCGCATCGGACAGGCAGAGAGAACGCGCCCGGCAGGTGGGGGACTCCACCAGCGCCTCCCGAGAGAGGCGCTGAAGGAACTCCACGCTGAATGTCACGCCCTGCGCTATGTCCAGCGGGACGGGCATCTACACCTCCCCGCCCTTGCCGGGCCGCTGCTCCAGCTTCACGCGATGCACGATCTCCACCTTCTCGGGGATCGACATGGCGATGACGAAGCAACCCACGATGATGGCGCAGCTGATCTGCTGGGCGGGCGGCAGGCCCTGCCAGCCCCACATGCACACCAAGACGAAGCCCCACCCAAGGGCGGTACGGCCCCGCGCCCACAGCCGGCGCAACGCCGCTGTCAGGCGCTGCCAGCGCGTGCGGTGCTGTTCCATGGCGTCAGCCCTCCCCGCCAGCGCTGGGAAGCGTGGGCGGCCATGTGATGGACTCCACGCGCTTCAGCGCATCATCCACTGTCCAGAGGGGCGGCTGCTGGGTATCGGAATGGGGTCTGACGGAGGCGAGCACGCGAGCGAAGACGCCGGCCGCGCTCAGGTCCATCGGCTGCTTCTGAGAGGAGAGCTTCGGGCTTATCACCATGTCCCGCTTCAGCCCCTCCATGAGCTGCCGCAGCAGCGCGGGGGAAGCTCCAGCCGTGGCGTTGCAAAGCTCCTTCAGCCCCGCCGGTGACAGCGAATAGGGCTGGAGGTATCGAACGAGGATCGCCTGCCGGCATTCGTCATCCGGCTCCACGATGTCGAGATGAAGGCCGAAGCGGCGCCAGATCGCCGGATCCACATCGTCGGCCCGGTTCGTTGCCGCCAACATGGTGCCTGGGAACTGGTCGATCTTCTGAAGCAGCGCGATCACGATGGCGTTGCGTTCCTGTCCAGCGCTGCTTTCGGCGGCGCGGCGCTTGGAGCAAACCGAGTCGAACTCGTCCAGGAACAGCACACAGCTATCCGCCTGCTCAATCACGGCGTCGAACAGCGCATTGATGTTCTTCCCCGTCTCACCGAGGTAGCAACTCGTCAGCGAGGCCATATTGACAACCACCAGCGGCAGGCCGAGGCGGGCGGCGAGGTGGTGCGCCAGCGTGGTTTTCCCGCAGCCGGGCGGGCCGAACAGCAAGGCGGAACGCCTGGGCTTGAGGCCCACCGCCTGCAACTCCTTCACGGACCCCAACTCGACGCGCCACTGGTGAACAGCGGCCCGGATCGGCCGGCTGAGGATGGGCGCCTCGGCCTCGCTGGGCATCAACACCTCCGCAAAGCGGCGGATGGCGGTGTTCGGAACAAAGGCTTTGGACATCATCAACCCCGCTTCGAGAAGTCGTCGTCTAAGTGCTGCCAGTCTTCTTCGGCCGGCTCGGCGTCATCGGCCTGCGGCTCGGGCGGCTTGCGCGATCCGGCCCCCTTCCGGCCGCCCTTGCCCTTCTTGTTGGGGGCGGGCGTGGGTTCGGGCGCGGGTGGCTGAAGCTCGGGCGGAATGTCCATCCCGTCGGAGCCGGTGGCTTCGCACCATCCCAACTCCCAATGGGCGCGGTTCGGGTCCGATGCAGCGAAGGGATTGGCCGTCATCGGCACGCCGGCCAGTCCGTCCTCGTGCCCCTTCGCTTTCGCCTCTTCCGGGGTCATCGCCGCCGGCTGGGCAGCGCCGCCCTGGTCCGATCCGGCATCGTCGCTCGAACCGTCGTCATCCGGCTTCGACTGGTCCAGATGGTCCTCCAGGTCCGTTTGATCGGGATCGGCTTCCGCCTCGTCCTTCTTCTTCCCTTTGGGCGGTTTCGGGTTGAGCGGGATATCGCGGTTGGAGCCTTCGCCGTACCCCAACGCTTCCTTGTAAAGATCGAAGATCGCTTCCGCTTCCTGTTGACTGGCCGCGTCTCTCTCGCGCTCGTCCATCCAAGTGATGATCTTTCGCATCACCTTCGTGCTGAAGCCGACCGCCTTTGCCTCGGCGAAAATGGCCTTGATGTCTTCCTGAATAGCCTTGATTTCGGCCCGCAGATTTCTAATGCGGGTAACCAAAGCCCGCAGCCGCTCGGCCGCAGTCCCCCCTACGTCTGACATGACTTCACCTCAGTAATTCTCAGGTTGGGATGCAGCGCCTCCAAGAGGCGCTTCTTCAGCTTGTAGACGTCCGTCAAGTAGCCTTTGGCATCCTCAAGGACGAAAACGCCTTGACTTGTGCGGTAACTGAAATCGCCGATGTATGTGCAGACCAACACGCCGTTGACGTGGAGCGGAAACTTTGGCTGTCGCACCAGTTCCCGGATCAGCCCAAGCCGCTCCCGCTGGCGAAGCACAGACCAGCGGTTGGCCTCCAACGCGCTCGCGAAGCTGATCCCGTCGACCACCGTGCGGCGGGCGCGATACTTGCTTTTCGGCTCCGCCGGCTGCTGGCCGACGCCTGCGGCCCGCAGAAGCCGCTGCTCGCGCTGGGCGATCAAGAACGCCTCGATCTGCCGTTGCGCCGACGGGCCGAGCGACGGCACATGCGACGGCACATGCACGCCCTGCCCCTTGCTGCGACCACCGCGGCGGGCCATCACCACCTCCAGAGGTAAGTCGGGAGGAACGGCATGTGCAGCGCCGCCAGCTTGGCCGCGAGCCGATAGTCCGGCCGCTCGCGGATCCAGTCACGCCACCAAGATTGGCGGCAGTCCATGATCCAGTGCAGCGCTGGACGGCGCCATTCCGGGTGTTCCGACAGCGCGTAGAAGGCGGCCACCTCGATCCGGTCGACGGCCGGGTCGTTGAGGTGCTCCAGCACCGCCGTCAGGGTCCGCGTGATGCGGGCGCCCATTTCCGACGGTTCGTCGCAGTAGCCCGGCCCCGGCCGACTGCCAGCACGAATAACCCCGTCGATCATGGACAGCAGCGCGGGTGCCCGCTGGCGCCAGCCAGGGAGGCCCGACACGCGGGCGCACCAGCTATCCAGCGCCTGGGAGTCAGGCTTCGGCAGGCGGGCCACCAGCGCCGGGTAAACCGGCGGTAGGGCAGCCGGCAGCGGCCGGGGGGTATTCGGGATCCAGTGGTAGCGCACCAGCAGCTCGCCAATGGAAGGCGTGCCGCCGGCCCGTTCGGCGTCTTCGGCGTCCAGCACGAACGCCGCGCGCTTCTCCGCCCCGTAGATGCCATGGTGGAGCGCGGTTGCGGCATGGCTCCACACCAGCCGCTCGCCGCCAGCACCGTCGGGGACGACATCCACCTCCACGTCCGTGCCCCACGGCGTCTCTATGGTGCGGCGGGTTCCGGTCATCGTCCGACCTCCAAGGCAAGCGAGAGGTCGCGGCGCAGAATGGAGGAACCGTCCCTCTCTGCGACGACGGCGAAGCCGAACCGAACCCACGTAAGCGGGCGCTTGCTGGAGACGTAGATCAAAGCATCAGGCATTCCGTCCGCGACCATTCCGAGCGCGGCCACAGCCACCCGAATGACGTCCATCCGGGCTTTGATCAGTTCGGTCCCGACGCCTTTACCGCGGTGCGTCGGCAACGTCGCAGCCGGCCCGAGCAACCAATGTCGGCGGGAGTCCCCCAACGGCCCATAGGCGCCGATCCCGACAACTTCGCCGTCCCGTTCAGCAACGAAAAACCAGCGCCGCTCGTAGCGAAACCGCATCATGGCGTAGAGCGTGCCTTGCGGTAGCCACGGCAGAAGCGGAGCGAATTGCGGCGCCAGTGTCGACGCCTCATCTTGGCGCATCGGGCGGATCATGCCGGCACCTCTTCGGCCTGCTGGGCACGAGCGGCCAGCGCCGCGCGGATCGTCGCCTCCGGCATGGGCGGGCGGGCGCCATCGGTCTCGTACCGATCGAGCAGCCGGAGGAGCTGCATGTCGGACATCAGCCGTGCCTGGTCTTCCCAAGCTGGGTAATCGCCGGGCTGCTCCAGGGCGCGGCGGCACGGGGGAATGTGGCGCCAGCGGGTATCCGAGAAGCCGCGGATGAACACCACCCACGCATAGGAGGTCGCGGTGGATGCTTCTTGCGCCACATAGCCGGCAACCATCGGCAGGCGCTCGGCGAACTGTGCGATCAGGGCGGGCGGGTGCTGCTGGAACAGGTTGAAGCGCTCCAGCGTCTCCATCCAGGTTCCGCGGACCAGCATGGCGCAGCCGTACCGGGCCGATTGCTTTGACCAAGCGGAGCGTTGGATCTTCATTCGGCCCGTTGACATCGCACCAGACGGGCGCCTGAGGCGGCTTCCACTCGGGCGGCGGCAAAGCCGGATCCACATTGTACGGGGGCTGGATCATGCCGCCCTCCGCCGGCCAGCGCCGCGCACCCGGGTCTCGTGCGCCAGCGCAGCGCCGAAGTGGTCGGCGATGATCTGGTTAACCTTCACCACGAGGTCCGGCCGGCGGAACAGCACATGGACGTTGCAGTTCTTGAAGGTGCGGATCAGGAAGTATTCGGTTTCGACGGTGCCGCCGAGCTGCTGGCGGGACACCTCCGACACCATCGCCGCAGCGTCGCCGCAGTGATCCTTGGGTGGCTTCTCGTCCACGATGTGGAAGATGCGGTCCAGGTCCCGCATTTCCTCACGGCTGCCACCATGGTGGTTCCAGCCGCCATACTCGGACAGGGCGCGGTTGAAAATCAGCTTGTCGCCCAGGCGATAGGCCGGGTTGCTGGCGAACTTCCGGTCCAGGCGCATGAACAGGTTGATGACGCCGCGCTTGAAGATGGCATCCGACTCAGCCGTCAGGCGGGCGAAGGTGGCGACGAGGTTGTCGCGCGTCACTTCCGCCGGATCGGTGCGGTTCTGGTCCCTGAACGCCGCAACCTCCTTGGCGTCCATAAGGTTCAGTAGGCCCAGCGCTCCCATGATGTGGTTCCAAACCGCGCCGTCGAGGTTTCGGCGTATTTCTTCGACCACCTTGTCGGTTCGGCCCTGCTCAATATCGTAGCCGCCATTATTCAGCGCGCTTCTGAGGCAGGGGTAATCGGTGCCGCCCACCTCCTTGTGAACTCGCACAGCTTCGGCCAGCATCTGGACGCCACGGGTATAGAGGTCGAGCGCCCGGTTGCGCTTCGCCACGATTTCGTCGGCCGATCCCTTGCGGATCAGCTCGGTTCCCTTCGCCTCGATCATGACCGCGCCCCCTCGGCGGGCAGCCGGTCAATGTTGCAGTGGTGGACCTTGCAGGTCAGCGCGACGACGAACGGGTTTGCATCCCAGGCAGTTGCGCCGTTGATGCTGTTCCATAGGTCGCGGAACCAGCCGCGCGGGTCCATGCCGGAAAGTTCCTCGTAAGTCTGCGCCGGGCACCCTTCGGCGAGCGCGTCCTCCTCGCTGATGTCCTGGAGGCGCTGAACCCGCACATCCTCCACCACCAGGGTCAGACGACTTGCCCACCTGGGCATGTGGATCGAAGGCCGCCAGGGGCCATCTGCGCCGAGCACGTCACCGAGCCAGTGATGCCACGTTGCCCCTGGGCACCGGTCATAGTTGAAGGACGGCCCCCGCCCCTCATCAGGCCCGTCCCATGCATTGATCTCGACAAAATCGGGAGTGGCGGCATAGGCGATCTGCGGGCCGTCGCCGGTCATGCCCGTCTGCCAGTTTTCCCGCACCCACAGCCGGTCGCCGACCGCATAGCGGATCAGGTCGATGTTGCCGGGCTTCAGGAGAAATGACGGCCCGAATACGCCCAAGGCGTCCAGTGCCGCGGGCTTGGTGATGATCCTCCTCGTCTGCGTCTTTCGGCCGGCGAGCAGCGCCTGGATCATCGGCGCGCTGAAAATGATGGGAATGTCACGCGGCATGGGGCACCTCGGTTGTGGCCGGGGGGACCGCTTTGCGGCTCTTGGCGCAGAAGCGAAGGCCGTGCAGGGGGCAGGTGATGATCCCGTCGGCCGGCACGGAACCCAGGCGGAACCCGCGGTGCGGGCAGATCGGGCCGTGGTCGGTGTCGACCATCGCGGCCTCTCCCATGTGCCGGCGCAAGGACAGCACCGGCTCCAGCCCCGCGAACTGGTAGGTGATCGTTGCCGCCACGCACCGGAGGCGGCGGTACTCGATGGGCGGGTGTGGCACCGCGCGCCGCGTCAGCCCGAAGTCGATGGTGCAAAGCGGATAGTTCGTCGCCATGCCCGGACGGATCTCGGTCTTCTTCGCTCCGAAAGTCCGCTGCATCGCGCCCGACCAGAAGCGCGTGTCGATGTGGTAGTGCTCCCACGGGAACCCGAAGTGTTCTGCGTCCGTGTGCTTGGGGCCGAGCACCGGCCAGTGCCCGACCTTGCCGGAAAGCGGGTATTCGATGGTCGGGACGAGGTAGAACCGGCCGACAACCGGCGGCTCCATCAGCTCGTCCACCTTCTGGATTTTCTTCTTCCGGGCCACAGTCAGCCCTCCTGTTCATTGGCCGGCGCGCGGCGACGCGCGGACTCGGCCGCCTGGAGCGTTTTGATCGTCAGGGCGTTGTTGGTGTAGGTGCGCCACAGCTTCGGCATGGTCCGGAGTTCGTCGCCGAAGGTCCGCATGAGGCGGGCATTCTCGGCCTCCAGTTGCTGAATGGAGGCCATCACGCGCCCCCCTTCAGAACCGGAACCCCGTCCCAAAGCTGGCCGTCCAGCAGCCGGCCGGCGGCCTTCTTACCGAGGCGATCCAGCACCCAAGCATCGGAGCCATAGGCCATAAGCCCTGACGTGATCCCGCCATCCGGTTTCACGATGACCGACCGGCGCGCATCAAGCAGATCATCCCGCTCGGCTTGCCGGCGCGGCGCCCACTCCCCCCACTGCTTGAACATGTACGGGATGCCATGGGCGGCGCAGAAATCGCGGGCGGCCCGGTGCCAATCTGGATGGCTCGGCCGCGCACCGTGCCCGCTCTCACCACCAGAAATCAGCCACTTCAGGAACTGCCAACCGGTCCAGTCCACCAGCCCCAAAGCGGGTTCGTAGCTGACGAAGGTGTTCCAGCCGGCGGCGGCGATCCGGAGCATGTGCGGGTGGCGCTCGTTCGCGCGTGCTTGGTCTTCGGCGGTGCAGCCGATCAGCACGTTCGGAAGCGGCCAGGGGAAGGGCGTTTCATCCTCCTCCCAGCGCGATCCCTCACGGTATTCATCGTCAATGTGCTTGCGGACGGAGCCGAACAGCTTCCACACCCGGTCAGGCGTGTTGAGGTACTGCGCTGCCCGTTCTGGCCTCTTGGTCAGCACTTGGAAGGTGTGGCGGCTGCCCAGCGCCATCACGGCGAACAGGCGATCAAGGAACTCGTCGGGCACGGCCTCGTGGAAGACATCGCCCATGCTGGTCAAGAACCAGCGCGCCGGGCGCCGCTTGTTGAGCGGGGCCAGAACATCGGCCTCCGACAGGTTCACCTTGCCGGTCCACTTCCCCCTGCCGCCCGAGCGGGTGGCGAGACCGGCATACTTCGCCATCCCCATAGCCTCCAACCGGGCGGCCATGGGCGCGGCGTAGCAGTTGGCGCACGCGGGGGACTTCGCCGTACACCCGACGATGGGCGTCCAGGTGTGATCGGTCCATTCAATGACGGAGCGTTCAGCCATGGGCCACCCCCGCTCCCTCGTTCGAGGGAAGGGCGGCGAGCGCGGCGGCCAGTTGCAGGCGCATCCGCTCGATGGCGTGCCGCTCCATCATTTCGTCGTGGCTGGCGCCGCTCCACAGCACCTGCTCCTCCGGGTGACGGGTGACGTCGCGGAGGACGTGCGGAGCCGTGAAATCCGGGCCGTAGCTGAAGCCCTGGATGCGGTCGGTCTTGCCGGCCTGGATGGCGGTACGGCACATTTCGTCGGTGATGACCGGCAGGGTGCTCTTGCTCGTCATGGGAATCACTCCGCGGCCTGGGGGGTGGGAAGCTGGCAAGAGGTGTCGACGGCCAGCGCCACGGTGACGGGCTGGACCCAGATCGGATCGGAACTGAGCAGGAAGCTCTCGCCGGCCCAGGCCAACAGCAGGGTCCGGGCGATCACGCCCATCATCGCCTGTGCGGCGTCGGGAGGGACCATGTTGCCGATGTGCTCGCGCCACAGGCTGTCCGAGGCGCCAGCCAACTCCAGGCCCGGCCGGTCGAAGTCGACCAGCGACTGGAGGGCCGCCAGTTCCAAGGTCGTGAAGGGGCGATGCCACGTCCCATCCATGGCGCGGATCACGGCGACGAGCTGCTGGTTCGGGGCGGGCAGTTCCTCCGCCTCGTCACCCGTGGCCGGCCGGGGATCGGCGACGGACCAGCGCCCGTTGTCGTGCTGGCCGGAGCCGGTCACGGCGCCAGCGGTATCCCGCATGTTCAGCACGCCATAGTGACCGCCCGTCACATAGCTTTCGCGACCGTCGCGGAAAGCCTCCGGTCGCGGGTCGGCGACCGCCAAAGCGCCCGAGGTAAAGCCGTGGCTGGAGGACGAACTACCGGTGATGGTCAGAGAGGTCTGGTCGTACCCAATCACCCGCAGCTTGCTGGTATGAGCGCGCGGATTCCAGGAGCAGCGCGGGTCGGCCACAGCCAACCCGCCAGAGGTCGGACCTTGGCCGGCGGATATGGTGGGAGCAGCCTCGCGCGTGCTGACCACCCGGTAGACATTCGCGAACCGAGGCTTGTCCCCATAGCGGGGGTCGGCAATCGAGAACCCGCCCTGGCCCGGCGCCTTGACATTGATGACGGAACCGGTCGACTGACCCCACCGGCGGACGCCATACTGCTGGTAATCGGCATGCCCCTGGCGCATGCGAGGATCGGCGACGCTGAAGGAGCCGGTCATCGGGCGCGCATTGCCGGTGACGGTGCCAGGGGTATCGCCCCAGGCGTTCACGCCGAGGATGCCGTTGTGGCAGGCGCTGAACGTCCGGACGTCCGCCACGGTGAACTTGCCGTTGGAGGGCAGAGACTCACCAGCCACCGTTCCCGTCGCCTCACCCCACTGGCAGACGCCGAGGGCGCCACCGCGAAGCGGGTGTTCCGGCACGAGGCCGTAATCGGTCAGCACCCCATTTGCGACGTTCAGCTTGTTCAGCGAGCGCCAGTCGGACCCGGCCTCCACGAACGCCAGCCGTATCCAGGTCTTCATCTGGAGGCGTGGGACGCGGTGCATCGGCCCGCCCAGCTGATCGCCCGGCAGCGGCAGGCGCTCCAACACCTCGCCCACGCTGCGGAGCGGGCGCTTCGGTGGTTCATAGAGGAAGGGCGGTACCTTGGCGATGTGCCGGGCGACCATGAGGAAGCGCTTGCGGCTCTGGGCCAACCCGCCAATTTCTCCGCAGTCGTGCGCGGTCTCCGCAATGGCATAGCCATAGGCCCGGAGCATCCCGCCGATCCGGTCCAGCAGCCGGCGGGACCGCTGCGCGATGCGCGGCACGTTCTCGAACAGCAGTATCTCGGGCGGATCGTCCGCCCAAGCCTCCATGGTCAGGAAGACCGCGCGGAGAGCCAGCTCGTTGAGAGCCACGTACTTGGGCGCCTCGCTGGTCTTCGTGCTGATCAGGCCGCTGTTGCCCTTGCACGGCGTCGACATGAAGACGACGTGTGGGCGCTCGCCGCCGGCAGCCCGGCGGAAGTCCTCGCCGGTCGCCTCACGCCAGCCGGCCGGCGGCTCCTGGCCATGGAAGGCGACGTACTGCCCTCGGTCGAACAGATCGAGCAGCGTGCCCTTGGTGCCGGTCACCATTTCCAGGCTGGCAAGGGCCACCGGATCGACATCGACACCGCCGATGCACCGCGGCGCGGCCACCATGTTGCCCACGCGGGCACCGCCCCGGTTGAACCCCTTCACACCGCCGCCGATGCCGCAGCAGACATGAAAATGCCGGATCTCGCGAAAATCCATGCTCACGATCAGCCCTCCCGCGAGGCGCCGAGCGCCATGGACAGGGCGGGGGAGGTGGCCGCCAGTTCGGCGAGCATGAACGAGGTCGACGCCTCTTCCGCCTCGCGGCCCTGGCAGTCGTCGCAGACGCCGATGCGCGGATCGAGCAGGGCGGCCTCGCCGCAGCAGGAGCAATTTCCTTCAACAATCATCGGGTCAGCCCTCCACCTTCTCGCCGGCCCGGAGGCGGCGGGAGATTTCGGCGACTCCGAGCGCCGCGCCACGCACCGCGTCACGCTGCGGGGTCCGCGGCTTCCACCACGGGTCAGCCCAGGGCCACAGGTTGCACGGCGTGCCGACCGGGTAGAGGTCGCGCCCTTCCTTGGTGGCGCCCGCGTGGAGCAGGTAGCAGCCACCGGCGGCGGCCAGAGAGCCGTCGATGTGGTGATCGTCATGGGAGGCGCAGAACTGCTCGGCCTTCCGCTGGCGAGCCACTTCGGCGGCCACGGATTGCAGCGCGGTAACGTCTTCGGGGGTCAGCCCCTCGGGGAGGGGCAGCATCATGGTCGACATGGAGTCGGTCTCCAGGGTCAGCGGCGCCCGCTGTTTGCGGCCAGCGCGGCGGGCGCGGTTTCTTCGGGGGGGAGGGCGGCCTGTTCTGCGGCGGCTACAGCGCGGCGCAGTGCGGCGGCATAGGTGGGCGACTCGGCGGCAAGCGTAGCCACCAGCGCGAGCACGTCGGACCAGATCAGGCCGGACGCACACTTCCGGGGCTTGTGCCCGAGCAGCCGCATCATCTCGGCCGCCACGTCACCGACGGTGCGGGGCGTGGTGGTCATGAAGCGGGCGGCCAGCGTACGGGCCTCGGCGGCGGCAAACTCCGCCATGATCTGGGCCGGGAGGCTCATGCTCTGCCGCCCCCCATGTTGCCGGAGGCGGCCCGGTTCAGCTCGGCGAGCACCTTGCCCATGCCATCGGCGATCTTCTGCGTGAGTTGCAGCGCCTCCAGCCGGTGGGCGTTCTCCAGCGCGGACATGCCCAGCACATAGGCCGTCAGCAGAACCACGTTGATGATCCGCTCGGGCTTGATGTCGCCGCAGCGTTCGGTGACCTCCATCAGCGCGGCAACCGGGCCGGCAATGTCCGGGGTCACCCCGCCAGCGCCGAGAATGCGAGCGGCGGCGGCGTCGAACTCGGTCAGGTCGAACGGGGTAACGTCGTTGAGGGGGTAACGTCGTTGAGGGGCCATGGTTAGCGCCCCTTCCGATGCAGGGCGGCACGGATCGCGCCCAGAACCTTCACCCCGAGCCAGTGGCGCGTGGAGGTGTAATCCGTCCCCTCCACCTCCAGCTTCTCGCCTTCCACCTCGACGGTGACGCCGTAGTAGCGCATCGCGGTATTGAAGCCGCGCTTGCGGGTCTGCCCCACCTCCATGGACACCGTGCCGATGGGCTGGCCGTCGAGGCTGACCACCTTGTTCCAGATATCAAGGTCCAGGCGCCGCTTGACCGAGCGCAGATGCAGTCCGTGGGACAGAGGCTTCATGCCGTCCATCGGCTCGCCGGCCGCCACCTGCTGGGCTTGGCCCATCAGCTTCGTCAGCTCATAGGCGGCGCGCTTCGGCACGCACTCCCACATGATGATCGGCTCGCCGGCGGCGCAGGAGATGCAGTGGAGCGCCGCCTGCTGGCCGTAGGCAGCCAGCGGCAGAGCGTCGGCGCCGTGCAACTCGCGCAAGGCCAGCTCATAGGCCCCGTGGATGCTGACCGGCACCACAGACCCAGGTGTCCACCAGGGGGCGCAGCCCGGTTCATATTCGGTGGTCGACGGGGCGATCCAGCCCCGCTCGGTCAGAATGCGCGCCATGGTGGCGAGCGTGGCCGCGGTGGTGATCCGCGGCGAGTCGGTCAGGTTGGCGGCGGCGAACTCGTCGCACATTGCCGCCAACCCCTCGGGTGCCCCCGTCGGGGTGCCCCCACAGGGCTGGACGAGCGGCTTGCCCTCCGTCCCTGCTGTGGTAGAGTGTTTAGACACCATGGATTTCCGTCCCATGCGTTAGTTGATGCCAGCGGCTGCTACCGCTGCATTCAGGGGAAGCGCCCGGCCGCTGCTACGGCTGGGCGCTTTGCTGTTTGGGGGTGTCGAGCGGCGCCCGGCGCTTGCGCGGGGCCGGGGCCGGGTACAGGTCCGGCCGCAGTTGGTAGGCTTTCACCTTTCCACCGGTCGCAGCGACCACAGCGAGCACTCGCCGCTGTGGGCACCGCTCCCATTGGTAGACGGCCTCGGTGGTGATCCCGAGAGCTTCCGCGAGCCGCGTCACGCCGCCCGCTTTGCTTATTGCCATACTAAGTGCTTCGTCTTTCATGCACGCCACGCTAAGCGAAACTTAGCATTGACGTCAAGCCCTCCACGACTTAGCTTAACTAAGCGTTTCTTAGTGGTGGCTCAAATGACTGTCGGTTCTCGCATCAAGCAACTTCGCGAAAAGATGGAACTTTCCCAAGTAGCTTTTGGGAAGTCTCTTGGTGTTACTGGGCCTTCCGTTGCCCAATGGGAAGCAAACCGCACACACCCAAAGCCTGCGCTGATGCGTGATATTGCGCGGCTGGGAGGCGTGTCTTTGCGGTGGCTTATGGAAGGCGTGCGAGTCGTTGATGAACCCGAATACAGCATCCCTGAAGGTGTTGGCGTTACTTTGGTGGGCAGCGGCGAAGACGAAGCGCTGGACACAAATTTTTTGATGGAATGCCAGCGCGCCGTGACCGATCTGTGCCGCGAGATGGGGATCGCCCCCACTTGGACCATCACGGAGGTGGTCAGGGCCGTCTATACCGACGCTGCCACGGGCGCGCGGACGGGCCATGAAAAGCTGACGAATATGGAGACGGTGCTCCGGGTTTACCGCCGGCACCCGGAGCTCCTTGGCGGCGCGTGATCGACGCGATCAACGCTAAGCGGATCGCTAAGCGTTGCTAAGCAGTGTTGACGCAGCGCTAAGCAAAACTTATCGTCGCCCCCGTGAGCATCATCACGGGAGCGCAAAGCATGGCCCACATCCCCACTTCGACCAGCGCCGCAACCGATCCGGAGGCGGTGGTGCAAGAAACGATCAACGGCCTCATCCGGATATTGGCGCGCAAGCTGGCGCGCCGTGACCACGAGGCAGCCCAGCAGGCTCGCGCACAGGCGCAACGGAGTTAGACATGCGGATCGCGATCTACGCTCGGTACAGCAGCGAGAACCAGCACGAGCGGAGCATCGACGATCAGATCCGGCTGTGCCGGGAGCATGCCGCCCGACTCGGCGGCTCGGTGGTGGAGGTCTACGCCGATTACGCCATCAGTGGCGCGCACCTGAAATCCCGCCCCAACGCGATGCGGCTGCTTGAAGACGCCCGCGCCGGGCTGTGCGACGCCATCGTGGCGGAAGCCCTGGACCGCCTGTCGCGCGACCAAGAAGACATCGCCGGCATTCACAAGCGCCTGTCGTTCGCTGGCGTCCAGCTTATCACCGTCTCGGAAGGCGCCATCAGCGAGTTGCACGTCGGCCTCAAGGGCACGATGAACGCCCTCTTCCTCCGCGATCTGGCGCAGAAGGTGCGACGCGGCCAGCAGGGAAGGGCGCTACAGGGGGAGATGGCCGGCGGCCTCTCCTACGGCTACGAGGTCGTGCGCGAGTTCGACGCGAAGGGCGAGCCGATCCGCGGGAAGCGCGTCATCAACGAGGCACAGGCGGAGGTGGTGCGCCGCATCTTCCGGGAGTACGCCGCCGGCAGGGGGCCGCGGTCCATCGTGTCCGACCTCAACCGCGAGGGCATACCGTCGCCGACCGGCAAGGCGTGGCTCGCCAGCGCCATCAACGGGAACAAGGCACGGGGGAACGGCATCCTCTGGAACGCCCTGTATATCGGGAGGCTGGTCTATAACCGGCAGACGTTCGTCAAGGACCCGGAGACAGGTAAGCGCGTCCCGCGCCTGAACCCGCCGGAAAAATGGACGGTGGTGGAGGTGCCGGATCTGCGCATCGTCACGGACGAGGTGTGGCACGCCGTCCAGGCCGTGAAGGAGGAGCACGCCCGGCTTCCTCTGACCGCCCGGCCGCGGGCAAAGCATCTGCTGTCGGGTCTGGTGCGCTGCGCCGTCTGTGGCGGCTCCTATGTGGTGAAGACCCAGGACTATATGGGATGCAGCACACATCGCGAGTCGGGAGCCGGCGCCTGCTCGAACAACCGCACCGTCAAGATCGAGGCGCTGGAGCAGCGCGTGCTGGCGGGCATCAAGGAGAAGCTGATGTCGCCCGCCTCCATCGCGGAGTTCGTGCGCCTCTACCACGCCGAGCGCCAGCAGCTGGAGGCGGCCAGCCGCCGGAAGCGCACGGAGGCGACCACGCGCCTTGCGGACGTGACCAAGCAGATAGAGCGGATCGTCGACGCCATCACCGAGGGCCTGGTGACGCCGAAGCTCAAGACGCGACTGGCCGAGCTGGAGTCGGAGCGCGTTCGGCTCGAACGCGACATTGCGCAGTGCGAGCAGGAGGACACGGTTGTCACCCTCCATCCGTCGGCCGCGAACGGCTATCGGCAGGAAGTCGAGATCTTGGAGCGGGCGCTGGGCGGGGTGGAGTCGGAGCGCATGGAGGCGATCACGCTGCTGCGCCGGATCGTCGACCGGGTAGAGGTGCACCCGCTAAACGGGCGGGGGAAATACGAGCTGCGTCTGGTCGGGCTGATCGCAGAAATGCTAAACCTCCCCAGGCGCAAGCCTGGAGAGGTTTTGCAGGGACATATTACTGTCCAGATGGTAGCAGCGGAGGGATTTGAACCCCCGACCAAGGGATTATGATTCCCCTGCTCTACCACTGAGCTACGCTGCCATCGAGAGCGCCTTTGTCGACGTTTCCGCCGCCGTCGGCTACCATCCTGTCCCGTCGTCGCCGCCGGGAGCCGCTATATAGGATAGGGCGACTTGGCCTGTCAACGCGGAATTTTCGGGGGATGCGTTTTTTTCCGGCCGGCCGCCGGGAAGCCGCATAACCCTCTGATTCAGGACGCCGTTTCGCCGCTCTCCACCCCTTCGGCCACAGTCCCGGCGGTGCCGGAAATCCAGCCGCCGCCCAGCACCCGGTCGCCCTGATAGACGACGCAGGCCTGGCCGGGGGCGATGCCGTGCTGGGGCTCCCGCAACTCCACCCGCGCGGTGCCGTCCGGGCCGGCATGCCACAGGGCGGGGGCGGCGGGCTGGGCCGAGCGCAGCTTCACCGACACTTCGAGGCCGGCGCCGTCCGCCTGATCGGGGGCCGGATCGGAGCCCAGCCAGTTCACGTCGCGCACCATCACCAGCGACCGGGCGAGGTCGCGGCGCGGACCGACGACGACGCGGCGGCGGGCGGGTTCCAGGCGGACGACATAGAGCGCCTCCTCCTCCTGGCCGCGGATGCCGCCGATGCCCAGCCCCTTGCGCTGGCCAACCGTGTAATGGACGACGCCCTTGTGCCGGCCCAGCACCCGGCCGTCGACATGGACGATGTCGCCGGGCTCGACCGAACCGGGGCGCAGCTTCGCCACCACCTCGGCATAATTGCCGTTGGGGACGAAGCAGATGTCCTGGCTGTCGGGCTTGGCCGCCACTTCCAGCCCGTGGCGCCCGGCCAGCGCCCGGGTCTCCGGCTTGGTCAGGCCGCCGAGCGGGAAGCGTAGGAACTCCAACTGTTCGCGCGTGGTGGCGAACAGGAAATAGCTCTGGTCCTTGGCCGGATCGACGGCGCGGTGCAACTCGGCGCCCCGCGGCCCGGCGATGCGGCGGACGTAATGGCCGGTGGCCAGCGCGTCGGCGCCGAGGTCACGGGCGGTATTCAGCAGGTCGCGGAATTTGACCCGCTGGTTGCAGCGCACGCAGGGGATCGGCGTCTCGCCGCGCAGATAGCTGTCGGCGAAATCATCCATCACGTCCTGGCTGAAGCGGCCCTCGTAATCCAGGACGTAATGCGGAATGCCGATGCGGTCGGCGACCTGACGGGCGTCGTAGATGTCCTGGCCGGCACAACAGGCTCCCGGCTTCTGCAAGGCGAGGCCGTGGTCATAGAGTTGCAGCGTGATGCCGACGACGTCATAGCCCTCCTCCCGCAGCACGGCGGCGGTGACGGAGGAATCCACCCCGCCGGACATCGCGACGACGACGCGGGTGTCCTGGGGGCGCTTGGAAAGGCCGAGGGAGTTCATGGCGCCCTATATGGTACGGGCAGGCGCCCGGGAAAGGAGGAAATCAGCGCGGGGGGCAACGGTGGGAGCGGGGCGGTCACAAGAAAGCCGCCGGAACCGCATCGCATGACGCGGCATCCGGCGGCCGGAACAGGGCTCCCCTGGACCGTCACTTCATCGCGTTGTTGCTGCCACCCGGCAGGCGGACGACCAGACCGTCCAGCTCCTCGGTCATGATGATCTGGCAGCCCAGGCGCGAGGTCTTGGTCAGGCCGAAGGCGAGGTCCAGCATGTCCTCCTCGTCCTCCTGCGCTTCCGGCAGGACGTCGAACCATTCCGGCTCGATCACGACATGGCAGGTGGAGCAGGCCAGCGAGCCCTCGCAGGCGCCTTCCAGGTCCAGGCTGTTCTTGTGCGCGATCTCCAGCACGGACAGGCCGAGCGGAGCGTCCACCTCGCGGCGGGTGCCGTCGGTCTCGATGAAGGTCATCTTGGGCATGGGGTCCTCGTTCTTCTAAGGTTGCCTAGCGGTTTCAAGGGAGGTGCAAGGCCGGCGCCCGCTTCAGGCGCGCGGCGGCGTCCGGGCGGCGCGGCGGTCGCGGACCTCGGCGGCCAGGGATTCCAGCCGCTCCAGCCGCGCCAGGATGCGGGCGGCGCCGTCGAATGCCGACGGGCTGTCCGGGGCGGAGGCCGTCTGCGCCTTACGGAAGGCGGGGGCGAGATATTTGATGCAGGACTCGATCCGCTGGCCGAGGTCCAGCCCGATGCGGTCCAGCTCCAGCGCGTCGTCGGCGCGGACCAGCCGGGTGGCGAGGTCGGCGATCTCCTCGTCGCCATTTTCGGCCACGCCGCCGGCTGCGGGCGTCCCGCCCAACAGGGTCAGCAAGGCATGGGCGCGGCGGATGGGGTCGCGCAGCACCTCATACGCCTTTTGCAGGGCGTCGGTCTGGGCCTTGGCGTTGGCCTGCTGGCGCGGGCCGCGGGCGGCGAAGCGCTCCGGATCCATCGCCCGGGTGAAGCCAGCATGCTGCTTGGCCAACTGCTCCAGATCGATGTCGAAGCGGCGTTCCAGCCCCAGCCGGGTGAAGGGGTCGAGCGGTCGCGGCGGCTGCGCCGCGCCGCAGGCATGGCAGAACAGGGCCCGCGGCGCCACCGAGCGGCCGCAGGTGCCGCAAGGCTCCAGATCGCCGGCGATGGCGCCGGAAATGCCGCCGCCGCTGTTGCCGGGCGGGCCTGAGGTGGAACGGGTCATGCGCGCAGTCCGTCAAAACGCCGAAAGGGTTGGCCGATGATAGCATTTACCCGAAAGGATGCTCCCATTGCCATCGGGGGCGCCCATCCGGAATGTCCGTCGGGCCGCCAGCCGGCGGGCCTTCCGCCGGGTCATACCCAGAAGCCACATCCGGCGCAATGCGCGAATGCCCGCTTTCCGGATAGGGGGACAGATGGTCGCGCGGCCTTGAGACGTGGGGAGGGACCTCAGCCATGCGCGGGCGTGCTTCGCCGGGCCATCGCGGTCCAGGCCGTCAGGAAGCGGTCGACCGCCTCGTCGTCGCTGGTCCAGCCCAGGCTGATCCGGATCGCGCTGGCGGCGCAGCCGTCGTCCTCGCCCATCGCCGCCAGCACATGGGAGGGCTTGACCTTGCCGCTGGAACAGGCCGATCCGGCGCTGACCGCCACCCCGGCAAGGTCCAGCGTCATCACCTGGGTCTCGCCGGGCAGGCCGGGAAGCATCAGGCAGCTGGTGTTGGCGACACGGGGCGCGCCGGCCCCCATCACCCGGGCGCGCGGCATGGCGGCCAGCGCCTCCCGCTCCAGCCGGTTGCGCAGCGAGGCGAGGTTGGCGGCCTCCATCGCCTCCGCCAACCCGTCCAGAGCCAGCCGCGCGGCGGCGCCGAAGCCGACGATGCCCAGCAGATTCTCGGTGCCGGCCCGCTTGCGCCGCTCCTGCCCGCCGCCGCGGATCAGCGCCTCCGGCTCCAGCCCTTCCGCCAGGATCAGGGCGCCGACGCCGGTCGGGCCGCCGAGCTTGTGGGCCGACAGCGTCATCAGGTCGACGCCGAGGTCCCGCAAGGACAGCGGCAACCGTCCGGCGGCCTGCACGGCGTCGCAATGAATCAGCGCGCCGTGGGCGTGGGCGATCCGCGCGGCGTCCGCCACCGGCTGGATCACCCCGGTCTCGTTGTTGACGAGCATCAGCGAGACCAGGGCCGAAGCGGGCCCGCCAAGCCGGCGTTTCAACTCGTCCAGATCGACCATACCGTCGCGGTTGACGCCGAAGCGCGCCGCGTCCCGACAGGCGGCCAGCACCGACTCATGCTCGATGGCGGAGGTCAGCACGCGGCGTCCGGGGAAACCGCGCAGGGCGAAGTTGTTGGCCTCGGTTCCGCTGCCGGTGAACAGCACCTGCGCCGGTTTGACGCCCACCAGGGCCGCGACGGCGGCGCGCGCCTCCTCCACCGCCCGGCGGGTGCTGCGGCCGAAGGCGTGAACGGAGGACGGGTTGCCGACCAGATCCATCGCCTGACCCATCGCCGCCCTGACTTCCGGCCTCAAGGGAGTGGTGGCGTTGTGGTCCAGATAGACGCCGGTCCGTTGGAACGGGGTGACGGGGGGGATGGTCACTTTTCAGGCACGCTCATGTGCGAAGGCCATGCTCATTCGGCGGCGACGGTCTCGGCGGCCGGGGCGGGGCGCAGCAGGGCCAGGCCGCTGGTGCCGATGATCCGCCGTTCCACCACGTCGGCCACGGTGACCGAGCTGAGATACATGTGGATCTGGTTGCCCAGCTCCTCCCACAGGTCATGGGTCAGGCAGCGCGAGCGGTTGGTGCGGCAGCCCTGCGGCGTGCCGTTGGCGCAGCGGGTGGTGCGGATCGGTTCGTCCACCGCCAGGATGATGTCGGACACGCGGGTGGCGTCGGCCGGATGAGCCAGCAGATAGCCGCCGCCGGGGCCGCGCACGCTCTTGACCAGACCGCCCTTGCGCAGCTTGGCGAACAGCTGTTCCAGGTAGGAGAGCGAGATCTCCTGCCGCTCCGCGATGTCGGCCAGCGCGACCGGGCTGCCCTGGCTGGTGGCGGCCAGATCGACCATCGCCATCACGGCATAGCGTCCCTTGGTGCTGAGTCTCATCGCGTTTCTCCTTGTGTTTCGTGCATCCCGACGGTGTGGGATGCCACCGTTCCGAATGATGGTGAGGCGTCGAACGGTGTCGGGGTTGAGCGGGGTCGGCCGGCGGGCCCTGTGACCTCCAACGCGTCGACGCGGGCCCGCAGCGCCGACATCTGGTCGAGCAGGCCGCTCAGCGCATGCGCCACCGGGTCGGGGATTTCGCCGCGGGGAGTGCCGTAGGGCATGAATTTCCGGGTTTCCGCGCCATCGCGCGGCACCACCGGTCTGGCCGGGATGCCGACGACGGCGGTATCGGCCGGCACGTCGGCCACCACCACCGCGTTCGCGCCGATGCGGGCGCCGCGGCCGATGGTGATGGCGCCCAGGATCTTGGCGCCGGCGCCGACGATCACGCCGTCGCCCAGCGTCGGATGGCGCTTGCCGGGACTGAGCGAGGTGCCGCCCAGCGTCACCCCGTGATAGAGCATGACGTCATCGCCGATCTCGGCCGTCTCGCCGATCACCACCCCCATGCCGTGATCGATGAAGAAGCGGCGGCCGATGGTGGCGCCGGGGTGGATTTCGATGCCGGTCAGCGAGCGGGCGATCTGCGAGACGAGGCGGGCGGTCAGGTGCCAGCCGGCGTCGCGGGCGCGGCGGGCGATGCGGTGGAACAGGATCGCGTGCAGGCCGGGATAGCAGAGCGCCACCTCCAGCCGGGACCGCGCGGCGGGGTCGCGCGCCATGATCCCATCGATCTCTTCGCGAAGATGCTTGAACACGCCATCACCCGCCGTGGTATAGTCCGCCGCTCTCATCGGCCGCCCGCGCCCGGTTTTCGGCCTGTCGGACCCATGCGGTTCAGGACCTTCCGGTTCGGACCCTTGCGAATCCGCCCGGCAGGGACCCGGACTTCCGGCCGGCTCCGCTAACGCTGGGGCCGATCGGGCGGGTCGGGCGGGTTGTCCCGGAGGACGTTACGACGCATATATGATGACCAAGCAAAACGGTCAAGAATTGTATGCGGAAAACCCCACTCCAAGCCGGGAAAATCCGTGACGGGTCCGCAGGCCCATGCGCCGGGGTGGTTTGCCGGATGAAGTCCGGCCGGTCGCCGTGGTGGTTCCAACAACCCTTTGTTCGCGTCAGGAACGTCGTTCCCATGCCTGAAGTGCTCTTCAACGGTCCCGCCGGTCGCCTGGAAGGCCGTTACACCCACGGCAAGCAGCCGAACGCCCCGGTCGCGCTGCTGTTGCACCCGCACCCGCAGCACAATGGGACGATGAACAACAAGGTGGTCTTCACCCTGTTCCAGTCCTTCACCAAGCGCGGCTACTCGGCGCTCCGCTTCAACTTCCGCGGTGTCGGGCGCAGCCAGGGCACCTATGACAAGGGGGAAGGGGAGCTGGCCGACGCGGCGGCGGCGCTGGACTGGTTGCAGACCTACAATCCCAACGCGCCGCTCTGCTGGATCGGCGGGGTATCCTTCGGCGCCTGGATCGGCATGCAGTTGCTGATGCGCCGTCCCGAGATCGACGGTTTCGTCTCGGTTTCGCCACCGGCCAACCTGTTCGACTTCTCCTTCCTGGCGCCGTGCCCGTCCTCGGGCCTGATCATCCATGGCGACAAGGACGAGGTGGTGCCCCAGGCCGCGGTGACCAAGCTGGTGACCAAGCTGTCGCACCAGAAGGACATCCGCATCGATCACCGCGTCGTCCCCGGCGCCAGCCATTTCTTCGTCAACCGTACCGACGATCTGGCGACGCAGGTGGACGATTATTTGGACAAGGCGCTCGGCAACCCGATCGCCGCGGTGGCGGGGTAAGCGACAAGTTCCGCGGCGGGTGCCTCCCTCCCCAACCCTCCCCGCCAATGGCGGGAGAGGGTTGGGGAGGGGGCGGTTACCTCGTCCCCCTTACTGGTCGCAGCCGAGAACCCACACGTCGTAGATCGGGTTCTCCATCGCCGACAGGGCGGGGCTGGAGGAGAACATCCAGCCGCTGAACACCTGTTCCGCCTGCTCGCCCGGCTTGATCTCCGTCACTTCCAGGAAGGCGGCGGATTCCGGCGTCTCGATGGGCGGGTTCTCACGGCAGGCGCGCAGGGTGATGCGCAGGCTGCTCATCGCCTTGGTCTCTCCGACCCGCATGGTGAAGGTGGAGGTGCGGGCGGTCACCTTGTCCAGCCATTGCAACTTGGCCGCCGGCCGCTCGATCATCTGGGTTGGGACCGGGGCGGCCTGACCGGCCAGGGATGCCAGCAAGGTGGCCGCACCCAGCAGACCGGCCACCGGCCGAAGCAATTTCCAAGGTTTCGTCACGTCGGATCGCTTCCGTAATTGCGGACGGCGCCCCGCCGGGAGAACCGGCCTGTCGGGCAGGTGCTCCGTCGGGGCGCTTGGGCCTTCTAGCCCGGAAGCGGGGTCAGCGTCCAGTGGCGGGGACGCCGGGGTGCCTTGTGGAAATCACCGTCTTGGCCACTGGCGGCGGGCTTTACAGCTTCGGCGGTTGCGCCGGCGCCTGCCCCTGCTGGCCGTTGGCCTGCTCACCCGACTTGCTCATGCTTTGCAGCGAGAAGATGACCTGACCCAGCAGCTGTTCCAGGCCCGGCGTGCTCTGGGTGAATTCGATCTTGCCATTCGGCTTGATGGTGTCGGGATCGCCGCCCGGCTCCAGCGACAGGAACTTGCCGCCCAGCAGGCTTTCCGACGCGATGACGGCGGCGGTGTCCTTGGGCAGCTTCACCGAATTGTCGACCGACAGATGGACGACCGCCTGGAAGCTGGTGGGGTCGAGCGTCAGCCCGGTGACCGTGCCGACCTTCACGCCGCTGATGCGCACATCGGCGCCGCTTTGCAGGCCGGTGATGCTGTTGAAATTGGCGGTGACGTCATAGCCCTGCACCTTGCGCAGATCCGCGCTTTTGTAGGCGAAGGCGAGGAAGACGGCGGCCACGGCGAGCACGACGCCGCCCAGCACGGTTTCGATCACATTCCGGCGCATAGAGCTATCCTGCTGCGAGTTCCCGAATCGAAACCCGGCCCGAAGGGGGGCCGGGCTTTCCGTTCCGCTTTCCGTTCCGACCCGATGGTCGGTCCCGGCAGGGCTCAGGTCGGAGTCCAGGGTTCGTAATCGCCGGTGGCCGGCACGCGCTGGCCACCCGCCAGCACATGGCCGGGCGGGCGATAGGCCTGGACGGAACCCGACAGGTTGGGCAGATGCTCCTTCTGCCACGGCTTGTGGAAGGCGCTCGACCCTTCCGGCAGCGGATCCTTGGTGGTGTGGTGCAGCCACCCATGCCATTCCGGCGGGATCTTCGAGGCGTCGGGCTCACCGGCATACAGGACCCAACGGCGCTCGCGCGTGCCGGGCTTGGTGTCCTTGCTGCGGTAATAGACGTTGCCGAAGCGGTCGCTGCCGACCTTGGCGCCCCGACGCCACGTGACGTAACGGATGTGGATGTTCGCCAGTTTGGTGAACAGGGAGATCGGCTCGCTCATCGTCGCTCACGAATTCCGGAGTCTGGCCCCGAAACGGGGCCGGTCGAATGCGGGCCGCACTATGACACCGCGAGGGACGCGCGTCCACCTTTGCTGAGGCCCAAGCTGTCCGCAGGGTGGAAAGGCGGCGTCTATTGCAGACGGGTCGCGGCGATCTTCGCCGCATCGACCGGGGTGGCGGTGCAGCCACCCAGCGTCGGGCCGACCGGAAGCTCGCCGAAGGCGGCCAGCGCGCCCTCCGCCTTCAGCCGGCCGACGAATCCCGGCTCGATCCCGCGGGCGACCCAGGCGAATCCGAGCCAGGTGGAACGCACCGGCTCGCCCCCCGCCCGCACCATCGCCGTCATCGCCTCGGCATCGCTGGTGCCGGGGGAGAAGACGGCCAGCATCATGCCGCCGGTCGCGTCCGGCAAGGCGGCCCGTTGCAGCGACAGCCCCATCAGACCGGCCCACACCAGCAGGATGCCGCCCAGCAGGGCCGCGGCGAGGCCGTGGCTGATCGGAAGCGCGGGCGGGCAGGGTGAGGGAGTGTCGCTCATGGTCAGTGATCCTACGCCTTCGCCTCGGCCGCCGCCAGCGACGGGGCGGGCTTCTCGGCGATCGGCCAATGGACGATGGTCGCGAACATGGCGAGCGCCACGCCCAGCCACCAGACGACATCATAGGACCCGGTGCGCTCATAGAGCACCCCGCCGAGCCAGACGCCCAGGAAGCCGCCGACCTGATGGCTGAAGAAGGCGAAGCCGTAGAGTGTGCCCATATAGCGGGTGCCGAACATCAATGCTACGAGGCCGGAGGTCGGCGGCACGGTGGACAGCCACAGCAGCCCCATCACCGCGGCATAGGCGATCACCGTCACCGGGGAGATCGGCAGCAGGATGAAGACCGCCGTCGCGATGCCGCGCGAGAAATAGTTGGCGCACAGCAGGTAGCGCTTGCTGACCTTGCCCGCCAGCACGCCGGACGCGTAGGAGCCGATCACGTTGAACAGGCCGATCAGCGCCAGCGCCCAGGCGGCCAGCGTCGGGCTGATGCCGGCGGCGGTCAGATAGGGCGGCAGATGGGTGGTGATGAAGGCCAGCTGGAAGCCGCAGACGAAGAAGCCGGCGACCAGCAGCACATAGCTGCGGTGTTGGAACGCCTGACGCACCGCGGCGATGTAGCCGATGTTGGCGCCGGTCACCGCCGGGGTGCCGCTCGCCGTCATGCCCTTCGGACCGGGGAAGACGCTGGCCAGCAGCGGCACCGTGATCATCGAGGCGGCCAGCAGCAGCAGGGCGGTCTGCCAGCCGAAGCCGGCGATGAACGCCTGGCCCATCGGCGCGAACAGGAATTGGCCCATCGACCCCGCGGCGGTGGCGATGCCGACCGACCAGCTGCGCTGTTCCGGCGGCAGCAGCCGGGTGAAGCCGGCGATGATGATGCCGAAGGAGGCGCCGGACAGGCCCAGCCCGATCAGCACGCCGGCGGTCAGATACAGCTCGGCGCTGCTGGTGGCATAGGGCATCAGCGCCAGTCCGGCGGCATAGAGCAGCCCGCCGCCGGCCAGCACCGGGGCGGGGCCGTAGCGATCGGTCAGCGCCCCGGCGAAGGGGCCGCCGGCCCCCCACAGGATGTTCTGGATCGCCATCGCCAGAGCGAAGACGTCGCGGCCCCAGCCGCGGGTTTCCGACAGCGGGCCGATGAACAGGCCCATGCTCGACCTTGGTCCGAAGGCCAGCATCGAGATCAGGCAGCCGCAGACGACGACGAGGGCTGGCGTCCTCCAGGAGGAGGCCGGCGCAGGGGGGGCGGTGGACAAGGCTTCCTCCCGAATCCGGGCGGCTGAGCGCGCCGGTGTTGTGGAACTGCTTTGGGAGTCCAACGATAGGCGGGCGTCAGTGGTTCGGCAAATTCATAATCGGCAATCAGGTTATTCCGCTGCGGAATGTAGGAGGGGAAGCGCCTCTTGCGCGCGGCCCGGCATCCCCCCGTTTACGAGTTCGCGCCGCAGCGAGTCTTCCAGCCGGTCGAAGGCCGGCGCGACGCGGCCGGTCGTCCGCGACTGGATCAGCCAGATCGTCACCGCCATCCGCAAATCCGGCAGATCGAGCGGCCGCACCGTCGCCGCCTGCGGGATCGGCGCGATCAACCCCATCGGCGCCAGGCCGAAGCCGACGCCGCGCGCCACCAGCGACACCAGCAGGCTCTGGTCATAGGCCTCGACGGTGACGTTCGGCTGAAGGCCGAGCGGCGACAGGGCCTGATGAAGCGCCTCGCGATAGCGGCAGCCATTCGGTTGCAGAACCCATCCGCGCCGGTTCATGGCGGCCAGGTCGGCGGTGGCGTCGTTCGGCGCGGCGATGACGCTGACCGGTTCGGTCCTGATCCGGCGGACGGGCAGATCGTCGGGCGGCGGCTGATCCTCGCACAGCAGGATCACCGCGCCGTCCAGGGTGCCGGCCCGGACCTGTTCGATCAGCGGGTTGCTCCAGTCCGCATGCAGCCTCAGGGTCAGGCCGGGAAAGCCCGCCCGCAATTCGTCCAATGGCCGTCCGGCGGTGAGCGCGGTGAGGACATGCGCCGTCCCCAGCCGCAGCAGCCCGCGCGGTTCGGCCGAGCCGGCGAAGGCGTCGGCGAAATCGCTCGCCGCCGCCAAGGTGCGCCGGGCATGGGCGAGCGCCAGCTCCCCGTCGCGGGTCAGCGCCAGCGGCTTCGTCTGCCGGTCGAACAGAGTGACCCCGAGCTCCGCCTCCAGCCGCTGGATCAGCCGGGACACCGCCGATTGCGTCAGCCCCAGCCGGTTGCCGGCCTCCTGCACCGATTGCGCATCGGCCACGGCGATGAATGTGCGGATCTCGTTGAGCTTCATGGCTGGCCGTCGGGTCGGGAGTGCGCGCCGACAGGACGCGGCACGGCGTCTTCGCATCTGGTGTCACAGTGTCGGACCGCGTTAACGTGGGGTCAAGCCATCGATGAGGGAGCCGTTCATGTCCGCCATCCAGCCAGACCGCTCCAGCCGTGAATATCCCGATCGCCCCTGGGTCGGTGTCGGGGTCGTCGTCTGGCGGGGGGAGCATGTGCTGCTGATCCGCCGGGGCAAGGCGCCGCGGATGGGGCAGTGGAGCCTGCCGGGCGGGGCGCAGTCGGTCGGCGAGACGGTGTTCGAAACCGCGGTGCGCGAGGTGCGGGAGGAGACCGGGCTGGAGGTGGTGCCCACCGGCATCGTCACCGTTGTCGACGCCATCACCCCCGATGGCCAGGGCCGCGTCCATTACCATTACACGCTGGTCGAGGTGGCGGCGGAGAGCGCGGAGGGTGAGCCGCTCGGCGCCGACGACGCGCTGGAGGCTCGCTGGGCGACCGCCGACGAGGCCGGTGAGCTGACGGAATGGGACGAGACCCGACGGGTCATCCTGATGTCCGCGGCCCAGCGCCGGACGCCATAGGGCCGCCGGCGGTCATGACCGGACGCGGGCCGCCGGTCAGGCCGCGCTCCGCCAGGAATTCGGCCACGCCATCGGCGCTCACCGGATGCGACAGCCAATAGCCCTGGAGGGTGTCGCAGCGGTAGGCCTGGAGGTAGAGCCGCTGTTCCGCCGTCTCCACCCCCTCCGCCACCACGCCCAGCTCCAGCGCGTGGGCCAGCGCCACCACCGCCTGGACGATGATCGCGGCGCCGCGGTCGTCGACCATCGCCTGGACGAATTGCTTGTCGATCTTCAGCGCCTCCACCGGGACCCGGCGCAGGGTCGCCAGCGACGACCAGCCGGTGCCGAAATCGTCCAGCACCAGCCTGATGCCGGCACCACGCAGTTGCAGCAGCGTCTCGCGCGTGTCGGCGGATTGGTTGAACAGGCAGGTCTCGGTCAATTCCAGCTTCAGGTTGGCGGCGGGCAGGCCGGTGTCGGCCAGGATCCCCAGCACGCTTCGCACCAACTCCGGATCGTCGAGCTGCCGGGCCGACAGGTTGACCGAAACCGGAAGGTCGGGATAGCCGGCGCGCAGCCAGCCGGCCGCGGCGGCGCAGGCCGACCGTAGGGTCCAGTCGCCGAGGAGATGAATGGCCGTGCCCTGTTCGGCCATCGGCACGAAGACATCCGGCGGCAGCATCGTGCCGTCGGACAGGCGCCAGCGCGAGAGCGCTTCGAAGCCGGTCAGGCGGTTGGTGACGACGTCCGCCTGCGGCTGGAAGACCAGGGACAGTTCCCGCCGGTCGATGGCGTCGCGCACACGCTCGGCGAATCCGTGACCGGCGAATCCGTGACCGGCGAAGCCGTTGTCGGATATCTCCGGCGCATCGGGGTCGTGCGACGTCGCCTGCATCTTCGCCACCCTCCGCTCCCTCTCGGCAACCATTCCCTGGCTCGCAACCGTTCCTTGGCCTTCACTGCCATAACAACCACAGGAGCGATTTGTTAACCATGCCGCGAAAGAGCTTGGCGAATTTTATATGGCTACAAAAGCGTTAACGATGCTGCGCCGGTGACAAGAAAAAGTCGGAGGATGGCCCCGCCTTTTTCCGATCGGGAGTGGTAAGGGGCGGCGGTGCCGCCCCCAGGAACACTCAGACGTTGAAGCGGAAATGGAAGATGTCGCCGTCCTGGACGACATATTCCTTGCCTTCCTGGCGCATCTTGCCGGCGTCCTTCGCCCCCTGCTCGCCGCCCAGCGTGATGTAGCTGGTGTAGTCGATGGTCTCGGCGCGGATGAAGCCGCGTTCGAAATCGGTGTGGATGACGCCGGCGGCTTCCGGCGCCTTGGCGTTGCGGCGCACGGTCCAGGCCCGCGTCTCCTTCGGGCCGACGGTGAAGAAGGTGATCAGGTCCAAGAGCTTGAAGCCGGCGCGGATCAGCTTGTTCAGGCCGGTCTCCTCCAGCCCCATCGATTCCAGGAACTCGGCCTTCTCGGCGGGGTCGGAGAGCTGGGCGACCTCGGACTCGATGGCGGCGGAGATGACGACGATCTCGGCATTCTCCGCCTTGGCCTTCTCGGCCACCTTGGCGGAGAAGCCGTTGCCGGTGGCGGCGGACGCCTCCTCGACGTTGCAGACATAGAGCACCGGCTTGGCGGTCAGCAGCATGAACTGCTTGAACACCGGCCTCTCCTCGTCGGAAACCTCGACCACGCGGGCGGGCTTGCCGTCCTGGAGCACCTTGAGGGCGCGCTCCATCAGGTCGGCCTTGATCTTGCTGTCCTTGTCGCCGCCCTTGGCCTTCTTTTGCAGGCTGGTCAACTGGCGTTCCAGGCTTTCCATGTCGGCGAGCATCAGCTCGGTCTCGACGACCTCGGCGTCGCGCAGCGGATCGACATTGCCTTCGACATGGGTGATGTCGTCATCCTCGAAGCAGCGCAGCACATGGACGATGGCATCGACCTCGCGGATGTTGGCGAGGAACTGGTTGCCCAGACCTTCCCCCTTCGAGGCGCCGCGGATCAGGCCGGCGATGTCGACGAACTCCAGCTGGGTCGGGACGACCTTCTGCGACTTGGCGATCTCGGCCAGCTTGTCCTGCCGGGGGTCGGGGACGCCGACGCGGCCGACGTTCGGCTCCTTGGTGCAGAAGGGGAAATTCGCCGCCTCGGCCGCCTGGGTGGCGGTCAGCGCGTTGAACAGGGTCGACTTGCCGACGTTCGGCAGGCCGACGATGCCGCAATTGAAGCCCATGGGTTGGGTGCTCGCCGTCGGAAATTAGCTGGAGTTGGGGCGCTTTATCCTACGCCGGGGGACAAAGCGCAAACGCGAAGTGGGAGGTAGAGGGTATGCGGGCCGAGGCCGGCCGGTCGCGGGCCGCCCTTGGCCGGGTTGTCCACGTTCAATTCGTGTACATCCTGCGCGGGCTCGTGTTATGAACCGCAACTCTCCGCCGCAATCGTCACGCCGGGATCGGGATGGTTTTCACCTCGCCAGCATTTCTGTTCGCTTTCCTGCCGTTGGTGCTCGCGCTTGCCTTCGTCTTGCCCAAGCCGCTGCGGAATGGCTGGCTTCTGGTCGCCAGCATCGCCTTCTATGCCTGGGGCGAGAAGCTGTTCGCCGGGGTGATGCTTCTGTCGGTCCTGGTCAACTGGCTGCTCGGGCTGGCGCTGGAACGCTGCCGGGAGGAGGGATACCGCGCATCGGTGGTGGCGGTCGCGGTGGTCGCGAACATCGGACTGCTTGGCTTCTGCAAATATGCCGGCTTCCTGGTGGAGAACCTGAACATCCTGCTGGCCGGCATGGCGCTGCCGCCGGTGAGGTTCGAGCCGATGCATCTGCCGCTCGGCATCTCCTTCTTCACCTTCCACGCGCTGTCCTATGTGATCGACATTTACCGCCGGACGGCGCGGGCGCAGCGCAACCCGGTCGATTTCGCGCTCTATATCGCCTTCTTTCCGCAGCTGATCGCCGGTCCGATCGTCCGCTATCATGACATCGACACCCAGCTCTCCTCGCGCCGGGTGACGCTGAACGGCTTCGCCATGGGGTGCGAGCGCTTCACCGTGGGGTTGGCGAAGAAGATGGTGATCGCCAACCCGCTGGGAGCGGTCGCCGACACCATCTTCAACCTGCCGACCGACCAGATCGGCGCGCCGACCGCATGGCTTGGCATCCTGTGCTATACGGCGCAGATCTATTTCGATTTCTCCGGCTATTCCGACATGGCGATCGGGCTGGCCCGCATGTTCGGCTTCAGCTTCCTGGAGAATTTCAACTATCCCTACATTGCGCGGTCGATGCAGGATTTCTGGCGGCGCTGGCACATCTCGCTGTCCAACTGGTTCCGGGACTATCTCTATATCCCGCTCGGCGGCAACCGCGTCTCGCGGCTGCGGACCTATGCCAACCTGATCTTCGTCTTCTTCGTCTGTGGCCTGTGGCATGGAGCCAGCTGGAACTTCGTGATCTGGGGGATGATCCACGGCACTTTCCTGGCGCTGGAGCGCGGTCCCTTCGGCCGTGTCGTCCATGGCCTGCCGGCCTGGGCGCGCCACCTTTATGTGATGGCGGTGGTGATGGTGGCCTGGGTGTTCTTCCGGTCGGCCAGCCTTGATCACGCGCTGTCCTATCTTGGCGCCATGGCGGGGTTGTCGGTCGACAATGGGCACTGGCCTGTGGCGATGTTCCTCGACACCCAGGCGCAGGTGTTGCTGGTCGCCGCCGCCATCGGAGCGACGCCGCTGCTGTCGCGGCTGACCGCCGATTGGGCCGCCCGCGCCCGCCAAAGCCAGGGCCGCATCGAACCGCCGTTCGAGACGCTTTCCTTCGCCAAGGATGCGGGCTGGCTGCTGGCCCTCCGCCTCACCGTGCTGTTGGGCGGGCTGGTGATGGCCGCGGCGGCGATCGCGGCCGGGACCTACAACCCCTTCATCTATTTCCGTTTCTGACCCCGACTCCGGCGCGGTTCGAGATCACCGACCATGGAAACAGAGACCATGACCTCAGCGACCGTGAAACAGGCTGGGCGGCGGTCGGCGAGTGCCGTCTCCAGCTATGGCGCGCTGCTCTCCGCTGTCTTCGTGGCGGCCATCCTGGTGCCGCTCGCCGGCCTGCTGGTGGGGGGCGATGATCCCGGCAAGGAAAAGCGCCGGCTCGCCCCGCTTCCCCCGCCGCCTGCGAGCCTGGCCGAGCTTCAGAACCTGCCGGAGCGGCTCGATGCCTATATCAGCGACCATTTCGGCCTGCGCCGTGGTCTGATCCGCCTTCAGTCACACATCATGGGCCGGCTGTTCGGGAAATCGAACACCCAGACGGTGGTGATCGGGCGCGAGGGCTGGCTGTTCTTCGGCGGTGACCAGTCGGTACCGCTCTACCGTAACGACCGGCCCTTCGCCGAGGAGGATCTGGCGCGCTGGCGCGATACGCTGAAACGCCGGCAGGCTTGGGCGGCGGAGCGCGGCATCCCCTATCTGTTCGTGGTGGCGCCCGACAAGCACAGCATCTATCCCGACCTGATGCCGCCGGAACTGACCAAGCTGCGTCCGCGATCGCAGTTGGACCAGCTGGCCGAGGCGATGCGCCAAGCGCCGGAGGTCGGCTTCCTCGACCTCCGCGCCCCCTTGCTGGAGGCGAAGGCCGGGGGGGCGCCGGTCTATTTGCGCACCGACACCCATTGGAACATGTACGGTTCCTATGTCGGCTATCGGGCGATCATGGACGCTCTCGCCGGGCGGGTGCCCGGCGGCCTGCCGCGCGTGACCTTGGGGATGGAGGATTTCGCCCAGGTAGCCATCGGTGGGGGCGACCTTGCCGAAATGCTGCAATATGGCGCGCGTGACGAGGATGTGCGGCCCAAATCCGGCTCCGTCCTCTGCGCCTTCACCGTCGCCCGCGAGGAGTCGCCCACGTGGCTCGGCAAGGGCACCTGGCTGCACCGCAGCCACTGCCCGACCGCCTCGCGCAAGCTGATGGTGATCCGCGATTCTTTCGGCGACGGGCTGTTGCCCTACATCAGCCAGGGCTTCGGCGAGGTTGTCTATGTGTTTGCCCCGTCGCTGCCAGATTTCGCCCGTTTCCAGGCCCTGATCGATCGGGAACGCCCGGATCTGGTCATCGAGGAGCGGGTGGAGCGCCGTCTCCAGAATGTCCCCGACGCCAATTGGCCCCCGGCGCAGCCGGGACCGGACGGGCTGCGACCACAGGGGCCGCCGCCGGAGTGAGGAGCGCGCCGTTCACCGCAGCCGCGTCGCCATCGCCAGCCTGTTCATGAGCGTTCGGGCGGGTCAGAAGGTGGTCGCGTCCGCCCTCCGCAAGGTCACGCGGCAATTCCCGGCCCCGAACCCGTCCAGCGTCGCGTTGTGATGGGCGACGATCTGGTCGAAGCGCAGGCCGCCGCGGTCGGCGGTGCCGTGCCCGTCGGCGATCAGCGTCACGTCATAGCCGAGCGAGACCGCGCGGCGGACGGTGGTGTCGACGCAGAACTGCGTCATGCAGCCGCCGACGACGATGCGGTCGACGCCGCGGGCCCTCAGCCGCGCCTCCAGGTCGGTGGCGAAGAAGCTGTCGCACTCCGTCTTGTGGACGACCATGTCGCCCTCCTGCGGGGCGATCTCCGGGCGGAGGGCCCAACCCGCCGTTCCGGTGGCCAGCCGGTGGCCGGAATTTCCGTCATGCTGGACCAGGATGACGGGGATCCCGGCGTCGCGCGCCCGCTGCTTAACCGCCGCCAGCCGGGCGACGGTGGCGTCGAGCGCCCGGTCGATCTCCGGCTGCCGCTCCGCCGTGCCGCAGCCGGCGAGGATGGCGTTCTGGACATCGATGATCACCAGACCGAGCATGGGGGCCTCACTTGCCTTGGGTCGCCACCGTCACCTTGTTCATGAACAGCTCCGGCTGTCCATCGACGATCAGGGGCAGATTGTCCGAGACGGCGTCGAGCAGCGGGTCGATCCAGCCCTGGTCGGCCTTGGCGAAGTCGTGCAGGACATAGCCGCTGACCAGATCCTTGTTGCCGGGATGGCCGATGCCGAGCCGGATGCGCCAGTACTCCTTGCCGATATGGGCGTCGATGGAGCGCAGGCCGTTATGCCCGCCATGGCCGCCGCCCTTCTTCACCCGGATCTTGCCGGGCGGCAGGTCCAGCTCGTCATGGATGACGACGACGTTCTCGGGCTTCAGCTTGTAGAATTGCAGGGCCGCCACCACCGACTGGCCGGACAGGTTCATGAAGGTGGCGGGTTCGAGCGCCAGAACCTTGTCGCCGGCGACGGCGCCTTCGGCGGTCTGGCCCTGGAACCGCTTCTTCCATGGGGTGAAGCGGTGGCGTCGGGCGATGGTCTCCACCGCCATGAAGCCGATATTGTGGCGGTTGCGGGCATACTCGTTGCCGGGGTTGCCCAATCCGACCAGAAGCAGCATGTCCCTCACCCCTTGGAAACCACTCTCCACAAACGAAGCGGGGGGCCGAAGCCCCCCACTGTACCCATCTTCAAAGGCCGGACGCTCCCGATCAGGAGGCGGCGCCCTCTTCCGACTTCAGGCCCGACGGGGCGACGATGGTCGCGATGGTGAAATCGCGGTCGGTGATCGCCGAGCTCACACCTTCCGGCAGCTTGACCGCGGAGATGTGGATCGAGTCGCCGACGTCGAAGCCCTCGCACGAGATGGTGATGTGCTCGGGGATGTTGTCGGCCGGGCAGCTCAGCTCCAGCTCGTGACGGACGATGTTCAGCACGCCGCCGCGCTTCAGACCGGCCGACTTCTCCTGGTCGGCGAACTCGACCGGAACCTGCACGTTGATGCGGGTGTCGGAGGAGACGCGCAGGAAGTCGACATGCAGCGGGATGTCGCTCACCGGGTGGAACTGCACGTCGCGCGGCAGGACGCGATGGGCGGTGCCGTCGACGGTGACGTCGAACAGGTGGGTGAAGAAGCCCGGCTGATGCAGGACGCGGGTGAACTCGAACTTCTCGAGCGAAATGGTGACGGGAGCCTGCTTACCACCATAGATGACGGCCGGAATACGGCCATCACGGCGGGTCTGGCGGGCGGTCCCCTTGCCGGCCCGTTCGCGCGTCTGAGCGCCGAGCGGAATGATCTTGGTCATGACGATGCTCCAAAACAAAAAGGGCGCCGGCCTCCAGGGGTGCCGACGCGTGCGCGGCGTGCTTACGGCAAACGGGGGGCCGCGTCAAGGGATGCGTCAAGGGCTACGGCGGAATTCCGCGGGAGCGATCGGCGGAGCCGGCGGCGAATGGAACATTTGGAACGTTTGGAACATGGTTCGCGCCCCTGTTCACCGTTCACTCCGTCCGGCAAGGCGGAGCGCGCTCATCCTATCATGGTTCCGGTGCTGTCCTGAGCGTCCTGGGAAAATTCACAGCCCGGCCGGCGTCGTCCGGGTGTCGGCGGTGTGGGTGGCGCCCTGGTCGATGAGCGGCTGCAACGCCGGGGCCAGGCTTTTCAGCAGTTGGGCGGGCAGGGCGCTGGTGAAGCGGTAATTGTCGGCCTCCGGCCCATGGACGAAGGCGGTCATCGTGCCGAAGAAGCGGTCGCCGATGTAGAAGACGAAGGTGGCGGTGCGGTTGACCGCCTTCGATTCGAGCAGGACGCCGCCCGGTCCCCAGCGGTCCAGCCGGTGGTCGCCGGTGCCGGTCTTGCCGCCCATCGGGATCGGCGCCCCGGACGTGTCCTTGAAGGAGCCCCAGACCCGCTTGGCGGTGCCGTTCCGCGCCACATCCATCAGGGCGCGGCGCAGGGTGGCGCAGACCTCCGGCCGCAGCACCCGCTCGGCCTTCAGCGGCCCGAGCCCGAGCCTGGCCTCGTAAGGCGTGCCGGCGGCGAAATGCAGAGAGCGGATCTTGACCGTCGGTTGACGCAACCCGTCGTTCAGGATCAGCCCCATCAACTCCGCCAGCGCCGCCGGGCGGTCGGCCGAACTGCCGATGGCGGTCGCCAGCGACGGCACCAGCGTTTCGAACGGATAGCCCAGGCTGCGCCATTGGGCGGTGATGCGCTGGAACGCCTCCTCCTCCAGGGCGATGCGGATTCGGCTGTTCTGGGCGGCCATGCCCTTCTTGAACAGCCAGCGATAGCTTTCCTGACGCTCGTCGGCGCTGGCGGCCAGCACCTCGGCCCGCTTGGCGTCGGGATGGCGCTGGAGATAGGCGACCAGCCACAGCTCCAGCGGATGGACGCGGGCGAGATAGCCCAGGTCGTTCAGCGGGAAGCGGCCCGGCCCGTATTTGCCGTAGAGCGCCGACAGCTCGCCGTCGGACAGCGTCATCTCCGGCAGCCGGGCGCGCAGGAAGGCGGAGAACTCCGCCAGCCCGGCCTGGGGCCGCACGGTGCGGAAGATCACCGCCAGCCGGTAGGGCACCGGGCGCGAGCGGGTCGCCAACCGGGCCAGCGCCTCGTCCGGCGTGCGCTTGCGGTAGTCGTTGTAGAAGCGGTTGAGGAAATCCGTCCCCTCGCGGTCGGCGAAGCGGGACAGATAGGCCTGCCGGGCGGGATGGTCGGGGGTGCGCAGGATGTCGGCGCCGTCGTCCGCCCCCTCGTCCGTGTAGAACTGGACGATGTCGCGCATCAGCCGGATGAAGGGCAGGTTGACGCTGTTCCGCAGCGCCTCCTGCACGGTCAGGATGCGGCCGTTGTCGTCCTTGTTGAAGTTGACGAAGGCATGCTGGCCGCCGCCGGTGAAGAAGACCTCGCCGGGATTGGCGGAATAGCGCCGCTCCATCGCCGCCTCCAGCATGGCCGGCAGCCGGCGGTCGGGGGCCGAGGCCAGCCAGGAGGTGGCCCAGCGGGTCAGGTTGTCCGACGCCTCGTCCTCGACATCGGCCAGCATCTCCTTGGGCAGATGGGCGTAGCGGCTGTGCAGTTCGGCGACGATCTCCAGATAGGTCGCCAAGGTCCGCAGCTTGGCGGTGGAGCCCAGGTCGAGCTTGGCCCCGTCATTGATGTCGAGCGGCTGGTCGAGATTGTCGGCCTGGACCCGCAGGTAATTGGCGTCGGGGCCGCGTTCGTAGAGCGTGATCGAATAGACCAGCTTGGACAGGTCGTTGTTGCGGGCGTCGAGCAGCCGTTCGCCGGTCAGCCCGAGCGAGCGGGCATAGTCGGGGTCGTTCAGCTTGCCCAGCACCTCGACGACGCGGGCCTGGGTTTCGGCGTCCAGCGTCGATTGCGCGGTCAGGTCGATGCGGTCGAGCTGGTAGAGGCTCTGCACCCCCAGCATGGCGAGCAGCCGGGCGCGGATGGCGTTGGTCGCCTTCTGCTCGACGAAGGAGGTGGCGGGGGTGGCCGGCGCCTCCTCGCGGAAGACCAGCGGGGTGGCCAGCGCCGCGTCGCGCAGGCCCGCGTCGATGACGCCAGCCTGGGCGAGCGCCCGCAGATGGGCGTCGGCCAGCCGGTCGAGCGCGGCGCGGTCCTGGATCAGGTAATGGGAGGGCCGGCGCTGGGCCAGCAGCAGGGCCAGCACCTGCTTGTAGGCCAGCGCCTTCAGCCGCTGGGCGCGGGGATCCGTCAGGCCGTCGGGTGCCGGTTCGGCCAGCACCCGCTTGGCGATCGACAGGTCGGTGCCGAACCAGGCCCACAGCCCGTCGCCCAGCCCGTTCACCTCGCCGAAGCCGGCCCTGGCGGTCAGCGGGGTGGAGTTGAGGTAATCGACCAGGATGCGGCGGCGGGCCTGGGTGGTGTCCTCGCCGTCGCTGTAGGCGCGGATGCTGGCCGAGGCCATCTGGCGCAGCTTCTCCACCCCGCCGGTGGTCTGGCCGTCGGGCGAATGGCGGTATTTCTCGATCTGGGTCGCCAGCGTCGAGCCGCCGGGGGAGCGCTGGCCCGGCCGCAGGAACTGCAAGGGCAGCATGGCGACGGCGGCGCCGAAGCGGTCCCATTCCACCGCCGGGTTGCGGCGCGGCTCGTCCTCTCTCAGCAACTCGCGGTTCTCGATGAACAGCAGCGTGTCGGCGACCAGCTTCGGAACATCGTCGAAACCGTCGAACACCCGTTCGGGATAGCGCGCCGAATACATCACCGCGCCGTTGCGGTCGAGCAGGGTCAGCCCGGCCTGGGTCTTCTCGCGGTAGATCGGGAAGCCGCCGCCGGCCATGAAGCGGTCGAGCGCCGGCGACAGCACCGCCTGTCGTTCCACCGCATAGAGGTCGCGGGTCAGCGCGTCGAGCTGGCCGGGCAGGGCGATGTAGCCGAGCCGTTCATTGTACGGTCCCTGCCTGGGATAGCGCGCCTGCGGGTTGGGGCCTTCGCGCAAGCTGACGGTCATCGACTGGGCGATGCCGGACAGCAGCCGGGCCTGGAGGCGGGAGGTCCGCATCTCCCGCCAGCCGGCATAGCCGGCGGCGGCGAGCGTGATGGCCAGCGTGACGCCGATCGCCGTCCGCAGCCCCCACCGCCCGACCTGCCTCCACCCCTTGGCCATACCGGATGCGCATCCCCTGCCGCCCGGCCCACCCGGCCGGTGTCGGCGGGAAGGATAGCGGGGTTATGGTTAACGCGACTTTAAGCCGTGTCGTCGAGCAGCCGTTCCACCAGCCCGTCGATCTCGGTGGCGATGCCGGCGTCGGTCAGGGCGCGGCGGACCTGCGCGCGGGCGCGCTGGAAGGGGATGCCGTCGGGCAACTCCACCAGCGCCGCCAGATCCTCCGCCCGCTTCGCCGCGTCGGCGAGATCGAGATGCAGGGCGCTGTCGGGGTCGAAACGCGGAATCGGCAGGTTGAAGGCGACCTTGTCGAAATCGCGCGCACCCCATTGGCCACGGGACTGGTAGTGTTCAACCTTTTGCCGCAAGGCTTCACTGTTGAGGATTGCGGTGAGGTAAAAGGCCTCTAATTCGTTTGCGGGAGCATACCAATATAGCTTGTGGTCGATAATGGCCCGATCATCGCGAATTATGGCGCAAGCCGGATTTTTTCCTGCCTTTGCGTAAATGACTCTGAGGGCATTTACCGGGAATTGTGATGACAACTGACCAATATAGTTAAGTTGATCTGTCAGTGTCCTCTCGGATTTGTTATGCGTGTCCCAGACGTATTCAGCTTTCTTCAGCCATGCGAAAAGATCGCTGAAACCTCTGTTCGCAGCGCCCTCCGAATCGAGAATTATCCCGGACTCTGTCGCGGGAACAACAGCTTCAAGTTTGCTCATCACTCTGAACGGAGTGATGGATTCCCCAAGGAGAATTGGTCTCAGAAAATCCCGTTCCACCCTGTTTTCAATTGCGGCGGCTTCCTTCCAAGGCATTTTCTCCTGGTTGCTTCTGCGGCTTACCACCAATGGCGCGGAAGGGTTGCTGCCGAGGCGACCGGATTGCTTTCTCTCAACAAAACAAAGC
Source organism: Azospirillum sp. B510 (assembly GCF_000010725.1). NCBI lineage: Bacteria > Pseudomonadati > Pseudomonadota > Alphaproteobacteria > Rhodospirillales > Azospirillaceae > Azospirillum > Azospirillum sp. B510. The sequence continues at coordinate 2,273,884 of NC_013854.1, read as the reverse complement.
ATTCTTGGGACGAGAATAGCGCCTTGCCGGAACATTTCCCTGTATACGGATCCACCCGTTGCCTGAGCTACGGAAAGTCCTTTTGAGTTCACCGATACGCGCAGAAACCGGTCCGCAATCTCTTCCGAGGCATCGCGTAGGGGGAGTGCTCCCTTGAATGCTTTGATGGACTCCGGAATCTTCTGCCCAACAGCTCGCTTTCTTCCAAAAAGCACGCAGGAGGGCACAGGGAATAGGGGATGGACGGATTCATCCATACTCCAGACCTCTTCCCATGCAATGCGAACCGAGTGAAAAGACCCTTTACGGAATGTATCAAACTGACTTCGGGTCAGCGCGGCCATAGGAAGAACAAAGGCCAATTTCCCACCTGAGCGCAAATACAGATGGGCAGCCCTGACACTGAACAACGCGCAAAGGTCATTATGGGATGGAGACCGGGAAGAATAGAGCTTTTCACCTTTCGATAGTTCTTTGAAGCGCTTTTGCAGAACCGGATTCATATGGCGGAAGGCGACCCAGGGCGGGTTGCCGACCACCACCTGGGCCCAGCCGCCGCCGGCCGAATAGGCCAGCGGCCGCGACAGGTTGCGGGCGACATAGGCCCACACCGTGTCGCGCCCCTCGCGCCGCAGCCTGTCGAAGGTGACATAGGTCTTGCCCAGATCCTGGATCGCCAGCTCCTGTTCGCGGGTCACGTCGGCGCGGTAATGCTGTTCGGTGATGCGGTACAGCGCCTTTTCGATCTGCGCCCGCGTCATCCCCTGTTCCGACCCGGTGCGCATCCGTTCGATCGCCTTGTCGAACAGGGCGGGATCGCGGCAGAAGGTATCGGGGAAATCGAGCTGCTCGCGCCCGTCGGCGCGCGGCGCGCCGCTCCGCCCCTCGCCGGCCGGCGGCGGCGGCACGCGGATGGTCAGCTCCTTGCCCGCCATGAATTCGGAGATCGACAGCTGCATGGCGTCGCCGAGATAGACCGGGATCGACAGCTCTCCGGTGCGCGCCGACAGCGCCGGGGCCAACGCCAGCAGATAGGTGACGCGGGCGATGATGACCGCCACCGGATGGATGTCGGTGCCGGCGACATAGCCGCAGGCCTCCAGCGCCCGGCGGTCCGGTTCCAGCCCGGCCTCCTCCGCCTCCGCCAGGAAATGGCGGATGGCGTGGAACAGGAAGGTGCCCGACCCGCAGGCCGGATCCATCACCCGCTGTTCAAGCGGCCGGTCCACCGCATGGCGGACCACCTTGGCGGCCAGCCAGTCGGGCGTGTAATATTCGCCCAGCCCGTGGCGCTCGTCGCGGTCGATCAGCGATTCATACAGGATCTTCAGGACGTCGCTTTCCACCTCCGACAGGCGGAAGCGGCGGACATGGGCCATGATGCGGCGGACCAGCGCCTGGCCGTCGGCATCGGCGACCACCCAGTCGAAGAAATCGCTTTCCACCGCGCCATGGATGCCGGCGGATTTGAAGGCCTCGCCCGACAGCAGGCGGGTGGGATCGTCCTCCGGCAGGCCCATCACCGCCAGCGCGATGCATTTGGCGACCACCACCAGGAAGCTGTGCTGGAACCACAGGTCGTCGCCCTCGACCTCGCGGCCATAGACCTGCTTCAGCAGCTCTGCCCACAGGTCGCGCTTCAGCGCCACCGCCGGGTCGGATTTCAGCCGGCCCCACAGCGCCCGCATCTCGCCGTCCACCCGGTGGAAGGCCAGGGAATCCTGGCCCAGCTCCGCCCGGATGGTCAGCGGATCGGGCGGCAGCGACGATTTCAGGGCCAGCGCGCCGTCCAGCCAGGCGAGGAACCGCTCGCCCTTGTCCGGGTCCAGGATGGTGCGCTTGACCACCGCCAGCTTGCCGTCCTGAAGCTCCGTCACCACCCAGAGCCGCCCGTCGGAGGCGATGCCGACGAAACGCTCGCCCTCCGCCCTCTCGCGGTCGGCGAGATATTCGGGCATGCGCCGTTCGACATCGCGCCATTCGGCGTCGAGGTCGCGCTTGGCTTCGAAGATCGTATGGCCGACCAGCGCGTCCAGCCGCCCGCGCACCTCCTGCACCCGGTGTTCGAACCGGACGGCGTCGATCTCCGTCCCGAACTCCTCGACCAGGAGCTGGCGGAAACCGGCCTTCACCTCGTCATGGCCGGGGCGGCCGGCGAGATGGCGCAGCAGGTCGGCCGTCTTGTCCGACGCGGCGGGGTAGGCGTTCATGCGGTCGTCACCCCTCCAGCAGCGCCTTCGCCCGCGCCGCCAGCTCGGCCAGCGGGACCTCGACCTGCTCGCCCTTGACCAGATGCTTCAGCGTCGCGGTGCCGCGCGCCTTCTCGTCGGAGCCCATCAGCAGCACCACCGGAATGCCGGCGCGGTCGGCGTATTTCATCTGCTTGGCGATCTTGCCGCCGTCGAGCTGGATTTCCGTGTTGATGCCGGCGGCGCGCAGCTCGCTGGCCATGCGGAAATAATCGGCGGACAGGGCCGGGTCCATCTGCGTCACCAGAATCTGGGCGGTGGGGGCGGCGTCCTTGATCAGGCCGGCCTCCATCAACTGGTAGAACAGGCGGGTGGCGCCGATCGAGATGCCCACACCCGGCAGCTTCGACTTGGTGTAGTGGCTGGCGAGATTCTCGTAGCGCCCGCCCGAGCAGACCGAGCCGATGCCGGGATGGTCGTTCAGGAAGGTCTCGTAGACGGTGCCGGTGTAGTAGTCGAGGCCGCGCGCGATGGCGAGGTTGATGCGCACCGTCCCCTCCGGCACCTGGAAGGCGTTCAGCCCCTCGATGACGGTGGTCAGCTCGCCGACACCCTCGCGGAAGAGCGCGTTCTCGATGTCGAGCGCGCCGAGTGCCGCCAGCGTCTCGGCATTGGTGCCCTTCATGTCGATCAGTGACAGGATGGTATCGGCGGCCTGCCCGGTCACGCCGAGGCCGAGCAGGCTGGCGCGCACCTTGTCCTGGCCGATCTTGTCCAGCTTGTCGATCTCGCGCAGCACCAGCACGCGGGTGTCGGCGTCGGCGACGCCCAGCCCGTCGAGCAGGCCCAGCAGGATCTTGCGGTTGTTCACGTTGATGGTGAAGCCGCCGAAATCCAGCTCGCTGAAGACATGGTGGATCACCGCCGGGATCTCGGCGTCGTAATGGGCGGACAGGCCGTCCTTGCCGATGACGTCGATGTCGCACTGGTAGAATTCGCGGAAGCGCCCGCGCTGCGCCCGCTCGCCGCGATAGACCCGCTGGATCTGGTAGCGGCGGAAGGGGAAGGCGAGGTCGCGCTCATGCTCCGCCACATAGCGGGCCAGCGGCACGGTCAGGTCGAAGCGCAGGGCCAGCTCCGGCTTGTTGCCCTGCTGGATGGCGCCGGTCGACTGGACGAAATAGACCTGCTTCTCCGTCTCGCCGCCCGACTTGGTCAGCAGCGTGTCCACCGTCTCGAACACCGGGGTTTCGACGGGGACGAAGCCGAACCGCTCATAGCCGCGGCGGATGGTGTCCAGCATGCGCTGGAAGGCCACCTGCTGGCGCGGCAGCAGCTCCATCGTTCCGGGCGGGGTGCGGGGGGTGATCAGGCTCATCGGAGAAGGTCCGCGCTTGGATAGGAAAAGCGTGGGTTTTCTAGCCCCTTTCGCCGGCCCCGTCACCTGCGCCCAAAAAAGCCGGCGGAAAAATTTTCGATGCCCCGCGAATTTTTTCGGAAGGGCGTGGAATGAAGCGCCGCCAGCCACGTTTATCTAAGCACGATCCCGCAGCGAGGATCGCTCATCAAAATGGAGAACACAAATGTCCGGCACCGTCTTTGGGTCGCGTATCCGTTCGTCCGTTTCGACCTTTGCGTTTGTCGCCCTGATGGCGACGGCCCCCGTGCTGAGCGCGGGTGCGGCGACGGTCGCTCCGGCCGCCCCGGCCACGCCGGCCCCCGCCGCGACGACCGACTCCGCCACCACGGCCCCGAAGCTCGACCAGAAGGCCGTCACCAAGAGCGAGGCCACCAAGACCGAAGCAGCCAAGCCCGACGCCGTGAAGGCCGAGGCCGGCAAGACCAAGCATGAGCAGGTCGCGTCGACCGCCAAGGTCGAAGTGACCAAGACCCAGGCCGAGGCCGTCGCCAAGGAGCTGGGCGCCAAGCCGTCGGAGCAGCTGTCGGCCCAGCTCGGCAAGTATCACGAGCAGATGCTGGCCGCCCACGCCCTGAAGGACGGCGCCGCCCGCGACAAGGCCGTCGCCGAGGCCCGCCAGCAGCTCGCCAGCATCGGCGGCAAGCCGGTGACGGCGGAGCAGGCCGCGAAGATCGATGGCATCCTTGGCCTGAAGACCTCGACCACCATCCAGTAACGCGGCTCCGGAACGGCCACCCCGCCCGCCAACGCCGGCCGGCGGGTGGGGCGGCCGGTTCCGCCCTGCTCCTTCGATCCTTGGGGACCGCCTCTGTTGAGATGGCGCGGCGATGGCGATAGAACGTCGTCCAAGCCCACCGCCCCCTCGACAGCAGCGCCGGACCCGATCCATGCCGAACGAACGCCTTGTCATCCGCCGTCCCGACGACTGGCATGTCCATCTGCGCGACGGCGCCATGCTGAAGGCGGTCCTGCCCTTCACCGCCCGCCAGTTCGGCCGCGCCATCGTCATGCCCAACCTGAAGCCGCCGGTGGCCACTTCCGCCGATGCCGTCGCCTATCGCCGGCGCATCCTGGACGCCCTGCCGGACGGTGTGGCCTTCACCCCGCTGATGGTGGCCTATCTGACCGACGGCACCGACGCCGCCGATCTGGCCCAGGGCTTCAGGGACGGGGTGTTCGCCGCCGCCAAGCTCTATCCCGCCAACGCCACCACCAACAGCGCCCATGGCGTCACCGACATCGCCCGCCTCGCCCCGGTGCTGGAGCGCATGGCGGAGATCGGCATGCCGCTGCTGATCCATGGCGAGGTGACCGACCAGTCGGTCGACATCTTCGACCGCGAGGCGGTGTTCATCGACCGCGTCCTGGCCCCGCTGCTGGAGCGCCATCCCACCCTGCGCGTGGTGCTGGAGCATGTGACGACCGCCGAGGCCGTGCGGTTCGTCCGCGCCCACGCCGCCAGCGGTCGGATCGGCGCCACCATCACCGCGCACCATCTGCTGATCAACCGCAGCCACATCTTCCAGGGCGGCATCCGCCCGCATCTCTATTGCCTGCCGATCGCCAAGCGCGAGACCCACCGGCTGGCGCTGCTCGAGGCGGCGACCAGCGGCGAGGGGCCGTTCTTCCTCGGCACCGATACCGCCCCGCACACGGTGACGGCCAAGGAATCGGCCTGCGGCTGCGCCGGCTGCTTCACCGCCGCCAACGCGCTGGAACTCTATGCTGAAGCCTTCGAGGAAGCCGGCGCTCTCGACAGGCTGGAGGCCTTCGCCAGCCTCAACGGCCCGCGTTTCTACAACCTGCCGGTCAGCGAGGAGCAGGTGGCGCTGGAGCGCCGCCCGGCGGTCGCCCCCGACCTGATCCTGGTGAGCGAGGGCGACGCCGTGCTACCGTTCCGCGGCGGGGAGACCCTGCGCTGGAGCTTCGCCGGGTCGGTGTGACCCGGCCGGCGGCGGCGGGCGGACGGATTTGGGACGGAGACGGTCGTGGCGACGGTTCAGGAAGCTCTGCTCATCGCCTTCGACCTTCACCAGGATGGGCGTCTCGACGAGGCGGACGGCATCTATCGCCGGATTCTGGACGCGGTTCCCGGTCATGCCATGGCGCTCCACCTGCGCGGCGTCCTGCTGGGGCAGAGCGGCAGGCTGGAGGAGGGCTGCGCGCTGATCCGGCAGGCGATCGCCGGGGATGGGACGCAGCCCGATTTCCACGTCAACCTCGCCAGCCTGCTGGAGGCGCTGGGCAGGCGCGGCGAGGCGCTGGACGCGATGGTCCGCGCCGTCGGCCTCGATCCCGACCGCGTCGTCCAGCTCAACGGCTTCGCGACGCGGTGCCTGGAGGCGGGTTGGCCCGGCGAGGCGGTTCGGGCGCTCCGGCTCGCCGTCGGGTTCCAGCCGCTCGCCATCGCGCTGCGCTGCAATCTGGCGGTGGCGTTGAGCGCCGACGGCCGCCTTGCGGAGGCCGAGGCCGAGCGTCGCATCGCCCTGTTGCTGAACCCCGGCGACGCCGAGTTGCCGCGGCTGCTGGGGGAATGGCTGTCGCGGCGGGAGGGGGCGGCGCGGGAGGAGGCGGGGCGGATGCTCCGTCGCGCCCTGCGTCTCGACCCGCTGCATCATGGCGTCTGGAATGGGGCCGGCAGACTGCACAATGAGGCCGGGCGGCTGGTGGAGGCCCGCCGGGCCTACGAGGCCGGCCTTGCCGTCGATCCGGCGGTGGCCGAGCTGTGGAACAACCGCTCGAATGTCCTGAAGGGGCTGGGCGAGCTGGACGCCGCGCTGACCAGCCAGCACCGGGCGGCGGCGCTGAAGCCGGACGAGGCCGGCATCCACAACAATCTGGCCGATACGCTGCTGCTCATGGACCGGTCGGACGATGCCCTGGGCCATGCGCGGGCGGCGCTGGCGCTCGATCCCGGTCTGGGGGATGCCCGGATGATCCGCGCCCTGGCTCTGCTGAGCCTGGGCCGCTTCGCGGAGGGGTGGGCGGCCTGGGAGGAGCGCTGGACGGTGCCGCCCTGGTCGCTCGCCGCCGGCCGCTTCCCGCAACCGCTGTGGACGGGCCAGCCGCTCGGCGGGGACCGGCTGCTCGTCTGGGGTGAGCAGGGGGTGGGTGACGAGATTCATTTCGCCGCTCTGCTGCCGCTGCTGGTCCGGGCGGGCGTGCGTTGTCTGTTGGAATGCGAACCGAGGCTGGTTCCGCTGTTCGCGCGCTCGCTGCCGGAGGTGGAGGTGGTCGCGCGGGACTGGCCCCCGGACCCGCGCCTGACACAGCCGGACATCGCGCCCCGGCGTGTCGACCCGGCCCTGGCGCCGGCGCCGGCGCCGATCGCGGCGCAAATACCGGCGGGGAGCCTGCCGCGCCTGCTGGCGGGCGCCGATGGCGTCCCGCGCTCCGCCGCCCCTTATCTTGTCCCCGATCCGGCCAGGGTCGCGGGGTTCCGCGCGGCGATCCCGCCCGGCGCCCTGGCCGTCGGCATCGCCTGGCACACGGGCAATCCCAAATACGGGCGCAGCCGCAACATCCCGTTGCGCGAGCTGGCGCATGCGCTCCACCGGCCCGGCGTCCGCCTCGTCGTCCTGCAATATGGCGACTGGGACCGGGAGATCGCCGCCCTGGCGGCGGAGGGCGTCGACATCGGCGTGCCGCCCGGCCTCGATCGCTGGAACGATCTCGACGGTCTGGCGGCGGCGGCGGCGGCCACCGATCTCGTCGTCACCATCGACAATGTCACCGTTCATCTGGCCGGGGCGCTGGGGCGTCCGACCTGCGCGCTGCTGCCCCACGCCGCCGAATGGCGCTGGCTGCGCGAGCGCCCGGATACCCCCTGGTATCCGACCGTCACCTTGTGCCGCCAACCGGCGCCGAAGGATTGGAGCGAGCCGCTGCGGTTGGCGCGGCAACGGCTCGACCGGCTGGCGGGCGGTCTGGTCGGCGGGCCGGTGGGCGGATAGAGCCGGCCGCGCCGGGGCCGGTCAGAACAGGCTGCCCTGCACCGGAATCGGCCGCGGCTTCCTCGGTTCCGCCTTCTTCTCGGGCTTGCTCTCCGGCTTCGGCGCCCCGCCGTCGATGGTTGCCGCGACCTTGGCGTCGTCGGCGAAGACGATGGTGACCGCCAGACCCGGCGTCGCCTGATCGGCGCCGGTCACCGGGCGGCCGTCGCGGTCCTCGATCAGGGCGAAGCCACGGGCCAGCACGCCCTTGTAGCTGTAGCTCTCCAGCAGTTGGCCGAGCGATGCCAGCGCCGCCGCCTTGTCGGCGACTCCCTTGGCATGGCTGCGGTCGAGGCGCGGCGCCAGATCGGCGACGCGGCGTTCGCCCTCGGCCAGCATCGCCCGCGCCGGGGTCGGCGACAGCCGGCCGGCGACACGCTCGAACCGGCCGCCGGCGGTGGTCACCGCATGGCGCAGCGCTGAGTCGAGGGCGCGGCTTTCCGACGCCAGCCTCTGACCGGCCTGGGCCAGCTTCTCGCGCGGGTGGCGCAGTTTGGCGGCCAGCTCGCCGACGCGGGTGCGCCGCCGCTCCAGCAGGGCCGAGGCGGCGAGATTCAACCGCTCCGCCCGGTCGTCGAGGCGCTGGGCATGACCCTCCAGCAGGGCGCGGGGATCGCCGAGGCCGCGCGCCAGCCCCTCCACCCGGTTGCGGCGGTCGGCCACCGCGCGCGACGCGCAGGCGATGAGGCGGCGCTCGTCATCCAGGATCTGGGCCAGCAATTCGCCGCGCACCGGCACCGCCATCTCGGCGGCGGCGGTCGGAGTGGGGGCGCGCAGGTCCGACGCGAAGTCGATCAGCGTGGTGTCGGTCTCGTGCCCGACGGCGGAGATCAGCGGGATGGCGCTGGCGGCGGCGGCGCGGACGACGCTCTCCTCGTTGAAGGCCATCAGGTCCTCCAGCGAGCCGCCGCCGCGCGCCACGATGATCAGGTCGGGGCGCGGCACCCGGCTTCCCTGCGGACCGCCCGGCTGGATGCGGTTGAAGCCCTCGATGGCCGCCGTCACCTCGGCCGCCGCCCGCTCGCCCTGCACCGCGACCGGCCACAGCAGGACATGGCGGGGGAAACGGTCGTTCAGCCGGTGCAGGATGTCGCGGATCACCGCCCCGGTGGGGGAGGTGACGACGCCGATCACGTCGGGCAGGAAGGGGATGGGCTTCTTGCGGGCGGGATCGAACAACCCTTCCGCCGTCAGCCGGCGCTTGCGCTCCTCCAGCATCTTCAGCAGGGCGCCTTCGCCGGCCAGCTCCATCGATTCGACGATCAGCTGGTATTGCGAGCGGCCTGGATAGGTCGTCATCCGCCCGGTGACGATGACCTCCAGCCCTTCCTCCGGCCGGATGGCCAGCTTCGCCATGGTGCCGCGCCAGCACACCGCCTCGATCACCGCGGTGTCGTCCTTCAGGCGCATGTAGCAGTGGCCGGAGCTGTGCTTCTTCGGCTGGCTGATCTCGCCGCGGACGCGGACGAAGCCGAATTCCTCCTCGATGCTGCGCTTCAGCCGGCGGGCGAGATCGCCGACGGTGAATTCCGGAAGATTGGAGCCGGGGCGCGGTTCCGGGGCGATCAGATGTGCGGTGTCGGACGTCATGGCGCTCTTGAGTTGGGGCGCCGCCATGATACAAGGCGCGCGGATCGCAACAAGGCGGAAGGAGCGCCATCCCATGAAAGTCCTCGTCGTCGGATCGGGCGGACGTGAGCATGCGCTCTGCTGGGCCATTTCCCGGTCGCCGCTGTGCGATGCGCTCTATTGCGCGCCCGGCAACGCCGGCATTGCCGACGTCGCCACCCTGGTCCCCATCGGGTCGGAGGATGTCGAGGCGCTGGTGCGCTTCGTCCAGGAAACCGCCATCGACTTCGTCGTGGTCGGTCCGGAAGGCGCGCTGGTGCTGGGGCTGGTCGACCGGCTGACGGCGCTGGGCGTCAAGGCCTTCGGGCCGAACGCGGCGGCGGCCGAGCTGGAGGGCTCCAAGGGCTTCATGAAGGACATCCTGGCGAAATACGGGGTGCCCACCGCCTTCTACGAGCGCTTCAAGGATCCGGACGCCGCCAAGGCCTATGTCCGCAAGCATGGCGCCCCCATCGTGGTGAAGACCGACGGGCTGGCCGCCGGCAAGGGCGTCACCGTCGCCCGCAGCGAGCGGGAGGCGTTCGAGGCCATCGACGACGCGCTGGTCGGCGGCCGTTTCGGCGCCGCCGGGGCCGAGGTGGTGGTCGAGGAGTTCCTGGACGGCGAGGAGGTCAGCTTCTTCGCGCTGTGCGACGGTGAGAACGCGCTGCCGCTGGCATCGGCCCAGGACCACAAGGCGGTGGGCGATGGCGACACCGGCCCCAACACCGGCGGCATGGGCGCCTATTCCCCGGCCCCGGTGCTGACGCCGGATCTGCAAGAGCGCGTGATGCGCGAGATCATCCTGCCGACGGTCAAGGGCATGGCGGCGGAAGGCAAGCCGTTCAAGGGCGTGCTGTTCGCCGGCCTGATGATCATGGCGACGCCGGACGGCCCGGTGCCGAAGACGCTGGAATTCAACGTCCGCTTCGGCGACCCGGAATGCCAGACGCTGATGATGCGGCTGAAGTCCGACGCGCTGGCGGCGCTGGTCGCGGCGGCCGATGGCGTGCTGGACGGCATCGACCTGCGCTGGCACGACCAGACCGCGCTGTGCGTGGTGATGGCGGCCAACGGCTATCCGGGGGATTACGCGAAAAACACCGAGATCCGCGGGCTGGACACGGCCGGCGCCGTCGACGGCGTGACCGTGTTCCATGCCGGGACCAAACGGGCCGAGGATGGCCGGGTGCTGTCGGTCGGCGGCCGGGTGCTGGGCGTCACCGCGCTGGCGCCGACGGTGGCCGAGGCTCAGGCGGCGGCCTACAAGGCGGTGGACGCGCTGGACTGGCCGGACGGCTTCTGCCGCCGCGATATCGGCTGGCGGGCGGTGGGGCGCTGAGCGACGGCTCGATAGGTCAGGACATTGTTCGAATGGCCGGCCCTGCGGGACCGGCCCTCATCTTGCGGGGGCCGCCGGCGAAAGCCGGCGGCCCTTTCTTTTTGCCCGCCATCCCGCGACCTTCATGAATGCTCCTTGTCGTGGGGGCGGTGATGGAATTGGAGTCGGCCAGCGTTATTGTTCCGAAAGGCCGTGTGAAAACAACCTTCCAAGATGCGCGTGATATCGTGGGGACACGGGGGGCGCCCCTGATTGAAGCGTTGAAATGACGATGTCATCATTCTTCAGGAATGATTGCGTGTTGTTTTTTTGAATGTGCGCATTCTTGGGAAATGGAGCGGCTTTCGGGGGACAGGCTATCCGCCGGCCGCCGGCTCCGGCGGCGCGACTGGGGAGGCATGCATGAAGCATTTCGACGATCTCGCCATCACATCGAAGGTCCTGCTGGTTCTGTTGCTGATGGGGCTGCTGGCGGTCGGGTTGACGATGAACGCCGTCACCTCGATGGGCGGGCTGGACACCCATTACCGCGGCATCGTCATGCACGAGGCGGAGGCGGTGAAATGGCTGTCGCGCACCAACTCCTCGCTCAACGCGCTGGGCCGCGTCACCTACCGGGCGATCACGGAGAATGATCCGGCGCAGATCGCCAAGATCGCCGAGGCGGTCGTGGAGGAGGAGCGCAACTATCTCGACCGTGTCGGGCGGACCGAGGCGGCGCTGCCGGCGCTGGCCCCCGAGCTGCAACGGGTCCGTCAGACGTTCCAGGCGATCCGCGAGGTTTTGCCGGAGATCATGCAGGCGGCGAAGGCCAATGACGACGCGCGCTCCACCGACCTGATGCGCCGGCGCTTCGAGCCGGCCTATGCCGATGTCCGCGAACAGGTGCGGGCGCTGATCGCCAAGGGGGACGAGGCGATGAGGGACGCCGTCAACCATGCGGCGGATCGCTATGCCTCGGCCTGGTGGTGGAGCGTGGTGGCCGGCGGCGCCGGGCTGCTGTTCTGCTTCGCGATCGCCCTGTTCCTGATGAGGACCGGGGTCTCGTCGCCGATGGCGCGGTTGTGCGACGCCATGCAGCGACTGGCGAAGGACGACACCGGCGTCGAGATCGTCGGGTATGGCCGGCGCGACGAGATCGGCCGAATGGCCCAGGCGTTGCAGATCTTGAAGGACGCCGCCATCGCCAAGCGGGGGCTGGAGGCGGAGAAGCTGGCCGAGGCGGAACACAGGGAGGGGCGGCGCCGGCTGATCGAGCGGCATGTCGCCGATTTCAAGCGCGGCGTGTCGGACCTGCTCGCCGATGTCGGTCGGGCGTCGACGGAGTTCGGCCGCACGGCCAAGGGCATGGTGGCGCTGGCGGAGCAGACCAGGGGCCAGGCATCGGCCTCGTCGTCGGCGGCCGAGCGGACCCTGGGCAATGTGCAGTCGGTGGCGGTCGCGACCGAGCAGATGGTGGCCTCCATCGGCGAGATCAGCCGGCAGGTCGCCTCGTCCAACCGGATCGCATCGACTGCGGCGCGGCAGGCGGAGGACACGACGGTTTCGGTGCGCAGCCTGGCCGAAGCGGCGGGGCGGATCGGCGACGTGGTCCGGCTGATCCAGGACATCGCCAGCCAGACCAATCTGCTGGCCTTGAACGCCACCATCGAGGCCGCCCGTGCCGGCGAGGCCGGCAAGGGCTTCGCCGTCGTCGCCGGCGAGGTGAAGACTCTCGCCAACCAGACCGCCAAGGCGACGGAGGAGATCGCCGGCCAGATCGCCGGCATCCAGGGGGCGACCCAGGGAACGGTCGGCGCCATCGACGAGATCGGCCGGACCATCGGCAGCATCAACGAGGGCGCCTCCATCATCGCCGCCGCCATCGAGGAACAGACCGCGACGACAGGCGAGATTTCGCGCAATGCCCAGCAGGCCGTCCAGGGGACGGAGGAGGTCGGCGATTCGGTGGCGCATGTGACGCGGGCGGCGTCGGAGACCGGCGCCGCCGCCACCCAGGTGCTGGGGGCGTCGGAGGCGCTGTCGCGTCAGGCCCAGACCCTGCGCGAGGAGATCGAAGGCTTCATCGCCAAAATCCAGGCGGCCTGAGACGCCGCACGCAATCCAGAGCGCACGGAGACGGTGGATCGTCTCCGTGCGTTTCAGTTTGCGCCAGGGGCGACGTCAGGCCCGCAGCCGTTCCGACGCGGTCGTGATGTTCCGCGACACCATCTCGATGTCACGGACCACGCGGGCGACGCTGTGGGCGATCTCCTTGGTCGCCGATTCCTGCTGCGACACTGCGGCGGCGATGGTGGTGGAGATCTGCTGGACGTTGGTCACGATGGCGCCGATCCGGCGGATGGCGTCGACCGCGTGCAGGGCCTCCTGCTGCACCGAGGCGATCTGGGCCGCGATGTCGTCGGCGGCGCTGCCGCTCTGCTGGGCCAGCGACTTCACCTCGTTCGCCACCACGGCGAAGCCGCGGCCCGCCTCGCCGGCGCGGGCGGCCTCGATGGTCGCGTTCAGGGCCAGCAGGTTGGTCTGGCTGGCGATGGAGTTGATCAGCTTGGTGATGGCGCCGATGCGTTCGGCCGAGCTGACCAGGGCCTCCACCGCGGCGTTGGTGCGGCTCGCCTCCTCCGACGCCTTCAGCGAGGCGCCGGACGCCTCGTTGGCGCGGGTGCTGATGTCGGAGATCGAGGCCGACAGCTCCTCCGTCGCGGCGGCGACGGTCTGGGCGTTGGCGGTGGCGCGGTCGGCGGCGGTGCCGACTTCGCTGTCCAGGGTCTGGGCGAGGGTGACGACGGTCCGGCGGCGCTCGCCGTCCATCTCCACCTGCCGCAGTTCGGCGACTTTCTGCCCGTCGATGTCGATCAGCGATCCGCAGGCGCGCATCGCCAGCCCGGTATTGTCGCGGGCGACGCCGCCGATGGCGCGGAACCAGCGGTAACCGCCGTCCTTCATCTTCAGCCGGTAATCGACATCATAGCCGGTGCGGCCACTGCGGTCGTTCAGGCAGGCCATGAAGGCGTCGAAGGTGCGCTGGGCATCGTCCCGGTGCAGCCGGTCGGCCCAGGAGCCCACCACATCCGGGAAGCCGGTCTTGTCGTCACGGTCGAAGCCGAGCAGACGGCGGAATTCCGGCGACCAGTGCCAGCGGCTTTGCGCATGCATCGGATCGCCGTTGTGGAACACGGCGTCCCACAACCCGACGCCGGCATGACGGTCGAGCAGCTTGGCGCGCTCCAACTCCCGGCGCTCGGCATCGATGTCGATCAGCGATCCGCAGGCGCGCAGGGCAAGGCCGCTGTTGTCGCGGGCGACGCCGCCGATGGCGCGGAACCAGCGGTAACCGCCATCCTTCACCTTCAGCCGGTAATTCACGTCATAGCCGGTGCGGCCGCTGCGGTCGTTGAGGCAGGCCATGAAGGCGTCGAAGGTCGGCTTGGCGTCGTCCGGGTGCAGCCGGTCGGCCCAGGAACCCACAACATCCGGGAAGCCGGTCTTGTCGTCGCGGTCGAAGCCGAGCAGACGGCGGAATTCCGGCGACCAGTGCCAACGGCTTTGCGCATGCATCGGATCGCCGTTGTGGAACATCGCATCCCACAGCCCGACGCCCGCATGGCGCCCCAGCAGAGCCAGCTCTTCGACGGCCTGATTGTCCTGCGGCTTGCGGAACGAGAACATTCATAACTCCTGACGGCTTGCAATTGTCAGCGTATCATACAATCAGTTGATATAAACAAATGATTAACGGGGTATGATGAGGTTGCACCCGATATACGCATGGTTACTTGCGTGAACGCATTTTCTCGGAAGTGAGCGATGAGCTTGATCTTCGCCAGGAAATTGATGGCGGAGATATTTCATTCCGGTATCGAGATAATATTATTGCTCAATTGACGACACATTATTATTTCCTCAGCGGCGCTTTCGGAAGAAGTCCCGCAGCAGCAAGCTGGCGCGTGTTTCACCGATGCCGCTGTAGACTTCGGGCGCATGGTGGCAGGTGGCCTGCGTGAAGAAGCGCGGGCCGTGATCAACGGCGCCGCCCTTGGGGTCATAGGCGCCGTAATAGACCCGCCGGATCCGGGCGAAGCTGATCGCGGCGGCGCAGAGCGCGCAGGGTTCCAGCGTCACATACAGGTCGCAACCGGGCAGGCGGGGCTGGCGGCGCTCCGCGCAGGCGGCGCGGATCGCCAGCAACTCGGCATGGGCCGAGGGGTCGCACAGCTCCTCGGTGCGGTTGCCGGCGCTGGCGAGCACGGTGCCGGTCGCCGCATCGACGATGACGGCGCCGACCGGCACCTCGCCGCGCGCCGCGGCGGCCTCGGCGGCGGCGAAGGCGAGGTCCATAGGGCGGGGGGATGGCATGGCCGGGCAGGGTGCCAACCGCCGACGTGGCCCGTCAACCCAATTCCGCCGCCGGATTCGGTCCCGTTCCGCCGGACTGCTGTTGCGGGCGGCGCGTCCAGGCCCTATGGTCCGGCCATGGACCGCTCCGATATCGTCAAGAAATCCGATTCCGCCGCCTCCGCTGCTGCTGGTGGCGGCGAACGCATCGCCAAGCGACTGGCGCGCGCCGGGCTCTGCTCGCGCCGCGACGCCGAACGCTGGATCGCCGAGGGCCGCGTCGCGGTCAACAGCCGCGTGCTCGGCAGCCCCGCCTGCGTGGTCCGCCCCGGCGACATCGTCCAGGTCGACGGCAAGGTGATTCCGGAGCCGGAGCCGGCCCGCCTGTGGCGCTATCACAAGCCGTCCGGGCTGGTCACCACCGCCCGCGACGAGAAGGGGCGCGAGACCGTCTTCGACCGTCTGCCGGATGATCTGCCGCGCGTGGTCTCCATCGGCCGCCTCGACCTGACGACCGAAGGGTTGCTGCTGCTGACCAATGACGGCGAGCTGGCCCGCTTCCTGGAGCTGCCGGCCACCGGCTGGACCCGCCGCTACCGCGTGCGCGTGTTCGGCGAGGTCGACGAGAAGCAACTGGCGGCGCTGGAGAAGGGCCCGACCATCGAGGGCGTGAAGTACGGCCCGATCGAGGCGGTGCTCGACCGCATCCAGGGCCGCAACGCCTGGCTGACGGTCAGCCTGAAGGAAGGCAAGAACCGCGAGATCCGCAAGGTGATGGAGTCGCTGGGGCTCCAGGTGAACCGGTTGATCCGCGTCGCCTATGGCCCCTTCCAGCTCGGCAAGCTGGAGGAGGGCGCCGTCGAGGAGGTGCCGAAGCGCGTCGTCCGCGAACAGATCGCCCCCTTCTTCGGCACGCCCGAAGGGGCGGAGCCGGCCGAGTCCGGCACCAAGCAGCGCGCCAAGGCGCGGGCCGAGGCGGCGGTGAAGACGGCTCCGGCGAAGGCGCCGGGGGCCAAGGCGTCCACCGGCCCCCGTTCGGCCGGCAAGACGGAGGCCGCCGAGGCGAAGGCCGGGCCGAAGCGCGTGCCGCGTTCCGCCACCAAGCGGCACGAGGCCGAGGCCGCCCGTACCGAGGAGGCCAAGCCGGCCCGGCGTGGCGGGGCGTCCGGCCGTGCCACCCTGACGCTGGGCGGCGCGTCGGCCAAGCCGGTCCGTTCCGGCAAGCCGGCTGGTCCGAAGGGCGATGGCCCGGCATCGCGGGGCGGTTCCAAGCCGGCCGGTTCCAAGCCGGACGGCGGGGCCGGCGGACGGACGGAGCGCCCGCGTGCGGATCGTCGGCGGTAAGCACCGCGGCCGCGCTCTGGTGGCGCCGGACGGGCGCGACACCCGTCCTACCACCGACCGCACCCGGCAAGCCATCTTCAACATCCTGGCCCATGCCGACTGGGCGCCCGAATTCGAGGGCGTTGCCGTCGTCGACGCCTTTTGCGGCACCGGCGCGCTGGGGCTGGAGGCCCTGTCGCGCGGGGCATCCTGGTGCGGCTTCCTCGACATGGGGCGGCCGGCGCTGGACGCGGTGCGCGCCAATGTCGAGGCGCTGCGCGAGACGACGAACGCCCAGATCCTGCGCGCCGACGCGACCAGGCCGCCGCCGGCACCGCGTGCCTGCCAACTGGCCTTCCTCGACCCGCCCTATGGCCAGGGGCTGGCGCCGCGCGCGCTGGAGGGTCTGCTGCGCGCCGGCTGGCTGGCCGACGGTGCGCTCGCGGTGGTCGAGGTCGCCGACCGCGACCCGCTGCCCCTGCCGGATGGCGTCTCGGCGCTCGACGAGCGCCGCTATGGCGACACCCGCGTCGCCTTCCTGACGGTCCGCCACCCGGCCTGACCGGATCGGCGGACCGGGTGGCAGACCGGTTCCACCCCACCCCCTTGGGGCGCCGGTCCGTCCTTTCAATCACCCGAGTTTCATTTTTTTCCGGGGCCGTCCGCTGGCCGATGGGGACGCAACCCTTGCGTTCCAAGGCCGCGGCCTGTGTTTTTCCATCATGCGGAAAGACCAAACTGATTGTTGAGTTCCAAAACAATCCGAGCAAAAGATTGTGTGTCGCCGATGCGGTTCCTCTATGGAAACGGCGGCATCCACCTATCTCCTAAGACTGCACACCCTCGTTCGAGGGGGCCGTGCAGGTACCGGCACGGCTTCTTTTTACAGAATGCGCGAGCGTTTGGGTGAACCGATGAAGGAACCGGAACGGACCGGTCATCGGACATGGTGTAAGCGCCAAGTTTTATTTGGCTTGTCTGTATGCCTACGGCGTCGATCCGTCCGTCGGTGTCTTTTTGTCCCCGATTTTGGCATACCAGATTTCATATCTGGCATTCCAAAATCGGGACAATCGAACTCCGAGCGATTGTCGGCATCCGCGCCGAGTTCCGGAAAGGAACCGTCGGGAAGATCGGTCCGTCCGGGTCATTCCGCAATCGTGATTGGCGAGCCGGCTTCCGGGAGAGGGGCCGCGCCGCCGGCTCAGGCAAGTAGAACGGGAGGCACGATGGCTCATATGAATTCACAACCGGCGGCGGAATCGGCCGCGCCGGTGTCCGATGCGGTCCGCTGGACGCAGATCGTCGTCGGCATCGTCTGCATGGTGGCGGCGGCCAACATCCAATATGCCTGGACGCTGTTCGTCCCGGAAATCCAGGCGACCCATGGCTGGACGCGCGCGTCGATCCAGACCGCCTTCACCATCTTCGTCGTCGTGCAGACCTGGCTGACGCCGATCGAGGGTTATTTCATCGACAAATACGGTCCCCGCGTGATCGTCGCCGCCGGCGGCTTCTTCACCGGCCTGTCCTGGATCATCGACAGCTATGCCGGCTCGCTCGGCATGCTGTATGTCGGTTCGGCCGTCGGCGGCATCGGCGTCGGCTGCGTCTATGCCACCTGCGTCAACAACGCGCTGAAATGGTTCCCGGAGAAGCGTGGTCTGGCGGTCGGCCTGACGGCGGGCGGCTATGGCGCCGGCTCGGCCCTGACCATCCTGCCGATCTCTGCGATGATCCATGGCAGCGGCTATCAGGCGGCCTTCTTCTGGTTCGGCCTGGTTCAGGGCGCCATCATCATCTGCGCCGCGCTGTTCCTGCGCATGCCGCAGAAGGAGCAGGTCAAGGCCTCGACCAAGGTCGCGCAGACCCGCCGCGACTACACGCTGGGCGAGGCGATCCGCACCCCGGTGTTCTGGGTGATGTGGGCGATGTTCATCGGCACTGTCACCGGCGGCCTGATGGCGGTGGCCCAGCTCGGCGTCATCGCCCATGACCTGGGCGTGAAGGAGGCCCCGGTCAGCGTCTTCGGCCTGACCATGGCGGCCCTGCCCTTCGCCCTGATGCTGGACCGCGTGATGAACGGCATCTCGCGCCCGCTGTTCGGCTTCATCTCCGACCATATCGGCCGCGAGGCGACCATGTTCGTCGCCTTCACGCTGGAAGGGCTGGGTATCATCATGCTCAGCAAGTTCGGCCACGACCCGATGATGTTCCTGATCCTCAGCGGCATGGTCTTCCTGGCCTGGGGCGAAGTGTACAGCCTGTTCAGCGCCACCTCGGCCGACACCTTCGGCACCAAGCATGCCGGCAAGATCTACGGCGTCCTCTATTGCGCCAAGGGTGTCGCCGCCCTGCTGGTCCCGCTGGGCAACCTGCTGATGGAGGCCACCGGCACCTGGGCGACCGTGCTGTATGTCA
Source organism: Azospirillum sp. B510 (assembly GCF_000010725.1). Taxonomy (NCBI): domain Bacteria; kingdom Pseudomonadati; phylum Pseudomonadota; class Alphaproteobacteria; order Rhodospirillales; family Azospirillaceae; genus Azospirillum; species Azospirillum sp. B510. The sequence goes on along the minus strand of NC_013854.1, from coordinate 2,255,254 downwards.
CCGCCACCATGGACCTGACCGCCGCCGCCTGCGCTCTCCTGGTGCTGAAGCCGATGCTGGCCCGCCACCATGCCCGCAACGAGGAGCTGGCGCGGCGTTCCGAACAGGGCGAGGCGGCGCGGAGCGTTCCGGTCGGGGTCGCCGCCGGCACCGCCAGCGGGTGACGGCCAACGGGTAACGTGTGGAGCTTCGGCCGGGGGGCTTTCGCAAGGCCGGCTGACGGATGCGGGCCGGGGATGCGCGAAGCGCCCCGGTCCGCTTCGGTCATTCGATCCAGAAGGGGCGGTCCTTCGCCTTGCCCTTGGATGTGCCGTCCGTCCGGGCCGCCTGCTGGAAGCGGTCGGAGGAGAACAGGATGCCCGGCTCCTCCTCCGCCTCGTCCTTCTCCGGCTCGATCACGGTGAAGCCGCCGCGGCCGCTGGCCAGATAGACGGCATGGCCGATCATGCCGGTCAGGGCGAGGAACAGAAGGGCCTGGGTCTCGATCATCTCAAGGGGCGTCCTTATCGGGAGGGGAGGGCTTCGACAGGATCAACAGCGCGGGACGGCGAACGGCACCTCCCGTGGGCGGCGGATCCCCACGGTGAAGAGTCGGTCATGCTGTGCCGCAACATAAGCAGGACGGCATGCTACCGCAAAAATTTTCGTATGCCAGATGCCCGATACCTGACCTGCGACTTTGCCGCAGGTGCGGCGGCCGGTCGGGCCCCGGCTCAGGCGACGTCGAGCCGGGCCGGGCCGTCGGCCTCGTCGCGGTCATAGGCGGCCCGCGCCTCCAGAACCCGCGTGATGTGGGTTTCGGCCCACACCCGCAGCGGTACCAGCGTTTCGGCCAGCGTGGCGCCCAGCGGGGTGATGGCGTATTCGACGGTGACCGGCACGGTGGCGAACACCTTGCGGCTGACCAGCCCGTCGCGCTCCAGGCTTTTCAGGGTCTGCGACAGCATTTTCTGCGAGATGCCCTCGATCTCCCGGCGCAACTGGTTGAAGCGCATCGGCCCGCTTTCCAGCAATCCCAGGATCAGCACCGTCCATTTGTCGGCGATGCGGTCCAGCGCCTGACGGGTCGGGCAGGCGGACACATAGGCGTCGGGGAGATGCTCCATCTCCGAGAGGCGTTTCCCGCCCAGCCCCAGCAGGGTCCTGTCCATCCGCATCCACTCCCAGGTTCTAGTCGGATCAATCCCGGCGGTTACGCGCGGGTGACCATGTCACGCGAAGGTGCCTTCTTTACACCAGATTTCCAAAAAGGCATCAAGTCACCATTGGAAACCCAGTGGGAGAGGACCCCGCCATGAACGTCGCCATCATCGGCGCCGCCGGCCGCGCCGGCAGCCGCATCCAGGCCGAACTGCTCCGCCGCGGCCACAGCGTCACCGCCATCGTCCGCAACCCGGCCAAGGTCGCCGCCGCTCCGGGGCTGACGGTGAAGACCGGCGACGCCAACAACGCCGAGACGCTGGCGCCGCTGCTGGCCGGTCATGACGCGGTGGTCAGCGCCGTGATGTTCCTGGACAGCGACGCCGACAGCCTGATCAGTGCGGCGAAGGCGGCGGGCGTGCCGCGCTATCTGGTGGTCGGCGGCGCCGGCAGCCTGGAGGTGGCGCCGGGCGTGCGTCTGATCGACCTGCCGGAATTCCCCGAGATCTACAAGGCGGAAGCCACCAAGGGCGCCGAGTTCCTCGACCGTCTGAAGGCCGAGCCGGCGCTGAACTGGACCTTCCTGTCGCCGTCCGCCGAGTTCGTGCTGGGCGAGCGCACCGGCATCTTCCGGCTGGGCGCCGATGGGCTGCTGGCGGACGCGAATGGCCGCAGCTGGATCAGCTACGAGGATTTCGCCGTGGCGCTGGTCGACGAGATCGAGACTCCGGCGCATGAGCGCAAGCGCTTCACGGTGGGGTACTGAGGCGGGGCGGGCGGCGTTCGGAAAGAGCGCCGCCGGCTATTACTACAGCCGGTCCTTATCGGTTTGGGTGCGTCGTTTCCAATGGGAGCGCCGTGCTCGCTGTTGGTGGCGTCTTCGCCAGATGGACCAATCGATAATGGCGGTGGGTGGCGCGGGGGGCCGGCCGATCAAGGCGACCAGGAGGGCGCGGATCTCGGGCACGGTCAAGGGCAGAAGATCGGCGGACAGGTCGAGTTGATCCTCTCCCCCCGATGGCCGCCGTGCGCACGACGGTGAGAAAGGCCAGGGCCAGCATGGCCAAGGTGACGTGGCGGTGCCAGCCGGTCCACGAGCGCACCTCGTACTGGTCGAGCCCGACCTCGCCCTTCGCCGCCTCGAAGCAGGACTCGATGGTCCAGCGCGACCCGGCGACCCGGACCAATGTGGCGACCGGCGTGCCTTCCGGGGCGAAGGTCAGATAGTAGGTGAGTTTGTCCGGCTCGGCGATGGAGCGGCGCACCAGCAGACCGCGGCACCAGCCCTCGCGCAGGGAAGCGTAGGTTTTGTGCGCCCAGTCGTAGAGGCGTGGCCCCTTGGCTCCGTCGCCAGCACTCAACCGCTGCCAGTCGGTGGCGGTGAAGCCGGTCGTCCGCTCCTTGACCGTATCGAAGCCCATGGGCGCGCGCTGTTTGCTGGTGATCGCCAGCACGTAGCCCAGCGGTTGGCGCTCCAGCCATAGCCGCAGCGCGTAGTCCCCGCCGTAGACGGAGTCGGCGGTCACCCAGCGGCAGGGCAGGCCGGCTGCCACGGCGCGCTCCAGCATCGCCCGCCCCAGTTTCGGCTTGGTGGCGAAGCCGACGGCGTTGGGGACGCCGGCCATCCGTCGGCGTTCGTCGTTGCCAGCCCAGTCCTCGGGCAGATAGAGAGCGCGGTCGACCAGCACCCGGCCGCGTCGGCTGGCGTAGCCGAGGAAGACGCCGATCTGGCAGTTTTCGATACGTCCGGCGGTGCCGGAATACTGCCGCTTCACCCCGACCGAGCGGGTGCCCTTCTTGACGAAGCCGGTTTCATCGAGGACCAGCACGGCCTCATCGTCGCTCAACCGTTCGATGACATAGGCCTGGAGGTCGTCGCGGACGGCGTCGGCATCCCAACGGGTCCGGGCCAGGAAATCCTGCATCGCCGCCGGCGAGCAATCCCCGGCGGCTTCGGCCAACTGCCAGCCATTCTTGCGATCCAGCGGCGCCAAAAGACCTCTCACGTAACGCAGAGCCCGTTGGCGACCGGCCGCGCTGTAGAAGGACCTCAATCCGCCGACCAGCCCTTCCAGGGCATCGGACCATTCCGCCGCTTCCGTCATCTCGGTCATGCTCGGACCCTCCAGTCGGTTCCAAGCTCAACAGGCCGCCCGGCCGCATATTCCGTCTTTCGCGACCGGCTGTAGTACTAGACCGGATAGCGGAGTTCCTTCCACCCGTTCGGCCATCATTTGCGGCCTCCGAAAAGGGCATCGATGCCCGGTGGGCGCTCGTCAGGAATGACGTTTGGCACCACGGTGGTCGGCTGACCGGTGATCGGGCCACTGTCGCGGGGCGGCGGTCCGGGATCCGGCCGCCCCCATCTCGCGGCCCTTTCCCGCTCCTCGGCATAACGGCTGATCGCCTCCTGGGCCGGGGTGGGCGCGGCTTGGCGGGAGGGAGGCATCGTTGTGCGATCCCGCCGACCGCCATAATCGAGGCTGAAGCCATCCGGCAGCTGTATGTGCGGCGTTGGGTCGGATGGCGGATCGATCGGAGGCATGGCGGCGGCTGGCGCGGTTCCGCATCGTACATCGACCATGCCATTCCTTGCTGATGATGAGCGCCTGTCCGCCACGCAAGGCGAAGGCGGTGCGGGAGGGTTCGGCTTCACTCCTGGCACTGGCACTGCTGGAACCGGGCTCGCATCGTCGGAAGCCGGTTGGGTCGCCGCCAGTGGCTCCGCCGTTGCGGGAGTGGCCGAGGGCTCCGCTTGCGCCGCTGTGGAGGGCGAAGGCCGAGGGAGCATATCGGACTCGGATGGTCGCTCAGCGGCGGGAGAGGGGGGAATGGCTGGTTCGGCAATGGAGTCGGGAAGGGAGGGAAATACCACCTCCACCACCGGTGGCAGGGCGGAGTTCGGCTCCGGACCATCCGCGACGGATACGAAGCGCAGCCGCTCGATCAACGCCACATGCAACAGCAAGGACGCAATCAGCGCCAGGCTGTGCACCGATCTGTCGTTGATCAGGGCTCCTTCGTTCGGTCGCGGCGTTGTCATCATAGGGTTTGGGCAGACCACCGGGTCGCCCACGACGCCGGCCGATTGGAGCCGAGCCTTGACGGCGGCGGCATCCGGTCAATCGACGGTGCGGAGGATGGTGAACAGCTCGTCAACGGCGCCCCGCTAATGCCCAGGCTGGGCTTTTTTCAACGCTCCCGCAGAGTTTAGCGTAAAAATAATCTGATTGGTTGAAGGTTACGGCGCTCCCGGCTTGGTGGCAAGGCTTGCCATTTATTAAAACTGCCGCGCGGTGGCCGCTGTCAGAGGCGGAGCGACAGCAGGGGCGCCAGTTTGGCGAGCACCTGCTGGAGCAACTTACCTCCGCCCAAACAACCGCTCGATATCCGCCAGCTTCAGCTCCACGTACGTCGGCCGTCCGTGGTTGCATTGGCCGCTGTGCGGGGTCGCCTCCATCTGGCGCAGCAGGGCGTTCATCTCGTCCACGCTCAATGTGCGGCCGGCGCGGACGCTGCCATGACAGGCCATCGTCGCGCAGACCTCTTCCAGCCGCTCCTTCAGCGACAGGGCGTCGCCCAGTTCGGACAGCTCCTCGGCAAGGTCGCGGATCAGGTTCTTCACGTCGGATTGGCCGAGCAGGGCCGGAACCTCGCGCACCATGACGCAGCCATGGCCGAAGCCCTCGATCACCAGACCAAGCTCGGCCAGTTCGGCGCCACGGGCCAGCAGGCGGTTGGCCGACGGCTCGTCCAGCTCGATCAGTTCGGGGATCAGCAGGGCCTGACGCTTCACCCCGCCCTCCAGCAGGGCGGTCTTCATCCGCTCATAGACCAGCCGTTCATGGGCGGCGTGCTGGTCGACGATGACGATGCCCTCGCGGGTCTGCGCCACGATGTAGGTGGTGTGGAGCTGCGCCCGCGCCGCCCCCAGCGGGTGGCTGTCGGGCGGCGGCTCCGGCGTCGGCGCGGCGGGATCGGGGGCGCGGTATTCCGGCGGGCGGGCCGCCGGGGCGAAGCCGTTGCCGAAGCCGCCGAGGCGGCCCTGCAACGGCGGCAATCCCTGCGCCGGCGCCTGGAAGGCGGCGGAGCGCTCGGCCAGACCGCGCGGCAGGGCGGCCGGCGCGTAGGACCCGCCCCAACCGCTTCCCGATCCACCGCCGGACCGGCCATAGGGCAGGGGCGACGGGGTGAAGCCGCCGCTTTCGCCGCCGCTTTCGCCAACGCTCCCGCCGCCCGGCTCGGGCCGCAGGGCGCCCAGCGTGGCGAGGCCGACGGTGGTGGAGGCGCGGTGCCCGGCCTCGGCCAGCGCATGTTTCAGCGAGCCGACGATCAGGCCGCGCACCAGACCCTGGTCGCGGAAGCGCACCTCGGCCTTGGCCGGATGGACGTTGACGTCGACCTCCTGCGGGTCGATGTCGAGGAACAGGGCCAGCATCGGGTGGCGGTCGCGCGGCAGGAAATCGGCATAGGCGGCGCGCACCGCCCCCACCATCAGCTTGTCGCGCACCGGGCGGCCGTTGACGAACAGATGCTGGTGCTTGGCGGTCGGGCGGTGCAGGGTCGGCAGGCCGATCCAGCCGGCCAGCGTCACCCCCTCGCGCGCCGCCGTCACCGGAACGGCGTTCTCCTGGAAATCGCGGCCCATCAGGGCGCCCAGCCGGGTCAGCCGGGCGTCCAGCAGCTCGCCCTGCGCGGCACTCAGCCGCAAGCCGCCGCGCCCGCCGTCGGACAGGGTGAAGGCGACGGCGGGATGGGCCATCGCCAGCCGTTCCAGGCAATCGGCGATGTGGTCGTATTCGGTGCGCGACGCCTTCAGGAATTTCAGCCGGGCCGGCACGGCGGCGAACAGGTCGCGCACCTCGATCCGCGTGCCCTGGGCCAGCGCCGCCGGCTGCGGCGATCCCTTGGCGCCGGCGTCGACCGTCAGGCTCCAGGCGCTGTCGGCGCCGCGGGCGCGGCTGGTGATGGTCAGGCAGCTCACCGCGCCGATGGAGGGCAGCGCCTCCCCCCGGAATCCCAGCGAGCGGATGTCGAGCAGGTCGTCGCCCGGCAGCTTGGAGGTGGCGTGGCGTTCGACCGCCAGAACCAATTCGTCGGCGGTCATGCCGCAACCGTCGTCGGTGACGGCGATCAGCGATTTGCCGCCGTCGCGCGCCACCACGTCGATGCGGGTGGCGCCGGCGTCGATGGCGTTCTCCACCAGCTCCTTCACGGCGGCGGCGGGACGTTCGACCACCTCGCCGGCGGCGATGCGGTTGACCAGGGTTTCGGGCAGGAGACGGATCGGCATGCCCATAGATATAGTGTCAGCCGGCGCCAAGCACCACCATCTTCGGGCCGCTTCGGCTGTTTACAGGCCGCGCAGCGCCTTCATGTAGTCGATCAGCTTGCGCTCGTAGAAGGGCTGCGGCGGCTGGTAGCGGGCGACGAGGCCGGCCTCCTCGGTCAGCTTCACCACCACGCCCAGACAGGCGACGTCCACCGGGTCGCCGCCGATGTCGAATTGCAGGCGGAAATCGAATTTCTGCTTGGCGATCAGGTCGCCCTCATAGGGGCGGATGCGGAAGGAGCCGAGCACGAACTCCTCCGGCACATAGTCGTGATGGTCGATCACGATCTTGGGCGGGGTGGACGGGCGTTCCCGCCGCGCCTCCGGTGCCGCCTTGGCGGCGGCCTGGTCCTTGTTGCCTCCGGAAAATTTCGACAGCCAAGACATGAAACGCGATGTCTCCTCGGGACGGAGGCCTGAAACAGAGCCGCCATAGTCCCGCGCATATCCTTTAGTAATGGTTAATGACGCAAGCTTCTGTTGCGGCGCAGTAATTTCCATGCCCACGCTTGCGGGGGAAGACTCCGAATGGTGATCTGTCCAGGTCGCTGCCATGTTAGCATTTGCTCATCACCCATCGGCTGGCCGTCGGGGAAAGGTTTGTCATGGCGCTTTTGCCCATCATCCGTGATTTCGCCGCGGAGGCGTCCGATCCCCGCTTCTATGCGGCGCTCGACGGCGGCTGGTCGCTGGCGGTGGCCGACGTGACCGGCAGCACGCGGCTGGCTGGGGAAGGCCGCCACCGTGACGTCAATTTCGTCGCCGCCGGGGTGGTCGCCGTGCTGTCCGATGCGCTGCGGGTCGGCGGGGAGCCGGTGGCCTGCCAGTTCGGCGGCGACGGCGCCATCGCCGCGGTGCCGCCGGGGCGGGAGGAGGGGGCGAGGGCGGCGCTCTCGGCCCTCGCCCACTGGTCGGCGGAGGTGATGGAGGTGCCGCTGCGCGTCGGGCTGGTGCCGGTGCGGGCCCTGCTCGACCAGGGGCTGGAGGTGATGGCCGCCCTGCATGATGTCGGCAACGGCAACAGCTTCGGGCTTTTCCTGGGGGCCGGCGTGGTGGCCGCCGACGCCTGGGTGAAGGAGGAGGCGCGCTGGCGTCTGCCGCCGCTGCCGGGGCCGTTGCCGGGGCTTGAGTCGGTGTCCTGCCGCTGGAACCCGGTGCCGCCGCGCCGCGGCACCGTGCTGTGCGTGATTGTCGACGCCGTCGATCCGGGGGCGGCGGGGCTGCTTGAGCTGGCCCGTGTCCAGCGCGCCATCGAGGCCATCGTCCCCACCGCCGGCGCCGCTCCGCTGGGCGACGGCGACCGGCTGGACGTGCGCTGGCCGCCGTCCTGGCGCTCGCTGCTGATGGAGGCGCGCGGCGGGCGGGACGGCGCCGGCTGGCCGACCCGCATCCGGCGGGTGGGGCGGGCGCTGGCGGGATCGGGGCTGCTGGCGCTGCTGCTGACGCTGGGCGCCCGGCTGGGCGGCTTCGACCCGCGGCGCTACCGCCGACACATGGCCGAGCGCACCGATTTCCGCAAATCGGCCGGCGGGCCGCGGCTGGTGCTGGATGTGACGGAGCAGGAGGCCGACGCGATCGAGGCTCAGCTGGCGCGGACGGCGGAGGCCGGCACCATCCGCTATGGCACGGCGCGGGCCGACGCCACCACGGTGACCTGTCTGGTCGGCGACGTGACCGCCGACCGCCATGTCCATTTCGTCGATGGCGCCGGGCTGGGCTTCTGGCGCGCCTCGGTCATGCTGAAGGCGATGAAGGCGCGCCAGGCTGTCGGGCCGATGACAGGTCAGCCATCAGTAGCGGCGGACCATGCGCCGGTCGAAATCGTCCGATGAGACGATCTCGGTCCCGACCGGCCAGAGCGCCAGCAGGGCGAGCTTCAGATGCGCCCAGGCGAAGGGCAGGCCGATGATGGTGACGGCCAGACCCACCGCCGAGAGCAGATGGCCGAGCGCCAGCCACCAGCCGGCCAGCACGAACCATATGATATTGCCGATGAAGCCCAGGAAGCCGGTGCCCATGTCCTCACGTCCGCGGAACTCATCCCGGCGCACGGCGGTTTGTCCAAAGGGCAGCAGGGTGTAGCGGGCGATGGTCAGGGCGGAGCGGGCCCAGGGCAGGCCGATGATGGACAAGGCCATCAGGACCGCCGCCAGCAGCCAGCCGAGCGCCATCCAGATGCCGCCGGTGAACAGCCACAACACATTGAGGAGAAGACTGAGCAGAGGCATGACGCGGAACCCTCCCTTTCGACGCAGATGTGGGGATGCCCGCGCCGCCTGGCTAGAGGTCGGCCGGACCGATGATGGCCGATTGGCCATTACCGATCGGCCAGCGCGGATCGGGCGCTCGAAGCGCCGGCGACGGCATCCGGAGCACCCCGTCCGGCGTCGAGAGAGAGGGGCGCGAAAGAGGGGTGCGAAAGAGAAGGAGGTCATGCCCATCCACGGCTTGAACCGGATCCGCCCGAGTCACAAATCCGGGACAGGCATCATGACGACGACTCCGGACGGGCCCGTCGCCGGCAGCATCGCCGGCAGGCCGCCCGTTTCCGGATCACACGGATCGGAGGCGGCATGAACGAGGCTTTGAACACCGGCGCCGACGCGCCGAACGGGCCGGGCGGGGGCGAATCGCTGTCCCCGGTGGTCGCCGCCATCCTCGGTACCGCCGTCGCGGCGGCGGCCAAGCGGGGCGGCAGCGGCGACGTGGTGCGCGGCCTGATCGCCGGCCTGCGCATCCTGCGCGCCACCGTCGAGGAGGAGGCCGGCTATAGCATGGCCGCCGCGGTCGACAATGCCATCCGCACCCGTCTGCTGGCCGACAACCTGTCCCGCCTGCGGGTGAGCGGCGAGACGCCGTCGGCCGTGCCGCTGCCGGATCCCGGACCGGGCGCCAGCGCCGCCGCCGCCATTTTCGAGAGCGCCGCGGAATCCTGCCTGACCGTCAACGCCCATGCCGAGGACAACGGGCCGCTGGAAAGCGCCGTCTTCGCCTTCACCGCGCAGTTGCTGCAACAGTTGGGTGGAGCGCCCGAGTGGCGCAGCCTGTCCGGCGAACTGCGGCGCCCGCTGGCGGTGGCGCCGGATGGCGAGGGCTTGGAGGTGACGCTGCATTGATCGGGACGCCCTGACCAAGCGGCCTGGCCCGGCGGTGGCGCGCGGCCCTTCGCTTCGCCTGCCTGGCAAGTCGCGGAATTTTCTTTGCTTTTGTCGTGTTTCGACGGGGTCTGAAACCTTTTGCGGACGGGGCCGCCTTTCGGATCGTTTTGTGGGCTCTGCCCGATTTATCGAACGGGACGATGCCGTCCCTGCTTCGTTAGGGTTGGCATCGGCGATGGGACGGTCCCATCGCGGATCGCCAGACCGGGGGCTTTCGACCGTGTTCTTCCACTCCCAGCCTTCGACCGTCCGTGCCGGGCGGGCAGATACCGCCGGCTTTCCGGTCATCGGCGTCGCCACGGACGGGTTGGGAGGCTGGGCCGGAGAGCGGACGGGTGGCCGGGTCTCCGATCGGGCCGGCGACCGGGCCGGCGATCCATCGGGCCGGCGGGTGATCTTTCTCCATCCCGGCAAGGGGGCGTGGTGGCGTCTTCTGAACCATGTGCCGGCGGGCCAGGAATGGTTGACCGTCCCGGCGGCCGAAGGGGCGGCTGCCCTTTCGCCGCTTCTGGTGGAGCGTGGCGGGCGCCGGCCGGTTCTGGTGGCGGGGGCGGTCGGCGCGCCGCTCGCCATCGCCACGGTGCTGGATTTTCCGGAGCGGGTCGGCGGCGTGATGATCATCGATGACGTCGGCGCCGAATCAACCCTGCGGCGGCACTGGAACGCGCTGGCCATCCGTTTCGGCTGGCGGCTGCCCGCGATGCTGTCCGGTGATCTCGGACGTCTCGCCTTCGACCTGCCGGCGGTGCGACTGCCGGTGACCCTGATGCAGGGCAGCGATCCGGCGGGCATGTTCGCACGGCTTGAAAGCGGCCTGACCGGCTGCCGTACCCTGACCGTCGTCGCGGTTCCCGACGCCGCCGCCATCCGTCCGCGCACCCATGCGGCGGAATTGCGCGGCGCGCTCCTGGCACTGATCTCCGCCGTGGAGCGGGCGCAACGGTAAGGGGGAAAGGGCGCTTGGCTAACGGCTCACAGGCTTTGCGCGGTCAAGGCGGCCTGGGTGCGGTTGCGCACGCCCAGATGGCGCAGGATGGCGGTGACGTGGACCTTCACGGTGCCTTCCGTCAGCCCCAGCTCATGGGCGATCTGCTTGTTGGATTTGCCGTCGCGCAGGCGGACCAGCACATCGCGCTGGCGGGGGGTCAACTGGTCGCCGTTGCCGCCTCCCGACGCGGCGGAGTCCTCCATCGCATCGCCGGAGCCGCTGGAGCCGTAGCCGCCGTGCGTCTGTTCAAGACGGTCGCCGCCGCGGATCGCCTGTTCCGGGAGATAGATGCCGCCGGCAAGCACCAGTTGCAGGGCGCCCAGCAGCACCTTGGCGCTCGACGATTTCGGGATATAGCCGGCGGCGCCATTCTCGAGTGCCGCCAGCAGGTCGGACCGCTTCTCAGACCCCGACACCACCACCAGCAACGCCTTCGGCAGGCTGGCGTGGATGTCGCCGAGCGCCGAGAAGCCGGACCAGCCCGGCATTCCCAAATCGAGCAGGATCAGGTCGAAGGGTCTGGTGCCATCGCAGAGCGCCCGCACCTCGTCATAGGTGCTGGCCTCGAAGAACGTCATGTCGGCGTCGAATTGCGCCAGCAGGCGGCGCAGACCGTCTCGGAACAGCAGGTGATCGTCGGCGATCAGCACGTTCATCGCGGGGCGTTTCCAGAAGGTTGCGGCGAACCCACGCCAGGATGGCGTCATCGGGCCGCGAGTTCACATGGGAACGCCGGTTCCGTCGCTGTAGTGGGCTTTTGGTCTTAGACCGCTTCCTCTATGCCCGCCGGTCTTCATGCGCCCATCCGGTTTGCCGACGTTCCACCTGCCCCCCGCCGGCCGCCGGTCCCGGATGGCGGGGACGGGCGGTCCGGAACGGGCTGGGGGAAGGGCGGACGGGCGGGACGGATGGGGTCAGACGGTGGCGGCGACGCCGGTTTCGGCAGCCTGGTCGCCGATGCCGTTGTTGAGCGCCCAGATGGCGGCCTGGGTGCGGTTGGAGGCGTTGATCTTGCGCAGCAGGCTCTTCAGATGAACCTTCACGGTGGCTTCCGTGATGTTCAGATGGTTGGCGATCATCTTGTTGCTGTTGCCGCTCAGCAGGCAGCGTAGGATCTGCACCTCGCGCTGGGACAGACCCTTGCGGCGGGTCGGCAGCTCGGCGCTGACATCCTCGGTCCGGCCGCTGACCAGCAGTTCGGCGAGATGGGTCGGGAACACCTTCTCGCCCATCATCACCAGCTTCAGCGACTGCATCAGCGCCTCGCAGGCGATGTCCTTCAGCAGGTAGCCGCCGGCCCCGGCGCCGAGAGCGGCCGACAGGCGGCGGGTTTCCAGGTCGTTGGTCAGGATGACGACGCGGATCGCCGGATGATCCTCGCGCAGCCTGCGCATCGCCTCGACCTCTTCATCGGCGCCGCTCGGCAGGTCGATCAGGATCAGGTCCGGGGTCGTGCCGGCACCAAGCGTCGACAGGCCCTCGCGCAGGCTGCCGGCTTCGCCGATGACGGAGAAGGATGTGCCTTCGAACAGGCGCTTCATGCCCTCGCGGAAAAGCTTGTTGGCGTCGATGAGGAAAACGTTGATGGCATCCATGGTCTCAGCCCGCCCTTTGTTCCGTTCCGATCGATGGGGCGCCGGATGGCGCTTCGGAGGCATCCCCGACCATCCGCTGCCGCGTCCGGTCCGCTCCCCCCTCGGGGCTCGGGGGTGCCTCGTTGTGACCCATAGATACCCCCGATTTGCGCCGCGCAAAATTTCGCTTAGGTAAATTTCGTGTCGAGCGATGGGCATATGCCGTAAGACCGCATAAGACAAGATGCGGACATAATGAGGCTTGCATTGGTCGGTCGGAGTAACTGTCTGTGACAGAAAAGGGGAAAGCGTTAACCGATGGCCTGTGATGCCGCCGATGGGCGGGGATGAAGTTCGGAGAGACTTCCCATGTTTCCGGTTATGGCCTGGCAGAACTATATTACCGCCCGTCGGGCGAGGGCCTATGCCGTGCCGTTCCACCCTTCGGCATAAGCACGGCCGTTTCGGGATGCGGTTTCCGGCGGGCTGGCGCGTCAATCACGGGGGGTCGTGCCGGCGCGCCCTGTGCTGTATATGTTCCGACCGCAAGACAGCATCCGCATGCTTGAGCCGATCTTCCGTCCATCCGATCTTTCGTCCATCCCAGGCCGGGCCCCATGTCAGACGCTTACGATGATGATCCGTTGAGCCATGCCGCTCCCGCCGCGGGCGTTCCCGCCGCGGCGCAACGCTTCGCCTATCTGGACGGGCTGAACCCGACCCAGCGGGCGGCGGTGGAGGCTTTGGACGGACCGGTCCTGGTGCTGGCCGGCGCCGGCACCGGCAAGACGCGGGTGCTGACCACCCGGCTGGCCCATCTGCTGATGACCCGCCGGGCCGCCGCCTTCCAGATCCTGGCGGTGACCTTCACCAACAAGGCGGCCCGCGAGATGCGCGAGCGGGTCGCCCATCTGGTGGGGATCGAGCCGGAGGGCTGGTGGCTCGGCACCTTCCACGCGCTGGCCGCCCGCATCCTGCGCCGCCATGCCGAACTGGTCGGGCTGAAGTCGAACTTCACCATCCTCGACACCGATGATCAGGTCCGCCTGATCAAGCAGCTTCTGGAAGCCGAGAACATCGATTCCAAGAAATGGCCGGCCCGTCAGATTCTGGGCGCCATCGAACGCTGGAAGGATCGCGGCCTGACGCCCGACCGCCTTGCCGACGCCGATGGCGGCGATGTGGCCGGCGGCCGGGTGGTGGCGATCTACCGCGCCTATCAGGAACGCCTGCGCAGCCTGAACGCCTGCGATTTCGGCGACCTTCTGCTGCACAACCTGACCATCCTTCAGAACAATCCGGACGTGCTGGCGGACTATCACCGGAAGTTCAAATATATTCTGGTGGACGAGTATCAGGACACGAACGTCGCACAATATTTGTGGCTTAGAATATTGTCTCAAGCACACAAGAATATCTGTTGTGTCGGCGATGAGGACCAGTCGATCTATGCTTGGCGTGGCGCCGAGATCGGCAACATCCTGCGCTTCGAGACCGATTTTCCCGGCGCCACCATCATCAAGCTGGAGCAGAACTATCGCTCCACCGGCCATATCCTGGCGGCGGCCTCCGGGCTGATCGCCAACAACCAGGGCCGGCTCGGCAAGACGCTGTGGACCGAGGCCGACGGCGGGGAGCCGGTCAAGGTCAAGGCGGTGTGGGACGGCGAGGAGGAGGCGCGCTGGGTCGGCGAGGAGATCGAGGGGCTTCAGCGCAAGGGCACGCCCTTGTCGCAGATCGCCGTCCTGGTCCGCGCCGGCTTCCAGACCCGCGAGTTCGAGGAGCGCTTCATCACGCTCGGCCTGCCTTACAAGGTGCTGGGCGGTCCGCGCTTCTACGAGCGGCAGGAAATCCGCGACGCGCTGGCCTATTTCCGCGTGGTCAATTCCGGCGACGATGACCTCGCCTTCGAGCGCATCGTCAATCTGCCCAAGCGCGGCGTCGGCCCGGCGGCCATGCAGACCCTCTACACCGCCGCCCGCGCCCGCGGCATATCGCTGACCGAGGCCGGTTGGGCGCTGACCGAGACGGACGAGCTGAAGCCGAAGCTGCGCTCCACCCTGCGCGGGCTGTTGCAGGATTTCTTCCGCTGGCGCACGCTGATGGCGACGGTGCCGCACACCGAGCTCGCCCGCAGCATCCTCGACGAATCCGGCTACACCCGCATGTGGCAGGAGGACAAGACGCCCGAGGCCCCCGGCCGGCTGGAGAACCTGAAGGAACTGATCACCGCCATGGCGGAGTTCGAGAATCTGCCGGGCTTCCTGGAGCATGTCGCGCTGGTGATGGAGAATGCCGAGGCCGCCGGGATCGAGCAGGTGACGGTCATGACCCTGCATGGCGCCAAGGGGCTGGAGTTCGACCATGTCTTCCTGCCGGGCTGGGAGGAGGGCGTGTTCCCCAACCAGCGCGCGCTGGACGAGACCGGCATCGCCGGGCTGGAGGAGGAGCGGCGGCTGGCCTATGTCGGGCTGACCCGGGCGCGCCGCCGCGCCTATGTCAGCCATGCCGCCAACCGCCGGCTCTACGGCAACTGGGTCAGCGCCGTGCCGTCGCGCTTCGTCGAGGAGATCCCCCAGGCCAATGTCGAGGCGGAGGCCGCCAACGGGCTGTTCGCCGGCAGCGGCGGGCGCGCCGGCGGGTTTGGCGGCGGCTTCGGGGCCTACGGCGCGGGCGGGGCCGGCGGCTTCCAGTTCCGCGGCTCCACCCGGCAGGCGCCTGCGCCCAAGACCATCACGCTCGACCAGGGCGCCTACGCGGTGGCGCCGCGGCCCCGGCCCGACGCGCCCTTCGCCAAGGGCGCGCGCGTCTTCCACCAGAAGTTCGGCTATGGCACCGTCGTCGCCGTGGCCGAGGACAAGCTGGAGATCGAGTTCGACCATTCCGGCAGCAAGAAGGTGATGGACAGCTTCGTCGTGCCCGCCGACAAGGCGGGCTGAAACAGGGGGTGCCCGCCGACAAGGCCGGCTGAAGCAGGGGGGCCGCCGACGCGGCGGGCTGGGGTGACGGGCGGAACCGGACGGGTTGCCGCACTGTGATGGCCGTCACAGCCCCGGTGGCGGCGGCGGTCCATTGTTGTGGCAGCGCAATGGAGCCGGGGGCCATCCGCCGTGTTCGGAACGGGCAACGTCAGTTACGAGGTGCAGAGCCGCCGCGATGGCCGCTGGCGCATCGAGGGGGCCTACACCGACCAGGAGGCGGCCCTGTCGGCCGCCCGCTCGCAACTGGCCGCCTCCGGCGTGGAGGAGGCGAAGGTGATGAGGTTCCGCACCGTCGCCGGCCTGTCGCTGGAAACGGTGATCCTGCACAAGACCGCTCCCCAGACCCCGCGCAAGGGCCTGACCCTGGGCGGCTCGGCCGAGGGGGCGCCGCTCTGCCACACGCCCGACGACCTGCGCGGCTTCGAAAGCCGGGTGGTGATCGGCCGGCTGCTGCGGCCCTATCTCGACGCCCAGCGCATCACCCCGACCGAACTGCTGCATTCCTGGCCGCTGTTCCGCCGGTTCGAGGAACAGGGCGGGCTGCTGGGGGCGGCCATCCATGCCGCCGCGCGCCACCATGCCGATATCCATGGCGTGTCCCACTCCGCCCGCGCCCGTGAACTGCGCCAACTGGTCGAGGCGGTCACCGGGGCCGCCCGCGACGCGCTGGCCGAGCGCCGGCGCCTGCCGCGATTCGACGCCGCCGACCTGCCCGGCACCAGTCGCGCCATCGACGGGGCGGTCGGGGAGGCGGTCGGGCCGGGCGGTCATGACGCGCTGTTCCTGACCCTGCTGTGCCAGCATCTGGAGGTGGGTGGACCGCTGGCCGGCAAGCTGGATCTTCTGCTGGAGATGATGCACGAAGATGCCGAGCCGCGGCATCTGGCCCTGCTGGACGGGGTGGTCGCCGACATCATGGGGTCGGCCGACACGGTGAAGGAGCTGCTGGGCGCGCAGCCCAGCCTGCATGCCGGCCTTTGCGTGCTGATCGATCACCTGTTCGACCGCGACCCCGACCCGCTGCACGCGCCGATGGCCGGGTCGCTGCGACAGGTCTGCCGCCTCGCCCGCCAGGGCCGCGCGCCGCAGAGCCGCGCCGTCCTCTTGGAGCGGCTGCGCCAGAGCATCGCCGGGGAACAGCCGCTCGACCGCCGCGACGTGAAGGCGGAAGCGGTGCTGACCCGCGATCTCGCCGACCGGCTGACGGCGGCGGACGGTGCGGTTCTCGGCGGGGCGGCGATGGGCAAGGCGCTGGAGCGCCGTCTGCTGCGCCACCGCCAGTCGGTGCTGCGCGCCCAGGGCATGTACGACATCGCCGACCGGCTGTCGGGGCGATAGACCGGACGCGGGGGGATGGCGGATAGGGGTTTTCGCGCTCTCCGGACCTCTTGGTCTCTCTCCGGCTTGATGCTAGAAACGCGGCTTCTGTTCTCGCGTCGTCGTCGGAAAGCCCCTGTCATGTCGCAAACCCCGCTCTGGCGCATCGCGCTTGTCGTTCCCGAAGCCCACGCGCCGGCCTTCGCCGAGGCGGTCGGCGACCATGCCGATGCGGTGTCGACCTTCGAACTGGAGGAAGGCGGCAACTGGCTGGTGGAGGCGACCCTTTATGGCGCCCCGGACGAGGCGCGGCTGCAATCCCGCGTCGCCGTGCTGGCCAAGGCGCTGGGCATCGAGGAGCCGAGGCTGGCGATCGAGAATCTGCCGCCGATCGATTGGGTGTCGCACAGCTATCAGGGCTTTCCGCCGATCCGCGCCGGGCGCTTCTTCGTCCATGGCTCCCACCATGAGGGCATCGTGCCGGCCGGCAGCATTCCGCTGCTGGTGGACGCCGCCACCGCCTTCGGCACGGGGGAGCATGGCTCGACCAACGGCTGCCTCCAGGCGCTCGACCGGTTGTCGCGCCATCTGAAGCTGCCGCGCGGCGGCCGGCGCGGCGCGCTCGACATGGGCTGCGGCTCGGGCATCCTGGCGCTGGCGATGGCCAAGCGCTGGCGCGTGCCGGTGACCGCCGTCGACATCGACCCGGAGGCGGTGCGCGTCACCCGCATCAACGCGGCGCTGAACGGCCAGAAGGGCATGATCCGCGCCCAGGGCGGCGACGGCTATCACACCCGCATCGTCGGCCGGCACAAGCCCTACACCCTGATCACCGCCAACATCCTGGCCCGTCCGCTGTCGCGCATGGCGCCGCAGTTGCGCCGCCATCTGAAGAAGGGCGGCTATGCCGTGCTGGCCGGGCTGCTGAACCGCCAGGAGCGCCATGTCATCCAGGCCCACCGCAACCAGGGCCTGCGTCTGGTGGCGCGCATTCCGGTCGGCGAATGGACCACTCTCGTGGTGAAGCGTTGAAACCGGAGGATCGGATCGCGACTTCCCCTGGGGACGATGTCCCGACACGGTCCTGGGGAGCAACCATGCTGAACCGCATCCGGTCCTTGTTCACGGCTGGCGACGATGATGCCGAGCCGGGCGAGGACGCCCTGCAAGCCGCCGCCGCCGCGCTGATGGTCGAGGCCGCCCGCACCGACGACAGCATTTCCGAGGCGGAGCGCGACCGCATCCTGGCCGTCGCCCGCCGCCATTTCGGCCTCAGCGAGGAGGAGGCGCAGGACCTGCTGTCCGCCGCCGTCTTCGATACCGAGGACGTCTCGCCCTATCACCGCTATGTCAGCGTCATTCTGGAACGCTGCCCGCCCGGCCAGCGCCTCTGGATCATCGAGATGCTGTGGGAGGTCGCCTACGCCGACGGCGTGCTGAACGACCTGGAGGCCAGCCTGCTGCGGCGGATCGGCGGTTTGCTGCACATCTCCGATGTCGATCGCGGCGCCGCCCGCAAGCGGGTTTTGGCCCGGCTCGGGCTGCCGGATGACGCGGGATTGCCGGTTTGAGGAAGCTCCTCCCACCCCAACCGGCATAACCGCCGCCGTGCCGCTTGCGCGGAGCCGGCGGGGTGCCTAGCCTGGGGCCACAGGCTCTACTCTTCCGAGGATCAGGCTCCGTGCCCAGCGCGATTCCAACCGCCGCCTATCGCGGCGACGATGCCCTTGCGACCCTGCTGAGCGAGGCCGGAACCGGCCGCTCCCCCGCCGATGTGCGTGC
Source organism: Azospirillum sp. B510 (assembly GCF_000010725.1). Taxonomy (NCBI): domain Bacteria; kingdom Pseudomonadati; phylum Pseudomonadota; class Alphaproteobacteria; order Rhodospirillales; family Azospirillaceae; genus Azospirillum; species Azospirillum sp. B510. The sequence goes on along the minus strand of NC_013854.1, from coordinate 2,236,982 downwards.
CCTGCTGGCCGGCGTGCTGGCCGCGCCCGAGGGGGAGGAGCCGGCGGCCTGGACGGAGCTGGTGGGGGAGGCGCTGCCGTCCGCCCTTGTCGAACAGCTCCAGGCGCTGAAGGCGCTGCTGGCCGCCGAGGCGCCGCCGGCCCGGCCCGGCCCGGCGCAGCGGCTGGCCGATCTGCGCGCCGCCCTGAAGCGCCGCGACCTCGACGGCTTCATCGTGCCGCGCGGCGACGAGCATCAGGGCGAATATGTGCCGCCGCGGGCGCAGCGGCTGGGCTGGCTGACCGGTTTCACCGGCTCCGCCGGCAATGCGGTGGTGACATCCGACCGCGCCGTGATCTTCGTCGACGGCCGCTACACCCTCCAGGTGCGGGCCGAGGTGCCGGCCGACCTCTATGACTACAAGCATCTGGTCGAGGATCCCCTGACCGACTGGATCGTCGCGGCGCTGCCCGAAGGCGGGCGCTTCGGCTTCGATCCCTGGCTGCACACCATCGGCTGGGTGGAGAAGACCCGCGCCACGCTGGAACGCGCCGGCATCCTGCTGGTGCCCTGCGAGGACAACCCGCTCGATTCGGTGTGGCGGGGCCAGCCGCCGGCTCCGCTCACCCCGGTGCTGCCGCAGGACGAGGCCTTCGCCGGCGAAAGCTCCGCCGACAAGCGGGCCCGTCTGGCCGGCGAGCTGGGGAGGAAGGGCATCGCCGCCGCCGTGCTGACCCAGCCCGACAGCATAGCCTGGCTGCTGAACATCCGTGGCGCCGACGTTCCCTGCACGCCGCTGCCGCTGTCCTTCGCCATCCTGTCCGCCGACGCCTCGGTCGAGCTGTTCCTCGACCCGCGCAAGCTGGCGCCGCCGACCCGCGCCCATCTCGGCGATCGGGTGCGGGTGCGGCCGGTGGCCGAGTTCGGCCCGGCGCTGGACGCCGTCGCCCGCGGCTCCGCCCGCGTGCTCATCGATCCGTCCTGCACCTCGGCCTGGATCGCCGACCGGCTGCATCTGGCCGGGGCCCGGGTGGAGCGCGACGGCGACCCCTGCGCCTTGCCGAAGGCCTGCAAGAACCCGGCGGAGCTGGCCGGCACCCGCGCCGCCCATGTCCGCGACGGGGCGGCCCTGGTCCGCTTCCTCCACTGGTTCTCGCGGGAGGCGCCGACGGGCGCCCTGACCGAGCTGGCGGTGGTGGAACGGCTGCTGGCCTTCCGGCGGGAGAATGAGCGGTTCCGTGGCGTCAGCTTCGACACCATCGCCGGGGCGGGGCCGAACGGCGCCATCGTCCATTACCGGGTCACGCCGGAGACCGACCGCCGGCTGGAGCCGGGCAGCCTGTTCCTGCTCGACAGCGGCGCCCAGTATCTGGACGGCACCACCGACGTCACCCGCACGCTGGCGGTCGGCGAGCTCGACCCGGCGACGGCGGCGGAGAGGCGCGACCGCTTCACCCGCGTCCTGAAGGGCCACATCGCGCTGTCCACCGTCCGCTTTCCGCGCGGCACGACGGGCTCGCAGCTGGACGCGCTGGCGCGGCTGCCGCTGTGGCGGGCGGGGCTGGACTATGACCATGGCACCGGCCACGGCGTCGGCAGCTTCCTGTCGGTGCATGAGGGGCCGCAGCGGGTGTCCAAGGTCGGCAACACCGTCGCCCTGCAACCGGGCATGATCCTGTCCAACGAGCCCGGCTATTACAAGACCGGCGCCTACGGCATCCGCATCGAGAATCTGGTCGTCGTCCAGCCGGTGGAGCCGGAGGGCGAACTGGCCGGCGCCGAACGCCCGATGCTGGAATTCGAGCCGCTGACCCTGGTTCCGATCGACCGCTCCCTGATCGAGCGGGCGCTGCTGAGCGAGGCGGAGGCCGCCTGGGTCGACGCCTATCATGCGCGGGTACGCGAGTCGCTGGCGCCGCTGCTTGACGAGCCGGCCCGCCGCTGGCTGGAAAAGGCGACGGCCTCCCTGTGATCGGGGGCGCCCGCATCAGATCGGGGGCGGAGGTGGGGAGCGCCCCTGATTTCATAAGATGTTGCCATTGTAGTAACACGTTCTTTACCAGGCTGCCGCAATGTGACCCAAGGGGATGACTTTTGGCGGCAGTTAGGGCACTACAGTCGACATCACTTCCCGGATTACGGCGCAGCCCCCGCGCCGGGTGGGCGTAACGGCCGGACAGACACCGGCAACGGATTATTGCGGAGACGTCTAGATGAAGATCCTCGTCGTCGATGATTACGCCACCATGCGGCGCATCGTGCGGAACCTGTTGACCCAGATCGGCTACACCGACATCGACGAGGCCGGTGACGGCGTTTCGGCGCTGGCGAAGCTGCGTGAGAGCAAGTTCGGCCTCATCATCTCCGACTGGAACATGGAGCCGATGACCGGCTTGCAGCTCCTGAAGGAAATCCGCGCCGACGCGAAGCTGGCGGCGACCCCCTTCATCATGGTCACCGCCGAGAGCAAGACCGAGAACGTCATCGCCGCCAAGCAGGCCGGCGTTAACAACTACATCGTCAAGCCCTTCAACGCCGACACGCTGAAGCAGAAGATCCAGGCCGTCATCGGCGGCTGATCTTCCGGATGGCTGATGGTGGGGGCGGCTGATCCGGTCCAGGCGATCGGGTCCGGGTGACCGGACCGGGCGGCAGGGCGGCGGTGGCCGCCCGGCGTTCGGATAGGGCGTTCGGATAAATCGTTCGGATTCTGGGGCCGGCTGGCGAATCCAGTTTGGGGAGTGGACCGGTTTGGAGCAGCTTCCGCAGCTGTCCGATGAGGAATTCGAGCAGATCGAGGACGCCATCGCCCGATCGGCGAAGGGCAGGGCGTTCCTGCGGCGGCTACACCGGCGGTCCCTCGGGGCCGCGACGGAAGAGGTGCGCGCCATGCTCCAGGAGTTCCGCGACTCCTGGAGCCGGCAGAACGAGGCGGTGGAGGCCGGCAAGCATGTCGGCGTCCTGCGCCGCGAGCTGATGGAGATGGCCGCCTCGATCGAACAGGCGAGGCGGGAGGTGGCGGCGTTGCGGCCACCCGATGGCGGCGGGGACAAGATCCTGTCCGCCACCAACGAGCTGGACGCCATCGTCATCTCGACCGAGCGCGCGTCCTTCGAGATCCTGAACGCCGCCGAGCGGCTGATGGAGCTGTCGGGCAAGCTGCGGGCCGGCGGTGCCGATCCGTCGATCTGCGGCGACATCGACAATCAGGTGAACGACATCTTCACCGCCTGCTCCTTCCAGGATCTGACCGGCCAGCGCACCAGCAAGGTGGTCAACGCGCTCCGCTACATCGAGCAGCGCGTGATGGCGATGATCAGCATCTGGGGCGAGGACGGGCTGTCCGGCATCGTCGTGAAGGAGGAGCAGACGGACAAGCGTCCCGACGCCCATCTCCTGAACGGTCCGCAGCTGGACGGTCTCGGTGTCAGCCAGGCCGATGTCGACAGCATGTTCAGCAGCCCGGCCCCGGCTCCGGTCGCTCCTCCTCCGCCGCCCCCGCCCCCACCGGCCGCGCCTGTCCAGGCCAGCCAGTCCGACATCGACAGCATGTTCGATGCCCCCGCGCCCGCGGCGCCCGTCACGGCCAGCCAGTCGGATATCGACAGCATGTTCGATAGTCCGGCACCGGCGGCCGCGCCGGTTCAGGCCAGCCAGTCCGACATCGACAGCATGTTCGATGCCCCCGCGCCCGCGCCGCCGCCGGCCAAAAAGCCGGTGCCGAAACCGCCGGGTGCCGCACCCAAGGCCAAGGCCGCCGCCAAGCCTGCCGCACCGCCCCCGCCGCCGCCCGCGGCGGCCGAGCCCCCGACACCGCTGGATCAGGCCGCCATCGACGCCCTGTTCGGCTAGGCGGCCGTCCGCGGCCGTGCCCGAACCGCTCAGGGATCGGGGACGCCCGAGGATTGGGGGCGCCAAGGGATCAGGGCTACGGTTTCCCCGGATTGACCCGCCCTGCCCGCCGATGGCGGGATGGGGCGCGGTCAGCCGGTCCAACAGCACATCAGACGCCACAGACCACGCGCAAGACCAGACACTCACCACCACAAGGCCAGAGCCGGCCGTTTCCGAGAGGCGGGACCGAGGATGAAGCAGATGACCAAGCCCTTCATGGCCGAGCTTCAGAAGGCCCGTAAGTCCGGGCACCCGTTTCAATCCCTGATCGAGGACGGGGCCGCCGCCGCCGCCGCCGCCGTCCTTCCGGTGCCGACCCAGGTGGTCCAGGCCGACAATACCGAGGTGCTGCGGGCGGTCAGCGAACTCGGTTCCAAGCTGGACCGTTTCCTGGCCATGGACGCGGCGCAGATCGACCAGATCCAGGTGGAGATCGCCGACATCTCCGGTCGCATCAAGGCGACCAAGGTGGAGATGGCGGCCATCCGCCACCCGCTGGCCGGCGACGACAAGTTCGAACAGGCCAGCCAGGAGCTGAGCGCCGTCGTCGCCGCGACGGAGGCGGCCACCAACACCATCATGGCCTGCGCCGAGGAACTGGAAGAGGTGGTGTCGGAGCTGAAGTCCTCGCTGCCCGAGGGCTATCACAACGACCGCGTCAACGACATGGTCGACGTCATCGTCCGCATCTACGAGGCCTGCAACTTCCAGGATCTGACCGGACAGCGCATCACCAAGGTCGTCCGTGCCATGTCCTTCATCGAGGAGCGCGTCGACGCGATGATGGGCCTGTGGAACAAGCGCGAGTTCGAGGCGATGCCGCTGCCGCCGTCCGTCACCAAGAAGGACGAGAACCTCGACCTGCATGGTCCGGCCGAAGCCACCCCCGAGAGCGGCAACATCAGCCAGGCCGACATCGACGCGCTGTTCGGGTAAGGGTGCCTCCGCCGTCGGCCCCCTCTCCCGCTCCGGGGAGGGGGCTTGGCCGATCACCATGCCCACCCCCGCGTTACCGCTTGCGGCGCCCTTACCCCGGCGTGCTATACAGGGGCAACTTCGAAAGCGCCCAAGACGACGATGCTTCCTCGCCCGTACCGCCTGCCGCTGACGGCCATCCTCCTGTCCGCCGCCCTGTCCGCCTGCTCCTCCACCAAGGAGGATGCGTATGTCGAACGACCGGCCGACCAACTCCTGTCGGAAGCCGATGCGGCGATGCGGGATGAGGCTTTCAAGAAGGCCGCCAAGCTCTACGACGAGGTGGAGCGCCAGCATCCCTATTCGGATTCGGCCAGCAAGGCGCAGCTTCTCGCCGCCTATGCCCATTACCAGGATCTGAAATACGACGACGCCATCCTGGCGCTCGACCGTTTCATCCAGCTTCATCCGGGCAGCCCGGATGTCGACTACGCCTACTATATGCGGGCGCTGAGCTATTATGAGCAGATCACCGACGTGCGCCGCGATCAGAAGATGACGCGTCAGGCGCTCGACGCCCTGCAGGAGGTGGTCCGCCGCTTCCCCGACAGCAAATACGCCCGCGACGCCAAGCTGAAGATCGACCTGACCAACGACCATCTCGCCGGCAAGGAGATGGAGGTCGGGCGCTTCTACCTGCGTCAGCGTCAGTATACCGCCGCGATCAACCGCTTCCGCGTCGTCGTTGAAAATTACCAGACCACGTCCCATGTGCCTGAGGCGCTGCACCGGCTGGTGGAGTGCTATCTGGCGCTGGGCGTGACCGACGAGGCGAAGGCCGCCGCGGCTGTGCTCGGCCACAACTTCCCCGGCAGCGAATGGTACACGGACAGCTACGCCCTGCTGGTGGACGCCAATCTGCGTCCCGAGCGAAACGAGAAGTCGTGGCTCAACCGAGCCTGGAACTCCCTGTTCTAGGACGCTCCATGCTCGTGTCGCTGACGATCCGGGACGTCGTCCTGATCGAGCGGCTGAGCCTGTCCTTCCGCAAGGGCCTGTGCGCCCTGACCGGCGAGACCGGCGCCGGCAAGTCGATCCTGCTCGACGCGCTCGGTCTCGCCCTTGGCGCGCGCGCCGAGTCCGGTCTGGTGCGCCATGGTGCCGATCAGGCCGCCGTCACTGCGGAATTCGAGCTGTCGGGCGACCATCCGGCCTTCGCCATCCTCAAGGAGCAGGGGCTCGACGCCGATTCCGGCGACGGCGCCCTGGTCATCCGCCGCACCGTCAACACCGACGGACGCAGCCGCGCCTGGGTGAACGACCAACCGGTCGGCGTCGGCCTGCTGAAGAGTCTGGGCGCCGAACTGGTCGAGGTGCATGGCCAGTTCGACACCCATGGCCTGCTGAACCCGCAGACCCATCGCGGCGTGCTCGACGCCTATGCCGGGCTTGCGGCGCAGGCGGCGCAGGTCGCCGCCGCCCATCGCGCCTGGAGGCAGGTCGAGGATGCGCGCCATTCCGCCGCCGCCGACATCGCCCGCGCCCGCTCCGAAGAGGAATATCTCCGTCACGCCGTGGCCGAGCTGGACGCGCTCGCCCCCAAGCCCGGCGAGGAGGAGGAACTGTCGGAGACCCGCGCGGTGCTGATGCACCGGGAGAAGCTGGTCGACGGCATGAACGCCGCCTATGCCGAACTGTCGGGCGACCGCGGCGTCGAGCGCGCCCTGTCGTCGGCCATCCGCACGCTGAGCCGCATCGCCGACCGGGCCGGCGGCACGCTGGATCCGGTGATCGCCGCCCTCGACCGTGCCGCGACCGAGGCGGGGGAAGCGATCGCCGCCCTTCAGGCCGCCTCCAGCGGCGTCGACATGGATCCCCGCGCGCTGGAGAAGCTGGAGGAGCGGCTGTTCGCGCTCCGCGCCGCAGCCCGCAAGCATGGTGTCGCCGTCGATGCGCTGGCCGGTCTGCGCGAGGAGATGGCCGGGCGCCTGCTGTTGATCGAGGATCAGGGCGATCTGCTGGCCAAGCTGGCGAAGGAGGCCGACCAGGCCCGCGCCGCCTTCCACAAGGCCGCCGAGGCGCTGGGCGCCGCCCGCCGCGAGGCCGCCGGCCGGCTGGACGTGGCGGTCGCCGCCGAACTGGCGCCGTTGAAGATGGAAAAGGCGAAGTTCCGCACGCTGGTCGAACCGCTCGACGAGACGGGCTGGACCGCGTCCGGCATCGACCGCGTCGCCTTCCAGGTGGCGACCAACCCCGGCTCCCCGCCCGGCGCCCTGAACAAGATCGCGTCCGGCGGCGAGTTGGCGCGCTTCATGCTGGCGTTGAAGGTGGTGCTGGCCCAGACCTCCACAGTCGGCACGCTGGTGTTCGACGAGGTGGACACCGGCATCGGCGGCGCCGTCGCCGCGGCGGTGGGCGAGCGGCTGGAGACGCTCGGGCACGGCTTGCAGGTGCTGGTCGTCACCCACAGCCCGCAGGTGGCGGCGCGCGGCGCCGTCCATCTGAAGGTGCAGAAATCCCAGACGGGCGAGCAGGTCACCACCGGCGTCGCCGAACTGGACGGCGATGAGCGGCGCGAGGAGATCGCCCGCATGCTCTCCGGCGCCACCGTCACCGCCGAGGCCCGCGCCGCCGCCGACAGCCTGATCGCCGGCCGGGGCTGAGGGTCACTCCCCCGCCAGCGCCTCGGCATGGCGGCGGAACAACCGCACCAGGGCATCGACCACCGCGGCCACGGCCGGCGCATCGCGCCGGTCGCGGTGGACCAGCAGATGGACATCCTCACATAGGGCGGCCGGCGGATCGATGACGCGGACCAGGGCCGGGTCGGCATCGCCGAGCACGCAGGGCAGCAGGGTCAGCCCGATGCCGCGGCGGACGGCGTCAAGCCGCATCGGCAATTCGCTGAGACGGGCGACGATCCGGGCGCCGCGCTCCCTTGCCGTGTCGTCCACCCATCCCGATTGCGATGGCCGCCGCCTGGTCTCGGGCAGCCCGACCACGGGGGCGCCGTTCCAGCGGCCCGACCAGTCGCCGCCCATCCCCCGTGCCGCATAGAGGGTGAAGCCGAATCGCCCGAGACGGCGGGTGACCAGATCGCCCTCGTCCGGCACCCGGTCCATCCGCAGGGCGATGTCGGCCTCCCGTTGGGCGAGGTTCAGGGCGCTGCGGGTGCTGAGAATGGTCAGGTCGGCCCCCGTCTCCGCCAGCAGATCGGACAGATGCAGGGTGAGGAAGGCGGAGACGGAGGTTGTCGCCGTCACCCGCACCGGCTGCGCCGTGGCGGCCAGCCGGTCGGCGCAACGGGCGAAGGCGGCGGCGGCGTCGCCCATGGCGGCGGCGTTGTCCAGGACGGCGCGGCCCAGCGCCGTCGGTTCCAGCCGGTTGGGCAGCCTGTCGAACAGCGGGCCGCCCAGCGCATCCTCCAGCCGTTTCAGCCGGCGGCCCAGGGTGGCCGGGCTCAGCCGCAGGCGCTGGGCGGCGGCGGTCAGGCTACCGCTCCGCGCCGTGGCCAGGAAGGCGCGGATGTCCTCCCAGTCCAGATCCCCGTCATCGATCATCCAGGCCCCGTCCGACAGCTCCGTTGCGGCGGGGCGGGCGGCCGCCGTCACCGCTCCAGCAACCCGTGGAGAGCGGCATGCTGCAACAGCATGATGGTCTTGCCGTCCAGGATCGCCCCGCTGGCGACCATGGCAAGGGCATCGGCGAAGGTCAACTCGACCACCTCGATATCCTCGCCCTCCTCGGCGACGCCGCCACCCTCCTTGCGGTCGGCGGCGCGGTATTCGGCGACGAAGAAGGCCAGCCGCTCCGTCACCGAACCGGGGCTCATGAAGGCGTCGAACACCCGGCGCGGCGCCTCCACGGTCACGCCCAGTTCCTCGGCCGCCTCGGCCCGGATCGCCTCCTCCGGGCTGCGGTCGTCGAGCAGGCCGGCGCACACCTCCAGCAGCGGTTCGGCATGGCCGTTGACATAGGCGGGAAACCGGAACTGCCGGGTCAGCAGCACGGTGTTGCGGGTCGGATCATACAGCAGCAGGGCGGCGCCATTGCCGCGGTCATAGGTCTCCCGGCTCAAGGTCTGCCAGCTGCCGTCGCGGCGGCGATAATCGAAGACGGTCTTCTTCAGTACATACCAGTCGTCGGACAGCAGCGTGACCTCGCGGATGCGGATGGGGGCGTCGTCAGCGCTGGCGACGGCGGCGGTGGAGGGGGGCGTCATGGCGGAACCCGCTTGTGTGGATGGAACGGCCGGCATCCTCCGTCATCGCGTCGTCCGGGGCAGCCCATCGGAATTGAAAGGGCGCCTTGCGGATTTGGAGGACCGCCGCCATTCCCGTGTCCAGCCGCTTATTTCGGATTGTGGGAGATTGATGGGAAAACACAGAATTTTTCGTGGAATCACAGGCTGGATGTTCAAAACATGTGCAAAAATGGTGCGATCTTATCCTAAGTTAAGTTAACCTGCCTTAATAAGAGTATAGTAATAGCCATTTTGGAGCGTTGCGATGATCGGATCCTCTCACTAAATTTCTGTCGAAATTCATTGGCAGAGCGTGGAAAACGCCGCCGGTTCAGCTTGCGCTTGAGGTCGCGTTTGTCCGAAGTCTTCACCCGATGACGGGTCCGGTTCCTTCGGGGTCAGTCGACCTCACCGATTGCGACCGTGAGCCCCTTCACCAGCTGGGTCATATCCAGCCGACCGGTTTCCTGATCGCCGTGACGGCCGATTGGATCATCGTCCATGTCTCCGCCAACAGCGGCGGCTGGCTGGGACAGGAACCGGACGGGCTGCTCGGCCATCCGCTGTCCCGCCTGTTCCGCGACGAGGCGTTGCACCTGATCCGGGGCCGTCTGCAAGTCGCCCACATCAATGGCGGCGTCGAGCGCGCCTTCGGCCTGCGGCTGTCCGATGCCGCGCCTGTCTGCGATGTGGCGGTGTATCTGTCCGGTTCGAGCATCGTGATCGAGGCGGAGCCCTGCGAGGACCAGGGATCGGCGGATTCGGGGGCGCTGCTGCGCTCGATGATTGCCCGGGTTCAGAGCGCGTCCGGCTTCGACGCCTTCTGCCGCGAGGCGGCGCGCCAGATGCGGGTGCTGACCGGGTTCGACCGGGTGATGGTCTACCGCTTCGCCGCCGACGGGGCGGGGGAGGTGATCGCGGAATCGGCGGTCCATGGCATCGGCAGCTTTCTCGGCCAGCGCTATCCGGCGTCGGACATTCCGCAGCAGGCCCGGCGCCTGTATGAGCGCAACTGGCTGCGCTGCATCGCCGATGTGGACGCGCCGCCGGTTCCGGTGATTCCGGCGCTGGATCCCCTCGGGCAGCCGCTGGACCTGTCGCTCAGCCTGCTGCGCAGCGTGTCGCCGATCCATGTCGAATATCTGCGCAACATGGGGGTCGGCGCCTCGCTGTCGGTGTCGATCCTGCGCCACGGCAAGCTGTGGGGCCTGTTCGCCTGCCACCACCGTCAGGCGCGCTCGCTGTCCTTCGAGCGGCGGACCACCGCCGAGCTGTTCGCCCAGATGGTCTCCCTGATGCTGGAAGGACGCGAGCGCGAGCAGGAAAGCCGGCAGGAGGCCCAAGCCCGCCGCACCCATGTCCGCATCATGTCGATGCTGGCCGACAGTGATTCTCCGCTGGACAGCCTGGTCACCGTCGCGACCGAGCTGCGGACGCTGATCGGTTGCGACGGTTTCGCCTGCCGCATCGACGACGAGCTGCATCTGGAGGGCGAGACCCCGACGGAGGAGGAGACGCGCGGCATCATGCGTTTCCTGCAACGGACGCCGCCCAGCACGGTCTATCTGACCGACGAGCTGGGGGCCGTCCATCCGCCGGCCCGCGCCTTCGCCGACCGGGCCTGCGGCCTGCTGGCGATTCCGGTGTCGCGCACGCCGCGCGATTATCTGGTCTTCTTCCGCAAGGAGCTGGTCCGCACCGTCACCTGGGGCGGCGATCCGACCAAGCCGGCGCGGCCCGGTCCCAACGGCGCGCGCCTGGCTCCGCGCAAGAGCTTCGAGGCCTGGAAGGAGACGGTGCGCGGCCGGTCCAAGCCCTGGACCGACCTGGACGAGCGCAACGCCGAATCCCTGCGGGTGACCCTGCTGGAGGTGGTGCTTCGGCTGGCCGACGTCGCCGGCCGCACCCGCCGGGAGGCGACCGAGCGGCAGGAGCTGCTGATCGCCGAACTGAACCACCGCGTCCGCAACATCCTTGGCCTCGTCCGCGCCCTGGTGCGGCAGAGCGAGAGCGGGGCGGAGACGTTGCAGCAGTTCGCCGCCATCGTCGCCGGCCGCATCGAGGCGCTGGCCCGCGCCCATGACCAGATCACCGCCGACAACTGGGGGCCGGCGTCGCTGCGCACCCTGATCGCGGCGGAGACCGGCGCCTATCTGTCGGCCGGCGGCGTGTCCGCCGGCGGTGAGCGGGTACGGCTGTCCGGGCCGGAGGTGCTGCTGGCGCCCCAGGCCTTTTCCGTCTTCGCGCTGGTGGTGCATGAGCTGACCACCAACTCGGCCAAATATGGCGCGCTCAGCGACGGCGGCGGCTGGGTCGAGGCCGGCTGGTCGATCGACGGGGACGGGCGGCTGGTGATCGACTGGCGGGAGAATGGCGGCCCGCCGGTCCAGGCGCCGTCGCGCATCGGGTTCGGCACCACGGTGATCGAGCGTTCGCTCCCCCATGATCTTCAGGGCGAGGCGGAGGTGAGCTATGCGCCGTCGGGTCTGCGGGCGCGCTTCATGATCCCGGCCCGCTACGTCACCGCCGCCGCCAGCCTGCCGGACGGCGGCCGGCGTGGCGCATCGCCGTCCGTGACCGACTTCTCCATCGGCGGCCCGGTGCTGTTGCTGGAGGACAACATGATCATCGCCATGGCGACTGAGGATGTGCTGCTGAGCCTCGACGCCAGCCGGGTCAACACCGCCGCCGGCGTCCGCCAGGCCCTGCGCCTGATCGACGAGGATCCGCCGGTCGTCGGTGTGCTGGAGTCAATCTCGGCAGCGAAACCTCGGCCCCGGTGGCCGAGCGGCTGCGCGAGCTGGGGATCCCCTTCGTGTTCGCCACCGGCTATGACGAATCCGCCGCGATGCCGGAGCGGTTCGCCGACGTGCCGGTGCTGAGGAAGCCCTACGGGTCGGATCAGGTGGCGCGGGTGCTGGCGTCGGTGATGGGGTAGGGGGGCGGCTCTACCGTCGCGCGGCCGCATAGCGCGCGAACAGCGCCACGCTGACCGCCACCGTGGCGTTGAGCGACTCCACGGCACCGGTGGTCGGCACCGACAGCCGCGCCGCCGGGCAGTCCGCCGGCACGCCCTGGCCCTCCTCGCCCAGGATCAGCCGCATGTCCGCCGGCCAGTCGAAGCGCGTCAGATCCGCGCCGCCGCCGTCCAGCGCATAGAGCGGTCCCGCCGCGTCATTCACCGCCGCCCAGCGCGGCCCGCGCAGCAGGGTCAGCGCGAACTGGGCGTTCGACGCCGCCCGCAGGCATTTGGGGTGGAAGGGATGCGCCGCCCCCTCCAGCAGCACGATGCGCGACACGCCGAAGCTGGCGGCGCTGCGCAGCAGGGCGCCGAGGTTGCTGGGATCGCCCAGCGCGCAGAGCAGTTCCAGCCCCTGGGGCGGCCGCGAGAGGTCGATGGCCGGCATCTTCGGCACCGCGCCGACCAGCAACGGAAAGCCGGTGCCCGACAGGTCGAGCGCGCGGAACAGGGCGGGGGCGAGTTGGACCGGCTCGACCCCCGGTGGCAGGCGCCAGCCCGCGACCTGGGCCGGGTCGGCGAACAGGATACGCTCGAACCGCTCGGGATGATGGCGCAGGGCCTCCGGCACCGTCTTCAGCCCGGCCAGCAGGAACTTGCCGTTCTTTTTCAGCCCCCGGCTTTCCAGCGCCGATTCCCACAGCTTGAACTGCGGGTTCTGCGGGCTTTCGATCAGCAGGGGCGGGCGGGTCATGGCGGCGGGCTTTCCGGCAAGGGGATGACCCTGCCTAGCACAGCGGCATCCCGAAAGTCAGGTGTTCAGGCGCCGGCCGAGGAACAGCAGCGGTCCGCGCTGGCAAGCGTCGGTGAAGCCGGCGCGCTGGTAGAACGCGACATTGCGGGCGAAGACGGCGGTCACCAGATGGACGCCGGGCAGGCCGTCGGCCCGGCAATCCCCGGCGAAGCGCTCGACCAGCCGCCGCCCCACCCTATGCTCCCGCCAGCCCGGCCGGACATTCACATGGAAATGGGCGGGATAGGCGGCGAAATGATCGGCGAAGACCTCGTATTTCGGGATGCGCCGCGCCAGTTCCACCGATCCGGCACTGTCCTTGCAGCCGGTGAGATAGCCGATGACCTGCCCGTCCGCCGCCAGCGCCAGCCAGATGTCCCGCGGCGCCTCCGCCACGAACCAGCCGGTCCAGGTGGCGAGGAAGCCGGCGCGGTCGGCTGCCGACGCGAACTCCGTCCGGGTGGTGGAGGCGAAGAAGATCTCCGCCAGCGCCGCCAGCGCCGCCGCGCGGCCGGGCAGGGCGGCATCGGCCGCCCGGTTATTATTGGGCAGGGCGGCATCGGCCGCCCCATGGTCCGGCAGCGCGGTCAGCCGTTCCAGCCGTAAGCCGTCCGCCGTCATTTCCGTTGCGCGGTCTCGACCGACAGGGTGCGGGGCGCCAGCATGGTGTAATGGCCGCGCGCCTTCATCACGCCGGCCCCTTCCTCCGCCTGCGGGCCATGGCCCCAGAACAGGTCGCCGCGTACCGGCCCCTTGATGGCGCCGCCGGTGTCCTGCGCCACCACCAGCCGGTTGATGGCGCCGCCGGGAACCGGGGCGTCGCGCACCTCCAGCCACAGCGGCACACCCAGCGGGATATGCTCGGCATCGACCGCTAGGCTGCGGCCGGGCGTCAGCTCCATGTTGCGGGCGCCGCGCGCGCCGACCTCGGGCTTGACCTTGAAGAAGACGTAGGAGGGGTTGAGGTTCATCACCCGCTGGGCCTCGGCCGGATGGTCCTTCAGCCAGCGCCGGATCGTCTGCAAGGACATCTGTTCCGGCGTGGCGTCGCCGATGTCGATGATATGGCGGCCGATCGGGTAATAGCTGTGACCGTTCTGGCCGGAATAATGGATGCCGACGACCGATCCGTCGGCCATGATCGCCCGGCCGGAACCCTGGATCTCCAGGAAGAAGGCGTCGATCGGGTCATCGACCCACATCAGTTCCAGCCCCTTGCCCTTCAGCGCGCCGGCTTCGATCCGGGCGCGGCTGGGCAGGCCGTTCTTGCCGCGCTGCGGCATGCGATAGAGCGGGACGGTGTAGCGCGCGCTCGGCGTCCAGCTGCCATGCAGCTCGATCTCGTAATAGCCGGTGAACAGGCCGGTCTCGCCGTTGCCGACGTCGCGCGGGGTGAAGAAGGTCTCGAAGAAGCGGCGGGCCGCCTCGCTGTCGCCGGGGGGCAGGTCGCGGGCGGCGGCGCAGATGGCGCGCCAGTCGTCGGTGGTGCCGGCGGTGCGCAGCGGCCCCAGCGGCTTGCCCGGCGGCTGGTTGCCCACCCAGCCGCAGGTGCGCTGCACCGCCGGGACCGCCTGGGCATGATCGTCGTCGATCCAGCCGGCGAGCCGGCGGAAATCGGGCGCCACCTGATCCCAGGTCGGGCGCTGGGCGGTCCGGCGTTGCCCGTCCACCGTCGGCGCGGTGCCGGCGCAGGCCGCAAGCGTCGCCAGCAGGCCGCCCATCATCGAAAGCCGCAGGCCCTTGACCCAGGCCCCGTCACGCGCACACGTCTTCCCCGCCGCAGCCGCCATCGCGCACTCCGCCACCAGCATTCGAATGTCCGTCTAAGACCCACAGGTCGTCCGGCCGCGCTGGCGGTCCGGTCACGATAAGGTCACAACACCCCATCGTTTGTGCCGGTGGTTACCTCGAGTCGTCAATCCCCAACCTGCACTTTCGACCGGGTCGCGGCCGCTTGTCACGGCGGACGCGGCATGGCTCGGCCGCGAGCGCGGCAGCCGCGCGGCGGCAAGGCGTGACAGCGGGCGGCAAACGCTGTATCGACAGCCGATACGCGAAGGACCGCCGAAAGCCCGCATCCCGCCCCGTGGAACCGGCGGGCGTCCGGTCCCGTTCGCCGCCATGAGACACCCCAAGGGACCAGACGCCATGACACCCGCCGCCCGCCTCCAGGCGGTCATCGATCTGCTGACCGAGATCGACGAGACCCCTCGCCCCGCCGACGCGGTGATGAGCGCCTATTTCCGCAACCGCCGCTACATCGGCTCGAAGGACCGCACCGCCATCGCCCAGATGGCCTATGCGATCCTGCGCCGCCATGCCCGGCTCGGCTGGTGGATCGAGCGCGGCGGCTACGAGCGTGCCACCCCGCGCGCCCGCGTCCTGGCCTATCTGCTGCTGGAGGAGAACCGCAACGCCGGCGTGGTGCTGGAGATGTTCAGCGGCGGCAAGTTCGCCCCGGCCCGCCTGACCGACGACGAGCTGGCGCTGGTCCGCGCGCTGGAAAGCCACACCATGGACCATCCCGAGATGCCGGAGACGGTGCGGGTGGAATGCCCGGACTGGGCCGAGGCGCCGATGCGCGCCTCGCTCGGCGACCGTTTCGGGGTGGAGATGGAGAAGCTGCTGGAGGCGGCGCCGCTCGACCTGCGCATCAACCCGCTGAAGGCCAACCAGCAGAGCGCGATCAAGGCGCTGGCCAAGGCGCAGATCACGGCGGAGGTGACGCGCTGGTCGCCGCTGGGTCTGCGGGTGAAGGGCCGCCCGCCGCTGGGCAGCGTCGATGCCTTCAAGGACGGTCTGGTCGAGATCCAGGATGAGGGCTCGCAGATGGTGGCGCTGGCCGTCGCGCCGAAGCCCGGCCATCAGGTGGTCGATTTCTGCGCCGGCGCCGGCGGCAAGACGCTGGCGGTCGCCGCCCTGATGAAGAACAAGGGCCGCGTCGTCGCCTGCGACGTGCTGGACAAGCGGCTGAAGCGCGCCGCCGAGCGCTTCCGCCGCGCCGGCCTGCACAACATCGAGGCCCACCCGCTGACCAGCGAGCGCGACCCCTGGGTGAAGCGCCACAAGCGCAAGTTCGACCGCGTTCTGGTCGACGCCCCCTGTTCCGGCACCGGTACCTGGCGCCGCAACCCGGATGCCCGCTGGCGCCAGCTCGGGCCGGGTCTGGAGCAGCTGCTGCCGCTTCAGGCCAATATCCTGGACAGTGCCGCGCGTCTGGTGAAGCCGGGCGGGCGGCTGATCTACGCCACCTGCTCCCTGCTGCATGACGAGAACGAGGCGCAGGTCGAGGCCTTCCTGCAAACCCACCATGACTTCATCGTCAAGCCCATCGCCGAGGTGTGGGCGGAGGAGGAGGCCGGTCCGCCGCCGGTCGAAGGCCCGTATCTGCGCCTGACCCCCGCCCGCCACGACACCGACGGCTTCTTCGCCGCCGTGCTGGAGCGCCGCGGCGAGGAGACGGTGGCTGAAGAGACCGTGCCCGATGTCGCGCTGGAGCAGGGCGAGGTCGATCCGGTCGAGCTGGGCAAGGCGATCGATGCGTGAGTTGAGGTCAGGTCCCTCTCCCGCGCCGGGAGAGGGCGATGATCGCCAACCTTCCCCACCCTTGACAGCCGGGGTGGCGCGCTCCTTATCGGTGGGGTAGGCTTTCCGCCTCCGATCTCATCCGGGCACATCCGCCCAATCCCTCAAGAGGACCAGATGAAGTTCTCCTTCGCCAAGCCGTCCCTGCCGTCCTCCGGCGTGCTCGCCGTGACCGTCGCCGCCGACCGCAGCCTCGGCCCGATCGGTCAGGAGCTGGACCAGAAGACCGGCGGCGCGCTGGCCCGCGCCATGGCCGCCGCCCGCTTCAACGGCAAGAAGGACGAGACGCTGACGCTGCTCGCCCCGGCCGGGACCGAGCTTGACCGTCTCCTGCTGGTCGGCATCGGCAAGGCCGCCGACCTGACCGATCTGGTCCTCCAGGGCGCCGGCGGCGCCATCGCCGTGGCGCTCGACAAGGCCGCCGACGAGGCGGCGCTGCTGGTCGAGCTGCCCGAGGGTGCCAGCCTGTCGCCGGCCGCCGCCGCCGCCGAGATCGCCTTCGGCGCGCAGTTGCGTGGCTACAAGTTCGACAAGTACCGCACCAACGACAGGAAGGCCGACAAGAAGGAGCCGAAGCCCAGCCTGCGCAAGCTGACGCTGCTGGTCGAGGAGGACGGCGCCGCCAAGTCGGCCTTCAAGAAGCTGGACACGCTGGCCGACGCCATCCGCTTCACCCGCGATCTGGTGTCGGAGCCGGCCAACGTCATCTATCCGGAAAGCCTGGCCGAGAAGACCAGGGAGCTGGAGCAGTTCGGCGTCGAGGTCGAGATCCTCGACCAGAAGAAGCTGAGAAAGCTCGGCATGGGCGCCCTGCTGGGCGTCGCCCAGGGCAGCGCCAACGAGCCGCGCGTCGTCGTCATGCGCTGGAACGGCAATCCCGAGGCCGAGGACAAGCGCCCGGTCGCCTTCATCGGCAAGGGCGTGACCTTCGACAGCGGCGGCATCTCGATCAAGGGTGCGGCCGGCATGGAGGACATGAAGTGGGACATGGGCGGCTCCGCCACCGTGATCGGCACCCTGTACGCGCTCGCCGCCCGCAAGGCCAAGGTGAACGCCGTCGGCATCGTCGGTCTGGTGGAGAACATGCCGTCCGGCACGGCGCAGCGTCCGGGTGACATCGTCACCTCCGCCTCGGGCCAGACCATCGAGGTCATCAACACCGACGCCGAGGGCCGTCTGGTGCTGGCCGATTGCCTGTGGTACGCGCAGGACGCCTACAAGCCCAAGCTGATGATCGACCTCGCCACCCTGACCGGCGCCATCATCGTGGCGCTCGGCCATGAGCATGCCGGCCTGTTCGCCAATGACGACGACCTCGCCATGAACCTGACGGCCGCCGGCCTGAAGGTCGGCCAGCCGCTGTGGCGCCTGCCGCTGGGCGACGCCTATGACAAGGAGATCGAATCGCCGGCCGCCGACATGAAGAACACCGGGTCGGGCGGCGGCGCCGGCAGCATCGTCGGCGCGCAGTTCCTGAAGCGCTTCGTCAACGACGTGCCGTGGGCGCACATCGATATCGCCGGCGTCGCCTGGGCCAAGAAGGACGGCGCCACGGTTCCGAAGGGGGCGTCGGCCTTCGGCGTGCGCCTGCTCGACCGCTTCGTGGCCGAACACCACGAGGCTTGATGGTTCGGGGCGTGAAGGAGCCATGACCGAAGTCCGCTTCTACCACCTGCAACGGCGCACGATGGAGCAGGCGCTGCCCAAGATCCTGGAGAAGGTTCTTGAGCGGAACTGGCGCGCCGTCGTGCTGGCCGGCTCGCCGGAGCGGGTGGACATGCTGAACCAGCATCTGTGGACCTACGATCCCGGCTCCTTCCTGCCGCACGGGGCGGCGCGCGACGGCTTCGCCGAGCGCCAGCCGGTGTGGCTGACCGATGCCGACGAGAACCCCAACGGCGCCACCGTGCTGGTCACGGTGGACGGTTGCGTCAGCGACCGGATGGACGGGTACGCGCTGGTCTGCGACCTGTTCGACGGCAACGACGACGAGGCGGTGCTGGCCGCCCGCCAGCGCTGGAAGGCGTGCAAGGCGGCCGGGCACAGCCTGACCTATTGGCAGCAGACCGACCGCGGCGGCTGGGAAAAGCGGGCCTGACCGGCGGCGCATCCCAAGCCCTTGCCGTGTCACGATTTATCGGTCCGATCAGTTCCCTGTTCATTTCCATTGCATTCTATCCATTCGGGGCTGAATCTATTCGTCCGCGCGGATGGTCCGAAGGTGCATGGTCCCGATGAACAGGAGCCAGATCGACCCGGTGCTCGCCCAGCAGGTGAAGGACGCCAGCATCCTGATCGTGGACGACAACCCGTCCAACGTCGAACTGCTGCGGGAAATCCTGAGCCATGACGGCTACAGCCGGGTGCGCGGCGAGACCGACCCGCGCAAGGTGCCGGACCTCTGCGCGGCGGAACCGTTCGACCTGCTGCTGATCGACATCCGCATGCCGCACATGAGCGGCTTCGACCTGATGGAGCGGCTGAAGCCGGTTCTCGGCGACGATTACGTGCCGGTCCTGGTGCTGACCGCCCAGACCGACCAGGAGACCCGGCGCAAATCGCTGGAGCTGGGCGCCAACGACTTCCTGACCAAGCCGTTCATCGCCTGGGAACTGCTGCATCGCGTCCGCAACATGGTGGAGATCCGCAAGCTCTACCGCCGCGCCGCCGAACAGAACCGGGAGCTTGAATGCCGGGTGTCGGCGCGCACCGCCGAACTGTCGGACGCGCTGGAGGCGGCGCGCAAGGCCGACCGCGCCAAGCTGGATTTCCTGGCGGTGATGAGCCACGAGCTGCGCACGCCGCTGAACTCCATCATCGGCTTCGCCGACGTGCTGGCGGGCGAGGGGATGGGCAAGCTGGGCCACCCCGATTACCTGGAATATGTGAAGCTGATCGAGGAAAGCGGCCGCTCGCTGCTGACCATGGTCAACAACATCCTGGACTATACGCGGGGATCCACCGGCTCGATCGAGATCCAGGACAGCGACGTCAACATCCCCCAGCTGCTGACCGGCTGCGCCGACATGCTGGCGCCGAAGGCGGCGGGGAAAGGGCTGGCGCTGGCCGTCCGTCCCTGTCCGGCCTTCCGGATGCGCGTCGATCGCCGCCGCCTGCGCGAGATGGTGCTGAACCTGCTGGACAACGCGGTCAAATTCACCCAGCCCGGCGGCACCGTCACGGTGGCGGTGGAGGATCGCGGCGCCTTCGTCGGCCTGACCGTGCGCGACGACGGCCCCGGCATTCCCGGCGACCTGATGGGGCGCATCTTCAACCCCTTCACCCAGGCCGAACATTCGCTGGTCCGCCGGCATGAGGGGGTCGGGCTCGGGCTGCCCATCGTCCGCCGTTTCGCCGAACTGCATGGCGGCGGGGTGGAGCTGGACAGCGCGCCGGGGCGCGGAACGATGGTGACGATCCTGCTGCCGAAGGAGCGGTTGCTGGAGGTGTGAGGGGCGCGGCGATCGCCGCGATTCTCCCTCAGTGGAAGGTGAACATCTCCGGCGCGGCGCCAACGCGCGCCACCAGCCCGCCGCTCGGCGGCACCGGGCGCCACTGGTCGCGCTGGGCGTCCACCGGTTCCGACACCACCGTCAGGCCGTTGTCGCCAAGGCGCCAGTAGAGGCTCGGCGGCCTGTCGTCCGACGCCCAGCGCACCGCCCACACCCGGTCACCGTCGGTCCAGGTGGCGGTGAAGCGCAGCGGTGCCGTGATGTCCAGCGCCCGCATCTCGTCGCGGATGGCATGCAGCACGCGCCGGAAGGCGCCGACCGAGTCACGCTCCAGCCCCTGGCCCAGCGCCGCGAGGAAGATCGCCTCGCTGTCGGTGGTTCCGGTGCGGGTGCTGTAGAGGTCGTCCGGGATCATCGCCTCGACAGGGCGGCGCAGGCGCGGCCAGTCGCCGACCTGCCCGTTGTGCATGAACAGGAAGCGGCCGGCCTTGAACGGATGGCAGTTGGCCCGGCTCACCGCCGTGCCGGTGGCCGCCCGCACATGGGCGAAGAACAGGCGGGAGCGGACATGGCTGCAAATCGATTGCAGGTTCTCGTCCGACCAGGCCGGGCGGATCTCGCAATAGCGGCCGGGTTCGGTCCGCTCGCTGTACCAGCCGACGCCGAAACCGTCACCGTTGGTTTCCGTCTTCGCCTCTTCGGCGTGCATCGACTGTTCGATCAGGGAATGGCAAGGCGTACAGACCAGCGTTTCCAGGAACACAGGCTCGCCGCAATAGGCAAGAAACCGACACATCGACCGACGCACCATGGCAGCCGCGACAGGGACTGCGTCAATTTGACCCTATGCCCCGTGTGAAACAAGAGGTCGCGGTCACAGAACAGTCATGCGGCCGGTCGAGTGTTGCATTTCCGCCGGCCTTGCCCTTTTCGTCACCAGACGAGCTTGGGCAGGGCGGCGACACGCAGCGGGCCGACGAACAGGGAGCGGTCCTGCACCGTCACCGGAGCGGTGACCACCGGTTCGCCGTTGGGGCCGGTCGGACGGGCCAGCATGGTCAGGACGGTCTTGGCGATGGCGGCTTCGTTCGGCCGCATCATCGGCTTCATCGCGTCGAGAACGGCGGGGGCGCCGCGGATCTCGGCGGTCAGCGCCGCCTGCGGCTGCAATTGGGCGTCCAGCGCCAGCGTGCCCGACATCACCGCCCCCAGCGGTCCCCAGTCGAGCGCCAGCCGGTCGACCTTCACCGTGCCGCCGTTGCGGCTCCAGGCCGACAGGCTGGCCGGCTCCGGCCGGGGCGGGTTTCCCATGACGCGCAGGGTCAGTTCGGTCCGCTTGACCTCGCGCCCCAGGGAGGGCGGCATGCCGTCGGGCAGGGTCAGCCCGTCGGCGGTCAGGGTCAGGGTCAGTCCGGCGGCGCCGCGTTCGGCCGGCGGCTGGTCCGGCTGGGCGGCGCCGACATCCAGTGCCGCGACCGGCATCGTCTGCCCGGCGACCTGCGCGGTCAGGCCGGTGAAGCGCAGGGCGAGCCGTTCCAGCGTGCCCGACATCCGCATGGTGACGTCGCCGCCGCCGCCCTGCGGCGCCAGGATGTCGATCGGCGGCTGGCCCGGCTGCGCCACCGACAGGCGCTGTTCGCCCGGCAGGGACAGCAGGATGTGGCCGGGGGTCCAGGGAGCCGCCTCCGCCACCAGACGCGCGCCCCGCCATTCGGCGCCGCGCGTCGCCAGATGGGGCGCCGCCATCTCGGCCCGCAAGGTGAAGGGGAAGCCGCCGACCGTCAGTCCGCCATGCTCCACCACGGCGCCGTTGGCGCGCTGGTCGGCGACCCAGCCTTCCACCCCCTGCCGCACGGTGCGGGCGGCCTGCCACCACCATAGCGAATAGGCGATGGCCGGCAGCAGCAGGACCATCAGCACCAGGATGCTGGCGATCCGGCGCCCGGTCAGCAGGCGGCGCGGTGCGGAGGCTGTCGGGGTGGGGTGCATCGGTGGCATGTCCGTTCCATCTCCGTCCCCTTATAGCGGCCCCGGACCCCGCATGCTAGGTTTCGGCTTCATCGATTCGGTTCCGCTGTTTCCCGACATTTCCTTCCAGCGCCCCCTTCCGCGACCCAAATGGCCCCCGACTCACCGCTTCCGCCCGCCGCCTGGATCGACGACATCGCCATCGAACCCGGTGCCGATCTCTGGGTCTTCGGCTATGGCTCGCTGATGTGGGATCCCGGTTTCCCCTATGTGGAGCGCCTTGGGGCGACCCTGCCGGGATACCACCGCAGCTTCTGCGTCGCCTCGCACCGCTACCGGGGGACGCCGGAGCGGCCGGGGCTGGTGCTGGGGCTCGACCGGGGCGGGGCCTGCCGGGGGCTGGTCTTCCGGGTCGCCGCGGCGGACGTGCCGTCGGCGCTCGACTATCTGTGGGACCGGGAGATGGTCAACCGGGTCTATCGGCCGAGGATGCTGCGCGTCCGGCTGCGCGACGGCCGGTCCGAGGGTGGATTGGACAATGTGCGCGCCTGCTGTTTCATCGTCGACCGTGACCACCCGCAATATTGCCCCGGCCTGGACGAGTCGGCGGTCGTCTGCCGCATCGCCGGTTGTCGCGGTCAGCGCGGCCCGAATATCGAATATCTCGCCAACACGGTCCGCCATCTGGAGGATCTGGGGATTCACGATGCCCGACTGTCGAAGCTCTATGAGCGGGTGCGCGGCCATCCGGGCTGAGGACCGCCCGGCCCGGCGCCCAATCGGGGGCGCATGATGACTCTGCGGAGCCGGATCCGGATCATGACCGTGGCGGGGGCGATGCTGGTGCTGGGGCTGGCAGGTCAGGCCGGAGCGGCATCGCCGCATCACGACATCGACCTGACGCTCGATCCCGCCACCGGGCGGATCGAGGCGGTGGACCGGCTGACGTTGCCGGCCGCTGTCCGGTCGTTGCGGCTGGACCCGGCGCTGACGCTGGAGGAACTGCGCGTCGGCGACCGCGACATTCCGGTCGAGCGGCGCGGCGACAGGCTGCGACTGGTGGCACCGGAGGCGGCCGGGCCGCTGACCGTCCGCTACGCCGGCCGGCTGCCGGGCTTTTCCGCCGGTGCCGGGCTTGCCCTGGACGCGGAGGGCGCCTTTCTGCCGGGGGATGCCGGCTGGCTGCCCGATCCGGACACCGATCCCGACACCGATCCCAACATGGCCGATGAGGAGCCGCCGAGTTGGCGCCTGTCGGTACGGGTGCCGGCACCCTACATCGCCGTCGCCACCGGCCGGCTGGTGGAGGAGGGGCGCGATGACGTCGGCTACCGCGCCGTGTTCGAGGAGAACCGGGGCGTCGAGGAGCCGTCGGTCTTCGCCGGCCCCTGGATCGTCGACGAAAGACGGACGGGGAGCCTGCGCCTGCGGTTCTACCGCCATCCCGAACAGGCCGGGCTGGCCGACGACTATCTCCGCCTGTCGGAGCAGGCGATCGCCGCCGGCTCCGCCCGCATCGGCGCCTATCCTTTCGATGGCTTCAGCATCGTCTCGGTTCCGCCGCCGGTGGGGCTGGGATTTCCCGGCCTGACCGCCATCGGCCGCGCCGTCCTGCCGCTGCCCTTCATCCGGGGCCAGTCGCTGACCCACGAGATCATGCACAATTGGTGGGGCAATGGCGTGCGGGTTGGCGAGGGCGGCAACTGGGCGGAAGGGCTGACCACCTACATGGCCGATTACGCCGCCGCCGGGGCGCGTGGCACCGACGCGGCGCGGTCGATGCGGCTGGACTGGCTGCGCGACTATGCCGCCCTGCCGGCGGACCGCGACCGTCCGCTGACGGAGTTCCTGTCCAGGACGCATGACGCCTCGCAGATCGTCGGCTATGGCAAGGCGGCGATGCTGTTCCACATGCTGGAGGCGGAGATCGGGCGCGACGCCTTCGACGCCGGCATCCGGCGCTTCTGGAAGGCGCATGCCCTCCGCGCCGCCGGCTGGTCCGAGTTGCGCCATGCCTTCGAAGCCGCATCCGGCCGTGACCTGGGTGGCTTCTTCGCCCAGTGGCGTGAGCGGCACGGGGCGCCGCTGCTGGCGCTGCTGGATGCCCGTGCCGACGGCGATGGCGATGGTGGCGGCTTGCGGCTGACCCTGCGCCAGGAGGGCGACGCGCCCTATGCCCTGAGAGTGCCGGTGCGGCTGGAGACGGCGACCGGGGTGGAGGAGCGGGTTGTCCGTTTCGACAGCGGACAGGCGACGCTGCGCGTGCCGGTGTCGTCGGTGGCGTCGGTGCTGGCGGTCTCGGTCGATCCCGATTTCGACCTGTTCCGCCGGCTGGCGCCGGGGGAGGCGCCGCCGATCCTGCGTGACGTCACGCTCACCCCCGGCGCCGAACGGGTGATCGCCGCCGATGGCGAGGCGGCGGACGCGGCGCGGGCGCTGGCCGGCAGGCTGATGGACGGGGCCCCGCGCGATGGTGGCGGCAATGGCGGCGGCAATGGCGGCGGTGGAAGCTTTCCCCTTCTGCTGGTCGGGACCGATGCGCTGGTGTCGCGCGAACTGTCGGTGCGCGGGCTGCCGCCGGCGCCGGACGAGGTGGCCGGGCGCGGCAGCGCGCGGGCCTGGGTGTCGCGCACGGCGGATGGTCGGGCGGTGCTGGTGGTGTCGGGGGCCGACGCCGAGGCGTTGCGGGCGCTGCTGCGGCCGCTGCCGCATTACGGGCGGCAGAGCTGGCTGGTCTTCGACGGGGCCAAGGCGGTGGAACGCGGGCTGTGGCCGGTGGGCGACAGTCCGCTGCGGCGGGTGGTGGAGCGGTGAGGGGAGTGGGGAGCATCCGGCGATCATGGACGCTCCCCACCCCAGCCGGTCACTCGTCGGTTCTGCCCTCTCCCCAGACCAGATTGTTGAACAGCGGCTCGATCACCGGCTGGCCGACGTCGCGGGTGATGAAGACCAGCTTGGTGCGGTGGTCGTCGCTCGGCCAATCCTCCAGCCGCACCGGGGGGTGGAACATGTGCTGCACGCCATGGACGACCACCGGCAGCTCGCTTTCCTGAACGTTCAGCAGCCCCTTGACGCGCAGCAGGTTCTCGCCGGCCTGGGCGATCAGCGCCTCCATGAAGTCGACGAAGCCGTTCCAGGGAACCGGCCGGTCCATCACCATGCAGAAGGCGCGGATATGGTCGTCATGGCGGTTGGCGTCATGGTGGAGATGATCATGGCCGCAGTCGGGACCGCAATGGTCGCCATGCTCATGGTGGTGGTCATGCCCATGGTCGTGATCATGATGGCCGTGGTCATGATGGTCATGGCCGTGATGATCATGCCGCTCATGCGCCTTGGCCTGCTCGTCGCGATAGGCCTCCTCGCGCAGCCAGCGGACGACGTCCGGGCTCTTGGTTTCCGGGTTGTACAGCCCGGCGTCGAACAGCCCGGCCGGATCGACCTCGCCATGGGCGGCGGGGAGGATGGGGGCGGCCGGGTTGATGGTGGCGAGGCGCTGCATCAGGGCCGCCGTCGCCGCCGGGGTGGCGACGTCGGTCTTGGTCAGGACGATGCGGTCGGCGACGGCGGCCTGCTTGACGCTCTCCGGCTGGCGGTCGAGCTGGAGCGAGCCGTGCGCCGCGTCCACCGTGGCGATGACGCCGTCCAGGCGGAAGCGGGCGGCCAGCAGCGGGTCCGACATCAGGGTGTGGATGATCGGGGCGGGGTCGGCCAGCCCGGTCGTCTCCACCACCACCCGGTCGAAATCGGGGATTTCCCCCTTCACCCGCTTCAGGAACAGGTCGCGCAGCGTGTCGACCAGATCGCCGCGGATGGTGCAGCACAGGCAGCCGCTATCCATCAGCACCATGTTCTCCGACGCCTTGGCGACCAGCAGATGGTCCAGCCCGACCTCGCCGAACTCGTTGATGACGATGGCGGTGCGGGCCATGGCCGGGTTGCGCAGCAGCGCCTGTAGCAGCGTGGTCTTGCCGCTGCCGAGGAAGCCGGTCAGCACCGACACGGGTAGACGGGCGGGAGCGCTCAACGGGGTTTCTCCTGACAGGATTTGCACAGGCCGCGCACCTCGACGGTGGGGCGCTGGACACGGAAGCCGCGTCCGGCCGCCGCCGTGGCGATGGCGGCGCCGACGCCGGGATCGTCGATCTCGGCGGCGTCGCCGCAAGCCTCGCACACCAGGAACTGTCCGGAATGGACATCCCCGGGAGCGGCGCAGCCGACATAGGCGTTCAGCGATTCGATGCGGTGGACCAGCCCCTGTTCGACCAGGAATTCCAGCGCGCGGTAGACGGTCAGCGGCGCCGCCGCCTTACCGTCCCGCTGGCTCAGATCCTCCAGGATCGCGTAGGCGCCGCGCGGGCGGTGGCTGGACCACACCAGCTCCAGCACGCGGCGGCGCAGCGCGGTCAGCCGGGCGCCGCGCTCGGCGCACAGCGCGTCGGCACGGGTCAGGGCATCGGCGATGCAGTGGGTATGGTCGTGAAGCGCGGACATGGA
Source organism: Azospirillum sp. B510 (assembly GCF_000010725.1). Classification (NCBI taxonomy): domain Bacteria; kingdom Pseudomonadati; phylum Pseudomonadota; class Alphaproteobacteria; order Rhodospirillales; family Azospirillaceae; genus Azospirillum; species Azospirillum sp. B510. The sequence continues at coordinate 2,210,697 of NC_013854.1, read as the reverse complement.
TGTTACTTTATAACATCCGGTTGCCCGGTGCAACCGTGCCGCGATGCCGATGCGACGCGACGCCGGAACATGGAAAGGGCGGCCCCGGATGGACCGGAGCCGCCTTGCCAAGTGGCGATTGTTCTTCTTGGGGTCGGGCTTTTCCAAACCTGGACATGTGCCGACGGCGGGGGAGCGGTCGGTGTCCTTGCCGTACTGACCCGAGAGGCTGGACGAGGCAGGAGGGCGGCCGCACCGGGCCGCCAAGGGCAGAATAACAAGCCGGCGTGACCGTTTGCGGGCGTGGCGGTGACTGTTCGATGAAGAGCGTCGGCGGACGGCGCCGGCGGACGGCGTTGGTGGACATCCTCGGTCACGGCGCAGCCCCGGCCTTTGCCTTGCGCTCGTTGTAGAGGGCGAGCGCGCGGTCGCGTGCGGCGCCATGGTCGAGGATCGGCCGCGGGTAGTCGGCGCCGAGCCGGATGCCGGCTTGGCGCAGGATTTCGGTCGGGGCGGTCCAGGGCTGATGAATCCAGCGCGGCGGCAGCCGGTCCAGTTCGGGCACGTATCGGCGGACGTAATCGCCGTCGGGGTCGAACTTCTCGCCTTGCAGGACGGGATTGAACACGCGGAAGAAGGGGGCGGCATCGGCGCCGCAGCCGGCCACCCACTGCCAGTTGCCGGCATTCTGGGCCAGATCGGCATCGACCAGCGTGTCCCAGAACCAGCGTTCCCCCTCCTGCCACGGCAACAGCAGATCCTTGACCAGGAAGGAGGCGACGATCATCCGCACCCGGTTGTGCATCCAGCCGGTCTCCCACAGCTGGCGCATGCCGGCATCGACGATGGGATAGCCGGTGCGTCCGCGCCGCCACGCCTGCAAGCCGGCGGCATCCTCGCGCCAGGGGAAATCGGCGAAGCGGGGATCGAGCGGCCGTTCGGGCAACTCCGGCGCGTGGTGCAGCAGGTGATATTGGAACTCGCGCCAGCCGACCTCGCGCAGGAAGAAGTCGATGCCGGCGGCGAGTTCGGGCCGGGCCTCGGCGGCGTGGCGGGCGGCGTGCCAGACTTGACGCGGCCCGATCTCGCCGAAGGCCAGATGGGGGGAGAGGGTGGAGGTGCCATGGCGATCCGGCCGGTCGCGCTCCGTCGCATAGACCCCGACCGGCCCGTCGAGGAAGTCGGCGAGGTGGGAGAGCGCCGCCGTCTCGCCCGGAACCCAGCGCTTGCGCAGGCCGGCGGCCCAGTCGGGGGCGGTCGGCGGCAGGCCCCAGCCTTCGAGCGCGTCGCCGGCCGGGGCGGTCGCCGGCGCTTTCAGGGCGGCGGGGGCGCGGGTCGGCGGCGGCGGGGTCAGCGTCGCCGACAGGTGGCGCCAGAAGGGGGTGAAGACCTTGAAGGAGCCGCCGCTCTTGTTGCGGACGGTCCAGGGTTCGGCCAGCAGGCCGGCATTGAAGCTGCGGGCATCGATGCCGCGCGCCTTCAGCCCCTGCTTGATCGCCGCGTCGCGGGCGGTCTGGGCGGGGGCGTAGCGGCGGTTCCACAGAACGCAGCCCGCCCCGGTCTCGGCGATCAGCGCATCGAGCACGGCGGCAGGCTCGCCCCGGCGCAGCACCAGCGGCGAGCCGTGGCGGGCGCAGCAGGTGGCGAGCCGTTCCAGGCTGCCATGCAGCCACCAGCGCTGCGCCCCGCCCAGCGTCCAGGGATCGCCGGTCTCCTCCTCCAGGATATAGAGCGGGATGACGGCGCCGCCGCGCTCGCCGGCCATCTGCGCGGCGGCGGTCAGCGCCGGGTTGTCGGCCAGACGCAGGTCGTTGCGGAACCAGACGATAATAGGGGGGGCGATGGCGGTGGACATACGCTGCGCTCTATCGGTCGTCTCCGGACCCACCGGATATAGGCCGTGCTCCCGCTTCCGCCAGCGGCTCAGCGCGCCCGGTCCGGCGACAAACGGGCGCAGGGGAAGCGGTAGACCCGGCCGCGCGCCGTCATCAGCACTTCGAACTCCGGCGCCAGCAGCCCGTCGAAGGCGGGATCCAGCACATTCAGCCCGCCGGTGAAGCTGCCGAAGGACGGCAGGATCAGCTTGGCGCCGTCATGGGCGAAGCAGCGCTCGCGCACCCGCCGCCCGGCCAGCGCCACCGCGGCGGCGGGATGCAGGTGCCCCGACAGCTCGCCCACCGCTCCCGGCCGGGCCTCGTGCCGGAAGGTCAGCGGGCCGACGGACAGCTCCGCCACCGCCCGGCCACCGAGGCCCCGCGGCGGGTCGGGATCGTGGTTGCCGGTGATCCACACCCAGTCGGTGACGGCGGCGGTCAGGGCGCGCAGCCGCTCCGCATCGGCCGGGTCCATCCGTTCGGCGGCGCGGCGGTCGTGGAAGCTGTCGCCCAGGCACAGCACCCGCGCCGGGCGCGCCATCGCGACCAGCGCCGCCAGCCGGTCCAGCGTCGCCCGCGTGTCATAGGGCGGCAGCATCCGGCCGCGCGCGGCGAAGGCGGAGCCCTTCTCCAGATGCAGGTCGGCGACGGCGAGGACGCCCGCCGCCGGCCACAGCAGCGCGCCCGACGGATCGGCCAGCAGCTCGGCGCCGCACAGGGTCAGCGCCGCGCGGCCTATGGTCTCGATGCGGTTCATCACAGGATCAATCGGCCCTGTCGCGGCTCGGCAGGTTCGGGAGAGGCCAGTTCGGGCATCGCCTCCGCCAGGAGCTCGGCCTCGGCGGCGGCGAGCAGCTCGTCGGTGGCGCTGCCCTCCACCCGCTCGCGCCCGATCTCCAGGATCACCGGCACCGCCAGCGGGGAGATGCGGTCGAGATCCTTGTGGGTGATGCGCCCGCGCACCCGCGCCAGGAAATCGGAGAGGCGGCGGATGTCGGTCAGCCCGCCCGCCGCGTCGGCCCGCGTCGCCCGCAGCAGCACATGGCCGGGATCATGCCTGCGCAGCACGTCATAGATCAGGTCGGAGGAGAAGGTGACCTGCCGTCCGGTCTTCTCCTGTCCCGGATGGCGGCGGTCGATGACCCCGGCGATCAGCGCCACATTGCGGAAGGTCCGCCGCAGCATCGACGACTCATCCATCCAGGCCTCCAGGTCGTCGCCCAGCATGTCCTGGTCGAACAGCGCGTCCATATCTCCAGGCGATCGCAGCGACCACACCGCCAGCACATAGTCGGTGGCGACGAAGCCCAGCGGCCCCAGCCCGAAGCGCTCCATCCGCCGGGTCAGCAGCATGCCCAGGGTCTGGTGCGCGTTCCGTCCCTCGAAGGCGTAGGCGACGAGGAAGCGCTTGCCGGCCTTGGGGAAGGTCTCCACCAGCAGCCCGTCGCGGTCGGGCAGGACCGAGCGGTGGCGCTGCAAGCGCAGCCATTCCCGCACATCCTCCGGCAGCCCGTCCCACCGGCGCGGATCGGCCAGCATGGCGCGCACGCGCTCGGCCAGATGGGTGGTCAGCGGCAGCCGCCCGCCGGCATAGGCCGGAACCTTCGGGTCGCCGGTGCCGCCCTTGGCGACCTGGGCCTCCATCTCGCGCACACCGAGGAATTTCAGCAACTGGCCGGCGAACAGGAAGGTGTCGCCGGGGGTCAGCCCCTGGATGAAATATTCCTCGACCTCGCCCAGCACCGGGCCGCGGTTCAGCCGGACGCGCAGCAGCGCCTCCTGGGTGATGGTGCCGACATTCATGCGGTATTGCCGCGCCACCGCCGGTCCGGCCACCACGATCCGCCCATCCTCGCGCGGCTTCAGGCGCCGGAACCGTTCATAGGCGCCGAGCGCGTAGCCGCCGGTGGCGACGAAATCGAGCACATCGTCGAACTCGTCGCGCGTCATCGAGGCATAGGGGGCGGCGGAGACCACCTCCTCATAGAGATCGTCGGCCAGGATGGGGGCGGCGCAGGCCATGCCGAGCAGATGCTGGGCCAGCACGTCGAGCCCGCCCGGCCGTGGCGCCTCGCCGTCCAGCGTGTGGTCGTGGACGGCCTCCAGCGCGGCGCGGCATTCCAGCACCTCGAAGCGGTTGGCGGGGACCAGCAGGGCGCGGCTCGGCTCGTCGAGCCGGTGGTTGGCGCGGCCGATGCGCTGGACCAGCCGGCTCGACCCCTTGGGCGCGCCGATCTGCACCACCAGATCGACCGCCGCCCAGTCGATGCCGAGATCGAGCGAGGAGGTGGCGACCACCGCCCGCAATTCGCCGCGCGCCATCGCGGCCTCGACCTTGCGGCGCTGCTCCACCGCCAGCGAGCCGTGGTGGAGCGCGATCGGCAAATTGTCGTCATTGACCCGCCACAGCGCCTGGAACACCAGCTCGGCCTGGGCGCGGGTGTTGACGAACAGCAGGGTGGTGCGCTGGCGGCGGACGCGCTCATAGACCTCCTTCATGGCGTGCATCGCCATGTGACCGGCCCAGGGAACACGCTCCCGCGAGGTCAGGATCTCGACCTCCGCCTGGGCGCCGGAGCGGCCCAGCACGAGGCGGACATCATCGGTCCCGGTTCCGTCATGGCGGCCGCGGCGCGACAGCCAGGCCAGCAGCCGTTCCGGCTCCGCCACCGTGGCCGACAGCCCGACCCGCCGGGCGGCGGGGGCCAGCCGCGACAGCCGGGCCAGCCCGAGCGCCAGCAGATCGCCGCGCTTGGATCCCGCCAGCGCATGCAGCTCGTCGATGATGACGCAGCGCAGGGCGCGGAACAGCCGGTCGGCGTCGGTGTAGGACAGCAACAGCGCCAGGCTTTCCGGCGTCGTCATCAGCATGTGCGGCGGGTGGCTGCGCTGGCGCTTGCGCTTGGCCTCCGGCGTGTCGCCGGTGCGGGTTTCCGCCCGGATCGGCAGCCGCATCTCGGCGATCGGCTGTTCCAGATTGCGCTGGATATCGACCGCCAGCGCCTTCAGCGGCGAGATGTAAAGGGTGTGCAGCCCGTCGCGCGGCCGTTCGGCCAGCTCGATCAGCGAGGGCAGGAAGCCGGCCAGCGTCTTGCCGCCGCCGGTCGGCGCGATCAGCAGCGCGCTCTCCCCCCGGTCCGCCGCCTCGACCATCGCGACCTGATGCGGGTGCGGCGCCCAGCCGCGCGACCGGAACCATGCGGCGACGTTGGGGGGAATCAGGGCGGGGGAGGGCGCATCCATTGCGGACGGACTTTAGCGGATCGCCCAGAACGGAGGAAGAACGAAGTGGAGCGGGGAAGGCGTCAAACCGCCGCCTTCCTCACCCCGAAGCAGTGCTCCGGCCCCGGGAAGGCGCGGGTCCGCACCTCGGCGGCGTAGGCTGCCGCCGCTTCGCTCACCGTCTCGCCCAGGTTGGCGTAGCGCTTGACGAATTTCGGCTGGAAGGCGCCGAACAGGCCCAGCATGTCATCGGTGACCAGAACCTGTCCGTCGCAGGCCGGCGAACCGCCGATGCCGATGGTGGGAATCGCCACCTCTTCGGTGATGCGGCGGGCAAGCGGCTCCATCGTGCCCTCGATCACCAGGGTGAAGGCGCCGGCCTCGGCGATGGCGCGGGCGTCGGCGGCGATCCGTTCCGCCGCCTCGGCGTCGCGGCCGACCGCCTTGTAGCCGCCGAGCGTGTTCACCGATTGCGGCGTCAGCCCGACATGGCCCATCACCGGGATGCCGCGGGCGGTCAGGAAGGCCACCGTCTCCGCCATCTCGAGCCCGCCCTCCAGCTTGACCGCCTGGGCGCCGGTCTCCGCCATCACCCGGGCCGAGGCGCGGAAGGCGGCCTCCCTGCTCTCCTGATAGCTGCCGAAGGGCAGGTCGACGACGACGCAGGCCCGTTCCGACGCGCGGACCACGGCGGCGCCATGGGCGATCATCATGTCGAGCGTCACAGGCAGCGTGCTGTCCAGCCCATAGACCACCATGCCCAGCGAATCGCCGACCAGCAGGACATCGACATGCGGATCGAGCAGCCGGGCCACCGGGGCGGTATAGGCGGTCAGGCAGACGATGGGCTCGCCGCCCTTGCGGGCGCGCAGCGCCGGGACCGATTGGCGGGCGGTGAGGTTGGAGGCGCTCATGATCGGGCCTTTCCAGAGGGGCGGCCAAGTGGGGTGGCCAATTGGGGCTTGCGGCCGGTTGGCGTGCCGGCGGTTGGCTGGCCATTCAATACGCTTGACCGACGCACAATTCCGCCAAAATGACAGGATGCCGATACACCAAAACCGCCCACGCGAGGTTCGCGGGACGGTCGGGTGCAAGACACAAGGGGTCTTGGGCGCGCATCATACGCGCCCATCGCGGTCGCTGAGCGCGACAGACGATTAGTAGCCCTCGCGTTCCATCCGCTTGCGGAGCAGCTTGCGGGTGCGACGCACCGCTTCAGCCTTCTCACGCGCGCGCTTCTCCGAGGGCTTCTCGTAGTTGCGACGCAGCTTCATTTCACGGAAAATGCCCTCGCGCTGCATCTTCTTCTTGAGCGCGCGGAGGGCCTGATCGACGTTGTTATCTCGGACCAGAACTTGCACGTTAACCGTCACCCTTCCAAGTGAAGCATGTTGCGCGAAGGCAACAAATAGGCATGCGCGACGGCGCACCCCTTGTGTGGGCGCAGTGTGTAGCACGCTCGATCGGCTTTGTGAAGGGGAGTCTTCGCCGTCAAGCGGCAGCGGCGCAGGAATCGGTTGCCCCGGCGGCCTCCACACTCCAGATATAGCGTCATGCCAGTGCTTCCAATCGCCCGGATGGGCAATCCCATACTCCGCCAGATCGCGCAGCCGATCGCCGACCCGACCGATCCGGCCATCGCCCGGCTGGCGGCCGACATGATCGCCACCATGCTGGATGCTCCCGGAGTCGGTCTGGCGGCACCCCAGGTGTCGGAGTCGTGCCGGATCATCGTCTTCCGCGTTCCCGCCGACCGTGGCGAGGGGGAGGAGGTGGCGAACACCGTGCTGGTCAATCCGGTGATCGAGCCGCTGACCGACGACATGGCGCTGGGCTGGGAAGGCTGCCTGTCGATTCCCGGCCTGCGCGGTCTGGTGCCGCGCCACACGCGCATCCGCTACCGCGGCCACGGCCTGGATGGCGCCCGCATCGAGCGGGAGGCGTCGGGATTCCACGCCCGCGTGGTCCAGCACGAGGTCGACCACCTCGACGGCGTGCTCTATCTTGATCGCATGGACGATCTGCGTCTCCTGGTCTGCACCGAGGAGATGCATCACATCAACGCCGCGCTGGCCGCGGCGACCCATGTCACCGACCATGTCACCGACGCGCCGGCCCGGATCTGAGAGCGGGCGCAGGGAGAGTTGGCTATGAGCATCGACACGCTTCGCGACGAGATCCTGGTGGCGAGCCTGCCCAACGTCGTCTTCGACGGTTGGAGCCTACAGGCCCTGCGCGACGGCGCCGAGATGGCGGGGCACCAGCCGTCGGCGTTGCTGCGCGCCTTTCCCGGCGGCGTCACCGACGCGGTGGAGCATTTCGCCGACTGGGCCGACCGCCAGACGCTCGACCGGCTGGAGGCCCAGCCGCTGGCCGAGATGAAGGTGCGCGAGCGCGTCTCGCTCGCCGTCCGCACCTATTTCGACGTGCTGGAGCCCTATCGCGAGGCCAAGCGCCGGCAGCTCTCCTATCTGGCGATGCCGCAGAATGTGGCGCTCGGCCTGCGGCTGCTCTACCGCACGGTGGATGCGATGTGGTTCGCCGCGGGCGACAGCTCGACCGACTACAACCACTACACCAAGCGGGCGCTGCTGGCCGCGGTGGTCAGCTCCTCCACCTTCTATTGGCTGGATGACAAGTCGGACGACCATGTCGAGACTCGCGCCTTCATCGACCGGCGTCTGGCCGATGTGATGGCGGTGGGCAAGGCGACCTCGTCGGTCGGCAAGCTGGGGTCGATGCTGAACATCCTTCCCAACCCGCTGCGCTTCGCCCGCCAGATCCGCCAGCGCACCACCAGCGCCCAGGCCAGCAACGCGACCGTCCACATGGCGGACAATATCTGAGGGGCGTGTGGGCGGGAGACGGCGCTTTACGTTTTCTTCCGCCCCGCCTTCTTCGCCTTCTTGGCCGCCGCCCGCAGCGCCGCCTCGAATCCGGACCGCGCCCAGGGCAACAGCTCTCCGCCGTCGTCGAGCGCCTGGTCGGGGGGCGGATAGTAGGACAGGGTGGTCGGCTTGTCGGGCATCGGCCGGAAGGGCTCCAGGCCCAGCTCCGTGAAGGCGGCGCGGTTCACATCGTCCGCCTTGATATACAAAATCTCGTCGGCGATCAGCGCGAAGGTCGAGCCATCGATTGACAGGCCGTAGCCGCCGAACATGCGGCGCACGCGGATATCGCCCAGCGGCGCCAGCATCTCGCAGAGGCTGGCGACATACTCGCTGGGCGGCTTGGCCGGCATCCGGTCCTTGGACGGTTATTTCTTGGGACGGTTATTTCTTGGGACGGTTATTTCTTGCGGAAGGCGTCCAGCGCCACGACCTCGCCGCGCTTCGGCTCCTCGGCCGGCGCGGCTTCCTCCACCTTTTCCTCGACGCGCTCGGCGGCGGCACGGGGCGGCATGGTCGCGACCTCCGCCGACTCGGTGGCGGCCAGCGGCTGGAATTGCAGGGCGAAATTCACCGACGGGTCGGCGAAGGTGGTGATGGCGCCGAACGGGATCACCAGACGCTCATGCACGTTGTTGAAGCTCAGCGTCACCTCGAAATGATCGTCCGTCACGTCCAGGCCGTAATACTGGAACTGGAGGACGATGGTCATCTCGTTCGGATACTGGCCCGCCAGATAGTCCGGGATATCGACACCAGGGTAGCCGGTGCGGAAGGTCAGGTAGAAATGGTGATTGCCCGGCAAGCCGCGCTCGGCAACCTCGGTCAGCGCGTCGCGGACAACGCCGCGCAACGCGGTCTCGACCATGCGGTCATAGCGGAGCTGCTCTTTGGGCATGCTTGGACGGGTCCCTGGATTACACGTCGGCCAGCGTCCTGTCTCCGGGCGGGCCGGGGGGATCGCTGGGAAAAGAGGTGTGGGCCTTCTGTTGCTAGGCGGCCCACGGCCCCACCCTTGGGCGCTAACCCGCGGGGATTAGGTTTAGGCTACCAGCCGCCGTTAGGCAGCGAGGCGAGCCTGAGCAACGTTGTCGTTGGCAACTATTGCAACGGCCCGATAACGGCGGAACCATGCCGAGCGAAAACCATGCCTTTACCACGCGTGTCGATCCTGTTTCGCCCCCAACGACCCCGGTCAACGAGTCCGGTGTTTGGTTGGTGGAGGCGCCGGGTACCGCCCCCGGGTCCACAACGCTTATTCCACAAGGCGTTTATCGCCATAGTCGGCGAACCGACGTGGCGAATATAGGCACTCCCGCCCGGCAAGGGAAGGGGGAGCGTGAGGCGATCGCCCGAATGCGTTGCGGTGACGCGGGCGACGCCGTGCGTTCATCGTTCCCGATCCGCGCGCGGTCTGATAAGACAGCCGGCATCGTAACCCCGGAGTCACCATGCCGATCACGCCCGAGCAGCGCGACGAAATCGATCGCCTGCGCGCCGTCACCGCCACCACCCGCCGCGCCACCGTCCCGGCCCTGGAGGATATCCTCTATCAGCCGCTGGAGGTGCTGGACCACGGCTTCGTCCGCGTCATCGACTATATGGGCGACGATGCGGCGGTCGTGCAGGCGGCGCGCGTGTCCTATGGCAAGGGCACCAAGAAGGTCAGCGAGGATTCCGGCCTCATCAAGTATCTGATGCGCCACCGCCACTCGACCCCGTTCGAGATGTGCGAGATCAAGTTCCATGTGAAGCTGCCGATCTTCGTCGCCCGCCAGTGGATCCGCCACCGCACCGCGAACGTGAACGAATATTCGGCGCGCTACTCCATCCTCGACCGCGAGTTCTACGTGCCGGCGCCGGAGCAGCTTGGCGCCCAGGCCGTGGTCAACCGCCAGGGCCGCGGCGACGTGCTGGAGGGCGAGGAGGCCGCCAGCGTCATGCGGCTGCTGCGCGAGGATTCCGAACGCGCCTACGGCCATTACGAGGAGATGCTGAACCAGCGCGAGGACGGCACGGTCATCGACCCGTCCCGCCAGGGTCTGGCGCGTGAACTGGCGCGGATGAACCTGTCGCTGAACTACTACACGCAGTGGTACTGGAAGGTCGATCTCCACAACCTTCTCCATTTCCTGTCGCTGCGCGCCGACAGCCATGCCCAGTATGAGATCCGCGTCTATGCCGAGGCGATGCTGGACGTGGTGAAGCGCTGGGTTCCGGCGGTCTACGAGTCCTTCAGCGAATACCGCATGGGCGGCGCCCATCTGTCGCGCACCGGGCTGGACGTGGTGAAGCGCCTGCTGGCCGGCGAGCCGGTGACCCAGGAGGCCAGCGGCCTGTCCAAGCGCGAATGGCGCGAACTGATGGACCAGCTCGGCCGCCCCGAATAAGGCGGGTCCGAATTAAGGCGGCCCCCAACAAGCAGGAATGACGCCGATGACGCCGGATCAGGCCGAAAGCACCTATCGCCAGGGCCTGATCGCCGCGCAGGCCGGCCGCTGGGCCGAGGCGGGGGACCTTCTCGCCCGAGCCATCACCGCCCGGCCCGGCGTGGCCGTCTGGTGGGCCAATTACGGGCTGGTGCTGGAAAGCCGGGGCGACCCGCTGGGGGCGGCGCAGGCCTATGCCGGGGCGCTTAACCTCGACGGCGGGCTTGCCATGGCGATGGACGGGCTGCTGGTGATGGCGGAGACGCTGGCCAAGGGCGGCCGCGCCGATCTGGCGGAGGGCTGTTACCGCCGCGCCCTGGCGCTCGCCCCCGCCACGCTGGCCGCGCTGGTGAATGCCGGCAATCTGCTGCGGGCCCAGGCCCGCCGCGCCGACTCCATCGGGCTCAATCGCCGCGCCGCGATCCTTCAGCCGGACAGCTGGATTCCGTTCTACAACACCGGCAACGCCCTGGCCGAAATGAACCGGCCGGACGAGGCCGACCGCGCCTTTCGCGCCGGCCTGTGCCTGGAGCCGTCGCGGGTGGAGCTGTGGGCCAACCGCGCCGGCCTGTCGCTCGCCCCCCAGGCGCGCATCGGCGAGGCGCTCGCGGCGCTCGATCGCGCCCTGCGGCTGTCGCCCGGCGCCGATTCGCTGCACAGCGCCCGGCTTTTCCTGATGCAGTATGATCCGGCGCCGGCCATGCCGCGGATCGCCCAGGCGCATGCCGATTGGGGCGCCCGCTATCCCGATCGTCCGGCCGCTCCCGTCGCGGCGCCGTCGCCCCGGCTGCGCGTCGGCTATGTCTCCGCCGATTTCCGCGCCCATCCGGTGGGGTATTTCCTGGAGCCGGTGCTGGCCGCCCATGATCGCGGCGGCATCGAGGCGATCTGCTATTCCAACACCGCCAACCCGGATGCGGTGACGGCGCGGCTGCGCGGGCTTGCCGACGGCTGGGTCGATTGCGCCGGCCTGGACGACGCCGCGCTGCTGGAGCGCATCCGCGCCGACGGCATCCATATCCTGGTCGATCTCGCCGGTCACACGTTGGGCAACCGGCTGGGCGTCTTCGCCCGGCGGGCGGCCCCGGTGCAGGTGACCTGGGCCGGCTATGTCGGCACCACCGGCCTGCCGGCGATGGACTATCTGATTTCCGACCCCAGGCAGAGCCCGGAGGGGGCCGACGGCTGGGCCATCGAGGGCATCGTCCGCATGCCCGACGCCTATGTGCCCTGGGTGCCGCCGGCCGATGCCCCGGCGGTGGCGCCGCTGCCGATGATCGCGCGTGGCGCCCCGACCTTCGGGTGCCTGAACGCCTTGCCGAAGCTGAACGCGCCGGTCGCCGCGCTGTGGAGCCGGCTGCTCGCCGCCGTGCCGGGGGCGCGGCTGCTGCTGCGCACGCCGGGTCTGGACGATCCCGCCCTGCGGGCGCGTACGCTGGCCCTGTTCGAGGCGGCCGGCGCCGACCCCGCGCGCATCGAGCTGCGCGGCGCCGCACCGCACGCCGAATTCCTGGCGACCTATGGCGAGATCGACGTCGCGCTCGATCCCTTTCCCTATTCGGGCGGGCTGACGACGCTGGAGGCGTTGTGGATGGGCGTGCCGGTGGTGACGCTGGGCGGCGACCGCTTCTGCGCCCGCCATTCGGTCACCCACCTGACCTCCGCCGGGCTGCCGGCCCTGGCGGTGGAGGGGGAGGAGGCCTATGTCGCCATGGCCGCCGCCCTGGTGTCGGATCCGGACGGGCTGGCGAGCATCCGCGGCCGGTTGCGCGACCGTCTGGCCACCTCGCCGGCGCTGGACGGCGTGCGCTTTACCCGCGCGTTGGAGGCCGCCTTCGGCGCCATGTGGCAGCGCGCGGCGGCGGGGCAGGGGCGGGCGTCCTTCGCGCTCAACTTCGACTGAGACGGCCTTGATGGAGACGGCGCCCGGCCGTCCCGGCCGCCGTCAGTCCCGGCCGTCTTCCATCCCCTCCCCGTCCCCGTCCGCCTCCGCGGCCAGGCGGCGCTGGTTGGCCAGCATGTCGAGCGCGCCCTGGAGGATGTAGGCGGCGGCCATCTTGTCGACCACCTCGTCCCGCCGCTTGCGGGTCATGTCGGCCTCGCCGATCATGAAGCGCTCGACGGCGGAGGTCGACAGCCGCTCGTCCCAGAAGGCGATCTCCGCCTCCCAGCCCAGCAGGTCGGAGCGCTCCAGCAGATTGTTGGCGAAGGCGCGCACCGACTCGGCGCGCGGTCCCTCGCTGCCGTCCATGTTCAGCGGCAGCCCGACCACCAGACCGCCGATGCCGTAATCGCGGATGGTCTTGCCCAGCTCGCGCGCGTCCTGGGTGAATTTGGTGCGTTTCAGCGTGCCGATGGGGGATGCGACGATCAGTCCGGGATCGGCGACCGCCAGCCCGACGGTCTTGGTGCCGACGTCGAGGCCAAGCAGGCGTTGGTTTCTGCCCAGCCGGGCCGCGAGATCTTCAAGGGTATGGATCATCGTCCGACCATAGGGCCGCCGCCCCATGGCCGCAAGGTCGCTTGAGTTGTCCGCGAAAAAGCTTAGACTTCTAAGTATGAGCAGCGCCCTTTCCGGATCCGCCCTGTCGCACCGGCCGCTGGCCGACGCCGACATCCCGACGATCTGCGGGTTCCCCCGCGGCGCGGAGGAGCTGTATTTCCTGTTCCCGCGCGCCAGCTGGCCGCTGACCCCCGATCAGGTGCGGGCGACCCTGGCGATCCGCCGGGATCCCACCGTGGCCGTCCTGCGCGAGGACGGACGGGAGCGGGTGGTCGGCTATGCCAACTACGCCACCTTCGAGGAGGAGCGCACCGCCAGCATCGGCAATGTCAGCGTCGATCCGGCGCTGCGCCGTCGCGGCATCGCCGAATATCTGGTGCGGACGATGATCGACCGTGCCTTCGACCATCATCATCTGCCCGAACTGACGCTCTATTGCTTCAACACCAACACCCCGGCCCTGCTGCTCTATGCCAAGCTCGGCATGGCGCCGATCGCGCTGGAGACGCGGGTGACGCCCTGGGGCGAGCCGATCGCGCTGTTCAAGCTGCGGATCGACCGGGCCAGCCGGCAAGCGGCATCACCCATCGCCGCCTGATGGGCCGCCTGATGGGCCGCTTGGACGATGTCCGCTTTTTAATGATCGGGGCTTCGGCGGGCGGCGTATAGTTGATGGCCTGGAAGGCGGCGGCTGCCTCCTGGGCGGTGTTGCCCGTGGATCGACGGAGCGGACGGATGAGCGGGATGATGACGGGTGCGAACCGGCGCGCGGTGCTGGCCGGCTTGGCCGGGCTGGTCTCCGGCGGTGCCGGGCTGTTCGCGGCGGGAGGGGCGCAGGCCATCACCGCCCAGTCCAGTTCGGATTACGGCGCCATGCTGGACGCCGCCTGCGGCGCCAGCGCCGACCACAAGCGCCAGATCGCCGCGGTGGAGAGCGCGCTCGGCGCCGTCCTGCCGGATGCGCGGGTGGTCGAGGTGTTGCAGCGGACGCAATGCCCGGCCTGCGGCTGCCCGCTGGCGCTGACCGCCGGCTTCCCCAAGGGCGGCAACGGCGCCTTCTGAACGGCGGAATGGCCGCAATCGTTGCGGATGAAGCCGGCGGGTGCTAGCTTCGCGGCCGATTTCCAATGTTTTGGAAGAGAGTAGAGGCATGTCGCTCGACAAGGCCACGGTGGCCAAGATCGCGCATCTGGCCCGCATCAAGGTGCCGGACGAGGAACTGGAATCCCTGGCCGGGGAACTGAGCCGGATTCTGACCTTCGTGGAACAGCTCAACGAGGTCGACACGAAGGACGTGCCGCCGATGACCAGCGTCGCCGCGCAGAAGCTGCGCCGCCGCAAGGACGAGGTCACCGACGGCGGATACGCCGCGCAGGTCCTGTCGAACGGTCCGGAAACGGCCGAAGGCTTCTTTGTCGTGCCCAAGGTGGTCGAGTGATGACGGCGCTCACGCATCTGACGATGGCCGGGGCCCTCGACGGCCTCGCCAAGAAGGACTTCACCGCGGTCGAACTGGCCGAGGCGCATGTGCGCGCGGTCGAGGCCGTGCGGCCCTTCAACATCTTCATCACCGAGACCCCGGACGCCGCCCTGGCGATGGCCAAGGCCAGCGACGAGCGCCGCGCCAAGGGCGAGGCCGGGCCGATGGACGGCCTGCCGATCGCGGTGAAGGATCTGTTCTGCACCAAGGGTGTCGCCACCACCGCCGGCAGCCGCATCCTGGACGGCTTCAAGCCGGAGTATGAATCGACGGTGACCTCACAGCTGTGGCGCGACGGCGCCGTCATGCTGGGCAAGGTGAACCTGGACGAGTTCGCCATGGGCTCCGCCACCATCACCGCCCACCAGGGCGAGACGGTCAGCCCGTGGAGCCCCGGCGCGCCGGGCGCCTGGGACCGGAGGATCGTCGCCGGCGGTTCGTCGGGCGGATCGGCCGCGGTGATCGCCGCGCGCGCAGCATTGGGCGCCACCGGGACCGACACCGGCGGTTCGATCCGCCAGCCGGCCGGCTACACCGGCACCGTCGGCATCAAGCCGACCTACGGCCGCTGCTCGCGCTGGGGCATCGTCGCCTACGCCTCCTCGCTGGATCAGGCCGGGCCGATGACCCGCACGGTCGAGGACGCGGCGATCATGCTGCGCTCGATGTGCGGTTTCGATCCGAAGGATTCGACCTCGGTCAACCTGCCGGTGCCGGACTTCCGCGCCGCGCTGACCGGCGACATCCGCGGCCTGCGCGTCGGCATTCCCAAGGAATACCGGGCGGAGGGCCTGTCGGCCGAGATCGCCGCGCTGTGGGACCAGGGCATCGCCTGGCTGAAGGACGCCGGCGCCGAGCCGGTCGAGATCAGCCTGCCGCACACCAAATACGCGCTGGCCGCCTATTACATCATCGCGCCGGCCGAGGCGTCGTCCAACCTCGCGCGCTATGACGGCGTGCGCTACGGCCTGCGGGTCGAGGGCGGCAACCTCAAGGAGATGTACGAGAACACCCGCGGCGCCGGCTTCGGCCCGGAGGTGCGGCGCCGCATCCTGATCGGCACCTATGTGCTGTCGGCCGGCTATTACGACGCCTATTACAACAAGGCCCGCCAGGTGCGCACGCGCATCAAGCAGGACTTCGACGAGGCGTTCAAGAGCTGCGACGTCATCCTGACGCCGACCGCCCCCAGCACGCCCTTCGCCATCGGCGAGAAGATGGACGATCCGGTGCAGATGTACCTGATCGACGTCTTCACCGTGCCGGTCAACCTCGCCGGCCTGCCGGCGATGTCGGTTCCGGCCGGTCTCGGCGCCGATGGCCTGCCGCTCGGCCTTCAGCTGATCGGCCGCCCGTTCGACGAGGAGACGCTGCTGCGCGTCGGCCAGGTCGTCGAGAGGGCCGCCAACGTCACCGCGCTGCCGCCCTTCGTGGCGTGACGCGGGTGACCTGACACCGAAAGGGCCGGCTCGTGGGAGCCGGCCCTTTTCGTTTGCGCGGTTGGCGTGGCATGCCGCCGACGCCCACTTGTCACGCTCCGCCAATCCCCTGCACATAACTCTCGCCGGTCTTCGGATCGATGGCCTCGCCGGTCCCCGGCGTGCCCGGCGGCGCTTCGTCCTTGTCGCTCATCGGCTCGACCGCCGGCTTCACCGGGACCGGCTTGGTCGCCGG
Organism: Azospirillum sp. B510; assembly: GCF_000010725.1. Lineage (NCBI taxonomy): Bacteria > Pseudomonadati > Pseudomonadota > Alphaproteobacteria > Rhodospirillales > Azospirillaceae > Azospirillum > Azospirillum sp. B510. The sequence continues at coordinate 2,194,648 of NC_013854.1, read as the reverse complement.
GCGGTCGCTTTGCGGCAGGTCGGATGTCTTTTCTTCGGGCATGGCGGCTGTCTCCCTCCGGTGGCTTGCTTCATCCCCGTCAACAGGCCACCCGCCGCTTCCTCACCATCCGCCCCGCTGGTCGGCCGCCTCCAGCGCCACTCGCGCCAGATCCAGCAGCTTCCTCTCCACCTCCTCCGCGTCATAGCCCGGAGTGTCGGCCAGCGAATCGCGCAGGCGCATGGTGACGAGTTCACCGGTGTGGTGCTTCTCGTAGAGGCGGACATCGCCGAGCGCCTTGGCGACGTGGTTCAGCCGATCGCGATCCATCATGCTCTCCCGTCATGGTCACTGATCAGGATCACCCATCATGATCACCGGGCGTGATCCCTGCCGTGGCAACAGCCGGACCGGCGCATGGTTGCCGCGATGTCTTCGCCCATGCGCCGTACTGCGCTTGGATGGCGGAACAGAAGGCTGCTTTCCGGCGTCCCTGTCGATGTCGGCAGTCTTGGCGATTGGGGGCGAAGGCATGGACCCTGGGCGTGATCAACGGCGCGACCTGCTCACCCGCGTGCGCCACGTCGTCGAGCATTACGAGCGCCACAGCAGCGCCGGCCCGGCGATCATGCGCGGCGTCCGCTATGACCTTGCGGTGCGGGCGACCGACCTGAACGGCGACGGCTGCCTGTTTCCGGCCTGCGCTTGCGCGAAGGCGGACTGTGCGGAACGGACGGGCTGCGCTCCGCCCGATGTCGGCGTCTGGATCGAGCTTGCGAGAAAGGGAAACCGCCCCCGGCGCGAACCGGGGTCGGCGTTCGAATGATGCGAAGGCGGTTGGGGCAGTCATTGCCGTATGCCTTGGGAAACATAGATCACCGGTGCGATCCGCGGATGTCGTGTTCCCGGCGGCTGCCGCGGCACGCGGAGTCCTTGCCCTACAGCTCCCGCTCATTCGCTGGAAAGTCGTCTTTTCGATCATTGCGAAGCAAACATATGGACTTCGTTTTTGCATGAGGATCAGCGATGTACTCTTGGCATTAGAAAAAAATAATATATTGTGGTTACACCTAATTGAGCAGGATTTCCGCCGATCAATATCGAGGTTAACAATCCGCATTTTTGGAATTTTCATAAAATGCAGGAGAATATGGAAGGCAAAATCCAAGTGATCGATCATAAGCTTCTAACCGCTATGGTTGTCGATGACAGCAAATTCACTGCGGATTTGGTGAGAAAAATTCTTGTTGCCTATGGAATTTCGGAAATATTTCTTGAGACCAGTGGCGAATCCGCGTTGGGGTGTCTGGCTTCCAACCATATCGATGTCATCATTTGTGATATCGTCATGAATGGAATGAGCGGTCTGCAATTCACAAAAGAAGTCCGGGGAGGGTGCGCGTCCCTTTTTGCGAAAAAGAATACCCCTATCATCATGCTGACGGCTCACTCAGAGCAGACGCTCGTTATGGCCTCGATAAGGGTTGGCGCAAATGGATATCTTGTGAAGCCAATTGTTCCGCAAAAGCTGGTATCTCTGATTGCCAAGACATGCAACAGCACGTTGCCGAAGCTGGCAATGCGGGAGATGGCGCAGAGATAGGGCACTCTGAATTTACGAATATCTTGAATCTCGCTGTTTCGGCGTGAATTCAAATATCGAGCGTGGCCTGTGCCCCTTCCGGGACCGTAGGACGGAATAGGCAAATAAAAAGGCCCCCCGGTTTCCCAGGGAGCCTCTTGACCGGCTGCACCGGGCCGGCACACCACTCCGTTTCCGGAGTGATGAACCGCCCAGTGTTTCCAAGGACTAAATCAGACCGAGTAATACATCTTGTACTCGATCGGGTGCGGCATGGTCTCGAAGGCCATCATCTCTTCCGTGCGGAGGTCGATGTAGCCCTCGATCATGTCGGCGGTGAAGACGTCGCCCTTCTTCAGGAACTCGTTGTCCTCGCGGAGCGAGTTCAGGGCCTCGCGCAGCGAGCCGCAGACGGTCGGGACCTTGGCCAGCTCTTCCGGCGGCAGGTCGTACAGGTTCTTGTCCATCGCGTCGCCCGGATGGATCTTGTTCTGGATGCCGTCCAGGCCGGCCATCAGCATGGCGGCGAAGGCCAGGTACGGGTTGGCCGACGGATCCGGGAAGCGGACCTCGACGCGCTTGCCCTTCGGCGAGGCGACATACGGGATGCGGCAGGACGCCGAACGGTTGCGGGCCGAATAGGCCAGCAGAACCGGGGCCTCATAGCCCGGGACCAGGCGCTTGTAGCTGTTGGTCGACGGGTTGGTGAAGGCGTTCAGCGCCTTGGCGTGCTTGATGATGCCGCCGATGTAGTACAGCGCCAGCTCCGACAGGTCGGCATACTGGTTGCCGGCGAACAGCGGCTGGCCGTCCTTCCAGATCGACTGGTGGCAGTGCATGCCCGAGCCGTTGTCGCCGAACACCGGCTTCGGCATGAAGGTCGCGGTCTTGCCATAGGCATGCGCGACGTTGTGCACGACGTACTTGTAGTACTGCATGTTGTCCGCGGTGCGGACCAGCGTGTCGAACTTGATGCCCAGCTCATGCTGGGCGGCGGCCACCTCGTGGTGGTGCTTCTCGACCGGAACGCCCATCTCGGCCAGGACGCTCAGCATCTCGGCGCGCAGGTCGTTGCAGCTGTCGACCGGAGCGACCGGGAAATAGCCGCCCTTGGTGCCCGGACGGTGGCCCAGGTTGCCGTCCTCGTAATCCTTGCCCGAGGCGTAGGCGCCCTCGTCCGAGGCGAACTCGTAGGACACCTTGTTCATGTCGACGGAATACTTGACGTCGTCGAACACGAAGAACTCGGCTTCCGGACCGAAGAAGACGGTGTCGCCGATGCCGGCCGACGCGGTGTACTTCTCGGCGGCCTTGGCGATGCCGCGCGGGCAGCGGGCATAGGCGCCGCCGGTGCCCGGATCATAGACGTCGCACAGGATGTTCAGCGTCGGCTGGGCGGCGAACGGATCCATCACGGCCGTCGTCGGGTCCAGGTTCAGGATCATGTCCGACTCTTCGATGCCCTTCCAGCCGGCGATCGAGGAACCGTCGAACATGATGCCGTCTTCGAACACGTCTTCATCGATGGTCGAGACGTGCTGAGCGGTGTGGTGCAGCTTGCCGCGCGGGTCGGTGAAGCGCAGGTCCACGTACTTGACGTCGTGTTCCTTGATCAGGTCGAAGACCTTGCTGATGTCGGACATGTCTCTTTTTCCACGCTTTAAGAGGGTTGGATCCCGCTGCGTCAAGCCGCTGCCCAGGCCCCTTCGGGGCTGCGGCGGCGGTGGGCGGCGCTCGCGGCGGACGTTATCTCACGCCTTTTCTCCCCGCACAACGCGCCAACCCAAAAAGTCGCACGGCCGCCATGCGCGGCCTTGTGCCGCTTGACGGACGCCGCGGCCGGGGCCGGCGGAAGGGGATGGGGAAATGGGCGCATGTTGGCGGATGCTGGTCGGAAGGGGGCCGGTCGCGGAGAACCTGCCGGAAGGGTTCGGACGGGACGCGATCAGATCGCGTCGGCGCCCTTCTCCCCGGTGCGGATGCGGACCACCTCCTCCACGGGCGTGACGAAGATCTTGCCGTCGCCGATGCGGCCGGTATGGGCGGCCTGCTGGATCGCCTCGATCGCCCGTTCCACCAGGGAGTCTTCCATCACCACCTCGATCTTCACCTTCGGCAGGAAGTCCACGACATATTCCGCGCCGCGGTAAAGCTCGGTGTGGCCCTTCTGACGGCCGAAGCCCTTGGCTTCGGTAACGGTGATCCCCTTGATCCCGACTTCGTGAAGGGCCTCCTTCACCTCGTCGAGCTTGAACGGCTTGATGATGGCTTCGATCTTCTTCATGGGTCTCTCGTGTACGAGGTGCCAACGCCGGCAGGCACCGTCCACGGCACTGCCGACAGCGACGACGGTAAGCATGGAGCGTGCCACATTCGGCCGATCCGGTCCGGCGGCATCGACGCTGGCCATAAGACGGCCCGATGCCGTCCGATGGGGCAGGGCGCTGCCGAAGGATTCGGCGAAGTGAACAATATTTGTGCATATGGCGCAAGCACCCCGCGTCGCGCAGGCCAATTCGGCCTCTCCGGCCGGGCGAAAGAGGTGTCCTCCACCCTCGAAAGACGTTTTTTCACTTTTCGCGAAAAAGGCGCTTGACCGCAAAGCCGGGGTGGAGCATAACGCGGCTCCCGACGGCGGAAACGCTGACGGCGGCGGTGGTAGCTCAGTTGGTAGAGCTCTCGGTTGTGGTCCGAGCGGTCGTGGGTTCGAGTCCCATCCATCGCCCCATCTTCTTCCTGGCGTCTTGGAAAATTCCGGTTTTATAAACGTCCGCACGGCTGGCCCGCCGTTTCGCGGACGTTTATGCTTGTCCGTATCGTTTTTGTCCGCATTGTTTGCTTCGGGTGAGGGGACCGCCTACGGGTAGAGTGGGCGTTCGCCTCTTCGCCCGCTCATAAAAATGGCAGGACAGGCCGGGATCGGGGGGAGTGGGGGATGGATGAGCTTCTGTCCGTCGCGGAGATGTATCGGGCCGACCAGCTGGCCATCGCCGCCGGCGTGCCCGGCTCCGCCCTGATGGAGGCGGCCGGCGCCGCGGTGGTCCGCGCGGTGTGCGAGCGCTGGGCGCCGCACCCCACCGCCGTGCTGTGCGGTCCCGGCAACAATGGCGGCGATGGTTTCGTCATCGCCCGGCTGCTGCTGGAGGCCGGCTGGCCGGTGCGGCTGGCCCTGCTCGGCAGCCGCTCCGCCCTGACCGGCGCCGCCGCGATCGCGGCCGAGCGCTGGCCCGGCCCGATCGAGGCGGCCGATCCCTACATCCTGCGCGGCAATCCCCTGGTGATCGACGCCCTGTTCGGCGCCGGCCTGTCCCGGCCGCTCGACGGCCTCGCCCGCTCCATCGTCGAGGCGATGGAGGGGCGCACCGTCGTCGCCGTCGATGTGCCGAGCGGCCTGCATGGCGACAGCGGCCGGGTGCTGGGCGCCGCTCCCCAGGCGGCGCTGACCGTCACCTTCTTCCGCCGCAAACCCGGCCATGTCCTGTTGCCGGGCCGCAGCCTGTGCGGCGAGGTGGTGGTGGCCGACATCGGCATTCCCGAGCGGGTGCTGGACACCATCGCGCCGCAGACCGCGGTCAACGAGCCGTCGCTGTGGCGCCACCGTTTCCCCTGGCCGGCGCTGGACGGCCACAAATACGCGCGCGGCCATGCGCTGGTGCTGGGCGGGGCGCGGATGACCGGGGCGGCGCGTCTGGCCTCGGTCGCGGCGCTGCGGGCGGGGGCCGGCCTGGTCACCATCGCCTGTCCGCCGGAGGCTTTTCCCGTCTATGCCGCCGGCTGCGCCAGCGTGATCGTCGATCCGCTGGAGGATGAGGGCGCCTTCGCCCGGCTGCTCGCGGATCCGCGCCGGAACGCCGTGCTGATCGGGCCGGGGGCGGGGCGGGGCGCGCCGACGCGAAGCGCCGTGATGACGGTGCTGGACGGCCGCCGGACCGGTGTTTCGGACGCCCGCCGGGCCTGCGTGCTCGATGCCGATGCGCTGACCAGCTTCGCCGAGTCGGCCGACGAGCTGTTCGACCTGCTCGACAGGCGTTGCGTCCTCACCCCGCATGAGGGGGAGTTCGCCCGGCTGTTCGGCGATTCGGTCGGCATGGATGGCGACAAGCTGTCGCGGGTGCGGGCCGCCGCCGCGCGGTCGGGCGCGGTCGTCGTGCTGAAGGGCGCCGACACCGTGGTCGCCGCCCCCGACGGCCGGGCGGTGGTCAACATGAACGCGCCGCCCGATCTGGCGACCGCCGGTTCCGGCGACATGCTGGCCGGCATCGCCCTCGGCCTGCTGGCGCAGGGGATGGACGGGTTCGAGGCCGCCTGCACGGCGGTCTGGCTGCATGGCGAGGCCGGACGCGCCCTCGGCCCCGGCCTGATCTCGGACGATCTGGCCGGGGCGCTGCCCGGCGTGCTGAAGGCGCTGAGGACGCAGGGTTGACGCCCTGGCAAGGGGGGCGTCGGCGGTACCGCTGACGGTCGCGTCCGCGCGCCCCCTTGCGGGACCGGCCTGGCAGGACCAGACTCCGGGGTATGAGCGATGCCCCCGATACCCTCATCCCGGATCCCGTGCCGCCCGTCCCGGCGGCGCAGCCGACCTTCCTCGACCGCGCGCTGGACAATCTGCGCAGCCGCTGGCGCGAGATCGCCGCGTCGGCCCGTGGCGCCGTCGGCGCGCCGCCGCGCACCCATCTGCCCAAGGAGGACGCCGAGCGTCTGAAGGGGCAGATCGAGGCCTGCCTGGATTCGCGTGGCGGCGAGGTGTCGGCCCGCGCCCGCGCCGCCCAGCTCGGCCGCACCTATCTCGCCCTGGAGCCGCAGGGACGGCGCAATTTCCTTATGATGCTCGCGCGCGACTTCGACGTCGACCGCGACGCGGTGATGGACGCCATGGCGACCTTCCAGGCGGCGGCCGACCCGGTGGCGCGCGGCCATGCCGAACGGGCGCTGCGCCGGGCGCTGGAGCCGCCGCGCCTGCGGCTGCTGACCCAGTTCAACGCCTTGCCGGAGGGGGTGAAGTTCCTGGTCGACCTGCGCGCCGAGCTGATGGAGATGGCGCGGGGCGAGCCGTTGCTTCAGGCGCTGGAAGACGATCTGAAGAATCTGCTGCGCGCCTGGTTCGACGTCGGCTTTCTGGAGATGCACCGCATCACCTGGGACAGCCCGGCCTCGCTGCTGGAGAAGCTGATCAAATATGAGGCGGTCCATGAGATCCGCGGCTGGCAGGATCTGAAGGATCGGCTCGATTCCGATCGCCGCTGCTTCGCCTTCTTCCATCCGCGCATGCCGCACGAGCCGCTGATCTTCGTCGAGGTGGCGCTGGTCCAGGGCATGTCGGACAACGTCCAGGCCCTGCTCGATCCGACGGCGCCGGTCTGCGACCCGAAGAGCGCCGACAGCGCCATCTTCTATTCGATCTCCAACGCGCAGGTCGGGCTTGCCGGCATCAGTTTCGGCAATTTCCTGATCAAGCGGGTGGTCGACGGGCTGGCGACCGAGTTTCCCAACATCAAGTGCTATGCCACCCTGTCGCCGATTCCGGGATTCCGCCGCTGGTTCGAGCGGATTCTGGAGCGCGACGGCGACGCCCTGCTGACCAACACCGAGGCGGAGCGCATCGCCGAACGGCTGGGCGAGCTGGAGCGGGCCGACGATGGCGACGCGCCGGCCGGGGACGGCCGCGGCGGCGCCGTCGATGACGAGTCGCCGCTGCTCGCCCGTGCCCTCGCCCGGCCCGGCTGGGCGGCGGATGACGAGATGCAGAAGCGCCTGCGCGGCCCGCTGACGCGGATGTGCGTCCATTACCTGACCATTGTGCAGGAGGCGAGGGGGCATGCCCGCGCCAGGGCGCTGGATCCGGTGGCGCATTTCCACCTGACCAACGGCGCCCGCATGGAGCGGCTGAACTGGCTGGCCGACCGCTCGGCCAAGGGGTTGGCGCAGTCGCTGGGCATGATGATCAACTACCGCTACCGGCTGGGCGAGATCGACGCCAACCACGAGGCCTACACCGGCGAGGGGCGCATCGTCACCTCGTCCGCCGTGCGCTCCCTGGACAGGGCGGGGGGAAAGGCCGGCGGCTGACGCGAAGAGACGGGGCCTCACTCTCTCGGATCGGTCCATTTTGCCTGTTTGCTTCCGGCGCGCTGTGCTATAGACCGGACTTCGCCGGCGGTCCGGCGGGTGTTTGCGCACCCGTCGCGGCTGCCTTTGCCATGAACGCGGGCGTGGCGGAATTGGTAGACGCGCTGGATTTAGGTTCCAGTGACTTCGGTCGTATGGGTTCAAGTCCCTTCGCCCGCACCATGGCAACACCTTGGACCGCATGGACAACACGGATTCGGGCCGCCCGGACGGGCGCCGCCGGGCCGGACCAACGAGATAGGCTTTCGTTCCGATGAACATCACCGAGACCAGCACCGACGGCCTCAAGCGCGAATTTCAGGTCGTCATTTCCGCCAAGGACATCGAAGAGAAGGTGAACGGCAAGCTGGAAGAGCTGCGCCGCACGGTCCAGCTGCCGGGCTTCCGTCCGGGCAAGGTGCCGGTCACCGTCATCAAGCAGCGCTATTTCGGCGGCGTGCTGTCCGAGGTGCTGGAGGACGCCATCTCCGACAGCTCGCGCCAGGCGCTGAACGACCGCGGCCTGCGCGTCGCCCTGCAGCCGAAGATCGAGGTCGAGAAGTACGAGGATGGCGGCGACCTGACCTACAAGATGGCGGTCGAGCTGCTGCCGGACGTCGAGCCGGGCGACCTCAGCGGCATCGAGCTGGAGAAGCCGGTCGCCGAGGTCACCGAGGAGTCGGTGGAAGAGGCGCTGGCCCGTCTGGCCTCGTCCCATTCGACCCAGGCTCCGGTCACCGAGGACCGCGCCGCCGAGACCGGCGACATCGCCGTCATCGACTTCGCCGGCACGGTGGACGGCGAGGCCCTGCCGGGCATGGACGGCAAGGACTATCCGCTGGAGCTGGGCGCCGGCCGCTTCGTGCCGGGCTTCGAGGAGCAGCTGGTCGGCGTCAAGGCCGGCGAGCACCGCACCGTCAACGTCACCTTCCCGGAGGACTACCCGCACGAGCGCCTGAAGGGGGCCGCGACCGTCTTCGAGGTCGACGTCAAGGAGCTGCGCAAGAACGTCCCGGCCGAGGTCAATGACGAACTCGCCAAGGAGTTCGGCATGGAGAGCCTGGAGAAGATGCGCGAAGCCGTCCGCGACCGCATCAAGGGCGAGTATGGCAACTTGTCGCGCCTGCGCGTGAAGCGCCAGCTGCTCGACAAGCTGGCCGAGGCCCACTCCTTCGAGGTGCCCGCCGGCATGGTCGAGATCGAGTTCGGCGGCATCTGGGAGCGCCTCCAGGAGGAGATCAAGAACGGCACCGCCGGTGAGGACGCCGGCAAGTCCGAGGACGAGCTGAAGACCGAGTACCGCGCCATCGCCGAGCGCCGCGTCCGCCTGGGCCTGCTGCTGTCGGAAGTCGGCCGCCGCAACAACATCCAGGTCACCCAGGACGAGGTGAACCGTGCCCTGATCAACGAAGCCCGCCGCTTCCCCGGTCAGGAGCGTCAGGTGTTCGAGTTCTTCAAGCAGAACCAGCAGGCGCTCGAGAATCTCCGCGCCCCGATCTTCGAGGACAAGGTCGTCGATCACATCCTGGATCAGGCCAAGGTCACCGAGAAGACCGTCAGCGTCGAAGAGCTGACGAAGGACGAGGACGAGGCCGAGGCGGCCTAAACTCCCAAAAGGAGTGGGGGCGGACTACCATCCGCCCCCAAAGGTTCCTATATGTGGTTCCGTACCGGCAACGATCACCGGTTCAGCCAACTGCGGGGGCAGGGAAGAACACATGTACGACTTCGAGCCGAAGATGAATGCTCTGGTCCCGATGGTCATCGAACAGACCAACCGGGGCGAGCGCGCGTACGACATCTATTCGCGCCTGCTGAAGGAGCGGATCATCTTCCTGATCGGCGGAGTGAACGACGCCGTCGCCAGCCTGATCTGCTCGCAGCTGCTGTTCCTTGAGTCGGAGAACCCGAACAAGGACATCGCGCTCTACATCAATTCGCCGGGCGGCTACGTCTCGGCCGGCCTCGCCATCTACGACACCATGCAGTACATCCGTCCGCAGGTGTCGACGGTGTGCATGGGTCAGGCCGCTTCGATGGGCTCGCTGCTGCTGGCCGCCGGCGCGCCGGGCAAGCGCTTCTCGCTGCCGAACAGCCGCATCATGATCCACCAGCCGTCGGGCGGCGCCCAGGGCCAGGCCTCGGACATCGAGATCCAGGCGCAGGAGATCCTGAAGCTGCGCTCGCGTCTGAACGACATCTATGTCAAGCACACCGGGCAGGATCTCGACACCATCGAGACCGCCATGGAGCGCGACAAGTTCATGTCGCCGGAAGAGGCGAAGGCCTTTGGCCTGATCGACGAGGTGGTGGAGAAGCGTCCGGGCGCCGACCACCATTCGTGAGTCGCCGGTCGCGAGCCCTCCCAACAAAGGGTTGATCGGGTCGTGGCGCTGTTGTTGAATGGCGGTGACACGATCCGGTCATACGGTGGCCCCGCAAAGGGCCCGCCGGCTGTGTCGATCGTGATGCGTCGCCAAAACGGCGCATGACCTTGTCGCGGGCGTCGTCCGCGATAACCTGAGTAGGACCGGCGTCGGGGGGCGCCGCGAACGGGCATGGCCCACGGGGTCACGCCTCCCGCGAGATGACGGAGTACCGATGAGCAAGTCCAGCAGCGGCGATTCGAAGAATACGCTCTACTGCTCCTTCTGCGGCAAGAGCCAGCACGAGGTCCGCAAGCTGATTGCCGGTCCGACGGTGTTCATCTGCGATGAATGCGTCGAACTGTGCATGGATATCATTCGCGAGGAGAACAAGACGACCCTCGTGAAGTCCCGCGACGGGGTTCCGACTCCGCGCGACATTCATGCGGTGCTCGACGATTACGTCATCGGACAGTCCTACGCCAAGCGCGTGCTGTCGGTGGCGGTCCATAATCATTACAAGCGCCTCGCCCACGGGACGAAGCACAACGATGTCGAACTGGCGAAGTCGAACATCCTGCTGATCGGCCCGACCGGCTGCGGCAAGACGCTGCTGGCCCAGACCCTGGCCCGCATCATCGATGTTCCCTTCACCATGGCCGACGCGACGACGCTGACCGAGGCCGGTTACGTCGGCGAGGATGTCGAGAACATCATCCTCAAGCTGCTTCAGGCCGCCGATTACAATGTCGAACGGGCGCAGCGCGGCATCGTCTACATCGACGAGGTCGACAAGATCAGCCGCAAGTCCGACAACCCGTCGATCACCCGCGACGTGTCGGGCGAGGGTGTGCAGCAGGCCCTGCTGAAGATCATGGAGGGTACCGTCGCCTCCGTGCCGCCGCAGGGCGGGCGCAAGCATCCGCAGCAGGAATTCCTGCAGGTCGATACCAGCAACATCCTGTTCATCTGCGGCGGCGCCTTCGCCGGCCTGGACAAGATCATCGCCCAGCGCGGCAAGGGCACCAGCATCGGCTTCGGTGCCGATGTCCGCTCCGCCGACGAACGCGCCACCGGCGAGATCCTGCACGAGGTCGAGCCCGAGGATCTGCTGAAATTCGGCCTGATTCCCGAATTCATCGGCCGTCTGCCGGTGCTGGCCACCCTGTCCGACCTGGACGAGGCGGCGCTGGTCGAGATCCTGAGCAAGCCGAAGAACGCCCTGGTCAAGCAGTACCAGCGCCTGTTCGAGATGGAGGACGTCCATCTGGAATTCTCCGAGGACGCCATGCGGGCCATCGCCCACAAGGCGATTGCCCGCAAGACCGGTGCCCGCGGCCTGCGCTCCATCATGGAGGCCATCCTGCTCGACCCGATGTTCGACCTGCCGGGCCTGACCGGCATCGAGAGCATCCTGGTCAACAAGGAGGTGGTCGAGGGCCGCGCCAAGCCGCTCTACGTCCATGCCGAACGGCGCAGCGAGGCACCTGGGGCGTGATTGGAGAGATCTGATCGACGGTGGCTGGTTGTTGGCTACCATCGGAGAGACTGTGGAAAAGGAGCGCTTCGGCGCTCCTTTTTCATTTTGCGATATTGTCCTCCGTCAGGAGACCGCACTTTTATAGCATTCTTAAAGACTCCTTCAATCATCGTGGCGTATCCTCGTCAATATTGTGGACTTTATGAAATAACGTCTCTACGGTTTCTCAGATGCTCCCAAGGATTGGGTTGCGATATCGCCGCTTTCCCTCGGGACGCTCTTTGCATTCCGCGGGAAAAGCAAGAAATACGTTATGAGCGCAGAGCAATGAAAATACGGAATTTTTTGTATGTCTGCCTGACTTGCGTCGGTGTCGTCACCAGCGTTCCGGCCGGTTGGCTCGCGGTTCAGGAATATCGGGCGGCCACTCAATCCGCATCCGCCAAGGCGATCGTCGAGGTCGTCGCCAGCGCGTCAAGCCTGGGAGAACTGGTGGCGCTGGAGCGTGGCATGGCGAATCAGCCATTGTCCGCGAAGACGGTCATGGATCAGGCCGGGCGGGAGGCTCTGGCCAAGGGGCGCCAGCAGGTCGATCAGGCGCTTGCCCGCTATGTCGCCACGGTCAGGAACAGCGGCGATGCCCAGGCGCTCCTGGATGCCGAGGGGTTGGGCGGCATCATCTCCACCGTGCGCGCCCAACTCGATGATTGGCTGGGCAAGGAGCCCGCCGGCCGTCCCGCCGAGGTGACGGCCCGCTATTTCGAGTCGGTGGCCAGGATCACGACTCCGATCCAGAAAGCCGTGATCCGACTGGGCCATGAATTGGACGACCTGGATTCCCGCGTCGGTGATCGCGCCGACCTGGCCGTCCGATCCTCCACCTTGCGCGAGCGCGCCGCCCAGCAGTCGGTGTTGTTCCTGCGGGCGCTGGGCTCGGGTAAGCCGATGAATCCGGAACTGCTGAGCCAGACCCTGACCATCGAAGGCAAGATCGACGAGGCGTTCGCCGGGCTGGACGACGACATCGTCGGCGGCGACATGGAGGCCGGGTTGAAGGCGGCGTTGCAGGCCGCCCGCACCGGCTATATCGAGCAGTTCGGTGCCTTCAAGAAGCGGGTGCTTGATGCGTCGCTGTCCGGCAAGCCCTATGATCTCGACGTCGCCGAATGGCGCAAATCGGCATCGCCGCTTTTGCAGCATATCCTGGCGATCCGCGACGCCGCGGTGATCGAGGCGCGCAGGATGGCGGACGACCATCATGCCGCCGCTTTGCGGCGCCTGTTGGTGGCCATCGTTCTGGCGGTCATTTCCATCGCCGCGCTGGTGGTGGGCGCCATCGCCATCAACCGCCGGGCTTCCGGCCCCATCGTGGAACTGGCCGGCGTGATCGGCGCCATCGCCGGTGGCCGTCGTGATCTTGCCGTACCCCATGCCGGCCGGGCCGACGAGATCGGCGAAATGGCAGGAGCCATCGACATCCTGCAATCCGGTGCCCGCGCCGCCGACGAAGCGGAGGCTCGGCGCCGGTCCGAGCAGGAGGAGCGCGACCGTCGCCGCCACTCCTTCGAACAGACGACCCAGCGGTTCGTGACCCGGCTGGAAGGGATCGTCACCCATCTCTCCGCCACCGCCCAATCGGTGCGCGGCAATTCCGAGCGGGTGACGGCCAACGCGGAGAACGTGTCTTCGCTATCCTCCTCCGTCGCCGCGGCCTCGGAACATGCCAACGGCAACATCCAGACGGTGGCGGCGGCGGCGGAGCAGTTGCAGGCGTCGATCGGCGAGATCAGCCAGCGCATCGACGACGCCTCCAGGATCGCCCAGGGCGCGGTGCGCGAGGCGGGCAGCACCGCAGGCATCGTCGCTACCCTGGCCGAGCGCGCGGCCGGGATCGGGTCGGTGGTCGACATGATCAACTCCATCGCCTCTCAGACGAACCTGCTGGCGTTGAACGCCACCATCGAGGCGGCGCGGGCCGGGGAGGCCGGCAAGGGGTTCGCCGTGGTGGCGAGCGAGGTGAAGAATCTCGCCGGCCAGACGGCGAAGGCGACCGAGGACATCCAGGTCCGCGTCGGTGAGATCCGCGAGGTCAGCGGCAGCGCCGTTTCCGCCATCGACGCGATCAGCCGCACGGTCGTCGCGATCAGCGAGGCGGCGTCCGCCGTCGCCGCCGCGGTCGAGGAGCAGAATGCCGCGACGCGCGAGATCGCCCGCAACATCAACGCCGCCGCCCAGGGCACGGTCGAGGTGTCCGGCAGCATCGGCAAGGTGGCGGGCACGGCGGAAAGCACGCGGATCGCGTCGGGAGAACTGCTGACGGCCTCACGCGGGCTGTCCGACGAGGCCGGATCCCTGCGAAGCACCGTCGAAGACTATGTGAGCAGTCTTAAAACCGCCTGATGCGGCGAAAAGGGGTGGGGTGGCGCCGGTTTCCAGCCGGGTCGCGGCTGGAAACCGGCGTGAAACCGGCATGGAAACCGCTAGTCGTCGGTTGCAGCCCCTTGAAGGGCGCATGGCCGTGTGCCACGTTAGACGGGTGCCGTAGGCGATTTCCGCGCTCAACCCGAGGCGGGAGCCGTGTCAGGCCCATTCCGGGCTGGCGGCGATCCATTCATTGAGGCCCTGCCGATGATCGAACTCTCCCGTGGTGCCCTCTACCCGGTCCTGCCGCTGCGCGACATCGTGGTCTTCCCCCACATGATCGTGCCGCTGTTCGTCGGGCGCGAGAAGTCCGTGCGCGCGCTGGAAGACGTGATGAAGGATGACAAGCAGATCCTGCTGGTCACCCAGAAGAACGCCGCGCAGGACGATCCGACTCCGGCCGACATCTACAGCGTCGGCACCGTCGGCACCGTGTTGCAGTTGCTGAAGCTGCCGGACGGGACCGTCAAGGTGCTGGTGGAAGGCGGCCAGCGCGCCGCCATCACCAAGTTCGCCGACAATGAGGAGTTCTTCCAGGCCCAGGCCGAACTGGTCGAGGAAAAGACCGGCGAGAATCAGGAGCTGGAGGCGCTGAGCCGCGCCGTCGTCTCCCAGTTCGAGCAATACATCAAGCTGAACAAGAAGATCCCGCCTGAGGTGCTGGTCTCGATCAACCAGATCGAGGAGGCCGGCAAGCTGGCCGACACCGTCGCTTCGCATCTGGCGCTGAAGATTCCGGAAAAGCAGCAGCTTCTGGAATGCGCGACGGTGTCGGAGCGTCTGGAGCGGGTCTATGCCTTCATGGAAGGCGAGATCGGTGTTCTCCAGGTGGAAAAGCGCATCCGCAACCGTGTCAAGCGGCAGATGGAGAAGACCCAGCGCGAATATTATCTGAACGAGCAGCTGAAGGCGATCCAGAAGGAGCTCGGCGAGACCGAGGATGGCCGCGACGAGTCGGCCGAGCTGGAAGAGAAGATCAACAAGACCCGCTTCTCCAAGGAAGCCCGCGAGAAGGCGCTCGCCGAGCTGAAGAAGCTGCGGTCGATGAGCCCGATGTCGGCGGAAGCCACCGTGGTCCGCAACTATCTGGATTGGATGCTGTCCATTCCGTGGAAGAAGCGCACCAAGGTGAAGCGCGACCTGAAGCTGGCCCAGAAGGTGCTGGACGCCGACCATTATGGTCTGGAGAAGGTCAAGGAGCGTATCCTTGAATATCTCGCCGTCCAGAACCGGATGAACAAGGTCAAGGGTCCGATCCTCTGCCTTGTCGGCCCGCCCGGCGTCGGCAAGACCTCGCTCGGCAAGTCGATCGCCAAGTCGACGGGGCGCAACTTCGTCCGCATGTCGCTGGGCGGTGTGCGGGACGAGGCCGAGGTGCGCGGCCATCGCCGCACCTATATCGGCTCGATGCCCGGCAAGGTCATCCAGGGCATGAAGAAGGCCAAATCCTCCAACCCGCTCTTCCTGCTGGACGAGATCGACAAGCTCGGTGCCGACTGGCGCGGCGACCCGTCGTCCGCCCTGCTGGAGGTGCTGGATCCGGAGCAGAACGGCACCTTCAACGACCATTACCTGGAGGTCGATTACGACCTGTCCGACGTGATGTTCGTCTGCACGGCCAACACGATGCGCATGCCGCAGCCGCTGCTGGACCGTATGGAGATCATCCGCGTCGCCGGCTACACCGAGGACGAGAAGGTGGAGATCTCCAAGCGCCACCTGATCGAGAAGCAGATCGAGGCGAACGGCCTGAAGAAGGGCGAGTTCACCATCTCCGACGATGCGCTGCGCGATCTGGTCCGCTACTACACGCGGGAGGCCGGTGTCCGCTCGCTGGAACGCGAGATCGCCAATCTCTGCCGCAAGGCGGTCAAGGAAATCCTGCTGAAGTCGGGCGGCAACGCCAAGGTCGCGGTCACCCGCCGCAACCTCGACAAATATGCCGGCGTCCGCCGCTTCCACTATGGCGAGGCGGAGCTGGAGGATCTGGTGGGCGTCACCACCGGTCTGGCCTGGACGGAGGTCGGTGGCGAGCTGCTGTCGATCGAGGCGGTCGGTCTGCCCGGCAAGGGGCGCGTCACCACAACCGGCAAGCTGGGTGACGTGATGAAGGAATCGGTCCAGGCGGCCGAGAGCTACGTCAAGTCGCGCGCCGCCGCCTTCGGCATCAAGCCGACGCTGTTCGAGAAGAAGGACATTCACGTCCATGTTCCCGAGGGCGCCACGCCGAAGGACGGCCCGTCGGCCGGTGTCGCCATGGCCACCTCCATCGTCTCGGTGCTGACCGGCATTCCGGTGCGCAAGGACGTGGCGATGACCGGCGAGATCACGCTGCGCGGCCGGGTGCTGCCGATCGGCGGTCTGAAGGAGAAGCTGCTGGCGGCCCTGCGTGGCGGCATCAAGCATGTGCTGATCCCGAAGGACAATGAGAAGGACCTCGCCGATATCCCGGACAACGTGAAGCGCGGACTGGAGATCATTCCCGTCGGCACGGTGGACGAGGTGCTGCGCAACGCGCTTGTCCGTCCGCTGGAACCGATCGAATGGACCGAACCGGAGGTCGATGCGGCCGCGGCGAAGGCCCAGGAGAAGGCGGCGGACGGCGAGGCGCTGCGTCACTGAGCCGGAGCCGAATGGCTTCCAACGGACCGGGAACCGTGACTTTTGGGGCAGGGAGAGCTTTGCGGCCTGTCGGGAATTGACGGGCCGCAAACGCTGTGATTATCCTCTGCCTCCAAAAAGTCGTGGACGGCAAGTCCTGGGGCGGCTTTTGTCTTGCGGTATTTTCTGAATTTCGAAGGGGGATTGCGTGAACAAGAACGATCTCGTGGCGCATGTTGCCGAGGCGTCGGGTTTGTCCAAGACCGACGCCACGAAGGCCGTCGACGCCGTGTTCGACAGCATCGCCGAGTCCTTGAAGAATGGCGATGAGGTTCGTCTGGTCGGTTTCGGCACCTTCGCGGTGGCCGAGCGCCCCGCGACCGAAGGCCGCAACCCGCGTACCGGCGAGAAGATCGACATCCCGGCGTCCAAGCAGCCGAAGTTCAAGGCGGGCAAGACCCTCAAGGATGCTCTGAACTGAGCTTGAAGTTTCCGCTCCACCCGGGGCATAGTGTGGCCGGCCGGGCATCGACCCGGCCGGCTTGCGTTCGATGTGCCGGTTCATTTGCCGGCCCGAACGGTCGGGCGATTAGCTCAGCGGTAGAGCGTCTCGTTTACACCGAGAATGTCGGGGGTTCGATCCCCTCATCGCCCACCAAACTTTTCAATGACTTAGCGGTGCCTGTCTCCTCCGCGCCCGACCTGTAAGTGCACTGTAAGTGCAGTGTTCCGGTCGATGTATGCCGGAAGACCGTTTGTGAGCTGTTTGGATTCGGGTGGCGTCAGTCCGCTCGTCTCAGGTATGATCAGCCCATGATGAAGCCTGCTCCCCTGTTTGACACGGATGATTGGGACACGGAAGAGCGTGCCCTGCTCGAAGCCGAAGCGGATTTGGCCGCTGGTCGGGTGGTTGGTCACGACGAGGTGGTGCGATGGCTGGAAAGCTGGGGTACCCCCAATGAGATGCCTAGGCCGCGGTGCAAGTAAGGTGGACGGAAGCCGCCCTGACCGATCTTGAGCGGATCCGGTCGTACATAGGGCATTTCAATCCGTCGGCAGCTCGTCGCATGGCGGGCCGGCTGATTGAAGCCGCCAACAGTTTGGACAGCTTTCCGGAGCGGGGACGCTCGATAGGGCGCGGGCGCCGTGAACTGACCGCTGTGTGGCCCTATGTCATCCGATATCGGATCGCCGATGAACATGTCGTAATTCTGCGGGTACGACATGGGGCACGAGCGCCGGAGTGATGTTCGGGCGACCCGTCGGGAAAGTTCGGTGGCAGCGGTGGCGCAGGGAAGTTCCAAGCCGCTTTCAGTGCCGTTGTTTTCCCGCACGGTCTCAATCAAGGTGAATATGGTGGCGAGGCAAGTCAGGGATGCCGGGTAGCCTTCGGGTCCGCGGGGCGTGTTTCCCTCCCCGGTCGCCATCCATCATCCCGAACTTTCCCAACGCTGCTGTGCCGCTTCCTGTGGTCCCGTTCACGGTCCTGAAGCGGTCCTTCTGTGGTCTTGGTTCCACAATAATAGACTGATATTCCTTGTAATTCATTGCGTGAGTGGTGGTCCCGACGCTCGCGAGTTCTGGTCTCGGTTGCTGTGCCGAGTCGCGATAGGTATCAGGCCATCGCCATCCCTGATGTGCTGATAACGTAAATGGGACTTGTCAGGCTTCCGATGCTCTTGCAGCGTATTGATGGAAGCGCCTGCATGCGTTCCGGACGTTTTGCGCGACGGCTCCCGTCAGGGAGTACCACGCTGCGTTGCGGGTGCTTCCGTTCCGCCCACCTTGCGAGCGGCCGCTGGGACCCATTCGTTCGAGATTAACGGACTGCACGCGAACTGCGGCGCGTCTGCATGCGGATTGGCCGGTCAGGAATCGTTGCAACACAAGAGCTTGACCGAAACCCCGCCGGCCGGTCAGGGGGGCGCCAACTGCCCCCATAGGGGGCGCCTCGTTCCTCCCGGCACCAACTGCCCCCCGGAACGTGCTGCCCCCCTACCGCGCCTCCAGCGATGCACCGGCTTCGGAGGCTGCACGGCGCCAAGCTGCGGCGCGGTGTGAGCGAAGCTCCGCGTGCTGGTCGAGGAACCGGACGACGTAAACGGGGATGCGGCGCTTTCCCGAAAGCCAGAGGCTGACCGCCGCCGGTGAGCGCCCAACCAGCCGGGCTAGGGCCTGTTGACATTCATCGTGTTACCAAGACGGTAGCGACGAGGTTAATGGCAGCGGCGAAGCTTGTATCAGTTTTGTCGTATCGTGTGGCGATGCGTCGGAATTCTTTGATTTTGCAGAAGAAGTTCTCGACCAGATGGCGCCATTTGTACATCTCGGCGTCGTGGGGAATCGGGGGAGATCGGTTGGCCTTGGACGGAATGACGGCGACCGCGCCTCGCTCGGCGATCAAGATACGGATGGCGTTGCTGTCGAAGGCTTTGTCAGCCAGCAAGGCGGAGAATTCGATGCCGTCCAGCACCGGTTCGACGCCGACGCTGTCATGTCGCTGGCCCGGCAGCAGGATGAAGCGCCCAAGGTTCCCCAACGCATCGACGACGGCCAGGATCTTGGTCGTCAGCCCGCCACGAGAGCGACCGATGGCCTGAGCCTGAGTCCCCCCTTGCGCCGGTACCGTGCTGATGCACCCGGACAATCGTGCCATCAATGATCGCGTACTCGAAGTCCGCGTCGCTCGATAAAGCGGCGAAGACCTCGTCGAAGACACCGGCCTTGGCCCATCGGCGATAGCGCTGGAACACCGAGTTCCAATTGCCGAACGCTGCAGGCAAGTCCCGCCAGGGCGCTCCAACGCGGACGATCCACAGGACCGCCTCCAAAAACAGGCGATTGTCCGCTGCCGAGCGGCCAGGGTCGCCCACTTTGCCGGGAAGAAGCGGCGCTATCCGCTCCCACTGATCATCTCGCAATACAATCCGATCCAAGGCCACCTCCCTTTTGGTAGCCTTGAATCAAATTTCTACGACCACCGGAAGCCTCTTCTCAACGCGAATGTCAACAGGCCCTAGATCGGCCGGCCGCAGGTTCAGCTCGGCAAGCCGGTTGCGGAGTCCCTCCGGTGTCAGGTGCTCATCCGTCATTGGGCAGGCTCCAGCCATCGATGTGCCCCTCGACCTCGGCCCGCGCGTTCAGATAGCCCGCGGTGCCGCGGGCCGGCCACGGTCCAGTGACCGACGCATCGGCCAGATTCAGGAACGGACCCGCGGTGCCGGCCAAGCGGCGAAGGCGGGCCAACAAGCCGCCAGCGGCTTCGGCAAGTTCAACCGGGCGGGCCGGACCTTCGGCAACCGGGGCGAAGGCATTGATCCGAATCTTAATGGGTTGGCGCTCGTAGATGCGCCCCCCATCCGCCCATCCCTTCGGTTCGACCGTTCCGCCTTCGACCTCCACCATCACGAAAGGGCGCGCCGGGTTCGGTTCGGGGAAGGGTTCCCCGGCGAAGACGAGGTCGGTCTCGGCCCAGGACTGCCGGAGCCGGTCGACGATCTGGCCCATGGCCCAGGCCTAGCCCACCATGGTCAGGTCCCCGCCAAGATGCGCCAGACCGCGCCGGCGCCATCGAGTTGCGCGCTCTTGACCGTGAGCGTCCGCCCTCCAATCAGGATCGTCGCACCGGGCATGGGCTCGTCAGGTAGGGTATGGCCCAGCACGTTCACAAAAACATCGGCGGCGCCGATCAGCGTGCCGGTCAGGCGGGCGACCTCGACCGCCTCCATCCAAGCCAGGATCGGCGAATCGGTGGAACGCGCCAGCGGCACCACCGCGCCGGCGGCGATGGGGGCGGTCAGCAGGGGCGCGAAGGTGAGCGTGATCGTGCCGTTGGTCATCGGCGCCGACATGGTGACGGTCTTCACAGCCGGGCCGCCCACCGTGAAGGAGTCCCCCGCGATCACACCGCCCATCCCGGCCGGCGGGGTGATCTGAAGCGTCGTGGCGCCGGCCGCTGCGGGCGCTGTGGCCTTGGCCTGGAAGGTTGTGACGAGGCGATAGATGGCGGGCGCGGCCAGCGGGCGCATGGCGGTGGCGACGCGGACGGACAAGTCGGCGAGAATTGGCGATGTCATTGTTTCGGTTCCAAGATGTCAGTCAGCTCAGCGACCAAAAAGTCGTCCGCTGTTTCGGCGAATGCGAATCTGCTCTTCGCCCAGTCGTCGCGCTTTCGCAGTTTTGACCGTAAGGCGGCGATGCGCTCATCGGCCAACGCGCGAAGCCGCCGGCGGGCGTTACGGGGCGCTTTCGATTCGGCGGAGGTGACGCGCGCCAGTGCGTTTTCGTGTGCCGCCAGCAGGGCGTCCGTCTTGGTTCTGATTTCCGCCCGTTCCGCCCGCGTGCTATCTCGGCGCCAGAAACGCTCCTCAAATGGCCGCAATTCGGTCTCGAAGCGCTCGATTTCGGCCGCATAGGCGTCCAGCATGGCGTCGATGGGCGTTGTCATGCCGCCACCTTCTGCGTTGAAATATCTGCGGCGAAACCTTCGTTCGGATCGCCAAAGAGTTCCCGATGCCGCTCGTAATCCGGATATGAGCCGCCGATGCGTCGGGCGATGGCCGTGCTGGTGATCGACGTCAACGTCATGACGCCACCGATGCAGAAGTTCCACCCAGCGGTCTGGCTGAGCTTGAACTGCGCCAGGGTCAGACGCTGCGCCAGATCATCGGTGTAGCCGGTTGGGACACGCGCCATGATGCCTGTCCCAAGGTCAGGGCTGAGGTGCCAGCCCGCTCCAAGCTCGTTCACCGTGACTTGGCGCGTTTCAGGAGCCACAACACCTTGGACCGCGACCAGCCTCTGGCGAGCGGCTGAGTACCCCGCGATGGTGATTTCATGCCCATCTTCGTTAATGACGCCACTGGCCTCAGAGCCTGACCCGAAAAGAATTGAGTGATTTCAGTCTCTTGTGATTCGATCGATGTTGCGAAGCATGACGAATGACAAGACAATGTGGACTGAAATCACCCGAGCGCAGTATCAGCGAAAAGGATTGAGGTATTCAAGCGACACGACGGACGCGGAGTGGGCGGTGCTCGAACCACTCCTCCCGGCGGCTCGACGCTTGGGACGGCCGCGAACGGTCAACGTGCGCGAGATCGTGAACGGCATCCTCTTTCTGGCGACCTCCGGGTGCCAGTGGCGGCAACTGCCGAAGGATTTCCCGCCGATGACGACGGTCCAGCGCTATTTCTACCGCTGGCGCGACGATGGGACCTGGGAGACGATCAATCACGCCTTGGTGGCGATGGTTCGGGAAAGCATGGGACGGGAGGCCAGCCCGACAGCGGGGGTGATCGACAGCCAGTCGGTCAAGACGACGGAAGCAGGTGGCCCCCGTGGCTACGACGCGGGCAAGTGCATCAAGGGGCGCAAGCGGCATGTGTTGACCGACACCAATGGCTTGCTGGTCGCCGCCATCGTTCATGCCGCCGACATCCAGGACCGTGATGGCGCCCCGGCGCTCCTCGCCTCCGTTCGCACGCTCTTCCCCTGGCTTCGCCACGTCTTCGCGGACGGCGGCTACGCTGGACCCAAGCTGGAAACCGCTTTGGCTCAGATCGGGACATGGACTCTGGAGATCGTCAAGCGGTCCGACGCCGCCAAAGGCTTTGAACTGCTGCCTCGGCGGTGGGTCGTTGAGCGTACAATCGCTTGGCTTAACCGCAATCGCCGCCTCGCCAAGGACTTCGAGGCCACCGTCGAGAGTGCCGTCGCATGGGTCTTCATCGCCAGCGTCAAACTGCTCTCAAGACGGGTGGCTCGAACATAGACACAGCTTTGCCGATTCCGAGTCGGACTCTGAGAGTCGGCCAGGATCAGGTGGAGGTTGCCAACATAATCGTCAAATTTGGCGATATCAGAAAACAACTCCCGGTGCATTCGCGCGATCTTGGTCTGCCCACGACAGGAAATCGCGGCGACGCTGTCGCCAATGACATCGCATTTCGTTTTGCATAATGCCATCGGCTTTTCGCCATTATAGACCAGGGTGTCAGACAGTATATTGATTGCCTGTTCGGACACATGAACGTTGACGACGGTCTTCCCAGCACCTCCAGAACGGTGGTCATTGCCTCTTCAGATTCGAGGAACTCGGCGGGAAACTCTTGGACAGGGGTTACCGCGTCTGCATGTTCCTTGGCCTGCGACGCGATGTTGTAGGCGCTGGCCAGATCGTGGAGCCGTTGCGCCAGGTCGAAGTTTCCTTGCGCTTCGGCGGCCTGTGCGGCGGCAATTGCAGGCGCGGTAGCGCGGTAGACGTCGACTTGGCGTTGGGCTTCCTGCTGAGCCGCGCCGCTGATGCCGGCCGCGTGGGCGACACGCAACTGAAGTTCGGCCATCCGCGCAAGATCGGTCGCCTGTTTCGCCAGATCAGCGGCTGCTGCCCCGGCGGCAGCTCGAACATTGGCCTGTGTCAGTTCCGAAACGTTCACGGCCGCATTGCCGGCCGCGGTGGCAAGGGCGTCGTTTGCAGCCTTCTGGCGGATCGCGGCGGCTTCCGAGATGCCGTAGGCCTTTGCGAGATCGAGGTGGCCTTGGGCGGTCAGCGCCAGATTGCGCAGTTCATCGCCGGCAGCAACACCCATCTGCAACATGGCCTCGTTGCGGCGTAGGATGTGGATATTTTCGGCCTCCAACCCGGACAGATGCTTTTCCCGGATCTCGTCTTCCGCTTTCATCGCGGCCATGTTCAGCGCGCGTTGCCCAGCATTGCCTTCCACTGCCTTGGCCAAGCGGTCATAGGCGGCTGTCTGTTCGTCGACATAGGCAATCGAGCGCTCATCCGGCTTGAAACCGGAACTTGCGGCGCCGGCCGACGTACCGGCCATGCGGATCGGGTTCTTGGACACCTCCGCCACCACGCGACCACGGGCGGCCCGCAGCTGCTGTTCGATCTGCGCAAGCTGGCGATCGAGATCCGCGCCGTCGGTTGCGCCGGTGATGAGGCTCCAAAGGTTCAGATTCAGGTAGGTCTCGCCGCTGCTCTTCGCGGCGTCGCGCATGGCGATGCTCTTGCGGACTTCCGCCGCCCGGTCTTCAAGGTCGGCCACCTGCTGTTTCGGTGTGCTGGTCACGGCGGCGGCCATCCGCTGCACCGCCCCGGAAACGGTGGCGATCGTATCCATCACCGGCCGGCTGGCGGCGACGGCATCGATGAACGAGTTCCAGCCCACCCCCATGTCGTGGAAAGCCTTCTCCGCTGGCCCCATCGACTCCTGACGGAGCCCATCGAAGCGGCGATGCAGGGCGGCGATGGCGGTGGCCAGTGCTCCGGACTGGTCGCCATGCTCGGCCATGACGCGGACGGCTTTCATCTCGTCAGTCGTCAGGAAGCCGATTTCGTCCTGGAGCTTCTTGATGGCTGGGTATCCATCTGTCGCCATGGCGGAGAGGGACTTCACGGCTTCGTCGGCGCCCTTACCGATGCCGGCGGCCATGTCACTGCCGAGCGTGGCGAACTCCTTCGTCAAAGTGCCGGTGATGCCCCGTGTGGTCGCCAGTACACCAGCGACCGCAGACGCCTCGTCCCGGCCCAACCCGTCCGCGTAAAGCCCCTTGGCGATGCCGCGCAACTGTTCGGCGCTGGCCTGCATCTCGGTACCGAATGCCTTTGCCTGGACGGTTAGGCTGCGGATTTGCCCCTCCGTCGAGGCTGCCCGGTTTCCGATTAGGGCAATGCCGCCCACGAGTGCCGCGGCGCCGGTTACGGCCAGCCCGATCGGTGACATCAACAGCGCCACTGCACGGCCGACACCCCCAACCGCGCCTGTTGCCTGTGGACCCTGCTGCATGAGCACCAGGAAGGGCGACTGGCCACCCGTCAACTGCACCGCCGCATTCTGGAGCTGGTAGCTGAGATTCGTGACCTCGTGTGCTGCCAGCTTGGTCGACTTTGCGGCATTTTCGTTTGCAGCAACGAGCTTGGGCGCGGATTCGGCGGCTTCGACATATCGGGCTTTAACAGGCCGCGGAAAAAGGGCTGTGCACGGCTGTCGTGTCGTGATTCCCTCCAGTGAGGGCAAAGGCGACCGTTGAGGGAATGATGCGGGGCTCGGACGAACGCAGCGAGGGTCTTTTCAGCTACGTGAGCTGCGAGGCACGGGTTCCGGCGACCCATCCATTGCGGCCGATCCGGGCCATCGTGGACGAAGCGCTGGAGGTGATGTCACCGGCGTTCGAGGGGCTGTACTCCAAGATCGGCCGGCCGTCGATCCCGCCGGAAAAGCTGCTGCGGGCGCTGCTGCTCCAGGCCTTCTACTCGGTGCGCTCGGAACGCCAGCTGATGGAACAGCTCGACTATAACCTGCTGTTCCGCTGGTTCGTCGGCTTGTCGATGGACGCTCCGGTGTGGGACGTGACGGTGTTCACCAAGAACCGGGAGCGTCTGCTGGCCGGGGATGTGGCGGCCAAGTTCCTGGCCACCGTGCTGGGCCAGCCGAAGGTGAAAGCGCTGCTGTCGGACGAGCACTTCTCGGTGGACGGGACGCTGATCGAAGCCTGGGCCAGCGTGAAGAGCTTCCGGCCCAAAGATGGCAGCGGTGAGCCGCCGGGGCCGGGACGCAACGGCGAACGCGACTTTCACGGCGAGAAGCGGTCCAACGAGACCCATGCCTCGACCAGCGACCCCGAGGCGCGGCTGTACCGCAAGGGCAACGGGCAGCCGGCGAAGCTGGCCTTCATGGGTCATGCGTTGATGGAGAACCGGAACGCCCTGGTGGTCAATGTCCGGCTCACCGCGGCGACCGGCTTGGCCGAGCGCGAGGCGGCGGTGTCCATGGTCGAGGCCATCCCCGGCCGCCACCGCATCACGGTGGGCGCCGACAAGGCCTACGACACCAAGGATTTCGTGGCGAACATGCGCGAGTTGGGCGCCGCCCCGCACGTCGCCCAGAACACCCGCAACCGCCGCTCGGCCATCGACGGCCGAACCACCCGCCACCCCGGCTATGCAGTCAGCCTACGAATCCGCAAGCGCATCGAGGAGGTGTTCGGCTGGATCAAAGGGGCCGGGCTACGCAAGACCCGCCATCGCGGCACGGCCCGTGTCGGCTGGATGTTCACCCTGACCGCCGCCGCCTACAACCTGATCCGCCTGCCAAAGCTACTGGCGGCGGCATAATCACGCCCGGAGTCCGCCCAAAAGGCGGCCTTGGGCGCTCCAGGCCGGGGGTGCACCCGCTGATTTCGACCAAAGCGGGTGCAAAAGGCCCAAATTTCGAGCCTCCGCAGAGGCAAGGACGCCATACACGAGCCTTTTTCCGCGTCCTGTTAAGCTTCGCGACGGCGGCGGCGTGTTGTTCGACGGTGATGCGGCCGGCGGCAAGGGCGGCGTCGGCTTGGCCGCTCACTCGGGCGAACCTCTCCATCGCCGCGGTTGTTCCGGGAATGGATCGTTCGAGGCTCTTCCATTCCCGATCGGTCTCGCGCAGCCGGGCTGTTGTCCTCGTGGCGCTTGCGGCGACCGCCTGTTGCTGGCGGTCAAGCGCTTCGAACTGTTTCGCTGCGATTTCGGTTGCAGAACCGGCGCCCTGCATCAGCGCGTTATATCGTTCGATGGCCGATAGCCCGCTCATGCGGACTTCGAGTTCGGCCAGAGTTACTTTTGATCCGGCCATGATTTACTGCCTCCGTTCGATTGCGAGAGCCGGAGTTCTCCCGGACTGCCCGTCGATCTCGACCCAGGTCAGAGCAATATCCGCGATCTGCCCGAACTCGCGCGTCAACGTCTTGGCCGCTGCGGTGTAAACGCCCTCGGCAGGCACCTGTGGTTGCTTCGACCAGGGAACATGTTTTCCCATTCCCCGCTCAATGATCCGGGAATAATTCATGGTGTTCGCGATGACGACGCGGCGGACTGTTCTCAGCGATTCGAGATCCGTCACCAGAGCGCCATCGACGAAGACTTCGTGGTGATTGATATAATTTCCAGTATCCAGAGGGCTTGTATTCTCCAGTGTCTCAATCGCCCGCTTGACGATGCTGGTCGTGTAATAGAACTCGAACAGTACGCCGCCGTTCATCTTCACGCTTTCCAGGGGCGCGCCGCGCGCACCGTCGACGTACTGGACTACGCCATCCGGCTGGGACTCCTCTTTCGCCGCGGCAAGCTGGCGCTGCGCTTCTGCGACGAACACTTGCCGGATGGTGTCGTCTGCACCCTCGATCAGTAGGTCGACTGTTCTATCCGAATAGGTCAGCTTCATTTGCTTCACCCCGTGGATGGTGCCGCCTTGCCACCTTGAGCCCCTTCACCCCTCCAACACGCCGGCGGGCAGATGGCTTTCCGGTTCAGGACGGGCGGCGCGCCCTTCTTCATGCGCCGACATGTCGCGTCGGGCCGGCGTGTCGGCGCCGGCCGAAATCATCAGGCGGCCGGCGCCGTCGGCACCTCCGCCAGCTTCACCCGCACCGTCGCTGCGCCGGCACCGGCGGCGGCCACCGCGACACCCACCGGATACAGGCCGGTTCCGGGCGCGTCGCAGTAATGGTTGGTGTTCTCCCAGGACACCCGATCCCCCACGGCAAAGGCGGTGGTGCTCTTCTTCGGCAGGTCGAACACCCCCTCGGTCACGCCGACAAGAGCGGTGCCGCTGGCGGCGGTGGTGCTGGCCACCGCGAAGATCGAGCCCACGACAAAGCCCTCTCCGGACGCGAGAGCCCGCGGCGCGGTGAGGTTGAGATGGCAGCCCTCGCAAACGAAATTCCGCATGTCAGAGTCCTTTTGAGGTCGTGAAGGTCACGAAGGGCGAGCCGGCCGAACCGCTGGCGGCGGCGATCTTCCGGTTCAGATCCAGAAGCGCCGCCTTCATCTCGGCATCGGACCGGAACTCGATTTCGGTTCCGCCCACGCGGACCCGCCGGTTGCCGCTGTAGCGGGCGGCCTCCAGCGCGTCCCGCATCCCGATCAGTTCGGCCGGCGTCGCCATGGTCAGGGGCTGGGGTTGTAGTAAGCCCCGCGGTAGTCCACCGCGCCGACGGCGAAATCGATGGTGAGCTTGACCTTCACGCCAGCGACATCGAAGCCCGGTTCGGGCGTGATGACCGGCCCGGACTGGCCCTGAAGGTAGCCGTAGATGAAGGTTTCGAGTGCCGCCGGTTCCGCCATGAGGTACCAGCCGGGACCGGGAATGTTGGCGTCGCCCACCGGATCCAGCTTGCCGGCCAGCGGGTTGACCGCGGCGGCGGTGGTTGGCGCGACCGCCGTGCTGGTGAACTGGCGGGCCGCGGTGAACTGGTCCGGCCCGGTCGCCAGCACGGCGGGATGAAGGTTCAGCTTCAGGCCGTCGAGGCTCGTCTGTTTCATCATGGCGGCCTCACCCGCCGACACGCTTTCGAGGTCGATCACCGCGCCGGCGGTGGCGAGGTTGCCGTGCGCAGCGTGGAACAGGGTCTTGCCGTCGGACAGGACGGGGTTGCTCACCACCAGCGCCCAGGCCACTGAATTTTCCCAATCGGCGCAGCGGAGCGCCGCCTTGGTCGGCAGGTCGGAGAAGGCGCCCAGGTCGTCGTTGATCAGGGCCTTGCGCGAGAACATCACCACCCGGCCATACTCGCCCAGAGTGACCGTCTCGCCGCTTTCGGAGATGGCGCCGTGCTTATATTCGCCGTTCTCCCCTACCGCCATCGGCACGGGAAAGTCGCCGACGCGGGCGAAGGACGCGGGCTTGAAGTCACGGAAGTCGCGCCGGGCGAAGAACCGGCGGTAGGTCGGCGCCGCCGCCTGATAAGCCGGCAACAGGGTCTTGTTGGCCGCGTTCGCCAGCAGAACCGGGAAGTCGCCGGTGGTCATACCAAAGCCGTTAAATTTTGACCTGTAAGGCCCACGGGTAACCGCATGTGGAGCGGATGCGGCCGGGTTCGGCGAGGATGCGGTTCCAGACGCGACAGCAGACGTCGAGGATGGCGTTGAGGTCGGTGAAGAGCCGGTGGGACAGCAGGGTGTCGCGCATGACCTGCCAGAGCCTTTCGATGGCGTTGAGTTCCGGGCTGTAGGGCGGGAGCGGCACGAGGGTGATGTTGGCCGGCACGGCGAGATCGCCGCTGGTGTGCCATCCCGCCCCGTCGATCACCACGGCGGCATGGGCGCCGGGGGTGACGGTGCGGCTGATCTCCTCCAGCATGAGGTTCATCGCCTCGGTGTTGGCGCGCGTCATGACGATGGCGGCTCCGGTGTCGCGCTCAGGACAGACCGCGCCGAAGAGATAGGCCGACTTGAAACGATGATCGCGCACGGCGCGCGGCCGGCTGCCGCGCGGCGCCCAGCGCCGGGTCAGGGTGCCTTTCTGGCCGATGCGGGCCTCGTCCTGGAACCAGACCTCCACGGCGCTCGCCTCGGGGTGGTCCTCTCCGATGGCGGCGAGGCGTTCGGCGAAGTTTTTTTAAACGCCTCCTGGGCCGGTGCGTCGGCCTTGGGATGGATCGGGCGCGGCGTCAGGAAGGACAGCTTCATGCGGTGCAAGCGGTCCTGCATGCCGGTGCGGCTGTAGTCCGCCCCGAAATGCCGCAGGGCCAAGTCGCGGATGTGGCGAACCCGGTACTCGACGACGCCGTCCCGTTCGACCTCGGGGCCGGCGGCGATCAGGTCAGCCAATTCCGGCTCCAGGGCGTCGGCGAGCAGCGGCGGCCGGCCGCAGCGCGCCCGATCCCGCAAGCCGTCCACCCCTTCGGCGTTGTAGCGCACGACCCAGTCGCGCAGCGCTTGCCGGTCCATGCCGGCTTGCCGCGCCGCTTCCGCCCGGCTGACGCCGTCCAGCGCCATGGCGATCGCCAGCAGGCGCCGGCACACCCGCCCATCGCTCTCGCCGCGGGCGAGGCGGCGCAGGTCTTCCGAGCTCAGGTCGGGGCGGATCGGCAGGGCGGACATGGCTGTGCTTCGCTCAATGGTGAGACCTGGCACAGGGAATCACTACCGGCGCTGAACCGCAAGCCACAGACCCGGCGAGTCAGAAGTTTCCGGCTCTGGTATTACTTGGCGAACGGACGGATCAGCCATCGCATTCAAGGGGGCGACTTGGTAGGGATAGGGGCGGAAGACCGATCCATCATACAGCCGGGCGTGCCGTTCTGCCCATTCCGCCAGTGAAAGGCGCGGCGGCGGGCGCAGTGAGGCGAACCAACCGGTCGCCACCTCCGCCACCAACTCGGAAACGGGCACGTCAAGCTGCATCGGCGGGTTCCTCAACGGTGACGACGCGCGTCTCAGCCAATTCGGCCAGTACGTCGGCGATGGCAGTCTCTAGTCGTGCCCGGGCGTCGGCAGGATCGGTCGTGGCGGCGAGTGAGCCGGCAAGCCGCGCCGGCAAGGCGCTGAGCCGGTCCCGCACGATTGTGAAGGCGCCAACCACAGCGCGCGTGACGTCGCTTCTGGGCAGGAGCTCCCGCCTGGATACGGCGTTGCGGATCGCGACCGCGTCCGCCTGTTCGCGCGCCAGCCGGGCGCGCTCCGTCGTCAGGTCGTCCCCGGCCGGCCCCAGGGAGCGGCCGGCCGCGACGGCGCGGAGGTGCTTGATATAGGCGGCACGGCAGGTGTCGAGGTCAAGCGCACCACGGCGGGCGGCAGGCAATACGCTGCGGTCGAGAAGGTCCCTCACGCTGCGTTCCGACAGATCCAGATGCCTCCCAACCTCTTGCTGAGTCGCCATCCAATCACCTCGATAGGACTTTTATCGCAGTATATGCGGAACCGGAACCCCCTTTAGGGGGTGATGCCTAGCCGCCTTTATTCACCAGGGTGGCGAGCGGTCTGGTCGCCGCGTTGAGATGATCAACGTTGGGCTGTATGGGCGCGCGTCGTCGGCCGCCGCGCTGACGGCGGCGTGACGGTGTCGGAGTTGGTGGTGGAGGGGATTGGGTGACGGCTGGGGCACGCTGCCCCGGTGCTCAGCAGATGAGCCGGGGCATGCGGCCGAGGGCGAGGTGGATGATCGCCTGATCAGGCGCGCTGGTCGGCAGGTGCACCTTGATCTGCGTCTTCATCTCCACGATACGCGCGGCGGTCTTCACCAAGCGCAGCCGCAAGGTGTCGAATTGCACCGTGCGCCAGCGGGAGCGTTTCGGCATCAGCGAGCGCAGGCTCCACAGCAGCCAGTACGCCCCGGCGTGCAGGAACAGGCGGAACTGGTTGGCCGTCGCCTTGGTGCAGGAGGTCCGGTCTGCGGCAAGGTGGGATTTCCAGGCTTTTATATGATTTTCCGCCTGTCCCCTCGCGCAATACAGGCCGGCATACAGCCAGCGACCCGTGCCGTGGCGTAGGTTGGTGACGATGAAGCGGCTGTCGGTGCCCTGGTCTCCTGCCTCGACGCGCGCGACGATGCGGCGGACCCGGCTCCAGGTGCTGGCCCCGTCATAGAATTCCTTGAAGCGGCGCACCTTGTCGGCTCCGGGCATGGCCTGGAAGCGCGCCGCGGTGCTGGCCTCCAGCGTGGTGACGTGACGGCGCAGTGTGCTGCTGGTCGGCAGACCGAGCACGTAGTCGAGCCCCTCCGCCTCGCACCAGTCCAGCACCTCCGGGCAGGCGTAATGGCCGTCGGCGCGCAGCAGGATCTCGGTCTTGGGCCAGTTTGCCCGAATGGCGCGGAGCAGGCGACGCAGGAAGGTCCGGATCTCCGTCCCCTTGGGCCGCTTGGCTGGGCGCAGCACAGCGGTGACAAAGCGGCCGCTGCCGTCGAAGACAACGATGGGCTGGAAGCCGTACTCGTCGTAATGGGCGTTGAACAGGCGCAACTGCTGACCGCCATGCACCGTGTCGAAGGTGTCGTCTACATCCAGCACGATGCGCTTGGGCACCTGGCGAAAGGACGCGCAGTAGAGATCGACCATGGCTCGGCCCATGCGCAGCAGTGCGCGGGTATCCGGCAGGTTCTCCAGGCGCGAGATGGTGGCTTGCGAGCAAAGGTCACGCTCGGACGGCAGGCGTTCCAGGGCCATCTTGAACAGCGGGTCGGAGCGTAGGCTGCCGGCGTCGTTGCCGTCCTCGTAGCCCGCCGCGATGGCCAGCAGGCGAAAGCCGATGATGTCGGCCAGCGAATGCACGGTGCGCGTTGGATCGCGCGGGTCCTCAATACAGGCGGCCAGCCGATCGGCAATCCGCAGCCGCTTCGCCACCTCCCGCAGCACCAGCAGCCCGCCATCGGAGGACAGGCGGCCGCCATCAAAGCGCCCGATCACCGGCTTTCCAGCAACGGGTGACAGGCCGGGCAGCGGCAGGGTATGATCAACCATGGCGGGTGGGCGCTCCGGAAACGGCAGGAGTTGGCGTCAGCACCCAAATCCTACGGCCGCTCAACGGATGCCGCTACACCCGCCAACCCTCATGAATTTTCCCGGCTAGGGACGTCACGGGGCTGGGGCAACCCCCGGCTCTCCAGCGCATGGAGGGACCCGTCGCCATGCATGAGGCGCATGGGCTGCCATCCCCCTGCCGCCCCTTCACCTGCCCGCGACGGCGAGGCAGGGGGCAGGGCGAGGGGCGGGGCCATTCACGCCAGCGGATCGGAGCCGGCGGCGAACCGCTGCTCCAGCGCGCCGAGAGCCTGGAGCGCCGACTGGTCGACAAGGTCCGGCCTGGGCAAGGGCAGGCCATCGCGCGCGGCCATGGTGGCGCGGCTCAAGAACACTGCCGCCGTGGTGAGACGGCCGATCAGGTCGATGACCTGCTCTACTTCCTCATCCTCGACGTTGGGCAATTCGCCGACCAAGTCGGCTAGGGCCTGTTGACATTCGCGTTGAGAAGAGGCTTCCGGTGGTCGTAGAAATTTGATTCAAGGCTACCAAAAGGGAGGTGGCCTTGGATCGGATTGTATTGCGAGATGATCAGTGGGAGCGGATAGCGCCGCTTCTTCCCGGCAAAGTGGGCGACCCTGGCCGCTCGGCAGCGGACAATCGCCTGTTTTTGGAGGCGGTCCTGTGGATCGTCCGCGTTGGAGCGCCCTGGCGGGACTTGCCTGCAGCGTTCGGCAATTGGAACTCGGTGTTCCAGCGCTATCGCCGATGGGCCAAGGCCGGTGTCTTCGACGAGGTCTTCGCCGCTTTATCGAGCGACGCGGACTTCGAGTACGCGATCATTGATGGCACGATTGTCCGGGTGCATCAGCACGGTACCGGCGCAAGGGGGGGACTCAGGCTCAGGCCATCGGTCGCTCTCGTGGCGGGCTGACGACCAAGATCCTGGCCGTCGTCGATGCGTTGGGGAACCTTGGGCGCTTCATCCTGCTGCCGGGCCAGCGACATGACAGCGTCGGCGTCGAACCGGTGCTGGACGGTATCGAATTCTCCGCCTTCCTGGCTGACAAAGCCTTCGACAGCAACGCCATCCGTATCTTGATCGCCGAGCGAGGCGCGGTCGCCGTCATTCCGTCCAAGGCCAACCGATCTCCCCCGATTCCCCACGACGCCGAGATGTACAAATGGCGCCATCTGGTCGAGAACTTCTTCTGCAAAATCAAAGAATTCCGACGCATCGCCACACGATACGACAAAACTGATACAAGCTTCGCTGCTGCCATTAACCTCGTCGCTACCGTCTTGGTAACACGATGAATGTCAACAGGCCCTAGTCCCCTCAAGCCCGCGACCACCTTCGTGCTCAGGTCGACCAGTTGTTCCTGCGTCTTTATCTCACGCTGGCCGGCCCTCTGGCGCTGGAAGGCACGCCGGGCCATGTCGTCTCGCTTCCCCATCCTCACCCCCGCTCCCCGACGATGCGCTCGCCCCATACGGGCATAATCGAGGGCAGTTCGAAGGGCGAGTCCGGTTCCGGCGCCGCCGGCGCAGTCGCGATGGCGCGCTCGATCGCCAGCTTCAAATCCTGATCCGTCGGATAGGCAGATTCCGCCAGTGTCTTAATGTGCTGGAGCGCTTTTCCATGGTCGTCCAGCCCTTCACGTTCTGCGCTGATGCCGTCGATCGATGCTGATTTGATGAGCTGCTGAATAATTCGGTTCATCCCCTGAAGTTGGGCAAGAGTTCTTTCAGCGGCGGCACAGATTTCTGGATCTTCAGTCTGGCGCGACTTCGCTATAAGACCAATGCCCGTAACGGCCTCGGAGGCCTTGGTAAGGCAATAGAGAAGTTCTGCGCTGTCAGATAAGGTCTCTTTTGATTTTCTGGTCATTGCTTGTCCTCTGTGAAAATGAGTTTCAACTGTACCGTGGTTGACCGGCGGTGCCGGCGACGCGGTGGTGGGGCGAATCGTCGTGCGAGTGGGAACGACCCCATGATCAGGCGCCCCTCGGGAGCCAGTTCGTGATGGTCGGGCAGGGCGTCTATGCCGGTGTCGGCCGGGCAGGTCGTCATGCCTGTTTCCTCCGAGCTGAAGTCGGGACCGCAGCCGATGGGGATCGCTCGTCCGGCGTCTTGCGGGAGCGCTGGAGCGGCAGGACCGGTGCAGCTGGTGCGGGGGCCGGTGTCCCCAGAAGACTGCCCATATGGTATTTAGAAGTGTCGCGCTCACGCGACTGTGGGGGAGCCGATTCCGCTCCCGACGGTCGCGCTGGCGAGACTGTGGGCGGCAACTTTATTTCGTCGGTGGCCTCACAGTCGCGCTGGCGAGACTGTGTGTCGCGCCTGTGCGACCGTGATTTTTCTTTGGGCTCGGTCCAGGTAATGAACTCCTTCGTCGCCCTTGCGTCACCGCAGCGCTCCGCCGTGAGTTCCCATAACCGCGCCTCGCGGGCCTTGACGTTGAAGCTGGATTCGCGGCGGACGCGAAGGAAGCCGCGTTCGATCAGAACATCAAACGCTCGGTTCGCTTGATCTTTCGAAAGGCCGATCGCCGTGGCCTCTCGCACGGCGTAAGCGATTTCACCGTTATTCACGCCGTTGTGTCGGCGCCAGATATCAATCAGGAGCGCCTTCGCATTCGGCGACATGGTCATCCAGGCTGCGGACTTGAGCAGGTAGTGCGGCAACATCACGAAACGCGCCGTTTCGTTCCTACCGGTCGCGTTCGGCCGGGCGTGCCGGGGTTTGCGATCCGCCATGACTCATTGTTTCGCTGATGGCAAACTGTCCGGCAATTCGCGAGTCGTGTCTCCATCGACCTCCGCGTTTGGTTTGTCGGTCTTCCGACATTGGTGCTCGATCAGAGTTTCGTAGGTGACGGCAACTCTCGCGAGCCCGACATGCAGTCGACACTCCGCTGTGTTGAGAATTTCCGTCAACGCGTTCAGGCGTTTACCGATCTCGATGATATTCTCTAGCGTGTCAATAGTAACTGTCACGTCGCGCCGCGCCATCTCTTCTACTTTTTTGTCACTTTTTCCCAAAATTATGTAGGCAACGCGCGCAAAGATGCTGGCATCGCCGAACAGGCGATGAAGCGACGTCGCCACTTCGTGCATGTCGAAGGTTCTGCCGTCGAAGGTTATCGCGGCGATCTCCTCGTGCGTGGGGCATTCGGTGGTCATCGGCCGGCCCCCCGCTTCGCAGTTTTGGGGGGCCTCTGGGCCATCATCTCCGGCGAGATTTCCACAAGTTGACCGGGGAACTGCATAGGTTCCTGCCGGGCCTTGGCACGCGCTTCAATGGTCGAGGTGACACGGCGGGCCGCCATGTAGGCGTCGAGATCGGAGCGCAGGTAGCGGACGCTGCGACCGATCTTGATGTAGGGGATGGAGTCCGGGCCGCCCTTAACCCGCTGTTGTCTCAGCGTGCTGACGGATATTCCGGTGTATTGGGATACGCCTTCGGTGTCGAGCGTCGGCCCCGGATCGTGCTGTGTGGTCATTGTACCTCCTCGGATATTGCTGTTCCTGGAGGGATGATGTCGATAGAGACGGGGTTGCTCAAGATTTTGTTTTTGGGTCATCAAGAGAAAATCCGATTTTCTCTTGATGGGAAAAAGCTATGGCAGATTTTGATTTGTAAGTTATATGAGGCAGCATGACGCTTTTATGAGACATAATGTATCTTATATGATGCATTAACCATATACAGATATGGGTTGTTCGGTTGATGCAATTGATTAAATTGCAAATATCGCATATCAAAATTGCGATTTGCACAGCTTCGCCACCGCTGCCGCCTTGTGCTCGGGCGCGAGGTGCGCATACCTCAACGTCATCTTGATGTCGGAATGCCCCAGCAACTCGCGGACGGTGTTCAGGTCCACTCCGGCCATGACGAGTTTGCTGGCGAAGGTGTGCCGCAGGTCGTGCCAGCGGAAATCGGAGATCTCCGCAGTCTCCAGCACGCCTTCCCAGGATGTACGCACGTTGTTCATCTTGCTTCCGTCCCGGCCGGGGAACACCAGCCCGGTCCCGCCCGACTGCGTCCGCCAGCGGGACAGTACCTTGTGTGCCTCGTCGTTCATCGGGATGTGGCGGGTCTGGCCCGACTTGGCGGTGGTGCCGGCCACCGTGACCTCGCGGCGTTGCGGGTCCACATCGGACCAGCGCAGGGCGAACACCTCGCCCTGTCGCATCCCGGTGTTGAGGCTCAGCAGCACCAATGGCTTCAGATGGTCGGCATAGGCCAGTAGCCGCAGGTCGGGGAGGAGTTCGTAGTCCCGCTCGCGGCGCCAGACGTTGGCGTTGTCCCGCCCCTGGCGGAGCCGTTCCTCCCGTTCGTCGAGGGCGCGGCGGAGGCTGGTCTCTTCTTCATCCGACAGGAAGCGGACGCGCCGGTTCGAGTCGACCTTGACCCGCTTCACCCCGGCGATCGGGCTGGAGAAGCCCTTGATCCAGGTTTCCGCCTTGGTCATCGCCGACTTTAGGTCGTCAAGCTGACGATTGACGCTGGACGGCTTCAGTCCGTCGTTAAGGCGCTGGGTCCGCCACCGTTCGACGTCCAGCGGCGTGACATCGTCGAGCTTGCGGTCGACGAGGTCGGCGAAGCAGACCTTCAGGCTCTGCACCGTCGTCTTGTGGGTGCGGATGTGGCCCGTGCCCACGGCTCGTACAATTCTTCGATAAAGCTGCGCAGAGTGTGGTCCTTGGTGGCTTTGCGCGCCGCTGCGGGATCCTGTCCCTTGTAGGCGTCGGCCAGGATGGCTTTGGCCTGCTCGCGCGCCTGGGACGGCGTCACGGCATCGGCTCGCCCGAGGTTGATCCGCTTCCCGCGCTCATACTCTACATAGTACGCCATGACCCCGCTGGGCTGGACCCGCAGCAGCAGCCCCTTCAGGCGGGTGTCGCGCACTTCATAGGGCTTCTCCGCAGGCTTCAGGTTGGCGACCAAGCTGTTCGAAATGACCGAATTCACGACCGGCGAATCCCCGATAAGTACGACCGAGATGCGGTGCTGTAAGTGCGCTGTAAGTGCAAGATCACTGTACCGCGTCGAACCTTCGGGCACAACAGCACAATTATGCTTCAGTCAAAGCATTGAAATTAAATGGTAATAAGGTTTCTGGTGGTGCTTGCTGGTTCGGGGAAATTCAGTAAATCATCTCGGTTACACCGAGAATGTCGGGGGTTCGATCCCCTCATCGCCCACCAATCCTTTCAATGACTTAGCGGTGCCTGCCTCCTCCGCGCCCGGCCCATAAGTGCACTGTAAGAAGCTGTCCCGTAAAAGGTGGATCGAGTTTTTGGCTAATTTGGGAGGGTTTTTGCGAGGCGGCGGAGTAAAATTCGCCCCATCGCCATATAAATAGAAGCTTCGTCTGTTTTCGGTAGGCGTTCGTAATCGACGACGAGGCGCCGGTTTGTCAACAACCAAGCAAAGCATCGCTCAACAACCCAACGCCGCGGCAACACGTGAAAGCCAGCGGGAACTTCGGGTGGTTCCTGGCCGGGTGCACACCAGAAGCCACGAACGCCGGTCCACCAATGCTTGACGACTTCAATCGTCCAGCCGAGGTGACCTTTTGCCCACGCCTTCAAGCCTTGATAATGGGTGTCGGACCACACCAGAACGAGCCGCGGGAACAGGAGGTGGAGCCAAGCGAGCAGGAGCATCCCGCCCGCCTTATCGTGGAGATCAGCGGAGTGAACCGCGACCTTGAGTAGACTGCCCTCGGTGTCGACCAGGATCTGGCGCTTGCGGCCTGTGACCTTCTTGCCGCCATCGTAGCCGCGCGGTCCGCCGATTTGGGTCGTCTTGACCGATTGGCTGTCGATGACGGCGGCCGACGGCTGGGGATCACGCCCCTGACTCACGCGGTAACGCTCACGTAAGGCCTCTTTGATCCGCTCCCACTTGCCAGTCTTGCGCCATTGGCTGAAGTGATCGTAGACTACGCGCCACGGCGGCAAGTCATGCGGCATCATCCGCCAAGCAATTCCGCCGCGCAAAACATAGAAGCAGCCGTCCAAGATCCGGCGCAGATCATAGATCGGCTTCCGTCCCCGCCTTTCGCTCTTGGAAAAGAGAGGTGCGACGACTTCCCATTCATCGTCGCTGAGGTCAGACGGATAGGGATCGTGTGGGTATGGCCTGACAGGCCTCCACCACCGTAAAGGGATATCGGATCAACACTCCCGGCAACGCCCCGTTGCCCGCAAAAAATTCGAGCCCAATCTCGTCAATATTTTACCGGACAGCCTCTTATGGGGCTGGCGGCGTGAGTCGGGAGACAGTCGAGGGAAGCACTATGTGCGCGTAAATGTCGTCCTTAGAACGACAAACTCTCTTGCTCTGTCATCCTCAGTACGACAAAATGGATTTGTGAATGGATTTATGAACGGCACTGGCGCCGGGCACAAAACCGAAAGGAGGTGACGCGCAGTGAACATTCTGGAGTGGCTGGAGGGCCTCTTCCCGAAAGTCAGGTTCAAGATCAGGTTGACGGCCGAGATTGAACTGGACACCAGGGAAAAGGACCAAAGGCCGAAGGGTGGGGCCGGGAAACCGGCTCCACCTCCCAGATGGACGCAAGCGCGTCACCTCCTGAAGCGAGAGGTTAGCATGACCGCCGATGAGTTCAAGGCCTGGAGGTCTCAGGTGGGGCTGTCCGTGCGAGAGGCTGCTGAAGCTCTCGGGATCTCGCGCAGCACCGTCGAGCTTTACGAGCTGGGCCGCCGGAAGGACGACGGACGGCCTGTCGTGATCCCGCGACACATCGGGTTGGCCTGCGCAGCCCTGGCCCAGGGCCTGGACGAATGGCGGCCTTTGCCGCCGACCAAGGACACCAAGGACTCCGACCATGGGTAACGCGACCAAGGGCGCCCACTGGACTCTGGCATCCGCCTTCAGCTTCATGGCGGCCAACCTCCTCATCAAGCACCTTTCCACCAAGCTCCCAGCCCTGGAGATGGCCCTGTTCCGCTCGGTCGGCGGCATCATCCTGGCCGTGGTGGCGTGGCGGGCCTTCCTGCATCTGCGTCAGCTTCAGGACCCCAAGGGGCACCTGATCCGCGCTGGTGTGGGCGCGGTGTCCCTGATGGCCCTGGTCCATGCCTACAGCTCGCCGGCGCTTCCGGTCGCCCTGGTGACGGCCTTCATGTACACGCGCGTCCTGCTGGTCATCCCGATGCAGCGGATCTTCCTCGGGGAGCGCACGGACCAGCGGGTATGGATCGCCGCCGGGATCGGCGTCGTCGGCGCCCTGGTCGCATTGTGGCCGCGCCTGATGTCGATCGGCACTCCGCATTGGGATTGGGCTGTCGCTTCCCTGGTGGTGGCAGCCTTCGCCGGGGCCGGGAGCCAGATCGCCATGCGGCGGCTTGCCAGGACGAACCCCGCCTCGGTGGTGGTTGCGATCTCCGCCATCCTCGTCAGCGCCGTCATAGCGGTGCCGGCGTCCACGGTGATGGTGGAGCCGCCGACCGGCGATCTGCCCTGGCTGATCGGGATCGGGCTGCTGTCGGCCTGCGCGCAGTGGGCGACCGTCCGCGGGTACAAGCACGCCAGTCCGGCTGTGCTGATGCCCATCACCCTGGTTGATGTCCCGGTGGCGCTGGCGACCGGCTATCTGCTGTTCGGCGAGGTGCCGGGCGTCAATGCGGTGGCGGGGGCGGTCATCATCATCGCGGCGGCGGCCTATGTTACATCCATGACGCACTGGCGCCCGAGTCGGGTCGGAGTCGCGGCTTAAACCCCACTCAAAAAAGGTTATGTTTCTAAGCATCGGTGCGCGGCATGGATGTGTCGCGCCCGATTGTTGTCGTCAGTGATTACGCTGATATGTGCGCGAAGGCCGTTGGCAAGATCTCGCATACCGGGCTATTCAGGGCATAGCTCCCTCACTAAAGGGAGGTGTAACGCAATAGGAACCCTGTTAGGGTTGGTTCAGCTCTAAACCTACGCATAACGATATTGCTAAATGCTCGCATTGCCATCCGACATTCCTCGCCCCTTCGAAGATATGGCCGTGCTGGCGTCTCGCTTGGATGCCACGATGGTGGTGTTCGACGAGAAGGATTGCGTCAGGTACGTCAGTCCAAGAAAGCGGCAGATCTATTCCTTCTGCGATTTTTCGGCTCCGATGACCTTCGACCAGATGTTCATGAAGTCCTGGGAACATGGCGTCGCAATGGGCCGGCTGGGCGCTGTTGGGGCTGAAGATGAACTCCAAGATACAAAGCGTCGGCGGTTGCGTGATCGCCTTGAGTTCACAAAGCACGTCCCGACCAAACTGCTGTGTTCACACGCCCGTATTTCTTCCGGGTGGAACGCCCAGCTTCGAGTGGAGCCTGCCAGAGCAGGGCTGGACCATTTCTTCATGGCCGATCTACCCACCATGGGGCTGACGGAGATCATTCGAGAGCGCGAGGCAGCTGCCTTGCGTGCCGCCGCTCTGGACTGCCTGGAGATAGGCGTCGCTGTCGTCGCCTGCGACGGGAAGGTCCGGTACAAGAACGCGGCGATGAGCGCGGCCATTTCTAGCGAAATTGGCTGGTGGGTGGATGAGGCGGGGCGTCTGCATTTCGACGGCGGCGCTTCTACACATGGTCTTGCTCGCCTCATCTCTGCGGCAGCGACCGGCGCCGCTCCCTCGCCCACGACAACAATCCGGCTGCAGCGACCCGGCGACCCGGCGCCGTATATGGCATCCATATCCCGCGGCCCTGGTCGACTCGAGGATACGGCGGTAATTGCAGTGGCACTGCCCACGATGGGCACTGCTTCCGTTATCGATGTCCTCCGCCAAGAATACGACCTCACTGCAACCGAGGCAAAGCTGGCGGCCATGGTCGGGGCCGGGCAGGAAACCTCCGCAGCTGCGGAGGCGCTGGGGAAAACGGCAGGCAGCGGCAGGACCATGATGAAATCCGTTTACCGGAAATTGGCCGAAAAGAGCATTCCCGTAAGCGGGCAATCAGCCTTGACACGCTGGGTGTCAATGCTTGCGGCGATCACGGGCGCCTCCCGGCGGCGCGACCATTAACTAGAAGGTATGATTGCGTGACAGTAACGAAAATTGCTCTAATTCAGGGCTTGGACCTATCTGTTGTCGTCTCGGATCTCGCGCGGTCCGGCATGGATTTCACGCAAGCGGAGCGCGCCGTTTTCCTCTATCGGGAGTTCTTGGCGGCCGTCGCGCTCCACCCGACCGCCACCATCGTCCCCACCAAATTGATCGATATGGCGTGGCACGCTCACATGTGCCGCCCGAAGAAGTATCACCAGGACTGCATGCTGGCCTTTGGTGAAGTAATCGACCATACGCCCGGCGTGACGGGAACAGTCGAATATGAGTCAGCATACGCTGAGACGAGGGCGCTGGCGTCGTTCGGTGCCTCGATGCCCGAACAGCCATATGCCAACGACGAGATGGCTGGAGCGGATTGTTACCGTCGCGCCCCGCAAGAGCCGGGCGAGAACCCCGAGGATCCAATAATCAGAAAGGCCGCCTAACCGCGCCTAATGGGTGCCTGCCTGCGCCAACAGGCAGGCACCCCGCCTAAGCCGGTCACCCAGCCAGACGATCACCCGTAGCCGTAGGAAGCAACGATGATCAAACATGAGCATACCGCCATAAATGGCGGGTGCAAGGACCCTTGCACCCCAAGTCCCGAGATGCCGAGCCTGCGGCGGCGCGGCGGCGCCGGGTTCGCCAATGGCATTCAGGCCGCCGCACGCCTCGCGAACCTCTCACGGCGCGAAACGGAGGTATTGCATTGCATTGCCAGCAACCAATCGACAAAGGAGATTGCCGTTGACTTGGCCATCAGCCCCAAGACCGTCGAGTGCCACCGCGCCCAGATCATGCGCAAGACGGGATGTCAGACACTATTCGACCTTGGCCGACTCTGGGGGCTTGCGTCGGCCGCGGCATCCCTCGAAGGTACCGACCGCCCACAAGGCAGTGTCGCGCTCCGTACCGCCCTCGCCGCCGTTACGGCCATTGGTCAATCGCCGGACTTGGGGCACCGGTCTCGGATAGACCAGCTGACGCGGCAGCAGCTCCTCGATCGTGCTCAATGCGATCGGGAGGATGCCCAACGCGCCATTCGAAGCGGCTTGATCTCGGCTGCCGCCATGATGCTCAATGACGCCGAGCGATGCGAATTGCGGGCGAAGACACTCAAGCGCGCGACGGCCGCTCTGGCTACCGAGCCTCTTCCTGAAGAGCGGTGCGGCGGAGAAGGACTATTGGCCCGACCTCGGTGATTATCCCGCGCTGGCGGAAATAGGTCAGGTGCGGGATGATTGCGCTGCGGGTGGTTCCCACGAACTCGGCCAGCTCGCGTTGGGTGACGCCGACCGCGCCCGTTTTGGGGTCCGCCAACTGAAGCAGCTTCCGCGCGATCCGGCCCCGCAGGTCGCGCAACAGGTCGGCCTCATTCTCGGCGACATTGCGGGCCATTGTCCAGCGCGCTCTCCAACTCCTGCATCGGCACGACCAGGACCTGCATCGGCGTGTCAGCGACCACCGTGGCTGTGCGGTCCCCGCCGTCGATCACGCCTATCTCCCCGACCGCCGCCGGCCGTTCCAGGGTGCCGAGCCGCCGCAGCTTCTGGCCATGGGCGGCGTAAACCCCGGCCTGTCCAAACACGATCACGAACAGCTCGTCGGAATGGTCACCCTTCCGCATGATAGTTTGTCGCGCGTCAATATGCCGCACAGCAAGGCTCCAGACTCAATCAGAGCCAATGCGCCCCTATGGTTGCAATCATTGGTGATGACATATGGTTTCTGGCGAGCTTGTCGTGGCGCGTGGCAACGCGGCGGAAATCCTTGAGCCGCCCGAACACGGCCTCCACCATCCATCGGGATTTGTAACGCATCTTATCGAAGCGGATCTTCCGCTTGCGTGATTTCCGGCCTGGAATGACCGGCTTGGCCCCCTTGTCGCCGATCACGCTTCGCAACTTATCCGAATCATAGCCTTGTCGGCCAAAAGGGCTTCGGCCATGGAAATGTCCGACACGTTGCCAGCCGTTACCTTGAGAATGATCGGACGCCCGAGCGCGTCGCTCAGGGCGTGGATTTACGTGGTTTGGCCGCCCCGAGAAAGGCCGATGGCCTGATTTTTGGCCCCCTTTTCCGCCGTGGGCGCACCGGTGCGCTTTCATATAGCTGCCGTCCATCGCCACGGCGGTGGTGATCCATTGGCCCGCCACCAGCGCATCCAGGATCTTGCGCCAGTGATTGCGCCGCGACCAAAGGTTGAAGCGGTTGTAGACCGTCGTCGGGGGGCCGTATTCCGGCGGACAGTCCTTCCAGCGCCAGCCGCTTTTCAGAACATGGATGATGCCACTGATGATCCGACGGTCGTCCATCCGACGAGCACCCGGTTGGTTCGATGGAAGCTGTGGCTCGATCGCCGCCCCGGCATCATCATCCAGC
This sequence comes from Azospirillum sp. B510, assembly GCF_000010725.1. NCBI lineage: Bacteria > Pseudomonadati > Pseudomonadota > Alphaproteobacteria > Rhodospirillales > Azospirillaceae > Azospirillum > Azospirillum sp. B510. The sequence goes on along the minus strand of NC_013854.1, from coordinate 2,151,434 downwards.
CAGAACATCTCCCGCACACCACCCTCCAACGCGACCATAACGCCTTGGAATCACATTCATTACGCAAAATCAACCTTCTGATTGGGTTTCGCCCCTAGCCAAGAACGCCTTAGCGGGCATGCTCGTCCAGGAAGCTGCGGCAACGCTCGAAGTCGCGCAGGCAGGGATCGGGCAGGGCGATGCCCTTGCGTTCGGCCAGGCTGCGGGCGAAGGCGACCATGCGCTCGGTCGGCTCGCGTCGCCGCCGCGCCTCCGGACCGGCTTGGCTTTCCATCGGCTGGGCGACCGCGCTTCCGGTAACAGGGGGCGCAACAGCCGCTTCCTTGGCCTTGCGGGTGCGGCGCGGCTTCGGCGGCATGGCTGCGCCGTCGGCGGGAACGACGGTCGCCTTGCGGGTTCGCCGGCCCTTCGGCGCAGCGGGGGCTCCCGTTTGGGCGGACGCGGCGCGGGTGGCCCCGGTCCTGCGGCGGGTGAAGCGCGTCTTGGCCGCGGGCTGCCCGAGATCGAGCATCGTGCCGCGCTGGCCGAGCAGCGCGCCGATCAGCCGGTCCGCCTCGCCGGCGATGGCGTCGATCACACCGCGGAAATCGGCGCGCCCGGTCACCACCTCGTCCAGCTTCATCTCCCACAGGGCGGTGGTGCCGGGATCGACCAGGGTCGGGGCGGCGGCGCGCAGCGTCTCGAACAGATGCAGACCGGCCGGCGTCGGCACCAGCCATTTGCCGTCTGCGCCCAGCAAATTCTGTTTGCGCAGTCCCTTGATGACCTCGGCGCGGGTGGCCGGCGTGCCGATGCCCTTGGCCTCCTTCAGCCGGTCGCGCAACGCCGGATCCTCCACGAAACGCCAGGCGTTCTGCATGGCGTCGACCAGCGTGCCTTCATTGTAGCGTGGCGGCGCCTGGGTGCGTTTGGCCTCGACCTTGGGATCGGTCAGGGTCGCCGGCTCGCCGTCGCGCAGCGGCGGCAGGGTCTGTTCGGCTTCCTCCTCCGGCTTGCCGCCGGAGCGGTCCTCGGTCTCGGCGGAACCGAAGGCGGCCTTCCAGCCCAGCTTCAGCGGAATGCGGCCGACGGCGCGGAAGGCGACCGGCTTCGCTCCCTCGGTCCTCGCTCCCTCTGGAGGCGGCACCGGCACCGGCATGGTCACGCCGGTCTGGCGGTATTCGTAATCCGGCATCACCGCCGCGAGGTAGGAGCGGCAGATCAGCGCGAACAGCCGCTTCTCGTCGTCGGACAGGCGGCCCAGCCGTGATTCGAGGTCATCCAGCACATTGACGTTGGGGATCACCGCATGGTGCGACACGCCCTCCAGCGCCTTGTCGCAGAAATGGCCGGACTTGCCCTTGCGGATCACCGGGCGCCGGACATCCATATGCTCGCCCAGATGGGCGAAGCCGCGCAACCGGGTCAGGGCGCCGACGATGGCCGGCGCGTCGCCGATCTGGTTCTCCGACAGGTATCGCGCCTCGGCGCGCGGATAGGTGATCAGCTTCTTGCCGTCGCCGTCATACAGTTCCTGCGCCACCGCCAGCGTGCGGTCGGCGGTCCAGCCCCAGCGCTGCCCGCAGGTCTTCTGTAGAGAGGGCAGGTCGTACAGCCTGGGCGGCGCCTGCCGCTTCTCCTCCACCGTCACCGTCAGCGGGCCGCGGTGCTGGTCGGCGGCGCGGGCGATGGCTTCGGCGGTGGCGCGGTCCTTGATGCGGTCCTTCGGCGCCGGGGCGTGGCGCATCAGGAAGCGGCCCTCCGCCACGTTGGCGGTCGCCACCACCTCGAAATAATCCTCGGGCTTGAAGTCGCGGATTTCCAGCTCGCGCAGGCAGACGATGGCGAGGGTCGGGGTCTTCACCCGGCCGATGCCGATGACGCCGCGGGTGCCGGGAGCGAGCAGGGTCTTGGTCGCCGTGCGGGTCAGCGACAGGTTGTAGATCTGGTCGGCCTGCTGGCGCGCCACCGCCGCCTCGTAGAGCGGCCGCATGCTGTCGTTGGGCTTCAGCGCGGCGAAGGCGTCGCGCAAGGTCTTCGGGTCCTGGGCGGTGAAAAGCGCGCGCCGCACCTTGCCGCGATAGCCGACATGCTCCAGGATCTCCTGCCCGATCAGTTGGCCCTCGCGGTCGCAGTCGGTGGCGAGGATCACCTCGTCGCAGGCGCGCAGAGCCGTCGTGATCGCCTGTAGCTTCGCCGCCTTGTTGCCGCCCTGGTCGGGGCGGGTGGGGTAGAGACCGTCCGGTTTCAGCAGGGTGGGCGACCAGCGCTTCCAGGCGGGATCGACCTCGTCCGGCTCGGCCAGCCGCAACAGATGACCCTCGGCCGGCAGGATGCGGCCGAAGCGGTCGCCCAGGGCCGCGCGCAGGTCTTTCGCCTGGCTGGATTTCTCGGTGATGATCAGCGTCGCCATGAGTGGGAGGATAGGGTATTGAGGGAAACGGAGCAAGAACATGCGCGCGATGGGCGCGGTTTCCGCCTCGGCGTCCTGGCCGCGGCCGCGCTTTCCCTTGCCTCCGCGATCCTGGCCGGCGCGGCCGCCGCCCATGCCGAACGTCCGCTGCTGCCCGGCGTCGGGCCGGGCGACCGGCGGACGCCGGTGGAGGCGGATGCGGATCCCTGGCGCAGCATCGTCAGGGTCCAGACCAATCTGGCCGGCCGCTGCACCGGCGCGCTGGTCGGCCGCCGCACGGTGGTGACCGCCGGACATTGCCTGTTCAATCCGCGCACGCGGCGTTTCCTGCCGGCATCCTCGCTGCATGTGCTGTTCGGCTATGATCGCGGCGCCTTCACCCGTCATGTCACCGTGGCGCGGGTGGCGACCGATCCGGCTTATGACCCCGCCGCCGCGACCCCGGTGGCCGCCGCCGACTGGGCGGTCCTGACCCTGTCCGAACCGGCGCCGGAGTCGGTGCCGGCGCTCCCCGTCGGCACCGAACCGCCGCGGGCCGGCAGCCCGGTGATGCTCGGCGGCTACAGCCAGGACCGTGCGCAGATCCTGATGGCCGACCGCGATTGCCATGTGCTGGGCGAGAGCGCCGGGCTGCTGGTGCATGACTGCGATGCCACGCGCGGCACCAGCGGCGGGCCTCTGCTGGCGAGGGCGGCGACCGGCGCCGGATGGGCGGTCGCCGGAGTCGGTGTCGCCGCCGGGCTGGCGCCGACCGTGCGCAACTTCGCGGTTCCGTCCGCGCGCTTCGCCGCGGCTTTGGCCAAGGATGCCGTCGCGGGTCGGCCCTGAGCGGCGGGAGCGCATTTTTTTCTTCGCGCGCGGCCCCGAATGGCATAGACGTACCCGCGTCTTTTTGATCCCCCTCGGAACCCGGAGTCTTTCCGTCATGTCGATCCAGCGCTTCCACACCGGACCGCGCATGAGCCAGATGGTCGTCCACAAGGACACGGTCTATCTCGCCGGTCAGGTCGCCGACGAGCCGACGCCCGACGTCGAGCGCCAGACCGCCCAGATCCTGGCGCAGATCGATGCCCTGCTGGCGGAAGCGGGCAGCGACAAGAGCAAGCTGCTGTCGGCCACCATCTATCTGGTGGACATCGCCAGCTTCGGCGCGATGAACAAGGCCTGGGAGGCCTGGGTCGACCCGGCCAACACCCCGGCCCGCGCCACGGTGGAGGCCAAGCTGGCCGCCCCCCAGTATCTCGTTGAAATTCAGGTCACCGCCGCCAAATAAGGCGGTGGAAACCGGGGCGACCCGGCAGCCTCGGTTGGGGTATGCCGGCGTGGCCCGAACGCTGTGAGGGCCGCGCGCTTCAATAACCCGACAAAATGCTTGTCGGTTTACGGAATGTTAATGACGCCTTAACAGATCGCCCGTAAAACCCCGACCAACCTCTGCCGCCGAAGCGGACGACCCTGACGGTCGCGCTTCGGTTGCCGCGTTACTGCAATGGAACCGCAACATGCCGCGCCAAACGCCACTGTCTGACATTCGGAACATCGGCATCATCGCCCACGTCGACGCGGGCAAGACGACGACCACCGAGCGTATTCTGTACTACACCGGTCGCAAGCACACGATCATCGACGTCCACGAGACGAAGGATCTCAAGACGTCGACGACGACCGACTACATGGAGCAGGAGCAGAAGCGCGGCATCACCATTCAGTCCGCCGCGGTTTCGGCCTTCTGGCGCGAGAAGAAGATCAACGTCATCGACACCCCGGGCCACGTCGACTTCACCATCGAGGTGAACCGCAGCCTGCGCGTGCTCGACGGCGCGGTCGTGGTGTTCGACGGCGTCGCCGGCGTGGAGCCGCAGTCGGAGACCAACTGGCGTCTGGCGGACAACTACAACGTTCCGCGCATCTGCTACGTCAACAAGATGGACCGCTCGGGCGCCAACTTCCAGCGCTGCGTCGGCATGATCCGCACGCGCCTGAACGCCCGTCCGGTCTGCATCCAGGTTCCGCTCGGTTCGGAAGACAACTTCCGCGGCATGGTCGACCTCGTCGAGATGAAGGCCTATGTCTGGTTCTCCGACGACAAGGACGCCAAGTGGGAGATCTGGGAGGTCACCGACGATCTCGCCCAGAAGCTCAACCTGTCGGTCAAGGAAGACCTCGACAACATCGCCCTGATCCCGACGCTGCGCGCCGAACTGGTCGACACCGCGCTGGAGCAGGACGACGCGGCGATGGAAGCCTATCTGGAGACCGGTGAGGAGCCGTCGGCCGAGGTGCTGCGCGCCTGCCTGCGCAAAGGCACCATCACCAGCGCCTTCACGCCCGTGCTCTGCGGCTCGTCCTACAAGAACAAGGGCGTCCAGCAGGTTCTGGACGCGGTCGTCGATCTGCTGCCGGCCCCGACCGACGTCGAGGCGATCAAGACGGTGGACGAGGACGGCAACCCGAACGGCGAGCGTCTCAGCTCCGACGACGCGCCCTTCTCGGCGCTGGCCTTCAAGGTGCTGAACGACACCTACGGCTCGATGACCTTCGTCCGCGTCTATTCGGGCGTGCTGACCAAGGGCATGTCGATCCTGAACTCGACCCGCGGCAAGCGCGAGAAGATCGGCCGCATGGTCGAGATGTACGCGAAGGACGCCAACCCGATCGAGGAAGCCCGCGCCGGCGACATCATCGCGCTCGTCTCCCTGCAGGAGACCGAGACCGGTGATACGCTCTGCGACGCCTCCGCGCCGGTCATCCTGGAGCGCATGCGCTTCCCCGACCCCGTCATCAGCGTCTCGGTCGAGCCGAAGACCAAGGGCGAGCAGGAGAAGTTCTCGATCGCGCTCGGCAAGATGGTCCGCGCCGATCCGTCGCTCCGCCTGGAGACCGACCGTGAAACCGGCCAGACCATCCTGCGCGGCATGGGCGAGCTGCACCTGGAAGTGACCCTCGACCGCATGCGCACCGAGTTCGGCGTGGAAGGCAACATGGGCAAGCCCCAGGTCGCCTACCGCGAGACGATCACCAAGCCGGTCGAATACACCTACACCCACAAGAAGCAGACCGGTGGTTCGGGCCAGTTCGCCGAGGTGAAGATCATCTTCGCGCCGCGCGAGCGGGGCGAAGGCTTCGAGTTCCTCGACGAGACGGTCGGCGGCACGGTTCCGCGCGAATATGTTCCGTCGGTCAAGAAGGGCCTGGAAATGCAGAAGGAGGACGGCGTCCTCGCCGGCTACCCGACTGTGGACTTCAGCGCCCGCCTGGTGGACGGCAAGTACCACGACGTCGACTCGAACGCCCTGACCTTCGAAATCGCCGCCAAGGCCTGCTTCCGCGAGGCCCTGCCGAAGGCCGGCCCGATCCTGCTCGAGCCGGTGATGAAGGTCGAGATCGTCACCCCCGACGATTATCTGGGCGACGTCATCGGCGACGTGAACCGCCGTCGCGGCACCGTCCTGGGCCAGCTGGAGCGTGGGTCGAACATCGCCGTCGAGGCCAATGTCCCGCTGAACGAGATGTTCGGCTACATCGGCCAGCTGCGCGGCATGACCTCGGGCCGTGCGTCCTACTCGATGGAGTTCAGCCACTACGAGCCGGTGCCGCGCAACGTCACCGACGAAATCGTGGCCGGCCGCAACAAGGCCGCCTGATCGTCCTTCGGACAATCGGGGCACATCCGGTAAAGCTGACGGCCGGCGGAGCGATCCGCCGGCCGTTCGCCGTTTGGAGGATATCCGGATCCGGGCAGGAGCCGCTCTCCAGCCTGAACCGAGGGTATAAGGGGCGTAGGCCGGTGGTCCGAAGGCCGGCGGTGGCGCCCTTGCCGGATTTGTTAGCGTTTTGCAACAAAAAAATAGTTGGCAGCGCGACGAATCCGTGCACAAATTTGGTACATGACGATTCGACGCTTCTTTCCCTTGACTGTGCTTTTGTCGCTGACCCTCGGCGTGCCGGCCGGAGCGGGTCAGGGAAACCTGCGTCTCGACAGACTTTTCCAGGCTTTGCATGCCACCACCGACGCGGCCTATGCCGAATCGGTGGAGGAGCATATCTGGGATTTCTGGCTGGCTCATCCTGATCCGGCGATGACGCGCGACATGCGGGCCGGGGTGGCCGACCTCAGTCACGATGACTATGAGTCGGCGCTCCGGGCCTTCGATTCGGTGGTCGCGCGCGACCCGTCCTATGCCGAAGGGTGGAACAAGCGGGCCGCCGCCCATTACATGCTGGGCGACTACCGCGCCGCCATGCTCGACCTGCGTCGCGCGCTGTCGCTGGAGCCCCGCCATTTCGGCGCGCTGGTCGAGCTCGGGCTGGTCTATCTGGCGCTCGGCGACGACCAGCCGGCTTTGCGGGCCTTCGATGCGGCTTTGGCGATCAACCCGCATCTCGACCGGGTCCGCGCCCAGGCCGACGCGATCCGGTCGCGCGGCGTGGGGGTGGCGCTTTAGCCCGTCCGACCCGCGCGGACACCGCTTTCGCGCCGCAATCGGTCTTGACAAGTCCTGGAGTTTTTCTATAGTCGCACCCTCTCGCCGCCCCGCCGGGGCAGCGGGAAACATTGTGCGTTCCCGCTTCCGGCGTCACGCCGGACGGGATTTGCTCGGTGTGTAGGCGGCCCGACGGGCTGCCGTTGAGATATCGAGATCAAGGAGAGCAGCGTGGCGCGTATCGCTGGCGTCAACATCCCCGCGCAAAAGCGCGTGGAGATCGGGTTGACCTACATCCATGGCATCGGCCCCTTCAAGGCCAAGGAAATCTGCGCGAAGCTGGAGATCCCGGCCGAGCGTCGCGTGAACGAGCTGACGGACGACGAAGTCCTGAAGATCCGCGAGACCATCGACGCCGACTACCGCGTCGAGGGCGATCTTCGTCGTGAAGTCGCCATGAACATCAAGCGTCTGATGGACCTGGGCTGCTACCGCGGCCTGCGTCACCGCAAGGGCCTGCCGGTCCGCGGCCAGCGCACGCACACCAATGCCCGCACCCGCAAGGGCCCGGCCAAGCCGATCGCCGGCAAGAAGAAGTAAGAGGACGAACGCAAAATGGCCAAGCCCTCCGCCGCTTCTCAGCGCCTGCGTCGTCGCGAGCGCAAGAACATCACCGCCGGCGTCGCTCATGTGAACGCCTCGTTCAACAACACGATGATCACCATCACCGACGCGCAGGGCAACACCATCGCCTGGTCGTCGTCGGGCACCATGGGCTTCAAGGGTTCGCGCAAGTCGACCCCCTACGCCGCCCAGGTCGCTGCCGAGGATGCCGGCCGCAAGGCTCAGGAACACGGCATGAAGACCCTGGAAGTCGAAGTGAAGGGTCCGGGTTCGGGGCGTGAGTCCGCCCTGCGCGCCCTTCAGTCGATCGGCTTCCAGATCACCTCGATCCGCGACGTCACGCCGATCCCGCACAACGGCGTTCGCCCGCCGAAGAAGCGTCGCGTCTAAGGTCAGTATCGTTTCCGCACCCGCGGGGACCGGCCATTCCGGGGCAGGGGGCCGCCGCCATCGCGGCCTCCTCAGCATGGGAATGGTTCGGACCCTGCGGGTTCGTATTCACCCGATGGCATCTTGAGGTCGATCCGTGCTTCAGAAGAACTGGCAGGAACTGATTAAGCCGAGCAAGCTGGAGATCCAGCCCGGTGACGACGCCGACCGCTTCGCGACCGTGGTCGCCGAGCCGCTGGAACGCGGCTTCGGCCTGACGCTCGGCAACGCGCTGCGCCGCATCCTGCTCTCCTCGTTGCAGGGTGCCGCCGTCACCTCGATCCACATCGACGGCGTGCTGCACGAGTTCTCGTCCATCCCCGGCGTCCGCGAGGATGTGACCGACATCGTCCTGAACATCAAGACGATGGGTCTGCGCATGGGCGGCGACGGCCCGAAGCGCATGCGCCTGCGCGCCGAAGGCCCGGGCGAGGTCAAGGCCGGCATGATCGAGACCGGTCCCGACATCCAGGTCATGGATCCGGAACTGGTCATCTGCACGCTGGACAACGGCGCGCGGCTGAACATGGAACTGACGGTCGAGACCGGCAAGGGCTATGTCCCGGCCAGCCAGAACCGTCCGGAAGACGCGCCCATCGGCCTGATCCCGATCGACGCCCTGTTCTCCCCGGTCCGCAAGGTGTCCTACAAGGTCGACAACGCCCGCGTCGGGCAGGTCACCGACTATGACCGCCTGTCGATGACGGTGGAGACCAACGGCTCGGTCAAGCCGGATGACGCGGTGGCGCTCGCCGCCCGCATCATGCAGGACCAGCTGCAGCTGTTCATCAACTTCGAGGAGCCGACGCACGCCGTCTCCGAGGAGAAGCACGAGGAGGTTCCGTTCAACAAGAACCTGCTCCGCAAGGTGGACGAGCTGGAACTGTCGGTGCGTTCGGCCAACTGCCTCAAGAACGACAATATCGTCTACATCGGCGATCTGGTGCAGAAGACCGAGGCGGAAATGCTCCGCACCCCGAACTTCGGCCGCAAGTCGCTGAACGAGATCAAGGAAGTGCTGTCCCAGATGGGCCTGCACCTCGGTATGGAAATCCCGAACTGGCCGCCGGAGAACATCGAAGAGCTGGCCAAGCGTCTGGAAGAGCCGTACTAAGCATCTCGCTTTTTTGCCCGCGCCCTTTCCGCCGTCAGGCGGGGAGGGCGCTTTTCCCAGGGCCGCCACGGCCCGACCCGCAAGCCGTACCAGCGCTATGACTGGGCGGCGGGGTTCACGATCGGCTCCCCGAGGGGGGCCACGCCATGAAGGAGGACCGCCATGCGTCACGGCGTTTCGGGACGTAAGTTCAGCAAGACCAGCAGCCACCGCAAGGCCATGTTCTCGAACATGGCGAATGCGGTGATCAAGCACGAGCAGATCACCACCACCCTGCCGAAGGCGAAGGACCTGCGTCCGATCGTCGACAAGCTGATCACGCTCGGCAAGAAGGGTGGCCTTGCCAACCGTCGCCTGGCTTTCGCCCAACTGCGCGACAACGACACGGTGACCAAGCTGTTCACCGTCCTGGCCGACCGCTACAAGGACCGTCAGGGTGGCTACAGCCGCGTCCTGAAGGCCGGCTTCCGCTATGGCGACGCCGCCGACATGGCCGTGTTCGAGCTGGTCGACCGCGATGTTTCGGCCAAGGGCCAGAACTCCGGCCCGACCCAGGAGACCGCCGAGGTCGAGACCGCCGAGTAAGCGTGCCGGCCTTGCGTGCTGGCCGTCCGGACCGTGCGGCATCGGGTCTCAGGACTTCTTGTCGTACGGGACGGAACCGCCTACATTGGCATTATCCAAGACCCTTCCTTCGGGCCAAGCCCCGAGGGAAGGGTTTTCTCATATGTGGCCGGTCGAATGTTGCGTTCTCTTTACACGCGCCTACAGCGCCTGTCCGCCCGCGACGATGCCGTCTGGTGGATGTCGGCGATCTCCTTCGCCGAAAGCTCCTTCTTCCCATTGCCACCGGACGTGATGCTGGTGCCGATGTGCCTGGAGAAGCCGAAGCGACTTTGGTTCTATACCAACATCTGTGCGCTCGCGTCGCTGCTGGGCGGCCTGCTCGGCTACGCGCTGGGCTTCTATCTGTTCGAGAGCGTCGGGCGGATGATCATCGACTTCTACAACGCGCAGGAGTCGTTCCAGCATTTCCAGGAGATGTTCGCCGAATTCGGCCCCTGGTTCCTGATCCTGAAGGGGGTTACGCCGATCCCCTACAAGCTACTGACGATCACCGCCGGATTCGCCCATCTCGACCTGACGGTCTTCGTCCTCTGTTCGATCGTCGCCCGTTTCTCCCGCTTCTACATGATCGCGATCCTGATGCACTTCTACGGGCCGCAGGTTCAGCGGATCATCGAGAAGCGTCTGATGCTGGTGGCCACCGTCCTTCTGGTCGTGGTGGTCGGCGGCCTGCTCAGCTTCAAGTTCGTCTGACCGGGACGGGTCAGTCCGGCATGCCCTGGTCCGGGCGGTCGCGCCGGGACGGCGGCAGGGCGTCGCGGTCGGCGCGGTCGCGGCGCACGATCAGGACGATGGCGACGGCCACGAACAGGCCGCCCAGAAGCGGGACGATCATCTCGGCCATGCCGACATTGGGCAGAGCCAACGCGCGCGAGGCCAGCATGACGAGGCCGAGGAGGAGCAGAGCCAGCAGCAACCGCCAGGAGCGGTGACGCGGTTGCCCGCCCTCCGGTTTCGATGTCATTTCAGTCATTCCCTTCTTGTGGTGGTTATCGGCATAGTGGGGGCCGAATGGGGGATGGTCCAGAGGGGTGTGGCATTCCGTCATGCCCAAAGGCCCTCCTCGCAACAAGAAGAATAGGAGCCGTCGTGGCTAAGTTCCGTCCGGTCCATCTCATCGCCCCGCTTCTGGCCGTGGTTCTGATCGGCCTGTCGGCCTGCGCCGACCAGTCGGGGGGGCGTCCGGCCAACGGCCCGGCCCCCACCGTCACCGTGGTCCCCGGCCCCTCCACGCCGCGTGGCGGTGCCGACGACCAGTCGCTGCGGATCGATGGCGGCACCGGCGCCGGCGGTTCCTGTCAGGCCCAGTGCGAGCGCAGCCACAATGCCTGCATGGATTCGGTGGCGGCGCGCACCCTCGGTGGCATCGACCGCACCGAATCGACCCCCTTCAGCCCGACCGACAATTGCGGTTTCCAGCTGAAACAGTGCTATCAGCGCTGCAACTCGGTGCGCTGAGGCGGAGATGGCGAAACGCGGCGAGTCGGGCGGTGATGCCGGGCTGTTCGAGTCGGCGGCTCCCCGCCCGCTCGCCGACCGGTTGCGCCCGCGCACGCTGGACGAGGTGGTCGGGCAGGATCATCTGTTGAAGCCCGACGGGCCGCTGGGCCGCATGGTGGCGGCGCGGCGGCTGGCCTCCATGATCCTGTGGGGGCCGCCCGGCTGCGGCAAGACCACCATCGCCCGCCTGCTGGCCCACAGCACCGACCTGCATTTCGAACCGCTGTCGGCGGTCTTCTCCGGCGTCGCCGATCTGCGCAAGGTCTTCGACGCCGCCCGCGCCCGCCGGGCGGCGGGGCAGGGCACGCTGCTGTTCATCGACGAGATCCATCGTTTCAACCGTTCCCAGCAGGACGGCTTCCTGCCCTTCGTCGAGGACGGCACCGTCACGCTGGTGGGCGCCACCACCGAGAATCCATCCTTCGAGTTGAACGCCGCCTTGCTGTCGCGGGCGCAGGTCTTCGTCCTGAACCGGCTGGACGATGCGGCGCTGGAAAAGCTGCTGTCGCGGGCCGAGGCGGAGATGGGGAGGCCGCTGCCGCTGGACGCCGACGCCCGCGCCGCGGTGAAGGCGATGGCCGATGGCGACGGCCGCTTCTGCCTCAACCTGTGCGAGGAGCTCTTCGCCTTGCCGGGTGCCGCGGTGCTGGACACCAACGCGCTCGCCGCCACCATCCAGCGCCGCGCCCCGCTCTATGACAAGGCGCAGGAGGGGCATTACAATCTGATCAGTGCCCTGCACAAGTCGTTGCGCGGGTCCGACACCGATGCGGCGCTCTACTGGTACAGCCGCATGCTGGATGGCGGCGAGGATCCGCGCTACATCGCGCGGCGCCTGACCCGTTTCGCGGTGGAGGATGTCGGTCTGGCCGACCCCAACGCCCTGACCCAGGCGATCGCCGCCTGGGAGGCCTATGAAAGGCTGGGCAGCCCGGAGGGCGAACTGGCCCTGGCGCAGCTGGTCATCTATCTGGGGACGGCGCCCAAGTCGAATGCGGGCTACACGGCCTACAAAGCGGCGGTGCGCGCGGCGAAGGAAACCGGCTCCCTGATGCCGCCCAAGCATATCCTGAACGCGCCGACCAAGCTGATGAAGAGCATCGGCTACGGCAAGGGGTACGAGTACGACCACGACACGGCGGAGGGCTTTTCCGGCCAGAACTACTTCCCCGAGGGGATGGCGCGGCGCGCGTTCTATCAGCCCGTCGAGCGCGGTTTCGAGCGCGATCTGCGCAAGCGCCTGGATTACTGGGCCAAGCTGCGCGAGCGGCGCGGAGAGGAGTAGGCCGTCCGGTTGGGGGTACCGGCCGGCGACTTCCGGGATTACGGCTCAGGCCGCCATCCCGTCCGCCGGGGCCGAGGCGATGAGACGGTAGTGGCTGGTGTCGGCGAGGACCGAACAGCTCAGGGTCTTGAACACGCCATCGTCTTCGGTGCAGACGACGCGGGCATGGGGAATGCCCAGCAGGTTGACCGTCGCCGTTACCCGCCAACCGCGGCCACCGGCGCTGCCGATCGCCTGGAAAACCTGTCCGATCTGGACATGCTTCTTGCTCATGACGGAATGCCCTCGGACGGCCGGCGACCGATCGGGCCGGCCTGTTGCGCCAAATTTCAATCGACAGTTAAGCGCAGCGGCGAGTCGCGATCAACAGGGAAACGGCCGTGACATCGGCGGTCCGGCGGCGGCGGTCCGGCGGCCGGGCCTGAAATATCACGGACGCGGGCGTCCGGCGCCCGCCGTGCCGGTCAGCAACCGGATTTCGGCAGCGCCTCGATCTTCTCCAGCACCGCATTGACGGTGAAGTCGCCATAGTCGATCAGCATGGATTCGGCGATGCCGTTCTCCAGAAGATTCAGGCTCATCTCATATTCCGGCTGGGCCGAATCGCTCTGGAGCGGGAAGAAGGCCATGCGCACCGGCCAGGCCTTGCCCACCTTCAACAGCGGGCTCTTCGCCTCATCCTTCGGCGTGCCGGGCTTGCCGACCACGGTCGACACCTCGGTCGGACCCTCGGCGTCGGAACCGTCGAAGATGGTGCGCGAGAAGAAGGGCTCGCCCCGTTCCGCATGGTCCAGGATCGCCAGCGTGTGGGCGGTGGGGAACATGGTGCGGGCCGGCAGATCCATCTCCTGCGGCTCCGGCTTGGTGAACTGGGCGGTGCCGGCGCCGTCGGCGTTGAGGTTCGCCTCGCCGCGCACCTCCTCGTCCACCTCGCCGTTGACCAGCTTGCGGACATTGAAGCGGTAGCGCAGGCCGTTCTTCGCCTCCCAGGTCGTGTAGTTGGTGTTCATCGCCATGTCGTCGCCTTCGCTATAGACGAAGCGCAACTGGAAACGCTGCTCCGTCGTCCAGCCATCGCAGGCGTCGGCCCATTCGAACATCATGCGTCCGCGGACGTCGCTGACCTTCGACCCGTTGCGCGCCGAGGCCAGCGCCATGGTGTAGATCGCGCGGTGCGGCTGGATCCTGGCCGACATCGCCGCCAACGAGGTCGCCGCAGGCTGTGCCAGGGCGGGGGAGGCCGCGAGGAAGGCGCCGGTGGAGATGGCGGCTGCGAGGACCGCGCCAACGGTTGCCGGGCCAATGGTTGCCGGAAAGGCGGAAAGACGCTCGAGCAAGGCGGGATCCACAGGTGATTGACGGCACTGGGTGAAGTATGGGTGTTTTTCCCGCGGTCCGAAAGGCCCGCCACCCGAATGTCCTAATCAATGGAAGGGAACCGCCGGAATGACAAGCCCCGCCGAGATGCCGCTTGCGGCGCAGTCGGACAGTCCAGCATCCCGCCCGGTGCTGTTGCTGACCCGCCACCTTCCCGATGCGGTGGAGGCGCGGGCGGCGCGCGATTACCGGGCGGTGCTGAATCCTCAGGACCAGGCGCTCGGCGGGCGGGAGATCGCCGACCGTGCCGCGGCCACCGGGGCCGATGCCGTGCTCTGCTGCGCCGGTGACCGGCTGGACGCCGCCGCCATCGCGGCCCTGCCGCCGCGGGTCCGGGTGCTGGCGACCTTCTCCGTCGGGACCGACCATATCGACCTGGAGGCGGCGCGGGCCCGTGGCCTGACCGTGACCAACACGCCCGACGTCCTGACCGACGCCACCGCCGACATCGCCCTGCTGCTGCTGCTGGGGGCCGCGCGCCGCGCGTCGGAGGGGGAGCGGATGATCCGCGCCGGCGCCTGGACCGGCTGGACCCCGACCCAACTGATGGGCACCCATGTCGGAGGCAAGCGGCTGGGCATCATCGGCATGGGCCGCATCGGCCAGGCGGTGGCGGCGCGCGCCCGCGCCTTCGGCATGACCATCCATTACAGCAACCGCCGCCGCCTGCCGCCGGACCAGGAACTGGGCGCCACCCATCACGCCGATCCCGAGGCGATGCTGCCGGTCTGCGATGTCCTGTCGCTCCATTTCCCGGCCACGGCGGAAACCCGGCATTGGCTGAACGCCGACCGGATCGGGCGGCTGCCGCCGGGGGCCATTCTGGTCAACACCGCGCGCGGTAGTGTGGTGGACGACGCCGCGCTGATCGACGCGCTGAAGTGCGGTCGGCTGGCCGCCGCCGGGCTCGACGTGTTCGAGAACGAGCCGAACCTGCATCCGGGCTATCGTGATCTTCCCAACGCCTTCCTGCTGCCGCATCTGGGCAGCGCCACGGTGGAGACGCGCAACGCCATGGGGTTCAGGGCGCTCGACAACATCGACGCGGTGATGGCGGGCCGGCCGGCGCCCGACCGCGTCGTTTGATGCCGGCCCGGCAGTGATTTCCTGCCCCGAACGGATGGGGTGGGCAGAAGATTCCGGGCGGGGTGGGAAAGAGGTTCCTCCCCGCCGGGTGATCCGGCGGCGCAATCGTTCAAAAATGCATAAAATGCGTGATATCCGCGGGTGCGGCGGGTTGGCACGCTGGTTGCTTGGGTATGGCCGAAGTGTTCCGACCTTCATCTGAGGAGCCGACCCCATGAACGCCTTCGTCGCCGCCCTGGACCTGAAGCACCATGCCTCCGACCGTTTCGATGCGCCGGTCGGTTGGTCGCCGGTCGCGCTGGCTTCGCGCGTCGCGCTTCTGCGGGGGACCGAGCGTCAGTCGCTGGACGAGACGATCTCCCTGCTCGCGGAGGCCAAGGAGACGATCGCCGAATTGCAGGAGCGCATCGCCTACCTTGAAAGCCTGACGATGACGGACGAGCTGACCGGCCTGCTGAACCGCCGTGGCTTCTACAGCCACTTCCGGCGCGAGCTGGCGTCGGCCCGCCGCAACGGCAGCGCCGGCGGCCTGCTGGTCATGATCGACCTCGATGGCTTCAAGGCCATCAACGACACCCATGGCCATATCGCCGGCGATGCCTATCTGCGCCAGGTGGCGCGCATGATCGTCGGCAATGTCAGGCAGGAGGATGTCGTGGCCCGGCTGGGCGGCGACGAGTTCGCCGTGCTGCTGACCAACACCGACACCGCCAGCGGCCTCGCCCGCGCCCGCCAGCTCGCCGCCATCGCCGACGCCACCCATGTCGAATGGGGCGGGGAGACCCTGCCGGTGCGCTTCTCCGTCGGCACCCAGCCCTATGGCGCCGGGGACAACGAGGACGAGGTGATGCGCCGTGCCGATGCCATGATGTATGGCGCCAAGGGAGCGCGCCGGCGCGACGCCAAGCGCAAGACGAAGCGGGCGGCCTGACCGGCCATTCGCCGCGAATTGCCGTCGGGGACAATCCAGCCCGCCCAACCGGAACCGCCCGCACTTGCCGCGGGCGGTTTTCCCTTTTCCGACAGGGCGGTCGCGGTCGCTTGGGGATGTCCGCCAGCTGTCCGGTAACGACTATTTAACCGTCGCGACCTAATCAGAAAGAGGGTATACCGGAATTGCGATCCGGCGAACGCGTCTTTGCCCGATCGGTCGGGAGGCGGCGTGAACGCGGGGGTTCGGACCCAGGGAGGATGCATGTCAGCGGAGCCGGACGGTCGCCTGTCGACCGGTGGTAAGCCGACCAAGACCGTCCTCATCGTCGAGGACAACGAGCTGAACATGAAGCTCTTTCATGATCTGCTCGAAGCCCACGGCTATGGCACGCTGCAGACCCGCGAAGGTGTGGAGGCGATGCGGTTGGCCCGCGAACACCGTCCCGACCTGATCCTGATGGACATCCAGTTGCCGGAAGTTTCCGGATTGGAGGTCACCCGCTGGATCAAGGACGATCCGGAGTTGAAGAGCATCCCGGTCGTCGCCGTCACCGCCTTTGCCATGAAGGGCGACGAAGAGAAAATCCGTCAGGGCGGCTGCGAGGATTATGTGGCGAAGCCCATATCCGTCGTGAAGTTTCTGGAAACGGTTAAGAAGTTTCTCGGTTAAGTCGTTTTTCTTTGTGGCAATACTGCAGGATTTTCATTCCGATGTCCGCGCGTGTTCTGGTTGTCGATGACGTTCTGCCCAATGTGAAGCTGCTCGCGGCGAAGCTGACGCGCGAGTACTTCAACGTGCTGACGGCCTCCAACGGACCGGACGCGCTGGAGATGGTGCGGACGGAATCGCCGGACATCGTCCTGCTGGACGTGATGATGCCGGGCATGGACGGATTCGAGGTTTGCGAGAAGATCCGGTCCGACCCCGCCACCATGCACATCCCGGTGGTGATGGTCACGGCGCTGTCGGACATCGCCGACCGTGTCCGTGGCCTGGAGGCGGGGGCGGATGACTTCCTGACCAAGCCGGTGAACGACATCGCGCTGTTCGCGCGCGTCCGCTCGCTGGTGCGGCTGAAGATGATGATGGATGAATGGCGCCTGCGCGAAAGCACGTCGGGCCAGTTCGGCGTCATCGAGCGCAGCGGCACCATGCTGAGCGAATCCTTCGAGCGCGCCAGCGTGCTGGTGCTGGAGGACTCCGTCCTCGACCTGGAGAAGGTGACGGAGACCCTGCAACGCGACCACAACACGGTGATGTCGGCCGATACCTGTGCCAAGGCGCTGGAGCGGGCGTTGGGCGGTTCGCTGGATCTGGTGGTGGTCAGCCTGACCCTGCTGAACGAGGACGGGCTGCGGCTCTGCTCGCAACTGCGCTCTCACGAGCGCACGCGGCAGGTGCCGATCCTTCTGATGGTGGATGACGGCGACCTGGGGCAGGTGGCCAAGGGGCTGGAGCTCGGCGCCAACGACTATGTCGTCAAGCCGGTCGACCGCAACGAGCTGCTGGCCCGCGCCCGCACCCAGATCCGGCGCAAGCGCTATCAGGAACGGCTGCGCTCCAATTACGAGCAGAGCCTTTCGATGGCGCTGACCGACAGCCTGACCGGCGTCTTCAACCGCCGCTATGTCAACGCCCATCTGCCCCGGCTGCTGGAACGCGCCATCGACAGCCACAAGCCGGTGTCGGTGCTGATGTTCGACATCGACCATTTCAAGGTGGTCAACGACACCTACGGCCACGCCATCGGCGACGAGGTTCTGCGCGAGGTGTCCGCCCGTTCCAGCCGCAATCTCCGCACCTTCGATCTCGTCGCCCGGCTCGGCGGCGAGGAGTTCATCGTCATCCTGCCGGACACCGACGGGGAGGCGGCGCTGATCGTCGCCGAGCGTCTGCGCTCGCGCATCGCCGACACCCCCTTCGCCGTATCGTCCGAGCGTGGGGAGATCAATGTGACGGTCTCGATCGGGATATCGATCGGCGGCCGGCTGGGCGACACCGCCGAGGGGCTGATCCGTCGCGCCGACGAGGCGCTGTACGAGGCCAAACGGTCGGGCCGCAACTGTGTCATCGCCGACGCGCGCGCCGATCAGATGGATGGGTAGGAGGGACGGAAAGGCTCCCTCTTTTTTGTCATCTTGCCGGTCCTGCTGCGTCGCACCATGTGCCAGAGCCATTCCTTCAACCGGCATCCATGGGGGACCGATGTTCGCCACCACCAGCGGCGCCATCACCCATCTGGGGAGCAGCAGCCTTCTCGTTCCGCTTTCCGCCGTCTATGCCACGGCGCTGTGGCGCCATAATTCGGCGCCGCTGGCTCTGCGCTGGCTGCTGGCATTGGCCTTCTGTCTTGGTGTCATGGTGGTTCTGAAGCTGGTTGGCCATGGCTGTGGCCTGCCGGAATTTCCTTTGTTTCCATCGCTGTTCGCCGGGGACCGTTTCGTCAGCCCCAGCGGGCACGCCGCCTTCTCCGCCGTCTTCTACGGGTCGGTGTCGGCGTTGGCGGCGCGCACCGCCGGCTCCCGCTGGCTCAGGATCGGATTGCCGCTGGCGGCGGTGGCGCTGGTGCTGGCCATCGGCGCCTCGCGCGTCGCCATCTCAGCCCATTCCTGGGCCGAGGTGACGGCCGGGTTGATGATCGGCACGCTGTCGGTTCTGCTGTTCCTGTGGAGCAGCCGCAAGGACGCGGTCCCGCGCCTGCGCCCCTCGCCCTGGCTGCTGGGCGCGCTGGCGCTTGGGTTGGCCCTGCTGGTCCACGCCGGCGATCCATCCTTCGTCGAGCGGACGATCCGCTGGGCGGCCCATCTGCTGGGCCGCGGGGCGGAGCTGTGCGCGCTGGTGGGGCGGGTGCTGCCGGGCTTCGGCGGATAAACCCACCAAGCCGGGTGAAGCCGGCGGCATCCTGTGTTATGACGGACGGCCGCGCGCGGTTTCGCCGACGCGGCGCCATCGGCGTTGCCGCATGAGTCAAGGACTTGCGTCGCGCTGCGCAAGATTCTATACCGGCGCCGCGTTTCCGTTCCGTTCCGTTCCGCTTTGGTCTGGGCAGCTCAGCACCGCATGTCGCTTTTCGATGCCTTGCCGCGTGGCCCTTCGTCGAGGGGCGCCGCCATCCCCTTCGGTCAGGAGGAGCTGACGCGCGTCTTCGACGCCAAGACGTTGCAGCGTGGCCGCACGCTGATGATGACGGGGGCCGTCACGCTGGGCTCTCCCGGTGGCGACCGCATCGAGGCGGAGGTCAGCGATCTCGGCCGCCGGCTGGCGGTGACGGTGATCCCGGTGCAGGGCAAGCGCGGCGTCGTGCTGGAGCGGACCTGTAGCTGTGGCCGCAACGCCTGCGCCCATATGGCGGCGGCGGCGATGCTGGCGCTGGAAAGCCGGCCGGAGTGGCGCCGCGCCTCCCTGTTCGATGTGGCCGACGTCAAGGCGCCGCTGGCGCCGCCGCCTCTTCCCACGCCGCCCGTCGCCGGCCCGCCGACGGTGGCGGGGCCACCCGCGCCCAAACCGCCGCTCACCCTGGTCCGTCCGCCGGCCATCCATCCGCCAGCCGTCCATCCGCCGGTCCCGCGGCTTGCCCCGCCGCCTCCCCCGTCGGCGCCGGAGCCGGTGCGCGGCCTGCGCTGGACGCTGGAGCCGGGGCAGGGCGATGTCGCCTGCTACATCCTGGCGGAATTCGTGACGGACGGAACCGCCGACATCAGCCCGGCCACCCCGCGCGACGTGCTGGCCAAGGCGCCGCGCTCGCTGGACGGCGATGCCGACCGCGCCATCGCCCGTCTGCTCGGCGGCGGCGGCACCGAGCGCACCCCCGTCGCCAAGAGCCGGGGCGAGGCGGTGGACCGCCTGCTGCGCCGCCTGCTCTCCACCGGGCGGCTGCGCTGGCGCGACGGCACCCCGCTGGCCGAAGCGCCGGGCCGCACCGTCCGTACCTTCCGCGACCCCGCCACCCGCAAGCTGCGCCCGACCGGCCTGCCGGAACGCGGCATCCTGCTGAAGGGCCAGTCCTATTGGTGCGTCGACAGCGCCACCGGCACCGTCTTTCCCGTCGATCTCCAGGTCGTGGAGGTGCCGAAGGCCAAGCCGGTGCCGCCCGCGCCGCTTCCGCCGCCGGTGCCGTCCAAGGCGACGCCGTCCCGCCTGTTCGCCCCCGCGCGCGGCGGTGTCGCCGCGATGCCGCGCATCACTCCGCCGCCACCCTCGATCACAGCTCCCGGCTTCCGCGACAATGCCATTCCCGGCGTGCGCAGCGGGGCGGCCGATGCGGCGGCCATCGTCGATCGTTCCCCGCGGATCATCGCGCGGCTGGGCCGGGTGGTGACGCCGGCCGACGGGCTGGTCGACGTGCTGCGGCTGTCCTTCGACTATGGCGAGGATGGCTGTCCGGTGGAGATCGAGCCCGACGACCAGCGCCAGTTCGCCCGTTACGAGGACGAGTTCGGCGAGGTCGTCTTCGTCCGCCGCGACAAGGCGGACGAGCAGGGGGCGCTGGACCGGCTGTCCGGCCTCGGCTTCGCCCAGGCGAGGATCGAGCCGCCCAAGGGGGCTTTGAACGCCCGCGGTGCCCGCGTCCATTGGTTGACCGGTCGCGATGTCGAGGAGCGCTGGCAGCATTTCCTCACCAACGAGATTCCCGCCCTGACCAGGGCCGGCTGGATCGTCGAGGTCGGCGCCGATTTCGGCACCAGGGTGATCGAACCGGGGGCCGAGGTCGACGTCGCGGTGCGCGATGCCGGTGACGGCTGGTTCGACCTGGATGTCGGCGTCGAGATCGACGGCGAGCGCCAGCCGTTGCTGCCGATCCTGGCCCGGCTGGTGGAAAAGGGCGGCTTGTCGAGCACGCGGGTCATCGATGGCCGGGCCCACATCGTTCTCGACGACGGCAACGTCCTGGCCCTGCCGGCCGAGCGCATCGAACGGCTGCTCAGCGTTCTGGAAGCCATGCTGGACAGCGGGCGCAGCAGCGGCGACCGGTTGAAGGTGCCGCTGGCCGAGGCCGACTCGCTGCTGGACATCGACGACCTGATCGCCCGGCGCGGCGACGGGGCGGCGCAGATCGACGGCTATCTCCAGCGCCTGCGCGCCGACGAGATGCCGGGCGACATGACGCCGCCGCCTGGCTTCCGGGGCGAGCTGCGCGATTATCAGCGCGCCGGCCTCGCCTGGATGCAGAGCCTGCGGGCCAACAACGTCGCCGGCATCCTGGCCGACGACATGGGGCTGGGCAAGACCGCCCAGACCCTGGCCCATATCGCCATGGAGGAGCATGAGGGCCGCCTGACCGAGCCCTGCCTGGTCGTGGTGCCGACCAGCCTGGTGCCCAACTGGACGGCGGAGGCCGAGCGCTTCACCCCGCATCTGCGGGTGGTGGTGCTGCATGGCGTCGACCGTCACGGCAAGTTGGCCGAGATCGACCGCGCCCACATCGTCGTGACCACCTATGGCGTGGTGGCGCGCGACCTTGACCTGTTGAAGCGCCTGACCTGGCACATGATCGTGCTGGACGAGGCGCAGGCTATCAAGAACCCCGACGGCAAGGCGACCCGCGCGGTGGCGGCCCTGCCGGCGCGGCACCGGCTCTGCCTGTCCGGCACCCCGGTGGAGAACAATCTGGGCGAGCTGTGGAGCCAGTTCGCCTTCCTGATGCCGGGTCTGCTGGGCGACCGCAAGGAGTTCGGCAAACGCTATCGCGTGCCGATCGAGAAGCGCGGCGACAACACCCGCGCCAATCTGTTGATGCGCCGCATCCGTCCCTTCCTGCTCCGTCGCACCAAGGAGGCGGTGGCCAAGGAGCTGCCGCCGAAGACCGAGGTGGTGGTGCGCATCGACCTGGAGCGCGACCAGCGCGACCTCTACGAGACCATCCGCCTGTCGGTGAACGAGACGGTGCGCGCGGCGCTGGCCGCCAGCGGCAGGGGGCTGGGCCAGAACACCATCGCGGTGATCGACGCGCTCCTGAAGCTGCGTCAGGTCTGCTGCGACCCGCGCCTGCTGAAATCGATCGCCGCCCTGGGCGGCAAGGCGCGGCCGAGCGCCAAGCTGCACGCCCTGACCGGGATGGTGAAGGAGATGGTGCCGGAAGGCCGGCGCATCCTGATCTTCTCGCAATTCACCACCATGCTCGACCTGATCAAGCTGGAGCTGGAGAAGGCGGCCATACCCTATGTCGAGCTGACCGGCCGCACGCTGGACCGGGCCCTGCCGGTGAACCGCTTCCAGAACCGCGAGGTTCCGGTCTTCCTGATCAGCCTGAAGGCCGGCGGGCGCGGCCTGAATCTGACCGCCGCCGACACGGTGATCCATTACGATCCCTGGTGGAATCCGGCGGCGGAGGATCAGGCCACCGACCGCGCCTATCGCATCGGCCAGGACAAGCCGGTCTTCGTCTACAAGCTGATCGCCGCCAACACGGTGGAGGAGCGCATCCTCGACCTCCAGCGCCGCAAGGGCAGCCTGTCGGCCGCCACCATCGAGGGCAAGGGTCTGGTCAGCGCGCTCGACGGTGGCGACATCGACTATCTGCTCGGTGACGGTGAGGAGGAGTAGAGAGCGAGATCTGCCGCTTTCCTGAAATTTGACCGTTGCCACACCTCTTCAAATATGCAAAACGCTTTGGCATTGCTCGTTTATGGTGGGGGCGTGATCGTGTGCGGCAAAAGATCGGTTAAACCGGACTCGTGGAAGCGCTCTTCCCGCTTCAGGCCCGGGATGGTCTGAATGATGATGCCACCAGACCTTTTTTCGGCGGTCGACTACTACACGGAACGCGACGAGTCGGGCCTTACGGCCGACGATGCTCTTAAAGAATTTCCGCCGGGCACCGGAATTCTCATAGAGGAAGCGGAGAAAAAAGTTGAAGCTGGAAAATTAACAATAGAGATATTTAAAACAGAAGGGGAATACTCCCAGGATCGACAAGCTTTACATGATTTAATTTTTTCGGCTGTCTTCTCCGATGAGTGGATCGAAAAAGCCAAACCGGAAAAAGGCCGGCCCCCTACATTCATCATGCTCGGGGGCGCGGGGGATCGGGAAAGAGTTGGTTCAAAGGCAAAGTCTATGATCCGGACCATTACATCGTCCTTGACGCCGACACCATCAAGGAGATGCTGCCGGGGTATGAGGGGTGGAATGCCTACCTCTTTCATGACGAATCTTCCGAGCTGTTTGACAGGCTTACGGATGCCGCGTTCGATCTTGGGCTGAACCTTGTTCACGACGCAACGCTGAAGACGACAGACAAGGCGGTGGCGCTGATCAAGCGTTTCAAGGATGCTGGTTATCGCGTTGAACTGCACTATATGTATTTATCGAGGAAAACGGCGATCCAAAGGGCGGTCAACCGCTTCCTTGGAAAGTCGGGTCGCTTCGTTCCGCCTGAGGTGATATTGTTGAACACACGGAACGAAGCGTCGTTTGACGCTGTTAAGGATTCGGCGGATGCCTGGAGCTTTCGCGATAACGACGTGCCTTCGGGGCAGCCGCCCAAATTGATCTCGGAGAAAGTGGAATGAGCCACAAGCTGACGGCTGAGCAAATCGAGAGGTACGACGGCTTTGATTGCCGCCCGGCTTCCGATCCACAAAATCCGATCAAAATTCCGCAATATCTGCAAGATTTGATTGCAAAGAAGAAGGCTGAAGCCGCAGCGCTGGCTTCGAGCCAAGCGTCAGATGCGAACAGCGCCATTCAGAAGAGCAATGTCACGTCGACGGTTGCTGTCGAGATAAATCGGGAGGCGTATGATGTTTCCCTTTCATCCGCCCCTAGTCGGCAATTCAATGATTTCATGGTGAAGCTGGTCGCGGCAAAAGAAGAAAGAAAGAAAAATAGGAGGAAAAGAAGGTCAAGGCTGGAGTATTTAAAAGCCAAGGCGATAAATTTCTCCGCCCTGAAATCTTCTTCAGGAGAACCGGGTGAGGATCTTAGCCATGCCATGTTGCCGAAAGGGGTTGTGAAGTCCGGGGTATCTCTCGTGGCTGGTGGCGCTCGCAATAAAAACAAAGATATCGAGCGCAAATATAATAATATGAGAGTTAAAAATTTACAGAATGTGTTGAGGGCCTGGATGAACAAGCAGGTTCATTGGAGTCACGTGATCACCGATCATGCTGAAGTGCGTTTGGTTAATGAAAAAGAAAGCCCTGAAAGCGAAAGAAATGAAGTGAAGAGCGTGGAGAATGGACGGTAAATAGTCTATCTCTTCTCAAGAATTCAATGCGATTGATGATAAATCGTGAATTATCCTCGAGGGGGCGGAGTAAATTCCGCCCCTTAATATTTGTGTTTTTGCGTAAGCTTGGGTCACCGGGTGGCGGTTCTATGGCGTGACCTCCTGCTTGAGATCACTGATTTCGCTTGCCGACCAGCAGGCTGGCGACCGCGGCACCGCTTTTGCCGGCGCGCTCGCCGATGGCCGTCAGGGTCTCGTCCGGTGCGGCGACGATGCCGGCGGCCTTCAGCACCTCCACCGCCTTGTCGGACATCAGGCCCAGCGCCGGGGCGGCGGTTTCCAGCTTCGCGGCCGACAAGGCGCCGAACACGGCCGCCGGATTGGCCCCCCCGCCGCCCGTGCCGCCGGTCAGGCCGGTGAAGGCCACCGAGACGATCAGACTGGTGGCGAAGGCCGCCTGCGCCGCACGCCGCTTGAGGTGGCCGGTGAAGGCGCGCCAGTTCTTCACCAGATGCCACAGCGCGATGGCGGAGAAGGCCACGCTCAGCCATTCATGTGAGAACCGCACCAGCCCGGCGTTCCAATGCCCGAGCAGCATGATGCCGGTCACGGTGGACACGGCGAAGGTGACGATGGTGACCGGCGTCACCACGTCGCGGGTCATGGTCCTGGAGACGGAAGCCCCGCTTTTCGCGGCGGTCCGGGCTGATGTGTCGATGCTGGTCATGGCTGTCGTCTTTCCGGTTGGTGTCCCGATTTTTCCGGAAGGATCGCGCCGGATTGTAACCGCCTGATAACCGTCGGATGTCTGACTTGTATCAGTTTGTAACCATAGGTAGAAGAAGGAGATGTCGTGGTGGAGGTGAAGCCCCCCGCAATCCTGTCCAAGACGGTCGCCGTGCCGGCCTGTTAGACTGCGGCATGGACCAGCGATCAGCCCTGAACCCCTCATTGCCCAGGACGCCGGCCGGTGGCGGCGACTTCGCCCGGCTGTGGCGGGAGGCGCGTTTCGACGGCATGGAATGCCTGAACGCCCGTTTCCAGCGCCACAGCTACGCCCCCCACACCCACGAGACCTATGTGGTCGGCGTCATCACCGCCGGGACCGAACTGTACCGCTGCCGCGGAGCCGAACGGGTGGCGCGGGCCGGTCAGGTGGTGGTGCTCGACCCGGAGATCCTGCATGACGGGCGGCCGGCCGAGGATGGTTACGCCTACCGCATGTTCTATCCCCCGGTGGCGCTGTTCGAACAGGCGATGGCCGACGCGCTGGGCCGCCCGGCGCTGCCCCATTTCACCGCCATGGAACTGGATGACCCGGAGCTGTTCCTGGCCCTGCGCGGCCTGCATCATGGGCTGGAGGGGCCGTATCGCGAGGCGCTGCGTACCGAGACCGACGCGTTGCGCGCCTTTACCGCGCTGGCCCTGCGCCATGGCGACCTGACGGCGCGCCCGCGCGGACCGGGGCATGAGCCGGCGGCGGTCCGCCGGGCGCGCGCGTATCTCGACGCCCATCTCGACTGCCCGGTCGAACTGGCCGATCTGGCGGCCGCGGCGGGTCTCAGCCGTTTCCATCTGCTGCGGGTCTTCCGGGCGGCGGTGGGAACGACCCCGCACGGTTACCTGACCGACCGGCGCGTCGTCCAGGCCAAGCGGCTGCTCGCCGGACCCTTGCCGCTCGCCGAGGTGGCGCTGGCCTGCGGTTTCTGCGACCAGGCGCATTTCAACCGGGTATTCAAGGGTCGGGTCGGCGTCTCCCCCGGCCAATACCGGCGCGGCAGCAATCCCGTCCAAGACGCGGCCGCCACCGCCGCCTAGCTTGCGGCCCATGAGCATTGACAGCCTCCCCATACCGGCATCCCTGCGGCAGGAGTTCGCGTCGGGTGTCCTCCATTCCCTGCCCGTCGTGGCCGGCGCCATCCCCTTCGGCTTCCTGCTGGGCAGCCTTGCCGCCAAGGCCGGATTGTCGGCGCTCGACATGGGGCTGATGAGCGCGCTGGTCTTCGCTGGCAGTTCCCAATTCGTCGCCGTCGAACTGCTGGACAAGGGTGGCGCCGGGGGCGGCGCCGGGCTGGCGGTGGTGGGGGCGATTCTGCTGGTCAACCTGCGCCATCTGCTGATGGGGGCGACGCTGGAGCCGCGTTTCCGGGACATCTCCCGCGCGCGGGCCGGGTTGGCGCTGTTCTTCATGACCGACGAGCAATGGGCGCTGGCGCTGCGCCGCGGTGCCGGACTGACGATGGCCTACTGGTACGGGGTGGCGGTGACGCTCTATCTGGCCTGGCTCGCCAGCACGGTGGCTGGGACGCTGGCCGGCGCGCTGGTTGCCGATCCCGCCGCCTGGGGGCTGGATTTCACTTTCATCGCCGTCTTCCTCTGCCTGCTCGCGGGATTCTGGCGCGGGGCGGGCTCCCTGCCGCCCTGGCTGGCGAGCGCCGCCGCCGCCCTGGCCGTCCATGCGCTGTCGCCGGGCGGCACTTGGCACATCCTGGCCGGCGCGTTGGCCGGCGGAGCGGTCGCCGCCTTGCAAGCCAGGGGGCGGGGGAGGGCGCGTCATGCTTGAGTCGCTGCGTCTGGACTGGGGTGTCTTCGCCGTCGTGCTGGGCGGGGCGCTGGTCACCTGGATGACGCGGATCGGCGGACCGTGGCTGATCGCGCGGCTGCGGCCCGGTCCGGCGGCGAGTGCCGCGCTGGAGGCGACGCCGGGCGCGGTGCTGGTGGCGCTGGTGACGCCCGCCGCCCTGTCGCGCCCGTCCGACGCGATCGCCGCCGCCTTCGTCTGCCTGATCGCCCGGCGGGTGCCGATGGTGGTCGCGGTGGCGGCCGGGGTGGTCGCCGTCGTGCTGTTGCGCCGGCTGCTGTAGCGCCGCATCAAACTGCGGATCGGGGCGAACTGCCGTCTGGTGAAGCGGGCGGGGGATGCCTATAAGTCGGGGATGACCGATCCGATCTCCGCCCCCGCCGCTCCCGCCGCCGCCGCTGTGGCCTTCGACCCGCACGCCCTGCCGCCGCTGCGCGATGTGATCGCGCGCTTCGGGCTGGAGGCGCGCAAGGCGCTGGGGCAGAATTTCCTGCTCGACCTCAATCTGACGGGGCGGATCGCCCGCTCGGCCAATCTGCCGGCCGGCACCACCGCGATCGAGGTTGGTCCCGGTCCCGGTGGCCTGACCCGCGCCCTGCTGGCGACCAACGCGGTCAAGGTGATCGCCATCGAACGCGACCGCCGCTTCATCGAAGCGTTGCAGGACGTCATCGAGGCCGCCCAGGGCCGGCTGTCCATCGTCGAGGCCGACGCGCTGACGGTGGACCCGGAGGAGTTGGCGCCCGCTCCGCGCGCCATCGTCGCCAATCTGCCCTACAATGTCGCCACACCGCTCCTGCTCGGCTGGCTGGCTCGCATCGACGCCTATGTCAGCCTGACCCTGATGTTCCAGAAGGAGGTCGCCGACCGGCTGGTCGCCAAGCCGGGCAGCAAGGCCTATGGCCGGCTGTCGGTGATCACGCAATGGCGCTCCGACGCCCGCGTGCTGTTCAACCTGCCGCCGCGCGCCTTCACCCCGCCGCCCAAGGTCGAATCGACGGTCGTCCATCTGACCCCGCGCGCCAATCCGGAGCCGGCCGACTGGCGGGCGCTGGAGCAGGTCACCGCCGCCGCCTTCGGCCAGCGCCGCAAGATGCTGCGCCAGAGCCTGAAATCCCTGGGCAATGCCGAGGCGCTGCTGGAGGAGACCGGCATCGCCCCGACCGCGCGGGCGGAGGAGATCGATGTCGCCGGCTTCGCGGCCCTGGCCCGCGCCTTCCGGTCCTGGACCCCGGCGGCGCCGTCCCCGGAGGGGGCTGCCGAGGGGGCCGCATGATCCGGGTCACGCCCCGCATCAGCCTGGATGAAAGCGAGTTGCAGGAGGAGTTCGTCCGCGCCTCCGGCCCCGGCGGGCAGCACGTCAACAAGACCGAAACGGCGGTGCAGCTGCGTTTCGACGTGCGGCGCTCGCCCAACCTGCCGGACCCGGTGCGCTACCGGTTGGAGCGGCTGGCCGGGTCGCGCCTGACCCAGGACGGCGTCCTGATCCTGGTCGCCGACCGCCACCGCTCGCAGATGCGCAACCGCGAGGACGCCCGCGAGCGGCTGATCGACCTGATCCGCGACGCCGCCGCTCCACCGCCACCGCCCCGCCGCCCGACCAAGCCGACCAAGGGATCGAAGGAGCGGCGGCTGGAGGGCAAGGCCAAGCGGTCGGAGGTGAAGCAGGGGCGGCGCTCGCCGGCCGGGGATTAGCCTTTCCCTACCGCCGCGACAGCCCGCCATCGATGTCGATGACCGATCCGTTGATCGCCGCCGGGGCGGCATGCAGCAGCCACGTGATGGTGTCCGCCACCTCGTCCGGCTCCACGGCGCGGCCGAGCGGGATCCGCTTCAAATGTTCGGCCATCCGTTCCGGCCGGATGCGGTCCAGCATCGGCGTCCGCGTCGGCCCCAGGCTGACGCAGTTGAACAGCAGATCCTCGTTGGAGTGGGTCATGGTCAGGCTCTTCATCGCGCCGACGATCGCCGCTTTGGAGGCGGTGTAGATCGGGTCGCCGGTTCCCGCCACCGTCGCCTGGCTGCCGACGAACACCACGCGAAGCGGCGCCGGCTGGCTCGCGTTTTCCGGCGGCAGCCCCATGAGGATCTTCAGCATCAGCAGGGAATCGATCAGGTTGCTGGCGAAGACCTCCGTCATTCCGGCGGCGGAATAGTCGGATAGCGGCTTGCACGGGTAGATCCCGGCACAGAAGACGATGCCGGCCGGCCGGCCGACGGTGGCGACGATGTCGGTCATGAGCGGGACGATGGCATCCTCGCCATGGCCGGCAAGCCGGTAATGGCGCATGCCGCCCCCGCGCATGGCGCCTCCGTGCCCGGCCCCGTGCGCATCGTCAGCCGGACCGCCCTCCACCACGTCGAGCCCGACGACCCGGTCGCCCATCGCCAGCAACCGCCGGCAAAGCGCTGACCCGACGCCACCGCGTGAGCCGGTGACGAGAATGGCCGGCGCGTTCCCTTGATCGTCCTTGCGCATGGGTTGCCCGCTCCAAAGAGTTTTTCCCGTGCGGGATTGTCCGGCGCGATGGGGGCGATCGTCAATCGCCGGCATTTCGCCTCCGTCGGCAGACGGGGCCTGGGCGGACGCGGCCCCGGGCCGGTAGCATCGTCCGGACGCCGCCGCCGAACATGTCCGCCATGAGGCCGGCGCATTGGACGGGTCACCCATCCCGTGCCAGCCTCGTCATCCGCTTACCCGTTAAACAGTCCCCGTGAAGACAAATCCGGGGCCGGAGACGTTCGATGAGCCATCCATCCGCCAGCGCCGTCCTGCCGTCGCCGACCTCGGCCCGGCTGTCCGTCGGCTTCGCCTGGGTCGGGCACACGTTGATGCACATCGTGTCGGCGCTGTTCCTCACCATCGTCCTGGCGCTGGAGACCGAATGGAAGCTTTCCTATGACGAGCTGATCCGGCTGTGGACGCTGGGCGCCTTCATGATCGGGCTGGGGGCGCCGCTGGCGGGATGGCTGGGCGACCGCTGGAGTTCGGCCGGCATGATCGCCGTCTTCTATCTGATGACCGGCGGCGGGGCGGTGCTGGCCGGGCTGTCGGACGGGCCGGAAATGCTGTTGTGGGCGCTCGCCCTGCTCGGGCTGGGGGCGTCGATCTACCACCCGGTCGGGATGGCCTGGATGATGGCGAACGCCGAGAATCGCGGCAAGGCGATGGGCTGGCTCGGGCTGTTCGGCACCTTCGGCGTCGCCACCGCCGCGGTGGTGGCCGGCAGCCTGACGCAGTGGCTGAACTGGCGCATGGCCTTCATCATTCCCGGCGCGATCTGCGTGGCCCTGGGCATCGTTCTGGCCCTGCTGCTGCTGACCGGCATCGTCCAGGACCGGCATGCCGACGTGAAGCCGCAGCCCAAGCCGTCGCGCGGCGACGTGATGCGCGCCTTCTTCGTGCTGTCGCTGACCATGGTCTGCGCCGGTCTGATCTTCAACGCCATGCAGGTGGTGCTGCCCAAGCTGTTCGAGGCGCGGCTGGGCGGCTGGCTGGGCGGCGGCACGCTGGGGGTCGGCGGGCTGGTGACGGTGGTCTATCTGATCTCCGCCCTGCCGCAGATGATCGGCGGCGTGCTGGCCGACCGCCATTCGCTCAAAAGGGTCTACACGCTCTGCCTACTGGTCCAGATTCCGATGATGGCCGCGGTCGCCTTTCTGGCCAACCTGCCGCTGGTCGCCGCCGCCGCACTGGTCGTGATCGCCTCGCAGACGCAGATCCCGGCGGAAAACCTGCTTCTGGCCCGCTATACCCCGGACAAGCACCGCGGGCTGGCCTTTGGCGCCAAATACATCCTGTCCTTCGGCGCCGGCCCGCTGGCGGTGCAGCTGGTCGCCTGGGTCTATGAGCGTACCGGCGAGTTCACCATGCTCTACCTGACCCTGTCGGCGCTGGCCGCCATGGCCTTCACCGCCGCCCTGCTGCTGCCCGACGACCGCCGGAAGGCCGAACCGGTGGCCGAGCCGCTGCCGGCGGCGGAGTGACCCGCCGCCGGTTCAGCAAACCTTACGCCAGCGTCTTGGACAGCGCCTGATCGAGGTCGGCGATGATGTCCTCCGGCGTCTCCAGCCCGATCGACAGGCGGATCACCTCGGGACCGGCGCCGGCCGAGGCCTGGGCTTCCGCCGAGAGCTGGCGGTGGGTGGTCGAGGAGGGGTGGATGATCAGCGACCGCGCGTCGCCGATGTTGGCGAGGTGGCTGAACAGCTCGACGCTCTCCACCATTTTCACGCCGGCCTCGAAGCCGCCCTTGACGCCGAAGGTCAAGACGGCACCGGCGCCGCGCGGCAGGTACTTCCGCGCCAGCGCGTTATACTTCGACGACTCCAGCCCGGCATAGCTGACCCAGCTCACCGCCGGATGGCTTTCCAGGAACCGCGCCACCTTGAGCGCGCTGTCGGCGTGGCGCTGCATGCGCAGCGGCAGCGTCTCGATGCCGTTCAGCGTCAGGAAGGCGTTCATCGGCGCCTGGCTCGGCCCGAGGTCGCGCAGGCCGACGGCATGGCCATGGATGGTGAAAGCCAGATGGCCGAAGGTCTCGTGGAAGCGCAGGCCGTGATAGCCGGGGTCGGGCTCGCTCAGCGCCGGGAACTTGCCGGACTTGCTCCAGTCGAACTTGCCGCTGTCCACCACCACGCCGCCGACCGAGGTGCCGTTGCCGGACAGGAACTTGGTGGTCGAATGCACCACCAGCGTGGCGCCCCAGTCGATCGGGTTGATCAGGTAGGGGGTGGCCAGCGTGTTGTCGACGATCAGCGGGATGCCGGCCTCGTCGGCGATCTTCGCGATGGCCTCGATGTCGGTCACCACGCCGCCGGGGTTGGCGAGGCTCTCGACGAAGATCGCCTTGGTCTTCTCGGTCAGCGCCACCTTGACGGTCTCGACGTCATCCGTGTCGACGAAGCTGGGCTGCCAGCCGAAGGCGCGCGGGAAGCTGATGCCGAGCTGGTTCAGCGAGCCGCCATAGAGCTTCTTCGAGGCGACGATGTGGTCGCCCGGCGCCATCAGCGGGAACAGCGCCAGCAGCTGGGCGGCATGGCCCGACGCGGTCGCGGTGGCGCCGGCACCGCCCTCCAGATTGGCCAGCCGCTCCTCCAGCACCGCCACCGTCGGGTTGGTCAGGCGGGAATAGATGAAGCCGACCTTTTGCAGGTTGAACAGCGAGGCGGCGTCGTCGACATCCTCGAAGACGAAGCTGGTGGTCTGGTAGATCGGCGTCTGGCGCGCGCCGGTCGCCGGATCGGGAGCGGCGCCGGCATGGATGGCGCGGGTCTCGAAGCCGAAGCTCTTCTGCTCAGTCATCAGTGTGATTCCCCCAATTTTTCAGATCAGTTTCTTGAACGATTTCGTCGGCGCCCGGCGGCGCGTCACCAGAAGGTTGGAATTGACGCCGATCCGGCCGATCTCGCCATAGAGGCGCTGGAACTCCATCTTTGGACAGCGGTCCATCACCACGGTCAGCCCGGCGGCCTGCGCCCGCGCCGCCGCCTCGTCGTTGCGGACGCCGAGCTGCATCCACACCACCTTGGCGCCCGCCGCGATGGCCTCGTCCGTCACCCCGGCGGCGGCGGTGGCGTTGCGGAAGACATCGACCATGTCCGGCGGCTCCGGCAAATCCTTCAGGCTGGCGTAGACCGGCAGGCCGAGGATGGTCCGCCCCGCCAGCTTCGGGTTGATCGGGATGACCCGATAGCCCTTGTCGCGCAGATACTTCATCACGAAGAAGCTGGCCTTCACCGGATCGGCGCTGGCGCCCACCACGGCGATGCTCTTCACGCTTTCCAGAACGCCGCGCAGGAAGGCGTCGGTGTAGGCGGCCGGATCCGTGATTTCGGCGGTTCGGGCCTCGCTCATCGGCCGCACCACACCGGCGTGCGCTTGCCCAGGAAGGCGTCGATGCCCTCGGCGGCGTCCTCGGCCATCATGTTCTCGGTCATCACCCTGGCGGCGTAGGCATAGGCGCCCTCGGCATCCAGCTCGATCTGGCGGTAGAAGGCCTCCTTGCCGGTGGCGAGCGTCAGCGGCGACTTGGACGCGATCTTGGCGGCGATGCCATCGACCACCTCGTCCAGCTGGTCGGCCGGCACCGCGCGGTTGACGAGGCCGATGCGCTCGGCGTCCTCCGCATCGATCAGGTCGCCGAGCAGCAGCATCTCCATCGCCGCCTTGCGCCCGACCGCGCGGGTCAGCGCCACCATCGGCGTCGAACAGAACAGTCCGATGTTCACGCCCGGCGTGGCGAAGCGCGCGTCCTCCGCGCAATAGGCGAGGTCGCAGCTCGCCACCAGCTGGCAGCCGGCCGCCGTCGCCACGCCGCGCACCTTGGCGATCACCGGCTGGCGGATGCGGCTGATCGTCAGCATCAGGCGCGAGCATTGGGTGAACAGCGCCTCGTACAGCGCGCGCGAGGGAGCGGCGCGCATCTCCTTCAGGTCATGCCCGGCGCAGAAGGCGCCGCCGGCCCCGGCCAGCACCACGGCACGCACGGTGCCGTCCTCGTCGATGGCGTCGAGCGCGTCCTGCAACGCCGCCATCAGCCCGACCGACAGCGCGTTGCGCGCCTTCGGCCGGTTCAGCGTCAGCGTGGCGACCCCATTGCAGTCCTGGCGCAAGACCAGCGGGACATCCGGCGTGGCATGGGGGTCATGTGTGGAAACCGCGGCGCTCATGGTCGTTGTCCTCCCGTGCTTCTTCGGTTGCGCAGCGCAGGCAGCTTAACGCGCCGGGCTCGCGGACAACACGGGGAAGCTGTCGGCCGGGAGGAATGAGACGACAGGTAGCAGGGGAATTCAACGGGGAAGCATGTTTGAACGGAAATAAAATCTATTTTTTTAATAGGAAATTAGGATTGCAACAGAGCGAAATCCTCCCTCTCCTCAAGGAGGAGAGGGGGGTATCCGAGGCCGGGTGGGACAGGGGGTTACGACGCCTTGACGGTCTTCTTCTTCGGGGCGGCGGTTTCGGCGGGAGCGTCCTTGGCGGCCTTCGCCTTGGTCGCCTTCTTGGCGGCGGGTTTTTTCGCGGGAACCTTCGCCTTGGCGGGCTTCTCCGCCTCGGCGCCCTCGGCCTTGGCCGGCTCGGCGTCCTTCGGGGCCTTGCCCTTCTTGGCGGCGTCCTTGGCGACCTTGGCCTCGATCAGCTCCAGCGCCTGCTCCAGCGTGACGCTGTCCGGCTCGGTCCCCTTGGGGATCGAGGCATAGACGCTGGCATGCTTCACATAGGGGCCGAAGCGGCCGGAGCCCATGGTGATCGGCTTGCCGGTCTTGGGGTGGTCGCCCAGCGTCTTGGCCGGGGCCGACGCCTTCTTCGCCGCGCCGGCCAGCAGATCGACGGCGCGGTTGATGCCGATCGTCAGCACGTCGTCGTCCGCCGTCAGCGACTTGTAGACGCTGCCATGCTTCAGATAGGGACCGAAGCGGCCGATGCCGGCGCTGATCTCCTCGCCGGTCTCCGGATGGTTGCCGATGGCGCGCGGCAGCGCCAACAGCCTCAGCGCGGTGTCGAGGTCGACATCGGCGGCGGCCATGCCCTTGGGCAGCGACACCCGCTTGGGCTTCGGCGCCTCGTCCTTCTTCTTTTTCTTCGCCTTCGGCTTCTTGCCGTCGGCCGCCGGCTCTTCCGCCGCCGGCTCCTCCGGCGGGGTGGCGGCGGCCGGCGCCGGGCCGAGCTGGATGTAGGCGCCGAACGGGCCGCGGCGCACCGTCACCGGCAGGCCGGTCTCCGGATCGTTGCCCAGTTCGCGCGGGCCTTCCTGCGCCTCGCCATTCTCGTCGTTGGCGACGGCCAGCGGCCGGGTGTAGCGGCAGTCGGGATAGCGCGAGCAGCCGATGAAGGCGCCCATCTTGCCGAGCTTCAGCCCCAGCCGGCCCTCGCGGCAGACCGGGCAGACGCGCGGGTCATGGCCGCCCTCGGTGGCGGCGGGGAAGAAATGCGCGCCCAGTTCGTTGTCGAGCGTGGTCAGCACCTGGGTGATCGTCAGGTCCTTGGTGCCGTTCACCGCCACGTCGAAGGCGGTCCAGAAGTCGCGCAGGACGGTCTTCCAATCGATCTTGCCATCGGAGATTTCGTCCAGCTGGTTTTCCAGCTCCGCCGTGAAGTTGTACTCCACATAGCGGTGGAAGAAATTCTCCAGGAAGGCGGTGACCAGCCGGCCGCGATCCTCCGGGATGAAGCGCCGCTTGTCGAGCCGGACATAGTTGCGGTCCTGCAGGACCTGAAGGATCGAGGCATAGGTGGAGGGGCGGCCGATGCCCAGCTCCTCCAGCTTCTTGACGAGGCTGGCTTCGGAATAGCGCGGCGGCGGCTGGGTGAAATGCTGGTCCTGGGCGATGTCGCCGCGGGCGAGAGCGTCGCCCTGGTCCATCGCCGGCAGGCGGCGTTCCTGCTGCTCGTCCTCGGCCGCGTCGTCGCGGTCCTCCTGATAGACCTTCAGGAAGCCGTCGAACACGACGATGGAGCCGGTGGCGCGCAGGACCACCGCCTTGGCCCCGTTGTCGGAGGGGCTGGCGATGTCCACCGCCACCTGATCCAGAACGGCGCTTTCCATCTGGCTGGCCAGCGTGCGCTTCCAGATCAGCTCATAGAGCCGCAGCTCGTCCTGCTCCAGATAGGCGGCGACCGTTTCGGGCCGGCGGTGCAGGTCGGTCGGCCGGATGGCCTCGTGCGCCTCCTGGGCGTTCTTGGCGGCGGTCTTGTAGACGCGTGGCTGGTCCGGGACATAGCGCTCGCCGTAATGCGAGCCGATCAGGCCGCGGGCGCCGTCGATGGCCTCCTGCGACAGGCTGACGCCGTCGGTTCGCATGTAGGTGATCAGGCCGACCGTCTCGCCGCCGATATCAACGCCCTCATACAGCTTCTGCGCCGTGCGCATGGTGCGGGTCGCGCCGAAGCCCAGCTTGCGCGAGGCCTCCTGTTGAAGGGTGGAGGTGGTGAAGGGCGGCGACGGATTGCGCCGGCTCTGCTTGCGCTCGACCGACGAGACTGCGAAGCTCCGTGGCAGGATCTTCGCCACCGCGGCCTCGGCGGCCTCGCGGTTGGGCAGGCCGAACTTGTCGAGGCGCTTGCCGTCCAGCTGGGTCAGCGACGCGGTGAAGGCGGAGCCCGACGGCGTGGTGAAGCCGACCGCGATCGACCAGTATTCCTGCGGCTTGAAGACCTCGATCTCCGACTCGCGTTCGCAGATCAGGCGCAGCGCCACCGACTGCACGCGGCCGGCCGACTTGGAACCGGGCAGCTTGCGCCACAGCACCGGCGACAGGGTGAAGCCGACCAGATAGTCGAGCGCCCGGCGCGCCAGATAGGCGTCGACCAATTCCTGCGACACGGCGCGCGGGTTGGCCATGGCGGTCTGGACGGCCGACTTGGTGATCTCGTTGAAGGTGACGCGCTGGACGTCGCGGTTGTCGGACAGATGCTTTTCGCGAAGGAGTTCGGACAGGTGCCAGGCGATGGCCTCTCCCTCGCGATCCGGATCGGTTGCGAGATAGATGCGGTCGGCCGACTTCACCGCCTTGGCGATCTCGTCGATGTGGCGTTTGGAGCGGTCGCCCAGCTCCCACTCCATCGCGAAATCCTCATCCGGGCGCACCGAGCCGTCGCGCGCCGGCAGGTCGCGGACATGGCCGAAGCTGGCGATGACGGTATAGTCGTCGCCCAGATATTTGTTGATGGTCTTCGCCTTGGCCGGCGATTCGACGATGACGACGTTGCTGCCCGGCAAGAAACCAGCCCTTCGCGTATGCCCACCCAAACCACGGGGATGCCGATCAGGCGAGAGAGACCTGATGACCGGGAAGACGCTGGACTCGGCCGGCAAGCTCGAGTTCCAGAACCACGGTCAGCACCACCGGAGCGGACAATTGGCACCCGCGGACGAGTTCGTCAATGGTGACGGGCGAGTGGCCGAGGTTTTCCAGCACCAGGGCGCGCGCCCTTGCGAGGTCGGATTCGTCCGGTTCGGCCGCCTTGCCGGGGGGGTGGATCGCTGCGCTGAACAGGTCGCGCCGCCGTTCCGCCAGCGTCGGCGCGCGCAGGGTCTCGATGGCGCGCAGCACGTCGTCGGCCCGTTCCACCAGCGTGGCGCCCTGGCGCAGCAGGTTGTTGGTGCCGTGGCAACGCGGGTCGAGCGGGGAGCCCGGCACCGCCATCACCTCCCGCCCCTGTTCCAGCGCCATCCGCGCGGTGATCAGCGAGCCGGAACGCGGTGCCGCCTCGACCACCAGCACGCCCAGCGACAGGCCGGAGATCAGGCGGTTGCGGCGGGGGAAATGGCGGGCCTGCGGCTGGGTGCCGATGGCGCTCTCCGCCACGATCACGCCCTGCGCCAGGATGTCGCGGTACAGGGCCTCGTTCTCCGGCGGATAGACCACGTCGATGCCGCCGGCCAGCACCGCGGCGGTGCCGCTGCCGAGCGATCCGGCATGGGCGGCGGTGTCGATGCCGCGGGCAAGGCCGGACACCACCAGCAGCCCGGCCTCCCCAAGATCGCGCGCCAGCGATTCGGCGAATTTCTTGCCGTTCAGCGAGGCGTTGCGCGCGCCGACGATGGCGACCGCGCGCCGCCGCAAGAGATGGGCGTGTCCGCCGGCCGAGATCACCGGCGGCGCGTCGTCGATCGCCGCCAGGGCTTCCGGATAGTCTGGCTCGCAGGCGCACAGCAGCCGGGCGCCGAAGCGCCGGTTGGCCTCCATCTCCCGTTCCGCCTCGGCCTTGGCGGCGATTCGCAGCGGCTTGGCCCGGCCGCCCCGCCGCGCCAGGTCGGGCAGGGCATCCAGCGCCTTGCCGGCGCCGCCATAGTGTTCCAGCAGGCGGTGGAAGGTGATGGGGCCGACATTCTCGCTGCGGATCAGCCGGATCCAGTCAAGCCGCTCGGAGTCGGTCAAAGGGTGTCTTGGTTGCGTCATGTTCAAAACATTTACAACCCATCATCTCCGTGTTCAACATGCATTCGGATGCTGTGACGAATGAAGGAGATCATTTTCCCGCGTCCAATCCGTTCGGAGAGGGGGGCCATCTGAAGTGACCGGAGGGAAGAGGCGTGAGGCGTTCGGTATGATAAGGGCCTGTTTTCAGCTTTGGATTGATTGATCGGCCGCCTGGGCATCGTCCGGATGCGACATCCGGCCAATGTGACGGTCGTGTTGTTGCGGGTGATAACCTTAAGGAAATTCGCCGGATTCGGACGCAAAACTGCGGAGAATCCCCTATGGCGGCTAATTTCAGTGTCGGTATGATCTGAGTCATAACAGTGTACTCGGGTGGGGTGGGGAATGTTTGGACGTGGGAAGAACAACCGGGCGCTTCAACGTAAGATGTCGGCGCTGGACGCCTTAAGGGCGAAGGTCATGGTGGCCGATGAGAATTTGAACATCGTCCATGTCAACCCGGCGGTGACGGCACTTCTGCGTGAAGTCGAAGGCGACCTGCGCAAGGAATTGCCGCGTCTGGATGTCAACCGCCTTGTCGGCAGCAACATCGACGTCTTCCATAAGAACCCCAGCCACCAGCGCTCGCTGCTGGCGGCGCTGACCAAGCCCTATGGAGCCACCATCAAGGTGGGCGGGCACCAGTTCGACCTGCTGGTCACGCCGTTGACGGAGGATGGCCAGCGCATCGGCTTCGTCGTCGAATGGGCCGACGCCAAGGAGCGGCTGGAGAATCTCGACTACGCCACGCAGATGGCGGCGATCAGCCGGTCGCAGGCGGTGATCGAGTTCACCACCGACGGCATCATCACCAAGGCGAACGACAATTTCCTGAAGGTGATGGGCTATCGCCTGGACGAGGTCGTCGGCAAGCATCACAGCATGTTCGTCGAGTCCAATTACCGCCAAAGCGCCGACTATGCCCGCTTCTGGGACACGCTGCGCCGCGGCGAATTCCAGGCGGCCCAGTACAAGCGGATCGGCAAATCAGGCAAGCCGGTCTGGATCGAAGGCGCCTACAACCCGATCTTCGACGAGAAGGGCAAGGTCACCAAGGTCGTGAAGTTCGCGGTGGATATCACCCCTCAGATCACCCTGCTGAACAACCTGAAGGTGATGATCGACAAGAATTTCGGCGAGATCGAGCAGGCGCTTCACGAGTCGGTGGGCGAGGCGGATTCCGCCAACAACGCCGCCGGCTCGACCTCGGCCAGCGTGCAGGCGGTGGCGGCGAGCGCCGAGGAGCTGGTCTCCTCCATCGCCGAGATTTCCCAAAGCATGACGCGCGCCCGGGCGGCGACCGACGGCGCCTTCGACCGCACCGTCGCCGTCGGGGAAAGCACCGATCGGCTGGCCGCCGCCGCCCAGGCGATGAACGGCATCGTCGGGCTGATCAACAGCATCGCCGGCCAGATCAACCTGCTGGCGCTGAACGCCACCATCGAGGCGGCCCGTGCCGGCGAGGCGGGGAAGGGCTTCGCCGTCGTCGCGTCGGAGGTGAAGAATCTCGCCAATCAGGCGGGCAAGGCGACCGAACAGATTTCGGCCGAGATCGAAGGCATCCAGTCGACCTCGACCGAGGTCGCCACCGCGCTGAACGCCATCCGCGAGGCCGTGTCGGTGGTGCGGGAGCATGTGACCGGCACCGCGTCCGCCGTCGAGGAACAGAGCGCGGTCACCCAGAGCATGTCGTCGAGCATGCAAACGGCCTCCGCCGCCGTGGAGACGGTGACGTCCAACATCGCCGCCATCTCCGCCGCGGTCAATCAGGTGGCTGGTGCGGTCGAACGGACCAAGGAGGCGGCGCACGTGCTGGTTCGCTGATGGATGGCCGGGCGGCGCGCTGTCCGCGACACCCGGCCGTCCATCCCCGTCAGCGCTTGTGGAACACCGGCGGGCGTTTCTCGAAGAAGGCGGTGATCCCCTCCTTCGCCTCGCCATGGTGCAGAGCCTCGACGAACAGGTCGCTCTCGCGGGCCAGCTGGGTGGCGAAGCTGCCATAGGCCAGCTCCATCAGTTTCTTGGCCCGGCCCATGGCGCCGGCGGGTCCGTCGGCGATGGTCTGCGCCCAGGTGATCGCCTCGGTGAGCGCGCGGCCGGTCGCGGTGACGCGGTTGACGACCCCGGCCGCATGCAGGCGGGTCGCGTCGACCGGACCGCCGGTCAGCATCAGCTCCGCATAGAGCTGCGGCGGCAGGGCGCGGGCGAGCGAGGCGGAGGCGCCGCCGTCGGCCGTCAACCCGACCTTGACATAGGCGGTCAGGAATTCCGCGTCCTCCGCCGCGACGATCAGGTCGCAGGCCAACGCCAGCGAGAAGCCGGCGCCCGCCGCCGGCCCCTCGACCGCGGCGATGATCGGCTTGGGGCATTCGCGCATGGCGCGGACCCAGCCATGGAAGCGCTCGATCCCGTCCCGGTTCTCGGACCGCGAACGGCTGCCATGGTGATAGAGATTGGTCAGGTGCCCGCCGGAGCTGAAGGCGCCGTCGGCCCCGGTCAGCACGATGGCGCCGATGCCGGGATCATGCGTCGCCTCGTCCAGCGCGTCGCGGCCGGCCCCCATCATCTTCAAACCCAGCGCGTTGCGGGTGCCGGCGTCGCTCATGGTCAGCACCATGACGCGGCCCTGGCGTTCCACCGTCATGCTGCCGGTATCCTGACGTTCGTTCATGGTTGTTTCTTCCCCGGTTGTCGTTGTCCGGCGAAGGCGCCCTCGCCGGATGGTGGTAACACTGTGCCAGCGTGAGGGCGGCGCTCCAATCCCTCCGACCGGTATAGAGGAAGGTCGGATGGCGCCGGAAACGGCTGTTTTCAACATCCCCCCTTCCTACATTGGGGTGAGACCTATCGCCGCGCGGGGCGGCTCCGGACGACGAATGGCGAGGGCGGGGAATGGCGCTGGCGCTGCACCGGCAGGACCGGAAGCCGGGAGGCCGGAAGATTGGGGGCGGGCCCGCCACCCAGGCGCCCAGTCCTCCCTATGCCAACCGGATCGTGATCCTTGTCTGCGTGCTGGCCTTCGTCCTGCGGCTGCCGCCCGAATCCTTCGCCTTCGTTCCCGCCTATTTCTTCGGAACGGTCGAACTGGCGGGGCCGCTGCCAACCGGGGCGCTGTGGCGGGGCCTGTTCGGCCATGTGCTGATCCATGGCGACCTGACCCATCTGCTGTCCAACATGGCGGTTCTTTGGCTGCTCGGCGACGTGGTGGAGCGGGAGGCCGGTCATCTCCGCTACCTTCTGGTCTTCCTGATGGGCACGGTCGCGGCGGCGCTGACCGAGGGGCTGCTGACCACCGACCGGATGGCGCCGCTGATCGGGTCGAGCGGGGCGATCTGCGCGCTGATGGGCGCCTTCCTGTCGATGCGGCCGCGGTTCGGACCGCTGTCGCGGTTCTGGCCCCGGCGGCTGGTGCAGGGGGCGATCCTGGTCTTCGCGTTCCTGAACGCGGCGATGATGCTGGTGCCGGTCGGAGCGGACTCGCCACTGGCCGAGGTCGGCTGGGGCGCCCATGCCGGCGGGGTCGGCGCCGGGCTGCTGCTGGGTGCCCTGCTGCGCCGCCCGTCTCGGCGCGGCCGTGCTTCCGGCGCCGCCTGAGCGGTTGCAATTGCCCTGCGCGACCGAAATACTCGCGCGTCCTTTGAGTGGGAGGCGACGGTTCATGGGCGACGGTGCGAGCGGCGGAACGGCTGGCGAGGCGATTGGCGAGGCGATTGGCGAGGCGATTCTGGGGGTGATCGGCGGTAGCGGCCTGTACGACATCGACGGGTTGGAGAACACCCGCTGGGTCAAGGTGACGACGCCCTTCGGCGAGCCGTCGGACGAGTTGCTGACCGGCGAGCTGGCGGGGCGGAAGCTGGTCTTCCTGCCACGCCACGGCCGTGGCCACCGCATCCCGCCGTCCGAGCTGAATTTCCGCGCCAACATCCATGCGCTGAAGCAGCTGGGCGTGACGGAAATCCTGTCGGTGTCGGCGGTCGGTTCGTTGAAGGAAGATCTGCCGCCGGGCACCTTCGTGGTGATCGACCAGTTCATCGACCGCAGCTTCGCCCGCGCCAAGACCTTCTTCGGCAGCGGGCTGGTCGCCCATGTCGGGTTCGGTCATCCGGTCTGCGGCCGGCTGGGCGACCTGATCGAGGAGTCGCTGGCCGAACTGGACATCCCGCGCCAGCGGCGCGGCACCTATATGGTGATGGAGGGGCCGCAATTCTCCACCGTCGCCGAATCGAACCTGTACCGCGGCTGGGGCTGCGACGTCATCGGCATGACCAACATGCCGGAG
Source organism: Azospirillum sp. B510 (assembly GCF_000010725.1). Taxonomy (NCBI): domain Bacteria; kingdom Pseudomonadati; phylum Pseudomonadota; class Alphaproteobacteria; order Rhodospirillales; family Azospirillaceae; genus Azospirillum; species Azospirillum sp. B510. The sequence goes on along the minus strand of NC_013854.1, from coordinate 2,109,686 downwards.
GCCAAGCTCGCCCGCGAGGCGGAGATGTGCTACGCGACCGTCGCCATGGTCACCGATTACGATTGCTGGCATGAGGATCACGACCATGTGTCGGTCGATGCGGTGATCAAGGTGGTGGTCGCCAATGCCGGCAAGGCGCGCGCGCTGGTGGCGGCGCTGGCGCCGAAGATGGCGCGGCGCCAGGGGCTGTGCGTCCAGGGCTGCCACACCGCGCTCGACAACGCCATCATGACGGCACCCGCCCACCGCGACCCGGCGATGCTGGATAAGCTGTCGCTGATCGTGAAGCGCGCCCTCGGATAAGAAGGGGGGATGGGAAGGGGGGATGGGGCTGTGCCGCCAGCCGGCATCACCACTCCTCCCGCCCTTCATCGACTCATCCCGCTGAATGAAAGCGGGGGCTTTCCAATTTCAGGCGGGGCGGCCGGGTGCCAGCAGGTTGGCGGTCATCGTCTGCACCACCTCATCCTTCTGGTTGAAGGTGGTGGTCTTTACCCGCAGCACGCCCTGGCCGGGCCGTTTGGTCGAGCGGCGGGCCTCCAGCACCTCCATCTCGATGCGCAGCACGTCGCCGGGCCGGGTCGGGCGCGGCCAGCCGATCTCGTCCACCCCCATGCCGATATAGCCGCCGGCCAGCCTCGCATCGCTGCCGACGATCATCCGCATGGTCAGCCCGGCGGTGTGCCAGCCGCTGGCCGCCAGCCCGCGGAACAGCGTGTCCTTCGCCGCCTCGGCGTCCAGATGAAAGGGCTGCGGGTCGAACCTCTCGGCGAAGGCGACGATCTCCGTCGCCTCGACCGTCAGCGGCCCGCTGGTGAAACGGTCGCCCACCGCGATGTCTTCGAAATAGCGCATCTCCCGGAACTCCATTCGTTGGGGTGAGCAAAGGCCGGTCAGCCGATGATACAGACCTGTCTCTCTCTTGCGATGGTAGAGACAGGTCTGTATCATTGTCAATGCCGGGCTTGGCCCTGGCCGTTCGCAACGGATGGGATCAGGGATGCCGAGGATCGAGGGAGCCGCGACGGCGGTCGCACGCAAGCCGGCGCGCGACCGGATTCTCGACACCGCGGCGGAACTGTTCTACCGCGACGGCATCCGCGCGGTCGGCATCGACATGATCATCGCCTGTTCCGGCGTCGCCAAGATGAGCCTGTACCGGAATTTCGCTTCGAAGGATGATCTGGTCTGCGCCTATCTGGAACGCAACATGGTCTGGCATGCGGCGTGGTGGGAGCGGGTGACCGCCCGTCATCCCGGCGACCCACGCACCCAGATGAAGGCGCTGTTCCTGTCGCTCAGCCATTGGATCGCCCATCCGAAATTCCAGGGCTGTCCCTTCACGACCGCGGCGGCCGAGCTTCGCGACCCCGCCAATCCCGCCCGCGTCTTGGCGCTGGCCCACAAGCGCATGGTGCGTGACCGTCTGCGCGCGCTGGCGCTGGCGGCCGGTGCCGCTGATCCGGACCAGCTATGCGCGCAGTTGCAGTTGCTGATGGAAGGCGCCTATGCCGCCGGCCGGGTGCTGGATCTGGGGCCGGGCAACGCGTCGGTGGCGAGCACGGCGGCGGCGCTGATCGATTTGGCCTGTGGAAAGCTTCGGGAATAGGTTGGGAGGTCGCGCTTATCCCCCGCCCCGAATGCGAAAACGCCGCAGGGCGGACCTGCGGCGTTGTGGCGAAGAAGACGCGCGGGTCGTCAGTCCGCGGTGATCCGCTCGCGGACCGACTGGCCGGGGCGGTAGTCTTGCAGACGGGTGGCGCGCAGGCCGCGCATGCCGTGGCTGTCGATCAACCGCTGCCAGGACAGGAATTCCTCCACCGACAGGGTGTAGCGGCGGCAGGCCTCCTCCAGGCTTATCAGGCCCGAACGGACGCCGGCGACGACCTCGGCCTTGCGGCGCATCACCCAACGCTTGGTGTCGGGCGGGGGAAGATCATTTTCGGTCATGGGACGCCCCTCAGGACCAATGACCGATGCACCGGCTGCCGAATCATCGCCGGTGTCGAGTTCTATGAGTGCCATGCGCGGACGCTCCAACCCAAACTGTGGATTCCACGATTTCGGGGTACTGTAGGCGCCGGCACTTAACAAATGCCTAAACGAAAGGGTTAACATTTTATCGGGTGGTAGCCGGCTCCCCGGACGGCCGGGGCGGCGTCCCGGCCGTCCTGGGATGGCGGCGGTCGGTTCATGCGACCGGCCCCGGTCAATACACGGTGGTCAACTTCGACAGCGGCACTTCGCTCGGGCCGACATTCAGCACCGTCTCGCCATCCTTGTTGTTGCCGATGCCCGAGACGGTGCCGAAGGTGTAGGTGGTCGTCTTGATGGTGTCGTCCTTGTTCTCCGACATCGGAGCGATGTTCAGGCGATAGGTGCCGGGTTGCACCGCGTTGCCGTTGTTGTCCTTGAAGTCCCAGGCGACCGCATGCTTGACACCGGCGGTGGTGTCGCCCTGCATCGTGCGGACGATGTTGCTGTTGGCGTCCAGGATGTCGACGCGCACCGACTTGGCCGAGGTCGCCAGCTCATAGCCCAGCGGGGCCTGGGTCATGCCCTGCGTGTATTGGAAGGTATCGCCCTGGAAGGCGACGGTGCGGCCGAGATAGGCGAGGTTGGTAGAGGCGGTGCCGGCCGACTGCAACTGCACCAGCTTGTCCAGGCGGCTGTTGGTGCCGATGTTCTGCTCGACGTTCGCGAAGTCGACCAGCTGCTTGGTCATGTCGTTGGTGTCGAGCGGCTTCAGGGGATCCTGGTTCTTCATCTGCGTGGTCAGCATGGTGAGGAACGTCTGGAAATTGTCGCCCAGCCCCTTGGTGGCCGACGCGGTCTTCTGGGCATCGGTCTGCGGGGTCTTCGACGTCTCGTCCGCCGTTTTGGAACCGGTGGACTTGCCGCCCGAGAAGGTGCCGAACTGGTTGATGGTCGGGGTGTTGTTGGTGGTGCTGGTGGTCGTGGCCATGGCGGTCTTCCTTTGTGGCCTTTCCGGCCGAAATCTGTGATCTGCCGCCGTGATCCCTTCGGGGGCCGCGGCGAGGCGTTGCGTCAGGCGCGGATGTCGACGCGCCCGTTGCCGAGCGTGGCGGTATAGACGGCGCCGTCGGCCCCGTCATCGTCGCCGCCCCCGCCGAAGCCGCGGCCGCGCCGTCCCGCTCCGGTGCCCTTGCCATCGCCCTGGCCGTTGCCGGCGAAGGGGTTGCCTTCGCCGCGCAGGCTGAAGTTCAGGCTGTTGGAGTCCGTTTGCAGTCCGGCATCCTGCAAGGCGCGTTCCAATCCCCGGCTGTCGCGTTGCAGAAGCTCGAGCGTCTGCGCTTTTTCCACCGCGACCATCGCGTTGACCCGGCCATCGGCGCCGATGTCCAGCTTGATGTCGATCCGGCCCAGCTCGGCAGGGTGCAGGTTGATGGTGAACTGATCGGTCTCCTCGCCGACATGCTTCTTGATGTGGACGGCGATCTGGTCCTGCACCCCCATCGGCATGCCGGTACCGCGCGACGGGCGGAGCGTCGCGGCCGCCTGCGGCTGGTCGATGCCGGGCATGCCGCCATGGGCGCCCTCCATCGCGGCCAGCGCCGGGTGGAGATGCGGGTTGGCGGCGGCGGAGGAGCCGGCGGAACCGGCGTTCCCGGTCGCATCGACCCCCTCCAGCGCCTTGGTGGCCGTATCGGTCGCGGCGGTCGCGATGGCGTGTGCCACCGGAGCGGCCGGAGCGGCGGCCGGGGCCGGCGGCTGGGGCGTCGGCATCGCCTGCGGCTGTGGCTGGGCGTCGTTCCGGTTCCCGCTTTCGCCACCGGCCTGTTTGCCGGTCTGCTTGGTCTCGCCGGACTTCGCCTTGGCGGCGGCCAGCAGATCGGCGAAGCGGTCGGGAAGCGCCGCGTCCTCGTCGGTCGGCAGGGCATCGGCCTTGGCGGTGTCCGCCGCCGCGCCCGTCGCCGCATCCGCCGTCTGGGCTGCGTCGCCGCCTTTGCCGGCCGCCTTCGCATCGGCACCAGTGGCGGCACCAGTGGCGGCACCAGCAGCGGCACCGGTGACGGTCCCGGCGGCGGCTCCCGCCGGGCCGCCGGCCGCCGCGCCAGCCATGGCTTGGGCCTGGGCCTGGGCCTGGGCAAGCTGGGCGGCGACGGGGGTGAGGACATCGGCCGTCCCGGTTCCGCCCGCTCCTGCGGTGGCAATGCCGTCCCCGCCATCGGCATTTCCATCCGCTGTGGTCTTCGTCGCCTGTCCGCTCCGCATCAGCCCGGCCAGAATCAGGTCGCTGGCCTGTGGCACCGGCTGCGGCGGAACCGGCTGCGCGAGGGCCGTCTGGTCGACGGCCTGGTCCTTGGTTGGGTCCTTGGCCTGGTCGTCGGCCTGGGCCGTGTCCTGGTCCCCCGCCGCGGCGTCCTGGGCGGAGGAAGCGTCATCGCTGGCGGCATCGACAGCCGTGGCGCCGGCATTTTCGGTCGTGGCGTCTGTCTCGCCGGCATCGGCGCCGGCGGCCTCGCCGCTCTTCGCCGCTCCGCTCTTGTCGGCGGTCGTTTTCGCCGCATCGGCCTTCGCCGTGCCCTTCACCGGCTTCTCGGCCTTGGGCGGCTGGCGGTCCTCACGCTTGGCCTCGACGGGGCGGTCGCCGCCGTCCGTCTTGCCGGCCTTCTCCGCCGCGCGGGCCGCGTCCGCATCGGAACGCGCGGTCTGGGCGGCGTCGGCCCGCTTCGGATCGGGTCTGGGTTCCGCCCGTAGCGGCTGCCGGCGTTGGGCCTCCGCCCTGGCGTCGCGGGCTTCCCTTGCCTCCCTTGCCGCGTCCCTTGCGGCGTTGTTCGCCGCCTCCTTGGCGGAGTCGCGCGCGGCGGCATCGGTCTGCTCGCGCTTGCGCGCGGCGGCGTCGGCCAGCATGCGGTCCATCATCTTGGAGAAGAGGTCGTTCTTCGTCCCCGTCCCCTGCGTCTGCTGGGACTGGGCGAGACCGTCGAACAAGGACGCGGCGATGTTGTTCGATTGGACTTCCATGGAACGGCCTCTCAAAAACGGCGGAATGCGCCGGTGGCGGTGTCGCGGGATCAATGCAATGGACGGGCCAACCGCCGAATCCCGCCGGGGAGCGCTTCTGCGGGGGGCGGGGCGGCGGTTCCCGCCGCATGCCACGCTCCGAACCGGCAAAAGGGACCGGCAAAATCCGCCGGGTGCGGGGTCTTTCTTGCCGTGGCGGTCATGGTCGCGAAGACGGCCCGGCCGCAACGGAAATGGCCGCCCGGCGAGGGGCGGCCGTCCGAAGGGGTCCGGCGGTCACGGATGAGGTCGGTGCGGAGCCGGCCCTTCAAAGCCTGGTGTTCAGCGCCGCCGACGTCCGTGGCCCGCTGGGCGGCGGGGAATAGCCGCGGCCGCCGCCCATATGCGCGGCATAGGCGGTGGTCGGCGCCTTCTGCTGGCGGGTGATGGCGCCGACCACGGTGTCGACCATCACCTTCTGCGCCTCACCGCCGACGCGCAGAGCCTCGGCATTGTCGGCGGTGGCGGCATAGAGTCTGCCGGTGCCCTCCCTCAACGCCGTCTTCAACTCCGGGGACAGGGCAATCAGCCCCTCGCGGTCGACGCGCAGCAGGCGGCTGATCTCCTCATAGACCAGCGTCATCGGCTGCTTGTCCTTGACGATCTGGGCCAGTTCCCTGGCCGGGCGGCGGGCGCGGACGGCGGCGGCCTCGCGCTCCAGCAAGCTGGTCAGGCGCCCCATCAGCTCGACCAGCGCCACCGCGCGCTCCTCGGCGTTCTTCGGCAGGTTGGCGGCCGGCTTGGCCGGCTGGGGGAAACGGACGTCGACCTTATCCATGGCTGGCCTCCTGGGCGCGAAGAAGCTCGTCGTAAACCTGCTTGGCGATGCCGAAGCCGCCGCGCTGGGTGATCTGTTTTCCGAACTGCTCGATCAGCATCGGCCGGAACATCTCCTCGCCGCGGCCGCCGCCGAAGGTTTCGTCGGTTCCGATCCCCTCGAACATCGGGCCCAGCATCTGCGAGACGAACTGGCTTTCGAACTCGCCGGCCGACTTGCGCAGCTGGGCAAGCTTTGCCGGGTCGGTCTTGGCCTCGATGTCGGAAATCTTCGTCAGGGTGCGCACGCCGTATCCGGCGGCCTGGGCGCGCTCCACCAGTGAAGAGGTGGGCGAGGCGCCGCGCGGGGCCGAAGCGGTGGAAAGGGCGGGGCTCAGGGACATCAGATCACCTCGATCTCGGCTTGCAGGGCGCCGGCGGCCTTGATCGACTGGAGAATGGCGATCATGTCCCGCGGTCCCACCCCAAGCGCATTCAAGGATTGTACCAACTCCTGAAGCGTCACCCCGGAATTCATCACGGCGAGGCGGTTGTTGGACTGGTCGTCGACCTGGATGTCGGTGCGCGGTACCACCGCGGTCTGGCCCTGGCTGAAGGGGCCGGGCTGGCTGACCTGCGGCGTCTCGGTGATGCGGATGGTCAGGTTGCCCTGGGCGATGGCGACGGTGGAGATGCGCACATTCTCGCCCATCACGATGACGCCGGACTTCTCGTCCACCACGACGCGGGCGACCTGATCGGGGGTGATGCGAAGCTGCTCGATCTCCGTCACCAGCCCAACCACGTCGCCGCGCCGTGCTTCCGGCACATTGATCAGGACGGAGGCCGGATCGGTCGCCTGGGCGCGGTTGCCGCGCAGCTGGATGTTGATGGCGGTCGCCACCCGCTGGGCGGTGGTGAAGTCCGGGTTGCGCAGGGACAGGCGCAGCACCGGCAGCTCGGCCAGCGAGAACTGGATCTCCCGTTCCACGATGGCGCCGGAGGAGATGCGGCCGGAGGTCGGCACACCACGGGTGACGCTGGCGCCCTGGCCCTGGGCGGTGAAGCCCGACACCGCGATCGGCCCCTGCGCCACGGCATAGACCTCGCCGTCGGCACCCATCATCGGGGTGACCAGCAGGGTGCCGCCCAGCAGGCTCTTTGAATCGCCCATCGCCGAGACGGTGACGTCGATGCGCGTGCCCTGGGCGGCATAGGCGTTCAGCGTCGCCGTCACCATCACCGCCGCCACATTCTTGGTGCGCAGGTTGGTGCCGCGGGTGTTCACCCCCATCCGCTCCAGCATGCCGGTCAGGCTCTGCTCGGTGAAGGGGGAGTTGTTCAGGCTGTCGCCGGTGCCGTTCAGGCCCACCACCAGCCCGTAGCCGATCAGCATGTTGTCGCGCACGCCCTCGACATCGACGATGTCCTTGATGCGGGCGGAGGCGGCGACCGCCGGTGCCGCCGGGACGCCGAACGCCAGCAGGGCGGTCAGCAGGGCCGGAACGGCGTGGCGGCGCAGAAGGTGAAGGGCGGTGGCGATCATGACGCGGACACTCCTGTACTCGTGCCCGCTTCTATACAAACCCCGTGCCAGACGCGCCGCGCGGCGGCATTCCGCCCCCATCCTGAAGAATGCCCGGAAAATGGCGCCTTTCGGTCACAGCCGGCCCGGCAATTTTTGCCCGATTGCGGCAAGGCTTGACCGGATGTTAAGGTTGATCCATCTACAGTGCGCGCGTTTACGCATCCTTTACTGCAAACGGTTGCACGGATCATGAAAGTCGAAGGCTCCGGAAAAATACGCGGCAGTGGGTCGGTACGCCGCACCGGCAAGGCCGAAGGCTCGTCCGGCGCAGCCTTTTCCAAGCAATTGGTGGGAGAGGCCGGGTCCGCCCATGGCGTCAGCGGCACCGCCGCGACGGGTGGGGTTTCGGGCGTTCTGGCCTTGCAGGAGGTCGATGCGACCGATGACGCCACCGCCCGCGCCTCGCGCGGCAAGATGCGGGCGGAGGAGATGCTGGACCGGCTGGAGGAAATCCAGCACGGCCTGTTGTCGGGCACCCTGTCCGCGCAGAAGCTGATCGACCTGGCCAAGGTGGTGCAGACGCGCCGCGCCCATGTCGACGATCCGGGGCTGGCGGAAATTCTGGATGAGATCGATCTGCGGGCGCAGGTCGAACTGGCGAAGCTCACCTCCTGAAATCCATGTGCCGCCCGGACTTGCGGGCGGGAGCGCCGGTGGTAACGCCGGCGGAGCGGGACGCCCCCCGGATGCGCCGGGATCTATCCCTGCGCATGGCGCGGCGAATGTGCCACGCTGACAAATCTTTTTTATTCCAAGGGCTTGTTTGGTCGTTGTTGGGGCAAACCATAGGGTTGCGGTCCCGCCGTGGCGTGCCTATACTCCGCGCCGCCCGGATCACCCCTTTTTCGCTGGATGCTTTCGGATGACGTCGCCGCTTCTGCCCCAGAACTATTCCCCGTCGGAAGACGAGGAGTTCATGAACCCGATCATGCGGGAATATTTCCGCCAGAAGCTGCTGCGCTGGCGCGCGGAACTGCTTGCGGAATCCACCGGCACGCTGAACAGTCTCCAGGAGGGTGGTATCCAGGAACCGGATATCGCCGACCGCGCTTCGGCGGAGACCGATCGCGCGCTGGAGTTGCGGACGCGCGATCGCGAACGCAAGCTGATCTCCAAGATCGACGCCGCGCTGGAGCGTCTGGTCGACGGCAGCTACGGCTATTGCGAGGAGACGGGCGATCCCATCTCGGTGCGCCGGCTGGATGCCCGGCCGATCGCGACGCTGAGCCTGGAGGCCCAGGAGCGTCACGAGCGGATGGAGAGGACCCAGCGCGACGACTGACATCGCCATCGCCCGATATCGCGCCGGCTTTCCCCACACCAACGCTTTCCCCGGTCCCGGTCGCCGGAGACAGCGCAGGTGCGGGGGGCGCTGGTATCGGAAAGAGCGCCGTCAGACACAGCGAAGGCGCCGGTCCCTGACCGGCGCCTTCGTCGCTTTCCCACCATCCTCCAGTTTGAACCCGCGCCGCCGTCAGGGATGGCGCCGCTTCCCCCAACCGTCAGGCAAGCCAGATTGCGATGAGCGACGACCCCGATTGCCTTGGCATGTGTGCCATCGATGGTGATGTCTGTACCGGATGCGGCCGTACGCTGGACCAGATCAACGCGGCCCTGGACCGCCCAGAGGATGGCCCAGAGGATCGCGATGAAAGCCGCGGCGGCCAGGGTGGGACGTCCCCTGCGGCCAGCTGAGGACGTCGCGCGACCGGGAAATGCCGCCATGAGCGGACAATAGACCGCGCAGGCGGCTTTGCGTGCGGTTGGCGGGCATCCCCGCGCCCGATCAGCTGGCCGGTGCCTCCCTGCGGCCCGGCTGCAATCGATCAGAACAGCTCGACGTCGTCATCCTTTCGTTCGCCGAACACCGCGGCCGTTTTGCCGCAATCATCGAGTACCTCCACCGTCACGCCATCCTTGCAATCGTCGGAGATCGCCTGCGCGATTTCCAGTAGCGGGCTGGCGTTTCGGAGCTTGCCTGGGATTCCGCAGGGCGCGCAGGGGGAGAGGATGACTTTCATGCCGGGCACCTTTCCGATTGGTTCAGATGCATCATCATGAAATGGCACTAAGGTCTCATGCCTTATGGCATAGGGAATCACCCTGATCGGCTTGGCTCCGCGCGAACCCGCTTCGGTTGATGGTCACGCTTTCGCCGGGCGCATTCCGCCATCGGCCTTGTCGTGCCTGTGCGGGACGTTGCTTTCGGAAGGGATGGTGGCTCGGCAACATCGGCTCGGCACAAGCCACCAGGCGGCAGCAATTTCCCATGGGACAGGGCGCGCGTCCCTATCGTTCAGCCTGCGGAAATTCCTCAGAACGGCATGATGATGTCGTACAGCTGCTGGCCGTAGCGCGGCTGTTGGACGTCGGTGATCTGGCCGCGGCCGCCGTAGGAGATGCGGGCCTCGGCGATCTTCTCGTAGCTGATGGTGTTCTGCGCGGTGATGTCCTCGGGACGGATCACGCCGTGGATCTGCAGGTCGCGCAGTTCGTAATTCACCCGGACCTCCTGGCGCCCCTGGATGACCAGATTGCCGTTGGGCAGGGTCTGGGTCACCAGCGCCGCCACCTTCAGCTCGATCTTCTCGTTGCGGTCGACCGAGCCCTTGCCGTCGTTGTTGGTGTTGCTGTTCATGTTGACGAGGTTCGTCGCCGAGGCGCCCGTCGGCAGAATGCGGTTCAGCGTGTCACCTTCCATGCCGAACAGGTTGGGGATGCCCGCCTTTTCGGTGTTGGCGCGCGCCCGCTTGCTCTCGTTCGACAGCTTGGCCTGGTCGGCGATCGAGATGTTGATGGTCAGGATGTCGCCGACCTTGCCGGCGCGCTGGTCCTTGAAGAAGGCTTTGGCGCCGGTCCGCCACAGCGAGTTCGGGTTGCGCTCCGTCGGCAGCGGGGTCGGCATCGGCAGGCTGACCGGCTGGTAGCCCGGCTTAGCCTGCGGATCCTGGATGTTGCTCATCTCCGGCGCCTTGCCGATGTCGGCGATGCGCGAGGCGGCGCCGCAGGCGGTCAGCGAGGTGGCGGCTGTGGCGATCATCGCGAAGCGGATCAGGCGGGCGGTCATGATGGTGGCGGTCATTGGAGCTTTCTCCTCACTGCGCGATGAGGCCGGGCTTTGCCACGGCGACGACGTTGGGGCCGGCGACCGTCGCTTCGACGATGCGGTTGGATTGGGTGTTCACGACGCGGATGACCTCGCCCTTGCCGCCATCCTGCAGGGCCTTGCCCTGGGTGGTCAGCGTCATCGAGGGGGTGGTCAGGGTGATGGTCACCATGGCGCCCTTGTCGATCATGCGCGGCGATTGCAGGTCGCGCAGGCGGACGGGCTGGTTGGTCGACACGCCGCGCTTCGGCGTCATGCCGATCAGCTGGGCGTCGGTGGCGGCGGTGTCGCTGGTGGTCTGGTCGGCGCGCACGTCCTGCCAGTCGATGTCGCCCGGGCCGATCACGTCGCCGGGGATGATGCGGCGGGACAGCACCGGGATTTGCACCACGCCGAAGGCGCGGCCCGACACCGGCAGGCGGACCTGGCTGCCGGTCACCACGATCTCGGCGGCGAAGCGGCCCTGGACCGGGCTGTAATAGAGGTTTTCCACCGCCAGCCCGCCGGCGCCCTGGGGCGCGCGCAGCTCGAGCGCCCGGCTGTCCAGCTCCATCTGCAACCGGCCGGCGGTGATCACCCGCGACAGCGCGTCCGACAGCACCGCCTCGACATGCGGCATGCCATAGACGACGTCGGGCGCCGGGGCCGGCATCGACGCGCCGGCCGCCGAGGCGGCCAGGGCCTCCGCCGGACCCGTGACGGGAGCGGTCAGCAGGGCGGCGCCAAGAAGCAGGGCGGGCAGGCGGCGGGGGGCGAGGGTGCGGATCATGGCGGAAAGTCCCGAGGTGAAGGCTGAAGGGAGGCGACGGCGCCGCCGTTACCTCATCTGACTTGCCTGCTGCATCATCTCGTCGGTGGTCTTGATGACCTTGGAGTTCATCTCGTATGCGCGCTGGGCGGTGATCAGCGTCGTGATCTCCTGCACCACGTTGACGTTGGAGGTCTCCAGCGCGCCCTGGGTGACGCGGCCGAAGCCGGGGGCGCCGGGGTTGCCGGTCACCGGCTGGCCCGACGCGGCGGTCTCCATGAACAGATTGTCGCCGGTGGCTTCCAGGCCGGCGGCGTTGGCGAAGGTGGCGAGCTGGATCTGGCCGACATTCTGCGTCGCCGTCTGGCCGTCCAGCTTCACCAGGACCTCCCCCGACGAGTTGATGGAGATGTCCACCGCGTTGGTCGGGATGGTGATGTTCGGCTGGACCGTGTAGCCGTCGGCGGTGACGATCACGCCCTGCGGCGACAGCTTGAAATTGCCGGCGCGGGTGTAGGAGGTGTCGCCGCTGGGCAGCGTGATCTGGAAATAGCCGGACCCGTTGATGGCGACGTCCAGCTTGTTGTCGGTGATGTTCAGGTTGCCCTGTTCCAGCACCCGGGCCACCGCGGCGACGCGCACGCCGGCCCCCACCTGCACGCCGGTCGGCACCACGGTGCCGGCATCCGACGAGGTCGAGCCGATGCGGCGGAAATTCTGGTAAAGCAGATCCTGGAATTCCGCCCGCTGCTTCTTGTAGCCGGTGGTGGTCGAGTTGGCGATGTTGTTGGAGATCGTCTCGACGTTGAGCTGCTGGGCGATCATGCCGGTGGCGCCGATGGCGAGGCTGCGCATTGTGGTCTTCTCCTCTCGTCGTCGGTCTGGTTCAGGCGGTGCGGCCCAGACGCTGGATCATCGTGCGGATACGCTCGTGTTCGTTGTCGATCATCTTCTGAGCCGACATGTATTGACGCTGGATGTCGATCATCTGCGTCATCTCGACCACGGGCTTCACGTTGGAACCCTCAAGCAATCCCTGTGCCACTTTCGTCTCGGCCGGGGCGGGCTGGGGCTGCTCGTCGGTGACGTACAGGCCGTTGCCGACCTCGGTCATCAGCTGCTCGTTCTTGAAGGTGACGATGTTCAGCTTGGCGACCGGGCCCAGCTCGGTGGCGACGGTGCCGTCGCCGCTGACCTTCACGTCGCTGGTGCCGGCCGGCAGGGTGATGGGCTGGCCGTTGTTGGACAGCACCGGCAGGCCGCCGGCATCCACCAGCTGGCGCTGGTCATTCATGCGGAAATTGCCGGCGCGGGTGTAACGCGGGCCGCTGGCGGTATCGACGGTGAAATAGCCCTGACCGGTCAGCGCCAGATCCAGCGGGTTGCCGGTCTGGGTCATGGCGCCGTTGGACAGGTCGCGCACCACCGCGCGGTCCTGGACGAAGCTGACCTTCTCATGCAGGCCGGGCTTTTCCAGGAATTCGGTGAACAGCATCCGCTGGTTCTTGTAGCCGGTCGTGTTCATGTTCGCGATGTTGTTCGACGTAACGTCCAGCTGGCGTTGCAGCGCCATCTGGCGCGACATGGCGACGTAGATCGAATTTTCCATCTTGCGGCCTCTTCACCTTGCGAACGGATCGGGCGACAGCGTCCGACCGGCGAAAAGGGTAATGCAGGCGGCGTGCCAATTCCCGGAAAGCCGGGAAATCCCGTCGGTCCGGGCAAGACGGGGGCGGTCCCGCCCGCTGGGGCAGGGGATGCCGGGCAGAATCTGCCGGGACGGGGGCGTTCCTTGCCGGGCTGGACCGGGCAAGTCTTCCCGTTCCCGCCGCGCGGCGGGCGCGGCGGGGTCGTGGGATGCGGCTCCGCCGGTCCGGGGGAACGGCGTCGCCTGGGGCGGAGTCCGGGCCTGATGGCGGCCGTCGCCGCCTGACGGGTGCGGGACGGACGCGGCTCGGGCACGGATTGCCGGGCAGTCCCAATCAAGAAGCGTGCCGAAATGGTGACAGGGGACGGAAACCTATCCGTCCGGAACGGTCCAACCGTCCCTCGAAAGGAGTTATTAACTATCCCAAAAGTAGCTTTGTCAGGGTCAGGCGCCGCATGCCTGGGCCGTCTCATGTCTCGAACGATCAGGATGTCATGGCTGCCGAATCCGACGCCGGCGAACTTTCGACCGAAGGCCTGCCGCGGAAGAAATTCAGTGGCAAGAAGCTGGTCCTGTTCGTCGTTCTTCCCCTGGTCCTGCTGATCGGCGCCGGTGCCGGCGTCTATTTCTCCGGCCTGCTCGACGGGCTGCTCGGCAAGGAGAAGCCGGCGGAGGAGGGGGAGCAGGCCGCGGCCAAGGAAGGGGACCATGGGGCCGAGGCCGGCAAGGGCGACGCCGCGCACGCCGCGCCGATCTTCTATGATCTGCCGGACATGCTGGTGAACCTGAACACCGGCAACAAGCGCCCGGCCTTCCTGAAGATCAAGATATCCATCCAGCTGTCGAAGCCGGAGGATGTCGGGGCGGTGGAGCATGTGCTGCCGCGCATCATCGACAATTTCCAGGTCTATCTGCGCGAGCTGCGGCTGGAGGATCTGCGCGGATCGGCCGGCATGTACCGGCTGCGCCAGGAGCTGCTTCTGCGCATCACCGCCGCCGCCTATCCGGTGAAGGTGAAGGACGTGCTGTTCAAGGAAATGCTGGTCCAGTGAGGGCCCGGTCAGGTGGGGATGGGGGCCGATGAGCGACACCGGTGAACTGAGCGAAGAGGAACGGCTTGCCGCGGAATGGGCGGCGTTGGCCGAGGACAGCGGCGATGTCGGCGAGGTCGGCGGCGGCGGCTCGACGCGCGTCCTCAACCAGGACGAGATCGACAGCCTGCTGGGCTTCGACCAGGGCGGTGCCGGCGACGGCGACAACTCCGGCATCATGGCGCTGGTCAACTCGGCGCTGGTCAATTACGAACGCCTGCCGATGCTGGAGGTGGTCTTCGACCGCCTCGTCCGCATGATGTCCACCAGCTTGCGCAACTTCACCTCCGACAATGTCGAGGTCAGCCTCGACCAGATTTCCTCGGTGCGTTTCGGCGATTACCTGAACTCCATCCCGCTGCCGGCGATGCTGTCGGTCTTCAAGGCGGAGGAGTGGGACAATTACGGCCTGATGGTCGTCGATTCCGCGCTGATCTATTCCATCGTCGACGTGCTGCTGGGCGGCCGGCGCGGCACGGCGGCGATGCGCATCGAAGGCCGCCCCTACACCACCATCGAACGCAACCTCGTGGAACGCATGGTCCATGTGGTGCTGTCCGACCTGTCCGCCGCCTTCGACCCGCTGTCGCCCGTCACCTTCCGTTTCGACCGGTTGGAGACCAACCCGCGCTTCGCCACCATCGCGCGGCCCGCCAACGCCGCCGTGCTGGTCAAGCTTCGCATCGACATGGAGGATCGCGGCGGCCGGCTGGAGCTGATGATCCCCTACGCGACGCTGGAGCCGGTGCGTGAGCTGCTGCTCCAGATGTTCATGGGTGAGAAGTTCGGCCGTGACTCGATCTGGGAAACCCACCTGGCGTCCGAGCTGATGGTGACCGACGTCGACCTGTCGGCCGTGCTGGACGAGGTGACGATGACCCTGCACGACGTGCTGAACTGGCGCGTCGGCACCCGAATCCTGCTGAACGCCACCCCCGACGGCGCCATCGAGCTGCGCTGTGGCGACGTGTCGATGTTCCAGGGGCGGATGGGGCGCAAGGGCGGACACATCGCCGTCCGCCTGGAAAAGGAACTGCCCAAGCAGGAGGTCATGAGGCTATGAGTCCGCTGGTCTCCATCATCATCGACGTCGTGATGGTCGGCCTGCTGGCCGCGACCATCGCCTATGCGATCATCCTGAACCGGCAGATCATCGCGCTGCGCGAGAGCCGCGGCGAGATGGCCGAACTGATCCAGGGACTGAACGACGCGATGGGGCGGGCGGAAAGCGGCGTGCGCACGCTGAAGAAGGCGGCCAGCGACACCGGCGAGGATCTCCAGCGCACGGTGAACAAGGCGCAGACCCTGCGCGACGAGCTGGAATTCATGATCGAGGCGGCCGACGCGCTGGCCAATCGGCTGGGTGGCGTCGGCGAGCGGGACGCCCGGCGGGAGAGCGCCCGCGATGCCGGCCGCTCCACCGCGGTGGCGCCGGCGCTGGCCGCGCGTAATCCGACCAGGGCGCCGCTGGTGGCGCCGCGCCCGGCCCTGCGCAGCCTGCCGGCCGAGGAGGATCATGACGATCATGCCCCGCCGCCGGCCCGGCTGGACGCGCCGCCGCGCCGCGCCGCCGCGCGGGCCGAACCGCCGGCCGAGGCGCGCGACCCCATCACCCGCGATGGCGAGAGCCTGTCCCGGGCCGAACGTGAACTGCTTCAGGCGATCGAGAACGCCGGCAAGGGGCTTGGATGAGCATGCGCAGCAGTGACGGCAAGCCCATGGCGGGGGCGTCCCAGGAGCCGAAGGTCGTGATCCGGCCGGCCGGCGCCGCACCGACCGGTGTCCGCACCTCTCCCACCTTGGCCGCCCAGCAGGCCCAGCAGGCGCAACTGCCGGCGGTCCGGCCGGGGGGCGCCAGGAAGGCTCCGGCGAAGACGGGCAAGGCGAAGGCCAGGACGGCGCGCAAGCCGGCGACGCCGCGCGTTCCCTTGACCGAGCGGCTGCGGGCGCGGATGCGCGGCTTCCGTTTCCGTCTGCTGCCGCTGACCATCTTCGTCGCGGTGATGATGCTGGGTGTGCGGGTCGGCGACCTGTGGCGGCTCGCCACCCACGACGCCCGCCTGCCGGACTTCCCGGTCACCCTCGCCCAGGGACCGCAGAGTTCGACCCCGGCGACGCCACCGGGTCAGGCTCCCGCCGCGACCACCAAGCCGGCCGGCAAGGAGCCGCCGCCGGCTCCCGGCGGGTCGAGCGGTTCGGCGAACGCTCCGGCGGCCAACGCGCCGCCGGCACCGCTCGGCCCCATCGACAACCAGGAGCTGCTCCAGCATTTCGCCGAGCGCCGCGCCGAGATCGAGCGCCGCACCAAGGAGATGGAGCAGCGTGAAGCCCTGCTGGCCGCCGCCGAGAAGCGGATCGACCAGAAGGTCGCGGAGATGGAGAAGACCAAGGCCGACATCCAGAAGCTGATGTCGCAGGGTGACCAGCAGCAGTCGGCCCAGCTCGACAGTCTGGTGAAGATCTACGAGACGATGAAGCCGAAGGAGGCGGCGCGCATCTTCGAGGAGCTCGACATGCCGGTGCTGCTGGGCGTCATCCAGAAGATGAAGGAACAGAAGACCGCGCCGATCCTGGCGGCGATGGACCCGGTCAAGGCCAAGGAGGTCACCGCCGCCCTGGTCGAGCGGCGCGTGCCGCTGACGGCGACGGTCACGGCGCCGAAGTGATTTGCCCCCTCCCCCGCGAGAGCGGGGGAGATCAGCTGGGGGGCCAAACTGCCCCCCCCAGCCATCACATGAACCGGTTGTTCTTCGGGAAGCCGTTCGGCGGCATCTTGCCCTGGCCGGCGCGGTCGCCCATCCAGCCGGTCAGGTCGGTCACGTTGAAGTTGCGCTCGCCATTCTTCCAGCTCAACCCCTCGGCCAGCGTGAAGGTCTTCACGTCGGCGACGCTGGCGTCCTTGTATTTCTGAAGCTGGACGCCCTTGCCGCGCGTCATCACCGGCACCTGGTCCAGCGGGAAGACCAGCATCTTTCGGTTGTTGCCGATGATGGCGACGGTGTCGCCGCTCACCGGCTGGCAGATGCGGGCGGACTTGCCATCCTCCAGGTTCAAGACCTGCTTGCCGCTGCGGGTCTGGGCCAGCACCTCCGCCTCCTCGACGCGGAAGCCGCGACCGTCCTCCGACACCACCAGCAGGGTGCGGCCGGGCTGGTGGCGGAACAGGTCGACGATGTCGACATCGTTGCCAAGGTCGATCATCAGCCGCACCGGCTCGCCGAAACCGCGCCCGCGCGGCAGCTTGTCGACGCCGATGGTGAAGAACTTGCCGTTGCTGGCGAAGACCAGAAGCTTGTCGGTCGTCTCGCAGCGCTCGACGAAGCCGCGCTCGTCGCCGTCCTTGTACTTGACATCCTCCGCTTCGGCGTCGGTCAGATGGCCGCGCACCGTGCGGATCCAGCCCTTGGCGGAGCAGATGACCGTCACCGGCTCGCGCTCGACCAGGGCGTCGAGCGGCACCTCGATCACGGCGGGGGCGTCGGCGACGTCGGTGCGCCGCTTGCCGAGCGCGCCGGTCCCGAACTTCTTCTTGATCTCGGCCACCCCCTCGGCGATGCGCTTCCAGCGCAGGGCCTCGTCGCCCAGCAACTCCAGCAGGCCGTTCTTCTCGCCGGTCAGCGCCTCGTGCTCGCGCCGGATCTCCATCTCCTCCAGCTTGCGCAGGTTGCGCAGCCGCATGTTGAGGATGGCGTCGGCCTGCACGTCGGTCAGGGTGAAGGCCCGGATCAGCTCCTGCTTGGGCTCGTCCTCCTCGCGGATGATGCGGATGACCTCGTCGAGGTTCAGATAGGCGGCGAGATAGCCGCCGAGAACCTCCAGCCGGTGGTCGATCTGCGTCAGGCGATGGTTGGAACGGCGGACCAGCACCTCGTGACGGTGGTCGAGGAAGGCTTGCAGCACCTCGCGCAGGTTCATCACCCGCGGCACATGGTCGGCGCCCAGCACATTCATGTTCAGCGAGAAGCGGATCTCCAGGTCGGTCGCCTGGAACAGCGAGGCCATCAGCACCTCGGGATCCACGTTCCGGCTCTTCGGCACCAGGACGAGGCGGACATCCTCCGCCGACTCGTCGCGCACGTCATCTAGCAGGATCAGCTTCTTGGCCAGCAGCAGCTCGGCGATCTTCTCGACCAGCCGGGCCTTCTGCACCTGATAGGGCATCTCGGTGACGACGATCTGCCAGGTGCCCTGGGCCAGCTTCTCCACCTCCCAGCGGGCGCGCAGCCGGAAGGCGCCGCGGCCGGTGCGGTAGGCCTCGACCACATTCTGCCGCGATTCGACCAGCACGCCGCCGGTGGGGAAATCCGGGCCGGGCATGAAGCCGACCAGCGTCTCGATCGGGGCGTCGCGGTGTTTGATCAGATGGCGCAGCGCGTCGCAGATCTCGCCGACATTGTGCGGCGGGATGTTGGTCGCCATGCCGACCGCGATGCCGCTCGACCCGTTGGCCAGCAGGTTGGGAAAGTTGGCGGGCAGGACCGCCGGCTCCTCGCCGTCGCCGTCATAGGTCGGGCGGAAATCGACGGCGTCCTCGTCGATGCCCTCCAGCAGGGCCTTGGCGACCTCGGTCAGCCGGGCCTCGGTGTAGCGCATCGCCGCGGCGTTATCGCCGTCGATATTGCCGAAATTGCCCTGGCCGTCGACCAGCGGATAGCGGACGGAGAAATCCTGTGCCAATCGCACCAGCGCGTCATAGACGGAGCTGTCGCCGTGCGGGTGGAATTTACCGATCACGTCGCCGACGACGCGGGCCGACTTCTTGGGCGGTGTCGTCGGTTCCAGCCGGAGCTGGCTCATGGCGAACAGCAGGCGTCGGTGCACCGGCTTCAGCCCGTCGCGCACGTCGGGCAGCGACCGGGACATGATGGTGGACAGCGCGTAGCTGAGATACCGCTCGCCGAGCGCATCGGCCAGCGGCTTTTCCAGGATTTCGGAGGCGGGGTTTTGCGGCTTCATGATGATGGGGTCTAGCAGTTTCAGACGGACCGCGCTACCGCGTTCGCGTAACGTTCCCGCAAGCGCTCACGCGCGGGCGGCAGCGGCCCGTTCAGCAGGTGGCGTTCCAGGAAATGCGCGGTCAGCCGCAGCCCGTCCGCCACCGCCGCCGGCCCGCCGCCGCCGCGTCCGGCCAGGAAATCGGGCAAAGGCAGCAGCCGGTCACGGTAGGGTTCGCCGACCGACGCGGTCACCGCGCGCCCGGTGCGCGGGCTGACATAGGCGAGATAGTCGTTGGCCCCCGACACCGCGCAGCGGTCGAGGTCGAGGCCGAATCCGAGCTCCGCCAGCAACCCGACCTCCCACCGCACATAGGTCTCGGCCCAGGCCGGGCTGTCCAGCAGGCCGAACAGGACCAGCAGCCCGTCGAACAGGGCGGGGTGGGCCTCCCGTTCCGGCAGGGCGGCCTCCACCAGCGCGCAGGCGCTGGTCAGGGCGGCCAGCGCCTGGGCGTCGTCGAAGAAGCCGGCCGCATAGCCCCTCACCGGTTCCAGCGTGAAATGGCCAAGATGCTCTGGCAGCCGCCCGCGCCAGCGGGCGTGGACCAGGGTGCCCGGCTCCAGCGTGCCGCGCTGACGGGCGGAGCGTCCACCCATCACCATGCCGGCATGGCGGCCGTGGCCGCGCGTCAGCAGGGTCGCGACGGCTGACC
Source organism: Azospirillum sp. B510 (assembly GCF_000010725.1). Lineage (NCBI taxonomy): Bacteria > Pseudomonadati > Pseudomonadota > Alphaproteobacteria > Rhodospirillales > Azospirillaceae > Azospirillum > Azospirillum sp. B510. The sequence goes on along the minus strand of NC_013854.1, from coordinate 2,090,074 downwards.
CTTCCCCCTGGGGGCGGGCGGACAGAACGATTCCCTGATCGGACCAATCCATCGGTGTCGTTCGCTGGAGGAGGGCGGGCGTTGGTACGCTATCCTAATATAGGAAAAAATCTCCGCCCAGGGAACCCTTTGTCGCCGGTGGCGGTCACATGTTTGAAGCATTTATGGTTTCTTCACAAAAACGCCCATATGATCGGCCACCTCAACGGTGGAGGACCCCACCAATCGCGGACCGCCGACGGGCCCGCGCCACTGGGTCTGGACGAGGGGTCTGACGAGGGGTCTTGAGCACCAACATCGACCGATATCTGCTGGCCGAAAAGGCCGGAACCGAGGGTGTCTGGGATTGGGATCTGCGCAACGACACGCTGTATCTCTCTCCCCGCTTCAAGGATTTTCTCGGATTGCCGCCGGGCAACTCCAACCGGCCGAACGACTGGCTGTCGCGGGTCCACCCGGAGGACATCGACTGGCTGCACGCCTCGTTCGAGGCGCAGATGGTCGGGCTGTCCGTCCCCTTCCAGATCGAACACCGCGTTTGCAGGGCGGGATCCGGGCAGGCCGCCGGCGGCAAGCCGCGGTGGCGCTGGCTGGTCTGCCGCGGCATGGCGGTGATGGACGATGCGGGGGAACCCGTCCGGCTGGTCGGCTCCGTCGCCGACATCACCGACCTCAAGCATGCCGAACAGGAGCTGCGCCGCAGCGAGGAGCGCTACGCCCTTGCCGCCGCCGCCAGCAATGACGGGCTCTATGACTGGGATCTGGTCACCGACCGGGTCTATTACTCGCCGCGCTGGGCTTCCCTGCTCGGGCTGTCGCCGGCCGAGCTGACCGACCATCCGCAGGAATGGCTGGGCCGCATCCTGCCGGCCGACCGGGGGATCCTGACCGACGCCATGGCCTTTCTCGGTGCGGAGGGAGGCGATCCCAACGCGGCCTTCCAGGTCGAATACCGCATGCGCAACGCCGCCGGGGCGATCCGCTGGATGGCCTGCCGCGGCATCGCGGTGCTGGACGCCGCCGGCAAGGCGATCCGGCTGGTCGGCAGCCAGGCCGACGTGACCGATCGCAAGACCGCCGAACAGCGCCTGCGCCAGAGCGAGGAACGCTATGCGCTGGCCGCCGCCGGGGCGGCCGACGGGCTATGGGACTGGTACATCGAGAGCGGCGAGGTCTATTACTCGCCGCGCTGGAAGGCGATGCTGGGCTTCGGCGAGGCGGAGATCGCCGGCTCGATCGAGGAATGGTTCCAGCGGGTGGTGCCGGGCGACCTCGCCGGGCTGCGCACCGCCATCGACCTCCATCTGAGCGGCGAGCGTCCGCATCTGCAACATGAATTCCGCATCCGCGACAAGGCCGGTCTGGAGTTGTGGATGCTGGTGCGCGGTTTGGCGGTACGCGACGACCGGGGCGGCGCCGTCCGCATGGCCGGCTCGATGACCGACATCACCGCGGGCAAGAAGGCCGAACAGCAGATCCTGTTCGACGCCGTCCATGACAGCATGACCGGGCTGCCCAACCGCACCCTTATGCTGGATCGTATCGGCCAGGCGTTGGACCGCAACCGCCGCGCCGGCGCCCGCCCCTTCGCCGCCATCATCCTCGACCTGGACCGCTTCAAGGCGATCAACGACGCGCTGGGCACCAGCGCCGGCGATCGCGTGCTGCGGATCGTCGCCAAGCGGCTGGATGCCAGCCGCCGCGTCGGCGACACGCTGGCCCGCCTTTCGGCCGACGAGTTCGCGGTGCTGGTGGACGATCTGGACGACGCCGGCGAGGCGCTGGCGGCGGCGGAACGGATGGCGCGCGCCATCTCGCGGCCCGTCATGCTGGAGGAGGGGCGCGATGTGGTGCTGACCGCCTCGATCGGCGTGGCGCTGAGCCAGACCGGCTATGACCGGGCGGAGGACATGCTGCGCGACGCCAGCCTCGCCATGTACCGCGCCAAGAGCGGCGGGCGGGCGCGCATCGACCTGTTCGACGCCAACCTGCGCCGGCAGGCGATGACCGCCATGCGGATGGAGGCCGACCTGCGCGGCGCCGTGGAGCAGGGGCATCTCTGCCTGCATTACCAGCCCATCGTCCTCCTGGAGACCGGCGCCATCGCCGGCTTCGAGGCGCTGATGCGCTGGAACCATCCCGACCGCGGTCTCGTCCCCCCGGCGGAGTTCATCCCGCTGGCCGAGGAGACCGGCCTGATCGCGCCGATGGGCCGCTGGGCGCTGGAACAGGCGGTGCGGCAGCTGGCGGCGTGGCAGGCGCGCTTCCCGCGGCCCGTGCCGCTGTTCATGAGCGTCAACGTCTCCATCCGGCAGTTCCGCGACGACGACATCGTCGGCGCCGTGCGCGACCTGCTGGACGCCGTGCCGATCCCGCCCTCCAGCCTGAAGCTGGAACTGACGGAAAGCCTGCTGGTCCAGGATCCGGACGAATGCCGGATGCTGTTGCAGAGCCTGCGCGACATGGGGGTGCGGCTGTCGATCGACGATTTCGGCACCGGCTATTCGTCGCTGGCCTATCTGCACAAGCTGCCGGTGAATGTGCTGAAGATCGACCGCAGCTTCGTCCGCGCCCTGTCGACGGGGGAGGGCAACGCCGCCATCGTCCAGGTCATCGCCGGCCTCGCCACCATTTTGCGGTTGGACGCGGTGGCGGAAGGGGTGGAAACCGCCGAGGAAGCGGTGTATCTGCGCGGTCTGTGCAAGTACGCCCAAGGCTATCACTTCGCCCGACCCGCCCCGCCCGAGGCGGTGGAGCGTCTGCTGGCCGCCGAGGGCGATCCCCTTGCCTCGCCAGCGACGGCCTGAGCCGTCACGAGCCAAAGCTGTTTGGAGTTTGCCCGATGTCGGACCGCGACTGCGGTGAATGCACCCTGTGCTGCAAGCTGATGGGTGTGCCGGAACTGAAGAAGCCCTCGGCCAAATGGTGCGCGTCCTGCGACCAGGGCAAGGGCTGCTCGATCTACGAGGAGCGGCCGCAATCCTGCCGGAACTTCCAGTGTTTCTGGCTGATGGACGAGAATTTCCCCGACGAGTTCCGCCCGGACCGCATCCATGCGCTGGCCGCCTTCAACGACGTCAAGGACAGCTGCGTCCTGCATGTCGATCCGGCCAAGCCGCGCGCCATGGGCAGCCCCGAGGTGCAGGCCCTGACCGACGCGCTGCTGAAGGTCTATTCGAAGGTGTTCTTCCTCTGCGGCAAGGAAAGCGCGATGATGCAGCGGTGAGGGGGGCGGGCCTTCCGCTTCCCTTATCGTCCTTCCCTATCGTCCTTCCCTTAGCGGCCAAGCCCGCTGTTGTGGATGCTGACGGCGTCCTCGATCCCGGCCGCCAGCAGACGGGCGACGCAGTCGTAGCCGCCGTCATTCTGATGGACGCCGTCCGGCCCGATCAGGTCCGTCATCGCCATGCCCCGCTTTTCCACCAGCGACCGCATGGCGTCGAAGCGGCGGAACAGCCCGACATGCTGGTCGGCGGCGATCCCGGCGATGCGGGCCAGCATCGGTGCGGCGCCGGCCTTTTCCAGCATCCTCGGGGCGTATTGCAGATCCATCAGCGCCACATCGACCCCGGCGGCGCGCAGCCGCGCCACGCCCTGGCGGACGGAGCGCTCGCTTAGCTCCTGGTCGCCGTCGCGCAGGGCGGTGTTGGCGCCGACCTGCCAGATCACCAGATCGGGCTTGGCGCTTAGCGCGTCGGCATCGAGGCGCCGTTCCGTCTGGTCGTCGGTCTCGCCATTGATGCCGCGGTTCAGCACCATGACCTCGGCGTTGCGGAAGCGCTCCCCCAGGTAATGGGCGAGGCGGGCGGGATAGGCCCTGTCCGGCGCGCTCGCCCCCGCCCCGGCGGTGGAGGAGGAACCGATGGCGACGATCCGGACCGGCAGGCCGGCCGCGATGCGCTGCGACAGGTGCGGCAGGGGCACCGACAGGGCCGTCTCGCCGCGCGGCAACTGGCAGGCGGCGGACGCGACCGGTTCCGCGGCGAAGGCCGGGGCGCGGACCGTGGGTGCGCAGACGCCCAGGGCGACGATCAGCGACAGGAGGCGGACGGCGTAGGACGGACCAGCGGTCAATTGCTCACTCCGGGGCGCCGGTTGACCGACAGGGGGTCGATCATCGTGGCGACGCTTTCCGCCAGCAATTGTCCGATGCAACGGTGAACGAATTCATAAGCACGCTGCTTCGCCCCATCCGATTCGTCGGCGAAATCGACCCGGCCATCCTCCACCCAATGCCGCATGATGTCGTAGCGGGGGAAGTGGAAGACGTTGGAGCTTTGCGCCAGCCAGGACATGTAGGACATGTAGGGCGCGAAATCGATCAGCTGCGCCGTGTGCATGCTGTACTGCATGTCCATGATGATGATGTCGGCGCCGCGGCGCTGGACATCGGCGATGCCCGATTGCAGGGCGGCGCCGAAACTCTCCAGATCCAGGCCGCGCATGGCGTCGACCGTGCCGGTCTGCCAGATGACCAGCGCCGGCTTCCGTTCCTCCACCGCCCGGCTCAGCGGAGCGACCATGGCGGGGGCGGCTTCGCCGGCCAAGCTCAGCACGGTGGTGCGGACCTCCTGTCCGGGCAGGCGCCGCGCCAGCTCGCTTTCCAGCCGGGCCGGATAGCCGACGATGCCCGGCTTCGCCGCGGACTTGCCGGAATGCACGATCAGGACCGACAGCGGGCGCCCGGCGGCCAGTTGCGCCGAGACCTGGGGCAGCCCGCCGCCAGGGGCGAGTCCGGGGGCGAGGATGGAGTCCGGCACGGCGCACGCGGCATCGACCGACGGGCCGACCAGCTTCGGACCGGCCGAGGCGTGACCCGGGGAAAGGAGCAGCAGGACCGCCAGCGGCAAGGCCGCGCCCCTCAGCATCCGTCGCACTCCGCCCGCGTCATGCACCCCTCACGCGCCGATCTTGGTGGTGGCGGCCACCCGGTGGCGGCGCGCCCGCTCCGCCGACTGGTACCAGTTCAGGAAGCGCGCAAGCAGAACCATGGCGGCGATGCCGAGCACGGTAACAAGGAACTGCGCCGAAAGCGAGCCGCTGACATGGACCAGAACCGTCTGTCCGGCGAAGGACAGCAGCACGCCCAGGCAGAACACCGGCAGCGACTGCCGCCCGCAGGCCAGCACGGGAGAGGCGAGCGGCCCGCGCAGCCAGGACGACCCCGCCGGCACCAGGCGGAGGACCAGATAGGCGAGCGCGAAGAAATGCAGCAGGCGCAGCGGGTCGAGGTCGGTCTTGCTGATGGGATAGAGGATCTCGGTCAGCCATGCCGGGATCAGCGCGTGCAGGGGAGCGAATTTCCAGGACAGGGTCAGGAACAGGCCGGCGAGCAGGACCGCGCCGGCCGCCACCGCCACCGGGCGCCGGAAGCGGGTCAGATCGCGCCGCAGCGCCGGCTGGTGCTGAAGCGAAGCCCCCAGGACGAACAGGAACTGCCAGGTGAAGGGGTTGAAGTACCAGACGCCGCCGTCCGGATAGGTCGGCAGGTTCCAGTCCCATTGCCGCGCGGCGAGATAGAGGGCCGCCGAGCCGGCCATGACGCCGAGCGGCCGGCGGCGCAGGGCCGGCAGCAGCAGGGGAAAACCGAGCAGAAGCACGATATAGAGCGGCAGCACATCCAGGTTCGCCGGACGGAACTTCAGCAGGATGGCCTGGGTCAGGGCGGTGACGGGGTCCTGGAAATAGCCGGCGATGCCCATCTCCTCCGCGAACAGCGGGCTGTCGAAGGCGCGGGCGGTGTAGGCGATCTGGGTGGTGAAGCCGAAGAACAGGATGATGTAGGTGACATACAGCGTCCAGCAGCGGTGCAGCACCTGGGCCGCCGCCATCGCCATCCCCTGTCCCTCAAGGGTCCGGCCATAGACCAGGGCCGCGGTGTAGCCGGAGATGAAGACGAAGATCTCGGTGGCGTCGCTCAGGCCGAAATTGCGCGGGGTCGCCCAGGAGATCTGGTTGGCCGGGATGTGGTTCACGAAGATGAACCACAGCGCCAGGCCACGGAAGAAGTCGAGACGCAGATCGCGCGCCGCCGCCGCTTCCCTGCCGCCGTCCGTCGCCGCCGCCGCATCCTTCATGGCCGTTCAACCCGCAACTGTCCGCTCCGCCGCCATCCGCATCCCGCTGTCCCTCATGATCCTCGCTGAAGATGGGGTTTCCGTCGATCGATTCGAGCGGCATTCACGCCGAACACCCGCCAGCCCACCCCCGGATCGTCACCAAATCGAAACCGCGGCGTCGCGCCGCAGCGTTAAACCACTGAAATACAGTCTTCAATTCCGGTTCGCGCTTGATCCCGACGGTTTGGTTCCTGCATAATCCGGACAGCGAAAGAAAGCTGGGGCGGATCGGCCGGAAGGCCGGCGGCAAACCCGGATGGATGGGAGGAAACGCACACGTCGGAAGGCCGCGGGACCGGGCGGATGGCGCAAGCGCGCTGGCGACCTCCGGTTCCGCGGCCTCCCCGCGATGATGTGCCCGGGTCGGTCGAGCGTGCATCCCAATCATTCCCGCTTTTCCCGCTCGCCCGGTTTCATCCGGTTCCGTGAGGAATCGGGCTTGGCCGGGGGCGGGCCGGTCATCCTCGCGCGGGACATCCGCCGGTCCACCGAAAAGGCCGACTAAAAAGCCCACCGAAAAACAACGCATAACAGAGAATGGACAAGGGAGCTTCCGGATGAAACGTCGTGCATTTCTGACCTCCGCCGGCGTGGGCGTCGCCGCCAGCACGCTGGCCGCCCCCGCCATCGCCCAGTCCGCGCCCGAGATCAAGTGGCGCTGCGCCTCCAGCTTCCCCAAGAGCCTCGACACCATCTATGGCGGTGCGGAGTTCGTCGCCAAGCGCGTGGCCGAGCTGACGGACGGCAAGTTCCAGATCCGCGTCTTCGCGGCCGGCGAGATCGTTCCGGCGCTCCAGGTTCTGGACGCGGTCAAGGACGGCACGATCGAGTGCGGCCACACCGTCTCCTACTATTATGTCGGCAAGGATCCGACCTTCGCCTTCGACGCGGCGATACCCTTCGGCCTGAACGCCCGCCAGCAGAACGCCTGGATGAGCCATGGCGGCGGCAAGGAGCTGATGGCGGAGTTCTTCGCCGGCCACAACCTCGTCTCCATCGGCGCCGGCAACACCGGCACCCAGATGGGCGGCTGGTTCCGCAAGGAGATCAAGACCGTCGAGGATCTGAAGGGCCTGAAGTTCCGCATCGGCGGCTATGCCGGCACCATCATGGCCAAGCTGGGCGTCGTGCCGCAGCAGATCGGCGGCGGCGACATCTATCCGGCGCTGGAAAAGGGCACCATCGACGGCGCCGAGTTCGTCGGCCCCTATGACGACGAGAAGCTCGGCTTCCAGAAGGTCGCCAAATACTATTACTACCCCGGCTGGTGGGAGGGCGGCCCGCAGGTTTCCATGCTGTTCGGCAAGGAGAAGTACGAATCGCTGCCGCCGACCTACAAGGCGGCGTTGCAGGCGGCCTGCGCCGAGGCGACGCTCGACATGCTGGGCAAGTACGACGTCCAGAACATGACCGCGCTGAAACGTCTGGTCGCCGGCGGCACCCAGCTCCGCCCCTTCCCGAACGAGGTGATGCAGGCCTGCTATCAGGCCGCCATCGAGGTCTATGACGACGAGGCGGCGAAGAACGAGAAGTTCCGCAAGGTCTATGAGTCGTGGAAGAAGTTCCGCGAGGAGGAGTATCTGTGGTTCCGCGTCGCCGAATACAGCTTCGACCGCTTCGTCTACGCCGCCCCGCCGCTTGAAAAGAAGAAGTAAGGAGTTCCGGGGGCGTCGGCTTCGAACGCCCCCACCCTCACACCGCGATCACCATCCCGTCATAAGCCGGCTCGACCCCCGCCGGCAGGATCCGCCGCAGGCTGTCATAGTCCATCGTGTTGTCCATGTGGGTCAGATAGGCCCGGCGCGGCCGTACCCGTTCGATCCATGTCAGCGTCAGCGCCAGATGCGCATGCACCGGGTGGGGCGGCTCGATCCGGCCGCAATCGACCATCCAGGTGTCGACCCCGGCCAGCGCCGCGAACGCCCGGTCGTCCAGTCGCACCACGTCGGTCGAATAGGCGAAGCCGCCGAACCGGTAGCCGACCGTCCGCATATAGCCGTGGTCCTGCTCGAACGGCGTGACCTCCAGCCCCTTCACGGTGAACGGCCCGTCGATCCGATGCGTCTTCAGCACCGGCCGATAGAAGGGATAACCGTCGGGCAGCGGCGCGAAACAATAGGGGAAGCGCGTCTCGATGTCGCGCAGATGTTCGTCCCAGCCATAGGCGTCGATCGGCGCATGCATCTGCCGGCAAATCTCGCGCAGCTCGTCGATGCCGTGGCAATGGTCGGCATGCTGGTGCGTCCACAGCACGGCGTCCAGCCGCGAACAGCCGCTGTCGAGCAACTGCTGGCGCAGGTCGGGGGAGCTGTCGACCAGAACCGAGACGCCGTCGCGCTCCACCAGCACCGACGGGCGCATGCGCCGGTTCTTCGGATTGGCGGGATCGCAGCGGCCCCACTGGCCGCCGGGAACACCGGCGACCGCCGGCACGCCGCGCGATCCGCCGCAGCCAAGGACGGTCACGCGCAACGCGCCGGTCGATGCGCCGGCTTCGCTCATGCCGCCGCCGTGTCCGCAACCGCCTTGTCGAACAGGCGGAAGAAATTGTCGGTGGTGACGCGGGCCAGCTCCTCCGCCGGCACGCCCTTCACCTCGGCCACGCAAGCCGCGGTGTGGGCGACATAGGCCGGCTCGTTGCGCTTGCCGCGGAAGGGGATGGGGGCCAGATAGGGCGCGTCGGTCTCCACCAGGATGCGGTCGAGCGGCACGTCCTTGACGATGGCGCGCAGCGCCTCCGACTTCTTGAAGGTGACGATCCCCGACAGCGACAGGGTGAAGCCGTACTCCACCGCCTCCTCCGCCAGGGCGCGGCCGGAGCTGAAGCAGTGCAGCAACCCCTTCACCCTTTGCCCGGCCGCCTCCTCCTTGACGATGCGCATGGTGTCGTCGTCGGCGTCGCGGGTGTGGATGATCAGCGGCAGTCCGGTCTCCAGGCTGGCGCGGATGTGCCGGCGGAAGCACTCCTGCTGCTGGTCGCGCGGGCTCTTGTCATAGAAGTAATCGAGGCCGGTCTCGCCCAACCCGATCACCTTGGGATGGCGTGACAGCTCGACCAGCTTTTCCACGGTGGTGATGGCGAACTCCTCCTGCGCCTGATGGGGATGGACCCCCACCGTGCACAGGATGTCGTCATAGCGCTCCGCCACCGCCAGGATGCGGTCGAACCGGCTGATATAGGTGCAGATGGTGACCATCCGCCCGATTCCGGCCTGCCGGGCGCGGTCAACGACCGCGTCCAGCTCTTCGGTGAAATCGGGGAAGTCGAGATGGCAATGGCTGTCGACGAGCATCGGGGAAACTCAGGCCTTCGGTTCTTCGACATAGCGCGGGAAGACGCCTTGCGGCGTCGGCAGCGGCGTGCCGGCGACCAGCGCTCCCGACGGCCCCAGCGTGCCGAAGCCGCGGGCATCCGGCCCCAGCGCCAGCAGGTCGAGGATGCGGGCGGAGGCGTCCGGCATCACCGGCTGGGTCAGGATCGCCAGATGACGGATCGTCTCGGCCAACACATACAGCACGGTGGCCATGCGCGCCGGGTCGGTCTTCTTCAGCGCCCACGGCGCCTGTTCGTCGACATAGCGGTTGGCGTCGCCGACCACGGCCCAGATGGCGTCCAGCGCCTTGTGGAAGGCCTGCGCCCTGATCTCCGCCCGCACCACGTCGAGAAGGCCGTAAGCCGGGCCGAGCAGCGCCTGGTCGGCCTCGGTGAAGGCGCCCGGCGTCGGCACGGCGGCGGCGCAATTCTTGCCGATCATCGACAGGACGCGCTGCACCAGATTGCCGTAATCATTGGCGAGGTTGCCGTTGATCCGGTTGACCATCTGCTTGTGAGAGAAGTCGCCGTCATTGCCGAACGGCACCTCGCGCAGCAGGAAATAGCGGGTCTGGTCGAGCCCGTAGGTGGTGACCAGGGTTTCCGGCGCGATGACGTTGCCGAGCGACTTCGACATCTTCTGGCCTTCGATCGTCCACCAGCCATGGGCGAAGACCCTCTTCGGCGGCTGGAGGCCGGCGGCCATCAGGAAGGCCGGCCAATAGACAGCGTGGAAGCGCAGGATGTCCTTGCCGACCATGTGCAGATCGGCCGGCCAGTATTTGGCATAGTCGCCCGTGGTGTCGGGATAGCCGACGGCGGTGATGTAGTTCGCCAGCGCGTCGAGCCAGACATACATGATGTGGGCGTCGTCGCCCGGCACCGGGATGCCCCACTTGAAGGTGGTGCGGCTGACCGAAAGATCCTTCAGGCCCGACTTGACGAAGGCCATCACCTCGTTGCGCTTGCCGGCCGGCGCGATGAAATCGGGGTTCCGCTCGTAGAACTCGATCAGCCGGTCCTGCCAGGCCGAGAGCTTGAAGAAATAGGACGGCTCCTCGACCCATTCGCACTCCGCGCCGGTCGGGGCGATCTTCTTGCCCTCGGGATTGGTGGTCAGCTCGTCCTCGCCATAGAAGGCCTCGTCGCGGACCGAATACCAGCCGGCATAGGAGCCGAGATAGATCTCGCCGCGATCCTTCAGCAGCGTCCACAGCGCCTGCACCGACTTGACGTGGCGCGGCTCGGTGGTGCGGATGAAGTCGTCGTTTGAATAGTTCATCAGCGACACGAGATCGCGGAAATTCCGCGACACCCGGTCGGTGAAGTCCTGCGGCGCGATGCCGGCCTTCTCCGCCGATTTCTCGACCTTCTGGCCATGCTCGTCGGTGCCGGTCAGGAACTTCACGTCATAGCCGTCGAGCCGCATGAACCGGGCGAGGACGTCGCAGGCAAGCGTCGTGTAGGCGTGGCCGATGTGCGGCACGTCGTTCACGTAATAAATCGGCGTCGTCAGATAGAAGGTCTTCGGCCCGGCCATTTGCGGCACTTTCTTCCAGTAGGTTTACCCGGCAGGTTCTGAAACAACCCTAGGCGGCCGCCGTTTCCAGCGCCGCCAGCGCGTTGAGGACCACCTGCTTGCGGTCCAGGTTCGCGGATTCCGCGCGCGCGAAAAGACGCTGAACCTTTTCCCACACCTCCACCCAACGTTCAAGGCCGCGGGCATTCGCCAGCCGGGTCATCAGGGCGGCCTCGCCCGGCACCACCTCCGCCGGCCAGGAGCCGCGGGCGAGCGAGCGGGCGAAGCGGGCCAGCCACCAGACCAGCAGCTCGGTCGCCGTCTCGAACATCCCGTCGTCCTGTTTGCGGGTCAGCTTGTCGCCGAAGGCGTGCGCCGCGACGATGTCGATGCGCGGCAGGTCGGACAGCAGCCCGACCATCTCGCGGTAGAGCGCCAGACCCCCGGCGTCGGCCAGATCGATGGCGCGGCCGACGCTGCCTTCCGACAGGCGGGCCAGCGCCGGACGGTCGTCGGCGGCGATGTCGGGGCGATGCCGTCCCAGCAGGTCGATGACCGTCTCCTCCGCCAGCGGCTTCAGCGTCAGCTTGCGGCAGCGCGAGCGGATGGTCGGCAGCATGCCGCCGGGATTGTCGCTGACCAGCAGCAGCAGGGCGCCGGGCGGCGGCTCCTCCAGGATCTTCAGGATGGCGTTCAGCCCGCTCAGATTCATGCGGTCGGCGCCGTCGATCACCGCGACGCGCCAGCCGCCTTCCGCCGAGGTGCGACGCAGGAACGGGCCGATCCTGCGCACGTCATCCACCGCGATGTCGCGCTTCAGCCGGCCCTTCTTCTCATCGCGCTGGCGCTCGATGGTCAGCAGATCGGCATGACCGCCCGACGCCACCCGGCGGAACACCGGATGGTCTGGGCCGATGTGCAGCGAGGTTACCGGCGCCGCGCCCCCCAGGGAGTCGCCGAACAGGCTGTCGCCGGGGGGCTCCTGGGCCAGGACGAAGCGGGCGAAGCGGAAGGCCAGCGTCGCCTTGCCGATGCCGGGCGTGCCGCCGATCAGCCAGGCATGCGGCAGCCGGCCGGAATTCCAGGCCTCCAGCAGCAGCCGTTCCGCCTCGTCATGCCCGACGAGGTCGGGATTGCGGCGCGGGGCGAGCGCCTCCTCCGTGGCCGGCGCGGCGGGGGCGGGGGGGCGCGCCTTGCTCATGGATCTCCCGCCCGGTCGGAAGGGCCGAGCCCCAGCCGGCCCGACACCGCATCCCAGACGCGGGCCTGCACGGTGTCGGGATCGGCGTCGGCATCGACCACGGCGCAGCGGTCCGGCTCGCGCCGGGCGATGTCGAGGAAGCCGTCGCGCAAGCGCTGGTGAAAGCCGATGTCCATCCGCTCATAACGGTCCTCGCCGCCATGGCGGGCCACCGCGCGGCGCAGGCCCTTCTCCACCTCGATGTCGAGGATCAGCGTCAGGTCGGGGCGGAAATCGCCGAGTGCCGCGCGCTGCACCGTCTCCACCAGCGCGCGCCCCAGCCCCAGCCCGTAGCCCTGATAGGCCATGGTGCTGTCGAGGAAGCGGTCGCACAGGACCCAGTCCCCCGTCTCCAGCGCCGGCCACACCGTCCGCTCCAGATGGTCGCGGCGGGCGGCGCTGTGCAGCAGGGCCTCCGTCACCGGGCTCCAGCGCCCGGTCTCGCCGGTCACCAGCAGGGCGCGGATCTCCTCCGCCCCCGGCGATCCTCCCGGCTCGCGCGTCGTCACCAGCCCGGCACCGCGGGCGCGCAGTGTTTCCCGCAGGCGCCCGGCCAGCCGGCGCAGCTGCGTCGACTTGCCGGCCCCTTCGCCGCCTTCGAGCGTGATGAGGCGGCCGCGAGCGGGGGAGGTGGCGGGACCCGCCATCGTCGTCACGGTCACAGGCTGTTGCCGAAGACGAGATATTTGGCGGCGGCGAAGGCGCGGCCGACGAAGCCGGCCTTCGGCACGTCCTGGGCGGCCACCACCGGCACCTCCTTGCCGGGGAAGCCTGGGGCGGAGATCACCAGCTTGCCCACCGGGTCGCCCTTCTTGAGCGGGGCGGCGACGGGCGCGCTGCTGACCAGAGACACCTTCATGCCGGGGCGGTCGGTGCGGGCCATGGTGACGCTCAGATTCTGCGGCACGGTGACCGGCACCATGTCCTGTTCGCCCTGCCAGACCGGCACCTGTTCGATGGTCTCGCCGCCCTTGTAGAGCGTGTAGGAGGCGAATTCGCGGAAGCCCCATTCGATCAGCCGGGCCGATTCGTCGGCACGCGCCTGCATGCTGGGCAGGCCGTTGACCACCAGCAGCAGCCGGCGCCCGTCGCGCTCGCCCGACGCGGTCAGGCCATAGCCGCCGGCGTCGGTGTGGCCGGTCTTCAACCCGTCGACATTCATGTTGCGGTAGAGCAGCGGATTGCGGTTGCCCTGGGTGATGCCGTGATACTTGAACTCCCGGATCGAATCGTACTTGTAGAATTCGGGGAAGTCCTTGATCAGCCGTTCGGCCAGGATCGCCAGGTCGCGGGCGGTCATATAGTGGTTGGGGTCGGGCCAGCCGGTGGCGTTGACGAAGTTGCTGCTCTTCAGCCCCAGCTCCTTCGCCCGCTTGGTCGCCTGCTCGGCGAAGGACTGCTCCGATCCGGCCAGCCCCTCGGCCAGGACGATGCAGGCGTCGTTGCCGGACTGGACGATCATGCCCTTCAGCAGGTCGTCGACCTTGATGTTGTTGTGAAGCTCCACGAACATCTTGGAGCCCTGCATCCGCCAGGCCCGCTCGCTGACCGGCAGCGTGCTCTCCAGCGTCAGGCGGCCGGCCTTGATCGCCTCGAACACCATGTAGGCGGTCATGATCTTGCTCATCGACGACGGCGCCATCCGCTCGTCGGCGTTCTTCTCGAACAGCACGGTGTTCGAGGTCAGGTCGACCAGGATCGCCTGCTTGGCGATGGTGTCGATGGTCGCGGCCTGGACCGGAACCGCGGTGAAGCCGGCGCCAATCGTGGCCCCGGCCATCGCAATTCCGGCCGCGACAGCGACGGAACGGCCGAAAACGGCACACAGGCGGACGACATCAGCGTTCATGGCAACAATCCTCCAAGGACACTCGGTACAGGCATTCGGTCATTGCCGCTCGGGCGGAGCGGCCGGGATGGGGTTCGGGTGGCTCCGGATCAATCCACCACGATTTTGGCCTCCGTAAGGCCGGCCTGGATGATCTGGTTCAGCAGGCTGTCCGCCCGGTCCACGCTGTCCAGCGGACCGACGCGGACGCGGTGCAGGGTCATGCCGGCCGACCGCGTCTGGCTGACGCTGGCGCGCTGGCCGATGGCGGACAGGCGGGCGCGGGCCTTCGCCACATTCTCCTCGCTGCCGAAGGCGCCGACCTGGACATAGATGGCCTCATGCGCCTTGACCGGCAACTGGGCGACGACCGGCGCCGGCACGAAACGCCCTTCCGCCATGCTGCCGGCGACGGTGGTCGGCGGCGGGACGGGGGCGCCGACCACCGCCGGACGCGGCGCGCCGGTGGAGGGGCTGGCGGAGGCGCCGATCGTCGTCGCCGGACCGGACGGTCCCGTCACCTCGATCCGGCCGCGCGGGGCGGCCTTCGGCGGCGGGCCATCGACTTCGGCCAGCAGCGGGGCGGGCGTGCCCTGGCGCGCGGCGGCGGCGATGGCGCGGCTTTCCTCCGCCAGGATCTGCACGCGCACCTTGGCGGTGCCGGGACCGTCGAAGCCCAGCAGCTGGGCGCCGCGGCGCGACATGTCGATGATGCGTCCGTTGGCGTAGGGGCCGCGATCGTTGATGCGCACGACGATGGAGCGGCCGTTGTCGAGGTTGGTGACCCGCACCAGGCTCGGCATCGGCAAGGTCTTGTGCGCGGCGGTCAGCTCGTTCTGGTCGTAGATCTCGCCGTTGGCGGTATTCCTCTCATGGAAGCCCGGACCGTACCACGAGGCGATGCCGGTCTCGTCGTAGCTGAAATCCTCCTTGGGATAATACCAGACGCCGTTGATCTGATAGGGCTTCCCAACCTTGTAGATGCCGCTGGTCGGAAGGCCCGAGCCGGTGCCGGCGGGTTTCTGCGCGCAGGCGGCGAGCGTTGCCACGCCGACCAGCACGACGACCCTGCTCACCCCGCGCCAGCGACGCATCCGCCAATTTCCTTCCGTCCCGAATCCGGCCCGACCGCCGGGCGGCGGCACTCTAGCGGAGTGGCATCGCCGCGCCAATGCCTCGAACGCGGCAGCAGCATGATGACACAGCCGGGCGGGGCGGAGCCGATCAGGGGGCCGGGAACAGGCTGTCGGTCCGGCCCATCGCCCAATAGGCGGCCAGCCCGATCCATTCCCGCACCGCGTCGTCCAGGATCACCAGATTCTGGTCGAGCTGGAAGCGCAGGATGGGGCGGGCGTCATGGCGGGTGCGGTAATCGACGGGATAGGGCTCCACCGGCCATCCGACCTCCCGGAAGATGCCGACCGAGCGCGGCATGTGCATGGCCGACGTGATCAGGATCCAGCGTTCCCCCGGCCGCGGCCTGACCATCTCCTTGCTGAAGACCGCGTTTTCCCAGGTGTTGCGGGACTCCGCCTCATAAAGCACGCGGTCGGCGGGAATGCCGGCCTGGGCCAGGGCGGCACGGGCGGTGACGTCCTCCTTCAGGTCGGGCGCCAGCAATTGTCCGGAACCGCCGGTGAAGACGGCCTTGGCCTCCGGATGGCGGCGGACGAGATCGGCGAAGCCGAGGATGCGCTCGGCCGCCTCGTTCAGCGAGGGATCGCCGCGATCGGCGGTGATCGGCGGGTTGACGGCGCCGCCCAGCATGATGATGCCGTCGATCCGCCCCTCCGGCTCGCTGCGGGGAAAGCGGTTCTCCAGCGGCAGGGCGACCAGCGCCCCCAGCCCGGTATACATGACCAGCAGAAGCAGAACCGTGGCGAGCGTCACCAGCCGCCGTCCGGCGCGCTGCCAGCGCCGCATTCGCAGCATCGCCGCCCCCAGTGCCAGCATCAGCACCAGCGCGTTGCCGGGCGCCAGGACGCCCCACAGCAGCTTCGACAGGATGAAGGACAGCACTGGCGCATCCTCGGCGGTGGCGGTGGCGGTGGCGGAGAGGGCTTAGGGTGAGCCGGGCATCAGCCTCCGACCGGCGTGCACAGCTCCACCAGGGTGCCGTCCGGGCAGCGGAGGAAGGACACCGTCTGTCCCCAGGGCATGGCCCTCGGCGGCGCCAGTTCGGCGGCGCCGGCCGCCAGCGCCCTGGCATGCGCCGCCTCCACGTCGCCCGTCACCAGGGCGATTTCGACGCCCAGCGGCTTGTCGCTTTCGTTCGCGAACACATAGCCGGCGGGGTGGTGCGACAAGGCGAGATCCTGGCTGGCGAAGGACAGGGTGGTGGCGCCGGTGTCCAGCTCGCCATAGTCGCCCGTTTCGGCGAGGAAGCGGCGGCCCAGCCCGAACGCCTGTTCGAAGAACGCCAGCGACGCCGCGACGTCGGGAACATGGAGGATGGTGTAGCCGAACTTCATGGAATGGTCTCGCGGGGTGAGTGGGCCGGGCGGCGGACTCTATCACTCTCCGGCGCGCGCGTATCCCCAGACCGAGGCCGGCGGCAGGTTGCGCAGGGTGAAGCCCAGCCGCTCCCCCTTCAGCCCCAGCGCCGCGCGGTTCAGCGGCGAATGCGGCATGAAGCTGTAGAGCAGGAAGCGCCCGCCCGGCCGCAGGATGCGGAAGGTGGCGTCCAGCACCTCGCGCTGGAACTCCAGCGGGAAGGTGATCATCGGGATGCCGATCACCACGGTGCCGACCTTGCCGCACAGCGCCTCGCCCAGCAGCTCCGGCGCCTTGCGGCAGTCGTCGGCGATGACGGTCACCGCCGGGCAGCGGGCGCGCAGGTGGCTGGCGAGATTCCCGTCGATCTCGAAGCTGTAGAGCCGGTCGGCCGGGACGCCGGACTCCAGGATCGCCGCGGTGATCGGCCCGGTGCCGCCGCCGAACTCCACCACCGCCTCGTCCGGTTCGCGGCGGATTTCGCGGGTGATGCGGCGGCGCAGCGCCTGGGAGGAGGGGGCGATGGAGCCCATCGCCCAGGGATCGGCCAGCCAGCGGCGGAAGAACAGCCAGGATTCGGACAGCGAAGCGGACGCCGTTTCGGTGGTCTGGGTCATCGGGGGCCTCCCTGGAGTGGGGCGGCCCGTTGTCCAATGTCCTGATGCGGCCGCCCTACCGCAGAGTAGCTGCCAGAAGTTGGTGACCGGCGTATGACAGGCTGCTCGCCACCAGCCCGAAAAACACCAGCGCCGCCGCCGTCAGCCCCAGCCCGACGCCGATGGCGCCGCCGTCGCGCTCGATCAGCCCCAGCGAGATCAGCACCAGGGCGAATCCCGGCAGCCAGCCGGTCAGCGGCAGCGGCACGATGCAGGTCAGCGTCAGCAGGAACAGCAGCAGCCCGAACCAGCGTTCCTGGTCGATGCGGGCGAGACGGTGCAGGCGCGGTTTCAGCATCCGTTCGATCCACACCAGACGCGGCATGGCGGCGTCCAGCGTCCGCGCCGCCAGCCCCGTCCCGACGGAGCGGCGCAGCAACCAGTCGGGCAGCCCCGCCCCGCGCCGGCCGAAGGCGAGCTGGGCGGTGTAGAGCAGGATGGGCAGGTCGAACAGGCAGGAGACCCCCAGCGGCACCGGGGCGATGGTCGGCAGCGACAGCGCCAGCAGGATGGTGCCGAGCGAGCGGTCGCCCAGCGCCCGGATCAGGTCGCCCAACGTGACCCGCCCCGGCGGCAGGTTGGCGCGGAAGCGGGCCAGCACGTCGGACGTCCGCTCCTCCTCCTCCGCATCGCGGAGGGCGGGCGGGGCGATGGTGCCGTCCGGCTCGGTGGCCTTCCGCTCCATCTCCGCCCGCTCCAGTTCGGCGGCGGAGTCGGCCCCGGCGCCGTCGATGTGCCGGCCGGCGGTCAAACGCCCGCCTCCGCCGCGGCGCTCTCGTACGACTCCAGCGCCTCCAGCCAGGTCTCCTCGGCGCTCGCCAGCTTCTTCTCGACCGTGCCCAGCTCGATCTGGAGCTTGGTCAGCTTGTCGGACGGGCCGGTGTAGAGGGCGGGGTCGGCCATCCTCCCCTCGATCTTGCGCTTCTCCTCGGCAAGCTTGGTCACCAGCGCCTCGGCATCGGTGGCCTTGCGCTTCAGCGGCGCCAGCGCGGTGCGCGCCTCGGCCGCCGCCCGGCGCTGGTCCTTCTTGTTCGGGCCGGCGTCGCGCTCCGCCCCTCCCTTGGAGACCGCCCGTTCCGCCTTGGCGCGGTCGAGCAGATAGCGGCGGTAATCGTCGAGGTCGCCGTCATAGGCCTGCACCGTGCCGTCGGCGACCAGCAGCAGCCGGTCCACCGTCATCTCGATCAGGTGGGGATCGTGGCTGATGATGATGACGGCGCCGGGGAAGTCGTTGATCGCCTCGATCAGCGCCTCGCGGCTGTCGATGTCCAGATGGTTGGTCGGTTCGTCCAGCATCAGGATGTGCGGGACTTCCCGGCTCATCAGCGCCAGCAGCAGCCGCGCCTTCTCGCCGCCCGACAGGCTGGCGATCTTGGTTTCCGCCTTCACCTGGGGGAAGCCGAAGCGGCCGAGATGGGCGCGCACCTTCTCCTCCAGCGCCAGCGGCATGATGCGCTGGGTCTGCTGGATCGGCGTCAGCGACAGGTCCAGTTCCTCGGCCTGATGCTGGGCGAAATAGCCGATGCGCAGCTTGGGCGGGCGCCGCATCTCGCCGGCCATCGGCTGCAAGCGGTTGGCCAGCAGCTTGACCAGCGTCGACTTGCCGTTGCCGTTGGCGCCGAGCAGGCCGATGCGGTCCTCCATGTCGATGCGCAGGTTGACCCGCCGCAGGATGACCTTGTCGCCATAACCGATGCTGACCCCTTCCAGCGCGATCAGCGGCGGCGCCAACTCGTCGGGCGGGGGGAAGTTGAAGACGACCTCGGGATCGTCCTCCATCAGCGTGATCGATTCCATCTTCTCCAGCAGCTTCAGGCGGCTTTGCGCCTGACGGGCCTTGCTGGCCTTGAAGCGGAAGCGGTCGACATAGGACATCATGTGCTTGCGCCGCGCCTCCTGCTTGGCGGCCATCGAGGCGAGGCGCTCCTGGTTGGCGCGGCGCTGCGCCAGGAACTGGTCGTAATTGCCGCTGTAGGTGACGAGCTTGCCGTTGTCGATGTGGATCGTCGTCGTCGGCACCGCGTTCAGCAGCTCGCGGTCGTGGCTGACCAGAAGGATGGTGTGCGGATAGTTCTTCAGATAGCCCTCGAGCCAGATGGTGGCTTCGAGGTCGAGGTGGTTGGTCGGCTCGTCGAGCAGCAGCAGGTCGGGGCGGGAGAACAGCACGCCGGCCAGCGCCACGCGCATCCGCCAGCCGCCGGAGAAGTCGGAACAGGGGCGCTGTTGCGCCTCGGCGTCGAAACCCAGGCCGGACAGCACCTGGGCCGCGCGCGACGGGGCGGAATGGGCCTCGATGTCGGCGAGCCTTGCGTGGACTTCGCCGATGCGCATCGGGTCGGTCGCCGTCTCGGCCTCCGCCAGCAGGGCGGTGCGCTCGGTGTCGGCGGCCAGCACGGCGTCGATCAGGGTGGTCGGGCCGCTCGGAGCCTCCTGCGCCACCATGCCCATCCGCATGCCGGCCGGCAGGGTGACGGCGCCGGCGTCGGTTTGCAACTGGCCCGAGATCAGTTTCAGCAGGGTCGATTTCCCGGTGCCGTTGCGCCCGACCAGCGCCACGCGGTGCCCCTTGGGCACCACCGCCGTCGCATGGTCGAACAACACTCGGCCGCCGAAGCGGAAGGTCAGGTCATTGATGTGCAGCATAGCGCGGAGGATGTAGCACGCGGGGGCGCCGATTTGAAGCGGGGCAGGGTGGATGGCCCGCGAATGGCACGGCTTTGTCCCGCGCGGGGTGCCATGCGCCGGCTCCCGCCCCCCGGCCCGGATCCAGGTCCGGGGGGCGGGGGCGGATTTCCGGTTTGTTTGAACGCGACCAAGTTGGAGAACGGAACCGCCACCCGCCTTTTTTTTATTGAACGTTCATTCAATAAAAATCACGCTGTCTCCTGAAATCAAATTGCGGGATGCGGACCACCCTTGGGCCTGGGATCGGGGAGACGGGACATGATGCGGTTCGGACGGCAGGCCCATTACATCCACGGCCGCCCCGTGGAGGGCGAGGGGCGGGAACGCTTCGCCACCGTCAACCCGGCGACCGGCGAGACGCTGGCCGAGGTCGCGCGGGCGACATCCGCCGATGTGGACCGCGCGGTCGACAGTGCCCACGCCGGTCAGGCGGTGTGGGGTGCCATGACGGCGATGGAGCGGGCGCGGGTGCTGCGCCGGGCGGTGTCCCTGCTGCGCGAGCGCAACGACGCGCTGGCCGAAATCGAAACGCTCGACACCGGCAAGCCGCTGAGCGAGACCCGCGCGGTCGACATCGCCACCGGCGCCGACGTGCTGGAATATTACGCCGGCCTCGCCCCGGCGCTGGAAGGGCGCCAGATCCCGCTGCGTCCGACCTCCT
This sequence comes from Azospirillum sp. B510, assembly GCF_000010725.1. NCBI lineage: Bacteria > Pseudomonadati > Pseudomonadota > Alphaproteobacteria > Rhodospirillales > Azospirillaceae > Azospirillum > Azospirillum sp. B510. The sequence goes on along the minus strand of NC_013854.1, from coordinate 2,069,560 downwards.
TCGTCTATACCCGGCGCGAGCCGCTGGGGGTGGTGGCCGGGATCGGCGCCTGGAACTATCCGATCCAGATCGCCCTGTGGAAATCGGCCCCGGCGCTGGCCGCCGGCAACGCCATGATCTTCAAGCCGAGCGAGGTGACGCCGCTGACCGCCCTGCATCTGGCGGCGATCTACGGCGAGGCCGGGCTGCCCGACGGCGTGTTCAACGTCGTGCAGGGCGACGGCCGGGTCGGCGCCCTGCTCGCCGCCCATCCCGGCATCGAAAAGCTGTCCTTCACCGGCGGGGTGGAGACCGGCAAGCGGGTGATGGCCGCGGCGGGCGGATCGACCCTGAAGGAGGTGACGATGGAGCTGGGCGGGAAATCGCCGCTGATCGTCTTCGCCGACGCCGACCTCGACCGTGCCGCCGACATCGCCATGATGGCGAATTTCTACAGCTCCGGCCAGGTCTGCACCAACGGCACCCGCGTGTTCGTCCAGCGCGGCGTCGCGGCGGCGTTCGAGGAGCGGCTGCTGGCCCGCGTGCGCCGCATCCGCATCGGCGACCCGCTCGATCCCGACACCAATTTCGGTCCGCTCGCCAGCTTTCCCCACCGCGACAAGGTGCTGCGCTTCATCGCGGCCGGCAAGGCGGAGGGCGCCCGGCTGCTGGCCGGCGGCGGCGTTCCGGAGGGGGCCGCCTTCGCGCGCGGCGCCTATGTCGAGCCCACGGTCTTCACCGATTGCCACGATGGCATGTCCATCGTTCGCGAGGAGATCTTCGGCCCGGTCCTGTCGCTGCTGACCTTCGACGAGGAGGAGGAGGTGATCCGGCGGGCCAACGCCACCCTCTATGGCCTCGCCGCCGGGTTGGTCACCAGCGATCTGGCCCGCGCCCACCGGGTGATCCACCGGCTGGAGGCCGGCATCTGCTGGATCAACGGCTGGGGCGAATCGCCGCCCGAGATGCCGGTCGGCGGCTACAAGCAGTCGGGCGTCGGCCGCGAGAACGGGGTCGAGACGCTCGACCATTACACCCGCGTCAAATCGGTTCAGGTCGAACTGGGGACTTATTCGTCGGTGTTCTGAGCCCGCTTTTCAGAGAAGGCCGCTTTTTAAAGAAGGGGTGTTCGATGTCGAATCAACCGACCTCCGGAGCCGCCGCGCCGGAGAACGGCGCCGCCATGCCCTCCGCCATGCCTGCAATCGCCCCTGCGGCGCGCGAGTATGATTACATCATCGTCGGCGCCGGGTCGGCCGGCAATGTGCTGGCCTGCCGCCTGACCGAGGATGCCGGCGTCAGCGTCCTGCTGCTGGAGGCCGGCGGACCCGACCACCGGCTGGACTACCGCACCCAGATGCCGGCGGCCCTGGCCTTTCCGCTGCAAGGCCGCCGCTACAACTGGGCCTATGAGACCGAACCCGAGCCGCACATGGACAACCGCCGGATGGAGTGCGGGCGCGGCAAGGGGCTGGGCGGGTCGTCGCTGATCAACGGCATGTGCTACATCCGCGGCAACGCGCTGGACTATGACGGCTGGTCGGAGCTTCCGGGTCTGGAGGACTGGAGCTATCTCGACTGCCTGCCCTATTTCCGCAAGGCGGAGACGCGCGACATCGGTCCCGACGCCTATCATGGCGGCACCGGCCCGCTGTTCGTCACCACCGCCAAGCCGGGCGTCAACCCGCTCTACGAGGCGATGGTGGAGGCCGGGGTGCAGGCCGGCTATGCCCGTACCGCCGACCTGAACGGCTACCGCCAGGAGGGCTTCGGCCCGATGGACCGCACGGTGACGGCGCAGGGGCGGCGGTGCAGCACGGCGCGCGGCTATCTGGATCAGGCGCGCGGCCGGCCGGGGCTGACCATCGTCACCCATGCGCTGACCGACCGTATCCTGTTCGATGGGCGCCGCGCCGCCGGCGTCGCCTATCTGCGCAACGGCACGCCGGTGACGGCGCGGGCGCGGCGGGAGGTGCTGCTGTGCGCCGGGGCCATCGCCTCGCCGGCGATCCTGCAACGGTCGGGGGTGGGGCCCTCGCCGCTGCTGCGCGAGCTGGGGGTGGAGACGGTGCTCGACCTGCCGGGGGTCGGCGGCGATCTCCAGGACCATCTGGAGATGTACATCCAGTATCATTGCCGCCAGCCGGTATCGCTCTATCCGGCGCTGAAATGGTGGAACCAGCCGGCCATCGGCGCCGAATGGCTGTTCCGCGGCACCGGCATCGGCGCCAGCAACCAGTTCGAGGCCGGCGGCTTCATCCGCACCGGCGACGATGTGCCCTGGCCCAACATCCAGTATCACTTCCTGCCCGTGGCGATCAGCTACAACGGCACCAACGCGGTGGAGGCGCACGGCTTCCAGGCCCATGTCGGTTCGATGCGCTCGCCCAGCAAGGGGCGCGTCCATGCTCGCTCGCGCGATCCGGGGCGGGCGCCGAGCATCCTGTTCAACTACATGGCCGATCCGCAGGACTGGCGGGAGTTCCGGGCCGGTATCCGCATCACCCGCGACATCATGCGCCAGCGCGCGCTGGCTCCCTATCGCGGTGAGGAGATCAGCCCCGGCGCCGAGTGCGTCACCGACACCGACCTCGACGCCTTCGTCCGCCATCACGCCGAGACCGCCTATCACCCCTGTGGCACCTGCCGGATGGGGACCGACGAGGGCGCGGTGGTGGATGGCCAGGGCCGGGTGCATGGGCTGGAGTCCTTGCGCGTCATCGACGCCTCGATCATGCCGCGCATCGTCACCGGCAACCTGAACGCGCCCACCATCATGATGGCGGAGAAGCTGGCCGACGCGGTGCGCGGCCGTCCGCCGCTGCCGCGCGCCGACGTGTCCTATCATGTCGCAGACGCCGCCCTCGGCCGGAAGGAGTCGATGAAGGACCAGCGGCTGCGGGCATGAACCTGCGGCCCCACGGTGAAAACGGCCCACAGCGAAAACCGCAACGACAACCATAAGCAAGGAGAACAGGGACATGGCCAAGACATTCGGTAAATTCTCCGCCGGCAAATTCTCCACCGCCAAACTCTCCACCCTCGCCGTCGGCCTGATGCTGGCGGCCGGCGCCGCCGTCCTGCCGGCGGGAACGGCGCGGGCCGCCGATCCGGCATCCTGCAAGTCGGTGCGGTTCGGCGATGTGGGATGGACCGACATCGCGGCGACGACGGCGCTCGCCTCCGTCACGCTGGACGCGCTGGGCTACAAGCCGACCACCAGTGTCTCGTCGGTGCCGGTCGTCTATCTCGGGCTGAAGACCAAGTCGCTGGACGTCTTCCTCGGCAACTGGATGCCCACCATGGAGACCTTCATCAAGCCGGTGCTGGAGGACGGCTCGGTCGAGGTGACGCGCGTCAACCTGGAAGGCGCCAAATACACGCTGGCCGTCCCCACCTATGCCGCCGAGGCCGGGCTGAAGAGCTTCAAGGATCTGGCGAAGTTCAAGGACAAGCTGGACGGCAAGATCTATGGCATCGAGGCCGGCAACGACGGCAACCTGATCATCGAGAAGATGCTGAAGGCCGACGCCTTCGGGCTGAAGGACTTCAAGATGGTGGAGTCCAGCGAGGCCGGCATGCTGGCCGAGGTCAAGCGGGCGGTCCGGGCCAAGAAATGGATCGCCTTCCTGGGCTGGGCGCCGCATCCGATGAACAAGACGATGGACATCACCTATCTGGCCGATGGCGACGACTGGTTCGGCCCGGATTTCGGCGGCGCCACCGTCAGCACCAACGTGCGCAAGGGCTACGCCGCCGAATGCCCGAATCTCGGCAAGTTCCTGTCCAATCTGGTCTTCACCGTGGACATGGAGAATGCGGTGATGGACGGCATCATGAACGGCGGCCGCAAGCCGGAAGCGGTGGCCGCCGACTGGCTGAAGAAGAACCCCGCCGTCCTGAAGACCTGGCTGTCCGGCGTCACCACGCTGGACGGCAAGGACGGTCTGGCCGCCGCCCAGGCGAAGCTGGCGGCGCTCAAGTCCTGACCTGACGCCTTGTTTCGATAAGCCTCCTCGACTCCGGCCGCGGCGGGATGCCGTCGCGGCCGGGATTTTTTTGGCCGCAATTTTTTCCGGAGTGTCCGTTCCGGCGCAGGCGCCAACGAACACCTTGCCGCGCCGCGAAAGCGCCTCTATAAAGCCGCCCATCCGGCGCCCCGGTCCTCCGGCGGCGCCTGCGAGTTCTTCAATCGGCGCAAAGCCCCAGTCCCGCAGGAGTCACCAGCATGGCCGTCGAACGGACCCTCTCGATCATCAAGCCCGACGCCACCCGCCGCAACCTGACCGGCAAGATCAACGCCAAGTTCGAGGACGGCGGCCTGCGCATCGTTGCCCAGAAGCGCGTCCAGCTGTCCAAGGCCCAGGCCGAGCAGTTCTATGGCGTGCACCGCGAGCGTCCGTTCTTCGGCGATCTGGTCTCCTTCATGATCTCCGGCCCGGTGGTCCTCCAGGTTCTGGAAGGCGAGAACGCCATCGCCCGCAACCGCGAGATCATGGGCGCCACCAACCCGGCCAACGCCGCCGAGGGCACCATCCGCAAGGAGTTCGCCGAGTCGATCGAGGCCAACTCGGTCCATGGTTCGGACGCTCCGGAGACCGCCGCCCAGGAGATCGCCTTCTTCTTCGCCGGCATCGAGCTGGTGGGCTGATCCCAAGGGGCCTGACCGTCCGTCAGGCCCGGCGAAAAGGCCGCCTCCGCGAGGAGGCGGCCTTTTTTGCGTTTTGCGTCAGGCTCTGGCAGTATCGGGAACCGTGAACCTTTCACCCCGCCCATCCTCACCCCGCAGATGCCGGGGTCGATCCCGACAGGAGTTGCCCGCGATGGAATCCCAATCCGCAAAGCCGATCATCGCGGCGCTGCTGCAACCGCTGCCGGTCCTGACCCAGCCGCAGGCCCGCAACGACCTGTCCGACGAATCCGTCGTGCGATTGCTGACCCGCCAGTTCATCGACCTCAGCCTGGACGCCTTCAACCAGGTGCTCCAGGGCAAGCTGGACCAGGACGAGGCGATCGACGGCATCAACCGCCAGGCCACCGCGCTCAACTCCGTCTTTCTCGGCACCAGCGGCTTCGACACCGTCATCACCCACCCGTGGAACAGCCCGGACCAGCTCGGCGCCTTCCTGAAGGACGTGGTGGCGCTGGAGTATCCGGAGGATGATTGCGTCCGCGCCATGCTGATCCATCTGGCGACCCAGGTGATGCACGCGCTGCGCCTGCCCGACGAGGAGCGGAACGAGGAGGTCGAGGCGCTGACCCTCGACGCCGCCGACCTGCTGCTGGGCCGCGCTCCGGAAGACGATGGCGAGATCGACATCGACATCGGGGTTTGAGCGCGGGCGTCGCATGCGGGTGAAAGCTTAGATCCTAAAGCTTCTTTTAACGACTGACCTTCTAAGACGGGAGGCATCGGCGGGTATGCCGCCGGCTCACCCCCTTCCGGACCGACGGAGGCTTCGTGGACGTTGCAAACGCCGGGCAACCGCTCCGTGTTGCGGGTGCCGACGAGTTGGGGTCCGGGCCGTCGCGTCTTTCCGCCTCGCTTCCCTCCCTGTTGGCCGGGCTGACCTCCATCGGCGCGCTTGTCGGGCTTGCCGCCGCCGGCGAGATCGGCTGGCCGGCGGCGGGAGCCCTGGCTGTTGCCGGCGCGCTGTCGTTGTGGGGAGCCCGGCGGGCCGCCGCTGCCGCCGCGACGGCGCTGGCGCGGTCCGACGCGGCCCTGCGCCCGGTGCGCGACGAGCTGGAGGGGTTGCGCGGCGCCATCGACAGCGTGTCGGAAGGCTTCGTCCTGTTCAATGCCGACGGCCGGCTGCTGATCTGCAACGAGCGCTACCGCCGCGCCTACCCAACCATCGCCGACATGCTGACCCCCGGCCGCGGCTTCGCCGAGATCCTGCGCGTGGCGGCCGAGCGCGGCGGTTATGACTCTGCGGGCGAGGGAGAGGACGGCATCGGCGCCTGGGTGGAAAAGCGGCTGACCCGCCATCTGGAGCATTCGGCCCCTGTCGATGGCCGCCTGTCCGACGGGCGCTGGTACCGGATCAGCGAGCATGCCACCGGCGGCGGCGGCGTGGTGAAGATCCTGATGGACATCACCGAGCTGAAGATGCGGGAGGAGGAGCTGGCCGGACAGACCGCCCGGCTGAGCCGGACCGTCGAGGCCCTGGGCGAAAGCGAACTGCGCTACCGCCAGCTGGTGGAGCTGGCGCCCTACGGCATCGTCATCTGGGACCGCGAGGCCATCCGTTTCGCCAACGGCGCCGCCGCCGCGATCCTCGGGGTGGCGGCCGATGCGTTGGAGGGGCGTGCGCTGGCCGGCTTCCTCGAGGATGGCGGCACGCTGGAGGCGGGCTTCGCCACGGCCGCGGCGGCGGACGGAGATGGGCGACGGCTGGAATGCGACGCCGTGCGCCCGACCGGCGAGCGCCGCCGGCTGGAGGTGGCGGCCAGCCCGGTGCTCCATGGCGGCGGGCCGGCGGTGTTGCTGGTGCTGAACGACATCACCGACCGCCGCCGGGTCGAGGGCGAGTTGCGGCGCGCCCAGAAAATGGAGGCGGTGGGCCGCATGGCCGGCGGCATCGCCCATGAATTCAACAATATGCTGACCGCCATCGGCGGTTTCGCCCGGCTGGCGGAGCGCGATCCCGCCGACCGCGACCGCGTGCTGACCTGCGTGGGGGAGATCGCCAAGGCGTCGGACCGGGCGGCGGCGCTGACCGGGCAGCTTCTGGACTTCTCCCACCGGCGGGTCAGCGACGAGCGGGAGGTGGTGGCCATCGCCCCGCTGGCGCGCGACCTGCGCGTCTTCCTGAAGCCGCTGCTCAGCGCCGGCATCGAGGTCGCGATCCGGGCGGAGGAGGAGGAGGCCTATGCCCTGGTCAACCCGGTCACCCTGAACCAGGCCCTGCTGAATCTGGCGCTGAACGGCCGCGACGCCATGCCCGACGGCGGCCTTCTGACCATCTCCGTGACGGTGGAGACCCCGGCCGACTCCTTCTTCGCCCGCCATCATGGGCTGAAGCCGGGCCGCCATGTGGTGATCCGCGTCAGCGACCAGGGGCCGGGCGTGCCGGTGGCGATCCGCGACCGCATCTGGGAGCCCTTCTTCACCACCAAGGAGCCGGGGAAGGGCACCGGGCTCGGCCTGTGGATGGTCTATGGCACCGCCCAGCAATCCGGCGGCGCGGTGGAGCTGGAAGGCGGGGAGGACGGCCGCGGCGCCAGCTTCGCCCTCTATCTGCCGGCGATCGATCCGCCCGCGACGGCTCGCGCAAACGACCCGCTGCGGGTCGCGGAGGGGGAGGGGGCGGTCATCCTGCTGGTCGATGACGAGGAGTCGGTGCGCCGCTATCTGCGGCTCGTCCTGGAGGAGGCCGGCTGCGTCGTGGTGGAGGCGGCGGACGGGCGGGAGGCGCTGGAGCGTTACGACGAGGCCGGCGGCCTGTTCGACGCGGTGGTCAGCGACGTGTCGATGCCGCGGATGAACGGGCCGGATCTCGCCCGCGCGCTGGAGGCGTTGAACCCGCATCTGCCCATCCTGTTCCTGACCGGCTACGCCTCGCGCGGGATGGCGGCCGGGCTGACGGCGCGGGAGGGGCGGGAGATCGTGATGAAGCCGGTGACGCCGGAGCGTCTGCTGGACGCGCTCCGCGCGCTTCTGGTGGGGTGAGGGTGGCGATGGACATTTCCCACCCGGAGCCTCCCGTCAAGGGGCCTTCCGTGAAGGGGCCTTCCGTCAAGGAGTTGGCGTCGGTCGAGGCGGCGGTCATGGACGAGGCGGTGGAGGGCGCCGCGCCGCCGGTCTGCCGCGAGCCGGCGGATTTCTACACGCCGGCCGGGCGGGACGGCGTCGGCCGTTTCTGCCGCCGCTTCCTCGATGAGAATGCGCTGACCGCGACGGAGCTGCTGCACCACCCGCGCCATCAGACCGCCCTGTCCAACACCGCCACCTTCGTCGCCATCCTGGCCCAGGCCGAACGCGCGATGGAGCGCCAGGGCGCCCTGGCGCCGCTGGTCAACGAGATCGCCCGCCTGACGCGCGAGCGGCTGAAGGAGGCGCCGCCGACCGAGCTTTCGCCCGCCGCCTATCCCGGCAGGGCGGCGGAGCTGCTGTCCGGCGGCGGCTTCCTCGGGCGCTTCCAACTGGACGCCGCCATCGTCCAGCGCATCGCCTCCTGCCGCAGCTTCGCCGACAAGGCCGGCGCGCTGCTGGACCTGGCGGAGAGCACCGCGCATCCCGACGCGCTGGCGCCGCTGGAGCGGCTGCTGGGTGAAATCCTGCTGAGCGACGCCGGCACCGCGTCCTGTGCGCGGGATGCGCCCTTCGCCCCGCTGATCGACCTGATCGTGACGCTGATCGCCGCCGACCGGCCGATGGCGGAGGACGCGCCGCCGGTGTTCCGCCGGCTGGCGGTGCTGATGGGGCGGGTGCCGATGCCGGCTCTGCGCGACGCGCTGGCCGCCGCCTTCCGCCGCGAGATGGCCAAGCCCGCCTGCTTCACCATCGCCAGCGCCGGCGACATGTTCGGCATCGACGCGGTGCAGCGCGAGATCCTGGCGTTGAGCGACCTGTCCGCCCGCCTGCGCGACCGTGCCGGCGCCTATGCCGGCGGCGCCCGCACGGAGGCGGCGTTGCAGCGGCGCTCCGCCCTGCTGGTCAATGAGGACACCGTCCCGGAAATCACCCGCGGCCGCAATTTCATGCAGAAGCTGCGCATCCTGTTCGTGCTGCAAAGGATGCCGCTGTCGCCCAGCGCCACCAAGGCGGTCACCGACTACCTGCGCGGCTTCTTCGACAGCCGCGACTTCGCCGGCCGGCTGCTGGATTGCTGGAAGGAGCGGAACGAGAAGCTGAAGGGGTTGGCGGAGGTCCAGCGCCTGGTGCTGTCCAGCACGCTGCCGGAGGAGGAGCGCGACCGGCTCGCCGGGCGGCTCGACGACCTGCAAAACACCTTCCTGCGCACCCAGCGCGTGCTCGCCCCGCTGATCCAGGCCAAGGAGGATGCGCCGGCCGACGCCGTGCTCGACATCGTCCGGCTGGCGGGGGAGGGGGCGATCTGCAACGGCAAGAGCCGGCTGGCGGTGGCCCGCCTGCTCTACCGCCACTGTCATCGGCCGCGCTTCATCCGCCACCTGCTGTTGAACGCGCCGGGGGCGAAGGAGCGGGCGGCGCGGGCCGGCTGGCTGCGCCAGTCGCTGGCGATGGTCGGCGTGCCCTTCATCGACCTCGCCGCCCAGCGCGTGCTGGTGGTGGATGACGAGGCGGGGCCGCGCGCCTTCGTCACCTCGGTCCTGCGGGAGCTTGGCATCGGCACCGTCGATGGCGCCGTCGACGGCCAGGAGGCGCTGGAGCGGCTACAGGCCGATGTCTCGGCCTATGATCTCATCATCTGCGACTGGATGATGCCGCGCTTGAGCGGTCTCGATCTGCTGAAGCGCGTGCGCGGCCTGTCCGGTGACCTGCCCTTCCTGATGGTCACGGCGCTGGCCACGCTGGAGGCGGTGAGGAAGGCGCTGGCCCATCAGGTCAGCGGCTATATCGCCAAGCCCTTCACCCCGGAACAGCTGGAGGAGAAGATCCTGCTGGTCCTGGCGCAGAAGGATGGGGGGTAGGGGGCGATAGGGCGGCGCCGTGGTTCTTCGGGAATGGGGGCTTCGGGAATGGGGGCTTCGGGAAACGGGCGCTTCAGCGGAACGCTCAGCGCAGCTCCAGCCCCGCCTGTCTGAAGGCGCGGGCCAGCGCGTCGACGATGGCCGGGTCGACGTCACCCGTGCCGTAATCGAGATTCATCACCGCGTACCACGGAACGCCGGCCTTGTTCGCCAGCATCCGTGTCGACCAGCCAAGGCGCAGGCGTGCTTCTTGGCACTGCGACCCGGTCATGATGCGTCGACTCCACACGTTAGCGTTCGCCATGGTTGGCCCTGCCTTTGGACCGCTCCTGAATGATACAGCGGGGTCTCCCGGTTGAAAACCGAGGGCTACCCATAATAGTGCAAGAAATTGCCGGGCTTGTCATGTGTCGGTTTGTTGCAGAGCGAAACGCCCTGCTTTGCCGAGTTATCATAGCGGAAAATCCAATGATATTTTCGGAAAATTCCGGAGATTTTCGCCCTTTGATCCACAAGGTTTTTCCCGAAGAATCGATTTCGGGCGGCGGATCGTTGTCGGGGTGCGGCGCCGGCCCGGCACCGCCTCTATGACAAAATGTCCTGCTCTTCGCGCCTTGGGTCGCCGCCGCTTGGGGTTGCAGGGCACGGCGGCCGTTCAGTCCAGCCTTTTGGCGAGGCTGGTCAGGTTGCGGCCGTTCTCGCGGCGGTGGCTCATGCGGTCCATCATCTGCCGGACCAGGAAGACGCCCAGCCCGCCGACCTGGCGGTCGTCCAGATCGCCGGTCAGATCCGGTGGCGGCGCTTCGGCGAAGGGATCGAAGGCGTCGGCGTCGTCCTCCAGCTCCACCCGCAATTCGGCCCCGTCGATTTCCAGCCGCACCCGGATCTCGCGCGGCCCGGCATCGCCGCCGGCACCACCATAGCCATAGGTGACGGTGTTGGTGATCAGTTCGTCGCAGCACAGATTGACCTTGAAGGCGATATCCGGCGGCAGCGCGTTGCGCTCGACGAAATCGTCCACCGCGGCGGCTAGCCGTTCCAGTTCGGACAGGTCGTTGCGCAGGACCATGTCCAGGCGATTTGTCACGCTGTCGTCCATCGGCCTTGTCATCCGCCTTGCCCCATCCTGGTTAAGCCGCCACGCCGGCCATCGCCCAACGGCGCAGGGCCGTCAGGGCGATCCGTTCCACCTCGCTCCACCCCAGCCCGCCCGCCATTTCCGCCAGCGCGGTCAGCCGGGCGCGGGCGCCGGTGTCGCTGACCGGCGCGTTGCCCAGATCGCCCGCCAGCCCGGTGACGAGGTCGTGGAGCATGGTCGACAGGCTGTGCATCGACGCCGCGCAGTCCGGCGCCGTCAGCCGGCTGGCGAACAGATAGAGCTGTCCGAGGCCGCGCAGCCGGGCGGCGAAGCTCTCCGCCGTGCCGGCGCCTCCCGCGGCGATCTCGCCGCGCAGCTCCTCCACCGACAGGGTGGCGAAGCGGCCGGCGGCGGCGATGAACTCAGCCACCGCGTCCTGGGGCAGGCCGCCGGTGGCCTGTCCGCCGGTCTCGAACAGGCGCTGTGCCATCACGATCAGCTCCTCAATGTTGGCGAGGATGATGGCGACGCCGAATCGGGCCAGCCCGTCATTGCCGTCGGTGCAGGCGCGCAGGATCTGAGTCACCTTGCGGATGACCTGCACGGCGAACATCAGCATGGCGCCGCGGCTCTGCGCCAGCTCGGCCTCGGCCCCCAGCTCCTCCAGCGCGTGCTGGAGGATCTCCAGCCGCAGGAAGTCGAGCGACAGCATCTGGATGTCCGGGTTGTCGCCGTCCATCAGCACCCGGTTCAACTCGCCCGAATAGAGGAAGAAGCGGCCGGACAGGTCGAAGGCGATGCGCGCCGCCGCCATCCTCGCCCGTTCCGCACCGGCCGTGCCGACCGGCGCGCGGGTCAATGCGCGGGACAGGGCGCGGGACAGGGCGGCGAACAGCCGGACCAGCGGCATCCAGTCGCGCCGCAGGTTGGCCGCGGCGGCGCGTGGCGCCGGGGTCGCGGCGGTGATCAGACCGGCCAGCGGCTCGAGTCCGGCATCGAGTATGACCGATTGCCAGCGCCGGACATCGCCGCCATGGCCCGTCTCCCACCCTTCCAGCAAATCGAGCAGCTCTCCCAGCCGGCGGGCGTCGAGCGGCTGGCCGGGAATGGCGCGCAGGGCGGCCTCCAGCGCCACGGCCAGCGCGGCGCGGTCGCGCGCCGACGCGGCGGCCGGACGGTTGGCGGTGACCAGCGTCAGCTCAGCGGCCGGCGTCCCCGCCCTTCCGCTGTCGGCGGCGGCCAGCGCCCGGCGCAGCGCCTCGGCGAACTCCCCGGCGCAGGCGTAGCGGTCGGCCGGCGCCTTCGCCAGCGCCTTCAGGATCACCCGGTCGAAGGGGGCCGGCAGGTCGGGGTTGCCGTGGGACGGCGGCGGCGGCTCGACGAACAGGATCTGCTGCATCACCGTGGCGACGGAGCCGGAGAAGGGCCGCCGCCGCGCCAGCAGGCAATAGAGCACCACCCCGGCGGAGAACAGGTCGCTGCGGGCGTCGGCCTTCTCCCCGCGCAGGATCTCCGGCGCCATGTAGGCGGGGGTGCCCAGCAGGTCGCCGGTCTGGGTCAGGTCCGACGCGGCGATCTGGGCGATGCCGAAATCGGCCAGCTTCGGCGTCAGATCCTCCTGCACGAGAATGTTGGCCGGCTTGATGTCGCGGTGGATGACGCCCTGGGCATGGGCGAAGGCCAGCGCGTCCAGCACCGCCGCCATCAGGGCGCCGCCCTGCCGCACGGTCAGCGGGGTGTCCGAGTCCAGATGCTGTTTCAGCTCGCGGCCGCGGACCAGTTCCATCGCCAGATAGGGCGCGCCCCCCAGCGCCCGGCCCGGCATGACGTCCAGCGTGCCATGGTCATGCACCCGGACGATGTTGGGATGGTCCAGCTTCAGCCCGATCCGCGCCTCCCGCCCGAAGCGGGCGAGCACGGCATCGTGTTCCGCCGCCGCCAGCAGCTCGCCGCGCAGCAGCTTCAGCGCCACCGGCAGGCCGGTGCGCCCGTCGGTGGCGCGGTACACCACGCTCATCGCGCCCTGGCCCAGCACCCCTTCGACCCGGTAGGGGCCGATGCTGTCGGGATGAAGGACGCCTACAGCGCCGTCGGGCATCGGAAGCTCTCGAGCAGATTCTTGCCGAAGGGGTTGTTCACGCTGTCGGCGCGCAGGGCGAAGACCGCCTTGCGGGTGCCGACCGTCACCGCGAAGGTGAAGCGGTCGGGCTGCGGCGTCGGCTCCAGCTTGCCGTCGGCGAGGAAATGGAACAAGGCCCATGGTCCCTGGCGCGACAGGCCGGCGGGCTCGCCCGGCAGCGGCGGGCCGAAGCCGAGCCGCACGCTGCTGGTGCCTTCCGCCCCCGGCCATTTCATCACCTGCGGACGGGGCGGCCCATGCTGGTAGATCAGCGTCTGGCCGTCGATGTCCATCGCCACCTGGGTCGCCTTGGCGTCCAGCTCCACCGGCGTGATCTCGAACACCACCTTGGCGGCGGCGGCCCCGGCCGGGAACAGGCTGTCGCGGATGCGGGCCGCCCGCTCGAACTGGTCGAGCACCGCCGGCGGGATGCCGAGATCGACCTGATCGACCTTCTGCCAGGCCCAGGGGCTGACCGTCATGTCGACGAAGGGGCGCAGGTTGGTGTTGAAGAACTGGTCGATCATGCCGCCCGGGGCGAACAGCTTGGCGAAATCGGCCGCGGTCACATCCACCGGACTGCCCGCCACCATCGGGAAGCGGTTGTCGAGCGCCGCCCGGCAGAAGGGCAGGACGGTGGATTGCCACGCCTTGTTGATCTGTGCCCTGGCCCCGCCGGCGCTGACCGTCGCCGCATTCTGCGCCACGCCGGCCACCATGCCGCCGACCGGATCGGGCAGGTCGCGGGCGAGCGTGCGCAGCTGCGCCGCCACCGCCCCCTTGCCGTCACCGGCCCCGGCGGTGCCGGCCAGCCCGGCCAGAAGGGCGCCGTTCTGGTCGGGCGCGTTGGCCGCCCGCGCGATCTGCTGATAAAGGTCGCCCAGCAGCTTCAGCGACTCGTCCAGCTTGGGCGGCGCGCCGCCCTCGCCCTGGACCAGCGCGCGCAGCGCCTTGAAATGGTCGTTGATCGGCTGGCCCGGCGGCGGCCCCTCCGGTTGCAGCGACACGCCGGCCAGCCGCGCCAGATAGGCGGCGTTGGCGCCGGTCGACTCCACCGCCTTCCCGGCCGCCTGCGCCTGCTGCGCCGCCCCGGCCAGCGGCCCTCCGGCAACCGGTCCCCCGGCAGCCGGTCCCTTGCCGTCGGCCGGCTTGTCGGTCGGGCCGGGGACGAGCGTGGTCTGGCGCACCATGGCGGTCAGCCACAGCTTCAGCGGCGATTGCGGGCCGGACAAAGTATTCAGCACGTCGGCGGCCTGGGACAGGCTGCGCAGCGGCACGATCACCACGTCGCCCAGCATTTCGTCCCATTGGCGGGCATAGCGGTCGAGATAGACGGCGAGGATGCCGCGTTCGAGCTGCCGGGCGCTGGCGAGCGCCTGCGGGCCGCTGCTCGGCTGGCCCAGCACCCAATTCTCGTCCACCAGCGCCTTGGCCACCTTGGGCAGTGCCGGCAGCACCGCCTTGTGGAAGCCGTCATAGCTGTAGAGGCCGGGCACCCCCTCCGACAGCGGCTTGCCCGACGGGCGGACCAGCACCCGCCCGGCCAGCGGCCCGGCATTGTCGACCAGCCGCCAATCGTCCAGATCCTGGATTTCCGGCCGGTCGCGCAGGATGGTGAAGCCGCGCTCGGCCAGCGGATAGCGGGTCAGGCTCTGCCGCGCCTCCTCCACCAGCGCCTCGTCCAGCGGCAGGCCGGGCAGCGGATTGGCCAGCAGGGTATCGAGATGGCCGCGCAGGTCGCGCCGCACCCCGTCATAGGCCGGGCCGGGCAGCGAGGCCATCCATTCCAGCGCCATCCACTCCGACACCAGCGCCTTGTCGAGCGGCCCCTTGCCGGCCAGCATCAGATAGACCTTCAGCGCCTGGAACAGATAGTCGGGCCGGGCGCGCTCGCGGCGAAGCTGCTCCTCCATCCGCAGGAAGACGCGGGGCAGCAGCACGGTGTCGAGCGCGCGGGCATAGATATCGGCCCCTTGCCGCCCCAGCCGGCCGCCCTGATAGAGGCCGCCGGTCATCTCCGGCGGTGGCGGCTCGGTCCATCCGGCGGGGATGGCGCGCAGCGTGTTCAGCGGCGGCACGATGGCGGCGAAATCGGTGTCGTCCACCCTGGTCAGCGAGCGCGGCGCGGTGGCGAGCGGCGCCAGCTCGGCCTGCGCCTTGGCGGCGGCGGCATCGACCCCGGCGACCAGGGCGGCGTTGCCGGTGAAGCTGTTGGCCCAGAAGGCGGCGACCGCCAGCCCGGCCAGCAGCATCGCCGCCATCGCCCCGCCGCGCAGCAGGCGACGGCGGCGCTCCATCCCGCCGTCGGTGCCGACCAGCCCGGCCTCGGCGAACACCACCTCGCGCAGGGTTCGGGTCAGGAAATAGCTGCGCCCGCCGCTGGCCGCCGGCAGCACCGGCCGCTCCAGCCCGAAGGAGCCGGCGACCATCTCCGCCAGCCGGTCCACCGGCGCGCCGGTCTGGGTGCCGCTGGTCAGGTAGACGCCGCGCAGCAGCGGGCGCTCCTCATAGCGGTTGGGCTCGAAGATGACCGCCAGCAGGTCGGCGATGGCCGGCTTCAGCGCCGCCATCTGCGCCGGGAACAGGGTGTCGAGCGACCGGCGCTGGATGTCGGATTCGCCATGGACGCGGTCGAGCACCCGGCGGGCGATGCGCCCGGTCAGCGCGTCGAACTCGGCGCCGAAGCGGTGGACCGGGGCGTCGTCCCCCGATTTGCCGTCATCGAGCGGGAAGGTGACGCCCCAGACCTGCTCGCGTTCCTCGCGGCTGAGATCGTCGAAGAATTCGGCGAAGCCGGCGATCAGGTCGGCCTTGGTCAACAGCACATAGACCGGCACGCGCGACCCGACCTGCCCGCGCAGCTCCTTCAGCCGCAGCTTCAGCTGTTCGGCATGGCTCCGGCGCTCCGCCTCGCTCCACACCGTGAGATCGGCGAGGCTGACGGCCAGCAGGATGCCGTTCACCGGCTGGCGCGGGCGGTGGCGCTTCAGCAGGGCGATGAAATTCTTCCAAACCCTGCCGTCGACGGCCGGCTGGCTGTCCTGGGTGACGTAGCGCCCGGCGGTGTCGATCAGCACCGCCTCGTCGGTGAACCACCAGTCGCAATTGCGGGTGCCACCGACATCGCGCAGCGCCGCATGCCCCATCTCGGCGGCGAGCGGGAAGCGCAGGCCGGAATTGGCCAGCGCCGTCGTCTTGCCGGCCCCCGGCGCGCCGATCAGCAGATACCAGGGCAGTTGGTAGAGGTAGCGCTGCCCCCATTTGCCGCCGAACCGCGCCTTGCGCAGCTGGTCGAGCGCGTCGCGCAGCCGGGTGCGCAGCAGGGCGGTCTCCTGGCCGACGGCCTCGGCCTGCGGATCGGCCCCGTTGGCGGCACCGGCGGCGGTGGCCGGCGTCGCCTTGCTCAACGCCTGCACCATGCGGTCGTTGGCGCTGCGGTGGCGGTAGAGCGACCATTGCATCGCCAGTGCCCAGACCAGCAGGATGCCGGCCGCAACCCCGAGCCGGACGGTCGCGTCGGCCAGCGGGAAGGCGCCGGCCACCGCGATCAGCGGCCCGACGAACCAGACCAGCGCGCCCAGCGACAGCGCCGCCGCCAGCGTCAGGAACCATAGGGAGGTCAGGGCGGACAGGATCGGTTTCAGCATCGCTCAGGGCACCAGCACGATGTCGACGCGCCGGTTGGCCTGCCGGCCCTCCGCCGTCGTGTTGGGGGCGATGGGGTCGCCGTCGCCGCGCCCTTCGGCGCTGAGCCGGCTTCCGCCATCCCTCCCCGCATCCTTGCCGAGGATGTCGGTCATCAGCCTCTGCACCCGGAACGCCCGCGCCTCCGACAACTCCTGGTTGGAGCGGTAGCGCGTCGAGCGGATGGCGACGGAGTCGGTGTTGCCGATCACCGAAATCCGGCCCTGTTCCGGGCGCAGCGCCTCGGCGACATGGCGGAACAGCTCGACATAGCGCGGCTCGATGCGGTCGCTGCCCGACGCGAAGACGTTCAGCCGGGTGCGGACCAGCACGCGTCCGTCGGTGCCGCCGCTCACCTCCACCAGCCCCGCCCGGATGTCGGCGGCGAGCGCGAGGGTGACGCGCTCCACCACCGTCCTGCCCGCCACAACGCTGCCCGGCGGCGGGGTGGGCAGGGTCGCCGGCGGTTCTATCCGGGCGATCTGCACCGGCTTGTCCGGGATCAGCGCGGCAAGCCGCCGCCGGGCGGCGTCGGACTGGTCGGCCAGGGCATAGACGAACCAGGCATAGAGCGCCGCCAGCAGGACGACGACGAGGGCAGCCGGCAGCCACAGCGGCACCGAGGCGGCCAGCGGGCGAAAGCCGTCGGCCTGGCCGCGCCAACGGGGTGACAGGTCGCGCTCCGCCTCGCCGCGCTGCTTGCGGATGACGCGGTACAGACGATCGCGCAGCTTGGCCAGTTCGCTGTGGCCGCGCGGCATGACCCGGTATTTGCCCTCGAACCCCAGCGAGAGGCAGAGGTAGAACAGCTCCAGCTCCATCAGGTGGCGGTCGGGCGTGTCGGCCATCTGGTCCAGCAGGTCGAAGAAGCGCTCACCGCCCCAGGTCTCCGTCTGGATGGTGGAGACCATGCTCTTGTGCGCCCACAGGCTCTGGCCGCCCCAGGGGGTCGCCAGCACCACATCGTCCACCGTGGCGCAGAGCGCATAGCCGGCGTTGCGGATCTGGGTGTTGGACAGGCCGGCGCGCAGCGTCGCCGTCTCGAACCGCTGCATCTCGGCGATCACCCGTTCGCGCAGCGATTCGACATCGCGGTGCTGGGGCAGGTCGCGCACCCGCACCACCATCGCCAGGATGGGGGCGGCGGCGATGACCAGCGGGTTGTCGCTGACCGCGGCCAGCGCCGTCAGCGCCGCGTCGTCCAGCGGCCGGAAGCCGGGGGAGAGCGGGGCGGGGGCGGCCGCGCCGACCGGGGCGGCGGCGGGCCGGAGGGCGGATGCGAAGGCCGGCGGAGCGAAGGCGGGCGGCACGGTCGCGGACGGGGGGGCGCCCTGCCCGAAGGCGGGCGGCACGACCCCGGCGGGGGTCGCGCTCGGCGCCGCGGGACGCTGGAACGCCATCGGCTGCATCACCGTGGCGTCGATGTCGTCCATCTCCTCGAACGGATTCTTGTCGGACGGCGGCCGGACGCTCATGACGGCCCCTTCACGATCAGATTGTGTTTGGCGGCAGGCTGTTGGTCCGGTTTGGCGCCTTCCGTCTTCGGCTTGCCGCCTTCGGGCTTGTCGCCTTCAGGCTTGTTACCGTCGGGCGTTTCCGCCGCCGTGTCGCCGCTCTCGTCGTCGTCCTCGCCCCGGCGGGTCAGCGTGATGGCGCTGGCCTTGGCGGTCAGGACGAAGCGGTTGGCCTTGTTCGGCTCGACCGCCAGCATGGCGCGCCAGCCCGCCTCCTCATAGGCGCGGAAGGCGGCGGCGACGGCCAGGATCCTGACGTCCGGCTTGGGCTGGATGGTGACGGTCTGGCGGCTGCCGGGTTGCACCGCCATCTCCTGCCGGTCGAGCAGGGTCGGGCCGAGCGTCGCCTTGTCCTGGTCGATGACCTGGAAGAAGTCGGCGTTGGCGAAGGCGTCGCTGGGGCCGAGCTGATAGAGGCGCAGCATCACCGGCGAGGCACGGCCGCTGGGGTCGGGGTTCAGCGCCGTCGCCCCCGCCACCGTCAGGCTGATCGTGGTCGGCGCCGGCGGCGCTGAGGAACAGGCGGGCAGCGCCAGCGCCGCGGCCAGGGTGGCGGCGGACCAAATCGTCTTCCGGATCCGCATCCAGCCGGCAATCCTCTGCATCACCACATCTTTCCCCTCATCCCTTCGGATATAGCAGGGCACGGATGGATGGTCACCCTCAACCAAAGGAATCGGCCGAAGGAATCGGCGTGACAATTCCTCGACCGCCGGCTGGAGAGGTTGAACGCGGGGCATCGGCGGCACAGAGTCGGGGCGTGGGGATGGACCATGACGGGGTGCCGCCGGAATAAGGCCGGTGCGCGCGCTGTTGGTGGGGCGGACCCCTTGGGGACAATTGACGAAGGTGCCAATGCCATGCCCACGCTTTGGACCCGGATGAGAGCCGAACTGGGCGACAGCGACGCCCAGTTCCGGATGGCCGAGCGGCTGCGGCCGGTGGATGTCGCCGCCGCCGTACCCTGGTACCGGCGCGCGGCCCGTCAGGGCCATGTCGCGGCGCAGACCATGCTGGCCTTCCTGCTCGCCAATGGCATCGGCGTGCCGCCCGACCCGCGCCGGGCGGTGTCCTGGTACCGTCGCGCCGCCGCCAAGGGCGATGTCGGCGCGCAGAACAATCTGGGTTTCATGCATGAACATGGCGCCGGCGTGCCCTGCGACCCGGCCAAGGCGGCGCTGTGGTACCGGCTTGCCGCCCTCCAGCACTCGGCTCCGGCCCAGGTCAACCTCGCCCTGCTGCTGCTGGACGGGCGCGGCGTCGACCGTGACGAGGCCGAGGCGGTGCGCTGGCTGCGCGCCGCCGCCGAGCAGGGCCATCCCGCCGCCCAGTTCCGCCTCGGCCTCTGCCTGCGCGAAGGTGTCGGCATCGACCGCGATCCGGCCGAGGCCGCCCTGTGGCTCCAGGCCGCGGCGGCGGCCGGCGACCGCGAGGCGCTGACGGCGCTGGCAGAGCTGCGCCAGACCACGCCGCCGCTCCGGACCGGCGACGGGGAGGGGGCCGGCGACGGGGAGGGGGAAGAGGACGCGATGGAGTGGCGGCATCAGGTGGAGCGGCGCCCCATGCGGAGCGTCCATGCCGAGGCGATGCCGCCGGGGTGACGGCGGCCTGGGTGAGGGCGGCCGGGGCGGGGGCCGCTCATCCGATCACGCCCAGCTTGCGCCAGACCGGCAGGCTGTTGCGCAGGCACCAGTCCATGCTGTCGGCGATGGCCCGGCGGCTGGCGTCGTCGGCATTCTCCGGCGCGTCCAGCCGGCGCATCGCGTGGGCGACCAGCGTGTCCAGCGTCTCCGGCACCCCGCTGGCGAGCCCGTCATAGAGCAGGGCCTCCATCGTGCTGACATGCAGGCCGGAGCCGCCGGCCGAGGCGGCCAGCGCCGTGCTCTTGCGCCCCTCGCTGGCGGCCAGTTCGTTGGCGGCGGCGCGGTTGTGGGCCAGCACGGCCGGCAGTGGCGTCACCCGTTCCGACGGGTTCGGCACCGGGATGGCCTGGCTGGAGCCGGTCAGCATGCCGGCGATCTCCACCGCCGACAGGTTGCCCCCGGCCTTCCGCACCTCCGGCAACTCCATCAGGTCACCGATCCGGCGCGGCCCGTCCGCCAGCGCGTCGAA
Organism: Azospirillum sp. B510; assembly: GCF_000010725.1. NCBI lineage: Bacteria > Pseudomonadati > Pseudomonadota > Alphaproteobacteria > Rhodospirillales > Azospirillaceae > Azospirillum > Azospirillum sp. B510. The sequence goes on along the minus strand of NC_013854.1, from coordinate 2,049,459 downwards.
GATCGGCTCGTAATGCCTGGCCTCAAGCGTCGCCTCGCCCAGCGGCACCTGGATGGTGGTCCGGGCGTCGGCGCGCGGAATGATCAGCGTCATCGCCGTTTCCCTCAGCATGGCGTCGCGCCGGCCCACGCTGATGCGCCGGGCGCCGCGCACGAAGACGTCGCGGCGGAAGGGGCGGCCGACGCAATAATCCTTGAAGGTCTCGCGCAGGCTGGGCACGCCGATGGCGTCCAGCGCCTGACGCTGCTCGGGCGTCAGCGACAGGTCCGGATAATTCTCGAACAGGGTGGCGGAGCCGGCATAGGTCAGCTTCGCCTCGCCCAGTTCGCGCGCGACATCGACATGGTAAAGCGGCTGCCAGCTGCCGTTCAGATATTCATGGGCCAGATAGACCGACTGTTCGGTGCTGTTCTTGGCCTTGGTCTCGCCGCGCAGCTTGGCGAACATCGCCTCGTCGCCCAGGATCTTGGCGCCGGCCTTGTGGAGCTGTTCGGCGAAGTCCAGCCCGGCCTTGACCTGCACGTCGCTGCGCTGGTGGACCAGACCGGAATATTCATAGAGCAGCCGTTGCAGCGGCATCATCGGCGCCCAGCCCGGCATGGCGTTGTAGCTGACATAGACCAGCCCGCCCGGCTTCAGCTTCTTCGCCAGGAAGCGCGCGATGGCGCCGCGGTTCATCGGGCTGACCCAGCTGTAGACGCCGTGCAGGGTGACGAAGTCGAACTCCGGCAAATCCGGCCCCTCGCCGTCGGCCAGCTCGGCGAAGCTGGCCTCGTGGAAGGCGATGTTGGTCAGGCCGGCGGCCTCGGCGGCGTCGCGGGCGCGGGCGATGTGGGCGGGGTGGAAATCCACCGCATGGAAGCGCCCCTGCGGGTTGGCCGCCGCGAACAGCGCCACCGTGGTGCCGTGGCCGCAACCGAGCTCGCAGTAATCGAACCCGTTCGCCGTCGCGGGCGGGGCGATGCCGTTGATCAGGCAGCTCAGCGTCAGATGCGCCGGCCCCTGTTCACGGTAGAAGCCCGGCAGATATTCGATGTCCGACACATAGCCGGCGCTCCAGTCGCTCATGGGATCCTCGTCCTTCTCTGGCGGTGCCGCGCCGGCACGCCTCACAAATCCTGCATCGGAAACACCGCGTCCTTGCGCTCGACCGGGCTCGGCGCGTGCAGCACCCAGCCGTTCCAGCCCAGCCGCGTGGCGTCGCGGTCATCCTCCCCGGCGGCCAGCCGGGCGGCCGGCACCTCCGGCGCCCCCAGGCTCACCTGAAGCTCGAAATCCAGCTCCGGTCCGACATACATGCGGACCAGATCCCGCAGCTTCCCGAACTCGCGGCCCTCCGGCATGAAGTCGCGGAACTGGTCATGCGTCAGCGGGCCGATGCGCAGGCGGAACTTGCCCTGGACATCCCAGGCGCGTTCGCCGGCCAGCGCGTCGATGCCCAGCCGGCAATGCTGGCCGTCGGGGGCCGGCGGGCCGGGAAGCCGGGTCTGTCCGTCCGCCGCGATCGGCAGCCAGCCGCCGACGAAGCTCTCCACCGTCACCGGCCGGCCGAGAAACTCCGACAGCATCTCCTGCAGGTCGGTGGCGGAGCGCGGGCCGCGCGACAGCAGGCCGGAATAATGCAGAAGGGTCTCGTCCTCCACCGTCAGCCGCTTGGCGAGCGCGGGCTGGGCGATGCCGACGACGCTGGACAGGGTGGCGGTGACCGGATCCGGCTCCCGCGCGCCCTGGCCGCGCTCGTAGGACACCGGCAGCCGGTATTTGGCCCAGGCGCGGTAGAACAGCGAGAAGCTGCGGTGGTGGAAGACATCGAGGAAATCGCGCAGCGCCCGGTTCCGCTCGCGCAAGCTGCGGATCATCATCTCGGTGTAATGCTGCGGCAGGACGCCCAGCGGCCCGACCAGCCCCAGGAAGGCGCCGACCAGCGTGGGTGGCCGTCCGTCCTGCCCCGGCTCCGCCCCCGCCACCTGATTGCCGGGGAAGGTCAGCGAGGTCTCGGCGCGCAGCCGCACCACCTCCTCGCGCGGGTCATGGTCATGGCCGACGGCGTGGCGGCGGGCGTTGCGCGGGTCGCGCGCATCACGCCGGGCCTGCCATTCCAGCACCCGCACCGCCTGGAAGAAATCGAAGCGGTGCGGGGCGCGGAACAGCCGGTCGATCACAGAAGCGGGCGGTTGCCGGCGCGGGCGGGCCATGTGCGGAGCACTCCGGTGCGGCCCTTGACCGTGGCGGTCAGCCGCGTGAAGGAATTGATCGAGCAGTACAGCCCCAGGAAATGGTCGAGAATCATCGCCAGCAGGAACAGGCCGTTGCCGCTGAAGCGCTGCGGGTCGAATTCGATGCCGACATCGATGCCCCGGCACATGGCGTCGCCCCAGGCGACATCGCCCGGCCGCGACGGCGCCCGCGCGGTGCCGCGCCTGGTCGTCACCGTGACGATGCCGTCGGCGATGCCGCGCGTCTCGGCGGAATCGCGGAAATCATAGAGCCGCAGGATCTCGCGCAACGCTTCGGTTCCCTCCGCTCCGCCGGAGATCGACAGATGGTTCAGCAGCAGATGGGAGACGAGGCGCCAGCGGTGGCCCTTGCGCTCGGCGATGCGCAGGGTCGGGGTCGGCGGCGTCAGGCAGGCCACACCGGCCACCGCCGCCATCCCTTCCGTCAGCTTCAGATGCGGATGGCCGCCGCCATAGGGCAACTGCGACGGCAGGTCGCGGTTCAGGCAAGTGGTCTCCACCGACAGCACCGAATCCGCCGGGCTCGACGGGTCGAAATCGAGATCGACCAGCGCCAGATGCACCTCCGTCCCCGGATCGCGCCCGCCGGCCGGGCGGCGGCTGGCGGTGTAATAGGTGCGGCTGGCCGCCTCTACCCCGCCATGGCGCAGGCCGTAGAAGGGCAGGAAGCGCCGCTGGCCGCCGCTGGGATCGGTGGCGAGCACGCCGTCGACCGAATAGACCTCCAGCGCGCCGGGGCGGCGGGCGTCGGGAACCACGCGGTGCTCGTGCTGGGTCTGGGTCAGCGCCACCGGCTCCGCCCGCTGGCGGAACAGATTGACCACCGGGGTGCAGCCCAGCGCGAAATTCTCCCTGGACACCGCGCGCTCCAGGTCGCCGTCGGTGCTGTTCAGATAAAGGAAGACCTCCATCCGGTTGCCGGCCCGGCGCAGCACCTTCGGCGACAGGGTCAGGTCGAAGAACAGGAATTTCTCGGGAAAGGCGAAATATTCGGTCAGCAGCCGGTAGCCGCCCTGGGAGCGGGCGGGGTAGGGCAGCATGCCCTCCTCCTCGCCGAATCCCACCGGGCGGATGGCGTCGGGGCCGAGGATCACCGGATCCGGGTCGTTCGCGTCGTCGGCAAGCGCCACCGAGACCGTGTTGTTGAAGATCAGCTCGTGCAGAGCATAGACCTGCTGCGGCTGGCCGCGCAGGAAGACGCGCAGGCTGTCCGGTCCCAACTCGGTGAAGCTCATCTCGGCGACGCGGCAGCGCAGGCCGAGCCGCAGCGCCGCCACCGCGTCGCCGGCCCGTGGGTTGGCCGGGGCCATCAGCGGCCGTCCGGCCAACACCGCCTGGTCCAGCTCCACCGGCCACAGGGTGGTGGGGTAGACCGTGCGGAAGCGGCAGCTTTCCCCGCGCAGCGCCTCGGTCTCCAGCTCGGTTCCCTTGGGCACGGTGTGGGCGCCGGTCAGGTCCGGGCTGCTCTTCATCTGCACCACCGCCATCGACGGGATGGGCGCCAGATAATGCGGGTAGAGCACGTCGAGCAGCGTGTCCACCAGCTCCGGATACTCGTCGTCCAGCTTGCGGCTGATGCGGGCGTTGAGAAAGGCGACGCCTTCCAGCAGCCGGGCGACATGGGGATCCTCCACCGCGTCGGCGCTCAGCCGCAGCCGGCCGGCGATCTTCGGGTGCGCCTCCGAGAATTCCGCCGCCATCCGGCGCAGATAGGTCAGCTCGCGGTTGTAGTAGGGAAGGAGTTCGTCAGCCACGGGCCTTGCTCGTCACGGAGACCATGTTGGAGGTGGGATCGACGACCGAATCGAAGATCATCGGCTCCGGCGCCGGGTCGGCGTGGATCAGCGCCTCGATCCGGAAGCGCAGGCTGCGGTCGGCCGGGTCGCCGTTGTCGATCATGGTGACCGCCAGCTGGGCGAAGCGCGGCTCCCAGAGCCGGATCGCCGCCTCGATCCGTGTCACCACCTCGCGCCGGCGCGCTTCGGTGGCGATATTCTCCACCAGCAGATCATGGCAGCCATAGCCGAGGATCGAATCCGCCAGCTCGGTCAGGTCGTCCGGCCAGCCGATCACCCGCCGCCGGGTGTTCAGCAGGTTCTCCAGGTCGCGCCGGATCGCCGCCCGCAGATCCGCCACGGTGTGCGGGCGTGGCGCCGCATGCTCCGGCGTGTCGTCGAGCAGACGGTCGAGGACGGACAGGGTGATGGGCTGGTCGCGATCCATGATGGCCTTTGCAGGTGCTTAGCCGGGCACCCCCCTGACCTTCCCCCGCGAGAGCGGGGGAGGGTCAGGGGGGCCGGAGGAAAGACCTCATACCGCGCCGGAGAACTCCAGCGTGCCGAGCTGCATCATCGGGACGCTCTCCTCGCCGACGAGGAAGCAGCGCTGGCCGGTCCCGCGCACCGGCTCATCCTCCGACCAGTCCGTCACCCGGCCCAGCTTCAGCCCGGCTTCGGCATCGGCCGGGGCGCCGCCATAGATCGCCGGCAGATAAACCTCGCCGTCGGGGCCGCCGCGCACCACCATGTGGGCCGGGCGCCACAGCAGGTCGCGCGGGCGCTGCGGCGCGCGGAACTCCACCAGCTCCACCGTCTCGGTGGCGATCCAGAAATATTTGCCGGTGCTGGTGTAGACCTCGAAGAAGCCGCCGGTCAGATCGTCCAGGTCGCGGAAATCGTCGAACGCGGCGCCGTCATGGCTGCCCGACACCGGCGGACGCAGCTCCTCCGCCCGGGCCAGCGTCGCCACCGCGGCGGCGGCGTCGCCGGCGCGTAGAGCCACCAGCGCCTCCAGATGCAGGCGCAGATGCTCGGCCGGCTGGTTGATGAATTCCGGCAGGCGGCCGTCGGCGAAAAGCTGGACCCGCGCCTGTTCGGCCCGCACCAGCTGGCGGAACAGCGCCATGGTGACGGCGACCTGCGGCTCCTGCGTGCCGATGGTGTCCAGTTGCAGGTCGGCGCGCTCCAGATTGCCGGCGAAGCTCAGCAGCTCGGCCAGGAAGACCCGGCGGTCGAGGTCGGTCGGCTTCTTGCGGATTTCGGCGTTCAGCGCGGCGATCGCCTCGTCGAGGCGGCCGCCCTGGAAAAGCTGGGCTGCGGTTTCGCTCATGGTCGGTTTCTCCCCTGGATGGAGCGGCGGACGCCGGTCACGCCGCCCCGCCGGTGTGGGCCAGTTCGGTCACCAGCTTGAAGGTCGAGAAGACCTGGTCGAGCTGGAAGTGTGGCCGCAGATGGATGACGCATTGATAGCTGCCGGGCTTGCCCGGAATGGCGCGGACCTGGATGCTGCCCTCGCGCAAGGGATAGCGCGCCTTCTGGTCCAGGCTGGCGTCGTCGTTGCCCAGGCAATAGCCGTGCAGCCAGCTTTGCAGGTCGCGCTCGCAATCCTCCGGCGTGATGAAGCTGCCGACGCGGTCGCGCACCATCACCTTCAGGAAATGGGCGAAGCGCGCCACGCAGAACATGTAGCGCAGCATGGCCGACAGCCGGGCGTTGGCGATCGCCGTGGCGTTGCCGTATTGACCGACCCGCTGCACCGACTGGTTGCCGGAAAAGACCAGATAGGGCGTGTCCTTGCAGCGGCTGACCGGAATGAAGCCGAGATCGTCGAGATCCCGCTCCAGATGGTCGGAGATCGAGACCTCGACCGCGAATTTCCGCGCCACCCTCGCGGCGTCGGTGGCGAAGTCCGGCACCACCAGCTCCGTCACCAAACCGCCGCCGATCACATCGCGCTGGGCGCCGCGGATGTCGGCGAACCAGCCATGGGCGAGGAAGGAGCGGATCAGAACGGTGCCGAAGCCATAGACCGCGTTGCCCCAGCAATGATCCTCCAGCCGGAGGCCGCCGCCCTCATCCCCGCCCACCGACTCCTCGCGGAAGCGGAAGCCGTGGCGGGCCTGCGGGTCGTCGCCATGGGGCGCGCGCATCAGCACGCGCGGCAGCGCCACGCCGAGGAAGCGCGCATCCTCGGTCTCCTGGAAGCGTTGCCAGCGTTGGTATTCCGCCTGTCGCAGCACCGATTTCAAGTCCAGCGGCAAGCCAAGCTCGTGGAAGGTCTCCAGCCCGAACAGCTCGGGCGCCGCCCCGACGATGGCCGGGGCGAAGGCGGCGGCGGCGACCTGGGCCAGCCCCTTCAGGCCGGACACATCGTCGGTCGGCCGTTCCCTCGTCGGACGGTGCTGCACCGCGTAATCGCACAGCAGCACGCCGAACGGGCGCCCGCCCGGCATGCCGAACTCGTCGCTGTAGATCTTGTTGAACAGCTGGCTCTGGTCGAACTCGATCGCCCGTTCCTGGTCGCGGCAAAGCTCGGCCCAGGTCAGGGTCAACAAGCGCAGCACCACGCTCTCGCTGGACTGCGCCTGCGTCACCAGCGTGCGCACCCCGCGCCACGACGCCTCCAGCGCCTGGAAGCGTCGGTGATGCAGGATGGCGTTGACCTGCTCGGACAGCAGCGCGTCGATCGCCGCGATGTCGCGGTCGAGGGCGGCGCGCAGCTTGTCCAGGCTGTCATGGACGGGCAGGGTGACGCCGAACCACAGGCGCAACGCCTCGCCCGGTCCTGTCGCCGCCAGAAAGGCGTCGAGCGGTCCGGGGCGGTCGCGGCCGAGCGCCATGTCGACCGCCCGCAGACGCAACGGCCGTTCAAGGACCGTCGCCTCGGCATCGTCGTCAGGCGGATCGGCCGCGGCTCCGGTCATGCCCGCTGGTCCACGCGGTTGTCAGCCGGCCTGCGGGATGCGGGCGACCATGCGCATGGAGGTGGTCAGCTCCTCCATCTGCAGCCACGGGCGCATCCAGGCGACGGCGTTGTAGGAACCGGGCTTGCCCGGAATCTCCTTCACCTGCACCTTGGCCTCGGCCAGCGGGTACTTCGCCTTCATCTCCTGGCCGGCGTCGGCGTTGCCGTTGACGTAGTTCAGGATCCAGCGGTTCAGCCACGCCTCGCAGTCGCTCGCCTCCATGAAGGAGCCGATCTTGTCGCGCGCCATGATCTTCAGGTAATGGGCGAAACGCGAGGTCGCCATGATGTAGGGCAGGCGGGCGGAGATCGCGGCGTTGGCGGTCGCCTCCGGCCGGTCGTACTTCTTGGCCTTCTGGGTGGTCTGGGCGCCGAAGAAGACGGCGTAGTCCTGGTTCTTGTAATGGCAGAGCGGCAGGAAGCCCAGTTTCGACAGCTCAGCCTCGCGGCGGTCGGTGATGCCGATCTCGGTCGGGCACTTGGCGTCGCTGTCGCCGTCGTCCGAGGTGAAGGTGTGGAAGGGCAGATTCTCGACCTTGCCGCCGCCCTCGGCGCCGCGGATGGCGGTGCACCAGCCATATTGCGAGAAGGCGCTGGTCAGGCGCTCGCCCATCGCGTAGGCGGCGTTCATCCAGCAATAGTCGCCGTGCCGCATCGGACGGGCGACGCCGCCATCGAACGGCGCCTCCTCATACTCGAACTCCTCGATCGGCTTGGTGCTGGCGCCATAGGGCAGGCGGGCCAGCACGCGCGGCATGGTCAACGTGACGAAGCGGCTGTCGTCGCTTTCACGGAAGCTGCGCCACTTGGCGTATTCGACGCTGTCGAAGATCTTCTCCAGGTCGCGTGGCTTCGACAGCTCGGTCATGTCCTCGAAGCCGAACAGCTTGGGGCTGGCGGCGGAGATGAAGGGCGCGAAGGCGGCGGCTGCGACGTTCGACACGCCGCTCAGCAGCTCGACATCCTCGGGGTGGCTGGTGAACTCGTAATCGCCGATCAGCGCGCCATAGGGTTCGCCGCCGGCGATGCCGAACTCGTTCTCGTAGATCTTCTTGAACAGGTTGCTCTGGTCGAACTCGACCGCCTTGGAGATGTCCTTGTACAGGTCCTTCTTCGGGCAGTTCATGACGCGGATCTTGAGCGTGGAGCCCGTTTCCGAGTTCATGACCAGATAATTCAGGCCGCGCCACGAACCTTCCAGCTTCTGGAACTTCTCGTGGTGCATGATCGCGTTCAGCTGCTTGCTGATCTTCGCGTCGATCTCGGCGATCGCCTTGCTGATCGTCTGGCCCAGATTCTTGTTGAAGGTGACCGTGCCGGCCAGCGCTTCCTGGGTCAGGGTGCGCAACAGCTCCTGCGCGCGGTCCGGCTCGGTCTGCTTGGTCGCGGCGATGGCCTGATCGAGGATCGACAGGCCGGTGCCCTCGGCGGCGGCGCCGGCGGCGGTGGCGCCCTGGGTCTGTGCGTCGCTCATCGGATCAACCCTCCTTGGTCTCGTTGCCAAGCTCGCCGCTCAGCGCCTTCAGCTCGTCGGTGTTTTGCAGCACGCGCTCCAGCAGCCCTTCCAGCTCTTCCGAGCGGTCGGCCTTGCTCAGCAGGTCGCGCAGCTGGTTGCGGGTCTCCAGCAGCTTGCGCAGCGGCTCGACCTGCTGGACGACGCGGCCCGGCTCGAAATCCTCCATCGACTTGAAGGAGAGGTCGACGGCCATCTCGGTGCCGTCGTCGGCCAGCGTGTTCTCGACCTTCATCTTCAGGCCCGGCGTCATGCGGGCCATGACGTCGTTGAAGTTGTCGCGGTCGATCTGGATGAACTTGCGGTCCTTCAGCGGCTTCAGCGGTTCGGTCGGATCACCCGAGAAATCGCCGAGCACGCCGACGACGAAGGGCAGCTCCTTGACGACGGTCGCGCCTTCGGTCTCGACGTCGTAGGTGATGTGGACGCGGGGTTTGCGCACGCGATCCAGCTTCTGGTGGATACTTGCCATGTGATCGGACCTCCCTGCTCACGCCGTAGGATAGGCGATGATCGTCAATACCCGGATTGTTCGGCCGGCGGCGGCGCCTTGGCGCCCGACGCGATGAAGAACTGCCTCCGCGTCTCCTCGTCGGTGATCAGTTCCTGCAAAAGCTCCTGCAACGACATGCGGCCGCGGCGCACCACCTCCTCCAAGGTGTAGGAGATGGGCGAATGGGGTTCCGTCTTGCGGAAGAAATCGGCGACCTGCAAGAGAACCTTGAAGGCGTCCTCGCGGTTGGTCACGGCGCCGCTGGCCTGGATTTTCGCCGTGGCCGGCACGGAACCGCCGGCCGCCGCCGCTTCCGCCGTCTCCGGCGCGCTGTCCATCGCCGCCGGCTCGTCGCCGGCCAGGGTGGCCAGACGGTCGCGCGCGGCGTAATTCACCGCGTCGAGCGCGGCGGTCAGCACGGAGCGGATGTTGCCGGCGGGCGGCGCGTCGTAGCCGGCCTTGTCGTACAGCGCCTTGCCCAGCGCCTCGAATTCGTCGATGGCGCCCTGGATGTCCCCGACCAGCGTCCCGAACGCGGACGCCGGGGTTTCCCGCACGCTCTGCTCGAACTGGTCCCAGGTGACGGCGCCGTTGTCGATGCGGGTCTGCCGGCGCGCCTCGTCGGTGATCTTCGCCAGTTCCACCGCCTGTTCGTACTGCCACAGCGAATAGGCGACGTCGCCGCCGGTCAGCGGCACCTTGCGGATCGGCTGGATCAGCGTGCCGTCGGCGGATTCGCCGTTCAGGCCGGTCAGCGGGCCGACGCGGGTGGCGATGCCATCCTCGTCCGGTGCCGGATAGAGCCCGTCCCAGAAGCGCTCGACCAGGCCGCGCGCCAGGGCGAAGCCGTCGCGCAGGCCGGCATATCCCTCCGCCCGCAGCAGCGCCTCGATGAACCAGGCGGTGACCTCCAGATCCTTCGCCTGGGTGCGCAGGATACGCGGGCAGACCTCCAGGATGACGCGCCATTCCGGCAGAAGCCCGCCGGCGTCATCCTCCACATCCATGGATCGTTCGGCGGCACGGGCGGCGCTGCGGGCATCCTTCACCGTATAATAGTCGGCCGATGCGTTCTCGCGCAGATCGATCCCGGATTCGGACTCGCCATCGAGCGGTTGCAGCAGGTCTTCAATATCGAAAATCTGCGGTGTCGGCATGAAGGACAATACCTTTGTAAGCGCTCATATGAGGAAAGTCGAAACCCACCGTCAAACCTCGACCCATATGGGGGAAACGTTCGGGCCGAAAAAATTGATAGCGTTACTTATATCAGTTCGACAAGGCTATTCGTGGCGTCCGTCACGGTTAAACGAAATATTGCAAATGCGTAACGGCATCCGTTGGACTAACCCGACAAGCTTGACGAAACGTAATTGCGAATGAATGCTAAGCCGTGACGTCGGAACGCAGACCTTCGGAATCCATTTTCACGATGACTCCTGACGCAAGCACCCTTCCAACGTGTGGCAGCGCGGCAGAGCCCCTACCGATGGAAAAACGTGACGCCGCCGGCCGGCTGGTGGCGCGGGTCGGCATGGCCGCGGGCATGCTGGAGGGGCCTTGCGTCTTCTATGCGGAGGACGGGGAGACGGTGGTGTCGCGCATGACCTTCCATGCCGGCCGTCCGGTTCTTCCGGACCCCGGCGCGGAGATGTCGCCATTCCCGTCCGGTGGCCTGACGGCCACCGGCGACGCGCCGTTCTGACCGGCCGGAGACGCGAAGCATGCCGCCCGCCGCCCGCCTCGGCGATCTCATCAAGCAGGACGCGCCGCATTGCCATGCGCCGATCCACCCGCCGGCCCCGGTGCCGGCGCCGGCGCCCCATCCGGGCCTGCCGCTGGCCATCGTGCTGGGCAGCCCGACGGTACTGATCGGCAAGGCGCCGGCGGCGCGGCTGACCGACATCTCGGCGCCCTGCATGCTGCCCGGCTGCGTCCCGGCCGGTCCCGGCATGATTTCCCAGGGGTCGGGAACCGTGCTGATCAACAATCTGCCGGCGGCGCGGATCAACGACATGACCGCGCACACCAGCTGCGTCGCCCCCATCCCGTCACCGGTCGGCAAGGTGCTGCCGCCCGGCTGCCCCACCGTCATCATCGGCGGCTGACCGCATGCGCCTGGGACATTTCGAAAGCCTGCGTCCGGTCTGTCCGCGCTGCCTCGCCAACCGCGGCGCCACGGTTCCGCTGACGATCGGCCTCGTCGAGCAGGCGACGGCGGCGGACCTGCGCTGGGGAACCCTGGTCTGCGGCGATCCGGCCTGCGCGATGGAATATCCGGTCATCGACGGCGTGCCGGTCCTGGTGCCCGACCTGCGCGGCTGGATGGCGGGCAACGCCCATCTGCTGACCATGCGGGCCGACATCCCCGCGGCGATGGAGGGGGTTCTGGGCGACGGCTTCGGCCCCGACAGCGCCTTCAACGCCACCCGCCAGCATCTGTCGAGCTATGGCTGGGACCATTACGCCGACCTCGATCCCGCCACGCCGGCCGGCCGGGCCGGATCGGTGGCGCGCTGCCTCGAAGCCGGGCTGGAGCGTTTGGGGGCGCTGCCGGCCGGGCCGGTGCTCGATCTCGGCTGCGCTGCCGGCCGGACCAGTTTCGAGCTGGCCGAACGGACCGGCGGCCTGGTGATCGGCCTAGATCTGCATTGGCCGCTGCTGATGCTGGCCCGGCGGGTGATGGAGCGGGGCGAGGCGGTGTTTCCGCTGCGGCGTTCCGGCATCGCCTATGACCGCTGCCGGGTGGAAGCCCGCTTCGCCGCGGCGGAGCGGGTCGATTTCTGGATCGCCGACGCGCAGGTCCCGCCCTTCGCCCCGCGTGGCTTCGCGCTGGTCGCGGCGATGAATGTGCTGGACTGCGTGGCCTCGCCGCCGGCCCTGCTGCGCGCCATTGACTGCGCGGTGGCGGACGGCGGCGGCGCCCTGCTGGCGACGCCCTTCGACTGGTCGACCCAGGCGACGGCGGTGGAGGCGTGGCTCGGCGGCCACTCCCAACGCGGCGACGATTCCGGCCGCTGCGAGGCGGTGCTGGCCCGGCTGCTGACGCCGGGCGCCCATCCGCAATCGGTGGCAAGGCTGCACGCGCAAGGCGAGCCCATCGATTTTCCCTGGACGGTCCGCATGCATGAGCGTGCATCGATGCAGTACCGCACGCATCTCAGGATGTTGCGTGCGTAAGACTTGAAGTATTCGTACGGAATTTGAGAGTTTTTGAAGCATCATGGTGGATTTTTCGAAATGGCTTGATCACAGTTCTCCTTGCAATTGCGGGGCAGGTTTTCCGCATGTGAACCGGCGGGGACAGTCGGGGATGGCAAGGGCTGCCGAAGGCCCACGAAACAAAGGTTGCACGAAGGGGGTTTGAGCGATGGTGTCTGTCGATCTTCAGGGCCTGATTTCGCGTCTGCATCCGGTTTGCCGGCGGTCTCTGGAGGCTGCTGCGGGTCAGACGCTGTCGCGCACGCATTACAATTGCGAGATCGAGCACTGGCTTCTCCAGCTGATCGGCGCCGCCGACGGTGACGTTTGCGCCATCCTGCGTGTCTACGAGATCGACGCCGGGCGTCTGTCGGCCGACCTGACGCGGGTTCTGGACAAGCTGAAGACCGGCAACAGCCGGGCGCCGGCCCTTTCGCCCGCCCTCGTCCAGCTGATGCGCGAGGCCTGGGTCCTGGCCTCCCTGCAATATGGCGAGGGGGCGATCCGCTCCGGCCATCTGCTGGCCGCGCTGCTGTCGGACGACTCGCTGTCGGCCCAGGCCCGCGACATGTCGGGCCAGTTCGCCAGGATCAGCGCCGAGGCGCTGCGCCGCGACCTGCCCGGGATCGTCGCCGACACGGCGGAGGCGCGGACCGGCGCCGCGGCCGCCGCGGCCGCGGCCGGAGGCGGTGGCGCCGCGGGCGGTGCCGCGAAGGCCGGCGGGGCGACCCCCAACCTCGACCAGTACACCATCGACCTGACCGAGCGGGCGAAGGCCGGCGGGATCGACCCGGTGCTCGGCCGCGACGCCGAGATCCGCCAGATCATCGACGTGCTGACCCGCCGCCGCCAGAACAACCCGATCCTGACCGGCGAGGCCGGCGTCGGCAAGACGGCGGTGGTGGAGGGCTTCGCGCTGCGCATCGCCGCGGGCGACGTGCCGCCCGACCTGCGCAACGTCCGCCTGCTGTCGCTCGACCTCGGGCTGCTCCAGGCCGGCGCCGGCATGAAGGGCGAGTTCGAGAACCGGCTGAAGGGCGTGATCGACGAGGTGAAGGGGTCGAGCCAGCCGATCATCCTGTTCATCGACGAGGCGCACACCCTGATCGGCGCCGGCGGGCAGGCCGGGCAGAACGACGCCGCCAACCTGCTGAAGCCGGCGCTGGCGCGTGGCGAGATGCGCACCGTCGCCGCCACCACCTGGGCCGAGTACAAGAAATATTTCGAGAAGGACCCGGCGCTGACCCGCCGCTTCCAGGTGGTGAAGGTGGAGGAGCCGGCGGAGCCGGTCGCCGTCGACATGATGCGGGGCCTGACCGCGACGCTGGAGAAGCACCACAAGGTCCGCATCGTGACCGAGGGGCTGATCGAAGCGGTCCGGCTGTCGAGCCGCTACATCCCGGCGCGCCAGCTTCCCGACAAGGCGGTCAGCCTGCTCGACACCGCCTGCGCCCGCGTGGCGATGAGCCAGACCGCCACCCCGCCGGCCATCGAGGACCGCCGCCGCACCATCCAGCTGACCGGGACCGAGCTGGCGATCCTGGAGCGCGAGCAGGCCATCGGCATCGACCATGCCGAGCAGGTGGCGGCGCTGAAGGACAGGATCGCCGCCACCGAGGCCGATCTGGCGGCGCTGGAGGCGCGCTGGACCAGGGAGCTGGAGCTGGTCAAGGCGATCAACGGCACGCGCGATCAGCTGGTCGCCGCGCACGAGCGGGCGAAGGCGCGGGGCGCCGAGGGCGCCGCCACGGCCGAACCGCCTGACGCCGAAGCGCTGGCCGCCCGGCTTTCGGCGCTGACCGCCGAGCTTTCGGCGGTGCAGGGCGAGGATCCGCTGGTCAAGGTGGCGGTGGACGGGCAGGCGGTGGCCGAGGTGGTCGCCAACTGGACCGGCGTCCCGGTCGGCCGCATGGTGTCGAACGAGATCAGGACCATCCTGTCGCTGGCCGACCGCATGAAGGAGCGGATCATCGGCCAGGACCATGCGCTGGACGCCATCGCCCAGGCGATGTGGACCAGCCGGGCCAAGCTGACCGACCCGCGCAAGCCGATCGGCGTCTTCCTGATGGTCGGCACGTCCGGCGTCGGCAAGACCGAGACGGCGCTGACGCTGGCCGAGCTGATCTATGGCGGCGAGCAGAACGTCACCACCATCAACATGACCGAATACAAGGAGGAGCATAAGGTCTCGCTTCTGCTGGGCTCTCCTCCCGGCTATGTCGGCTTCGGCGAGGGCGGCGTGCTGACCGAGGCGGTGCGGCGCCGGCCCTACAGCGTCGTGCTGCTGGACGAGCTGGAGAAGGCCCATCCCGGCGTGCAGGACATCTTCTTCCAGCTGTTCGACAAGGGCACGATCAAGGACGGCGAAGGCCGCGACATCGACTTCAAGAACACCGTCATCATCATGACGTCGAACGCCGGCACCGACCTGATCCACAAGCTGTGCGCCGACCCGGAGACCGCGCCGGACGCCGACGGGCTGCTGGAGGCGCTGCATCCGGAGTTGCAGAAGAGCTTCAAGCCGGCCTTTCTCGGCCGCTGCACCGTCATTCCCTATTTCCAGCTGTCCGACGAGAATCTGAAGAAGATCGTCGTGCTGCAACTGAACCGCATCGCCCGGCGGGTGGCGCGGAATTACAAGGCGGCCTTCTCCTATTCCGACGATCTGGTCCAGGGCATCGTCGACCGTTGCCGGGAGGTCTCCAGCGGCGCCCGCAACATCGAGACCATCCTGAACCGCACGCTTCTGCCGGAGATGTCGTCGCGCATCCTCGCCCGCATGGGCGACGGCGAGCCGATCACCCGCGTCCATGTCGCCGTCGATGGCGAGGACCGCTTCATCTACGACATCGCCTGACATGGCGCGGCCCGACATGGCGGAGCCCGACGCGGGAGAGCCGGGGGCGGCCGGGGAAAGCGGCGGGCCGTGATGCCCGTCACCGCGGCCGTCTCAAGTCTTTCGTAACCATAAAATACCGTTAACCCTTTCCCGTTAAGACCGACCTTCAAGAGAGCGAGGAGACCAACATGGCGATCTATGTAAAGTATGACGGCATCGACGGTGAGGCGACGCACGAGTCCCACAAGAAGTGGCTCGACGTCGGTTCGCTCCAGTGGGGCGTCGGCCGCGCCATCAGCACCCCGTCGGGCTCGACCGCCAACCGCGAGGCGTCGGAGCCGTCGGTGTCGGAAGTGACCATCAGCAAGATGATGGACAGCTCCTCGCCGAAGTTCTTCGTCGAGTCCTGCACCGGCGCCATCGGCAAGAAGGTGCAGATCCACCTCGTCACCACCGGCAACCCGGGCAACACCTACGCCGAATACACCCTGACCAACGCCCTGGTCTCGTCCTATTCGATGTCGTCCGGCGGTGACCGTCCGTCGGAGTCGATCTCCATCAGCTTCACCAAGATGGAGTACAAGTTCATCCCCTACGACGACAAGAACAAGGCCGGCACGCCGATCTCGGTCTCCTACGACCTGTCGACGACCAAGAGCGCCTGATAAGGCCCCGTCGCCGGACCCGCCCCGCTCCCTCCCCACCCCCGCCCGCCCGCCGGGGGAGGGGAGGGAGCGGGGCGGGTCCTTTCCCCACCATCGGTTTCCACCCATAGGACCAAGCCCGCATGTCGGATGCGCCCACCCTCTCGCAGACCGGCCGGCTTCTGTCGCTGACCTCGCCGCTCGGCGCGGACGTGCTGATCCCGGTGGCCGTCGAGGGGGAGGAGGGGCTGTCGCGCCTGTTCCGCTACACCATCACACTGGTCTCCCCACGGATGACCATCGCCCCGGCCGACATGCTGGGCAAGTCGCTGACCTTGTCCATCGCCCGCAAGGGCGGCGATCCGCGTGTCGTCAACGGCATCGTCAGCGGCTTTTCCGCCGGGCCGCTGGCCCTGCGCGGCCACCGCCAATACACGGTGGAGATCGTTCCGAGCCTGTGGCTGGCCACCCTGCGCTCCGACTGCCGGGTCTTCCAGGAGAAGAGCGTCGTCCAGATCGTCGATGCCGTCCTGTCCGACTGCGGCGTGACCGAGGTGAGGAGGCAGGGCCTGTCCGGCACCCACAACGCCCGGCCGGTCTGCGTCCAGTACCGCGAGACCCATTACGACTTCATCGCCCGCCTGCTGCGGGACGAGGGCATCTATTTCTATTTCCAGCACGAGGCCGGCAAGCATACGCTGATCCTGAGCGACAGCGCGTCGGGCTACACCGATTGCCTGGACAAGGAGGTCGTCCATGCCGCCTCGGCCCAGGGCAGCATGCTGGCGATCGAGGGCTGGTCGCACGCGCAATCCTACGTGTCCGGCAAATGGACGTTGACGGACTATAATTTCGAAACCCCCGGCGCCGACCTGACCGCCAGCACCGCCACCGTGCTGGGGGTGTCCGCCTTCAAGCCGCACGAACGGTTCGACCATCATGCCGGCCATATGGTCAAGGCCGACGGCACCGATCTGTCCCGTCTGCGCATGGAGGAGACGGAGACCGGCTATGAGCGGGTGGAGGCGTCGGCGACCTATCGCGGCCTGTTCGCCGGCGGCAAGATATCCCTGACCGCCCATGCCGTGGCGGCGGAGGTCGGCAAGGGTTATGTCCTGACCGACCTGGCGCTGAGCGCCCATGACGAGAGCCATCTCGGCAATGCCGGCGGCACGCCCGGCTTCTCCTGCCGTTTCACCGCGATTCCCGACGCCACGGTGTTCCGCCCGCCGCCGGTGCCGCGCCCGCGCACCCATGGGCCGGACACCGCGACTGTGGTCGGCCCCAGCGGCGAGGAGATCTATTGCGACAAGTATGGCCGGGTCCGGGTGCAGTTCCATTGGGACCGCAAGGGCGCCAATGACGAGAAGAGCTTCGTCTGGCTGCGCGTCGCCCAGGCCATGGCCGGCAGGAACTGGGGCACCCTGTTCACCCCGCGCGTCGGCATGGAGGTGCTGGTCGACTATATCGGCGGCGACCCCGACCGGCCGCTGATCGTCGGCTGCGTCTATAACGGCGAGAACATGCCGCCCTACACGCTGCCCGACAACAAGACGCAGAGCGGCATCAAGACCCGCTCCAGCAAGGGCGGCGACGCGACGGCCTTCAACGAGCTGCGCTTCGAGGACAAGAAGGACGCCGAGGAGATCTATGTCCACGCTCAGAAGGACTTCAAGCGGGTGGTGGAGAATGACGACAGCCTCCAGGTCGATCACGACCAGACCATCACCATCAAGAACGACCGCACCGAAACGGTGTCGGAAGGCAACGAGACGATCACGATATCCAAAGGCAAACGCAGCGTCACCGTGTCGGAGGGCGACGACAGCCACGAGGTCAGCAAGGGGAACCAGTCGCTGACGGTCGGGCAGGGCGACCGCAGCGTCACCGTCAGCCAGGGCGACGACACCCACACCGTCGGCCAGGGCAACCGGACGGTGAAGGTCGGGCAGGGCAACGACAGCCTGACCGTCGGACAGGGCAACATGCTGATCGACGTGAAGAACGGCGATTATGCGCTGAAGCTCGGCCTCGGCGACGTGTCGGTGAAGGCCGGCACCGGCAAGATCACCCTGGAGGCCACCACCGCCATCGAGTTGAAGGTCGGCGCCAACAGCGTCAAGATCGATCAGAGCGGCGTCACCATCAAGGGCACCATGGTCAAGGTCACCGGCGACGCCCAGGTCCAGATCAAGGGCGCGATGACCCAGCTGAACGGCGATGGGATGGTCCAGGTCAAGGGCGGCGTGGTAACCATCAATTGACGAACCGCCGCCCGCGGCGGGGCGGTGCTTATGGCGGGGTTGGGACGGGGGAGTGGGACGGTGGACATCGGGTTGTTGCCGAAGTTGCGCTTCGCCCGCGCGGCCGAAGCGGTCGCGGGGCTGGATCTGTCGGAGGAGGCCAAGGCGCTGCTCGCGCCCAACGCCCCGACGGCGGCCTTCCTCAAGGCGCTGATCGACGCCGACCTGCACGCCGACGCCATCCGCCTGCTGGCCATCGCCCTGCCGCGGCGCGAGGCGGTGTGGTGGGGCTGTCTGGCCGCCCGCGGCGCCTTGCCGCCGGATCCCGCCCCCGCCGACGGCGCGGCGCTGGAGGCGGCGGAGGCCTGGGTCTTCCGCCCGACGGAGGAGAACCGCCGTGCCTGCTTCGCCCCGGCCGAGGCGATGAATTTCGAGACCGCCTGCGCCTATGCCGCCATGGCCGCCTTCTGGTCGGGCGGCAGCCTCGCCCCGCCGGATGCGCCGGTGGTGGTGCCGCCGGGCGACGGGCTGACCGGCACCGCGGCATCCGCCGCCGTGCTGCTCGCCGCGGCATCCGTACCGAAGGAGATCAAGGCCCGCCATCGCGCCGCCCTGGTCCAGGCGCTCGACATCGCCAATGGCGGCAGCGGCAAGGTCGGGGGATGAGGCGATGAAGCTGCGCCTGACCCTGGTCCAATGCCCGCCGTCGCAGGGCGGCGACATCGCCCGCGACCTCGGCGGCGGCCGGCTGGTGATCGGCCGCGGTCCCGACTGCGACTGGGTGCTGCACGACCCGGACCGCACGCTGTCCAAGACCCACTGCATGGTGGAGTTCAAGGGCGGCGTCTATGTCGTCATCGACAGCTCGACCAACGGCGTCTTCCTGAACGAGTCGCCGACCGCCATCGGCCGCGGCAACTCCGCGGTGGTGGGGGAGGGCGACCGGCTGCGCATGGGCGGCTTCGTCATGCGCGCCGGCTTCGCCGCCGAGGAGGCGCCGCCCGCCAACGATCCGTTCCTGGCGGTGCTGCGCGGCGCCGACGCGCCGGCCCGTCCGGCCGTGGCGGAGGACGACCCCTTCGCCCCGCCGGCCTTCGGCCGCGGTCCGGTGCCGGTGATGCCGATCCCGGACGACGAGGATCTGTTCGGCCGGGCCGGCGACCGCAGGAGCGGCGGAACGTCGGGCGGCTGGCAGCCCACCGCTGCCGCCGATGGACGCGATGCCGACTGGCCCGGCTCGGCGCAGCCCGACTTCGCCCCCGACAGTCTCGGCACCATCCGGGTGGCGGCGGAGTCGCCCGGCTTCGGCTCCGCCGCCGGTGCCGGCGGCATGACGATTCCCGAGGATTGGCTGGACGAGCCGCTCGACACGCCGCCCTTTCCGCCGCCAGCGATCCCGTCGGTGGGCTCCGCCCATTTGCCCGACGACTGGGCGGACGCGCCGCTGGTGCCGCCGGCCTTCGGCAACCGTCCGACACCGGCCCCGGCCGCCGACCCGTTGGCGCGGGCGCTGGCCGACGTGGTGCTGTCGCTGGTCCGCCAGCAGGCGGCGCTGGACTCCCTGCTCGGCCTTGATCCGGAGGAGACGCGTGCTCTGGGCGACTCCCCGCTGCTGCGGGCCGCCGATGGCGCCGACGCGCTGGCCCGTCTGCGCGCCCTGCCGCCGGCCGAGGCCGAGGCGCTGCTCCGCTCCGCCGCGTCCGCCGCCATCGCCCACCAGTCGGCGCTGCTGGCGGCGGTGCGCGAGCTGGCCGGGGAGACCGCCGATGGCGGTGCGCGGCTGGCCGCGCTCTACCGTCGGCTTCTGCCGGTCCACCGCCATGCGCTCGGCGGCTGATCCCCGATGACGACGCACACCCGCCCGCAAGAGGAAAAGCGCCCATGAGTTGGGACGACAAGGTCATCTGGTCCGAAGGCATGTTCCTGCGGGCGCAGCATTTCCAGCAGCAGGACCGCTATGTCGAACGGCTGGTGCGCGGCCGGGTCGCCGGCCTGCGTCCCTTCGCCTGGGGCATCAGCGAGCTGACGGTCAACCGCGAGCTTCTGGCGGTCGGCAAATTCGCCGTGCTGCGCTGCAAGGGCATCCTGGAGGACGGGACGCCGATCAACATCCCCGACGACGACGATCCGCCGCCGCCGCTCGACCTGCCCGAAACGCTGGCGAACAGCATCGTCTATCTGGCATTGCCGGTGCGCCAGCGCGGCGGCGTCGAGTTCGAGGTGGGCGAGAGCGCCGACACCGCCACCCGCTATGTCGGCGAGGAGGGCGAGACGGTCGACGCCGTCGCCGGTTCGGCCAGCGTGTCGCGCATCCGCACCGGGCGGTTGCGGCTGCGCTACCGGCTGGAGCGGCAGGAACGGGCCGGCTACCACTGCCTGGGCCTCGCCCGCATCCAGGAGGTGCGGTCGGACCGCCGCGCCACGCTGGACGAGCGCTACATCCCGCCTGCCCTCAATGTCCAGGCGCTGGCGCCGCTGGCCGGCTTCGTCACCGAAATCCAGGGACTGCTGAACAGCCGGGCCGAAGCGCTGGCCGCCCGCGTCGGCGGGTCCAACGGGCGCGGCGCCGGCGAGATGGCCGACTTCCTGATGCTCCAGGTCGCCAACCGCAGCGAGCCGCTGTTCGCCAACATCGCCCGCATGCCCGACATCCATCCCGAACGGCTGCACGGCATGATGCTGTCGCTGGCCGGCGAACTGGCCACCTTCACCGCGCTGAACAAGCGTCCGCCCGCCTTCCCGCCCTATCGGCACGACGACCTCCAGGGCACGCTGGAACCGGTGATGGCGGAGGTTCGCCGCTCGCTCAGCGCGGTGCTGGAGCAGACGGCGGTTCCCATCGATCTTCAGGAGCGCAAATATGGCATCCGCGTCGGCACCATCGCCGACCGCACGTTGATCACCACCGCGACCTTCGTGCTGGCGGTGCGGGCGGACATGCCGGGCGAGACCCTGCGCCGCAACTTCCCGGCGCTGGTGAAGATCGGTCCGGTCGAACAAATCCGCGAACTGGTCAATGTACAGCTTCCCGGTATCCGAGTAAGGCCGCTGCCGGTCGCGCCGCGCCAGCTGCCCTACCATGCCGGCGCCGTGTATTTCGAGCTCGAACGCGGTAGCCCGATTTGGAAACAGCTTGCAACGTCCGGCGGAATCGCGGTTCATCTGGCAGGTGATTTCCCCCAGGTGACGATGGAGCTTTGGGCGATCCGTGGCTGACAGATCACCATTCCGCCATGCGGGGGCGCGATGAGGCTCGGCGGGGTCCTGGCCCTGCGAACCGGCGCGGTCATCGCGGCGACGGTCGCGACCGCCGTGCTGCTGTCGGTCGCCCTTTCCGAACTGAAGTTCGAACAGAAGCTGCGCGAGATCTCGGCCTCCCGCCTGACGGTGGTGGCCGACGAGATGCGGCGCCGGGTCGAATATGGCCTGACGCTGGGGCTTGACCTGTCCGAACTGGTCGATCTCCAGGCCCAGGCCGAACGGGCCGCCACCGGTGAGGACATCCTCGGCGTCGAGGTGGTGGACGAGCGCGGCACCGTGCTGTTCGCCTCCGACCGCGGCGCCGTCGGCCATCCCGGCCCGGACCGCTGGACCGGCGATGCCGGCGACGGCCTGCGCCAGCGGATCGCCGGCGATGTCCTGATCGTCGGCACCGGGGTGCGCAACAGCTTCGGCCAGACGGTTGGCGAGGTGATCCTGCGCTCCTCCCTCGCCGGCCTGCGCGAGCGGGTGGCGGCGGTCGAGGGCGGGCTGCATGCCGGCACGCTGGCGCTGGTCGGCGTCGCCGCGCTGGCGACGCTGGCCGCCGTCTTCCTCGTGGTGCGCCGGGGCGGCCTGCGGTCCACCGGGCCCACCACCGGGCCGGGTGGGGGCGGGGCCGGCGGCCGGGGCGGCCAGGGCAGCCTGGACATCGTGCGCGACCGCCTGACCCGGGGCATCGCCGACGCCGATCTCGCCATGGAGGAGTTGGAGCGCGAACTGGACGCCATGGCACCCATGGTGTCGCGGGGGGTGGCATGACCGGCGCTGCACAGCGGGCGGCGGACCGGCGGCGCGACCCGATCGCCGCCCTGGTGCTCCGGCTGACCATCGTCACGGTGGCGGTTCTGCTGCTGGCGGCGGGGGCCGCCTCCTGGCTGTCGCTGCGCAGCTTCGACCCGCTGTTCCAGCCGGAACTGGCGCGCAAGGCGCGGACGGTCGGCGACCTGCTGGCGGCGCAGATCGACCGCGGGCTCGGCGTGCGCATTCCGCTGAACCGCATGGCCGGTCTCGATTCCCTGCTGGCGGCCGAGGTGCAGCGTCACGCCGACATCGCCTACATCGCGGTCACCGATCCCGCCGGCCATGTCGTGGCCGCGGCGGGCAGGCCGCTTGCCGGGCTCGCCGCCGGGGTCGCCGCGGTGCCGCCCGACCGGTTGGCCGGAGCGGACGACGGACGGCTGGTGGACGGCTTCGTCGACATCGAACGCCCGCTCGGCGGCGGCAAGGTCGGCGCCGCCGGCGCGCTGCATATCGGCGTGGACAGCGCCTTCCTGGCCAAGGCGTCGACCGATCTGGCGCTGGACGTGCTGTCGGTGGTCATCGTCTCCGTCCTGCTGATCTTCGAAGTGCTGCAACTGGTCGTCAATCTCGCCATGCGGCGGGTGCTGACCCTGCGGCTGCTGGCCGACCGGGCGGAGGAGGGCGATTTCCGCGCCACGCTGCCGGCCGTCCCCACCACCTCCACCGCCGCCGCCACCGCCGTCGCCGTCACCGACGATCGCGCGCTGGAGGCCGGGGTGCGCGACGCGCTCGACGGCGTGAATGTCCGCCATGCCGGCCTCGCCGCGCGGGTGGCGCGGTTGCGGCGCCGGCTGGGCGCCGACGACCCGCGCGTCGGCCGGGCGGAGGCCGGGCTGGCCGCGCTCGGCCGGCGTTTCCGTTTCCGCGATCCGGGGGAGGTCGCGCCGGCGCCGTTGAACCTGGTCTTCCTGCGGCTTCCCGTCTTCCTGTTCTGCCTGTCGGAGGAGCTGTCGCGCCCCTTCCTGCCGGCCTATGCCAAATCCTTCGCCGGCGCCGTGCCGTGGCTGACGCCCGACCTGGTGGTCGGCCTGCCGATCACGCTGTTCATGCTGATCTGGGCGCTGTCGCAGCCGGGCGGCGCCCGCTTCTCCGAACGCTGGGGCCGGGCGCGCTCCTTCACCATCGGGGCGCTTCTGGGCGCCGTCGGGCTGGCGTTGACCGCGTCGGCCGGGTCGCTGTTCGAGCTGCTGGCGTGGCGCTGCCTGACCGCGCTCGGCTATGGGCTGGTGCTGATCACCGCCCAGGGCATCGTCGTCGACCACAGCACGCCGCGCAACCGCGCCGCCGGCATGGCGATGTTCATCGGCGCCCTGCTGGCCGCCGGGGTCTGCGGCCCGGTCGGCGGCGGCATCATCGCCGATCAGGTCGGGTTCCGCGCCACCTTCCTGCTGGGGTCGGCGCTGGCGCTGGGGTCCGGGCTGTCGGTCAGCCTGCTGCTGCTGCGCGGCCGCGCCGCGGCCCGCCCGGCGGCGGCCACCGGCCAGGCTCCCGTCATGGCCGGCGGCTGGCGCCTGTTCCGCGCCCTGTTCGGCGATTTCCGCTTCTCCGCCCTGATGCTGCTCAGCGCGATTCCGACCAAGATCGCCTCCACCGCCTTCCTCTTCTGCCTCGTTCCGCTCCTGCTGACCGCCGACGGCTCCAGCAAGGCCGAGATCGGCCGGGTGCAGATGATGTATTTCGTCGCCTTCATCCTGGTGTCGCCGCTGGCCGCCAGCCTGTCCGACCGCTGGCAGGCGCGGCGCGGCTTCATCGCCGCCGGCGGCCTCGGCACGCTGGCGAGCTGCCTGCCCATCGTCGCCACCCAGGCGCTGTGGGGACCGCCGCTGGCCATCGCCCTGTTCGGCCTGTCCCAGGCGCTGGTGGGGGCGCCGCAGCTGACGCTGGTCTCGCAGATCGCCCGCGAGGGCGGCCTGCCCGAGACGGCGGCCATCGGCTGGTACCGGCTGGTCGAGCGGCTGGGCGGGGCGCTCGGCCCCGTCACCGCCATGGCGGTGGCGGTCGCCACCTCCTACCGCGAGGCGATGCTCGGCATCGGCCTCTTGTGCGGGGCGAGCGCCCTGCTGTTCTGGATCCTCTTCCGACCCCGCCGGCCGTCCGCACCCGCGGCCCGTCCGCAGGAGGCATGACCGCGATGACCGCGCCCCTCTTCGACGACGACCCCCTTCCCCGCATCCGGCGCCGCTCGCTCCTGCGGCTGGCCGCCGGCGGCGCCCTCGCCTTGCCGGGGCTGTCCCTTGCCGGCGGGGCGCTCGCCGCCGCCGTTCCCGACCGGACCTTCCGCATCACCATGGTGCTGGGGCGCGGCGAGAGCGACAATGAATTCGGCTTCAAGGACTATCTGGCCCGCCGCGGCCTGAAGGTCGACTACACCATCCGCAACACCGGCGGCGACACCGCCAAGCTGCCCGGCATCATCGAGGAGATCCGGGATACCCGGCCCGATCTGATCTACAGCTGGGGCACGCCGCAGACCCGCGGCCTCGTCGGCCCCTATGACGACGCCGACCCGCGCAAGTTCATCACCGACATCCCGGTCGTCTTCACCTTCGTCGCGGCACCGGTGGACGCGCGGATCGTGCCCGATCTCGGCCATCCCGGGCGCAATGTCACCGGCACCATCCACATCGCGCCGATCGCGGTGCAGCTGAACACCATCCAGGCCTATCGCCCGATCAAGCGGCTGGGCATCGTCTACAATCCGCAGGAGCGCAACTCGATCCTCACCATCGAGGGGCTGCGGGCGGAATCGGCGCTGCGCGGGCTGGAGCTGATCGAGGAGCCGGTGCCGCTGAACGACCGCGGCGAGCCGATCGCCGCCGCCGTGCCCGACGCGCTGGCGCGGGTGGCGCGGCGCGGGGCCGAGGTTCTGTATATCGGCCCGGACACCTTCATCGCCTTCCACAACCG
Organism: Azospirillum sp. B510; assembly: GCF_000010725.1. NCBI lineage: Bacteria > Pseudomonadati > Pseudomonadota > Alphaproteobacteria > Rhodospirillales > Azospirillaceae > Azospirillum > Azospirillum sp. B510. Next base: position 2,024,577 of record NC_013854.1, on the reverse strand, counting down.
CGCCGTCGTCGCGGCGGAGGCGCTGCGCCTGCGCCTGCCGACCTTCTCGGTGACGGAGCTGATCGTGCGCACCGACAGGGCGATGCTGGCGCTGGCGAGCAGCGCCTACGGCATCGGCCGCTTCACCGCCTTCAAGGCGGCGCAGATCCTGCTCGACGGCACCAGCCCGGCCGGGATTCCGGTGGAAACGCTGAAACGCTTCTCCGTCATCATCAACATGGCGACGGTGCGGTCGCTGGAATATTACCCGCCCATCGGCCTGCTGAACTTCGCGGAAATCATCGAATCATGAGTGGCCTGTCATGAGTGTCCCGCCCCCCGTCGTCCTGTCCTGCGGCGCGTTTCCCCCGCGTGGCGACGCCGCGCGGGCGGTGGCCGCCCTCCGGCTGAAGGCGCTGGCCGCCGATCTGCCGGACGGACTGACGGTCCGCCTGATGGATCTGGACGATTCCGGCCTGCTGGCCGACTTCCGCGTCCGGGTGGTGGCGATGCTGGAGGATCCCGACCATTACCGCATGGTGGGCGAGGTGGGCAATTTCGTCGCCGACCATCTGGGCGACCGTGGCCTGACCGCCGGCATCTTCCGCAAGGGCAGGCTGGTCGCCTATGGCGCGCTCGGCCTGCCGTCGGGAGACGAGCCCAACCGGGGCCGTGACCTCGATCTGCCGGAGGCGGAGCTGCCCTGGGTGGCGCATATGTCGTCGGCGATGGTGGACCCGTCGGAGCGCGGGCGCGGCCTGCATCACCGCCTGATCGACTGGCGGATCGAGGTGACGGAGGCGCTGGGCCGCCGGCATCTCGTCACCACGGTCAGCACGCGCAACCACCGCAGCTGGGGCCATCTTGCCCGCCACGGCATCTATCCAAAGCGGCTGGTCCGGGTCGGCGGTGATCTGGTGCGGCTGCTGGTCCACCGCGATTTCGCCGCCGATCCCGTCTTCGACCCCGCCAGCGCCGAGCTGGTGGCGGTGGAGGAGCTGGCGGCCCGCTGGGACGTGTTCGAGCGCGGCCATGTCTGGGCGCGCGTCTCTGCCGGCCACCAGGGGGCGGGCCAGGGGGCGGGCCAGGGGGCGGGCCAGGGGGCGGGTGAGGGAGCCACGTTGCGTTGGTACGCGCTGTGCGGCCGGGAGCGGACCGATTTGGATCGGGATTTGCGCTGACCGGCTGTCGCTTGGGGGGATGGACGGGATGGGAACGGGCGGTTTCGCGGCGCGGCTGGCGGCGTTCATGGCGGTGGCGGTGTTCGTCGCCAGCCTGTCCGCCGTCGTGCTGTGGACGCGCGAACAGGCGCGCCGCCTGGACGAGGCCGTGACCTCCCAGGTCGATTTCGTGCTGAGCGAGGCCAAGGCGTCGCTCGAGACCCAGCTCAATCTCGGGCTGGCGCTGGGCGACCTGCCGCAGGTCGACGCGCTGCTGGCCCGCGCCCGCATCGCCCTGCCCGGCATCCAGTCCGTCGCCGTCCTGGACGAGGACGGCATCATCCTGTTCTCCACCAACGCGGTCGAGGTGGGGGAGGAACTGCCGGTCCATCATCCGGCCGGTCCCGCCGATGGTCGCGCCGATGGTCGCGCCGACGGGCGCGATGGCTTCTGGTCGGAGGAGCGCGAGACCGAGCGCATCTATGGCGTCGGGCTTTCCACCAGCTTCGACACCACCGCCGGCAGCGTCCTGGTGCGCATGCCGCCCAGCGCGATGGCGGAGCCGATGCGCCATTATGTCCTGACCCTGTCCATCGGCGCGGTGCTGATCGCGCTGCCGCTGCTCCTGGTCGGCTGGCTGGCGGGCCTGCGGCTGGCCGCCGGACCGCGCCGGTCGCTCGCCGGCCTCGCCGCCGCGCTGGAGCGGCTGGAGGAGGAGGAGACGGCGCCCGGCGCGTCGCCCGCTCCCGGCGGACCCGGTCCCGCTCCGCCGGCAGCCGCGGCCGCCGCGGCTCTCGGCCTGCCGGCCGCCGCCTTCACCGAGGCGGTGCGGCGGCGGCTGGCCATCCTGAAGGAGGCGGAGCGCGAGGTCGCCCGCCTGGACGAACTCGCATGATTTCCGGTCGGCATCGTTCCTTCACCCTCGGGCTTCCCGCCCTCGTCCTGCTGGCGGCGGCGCTCGCCATCGCCGGGGTCGGGCTGCTCGGCACCCGGCTGGCGCAGGAACAGCTGGCCGAGGCCCGCGCCGCCAAGGCCGCCGCCGTGGCGCAGGCGGTGCAGCATGATCTCGAACGCGCCATCGGCCACGGCATTCCGCTTGCCCGGATCGAAGGGGTGGACGTCTTCCTCCAGGGCATCGCCGGCCGCAACCCCGACATCGGGTTCCTGGCGCTGACCGGTGGCGACGGCGCCCTGCTCCAGGGGGCGGCGGCCCCCGGCTCCCCCCTCGACCGCAAGGGGCTGGAGGCGCTGGCCGCCTCGCTCCGCGGCCTGCCGACCCCGGAGACCCGTGCCGCGACCCTCGAGCCGGTCGAGCGCGGCGGCTTCCTCATCCTGCGCCTGCCGGTCCGCATCGACCGCCTGTCCTCGGAAGGCGGTGGCGGCGGGGCGAGCCGGCCGCCGGCCGGCCATGTGCTGGTCGCCGTGCGGCCGGAGCAGGTGCGCGGCCAGATCGCCGGCGAGCTGGCGACGGTGGCGCTGGGCGCGCTGGCGCTTCTGCTGCCGCTGGCGGAACTGGCCGCCCTGCTGGTCCGCGCCAGCGTCGGCGTGCCGCTGCGCCGGCTGGCCCGCGCGATGGAGGAGGCCGCGGCCGGGCGCTTCGCCACGCTGCTGGGCCGCCGCCCGCGCGATCAGGTCGGCCGGCTGCTGCTGTCCTTCAACGCCGTCGTCTTCGGCCTGCACGCCCGCCGCCAGCGCTTCGCCGCCCATGCCGAGGAGGTGCGCGCGGCGGTGTTCGATCCGCAGGTCGCCGAGGCGGTCGAACGCACCCGTCGCTCCGCGCTGGAGGCGCTCGGCCGCGGCCTGGAGGCGGCCCCCCGCCGCGAGAGCGAGCCCCGGCCCGACGATGTCCACGGCTTCGCCCTGCTCGCCCTGTCCGCCGCGGCGATGCTGGCGGCGGCGGGCGGCGGCCTGCCGATGCCCGCCGGGACCGTCGCGGTCGCCGCCGTTGGCGCGGTCGGCGGTGCCGCCGCCGGTTATGCCGTTCCCGCCGGCTGGCGCCGGCCGGTCGCGTCGCTGACCGCCCTGCTTCTGCTCGGCCTCGCCGCCGCCCTCCTGATCCTTCCCTTCGGATCGCTGTCGCCGGCGGGTATCGTCGTCGCCGTTTCGGCCGCGCTGGCCGGTGGGGCCGCCGCCGGGGTGGCCTTGTCCTATGTGCGGCGGCAGTGCGGCGGCGCCGGTGTCCTGCCGCTCTTGCGGGCGCTGGGGATCGGCGTGTCCGCGGCCGCGCTCTGGGGAACCGCCCTCGGCTGGGATGGCGGGATCCTCGCCGTGTCGGCCCTGCTGTCCGCCGGACTGGCGCTGCCGCTGGCGCGGCCCATCGTCGATCCGCGGCGCTGAGAGGCCCCCATGCTGCTCCAGACCCGCATCATCCTGTTCGTGCTCGCCACCGTCACCGTGGTGGCTGGCCTTCTCCTCGGTTTCGCCGCCCTGCGCGAGGATGCCGCCGACCACCGGGCGCGCGAGCTGGAGCTGGCCCGGCTGGAGACCGCCTGGCAGCTCGCCGTCGCGGGCGCCGTCGGCCGCATCGACCAGGGGCTCGGCCGGCTGGCCGGCGATGCCGAGATCGCCCGCGCGGTGGAGGCGGAGGATCGCGGCGCGCTCGACCGCCGGGTCGCGGCGCTGGGGATCCTCCCGGCGCCGGCCGCCACCGCTCCGGCTCCGATTCAAGCTCCGGCCACCCTCGCCGTCAGCGGCGGGATCAGCGACATCAACCTGCTGTCGAAGTCGGGCGACCTGCTCTACAGCACCGATCCGTCGCTCGATCCGTCGCCGCTGCTGAACCGGGGGGCGCTCGACGCCATCCTGTCCGGGCAGAAGCTGGCGCGTGGCGTCCATCTGGTGAATGGCGAGCGCCTGGTGGTGGTGGCCGGGGTGCCGATCTATGCCGGGACCGGGTCCGGCGGCGGAGCGGGCAGCGGGGCCGGCGTCACCGGCGCCGCGGTGGCCGGGCTGGACATCGCCGCGGCACTCGACGGTCTGCGGCGGAACACGGGCGGGCGGATCTTCGCCGTGTCGCGCGGCGGCGAGGTGCTGGACGGCGCCAGCGATCCGCTGTGGCCGGCGGTCCAGCCGCTGGTCCGGCCGGCCGAGCGCAGCATCGGCGATTTCACCGTCACCCATGATCTTGGCGGCCTTCACCGCTACAGGCTGGCCAGCCTGCCGGTCGCCGACCTCGCCGGCGGGCGCGTCGCCACCGTGCTGATCGCCACCGACGAGACGCAGGAGGTGGAGGAGCGGGCGCTGTGGTCGGTCGCCTATGTCGCCGCGGTCGGGCTGGTGCTGCTCGGCGCGCTGGGGCTGCTCTATGGCTTCCTGCGGCGCAACTTCTCGACGCTCGACGTCGCGGTGAAGGCGTTGCAGGATCTCTCCCATGGCCGGGCCATGGGCTATGTCGAACTGCCGGCCGGCAATGACGAGATCGGCCGCATCGCCGGCGCGGTGGAGGTCTTCAGCGGCGTCATGCGCGAGATCGAGCGCAGCGCCGGCCAGCGCGAACGCCGCCTGCGCCGCCAGCAGCGCTTCATCCGCCGCCAGATGGAGGCGCTGGCCGTCACGCTGGAGGAGGATGCCCGCCAGACCCTGCTGGAGGAGCTGCGCCAGATCGAGGCGGAAACCTATGACGCCCAGTCCTCCCAGTCCAAGGGGGTGGGCGACGAGCTGGGGCTGCTGGCGCTGGGATTCTCCCGTCTGGCGACGCGGGTCGGCTCCCAGCAGGTGCAGTTGACCCGGATGGTGCGCGACCTGCGCGAGGCGTTGGCCGACAAGCGGCGGCTGATCAGCCTGCAACAGGAGCTGGAGATCGCCCGCACCATGCAGCTGACCATCCTGCCCCAGGTCTTTCCCGACCTGCCGGAGCTGGACATCGCCGCCCGCATGATCCCGGCCAAGGAGGTCGGCGGCGACTTCTACGATTTCTTCCCGATCTCCGACAGCAAGGTGGCCCTCGTCATCGCCGACGTGTCGGGCAAGGGCATCCCGGCCGCCTTCTTCATGCTGATCACCCGCACCATGCTGCGCGCCATCGCCGAATCCGGCGTCGGCCCGGCCGAGACCCTGCGCCGGGTCAACAATCTGCTGGCGGCGGAGAACGAGCAGATGATGTTCGTCACCGTCTTCTATGGCGAGCTGGACCTGCGCACCGGCGTCCTCTGCTATTCCAACGGCGGCCACAACCCGCCGCTGCGCATGACCGCGTCTGGAGCGGTGCGGGAGCTGGAGCGCATTCCCGGCATCGCGCTCGCCGCCATGCCCGACATGCCGTTCGGCGAGAGGAGCGTGACGCTGGATACCGGCGAGATGGTCGTCCTGTTCACCGACGGCGTGACCGAGGCCTTCGACGGCGAGGAGGTGATGTATGGCGATCCCCGGCTGGCCGCCGCGGTCGCCGGTCAGGCCAGCGCGTCGGCCCGCGACGGGCTGGACGGGGTGCTGGCCGACCTTTCCCGCTTCACCGCCGGGGCGCCGCAGTCCGACGACATCACCTGCCTGGTCCTGCGCTGGCGCGGGAGCGGAGGAGACGAGGGCGGGGGAAGCGCCGCCGTGCCTCGAATGGACTCAGGACCTCGAATGGATCGTCCGGCGCACGCCGGCATGTTATAACCCCCGAACGTTGTGGATAAGGCGAGGTTAGGGTATGAACATCACCGAACAGTCGGTCAACGGCGTGACCGTGCTGCGGGCCGACGGACGGATCGACAGCGGCAATGCCAGCGGGTTCGAGGCGGCTTTGCTGGCGGCCATCGGGACCGAGGGCACACGGCTTGTTGTCGATATGGCCCAGCTTTCCTACATCAGTTCGGCCGGGCTTCGTTGCCTGCTGGTCGCCGCCAAGGCGGCGCGGGTCAAGCGCGGGTCGATCGCCCTGTCCGCCATGGCGCCGCACATCCGCGAGGTGTTCGATGTCAGCGGCTTCTCGTCGCTGTTCGAGATCCATGCCGACGCGGCGGCGGCGGTGGCCGCGCTGGGTGGCTGATCCGGGGGGCTGGGAGGAGAGCGGAGGCGGGCTGAGGTCGGCTTTTCGATAAGGCGGTCCCCAGAAGGGGGACCGGATGCATGATGGAAACTGCCATGCCGTCAAACATCCTGGTTGTCGAGGACTCCCCGGCCGTGCGGCTCTCCGTCGCCGGCTATTTGGAGGGGCGCGGGTTCGACGTGACCGAGGCCGAGAATGGCCGAGCCGCCATCCGCGCGCTCGACCGCCGCAGCTTCGACCTGATCGTCACCGACGTGCTGATGCCGGAGGTCGATGGGATCGAAGTGATCAAGGTCGCCCGCAGCGCCCAGCCCGATGTGAAGATCCTCGCCATGTCCGGCGGTGCCCCCAACATGCCGGCCGGCTATCTGTTGAAGATGACCCGCATGTTCAATGCGGATGAGATCATCTACAAGCCCTTCCTCAATGAGGAGTTGGGGGCGGCGGTCGCCCGTCTGCTCGACCAGGCGCTGCCAAATTAAGCAGTTCGCGGCATCTGCCCAATAATGGGGCGAAAAAGAAAACGGCCCCGGCGCGAAAACGCCGAGGCCGCAAGTGAAGCGTGGAACCAACCACAGATCACCACGCAAGCATCATGCCAGACCTCCCGGAATTGACCGGGAACCGAGTCTGAAAATCCGGAACGCCGTTTGACCACTCCTGTTGTTCGGGACACGGGCGGGGGGCTTGCGCCGAGTATGGCGTGCCACCCGCCGATCCAAGAATCCTGACAAGAGGGAGCGGACCACCATGGCACAGTACGAGAATCGTTGGAGGGACGAGGGACGGCGTGACGAGGGATGGCGGGGCGAGGGTCGCGACTGGCGCGACGACGACCGGGAGCCGAACCGGCATCGTGACTGGGGCGAGGCGCCGCGCCGCGCCGGACAGTATGATCCGGACGAGGCCGGTCGGCACGAGAGCCTGTATCGTCCGCAGTCCCATCTCCACCAGGACGAGCAGGGCCGCCGCTACCGCGACACCGGCTATGGCGGGCGGGTCGGCAACGAGTCGGGTGGTTATGGCCGCGACTTCGATTACGGCCGCGGCGATCAGCGTGACGACAGCTCCCGTGAGATGGAACGGATGTACGGCCGCGGCTTCGGTGGCGGCCGGGACATCGCCCGCGGCGGCTATGGCGCCGGCTATGGCGGCCGGTCCGGGTCCAGCGGCTATGGCGGTTATGCCGGCGCCGGCACTGCCGGTACCGAGGGCAACTATGCCGGCCGCGATGTCGGCGGCGGCGAGTATCGCGACCGTGATTACGGCGTCCGCCCCTATGGCCAGGATGACCGTGGCGGCGCCTTCGCCGGCCATGGCGGCTATGAGGGTGGTTACCAGGGCGGCTACCAGGGCAACTATGGCGGCCGTGGCGATGACCGCTACCGGGGGCGGTCGCGCGGCTTCTGGGAACAGGCCGGCGACGAGATCGCCTCCTGGTTCGGCGATGATGATGCCGAGCGCCGCCGCCATGAGGACGAACGGCGGGCCGCCCAGCATCGCGGGCGCGGCCCGCGTGGCTACAGCCGGTCCGATGACCGGGTGCGCGAGGATGTCAGCGACCGGCTGACCGACGACGCCTACATCGACGCCTCCGAGATCGAGGTGACGGTCAGCGGTGGCGAGGTGACGCTGACCGGCATGGTTCCCGACCGCCGGACCAAGCGGCGGGCCGAGGATGTCGCCGAATCGGTATCGGGTGTTTCCCATGTGCAGAACAACCTGCGCATTCGGGCTCAGGCCGCGGGCCAAGGCGCGACCGGTTGGGGCAGTTCCACCGGCGCCGGGGCCTCGGCCATGGCGGGCGCCGGCGGAACCACCGGCGGGCTGGGAGCCGGTACCGGCGCCAACACCGGCTCCAGCGCCCCCTCGGCCACCGGAACCGGCGCCGGCACCAGCGGTGGTCCGGCCGCCGCCTCGGCCGGAACCGGTTCGATGACCGGTTCGACCACCGGGGAAACCGGCTCCACCGGCACCGGCCGCTCCCCCACCACGCGGAGCTGATCGCCGCCGGGAGCAAATTGCCAAAGGGCAAGGCTGGGCAAAGGCGCGACGTCCTGTCTCCCCGGCATTTCCGCCGCCGGAGGCCGGGCGCCGCGCCTTTCGTCTGGGAGGGCATCGGGGATATCCCCCTCTCCTCCTCGGAGGCGGGAAGCGGTATACGGGTTTTCGCAAACTTCAATCACAACCAAGTCATCCGATTGAAGTTCTTCTCGGACGGCATCCGGGTCCGGTCGGATGGAGGGGTAAGGGCACAGCGGATACTCGCCGACGTCATCGAACAGCGGCGAGGGTGCGATCCGCTCCTCGACCCGTCCCCCCCCCACCAGGGATGTCTTCCGAAAAGAGAATAAGAGCAAACCCTAATGCTCTAAGAGCTAGCATTTTAAATCAAATTTGCAACGCTACAGGCGTTCCGAGCTTGCGGACCGGCCCATCCGGAGAAAACACATGCATCTCAATAACCTCAGCATGTCGAAGCGGATCTTCGGCGGATTCGCGGTTCTGATGGGGCTGTTCTTTACATTGGGAGGTGTAACGATCAGTGGCCTCAGCTCCACCGAAAACCGCATGCGGGATCTGGTGGTCATCAACCAGGTCGCGGCCGACTTCGCCGAGCTGCGCACCCTGACCAGCCAGGTCGAAGCATCGGCGCAAACGGCGATGGGCACCGGACTGGTGAGGGATATCGACGGTGCCCGCGCCGGTCTCGCCGAGCTTCGGCATGCGATCGAGGGCATTCTCGCCAACGCCGCGGCGGCGGGACGGGGGGGCGTCGTCAACGACGCGCTGAACGCCGTCAGCGCCGAATTCAACCGCGTCATCGCCACGATCGAACGCCGCCGGCAGTTGCTGGACAAGCTCCTTGCCATGGGAATTGACATGGGTACGACCGCCGAGGCGCTCGATACCCAGGCCGCGGGGGCCGGCGATGCGGCTTTCGCCTCGGCGGCTTCGCGTGTGCGCACGATGGTCGACAACAGCCGTTTCCTGATCGTTCGCTTCGTCATGACCAATTCCCCGGCGGACTCCGGCCTTGCGGAGGCGGAAGCCACCAAGCTGAAGACCGCTTACGCCGAAGCATCGGCGATGACGCCGCCGACGCCGCGGACGAAGCGCTTCATCGCGGCGCTTGCCGAGGACATCAAGGCGCTGCCGCTGGTCACGGCCGAGCTGATCACCAGCTCGGCCGAGCGCGCCAGCGCGGCCAGGGCGCTGTCCGAGGCTCTTGGCCGGCTGCGCGGCGCCGCCAAGGCGGAAGCGGACGATTTGAACGAGCGGCGCGGCGCGGCCATCGGGGAAACCCAGGCGGCCCAGAGCCTGATGGAAACCGTCGTCATCGTCGTCATCGTCGGGCTGACCCTGATCGGCGCCCTGATGGGGTGGTTGGGTGGACGTTCGATCACCGTACCCATCATCCGGATGACCACGGTCATGCACCGGCTCGCCCACAACGAACTGAGCGTCGAGGTGCCGGCCCTGGATCGCGGCGACGAGATCGGCCGGATGGCGCGGGCCGTCCAGGTCTTCAAGGAAAACGCCCAGGCCGTGAATCATTTCCGCGCCGAGCAGGCGGAGGCCGAGATGCGCGCCGCCCGCGAGCGGCGCCTGACGATGGACGCGCTGGCCGAGGACTTCCAATCGCATGTGAGCGGCGTGGTGCATCTGGTCGGCACTGCGGCGCGGGAAATGGGTGAAACCTCGCTGTCGATGGCCTCGATGTCGGAACAGGCGACGAATCAGGTCGCCACCGTCGCTGTCGCCGCCGAAAAGGCCTCTGACAACGTCCGCACGGTGGCCGCCGCCACCGAGGAGCTGAATTCCTCGACCGCCGAGATCGGCCGTCACGTCAGCCGAGCCAACGCCACCGCCGTCGGCGCGGCCAACCGGGCGGCGCAGACCGACACCATCGTCCGCAGCCTCGCCGACGCCGCCCAGCGGATCGGCGAGATCGTCAGCATGATCAGCGGCATCGCCGGACAGACCAACATGCTGGCGCTCAACGCCACCATCGAGGCGGCCCGGGCCGGCGAGATGGGCAGGGGGTTTGCCGTGGTGGCCGGCGAGGTCAAGAACCTCGCCAGCCAGACGGCGCGCGCCACGGACGAGATCAGCGGTCAGGTGGGCGCCATCCAGCAGGTGACCGCACAGGCGGTGGAGGCGATCCGCGAGATCGGTTCGACCATCGGCGAGATCGGCAAGGTGTCGGCGGTCATCGCCTCCGCCGTCGAACGGCAGATGGACGCCACGCGCGAAATCGCACGCAGCGCGGATCTCGCGGCGACCGGTACGGCCGAGGTCCTCGCCAACATCGCGAGCGTCACCGAGGTGGTCGCCTCCGCCGGCAAGGCGGCCGCCCGGGTGCTCCAGGATTCCAAGATCCTCTCCCAGACATCGACCGAGCTGAACACGCAGACCGACAGTTTCATCGGGCGAATCCGCGTCGGCTGACACAACGCAGAGCCAATAAATTCCATCCGTCAAATGGAGGTCGTTCATGAAACTGCTGCCCACCTTCGCCGCCGCTTGCATCCTGCTGGCATCCCAGGCGCACGCCGAGGCGGTCGTCAAGCTCGGCTACACCTTGCCGCCGGACTCGATGATGGGGGCGGGGGCGCGCGCCTTCACCGCCGAGCTGAACAAGGCTCTGCCGGGGAAGTACCGCGTCGACGACCAGCCGGGCTCCAAGCTGGGTGGCGACGCCGACGTTCTGAAGGGCCTGCAACTCGGCACGATCGAAATGACCATCGTCGGCGGCGGTGGCGCGATCAGCACCGTCGTACCCGAAGTGACGGTGACCGATCTGCCGTTCCTGTTCCGAGACAGCGCGCATGCGCGGGCCGTTCTCGATGGACCGATCGGAGCCGAGATCCTGGCGGCGTTCCCGAAATACGGTCTGGTCGGCCTCGCCTGGGGCGAACAGGGCATGCGCCAGATCACCAACGCGAAGAAGCCCATCCGCGGCCTGGAGGACCTGAAGGGCATCAAGCTGCGGACGCCGCAGAGCCCCATCTATGTGGCGACCTTCAAGGCCCTGGGCGCCGACGTCACCCCGATGCCTTGGCCGGAGGTCTATCCCGCGTTGCAGAACGGCCGCATCGATGGACAGGAGAACCCCGCCCCGACCGTGGTCGCGGCGAAGCTTCATGAGGTGCAGAAATATCTGACAGTTTCGAACCACATCTATTCGTCGGGCGTGCTCGTGATCTCCGGCGAGTTCTGGGCGGAAGTGCCGGATGGCGACAAGCCCGCCTTCATCGCGGCGGCCAAGGCCGGCGGCAAGGCGATGCGTGATTACGTCGACAAGGCGAATACGGAATCCGTGGAGTTCCTGCGCTCCAAGGGCATGGAGGTGTCGGAGATCACCGACCGAGACTCGTTCGTCAAGGCCGTGCAACCGGTCTATGAAGGGATTGATCCCGCGCTGGCCGCCATCGCCAAGCGCATCCGCGACGTGAAGTGACCGCAAAGGGAAGCCGCGGCCACACCGCGGCGCCCCCTCTCCAGCAAGGGATTCCATGAACGGGGGAAGGGACCGAAGCGGAGCCCGGCGTCTGAGGCGGATGGCGATTCGGTCAAAGACAACGGAGGTGCGGACGGGCCGCTCATGATCGCGTCCGAGGCGGCGGCGCTGACGGTTGCCTCGCGGCCGTCCCGCTCGCGGGCCTGGGCTGGTGGGAATGAGGATGGATATGCTCTCGGGGCGGTGAATGGAACGTCTTTCCGCAGATGACGCCGAATTCATTTTTATTGGAAACAGGTTCCTTGACACTCTAAGGAACTCGACTATCGTCAGTTTTTGAAACCCGTGAGTTCCATTCATGCCTCTCGATGCGGAAGAGATACCCGACTGGCGCGCCAAGCGGCGCGAGGTGATCCTCAATGCCGCGGCGGAGCTGTTCGCCGGCCGCGACTACGCCTCCGTCCAGGTGGAGGAGGTGGCGAAGCGGGCCGGCGTCGGCAAGGCCACGCTGTACCGCTACTTCCCCTCCAAGGAGGAGTTGTATCTGGAATCGCTGGAGCGCGCGCTCGGCGGGCTGGAGCACAAGCTGAACGCCGAACTGGCGCCGCGGCAGGTTCCCGCCTCCGTCCGCCTGTCGGCGATGGTGTCCGCCCTGGTGGACACGCTGAGCGAGCAGTTGCAGACGCTGAAGCTGCTGGGCGGCGACCAGTCCGATCTGGCCGACCGCACCCGCCGCATCCTGCGCCGCCGCAGCCAGCGCACCGCCAGCGCCTTGCAGCAGGTTCTGGCCGACGGCATGGCGTCCGGCGAGTTCCGCAGGGTCGATCTGGAGATCGTGCCGCTGCTGATCATCGGCATGGTCCGTGGCGGGATCATGCAACTGGGCGACCGTCCGCGCGAGGCTCTCGAGCGTTCCGTCATCGATATCCTGATGTCCGGCATCACAAATCTACCACCCTTCATCTAAGCCTATGCCGGCCCCTGGCTCCGGCGTTTGGAGTCCCATCGGATGAGACGGTTTTTTCTGGTCCTGCTGGTTGCCGCGATGATCGGCGGTGGCGGGTACTATTGGTATGCGTCCCACACGGCCGGGGCGGGCGGCAAAACCGCCGCCGCGGAAGGCGCCAAGGCGCCGCCCCAGGGGCCCCGCGCCGTGCCCGTGGTGACGCAGCTGGCCGCCGTCCAGGCGGTGCCGGAACAGATCGTCACCATCGGCAGCGTCCAGCCGATCGCCGCCATCGCCATCAAGCCGCGCGTCGACAGCGCGGTCGAGACCGTCGCCTTCACCGAGGGGCAGGAGGTCAAGGCCGGCGACACCCTGTTCACCCTGGACAGCCGCTCGCTCGACGCCCAGCTCCGTCAGGCCCAGGCCAATCTGGAACGCGACCGCGCCAATCTGGAAAAGGCCAAGGGCGACGTGAAGCGCTATGCCGAACTGGTGCGCACCAGCGCCATCTCGCGCACCACCTATGACGCCGCCGTCGCCACCGCCGACGCGCTGGAGGGGACGGTCAAGGCCGACCTCGCGGCGATCGAGGCGGCGAAGGTCTCGCTCAGCTTCACCCGCATCACCGCGCCGATGGATGGCCGCACCGGCACCGTCGCCGCCAAGGTCGGGGCCATGGTCCGCGCCGCCGACAGCAACCCGCTGGTCACCCTGACCCAGCTGCGCCCGATCAACGTCTCCTTCAACGTTCCGGAGAAGCATCTGCCGGCGATCCGCGCCGCGATGGCCACCGGTTCGCTTCCCGTCACGGCCAGCATCGCCGGCGGGCATGGCCAAAATCCGGGGGGCGAGAAGGCGGAGGGCAGGCTGTCCTTCGTCGACAGCCAGGTCGACCAGCAGACCGGCACCATCCTGGTGAAGGGCGAGTTTCCCAACGCCGACACCCGGCTGTGGCCGGGCCAGTTCGTCGACACCACCCTGACCCTGCGCATCGAACAGAACGCCCTGACCGTCGCCGATCTGGCGGTGCAGACCGGGCAGAAGGGCCGCTTCGTCTATGTCGTCAAGGCCGACGAGACGGTCGAGGTCCGGCCGGTGACGGTGGAGCGGGTCCATGGCGGTCTCGCCGTGATCTCTTCGGGCCTGGAGAATGGCGAGCGCGTGGTGGTGGACGGCCAGTCGCGCCTGTTCCCCGGCGCCAAGATCACCGAGAAGCCCGGCGCCAAGCCCGCGGCCCCGGCGGGAGCGGCGACCGCGGAAGGCGGCAACCGGCAGGGCTCCGCCGCCGATGACGGCGCCCGGAAGGCGGCGGCGCGCGGCGCGGTCAGCCAGGTTCCGAGCGCAGGGGGTGCCACGTGAACCTTTCGGAACTCTGCATCCGCCGTCCGGTGATGACCATTCTCCTGACGGCGGCCCTGATCCTCAGCGGTCTGGCGGCCTATCGCCAACTGCCGACGGCGGCGCTGCCGCGGGTTGATTTTCCGGTCGTCAGCGTCACCGCGACGCTTCCCGGCGCCTCGCCGGAGACGATGGCGGCCTCCGTCGCCGGCCCGCTGGAGCGTGAGTTCTCCACCATCGCCGGCATCGACACCATCACCTCGAACAGCACGCTCGGCAACAGCAGCATCATCATCCAGTTCGTGCTGGACCGCGACATCGACGCGGCGGCGGCCGACGTCCAGGCGGCCATCGCCCGCAGCCAGCGCAGCCTGCCGGCGGAGATGACGACGCCGCCCAGCTACCGCAAGGTCAATCCGGCCGACCAGCCGGTGCTGTTCCTGTCGCTGAACTCGCCGACCCTGCCGCTGGCCAAGCTGAACGACATCGCCGAGACGCTGATCCAGCCCAAGGTGGCGACCCTGCCGGGCGTGGCCCAGGTCCAGATCTACGGCTCGCAGAAATTCGCGGTGCGGGTGCAGATCAACCCCAACGCGCTGGCCCTGCGCGGCATCGGCATCGACGAGTTGCAGAAGGCGATGACGGCCGCCAACGCCAACACTCCCGTGGGCACCCTGACCGGGCAGCAGCAGCAGCTTGTCATCGCCGCCAACCCGCAGCTTCCCGACGCCGACGCCTTCCGCAAGCTGATCGTCGCCTATCGCAACAACGCCCCCGTGCGGCTGGGCGACGTGGCCCAGGTGCTGGACAGCGTCGAGAACACCCGCACCGCCAGCTGGCTGAACGGCACGCGCAGCATCATGCTGGCGATCCAGCGCCAGCCCGACGCCAACACGGTCGAGGTGGTCGACCGCGTGCGCGCCCTGGTGCCGATCTTCAAGACCCAGCTTCCGGCCGCCGCCGACATCAAGGTGGTGAACGACCGTTCGGAATCGATCCGGCAGGCGGTGGAGGACGTGCAGTTCACGCTCGGCCTGACCATCGTCCTGGTCGTGCTGGTCATCTTCCTGTTCCTGCGCCGGCTGTCGGCGACGCTGATCCCGGCGCTGGCCGTGCCGATCTCGCTGATCGCGACGGCCGGCGGCATGCATGTCATGGGCTTTTCCATCGACAACATCTCGCTGATGGCGCTGACGCTGGCGGTCGGGCTGGTGGTGGACGACGCCATCGTGATGATGGAGAACATCGTCCGCTATGTCGAAGAGGGGATGAAGCCGTTCGAGGCGGCGATCAAGGGCGCGCGCGAGATCGGCTTCACCATCCTGTCGATCACCCTGTCGCTGGTCGCCGTCTTCATCCCCATCCTGCTGATGGGCGGCGTGGTCGGGCGGCTGTTCCACGAATTCGCCATGGTGGTCACCATGTCGATCGGCGCCTCGGCCTTCGTGTCGCTGACGCTGACGCCGATGATGTGCTCCCGCTTCCTCGTCCACCAGCCCCACGGCCATGAGGAGGGCTGGTTCGGCCGCACGCTGGAGGCCGGTTTTTCCGCCATTCTCAACGGCTATGCCCGGACCCTGCGCTGGACCCTGCGCCACCGGCCGTTGATGGGGCTGGTGATGATCGGCACCGTGATCGGCACGGCCATGCTGTACCAGGCGATTCCCAAGGGCTTCTTCCCGACCGAGGACATCGGCCAGATCCAGGTGACGACGGAGGCGCGGGCCGACATCGCCTTCCCGTCGATGGCCGAACTCCAGCAGCAGGTCGCCGCCATCATGAAGGCCAACCCGGCGGTGGTCGACGTCATCTCCTCCGTCGGCGTCGGCGGCAGCACCGGCAACCAGGGCCGCATGTTCATCACCCTGAAGCCGCGTGACCAGCGCCCGCCGGCGACCGAGGTGATCCAGCAGCTGCGCCGGCAGGTCAACGGCATCCCCGGCATGGCCGTCTACATGCAGCCGGTGCAGAATCTGCGCATCGGCGGCCGGTCGTCCAAGAGCCTCTACCAGTACACCATCCAGGGTCTCGATCTGGCCGAGCTTTACCAATGGTCGGGCCGGCTGGAGCAGACCCTGCGCGGCATCCCCATCCTGCAGGACGTCACCAGCGATCTTCAGCTGAACAACCCGCAGGCCTATGTCCACATCGACCGCGAAAAGGCGGCGACGCTGGGCGTCGGCGTCGATCAGGTGCGCTCGACCCTCTACAGCGCCTTCGGCCAGCGTCAGGTCTCGACCATCTACACCCCCAGCAACGACTATCAGGTGCTGATCGAGCTGGAGCCGAAATACCAGAGCGACGACAGTTCGCTGTCGCGCGTCTATGTCCGCTCCGCCACCACCGGCAAGCTGGTGCCGCTCGACGCCTTCGCGCGGGTGGAGCGCACCGCCGGGGCGCTGGCGGTCAACCACCAGGGCCAGCTTCCGGCGGTGACGCTGTCCTTCAACCTGACGCCCGGCGCCTCGCTGGGGCAGGCGGTCGACATGATCCGCGTGTCGGAGCGCGAGATGGGACTGCCGCCCACCATCACCACCGGCTTCGCCGGCACCGCCCAGGTGTTCCAGGACGCACAGGCCGGTCAGGCGCTGCTGCTGTCGGCGGCGGTGCTGGTGATCTACATCGTGCTGGGCGTGCTGTACGAGAGCTTCATCCACCCGCTGACCATCCTGTCCGGCCTGCCCTCGGCGGCGATCGGGGCGCTGGCGACGCTGATGCTGTTCGACGTCGAACTCAGCGTCATCGCCATCATCGGCATCCTGATGCTGATCGGCATCGTGAAGAAGAACGCGATCATGATGATCGACTTCGCGGTCGAGGCCCGGCGCAACGGCATGTCGGCGCGCGACGCCATCGAACAGGCATGCCTGCTGCGCTTCCGTCCGATCATCATGACGACGATGGCGGCGATCATGGGCACACTGCCCATCGCCATCGCCCAGGGCGCCGCCGCCGAACTGCGCCAGCCGCTGGGCCTCGCCGTGGTCGGCGGCCTGTGCGTGTCGCAGGTGCTGACGCTCTACATCACCCCGTCGCTCTACCTCTACATGGAGGATTTCGGCCGGTTCGTCGGCAACCTGTTCGGCGGCCGCAAGGCCGACCTTCCCCATGTTCCCCCACAAGGCCCGATGCCGGCGGGCGGCGACGATTGAGCATCGAAGCGTGAGGGGGTGAGTCGACCCATCCCCTCACTCCCCTGCGGAGGGAGGGGATGTCGCTATACCGCGATCTGGGTGACCAGCGGCGTGTTGACCCCGGCGTCGGCGCGGCGGTAGGCGTCGATGGCCTCCGACCAGGGCTCGATGGTCAGGCCGCTGCCGATGGCTTCCTGATAGATGCTCTGGGCGACATAGCCGGCATTGGGCAGGGCGTTCAGGGGGACGGCGCCGCCATTGACCGGGCCGGACCCACCGGCGGCGTCGCCGATGGCGAAGGCGCCCGCCGAACCGGTGCCCGCCCGCGACCGTGCCGCCGCCGTCGAGTCGGCATCGGTCCGGCCGCTGCCCTGCAAGGCGTCGCCGGTCGCCTCCGTCCCCTCCTTGGCGCGCTTGCGCTCCTCCTCGCCGGGGATGCGGCGGACCGGCTGAACCGCCGCGGCGTCGCTGGCCAGCATCTGACGCAGCTTGCCGATGCCCGAACTGGGCATCGCGCTGGTCGGTGCGGGTAAGGCGGCCAGTCCGGACAAGGGGCGGTTACCTCAGGCGGGCGGGGAAATGCGGGGAATGGCGATCATCGCGCATCCGATGATCTTGCACAACAGCCCCGCCTTTCGGAACAGGGTAGAGCGGCAATCCTTCCGAAATACTTAAAATGTTACACAAATGTCCTGGAGCGCGATCGGTTCGAACGGAATCGTCGGAAACGCGAATCGCGCGAAAGATCAAAAGATTAGAGTCTCTCCGAAGCTTTGATAAGCATCGGAAAGACGCCAGGATTGCGACGCCGTGGCGCAGACGAAGGCTCGGCAGGACCCGGCGTGGCTGTTACAGTGGGGCGTTCGATTGCGGACCTTCGTAACGATGGATGGCGCGCCGATCTTGCCAGCCCGGAACCCCGACCACCCGACGAACCGCCCCGCTCCGGTTGACGCGCCTGGACAGCAGCCGCTGGCCGGCGACGATCTCGCCATGCTGGCGCTGGAGCAGATGGACCAGGGCGTCATATTGGTCGATGCCGCCCTGACGGTGCGGATCATCAACAGCCGGCTGTACGACCTGTTCGACGTGCCGCGCGGCTATCTGCCCGGTGACGACTGTTTCGGCATCATCCAGTTTCTCGCCCGTCGCGGCGAATACGGCCCCGGGGATCCCGAAGCCATCGCCGCCCGCCATATGGAGCGGGCGCGTCGCGCCGATCCGCCGCTCTACGAGCATCGCCGTCCCGATGGCCGGGTGCTGGAGGTGCGGACCCGGCAAACCTCCGGCGGCGGTTTCGTCCGCACCTACTCCGACGTGACCGAGCGTCGCCGGGCGGAGGATGAGCTGGCGACGCAGCGCCATCTGCTGCGCCTGACGCTGGAGAATATGGGGCAGGGCATCGTCCTGCTCGACCGCGACCTGCATTACATGGCCTGGAACAGCAACGCGCTGCAACTGTTCGGCATGACCGAGGAGGTGATGCGGGCCAATCCGTCGCTGGTCGATGTGGCGCGCCATCAGATCGCCAGCGGTCTGGTCGGGCTTCCGGCGGGATCGCCGGATTTCGGCGATGATCTCGACGCCAAGACCGCCTATCTGATGGAGCGGATCGGCCGTCCGGAGCGCGAGTTCGTCTATGCCCGGCCCCAGGGGGACGGCCGTTTCATCGAGGTGCGGGTGGTGCCGCTGCCCGATGGCGGACAGGTGCGGACCTTCACCGACATCACCAATCGGGTCATCGCCGACGAGGCGTTGCGCCAGGGCCGGGAGATCCTGACCGGCGTGATCGACGCCATCCCGGCGCTGATCGATGTGAAGGATCGCGACGGCACCGTGCGGCTGACCAACCGCTTCTACCGCGAGACCTATGGCCCCGCGGTCGTCCCGCCGCCGGGCGAGGCGGCCGACCGGGCCGCCGCCTTGGACCGGCTGGTGGTGGACAGCGGCCAGGGCGTTCCCTTCCACGAGGATCGCGCGCCCGATGGCTGCGGTGTTCCGCGCGACTGGCTGACCACCAAGATGCCGCTGACCGACGAGGGCGGCGAGGTCACCCACATCGTCACGGTGGCGCTGGACATCACCGCGCGCAAACGGGCGGAGGCGGAGCTGCGCGACGCCCAGGCCAGCCTGATCCAGGCGGAGAAGCTGTCGTCGCTCGCCCAACTGGTCGCCGGCGTGGCGCATGAGGTGAACACCCCCATCGGCGTCACCCTGACCGCCATTTCCCATCTGGGCGAGGAGGTCGCCCGCATCCGCGCCCTGTTCGAGGAGAACCGCATCCGCCGCCGCGATTTCCAGGAATTCCTCGACGTGGCGTGGGAATCGACGCGGATGATCATGACGAATGTCGAGCGCGCCACCGGCCTGATCCAGAGCTTCAAGCAGGTCGCCGCCGATCAGGCCAGCGGCGAGCGCCGTCCCTTCGATCTCGCCGCCTATGTCGACGAGGTGCTGCTCAGCCTGCGCCCCAGCCTGCGCCGCACGCGGGTGGTGGTTGAGCTGGACATCCCCGCCGGCCTGATCATCGACGGCTATCCCGGCGCCTTCGCCCAGGTGCTGTCCAACCTGGTCATCAACGCCCTGGTCCATGCCTTCGACGAGGGGGAGAGCGGCCTCATCCGTCTGTCGGCCCGCGAGGAGCCGGAGGGCTGGATCGAGATGCGCTATGCCGACGACGGCAAGGGCATCCCGGAGGCCATCCGCTCCCGCATCTTCGAGCCCTTCTTCACCACCCGGCGCGGCCTGGGCGCCAGCGGCTTGGGATTGAGCATCTGCGCCAATATCATGACCGCCACCATGCGCGGCAGCATCGCGCTGGACCGGAATGGCGAGGGGGAGGAACGGGGCGCGCGCTTCCTGCTGCGCTTTCCGATGGGGTAGGCCCGCCGCGTCGCAAACCCTCCTCACCCCGCGATCAGCTCCCGGATTCGCGCCGCCAGCACGTCCATGGCGAAGGGCTTGGTCAGCACCGACATGCCGGGGTGCTTCGCCATTCCGCGATCCAGTGTTGGGCGATAGCCGCGTTCGCCATCAACCCGACCGCAAAGCGCCGGACCGTTGCGGATTCGCAATGTCGCCGGCTCTCCGCCTCATTAGCCTGCGCTCATGTTCAACCCCCGCCGCCGCACCGGCGGCACCGGACCGGAGCCCATGCGATGACGACCCACAACGATCCGAACGCCCCCATCCATGAGCATTTCAACCTGGGCATCTTCCTGCTCGGGCTGCTCGCGGCCGCCCTGATGCTGCTGATCCTGCCCATCGGCTTCCTCTTCCACCCGGCGATCATCCTCTATGCCGCCCTGCTCGGCACCGCCCTGTTCTTCGTCGCCATCTGGATGATGACCGCCGGAGCCAAGCGGCATTGACGGCGAAAGAATGGCGCCCTCCCCGCAGCCGGCGGAGAGGGCGCCATCGGTCACCTCAGCTCACCTTATGTCCCCGAGCCGTTCACTCCGCCGCCAGCGGCTGCGGGGCGGTGATCGGGGCGCGGAAGCCGGACAGCAGCCGGGCCTCCTTCGCCTTCGCCGCCGCGACATTGCGGGCCTTCACCGGGCCATAGCCGCGCATCTCCATCGGCAGCGCCGCGATCTCCACCGCCAGATCCAGCCTCTCGGCCGTCAGGCCGGTCAGCAGCTCGCCCACCACCGCCTCATACTCGGCGATCAACCGGCGTTCCTGGCGGCGCTCGGCGGTGCGGCCGAACGGGTCGAGCCGCGTGCCGCGCAGCCGCTTGCCCTTGGCCAGCAGGCGCAGCACCGGCAGCATCCACGGGCCGAAGCTCTTCTTCTTAGGCTCACCGCCATCCGCTTCGGCCTCGCCCAACACCGGCGGCGCCATGTGGAAGGTCAGTTTCCAGTCGCCCTCGAACAGGCGCGCGATGTTCTCGACGAAGCCGCTGTCGGTGTAGAGCCGCGCCACCTCATACTCGTCCTTGTAGGCCATCAGCTTGAAATGGGCGCGGGCGACCGCCTCGGTCAGGGCGGTGGAGCCGGGGATCTTCTGCTGCTCGGTCCGCCGGGTCCAATCGACCAGCGCGTGATAGCGGGCGGCATAGGCGGCGTCCTGGTAATCGACCAGGAAACGGCGGCGGCGTTCGATCACCTCGTCCAGGCCGGTGGAAGGACGGCGCTGGTCGAGCAGCAGCGACGGCGTGGCCTCCGTCACCTCCCGCGGTTTCGCGGCGGCCTCCACCGAGGCCAGGTCGATGGCGGCGCGGCGGCCCCAGCGGAAGGCGTCGAGGTTCAGCGCCACCGCCACGCCGTTCAGCTCGATGGCCTTCAGGATCGAGGACTCGCTCAGCGGGATCAGGCCCTTCTGCCACGCATAGCCCATCAGGAAGGGATTGGCGAACAGGCTGTCGCCCAACAGCGCGGTGGCCAGCGTCGTCGCGTCGAAGGCATCGACATTGCCGTCGCCGCAGGCCTTGCGGATGTCGCCGACGAGGTCGCGCACCGGGATCACCATGTCGGGCTTCTTGATGAAATCGGCGGTGATGCTGTCATGGGTGTTGATGACGGCGCGGGTGCGGCCTGCGGTCATCTTCGACAGGCCGTCGCCCGCCGCCGCGACGATCAGGTCGCAGCCCAGAACCGCGTCGGCCCCGCCGGCGGCGATGCGGACGGAATGGATGTCCTCCGGCGTGCCGGCGATGCGGATATGGCTGGTGACGGCGCCACCCTTCTGCGCCAGCCCGGTCATGTCGAGCACGCCGACACCCTTGCCCTCGATATGGGCGGCCATGCCCAGCAGGGCGCCGATGGTGACGACGCCGGTGCCGCCGACGCCGGTGACATACAGGCTCCAGGTCCGGTCGAAAGCGGGCAAAACGGGGGCGGGCAACGTCCCACCGTCCGCCGCCGGGTTCGCCGCCGCCGGCTTCGGCTTGCGCAGCTGCCCGCCCTCCACCGTCACGAAGCTGGGGCAGAAGCCCTTGGTGCAGGAATAATCCTTGTTGCAGCTCGACTGGTCGATCCGCCGCTTGCGGCCGAACTCGGTCTCCTGCGGGATCACCGACACGCAGGAGGATTTGGTGGAACAGTCGCCGCAGCCCTCGCACACCAGCTCGTTGATCACCACGCGCTTGGCCGGGTCGGCCATCCTGCCGCGCTTGCGGCGGCGGCGCTTCTCGGTGGCGCAGGTCTGGTCATAGATCAGCACGCTGACGCCGGGGACCTCGCGCATCTCCTTCTGCACGCGGTCGAGGTCGTCGCGATGCTCGACGCCGGTATATTGCGGCAGGCCGTTGCCGATGCCGTATTTCTCCGGCTCGTCGCTGACGACGGTGATGCGCTGCACGCCTTCCGCCCGCAGGACATGGGCGATGGACTGCACGGTCAGCGTGCCGTCGAAGGGCTGGCCGCCGGTCATGGCGACCGCGTCGTTGAACAGGATCTTGTAGGTGATGTTCACCTTGGCGGCGATGGCCTGCCGGATCGCCAGCACGCCGGAATGGAAATAGGTGCCGTCGCCGAGATTGGCGAAGATGTGCTTTTCCTCGGTGAAGGGCGCCTGGCCGACCCAGGGCACACCTTCGCCGCCCATCTGGGTGAAGGTGTCGGTCGAGCGGTCGAGCCACGTCGCCATGTAATGGCAGCCGATGCCGCCCAGCGCCCGGCTGCCCTGCGGCACCACGGTGGAGCTGTTGTGCGGGCAGCCGGAACAGAAGGTCGGCTTGCGCACCACGCGCGCCACATGGGCCTTCTGCTTCTCCTGCGCGTCGAGGAAGGCGATGCGGCGGGCGAGATTCTCATTGTCGATGAAGCGTTGCAGGCGGCGGCCGATCACCACGGCGATCTGGGCCGGCGACAGCTCCCCGGCGCTGGGCAGGATCCACTCGCCCTGCTCGTCGAATTTGCCGACCACCTTCGGACGGACGTCGGGGTGCCAGTTGTAGAGCTGTTCCTTGAGCTGGTTCTCGATGACCGCGCGCTTCTCCTCGACCACGACGATCTCTTCCAGCCCCTCGGCGAAATGGCGCACGCCGTCGCGCTCCAGCGGCCAGGGCATGCCGACCTTGTAGACGGTGATGCCCCAGTCGGCCGCCATCTCCTCGCCGATGCCCAGCTCGTCGAAGGCCTGACGGACGTCGAGATAGCTCTTGCCGGTGGTGACGATGCCGAAGCGCGGGCGCGGGCTTCCCATCACCACCCGGTCCAGCCTGTTGGCACGCGCGAACGCCAGGGCGGCGTACAGCTTGTGCTTCATCAGCCGGTATTCCTGCTCCAGCGGCGGGTCGGGCCAGCGGATGTTCAGGCCGCCCGGCGGCATCGGGAAATCGGCGGGGATCACCGGGGAGACGCGCTGAGGGTCGATATGGACGGACGCCGAGCTGTCCACCGTCTCGGCGATGGTCTTCATGGCGATCCAGCAGCCCGACCAGCGGCTCATCTGCCAGCCGATCAGGCCGTAATCCAGGATCTCCTGCACCCCCGACGGGTTCAGCACCGGGATCATCGCGTGCATGTAGGCGTGTTCGGACTGGTGCGGGAAGGTGGAGGATTTGCAGTTGTGGTCGTCGCCGGTCAGCACCAGCACGCCGCCGTGCCTGGACGTGCCCGCCGCGTTGGCATGCTTGAACACGTCGCCGGAGCGGTCGACGCCCGGCCCCTTGCCGTACCACATGGCGAAGACGCCGTCATATTTGGCGCCCTTGAACATGCCGACCTGCTGGCTGCCCCAGACGGCGGTGGCGCCCAGCTCCTCGTTCACGCCGGGCTGGAAGCGGATGTGGTTCCTTTCCAGGAACTTGCGGGCGTTCCACAGATTCTGGTCGAAGCCGCCCAGCGGCGAGCCGCGATAGCCGGAAATGAAGCAGCCGGTGTTCAGCCCGGCGGCGAGGTCGCGCTGGCGCTGCATCATCGGCAACCTCACCAGCGCCTGGGTGCCGGTGAGATACACGCGCCCCCGTTCGAGCGCGTATTTGTCTTCAAGCGACACATTCGCCAGAGGCACGGTTGAGACCGCCATTCTTCATTTCCTCCCATCGGTCGGCAGCCTGGCAACGTCCATGGCGGAGTGCTGGGGAGCCGATTTGTTCGCTGGGCAAAAAGGTAATGAAGGCTGTCTTATCCTGCAACGCCCGCCGCGGCCCGCCCCGCAAAAAGCAAGGAACGGCGCGGCAACCGCAGGTCTTCCGTAACGGAGCGTATGGAATGCCTTGCCTTGCGGAAATTCCCGCTCCGCCGCCCTCTCGCCCAACCCTTTCGCCCAGACCCTCTTCCGAGGATATGGGGGCGGACTCAGCGGCCGGTCAGGGGGGATTTGCCCGGAGGCGGCGGGTTGCCGCCTTCCGGCCAGCCGCCAAAATCACCCTGGCCACGGGCGGCCAGCGTGCGGACGCTGGCGCGCAGCGTGCGGATCAGGCACAGCGCCACCGCCATCGCCTGGGCGCCGCCATCCGATCCCGCCAGCCAGCGCAACGCGGCGGCATGGGCCTGGAGGGCGTCGGCATAGCCCTCGACATCCGGTTCCACCCAGGTGACGCAGGTCGACAGCGAGGCGACGATGGAGGACGCGGCGGATTCGCCGGCGGTGGCGACCTGCAAGTCGGACAGCGCATGGCGCAGCCGGCTGCCGATCGGGTCGGGCCGGTCGATGGCCGCTTCCAGCCGGTCGAGCGCCAGCATCAGCCGCAGCCGCTGCGGATCGTCGCTGCGCGGGGTTGCGGCATCGCGGTCGGGCGGGCCGGCGGCCAGGGGGAGGGTGGGCGGCGGCAGCCTTGCCGTGCCGCCGGGTGGCGATATCCCTGACAGGGCGCCGGACGGCGGGCGGGCGCTCTCCGGCCGTGGCCCGGCCGGGCCCGCGCCGTCGTCGCCGCCGCCGCGGACGGCCGCCTCGCGCCGGGTCAGCACCGCGTCGATGCGCCGCGCCAGCGTGGCGGCCGGTACCGGCTTGGCCAGCACGGAATCGGCGCCGGCATCCCAGGCGCTGCGCACCGTGGCGAGGTCGGCATTGGCGGTCAGCACGATGATCGGCATCTTCGGCCGCAGGCTTTCCGGCGACTGGCGGATCCAGCGGATCAACTGCGCGCCGCCGACCGGCTCCATCACCCAGTCGGTCACCATTAGGTCGAACAGCTCGCGCCGCAGGGCCTCCTTGGCCTCCTGCCCGTTGGCGACCGTGATGATCTGGCCGACGCCCCACAGTCCCAGCATGTCCTTCAACGCCCGCTGCAACAGCGGATTGTCGTCGGCGATCAGGATCTTGAGGGGGGAGGGCAAGCGCTTCGTCATGGAGGGGGTCCGGTGATGCCGCTGCTGTCCTCCCCATATCCGCCTCGCTCCCCTCCTTTTCATGGAGGTGGACGGGTGACCGACCAATGAGACAGGTTGTGCGCCGTTGGGTGTGCCGGGTTATCCCCAAAGCCGTTCGAAAGGGTGGCCATCCCGTCAGGCCAGCCCTTTCGATAAGGCGGAGGGCTTTTCATATCAGGAAAATCTGATGGCCGTGGACGCGCGGCTGCGCCCCTCCTATGATCTGCGCCGTTCGAGTTTTCGGGAAGGGGCGGTGCGATGGAGGGCGGATGCTGTGGCGGGTCCTGCGGCGGCGGGTCTCCGCGTCCGGCCGGCGGGGCGACCGGCGGGGCGGGCGACCTGAAACAGACGCTGCGGATGGCGATGGTGGTGAATGGGCTGCTCGGCGCCCTGCTGCTCGCCACCGCCGACGCGACGCAGGCGGTTTCACTGTGGGCGGCGGCCCTGCTGGTGCTGGACCGTGCCGCCGGCCATGCGGTGACGCTGGCCGGGCTGGGCGGGCGCCCGGATTTCTGGCGCCCGGACTGGTGTCGGCACTTGCCGATGCTGCACGGGGCGGCGCTGGCCGTCGCCGCGCTGGCGCTGGTGGTGACGGCGGGGCGCGGCATCGCCGGCATGGCGATCCCCGATGTGCCGCTGGCGAGCCTCGCCCTGCTGCTGGCCGTCGGGGTGACGGTGGCGGCCGCGACCCTGCTGTTCGCCGGCCGGCGCGGCAAACTCGGCTTGCGGGCGATCTGGCTCTGTTCGCGCAAGGATGTGCTGCCGCTCGGCGCCGGTCTGGCCGGTCTGGCGGCGAGCTGGCTTCTGCTCGACGGCGCCCCCGACGCGCTGGCCGGCGCCGGGGTGGCGGCGCTGCTGCTGGGGAACGCCTGGGGCCTGCTGCGCGGCGGACGATTCTCCTCCCCCCTCCGCCGCTGAAACGCGGGAAGGGGGTGCGCCGGGGGGCGTCCGTCGCCTCCGGCGCCCTTCAGGTCACGACCGCTGGCGCAGCCGGTCCAACAACGCCTTGGTGGCGAAGCCGTCCGGGATCTCGCCGACCGACGCCTGGAAGCGGCGCACCGCGTTGCGCGTGTTCGCCCCGACGATGCCGTCGGCGGTTCCCGGCTCCATGCCCAGCGCCGCCAGACGCTGTTGCAGGTCGATGCGCTCGTCCTTGCTCAGCGCCTGCTCCTCGCGCGGCCAGCTTCCGCGCACGCCGGGCTTGCCGGTCATGCGGTCGGCCAGCAGGGCGACCGCCAGCGAATAGCTGGTCGAGGGGTTGTAGCGCATGATGGCGCGGAAATTGTCGCGCACCAGGAAGGCCGGTCCGCGATGCCCGGCCAGCACCAGCACCGACGCCGGGGCGTCGCCGGCCAGCTCGCCGCCGTCGAGCGGGCGCACGCCCAGCCGGCGCCACTCCGACAGCGGCTTGGTGACGCTCAACTCGGCCTGGTCATAGGGGAAGCCGTCGGGCAAGCTCACCTCCTGGCCCCAGGGCTCGCCCGGCCGCCAGCCGTTGGCCAGCACGAACTTGGCGGTCGAGGCCAGCACGTCGGGCATGCTGCCCCAGATGTCGCGGTGGCCGTCGCCATCCTCGTCCACCGCGTTGCGCAGGAAGACGGTGGGCATGAACTGGGTCTGGCCCATGGCGCCGGCCCAGGAGCCGGTCATGCGTTCCGGCGCGATGTCGCCGGAGTCGAGGATGCGCAATGCCGCCAGCAGTTCGGAGCGGAAATAGGCGGCGCGGCGGCCCTCGAAGGCCAGCGTCGTCAGCGCGTCGATGACCGGGAAATTGCCGGTGGACTTACCGAAATCCGATTCCACCCCCCAGAAGGCGACCAGGATTTCCCCCGGCACGCCGGTGCGCCGGCTGATGCGGGACAGCAACGCCCCTTGTTCCTGCAATTTCTGGCGGCCGTCCTGGACGCGCTTCTCGTTCACGGCGCTGTCGAGATACTGCCACACCTGACGGGTGAATTCCGGCTGGGACGAATCCAGCTCGACGACGCGGTCGGACAGCTTCACCCGCTGGAAGGCGCGGTCGAAGGTCTGCGGACGGATGCCCTGGCCCAGCGCCTCGACACGCAACGCCGCCAGCCATTCGGGGAAGGAGGCGGGTTGCTGGGCCACCGGCTGGGCCGCGCTGCCGGGTTGGGCCGCGGCCGGCGCGGCGCCGGACGGCGCCGGGGTGGTGGCGCCGGTGCTCTGGCAGCCGGCCATCAGCAGGGTGGCGAGAAGGAGGCGGGCGGGATGACGGAACGGAACTCGCATGCGCTCGACCGTGATCGGAAGGGAAGCCGGGCCGTGACCCTAAGGCCGCCGGCGGCAAGGCTCAACCGGCAAATAGGCGGGTGTGGTGAGGAATCCCCTATTGCGGCCTGGGTGCGCTTGCACGACCATCGGGATGGTCCATATCAGAGTCCATGACATCGCTTCCGCAACGCCCACCCGCGCCGGGTCCGGCCGGAACGTATGCGTCTTCGATCGCGTTGATCCGGAAGCGCTTCGACGAAGAGCCCACCCTCCGTCACGGAACGCCACCAAAGGTGCCGCCGCCATGAAAATCGTGATCTTCGGCTTGACCAACGGCCATCGCGGCGATGGCGGGCACCGGGCGCGCTGGCGTGCGCTGATCCAGGCGCTGGCGATCCGCGGCCATCGCGTGGTGGCGGTCGAACGCGCCGGCCCCGCCGCGCCGACCGCCTGGAGCATTCCCGGTGGCGAGGTGCTGTCCTACGCCGCCTGGGACGATGTCGCGTCGGCGGCGGTGTCGCAGGCCGACGATGCCGGCGTCGCGCTGGTGGTGGCGCACGGGCCGGACGCCCGCCGCGCCGCCGACCTCGTCCGCCGGTCGAGGGCGCCGCGCCGCGTGCTCTACGATCCCGAGGCCCCGCTCAGCCTCACCGCGCTGGAGGCGGGGGAGGTGGCGGCCCATCTGCCGGCCGACGGGCTGGCCGGCTTCGACCTCGTGCTCGCCTCCTGCGGCGGGCCGGCGCTCGACCGTTACCGCGCCAAGGCCGGCGCGGAGTCGGTGGCGCCGCTCTATCCCTGGATCGTGCCGGAGGCCGACAAGCCCGGCGACTTCAAGCGGGAGTATCTGGCCGACCTCTGCTGCATCGTCGACGGGCCGGACGGCATCCGCGAGGGGCTGGACAGCTTCTTCATCGGCCCGGCCCAGCGGTTGACCCGCCGCCGCTTCGCGCTGGTCGGCGCCGACCTGCCGGACGGGGTGCCGCGCGCGCCCAACATCCTGACCTTTCCCGATCTCGATCCGGCGCTGCGGCCGGACGTCCTGGCCTCGGCCAATCTGGCGCTGACGCTGGCCCGCGACGACGAGCGCCGGATCGGCTGGTGCCCGTCCGACCGGCTGTTCCTGGCCGCGGCCTGCGGCGCCGCCATCGTCGCCGACCG
This sequence comes from Azospirillum sp. B510, assembly GCF_000010725.1. Taxonomy (NCBI): domain Bacteria; kingdom Pseudomonadati; phylum Pseudomonadota; class Alphaproteobacteria; order Rhodospirillales; family Azospirillaceae; genus Azospirillum; species Azospirillum sp. B510. The sequence continues at coordinate 1,995,936 of NC_013854.1, read as the reverse complement.
CTGGGAGGGGCTGGACAGCTTCTTCGAGCCCGGCCGGGAGATTCTGGTGGCGGCCCAGACCGACGACGTCACCACCGCGATGATGCTGCCGCGCAATCATCTGAGCGATCTCGGCCGCCGGGCGCGCAAGCGGGTGCTGGCCGAACACAGCGCCGAGCGCCGGGTGCAGGAACTGCGCGGCCTGCTGGATCTGAAAGGCGGCGGCGACGATTGACGGTTTCCCGATCAGCGGGATTGCCAGCGGGATTGGCAGCGGGATTGCCAGCGGGATTGCCAACGGGGATGCGCGAACGCGGGGAGCGGGCTATGGTCCGCTCCCCATTGTTTTTCGCCCTGCCGAGGGAGTCCGCCGCCGATGCCGACCGTCACCATCCGTCCCGCCGTCGAGGCGGATTGCTCCACCATCCTGCGTTTCGTCCGTGAATTGGCGGAGTTCGAGCGCGAGTCCGATGCGGTGAAGGCGACCGAGGAGGATTTCCGCCGCGACGGCTGGGGGCCGCAGCCGGTGTTCGAGGCGCTGATCGCCGAACTGGATGGCGCGCCGGTCGGCTTCGCCCTGACCTTCCGCAATTTCTCGACCTGGGAGGGGCGGCCCGGCCTCTATGTCGAGGATCTCTATGTCACGCCCGACGCCCGGCGCTATGGCGTCGGCCGCAAGCTGCTGACCGCGGTGGCGAAGCGCGCGGTGGAGCGCGGCTATCGCCGGGTCGATCTGGCCGTCCTCGACTGGAACCCGGCGCGCGGCTTCTATGACCGCGTCGGCTTCCGTCAGATGAAGGAGTGGCTTCCCTACCGGCTGACCGGTGACGCCCTGCTGGACCTGGCGGCGTCGGAGCCGGAGGCGTCTTGACCGGCCTCGGGGTCGGGGAGACGGCTGGTGCCGGGACCTGATGCTCGGAAACGCGGTCAGACGGCGCGGTTCAAGGCGGACGCGCCGATGATCTCGGCGTAATCGGCGCGCTCGCCGCGCAGATTGGACAGAAGATCGACCAGGCTGTCGCGGACGAACGCATCGTCCTGGTCGACGATGCTGTCCTCGGTCAATTGAATGAATCGGTCGAGAAGCGCGATATGTGCCGCTGAGGAGGCGCTGATCTTCTTCACATTGACGGCACCGATCATGTAAAACTCCCTTGGCCTGAGCGTTTCCGATGACGTCATCAAGCCACCGGGCCAGTTAATGACTTCCTAACAGGGGCGGGCGGCGGCTGGTATCTTCGGGGGTACTTCCGATCCGGGACGGGTCCTTCGCTCTCCCGGAAGAGTTACCCCGAATGACCGGACCGGCCTTTTCCGGTCCGCCGCGCCGCTGCCCGCCGGATGCCTGGCGGGGGGCCTGCGATAGGACAACGCGCACCGCCGTCTCTGGTTGCTCAGCCGATCCCAGGGAATTGGAGGGATGGACCACCAAAGGGTGCGGTTTCGGCCACCCGCTTGGACGATGCCGGTTCCCTGAAAATGCTCATCCTTTATGGCGGGTCCGGTCGCCGGTCGCCGGTCGCCGGTCAGGCGGCGCGGCGGGCGGCCATGCGATCACGGGCATCGGCGCGCTCCAGCGCGCGGGCGACGAGGTCGTCGAACAGCCCGCCGATCGGCGCCTCCGGCATGGCGGACCGTCCGGCCGGCATCGGGCCCTCCATCAGGATGGAGCCTTCCTCTCCCGGACCGAGAACGCGCCAGCCGCGCCCCTTCATTTCGGCGACGCGCGTCCGGGCAATGAAGGCGCGGATATGGTCGGGTGCCGGATCGTCCATCCTGTTCCTCCAATCGCTGTCGGCATCCGTCGGGTTGGTGGCGGATCGCCGGCCCACTTGGGAAAAAGCCTACGGAAGAAAATCGAACACAACAAGAACAAATTCGGCGATCACCGAGGATTCCCGTCCTCCCGCCGGTCCATCGCTCACGCTTGCGCTTGCGCGGCCCTTGCCGTTCGGGTCTCCACCGCAAAGATCAGGCGGGGCGGCGGTGTTTGCAACCCGTCCCGCCTCCAGACTGGAAAGAGTGACCAGAAATGGCGATCAGGAAAGGTTCAGCCATGAGCGGTGTCCGCACCGAGACCGACAGCTTCGGCCCCATCGATGTTCCGGCCGACCGTTACTGGGGGGCGCAGACCCAGCGCTCGCTCCAGAATTTCCGCATCGGCGGGGAACGCATGCCGGCGCCGCTGGTGCGCGCGCTGGGCATCCAGAAGCGCGCCGCCGCCGCGGCCAACATCAGGCTGGGCGTGCTCGATGCCGGGCTGGGCGCCGCCATCATGGCGGCGGCGGACGAGGTGGTCGACGGCCGGCTGGCCGATCATTTCCCGCTGGTGGTCTGGCAGACCGGCTCCGGTACCCAGACCAACATGAACGCCAACGAGGTGATCGCCAACCGCGCCATCGAACAACTGGGCGGGGTGCTGGGATCGAAGACGCCGATCCATCCCAACGACCATGTCAACATGGGGCAGTCGTCCAACGACAGCTTTCCCACCGCCATGCACATCGCGGCGGCCGACGAGATCGTCGGCGGCCTGATCCCGGCGCTGGAGCATCTGCGCACCGCGCTGGACGCCAAGGCCGCCGCCTTCGACGACATCGTCAAGATCGGCCGCACCCATCTCCAGGACGCCACCCCGCTGACGCTGGGGCAGGAGTTCTCCGGCTATGCCGCCCAGGTCTCCTACGGCATCGGCCGGGTCAGGGGGGCCTTGCCGCAGCTCTACCGGCTGGCCCAGGGCGGCACCGCCGTCGGCACCGGGCTGAACGCCCAACCCGGCTTCGCCGAGGCCTTCGCCGGGGAGGTGGCGGCCTTCACCGGGCTGCCCTTCGTCACGGCGGAGAACAAGTTCGAGGCGCTGGCGACCCATGATTCGCTGGTGGACGTGCATGGCCATCTGAACACGCTGGCGGTGTCGCTGATGAAGATCGCCAACGACATCCGCCTGTTGGGCTCCGGCCCGCGCTCGGGCATCGGCGAGCTGTCGCTGCCGGAGAACGAGCCCGGATCCTCGATCATGCCCGGCAAGGTCAATCCGACCCAGTCGGAGGCGATGACGATGGTCTGCGCCCAGGTGATGGGCAACCACACCACCGTGACGGTGGCCGGCGCCACCGGCCATTTCGAGCTGAATGTGTTCAAGCCGGTGATCGCCTTCAATGTCCTGCAATCGATCCGCCTGCTGGCCGATGCGGCGCGCAGCTTCACCGACAATTGCGTCGTCGGCATCGAGGCCAACCGCGAGCGCATCGCCAGGCTGGTCTCCGACAGCCTGATGCTGGTGACGGCGCTCAATCCCCATATCGGTTATGACAATGCGGCGAAGATCGCCAAGAAGGCCCACAAGGAAGGGACCAGTCTGAAGGAGGCCGGGCGGGATCTCGGACTCCTGACGGATGAGCAATTCGATCAATGGGTTCGTCCCGAACGGATGGTTGGTCCCGGCTGAGCTTGCGGTTAGGGTGGGGCTCGGCCGTTGCGGGCCTCCCCCTTGCCTCCACAAGAGCCGCGTCGAGTGAGCATGAAGAAGCGTTCGGTCCTCATCGCCGGCCACCCCACCAGCGTTTCGCTGGAGGAGGAGTTCTGGGACGCCCTGAAGGGTGTGGCGCAAGCCCGTGGACTGTCGGTGAACGCGCTCATCGAGGAAATCGACCAGAGCCGTGCCGGCAACCTGTCCAGCGCCATCCGCGTGCATGTCCTGAAGGCCGTTCAGAGGCCGGGCGGGTAGGGGAGCCGGCGCCCCAGCGGGTGGCCGCAGGGGACGGCCGCAGGGGGCGGCCTCGGGGGACAGCCGCGGTGGACACCCGCCCGCCGCCAGCGTAAAGGGTGCGGACTCCCGCCATCCGACAAGACACCGCCGCCATGCTGTCCTCCATCCTGCCCCCCGACGTCACCCCGCTCGACATCGTCGCCTTCGTCTGGTTCGTCGGCTCCTGGGTCGGCTTCACCATCATCCAGGATCATCTGCTGTCCGGCGGCAATGTGCTGAACCAGCATCTGCGGATCATACGCCGCCACTGGATCGACCGGATGCTGGAGCGCGACAACCGCATCATCGATTCGCAGCTGGTCGGCCACACCATGCAAAGCTGCACCTTCTTCGCCTCCACCAACATGCTGGTGCTGGCCGGGCTGGTCGGCTCCTTCGGCGCGGCGGAGCGGGCGCAGCAGGTCATCTCCGACCTGTCCTTCGCCGTCCACACCTCGCATCAGCTGTTCGAGATCAAGATGCTGCTGATGGTGGTGATCTTCACCTTCGGCTTCTTCAAGTTCACCTGGGCATTGCGTCAGTACAATTACTGCTGTGCCCTGATCGGGTCCGCCCCGTTGCCGCCGGTGGCGCCGGAGGACCGCAAGGCCATCGCCCAGACCATCAGCGAAGCCCTGACGCTGGCCATCGTCGCCTTGAACGGCGGGATCCGCTCCTATTACTTCGCGCTGGCCGCCCTGGTCTGGATCATCGGGCCGCTTCCCTTCATCGCGGCGTCCAGCGGCGTGGTTGTGATCCTCACCCGCCGACAGGCTTTCTCCGCCACCGAAAAGGTCATTCGTGTACAGACCCAATGGTTGGAAAAACACGAATCAACAAAAGCAGAATAAAACATAAAAAGCCTTTTATTTTCTTGTACATGCGACCAAATGGCCTCTCCCCGCGCATCGGTTGTGGTGGTTATTGTCGACGCATCATGAATGGCGCGGCGGATTTTCTGCGCGGTGCGAAAGATAAGAGGTCGACAATGGATGCGGATACTGCGTTAAGCATTATGGAATCGCTGGATCAGGCGGAAGACCTGCTGCGCCGGATGCACCTGCGCGACGGCTATGCCTGCGGTGACGTTCTGGCCCGCAACCGCGAACTCCTCGATGCCGCCCGCCACCGGCTGGATCAGATCCACAGATTGAGGGAAATGGGGACGTTCGACGCCTGCGCCGCGGCGGCGGCGGCCTGAAGCGATGGCGATTTGGAATGATCGCGATCATAGCGATTTGGAATGATCGTGATTTGGGGACGGCTCCGCGGCGGGGCCGTTCCGGCGCCTCAGCCCTTCAGCAGCACCTTGCCGCCGCTGCGCACCCGCGACCAGTCCTTGGCGAAATAGGCGAAGTCGCGCGACGGCCGGCTGAACAGGAAGCCCTGGGCCAGCGTCACTCCCAGCCCGGTCAGCAGGTCGGCATGCACCGTCTCCTCGACCTGCTCGCCGATCAACTCCAGCCCCAACTGGCGGCAGACGTCGATCATGGAGCGCAGCATCGCCATATCGCGCGGGCTGTTGACGGCGCCGCGCACGAAGGTGCCGTCGATCTTGGCGTAATCGGCCTGGATGCCATAAAGCGACTGGAAGCTGGTCGATCCGGCGCCGACATCGTCCAGGCAGATGCGGAATCCGCATTCCCGCAGCTTCTGCAATACCTCGTTCAGCTTGGCGATGTCGGTGACGACGACGGTTTCCGTCACCTCGATCAGCAGCTTCTTCGCCAGTTCGCCATAGGGGGCGGCGACCGACTGGAACTGCTTGAGGAAGATCGGGCTCATCAGCGTCTTGGCCGACAGGTTGATCGCCACGTCGGGAAGCTTCGGTTCCTTGCGGAACTCCCGCAACGTGTCCAGCACCGTCTGGGTCAGCAGCAGGTCGAAGTCGTAGATCAACCCGACATCCTCGGCGAAGGTGATGAAGTCCAGCGGCGAACTCATTCCCTCGACACGGGTCAGCGCCTCCAGATGATGGACGGCGCCGGTGACGATGTCGACGATGGGCTGGTAGACGACGATGAAGTCGCGGTTGTCGATGGTGGCGCGCATGCGGCCGATCCGCTCCACCGCCCCGGCCATCAGGCGGTTGGCGCCGTCCTCCAGGCTGGAGATGGTGAACTCCCCGCCCTGGGCCGAGGCGAAGGCCTGCACCGTATAGACCAGCGCGCGGGCGGCGTCGGTCGCGTCCAGCCGGTCGTCCGCCATGTCCAGCGTCCAGGAGCGGATGCCGCCGGGCAGGGCGCCGCCGGCCGCCTCGATGATCTGGGCGATGTGGCCCTGCACCTCGCGCCCGTCGATGTCGGCGGCATGGACGATGCCATAGCGGTCGCCGGTCAGTTGCCCGGCGCTGTCGCCATCGGCGGAGATGCCGCGCAGATAGGCGTCGATGCCCTCGCGCACCTCCGCCGCCGCACCCTCGGGCATCGCCTCGACCATCGCCTGGAACCCTTCGACCAGCAGCAGGGTCAGCCCCTGCTCCAGCCCCTTCTCGCGGGCGGCGAGGATACGCTCCTCCAGGATGCCGGCGAAGCCGGCCTGGTCCATCAGTTCGCCTTGCCCCGCTGCGGGAGTGGCGGCCCCGCGTCCGGCGCGGGCCGGGGCGGTCAGCAGGATGGTGAGGAACAGCGAACCCGGACAGGAATCGAGCCGGCAGCCGCCCAGCAGCGCCGGGAACCGCTGGCCGTCGAAGGCCAGGAACGTCACGCGCGACGGCTTGATCCGCGCCTTTTCCCGGATGCGGTCGAACAGGACATGGACGTATTTGCGGTCGCCGGGGGCCACCACCTCCATCAGGTTGCTGCCCACCAGCCCGCCGACCTCGCCCTTGGTCAGGCGGCAGCGGGCGCCGGCGGAAAACAGGATGTTGCCCTGCGCGTCCGTCTCGATCAGCAGGTCGGCGGCGGCGAAGGCGAAGCCGACGAAGCGGTCCCGGTCTCGGCTGGACTGCGGACGACGTTGCCCGGCCGCGCTGGTTGCGGGGCTGGCGACCGGCGCGCTCACGGCGGAAGAGCGTCCCGCACTGTCCTGCGGCAGGGGCGTCTTCATGCGGTTACAAATTTCATCAAAGTTTAGCTGGTTTGCCGATGAATGGCAGAGAGGGTAACCAATATTGATATGGGTTAAAAGCCTGTTGGTGACCGAAGACCTGCGAGCCGAGAAATATCGGTGATTTGGCGCGTATTTTCCGGGTATGCGAAATCAACGATGATCTTTTCCGCGCGCCTCCTGCCGACTGCGATTATCACCAGCGGAAACATCCAATCATCGTTCCGCCCGTGCAAGGGATGCGGGGAACACGAAAAGCCCCGCGGACCGGAACGGTCGCGGGGCTTTGGCGGTCTTGGAAGGTCGGCTGGTCAGCGGCGTGGGAACAGCCGGTTGACGTGGCCCATCTTGCGGCCGGGCCGGGCTTCCGCCTTGCCGTACAGGTGCAGGCGGGCGCCGGGCTCGGCCAGCAGGTCGGGCCAGCGCAGCACGTCGTCGCCGATCAGGTTGGTCATCTCCGCGTCGGCCATCCGTCCGACCGAGCCCAGCGGCAGGCCGCAGACCGCGCGCACCAGCTGTTCGAATTGGCAACTGGCGCAGGCGTCCATGGTCCAATGGCCGGAATTGTGCGGGCGGGGCGCCATCTCGTTGACCAGGACGGCGCCGTCGGCGGTGACGAACATCTCGACCGCCAGCACGCCGACCAGATCCAGCGCCTCGGCGATGCGCCGGGCGATGTGGTCGGCCTCCGCCGCTGTCGCCGCCGACACCTTCTCCGGCGATGCCGGGGCGATGGTGACGTCGAGGATGCCGTTCTTGTGGCGGTTCTCCACCGCCGGATAGGCGACCATGACGCCGTCGGCGCCACGGGCGACGATCACCGACACCTCGCAGGCGAAGGTCACGAAACCCTCGACGATGCCTTGCACGGCGGTGCCGTCCGCGCCGGGCTTGCCACCGCCGATGGCCTCCCAGGCGGCGGCGGCGTCGCTGTCCGCCTCCAGCCGCGCCTGCCCCTTGCCGTCATAGCCGAGCCGCGTCGATTTCAGCACGCAGCGCGGACCGATCTCGGCCATCGCGCGGGCGACCTCCTCGGCGCTGCCGGCGGCCCGCCAGGGTGCCGTGGCGATGCCGAGGGCGTTGACGAAGCTCTTCTCGGCGATGCGGTCCTGCGCCACCGACAGCACGTTCGGGCCGGGATGCAGGGTGGTGAAGCGGCGCAGATGCTCGGCCGTGGCGACCGGCACATTCTCCCACTCCAGCGTCACCACGTCGACCGAGCGGGCGAAGCGTTCCAGCGCCGCCAGATCGTCCCAGTCGGCGACCGTCGCCGCGGCGCTGACTTGGGCCGCCGGGCTGCCCGCCGCGTCGGGGGCGTAGACATGGGTCTTGTAACCCAGCTTCGCGGCGGCCAGCGCCGTCATCCGGCCGAGCTGTCCGGCGCCCAGCATGCCGATGGTGGAGCCGGGGGCGAGGCGGGGCAGCGGGTGGAACGGGGGCTCGCCGGTCATTGGGGGCTGGCTTTCTCTCGCGGTCGGACGGGAACGGCTGGTCGCGGACGGCTGGTCGGGGACGGTCAGACGGGATCGTCGACGGGGGCTTCGGCGACCGCGGCGGTCTGGCGGGCACGCCAGCCGTCCAATGCGTCCGCCACCACCGGGTCCATCAGCGCGATGACCGACCCGGCGAGCAGGGCGGCGTTGATGGCGCCGGCCTTGCCGATGGCCAGCGTGCCGACCGGGACGCCGCCCGGCATCTGCACGATGGACAGCAGGCTGTCCATGCCCTTCAGCGCGTGGCTCTCGACCGGGACGCCGAAGACCGGCAGCGGCGTCATCGATGCGGCCATGCCCGGCAGATGGGCGGCTCCGCCGGCCCCGGCGATCACCACCTTCAGCCCGCGCGCCTTGGCGGTGGTGGCGTACTCGACCAGCCGATGCGGGGTGCGGTGGGCGGAAACGATGCGGACCTCGTGCGCGATGCCCAGCGCCGCCAGCGTGTCGGCGGCGTGCTTCATGGTGGTCCAATCGGATTGGCTGCCCATGATGATGCCGACCAGCGGCTGGACGCCGGCAGCCGACGGGGTGCTGTTTTGCGGATGATCGGCGGACACGGCCTGGCGCTTCCCTCAAGGTCCGGAAAGCGGCGCATTATAGGAAGAGTCGGGCGGCTGTCCAGTGGCGGCCCGCCCTGTCGCCACCGCCGAAGGCGCTTTGTCGGTCGACGCCCCATGATTCCCACCCCCGCCCGCGACATTCCGGCTCTTCCGGTTGAACATGGGTCCGCCTATGGTGCCGCCCCATATGACCAGCATGACCTTTTCAGACCGGACCCCTCCCATGACCGCCGATACCGACGCCGCTCCCACCGATGACCAGCGCAAAGAGCACCGCGACATCCGCGCCGCCATGGCGGAGGAGCGGATGACCGCCGTCGGCATCGACGAGGAGTCGATCGAAAGGCTGGTGCGGACCTTCTACGGCAAGATCATGACGGACGAGGTGCTGGGGCCGATCTTCGGCCGCGCCATCACCGATTGGGAGCCGCATCTGCGCAAGATGATGGATTTCTGGTCGTCCATCGCTCTGCTGACCCAGCGTTACGACGGGCGCCCGATGCCGGTGCACATCTCGCTCGGGTTGGAACCGCAGCATTTCGAGCGCTGGCTCGGCCTGTTCCGCGAGACCGCCACCGAGCTGTTCCAGCCCGACGGCGCCGCCTTCCTGGTCGGCAAGGCCGAGAACATCGCCCGCAGCTTCCAGATGGGCATCCAGTTCTTCACCGTGCCCAAGAAGGGGTGAGAGCGAAATGGTTTCCCGTCAGGGAAGGGCCTAGCCGTGGTTCGGCCGACCGGTCCGGCAGTCGCCAAATGGGTTGCGGCTGGCCCGGTACGGCCCTATAATAAGTCCGTACCTGGGACGTTGGCTGGAAGCGACCAACGAAGCTTCCGCCTAATGGGTACCCCGCCAGACTGCCAAGTCGGGTTCACGCGTTTCGCGGAGACAACGGGCAAGATATAGCCGAGCCACTCACCGGTGGCTCGGCTTTTTCATTTCTTCTTTTCCAGATCGCTGCCTGGGATTTTCCCCGCGCGTGCGTCGGCGAGAAGCAGATCGAACCGCTTCTCGGGTCCGCTTTTCTGAAAATCAGCTTTCGTGTAGGCACTGTTCACATTGACGGTGATCGAACCGCCGGGTGGTCCCGGTGAGAACTTCATGTAAATCGCGTAAGGAATATCGATATCAAGCAGGCGATGATTATAGACCCACTGCAAGCCCCCCGCATAGTATAGACGCTTCCCTTCGATCGGGCCTCCAAGTATCTGCGACAAACGCTTCGACAGAGACCACCGATGAGGGCAAAAGAGGCGGTTCTCTCCAGGAAAATCGGGATCCTCAAATGGAACCCGATGGTCACCGGTCGAATTTTGGTGATCGGTGAAGCAATGGAAATGAAATTTGAAGACTACCGGATATGAGGTCGTGCCGTCGGAGGATTTGTAGGTGTGGGTATAATTTCTCAGATGGTCGAGGGAGAAATTGCCGCGATCATACCGACCCTTGTCTTTCCACGGGTAAGACACTGTTGGCTTTGTCCTTTTTTGCGGTTCACCCGCAGATCTCCAGGCAGCCGGCAGATAAGCACAAGGTGGCTTTGATCGCAATGAGATGTCTGACGCATCCATTTCGGCAATATGAAAGGAGCCGTCCTTTATGGCTGCGGGAATGTTCGTGGGAGTATACCGCGATACGCGTCGCCAACCGGTCCGCAAGCATGTCGGGTATGTGGAGGGGGGAGTCGCGGGCGCCGGGGCGGACGGCGGAGATGGGAGGAAACCTCAGTCCTCGCCGACTCCGGACCTGCCTTGCCAAGCCTGCCCGGATGCGGCCTCCAAACCTTATGCCCAAACGCCATGCCTGGATTTTATGCGATGATGTCCGGCAACAGCCGGCTTTCCAGGACCATGATCTGGTCCTTCAGCATCAGCTTGCGCTTCTTCAGCCGCTGCATCTGCAATTGGTCATAGGGCGCACGTTCGGCAAGCCGGGCGATGACATCGTCCAGGTCGCGGTGCTCGCTGCGCAAGCTCGCCAGCTTTTCCTTCAAAATCTCTTGCTCGTTCATCGCGCCCGTTTCATCGCGCCCGTTGTCAATGGCGGTTGCCCCGTTTGGGTCGGGGATGCTCTTGCGGGTGGCCCTTTGGCTGGGCAGCCCGCACTATATCAGAAATCCGGCGGCACGGCACCGGCAAACCGCTGACGGGCCACAGGGAAATCACCGGGCCGGTCCTTCGGCCGCTCCCGCCGGTCGGGCGGCGGAGCGGGTGCGGCGCGATGCCTCCCTTGCCGACGCCGGCAACGATTGCGGGAAAGCTCCTTTCCGGTAACATGGCGTCTCGTTTCAATGAACAGGCCAACGGGACGGGAACCTCTCAATGACTGCCCCCAAGAAAGCCGGCAAGCGCATCGGCATCCTGACCAGCGGCGGCGACTGCGCCGGGCTGAACGCGGTGATCCGCGCGGTGGTCCACCGCGCCACCGGCTATGGCTGGCAGGTGCTGGGCATCAAGGAAGGCACCCAGGGACTGCTCCAGCGCCCGGTCCAGTATCAGACGCTCGATCTCGGCTCCGTCGACGGCCACATGATGCGCCAGGGCGGCACCATCCTGGGCACCACCAACCGTGGCGACCCCTTCGCCTACCCGATGCCCGACGGCACGCTGAAGGACCGCTCCGACGAGATCGTCGGCGGCTACCGCGAACTCGGCCTCGACGCGCTGATCGGCATCGGCGGCGACGGCAGCTTCGCCATCCTGCACAAGCTGGCGCAGAAGGGCGGCTTTCCGATGGTAGGCGTGCCCAAGACCATCGACAATGATCTGGGCAAGACCGAGGTGTCGGTCGGCTACGACACCGCCGTCGCCGTCGCGGTCGAGGCGCTCGACCGCCTGCAACCAACCGCCGCCAGCCATCACCGCGTGATGGTGCTGGAGGTGATGGGCCGCGACGCCGGCCACATCGCGCTGGCGGCCGGCATCGCCGGCGGCGCCGACGTGATCCTGATCCCCGAGATCCCCTATTCCATCGAAAGCATCGCCGCCAAGATTCAGGAGGTCCGCGAGTCCGGCCGCAACTTCGCCCTGGTCGTGGTGTCGGAGGCGGTGAAGACCCTGGAGGGCACCGGCGTCAAGAAGGTGCTTCAGGGCGGCGAGAAGCGCTATGGCGGCATCGGTGATTACATCGGCGAGAAGATCGCCGACGCCACCGGGGCCGAGACCCGCGTCACCGTGCTGGGCCATGTCCAGCGCGGCAGCATGCCCAGCCCGCGCGACCGGCTGATCGCCTCGGCCTTCGGCGTCCATGCCGTCGACCTGATCGCGGAGGGCAGGTTCAACCGCATGGTCGCCTGGTCCAACCGCGGCGTCATCGACGTGCCGATCACCGAGGCGATCGAGCATTATTCCTGCGTCGAGCTGGACGGGGCGCTAGTGAAGACGGCCCGCGGCCTGAACATCAGCTTTGGCGATTGAGGGTATGGCGGAGGGGATGCGGCCAGCCGGCGAAATGGCGGCGACTCCCTTCTGGGACTTCTCCCTGGCCGTCTATCGGCGGCCGGGGGTTCCCGCCTGCTGCCTCGCCCTTCAGGACCGGCGCGGGGTGGACGTCAATATCCTGCTGTTCGCCGCCTGGGCCGGGCTGGACTGCGGCGTCCGCCTGACCGCCGCCGACCTCGCCCGCATCGACGGGGCGGTGTCCGGCTGGCGGGAGGAGGTTGTGCGTCCCTTGCGCGCCCTGCGCCGCCGCGCCAAGACGGAGGACGACGCCCTCTATCGCCGCATGAAGGCGGCGGAGCTGGAGGCGGAGCGCGTGCAGCAGGATCGTCTGTTCACCGTCGGCGGCTTCGTTCCGCGCTCTGGCGGCGATGTGGAGCTTGCCGCCGCCAACATGGCGCTGGTGGTTCCGGGTGGCGACCCGGCGCTGAAAGAGCTGGTGGGTCTGCTGGCCGGGCGATGACCGGCCAGCGCGCCTTGTATCAGAGGTCCAGGATCCCAGCGGTTCAGGACTTCAGCGGTTCAGGATCAGCTCGTTCGGATCGCGGATCTTGTCCGACACCAGCTCCGGCTTGCCGGCATAGAAGGCGCTGCAACGCTTGCCGCTGACCAGACGGGTCAGGGCGGCTTCCCACTCGCGGCCCTTGGGGCCGATGATCCGCAGCTTCAACTGGTCGACCAGCGGGAAAACCTTGAACTGCTCGATCTCCAGCGGCTCCGGGCTGTTGGTCTTGAAATCGTCCTGCTTCAGGGTCAGCGTCTTGCCGTTGATTTCCAGGGTCACGTCCTGCGACCAGGGGCAGCCGTTCGACTTGGCGCCCTCATTGGCCTGCGCGGTGGTGATGCCAAAACCGAAACCGAACATCAGGGCGGCGGTGAAGGTGATCCGGCGGATGCCGGATTGGCAGAGTGCCCGGACTGGGCGGGAGGTCATGATCCGCTCCTTGACTATCGCGACGCACAATAGCGATGCGTGAGCCTCAGGACAATCCAGGGAAATTCCCGATTCTGTGACCGTTTGCGACGATTTCCCAACAGGCGCGGCTGGACCGTCCGAAGCCGCCGGGGCATGATCCGCCCCATCGGCAGCCCTCCCAATTCCCAAGAGTTCCGATGGTCACCTTGTCGCAAGCCCTGCTGATCGCGCTGGAGCACCATCAGGCGGGCCGGGCCGTGGAGGCGGAGGACATCTATCGCCTGATCCTGGGCGCCGATCCCGAACATGCCGACGCGATGCAGCTTCTGGGCGTTCTGGCCGTTCAGACCGGCCGGCCGGCCGAGGCCGGGCGGCGGCTGCGCCGGGCGGTGGCGCTGCGTCCCGACGGGGCCGGCGCCCTGTCCAATCTGGCGGGGGTGGAGCAGTCGGCGGGCGCCCCCGAGCTTGCGCTGCGGCTTTATGACCGGGCGCTGCGCCTGCTGCCCGATCTGGCCGACGCCCATGCCAACAGCAGCGGCGCGCTGCGTCGCCTGGGGCGGACGGATGCGGCGCTGGCCGCCGCCGGCAGGGCGCTTGCCCTGGCTCCCGACCATGCCGGCGCGCTGGCGAACCGTGCCGCCGCCCTGCTGTCCCATGGCGACGCCCCGGCGGCGGAGCGCTGCGCCCGCCGCTCGCTCCGTCTCGACGCCCGCTCGCCCATCGCCCATGCCACGCTGGCCGCCGCCCTGGCGGCGCGACGTCGCTGGGCCGAGTCCGAGGCCGCCGCCCGCGCGTCGCTGTCCATCGACCGCGGGATCGGCGAGGCGTGGGAGGTGCTGGGTGCGGTGTTGGCCAAGCTGGGCCGTTTCGCCGACTCGCTGGACGCCTTCGCGCAAGCGGAGCGGCTCCGCCCCGGCCCCTCGCTGTGGGCGGCGCGCGGCACGGCGCTGGTCGCCATGGCCCGTCCGGCGGAGGCGGTGGCCGAGTTCGAGCGCGCCCTGGCTGTCCGGCCGCAGGATGCCGGCCTGCATTGGAACAGCGGCTTCGCCCGGCTGATGGCCGGCGATTACGAAGGCGGCTGGCCGGAGTTCGACTGGCGCCGCCAGGATGACCGCGCCGAGCCGCCCTGGCGCCATTTCGTCCAGCCGGTCTGGCGCGGCGAGCCGCTGGAGGGCCGCCGGATCCTGCTCTATGCCGAACAGGGCTTGGGCGACACGCTGCAATTCCTGCGCTATGTCCCGCTGGTGGCGGCCCGCGGCGGCCGGGTGGTGCTGGAGGTCCAGCGCCCCCTGCTGCCGCTGATGCCGGGGCTGGAGGGGGCGGAGCAGGTCATCGCCCGTGGCGATCCGTTGCCGCCCTTCGATCTCGAATGTCCGCTGATGAGCCTGCCGCGCGCCTTCGCCGGCGGCCTGGACAGCCTGCCGGCCGCCGTTCCCTATCTGCGGCCCGACGCCCGGCGGGTCGACCGCTGGCGCGACAGGCTGGGGCCGCGACGCCATCTCCGCGTCGGCATCGTGTGGGCCGGCAACCCGCGCTTTCCCGGCGACGCGGAGCGGTCGCCCGGACTGAGCGGCCTTCGCCCGCTCCTCGACGTGCCGGGCTGCCGCGTCCATGCTTTGCAGATGGGGCCGGGGCGGGCCGACCTGACCGGCGCCGGCCGGACCGGCACCGACCGGACTGGCGCCGCCCTGCCGGACGGCTTCATCGATCTCGGGCCGGAGATCACCGATTTCGCCGACACCGCGGCGATCATGGCCAATCTGGATCTGGTGGTGTCGTCCTGCACCGGCCCCGCCCATCTCGCCGGGGCGTTGGGGGTGCCGCTCTGGCTGGCGCTGCCCTACTCGCCGGACTGGCGCTGGCTGACCGGCCGCGACGACAGCCCGTGGTATCCGACCGCCCGGCTGTTCCGTCAGCCGGCACCCGGCGACTGGCCGGCCGTCGCCCGGCGGATGGCCGCCGAACTGGCGGCGCTGGCCGGGGGCTTCACCCCGGTGCCGTAACGCCGGTGCCGTAACGCCGGTGCCGTAACGCCTGACTGCCGCGTCACTCCACCGGCTGGAACAGGCGGGTGTCGGGATTGATCGCCCACATCTCGCCCGATTCGATGTCGAACCACCAGCCATGGATGTTCAGCGTGCCGGCCTCGACCCGTTCCCGCACGAAGGGGAAGGTCATCAGATTGTCGACGGAGGCGCGGACGGCGGCCCGTTCGATGATCTCCGGGGTGTTTTGCAGCCGCTCCGCGTCGGCGCGGCCCTGTTCGGTGCCCTGGGGCCCGACATAGGGATCGAGCGCCGACCCGGCGATCGACACCCAGGGGGAGACGAAATCGTCATCCTGCGCCTGACCGGCGCGCAGCCGGATCAGCCCGCGGATGCCGCCGCACTGGGCATGGCCCAGCACGATGATCTCCGACACCTTCAGCGACTTCACCGCATATTCGACGGCGGCCGAGGTGCCGTGATAAGCGCCGTCCGGTTGATAGGGCGGCACGAGGTTGGCGACGTTGCGCACCACGAACAGCTCGCCCGGCTCCGCCATGGTCAGCAGCGCGGGATCGACCCGGCTGTCGGAACAGCCGATCAGCAGAACCTCGGGGTGCTGCCCTTCGGTCACCAGTTGCCGCATGTTGTCGGGGCGCCGTTCGTAATAGCGGGCACGGAACGCCTTGATGCCGGCCAGAAGCATGCGGATGGGCTGGGTCGGTTGGCTGCTGAAGGGCATGGGTCGGCTCGTCCCCGTTTCTGCCGGCAGGCGGCGCCGGCTCCGCATCACATGGTGTACCGACAGCGTATAACGGTATTGCGCCCCCGGACCAAGCCGCCTGTTGCTGCGCCGCCGAAACGGCCCGCCGCTCAGGCCTCCTCCGGCCGCTCGCCCCAGCGCCGCAGATTGCCGGCCTCCAGCCCGAACAGGTCGAGCACCCGTCCGACCGAATGGTCGACCAGATCATCGATGCTCCGCGGCTTGGCGTAGAAGGCGGGAACCGGCGGCGCGATCACCGCTCCCATCTCCGCCAGCGCCGTCATCGTGCGCAGATGGCCGAGATGCAGCGGCGTCTCGCGCACCATCAGCACCAGCCGCCGCCGTTCCTTCAACGCCACGTCGGCCGCCCGTGTCAGCAGGGTGGAGGTGACGCCGCTGGCGATCTCGCTCATCGTGCGGACGGAGCAGGGGGCGACCACCATCCCCAGCGTGCGGAAGCTGCCGCTGGAGATCGCCGCCCCGATGTCGGCGGCGGCATGGCTGACATCGGCCAGCGCCCGCAGTTCCGCCACCTTCATGCTGGATTCATGAGCCAGCGTCACCTCGGCCGAACGGCTGACGACCAGATGCGATTCGACACCGATCCGCCGCAGCGTTTGCAGCATGCGGATGCCGTAGATCACCCCAGACGCGCCGCTGATGCCGACGACGAGCCGGGGAGGTGGGCTGGTTGGATCGGTCATGAGGTCTTTTTCAAGCGCTCCAAGCCCGCGTCATGCCCTCTCCCGCCTCTGGCACGAACGTCGTGCGTGCCGACGGCGTCAGGCGGATCGAAGATCCGCCGAGAGTTCCGGGAGAGGGGTGGCCATGCGCCTTCAGTGCGCGTCTTCCTGTTCGGAATAGCTGCCGTCGTCGCGGCCTTCGCCGTAGAGATCCTCGGCCTCCTCCTCCGGCGGGCGCGGCACGCCGCCGCGGCGGATGGCGAGCGCCAGCGCCTCCTCCAGCTCGCGCTGGGAGCAGAGGCCCAGCATCACCGGGCCGCGCGGCTTGATGTTGGAGACGTTCCAGTGCGTGCGGTCGCGCACGGCGGCGATGGTCGGCTTGGTGGTGCCGATCAGGCGGCAGATCTGGGCGTCCGACAGCTCCGGATGGTGCTTCAGCAGCCAGGCGATGGCGTCGGGCTTGTCGCCGCGCTTGGTGATCGGGGTATAGCGCGGGCCCTTGGACCGGGAAGCCACCTGCGGCAGGTCGGCGACCAGCAGTTTCAGGCGCAGGTCCTGGTTCTTCTCGCAGCGCTCGATCTCGGTCTTGGTCAGCTGGCCGTTGGCGATGGGGTCCAGCCCGACCATGCCGACCGCGACCTCGCCGTCGGCGATGGCCTGGACTTCCAGCGAATGCATGCCGCAGAAGGCGGCGATCTGCTCGAAGGACAAGGACGTGTTCTCGACCAGCCAGACGGCTGTCGCTTTCGGCATCAAGGGCAGTGCCATCATCCCTCCTGAGAAACTCTTCACCGGCCGCACCCGCTGGCGGGTGGTGCGGCCGGCCGTTCGACCTGATCATGCGGCGCCGGAGCGGTTCGGCGACCCCGGGGCCGCCCCACGCCTGTCATCGGAGCTCGTCATCGGACCCCATCATCGGACCGCGGGGTCATCATGATGGGGGGCGAACGCCGCTCCGCTTAAGCATGCTTGCGCAGGCGCACCGGGAAATCCCGGCCGCCCGCTTGCCTCTGCTACCCCGTCTTGCCCGCCCAAGGCAAGCCCGACGGCGGCGGACCGGCGAAGAAAAGCGAAAATGCGGGCCGTTTCCGGCGTCCCGGCCCGCATTGCCCCTTCCGGCGTCAGGCCGCGCCCGCGTCAACCGTCAGCACGATCTTGCCGATATGAGCGCTGCTTTCCATCAGCCGGTGCGCCTCGTCCGCCCGCTCCAGCGGGAAGACGCCGTGGATCCGCGGCTTGATGCCGCCGGCTTCCAGCAGCGGCCAGACCTGCTCGCGCAGGGCCGCGGCGATGCGGCCCTTTTCCGCCACGGGGCGGGCGCGCAGCGTCGATCCGGTCAGCGTCAGCCGCTTGGTCATCATCGGCGCCATGTTGAGCGACACCTTGGCTCCCTGGAGGAAGGCGATGGAGACATGGCGCCCGTCCACCGCCATGATGTCGATGTCGCGGGCGATGTAATCGCCGCCGACCATGTCCAGCACCACGTCGACGCCGCGCCCGCCGGTCGCCTCGCGGATCACCGCGACGAAATCCTCGCTGCGGTAATTGATGGCGCGGTCGGCGCCGAGATCCTCGCAGGCCCGGCATTTGTCGTCGCTGCCGGCGGTCGTGAACACCGTGGCGCCGAAGGCCTTGGCCAGCTGGATCGCCGTGGTGCCGATGCCACTCGATCCGCCATGGATCAGCAGGGTCTCGCCGCGCTTCAGGGCGCCGCGCTCGAACACGTTGGTCCAGACGGTGAAGAAGGTCTCCGGCACCGCCGCCGCCTCGATCATCGACAGCGCGCCGGGAATCGGCAGGGCCTGCACCGCCGGCACCACGCAATACTCGGCATAGCCGCCGCCGGCCACCAGCGCGCAGACCGTGTCGCCCGCCGCCCAGTCCTGCACCCCGTCGCCGATGGCCACCACCCTGCCCGACAGTTCCAGCCCCGGCAGGTCCGACGCGCCCGGCGGCGGGTCGTAGCGGCCCTGGCGCTGGAGCGTGTCGGGGCGGTTCACGCCGGCGGCGGCCACCTTCACCAGAATCTCGCCGGGGCCGGGCTGCGGAACCGGGCGGTTCGTCGGGCGCAGCACCTCCGGCCCGCCGGGCTGGGTGATCTCGACGCAGCGCATCTGGCTGGGCATGCTGTCGGGTGGGGCAAAGCCCATGTCGGTCGTCCCTTCGATCTTTTTCGCGAGCCCTGTCTTCCGACAGCGGCGGGTTGGAATCGTCCGGACCGAAAGGTAGATTTGCCCGACCGCCCTGGCAAGATCACGACGCCAAGGTCGGGACGATCGGGACGGGAACGGGCAACCGGGCAGGGGAGGGATGCGGGCGATGGCGATCGACGACCGTTTGGAGGATCTGGAGCCGCGCAAGGGCAAGCCGGCGCCCAAGGATTTGACCGTGATGGGCGTGGCCGAGATCGAGACCTACATCGCCACGCTGGAGGCGGAGATCACCCGCGCCCGCGCCGTCATCGCCGCCAAACAGGCGCAGAAATCGGCGGCCGAGGCGTTCTTCAAGAAGGGCTGACGGAAAACGCCCCCTCCCGCCTGGGGAGAGGGCGTTCCCGCATGCGCATCACCGCATGCGTGTTACCGCCCGACCAGATCGCGGTAGCAGTGCCAGGAGGCGTGGCCGACCACCGGCAGGGCGATCGCCAGACCCAGGAAGCCGGTGACCATCCCGGCGCTCATGAACAGGGCGATCAGGAAGCCCCAGCCGATCATCGGCCGGATGTTCGCGCGCACCACGGCGATGCTGGTCGCCATCGCGGTGAAGACGTCGGTCTCGCGGTCGAGCAGCATCGGCACCGACACCGCGGCGATGGAGAAGACCGCCGAGGCGATGATCCCGCCGAACAGCGTTCCGGTCAGCAGGAACGGAATCGTCTCGGCCGAGAAGAAGATGCGGTCGACCAGCTGGTCCAACGCCGGCGGCTCGCCGGAGAAGAACAGCGCGAATATCAGGAAGGCGACACGGATCCAGGCCAGCAGCGCCAGCATCAGCACCATGCCGATTCCGGCGATCTGCACCCCGTTGCGGCGGTAGGCGGCGACGACCTTGCCGAAGGTCGGCCGCTCCCCCAGCTCCAGCAGCCGGCTGGTCTCGTACAGCCCGACGGCGAACAGCGGACCGACCAGCATGAAGCCCGCCGCCATCGGCAGCAGCAGATATTCCATGTCCATCATCGCCAGCCCGACGACCAGGACGAAGCTGGAGATCACCGCCAGCCCGCCATAGGCGACGCTGATGACGGGGGCGGCCATCATGTCCTGCCAGGCCGAGGCCAGCCAGACCCAGGGGCGGTCGACCTCGACCGTCCGGATCGCCGGCAGCCAGTCGGGCGGGCGGGCCGGGGACTGGGACCGGGATTGGGGCCGAGGAGGCTGCACCGATCCGCGAAACGACGTCATGTCGACCATGATGACCGCCCTCCCCATCAGCCAAGGACCGCGCCCGCCGGCGCTCATGAGGGAACTCTCACACAGTCGCGGCAATGGTCGCAATAGGGAACTATCGGTGCATTCAATAGTAACGAAAATGCGGAGGTTATTCCCAGGCGCCAGCTTGGTCTTTTCTTCCGTTGGTCAGGGGCGGCTCTGTCGTTCGGCCGATCCGGTCAGTTCTCCTCCTCCAGCCTATGCCCGTCCAAAGTCTGAGTTCTCCGCTCGGCCTCCTTGCGGTCGCGCTCCTTCTCGGCCTTGCTGCGGCCGAATCGGGCCCGATTCGCCTCGGCCTCCTTGGCGCGCTCGGCCCGCTCGCGGGTCTTGCGGAAACGGTTGAGGTTGACCACGTCGCCCATGGTTCGGTCTCCGGCGGCTGTTTTGCGGGGATTCGGGCGCCGCGCGGCCGGTTCGGGCGGGCGGCGGGCCGAAGGGGGGATGGGAAAACGTCGCGAAAAAATCGGACGGGCCACAAGTTGGCCGTGGGATTGCCCAAATTGCTTGTTTCTTCTGCGGGCGCTAGCTTACCGAAGGACGGGGCGCGCCGGAAGCCGGTTGGCCGGAAGGCCGGCCGGCGCGGATGGCTGGCGGTATCGAAACGACGTGGCAAAGGGGCCCGGCCGACGACAAGGCCGGTCGCAGGGAAGGCGGAAACCCGGTGAAGAAGATCCTGATCGCTGCTCTGGCCGGACTGGCGGCTCTGGCCGGTCTGCTGTTGGCGGCGCCGAGCCTTATCGACTGGAACGCCTATAAGGGCGCCATCGCCGAGCGGGTGTCGCAGGCGACCGGCCGGCGGGTGGAGTTGCGGGGCGATCTCGGCTTCACCCTGTTGCCGTCGCCGGCCCTGACCCTGCGCGACGCCCGGCTGGCCAACGCCGCCGGCGCCGACGAACCCGACATGGTGCGCCTGAAGAAGCTGGACGCCCGCGTGGCGCTCGGTCCGCTGCTTGGCGGCCGAATCCAGGTGGAGAGCATCGCGCTGGTCGAGCCGACCTTCGTGGTGGAGGTGCTGAAGGACGGCCGGATCAACTGGGATCTGTCCAGCGCGGGTCCGCGCAAGGGCGACGGGCTGGGAGCGGCCGAGGGGCTGGTCTCCGCCGTCAGCTTCGATCAGGTGCTGATCGACAACGGCACGGTCATCTACCGCGACGACCGCAACGGCCGGACCGAGACGGTGGAGGGGCTGAGCGCCCGCATCGCCGCCGGCAGCCTGACCGGTCCCTTCCAATGGCAGGGCGATTTCCGCCTGCGCGGCCTGTCGCTGCATGGCGAGGCGACCGCCGGCCGCTTCACCGAGGGCGCCGCCGTCCCGGTGCGCGCCACCCTGTCGCTGCCCCAGACCGACGCGACGCTGCGCTTCGCCGGTATCCTGGCCGGCGGCACCTTCAAGGTGCAGGGCGACCTGCGCGCGGAGGGCGGCGACTTCGCCAGGCTGGTCGAGACGCATGGCTCCGCCCGCGTGCCGGCGGCGCTGGCCCAGCCCTTCAGCCTGCGCTCGACGGTGGAGGCGGGAACCAGCCTCGCCACCTTCACCAGCCTGGAAGCGCAGTTGGGCGACACCCGCGCCACCGGCAACGCCTCCCTGCGCGCCGGCGATCCAACCAAGGGCGAAGTCCCGCGCACCGAGCTGACCCTCGCGATCAACCGCCTGGATCTCGATTCCTGGCTGGCGCGCAACGCCCAGACCGCCGGCCGCGCGTCGGTGACCGCCGGCACGGGCACCGACGCGCCGGATCCGGCTGCCGGAACCGCCGGCGGGTCGGCCAAGGCGCCGCCGGCCCTTTCCATCGTGCTGCCGACGGGGGTGGAGGCCAAGCTCGACGTGGCGGTCGACGCCATCGGCTACAACCGCGGCGTGGTGCGCCAGGGCCGGATCGAGGCCAGCCTGTCCGGCGGCCGGCTGAACATCGACCGTGTCAGCGCGCTGCTGCCCGGCGGTTCCGACATGGTGGCGGCGGGAGAGGTGACGACGCCCGGCGGCCAGCCGACGCTCGACATGCGGATGGAGGCGAACGCCGACAATCTGCGCGCCCTGCTGGACTGGATGAAGTTGGACCTGGGCGGCGTCCCCGCCGACCGGCTGCGCCGCGCCTCGTTGTCGGCGCGTCTCCAGGGCCATGCCGACCGTTTCGAGCTGTCCGGTCTGGATTTTCGTTTCGACAGCAGCCGTCTCAGCGGCGCCGTCGCCTATGTCGACCGCGGCCGTCCGGCCTTCGGCGCCCGGCTCGAGCTGGACCGCCTGAACCTCGACGGCTACCGTCCGGCCGACCCCCCTTCCGCCCAGCCGTCCGCCACTCAGGCGCCCTCCGGCACCCCGGCCCAGGCGACGCGCGCGGTCGGCCCGCGCCCCGCCACCGAAACCGGCCAGACACCGCAGCGGCTGCTCGGCCTCGCCGACGCCAACCTGGACCTGCGGGTCGGCCAGCTGACGGTGGGCGGGCTGCCGGTGCAGGGGCTGCATCTCGATGCCACCGTCGCCTCCGGGGCGCTGACGGTGCGCGAGGCCAAGGTGGATGACCTCGCCGGGCTCCAGGCGCGGATCGACGGGCAGGTTGGCAGTCTGATCCCGCTGCGCGGCGTCAATCTCTCCCTCAAGGCGGAGGCGGCGTCGCTGGGCGGCCTGCCCAGCGCCGTGGCCTGGCCGCCCGGCCTGCCGGTGCCCGAGCGTCTCGGCGCGGTCAGCGCCAAGGCGCGGCTGGCCGGTGACGGCGAGCGCATGGCGGTGGAGGCGTCGGCCGCCATGCTCGGCGGTACGCTCGAGGCCGGCGGCGTCCTGCTCGGACTCGACCACTCGCCCAGCGCCGACCTGAAGCTGCGCGTCATCCATCCGGAGATGGGGCGCATCGCCGCGCTGTTCACCGACACCGGTCTCGCCCGCGCCTATGGCCCGCTCGACCTCTACGGCGAGCTGGCCGGTACCGCCACCGCGCCCAGCCTGACCAACCTCCAGGGGCTGGTCGCCGGCATTCCCGTGCGCGGCAAGCTGATGCTCGACCGCAAGGCGGAGCGCACCGCGTTCCAGGCCGACGTCCAGACCGGCGACCTCGACCTCGACCGGCTGCGCGGCGCGCCGCTGGTCGGCGATGGCTGGTCCGCCAATGCCGACCCCGCAGCCGATCCTTCCGCCGACCCCTCCGCCGAATCCCTGTCCGATCCCCTGTCGGATCCGGGCTGGCTGCGATCGCTGGACGGGCGTCTCGCCCTGACCGCCACCTCCCTGACCGTGGGCGGGCAGCGCATCACCCAGCCGGCGCTGCGGGCGACGCTCGCCGACGGCGTCGCGACGCTGGAACAGCTCGACGGCGAGTGGCAGGGCGGGCAGATCGGTCTCAGCGGCCGGCTCGCCACCGCGCCGGGGCAGGCGCCCAGGCTCGACGCCGACGTCACCGTGATCAAGGCCGACATCGGCACCGCTCTGTCGAGCATCGCCGGCCTCGGGCTCAGCGGCGGCAGGGTCGATCTCGACCTGACCCTGTCGGGCAGCGGCCAGGGCGGGGCGCTTCTGCGCAGTCTGAGCGGCCGGGGCCGGGCGGTGGCCACGGGCGGCGTGCTGCGCGGTGTCGATCTCGCCACCCTGCGCGGCCGGCTGGCCGGGGCGGAGCGCAGCCAGGAGGTGCTGGGCGCCGTCGCCGGCGCGTTGCAGGGGGGCGAGACCAGGCTGGACCGGCTGGATGCCCGCATCGCCATCGACGGGGGCGTGATTCGCACCGAGGACGCCCGGTTGACCACCGGGCCGGCCGATGGCGCGCTGTCGGGCACCGTCTCGCTTCCCGACGAGCGGCTCGATCTGGCTTTGGCGTTGACGGTGAAGACGGATGGCGACCTGCCGCCGCTGACGCTGCGCGTCGGCGGTCCCTGGGCGGCGCCGACCCAGACGCTGGACCTGAAGGCCCTGCGCGACCATTTCAATGCCGCCGCTCCGGCCAAGTGATGCCCTGTCTTCCCCGGAGGAAGGGCAGGGATGTCCGGTGAATGGCCTGTCCTCCCGGCCAAGGGCGTTGAAGTCGCCGCGCGCGGCGTCCATAATGAACGTACGGTAACCGGAAGTTAGAGCGATGCAGGTGGACAACAGGATTTTGGACGATCTCGCCCGTGTGGCGGGTGGCGCGCTCGGCGCCTTCTCGTCCTTGCGCGAAGAGGCGGAAGGCCAGCTGCGCGCCCAGCTCGAACGTGTTCTGTCGCGGATGGACGTCGTCAGCCGCGAGGAATACGAGGCTGTCCGCGCCATGGCCGTCAAGGCCCGCGAGGAGCAGGAGGCGATGGCGGAGCGTCTGGCCGCGCTCGAGGCGACCGTCGCGTCGCTGAGCGCCGCCACGGCGCCGCAGCCGGTCCAGGCCGCCACCGGCAAGCCCGGCGATGCCGGCACCGACGCCGGCTCGGCTCCCCCCACCCCTTGAGCGACGGCGCTGTCGAACTCCCCGACGCCCCTCCCGTCGTCCGGCGCCACGCCGCCCGCGCGGCCGGTTCGCGACGGCGCCTTGCTCGATCCCGCCCCCCCTTTCCGTCATCATCTTCGGGGTATTGCCCCGGATCGTGGCGCGCCGTCGCCGGCGCGTTTCCCCGGTCCGGGCGAACGGTACCGCCCTTTGCGCCTTCACAGGAGGACGCGGACATGTCGGCAGTCGCCGTCGAAACCACCAATTCCGCCCACAATCCGCTCGATGTCGTCGAGGAGATCGTCACCGCCAACGAATGGCCCTTCGACCGTGCCACCGAGGATGAGCTGGTCGTCGAGATCGGCGGGCGCTGGTGCGATTACCGGCTCTATTTCGTCTGGCAGCCGGACGTCAGCGCCATGCAGTTCTCCTGTCAGTTCGACATGAAGGTCCAGGCCGCCCGCCGGCTCGCCGTCGCCGAACTGCTGGCCGAGGTCAACGGCCGCATGTGGCTCGGCCATTTCGATGTCTGCTCGGAGGAGCACACGCCGATGTTCCGCCAGACCATGCTGCTGCGCGGCGCGCGCGGTGCCGCGGTGGAACAGCTGGAGGATCTGGTGGAGATCGCCCTGTCGGAGTGCGAGCGTTTCTATCCCGCCTTCCAGTTCGTCATCTGGGGCGGGAAGTCGGCGTCGGAGGCGGTGTCGGCCGCCATCCTCGACACCATGGGCGAAGCCTGAGCACGAAGCCGGTTCGTTGAGCGAAGGGGGAAGGTCGGGGTGATGACGGTGGAATCGGGTGCGTCGCTGCTGCTGGTCGGCTGTGGAAAGATGGGCGGGGCGATGCTGGACGGCTGGCTGGCCGCCGGGACCGCGTCGCGCGTCGTGGTGGTCGATCGGGCCGGGCTACCGCGATCGGTGGCGGCGGATGCCCGCGTCACCCTGGCATCCGGCGCCGAGTCCCTGCCGGACGGCTTCGTTCCCGACGTGATCGTCCTGGCCGTCAAGCCCCAGGTGATGGAGGAGGCGCTGCCGGCCTACCGCGCGCTCGTCCATCCCGGCACCGTCTTCCTGTCGATCGCCGCCGGCAAGACCATCGGCTATTTCGAGAGGATGCTGGGGGAGGGGGCGGTCATCGTCCGCTCGATGCCCAACACCCCGGCCGCCATCGGCCGCGGCATGACCGTCGCCGTCGCCAATTCCCGCGTCAGCGCCGGCCAGCGCGACCTCTCCGACCGCCTGCTGCGCGCCGTCGGCGACGTCGCCTGGGTCGGGGACGAGGGTCTGCTCGACCCCGTCACCGCCCTGTCCGGCAGCGGCCCCGCCTATGTCTTCTTCCTGGTGGAGGCGATGGCCAAGGCCGGCGAGGCCGCCGGCCTGCCCACCGATCTGGCGATGCGGCTGGCCCGCGCCACCGTGTCGGGGGCCGGCGCCCTGCTCGACGCCTCGCCGCAGCCGGCCGCCGACCTGCGCAAGGCGGTGACCAGCCCGAACGGCACCACCCAGGCGGCGCTGGAGGTGCTGATGGCGCCGGACGGCTTGCAGCCGGTGATGACGACCGCGATCGCCGCCGCCACCCGCCGCTCGCGCGAACTGGCCGGCTGAATCGGATCGGCTGACCGCCGGACATGGCCGCCCCTGGCGCGAATTTCCGTTTGATCTGAACAGCGCCAGGATGCATCCTCGACAACCGATGAGGGTGTTTGGCGGAAGAGCCGCTGTCCGGCTACGAGGCTGGCATGGGTTCTCCCCCCATAAGAGGAGAGAGCCATGAGGGTGACTTCGGACCCGACGATGGGCGGGGCGTTCCGGCCGTCGGCCACCGGTCAGGCGGTGCCTGTGAAGTCCGATGCGATGACCGCAGGTTCCGATTCCTCGAGCCGTGGCGCCGGGGTGGTCGTCGATTTGCGCTCGGCCATTCAGAATTTGAAGCCGGGCATGTCCTATTCCATCGGCGGGGGCTATGAGCCCGCCGATATCACCGTGCCCGGCGACGACAAGCTGAGACGCGTCGGGGTCTCCAATTTCCTGAACGCCTTTTCCGAGTGGACCGACAAGCTGTTCGGCTATTGGGAACAAATGTCCGGCTTCACCGCGCGGACCTTCACCGGCACCAGCGACGAAACGGCGCTGCTGGGCGGGGCCGCCACCGACATCGTCCGCGCGTCCCTGGCGGCCAAGGGGGTGGTGCGGCCGGAGATGCCCAAGATTTTGAAGGACGCCGGCGCCGAGGATCCGCATGATCCGTCGTCGTTCGCCGCCGCCAGGATCGGCGAGATCACCGTGAAAGACCGGATGGAGAGTCGCGCGGACCTCAATTCCCTGGCGTCGGTGAGCTTTGATCGCACGGTCGATATTCCAGATGGCCAGATGAGCATCGTGGATCTCGATTCCGGTGACGCGACGGCCAGCGGCCTGCTGGCCTCGGTTCTGTCGGGGGCCTTGGGGGCGGACCTGTCCGCCGCCGCCGATCAACCGGCCAAGGCCGGGATGCACCGCTATGCCGTGACCAACGGCAAAACCGGATCCGATGCGGTCGTCGGCGCGCTGCTGTTCACCCGCGGCAATGATTCGGCGGCGGTCAACAGGGCGGCCGGCCTCTATGCCAGCATCAAGTCGCTTCAGCGCGGATGACGCCCGTCTCCAAGAGACCCGCCATCGTCCCCGCCATTTGGTCTTGAGCGATCGCCGGGCGGACGGCATCCTGGGCCATGGTCGCCATCTCCGATCTCACGGCATGGCGAATGGGAAATCTCAAGGGAGGCTTGGACGATCTTGGCTTCGGCGGAACTTCGCGTCGCATCGGTCGACACCGTGGGCACCGGCATGACGGGGCTGGGCGAGTGACCGCTCTCAGCCCCTCCGCCGCCCGCGTCCAGGCCGTTCTGGACGGCCTCGGCCTCGGCCATCGCGTGGTCGAGCATGAGGGCAGCACCCGCACCTCGGAAGACGCGGCCAATGCCGTCGGCTGCGACGTGGCGCAGATCGCCAAGTCGCTGATCTTCCGCACCAAGGAGACCGGGCGTCCGGTCCTGGTCGTCGCCAGCGGCGCCAACCGCGTCGACGAGAAGGCGGTCGGCCGCCTGATCGGCGAGAAGATCGAGCGCGCCGATCCGGAATTCGTCCGCGACTCGACCGGCTTCGCCATCGGCGGCGTGCCGCCGATCGGCCATGCCGTGCCGCCGCTGGTGCTGATCGACGACGATTTGCTGCGGCTGGAGACGATCTGGGCCGCCGCCGGCACGCCCAACTCCGTTTTCCGCCTGACCCCCGCCGATCTGGTCGGCATGACCGGTGGCCGGGTGGAGACCGTACGGAAGGCGTAGCGGATCCCGCATGTGGGCGGGTGACGTTCGCCTGTCCACACCCCACCTTATGGTGCGATCCCCGTCGCCTGCCCTGTCTCCTGGAGGTGGTGCCATGTCCGACCCGTCGTCCGGCAAGCCTGAAGACAACGCCTTCCGTTCCAGTCCCGCCAGCGAATCCGCCGATCCCGACAGCCTCGACCGCGCCGTCGCGGCGGCGGCGATGCGGCTGGCGGCTGAAAAAGGCTGGCGCGGCGTTGGCCTGCTCGAGGTGGCGCATGCGGCGGGCATTCCGCTGTCGCGCTTCCATCACCGCTATCGCGGGCGGGCCGATCTGCTGGCGGCGGTGTCGCGCGTCGCCGACGCCACGGTCCTGGCCGGTGGCGGCGACGGGGGCGGCGACGGTGATGGTGATCCGGCCGAATCGGCGCGCGACCGGCTGTTCGAGGTGATGATGCGCCGCTTCGACGGACTGCGCCCCTTCCGCGACGGTTTGCGCGCGGTGTTGCGCGACCTGCCGGCCGACCCGGCCGCCGCGCTCGCCTTCTCCTGCGCCTTCGGCCGCTCGATGGCCTGGATGTTGCGCGCCGCCGGCATCGATCCCGACCGGCGTGGCGGCGCCGTGCTGGTCACCGGACTGGGGGCCATCCAGGCGCGGGTGATGCGCGTCTTCCTCGACGATGATACCGCCGATCTGTCGCGCACCATGGCGGCGCTGGACAACGCGCTGCGCGGGGCGGAGCGCTGGGGCGCGACCTTCTGCCGCTGGACCGGATCGCGCGGGTCGTCCGGCAAGGCGGCGGGGACGGAGCCCATGGCTTCAAGCATTTAGCAACGGTTCGGCGATCCGCGGCGGGAATTTTTCCCGCCACGGTTATGCTGCGGCGCAAAAAATCGCATTGACTAACTTTTGATCAATCTGCATAGTCGGCTTCCGTAATGTTGCGACGCAACATGCCCGGATTGCGATGCGGGCAGCAAACACCGATGCTGGGATGAGAAACATGGCCAAGATCAGCGGTAACCCCTTCCTCGAATTCGATCCGTCCAAGCTGATGGGTGACCTGAAGGTGCCGGGTGTCGATGTGGAATCCATCATCGCCAGCCAGCGCCGCAACATCGAGGCGGTGACCGCCGCCAACCAGCTCGCCTTCGAAGGCTTCCAGGCCGTCGTCCGTCGTCAGGCCGAGGTGCTGCGCACCGTCGCCGAGGATGTGAACCGCGCCGTCGGCGAGCTGTCGGCCGCCGGCACCCCGGAGGAGAAGGCCAGCAAGCAGGCTGATCTGGTCAAGGCCGCCTTCGAGAAGTCGCTGTCGAACATCCGCGAGCTGAGCGAGATGATCGCCAAGTCGAACACCGAGGCCGCCGAGATCCTGACCAAGCGCGTGTCGGACGGCCTGGATGAGGTCAAGGCCGCCATCGCCAAGGCGAAGGCCTGATCCGTCTCCGCTCCGCCGGAACACCATGAAGAGGGGTCGCCATCGGCGGCCCCTTTTTTCATGGGCGCGACATCCGCTTTCCCCTCTTCGATCATCCCGCCCGCGACCGGTCTCCCCCTGACCGGGAGCGATGCCGGTGCGTCGCGGCGTGACCGCCGACGATGACGGACCCTTTCCCGTTCCGTTGAATGACTCCCGATCCGCTTCCAATGCAGGTTGCGATGACCGGGGCGCCACGCCCATCCGTCGGCTTTCCATCAATCCTGTCCGCGCCATGACGGACCCCATCGAGGGGTGAGCGCTCTTGATGCGGTCTTGATGGTCTCTCCACAGAAAATTGACACAGCGGATCCACAGTTTGTCACCGGAAAACGGTGAAAGAAATACTGTGAAGATCGGAGTTGTGATTCCAGATGAATCGCTGAAGACCCTTAAAGACTCTCAAAGCTTATTGGGATTATTGCGGATAAATCTGCCGTCAACTTTTATTGTCGAAAAATATTTCCACAAAAATATAAAAGCATCATTCCGGACGGGTTGAGAATCCGGATATTTCAATAAAAAATATCTAAAATATCAAATAAATACGATCAAAATGGCGCGCGCGAGCGCCCGTCGATTTCGGCTTTAGAGATAAAAACCATCTCTATACGCAACTTTACCGTGCTTGTGGAACAATCCGAACCTTAAAGGAGGTTCCGTCATGGCTGACGGAGTATCGCTCAGCGCGTCCATGCGAACGAATCTGCTTCAGTTGCAGGGCGTTCAAAAGATGATTGCCCAAAAGCAGAACACTCTGGCGACGGGCAACAAGATCAACTCGGCGCTCGACGGTCCGACCGACTTCTTCGCCGCGAAGGGGCTGACCCAGCGTGCCGGCGACCTGTCGTCGCTGAAGGACGCGATGGGCCAGTCGATCAGCACCATCAAGGCGGCCGACAAGGGCCTGACCAAGATCGGGGATCTGGTCGACCAGGCCAAGGGTCTGACCACCGCCGCCTATGCGGCGCTGGGCAACGACGCCGCCTCCATCGCCACCCGCAAGGCATTGGCCGGGCAGTTCAACACGTTGCGCGACCAGATCGACAAGCTGGCCGCCGACAGCCAGTATGGCGGCAAGAATCTGATCAACGGCAATGGCCTCAGCCTGGACAGCACCAGCGCCTCCCGTGCCGCCGTCAACACCATCACCGGCGTCAGCAACGCCCGCGTCACCAATGTCATCTCGGCCGACACCTATGCCATCCGCTTCAAGGGCACCGGGTCGATCGAGGGCAAGACCGATGACATCAACAAGGCCCAGAACTCCCATGGCCTGACCGGGCTGAAGCTGTCGGGCACGATGTCCAGCACCACCGGCAATTTCGCCGATGTCCAGATCGAGGTGCGCGGCGCCAACGGCCGCTCGCGCGACTTCATCGTGTCGGACGGCAAGGAAAGCCGGACCATCTCCTATTTCGACAACAGCCAGACCATCGACACCAAACTCCAGAAGGCCGCCGTCTCCGGATCGGCCCAGGTGTCCACGGTGAATGTCAGCGGCACCGTCGAGGCCGGCGACATCTTCACCGTCACGGTGCAGGGCCAGACCTTCAGCTACACCGCCACCAGCGGCGACGTCGCCACCGGCCAGAACGCCGCCAAGAACGTGGCGAACCAGCTGAAGGCCTCGATCAGCACCGCCATCAGCAGCGCCAGCGGCCGTCTGAACGGCAAGAGCGTCGCCACCGCCACGGTCGGCACCAGCGGCACCATCACCCTGACGGGCGCCACCACGGCCGGCGTCGTGCGTGATTTCACGCTGACCTCCAGCACCACCAACGCGCTGACCAAGAAGATCTCGGAAAGCTTCGCGTCGGGCACCGTGGTGTCCTTCACCGTCGACCGCCGTCTGCTGGAGGCGGCGAACAACCAGGGCAACGGCGTCTCCGTCATCGAGAAGAAGGTGGACATCCAGGTCCAGGTCACCAACTCCAACGGTGCCCAGGTCACCCGCGACGGCAAGAGCGACCGCGGTGACGGCAAGCTGAGCGGCGGCGAGCAGGCTTTCACCTTCGACAGCGGCACGGTGCGCCTGGATGTCAATGCCAAGACGATCAAGCAGGCGGCTTCGGCCAACTGCTCGGCCAACATCGTCACCAAGCAGATCTCCGACGCCAACTCCAAGAACGACATCACCGTCCAGTTGAACGAGACCAACACCAACTCGATCACGGTCAACGCGGTCAACCTGTCGACCAGCGGCCAGGGGCTGAAGCTGGACGCCGCCCAGAACAACTGGACGGACCGCGCCGACATCGACAAGGCGGTCGCCGGCCTGGACAACGCCAAGGCGACGATCCGCTCCGCCTCCCAGTCGCTGTCGACCAACCTCAGCGTCATCACCACCCGCGAGAGCTTCACCAAGGAGTTCAGCGACGTTCTGACCGAAGGCGCCAACAAGCTGACGCTGGCCGATCAGAACGAGGAAGGCGCCAGCCTGCTGATGCTCCAGACCCGGCAGCAGCTGGGCACCATCGCCCTCTCGCTCGCCAACCAGTCGCAGCAGTCGATCCTGCGCCTGTTCTGATTTCTTTTCACGAAAAGGCAGCGCCATGAGCATTTTCGGGTCGCGGTCGAGCGCCTTGATGGGGCTGGTTGCCCAATCGAAGGCGCTCGGAAACATCTCGGACAACATCGCGAACGCCTCGACCGCCGGCTACAAGCGGGTGGACACGACGTTCCAGTCCATGGTGCTGCAATCTTCCCCCCGCAACCACGCGCCGGGCGGCGTCACCGCCCGGCCGTCCTTCATGAACGACGTCCAGGGCAACCTGACCTCGGTATCCAGCAACACCAGCGCCGCCATCCAGGGCCAGGGCTTCTTCAGCGTCTCGCGGCTGGATGCGCAAACCGCCGGGACGATCGGCGGCGCCACGGGCGGCGGCGCCACGGGGAGCGGCCCCAACGTCTATACCCGCCTCGGCGATTTCCAGTTGAGCCGCACCCGCCATCTCGTCAACAGTTCCGGCTTCGCCCTGAATGGCTGGCTGGTCGATCCGGTCACCGGCGCCGTCCAGAAGGATCGGGTGGCGCCGGTCCAGGTCAATTCGCTGATCGACAAGCCGGTCGCCACCAGCGGCATCGATCTGTCGGCCAACCTTCCGGCGACGCCCAAGGCCGGGCAGAAGATTCCCGACAGCAGCATCCAGATCTTCGACAGCCAGGGCAACCCGCGCACCGTCAATTTCAAATGGCGCCAGCAGGCCGACAGCGGCTGGCGCATGGTCGTCGACACGCCGGGCTCCAACACCAAGCCGGTGGACGGCAGCTTCACCGGCAATCCCGCCACCGTGTCCTTCGGCCAGAACATCGCCGGCCAGACCGCGGTCGCCCAGGTCAATGTCGTCACCATCGCCGGCGCCAACACCAACGGCCAGGACAACCTGCGCATCGGCGACGTCTATTCGGTCAAGATCGACGGCACCAGCTACAGCCTGAAGGTCACGGCCGACAACATCGGCTCGATCCGGACCTATTCCGGGCTGGCCGGCGCGCTGGCCAACCAGATCAATTCCGCCTCGCCGGCGGCGTCGGTGCTCGCCACCTCGTCGGGCCAGACCATCCGCGTCACCGCCCGCAATCCCGGCACGCCGTTCAAGCTGAACACCGACGTGGTGTCCGGCGCCAGCACGGTCAACAGCATCGTTCCCCAGACCTCGACGGCGGCCACCGCCAGTTCGGGCAAGATCGACAAGTTCCAGTTCCCGCAGAGCCAGGTCGAGGTCGGCGATTCCTTCACCATCACCGTGAACGGCACGCCGATCAGCTACACGGTGACCGCCGCGACCTATCAGAGCTATCAGACGGTGGGCGACGTCGTCTCCCAGCTGGCCGGCCGGATCAACAAGGCGTTGGGCTCGACCGTCACCGCGTCGGTCGCGGGCAACATCCTGTCGATCCAGGCCAATGCGCCGGGCGGCGCCGTCACCACCAGCGGCAGGGTCGCCAACGCCTCCAGCGCCGCGAACACGATGAGCTCGCTGCCGTCGGTCTCCAGCGTGGCCGGCGTGCGGCAGAGCCGGACGGTGACGCTGACCGGCACGCCGGGCGACATCGGCACGCAATACACCCTCAGCGTCAACGGCACGGCGGTGACCTACAGCACCACCGGCGAAGAGATGACGATGGAGGACATCACCGCGGCGCTGGCCAACAAGATCAACGCCAACACCGCCTTGCCGGTGACCGCCACCGCCCAGGGCGGCGTCATCACCGTCACCGCCAAGACCCCGGCCAGCGCCACCACCGTGAACACGATGACCGGCACCGGCACCATCACGCTGGGCGGGACCAGCGTCGATGTCGGGGACAGCTATTCGATCACGACGAGGATCGGCGGCGTGCCCCAGCGTTTCTCGCTGACGCTCGACAACGCCAACATCGCCAGCTTCAACACGCCGGCCAAGGTGATGGCGCAGCTGGCGTCGCAGATCACCGCGGCCGGCGGCACCGTCACGCAGACCGGCAGCGCCCTGACCGTCACCAGCGACGCCGCCGCCAGCGGCGCCGTCACCGACGCGCCGGCCCCGCAATTCACCCTCGACCAGAGTGCCGCCGCCGGCAGGACGCCGGCCCACATCGGCCTGACCTTCGGCAAGACGCCGGAGACCGTCGGCACCCTGACCGGCATCTCGACCGCCCTGGTCGGCACCGGCACGGCGGTCAGCACGGTCGCCGAGGCCGCCGGCTCCCCCGCCTCGGTCACCTTCACCGTCGATTACGGCTTCGGCCCGCAGCAGATCACGCTCAATCTCGGCAAATACCAGAAGCCGGGCGGCCTGACCCAATTCTCCGGCAGCGAGATCAACGTCACCCAACTGGTCCAGAACGGCGCGCCGCGCGGCCAGTTCAAGGAGGTGGTGTTCGGCGAGAATGGCGCGGTGATGGTCAATTACGACAATGGCCGGTCGCGGATGATCGCCAAGGTGCCGATCGTCACCTTCAACAATCCAAACGCCCTTCAGCGCGAGTCCGGCGGCGTCTTCGTCGAAAGCGAAGGGGCGGGCAAGCCGAACCTCAACGATCCGAAGCTGAACGGCGCCGGCGCCATGGTGGCGAACAGCGTGGAGGCCTCCAACGTCGATATCGCCAGCGAATTCACCAAGATGATCGTCACCCAGCGCGGCTATTCGGCCAACGCCAAGGTGCTGACCGCGTCCGACGAGATGCTCCAGGAAGTGCTGGGGCTGAAACGGTGACCGTCGCCTTCGCCGCCCCGGTCCTTCACTGAAGGTCGCCCGCCATGTCGTCCCTGCTCTCCGCGTTGCAGACGGCCACGGCCAGCCTGCGCGCCGTCCAGACGAACGTCTCCGTCGTTTCCGGCAACATCGCCAAGGCGAACGACCCGACGCGGACCCGGCATGTCGCCCAGCAGCCGCTGGACGGCAACGGCCAGACCGCGACGAGCTACCGCCGCGACGCCGACGAGGTGCTGAAGGGGCAGGTGGAGGCGCTCACCGCGCGGGAGAGCGGGGCGGCCACCCAGGCCGGCTACATGCGGGAACTCGGCGGACTGCTGCGCACCTCCGGCGGCAAGCCGCTGTTGAACAGCTACGCCTCCAGCTTCCAGGCGGCCTGGAAGACGCTGGAGGCGTCGCCCGAAAGCCGGACGGCGAAGATCGAGCTGGTGCGGGCGGCGGACCGCTTCGCCGGCGAGATCAGGCGGGTATCGGACGGCGTCGAAACATTGGGACGATCCATGCAAACGGACCTGAAGAACAGCGTCGCCGCGACCAACGGGCTGCTGAAGGAGATCGCGGCGCTCAACGAGCGGATCGGCTCGGGCAAGGATGGCGACGCCGCGCTGTCGGCGATGGATCGCCGCGACCAGCTGATCAAGGAGCTGAACGGCTATATCGGTGTGCGCAGCATGACGCGCGGCGATGGTCGGGTCGCCCTGTTCACCGGGTCGGGGATGATGCTTCTCGACGCGACCCCCGTCACCCTGACCACGGACGGCAACAGCGTGCGTTTGTCGTCCGGCGAGGCGGTGGACGGCCATGTGAAGGACGGCAAGATCGGCGCGCTGATGTCGATGCTGCGCGACGGGTCTACCGCCGATCCGCCGAAGCCGGCCGATGGCGAGCCGACGGCGGAGGTCATCCGCAAATTGCGCTCGCAACTGGACGGGCTGGCGCAGGGATTCGTCGGCGAGACCAGGCCGGGTGAACCGAAGAGCTTCCGCGACGCCTATGACGAGGCCAAGCCGGCCAAATCCGGCGAGGCGCCGGCCGGCTTCTTCCAGGGCAAGGACCGTTTCACCCTGGCGGTGAAGCCGTCCCTGCTCGACGAGCGGGAAAGCGTCAAGACGTCGGCGCTGTCGCCGGTGGTCCGGGCGCTGAACGCGACCGGCCGCCAGCTCGATGCCGACGGTTTGAAGACCAGCGACAGCTCCTACACCGGCATGGTCAGCGCCTTCACCGGCAGTTGGGCGACCGCGGCGAAGGCGGCCAATGACCAGCAGGGGCAGGAGAAGGCGGCGCTCCAGCTGGTCGATGAGCGTTATCACGCCAAGACCGGGGTCAATCTCGACGAGGAGATCGCCACCCTGCAACAGTTGCAGACGGCCTACGCCGCCTCGGCCCGCATCCTCCAGACCGTGAAGGCGATGCACGACACGCTGGAATCGCTGCTGAAGTGATCCCGGTTCCCAGGGCAATCGCATATCAGATTTGGGCGAGCAGTTTTCGGAGGAAGGCGGAATTCCAGGCGGCTCGCAGCAGCTTGACGCGGGTAGACCCCTTGGAAGCATCCTTTGAGACGAGGTTGATGGCGAGGTGCCGGAGGACGGCGAGGTTTTCGGGGCCGTTGTCCTTGCGGTTACGGGCTTGATCCTCGTTCATGGTGACGTCGAGGCGCCAATGCAGGCTGTTCTCCACGCCCCAATGGGCGCGGACGACCTCACCGCAGCGTTCGGCGGAGAGCGGCGTGCTGAACAGGTAGTAGGCGGTCTCCGTCGTCGTCTTGGCCGGGGTTTCGCGGGTACGGACCACCTTGCCGATGGCCGCCAGCCCAGGCCATTGGTGAATGGCCTGGAGCCAGGTAATGTCGGTGGAGACGACGCTGGTACGGGTCTCAATGCGGCCATGATCGCCATCAACGGTGGTGTGGCTGGTGGTGGTCGTGGTCTCGGGATCGTCGAGAAACAGGCTCACGTCAGCATGGAGCGTGCCCTGATTGCCTTTGAGCGCCAAGGCGTAGTCGCCCTTCCGATCGATGATTTTCTGGGCGATGTCGCGCTGGCAGTTGAGCGCGTCGACGGTCACGATGGTCCCTTTGAGCGCCAGCATCTCCAACAACGTGGGCACGGCGGTGATTTCGTTGGACTTGGCGTCGGTGGCGATCTGAGCGAGCACCAGACGCTGCTCGCACCCCCAGGCGCTGACCATGTGCAGGGGCGACTTAGCACTCGCCGTATCGAAGGAGCGCCGCAGCGCCTTGCCGTCGATGGCGATGACGCCCTGGCAGGTCTCGGCAAAGCGGTCCATGAAGGTGCGGAAACAGGCCTGAAACTGCTTGGGATCAAGGAGACGAAACAGCCGGCTGAAGGTATCGTGCGATGGCGGACCGCCCTTTAAGGTGAGGAATTCGCCCAGAAACTCCTGACGTTCGTCAGCGAACTCCGCCATGTCGATGCAGGTTCGCCCACCGCACAGGAACGTGCAGAGAGCGATCATCAGCATTTCATGAAGGTCGTGTTGACGAGCATTGCCCCGTCGTGGATCGTCCAGCGCTCCAAAGCACGCTTTGAACCCTTCCATCTCGTTCCCCCAACGCCCAAATCGGTCCGCCGGGTAGAATCAAATCCGATAGGAATGGCAAGGCTTTTCCGTATGCGATTCCCCTGTCCCGGTTCCAATGCCCG
Organism: Azospirillum sp. B510; assembly: GCF_000010725.1. Classification (NCBI taxonomy): domain Bacteria; kingdom Pseudomonadati; phylum Pseudomonadota; class Alphaproteobacteria; order Rhodospirillales; family Azospirillaceae; genus Azospirillum; species Azospirillum sp. B510. Next base: position 1,958,867 of record NC_013854.1, on the reverse strand, counting down.
GTTCCGATCCGGATGCCGCCGCGCTACCCTGATCCCGACCGCAAAACCGGACCGGACAGGCCATGACCATCAGCTATGACGATTTCGCCAAGGTCGATATCCGTGTCGGCACCATCCGCGCCGTCGATCCCTTCCCGGAGGCCCGCAAGCCGGCCTACAAGCTGACCATCGATTTCGGCGGAGAGATCGGCACCAGGCGCAGTTCCGCCCAGATCACCGGCCATTACACCGCCGAGGCGCTGGTCGGCCGGCAGGTGCTGGCGGTGGTGAATTTTCCGCCCAAGCGGATCGGCCCCTTCACCAGCGAGGTTCTGTGTCTCGGCCTGCCCGACGCCGGGGGCGCCGTGGTGCTGGTCGGCCCGGATCAGGTGGTGCCGGACGGCGCCCGGCTGTTCTGAGCGCGACCCTTTCCAACAGCGGTGGAGATGTATTTGCGATGCGGGCGGGTTCGTAACAATCGCCGGTTGGCCGAGCCGGGATGGATTACGAAACTGTGACAAATCGCGGCTGCCTTTTGATGTAAATCATATGATGGAAGCGCAGATCCGGATGACATGGCGCCAGTGACTGTGAACCAGCACCCGCAACATGCTTTTCCGGTGGATGGAATTGATGAACCGCCTGCGCGTTTTTGTCGGTCGGCTTTCGATTTCCACGAAAGTCACGCTGTTGAACCTTGTCGGCATGCTGATCCTCAGCACGGCGATCCTGTTCGCGATCGGTCAGGTGATCGTCCGTGATCTGGAACGGCAGGCGATCGACATGCAGCGTCTCAGCATCGACATCGCCTGGTCGTCGTTGCAGGAGCGCGGCGGCCGCTTCACCGTCGCCGACGGCAAGCTGCTGCTGGACGGCGTCGTGATGAACGACAACAACCTCGTGGTCGACCGGATCAAGCGCATCACCGGCGGCACCGCCACCCTGTTCCTCGGCGACCGCCGCATCGCCACCAACGTGACCAACGCCGACGGCGGCCGCGCGGTCGGCACCACGCTGGCGCAGGGGCCCGCCTACGACGCGGTGCTGCGCCAGGGCGCTCCCTTCCGCGGCATGGTCGAGATTCTGGGCGAGCCCTATTACGCCGCCTATGACCCGATCAAGGACGCCGCCGGCGCCACGGTCGGCATCCTCTATGTCGGCATCCGCAAGGCGGAGGTGTTCAAGACCTACGACGACAGCATGCGCTTCGCCGCCATGCTGGTGACGATCTGCGCCGTCATGCTGGCGGTGCCCGGCTATCTGGCCTCGCGCCGGCTGCTGCGTCCGCTGGGCCAGCTCGCCCAGGTGATGACGGCGCTGTCCTCGGGCGATCTGAACGCCGGCGTCGCCGGTGCCGGCCGGCTGGACGAGATCGGCGCCATGGCGCGCTCCGTCCTGGTCTTCCGCGACGGCATGGCCGAGGCCGAGCGGCTGCGCGCCGAGCAGGAGCGCCAGCGCGTCGAGGGCGAGGTGCAGAAGCGCAGGGCCCTGCGACTGATGGCCGATACGGTGGAGCAGGAAAGCCGCCACGCGGTGGAGCGGATCGCCGCGCGCTCGCAGGATATGGACCGCAATGCCGGCGCCATGGCGGCCTCGGCCGGGCTGGTCGGCTCCAACGCGCAGAATGTCGCCGCCGCCGCGGCCCAGGCGCTCAGCAACGCCCAGGCGGTGGCCTCGGCCGCCGAGCAGCTCACCGCCTCGATCGAGGAGATCGGCAATCAGGTCGGCCACGCCACCAGCGTGACCCGCGCCGCCGTGGCCGCCAGCGGCCGGACCGAGACCACCATCGACTCGCTGTCGTCTGTGGTCGGCCGCATCGGCGACGTGGCCGAACTGATCCAGGGCATCGCGGCGCAGACCAATCTGCTGGCGCTCAACGCCACCATCGAGGCGGCACGGGCGGGGGAGGCCGGCAAGGGGTTCGCCGTGGTCGCCAACGAGGTCAAGAGCCTCGCCAACCAGACCTCGCATTCGACCGGGGAGATCTCGCGCCTGATCGCCGAAATCCAGGCGGTCACCGCCCGCAGCGTCGAGGAGGTGCGAGAGATCAGCCGCACCATCGGCGAAATCGACGCCATCTCCGGCACGGTCGCCGCCGCGGTGGAACAGCAGGCCTCGGCGACTCAGGAGATCTCGCGCAACGTCAGCCAGACCGCCAGTGCCGCGACCGACGTGTCGACCCGGATCGACGAGGTGTCGCGCGAGGCCTCGGTGACGGGGGAGCGGGCCGACGAATTGCGGGCCGGGGCGTCGGACGTGACCCACAGCATCGACGAGCTGATGCATGTGCTGGTCCGCGCCGTGCGCACCGCGACCGACGATGTCGACCGCCGCGGCCTGCCGCGCTACCGCGTCGAGGCGCCCTGCGCGGTGGTCTGTAGGGAGGCGGCGGCGGAAGGCCGCCTGACGGTGCGGCTGCTCGACATCTCGCGCCAGGGGGCGGCATTGGCCGAGGCGGATGCCGTCGGCGATCGTGGCAGCCTGCTGTTCGACGCCCTGGGCATGGCCGTGCCCTTCGATGTCGTCAGCCGCGAGGGTGGGGTGTTGCGGGTCCGCTTCCGGCTGGCCGAAAGCGAGCGGCAGGCGTTCGCCGCCCGTTTCGCCCGCTTCGAGGAGACGATGGCCGGTCGTCGGTTGGCGGCCTGAAGGGGCTTTCCAGGCCCCGCCCGGTCAGAAGCCGGCGCGGCGGACGGCGGCCTGGACATGCGGCGGGGTGATGCCGGTCCGCGCCTGTTCCAGGGCGCCCTGCTGCCGGGCGGCGAAGACGCCGGCCTCCGTCCGGTTGCGGAAATGCAGCTTCGACAGCACGCTGCGCACCATCGACTTGATCACCGCCTCCGACAGATCCAGCGCGTTGGCGATGGTCCGGTTGTTCATGCCCTCGCCCAGCAGGCGCAGCGTCTCGAACTCCGGGTCGGACAGGCGCGGCAGCAGCGTCAGCCGGATCTCGTCGACGCCCAGGCGCGACAGGAACTGCTTGGGCATCAGGCAATGGCCTTCCAGCCCGAGGTCCAGCAGCTCGTTGATGCGGTCGACGTTCAGATCCTCGAACACCCAGGCGTCGGCGAAAGCCAGGATATGGGCCGCGTCCAGCAGCTCGCGCGATGAGAGGACGACGACGATCCGCGAGCGGCGCGACAGCCGCAGATAGACCATCGGTTCGTTCTCGCGCAACGCCGTGAACTGTTGCAGTCCGATCAGGATCGCGTCCGGCGTCAGCGCGCTCTGCGTCAGCTCTCCGATGTCGTGCAGCACGGTCACGCGGTGGCGGCCACCGCGGTCGAGCTGCTGCACCACCGTCTCGGTCAGCGCGTTGTTGTCGAGGATCAGGCAGACATGCATGGGGGTCACCGCGTTGCGGGTCTGGTGAGATGCTTTCTCATGGGCGTACTCATGATGTGGGTGCATGGGTCAGCTCTGTCTGGAGGAGGCATCCACGGCCGGCCCGGCTGGGGCGTCGCCGCCTGCGTCTAAGGGTTGAAAGGAAATCGGGCGGTCGGCCCAGGCACGTTGTCGTAATCGTCACGTCATCCGGAAAACAACTGTGGATATCGGCGTGTTCGCCTTGTGGTCCGGAAGCTCCTTACCCCGTCCCGGAACCCTGTTCGAAGAGAGGGAAGCCACGCCAGAGAAGAACTGGCCGCACCGCGTGATTTAGAAATGAACAGTGCTCGACGTAAATCAGGCGATGGATGATCAGCCAAGATCGCTTGTCGTCTCCTTGTTGGTCGCGCCAAGTTTCGAAACGGTAACACTTATGGAATGATGTGTGCTGGCCGGGTCACAGAGGAATGCGCGTTGGTACAGGCATCCTTCAGGACTATCCGTTTGGTTTGGTCGCGGCCTTTCCCCTCCCTTGCGCAACCGAATCAGGATTAGCCAAGCTCCTCGAACACGAACGCCCCGAAGATGGCAAGGTTCCAGAAAATCTCCCGGCACTGATGGAGACGGCGCGGCACCTTTCGAATGAACCCCGACGGATGTTCTGAATCCGATAGGCCCATCCGACCGCTTCATTCGGACAGGTCGGTAAAACTATGACTTTCGGCGGGGAGGCTATTTGTCCGTCCATGACCAACGGTGCCTCGAAGGAGCGCCGCGGCTTCAAATGACCTATGGCGCTTGTCCGGATACAGGACCACTTCCGATCGTGGTATCTGGTACTCATCACAGAGAAAATACAGGCCGATGACGGTAACAGATCAACGACTGTGGACGTCAGTAACGGCGGACGGGCATCGGGCCGAGGTCTGCGGGGGTGTCGGACAGATCGGCCGGCTGGCTGGGGCATTTGTTGGAACAGCCGGTGTGGACGGGGTGATCCGGGTGCCGCGGGGGCGCACCGGGCAAGATCGACAACAGCCCTGACGGGCGACCGTCCGCAAGGGGACGGGACCGACAAGGGCCGGCGAGCGAGGATGACGGGGACCATGAAGATTTTGATCGGGGACGACCATCTGCTCTTCCGTGAGGGACTGCGGCGTTTGCTGGAGCAGTTGCAGGGCGGCGCCAGCTTCGTCGAGGCCGGGACCTTCGACGAGGTGCTGGACCAGTGCCGGGCCGGCGGCACCTTCGACATCATCCTGATGGATCTGCACATGCCGGGCTGGCCGGGCTTCGACGGCCTGCGCGAGATCCAGGCCCTGCAACCGGGCGTTCCGGTGGTGGTGATCTCCGCCTCGGAGGCGCTGGGCGACATCCGCGGCGCGCTCGACCATGGCGCGACCGGCTATATCCCGAAATCGAGCAGCGTTAAGGTGATGATGGGCGCCCTGAACCTCGTGTTCTCGGGCGGCATCTACCTGCCGCCGGGCGCCCTGACCGCCAGCATGGACGCCGCCCCGCGCCGCCGTTCGATCGAGGTGACCGACCGCAACGCCGGCTACGGCCTGACCCAGCGCCAGCGCGAGGTGCTGGAATGCCTGCGTCTTGGCAAGTCGAACAAGCAGATCGCCTATGAGCTGGGCCTGTCGGAAGGCACGGTGAAGATCCACGTCACCGCCATCTTCAAGTCCCTCGGCGTCAAGAACCGCACCCAGGCCGTCATCGCCGCTGCGGCCTTGTCGGCGTAAGGCATCTGATCACCCGCCACGTGGCAAGGAACGCCCTCTCCCCTCGCGGGAGGGGGCGTTTCGCCGTTAGGCTCCCGTCACCTTGGTTCTCGTCCGCTTCACGGCCGCGGGCGGCGGGGCGTCGCCGGCGGGATCGTCCAGCGCGCTCAGCAGGCGCTCCTTGATCTTGGCCAGCTTGCCCTCATGCGTCACCTTCAGGCCGAAGACGTCCTTCACATAGAAGACGTCGATGGCCTTCTCGCCGAAGGTGGAGATCTTGGCCGAGCTGATTTGCAGGGTCAGGTTCGACAGCGCCCGCGTCAGGTCGTAGAGCAGGCCCGGACGGTCGCGCCCGTTCACCTCGATCACCGTGTGGGTGGTGGAGGCGTTGTTGTCGATCAGCACGCGCGGCGGCACATGGAAGACGCGGGTGCGGCTGGCATGGCTGGTGCGGCGGGTGGCGAGGTCGTTCAGCGGCTTCAACTGGCCCGACAGCACCTTCTCGATCATCACCGACAGCTTGGCGAGCTTGTCGCTGCTCTCGAAGGCGCCGCCGGCGGCGTCCTGGACGGAGAAGACGTCGAGCGCCATGCCGTTGGTCATGGTGAAGATGCGGGCGTCGACGATGTCGGCGCCGCAGGCCGCCAGCGCCCCGGCGAGGCGGGAGAACAGGCCGCTGTGGTCGGTGGCGTAGATCGTCACCTCCGTCACCGCGCGGCCGCGGTCGACGCGGGTCTCCACCGTCAGCGGACGCCCGGCCCGCTCGGCCTCGCGGACGATGCGGGCCTGATGGGCCAGCGTCTCGGCGTCGAAGGCCAGCCAATAGCCGGGATATCCCAGCGCCTTGTGCCGCTCGAACGCCGCGTCGTCGAAATCGCTCAGCTCGGCGCGCAGGTTGGCCTGGGCCGCCTGGATGCGGCGCCCGCGCCCCTCCACCGTCATGCCGCCGGACATCAGCTCCTCCGACCGGCTGTAGAGCTCGCGCAGCAGCGTCGCCTTCCAGTTGTTCCAGCGCTGCGGCCCGACGGCGCGGATGTCGGCCACCGTCAGCACCAGCAGCAGGCGCAGCCGTTCCGGCGACTGGACCAAGGCCACGAAATCGCGGACGGTCTTCTCGTCCTCCAGGTCGCGCTTGAAGGCGGTGTAGGACATGGCGAGGTGCCAGCGCACCAGCCAGGCCACCGTCTCGGTCTCCTCCGCCGTCAGCCCCAGGCGCGGGCACAGCTTCTCCGCCACCCGCGCGCCCAGCACCGAATGGTCGCCGCCGCGGCCCTTGGCGATGTCGTGCAGCAGGACGGCGACATAGAGCGCCCGTTTCGACACCACCTTGTGGATCACCTCGGTGGACAGCGGCAGCTCGTCGGCATGCTCGCCCGACGCGATCTTGTGCAGGATGCCCAGCGCGAACAGCGTGTGCTCGTCCACCGTGTAGACATGGTACATGTCATACTGCATCTGGGCGACGACCCGGCCGAAATCGGGGATGAAGCGGGCCATCACGCCGGCCTCGTTCATCCGGCGCAGCGTGATCTCCGGATCCTTCGGCCCGGTCAGGATGTCGAGGAACAGCCGGTTGGCTTCCGGATCGTTGCGCAGCTTCGGCCCGATCGCCGACAGCGACCGGGTGATGGCGCGCAGCGCCGCCGGATGGACGTCGATGTCGTTCATCTGCGCGGTGTGGAACAGGCGGATCATGTCGATCGGCTGTTCCTTGAACTGCTTGTCGCTGCGGGCGTTCAGCCGTTCGCCGTCGACGATGAAGCCGTCCACGTCCTTGCGCCGGGCGACCGAGGCCAGCCGCAGCAGGTTGAACTTGGGCGGACGCTTCGATTCCGCCTCCAGCGCCGCGCAGAAGATGCGCGTCAGGTCGCCGACATCCTTGGCGACCAGGAAATAATGCTTCATGAAGCGCTCGACGCCCTTGGTGCCGGCATGGTCGGTATAGCCCATGGCGGCGCCGATGCTGGTCTGGACGTCGAAGGTCAGGCGGTCCTCCAACCGGCCGGTCAGGTAATGCAGGTGGCAGCGCGCGGTCCACAGGAAGTTCTGCGCCTTGGCGAAGCGCTGCGCCTCCTCCGGCGTCAGCACATGCTTGCCGACCAGCTCCTCGACCCCCTCGACCCGGTAGAGGTATTTGGCGATCCAGAACAGCGTCTGGAGATCGCGCAGGCCGCCCTTGCCGTCCTTCAGGTTGGGTTCCAGGACATAGCGGCTGTCGCCCATCTTCAGATGGCGGTTGTCGCGCTCGGCCAGCTTGGCTTCGACGAATTCCGGGCCGGTTCCCGCGACGACCTCCTTGTCGTAACGCTTGCGCAGCTCGGCGAACAGCTTGCCCGGACCCCAGAGATACCGGGATTCGAGGATGGCGGTGCGGATGGTGACGTCGGCCTTGGACTGGCGGATGCACTCGTCGACGCTGCGCACGGCATGGCCGACCTTCAGCCCCAGATCCCACAGGATGTACAGCATGTACTCGACCACCTGCTCGACCCTGGGCGTGCGCTTGTAGGGCAGCAGGAACAACAGATCGATGTCGGAGAAGGGGGCCAACTCGCCACGGCCGTAGCCGCCGGTGGCCGCCACGTCGAACACCTCGCCGGAGGTCGGGTTGGCGGTGGCGAAGATGTGGCGGACGGTGAAGTCGGCCAGCGTGCCGACCAGCCGGTCGGCGAGATAGCAGTTCTCGCGCACGCACTGCTCGCCCGACCCGCCGGCGTCGAAGCGGCGCCGCACCTCCGCCCGCCCCTCGGCCAGCGCCTTGCGCAGGCAGGCGATCAGCGCCGGGCGCAGCTTGTCGCCGGTGCCGAGTTCGGCCACCAGATCCTCAAGCTCCCCCGACAGCTTGCGGCGGGAGATGATGGCGCGCTTGTTGGGGATGACGGGTGCCGGGGTTTCGGGCGGGGGCGGCGCCTTGGAGCGGGGGGACAGCATCGGTCGGGGAGAACCTCGGCTACTGGGGCGGCTACTGGGGCGGCGATCTCGCGGCGATGGGGGATGATTGCCGCTGCGGTCACACTATAGCGGTAAAGCCAACAGGTAGCACGCCAACGATGGAATGCCAGGGCCGCCCACGGGCGCGCCCGGAAGGGCGGTCATGTCGGGGGCTGTGACGGCCGTCACAGCCAGCCCGTCTTTCTCGCGCCATGATTGTGGATGTCACGGTGTGGACGTGGCGGACGGGGCATGCGGAGGGGCGGATCATGGCGACGGTGAAGGGGCGGCGGGAGCTGGCGGCGCTGAACGACGCGCTGACGTTGGCGGAACGCGGACTGGGCGTGCAGACGACCGAGGCGCTGATGGCGCGTCTGCTGCGGGTCGCGGCCCTGTTCCCACGCTCGGTGGACGATGCGCTGATGCGGCAGGTGACCGACCTTGTCACCGGCGATGACATATCGGACGGGGTGAAGCTCACGCTGATCCGCATGGGGTGGGCGTCGATCGTCCAAGCGCAATACAAGCTGCGGGGATTGCGGATGGTGGAGCGGCGCGTCGCCGTCCGGGTGGCGGCCTAACGCTTCCATACCTGCCGGTCGGCAGGAACGTGCCGGCGATTTTTTCCGCCGGAGGGGCGCTTCCTCCGTTACTCTCCGGCAACCCTCTGAAATGGAAGGATTTCCTGGTTAGCGTGAAAATTGCATCGATGCTCCCCGTCCCGGCACGCGGTTGCCGGGCGATGGCTTTCCCGATGATGGGGACAGAGCGATGCAGGTTTCCGGCTATGGATCCGCCTATGCGGCCGTCCAATCGTCCACAACCCGCAGGGGCTGGGGGACCAGCGCGCCGTCGGTCGGCACCCCATCCGGCGTCGGCGGTACCGCCGACGCCTTCCTCGCCGAGGCGAAGAAGACGCCGGCCGAGCGCATCCGCGACGACTGGCTCGCCCGTCACAAGATGACGGAGAAGGATTTGCAGTCGATGCCGCCGGAAAAGCGCGAGGCGGTGGAGAAGGAGATCGCGGAGGAGCTGAAGCGGAAGCTCACCGGCCAGGACGCCAAGCGCGGCGCCGTGATGAATCTGAGCGCCTGACGCCCCCTCTCCGCCGGCCCGCCCGCCTACGCCTCGCGCACGCTCACATGCACGTTGCCGCCGCCTTCGCGCTCCAGCAGGGCCGTGGCGCGCTCCTCCTCCTCCGCCGTTTCGACCCGGACCCACAGGATGACGCCGCCGGCCTCCAGCGCGCGGGTGAACTCGTCGGGCTTGGGGTGGCTGGTCAGCTCGTCCAGATAATCCTTGATGGCGACACCGCCGACACCGGCGGCGACCAGTGCGGCCAGCGCCGCCTCGATCGGGCCGCCGACGATGGCGATCAGGCCGGCGGTGGTCAGGGGGAAGGCGTATTTCAGCTCGCCCACCAGTCCGGTCAACGCCTCGTCCCGCGGCTTGCTCTTGGTTTCCGCCGCCTCCAGCGAGGTGTGGCTGGCCAGCACCGACAGGTCGGCACGGTCGAAACCGGCCGCCAGCAGCGTGTCGACCGCCTGGTCGAAGCCGGCGCGGGTGGAGAAGAGGGCAACGACCTCCCGCACCTCCGCCGGCACGGTCTTCTCGGTCATTTGCGTCATGGTGGCCGTCTCCCTATTTTTCAGGTCGGAGTTCGTCCGATCGCGCGGGTCCGCCCGTCCGCCGTCAGGACGGCCGTCAGGCGGGACGCCCGCGTCATTGTAGCGACCGGCGGCAAGTCCGCGTCAACCGCGACGGGAGAATGGCCGGGGGCGTTGGTGCGCGTCCCATTGTCCCATGGCGGGCCATCCCGGCTATCCCCCGGCCGCTTCTCCCGTGATAGGGTGCGCGCCGCCAACGCCCCCCATCCAACACCCCGTGGTTCCCCTCGTGTCCGACAGCGCAGAAATCGTCATTCCGCCCGACGCCACGCCGATGATGGCGCAGTATCTGGAGATCAAGCAGGCGCATCCCGACTGCCTGCTGTTCTACCGCATGGGCGACTTCTACGAGATGTTCTTCGAGGACGCGGTGAACGCCGCCGCCGCGCTCGACATCGCGCTGACCAAGCGCGGCCAGCATCTGGGCGAGGACATCCCGATGTGCGGCGTGCCGGTGCATTCCCACGAGAATTACCTGCAACGCCTGATCCGCCAGGGCTTCCGCGTCGCCATCTGCGAGCAGATGGAGGACCCGGCGGAGGCGAAGAAGCGCGGTGCCAAGTCGGTGGTGAAGCGCGGCGTCATCCGCATCGTCACCCCCGGCACCCTGACCGAGGACAGCCTGCTCGACGCCCGTTCCTCCAACTGGCTGGCGGCGGTGGCGGAGACGGCCGGCGGGCTGGGGCTGGCCTGGCTGGAGATGTCCACCGGCGAGCTGGTGGTGCAGCCGGTGGAGCGCGGCGGGTTGGGCGCCGCCTTCGGCCGGCTCGACCCGCAGGAGGTGCTGGTCTCGGAGAAGCTGAGTCAGGCGCCGGAGCTGTTCGAGCTGTGGGCGGAGTGGAAATCGCGGCTGACCATCCAGCCCACCCCGCGGTTCGACAGCGAGAATGGCCGGCAGCGCCTGCTGGCGCTCTATGGGGTCGGCACGCTGGACGCCTTCGGCAGCTTCACGCGGGCGGAGGTCGCGGCGGCCGGCGCCCTGGTCGGCTATGTCGAGCTGACGCAGAAGGGGCGCGTGCCCCGGCTGTCGCCGCCGCGCCGGCTGGGGCCGGGCGCGGTGATGGAGATCGACGCCTCGACCGCCCGCAATCTGGAACTGACCCGCACGCTGGCCGGGGAGCGGCGCGGCAGCCTGCTCGCCACCATCGACCGCACGGTGACCGGGGCCGGGGCCCGGCTGCTCTGCGCCCATCTCGCCGCCCCCTTGACCGATCCCGCCGCCATCGGCCGCCGGCTCGACATGGTGGAGTTCGCCCTGGCCGGGGAGCGGCTGCGCGGCGAGCTGCGCCACGCCCTGCGCGGCTGCCCGGATCTGGAGCGGGCGCTGTCGCGGCTGACGCTGGGGCGCGGGGGGCCGCGCGATCTGGCGGCGGTCCGCGACGGTCTGCGGCAGGCCGGCCTGATCCGCGGGCTGCTGGCCGCGGCCATGCCGCTGCCCGACGGGCTGGCGGCGCTCGACAAGCGGCTGGGCGCCCATGCCGAGCTGGTGGACCAGTTGACCCAGGCGCTGGCGCCGGAGCTGCCGCTGCTGGCCCGCGACGGCGGCTTCATCGCCCGCGACTACAGCTATGCGCTCGACGAGCTGGTGACGCTGCGCGACGAGAGCCGGCGGCTGATCGCCGGGTTGCAGAGCAAATACGCCGAGATCGCCGGGGTGCCGTCGCTGAAGGTCAAGCACAACAATGTGCTGGGCTATCACATCGAGGTCACCGCCGCCCATGCCGACAAGCTGATGTCGGACAAGGCCCGCGAGGTCTTCATGCACCGCCAGACCATGGCCAACGCCGTGCGCTTCGGCACGGTGGAGCTGTCGGATCTGGAGCGCCGCATCTCCGAGGCCGCCGACCGGGCGCTGGCGGTGGAGCTGGAGCTGTTCGCCGGTCTGGTCGAGGCGGTGGCGGCGAAGGCCGACGCCATCGCCCAGGCGGCCCACGCGTTGGCGGCGCTCGACGTCGCCACCTCGCTGGCCGAACTGGCGGAGGAGCGGCGCTACAGCCGGCCGCTGGTCGATGACAGCCTCGCCTTCACGATCGTCGGCGGCCGGCATCCGGTGGTGGAGGCGGTGCTCGACGCCGCCCATGGCGGGCCGTTCGTCGCCAACGATTGCGATCTGGCTCCCGAAAACCGGCTGTGGCTGCTGACCGGCCCCAACATGGCGGGCAAATCCACCTTCCTGCGCCAGAACGCGCTGATCGCGGTGCTGGCGCAGATGGGCGGCTTCGTGCCGGCGGAACGCGCCCATATCGGGGTGGTGGACCGGCTCTACAGCCGCGTCGGCGCCGCCGACGATCTGGCGCGCGGGCGCTCCACCTTCATGGTGGAGATGGTGGAGACGGCGGCGATCCTCAACCAGTCGGGCTCCCGCGCCCTGGTGATCCTCGACGAGATCGGGCGCGGCACCGCCACCTTCGACGGGCTGTCGATCGCCTGGGCCTGCGTCGAGCATCTGCATGACGTGAACCGCTGCCGGGCGCTGTTCGCCACGCACTATCATGAGCTGACGATGCTGGCGTCCAAGCTGCCGGCCTTGTCCTGCCACACCATGCGGATCAAGGAATGGCAGGGCGACGTCGTCTTCCTGCACGAGGTGACGGCGGGGGCGGCCGACCGCAGCTACGGCATCCATGTCGCCAAGCTGGCGGGCCTGCCGGCGGCGGTGGTCGGGCGGGCCGACGAGGTGCTGAAGCTGCTGGAATCGGGCGACCAGAACGCGACCATCCACCGGCTGGCCGAGGATCTGCCGCTGTTCAGCGCCGCGCTGAAGCGCCCGGCGCCCACGGCCACGGCTGCGGAGCCCATCCCCGCCGGCCCGTCGCCGGTGGAGGAGGCGCTCTCCGGCATCGACCCCGACAGCCTGACCCCCCGCCAGGCCTTGGAGGAGCTGTACCGCCTGAGGGGGCTGCTGCGATAGGTCGCCGAGCGGGAGTCACTTGACCGGGCGGGTGCCCGATGCTATCCGCCCCTCTTGATCTTGTGGGATCCTCCGGCCGTCGAACCGGCCGGAGCGGTCCCGCCTGACCCGCGCCGCCATCCGGGCCGTGCGCGAAGCCGCCACCGCAAGGACGCCACCGCAGCGCCATGAGCGATATTTTCCGCGAAGTCGACGAGGATCTGCGCCGGGACCGCGCGGAGCACCTGTTCAAGAGATATGGCGGCGCCATGATCGCCGCCGCCGTGCTGGTGGTCGCCGGTACCGCCGGCTACAGCTTCTGGCGCAACTGGCAGGCGCAGAAGAGGCAGGAGCAGACGGTCGCCCTGGTCACCGCCATCTCGCAGAGCGGGCAGGGGCCGGAAAAGGGGATCGAGGCGCTGGCCGCCTTCGCCGGCTCCGCTGATCCCAGCCTCGCCGCCCTCGCCCAGTTCAACGCCGCCGCCCTGCTGATCCGCCAGGGCAAGCCGGCCGACGCCGCGACCGTCTATGACGGCATCGCCGGCCATGGCTCGGTGCCCGTCGAATACCGCGACCTCGCCACCCTGCTGGCGGTGATGCAGCGCGCCGGCGACGGCGACGCCGCCCAGTTGACCGCGAAGCTGCTGCCGCTGACCGCCGAGACCAGCCCCTGGCGCTTCACCGCGCGTGAGCTGACGGCGATGCTGGCCGCCCGCTCCGGAGACACCGAGAAGGCGCGCACCCTCTACAAGCAGCTGGCGGACGACCAGCTGGCGCCGTCGGGCGTGCGCGGCCGCGCCGCCGATCTCGCCTCCCTCTACGGCAAGGGCTGACGCAGGGCCATGACCCCCGACATGACGACCGACAAGACCACGAAGATCGTGAAGGCCGGCTCCATCCGCCGCGCGGCGCTGCTGTCGGCCTCGCTGCTGTCCGTCCTCCTCGCCGGCTGCGACACGGTGGACAGCTGGTTCGGCAAGACGCCCGATCCGGCCCTGCCGGGCAAGCGCATCGCCGTCCTCCAGCGCGAGCGCAAGGTGGAGCCGGACGCCCAGCTCGCCGCCACCGCCGTCGCCGTGCCGCCGCAGACCGTCAACGCCGCCTGGGCGCAGCCCGGCGGCACGACCGAGCATGCGCTGGGCAACCTCGCTTTGTCGGCCAGCCCGTCCGACGCCTGGCGCGCCGACATCGGGTCGGGCTCCAGCAGTTCGCGCGCCCTGCTCGGTACGCCGGTGATCGCCGACGGCCGCATCTTCGCCATGGACGCCGAGTCGCATGTCACAGCCCTGAACGAGCGCGGCGGCCAGTCCTTGTGGCGGGTCGACACCCGGCCGGAGAACGAGCGCGGCGGCGCCACCGGCGGCGGCGTCGCCTATGCCGATGGCCGCGTCTATGCCGCCACCGGCTTCGCCGAGGTGCTGTCGCTCGATGCCGGCAGCGGCAAGGTGCTGTGGCGCAAGCGCATCGCCGGCCCGGTCCGCGGGGCGCCGACGGTCGCCGGCGGTCGTGTGATGGTGATCACGCTCGACAACCAGACCATCGCGCTGTCCGCCACCGACGGTGCGGTCCAATGGTCGCACCAGGGCATCCTGGAGACCGCCGGCCTGCTCGGCGCCGCCAGCCCGGCGGCCACCGGCACGCTGGTCGTCGCCCCCTATTCCTCGGGCGAGCTGTTCGGCCTGCGTCCGGAGAATGGCCGCGTCGCCTGGCAGGAGAGCCTCGCCAACATCCGCCGCAGCGGCGCGCTCAGCAATCTGGCCGACATCCGCGGCCTGCCGGTGATCGATCGCGGCGCCGTCTATGCCATCGGCCATTCCGGCCGCATGGTCGCCATCGACGAGCGTGTCGGCGCCCGCATCTGGGAAACCGAGATCGGCGGCGTCAACACCCTCTGGCTGGCCGGCGATTATCTCTTCGCCGTCACCAACGACCAGGAGGTCGTCGCGGTGGCGCGCCAGAACGGCAAGATCCGCTGGGTGTCGCCGCTCGCCCGCTTCAAGGATCCGGAGGACAAGACCGGCCCGATCGTCTGGTCCGGCCCGGTGCTGGCGGGCAACCGCCTGTGGGTCGCCGGCTCCAACGGCCAGCTGCTCGGCCTGTCGCCGACGGACGGCAAGGTGGAGGTGACGCGCTCGCTTCCCGCCGCCGCCTACTTGTCTCCGGTCGTTGCCAACAACACTCTCTATGTGCTGTGCGACAACGGAACGCTCGTCGCGTTCCGTTGATCGCGGATTTCCTCCGTCTGTTGTGAAAGGCCTTTGGCCCCATGTCGTTCACCGTGGTCCTCGTCGGTCGGCCGAATGTCGGCAAATCGACCCTCTTCAACCGTCTGGCCGGCAAGAAGCTGGCCCTGGTGGACGATACGCCGGGCGTCACCCGTGACTGGCGCTCGGCCCCGGCCCATGTCGGCGGCCTGTCCTTCACCGTCGTCGACACCGCCGGGCTGGAGGACGTGACCGACGACAGCCTGGAGGCGCGCATGCGCCGCCAGACCGAGCAGGCGCTCGCCCGCGCCGACGTGGCGCTGTTCATCATCGACGCCCGCGCCGGGGTCACCCCGCTGGACCGCCATTTCGCCAACCTGCTGCGCCGGGGCAAGACGCCGGTCCTGCTGGTCGCCAACAAGACCGAGGGCAGGGCGGGGCAGCCCGGCATGTTCGAGGCCTATGAGCTCGGCCTGGGCGACCCGATTCCGCTGTCCGCCGAGCATGGCGAGGGCATGGCCGATCTGGTCGAGGCGCTGCTGCCCTACGCCCCGGCCGAGGAGGCCGGCGAGGCGGAGGAGAGGGACGACGGCTTCGATCCCTCCATCCCGGTCGGCGACCAGCCGGAGCCGGAGGAGGACCTCAGCAAGCCGATCCAGATCGCCATCGTCGGCCGTCCGAATGTCGGCAAATCGACCCTGCTCAACAGCCTGCTCGGCGAGGAGCGGGTGCTGACCGGGCCCGAGGCCGGCATGACCCGCGACGCCATCACGGTGGATTGGGAATGGCGCGACCGCCGCTTCAAGCTGGTCGACACCGCCGGCATGCGCCGCCGCGCCCGCGTCGATGAGAAGGTCGAAAAGCTGGCGGTCGCCGACAGCCTGCGCGTCATCCGCATGGCCAATGTCGTGGTGCTGGTGGTCGATGCCGGCGCCATCCTCGACAAGCAGGACCTGACCATCGCCCGTCTGGTGATCTCGGAGGGGCGCGCCCTGGTGATCGCCGTCAACAAGTGGGACACGGTCGATGACCGCGCCATGGCGCTGCGTCAGGTCGAGGACAAGCTCCAGGCCGCGCTCGGCTACATCAAGGGGGTGACGGTCGTCACCATCTCGGCGTTGAAGGGCCACAAGCTCGAAACGCTGCTGGACGGCGTGCTGGAGACCTACACGGTCTGGAACCGCCGCATCCCCACCGCCCAGCTGAACCGCTGGATCGAGGGCGTTCTCGAACACCATCCGCCGCCCCTGGTCGAGGGCCGCCGGGTGAAGATCCGCTACGTCACCCAGGTGAAGACCCGTCCGCCGACCTTCGCGCTCTTCGTCAACAAGCCGCTGGACCTGCCGGAAAGCTACCAGCGCTATCTGACGACCCATCTGCGCGAGAGCTTCGACATGCCGGGCGTTCCGGTGCGCCTGCTGCTGCGCAAGGGCAAGAACCCGTACGCCGAGGATTGAGTTCGAGCTCCCCTCTCCCCTCCGGGGGAGAGGGGGCCGTCATCCGTCCCTCATGCGTCTTCCCCCGGCTCCCATCCCTCCGGCGCCATCCGGAAGCCGGCGAACTCGAAGGCCGGCGCCACGGCGCAGCTGACCAGCGACCAGTCGCCGAGGCTGCGCGCCGCCTGCCACGCCCCGACCGGGACCACCGCCTGCGGCCGTTCGCCGCCGGCGATGTCCATTCCCAGCCGGAGACGCTCGACGGCGCCGCCCTCCTGATGAACCGACAGCTCCAGCGGCGCGCCGCCGTGCCAGAGCCAGATCTCCACGGCATCCACGGTATGCCAGTGCGACCGTTCGCCGGCCCGCAGCAGGAAATAGATCGCCGTCACCGCTCCACGCCCGCCATCCCCCGCCGCGCGGTAGGTCTCGGCGTAGAGGCCACCCTCAGGATGCGGCCGCAACCCCAGCAGCTCGATCAGCCGTTCGGCGCTCAGGCTCTGGTCAGGCATCGTCGCTCTCGCCCGTGAGGATGGTCAGGTCGAAGGACACCCGCGTGTCCTCATAGATCGCCGCCAGCGGCAGCATCACCTCCAGCGCCGGGATCGTCAGCGCACCGTCCCGCCCAGACAGCAGCTCGTGCGTCCAGCCGTCGCCCGTTCGCCGGAAACTTTCGATCACCGCCACGCGCTGATGAACCAGCACATATTGGGTCAGCGACGGCAAGGTGCGGTAAGCGGCGTTCTTGGTGGTATGGTCGTAGCTCGACGTGCTGTCCGACAGCACCTCGACGATCACCGTCGGCTCGGTCGCCAGCCGGTCACGGTCGTCCACCCTGGCGCAGGTGACGAAAACATCGGGGTAGAACACCGATCCGTCGACCAGAATCCGCATGGTCTCCTGGAACACCCGGCATGGCGTTCCGCGCAACGCCGCCCGCAAGGCCACGTAGATGTTACCGGAGATCTGGTTGTGGGCGACTGTGCCGCCAACCATGGCGACGATCTCGCCCTGGAGGAGTTCATGCCGGCTGTCCTGCCGCTCCTCCCAGGCCAGGAACTCGTCGAGTGTCATTCGGCTTTGCTTGCGCAGTGCCATGACCGCCCCCTGGTCGGTGAAAGTCCAGCTTCCTTTCTACACCGCCCTCGCCCGCGCCGCCATGCCCAGCCCCTCGCGCAGTTCGGGCAGCAGCATCGCCCCCAGCATGGCGATCACCGGCAAGAGGGCGTAATCGCCACGCGCCGCCGCGTCGATCAGCGCGCGGGCGCTGTGCAGCTCGATCCGCATGTCCTCCAGATCGCCGTGATCGGGCTCCGCCACCTTGCGGGCGCCCTTGGCGTGGAACATGTGGCAGGTGCTGCCCCTGGCATTCGCCCCGACGACGAAGCCGCCCAGCGCCGTCCAGTCGTCGGCGGCATAGCCGGTCTCCTCCAGCAGCTCGCGCCTGGCGGCGGCCAGCGGCTCCTCGCCGGGTTCGATGGCGCCGGCGGGGAAGGTCAGGCTGACACGGCGCGGCCCATGCTTGTAGGTGCGCAGCATCACGATCTCGCCGGCCTCGGTCTCGACATACATCAGCGCATAGTCGGGCTGGTCGAGCTGGTAGAAGCTCTCCACCGTCCTTCCGTCCGGCAGCCGCACCGTCTCCGCCCGCACCTTCAGATAGGGGCTGGCGTCGAGCAGCTCGCGGCTGCCCAGCACCTCCCACGGCTCGAGCTCGTCATGCTTGCGTTCGTCGCTCATGCGGCGGCTCCATAGGGCGGCTTGGTGAAGCCGGCGGGCGAGAGGGTGAAGATCTCGCAGCCATCCTCGGTGATGCCGATCTGGTGCTCGAACTGGGCCGACAGCGAGCGGTCGCGGGTGACCGTGGTCCAGCCGTCGGACAGGGTCTTCACCTCCGGCCGCCCGGCATTGATCATCGGCTCCACCGTGAAGACCATGCCGGGGCGCAGCTCGACACCGGTGCCGGGCTTGCCGAAATGATCGACATGGGGCGCGTCGTGGAAGACCTGCCCGATGCCATGCCCGCCGAAATCGCGCACGACGGAGCAGCGCGCCGCCTCGGCCATCGTCTGGATGGCATGGCCGATGTCGCCCAGCCGGTTGCCTGGCCTGGCCTGGGCGATGCCGGCCATCATGCAGCGCCAGGTCAGATCGACCAGCTTGCGCGCCTTCACCCCGACCTTCTCGCCGACGAGATACATGCGGCTGCTGTCGCCGTACCAGCCGTCCAGGATGACCGTGACGTCGATATTGACGATGTCGCCGTCCACCAGCTTCTTGTCGTCGCTGGGGATGCCGTGGTTGACGACATGGTTCGGCGAGATGCAGCTGCACGCCGGATAGCCATGGTACCCCAGCGTCGCCGGGATGCCGCCGCGGTCGCGCTGGAACGCCTCGATCAGCCTGTCGAGCCGTCCGGTGCTGACGCCCGGCACCACGAAGGGCGTGATGTAATCCAGCGTCTCGGCCGCCAGCCGGCAGGCCTTGCGCAGCGCCTCGAATCCCTCCGGGCCATGCAGCACGATGCGCCGCTGGTCACTGTCTGCCACGAAACCCGTCTCCCGCTCGATCAGTCGTCGCCGATCCATATCACATCCGCGTCCGGATGGCAGGCGCCATGCGCCGGGCGCTCGCGGGCGGCAGCCATGCCTCAAGTAACTTCAAAAAAGTTACAACAAATGTTCACCTATATCCATTCGTCATAACCAATTTTATGTATAAAACCTCATGGAAAAAATGGCGGATCAAATACTTCTGGTTATGGTAGGTTGGGTGTTACTGGGGTGGCCGCGCCAAAGGTCAGATAACATTTGGCCCATAGATAATAACATGAATGGCGCGCGCCAATTCCGATCAGGATTTTGAACTGTAACTGTACAGAGGGGACAAAAGTGTCGGGATCCGTAAGCAAGGCTGCTCTGCTTTCACTGTGCGTGTTGACCGTCGCCGGCTGCCAGACCGGCGGCGGCCAGGGACCGACCGGGGCCGCCGCCGGCGCCACCAGCGTCGGGGCGCAGGAGAACATGCAGCGCTGCGGCGAGCCGCTCGGTACGCTGGCGATCGACGATGGCCGGGAGGAGGCGTGGTGGGGCCCCTTCACCACCGCCACCCAGGTCACGACGCTGGAGCCGCTGATCCGTCTGGTGGTGGCGCAGTCCAACTGCTTCGTCATCACGTCGATGGGCAACAGCCGCCAGACCTCGCGGATGGACAAGATCACCAACACCCAGCGCAACGGCGAATTCCGCGCCGGCTCCAAGCAGGAGAAGGGCCAGCGCGTCGCCGCCGATTACTGGATGGAACCGGCGATCGTCTTCAGCGAATCGAACACGGGCGCCATCGGCGGCGCCATCGGCGGCGCGCTGCTCGGATCGGTGGGCTCCGCGCTCGGCGGCACCCTGTCCACCAAGAGCGCCACGACCACGCTGTCGCTGTTCGACATCCGCTCGCAGGTGCAGATCGGCATCTCCACCGGCACCGCCGACGCGACCGATTTCGGCGCGATGCTCGGGGCACTCGGCCCCAGCGCCGGCGGCGCGCTCGGCGGCTATACCAGGACCCCGGCGGGCAAGACCACCGTCATCTCCTTCGTGAACGCCTACAACGACATGGTCATCTCGCTGAAGAACTATAAGGCGCAGAATGTCCGTGGCGGCCTGGGCAAGGGCGGCACGATGAAGGTCGGCAACTGATCCCGCCGATCCTCCCGCCTGTTTTCCTGCCGAAGACCGGCGCCGGGCCGGCGGATGGGGGTGACGACCTCCCATCCGCCGGCCCGGATCGCCGTGTCATGCCTTTGCTGATCCTTCCATGGATTTTCGCTTCGGGGTGCCGCTCCATGCTCAAGACGGCCAAGTCCAAAAACGCCCGACCTGTCACCGCCCAACCCGTCACCGTCCTGCCTGTCGCCGTCCTGCTGGGCGTCCTGCTGGCCGGATGCGTTTCCGCGCCGCAGCAGCGCCAGACCGTGCGCATCTGCACCGGCGGCGATTGTTCGATCCAGGACGCCTCCGTCCAGACATTCGTCCCCCAGGACGACCCGCGCGCCAGTCCGCCACGCGATCCCGATGCCTATGCCGGGGAAAGCCGGGCCGATCTCCAGGCCGCCGCCGCGTCGGGCGATGTCGTCGCCGCCTACAAGCTGGGCATGGCCGCCCTGTCCGGCACCGGCGGGGCCAAGAGCGCGGAGACCGCCGCCCGCTGGTTCCGTCAGGCGGCCGATGGCGGCCATGGCTGGGCGGCCTATCGCCTGGGCGAGATGTACCGCAGCGGCCGGGGTGTCCCGCGCGACCGCCAACTGGCCTTGCACTATCTGACCGCCGCCGCTTCGGCCCGGCAACCGCTCGCCGCGAACGCGCTCGGCGTGATGGCGCTGACCGGCGACGGGTTGCCCAGGGACAGCGCCCAGGCGGCCCGCTGGTTCACCATCGCCGCCGAACAGGGAGTCGCTGATGCCCAGTATAATCTGGCCCTGCTGACCTTCCATGGCGACGGCGTCCCGCGCGACCTGTCCGGCGCGCTGGAGTGGATGCGCCATGCCGGCGGCAACGGCAACGTCAAGGCGCAGACCGCGGTCGGCCGGCTCTATCTGACCGGGCTCGACACCATGGGGCAGGATTTCACCGAGGCCAAGACCTGGCTGTCGCTCGCCGCCCAGAAGGGCGACCGCGAGGCGGGCAAGCTGCTGGAGGAGGCGGTGCGCCGGGAGCGGGAGGAGCAGGACTATCGCCGGAGACTGGCGGAGCAGTCGGCCCAGACCATGGCCTATTGGGCGCAGGCCGCCTATGTGCGCGAACTGAACACCACCACCGTCTATCATTACTGGTACTGGTGAGGCGGGGCGGGAGTTCGTCCGATGTCATAGGAATCCGGGAGGGGGCTTGCTATATGATGCGCAGCCTTGGACAGCCCGGACCCTAAGACCTTTGGCGAAGCCCACCACCCGATATGTCTGCCAGGCCTGCGGCGCCTCCTTCCCCAAATGGGCGGGAAAGTGCGACGCCTGCGGCGAATGGAACAGCCTCGTCGAGGAGGCGGCACCCGACAGCGCGCCCAAGGGGCTGGGCGCCGCCCGCGGGCGGCGCATCGATTTCGTCGGCCTGCATGGCTCCAGCGAGGCGCCGCCGCGCCGCATGACCGGCATCGCCGAGTTCGACCGCGTGTGCGGCGGCGGGCTGGTTCCCGGCTCGGCCATCCTGATCGGCGGCGATCCCGGCATCGGCAAATCGACCCTTCTGCTCCAGGCGATGGCCCGGCTGTCGCAGGACCACCGCTGCGCCTATGTCTCGGGCGAGGAGGCGGTGGATCAGGTGCGGCTGCGCGCCCAGCGTCTCGGCTGCGCGTCGGCCCCGGTCGATCTCGCGTCGGCCACCAGCGTGCGCGACATCGTCGCCTCGCTGGACGAGGCCAGGGGGCCGGAGGTGATCGTCATCGATTCGATCCAGACCATGTATATGGACAATCTGGACAGCGCCCCCGGCACCGTCGCCCAGGTCCGCGCCAGCGCGCAGGAACTGATCCGCGTCGCCAAGCGGCGCGGCGTCGTGCTGTTGCTGGTCGGACACGTCACCAAGGAAGGCATGATCGCCGGTCCCCGCGTGCTGGAGCACATGGTGGACACGGTTCTGTATTTCGAGGGCGAGCGCGGCCACCAGTTCCGCATCCTGCGCGCGGTGAAGAACCGCTTCGGCCCGACCGACGAGATCGGCGTGTTCGAGATGGGCGACGGTGGTCTGGGCGAGGTCGCCAACCCGTCGGCCCTGTTCCTCGCCGAACGGCGCGGCGACGTGTCGGGTGCGGCGGTCTTCGCCGGGATGGAGGGCACGCGCCCCGTCCTGGTCGAGGTGCAGGCGCTGGTCGCGCCGTCGCCGCTCGGCACGCCGCGCCGCGCGGTGGTCGGCTGGGATTCCGCCCGCCTCGCCATGGTGCTGGCGGTGCTGGAGGCGCGCTGTGGCGTGCAGATCGGCGCCAACGACGTCTATCTGAATGTGGCCGGCGGCCTGCGCATCACCGAACCCGCCGCCGACCTCGCCGTCGCCGCGGCGCTGGTCTCCTCCCTGACCGGGGAGCCGGTGCCGGCCGATGCCGTGGTGTTCGGCGAGATCGGCCTGTCGGGCGAGGTCCGCGCCGTCGGCCAGAGCGACACGAGGCTGAAGGAGGCGGCGAAGCTCGGCTTCTCCTCCGCCATCTTCCCGGCGCGCCGTGCCGGCGGGAAGGGCGGCCGCGGCGACAACGGGCTGAAGACGGTCGAACTCCAGCAGTTGGGCGAGCTGATGCCGCTGTTCCAGCCGCAGGGGGCATCCGGCCGTCCGCCGTCACGGCGGCCCCATGACGACAACGACACGCGCCGCTGGCGCGACGACGAGTATATCTGATTCCGACCACCCCCTTCACTGGCAGAGCAATCGGCATAGGGTCATGGACAATCTTCCCGTCAATCCGGTGGACGCCGTCGTCATCGCCGTGCTGCTTCTGGCCGCGCTGCTCGCCTTCAGCCGCGGCATGGTGGCGGAGGTGGTGTCGGTCGCCGCCTGGGCCGGCGCATCGGTCATCACGCTCTACGCGCTGCCCCATGTGCTTCCCTATGCGCAGATCTATATCCGCTTCGAGATGCTGGCCTATGCCGTCTCGGCGGTCGGGGTGTTCGTCGTCGCGCTGGTCGTGCTGACGCTTGTCGGGCGCAGCCTGTCGCGCGGGGTGCAGAACTCGGCCCTGTCGGCGCTGGACCGTACGCTGGGCTTCGTCTTCGGGCTGGTGAAGGGGGCGGTTCTGGTCTCCATCGCCTACCTGTTCTTCCTGTGGCTGGTGCCGAAGCCCGAGGAACAGCCGGTCTGGTTGCGGGAGGCGAAGACCCGGCCCTTCCTGGCGATGGGGGCGGAGACGCTCTATGCCTTCGTCCCGGAGACTTTGCGCAAGGAGGGGCTCGGCCAGATGGACATGGCGCGCGAGCGCGCGAAACAGGCGATGGAGGCCAAGCAGGCGCTCGACCGTCTGTCGACGCCGGTGCCCAGCCCCGCGAAGACCGGGGGTGCGCAGGCGCCCGATACCGGTTATAAGGACCGCGACCGCGCCGACCTTGAAAGGCTGATGCAGAACAACGCCCGCTGAGCTTGACCGCTCGGTTCTTGGCGCGATTGACGTTTGTGGACCGTGGTTTTTTTCCGTTGCATGTGCTGACGCGCCCTCCGGCGCCTCCTGGACGAAGGACTTCTGGTGATGCTGACGACGCATCCGTTCGACGACGACAAGCTGCGCGAGGAGTGCGGCGTGTTCGGCATCTACGGCAACCCGCAGGCGGGCGCCATCACGGCGCTGGGCCTGCATGCCTTGCAGCACCGCGGGCAGGAGGCGGCGGGCATCGTCAGCTTCGACGGCGGCCGCTTCCATCTCCAGCACACGCTGGGGCTGGTCGGTGACCATTTCAGCTCCGAGGCGATCATCGCCAAGCTGAAGGGCGCCAGCGCCATCGGCCATGTGCGCTACGCCACCACCGGCGACACCTCGATCCGCAACGTCCAGCCGCTCTATGCCGATTTCGAGTTCGGCGGTTTCGCGCTGGCCCACAACGGCAACCTGACCAACGCGCAGACCCTGCGCCGCCAGCTCGTGCGCCGCGGCTGCCTGTTCCAGTCCTCCACCGACACCGAGGTGATCGTCCATCTGATGGCGACCGCCCGCGGCGGCTCGCCGGTCGACCGGCTGATCGAGGCGGTGCGGCAGGTCGAGGGCGCCTTCTCCCTGGTGGCGCTGACCTCCAAGGAGGTCATCGGCGTGCGCGACGCGCTCGGCGTCCGGCCGCTGGTGCTGGGCAAGCTGGGCGACACCTACATCCTGGCCAGCGAGACCTGCGCCTTCGACATCGTCGGCGCCGATTATGTCCGCGACGTCGAGCCGGGCGAGATGATCGTCATCGACGGCGACGGCCTGCACAGCCTGCACCCGTTCCAGCCGCAGCAGCGCCGGCTCTGCATCTTCGAGTACATCTACTTCGCCCGTCCCGACAGCGTGATGGAGGGCACCTCCGTCTATCAGGCCCGCCAGCGCATCGGCCGCGAGCTGGCGCGCGAGGCCGGGGTCCCCGCCGACGTCATCGTGCCGGTGCCGGACAGCGGCGTGCCGGCGGCGCTGGGCTACGCCCAGGAGGCCGGGGTGCCTTTCGACCTCGGCATCATCCGCAACCATTATGTCGGCCGCACCTTCATCGAGCCGACCGACCAGATCCGCCATCTCGGCGTGAAGCTGAAGCACAACGCCAACCGCGCGATGATCGAGGGCAAGCGCGTCGTGCTGGTCGATGATTCGATCGTGCGCGGCACCACCTCCAAGAAGATCGTCGAGATGGTGCGCGCCGCCGGGGCCAAGGAGGTGCATATGCGCATCTCCAGCCCGCCGACCTCGCATCCCTGCTTCTACGGCATCGACACGCCGGAACAGGGCAAGCTGCTGGCCCACCGCATGACGGTGGAGCAGATGCGCGACTTCATCCAGGCCGACAGCCTCGCCTTCATCTCGCTCGACGGCCTCTATCGCGCCATGGGCGAGGAGAGGCGCGACCCGGCGAGGCTCGGCTATTGCGACGCCTGCTTCACCGGCGACTACCCGATCCCGCTGACCGATGCGCTGGAAAGCCCGCCGACCGAGGCGAACGTCCCCGTCCGCGCCTGACCGACCAAAACCCTCTTCCTCCCCGGAAGAGGGTTTTTCCTATGTGAACGAACAATAATCCAGGAAACGAGCCGTCCCCATGTCCCGTCTGTCCGGCCGCATCGCTCTCGTCACCGGCGCGTCGCGCGGCATCGGCGCCGCCGTCGCCAAGCGCTTCGCCGCCGAAGGCGCCCATCTGGTCCTGGTCGCCCGCACCGTCGGCGGGCTGGAGGAGACCGACGACGCCATCCAGAAGATCTCCGGCCAGTCGGCGACGCTGGTGCCGATGGATCTGCGCGACTATGACAAGATCGACCAGCTCGGCCACGCGCTCTACCAGCGTTTCGGCAAGCTCGACGTGGTGGTCGGCAATGCCGGCGCGCTGGAGGCTCTGGGGCCGGTCGCCCAGTATGATCCGAAGCTGTGGTCGCGGGTGATGGACCTGAACGTCACCGCCAACTACCGGCTGATCCGTTCGATGGATCCGCTGCTGCGCGCGTCGGGCAGCGGGCGGGCGATCTACGTCACGTCGGCCGCCGCCCAGGCGCCGCAGCATTACTGGATGCCCTATGGCGCCAGCAAGGCGGCGCTGGAGATGATCGTGAAGACCTACGCGATGGAGGTCGCCGGCTCCAGCCTGCGCGTCAACCTGATCGACCCCGGCATCGTGGCGAGCAAGCTGCGCACCCAGGCCTTCCCCGGCGAGGATCCGACCAAGGTCGCCCAGCCGGACCAGGTGACCGACGCCTTCGTCGAACTGGCCGAGGCCGCTTGCGCCCGCCACGGCGAACTGGTCCAGGCGCAATGAAGAACACCATCCCCCCTCGCCCCTGCGGAGAGGGGGGATGACCCTGTCCCAGGCTACGGCGCCATGAACACGCTGGCGTGGCGGCCGGCTTCGCCGCTGGCCTGTTCCCTGGCGATCACCGCCACGTCGGTCGAGCCCGACTTCACCGCCGCCGCCGGAACCTTGACGAACACGCGGTAGGTCGCCACCGAATCGGCCTCCGCCTTCAGGGTGAGGCTGCCGCCACCGGCCGCCGGAGCGCCCGTCCCGGTGTCGCCGGCCCCGCTTTCGCCGACCACCGACAGATGGGCGTCGCGCAGCCCGTCGACGGTCACGACATAGCTGCGGGCGATGTGGGTCTTGTTCAGCAGCTTGATGGTGTAGGCGTTCTGCACCGACCCGTCGGACAGGGTGACGAACAGCGGGGCGCGGTCGCGCAGCACGCTGACGTCCAGCGTCGGGCGCAGCAGCAGGGCGATGCCCATGGCGCAGACGACGATCAGCATGATCAGCGAATAGATCACCGTGCGCGGCCGGATCAGCTTCACCCGTTCCGGCTTGCCGTCGATCTTGGCGATCTGGTTGGACTGGGTGTCGAAGCGCACGAGGTCGAGCGGACGGCCGATCTGCGCCATCACGTCGTTGCAGGCGTCGACGCACAGGCCGCAGCCGATGCAGGAGATCTGCTGGCCCTCGCGGATGTCGGTGCCGGTCGGGCAGACATGGACGCATTGCTTGCAGTCGATGCAGTCGCCCAGCCCCGCCGCCCGCCGGTCGTCCCAGCTCTGCGACTTGCGCAGCGGCCCGCGGCCCTCGCCGCGCCAATCCTCATAGGTGACCAGGAAGGTGTCCTCGTCGACCATCGCCGACTGGAAGCTGCGCCACGGGCAGACATAGATGCAGATCTGTTCGCGCGCCCAGCCGGCGAAGAAATAGGTGGTGAAGCTGAACAGCGCGATGAAGGTCGCCACCCCGCTGGTGATCCGCCCGTGCAGCAGCTCGCCCATCAGCGTCGGCGCGTCGTTGAAGTAGAACACCCAGGCCCCGCCGGTCAGCAGCGAGATCAGGATCCAGGCGGCATGCTTGGCGGTCTTGCGCACCAGCTTCGCACCGGTCATCGGCGCCTTGTCCAGCCGGATGCGGGTGGTGCGCGGCCCCTCGATCTTGCGCTCGACCCACATGAACAGGTCGGTCCACACCGTCTGCGGGCAGGCGTAGCCGCACCAGATGCGCCCGGCCAGCGTGGTGGCGAAGAAGATGCCGAAGGCGCCGAGGATCAAGAGACCGGTCAGGTAATAGACCTCCTGCGGCCAGATCTCGATCCACAGGAAATAGGCGCGGCGCCCGACCATGTCGATCAGCACCGCCTGATCCGGGATGCCCGGCCCGCGTTCCCAGCGCAACCACGGCGTGACGTAGTAGATCGCCAGCAGGAGGATCAGGGCGGCCCACTTGATCTGGCGGAAGCGCCCCTTCACGTCGGCGGCATAGACCTTGGGCCGGTTGATGAACCAGTGGCGTCCCGGCTCCTCATGCGGTTCGGCATGGGGCTGGGCCGCCTGTCCGCCGGAGGGGGCGGGGCGGCGGGTGAGGGTGGTGTCTTCTTGGCGAAGGGACATGGCATCTTTCCTCGGCCGTCAGCGGCACGGGTGGCGTCGGCATCGTCCCTTCTCCATAAGCCTTCCGTGATGAAGCCGCATTGCGCGATGTCAATCGCCCCCGGCCATATCCGTCTCCGGCCTCAACCGTTCTGCCCGCGCAGCTCCGCCAGCCCGTCGTGATAGGCGCGGTCGAACAGGGCCTCCAGCCGGGCGTCGACGCCGCGCAGGCCGGCGACCACCGCATGGGCCCATTCGAAATACTCGACCTTGCGCGACAGCGGCCAGTCGGCGGGCGGGCTGTGCGCCATCGAGCGCAGGTTCGACACCTTGTCGGCCAGCTTCACCAGCTTGGCCCGGCGCGAGGCGTGGGGGGCGGCGTCGATCTGGCGCTGCTTGCGCTCGGCCTTCGACATGCGCTTGTCGTCGGTGGTCTCGGCCACCACCTGCACGACCTCGACGCCGAACAGCTGCTCGATCTCCTCATAGCTGGCGTCGGTGTCCTCCAGCGTGTCGTGCAGCAACGCCGCGATCACCACCACCGCATCCTTGCCTTCGGTCGCCTGGGCCACCAGCAGGGCGACCTCCGACAGGTGGTTGACATAGGGTTCGGCGCGCACGCCCTTGCGGCGCTGGTCGATGTGCTTGTGCGCGGCGAAATCCAGCGCACGGGCGAAATCGAGAAGGGGGGCGCCGGGCAGGGAGGCGTTTGGCGGGCTCATGCTGTTCTCTCGGCTGGGGCATTGCATTATCCTCGGTCCGGGGACACCCCACGCCAAGGATCGCGCCCATGTTCACGACTTTCTTCTTCGATCTGCGCAAGGCCGGCATCCCCGTCTCGCTGACGGAGTATCTGACCCTCATGGAGGCCATGAAGCGGGGCACGGCGTCCTTCCGCGTCGAGGAGTTCTATTATCTCAGTCGTGCATGTCTGGTTAAGGACGAACGCAATCTCGACCGCTTCGACCGCGTCTTCGCCGCCACCTTCGACGGCCTGACCGATGACACCCCCTCGAAGGAGGAAATCCCCGTCACCGACCTGCCGGAGGAGTGGCTGCGCAAGCTGGCCGAACGCTTCCTGACCGAGGAGGAGAAGGCGCGGGTCCAGGCGCTCGGCGGCTGGGACAAGCTGATGGAGACGCTGGCCCAGCGCCTGGCCGAGCAGAAGGGCCGGCATCAGGGCGGCTCCAAATGGATCGGCACCGCCGGCACCTCGCCCTTCGGCGCCTATGGCTACAACCCGGAGGGGGTGCGCATCGGCCAGCGGGAGAGCCGCCACCGCCGCGCGGTGAAGGTGTGGGACCGCCGCGAGTTCCGCAATTTCGACGACCGGGTCGAGATCGGCACCCGCAACATCAAGGTTGCCCTGCGCCGCCTGCGCAAATTCGCCCGCAGCGGGGCGGCCAGCGAGCTGGATTTGCCCGGCACCATCCGCGCCACCGCCAACAACGCCGGCTGGCTCGACCTGAAGATGGTGCCGGAGCGCCACAACACGATCAAGGTGCTGCTGTTCCTCGATGTCGGCGGCTCGATGGACGACCATATCCGTCTGGTCGAGGAGCTGTTCTCCGCCGCGCGCGGCGAGTTCAAGCATCTCGAACATTTCTATTTCCACAACTGCGTCTATGAGGGTGTCTGGCGCGACAACGCGCGGCGCCATGCCGAGCGCATCCCGACCTGGGACGTGCTGCGCACCTATCCCGCCGACTACAAGCTGGTCTTCGTTGGTGACGCCGCCATGAGCCCCTACGAGATCCTTTATCCCGGCGGCAGCGTCGAGCATTGGAACGAGGAGGCCGGGCAGGTGTGGATGCAGCGCCTGCTGTCGGTCTATGCCAAGGCGGTGTGGCTGAATCCGGCGGCGCCGCGATATTGGGACTATACGGAAAGCACCCGCCTGCTCCAGCGCCTGATGGGCGGGCGGATGTTCCCGCTGACGCTGGAGGGGCTGGACGGGGCGATGCGGGAGCTGGGGCGGTAAGAGAATCCGCCGTCCATATGGTGATGGGCGGTGATGTCGGCTCCGCTTCTGTCGGCTCTGCCCCTCTCGGCTTGCGGCGTGCGGACGCCATCGCTCGACAGGGTTCGCGTTCGAGGACCATTCCCGTCGGGCCGCTCGTCGGTTGTCCCGGTCACCTTCGGCCACCATCAACCTCAGGCCGGCGTGCCACACGCACGCGGGGCAAGCGTATGCGTGCCGCCTCACCTCGGGCGCGGACGGTCAAATCAATTTTGAAAGAGAAATCTTCCACCTATCAGTTTTTCTTGACGGGTTGGGCGATTAACCTGTAAGAAAAATATTACTGGTAAAAGGCGGAGCGGACATGACCCGTAGCGGCGACCAATTGCTTGAGATGCTGTCGGCGCTGGCGAACCCGCACCGGCTGCGGATCGTCGCGACGCTGAGCGTCATGGGGCGAACCTATGTCAGCCAGTTGGCGCGGGAGATCGGCATCAGCCGTCCGCTTCTGCACCTCCATTTGCGGAAACTTGAGGAGGCGGGTCTCGTCACCAGCCGGCTTGAGGTCTCGTCCGATGGGAAAGCCCTCAATTTCTTCGAAGTCGCCTCATTCGCGATTGAACTGACGCCTGCGGTGATCGCCGCGGCCGCGTCTTCCCTGACCGCAACCACCAGAAATTCCGCCTCCTGAAGGAGCCTCCGATGATCGGCAAAGAATCCTATTTCCTTCTCGTCACGATCCTCGTCCTCGTCACGATCCTTCTGATTTTCGCGATGAAGTATGTCTCATCCGCCCGCCGGGCCCGGATGCAGATCGCCGGCGACGCCGCATATCGCGACCTTGCCGAACGGACGCTCAAGGCGCAGGAGGAACTGACCGCGACCCTGGCTTCGATCCGGGGCAGCGTCACGCAGATCGAGGGCCGGCTCGCCAGCGTGGAGAAAGTCCTGAAGGATGTCGGATGATGGCGCCGGAAACCGATGTGGGATCCGATATGGAGGATCGCCGGCAGATGCTGCGGATGCGGATAGCCTGCCTCGTTGAGGGAGGCACGCTGATCCTCCTGCTCTTCGTGGCCGTGCCGCTGAAGCATTTCGCCGATTTTCCTGATGCCGTGCGGGCGATCGGGCCGATCCACGGTCTCGCTTTCCTGACCTATCTCTGGATGCTGGTCCGGATGGTGGCGGCCGGCGGCTGGTCGCGGGGCGAGATGATCAAGCTCCTCATCGCCGCCATGCTCCCCTTCGGCGCCTTCGTCAGCGCGCGCACCCTGAGCCGGCGAGCGGCGCTCGCTTCGACCGTTTGAGGCGCCGTCATGACCTATCTATGGATAAAGGGGCTCCACATAATTTCGGTGATGGTCTGGATCGGCGGGATGTTTGGCGCGGCGATCGCCATCACCGCTGTTTCCACCTCGAAAAGCCTGTCTTACACATCAGGTCATGCCGATATCATCGACGCCTTGCGCCGTTGGGACCGCCGGGTGACCGCGCCGGCGATGCTGCTGGCCTGGCTTTTCGGGGTGGCCGTGGCGATGCAAGGCGGCTGGTTCGGCTCGCCCTGGCTGATGATGAAGCTGGTGTTCGTTGTCGCCCTGTCAGGGCTGCATGGAATGCTGGCAGGCACGCTTCGGAAACTTGGCCAGACGGGTCAGCCTGCGGCGATGTCGTGCTACGCGCCGCCGGCGATCATCGTCGCGATGATCGTGATTGTTCTTATCGTGGTTTTAAAGCCCTACTGACATCCAGCGGCACAGCCGATCTACATCGGCCCGTCTCCAACGTTCTCCCGTGTAGCAACTCGCTTTATTCGGCCCGCTACTGGCAGAAACCCGGAGCGGGTGCGCATCGGCCAGCACGGGAGCCGCCTCCGCCGAGCTGTAGAGGTGTGGGGCCGCCGCGAATTCCGCACTCTCGACGACCGGGCTCCGCGATGAGCGTGGGGAGGGGGCTTGGCCGGATGTCGCCGGCGGCTTTGATCCGCCGGCGCTCACCACATTATTTGCAGCTGCTGGCGACCTGCGCCGACGGGGTGCATTGGGCGTTGCCGGCGGTCAGTGTGCCGGTGATCGTCCCGTCGTTCGCGACGTTCAGCGCGTAATTGCAACCATTGGAGCTTCCGGCCTTCTTCGAGCTGATCAGGGTGCAGATCTTGCCGGCAACCTGGATCATCAGTTCGGGGCTGGTCGGATCGTGCGACCATTTCAAGCTGGACGACAGATTTTCACCCGGCGAGGCGATGCTGGCATTGGACGTGATGGTCACAGTGTCGGCGTGGGCTGCCCCGGCTGAAAAAGCCGCGAAGGCCAGAACGGTGCCAATCATAGCCGTCTTGAGAGAAGAACGCATCTTATACTCCATTGTACAATGATTGGTTATAATGCGATGCACAAGATTGTGTGTTCCTTTGTGCGTAACCATAATCATTTCAAATATAAATAATATCAACTCAATCATTGAATCGAAATGAATCACATTTTCGCGCTCTATAAAATATCATATTGGTACATGTCGTTTATTATTATAATTAATAAATAATACCATTGAGTGAATTCCAAATTCAGGTAATGTGTTCAAATGTATGATGAGAGTTTTGCCTTATGATTGGTGTGGCGAAACAGCATCACATATTTCTCTTGATATATTGGCCATCGTCCAGTTTTGATCAGAATATTTTTTCGCACATCCCGGGTTCAAGCCATGCCTCTGCCTGACGAAGACAGCGGTTTCTAAATTATGATAATTTTCCTATCAATATCCTGAAACCTGGGTTGGAATGGGAGTAATCGCCTACCCGATCCAGGAGCCGCCCCATGCCCGCCGATTGCCTGCCCCCCAACAAGGCCGCCGCCAACGCCCCCGACAACGCCGCCAACGCCGCCGCCGCCGGCCTGCCCTGGTGGGCCGAGGATCCGCCGGTTCCCGCCGACGGCTCGCTGGTGCCCGGTTCGCGCTTCCACGAGGAGCAATGGGTGATGGCCGCCGGCATGCTCGCGCGCGGCGCCTCCTTCCAGCAGGTCGCCCGCGCCATGGGGTGCAGCCGCACCACGCTGTGGCGGGCCTATTACGGGTCGCCGGCCTTCACCCACCGGGTCTGGTGGGAGCGGCAGGCGCTGAACCGGGAATCGGAGCTTCGCCTCGCCTCGCTCCGCGCCCTGGCGACGGAGCAGATCGAGCGGCTGGTTTCGGCCGGCGATCCCTCCACCGTCCGCTGGGTGGCCGACCGGCTCGGCCTGTTCAAGGGGCTCGACAGCCAGCCGGCCGAGACCGTCCGTCCCGCCGCCGCCGGGTGGGACGCCGCCCCGCCTGACACCATGCCGTCCCAAACCATGCCGCCCGCCAGCCCGGCGCCCGATCCCATGCGGGAGGCCGGCGCCGATCCCGAACCGGCGATTCACCCGGCGGCCGACCCGGCGGCCGATTGCGCGGATGCTCCCATCGCCCATTTCGCCGCCGGTCTGGCCGCCGCCGATCTCGATGATGATTCCGTCCCCGGCGCGCTTCGCGAACGCACCCCGCCCGATCCGCATGAGGTCGCCGCCGTCCTCGCCCGGCCCGAGGCCGAAGGACCCAAGGGCGTCTATCCCTGGACCCTCAACCCCGACGACCGCTTTCCCAATCTCGGTTCGGCGCGGGAACGGCGGGGTGGGGCGGCCGCCTTCCCCCGGCGCGGCGGCTGAGCCGGTGAACCATGGAGCGCCACCATGGAACGCCACCATGGAACGCCACCGGGAAAACCGCTCCCGGTGTTTCAAATGTTCCATTCCGCCGGCCGCCGCCCCCTCTTCCCTTGCTGCGATCCGTCGCTGGCTCCAACCATTGAAAAGGGCCCCGGTTTGCGTCTACGGTCGCGCGTCCCGTTGGAGTGTGTGCATGCGCGATATCACCCCCGTCACGGTCGCCCCCGGCGACGGCATCGGCCCGGAAATCATGGCCGCGGTGCTTCATGTGATGACTGCGGCCGGCGCGCGGCTGAAGGTGGAAGAGGTTCCGGCCGGCGAGGCGGTCTACAAGCGCGGCCATCCCGGCGGGCTGGACGCCGCCGGCTGGGGCTCGATCCGCCGCACGCGGGTCTTCCTCAAGGGGCCGATCACCACGCCCCAGGGCTATGGCAACAAGTCGCTGAACGTGGTCGCCCGCACCACGCTCGGCCTGTTCGCCAATGTGCGGCCCTGCGTGTCCTACCATCCCTATGTCCGCACCCGCCATCCGCGCATGGATGTGGTCATCATCCGCGAGAACGAGGAGGACCTCTATGCCGGGATCGAGCACCGGCAGACCGACGACGTCATCCAGTCGGTGAAGCTGATCTCGCGGCCGGGCTCGGAACGCATCGTCCGCTACGCCTTCGACTTCGCCCGCTCCAATCACCGGCAGAAGGTGACGGCCTTCGTCAAGGACAACGTCATGAAGATGACGGACGGGCTGTTCCTGAAGATCTTCTACGAGATCGCCGCCGATTATCCGGAGATCAAGGCCGACCACATGATCGTCGACATCGGCGCCGCCCGGCTGGCCGACCAGCCGGAGCGCTTCGACGTCATCGTCACCCTCAATCTCTATGGCGACATCGTGTCGGACATCGCCGCCCAGCTCACCGGCTCGGTCGGGCTGGCCGGCTCCGCCAACATCGGCGAGAGCTGCGCCATGTTCGAGGCGATCCACGGCTCCGCCCCGATGATCGCCGGGCAGGGCATCGCCAACCCGTCGGGCCTGCTGATGGCCGCGGTGATGATGCTGGTCCATATCGGCCAGGGCGACATCGCCGCCCGCATCCACAATGCCTGGCTGAAGACGATCGAGGACGGCATCCACACCGCGGACATCTACGCCCGCGGGCTGGGGCGGGTGCGCGCCGGCACCGCCGCCTTCGCCGAGGCGGTGGTGGAGCGTTTGGGGCAGACCCCGGTCACCATGCCGCCGGTGGGATATTCCACCGCGCGGCCGACCTATGACGGCCTCAACCGGTTGGCTCCGCGCGTGCGGGCGTTGAAGGAGCTGGTCGGGGTCGACGTCTTCCTGCAATGGTCGGGCGGGCTGCCCGACGATCTCGCCGAGCTGGTCCTGCCGCTGTCGACCGAGGCGCTGCGGCTCACCAGCATCTCCAACCGCTCGCAGCGGGTGTGGCCGGACGGCAATGCCGGCGTCTTCTGCACCGACCATTGGCGCTGCCGCTTCCTGTCGCAGCACGGCCCGGTGCGGCATGGCGCGATCGTCGAGCTGTTGGGCCGGCTGGCGGCGGCGGGGATCGATTTCACCCAGACCGAGAATCTCAGCAATTTCGACGGCAAGGCCGGCTTCTCCTCTCCGGGCTTGTGAAATCATGGGCGCTGCGGGAATAAAGCGGCGGGGTGGGGCGTCATGACGGGTGACGACGCGCTTTCCGGACCCGACATGACCCCGCCCGACATCGACGACCGCGCCATCGCCGCCCATGTGCCGCGGCTCCGGCGCTACGCGACCGCCCTGGTGGGCAACCGGTCGGACGCCGACGATCTGGTCCAGGATTGCGTGGAGAAGGCGCTGGCCAACCGCCATGCGCTGCGCGACCCGTCGAAGCTCGGCGGCTGGCTGATGACGATCCTGCACAACCTGCACATCTCCACCCAGCGCGGCCGGCGGCGGCGCGGGGCCGAGGTGCCGGTGGAGGACCTGGCCGACGATCTGGCGCTCAGCGCCCCGCCGGCCGATCGCGGGGCGGTGCGCGACTTCGTCCGCGCCTTCGCCCAGCTGACCGACGAGCACCGCACCATCCTGCTGCTGACCGGAATGGAGGGGTTGTCCTACCGCGAGGTGGCGGAGGTTCTGGAGCTGCCGATCGGGACGGTGATGTCGCGGCTGGCGCGGGCGCGCGAGAAATTGAGGGTCCTGCTGGACGGTGGTACCGAGCAGGTCGTCAGGAGGATCAAGTGATGAGCGGCACCCGCAATCCCGTGACCGAGGCCGAGCTGCATGCCTGGCTCGACGGAGAATTGCCGGAGGAGCGGCTCGCCGATGTCGAACTGCACCTCGCCGGCAATCCGGAGGTCGCCCGGCGCTTCGACCGCTACCGTGCCCAGCGCTCCCTGCTGGGCCAGAGCTTCGGGGCGCTGATCGACCAACCGCTGCCCGAGCGCCTGACCCCGCCCTTCCTCGCGCGTGATCCTTTGGAATGGGGGGAGCGGGCGGACCGGGCTCCGCGTGGCTGGGGCCGGGGCGTCTGGTGGGGAACGGCGATTGCCGCCTCGCTCCTGATGTTCGTCGCCGGCGGGACCGGCGGCTGGCTGCTGCGCGACCGCATGGCCGGACCGGGCTGGGCCGGGCGGGGGGGCGAGCCGCTGACCGCCGACTTCATCGCCGACGCCGTCGCCGCCCACCGCGTCTTTTCCGTCGAGGTCCGCCATCCGGTCGAGATCGGCGTCGACGAGGAGGCGCATCTGGTCAACTGGCTGTCCAAGCGGCTGGGCAAGAGCATGCGTTGCCCAAGGGTCACCAAGGGGGGCTATCAGTTGATCGGCGGCCGTCTGCTGGCGGATTCCGCTGGACCTGTTGCAATGTACATGTACGAGGATGCGGCCGGGCGTCGCATCACGTTGTATATCCGCCCCTCTCCCAACACCTCCGGTTCGGCCTTCCGCTTCGCCCAGGACGGCGGCGTGCGCGCTTTGTATTGGCAGGACAATGGGTTGGCTCTGGCCGTCGCCGGCGAGGCCGACAGGGACACCCTGTCCGGAATCGCCGAGGAGGTCTATGGCGCGCTGAACTCATAAGTCCACCCACGGACTTATCAACAGGAATGTTGCCGCGCCCCCTATCGTCGGCGGCCGTCATCTGGTAGCTTCCTCACCGGCTGGCACAAAATGTTGCGGCTTATGGAAAACGGCACTAGACCGTGACCCCTATGCCACAGCATAACCGGACACCGGATCGGGAGTACTCGGGGATGAGTTGGACGGACGAGCGGATTCAACAGCTCAAGGATCTCTGGTCCCAGGGTTTGAGCGCGAGCGAGATCGCCGACATTCTGGGAGATATCACCCGCAACGCCGTCATCGGCAAGGCCCATCGCCTGGGCTTGTCCGGCCGGCCGTCGCCCATCAAGAAGAAGCCCACGCGCGGCGCCACCATCCTGGCCCTGACCGAGCGCATGTGCAAATGGCCGGTCGGTGATCCCAAGCATCAGGATTTCCATTTCTGCGGCAAGACCGCGCTGCCCGGCATGCCTTATTGCGCGGAGCATGCGGCCCTGGCCTACCAGCCGGCCTCGGGCGGCAAGAAGCGTGACGAGGACCGCAACGTCGGCGCCGCCTGACCGATCGCCGAGTTTCCCGAAAAAGCCCGCTCTCGGGGGAGAGGCGGGCTTTTTCGTTGGGATCGGTTCGGCGGGGCAGGGCGGTCTTATCGTCCCTCCGCGGCATCGCGCAGAACCAGCACCATCCCCTTATGGCCGGCGACCAGCATCGTCGCCCCGTCCGGCCGGTCCGGCCCCTCGACCGACCACAGCGTGTCGCCGACGAACACCCGTCCCCGTCCGTTGACGATCGGTTCGCTCAGCGTCACCGCCCGTCCGACCAGTTGGCCGGCGCGGTCGTTGATCCGCATGGCTTCGCCATCGGTCAACGCGCTGCGGCGGCGAGCCCGCAGGATGGCGGCCACGACCGCGGCACCGGCGGCGACGGTGAAGAATCCGGCCTCGCCGACCAGTCCCCACCCCTGCCACAGCGCGGTGACCAGCCCGGTCAGCAGGGCCGCCCCGCCGAACCAGATCAGGAAAATTCCGGGGATCACCAGCTCCGCCGCGATCAGCACGGCGCCCAGCGCCCCCCACAGCAGTGGCGACATCGTCAGGCCCCATCCGTCGGCGTCGTCGGCGGCACCGACCAGGGATTGCGCGGAGCCGCCGGCGGTGGGGCGGCTGTCCGGGGCGGGGTGGCGTCGCGCAGCAGGTCGCCCAGCCCGGCGAGCGCACCGGCGACGCCGGCCAGCTCCACCGGCAGGATCATCGTCTTCTGGTTGGGGGAGGCGGCGAAGGCCTTCAGCGCCTCCATGTATTTCTGCCCGAGGAAATAGCCGAGCGCCTGGTTGGAGCCCTGCGCCACCGCATCCGACACCAGACGGGTCGCCTTGGCTTCGGCCTCCGCCAGACGCTCGCGGGCTTCGGCCTCCAGCTTGGCGGCCTCCAGCTTGCCCTGGGCGATGCGGATCTGGCTTTCCTTCTCGGCGTCGGCCTCCAGGATCTGGGCGCGGCGCAACCGTTCGGCCTTCAACTGCCGGCCCATCGCCTGGACGATGTCGTCGGGCGGGGTGATGTCGCGCAGTTCGATGCGCGTCACCCTGACCCCCCAGGAGGCGGTGGCCTCGTCCACCGCGCGCAGCAGGCTGGCGTTGATCGCCTCGCGCTGGCTCAGCAGCTCATCCAGATCCATGGACCCCATCACCGTGCGGGTGGTGGTCATCGCCAAGGTCTGGATCGCCCGTTGCAGGTCGTTGACCTCATAGATCGCCTTCATCGGGTCCAGGACCTGGAAATACAGCACACCGTCGGCGGTCACCGCGGCGTTGTCCTTGGTGATGACGCTTTGCGACGGCACATCCACCACCGTCTCGCGCATGTCGACCTTGGCGCGGACCGAGCTGATGACCGGGAAGATGACGTTGAAGCCGGGATGCAGCGTTTCCTGGTAGCGCCCCAGCCGCTCGACGATGAAGTTGAAGCCCTGGGGGACGATGCGGACGCTGGTGATCGCCAGCAGGACGACCAGTACGAACGCCGCGATGACCAGAATGCCGAGTTCCATCGATGGCCGCTCCTGACAGGGGCGGGCGCCGCGACGGGCGCCCTCGGCCCATCATGAGCCAATTCGCGGAGGCTGCAAATCCCGCCGCCGGGCCGGTCGCGCTCAATAATCCCGGGTGTCGTGCTTCAGTTGCACCAGATCGCCGTTGAGCAGCGACAGCATCAACTGCACGACCATCTCATGGACGATCACGGTGTGATGGTTGCCGGTCTCCTGCATCGCCTTGCGCAGGGACTCGCGGACCGCCGGCACGCCGGTGACGTCGATCAGCACGTCCAGCCCTTCGCCCAGCCGGGCCAGTTCGTGGAAATCGGTGGTGGTGGTCACGCCGCGATGGCCGGCCAGCAGCATGCCCGGCGCCTCGGCATCAAGGTCCGCCACGCCCAGCACTTCGACGAAGGGGGCGGCCAGCAGCTTGCGCAGCAGCGGCGTTCCGGTCTCGCCGGCGCCGACGACGGCGACGCGGAACAGATCGTTGGGCATCGGGTGCGGTCCTTTCTGGAAGCGGGCAAGAAAAAAGCGGGGAGCCGAAACTCCCCGCTCGAACCCTAGCCGAGCTGCCGTCCGGTTTGACCCGGACGCGGCGTCGCACCCTTGAAGACGCAGCCGGCGTTACGACCAGGCGGCCATCTTCTTTTCGAGATTGTCCGACAGCTTGTCCAGGAACTGCTTGGTGGTCAGCCACGGCTGCTGCGGGCCGATCAGGATGGCGAGATCCTTGGTCATGTAGCCGGATTCGACCGTCTCGACGCAGACGCGTTCCAGCGTCTGGGCGAACTTGATGACGTCCGGGGTGTTGTCGAACTTGCCGCGATAGGCCAGGCCCTGGGTCCAGGCATAGATCGAGGCGATCGGGTTGGTCGAGGTCTCCTTGCCCTTCTGGTGCTCGCGATAGTGGCGGGTCACCGTGCCGTGGGCGGCCTCGGCCTCGACGGTCTTGCCGTCCGGCGTGACCAGGACCGAGGTCATCAGGCCGAGCGAGCCGAAGCCCTGCGCCACCACGTCCGACTCGACGTCGCCGTCGTAGTTCTTGCAGGCCCAGACGAAACCGCCTTCCCACTTCAGGGCGGAGGCGACCATGTCGTCGATCAGGCGGTGCTCGTAGACCAGCCCCTTGGCCTTGAACTGGTCGGCGTAGCTCTCGTCGAAAACCTTCTGGAAGATGTCCTTGAAGCGGCCGTCATAGGCCTTCAGGATCGTGTTCTTCGTCGACAGATAGACCGAGTAGCCACGCTCCAGGCCGTACATGAAGCTGGAATGGGCGAAGCCCTCGATCGATTCGTCGAGGTTGTACATGCCCATCGCCACGCCGGCGCCGGGGTAGTCGAACACCTCGTGCTCGATCTTGTTGCTGCCGTCGGTGGCTTCCCACTTGATCGTCAGCTTGCCCGGTCCCGGAACGACGAAGTCGGTGGCCTTGTATTGGTCGCCGAAGGCGTGACGGCCGATGATGATCGGCTTGGTCCAGCCCGGAACGTAGCGCGGAACGTTGGAGCAGACGATCGGCTCGCGGAAGACGGTGCCGCCCAGGATGTTGCGGATCGTGCCGTTCGGCGACTTCCACATCTTCTTGAGGTTGAACTCCTTCACCCGCGCTTCGTCCGGGGTGATGGTCGCGCACTTGACGCCGACGCCATACTGCTTGATGGCGTTCGCCGACTCGACGGTGACCTTGTCGTCGGTCTTGTCGCGGTTCTCGATGCCGAGGTCGTAGTATTTCAGGTCGATGTCGAGGTAGGGCAGGATCAGCTTGTCTTTGATGAACTGCCAGATGATGCGCGTCATCTCGTCGCCGTCGAGTTCGACGACCGGATTGGCTACCTTGATCTTGGTCATGGGTGCGAGATCTCCCCGAACGGGTAAGGGCGTTGTCATTCCTTGGGAGCCGGGCGCGTCGTCCAGCGGGCGCTTGTTGCCGGGGAGCATGCCGCATGGGTGGCTCCCCGGTACCCCGGGCGGAAATCAATCGCGGTTATATAGCATTGCCCCGTGACGGAAAGGAAGGCACGGCAATGCATAGGGGCTCAATGTCGCGGGATTTCTTTCATGCCGCCTGTGTCCGGCAATCAAAACAAGGAAATTGGTATTACCGGTGAAAGTCGCCACATTCGGTTTTTTGTCGCGCGGATCGGCGGGAGAGGTTCGCTCTTATCGGCGGTCGCGGGCCTCGCTTTGGCGGATCGGTCATGCTTTCCCTGTATGCCGGGAGCGCTGAACACGCGGGTCGCGGATCGCAGACGGAAGGCGCGGGGACAAAATCAGTTTTATCAACTGTCGAATGTTAAGTGTCTTCCGAAAGCGATGGAAGTATCATTGCCATTTTCAGGCTTGATGGTAAAAGAGTGAGGGAATTCTTCGGGAGTAGATATGTTAATCCTTCATATTCCGACGACATTCATCATCACTGCTCTTTTGAGTTTTTTTCTTGCTCTGTCGATTGGACTTGTAAATTGGAAAAATGACAGGGATGGGTTGTGGACCTGGTCGATAGGGTTGGCGACAAACGGGTTTGCATATGTCCTTCTATATGAAAGAGGGAGTATTTCTGACGTGATTTCCATCATTGGAGGAAATTTTCTCATTTCATTGACGCTGTCTTTGTTTTATCTAGCGATAAATTTTTTCTTTTCCAGGAGTGTGAATCGAATAATTTTTTGGTGTCCTCCAATTTTGATAATATTATTTTTCATAATCCCTTTATTTGAATTAGTTAACAAGATAATTTCTGGTAATATTTTGTTTGTTTTTCAGCTATGCATGATGATTAGAATCATAATAGTTGAACGTAACCAGCTTGTTGGGCGTGGTTGGTGTGTCGTTTTCATCGGAATATCAATCACCGTCTTTGTAACATCTCTTCGCATCGTTGCGGGTATCTTTTTCCCTGAATTGTTGAGCGGCGCTTTAAACGCATCGCTGATCCAGACCGTCACCTATGTATCGTCGCTGGCAAATCTCATTTTGGTATCCAATGGATTTCTCCTGATGGCCGTCGAACGTTCAGCGGATCGTCTGCGGATTATAGCGATGAAAGACAAATTGACCGATTGCTGGAACCGGATGCGGGTGGAGGAGGTGGCGCGGCACGAAATGGCGGTTCTGGAGCGCAACGGCCGGCCGGTATCGATGATCCTCGCCGATCTGGATCACTTTAAATCGTTGAACGATCTGCACGGGCATTGGGTGGGGGACGAGGTTCTCATCGGGTTCGCGGACCTGGCGCGGCGTTCGGTTCGCTCGATCGACTTGCTTGGCCGCTGGGGAGGTGAGGAGTTCATCATCCTGCTGCCGGGAACCACGGTCGCCGAAGCGGTGTCCACCGCCGAGCGACTCCGGATACAGTTGGAAAGCCATGTCTTTCCAGGCGGGCAGCGAGCGACCGTCAGCCTGGGCGTTGCCGAATGCCGGCAAGGAGACAGTTGGGAGACCTGGATCAGGAATGCCGACACCGCGCTCTACAGCGCCAAGGCCACCGGCCGGAACCGGACCTGTGTTCACGGATGGGAGACGGAAGAGAGTCCGCCTCCCATCTGAGCGACCGTCCCGCCACGGGTGGACATGGAAACCGGACGGTCCCATCGCTTGGCCGGGTGTGAAACGCGGCTTGCTCAGGGGATGGTGATTTCCGTCCTGGGTGACGGCGCCTGCTCCGTCGGATCGGTCACGGTCGAAGCGAGGTCACGTTCCGCATTCAGCATATAGTCGCGCGTCAGCGGTGCCGCACCCAGCGAGCGGGCGAGTTGGACCTGGAACACCATGTGACCCTGCAGACGGAACGACAACTCGGCACCAGCCAGATAGAATTCCCACATCCGGCAGAACCGTTCGTCATACAGCGCCTTCGCCTTTTCCCGGCGGGCGTTGAAGCGGGCGCGCCAGTGGCGCAGCGTCTCGGCATAATGCAGCCGCAGAATCTCCAGATCGGTGGCGAGCAGGCCGGAGCGCTCGATGACCGGCAACACTTCCGACAGAGCGGGGGAGTAGCCGCCGGGGAAGATGTATT
This sequence comes from Azospirillum sp. B510, assembly GCF_000010725.1. Taxonomy (NCBI): domain Bacteria; kingdom Pseudomonadati; phylum Pseudomonadota; class Alphaproteobacteria; order Rhodospirillales; family Azospirillaceae; genus Azospirillum; species Azospirillum sp. B510. The sequence continues at coordinate 1,916,941 of NC_013854.1, read as the reverse complement.
TGCGGATCCAGGGATTGGTGCTTGCCGGCCCGTCGAGCCGGCCGATGGAGTGGATCAGCGCCACCCCATCGTCATTCAGCATGTCGCGCACGGCGTCGAAATAGTCGCGGTAATGCGGCACGCCGACATGCTCGAACATGCCGACGGAAACGATACGGTCGAAAGCCCCGCGATGTGCGGCGGCGAATTCGCGATAATCCCGCAATTCGAAAGTGACACGGTCCGCAAGTCCCGCCTCTTCCGCCCGCTGGCGCGCGACCGTCAGTTGTTCCGACGACAGGGTGATGCCGGTCACCCGCGCGCCGGTGTGGCGGGCCAGGTAAAGCGCCATGCCTCCCCAGCCACAGCCGATATCGAGCACCCGCATCCCCGGTACGATGAGCAGCTTCGCCGCGATATGCCGCTTCTTGGCCTCCTGCGCCTCGTCCAGCGACAAGCCGGGCTCGGCGAAGTAGGCGCAGGAATATTGCATGTCTCGATCGAGAAAGAGCCGATAGAACTCGCGGGAAAGATTGTAGTGATGCTCGACATTCTCCCTTGAACGCCGCATCGGATTATATTGCTGTACCCGGCGCAGCAAGGGCGACAGCGAGTCCAGGGCGCGTCCCAGGGCGCCCTGCACCTCCGCACCGCTCATCAGCATCGCCAGCAGGTCGTAAATGGTGCCGCCATCGATCGAAAAGCGGCCGTCCATATAGGCTTCGCCGAAACGCAGGCGCGGGTTGATCAGCAGGTCCCGTTCGACGGCCCGGTCATGGAGGCGAAGAGTCAGAGTCGGTGGACCGGAGCCGATCCGATGGCTCTTGCCATCGGCTGTGACGAGAATCAGTGTTCCGTCGCCCTTGGCGGCGGCAAGCAGGCGAACCAGCAGCATGCCGAACTCCTTCCGCGGTGCCATTCCCAGCATGGCGCGCAAGGAGATGTCCCACAATCTGTCAATCGGTCAGCATTCCTACCCCATTGGGCATTGTGGGTGTATGCATACAGTCTGGTCGGCGCTCGGCGGCTTCGGATATCCACGGCCGCGATACGGAAAACCGCCCAACCCCGGGTGGGGTGGGCGGCTTCCGGACGAGCGGTGCGGGCGGTGCCGTCGAAATCACTGGGGAGACCCCCCCGGAACTCCGTCGGCGGAAGGGCGATCAGCCCTCCTCTTCCTCGGTCGCGGCCTCTTCGACGTAGGTCTCTTCTTCCTCGTCATCGTCACGCAGATCGGCGGCGGTGATCATGCCACCACGCTGGGCCTGCAGTTCGGCCTCCTCGGCCGAACGGGCGACGTTGACCGTCACCGTGATCGAGACTTCCGGATGCAGCACGACGCGCAGCTTGAACAGACCCAGGGTCTTGATCGGGGTGTCGATCTGGACCTGCTTGCGGTCGGTCTTGTAGCCGGCGGCGGTCAGCGCGTCGGAGACGTCGCGGGTGGTCACCGAACCGTACAGGACGCCGGTCTCGGCGGCCTGACGGATCACGACGACCGACACGTTGTCCATCTTGGTCGCAACCTGCTCCGCGTCCTTGCGGCGCTCCAGGTTCACGGCCTCAAGGTGGGCCTTCTGCTTCTCGAAGACCGCCAGGTTCGCCTTGGTGGCGCGCATGGCCTTCTTCTGCGGCAGCAGATAGTTGCGGGCGAAGCCGGGACGCACATTGACGACCTGGCCCATCTGGCCGAGCTTCTCAACCCGTTCCAGCAGAATAACTTCCATCACTCGTCCTCCTGACCGGGGGCCGCGGGGGAAAACCGGCGGCGCAGCCCGATCCATTGCTCGATCATGCCCAGGCCGACCAAAAGCAGGATCGGCCACCCGAAGAGAAACAGCATCATGTAGAAGCCAACGAGGATCAGCGTGCGCGCCGATTTGCTGCTGGCGAATACATGAACCACCGAAAGCCCGGCGAAGGCGAATGGCACCGCCAGGATCAGCGCCAGATTGACCGCCAGGAACCCTGCGGTTCCCGGTACGACCGAAGCCGCCGCGACCGACACCGCGAACAGCGGTGCCAACCAGTTGGGCAACTCCAGCTCGGCCAGACGCATGGCGGGGCGCCGGTTGCGGCCGAACCGCATCAGCGCCCCCTGCGCCAGCACCGCGTTGACGATCGTCATGACAAGCCATGAGACCGCAACGAGACCCGGCAGGATGGCGGCGACCCAGAACGCCTCGGGATCCGGGGCCGGTTGGCCCTGCGCGCGGAACACCGGCTCGACAACGCGTGCCAGTGTCTGCCGCATCAGCCCTTCAAGCCCACCGGGCTCGCCGAGCGTCAGGATCACCGCGGCGAGCAGCGCCGCCACACCCATCCCGGTCAGGCCCATCAGGACCCGGCCGGGTGGATACCATTCCAGGCTTCCATCCCCCCGCGACCGTGCCAACAGCGATTGTCTGACCACCAGGATCACCGGGGCGGCCCCGGTCACCAGATAGGACAATGCCACCAGCATGCTGCCGGAGGTGCCCAGCATCACCGCGAAGGCGCCGGCCAAACCGGCCAGCGCCACCGCCGGCGCCCCCAGCCACAGTCCCGTCAGGAACAGGGGCAGGGGGGCCAGATAGCCGAGGATCAGCGCGCCGAACCCGCCGAACGTGACCGACAGGTAGAAGAACGCGCTTGCCAGCCCGCCGCCGACGGCGATCACCAGCGGTACGGCCGGACCCAAGGCCATGGAAACCCCTTATTGAACCTTCACCGAAACAGATCGGCCGTTGCCGGGCTTACTTCACCACATAGGGGAGAAGGGCCAGGAAACGGGCGCGCTTGATGGCGCGGGCCAGTTCGCGCTGCTTCTTCGTCGAGACCGCGGTGATGCGGCTCGGGACGATCTTCCCGCGCTCGGAGATGAAGCGGGACAGCAGCTTGACGTCCTTGTAGTCGATCGCCGGAGCGTTCGCGCCCGAGAACGGGCAGGTCTTGCGGCGGCGGAAGAACGGACGGCGGGCACCGCCGGTGCGGGCGGGAGCGCCCGTGGTCTGCTTGTCGGACATTTACGCGGTCTCCCCTTCGGCGGCGGCAACGTTTTCCTGACGGCGCGGCGGACGCGGGCCACGGTCGTCGAAGCGACGCGGGCCGCGGTCGCCACGCTCGCCGCGCTCACCACGCTCGTTGCGGCTCTGCATCATCGCCGACGGGTTGGCATCAAGGGCGTCGACACGCACGGTCATGAAGCGCAGCACATCTTCGCTGATGCTCATGTTCCGCTCCATCTCGGCGACGGCGGCGGCCGGCGCGTCGATGTTGAAGAGGGTGTAGTGACCCTTGCGGTTCTTCTTGATCTTGTAGGTGAGGGTCTTCAGACCCCAGTATTCGCTCTTGGCGATCGTGCCGCCGTTGTCGCGGACGATCTGGGCGAACTGCTCAGAGAGCTGCTCGGCCTGGGCGGCCGAAATGTCCTGGCGCGCGATCAGCACGCACTCGTAAAGTGCCATTGCACTCCCCATGGCTGTTCATGGTCCGGCGCTGCGCCCCATCCCTCATGGATCGGATCAGCCGCCCGGGCCTAACCGACGGCGGGCCGCCGGCAAGGAGTTATGAAGCGGCGCAGTATGCACAGACCGGCGGCGGGGGCAAGCCAAAATCGGCCAGCCTCCGTGTCGCTTCAAAAAACTCCGTTCGCGCCGGCGGACGCCACCCGGATGAACCCGGCCGTGCGGAGCCCGGCATGGGCTGGGTAGCCGCTGTGCGGCCGTGGATATCGCTCGGGATATGATTCGACGCATTTGACCGAAGTGCAATCGACCGGCGCGGACGCCATCTTCGAGCTGCCGCCCAGGCGGAGTTTCGGGGCTCACCTCCGACCGCTCTCCGCCAGCGGATGACTGTCCGCGGCCCGGAGATGCCATGCGCAAGACCATATTGCCTTATCATGTCGTGGAATTGAGGGGGCTGGCCTGCATCCTGCTGGTCGCCTATCACGTCGTCGGCATTCCGGGAACCGGAATGCAGGTGGCGGACGGGTCGATCTACCGCTATGCCACCGACAGCTTCGAGCTGATCCGGATGCCGCTCTTCACCTTCATCTCGGGACTCGTCTACGCGCTGAACCCGGTCGGGGACGGCCGGCTGGGAACCTTCTTCGTCAAGAAGTCGCGCCGCCTGGGGATCCCGTTCCTGGTGGTGTCGACACTCTTCTATCTTCTACAGATCCACGTGCCCGGTGCGAACGGCAGCTTCGCTCCCGACTCGATGTGGCGGATCTATGTCTTCTCCTATGCCCACTTCTGGTATTTGCAGGCGCTGTTCCTGATTTTCGCCGTGGTGGCGCTGCTCGACGCGTTTCATGCCATGGACAGGCCGGGCGGGTTCGCGTTGGCCATGGCGGCGGCGGTGGCGACCTGTCTGACGGCCCACAGCGACTCGAACATGATGTCGGTGAACGAGGCCTGTTTCCTGCTGCCCCATTTCCTGCTGGGGGTCGGCGTGACCCGGTTCCGGGCCATGGCGCCACGTCAGGCCATGCTGGGCATGGCGGGTGGCGCCCTTGCGATCGGCGTCACCCTTCATCAGGCGTCGCTGTGGGGCCTTCTGCCCCATTTCGGCTGGAACAGCGGTGTCGCCCTCCTGTGTGGCATGGGCGGCGCGGTGACCCTTCTGCACGCCATGCCGTCGAGCCGGGTTTTCCGCATCGTGGGGGATTCCTCCTACGCCATTTACCTGCATCACGCCCTGTTCGCCGCCGGCGCCCGCTTGGTCCTGCACCGGCTGGATGCCAGGGATGGCGTGATTTTCTGCGCGGCGCTGCTTTCGGGCCTGATGGGGCCGATGGTGTTGGAGGCGCTGGCGCGGATCAGGCCTTGGACCGGAGTCGCGCTGATGGGCAAGGCGTGACCGCGGGCCTTTGATTTGCGCTGCGGCAGACGGTGAAAGACCCGGCGCGCCATGTCCCTGATCTCCCCACGAACAACCCCCTGTCGATGGCGGTTTTTCGTGGGCGATCTGCCTCAATACGTGGCGTTTTATCGCATCATTGTCGCTTTGGTCATCGCGCGTCGCTTGACTTGCTAAAAAGTGAGGGTATGACTGTCGCCCAATCCATGGTGCCGCCGCAGGGGCGGGGCGCAATCATCCAGGGTTTCACCGAAGCATGACCAGGGCGTTCGTCTTTCCGGGGCAAGGCAGCCAGGCCGTCGGCATGGGCCGCGAACTCGCCGAGGCGTTCGAAGTCGCTCGTCACACCTTTGAGGAGGTCGATGACGCGCTGAACCAGAGGCTGTCGCGCCTGATGGTCGAGGGACCCGAGGCCGACCTGACCCTGACGGAGAATGCCCAGCCCGCCCTGATGGCGGTCAGTGTCGCGGTGATGCGGGTCTTGGCGAGCGAAGGCGGGGTCGACCTGTCCAGGCATGCCAGCTTCGTCGCCGGTCACTCGCTGGGCGAATATTCCGCGCTCTGCGCCGCCGGCGCCTTCTCGCTGGCCGATACCGCGCGCCTTCTCAAGCTGCGCGGTCAGGCGATGCAGAAGGCGGTTCCGGTCGGCAAGGGCGCCATGGCGGCCCTGCTGGGCGCCGACCTGGAGCAGGCGCGGGCGATCGCCGCCGATGCCGCCCAGGGCGAGGTGTGCAGCATCGCCAACGACAATTCGGTCGGACAGGTGGTTATTTCCGGCGGCGCCGACGCCATTGACCGCGCGATCGTGCTGGCGGCGGAACGTGGGCTGAAGCGCTCGGTGCGCCTGCCGGTATCCGCCCCCTTCCATTGCGCGCTGATGCAGCCGGCCGCCGACGCGATGGCGGAGGCCCTGGGGAACGTGACCATCTCCGCGCCGGTGGTTCCGGTCGTGGCGAACGTCACCGCGTCGGCGGTGTCCGATCCCAACGCCATCCGCCGTCTGCTGGTCGAACAGGTGACCGGCATGGTCCGCTGGCGCGAATGCGTGCTCTCCATGAAGGAGCAGGGTGTCGAGCGGCTGGTCGAGGTCGGCTCCGGCAAGGTGCTGGCTGGGTTGGCCAAGCGTATCGACAAGGATCTGGCGGCGGTGTCGGTCGGCACGCCCGCCGATGTCGAGTCGTTCCTGAAGACCCTCTGATCCTCACCCCGTGACACATCAGCCTCGTGAGGCCATCCATGTTTGACCTGACCGGCAAGTCGGCCCTCGTCACCGGCGCGTCCGGCGGCATCGGCGCGTCGATCGCCCGTGCGCTGCATGCCCAGGGCGCCACCGTCGCGCTGTCCGGCACCCGTGTCGCTCCTCTGGAGACGCTGGCCGCCGAATTGGGCGAGCGCGCCGTCGTCGTGCCCGGCAACCTTGCCGAGGCCGCGGCGACCGAACAGCTGTTCAAGGATGCCGAAGCGGCGCTGGGCAAGATCGACATCCTCGTCAACAATGCCGGCCTGACCCGCGACCAGATCGCGATGCGGCTGAAGGACGAGGACTGGCAGTCGGTCATCGACGTCAACCTGACGGCGGCCTTCCGTCTGTCGCGGGCCGCGATGCGCGGCATGATGAAGCGCCGCTGGGGCCGCATCATCAACATCACGTCGGTCGTCGGGGTCACCGGCAACCCGGGTCAGGCGAACTACGCCGCGTCGAAGGCCGGCCTGATCGGCATGTCGAAGTCGCTGGCGGCCGAATTGGCCTCGCGCAACATCACCGTCAATTGCGTCGCGCCGGGTTTCATCGCCACGGCCATGACCGACGCGCTGAACGACGAGCAGAAGCAGAAGCTGCTCCCCGCCATCCCGGCTGGCCGCATGGGCCAGTCGGACGAGATCGCCGCCGGGGTCGTGTACCTCGCGAGCGAGGAGGCCGCCTACGTCACCGGCCAGACGCTGCACATCAACGGCGGCATGGCCATGATCTGATGAGGATCTGACGGGACGGTATCGTCACCTGTGGAACGGCGCCAACCGGGTTCCCTTGCGGATGCTGGTCAAGGCTGCTGAAATGTGTTATCGGACGGGGCTTTTCGCGGCAGGACGGCACGTTCTTCGCGTGTTGCTCCGACCGGATTATCCCGAGCGGTTTCAAGGATTGGAAGGTCTTAAAAGATGAGCGACATCGCCGAGCGCGTGAAGAAGATCGTTGTGGACCACCTGGGTGTTGAGGAGACGAAGGTGGTGGAGCAAGCCTCCTTCATCGACGATCTGGGCGCCGACAGCCTCGACACCGTCGAGCTGGTCATGGCCTTCGAGGAAGAGTTCGGTGTCGAGATCCCGGACGACGCCGCGGAGAAGATCCTGTCGGTGAAGGACGCCATCGACTTCATCAAGGCCAACGCCGCCGCCTGATCAGGCTGCGGGCAGTGAGCCCCCGAGGGCCAGGCGATCCGCTATTGCGACACAAGCAGCGCGGGGCCTGGCCGTCGACGATTTGATCGTCGACAGTTTTTTCGAGGAAAGGTCAAGGAACAGCCTCATGAGACGTGTCGTCGTCACCGGACTCGGTATGGTCACGCCGCTTGGCGTCGGCCACACGCTGAACTGGGAGCGGCTGATTTCCGGAAACTCGGGAATCCGCGGCATCACGGGGTTCGATGTCTCGGACCTGGCCTCCAAGGTCGCCGGGCAGCTCCCGCGCGGAACGGGGGACGGCGAGTTCAACGCCGACGCCTTCGTGACGCCGAAGGACCAGCGCAAGATGGATGACTTCATCATCTTCGCCATCGCCGCGGCGCAGGAAGCAATCAAGGATTCAGGTTGGGCTCCTCAGAGCGATGAGGAGCGCGAGCGGACCGGTGTCATGGTCGGTTCGGGCATCGGCGGCCTTCCGGGTATCGCCGACGGTGCCGTGACCATGCAGGAAAAGGGACCGCGCCGCCTATCGCCGTTCTTCATTCCCGCCTGCCTGATCAATCTGGCCTCCGGTCACATTTCGATCCAGCACGGCTTCAAGGGCCCCAACCACGCGGTCGTCACCGCCTGCTCCACCGGCGCGCATGCCATTGGCGATGCCGCCCGCCTGATCATGTGGGACGATGCCGACGTCATGGTCGCCGGCGGGACGGAGGCGGCTGTCAGCCGTCTCGGTGTCGGCGGCTTCGCCGCCATGCGTGCGCTCTCCACCAGCTTCAACGACACGCCTGAAAAAGCGTCGCGTCCCTACGACAAGGATCGCGACGGCTTCGTCATCGGCGAGGGCGCCGGTGTCGTCGTGCTTGAGGAACTGGAGCACGCGAAGAAGCGGGGCGCCACCATTTACGCCGAGGTCGTCGGTTATGGTCTGTCGGGCGACGCCTACCACATCTCCGCTCCGGCGGAAGATGGCAATGGCGGCTTCCGCGCCATGAAGGGCGCGCTGAAGCGCGCCGGCCTGACCCCGTCCGACATTGATTACGTAAACGCCCACGGCACCTCCACGCCTTTGGGTGACGAGATCGAGCTGGGCGCGGTGAAGCGTCTGTTCGGCGAGGCGATGAACACGCTGGCGATGTCCTCAACCAAGTCGGCCATCGGCCACCTTCTCGGGGCTGCCGGTGCGGTCGAGGCGATCTATTCGATCAAGGCGATCAACCACGGCATCGTGCCGCCCACGCTGAATCTCGACAACCCGTCGGAAAGCTGTGCCGGCGTCAATCTGGTGCCGAAGGTGGCGCAGGAACGCCGTGTCCGTGCCGCGCTGTCGAACTCATTCGGCTTCGGCGGCACCAACGCGTCGCTGGTGTTCAAGGAATTCGCATAAGCGACTTTCCGCATCGGCACTGCCGTCTTTTGTCCTCAAGAGGTGAGCGATGGGCTGGGGGCTCCGAATTTTCGCGGGGACCCTGGCCCTCGCCGTAGCGGTAGCCGGCGGGGTTGGTGTCTGGGGATACCAGCGTTATTCGGCTCCCGGACCTTTGGAGCAACCGGAGACGGTCATCATCCCCCGCGGCAGCGGGTTGGAAGCGATCGCCATCACTTTGGGCGATTCTGGCGTCATTGCTTCGCCTCTGGTCTTCGCCGCTGCCGCCAAGCTAACCGGCACGTTCCGGGACCTGAAGGCTGGCGAGTACCAATTCCCTGCGGGAATCAGCATCGACGGTGTCCTGGAACAGATGCGCCAGGGTCGAACCGTGGTGCATCGTTTCACCGTTCCGGAGGGATTGACCTCTGCCCAGGTTGTGGCGCTGCTGGCACGCGAATCCGGACTCACCGGTGAAATCGCCAAGCCGCCGAAGGAAGGATCCCTCCTGCCGGAGACCTATCATTTCTCTCATGGAGACAGCCGGAACACCCTGATCGAGCGGATGCAAGCCGCGATGACCCAGATCCTGGCGGAGGCCTGGAAAAATCGCGATCCGAACCTGCCCTTCGAGACACCTCAACAGGCCCTGACCCTCGCGTCGATTGTCGAGAAGGAGACGGGCATCGCCGCCGAGCGGCCCAAGGTGGCGGGGGTCTTCATCAATCGGCTGGAAGCGGGCATGAAGTTGCAGTCCGATCCGACGGTGATCTACGCGCTGACCGACGGCGGCGGCGAATTGGGGCGGGCGCTGACCCGCAACGACTGGAAACTCGAGTCGCCCTACAACACCTATGTGGCCGCCGGCCTGCCGCCGGGACCCATCGCCAATCCGGGCAAGGCTTCGATCCAGGCGGTGTTGAAACCGGAACATCATGAGTTTGTGTATTTCGTTGCCGACGGCACCGGCGGCCATGTCTTCGCGAAGTCGTTGGCCGATCACAATCGTAATGTCGCCAAATGGCGCGAGGTGCAGCAAAGCCGGCAATCCGACCATGGCGAAACGGCGCCGGAGTAACGGCGGATGGTTGGAAAACTCGGAAAGCGATTAACCCGGTTGCGCGCCTTCGGTGAATTGGGCAGTCTTGCGGTGCAGCAATCCTGACCACCAGTCTCCGGGGAGATGTGATGAGCGTGGATGTCGAACAGCGGATCCGTGACCGCGCCTATTCGATCTGGTTGGAGGAGGGTTGTCCTCATGGTCGGGATGGCGACCATTGGTTGCTGGCTGAACGAGCCATCAAGGCCGAAACCGTCGCAAGTCCGGAAATTTCGCCGGTTGTGGCGGTGGTGAAGGCCCCGCGCAAAACCACCAACGCCAAGCCGCGAACCGCTGCCGTTCGAGGGGCTGCGAAAGTTCCGGCAACGAAAGCCACCTCCGCCGAACCGCCTGCCGAATCGGCCGCCGATGCGCCGAAGCCACGCAAGCCAAGGGCCCGCAAGACGATGGTCGTCTGACGGGTGCGTGGCTTCCTTGGGGTCAGGCGGCGTTCGATGCCTGCGGAATCGGCAGGTTGGAAACCATCATGACCCCGGCCGCCGTGCCATAGGATTTGCGGGCGGCTCTCAGCGCATCCAGCGCCTCCATCAGGCTTTCCTCGGCGAAGCCGGGAGGGAGGTTGGCCAATTCCCGTTCGGTGAGGTCGATGAAGGCGTCCAACAGACGCGCATGGATGCGGCTGGCCGAGCGGACTTCTTCGGCCACCTTCTGTGCGGGCATCGGGAACTCCCTTGGTGTCATGGGGGCTGATGAAAGCATCTTCCCGGGATCATGCGGTCCCGTTGATCGATTAGGCGTATAGTATAGTTAAAAGAGGCTTAAATGCCGAATAACCGTCGCAGGAAATAAGAATTACCACTTCGGATTTTGGCGTGGTCGGGCCGCCGCACCGGATTTTGGAGTGAGCTGTGCGTCACATCATGCCGTCACTGAGACGCCACTGATGAAAACGGCGTCAATCCGCCTGGAAGCGTGATACCTGCCGCCGCGTCTCGTCGGCCAGGCGGGAGAGATGAACCATGGTGGCCGCGATCTCCTCCGACGCGGCGGCGTTCTTGGAGGCGACGGTGCGCACGCTTTCCACCGACCGCTCGATTTCACGGACCGACGCCTGTTGTTCCTCCATGGCGACGGCGACCGACTGGAAGGCGCTGTCGATGCGGTCCACCCGGCCCGCCAGCCCATCCATCCGGCGCCGCGCCTGCTCGGTGACCGCCTTGCCCTCTTCGGCCAGGGCTGCCGCGGCCTCGATGATCTCGGCGATCTGGCGGGCGCTTTCGACGGCGTTGTCGGCCAGTTTGCCGACCTCCTCGGCCACCACCTCGAATCCCTTGCCCTGTTCGCCGGCGCGGGCGGCCTCGATGGAGGCGTTGACCGACAGGATGTTGGTCTTGACGGCGATCTGGGTGATCGCCTCGGTGATGCGGCCGATGCGCCGGCTGTTCTCGGCGATGGTCTGCGAGACCCGCAGAAGGCGGGCCATATCCTCGCGGCCGCCGTTGGCGAAATCGGCGGCGTCCTTCACCATGTCGGAGGCGTCGCGGGTGCTGTCCGTCACATGGGCGATGGCGCGGGCCGATTGGCCGACCGCGGTCGCCACCTGATCGAGATCGTCGGTCTGTTCCGAGGCGCCATCCGAGACGTGGGCGATGGCGGTGCTCGCCTGTCCGGCGGCGATGGCGACCTGGGTGGCCTGTTCGCCGATGGCGCGGAAGGCGCCGCCGGTTTCCTGCAACAGCGCCACCATCTCGCCATAGGCGCCGTGGAAGGCTGGCGGTTCGTTTGTCGCCGCGTCATTTTGCACAGCCTTGCCCGACAGCCGGTGCATCTCGCCGTGCAGACCGTGCAGCACCTGGATGACGGTGGCCACGGCGCGGCCGATGGACCCCAACTCGTCCTGTCTCCCGGTGCCGGGAACCGCGACGGTCAGGTCGCCTTCCGACACGCGCTGCACCGCCGCGGTGGTGGCGGCGATCGGGCCGGTCAGGCTGCGGGCGATCAGGATGGACAGCAGGACGCCGGCGGCCAGCGCGCCCAGGGCACCCGTCCACAGCAGCATCATGGCGCGCGAGCGTCCGGCCTCGCGCTCCGCCGTCTGGGCCGCCACCAGCTGTGTCACCTGATCGTTGACGATCTTGGCGGCGTCGCGCATGGCGTCGCGGGCGGCGTTGCGCCGGGCGACGATGTCGGCCACCAGCAGGAACTCCGTCTCCACCCCCATGATCGAGGCGGTCAGCGTTTCCGATTCGCGCAGGGCCGCGTCGTCGGTGACGGCCTTGCGGACGTCGCCGACGGCCCCCAGCAGCCGGTCGATGCTGGCGCTCAGGGAATTGCGGCCCGATTCGCCGTGGTCGATCAGGAATTGCTGAACATCCAGCAGGGCGCCGCGGGTGTCCTGGATCAGCCGTCCGGCGATGGACATCAGCAGGGTCGATGATTCCAGCGCGGTCAGCGCCGCGCGGTCGCCCGAGTCCGCCTTCAGCCGCGCCAGCGCGTCGGCATAGCGTGCCGACTGGTCGCGCGTCAGGGTCTGGGCGATCACCAGCAGGGCGCCGGTCTGCTTGCGCAGCTTGGACAGGCTGGCGAAACGATCGACCTCCAGCCCGACCACCTCGTCGAAGGATTTGCGGTAGGCGGCCAGCTTGGCCAGCGCCTCCCTCAGCGCATCGGGGGGAACGCTGTGGTCGGGCAAAGCCAGTAGCGCCTCCGCTTCCATCCGCAGCTGGTCGGTCAGCTGCCGTACCCTCCGGCTGGCGGAAGGATCGACATCCAGCAGATAATGCGCCTCCTCCTGCCGCGCGCTGAACAGCAGCGTGTCGAGCCGGGCGGTCCGGGCGGCGACCTCCACCTGTGACGCGTAGGTGTTCAGCCCGCTCCAACCGATCACGGCGACGGCGAGCGTCAGCAGCAGGACGGCGGCGAAGCCCAGGGCGATGCGGGTGGTGATCGACATGCCGATGGAGGTCCAATCAAGGCCGCCTGGGGGCGGCGCCGGGTTGAGCGGGCGGGCGGAGGGAGGAGGCCCGCGGTGTTGCCGCTTCCGATACCTTCCGCCGGATTCACCTTGCGTCGGTCGGGGTGCATCCGGCAAGTCATAAGGGTGATGTTCGGCGCCCGCGTCCTGTCGCGGGATTCCGTCGGTTGTTCGGTAAGGAGCCTGTCGCGCGATGTCGCTTCCGGTCAGCTTGCGGGTTCTTCCCCGTTTCGGCATCGCCGCCCTGTTGCCGGCCGCCGCGGCCCTGGTTCCCCTTCTGCTGCCACATGCGGTTCCGGATATCGCGCCGCGGTCCGTGTGGCTGGCCACCGGCCTGGCGCTGGCGCTGGCGTTGCTGGTCGCGCTCGTCCTGGCTCTCGACCTGTCCGACGCGATGGCTCGGCTGGCGTCGGACGCCAGCGGGCTTGCCGAAGGGCGGCCGGTTGAAGTCTCGCCGTTGCCGGCCCGGGGGGACGAGGTCGGGATGGTCGCCTCGGCCCATGTCCGCATCGCGCAGACCCAGGACGCGCTGCATGCCGCCCTGCGCCGTCTGATCCAGGAGGGGGAGGGCGACATGCCGGCCACCGCTCCGCTTCCCGGCCGCTTCGCCGAGATGGCGGCGCTGGTGGAGGATGCGCGTTCCTCCTTCCGGCACATCGGCCAGCAGGCGGCCCAGGTCGCCATCGCCGCCGGGCAGGCCAGCACCGCGGTTTCCCAGGTCGCCGACGGCGCCGCCATCCAGACGGAGGATCTGGACCGGGTGGTCGGTGCGGTCGGCCGTTCCGTCCGCGCCATCGCCGATGTCACCGACAGCACCCGCGCCGCCTCCGACATGGTGAGGGTGACCGCCGGTTTCGCCGACCGGGGCAAGGCGGAGATGGCGCGGCTGGTGCGCGTCTCCCAGACCATCGGCGACAACAGCCGGCGCATCGGCCGCATCACCGAGGCGATCACCCAGATCGCCGTCAAGACCAACATCCTGTCGGTCAACGCCTCCATCGAGGCCGCCCGCGCCGGCGAACAGGGCAAGGGATTCGAGGTGGTGGCCGAGGAGGTCGGCAAACTGGCCGACAGTTCCGTCGAAAGCGCCCGCCAGATCGCCGAGATCGTCGAGACCGCGGCGGCCCTGGCCGAAGAGGGGATGGCGGCGACGGCGGAGGTGGTGCAGATGATGGACGGCATCGCCGAGCGGGTCGCCCAGATCGACCGCATGGTCCAGTCGGTCGCCTCCGCCATGGCCAGCCAGCAGGATCATATCGTCGAGATCGAATCGAACGTCGGCAACATCCGCACCGTCGCCTCCAAGAATTCCGCCGCGTCGGAGGAGATCACGGCGACCATGGTCCATCTGTCCCGGCTCGCCGACGACACGCGGCGGCTGGCCGAACGCTTCCGGGCGCCGTGACCGGCGCCGATACGCCTCCTTCGGCCGTCGCACCGGACGGGCCACCGCCGGACGGGCCGCTGTATGGTCTGGTGCGGCGGCTTCTGGACGATGTCCGGCGCAAGGCCGGCATCCGCCACGACCGGCCGCTGGAGCGCAAGCTGGCGCGCATCCTGGCGGCGATGCCGCTGCCGGTTCTGGAGGAATGGGTGGCGCAGATCGAAGGGGCGGCGGCCGACAGCCCGGACTGGTTGAGCCTGATCGAAAATCTGACGATCCACGAGACCTATTTCTTCCGCGACCTGCCCCACCACGCCCATCTCCGCCGCCATCTTCTGCCGCGTCTGATCGCCGAACGCCGGGGCATCCGGACCCTGCGTTTCTGGAGCGCCGGCTGCGCGACCGGAGAGGAGGCGTACAGCCTCGCCATCGTGACGCTGGAGGCGCTGGCCGATGCCGGCGAGGCGCGCCGCACCGGCCATGGGCTGGAAACCGACTGGAGTGTCGGGATTCTCGGCACCGACCTCAGCAGCCTTGCCGTGCGGCAGGCCGCCAATGCCAGCTATGGTGGCGAGGGGTTGGGCCCTTTCCGCGAAATGCCGGCGGAGTATGGCGGTTGGTTCGTGCCGCTCGGGGGGGAGGCGCCGCTCCATCGGCGGGTGCGCGCCGATGCCCGCCGAATCGTTCGCTTCGCCCGTCACAATCTGATGGACGCCTCCCTGCCGGCCGGTGCGCCGGCTGGCGGCTTCGACCTCGTATCCTGCCGCAACGTCATGATCTATTTCGACGACGACAGCCGGGAGCGCGCGCTTTCGCTGCTGACCGCGGCGGTGGCGCCTGGCGGCTGGCTGGTGCTCGGCACCACCGACCGGCTGGACGACAGCCACGGGTTCGAACGCCACCGCGGCGACCGGGCGCTGGCCTACCGGCGCGGAGGGGTGGCATGACGGTGGGCGGCTTCCTCACCTTCGACATCGCCGGTACGCCCTTCGCCGTGGCCGCCGACCGGGTGGAGGAGGTCGCCGAACCGACCGGGACCACCCGGCTGCCCTTCTCGCCGCCTCAGGTGGAGGGGCTGGCGACGGTCGCCGGGCGCATCCTGCCGGTGCTGGACGTCACCGGCTATCCCTCGCTGCGGTTGGCCTGGGGAGGCGGGCGGCGAGGCGGCCTGCTGATCGTGCTGCGGGCCGGGACCGGCCTGCTCGCCCTGCGCGCCGGCCGGATCGGTGGCAATCTGCCGGCGGAGCGGGTGACCCTGTCCGGGGCGGAACCGGAGGACAGCGGCGCGCCGGTGGCCGGCCGGCTGCGCCATGGTAGCCGGTCCTTGCGTCTGCTCGACCCCGATCTGATGGAGCTCGGGCGGGGCGGGTCGCTGACCGGGCTGGCGGGGGCGATGGAGACCGACGCGCTGACCGGTGGTGCGGCGGACCCCCTGGGACCCGCGCGCGAGCACGGCAGCATCCGCCTGCTGATGGTCGATGTCGCCGGGCGGCCGCAGGCGCTGGAGATGGCCGACCTGCTTCTGGTCTTTCCGTTTGGCGATCTGCGCCCGCTGCCCCACGCGCCGGCCCTGGTCCGCGGCGTGGCGCGGGTGCACAAGCGGTCGGTTCTGGTGACCGACCCGCTGGGGGCGGAAGACCGTTCCGGCGGCTATGTCGTCGTTCTGCGGACGCGCTGCGGGCCGGTGGGGGTCCGGGTGGACGGGGTGCGCGGCGTGGTGCGCGTCCCGTTGGACCGCCTGCGGGCTGGCGAGGCCGGCGCACCGGCCCGGATCGTGGATTATGATGGGACTTGGCTCGACGTGAGGAGTGCGGCGCGCATGATGGGCGATCAACTCGACGACATCGGCCGCTTCGTGCCGGAGGGCGGCGATCCCGCCGACGACATGGCCGAAAGCCGTCTGCCGCGCCGTTTCTACCGTCGTTTCCTGACGCTGGTGGTGGAGGCGCGCATCTATGCGCTCGAGTTCGAGAAGGTCCGCCGGGTGGTCGAGATTTCGGACCGGCTGCGCCTGCCGGCGGGGGCGGAAAGCTTCGACGGGCTGACCGATGTCGACGGACGCATCCTGCCGGTTCTCGATCTGCGCCGGCTGCTGTCGCGGGGGCCGGTCGGGAGCCCGACCGCCACGTCCGGCGTCGCCATCCTGCTGGAGATCGACGGCGGCACCGTGGCGGTGATCGCCGACGAGATCCAGCGCATCCGCAAGATCGCCGCCGAGGATGTCGACCCGCTCTCCGACCGGCTGACCGCCGCCGTCATCCGTCTCGACCACGCGCTGATCCCGGTCTTGCGGCCGGAAGGGCTGACCGTCGCCACGGCGCCGGGACCAAGAGGGTTGCCCGTGGGAGGTGCCGAGGCATGACCGGGCCGCGTATCCGTCTGCTGGTGGTGGACGACAGCAACTTCGTCCGGATCGCGCTCCGCAAGATGCTGGAGCCGGCATCCGACATCGAGATCGTCGGCGAGGCGCGCAATGGTGCCGAGGCGTTGAGGCTGTCGCGCAAGCTGAAGCCCCATGTCGTCGCCATGGATCTGAACATGCCGATCATGGACGGCATCGAGTCGGTCCAGGCCATCGCCGCCGAAAAGGGGCCGCCCTGCATCATGGTCTCCAACGAGACCTCCGAAGGGGCCGACGCTACCATCCGGGCACTGGAGACCGGAGCGGTGGATTTCGTCTGCAAGCACAGTTCATTCATCACCTTCGACATGGCGTCGATCGAGCGCCAGCTGACCGAGAAGGTGCGCCATTGGGGGCGTTGGCGCATGGCGTTGACCGGGGAGTCGGTGGCGGATGCCGCTTCGGTGCCCGCGGTCGAACCGGCTCCCGAGCCGATGCCGGAGCCGGTTCCAAAGCCGATCCCGCCGCTGCGGTCCTCGGCCCGCGGCCATCGCCCCGACCTTGTCGTCGTCGGCGTCTCCACCGGCGGGCCGGTTGCGTTGGTGGAGTTGCTGGGCGCGCTGGCACCGCTGCCCTGTCCGCTGGTGGTGGCCCAGCATATGCCGGCCAGCTTCACCGCCGGTTTCGCCGCTTCGCTCACCCGTTCGCTTGGCCGGACGGTGGAGGAGGGCGGTGACGGCGCGGTGCTGGTCCCCGGCGCTGTCACCATTCTGCGCGGCGGCGCCGACTGGACGGTGCGCCGTGGCGCTTCCGGCCGCTTCACCCTTCATGCCGCCGATCCGGCCGGCGCCATCTACCATCCGTCGGCCGACCGGCTGTTCCGCAGCGCCGCGGAGTCGGCGGAGTCGCCGGTCGCCGTCGTATTGACCGGCATGGGGGACGATGGCAGCGCCGGTGCCGCCGCCTTCGCGGAGCGGCGCCTCCCCGTCCTGGTCCAGGATCCGGTGACCTGCGCGGTGGACGGTATGCCAAAGGCGGCGATCCGTGCCGGTGTGGCCACGGAGGTATTGCCCGTTGCGGCGATCGCCCGCAAGCTGAACGCCCTCTTCACTCTAGCCTGATCTGAACGCCGGCCCCGGATGGCCGGCCAACAGTGCCAACATAGGAAGTTTTCACCCATGGCGAAGCCGACGATCCTGTTGGTCGATGACTCGGTGCTGATGCGGACCATCATCGGCGACATCGTGCGCGCGGACGACGAGCTGTCGCTGGTCGGCGCGGCCGAGAACGGCAAAGTGGCTCTGGAGATGGTCAAGACCTTGAAGCCGGACATCGTCCTGCTCGACATCGAGATGCCGGAGATGTCGGGGCTGGAGGTGATGGAGCATCTGTCGCTCATGTCGCGCGCCAAGGTCATCATCATCTCCTCCGTCGCCCAGGTCGGCTCGCCCGAGGCGAACGAGGCCCGCGCGCTGGGCGCGGTGGAGATCATCGCCAAGCCGTCCGGCACCATGAGCCTCGATCTCGCCCACAAGAAGGGGCACGATATCGTCGCCGCCATCCGCCGCGCCGCCGGCCTGCCGCCGCCCGCGAAGCCCTGATCCCCCGGTGCCGGGCCTCCCCTCCCTGAGCGGTGATCCATGAGCAGCGAACTGATCGAGACCTTGTGGCGGCAGTTCGGCGTCGAGGCCGGCGAGCATTGCGACCTGCTGGAGAAGCTGCTGTCCGCCACCCCCGGCGAAGGGCCGGAGGCGGAGCGGATCGCTGCCCTGTTCCGCTCCTTCCATTCGCTGAAGGGAGCCGCCCGCGCCATGGACCTCTTCGCGATGGAGGCGGTGGCGCATCGGGCGGAGACTATTCTCGGCCGTGTGCGCACCGGTGGGCTGGTCTTGACCGAGGAGGTCGCGGCCCCGCTGCTGGAGGCGTTGGATGTGCTCCGCGGGCTCGCCGAGTCCGGCATGCGCGACCGCCGCGATGGTCAGGCGCCGGCCGACCTGCTGGAACGGCTTGACGCGTTGGGCGGGGAGGGGCCTGCCGCCAAGCCTGTCCGCAGTCCGCCGCCCCCGCCGGTGCGCCTGCACGAAAATGAGCGGATGCTGGGCCTGTTCGTCGGACTGCTGCATGACGGCATGGCGACGCTGACTCGCGCGCTTGACCTCGACAGTCTGGACGAGGAGGGAGCCCACAGCGTCGACGACACCGCCGACCGGCTTCAGTTGGCCTGCGAACGGCTGAACTTCCTGCCCTTCGCCGACACGCTGCGTCGCTTTCGCGAGGCGCTGGCCGCCCGCGATGACGAGGCGATTCTGCGCGAGCTCCAAGGTGTCGCCACCGCCAGCGCCCGCATCGGCCGGCTGACCGGAAAGGATGCCGGTGCCGCGATCCTGGCCACCCTGCTGGCCGATCACAACGCCCAGATCCTGGCCCAGGGCAGCGCCCGCGCCGATGCGCTGCTGGCTGATCCGGCGGCGCTGGCGGATGCGGCTGCGGCCGGCGAACTGGCTGGGCTGCTCGACCGGATGGCGGCGACGCTGGACATCGTCCGGCTGCCGCGAGGCTCCGCCCTGCTGCGGGTGCTGGCCGACGTGATGCGCCGCACGCCGGCCGCCGACCATGCCGATTGGCCCATCCTGCTGGCCGATGCCCGCGCGGCACTCGCCGACCTTGCGGAACAGGCGGCAAGCGAGCCCGCCAAGGATCTGGAGGCCGAAGGCGCGGTCGCATTGGAGGAGCGCCTGCGCGCCTTCGTCGATGCCGTCTCCGCCGAGCGGGAGGCCGGAGAGGCGCGCCGGCCGCTGACGGCCGACGAACTGTCGGCGCTCGGGCTCGATCCCGGTCTGCTGCGCTTCCTGTCGCCGGACAGCACGGCCGACCTGCGCGCCGCCATCGCCGACCCGGAGATGCGGCTTTACGAGGTCACCGCCTTCTTGGAAACCTCGCCGGAGGTGGCGTCGGGCTTTGTCCAATGGATGGGCAGCAAGGTGCGGGCCATCACCAACTGGCCGGACTTCATCGACGGCAAGACTTGGTTGCGCGTGCTGATCGCCTCGCCGCAGGAGCTCGCATCCCTGGCCGACGCGCTGGCCGACATTGACCCCGGCGGCGGCTTCCTCCATATCCGCGCCTGCGTCCCGCCCATGGTGGCCGCCGGGCAGAGCGGGGAGGAGCCATCCGCCGATCCGACGCCCCCCCCGGCCCCCTCCGCCTTGCCGGCTGTGGCGACGAGCGGCGCCCCGGTGGTGGCGCCCGCCCCGCCGCCACCCGCCCCACCGTCCCCTCCCTCGCCACCCGCCGTGACCGCGCGCCCTTCGGTGGCGCCTGCGAATGGCGTGCTGCGCGTGCCTGGCGAGGCGATCGACCGCTTCATGGCACGGATCGACGGCATGGTCCTGCTGTCGGGCGACCTGAACGCTACGGCCAACGACCTGCGGTTGGAAAGCGCGCTGTCCTCCCTGACCGAGCGGCTGGGGACCGGCGATCCCGACCTCCGTGTCCTGCGCGAAGCGGTCGAGCGTCACCGCCGCGACCTGCTCGACCTCGACACCCAGCTCAGCCGGTCGGTCGACCGCTTGCGGGAGGCGGCACTGGATCTGCGCGTCGTGCCCATCGAGACCCTGTTCAACCAGTTTCCCCGTGTGGTGCGCGAACTGGCTCGGGTCCAGGGCAAGTCGGTGCGCTTCGTCACCGAGGGCGGCGACGTGCGCATCGACAAGAGCATGGTGGAGATGCTCTACGACCCGCTGATGCATATGGTGCGCAACGCCATCGACCACGGGATCGAGCCGCCGGCCGACCGTGAGGCGGCTGGCAAGCCAACCCAGGCGACGCTCTGCCTGCGCGCCATCCAGCGCAGCAGCCGCGTGTTGGTGGAGATCGCCGAGGATGGTCGCGGCATCCCGACGGAGGCCGTGCGCGCCAAGGCGGTGCGCCTGGGCATGATCGGCGAGGAGGAAAGCCTGCATCTGCCGCCGGAGGCGGTGCGCGAGTTCATCTTCGCCCCCGGCTTCTCCACCGCTGAAACCCTCACCGAAACCTCGGGCCGTGGTGTCGGCATGGATGTGGTCCGAACCGCCGTCACCCGGTTGGGCGGCAGCATCGCCATCCGCACCCGCGAAGGGGCTGGCACCGCCTTCGCCATCGATCTCCCGCTGTCGGCGGCGATCACGCGCACTCTGCTGGTGCAGGTGGATGATCAGGTTCTGGCGATTCCCGACCGCTTCGTCGAGGAGGTTTGTGGCTTCACCGCCGACGATTTCCACAAGGTTTCCGGCTGCTGGACGGTCATGCGCCGCAACCGGGTGCTGCCGGTGGTTCGCCTCGCCGACGCGCTGGGCTTTCCCGCCGATGGGGAGTGGCCGCCCTCGGGCCCCGGCCAGGGTCTCGTCGTCGTCCTGCGCCAGGGCAGCCGCCGCATCGGGGTGGCGATCGACAGGCTTCTGCGCCGCGGCGACCTGTTCGTCCGCGAAAGCCATCCCGGCCTTGCCGAGGTGCCGGGGGTGGGCGGTGTTTCGCTGCTGAACGACGGCCGCATCGTCATCATCCTGGAGGGTGACGAGCTTTATCGTCTCGCCGCCGCCGCCCAGCGGCGGGAAGCCGATGCGCCGGCCTGATCGGCCTCTGCCTGCCCCGGCGGTTCATGAAGCGGATTTCATGGTCGGGTCAGGTTGGGGACAGGGCCGCCGGGCTATTGTTCTATCTGTGACGCGGTCGGGCCAGCCCCCCTGAAACACCGGCCGGTCACAAAAGAGCGTCTTCCTATCTGGTGTCTCTTCCCGATGGTTCCCTGCCATCGGACCTGATCGTCCGGTTCTCCCGTTTGCCTCCGGACGGTACCTATCGGCGGAGCGCGTCCAAGCCATTTCCCGGCCGACGTTGCCCCCCACCATTGGCCCCTGGCCTCGGGTGCGCTCCGCCGTTCCTTCTTTTCCCCTATCTCCCTTCAGTGGCCTTGACGCGGGCACGCCCAGGCGGCTTTCTGAAGCCCGTCCAAGGCTTTCCCGGTAGCGCCCGCCCGTGCGTCCCGCCATCCTGTTTCCGCTGTTCAAACCGGTCACGGCACTTCCCGGCCTCGGCCCCCGGCTGGGCAAGCTGGTGGAGAAGCTGGCCGGTCCCCATGTCGTCGATCTGCTGTGGCATCTGCCCTGCGGGGTGGTTGACCGCCGGTTCTCGCCGAAGATCGCCGACGCGCCGCACGGGCGCATCGCGACCCTGACCGTGCGCATCGATTCGCATGCGCCGCCGCTGAACCCGCGCCATCCCTACAAGATCCGCTGCACCGATGAGACCGGCGTGCTGGAGCTGGTCTATTTCCACGTCCGCGGCGACTGGTTGTCGAAGCAGATCCCGGCCGGCACCACCATGGTGGTCTCCGGCAAGGTGGAGTGGTTCAACGACACTGCCCAGATCACCCATCCCGACGCCGTTGTCGCGGTCGATGCGAAGGAGGATCTGGAGCTGGTGGAGCCGGTCTATCCCATGACCGCCGGTCTGCCGGCCAAGACGCTGCGCAAGGCGGTGCGTGCCGCGCTCGCCGATGTTCCCGCACTCGCCGAATGGCAGGATCCGGCATGGCTCGCCCGCCGGCAATGGCCGGGCTGGGCCGATGCGCTGAAGCGCGCCCATGCACCGGAGGACGAGGGCGATCTCGCCGCCACCGCTCCCATCCGCTGCCGCCTCGCCTATGACGAGTTGCTGGCGAACCAGCTGGCCCTGATGCTGGTGCGGGCGAGCCAGCGCCGGCTGGCCGGTCGGGTGACCCAGGGCGACGGCACCCTGCGCCGGGCGGCGCTGGCGGCGCTGCCCTTCTCCCTGACCGGATCGCAGGCGGCGGCGCTGGAGGACATCTATGTCGACATGGCCGCCGAACGGCGGATGCTGCGGCTTCTCCAGGGCGATGTCGGCAGCGGCAAGACGGTTGTCGCGCTGATGGCGATGCTGAACGCGGTGGAGGCTGGCGCCCAGGCCGCCTTGATGGCCCCGACCGAAATCCTCGCCCGGCAGCATGCCGAAAGTCTGGCGCCCCTGTGCCGGGCCGCGGGGGTGGAGATCGGGTTGCTGACCGGCCGTGACAAGGGCAAGGCGCGGCAGGCCGTGCTCGACCGGCTGGCCTCGGGCGACCTGCCGCTGCTGGTCGGCACCCATGCCCTGTTCCAGGAGGATGTCGCCTTCAAGGATCTGGCTCTGGCGGTGATCGACGAACAGCATCGCTTCGGCGTGCATCAGCGCCTGCAACTGTCGGCCAAGGGACGGGCGGTGGACGTGCTGGTGATGACCGCCACCCCGATCCCGCGAACCCTCACCCTGACCGCCTATGGTGACATGGATGTTTCCCGCCTGACCGAGAAGCCGGCCGGGCGCAAGCCGGTACAGACCGTCACCATCGCGCTCGACCGGCTGGAGGAGGTGGTGAACGGCATCCAGCGCAAGGTGGCGGAGGGCGCGCGGGTTTATTGGGTCTGTCCGCTGGTCGACGAATCGGAGCAGAGCGACCTCGCCGCCGCGACCGAGCGCCACGCCTTTCTCCGCGCCACCTTCGGCGACCGGGTCGGGCTGGTTCATGGCAAGATGCGCGGATCCGACAAGGACGCGGTGATGGCCGCCTTCGCCGAGGGCGGCCTGGACGTGCTGGTCGCCACCACGGTGATCGAGGTCGGGGTGAATGTGCCGGAAGCGACGGTGATGGTGATCGAGCATGCCGAGCGCTTCGGTCTCGCCCAGCTCCATCAGCTGCGCGGCCGGGTGGGGCGTGGCGAGAAGCCGTCGAGCTGCCTGCTGATGTTCGATGCGAATCTGACGGAGACGGCGCGGGCGCGGCTGAAGACCCTGCGCGACACCGAGGACGGCTTCATCATCGCCGAAGAGGATTTGCGCCTGCGCGGCGCCGGCGAAGTGCTCGGCACCCGCCAGTCCGGTCTACCCGGATTCCGGATGGCCGACCTCGCGGTGCATGGCGACCTGCTGGCGGTGGCGCGGGACGATGCCCGTCTGGTGGTGGAGCGCGACCCCGATCTCGCCAGCCCGCGCGGGCAGGCGCTGCGGACGCTGCTCTATCTCTTCGAGCGGGACGCCGCGGCCAAGACCTTGCGGTCTGGCTGACCGTTCCCGCCATCCGGATGTCCGCCGTTCAGGTCGCCATCGGGACCGGTGACATCACTGTCGGCCGGAGCCTCCGCCGGGCCGGGGCGCCGCTCCGGCGGGACGACGATGCCGCCGGACATCACCAGTTTCAGCCCGTCCTCGACGCTCATGTTCAAAACGGTCACCTCCTGTCGCGGCACCATCGCCAGATAGCCGGCGGTGGGGGGCGCGCAAGGGATGAAGACATTCACCATGTCGTCGGCCTGTCCGGCCAACCGGGTCTGCACCTCCGGATGGGCGTTGCCGGTGATGAAGCCGAGCGACCAGACGCCGGGGCGCGGGTACTGGATGACCACCACCTCGCGGAACGCGTTGGACTTCTTCGCCAGAACGGTTTCGAAGATCTGCTTCACCCCGCCATAGACGGAGCGGACCACCGGCATGCGCCCGACCACCCCCTCGCCGACGCCCAGAACCAGCCGGCCGACATAGCCGGCGGCGAAGGCGCCGATCAGGGTGACGACGATGATGACCACCAGCACGCCGATGCCGGGGATCGAGAAGGGCAGGTAGTTTTCCGGATTGTAGGCGGCGGGGATCAGCGGACGGATATGGCCGTCGATCAGGGAAACGAACCACCAGGCGATATAGACGGTGATGGCGATGGGGGCCGTCACCAGGATGCCGGCGAGGAAATAGGCGCGCAGGCGGCCGATGAACCCGATTCCCTCGCGGCGGTGCCGCGCCTGTTCCGCCGCCGGGGTCTTTCCCGGGGCCGTCGGTTCGGTCTTCTGATCTCCGCTCACGCCTTGCCCATCCGCCGATCATCCATCTGTGACATAGTGGGGCAAGTGCAGCCGGCTCTCAACCATCGCATTCGCGAAGCTGGGTTTTTGCCGGCCGATCTCAGCCGATCAGCGCTCCCCCGATCACGCATAGCAGGGTAACGGCCCCGGCGATGGCGGCGCCGTCGACATGGTTGGGGAAGGCGCGCCAGAACTCGTCCCGTGACATCGGTTCCGGCGCGTCATACTCATCGATCGACAGGCCGGCGGCCAAGCTGCCGCAGCTGTGGTCGGCGATGGCGCCCGAGAGATGGGCCATGGCGACGGCGAGATAGCAGAACTCGACGAAATCCAGCAGGAAGCCCAGCGTGCTGCGCGCTTCGCCCAACGGGCTGGCGGTGATCCCGGTGGCGGCGACCGTGCTCGCCATGGCGATGGCCGCGGCGAAAGGGATCAGGGCGACCGATAGCAGTCGTTGCCGATCGATGCGGTTGGCTTTGGGCACGGGGAACAGGCGGGGCATGGCAGGCGCTCCGGCAACGATTGGGTGGGGTGCCGATGACGGATGTGTCGGCGAGACGTGGTTTCCTTCTGCGCGTTCGGCGTTAACGGAGGGTTGACACCGGCCATTGGTTACAGCGCCTTCCACCTTTGCGCAGGTCGCGCTATCCTTTTGACGCAACGAACAGTCCGGAGCGGAGCCGGAACAGCCCTGTGGGCAAGGCCGACATGACCATTCCCGAAAGCCCGCCCGGCATCCCGCCCGCCGGATTGGACCGGATCGCGCTGCTGCGCCCGTTGAGCCCCGACCAGCGGGCGGCGGTGGCGCGTCAGTGCCGTTGGCGCCGATTTGCTCCCGACGAACAACTGATCGACCATTGGGCCGACACCCGTGACGCCGCCTTCGTGGTGGAAGGGCGGGTGCGGGTGCTCAGCCATTCGGCCGGTGGGCGCGAAATCAGCTTCAGCGATGTCGAGGCGGGTGAGTTGGTGGGGGAGATGTCGGCGCTGGATGGCCGCCCCCGCTCGGCCTCTGTCGTGGCCCTTGGGGAGGGGGCATTGATCGCCTTCCTGCCGGCGAGGCCCTTCCAGCATCTGGTGGCGACCCATCCGGATCTGGCGATGGCGATGATGCTGCGTCTGTGCGACAAGCTGCGCGGCGCCACCGACCGTATCATTGAATTGTCGACGCTGGGCGCCAACAACCGTGTCCATGCCGAACTGCTGCGCCTTGCCAAGCGTGGATCGCGGCAGGGCGCTTGCGCGCTCATAACGCCGATCCCGGTCCATTCCGACATCGCCGCCCGCGTCAGCACCACCCGCGAGACCGTGGCCAGGGTGTTGAGCGATCTGACCCGCGATGGATTGCTGGAACGCCGACCGGATGCGCTGGTGGTGCGCGACCTGTCACGGTTGGAGATGATGGTCGAGGATGTCCGCGGCGGCGCTTGAGCGCACCGACGGAAAACAGACCTTAAAAATGAAAAGGCCGCGGCCGCCCGATCGGTAGGGCCGTGCCGCGGTCGCCTTTTGAAACGCTATTCTTGTTCGTACGCCCGGAAAAGGGCCGTTGGATCAGCGGTGCAGGGAGCGGAACAGGATCGCCATCGGGGTGGCCTTGGCCCAGTCCGTCAGAAAGGCGCCGACCGGGCGCAGCAGGATGGCGGCGGGGGTGGCGTGCAGCCAGTCCGCGGCGAAATCGCGAACCGGATGCAGGGCTTGGCTGTCGCCATGGACGCCGTGATGAAGGCTGAGGATGCTCATGATCGTCTCCGTCGAATGGGGTCGTGAGTACGTGGAACGGTGTCAGCGCTTCAGCATGCCGAGCAGCATGCCGGCCGGCGTGGCGGCGACCCAGTTGCCGAGGAAGGCGCCGACCGGGCGCAGAACCAGATAGGCCGGGGTGGCTTCGAACCAGGCGACCGGGAATTCGGCGACAGCATGCAGAGCATCGGTCGAAGCGTGGTTGTCGGTGCCGGGCTGGAAAGTGGTGGTGGTCATCGTCGTCTCCATCGGGCTGTTGAGGAGACTATATACTGGTATACCCAATGCCAAATGCGTTGCCTTTGCATTGCTGGATGCTGTAAAAATTACAGCTGCACAGAGATTTCCCCCTGCGTATCATCAACTATACGATAAATCAGCGTCACAAACTAATCTTGCACGCCTTTCCCTACGGCCCATTCGGTTCCGATTGCGCCAGTGGCGTCGCCAAGATATTTGAACGTTCGATCAACATCTTGAAAGCGCAGCCGGAAAGACGATCTCACGCTTATGGTTCAATATATCGGTCCCGATCCGCTCCGCAGTCTGTATGACGCCGTGCAAGCCCTGCGGCGCGAACCCTCCGCCTTTCCGGAAGCCTCCCGCACGGCGAAGCTGCTGGCGCAGGGCCGTGGCCGAATGGCGCGAAAGGTCGGGGAGGAGGCGATAGAGGTCGCGATCGAGGCGATGCGCGGCGACCGCGGTGCCCTGGTGATGGAATCGGCTGATCTTCTGTACAATCTGGTTGTGCTTCTCGCCGATCTCGACATCGCTCCCGACGAGATCCTGGCGGAGTTGCGGCGACGCGAACTGGCCTATGGTATCGCCGAAAAACTGCCGAAGACCGATGCTTCCCTGAGCGATGCGGCAGCTGTTCCAATCACGGCCAAACCGTCCATGACCGACTCCGCCAAGGCGATCTCCATCGGATCGGTTGCGGTCAAACCCGCTCCGAACAAGCGCGGCAAACGCTAGAATCCGTCCGATGCTTATTGAAGCATCGGACGGATTCCAGTTTCCTGATTTTCCGTGCGATTCACGCTTCCGACGGTTCCGTCTGAAGCGATCGCCCGCTAGGCGGCATCGCCATCCTGCGGGAAGACAAGGTCGAACCGCGTGCCGCGCCCACGGGTGAAGCTGTATTCACCGTGGATTTGCCGGGTGAAGGCCCGGATCAGGTCCATTCCCATGGACCGCCGCCGCGGCGTGGCCTGTTCCTTGGGCTCGGTGGAGCCGATGCCGTCATCTTCGATGGTCAGGCGCAACGATCCGTCCCTCGCCGTCACCATGATCTCGATGGAGCCGGAATCGCGCCCGGTGAACGCATGCTTGTAGGCGTTCGACACCACTTCGTTCAGGATCAGGGCGAAAGGCACCACCCGGTTCAGGTCGAGACTGAGCGGCTCCACCCGGTGGCGGATGACGATGGTCCTGCCGGGGCGGCTGTGGAAGCTGTTGAGATGCTCGGCCAGCGCTGCGACGAAATTGTCCAGTTCCACCGCCGAAACGCCGGTGGTGCGATATATCTGCTCGTGGATCAGTCCCATGGTGTTGATGCGGGTCAGCGCCTCGCCGAATGGCGCTTCCAGTTCCGGTACCCGTTGAGCCTGCAACTCCAGCAGGCTGAGGATGACCTGCAGGTTGTTCTTCACCCGATGGTGGATGTCGCGCAGAAGCATCTCCTTGTCGGCCAGAGCCTGGTCGAGATGGCGGGTGCGCTCGGCGATGCGGCTTTCCAGCGCCTCGTTCGCGCGCCCCAGCGCGCTCTGGGCGTCGGTCGCCTGATGTGAGCGGCGCAGCGCGATACCGCCAAGCAGGCCCAGCAGGCCCAGCGCCGGCACCGCGAACAGGGCATAGGGAAACACCCGGTCGCGCCAAGCCGCCTCGATCGAAGCGGCGTCGGTGCCGTAGATGACATAGACGGGGAGATCCGGCACCTTGCGCCGGGCCAGCACCCGTTGCACCCCATCCAGGGGAGTGACGGCGCGGAAGACGCCGTCCTTATCTGGCGCCGTGATCAGTTCCGGAAAACGTCCGATCCGGGGGATGTCGGAGGGGGTGTTCTGGGGCGTGCGGACCAACACCTCCCCGTCCTCGCGCATCAGCAGGATCACATCCTGCGAGCCGTGCAGGACGGATCGGTAGAAGTCGGCGAAATAGCTGGGAAGCAGGGAGATCTGCACCACGCCCTGGAACTGGCGGTCGGGCAGTTCCATCCGGCGGCTCAGGGTGAAGAAAATCTCCGAGACGATCTTGCCGCTCAGCCGCGGGCCGATGTGGAATGTTTCGTCGGGATTGAGGTGGGCGCGGAAATATTCGCGGTCGCCCACGGTCATCGGCCGCATCGGCCATTCGAAGCTGCTGGCGCGGACCCGTCCGGTCTCGTCCGTGATCCAATAGGACTGCACCTCCGGCGACAGGCTCGCCATCGTCTTCAGGCGTTCGAACAGCAGCGGAGAGGCGTCGATCCGTTCCCACCCCAGGTCATCCACCATCCATTCCAGATGTGTCAGGGTGGTGGCGTGGATGCCCAGCGTCTTTGCCGCATGCTCCTCGAGGACGCGCGCGATGGCGACGCTGCGGTTTTCCGCCTCGGCGATCACCTGGTTGCGGTACTGGCAGCCGGCGAACAGCAGAAGGCCGACGGTCACGACCAGCGCGACCGCCAGCAGGGCCATGATCGCCGGGGAAGCGGCCTTGCGTCCGGCACGGCCTGAAGGGCCCCCGATCACGGTGCTCCCAGCGGCAGCTTTATCCTGGTCGAAGCCGGATGGGGTCATCGGAGCAAAATGGTCCATTCGCGAAGGGAGTGGGCGGAAGGATAGCTGAAGGTTTGTCGCGCGTCATCCGGCAGCTATGTCGGGATAAACCGCCCAACCAATGCGCTGAATGGTTGGTGTGAATCCGGTTATCCGACATGGCTCGACGTGTCATGCTCTCAACTGGATATTGCCAAGCCCGCTCGATGCCTGCCGGCCTTGAAAGGGGGAGGGCAAAAAAGGGGGCGTCAGCCAGAGACATCATGGTCGTTATCGGTCCGCATCATGCATTTTCGCCGTTCTGCCGTGTCGGGATGTAATGAGATCTTCCTCATCATTCACGATGTTCAGAAACACTCTCCGTTCATATGCGACAAATTGAAACCAATGCTGCCAATCGGCCGATTTTGTCTTGGAAGCCGCATCGTACGGTGGTTCCATCGCCCGGTGACAGGGCTGGTCGTGTCTATCGGTTTGGGAGTGGGGAATGGTCGGCATGGACAGGGAGCTGGATGATGAGCTGCTGTTCGGCCCTGAGGATGGTGCCACGGAGACGGCAAGCCCCCGGCGGCCGGACGCTCCCCCTTGGCCCATTCTGGTGGTGGATGACGATCCCCAGGTCCACGCCATGACGGCGGTGTTGCTGCGCGACTTCGAATTCGACGGACGTCCGTTCGAAGTGGTGAGCGCCCTGTCGGCGGAAGAGGCGAAGGCGGTTCTCGACAGGCGGCCGACTCTTCCCGTCGCTCTCCTCGATGTGGTGATGGAGACCGAGGATGCCGGTCTGAAGCTGGTCCGGCACATCCGGGAGGAACTGGGCAACCGGCGGATGCGCATCATCCTGCGCACCGGCCAGCCGGGTCAGGCACCGGAGCGTGACGTCATCGTCGGCTACGACATCAACGACTACAAGGCCAAGAGCGAGCTGACCGCGCAGCGCCTGTTCACCACCCTGGTCAGCGCTCTGCGCGCGTGGCGCGACATCGTGACGATCGAGCGCAACAGGCAGGGATTGGAGCGGATCCTCAGCGCCTCCGCCCCCTTGTTCGAGATGCTGCCGATGCGGAGCTTCGTCGAACGTCTGGCGGAGCAGGTCGCCCGTGTCGTCGACCATGGCAGCGCCCCGGCGGTGCTGGCCTGCCGGGCGATCGAGCGCGGCGACGGCTGCGGGACGATCGCCGTCGTGGCCGGGCTGGGTCCCTACGCCCGCGGCATCGGCCTGCCGGTCGGCGATGTTCTGCCGGCCGGTGCGGCGGCGGAGGTGGTGGACGCCTTGCAGAGCCAGCGCAATCATTACCATGATGACCGATGCGTCCTCGTTTTCCGTACGCGCGAGCATGGCGTGACGGTTTTCCGGCTGGAGCGGACGGAGCCCTATCTGGCGGATGAACACCGGTTGCTGGAGCTGTTCTGTAACCGCGTGGCCATCGGTTTCGACAATGTCTGCCTGTATGAGGAACTGATGGCGCTGAACCGCTCCCTGGAGCGGCGGGTGGAGGAGCGCACCGACGAGCTCGCCGCCAATCAGAAGGCGCTGATCCTGGCGAAGGAGCGGGTCGAAAGGGCGTTGGAGCGTGAATTGCAGGCGCGTGACCAGCAACGGCAGTTCCTGGGCATGGTCAGTCATGAATTCCGTACGCCGCTCGCCATCATCGACAGCGCCGCCCAATTGCTGGCGATGCGGGCCGGGCAGGTGGAGCCGGAGATGCTGGAGCGGCTGGCGGTGATCCGCGGCAGCGTGCAGCGCCTGACAGGCCTGATCGACGCGCATATGACCGACGAGCGTCTGCAGCGGAACGCGCTCGTCCTGGAGCTTGCCGAGGTCGATCTGCCCGACCTGATCCGCAATGTCGTCCAGCCCTTCCGCGTCGCCTATCCGGATCGCGAGTTCCGGATGACCCTGGACGGGCTGCCGCGACGGGCGGAAATCGACGCGAACCTGATCGCGCTGGTTCTCAGCAACCTCGTCAACAATGCCGTGAAATATTCGGGACCGGGGGGGCCGATCCATCTTCATGGCGAGACCGACGGCGCCATGGCGGTGATCGAGGTGACGGACCGGGGCCGCGGTATTCCGGAAGGCGAACTTCCACGCCTGTTCGACCGCTTTTTCCGGGGCGCGGGTGCGTCCGGCGTGCCCGGCACGGGAATAGGTCTGCATACCGTCCAGCAGATCGTCCACCTGCATGGTGGCGCGGTCGCGGTCGATAGCGAACCGGGAACAGGATCGACCTTCCGAATCCTGTTCCCGGTGTGAGGCGGCGTGATGTCACGTCAATCTGAAAGACTATGGCCCTTTGCAGCGGGGAGTGACATAGTCGGTGGAATTCCTGCGCTGATGGAAACCCAGGCTGCAATCATGCTCGCCCAGCAATATGCGTCGATAAAGCGTGATCTCGACGATAGGGGGATTCTGTTCTCGTTTAGTGGGTACTTGTCGGAAGGGATACTTTATTCCCTTGGAGAGGCATTGCGTGAGAAAATGGCTTTGGAGGAGGCGGACGGACCCACCATCCGTCGCGTCTTCTCTGTCTTCATCGAGCAGATGCAGAACATCATCCGCTATTCGGCGGAAAAGATGTCCGGCAGCGTGGGGCGCGCGGTGGAACTGAGCGCCGGCATGGTCACCATCGGTATGGAGGGCGGAAAGGTCTTCATCGTCTGCGGCAACACCGTGCGGAACAGCGAAGTCCCCCGGCTGAAGGAACGGCTGGACCATCTCAAGAGCTTGGATCGTGCCGGCATCAAGAGCTATTACCGTGAGCAGCTCCGGGAGGAGCCGGACGATGGCAGTCGCGGCGCCACGCTGGGACTGATCGAGATCGCCCGTCGGGCCAGCGACCCCATCGACTATGATTTCGACCCGATGGACGCCGATCGCAGCTTCTTCTGTCTGAAGGTCCGGGTATGAGCCGCCCAATCGAGCGAGCGGTCATGGACGGCTTGTCCATCCCCGCCACGGGACGCACGCCCGGCGTTTCCTTCGATTTCGCCTCCGGCCATCTGCGCATGACCGGTGAGTCCTATCCCGACGACGTCGCCGCATTCTTCGGTCCGGTGTTCGAGGCGCTGCGGGGCTTCCTGGAGCGTCCGGATGGCGGTGCGATTCGTTTCGACATGGAGCTCCTCTATTTCAATAGCTCCAGCGCCAAGGCGCTGATGAACATCTTCCAGATGCTCGAGACGGTGGCCAGGACGGGTCGCCCGGTGACGCTGAGCTGGTGTTTCGAAAGGAACGACGACTCGATGCGCGAACTGGGCGAGGATTTCTCGGAGGATCTGCGTCACGTCGCCTTTCAGATGCGGGAGATCCCCGCCGGTGGCGATTCATGAGCTTCAATCTCTTCGCCGCCGAGGAGGAAGCCCTCGCCAAGGCCCATGCGATGGAGGAGAGGCTGGCCGAACTGGCACCGGACTGCCTTCCGGAATTCCGCGAGCTTGTTGCCGCCTTCGAACTGAGCACGCGGGAACAGCGACGCCTCGTGCGGGTCAGCGACCGGCTTCAGGCCCAGTTGAGCGACGCGAATCATGAGTTGGACCGGCGGCGCAGCGAAGCGGAGGCGGCGCTGGACAGGCTGCGCGAGGCGCAGGAGGCGATGATCCAGTCGGAAAAACTCGCCTCCCTTGGCGCGCTGGTCGCCGGTGTCGCCCATGAAATCAATACGCCGGTCGGAATCGCCGTTTCCTGTGCGTCGCATCTGGCCGACTCCACGCAAGCCATACGCCGGCGGGCGGAGGAAGGGGAACTGAGCAAGGCGGCATTCGCCCGCTATCTCGCCACCGCTGTCGACACCACCGACCTGATCCTGGGCAATTGCGAGCGGGCGGCCCAACTGATCGCCGGCTTCAAGCAGGTGGCGGTCGATCGGACCAGCGCCCTCCGGCGCAGCATCAACCTTGCCGCCTGCATTCATGACACTCTGGTCAGCCTGCAACCGAAGCTTCGGCCGTCCGGACATGCGGTGGCGGTCGACTGTCCGGTGGATCTGGAGTTGGACAGTTATCCCGGCGTGCTGTCGCAGATCCTGTCGAATCTGGTGATGAACGCCCTGACCCACGCGTTTGCCGACGGGCGGGTTGGCGACATGACGATCACGGCGCAGTGTCCGGACCCCGACACCGTTCGCCTCTGCTTTACCGACAACGGCCGTGGCATGAGCGAGGAACATCGTGCCAGGGTGTTCGAACCCTTTTTCACCACCACGCGGAGCCATGGCGGCAGCGGGTTGGGACTGCACATCGTCCACAATTTGGTCGTGGGGGCGCTGATGGGGGCGATCACGGTGGATAGCGCGCCGGACCGCGGCACCAGCTTCATCCTGATATTTCCCCGCAGAACTCCCGACACCGACAGGGCGGGACAGGACGCCACGCCGGAGCGGCCCTGACCAAGCCCTATGCCGTGCCCGCCACCCGGATGGGCGCGGAAAAGACATAGCCGACGCCGTGCACCGACTTCAGCGGGGCGGGGCCGCCGATCGCGCCCTCGACCTTGTGGCGCAGGCGGCCGACGACGGTGTCGATGGAGCGGTCTTCCGGATTCCAGCGGCGATTGTAGAGCGCCTGGGAGATCTGGTCGCGCGTCGCCGGCTTGCGGGCCTGGGTCGCCAACAGGCTGGTCAGCTTCATTTCCATGCTGGTCAGGCTGATGCGGACACCCGCCGGGTTGGTCAGGCTCCATTCCGTGGGATCCAGCAACCAACGTGCTTCGTCCGCACCGTCGCTGACGGACTCGGCCGGCATGGTGCCGTTCGCGCCCTGTGCCGCCGCTTCGGCGGCCCGCTCGTTTATCCGGCGCAGCAGCGATTTCACCTGCGCTTCCAATTCGCGGAGCTCGACCGGCTTGACCAGGTAGGCGTCGGCGCCGATTTCGAGCCCGACCACGCGATCGACGGTGGAGCTGCGGGCGGTGACCATGATGATGCCGGCGCCGTGATGGTCGCGCAGCCGGGCCGCGATCTTGAAACCGTCTTCATCCGGCAGATTGACGTCCAGGATGACGACGGCCGCATTGCGGGTCTGCAGCAGCTGGTCAAGCTCGGATCCGTCGCGTGCGCCGATCGCATCGAATCCGCAGCTCGACAGATACTCGACCATATCGGACCGCAGGGAATTCTCGTCTTCGACCACGACGATCGTCGGACCGGCCATGCCCACGCTCTCCCTATAACCAGTTCGGCAGCTGCAACATACCCTGCAATGGATAAATTTTAAAACAAACTTGACTGGGTTTCAGTCGTGCGCGGTTCGTTTGCGTCACAAGATGTCACATATGGTGACAACTCTGTAACAGATTCAGCGCCGTGGTCCAGGGATTTTTAAGAGGCCTTCATGCGGCCCTGCGTCCGGACTCCGGGGCGGACACGGCACCGGCACCGGCCGACCGCACACGGAAGCCGAACAGCGTGATGTCGTCGCGCTGTTCCCTGCCGGCCTGGAACTGATCGAGGGAGATTTCCAGGTCGTTTTTCAGGCTGTCGAGCGGACCCTCTCCACCCTGCCGTACCATCTCGTGCAACCTCGCGCGGCCGAAACTGCGGCCATGCTCTCCGCCATTCTGATCCGGCAAGCCATCGGTGCCCATGAGAAAGGTCTGGCCTGGCTCCAGCGTCACGCTGTGGTTGGTGAAGGGCGACCCGGCATCATCGCCGCTCTCTACCGGGCGGCCTCCTTCCATCATGGTCGGACGGTACCCCAGGCTGCGGCGGTCGCCGCGCAGTTCCGTCACCAGACCGCCGGCGACGATCAGCAGCGGAATGCGGGCGCCGGCGAAGACCAGGCGCCCGTCGGCCGGGCGGATGTGACACAGCCCCAGATCCAGACCATTGTCGAAGCAGTCGGTCCCGCTGCGCGCCACGCATTCCTGATGGAGTGTCGCGCGGACCTTGCGGTCGACGGTGGCGAGCACCGCCGCGGGATCGTCGGCGCCCAGCAGATCCAGCGTGTTGTTCAGGATGGCGCTGGCGGTCATCGTCATGAAGGCGCCGGGCACGCCGTGCCCGGTGCAGTCGGCCACGGCGACGACGAAGCCGTCCGCCACCTCGCGGCAGAGGTAGAAGTCGCCGCTGACCACGTCGCGCGGGCGCCACAGGACGAAATGTTCGGTCAGGCCCGCGGTCAACGCATCGGCCGAAGGCAGGATGGCGGATTGGATCAGCTGGGCGTAATTGATGCTGTCCATGATGGCGCGGTTGGTGGCGGCCAGCGCCTCCGTCCGCTCTCGCACGCGGCTCTCCAGGGTGCTGGTATGGTCCTGCACGGTTTCCGCCATCCGGTTGAAGCCCCTGGCCAGCAGGCCGATCTCATCGCTCCGGCCGGCATGCATGCGGGCGCCGTAATCGCCCTGCGCCATGGCGCGCGCCAGCTGGGTCAGCCGGCGCAGCGGACGCAGCACCATCCGGTCCAGCGTCAGTCCCAGCACCGCCATCGCCGCCAGCAGCGACAGCAGCAACAGCCCCGCCACCGGGATCAGCGCGCTCAGAGTGGTCTGCCGCACCTCGGCCGTCGAATAGACGATGCGCAGACGTCCGACCGTCTGGACCTGGCCCTCGCGCCCGTGCAGGACGATGGGGAGATTGACCGTGATCCGGCCGGATCCGTGTCCGCTGCTCTCCGCGATACCGGCGCTTTCTCCTGCCGTGGCCTGCGCCAGCGGCACGTCCCGGTCGTTCTCGAAGACGGTGATCGAGCGGATGGCCGGATCGCGGCCGGTCAGCGCGTCGATCATGCGCTGGGCGCTGCGGCCGTCCAGCTCCCAGACCGGGCCGCTCAGCGCATCGGCCTGGGTCGCGGCGACCAGTTCTGCCCGGCGCACGAGATCCTGGTGACGCTGCCCTTCGACGATCCGCTCCGACAGCAGCAACGCGGCGGCCCCGATGCTTACCGTCGTCAGCAGGATGACCCCCGCCACCCGCGTCAGCAGAGAGAATCGCGGCCTCACGCCAGGATCCCGCTTCGCCGCCACAGCGCCTCCAACTGCCCGCCGGCCTCCAGCCGGTCGAGCAGCGCATCGATCCAGCCGACGGTCACCGGGCCGCCCTGGCGGGTCAGGATGGTGTGTTCGTAGATCTGGTCGGTGCGGTCGGACACCAGGACCTGACGGGCAAGGTCCGGCTCCCGTTGCAAAAAGCGGGTGAGAAAGGATCGGGTGATGATGGCGAGGTCGGCCCGGCCGGCGACGACGCTGCGGACATTGCCTTCATGCGTTACCGTCACGCGGGTGCGGTAACGCTGCTCAAGCTGCTTGGGATCGGCGTTGAAGCCGGCGAAGGCATAGTGAAAGCCGAGTCGGCCCAAGATCGATTTGCCGGTCAGATCGTCGAAATAATGCTGGTCGATTCCCGGCCCGGCCTTGGCGACGAACACCTCGGCATCGCGCAGATAGGGGCGGGACGCATCGACGGGGCGGTCCTGCCACCCCCAGGTCTTGCTTTCGAAGGCGATCATATCGAACCGCCCCTGATCCAGATCGTCATAACGCCGCTGCGGGGCGGTTCTGACCATTTCGAATCGGTAAGCGCTCTGCGCGGCGTTGAACAGATTCAGCAGGTCCCGTGTGACCCCCCCCCCCGATTCGTCGACATAGGGCGGAAAATCATAAGCGCCAACCCGCAAGGTGACGGGCGCCGATTGCGCGGCGACCGGGCGGGCGGACAGGATGGGAAGGGCGCAAAGAAAAGGAAACGTGGTCCTCAGAACCATGCGGCGGGATAGCGTCCCCGTCATCGCGTCCCTCTTGCGTTACTCTTGATGGAATAGGATCAGTCTACCCCGGTATGCGCCTCTGCTGCAATGCGGGACGTATCCTTTCGGGAGAAACGCAATTTTCTTTTGATCTCATTCCGACCGGTCTCACGCCGCCTCGGTGGCGCGTTCCGGTTGTCGCTCGGCCAACGCGGCGATCTCGTCGCCGCCGAGGGTCTCACGCTCCAGCAGGGCCTCGGCGATGCCGTCCAGCGCGGCGCGGTTGGTGCGCAGCAGGTGGCGGGCGTGCTCCATGCCCTCGTCTGTGAGGCGGCGGACCTCCTCGTCGATGCGCCACGCGGTCCGTTCGGACCGCGTGCCCGGCTCCGCCGCCGCATGGGCGACATGGCCGATCTCTCCGCTCATCCCCCAGGCGGTGACCATTCGGCGGGCGAGATCGGTGGCGGCGCGGAAATCCGCCTCGGCGCCGGTGGTGACCTGATCGGGGCCGAAGGCGATCTCCTCCGCCGCGCGGCCGGCCATGGCGACGGCGATGTCGGCCATCAGCTTGGCCCGCGACACCGAAACCCGGTCGCCCTCCGGCAGCCGCACCACCATGCCGAGCGCGCCGCCACGCGGGATGATGGTGGCCTTGTGGATCGGGTCGGCCTGCGGGCAGCGTAGCGACACCAGCGCGTGACCGGCCTCATGCACCGCGATCAGCCGCCGTTCGTGCGCCGACAGGGCGAGGCTGCGGCGCTCGGTGCCCATCAGCACGCGGTCCTTGGCCGACTCGTAATCCGCCATGGTCACGACGACACGGCCATTGCGCGCCGCGGACAGCGCCGCCTCGTTGGTCAGGTTGGCGAGATCGGCGCCGGAAAAGCCCGGCGTGCCCCGCGCCACGGTGCGGACGCAGACATCCGGGGCCAGGGTCAGCCGGCCGGCATGGACAGCCAGGATCGCCTCGCGTCCGGCCAGATCGGGCAGGCCGACATGGATGTGACGGTCGAAGCGGCCGGGGCGGAGCACGGCGGCGTCCAGCATCTCCGCCCGGTTGGTCGCGGCGATCACCACCAGCGCGCCGCCCTCCACGATGCCGTCCATCTCCACCAGCAGCTGATTCAGCGTCTGCTCGCGTTCGGAATGGCTGGTCGATTCGCCGCGCTTGCCGGCCAGCGCGTCGATCTCGTCGATGAACAGGATGCAGGGCGCGCTGGCGCGGGCGGTCTTGAACAGGTTGCGGACACGCGCCGCCCCCAGTCCGACGAACATCTCGACGAAATCCGACCCCGACGCCGCGAAGAAGGGCACGCCGGCCTCCCCCGCCGCCGCCTTGGCCAGCATGGTCTTGCCGGTGCCGGGCGGTCCGACCAGCAGGAGGCCCTTCGGCACACGGGCGCCGGCCATGGCGAAGCGGCGCGGGTCCTTCAGGAACTGGACCGTCTCCCGCAGTTCCTCCTTCGCCTCGTCCACGCCGGCGACGTCGGCGAAGATTGTCCGGCTATCCTCCGGCCGGACGCGGGTGGCGCGGCCCATGCCGAAGAACTGGCCGCCGCTCATCAGCAGGCCGCCGATCAGCAGGGCCATCACC
Source organism: Azospirillum sp. B510 (assembly GCF_000010725.1). Classification (NCBI taxonomy): domain Bacteria; kingdom Pseudomonadati; phylum Pseudomonadota; class Alphaproteobacteria; order Rhodospirillales; family Azospirillaceae; genus Azospirillum; species Azospirillum sp. B510. The sequence continues at coordinate 1,878,927 of NC_013854.1, read as the reverse complement.
AGAAAGGGCGCGGCGCGGTCCAGCGCGCTCACCGTCTGCGCCATCAGTCCGCCCGGACCCTCGTCAAAGGCGATGGCGACCTTGTGGGCGCGCATCTCCCTCAGCAGATCGTCGGTGACCGGCATGACGACCCGATAGCGGCCGCCGTCGGTGGCGACCGCGTGGCCGCTGCCGTTGGCGAAGGTGATGGACGCGATTTCGCCCCGCCCGGCCCGCTCGATCAGCGCGCTGTAGCCGGCCGGCTTTTCACCCGCCTGCCGGCTGTGATCGTACCAGGCGGCGAAGCCGAGCCACGCGGCGAGCAGGGCGGCCAGGACGGCGAGCGCGATCAGCGGGCGTTTCGGCAGCGTGGGCATGGCGGCTCCGCGAAGGGAAGGGGGCTGGCTTTCGGTCTATGCCATTGATGGAGGCATTGATGAGGGAGGGTGGCCCGCCGCGGCAACCGATAAGGACCCAGGTCCCTTCTTTGACACCGTAAGCGGTGCGTTTGCGGAATGGCTCCTTTCGGATTCCACGGAGATCTCAAGCGGTTGCCGATATGCTTCTCTTCGGACAGTATGGCTTCCCAACCAAAGGGATCCGCCAATCAGCGCGCATCGCCCGAACGATAAGGACCACACCGATATGGCCGATGCCGCCGCCGCGGCGCCCGCCCTCCAGCTTGAGGGCGTGACCTGCACCTTTCCCTCACCCGACGGCCGGGGACGATCCTACACCGCCGTCCAGGGAGCCAGCTTCACCGTCGCCGATGGGGAGTTCGTGTCGATCGTCGGCCCGACCGGCAGTGGCAAATCGACGATGCTGAATGTCGCCGCCGGCCTGCTGAGGCCCAGCGAGGGCCGCGCGCTCTCCTTTGGCCAGCCGGTGACCGGCATCAATCCCAAGGCCGGCTACATGTTCCAGGCCGAGGCGCTGATGCCTTGGAAGTCGGCGCTCGACAATGTCGCCGCCGGGCTGGAATTCCGCGGCGTCGCGAAGGCGGAGGCGCGGGAGCGGGCGCTGCCCTGGCTGTCCCGCGTCGGGCTGGAGGGGTTCGGCGACCGTTTCCCGCACCAGCTCTCCGGCGGCATGCGCAAGCGCGTGGCTTTGGCCCAGACGCTGATCGTCGATCCCAAGATCATCCTGATGGACGAGCCCTTTTCGGCGCTCGACGTCCAGACCCGCCAGATGATGGAGAACGAGCTGCTCGACCTGTGGGCGGCCGACCGCAAGTCGGTGGTCTTCATTACCCACGACCTTGAGGAGGCGATTTCCATGTCCGACCGGGTTCTGGTGCTGTCGGCCGGGCCGGGGGCGCGGCTGATCGGCGAATACCGCATCGACCTCGACCGTCCGCGCGACGTGGCGGAGATCCGCATGACCCCGCGCTTCCTGGCATTGCACCGGGAGATCTGGGCGCAGCTGCGCGACGAGGTGCTGAAGGGCTACGCCCAGACCAAGCTGCGGTGACGACATCATGAGATCCCACGCCAAACGCCTGCCCAGCCGCCCGGTCATCCTGCTGCTGCAACTGGGCGTCCTGATCGTCTTTTTCCTGGTCTGGCATGTCCTGACCGACATGAAGATCCTCAGCCCCTTCTTCTTCGGCACGCCGGGGGCGGTTCTGGCCCGCAGCTGGGCCGATTTCGCCTCGGGCGTCATCTGGTATCACTTGGGCATCACCCTGTTGGAGACCGCGCTGGCCTTCGTCATCGGCACGGTGGCGGGGATCGCCTTCGGCTTCTGGTTCGCCCGCGCGCCCTTGGTCTCCGTCGTCTTCGACCCCTACATCAAGGCGGTCAACGCGCTGCCCCGCGTGGTGCTGGCGCCGATCTTCGCGCTGTGGCTCGGGCTCGGCATCTGGTCGAAGGTGGCGCTGGGGGTGACGCTGGTCTTCTTCATCGTTTTCTTCAACGTCTACCAGGGCGTGAAGGAGGTCAGCCCGGTGGTGCTGGCCAACGCCCGCATGCTGGGCGCCAGTTCCCGCGACCTGTTCCGGCATGTCTATCTGCCCTCGGCGCTGTCCTGGGTCTTCTCCTCGCTGCACACCGCCGTCGGCTTCGCCATGGTGGGTGCTGTGGTGGGCGAGTATCTGGGCTCCGCCGCCGGGCTCGGCTACCGCATCCATCAGGCGGAGGGGGTGTTCGACACGGTCGGCGTCTTCTCCGGCATGCTGGTGCTGACCATCTTCGTCGTCCTGATCGACGCCGCCGTCACCATGATCGAAAGGCGGCTCCTGCACTGGCGCCCGCAGGACAGCGGCGGCGGGCAGCACTGACATTCAAAAAGGGAGGAAACCCCATGACGCTCAAATCGCTGATCGCGGCCGCCGCGGTCGCCCTGACTCTCGGGACGGCGGGAATGGCCGCGGCGCAACCGAAGCTGGAGAAGACCGACATCAAGATCGCGGTCGGCGGCAAGCCGCTGCTCTATTACCTGCCGCTGACGCTGGCGGAGCGGCTGGGCTATTTCAAGGAGGCCGGTCTGACCGTCGAGATCAGCGATTTCGGCGGTGGCGCCAAGAGCCTTCAGGCGCTGATCGGCGGCTCGGCCGATGTCGTCACCGGCGCCTATGACCACACCATCCAGATGCAGGCCAAGGGCCAGCCCATCGTCGCGGTGACGCAGTTGGGCCGCTATCCCGGCATCGTGCTGGCGTCGGTCAACAGCTCCGGCACCGTCAAGTCGCTGAAGGACCTGAAGGGCAGGAAGGTCGGCGTCACCGCTCCCGGCTCCTCGACCAACTTCATGCTGAACCATGTCCTGACCTCGCTCGGCATGAAGCCGGAGGATGCGTCGGTCATCGGCGTCGGCGGCGGCCCCAGCGCCATCGCGGCGATCAAGCGCGGCGAGATCGACGCCATCGTCAACCTCGACCCGGTGATCAGCCAGGCCCAGGCCGACGGTGACATCACCATCCTGGCCGACACCCGGACGGAAAAGGGCACCCTCGACGTCTATGGCGGCCCCTATCCCGCCGCCGTGCTCTATGCCAAGCCGGACTTCATCGCGGCGAACCCGAAGACCACCCAGGCGCTGGCCGACGTCTTCGTCCGCACCATGCTGTGGCTGAACAAGGCCAGCACCGAGGATGTGCTGAAGGTGCTGCCGGAGGAGTATTTCCTGGGCAACAGGACGCTCTATGCCCAGGCCTTCGAGCATTCAAAGCCGACCTACTCGCCGGACGGCCGCTTCACCCAGGATGGCGCCGACGCCGCCCTGAAGGTGCTGAAGGCCTTCGATCCGGCGGTCGCCTCCGCCGGCATCGATCTGTCCAAGACCTACACCAACCAGTTCGTCGAGGATGCGCTGAAGCGTCTCCAGAAGTGAGCCCTGCGGGGCGCCTCCAAATACCCATATAAAAAATGTGGGCGCGACATTCTGTCGCGCCCCTTTTCATGCTGCGGCGCCATTAGACTGGACGAAATCGGTCCTGATTGCCCCCTTTGATCCGGACCGTCCCCCCGACAGCGGAGAGCCCCATGGCCGAGGTGATTTTCTACGGACTGGCCGGTTGCCCGGCGAATGCCAAGCAGAAGCAGCAGCTGGCCGCCGCCGGTCATCTGCTGATCGAGCGCGACCTCGCCACCGCCGAGCTGACGGCGGACGAATTGCGCGCCTTCTTTGGTGACAAGGAGGTCGATGGCTGGTTCAACCGCCGGGCCGCGGCGGTAAAGTCCGGCGCGGTGAAGCCCGACGCCCTCGACGAGTCCGCGGCGCTGGCCGCGCTGCTGGCCGACCGCGAGCTGATCCGTCGTCCGCTGCTCCAGGTCGGCGATCGCCGCGAGGCCGGCTTCGATCCAACCACACTGCATGGCTGGATCGGCCTGACCTCCGCTGAAAGCTGCGACGACAAGCATGCGCGCGGCCAGTGCGACCACGGCCACCAGCATTTCGTCAAGGCTCCGGCGGCCTGAGCGGCCTTACTCCGGCGGCACTTCGCGCGGCTTGCGGTCCTCGCCGATGGCGACATAGGTGAAGACGCCCTCTGTCACCTTGATCGGGTCGGAGCCGGAGCGTTCGCGCCTTACCCAGGTTTCGATGCGGACACGCAGCGAGGTGCGGCCGACCTTCTCGATCCGGGCGAAGCAGCTGACCTCGTCGCCGACGAAGACCGGCTTGTGGAAGGTCATCGCCTCGATGCCGACGGTGGCGACGCGGCCATGGCTGCGCCGCACCGCCACCGTGCCACCGGCCAGATCCATCTGCGCCAGCAGCCAGCCGCCGAAGATGTCGCCGTTGGGGTTGGTGTCCCCCGGCATGGCGATGGCCCGCAACGCCGGGCCGTTGTCGAAGTCGTATCCGTCCGCCGCGCTCATGTGTCCTCCGGCTTCACAAAAAATTCGTCCACAAAAGCTTGTGGCGACGCACTATAAACGGCACAGGATGCGCTTGCGCACCCCTGACGAAATTCCTATCATCCCGCCATGAGCGATCTTTTCGAGAACACGGCCCCCAAGGCCGACAGCTATTCCGCCCAGGACATCGAGGTTCTGGAGGGGTTGGAGCCTGTCCGGCGCCGGCCGGGCATGTATATCGGCGGCACCGACGACCGTGCGCTGCACCATCTGGTGGCCGAGGTGCTGGACAACGCCATGGACGAGGCGGTGGCCGGACATGCCAGCCGCATCGACCTGGAACTAGCCGCGGACGGCACGGTGATGGTGCGCGACAACGGGCGTGGCATCCCCATCGACGACCATCCCAAATATCCGGGCAAGTCGGCGCTGGAGGTCATCATGACCACGCTGCATTCCGGCGGCAAATTCTCCAACAAGGTCTACCAGACCTCGGGCGGCCTGCATGGTGTCGGCCTGTCGGTGGTGAACGCACTGTCGGACCGGCTGACCGTCGAGATCGCCCGCGAAAAGCAACTCCATGTCCAGGAGTACAGCCGCGGCCTGCCGCAGGGGCCGCTGGCTCATCGCGGCAACGTCAACCGGCGCGGCACCACCATCCGTTTCCACGCCGACCCGGAAATCTTCGGCGAGACCGCCCATTTCGAGCCGCACCGCCTCTACCGGCTGGCGCGCTCCAAGGCCTATCTCTACCGTGGCGTCGAGATCCGCTGGGCCTGTGACCCGTCCCTGCTGTCGGTCGATGCCACCACGCCGGCCTCGGAGACCCTGCATTTTCCCGGCGGGCTACAGGATTACCTGAACGCCGCGCTGAAGGACCGCAAGACGCTGACGCCGTCGCCCTTCGCCGGCGCCCTCGATTTCCCCAATGGCCAGGGCCGGGTGGAATGGGCGGTGGCTTGGCCCGACGATGACGAGGGATTCTCCCACACCTACTGCAACACGGTGCCGACGCCGCTCGGCGGCACCCACGAGGCCGGCCTGCGCACCGCGCTGACCCGTGGCCTGAAGGCCTATGGCGAGTTGACCAGCAACAAGCGCGCTGGGCAGGTCACCGCCGACGACGTGATGGGCGACGCCTGCGTCCTGCTGTCGGTCTTCATCCGCGAACCGCATTTCCAGGGCCAGACCAAGGAGAAGCTGGTGACGGCGGAGGCGCAGCGCCTCGTCGAGACCGCGGTGAAGGACCATTTCGACCATTGGCTGTCCGGTGACCCGCAGAGCGCCAACGGCCTGCTAGAGCGGCTGATCGAAAAGGCGGAGGAGCGGGCGCGCCGCAAGCAGTCCAAGGAGATGACGCGCAAGTCGGCCACCCGCCGCCTGCGCCTGCCCGGCAAGCTGGCCGACTGTTCGCGCAACTCCCCGGAGGGGACCGAGCTGTTCCTGGTCGAGGGCGACTCGGCCGGCGGCTCCGCCAAGCAGGCGCGCCAGCGCGAGACCCAGGCCATCCTGCCGCTGCGCGGCAAGATCCTGAACGTCGCCAGCGCGTCGGTCGACAAGATGAAGGCCAACCAGGAGCTGAACGACCTGACCCAGGCGCTGGGCTGCGGCATCGGCAAGGACTTCTCGACCGACAAGCTGCGCTACGAGCGGGTCATCATCATGACCGACGCCGACGTCGACGGCGCCCACATCGCCTCGCTGCTGATGACCTTCTTCTACCGCGAGATGCCGGGGCTGATCCAGGAGGGGCACCTGTATCTCGCCCTGCCGCCGCTCTACCGGCTCAGCCACGGCAACAAGCAGGTCTACGCCCGCGACGACGCCCACAAGGACGAGCTGCTGGCGAAGATGTTCAAGGGCAAGAAGCCCGACATCAGCCGCTTCAAGGGCCTGGGCGAGATGATGCCGGCCCAGCTGCGCGACACCACCATGGATCCGTCCAAGCGCTCGCTGCTGCGGGTGGTCGTGCCCAACGCCGCCGATCCGGAGGAGAAGCCGGAATGCGAGCGCACGCGGTCGCTGGTGGAGGATTTGATGGGCAAGCGGCCGGAGCTGCGCTTCAAGTTCATCCAGGATAACGCGAAGTTCGTGAAGGCCGACGACATCGACGTGTAGGGATCGCAGTCCTCCCGCTGCCCGATGACCGTTGCCGGCACGGCCTGTTGGGATGGGCTTCCATACGACCACTCGCGTCTGATGGCGGCGCTGCCCATATCCGGTGCTGGGACATCAACGGACGATCTCATCATGCGCATGCTCCCGTCCTTCGCCGCCCTTCTGATGAGCGCCTGCGGTCTCGCCGCCTGCACCAATGAGCGGGTGGTGGCGAGCGAGCCGACGCCGGCCTATACGCGCAGCGAGGTCGCCTATGCGGCGGGTAACCGCGATCTGCGCGTCGTGCTGCATGGCAACCCCTTCGGCCTGCCGCCGGACCGCTTCGCGGAAGCGGTTCTGCCCCATATGCAGGACCGCGTTCTCGGCGTGAAGACCAACCTGACCACAACGCCCAACGACACGGCGCGGCGTGACTACAAGGTGGTGCTGGCCTTCAACGTCGCGGAGACCATGCTGAATTCCGCCCTCTGCACCGAGGGGCCGATCCCCACCGCGCCGCCGGGCGGCCCCATCGTCGTGCAAGGCGCCTTCTGCCGGTCCGGTGGCGCGCTGACCTCCGCCACCGGCTGGCTCGACCGGCCGCAGGGTCCGGACGATCCGGATTTCCGCAACCTGATCAGCGATATGACCCTGTCGCTGTTCCCGACCCAGCGCGCCGAGCTGTTCTGTGGCCTGCCGAACTGCTGAGGATGACGTGTCGATGGTTGCGCGGCGTCAGTCACCCAGCAGCCAGTCGCGCATCAGGGCGGTGACCGCCTGCGGTTGTTCCATCGCCGACAGATGGCCGCACGCCTCGATCAACGCCAGCCGGGCGCTGGGGATGGCGTCGGCCATTTCCTCATGCAGCGCCGGCGGTGTCAGGATGTCCTGGCGCCCGCAGATCACCAGCGTCGGGCAGCGGATGGCGGCAAGGCCCGGCCGGCTGTCGGGCCGGTCGATGATCGCCTGCTGCTCCCGCGCATAGCCGTCGACGCCGACCCGCTCCATCTGCGCCAGCACCGAGCGGACGAAGCCGTCGTCGGCCAGCCGGTCGGGATGGATCAGGCGGGGCAGGGCGGCGCGGATGACCTGTCCATAGCGGCCCTGGTGGGCGAGCGCCACCGCCTCCCGCCGGGTCGCCGTCGCCTCGGCCGTGTCGGGGCGGGCATTGGTGTCGAGCAGGGCCAGCCGCCGCACCCGCTCCGGCGCGCGGCGCAGAATCTCCAGGGCGACATAGCCGCCCATCGACAGGCCGGCGACGGCGAATCGGTCCGGCGCCTGGGTCAGCACCTTGTACGCCATCGTGGCGATGCTGGAGCAGTCTGCCAGTTCAACCACCTGCGGAGCGGCGATATCGCCGAGATGACGGACCTGATGGTCCCACAGCGCCGCATCGAGCGGCATGCCGGGCAGCAGGATCAGGGTGGGACGTTCCGACATCGTGTTTTCTCCCGCGTTCACTTCATCAGCGTCAGAACGGCCTTGAAGACGGGCGTGCCGGCCCGCTCCAGCCATTCGAACAGCACCATTTCGGTGGTGACGATGGTGACGCCGGCGGCGCGCATCCGCTCCAGCGCCATCGCATGGTTGGCGGCGGTGCGCGACGACACGGCATCGGCCACCAGATAGACCTTGTGGCCGCGCTGGAGCAGCCCGAGGGCGGTCTGCATCACGCAGACATGCGCCTCCGTCCCGCACAGCACGATCTGCGGGCGCTTCAGCGCCTCGATCGCGGGGTTGAAGGCCGGTTCGCCGGTGCTGGCGAAGGTGATCTTCTCGATCACCGGCGTGGTGGCCGGCAGATGGGCGCGCACCGCCGCCGCCGTCGGTCCCAGGCCTTGCGGATATTGCTCGGTCACCAGCACCGGGACCGACAGCGCGGCCGCTCCCTTCAGCAACGATCCGGTGTTGCGGATGACGCGATCGGAGTCGTGGATGGCCGGCAGCAGCCGTTCCTGCACATCGACCACCAACAGCACCGATTCCTGGGCGCGCAGAATCATAAAATGCTCTCGACCGTTCCATTTGAGGCGGGCACTCCCGTTCAGGGATGCCGGCAAGCGCCGCGACTCGGGCACTGCCGGATCCCAACCTAGCGCAGCGCGCGAAGTTCGCCAACGCGGCGCATTTTCACCTGGTTTTTCGGCATTGGAACATCGGATCTATTGACATGCAGCTTTGACTTCCTATTCTTCGGCCTCATCCAGGCATCGGGCGTCGTACGCTCGATTTGCGCACTCCAGAACAGAAACAGGTTGGATGCTTTTTTCGGAACTTGGGCTTGGCCCTGACGTCCTGCGCGCCATCGAGGACAAGGGTTACACCCAACCGACGCCCATTCAGGAACAGGCAATTCCCTGTGTCCTGCAACGCCGCGACGTGCTGGGCTGCGCGCAGACGGGCACCGGCAAGACGGCGAGCTTCACCTTGCCCATGATCAGCATCCTGGCGTCGGGCCGCGCCCGCGCGCGGATGCCGCGCTCGCTGATCCTGGAGCCGACGCGCGAGCTGGCCGCCCAGGTGGCGGAAAGCTTCGAAGTCTACGGCAAGTACCACAAGCTCAGCATGGCGCTGCTGATCGGCGGCGAGACCTTCACCGAACAGGTGAAGAAGCTCGACCGTGGCGTCGATGTGCTGATCGCGACTCCGGGCCGTCTCATCGACCTGTTCGAGCGCGGCAACATCATGCTGAACGACATCAAGGTCTTCGTCATCGACGAGGCCGATCGCATGCTCGACATGGGGTTCATCCCCGATATCGAGCGCATCGTCAGCAAGCTGCCGAAGAACCGTCAGACCCTGTTCTTCTCGGCGACCATGCCGCCGGAAATCCGCCGCCTGGCCGATGCCTTCCTGACCGATCCGATGGAGATCACCGTGGCGCCGCCGGCCTCCCCGGCCGAGACGGTGACCCAGGCCCTGGCCCTGGTCCACGAGATGGACAAGCGCCGGGCGCTGCGCCATCTGTTGCAGACCGAGGACGTCAAGAACGCCTTCATCTTCTGCAACCGCAAGCGCGACATCGCCGTGTTGCAGAAGTCGCTGGAACGTCATGGCTTCAATGTCGGCGCGCTTCACGGCGACATGGTCCAGTCCAAGCGTACCGAGACGCTGGAGCGTTTCAAGCAGGGTGAGATCACGCTGCTCGTCTGCTCCGACGTCGCCGCCCGTGGCATCGACGTGCAGGGGTTGAGCCACGTCTTCAATTTCGACGTGCCGCTGACGCCCGACGACTATGTCCACCGGATCGGCCGCACCGGCCGCGCCGGCAAGCAGGGTCGCGCCTTCATGCTGGCGACGCCGGATGACACGAAACTGGTCGGCGCCATCACGCGCCTCATCAAGCGGGAGATTCCCATGATCGCCATCGACGGCCTGGAGACGGCCGAGTTCGGCGAGGAAGACAGCAGCTCCCGCGCTCGTGGCCGTGGCCGCGGAGGTCGTGGTGGTGCCAAGCCGGACTCCCGTTCCGAGGCCCGTCCGCCCCGTGGCGGCCGTGAGGAACGCGCCCCGCGCGAAGAGATGGCGCCTCGCGAAGAGCGTGCCGCCCGTGAGGAGCGGCCCCTGCGCGAGGAGCGTCCGGTTCGGGATGAGCGTCCGGTTCGGGAGGAGCGCCAGCCCCGTGAATCGCTGGCCGCCGCCGAGTCCCGCCGCAACAGCGAGCCGCGCCGTGATCGCGACCGTGACCGCCGCCGCCGCCGTGACGATGACGACGATGACGTGGTTGTGATCGGTTTCGGTGATCATATGCCGGCCTTCATGCTGCGCTCGGCCCGCCCGCGTCCGTCCGCCGAAGCCTCGACCGAACCGTCGCAGGAGGGCTGAGCCCGTGCAGACCATCTTCGTCATGGTCAAATGCGAACTCGGCCGGGCCTATGAGGTCGCCGACCAGGCTGTCCAGTTGATCGAACAGGTGTCGGAGGTGCATTCCATCTCCGGCCAGTATGATCTGCTGATGAAATGCTACCTGAAGCAGGACGACGACATCGGCCGCTTCGTGACCGAGCATGTCCAGACCCTGGCCGGCGTGCGCGATACTTTCACGCTGATCGCCTACAAGGCCTTCGCATAGGCGATTCTGCCTTGCGAAACGAAAAAGGCCGGGCATCTTGCCCGGCCTTTTTTGGTCGTGGAGCACGTCACGCGCTTGGCTCGCATCCTGGTCCGACTCCCGGATCATTGGCGAAGCTGCCGTCATCCGCCTGCTTGTCCGCCCCGTAATCCGGGTTGGTTCCCGCAGCCAGGGCGGCCAGCCGGTGAGCGGTCGCCACATGGGCTTCGCGTTCGACCGCGCGGTAATGGTCGATCACCTGCTCACCGAAAGCCGTCAGCACGGTGCCGCCGCCATGCTTGCCGCCGACGGCGGCGCTCACCACCGGTTCGCGGAAGATGCGGTTGAGATCGTCGACCAGAAGCCAGGCGCGGCGGTACGACATCCCCAGCGTCCGGCCGGCCGCGGAAATGGAACCGGTCTCGCGGATCCGTTCCAGCAGCATGATCTTGCCGGGGCCGATGGACCCGCCGCTTTCGAAATCGATGCGGATCCGCATCCGGGTCATGGCCGTGTACCTCCCCGTCAGCGCGCCGCGCTTTCCAGCCCGTCGCCATTCCAGACGCCGGTGGCGAAGAAGCCGTCGATCCGCTCGCACCATGGCTCAATGTCCAGCCCGGTCGCGGCGACCCAGTCGCGGTTGAAGTAGCTGTCCATATAGCGTTCCCCGGAATCACAGATCAGCGTGGCGACGCAGCCCCGCCGGCCCTCCCGCATCATGCCGGCGATCAGGTCGATGGCGCCGACCAGATTGGTGCCGGTGGAGCCGCCGCAGGCGCGGCCCAGCCGCTTGCGCAGCACCCAGACGGCGGCGACGCTGGCGGCGTCGGGCACGCGGATCATACGGTCGATCACCGTCGGCTGGAAGGACGGCTCCACCGTCGGCCGTCCGATCCCCTCGATGCCCGACCCCCGGCTGACGCTGGCCTTGGGATCATTGTCGCGGAAGCCGGCGAAGAAGGCGGAATGCTCCGGGTCGGCGACGCAGACGCGGGTCGGCAGCCGACGATAGCGCACATAGCGCCCGAAGGTGGCGGAGGTGCCGCCGGTGCCGGCGCCGCAGACGATCCAGTCCGGCACCGGATGGGGTTCCTGCGCCAGCTGGTCGAAGATCGACTGGGCGATGTTGTTGTTGCCGCGCCAGTCGGTGGCGCGCTCGGCATAGGTGAACTGGTCCATGAAATGGCCGTCGCAGGCCTGGGCCAGCCGCTGCGCCTCGGAACAGACCTCCGACGCGCGGTCCACCATATGGCAGCGGCCGCCATAGAACTCGATCTGGGCGATCTTGGCCGGCGAGGTGTTGCGCGGCACCACCGCGACGAAAGGCAGGTCGAGCAGCTGGGCGAAATAGGCCTCCGACACCGCGGTCGAGCCCGATGACGCCTCGATCACCGTCGTGCCCTCGCGCACCCAACCATTGCAGATCGCATAGAGGAACAGCGAGCGCGCCAGCCGGTGCTTCAGGCTGCCGGTCGGGTGGGTCGATTCGTCCTTCAGGTACAGCGAGATCCCCCGCACCGCCGGGATGGGCAACCGCAGCAGGTGGGTGTCGGCGGAGCGGTTCACGTCCGCCTCGAGTCGGCGCAAGGCCTCGTCGAGCCAGCTGCGGCGGTTGGTTGCGGTGGCGGAGGCGGGGAAGGGGGTGGTCATGGGACTCTGTCCGGCGATTGGCTGGGGTCATCCATAGCGCGGAATTTTACCGAATGCACCCGGTAGAATAGGCTGTCTGGCCGTTCGAGGCTTGCCTGCCACGGAGGACCTCCGGATGATGGCGATCATCGACGCTTCGGAATGACGCCGAATGACGCAGCGGACCGAAATCTGGCAGGATGCCATGCCATGACATTGATCGCTTATCCGCTCTCGGGCGCGCCGCCCGACATCCGTCCGGCTCGTGCGACGCGCGACTGGATCGACGCATTGCCGGAACAGTATGGCTACCGCTGCCTGCCGCTGAACATCGCCAGCATGCATGGGTGGGAGCTGTGCTGTCCCCTGCGGGTGACGGCGGTCTGGGACGGCGGTACCGGTGTCGAAGCCATCACCGTGACGGCGGACGAGCCGCATCATCTGCTGCCGGCCAGCCATTTCGGCAGCGGCGTGCTGACCTTTCACGTCGCGGCGCTGTTCCGCACGCCGCCGGGAGTCAACCTGATGGTCACCGGCCCGCTGAACCATCCGAAACATGGCATTCTCGGCCTGTCGGGGATCATCGAGACCGATTGGTCGCCGTACCCCTTCACGATGAACTGGAAATTCACGGCGCCCGGCGTGCCGGTGACCTGGGAGAAGGGAGAGCCCTTCGCCCATCTGATGCCGGTCCAGCGTGGTCTGGTGGAGAGCCTGACACCGGAAATCCGCGACCTGGACAGCGATCCGGAGACGGCGGCGCAATACCGCGCCTGGGCGGCCTCGCGCAGCCAGTTCAACGCCGATCTGCGGACGGCGGGCAGCGCCGCGGCACAGGAGCGCTGGCAGAAGGGCTATTATCGTGGAAAGCAGCCCGACGGCGGCGACGGCCCGCCCGACCATGAGATCAAGGTCAGGGCGAAGCCGTTCCCGAACGGGTAGTTACAGCGTGTCCTGGATGCTGCGCACGAACTCCGGCAGGCCGATCTGGCGGCGGCGGCGCAGCCGTTCGGCATGCAGGATCGCCTCGACGGCGGCGATGCTCTCCTCCACGTCGCTGTTGACGATGACGTAGTCATATTCCGGCCAGTGGCTGATCTCGTTGGACGCCTTCGCCATCCGGTTGGCGATGACCTCCTCCGAATCCTGGCCGCGGCCGCGCAGGCGACGCTCCAACTCGCTGACCGAGGGCGGCAGGACGAAGACGCTGACGAGATCATCACGGGTATTCTGGGCCAGCTGCTGCGCGCCCTGCCAGTCGATGGCGAACAGCACGTCGCGCCCGGCGCCCAGCGCATCCTCCACCGCCACCCGCGGCGTGCCATAGCAGTTGCCGAAAACCCGGGCATGTTCCAGCAGGTCGCCGGTCTCCGCCATGCGGTCGAAACGCGGCTGGTCGATGAAGTAGTAATCCACCCCCTCGACCTCGCCGGGACGCATCGGCCGGGTGGTCACCGATACCGACATGGTGATGCCGCCGTCGCGCTCCAGCAGGCCGCGGGCGATGGTGGTCTTGCCGGCGCCCGACGGGGAGGACAGCACCAGCATCAGGCCGCGCCGGTGGATCGGGGATGTTTTGGTCGCAGCCATGGCGTTCACTCGCAGTTTCCGGTCATGCAGGTACGAGGGTCACTCGATATTCTGGACCTGTTCGCGAAGCTGCTCGATCGAGGCTTTCAGCGACAGGCCGATGCGGGTCAGTTCGACGTCCGCCGACTTGGAACAGAGCGTGTTGGCCTCACGGTTGAATTCCTGGCACAGGAAGTCGAACCGGCGGCCGATGGCGCCGCCCTCCGCCATCATGTCGCGCGCGGCCTGGATGTGGGCGCGCAGCCGGTCCAGCTCCTCCCGCACGTCGGCCTTGCCGATCAGGATCGCCGCCTCCTGGGCCAGCCGCTCCTCCGACAGGGCGGGGAAGGAGCCGAGAATGGCCGCGACCTGGGCGCGCAGCTTTTCGCGCAGCGCCTCCGGTTGGGTCGAGGCGCAGGCCGAGGCCGCATCCACCAGCCGGGCGATCTCGTCGAGATGGCCGTTCAGCACCTCGGCGATGCGCCCCCCCTCGGCGAGGCGGTTGTCCACCAGCAGCGCCACCAGCTTGGCCAGATCGGTCTTCAGCGCCGATTCGACGCGCTCGCGCGCCTCGGTCTCGTCCTCCTCGACCGGCTCGATGATGCCGCGGACGGCCAGCAGCGAATCCAGGCGTGGCGGGGCGGCGCCGGCGCCCTCGATCTCCCGTGCGATCTCCAGCACCTGGGCCAGAAGCTCGCGGTTGATGCGCAACTGCGAGACCGCCTGGGCGCGGTTGGCCACCAGCGTCAGGTTGACGTTGCCGCGGGCGAGCCGCTTCGGCAGTTCGGCGCGGGCCGCCGCCTCGACGCTGTCGAACCCCGACGGCAGGCGGCAGCGCAGATCCAGGCTGCGGCCATTGACGCTCTTGACCTCGAAGGTCCAGGAATAACCGTCGCCGTGCCCGTCGACGCGTGCGAAACCGGTCATGCTGGCGATGACGGGGCGATGGGCTGGCAAAGGCGGCCTCGTTTGAAAAGCGGTTTCGATTTGAGTCGTGCTTATAAACGCGACATCACCCCACAACAAGCGTCGGCACCATCGGGCAATCGGCGGGCAATCGGCAGGCGACCGGCAGGCAGGACAGGACCTCCATGAAGCAACCGCGCTCCATCGTCATCACCGGCGCCTCCAGTGGCATCGGCGAGGCCCTGGCTCGGCTTTATGCCGGCCCCGGCATGGCGCTCGCCCTGACCGGCCGCGACTCCGCGCGGCTGGAGGCGGTGGCGCGGCACTGCCGGGCCGCCGGCGCCCGCGTCGATGCGGCGGTGATCGATGTGGCGGACCGTTCGGCGATGGCCGGCTGGCTGGCGCGGATCGATGCGGCGGCGCCGGTCGATCTGTTGATCGCCAATGCCGGCATGTCGGCCGGCACCGGCGACGGGGGCGAGACGGAGGAGCAGGCCCGCCGCATCCTGGCGGTGAACATCGACGGGGTGCTGAACAGCATCCATCCGCTGCTTCCGGCCATGCGGGCGCGGCGGCGCGGTCAGATCGCCCTCATGGCCTCGCTGGCGGGATTCCGCGGCCTTCCCGGCGCACCCGCCTATTGCGCCAGCAAGGCGATGGTGCGGGTCTATGGCGAGGCACTGCGCGGTGATCTGGCCGGGGAGGGGATCGGCGTGTCGGTCATCTGCCCCGGCTTCGTCAAAAGCCGGATGACAGCGGTCAACCGCTTTCCCATGCCCTTCCTGATGGAAACCGATGCCGCCGCCCGCGTGATCCGCCGTGGGCTGGAGCGCAATGCGGCGCGAATCACCTTCCCCTGGCCGATGATGGCCGCGGTCTGGCTGCTGGCGCTGCTGCCGCCGGGCTGGACCGATGGAGTGCTGCGGCGGGCACCCCGAAAACCATGAATAAGGACCCCTCAATCCACCTTGGCGTGGGCGATGGCCTCGCGGACGCTGACGCCCTTGCGCATGATGTTGTCCACCGCGCGGCCCTGCACCAGATTGATTCCCATCTTGTGGGCATAGACCAGGCTGGTGACGCTGTCGCAGCGCGCCAGGATGAATTTGCAGCGGTCCTGTTCGGCGATGCGGTCGCGGAAATACTTCTCGAACGACGGGTCCATCTCCAGCATGTCGTTGGACCAGAAGATCTTGGCGTAGTCGGCGTTCAGATATTCCAGATCGAAGTTGGTCACCCAGAACGGGTTCAGCCCGTCGACCGCGATCTGGTAGCGGCGATCCTGCGCGAACTCGACGACCTCGTTGAACAGTGACAGGTTTTCGATCAGGTCGCCTTTCGACACCTCCAGAACCACCTGTCCGCGAAAATCGATCGGCAGCCTCTCGTCGAACTTGACGAAGCCGGTCGAGATCACCGTGGATAGGTTGATGTTGATGCCGATCCGCCGCCCGCGCATGAAGCTCAACCCGTGGTTCAGGGCGCGCAGCACCGACTGGTCGAGATTGGCGGTGAAGTAATTGAACAGCCATTTGTTGGCGGTGATGTCATAGTCCGGACAAAGCCGTTCCTGCAACAGCTTGATGGAGATGTAGAGTTCATAATACTCCATCTCCGAATCGCCGGTACCGATATTGGCAATGCCCTGGTTGAATAGGAAAGGCGACAGGTCGAACATCTGCATCGAGCGTTCGAGCTTGCCCAACTCCTCCAGCGTGATCGGCGGTTTTGTCTCGGTGACGTGGCTGCCGGTCTCGTTCGCCTGCAACTCCTCGATGAAACGGATGACGTTGATGAAGTTCAACGCCAGTTCCATGATCGAATAGAGCGAATATTCCTTGTAAGGGTTCGGGCCGGTCAGCGTCGTTTTGGACAGGAACACCTGTTCGACGGTCTGACACACATCGGTGACGCCGGTCAGCTTCAATCCCTTGTAGAGGATGATGACGTCGCCGTTGGAGATGTTGAAGGATTGCAGATAGGACGCCTTGTTCGCCAGTTCCTGGATGATGCTCCGCACCATCATCTGGCTGGTCGGGTCGCGGTCCTTCAGAAGAGACAGGTGCATGTGGATCAGACGCATGCCCTGAAGTTCGTTTTTCGCCGACCGCAGCAGGTTCAGCAGCTTGTCGTTGTCGAACTCCGGCTTCTGATCCTTGGCGGCGGCGACGGCGGCCTGCTTTTCCGTCGTGGAAAGCCGGACTCGGTCCCGTCCAATGGGGGGTCTGCCGCCAAACCTGCTCATACCGTTTTCACTCCCACAACAAGCGTCGCGCCTGCCAACCACCCGGATCGCCAGCCGCTCGTTGTTCGGCAGCTTTTTGTCATCCATCCGGGCGGCGATGCCCGAATGATAGCGCCGGTCCGCGGACTGGTGGATTTCTCCGATCCCTCCAAAGCCGCAAACCCTAACCGATCTTAATCGTAACCATCTTTAAAAAGCCCTTAAGGCTGATGTCCGGGCGCAGCACGCGCCCGGACATCGGCAAAAGGCGTCCCAATCATCGAAGCGACGCCATCCGAAAAGGTCAAGTTTCCGATTCGGCCAAAGCCGCCGATGGCCTCGGTTCGCCAGCAGGAACGATGCGGACGCGCCGATCGATGACCGCAAGTCCGATCTTTCCATGCTTCAGGGCAAGTGCATCGTTGCCGAACAGTTCGCGTCGCCAACCCTGCATCGCGGGAACGTCTGCGTCATCATCGGCCGCCAATGCTTCCAGATCGGCCGATGACGCGACCAGCTTTGCCGCGACATTGTTCTCGTCGCACTTCATCTTCAGCAGGACGCGCAAAAGCTCCACGATCGGTTGCAAACCCGGTGTCGGTTCCTCGCGCGGTTCGACATGGGGCAGGGCGCTGTCCGGCAGGTCGAGCCCGGTCCGCACCGCGGCCAGCACGTCGGCCCCCTGGCGCCCCTCGGCGAAGCCGCGGCCCAGCCCGCGGGTGCGGGCGAGGTCGTCGACCGTGGTCGGCGCATGGGCGGCGATCTCCAGCAGCGCCTCGTCGCGCAGCACGCGCGAGCGCGGCTGGTCGCGGCGCTGGGCCTCGCGCTCGCGCCACGCCGCCAGTTCCTTCAGGATCGCCATGAAGCGCGGCTTGTTGGTCCGCACCTTCAGCCGCAGATAGGAGCTGTCGGGATCGACCCGGTAGGTTGCCGGGTCGGTCAGGATCGCCATCTCCTCCTCCAGCCAATGCGACCGGCCGGAACGGGCGAGACGGCGCTTCAGCTTCTCATAGGCCGGGCGCAGGTGGATGACGTCGGACAGGGCGTAGGTCAGCTGGCGCTCGGTGAGCGGCCGGTGCGACCAGTCGGTGAAGCGGCTGGACTTGTCGATGCGGGCGCCGGCCAGCTTGGTCACCAGCGTCTCGTAGCCGACGCTCTCGCCGAAGCCGCAGACCATCGCCGCGACCTGGGTGTCGAACAGCGGATGCGGGATCTGGCCCGACAGGTGCCAGAAGATTTCGACATCCTGGCGGGCGGCGTGGAACACCTTCAGAACCGACGGGTCGCTCATCAGCGCGAACAGCGGCGTCAGGTCGATGCCCTCGGCCAGCGGGTCGATGGCGACCGCCCCGTCGGGCCCGCCGACCTGGACGAGGCACAGTTGCGGCCAATAGGTCTTTTCCCGCAGGAACTCGGTGTCGACCGTGATGTACTCGGTCCCTGCCAGCGACTGGCAGAAGGCCTGAAGGGCGTCGGTTGTCGTGATGAGCGTCATGGTTGCTTCATACACGACCGAACGGGCGGGTGAAAGTCCGCCGACGCGCCGGATCGATGCGTGTGGTGAATGAAAGGGGCGCTCGGGCGGTGGGGCGGCCGACCGTTCCCCCGGATTTTCCCAAAGTGGCGTGGTCTCGTCGCGCCGGTGGTACAGTGCCGGTGTCCGGACGGTGCGGCCATCGGGAGGCAGTGGTGAACAGGTGGACAGGGTGGCGGAAACCGTTTCACGGTGTTTCAAACGTTCCGTTCCGGCCGCCGCGTCTCCGGCGTCGCGTCCTTGTGCGCCGCCCTATCGCGGCTTGACTTTCGCGCGCGTCCGGTGTGGTGTGTCGAACCGCTTTTTCCGCCGGAATCCGACCTTTTCAAGGTGTTTCGACCCATGCACCCCTACCGCACGCACACCTGCGGCCAGCTTCGTGAAGAGAATGCCGGTGAGACCGTCCGCCTGTCGGGCTGGATGAACCGGAAGCGCGACCATGGACAGCTGCTGTTCATCGACCTGCGCGACCATTACGGCCTGACGCAGTGCGTGGTCGATACCTCCAACCCGGCCTTCGAGGTCGCGAACCGGCTGAAGCTGGAATCGGTCATCACCGTCACCGGCAAGGTGGTGAAGCGCACGGCCGAGACCATCAACGACAAGCTGCCCACCGGCCGCATCGAGATGCAGATCGCCGAGCTGGCCGTGGAAGGCGAGGCGGAGCAGATCCCGCTTCAGGTCAACCAGGACACCGACGCCGGCGAGGATGTCCGCCTGCGCTACCGCTTCCTCGACCTGCGCCGCGAGCGCATCCACGAGAACATCATGCTGCGCTCGCGCGTGATCGCCTCGGCGCGCCGCCGCATGATCGACCAGGGCTTCACCGAATTCCAGACGCCGATCCTCACCGCCTCCTCGCCGGAGGGGGCCCGTGACTATCTGGTGCCCAGCCGCAACCATCCCGGCAAGTTCTACGCCCTGCCGCAGGCGCCGCAGCAGTTCAAGCAGCTGCTGATGGTCGCCGGCTTCGACCGCTATTTCCAGATCGCCCCCTGCTTCCGCGACGAGGACGCCCGCGCCGACCGCAGCCCGGGCGAGTTCTACCAGCTCGATTTCGAGATGTCCTTCGTCACCCAGGAAGACGTCTTCGCCGCCATCGAGCCGGTTCTGCACGGGATCTTCGACGAATTCGGCGGCTTCCGCCGCGACTCGAAGCCGGCCATCGACGGGCTGCCCTTCCGCCGCATCTCCTACGCCGAGTCGATGCTGAAATACGGCAACGACAAGCCGGACCTGCGCAACCCGCTGGTCATCACCGACGTGACCGAGGTGTTCAAGCGCGACGACGTGGAGTTCCGCGCCTTCAAGCAGACGCTGGAGAAGGGCGGCGTCGTCCGCGCCATCCGCGCGCCGAAGGTCTCCGACCGTCCGCGCAGCTTCTTCGACAAGCTGAACGACTGGGCGCGCGGTCTCGGCGCTCCCGGTCTCGGCTACATCGTCATGGAGGCCGGCGGCGGCAAGGGCCCGATCGCCAAGTTCGTGCCTGAGGCGGCGCAAGCCGCCCTGCGCGAACTGGCCGGTCTCGAGGATGGCGACGCGATCTTCTTCGTCTGCGACCAGCCCGGCCCGGCGGCCAAGCTGGCCGGCTTCGCCCGCACCCGCATCGGCGAGGAACTCGACCTGATCGAGAAGAACGCCTTCCGCTTCTGCTGGATCGTCGACTTCCCGATGTACGAGCTGGACGAGGAGACCAACAAGGTCATCTTCAGCCACAACCCCTTCTCCATGCCCCAGGGCGGCCTGAAGGCGCTGGAGACGATGAACCCGCTCGACATCAAGGCCTACCAGTACGACATCGTCTGCAATGGCGTGGAGCTGTCGTCGGGCGCCATCCGCAACCATCTGCCGGAGGTGATGTACAAGGCCTTCGAGATCGCCGGCTACCCGCCGGAGGAGCTGGAGGCCCGATTCGGCGGCATGCTGAGCGCGTTCAAGCTGGGCGCCCCGCCGCACGGCGGTTCGGCTCCGGGCATCGACCGCATCGTCATGCTGCTGGCCGACGAACCGAACATCCGCGAGGTCATCGCCTTCCCGCTGAACCAGCGGGCGGAAGACCTGCTGATGCAGGCGCCGGCACCGGTCGACACCGCCCGCCTGCGGGAACTCCACCTGAAGCTCGACCTGCCCAAGCCGAAGGTGGCGGCCCCGTCCGCGCCGCAGGCGTGAAGAGCAGCTTCCGCCGCTATTTTGCGAAATGGTGAAAAGGCCATCCGGACGCCGGTCCGGATGGCCTTTTTCCTTGTCAACATACGCGGGCGGGGCTATGTAAGCGCCGTCGTCAAAACCTCACGCGGGCTGGCGGACCCTCGGTTTTACCCCGATGGCCCGATCCGGTGTCTTCGGCCATGACTCCATGCGCTGTCGACAATGCCCGCGGCGGAGCAACCGGAAAAAGGGAATTTTTCCACATGACCATGCCCACCTTCACCATGCGCCAGCTGCTGGAAGCCGGTGTCCATTTCGGCCACCACACCCGTCGCTGGAATCCGAAGATGAACCAGTACATCTTCGGTGTCCGCAACGGCGTGCACATCATCGATCTCGAGCAGACCGTCCCGATGCTGCACCGCGCCCTCCAGGCCGTGCGTGACGTCGTCGCCGGCGGCGGCCGCGTCCTGTTCGTCGGCACCAAGCGCCAGGCCCAGGAGCGTATCGCCGAGGCCGCCGCCAAGTGCGGCCAGTACTACGTCAACCACCGCTGGCTCGGCGGCATGCTGACCAACTGGAAGACGATCTCCCAGTCGATCAAGCGCCTGCGCGAGATGGAAGAGCGTCTGGGCGGCGACACCTCGGGCCTGACCAAGCGCGAAGTGCTGGAGCTGACCCGCGAGCGTGACAAGCTGGAGCGGGCGCTGGGCGGCATCAAGGAGATGGGCGGCCTGCCGGACGTCATCTTCATCATCGACACCAACAAGGAGTCGATCGCGGTCAAGGAAGCCAACAAGCTGGGCATCCCGGTCATCGCGGTCCTCGACAGCAACTCCGATCCGGACGGCGTGGCCTTCCCGATCCCCGGTAACGACGACGCCCTGCGCGCCATCGAGATGTACTGCGACCTGACGGTCGGCGCCGTGCTCGACGGCCTGCAGGCCGAGATGAGCGCTGCCGGCATCGACGTCGGCGCCGCCGAGGATGCCCCGGCTGAACAGCTGCCGGAGGAAGAGACCGCCGAGACCGCCCAGGCCTGACCCTGACGGTTCAAGGGCAGCCGGGCCTTATGACCTATGGCCCGGCTGCCTTTTTTATGGGCTGCCTTTTTGATGGCTTGCCACCCGTTTTGACTTTGTGACTCAATCCGATCCGCCAGCCGGATCGCTTGGAAGAAAGAGGGCGCAACATGGCCGAGATTACCGCCTCGCTCGTCAAGGAACTGCGCGAGAAGACCGGCGCGGGCATGATGGATTGCAAGAAGGCGCTGAACGAGACGCAGGGCGACCTCGAGGGCGCCGTCGACTGGCTGCGCAAGAAGGGGCTTGCCGCCGCCGCCAAGAAGTCGGGCCGCGTCGCCGCCGAGGGTCTGGTCGCCGTCGCCACCGCCGGCACCAAGGGTGCCGTCGTCGAGGTGAACGCCGAGACCGACTTCGTCGCCCGCAACGACAAGTTCCAGGCTTTCGCCGCCACGTCCGCCGAGCTGGCGCTGACCACCGCCGGCGACGTCGAGGCCCTGAAGGCCGCGACCTATCCGGGCACCTCGCACACCGCCCAGGACGAGCTGACCAGCCTGATCGCCACCGTCGGCGAGAACATGAACTTGCGCCGCGCCGTCACCCTGTCGGTCTCGGCCGGTGTCGTCGTCAGCTACGTCCACTCGGCCATCGCGCCGGGCCTGGGCAAGATCGGCGTTCTGGTCGCCCTGGAGTCGACCGGCGACGCCGGCAAGCTGGCCGACCTCGGCAAGCAGATCGCCATGCACATCGCCGCCGCCCGTCCGGATGCGCTGGACATCGCCGATGTCGACAGCTCGTCGCTGGAGCGTGAGCGCAACGTGCTGGCCGAGCAGGCCCGTGCCTCGGGCAAGCCGGAGAACATCATCGAGAAGATGGTGGAAGGCCGCGTCCGCAAGTATTACGAGGAAGTCTGTCTGCTGGAGCAGACCTATGTGATCGACGGCGAGACCAAGGTCCGCAAGGTGGTGGAGAACGCCGCCAAGGACATCGGCGCTCCGGTCAAAGTCACGGCCTTCACCCGCTTCGCCCTGGGCGAGGGCATCGAGAAGGTCCAGTCGGACTTCGCCGCCGAGGTCGCCGCCGCCGCCGGTGGTCAGGCCTGAGACCTCTAAGGTCGAAGGCTTGGGTCCGCGAGCCGCATTCCGAAACAGCAAGGGAGCGTTCCCCCCATGGTCGAAACCACCGGGACCACCGCGCCGACCGAGGGCGTCCGCTACAAGCGCGTCCTCCTCAAGGTGTCGGGCGAGGCGCTGATGGGTCAGCGCGACTATGGTCTGGACCCGGAGATGGTGAACCGCATCGCCAGCGAGGTGAAGGCGGTCATCGCTCTCGGTGTCCAGGTCTGTCTGGTGATCGGCGGGGGGAACATCTTCCGGGGTGTGAAGGGTGCGGCGAGCGGCATGGAACGCGCCTCGGCCGACTATATCGGCATGCTCGCCACCGTGATGAACGCGCTCTCGATGCAGAGCGCGCTGGAACGGATGGGCGTCAGCACGCGGGTGCAGTCGGCCATTCCCATGTCGACGGTCTGCGAGCCCTATATCCGGCGCCGCGCCGTCCGTCACATGGAAAAGGGTCGGGTGGTGATCTTCGCCGCCGGCACCGGCAACCCCTTCTTCACCACCGACACCGCCGCGGCGCTGCGCGCCTCGGAAATGGGCTGTGACGGTCTGCTGAAGGGAACGCAGGTCGATGGCGTCTACACCGCCGATCCGAAGAAGGATCCGTCGGCCGAGCGCTATGAGCGCCTCACCTATATGGATGTCCTGACCAAGGAACTCCAGGTGATGGACGCGTCGGCGATCGCGCTGTCGCGTGAGAATCACATTCCAATTCTGGTCTTTTCGATCCACACGCCCGGCGCCTTCGCCGAAGTGATGCAGGGCCGTGGCAAGCACACCATCATAACGGAAGAAAGGGAGTAGGCCCGTGGCTGCGCCCGACCTATCGGATCTGAAGCGCCGCATGGAAGGCGCGCTTGACTCGTTTCGCAAGGAACTGGGCGGACTGCGGACCGGCCGCGCCTCGTCCAACCTGCTTGAACCGGTGATGGTGGAGGCTTATGGCAGCCGCATGCACCTGCGCGAGGTGGCGACGGTTTCCGTGCCCGAGCCGCGCCTGATCTCCGTCCAGGTATGGGACCGCGGCATGACCAAGGCGGTCGAGAAGGCCATCCGCGACAGCGGCCTGGGCCTGAACCCGCAGGCCGAAGGCCAGGTCATCCGCGTGCCGCTGCCCGACCTGACGCAGGAGCG
Organism: Azospirillum sp. B510; assembly: GCF_000010725.1. NCBI lineage: Bacteria > Pseudomonadati > Pseudomonadota > Alphaproteobacteria > Rhodospirillales > Azospirillaceae > Azospirillum > Azospirillum sp. B510. The sequence continues at coordinate 1,855,215 of NC_013854.1, read as the reverse complement.
CCGCGCCGAACTGGCGAAGGTCGCCCACAAATACGCCGAACAGTGCCGTGTCGCCATCCGGAACATCCGTCGTGACGGCATGGACGGCCTGAAGAAGGCCGAGAAGGCCAGTGAGATCACCCAGGACGAGCACAAGGTCCAGGCGGACAAGGTGCAGGTCCTGACCGATCAGCACATCAAGCTGGTCGACGACTCGCTTGCGCAAAAAGAAAAGGAAATCATGCAGGTCTGATCCGGAATGCGCGACGCGGACGACAACCGGTCCAACACGGCACCCGCGCATGTCGCCATCATCATGGATGGCAACGGCCGCTGGGCCAAGGCGCGCGGCCTGCCGCGCACCGCCGGTCACAAGAAGGGCGTGGACGCCGTCCGCCGCACCGTGGAGGCGGCGCGCGAACTTGGCATCGGCACTCTGACGATCTTCAGCTTCTCTTCGGAGAACTGGCGCCGGCCGGAGGAGGAGGTCAGCGACCTGATGGGGTTGCTGCGCTTCTATCTGCGCAGCGAGGTCGCCGAACTGCACCGGGCTGGTATCCGCCTGCGGGTGATCGGTGATCGGGCCCGGCTGTCCGCCGATATCAACCGGCTGATCGACAATGCCGAGGCGTTGACCCGCGACAACCGCGTGATGACCCTTGTGGTGGCGCTCAGCTATGGCGCGCGGCTCGAGATCGTCCATGCCGCCCGCCGGCTGGCGGAGGAGGTGGCCGCCGGCCGCCTCTCGCCCGGCGCGATCGACGAGGAGGCGCTGTCGGCGCGGCTCTACACCGCCGACATTCCCGATCCGGACCTGATCATCCGTACCAGCGGCGAGAAGCGGATCAGCAATTTCCTGCTGTGGCAGGCGGCCTATGCCGAGCTGGTCTTTGTCGATACCCTCTGGCCCGATTTCACCAAGCGCGATCTGGAGGCGGCGATTGAAGAGTTCCATCGACGGGAACGCCGCTTCGGCGCCACCACCGCCGGCTCCCACTGAGCCGGCTGCCATTGAAAAGCCGGCTTCGGCCCCGGTGAAGCCGGCGAAGGCGGGTGACCTGAAGGCCCGCGTGTTGTCCGCCCTCGTCTTGGCGCCGGTTGTTCTCGGTGCGGTATGGATTGGGGGCTGGGTGTTCCATGCCCTGCTCGCCTTCGGATCGGTGATTGCCGTTTCCGAATGGACCAACATCGTTCCCAGTGCCCGGCGCCTGCCATCGCGGCTTATGGCGGCCATCGGTATTCTGGTCGCGCTCATGGCGCACATCGCCGCCGGACCCGCCACGGCGCTCGGGGCGGCTGCGGCGTTCGCCGTTTTGACCGCCATCGTCGGCGGGGGCAGTGACCGTGGTCTGCTCGGCTTCGGCGTGTTCTATGTGGCGATCGGCATGGCCGGCCTGATGTGGCTGCGCGATCTGCCGGATACCGGGCTTTCCCTTTTCATGTTCGTTCTGATCGCGATCTGGGCGACCGATATCGGCGCCTATGCCGCCGGGCGCAGCATCGGCGGACCGAAGCTGGCGCCGCGCATCAGTCCGAAAAAGACCTGGGCCGGGCTGATCGGCGGCATGGTGTCCTCGGCCCTGTTCGGCTGGCTGGTGGCCATCGCCTTCGGCGCGGCGCGGCCGGACATCGCCGTCGTGGTCGGTGCCATCGTCGCCGTGGTCGGGCAGGCCGGCGACCTGTTCGAGTCGGCGGTCAAGCGGCGCTACAATGTGAAGGACAGCGGCCAGCTCATTCCCGGGCATGGCGGCATTCTCGACCGCATCGACGGGCTTCTGGCCGCCGCCCCGGTGCTGGCGTTGTTTCACGCGGCCGTTGGAACGGGTCTCTCATGGTGGTGAAGGCGGAAACGGCGCAGGGCGCGCCGCGCAGCGTGACGATCCTCGGTTCCACCGGATCGGTCGGAACGCAAACGGTGGATCTCGTCGCCCGTGACCCGGAACGCTTCCCGGTCGAGGCGCTGACCGCCAACCGCAATGTCGCCCTGCTGGCCAGGCAGGCCCGTCAGTTGAAGGCGCGTATGGCCGTGGTGGCCGACCCTGCCGCCTATGCCGAGCTGAAGGAGAGCCTGTCCGGCACCGGGATCGAGGCTGCCGCCGGCTCGGACGCGGTGGTCGCGGCGGCGCAGCGTCCTGCCGACTGGGTGATGGCGGCCATCGTCGGCGCCGCCGGTCTGGAGCCGACGCTGGCCGCCATCCGCCGCGGCGCCATCGTCGCCTTCGCCAACAAGGAGGTCCTGGTCTGCGCCGGGGCCCTGATGATGGAGGAGGTGAAGGCCCATGGCGCGACGCTGTTGCCGGTCGACAGCGAGCATTCGGCCATTTATCAGGTCTTCGATTTCCAGCGTATCGACAGCGTCGCCCGCCTGATCCTGACCGCGTCCGGCGGACCGTTCCGCTGCCGGGACCGCGCCTTCATGGCGGCGGCGACGCGGGAACAGGCCGTTGCTCATCCGACCTGGGACATGGGCGCCAAGATCTCGGTCGACAGCGCCACGATGATGAACAAGGGGCTGGAACTGATCGAGGCACATTTCCTGTTCGGCATCCCGGAGGAGCGCATCGACGTCCTGGTCCACCCGCAGTCCGTCATCCATTCGCTGGTCGAATATGTCGACGGCTCGGTCCTGGCCCAGCTCGGCACGCCGGACATGCGCACGCCCATCGCCTATGCGCTTGGCTGGCCCAGCCGCATCGCCACCCCGGCGGAGCGGCTGGATCTGGTCAAAGCGGCGACCCTGACGTTCGAGGCGCCGGATCCGGTGCGTTTTCCCGCACTTCGCCTCGCCCGGGCCGCCTTGCAATGCGGTGGGGGCGCCCCTACTATACTCAGTGCCGCCAACGAGGTGGCCGTCCAGGCGTTTCTCGACCGCCGGATCGGCTTTCTCGACATCGAACGGATCGTCGAGGAGACGTTGGCGGCGTTGCCACACCGCCCGTTACGCGATCTCGCCGCCGTGCGGGACGCTGACGCGGAGGCGAGGCGGGACGCCGCCGGCCGTATCGCGGCCATCGGTGTCACGGCGGTTGGCAGCCGATAATCCGCGTTCGAGGCGCTGGAAGGCGCAAGGGTGGAAATGGACGTTATCGGCGGTTTCTGGACCTCGGTGTTGGCCTTTCTTCTGGTCCTCACCGTGCTCGTCTTCGTTCACGAGCTTGGCCATTATCTGATCGCGCGGCGCAATGGCGTGCGGATCGAGACTTTCTCAATCGGGTTCGGGCCGGAGATCTTCGGTTTCACCGACCGGTCCGGGACGCGCTGGAAGTTCAGCGCGCTGCCGCTCGGCGGCTATGTGAAGATGTTCGGCGACGCCGATCCGGCCAGCACGCCGGGGGCGCATCTGGACGCGATGACGGCGGAGGAGCGTGCGGTCTCCTTCCACCATAAGCGGGTGGGACAGCGCGCCGCCATCGTCGCAGCCGGCCCGATCGCCAATTTCGTTTTCTCCATCGTCGTTCTGGCCCTGCTGTTCATGACGGCCGGCCAATCCTTCACGCCCCCCGATGTCGGTGGCGTGCAGCCCGGCAGCGCCGCCGAGCGTGCCGGCATCCAACCGGGCGATCTGATCCTGTCGGTCGGCGGTACCGGAGTTCAACGATTCGAGGAGATCCGGCAGATCGTTTCGATCCGGCCTGGCGAACCGCTGACCGTCGAGTTGAAGCGTGACGGCCGCATGATGACAGTGACGGCCACCCCGGATTCGCAGTCCGTCACCGACCGACTCGGCAACAGTCATCAGATCGGTTTGCTCGGCATCAGCCGTGGCAGCGTCGGAATGATGCGTCACGATCCGGTGACGGCCGTCTGGCAGGCGGGACGGGAAGTCGCAGGGATGATCACCGGCACCTTCACGGCGCTGGGCCAGATGGTCCAGGGATCACGGGGGACGGAGGAGCTTGGCGGCCCGCTGCGCATCGCCCAGATGTCGGGTGAGGTGGCGCAATCCGGCTGGTATCCGCTGGTCTGGTTCATGACCTTCCTTTCGGTCAATCTGGGGATGATCAACCTGTTCCCGGTGCCGATGCTGGACGGCGGCCACCTGCTTTTTTACGGGTTCGAAAAGCTGCTTGGCCGGCCGCTCGGGGCGCGAGCGCAAGAATACGGTTTCCGAATTGGGTTGGCCTTGGTATTAACGCTCATGGTCTTCGCCACGTGGAACGACCTCGTTCAATTGCGCGTGGTCGATTTCTTCCGGGGACTGGTTTCCTAAATCCAGCCCCTTGCCAGGGAGCGTGATTTGCCGGTGTCGAGCAAAGTTCTGGTGGCGGGCCTGCTGGCCGGCTGCGCCATGACGACGGTGTCTGTCGCCCTCGCCCAAACCGCCGCCTCGCCCGTTCGGGCACCGGCGGGCTCGGGATCCTTGGTCGCCCAGGTTTTCAGCGGCGGTACGGTGCGCGACATCCGGGTCGAAGGAACCCAGCGAATCGAGCCCTCCACGGTCCGCTCCTATCTGACCGTCCAGCCCGGCGATCCGTTCGATCCCGACCGGATCGACCAGTCGCTGAAGGCGCTTTTCAACACCGGCCTGTTCGCCGACGTCGTGCTGAAGCGCGAGGGCGAGACGCTGGTGGTGACGGTGGCGGAGAATCCGATCATCAACCGGATCGCGTTCGAAGGGAACCGGCGTATCGACAAGGACACGCTGGACAAGGAAATCCAGCTGCGCCCCCGCGTCGTGTATACCCGTACCCGGGTCCAGTCGGACGTCCAGCGCATCCAGGAAATCTATCGCCGCCAGGGCCGGTTCGGCGCGACGGTCGAGCCGAAGATCATTCAGCTCGACCAGAACCGCGTCGATCTGGTGTTCGAGATCAATGAGGGTGTGCGCACCGGCGTGCGCGGCATCACCTTCATCGGCAACGAGCATTTTTCCGACGGCACCCTGCGCGAGAATGTCCAGACGAAGGAGTCCGCCTGGTGGCGTTTCCTGTCGTCCGACGACAACTATGATCCGGACCGCCTGAACTACGACCGCGATCTGCTGCGCCGCTTCTACCTGAGGGAAGGTTATGCCGATTTCCGTGTCGTCTCGGCGGTCGCCGAGCTGACGCCGGACAAGTCGGATTTCTTCATCACCTTCACGATCGAGGAAGGCGAGCGCTACAAGTTCGGCAAGGTCGACATCAAGACCACGCTGAAGCAGCTCGATCCGACCGTGTTGCAGAACAGCGTCATCACCACCGAGGGCGACTGGTACAATGCCCAGAAGGTGGAGGATACGATCACCAAGCTGACCAACGCGGTCGGCGATCTGCAATACGCCTTCGTCGATGTCCGGCCGCGGATTTCCCGCAACCGTGAAACCCACACCATCGACATCACCTATGAGATCAATGAAGGGCCCCGCACCTTCGTCGATCGCATCGACATTTCCGGCAATGTGCGGACGCTCGACAAGGTGATCCGCCGCGAGATGCTTCTTTCGGAAGGCGATCCCTTCAACTCCTCGAAGCTGAAGCGTTCCGAGCAGCGCATCAAGGATCTCGGCTTCTTCGAGCGTGTGAACGTCACCACGGCGGAAAGCAGCGCGCCTGACCGCACCGTGGTGAATGTCGATGTGGCGGAGCAGTCGACCGGTGAAATCTCCATCGGTGCCGGTTTCTCGACCTCCGACGGTCCGCTGGGCGACTTCTCGATCCGCGAGCGCAATCTCCTGGGCCGTGGACAGGATCTGCGTCTGGGGGCGACGCTGTCCAGCAAGCGCCAGCTGTACGATATCTCCTTCACGGAGCCGTACTTCATGGACCGCGACCTGTCGGCCGGTGTCGACATTTTCCGGACCCGCTACAATTATCAGAACGAAAGCTCGTTCAACGAAAAGAACACCGGCTTCGCCCTGCGACTGGGGTATCCGCTGACCGAACAGCTGCGCCAGCGCGTCTATTACCAGCTCCAGGATACGCTGATCGAAGAGGTTCCATCGAACGCGTCGAGGTACATCAGGGAGCAGCGCGGCGAGCGACTGACGTCGCTGATCGGCCAGGAACTGACCTACGATGTCCGCAACAGCAAGCTGACGCCGACCGAGGGCTATTTCATCCGGCTGACCAATGATGTCGCCGGTCTCGGCGGTTCCGTTCGCTTCCTGCGCAACAAGCTGGCCGGCGGATATTATATCCCGCTCGGTGAGGACCAGTGGGTGCTCAGCACGACCGGCGAGATCGGATACATCTACGGCATGGGCAAGAAGGTCGATCTTGGCGATCGCTTCTTCATCGGCGGCGATACACTGCGTGGCTTCAAGACGGCCGGCATCGGCCCCCGCGACATCTCCACCGGCGACGCGCTGGGTGGCACACGCTATGCCCGCGCCTCGGTGGAAATGAGCTTCCCCTTCGGCCTGCCGGAGGAATTCGGCTTGCTCGGCCATGCCTTCACCGACGTGGGCACGCTGGGCAAGGTCGATATCAGCGATCCGAACGTGAAGGATGACGAGAGCATCCGTGTTTCCGTCGGTACGGGCGTGTCGTGGAAATCGCCGTTCGGCCCGATCCGGCTCGACGTGGCGTTGCCGATCCGCAAGGAAGGCTACGACAAGAAAGAGCTTATCCGCTTCAGCTTCGGGACCAGGTTCTAAGATGCAATCCATCCTGTCGAAGACGCCGCTTCGCGTCGCCGCCCTGTCGGCCGTCACGGCTGCGGGGCTCCTTTTCGCCGCGACCTCCGCTCAGGCCCAGTCGGCACAGCCGGCCGCGCCAAAGGCCGAGGCGCCAAAGGCCGACGCTCCGGCTTCCACCGCGGAACTGAAGGCGCCGGTCATCGCCGTGATCGACGTCCAGAAGATCATGCAGGAGTCCAACGCTTCGAAGGGTATCACCAAATCCTTCGAGGCTCTGCGCGACTCCTATCAGAAGGAGATCTCGGCGCTGGAGGACAAGCTCCGCAAGAACGAGGATGAACTGCGCAAGCAGCAGACCGTTCTGTCGCCGGAAGCGCTCGCCAACAAGCGCCGGGACTTCGAAAAGCAGGTCGCCGATGTTCAGAAGACCGTTCAGACCCGCAAGCGGGCGCTGGAGACCAGCCTGAACGAGGCGATGGCCGTCGTTCACAAGACGATGGTCGAGGTGGTCGCCGATATTTCGCGTGAACGTGGCGCCAATCTCGTTCTCGCCCGTCAGCAGTTCGTTCTCGTCGATACCCAACTGGACGTGACCGACGCGGTGATGGAACGGGTCAACAAGAAGTTGCCTCAGGTTGCGCTGAACGTTCCCAAGCAGTGATCGATGCCTGAACAGGGCCGCCGTCATCCGTCGGGGATGGCGGCGGCCCTGTTCCGTTTCCGGGTTCGGCGGTTGCGGTCGTCGCGGAAATGGGGCAAGAAGTCGGAGCAAAGAACAAGGCGCCGCGCTCCTCTTCGGGGCAATGGCGCCCATTCCCTGGGATTGGGAATGCTGAACCCTATCGGTTGGTGGAAAGGCGGGCGGCCGAGCAATGGACGTGACGGCGGACAACAACGCGCAAAGCAACAAGATCGACGACCTCGATATCGGGCGGATCATGCAGATGATTCCGCATCGTTACCCGATCCTGATGATTGACCGGGTGATCGATATCACGCTTGGCGAGGGTGCCACCGGCGTCAAGAACGTCACGATCAATGAGCCCTTCTTCCAGGGCCATTTCCCGTCGCGTCCGGTCATGCCCGGCGTCCTGATCATCGAGGCGATGGCCCAGACCTCCGCCGTGCTGGTGGTGGCGACGCTGGGCCCGGATGCCGAAGGCAAGCTGGTTTATTTCATGACGGTCGACGAGGCGCGCTTCCGCCGCCCCGTCACTCCCGGCGATACCATCCATATCCACGTCACCAAGCAGCGCCAGCGCGCCAATGTGTGGAAGTTCAAGGGCGAGGCCAAGGTCAACGGCGTCCTCGTCGCCGAAGCCGTCTATTCCGCCATGATCCTGGACGAAAAATGACCGTCACCATCCATCCGTCCGCCATCGTCGATCCCGCGGCCAAGCTGGGGGAAGGGGTCGAGATCGGCCCCTTCTGCGTCGTCGGTCCCGACGTCACGCTGGGCGACGGCGTTCGGCTGGTTTCGCATGTGGCCGTCGACGGACGCACCAGCATCGGCGCCGACACCATCATCTATCCATTCGCCTCCATCGGCCATCGCCCGCAGGATCTCAAATTCCATGGCGAGCCGTCGGAACTCGTCATCGGTGCCCGCAACCAGATCCGCGAGCATGTGACGATGAATCCCGGCACCGAGGGCGGCGGCATGATCACCCGCGTCGGCGACGACGGGCTGTTCATGATGGGCTCGCATGTGGCGCATGATTGCATTGTCGGCGATCATGTCATCATGGCGAACAACGCCACCTTGGGCGGTCATGTCACGCTTGGTGACTATGTCATCATCGGCGGCCTTTCGGCGGTTCGGCAATTCGTGCGCATCGGCTCCCACGCCATGATCGGCGGGATGTCCGGCGTAGAGAACGACGTGATTCCCTTCGGCCTCGTGATGGGCGACCGCGCCCGTCTGGCCGGGCTGAACCTCGTCGGGCTCGAGCGGCGTGGCTTCAAGAAGGACGACATCCATGCCCTTCGCGCGGCCTACCGCATGCTGTTCGGGCCGGAGGGGACCTTCGCCGAGCGGGTCGAGGAAGTCGGCCGGGATTTCGGCGAGCGGGCGCTGATCTCCGACGTGCTGACCTTCATCCGGGCCAAAGAGGCGCGGTCCCTCTGCCAGCCGCGCGAGAGCTGAGGCGACCGGCCGATGGCCGATAATTCGCAAGCGGCACCGGTTGCCGGACCGAAGCTCGGCATTCTGGCCGGCGGCGGCACGCTTCCGGCCCGCATAGCCGAGGCGGTGCGGGGACAGGGGCGCGATGTCTTCATCGTCGCCTTCGATGGGCACACCGATCCGCCGACGGTCGCCGGGCTTCCCCATATCTGGAGCCGTTTTGGTGCCGCCGGAACAATCCTGCGCCGTCTGCATGAGGAAGGCGTTTCGGAGGTGGTTCTCGCCGGACCGGTGAGGCGTCCCTCCTTCACCGAACTGATGCCAGACTGGCGCACCGCCCGTTTCCTCGCCCGTGTCGGAAGCCGCGCCCTGGGTGACGACGGCCTGCTGCGCGCCGTGGTGCGCGAGGTCGAGGAGGACGGCTTCCGCGTGGTGGGGCTGCATGACCTGCTGAAAGATCTGATGACCGTCACCGGCCCGGTGGGCCGCCTGGTCCCGGATTCGGATGCGGAGCGCGACATCTCGCGGGCGATCGAGGTGGCGCGGGCGATGGGGACGCTCGATGTCGGGCAGGGCGCGGTTGTCCAGCAGGGGATCGTTCTGGCGGTCGAGGCGATCGAGGGCACCGATGCCATGCTTGGACGCTGTGCCGGACTTGCGCGGCCCGGTCCCGGCGGAGTCCTGGTCAAGGTGAAGAAGCCGAAGCAGGACCGTCGCATAGATTTGCCGACGATGGGCGTCACCACGGTTGAGCGGGCCGCCGCAGCCGGCCTGCGCGGGGTCGCTGTGGAGGCGGGGGGAAGCCTGCTGATCGACCGCGCGGCGGTCGCCGAGACGGCTGACCGTCTCGGCCTGTTCGTGGTCGGCATCGAGATCCCGCAATGACGGTCCCAGATGGTGCCAGCGATTGTCCGACGCTGTTCCTGATCGCCGGCGAGCCGTCGGGTGACGCGCTTGGCGCCCGGCTGATGGCGGCTACCAAGCGGTTGACCGGCGGCAAGATCCGCTTCGTCGGGATCGGTGGCGAACGGATGACGGCCGAAGGGCTGGTCAGTCTCTTCCCGATGGCGGAATTGACGCTGTTCGGCATCTTCGAGCTGCTGCCCCATCTGCCGAATCTGATCCGCCGCATCGACCAGACGGTCGCGGAGATCATTCGTTCGCGCCCTGACGTCGTCGTCGGCATCGATTCTCCCGGATTCACCTTGCGGGTGGCCAGGAAGGTACGGGCGGCGGCCCCCGCGATTCCGTTGGTGCACTATGTCGCGCCGACGGTTTGGGCATGGAAGCCAGGCCGTGCCGCGAAATACGCGGCGATCTACGATCATCTTCTCGCCGTTCTTCCCTTCGAACCGCCCTATTTCGAGAAGGAGGGACTGCCCTGCACCTTCGTCGGCCATTCCGTGGTCGAGGGGGGAGCGGGGAAAGGCGACGGTGCCGCTTTCCGCCAGCGTCATGGCTTGGCGGCAACGGATCGTGTCGTGGCCGTGCTTCCCGGAAGCCGCAAGGGGGAAGTGTCGCGTCTGCTGCCCGACTTCCGCGCGACGCTGGATCTGCTGAGGCCGGCTCATGCCGATCTGGTCGCTGTCGTGCCGACGGTGGCGACGGTGCGCGACCGCGTGGCGGCCGCCATCGCTGACTGGCCGGTCCGCACCGTGCTGGTGGAAGGGGATTCGGAGAAATATGACGCCTTCGCGGCGGCGGAGGTGGCGCTCGCCGCATCCGGCACTGTCGCGTTGGAGTTGGCGCTCGCCCGTCTGCCGACGGTCATCGCCTATCGCTTGAACCCGGTCACGGTCGCGCTCTATCGTCGGCTGATCCGGGTGAAATACGTCAACCTCGTCAATCTGATGCTCGATCGGATGCTGGTGCCGGAACTGCTGCAACAGGAGTGCCGGCCCGGTCGATTGGCGGAGGAGGTTGGCCGCCTGCTGGACGATCCGGCGGCGCGTCGGAAACAGATCGACGGGGTTGTCGAGGTGGCCTGCTGGTTGGGGCAAGGTGATGTTCCGCCCAGCGAGCGGGCTGCACGCACCGTTCTTGCCGTCGTCTCACAGCACCGCTCGACCACGCCCCAAGAGGGCAACCCCTGAACGGGAGAACCGACACCATGAGCGAATTCCGACTGTTGCATACGATGCTGCGCGTGCTGGATTTGGAGAAGTCTCTCGACTTCTACACCCGGTTGCTCGGCATGAAGCTGCTGCGCCGCAATGATTACGAGGGCGGGCGCTTCACCCTGGCCTTCGTCGGTTATGGCGAGGAGTCCGATACTGCCGTTCTGGAGTTGACCCATAATTGGGACCAGAAGGAACCGTACGAGATCGGTACCGCCTATGGCCACATCGCTCTCGGCGTGCCGGACATCTACGCCACCTGCGAGAAGCTGGCGGCCGAAGGCGTAAAGATTACGCGGGCGCCCGGTCCGATGAAGCACGGCTCCACCGTGATCGCCTTCATCGAGGATCCCGATGGCTACAAGGTCGAGCTGATCGAGCGGAAGTAACTCTCCAGCCTTTCAGGGATCCTGGAAAAGGGCGTGGTCGGTCGCGGCCGCGCCCTTTTTCGTTGCCGTGGGCTCCGCTCCCACGCCTCGGCGGAAGCGGGCCCGGTAAGTCGCCGGGCTCAGTCCCAACCGCCGGCGGAAGTGATGCCGCAGGGTGGCGGCGGAGCCGAAGCCGGTCCGGCTCGCCACCTCCTCCACCGGCAGGTTGCCGCATTCCAGCAGCTCACGGGCCCGGTTCAGCCGTTCCGTCAGCAGCCAGTCGCCGGGGCTGGTGCCCGTCATCGCCTGGAACCGGCGCAGGAATGTGCGCAGGCTCATGCCGGTCCGCGACGCCATGCCGGTCAGGCTGTGCTTTTCGGCCAGCCTTTCGCGCAGATGGTCGAGCAGGGGAGCCAGGCGGGTTCCCTCGCGGGCGATGGGAACGGGCGCTTCGATGAACTGCGCCTGCCCGCCCTCGCGGTGCGGCTGGACGACCAACCGGCGGGCGATGCTGTTGGCGGCCTCGGGGCCGAAGTCACGGCGGACCAGATGCAGGCAGAGGTCGATGCCGGCGGCGCTGCCGGCGGATGTCAGGATGTTGCCCTCGTCCACATACAGAACATCGGGTATCACGCGGATATCGGGATAGAGGTCACGGAGCGTATCGGCGTAGCGCCAATGGGTCGTTGCGCGGCGGCCGTTCAGGAGGCCGGCGGCGGCAAGGACGAAGGCGCCGGAGCAGATCGACAGGATGCGCGCGCCACGGGCAACGGCCCGGCGCAGGGCGGCGACCAGGGGAGCCGGCACCGGTTCACCGGCACCACGCCAGCCAGGGACGACGATGATGTCGGCCTGCTCGATCAGGTCCAGACCGCCATCGGCGACGACCCGGATTCCGCCAACCGCGCGCAGCGGACCGGATTCCAGGGCGGCGACGGCGAAGCGATACCAATCGGGTCCAAGTTCAGGTCGCGGCAGGCCGAACACTTCGACGGCGACGCCGAATTCGAAGGTGCAGAGGCCGTCATAGGCGAGGGCGACGGCGAGCGGAGGCAGGGCTTTTGGCATGAACTGCACGATAGCTGGCAGTCGCGCCACTTTCCAGCCCGCGCTCTGATCCGGATGATATGCCCATTTCCGCAACAAATGGAGGCCCCCCATGGCCAGTCTCGTTACCGAAATTCCCGCGGCATCCTCGGCGGAGGCGGCCGCCCATTTCGCCAGGCGCTTATCGCTGGAAACCGATTGCTGGGACGTGCAGGAGAGTCTGAAGTCCGGTGCGGCGGATTTCGTGCTGCTTGACGTGCGTGGTCCGGCCGCTTACGCGAAAGGCCATGTGCCGGGCGCGCTGAATCTGCCGCATGGCAAGATGACGGAGCGGCGGATGGCCGATTGGCCGGAGGATACGCTGTTCGTGGTCTATTGCGCCGGCCCGCATTGCAACGGGGCGGATCGCGCGGCCCTGCGTCTGGCGCGGCTCGGGCGGCCGGTCAAACTGATGATCGGCGGCGTGACCGGCTGGATCGACGAAGGATTCGCGTTGGAGGGCGGAAGCTGACCGCCGATATCAGATCAGAACGCTGTCAAATCAGAACGATCCCGGCGATCAGAGCCAGGATCAGCAGATAGACGACCAGCCGGCGCATCCGCCAGCCAAGCGGCGCCCTGTTATCGTTGGCCGGCGGGCGCAGACGCACCCGCCGGACCGGAACGATGTACGCGGTCGGGTCCTGGGCGGCTCCATTGGAGCCGCCCATTCCCTTATGGGCTGTCGGCCGGTTAGCCACGCTCGGCCAGCGGCACGAACGGCCGCTTGATGTCGCCGGTGTAGAGCTGACGCGGACGGCCGATCTTCTGCACCGGATCCTCGATCATCTCCTTCCACTGGCTGATCCAGCCGACGGTGCGGGCCAGCGCGAACAGCACGGTGAACATGCTGGTCGGGAAGCCCATCGCCTTCAGGATGATGCCCGAATAGAAATCGACGTTCGGATAGAGCTTCTTCTCGATGAAGTACTCGTCCGACAGGGCGATCTTCTCCAGCTCCATCGCGATGTCCAGCAGCGGCTCGTCCTTGATGCCGAGCTCGCCGAGGACCTCGTGGCAGGTCTGGCGCATCACCTGGGCGCGCGGGTCGTAGTTCTTGTAGACCCGGTGGCCGAAGCCCATCAGGCGGAAGTTGTCGTTCTTGTCCTTGGCGCGGCGGACGAACTCGGGGATGCGCTCCACCGAGCCGATCTCCTCCAGCATCTTCAGAACAGCTTCGTTGGCGCCGCCATGGGCCGGACCCCACAGCGAGGCGATGCCGGCGGCGATGCAGGCGAACGGGTTGGCGCCCGACGAACCGGCCAGACGGACGGTGGAGGTCGAGGCGTTCTGCTCGTGGTCGGCGTGCAGGATGAAGATCTTGTCCATCGCCTTGGACAGGATCGGATTGACCTTGTACGGCTCGCAGGGCGTGCCGAAGGTCATGTAGAGGAAGTTCTCCGCGTAGGACAGGTCGTTGCGCGGATACATGAAGGGCTGGCCATTCGAATATTTGTAGGCCATCGCCGCGATCGTCGGCATCTTGGCGATCAGGCGGTGCGCGGCGATCTTGCGCTCCTGCGGATCGTTGATGTCGAGGGAGTCGTGATAGAAGGCCGACAGGGCGCCGACGACGCCGCACATGATGGCCATCGGGTGGGCGTCGCGGCGGAAGCCGCTGTAGAACTTGGTCAGCTGCTCGTGCACCATCGAGTGGCGGCGCAGGATGTTCTCGAAGTCCGTGCGCTCGGCCGCGGTCGGCAGGTGGTTGTTCAGCAGGAGGAAGCAGACCTCCGGGAAGGTCGAATGTTCGGCCAGCTCGTCGATGGCGTAGCCGCGGTGCAGCAGGACACCCTCGTCGCCGTCGATGTAGGTGATGCCGGATTCACAGCTGCCGGTGGAGGTGAAGCCCGGATCATAGGTGAAATAGCCGGTCTCGGCGTAGAGCTTGCGGATGTCGATCACGCTCGGCCCGACGCTGCCGTGCATGACCGGCATCGTGACCTGCTTGCCCGTCTTGTTATCGATGAGGGTAACGGTGTCCTTGCCGTCCTCGGTCTTGGTCATCTCGGCACGTCCTTATCGTTGAGGGTCGGGCTTGGCGCCCTTTTTTCGTCGGCGCAGCATAGTTCCATGGCTGCCTGATGGCAACGCACGGAAATGACCTTTATGCTGCACCCGCAGCATCGCGGATGCGGGAAAGCGTCACATCCCGACCCAGCAATTCGGCGACCTCGAAGATCGGTGGAGAGACCGTCGAACCGGTCAGGGCGGCGCGGAGCGGTTGGGCCACCTTGCCCAGCTTCTCGCCCCGCGCCTCGGCGAAGGCGCGGACCTGCGCCTCCAGTGCCGCGGCGGAGAAGTCCGGCTCGGCGGCGAAGGCCGCAGCCAGCTCCTTCAACAGGCTACGGCCCTTTTCGTCGAGCAGCGCGGTTGCCTTCTCATCGTAGCCGAGCGGCTGAGGCGCGACGTAGAAGCGCGCGCTCTGTGCCAAGTCGACCACGGTGCGGGCGCGCTGCTTCAGCCCGTTCATCGCCCGAGTCAGAAGGTCGCGATCCGCATCGCTCAGGCTGCGGCCGAGGTCGGCTTCCAGCCGCGGCGCGATCAGCCCGACCAGCCGGGCGTCATCGGCCAGCCGCATGTAATGGGCGTTCAGGTTCTCCAGCTTGGCGAAGTCGAAGCGGGAGGCCGAACGGCCGATGTTTTCCAGGTTGAACCACTCGATCGCCTGCTCGGTGGAGATGATCTCGTCATCGCCATGCGACCAGCCGAGCCGCAGCAGGTAATTGCGGATGGCTTCCGGCAGATAGCCCATGTCGCGATAGGCATCGACGCCGAGCGCGCCGTGGCGCTTGGACAGCTTCGCGCCGTCGGGCCCGTGGATCAGCGGGATATGGCCGAAGCGCGGCAGGTCCCAGCCCATGGCGTTGAAGATCTGGATCTGACGGAAGGTGTTGGTCAGATGGTCGTCGCCGCGGATGACGTGGGTCACGCCCATGTCGTGGTCGTCCACCACCACCGCCAGCAGATAGGTCGGCGTGCCGTCGGCGCGCAGCAGGATCAGGTCGTCGAGCTGGGCGTTCTGCACCGTCACCTCGCCCTGGACGAGGTCGTTGAGGACGGTCTGTCCCTCCTGCGGCGCCTTCAGCCGGATCACCGGGGCCACCCCCTCCGGGGCGTCGGAGTCGGGGCGGTCGCGCCAGCGGCCGTCATAACGCATCGGCTGTCCGGCGGCCTTCTGGGCGGCGCGCATCTCCTCCAGTTCCTCCGGGCTGCAATAGCAGCGGTAGGCCTTGCCGGCGGCCAGCATCTGGTGCGCCACCTCGGCATGACGGTCCTTGCGTCCGAACTGGCTGATGGCGTCGCCGTCCCAATCCAGCCCCAGCCACTTAAGCCCGTCGAGGATGGCGTCGACCGCCGCGTCGGTGGAGCGTTGCCGGTCGGTGTCTTCGATCCGCAGCAGGAACTTGCCGCCGGTGTTGCGGGCGTACAGCCAGTTGAACAGGGCGGTGCGGCCACCGCCGATGTGCAGAAAGCCGGTCGGCGACGGAGCGAAGCGGGTGACGACGGTCATCGGTCTCTCAATTTCCGGTTCGGCGCTGGTATGATGCGCCGGTGGTTCGACACCGTGGTTTAACACAGCCACCGGGCTTGGAGGCAATGCGATGCGCGCATGGACGATCGCCATGGGGTACGCGGGCGTCATCGCCGCGCCGGGAGTCCGTTCCCGGTGACGGCGGCCGGCTGGCCGGAGGAGGAGACGGACGGTCCGGCGGCGCTCGGCGGCGGCTGGCGGCGCCTGCTGGCGCTCACGGGCAGGCGACTCGCGGCGTTGGCCGAGGCCGAGGCGGAGCGCTGGGTGTTGTGGCTTCCCGTCGCCTTCGGGGCCGGGGTATCGCTGTATTTCGGCCTGCGCCAGGAGCCTGTCTGGTGGAGCGGGTTGGCCGCGGCCGGCTGCGGCGGCGGTCTGCTGCTGATGGTGCGGCGCTGGTTCGCGCTGGCCGCCGCCGTGACGATGCTGCTGATGGTGGCCGCCGGCTTTCTGGTGGCCCAGGCCCATACCGCGCGGGTGGCGGCGCCGGTCCTGAGCCGCTGCATCGCCGGCGCCACCGTCACCGGCCGGGTGATGGCGGTGGAGCGGCGGCCGGGGGCGTCCCGCATCACCTTGCGGGAGGTGACGGTCAGCCGGCTGGCGCCGGAACGGACGCCGGCGGCGCTGCGCATCCGCCTGTCGGACCGTTATCCCGCTCCGCCGCCCGGATCGGTGGTGCGGGTGCGGGCGACGCTGCTGCCGCCCCAGGCGCCGGCCGAACCGGGGGCCTTCGATTTCCAGCGCCGGGCCTGGTTCATGGGGCTCGGCGCCACCGGCTTCGCCACCGGTGGGCCCGAGCAGATCGAGGCGCCGCCGGTGACGGGGTGGAGCACGATCGCCATCGCCTTCGAGCGGGCGCGCGGCGCCATCGCCGAGCGCGTGGCCACCGCCATCGGCGACCCGGTCGAGGCCAGCGTCACCACCGCCCTGTTGAACGGCGAGGAGTTCGGGATCCCGGATGGGACGATGGACGACTTCCGCAACAGCGGACTGGCGCATCTGCTGTCAATCTCGGGCCTGCATGTCGGCATCGCCGCCGGCATCCTGTTCTATGTGGTCCGGGCGCTGCTGGCGCTGGTGCCCTACATCGCGCTGCGCTGGCCGATCAAGAAGATCGCGGCTCTGTTCGGCATCCTGTCGGCGCTCGCCTACACGCTGCTGGTCGGGGCGCCGTTGCCGACGGTGCGGTCGGTGCTGATGACCGGCATGGTGATGGGGGCGATCATGCTCGACCGCCATCCCTTGAGCATGCGGCTGGTCGCCTTCGCCGGGATGGTCACCATCGCCATGGATCCGGAGGGGATGCTCGGCCCCAGCTTCCAGATGTCCTTCGCGGCGGTGGTGGCGCTGATCGCCGCCTTCGAGCGCGGCAGTCCCCGGTTGGCCGAGTGGCGACGCGATGCCGGGTGGGTCGTGCGCGGGCTGTTCTATGTCGGCGGCATTCTGCTGACCAGCGTGGTGGCGACGCTGGCGACCTTGCCCTTCTCGCTCTTCCATTTTCAGCAGATCGCCTTCTATGGCGTGCTGTCGAACCTGATCGCCATTCCCATCACCTCCTTCTGGGTCATGCCGTGGAGCCTGATCGCCTATGCGCTGCTGCCCTTCGGATGGGAGGAGCCGGCGCTGATCGCCATGAACTGGGGGGACCGCGCGGTGATCTGGACCGCCGAATTCTTCGGCCGTCTGCCCTGGGCGTCGCTGACCGTGCCGGCGATGCCGGCCGGGGGTTTCACGGCGCTGGTGCTGGGCGGCATCTGGCTCTGCGTGTGGACGCGGCGGTGGCGCTGGCTGGGAATGCTGCCGATCCTCGCCGGCCTGGCCGCACCGATGCTGGCGGAGCGGCCGGACGTGCTGGTGGCCGGGGATGGCACGGTGATGGCGGTGAGGATGCCGGATGGGCGGCTCAGCGCGTCGGTCAAGGGGGGCGGACGGGTGACCGAGACCTGGCGGGAGCGGGATGGCGAGCGGACGGCGGCCGACCCCTGGCCGGCGGCGGGAGAATGGAGCGACGGGGAGCGGTCGCTGGGCTGCGATGGGCTGGGCTGTCTTTATCGGGTACGGGGGAGGAGCATGGCCCTGTCCCGCCTGCCGGATGCGCTGGACGAGGATTGCGGGGCGGCGGATGCGGTGGTGACGACGGCGGTGGCGCGCGGATGCCGGGCGGATCTGGTGATCGACCGCTGGGCATTGCGCCATGAGGGGGCGCATGCGCTGACCGTCACGGCCGATGGGATAAAGGTGGAGACGGTGCGGGGCGTGCGGGGCGATCGGCCCTGGACCGGAGGGAGGTGAATGTGGGCGGGCTCCTTGCCCCCCCGACCCTCCCCCGCCGGGCGGGGGAGGGGGTGTCAGCGTCTCAGTATTTCCGAACGAGCCCGACCAGCTTGCCCTGCACGCGGACGCGGTCGGCGCCGAAGATGCGGGTTTCATAGGCGGCGTTGGCGGGTTCCAGCGCCACCGTGTTGCCCTTGCGGCGCAGGCGCTTCAGCGTCACCTCGCCCTCATCGACGAGAGCGACGACGATGGTGCCGTTCTCCGCCGAGTCACAGCGCTGGATGATGATGGTGTCGTGGTCGAGAATACCGGCCTCGACCATCGAGTCGCCGGACACCTCCAGCGCGTAATGGTCGCCGGTGCTCAGCATCGAGGCGGGGATATCGACGAAGGCGCTGTTGTCGCGCAGGGCTTCGATCGGGGTGCCGGCGGCGATGCGGCCATAGAGCGGCAGTTGCACCGTCTCGTTCGCGGACGCCGGAGCGGGGGCGGGCGGGGCGGCGTCACGGCTGGCGAAGGCGAAATCGCCCCGGATGACGTTGGGCTGGAATTTCGGCTTGACGGCGGCACGGGAACGGGCGGCGTCCAGCCCCTCGGGCAGGCGGAGAACCTCCAGCGCGCGGGCGCGATGGGGCAGGCGGCGGATGAAGCCGCGTTCCTCGAGCCCGGTGATCAGGCGGTGGATGCCCGACTTGGACTTCAGCCCCAGGGCGTCCTTCATCTCGTCGAACGACGGCGAGACACCGCCCTGGCCGAGCCGTTCGTGGATGAACAGCAGCAATTCATGCTGCTTGCGCGTGAGCATCGATGCCTCCCGGCCGTCGCCAGACTGAAGATGGAACAAAAACCAAACGTTGCTCCCCTGTTCTAGTTTGGTTCCTGGGGCGCGTCAAGCCCCCACCGTCCTATTTGAGAACTTGAATGGAACATTTGGAACGGTATGAAACGGTTTTCCCGCCTCCGTTCACTGTTCAATCCGCAAGGTCGCGAGGATGGCGGGCGGTCAGACGCTGAGCGCTCCATCAGTCAGGGGAAGCACGGCCACCATGGCGCCGGCCGGCTCCGGGTCGGCATTGGGCGGGCGACGGATCAGGCAGTCGGCCTGGGCGTAAAGCGAGGTGATGGCGCTGTCCTGGCGGGCGAAGGGCGTCACCGTCGGAATGCCGTCGGGGCCGGTGGCCAGGGTCGCGCGCAGGTAATCCTCGCGGCGGTCGTTGGCCTTCAGGGCGGTGGCCAGGCGGGCGCGCGGCGGCGGGCGGTCGTCCTCGGGCGGCAATCCCTGCAACAGGCGCAGGACCGGGCGTAGGAACAGCAGGGCGGTGACACCGGTGGAAACCGGATTGCCCGGCAAGCCCAGCAGCGGAACCGACCCGGCGCGCCCGAACATCACCGCCTTGCCCGGCCGCATCGCCACGGCCTGAACCTCCAGCGTCAGCCCGTAGTCGGCCAGAACGTCGCGCACAAGGTCGTAATCGCCATGGGCGGCGCCGCCGGTGGTGACCAGCAGGTCGCAGCCGGCCGCTCCCTTCGCCAGTGTGGCGACACTGTCCGGCGTGTCCCTGGCGACGCCGAGATTGTGGGCGAGGCCGCCCTGGGCGGTGACCAGGGCGCACAGGCCGAGCGCGTTGGTGCTGACGATCTGGCTCGGCCCCAGCGGGTCGCCGGGCAGGGCGATCTCGTCGCCGGTGGCGAGGATGGCGATGCGCGGCCGGCGATGGACCGACAGCCAGGGCAGATTGCCGCCGGCGGCCAGCGCGATGTCGCGGGCGGTCAGGCGCCGGCCCCGCGGCAGCAGCTCCTGCCCGGCCGTGAAGTCGAATCCAGCCTGCCGGACGAAGCGGCCGGCGACCACGGCGCGGCCGATCCGGACGCTGGTATCGTCGGCGTCGCAATCCTCCTGCATCACCACGGCGTCGGCGTCCTCGGGCAGGGGCGCGCCGGTGAAGATGCGCACGGCCTCGCCCGGCCCGATCCTGCCGGCGAAGGCATGGCCGGCGGCGGATTCGCCGATGCGGCGGAGCGTGACGGGTGTCTCCGCGGTCGCGGCGGCGATGTCGGCGGCGCGCACCGCCCAGCCATCCATGGCGGCGGCGTGGAAGGGCGGCTGGGTCAGGCGGGCGATCGCCGGTCCGGCCAGCACCCGGCCGAGAGCCTCGGGCAATGCCACGGTCTCCGCCGGCAGCGGGGCGAAGGCCGACAGGATGCGCGCGCGCGCCTCGGCGACGGAGATCATGGCGTCAGGTCCCGGCTGATGGAACGGCGGGCGTCACGGCGGCGCCACCCCAGTCGCCGCTCTTGCCGCCGGCCTTGTGCAGCAGGCGGACATCGGTGACGGTCATGCCGCGATCCACCGCCTTGCACATGTCGTAGACGGTCAACGCCGCGATGGTGACGGCGGTCAGCGCCTCCATCTCCACGCCGGTCTGGCCCTTCAGCTTGCAGGTGGCGGTCACGTCCACCGCGTTGCGGGCCGGGTCGCAGGAGAGATCCACCTTGACCGAGGTCAGCATCAGCGGGTGGCACAGCGGGATCAGGTCCGGGGTGCGTTTCGCCCCCATGATGCCGGCCAGCCGGGCGACCGACAGCACGTCGCCCTTCCTGACGCCGCCCTGCATGATGAGAGCCAGGGTGTCCGGCCGCATCAGCACGGTGGCGGCCGCGGTGGCGGTGCGTTCGGTGTCGGCCTTGTCGGAGACATCGACCATCACCGCCTTGCCGTCGGCGTCGAAATGGGTGAAGCCGCTCATCGGCCGGTCTCCTGAAGCGGTTTTTCCATGAAGACGCTGACGTCGTGGTCCTTGTAGCAGCCGTAGGGGCCACGGTCGGCGAAGCCGGCCCGGCGGTAGAGCGCCAGCGCCTCGTGCTGGTGTATGCCGGATTCGAGCAGCAGGGCGGACAGCCCCTCCGCCCGCGCCAGTTCCTCCAGGCGGGCGAGCAGGCGCTCGCCGACGCGGTGGCTACGGGCGGATGGATCGACATACATCCGCTTGACCTCGCCATAGCCGCCCGGCCGATAGCCGGAATGATCGACGCGCAGCGCGGCGCAGCCGACCGGCACGCCGTCCTTGCGGGCGACGAGGAAACGGACGTCCGCCGCCTCCAGCGAGGCGATGTCCAGCAGGTGGCAGGTCTCCGCCGGATAGAGGTCGAGCAGATAGCGGTCGAGGGCGGCGACCAGCGCGATCACCGCGTCCTGGCGCGGGCTTTCCGTGGCGATCGCGATGTCATTGGTCGAGACGGCCGCCATCGGATCAGACCGGGGCGAGCAGGGCGCGGGTGGCGGCGGTGACGTCGGCCTGCCGCATCAGCGATTCGCCGACCAGGAAGCAGCGGGCTCCGACCTTCGCCATCCGTGCCAGATCGGCGGGGGTGTGGAGCCCGCTTTCGGCGACCAGCATGCGGTCGGCCGGCACATTGGCCGCCAGCTCCTCCGTCGTCGCGATGTCGACGGTGAGCGTCTTGAGGTTGCGGTTGTTGACGCCGAGCAGCGGCGTCCTCAGCGCCAGCGCGCGGTCCAGCTCGGCGCGGTCATGCACCTCGACCAGCACGTCCAGTCCCTGGGCGATCGCGGCATCCTCGATCTCCGCCGCCTGGGCGTCGGACAGCGAGGCCATGATGATCAGGATGCAGTCGGCGCCCAGCGCGCGGGCCTCCACGATCTGATAGGGATCGACCATGAAGTCCTTGCGCAGCACCGGCAGATCGACCGCGGCGCGGGCGGCCACCAGATACTCGTCCCGGCCCTGGAAATAGGGCTCGTCGGTCAGCACCGACAGGCAGGTCGCTCCCCCCTCCCGGTAGGCGCGGGCGAGCGACGGCGGGTCGAAGTCGGCGCGGATCAGGCCCTTGGACGGGCTCGCCTTCTTGATCTCGGCGATCAGGCCGTAGCGGCCGGCCTCCACCGCGGCGCTGAGCGCCCGGATGAAGCCGCGCGGCGGATTGGTCTCGTTGGCGGCCTTGGCCGCGGCCTCGACCTCCGACAGCGGGCGGGCGGCCTTGCGGGCCGCCACCAGGGCGCGCTTGTCGTCGTTGATGCGGGTCAGAACGTCGCTCATCAGGCCACCGTCTCGTTGGTGATGGCAACCAGCCGGCGCAGCCGGTCGCGGGCGCCGCCGCTGTCGATGGCGTCGGCGGCCATCGCGACACCCTCCTTCAGCGTCGCGGCCTTGCCGGCCACCAGCAGGGCGGCGGCGGCGTTCAGCAGGACGATGTCGCGGTAGGGGCTGCGCACACCGTCGAACAGGGCATGGATGGCGGCGGCGTTGACCTGGGCGTCGCCGCCCTTCAGATCCTCGATGCGGGCGCGCGGCAGGCCGGCATCCTCCGGCTTCACCTCGAACACCGTGACCTCGCCGTTCTTCAGCTGGGCGACGGTGGTCGGGCCGGTGGTGGTGATCTCGTCCAGCCCGTCGGAACCGTGGACGACCCAGGCGGCCTCCGACCCCAGCCGCTTCAGCACATGGGCCAGCGGCGCCACCCATTGCTTGGAGAAGACGCCGAGCACCTGCCGTCCGGCGGTCGCCGGGTTGGCCAGCGGCCCCAGCAGGTTGAAGACGGTGCGGGTGCCGAGCTCGACGCGGGTCGGCCCGACATTGCGCATGGCGAGATGGTGGCGCGGCGCCATCAGGAAGGCGATGCCGGCGTCCCACAGCGCCTTGCGCACCAGCGCGAAATCGCAGTCGAGGTTGACGCCGAGCGAGCCGAGAACATCGGCGGCGCCCGATTTGGACGAGATGGCGCGGTTGCCATGCTTGGCCACCGGCACGCCGCAGGTCGAGACCACCAGGGCGGCGGCGGTGGAGATGTTGTAGGTGCCGACCCCGTCGCCGCCGGTGCCGCAGGTGTCGATGGTGCCGGGAGGCGCCTCCACCGGGATCGCCTTGGAACGCATGACGCGGGCGGCGCCGGCGATCTCGTCCACCGTCTCGCCGCGCACGCGCAGCGCCATCAGGAAGCCGCCCATCTGCGACGGGGTGGCGTTGCCGGACATGATGATGTCGAAGGCGAAGCCGGCCTCGGCCTCGGTCAGGGCGGCGCCGGTGGCGACCTTGCCCAGGATCGCCTTCATGTCGGTCAGGTCGCCGCTCATGCCGCCTTCTCCAGGCGGGGGGACGTCAGATCCAGGAAATTCCGAAGAATTTTATGGCCGTGCTCGCTCTCGATGCTCTCGGGATGGAACTGCACGCCGTGGATCGGCAGGTCGCGATGGGCCAGCGCCATGATCAGGCCGTCGGCGGCCTCGCCGGTCACCTCCAGGCAGGCGGGCAGGGTGTCGCGCTCGACGATCAGCGAATGGTAGCGGGTGGCGCGGAACGGGCTGGGCAGGCCGGCGAGCACGCCGCGCCCGTCATGGCGGATGTTGTCGACCTTGCCATGCATGGGAACCGGCGCGCGGATCACCCGGCCGCCGAAGGCCTGGCCGATCGACTGATGACCCAGGCAGACGCCCATCAGCGGCAGGCGCGCCTTGGCGGCGGCGTCGATCAGGGCCAAGCAGATGCCGGCGCGGTCGGGATCGCAGGGCCCGGGGGAGAGCACGATGCCGGCGGGGCGGAGCGCCATCGCCTCCTCCACCGTCAGGGCGTCGTTGCGGCGGACCTGCACGTCGGCGCCCAGCTCGCCCAGATAATGGACGAGGTTGTAGGTAAAGCTGTCGTAATTGTCGATGAGCAGCAGCATGCGCCTTCCACCTTCGCCCGGATCCTCTGGGCCGTTCCGGCCCTGTTCCAACGACCGACACCCTAGCCCTTGAGGGGGCGGATTTCCAGCCTCAGCGGCAATCGAACTGCGGTGGTGTCTTCGGGTCGTCGAGGACGGCGCCGCCGAGGTCGGTTTCCAGCGTCAGGGTACAGCGGCGGGTATGGCGCGGCAGGTCGGCGGCCAGGGTCGCCTGGGTATCGCGGTAGCGGCAGAGAACGAAGATCTTCCCCATCTGCCGGGTGTCGAACTCCCAAAGCTGGATCAGGCGGCGGGCGTGCCGGGCCTCGCGGTCGGGCGCCAGCGTGGTGCGCGCGGCGCTGGCCATCTGCTCCGTCCGATCGCCCTCGATCAGGGTGATGCCGATGAAGGGATGGCTGTCGCGGCCGGAATAGGGCGCCCAGCCGCCGGGAGCGTCCGGTTGCGCGGTGACGGTGACCGAAGCCGGGCATTGCGGCCCGCCCGCCGCCAGCGCCGGGCAAGACGCGGTCGCCAGCGCGAGCGAGGCGGTGACAAGGAAGGGACGCATCGGGTGGCCTCGCTCTGGTTTGCGCCGTTTGGGCGATTGCGGTCTCCGTGGCGGGGTGCCACTGTGCGGCGCCCCGGTCGCAGGATGGACGTCGTCACCATGGCCCGCAAGGCGCCTTCGAGAGCCCGCAAGTCTTCCCTTCCGCCTTTTCTGTCGAACCCTTTCCTTCTGGCCCTGGCCGCGGTCGCCGCGGTGTTCGCCGTGGCGATCGGCGTCGCGACGCTGACCGGCGGCCGATCCGGCGGCGAGCCGGCGCAGCAAGCCGCCGTGCGACCGGCCGCCGTGCCTGCACCCGCCCCACCCGCCCTGCCGGCGGCGAAGACGGAGGCGCCCGCCCAGCAAGCGACCGCTCCGCAGGCCGCGGAAGGACCGGAGCATGCGGTGCCGGAAAGGCCGGCGTCCGCCCAGCCCCAGGCCGAATCGCGCCCGCCGGCGACCACCGTGGCGATGCTGCCGCCACCGGTTCCGCCCGCCGTGGCGCCGGTGCAGCCGCCGCCGGGCAATGCCGCGCTGTGGCGCAGGAACGCCCTGCCGGCCGAGGTGCCGCCGGGCAAGCCGGTCATCGCCATCGTCATCGACGACATGGGGCTGGACCGCAGGCGCTCGACCCGGATGGCATCGCTGCACGGTCCGCTGACGCTGTCCTGGCTGCCCTATGCCCGCGACCTGTCGGCCCAGTCGAAGGCGGCCCGCGCCAACGGCCATGAACTGATGCTGCACATGCCGATGGAGCCCAGCGTCAAGGCCGACCCCGGTCCGAACGCCCTGCTGGTCTCGCTCGACAAGGGGGAGATCGTGAAGCGGTTCCGCGCGGCGCTGGACAGTTTCGACGGTTATGTCGGGGTGAACAACCATATGGGCAGCCGCTTCACCGCCGATCGGGCGGCGCTGGCGCCGGTGCTGGCCGAACTGCACCGCCGGGGCCTGCTGTGGCTCGACAGCCGGACCACGCCCAACAGCGCCGGAATCGGGCTGGCGCAGGAGTTGAAGATGCCCTGGGTCGGCCGTGACGTCTTCCTCGACAACCAGGAAACGGTGGCGGCGGTGAAGGCCCAGTTGGCGAAGACCGAGCAGGTGGCGAAGCGCCAGGGCTATGCCGTCGCCATCGGCCACCCGCATGATGCGACAATCGAGGCACTGGCGTCCTGGCTGCCGGATGTGCAAAAGCGTGGCTTCGTTCTTGTCCCGGTCAGCGCCGTGGTGCGGACGCACCATGCCGGCGGCTGACCCGACCGAAGGGGAGCCCGCGACGATGGCCGATGCGTACAAGGTGGATGGGATGACCTGCGGCGGCTGCGCCCGCTCGGTTTCCAACGCGATCATCAAGGCGGCGCCCGACGCAGCGGTCACCGTCGATCTCGCCACCGGCACCGTGCTGGTCGATGGCGGCATTCCGGCCGAACTGGTTCGGCAGGCGGTGGAAACCGCCGGCTTCGATTTCGGCGGGGTGGCCGGCTGACGCCGCCGCCGTGCACCGCGATGTGCGCCGCAACAAAACCGTTTTCAGAGTATGGATATTGCGGGATACTCGGCATGTTGCCATCCGTTCCGCGAGGTCCCGATGCCGCTCTATTCCTATCGCTGCAAGGCCTGCGACCATGGGTTCGAGACCCTGGTCCGCTCCGGTGAGACGCCTGTCTGCCCGTCCTGCGGCAGCGCCGACCTGAGCCGGCAGCTGTCGGCGGTCGCGCCGGAGGGCAAATCCGGCGCCGTCGTCCAGTCCGCCCGCCGGATGGCGGCCAAGGAGGGGCATTTCAGCAATTATTCGCGGTCGGAACGGCCCAGATAGGGCGGGCCAAGGGGATAAGGCGGCTTCAGGCCGCCTCGACCGTCCCCGCCTTGACCCCGAGCGTCTCGGCGATCCAGCCTTCGACCCGCTCGGCGGCGGACTGCCAGTCCTGTTCGAGCATCATCGCGTGGCCCATGCCCGGCAGGAACACCGGCTCGGTGCCCAGCGCCATGGCGGTGGCGACCACCTCGGCGCGGGGGAAAAGCAGATCCTCCTCCGCCCCCATCACCAGAATCGGCAAATCGCGGGGCGGCAGCACGGGGAAGGGAATCCAGCCGCCGATATCCAGCAGGACGCGGCGCGACTCCTCCTGCATGCGCCTGTCATATTGCGCGGCTTCGTCGCGAGGCATCTTGTCGGAGAACATGGCGCGGCGGATCGCCTCCGGATCGAAGGCGCTCTCGCCGAAGGTCATCAGCATCGACATCTGCTGGAACACGAAGGGGGAGCGCCAGGCCAGCCCCATGGTCGAGGACAGCAGGCCGTAGGGCGGCGCCGACGCCATCAGCACGCCGGCTGGAAAGCGGCGCTTCGCCAGTGCCCGCTGGACCACCATGCCACCCATGGAATGGCCGATCAGCACCGGCGGGGCGGACAGGCGGCCGGCCGCCTCCAGAACGTCATCGACGAAGTCGGCGATGCCGAAGCTGTCCAGCCGGTGGCGCCCCTCGCTGTCGCCGTGGCCGCGCAGCGAGACGGCGTGAGCCTCCCAGCCGCGGGCGGCGAACCAGGGAAGGAACTTGGCGTCCCAGATCCAGGCGCCGCTGAAGGCGCCATGAACGAACAGGAGCGGCGGCGCCTTGGCCGTGCCGGCGGGGTGGCGGCTGATCAGTTCCAGGGTCGTCATCGGTTCGCGGCTTTTGATGTTGCGATGCAGCAAGAATGCCGGCTGCGAGGATGCCTGTCGGCCGGGGCGCGGGCAAGCCCGATCGGCAACCCTGCCCGCCGAAGGGGCTTGCGCCGTTTGACGCAGCCGGTGCGGTTTGCGACAGTCCGGACCCGCACAGCCAAACCGGAGACGGGCCATGCCAAAACCGCCGGTCATCGATCCCGCCAGCCTGTCCGCCGAAACCGGCGCCACCGACTATCCGCAGCCCTTCCGGGGGCAGGTCGCGGGGCGGCACCGGGTGGTGCTGGGCGATCCGCTGGGGCTGAGCAATTTCGGCGTCAACCTGACCCGGCTGGCGCCCGGTGCCTCGTCGGCCCTGCGCCATTGGCACAGCCGGCAGGACGAGTTCGTCTATGTGGTCGAGGGCGAGCTGACGCTGGTGACCGATGCCGGCGAGACTCCGTTGAGCGCCGGCATGTGCGCCGGCTTTCCCCACGGCGTCGCCGACGGCCACCGGCTGATCAACCACGGCGACCGCCCGGCCAGCTATCTGGAGGTTGGCGACCGCGGCGCCGGCGACGAGATCGATTATTCCGACGAGGACATGGTCTGGCGCGACGGCGCCTATCGCCACCGCGACGGACGTGTTTGGGAATGAGCGCCGGGATACCGAACGCCGACCTGACCCTGGTGCTGGGCGGCGCCCGCTCTGGCAAGAGCCGCTATGCCGA
Organism: Azospirillum sp. B510; assembly: GCF_000010725.1. Taxonomy (NCBI): domain Bacteria; kingdom Pseudomonadati; phylum Pseudomonadota; class Alphaproteobacteria; order Rhodospirillales; family Azospirillaceae; genus Azospirillum; species Azospirillum sp. B510. Next base: position 1,827,600 of record NC_013854.1, on the reverse strand, counting down.
GGGGCTGGTGACCGCGCCGGGCGGCCCGCGCGTCTACATCGCCACCTCGCAGGTGTGGGATGCCGAGATGGCGGAACGGGTGGCGAAGCACCGTGAAGACCGCGGCCCGGACTGGACGACGGTGGAGGAGCCGCGCGATCTGACCGGCGCCCTGCGCCGCCACGCCGCCGCGGGCACCGGACTGCTGGTCGATTGCCTGACCCTGTGGCTGACCAACCTGATGATGGCCGACGCCGACATCGCGGCGGAGAGCGCGGCGCTGGTCGCGCTTCTGCCGACCCTGCCGGGGCGGGTGGTGCTGGTCTCCAACGAGGTCGGGCTCGGCATCGTGCCCGACAACGCGCTGGCCCGCCGTTTCCGCGACCATGCCGGCCGCCTGCATCAATCCATCGCGGCCGTGGCGCCGCGCGTCGTGCTGACCGTCGCCGGTCTGCCGATGTTCGTGAAGGGAACCCCCGCATGACCGACACCATGGCCGACACCATGGCCGACGCCGGCGAGCTAAACCGCCGCCATGCCGAGAAGATGAAGCGCCGCAAGGCCTTGCAGGAGCGGGCGCTGGCGTCGAAGACGCTGGAGAAGGGCCTGCTGATGGTCCACACCGGCAAGGGCAAGGGCAAATCGACCGCCGCCTTCGGGCTGATGATGCGCGCGGTCGGCCACGGCATGCGCGTCGGCATGGTGCAGTTCGTCAAGGGCGCCTGGTCCACCGGCGAGACGGTGGCGCTGGAGCGCTTCGAGGATCTGGTCGATTTCCACACGATGGGCGAGGGCTTCACCTGGGACACCCAGGACCGCGCCCGCGACATCGCCGCCGCCGAGGCCGCCTGGGCCAAGGCCAAGGAGCTGATGGCCGACCCGCGTTACCGCCTGATCGTGCTGGACGAGCTGAACATCGTTCTGCGCATGGAGTATCTGCCGCTGGACGAGGTGCTGGCGGTGCTGGCGGCCCGCCGGCCCGACCTGCATGTCTGCGTCACCGGCCGCAACGCCAAGCCGGAGCTGATCGCCGCCGCCGACCTCGTCACCGAGATGACGCTGGTCAAGCACCCGTTCGAGGCCGGGGTGAAGGCCCAGGCCGGCATCGAGTTCTAAGATCATGAGATCTCGGGCGATCATGTTGCAGGGCACCGGCTCCGACGTCGGCAAGTCGCTGCTGGTGGCCGGGCTGTGCCGGGCGCTGGCGCGGCGCGGGCTGACCGTCCGGCCGTTCAAGCCACAGAACATGTCGAACAACGCCGCCGTCACCGCCGACGGCGGCGAGATTGGCCGGGCCCAGGCGCTTCAGGCGCGGGCCTGCGGCGTGGCGCCCAGCGTCCACATGAATCCGGTGCTGCTGAAGCCGCAGTCGGATGTCGGATCCCAGGTGGTGGTGCGCGGTGTCGTGGTGGGCACCGCGCGGGCCGCCGATTATCAGGCGCGCAAGCGCGAGCTGCTCGGCACCGTGCTCGACAGTTTCGAGCGGCTGCGGGCCGAGGCCGACATCGTCGTCGTCGAGGGTGCCGGCAGCCCGGCGGAGGTCAATCTGCGGGCCGGCGACATCGCCAACATGGGCTTCGCCACCGCCGCCGATGTGCCGGTCCTGCTGGTCGGCGACATCGACCGCGGCGGGGTCATCGCCAGTCTGGTCGGCACCCACGCCCTTCTACCAAAATCTGAGCAGGAGCTGATCAAGGGCTTTCTGATCAATAAGTTCCGCGGCGATGTTCGCCTGTTCGATGAAGGGCTGCGGATCATCGAGCGGCACACCGGATGGCGCGGTTTCGGCGTGGTGCCCTGGCTGAAGGAGGCGGCGACGCTGCCGGCGGAGGATGCGGTGGCGCTCGACCGGCCACGGGCGGCTGGAGAAGGGGCGCTGCGCGTTGCGGTGGCGATGCTGCCGCACATCGCCAATTTCGATGATTTCGATCCGCTGGCGCAGGAGCCGGGAGTGGCGCTGACCATGGTGCGTCCGGGACGGCCGCTGCCGGGCGACGCCGATCTGGTGATCCTGCCCGGCACCAAGACGACCATCGCCGACCTCGCCTTCCTGCGGATGCAGGGCTGGGACATCGACCTGCTGGCCCATTGGCGGCGCGGCGGGCGGGTGCTGGGCATCTGCGGCGGTTATCAGATGCTGGGCCGCCGCATCGCCGATCCCGACGGCATCGAAGGCCCGCCGGGCGAGGCCGCCGGGCTCGGCCTGCTGGAGGTCGAGACGGTGCTGATGGGGCCGAAGGTGCTGGAGGAGGCGCACGGCACCGAGCGGCGCACCGGCGCGGCGGTGGCGGGCTACGAGATGCATATGGGCCGCACCGACGGGCCGGACCGGGCGCGGCCGATGCTGGAGCTTGCCGGCGGCGGAACCGACGGGGCGGAGTCGGCGGACGGGCGGGTGGCGGGTTGCTACCTGCACGGGCTGTTCACGGCGGACGGCTTCCGCGCCGCCTATCTGAGGGGATTGGGCGGCGCGCTATCGGACCTCGACTACGGCCTTGCCGTGGAACGGGCGCTGGATGCCGTTGCCGAGCGTTTGGAAAGCGTTGTGGATGTTGAGGGGCTGTTGCGGGTGGCGGAGGGATGAGGGCGCTGGCGCGCCCCCTCGGTCAAGCATCCTCCTTCAAGCCTCCTCCCGATCCTCCAGCAGGGCGCGCGGCAGCTTGAAGACGATGTTTTCCGTCGCCGTGCGCAGTTCCTCGACCGTCACGTCGAAGCGGGCGCGGGCGGCGTCGATCACCTCCTCGACCAGCACCTCCGGGGCGGACGCGCCGGCGGTGATGCCGAGACGGGTGACGCCGGCCAGCGCGCTCCAGTCGATGTCGGCGGCGCGCTGGACCAGTTGGGCGGCCGGACAGCCATGGGTCTTCGCCACCTCGACCAGCCGCTTGGAGTTGGAGGAGTTGGGCGCCCCGAGCACCAGCAGCGCGTCCACCTTCGGCGCGATGGCCTTGACCGCCGCCTGACGGTTGGTGGTGGCGTAGCAGATATCCTCCTTCTTCGGCCCGGCGATGGCGGGGAAACGGGCCTGGAGGGCGGCGAGGATCTCCGTCGTCTCATCGACCGACAGGGTGGTCTGGGTGGCGTAGGCGAGGTTTTCCGGATCGCGCACCGCCAGCGTCGCGACGTCGGCCACCGTCTCGACCAGAACGACGGCGCCGTCGGGTAGCTGGCCCATGGTGCCGATCACCTCGGGATGGCCGGCATGGCCGATCAGGACGATCTGCTTGCCCTCGTCGAAATGGCGTTCGGCCTCGCGGTGAACCTTGCTGACCAGCGGACAGGTGGCGTCGAGATAGAACAGCCCGCGCGACTCCGCCGCCTGCGGCACCGATTTCGGCACGCCATGGGCGGAGAACACCACCGGGCGTCCGTCCGGCACCTCGGTCAGCTCGTCGACGAAGACGGCGCCCTTCGATTCGAGGCTTTCGACCACGAAGCGGTTGTGGACGATCTCATGCCGGACATAGACCGGCGCGCCATAGCGGTCGAGCGCCGTCTCGACGATCTGGATCGCCCGGTCCACCCCGGCGCAGAATCCGCGCGGCGCCGCGAGGAGAATGGTCAGGGGAGTGGTCGTGGTCATATGCGCTGTTCCGCCCTTGCCTGTGAGACGTCGCCCTTAGGTGGTCCTGTGGTGAACGGTCACAAGGCGCGAACCGCCGCGCGGTCTTGTGCCGGTCACGCCGGGACACTAAAGTCGCGGTCCAACAGCCCGTTAACCGATCAGGCCGAACCGATGGACCGCCGCGACCGTAATATAGGAACCCCCGCCCGGAAAAGCCCGCTGGCGTCCCTCTCCGGGATGGGCCGCCCTGCGCTGCTCGCGGCCGGGGCCGTGCTGGTGCTGTCCGGCTGCTCCGGCATGGGGCTGGGGCCGAAGGACCCGGCGGAGGCGGCGCTGGCCTGCCCGAAGGTCAACATCGTCCGCGACCTTCAGGAGGTGACGGTCTTCCGCCCCGGCGGCAAGGATCTGACCGATCTGGAGTCGCGCGCCGCCCTGACCGACTTCAGCGGCAGTTGCGATTACACCAGCAACGGCGTCACCGTGAATGTGAACGTCTATCTGATCGCCGAACGCGGCCCGGCGTTGCAGGGCAACACCGCCAAGTACCAGTATTTCGTCGCCATCGCCAAGCCGGATGATTCGCTGGTGTCGAAGGCCTATTTCGACACCGACGTCACCTTCGTCCCCGGCCAGCCGCGCGCCGGCACCAAGGAGGAGCTGACGCCGAAGATCCCGCTGCCCAAGGACGCCAACGCCAAGGACTGGAAGATTTATCTGGGTTTCCAGCTGACGCCGGAGCAGCTGAGCTTCAACCGGACGCAGGTTAAGAAGTAACTAAAGCTTTTCTAAATATAAGCCATGCGAGGGAGTCATAAAAGCGACTCTCTCGCATGGTTTATCGGAAAAATTATAGGATAAAAGTTTAGGCCTTTCATTAGTAATTATTTATGAATTCGGCATTCAAATTTGTTTTATAGAAATTTATATGAAATAATGCATTAAAAATAAACAATAACATATTGAGATAATTTTGTTCTAATTGCAGTTGTTGATACTTGTTATTGATCCAATAGAATTTGAAGCGCAAGAATTTTTTGATTTGCTTTCTATAACTCCTATATGTTGCGATGATTTTGTAGAATTCCCTGTCTCTATTACGGCTGAATTTCCTGTGAATCCACCAATAAATTTCTGAACAATGGTTCCTTCCGTTTTTATTTTATCTTTTAATGATATCGCGGCAGAACCGGAAACATTGGCGTCACCAGAAATACTGAAATCCCTATCATCATTTTTCATAACTTTTATTTTTCCGTCAGCGGCAAAGGCTGAGTTTGTCAGATTAAACAGATTGGCTCTGCTTGCCAATCTTTCGATTGATGAAGAATTTGCTGATATTAATGCTGAAATCATTGCTGGACCAACGATGCCAAGCTGAAACAACTTCATTCTATTGTGCTCTTCTTCATTTAAGAAAACCCACAGGCCGCCAACAAATGCCGAAAAAATAATACGACAAACCCAGCCAAATACTGTTACTTCCATGCTTGGATCTGCAATGAGCAATTTGTATGCAGGGATTGGATATGTAGAAATTCCAACAAATCCGCCACCTAAGCAACCTATAATTACCCTCATTCTCTCTGATAAGTTGTTTCCCATCGGTATTATCCCGTCATCGCTTAAAATTTTTATCCAGATACCATTGTTCGACTCATTGTGGAATATCTTTGTTCTGTCTCTAACGGTGCGTTTTGCAACCATCGTCTATGACGTGCTCAGTGGAGTGGTGGTCTTGCTGTAGTACGTCACACTGGCTGATTGCTTGCCCAAAGCGTCGATTGACAAACCTGTCTGATCGCGACAAGGTGCGCCGCATATACGCCGATGATCCCTCGCGGGAGAGATCGCCTGTGGAACCACCGGAAACGGATGGGGACGCGGGCGGCGCCGAAGGAGCAACCGCCCCCGGAAACTCTCAGGCAAAAGGACCGCAAGGGGATAAGGCAACTCTGGAAAGCAGCCTCGGCGCCCAGTCGCCGCGACTCACCGAAGGAGTAAACCGGGTGCCCGGCTCGACCGGACGGCGGTGAATCTCTCAGGTCCAAGACAGAGGGGGCAGCGTCCCGCGCCGATCCCGGCGCGGGAGCCGAACCCTGTCGGAGGACCCGCGTGACCGAGGCCGCAACCGCTCTCAAGACCACCCCGCTGCACGCTCTCCATGTCGAGCTTGGCGCCCGCATGGTGCCCTTCGCCGGCTACGACATGCCGGTGCAGTATCCGCTGGGCATCCTGAAGGAGCACCAGCACACCCGCGAGAAGGCCGGGCTGTTCGACGTGTCCCACATGGGGCAGGTACGCCTGACCGGAGCCGATCCCGCCGCGGTGTTGGAAACGCTGGTTCCCGGCGACATCACGGGGCTGGCGCAGGGCCGCATGCGCTACACGCTGTTCCTGAACGAGCAGGGCGGCATCCTCGACGACCTGATGGTGACCAATGGCGGCGACCATCTGTTCCTGGTGGTGAACGCCGCCTGCAAGGAGCAGGACGTCGCCCATCTGCGTGAGAAGCTGGCCGGCAAGGTCGAGGTGGAACTGCTGGACGATCTGGCGCTGATGGCGCTCCAGGGTCCGCTGGCGGCCGAGGTGATGGCCCGCTTCGTGCCGGAAGCCGCCGGCATGAAGTTCATGAGCTGCCTGTCCGCCAGCTTCAAGGGCGTGCCGGTGATCCTGACCCGTTCCGGCTACACCGGCGAGGATGGCTACGAGATCTCCTGCGACAAGGCCGATGCCGAGATGATCGCCCGCGCCCTGCTGGCCGAAGCGGAGGTCGAGGCGATCGGGCTCGGCGCCCGCGACTCCCTGCGGCTGGAGGCGGGGCTCTGCCTGTACGGCCACGACATCGACACCACAACGACGCCGGTCGAGGGTGCGCTGGAATGGACGCTGCCGAAGCGCCGCCGCGCCGAGGGCGGCTTCCCCGGATACGACATCATCCACCGGCAGCTGACCGGGGGCGCCACCCGCCGCCGCGTCGGCATCCAGCCGGACGGCCGCCAGCCGGCCCGCGAGCACACTGAAATCCAGGACGCCAATGGCAACCGCATCGGCGAGATCACCAGCGGCGGCTTCGGCCCGACCGCCGGGGCGCCGGTCGCCATGGGCTATGTCGATATCGCGCATGCGGCGCTGGACACGCCGCTGACGCTGGTGGTGCGCGGCAAGCCGCTGCCCGCCCGCGTCGCCGCCACCCCCTTCGTGCCGCAACGCTATTACCGGGGCTGATGCCCTCGGCACTTCGACCGCAAGCAACCGCTTCGAACAGGGAATTCCTCAGATGACCAAGAAATTCACCAAGGACCACGAGTGGGTTCAGGTCGATGGCGACGTCGCCACCGTCGGCGTCACCGACTTCGCCCAGAGCCAGCTGGGCGACGTGGTGTTCGTCGAGCTGCCCGAGGCCGGCCGCGTGCTGGAACAGGGCAAGGAAGCCGCCGTCGTCGAATCGGTGAAGGCCGCCAGCGACGTCTACGCCCCGGTGTCGGGCACCGTCATCGAGGCCAACCAGGCCCTGGTCGACGATCCGTCGATGGTCAACAGCGCCGCCGAGGGTGAGGGCTGGTTCTTCAGGATCCAGTTGAAGAACGCCTCTGAACTCGATGGCCTGATGGACGAATCGGCCTACAAGGCCTTCGTGGAGGAATCCAACTGACATGCGGTATCTGCCCCTGACCGAGGCCGACCGGCAGTCGATGCTGGAGGCCATCCGCGCGACATCGGTCGAAGACCTGTTCCGCGACGTTCCAACGTCGGCCCGGCTGGCCGGCCCGATCGGGGGCTTGCCCAACCATATGGGCGAGCTCGAGGTCGAACGGCTGCTGGGCTCCATGGCGGCGAGGAATGTGCCGGCGGGGTCGGTGCCGAGCTTCCTCGGCGCCGGCGCCTACCGTCACCATGTGCCGGCCACCGTCGACCATCTGGTCCAGCGCGGCGAGTTCCTGACCGCCTACACCCCGTACCAGCCGGAGGTGAGCCAGGGCACCTTGCAGGTCCTGTTCGAATTCCAGACCCAGGTCGCGCTGCTGACCGGCATGGATGTGGCCAACGCCTCGATGTATGACGGCGCCACCTCCTGCGCCGAGGCGGTGATGATGGCCAACCGCGTCACCCGACGGAAGAAGGCGATCCTGTCCGGCGGCCTGCACCCGCATTACCGCGACGTGACCACCACCGACGCCCGTTTCATCGGCTTCGAGGCGGTCGCGCTCCCGGCCGCCCCGACCGGCGGCGAGGATCTGCTGGCGCTGGTCGATGACAAGACCGCTTGCGTCGTCGTGCAGAATCCGGATGTCTTCGGCCATGTCCGCGACTACAGCGAACTCGCCGCCGCCTGTCAGGCCAAGGGCGCCCTGCTGATCGTCGTGGTGACGGAGGCTCTGTCGCTCGGCCTGCTGACCCCGCCGGGCGAGATGGGCGCCGACATCGTCGCGGCGGAAGGCCAGTCCTTCGGCAACGCCCTGAATTTCGGCGGCCCCTATGTCGGGCTGTTCGCGGTGAAGGACAAATATGTCCGCCAGATGCCGGGCCGCCTGTGCGGCGAGACGGTGGACGCCGATGGCCGCCGCGGCTTCGTGCTGACGCTCTCCACCCGCGAGCAGCACATCCGCCGCGAGAAGGCGACCTCGAACATCTGCACCAACTCCGGCCTGTGCGCGCTGGCCTTCTCGATCCATGTCAGCCTGCTGGGCGAGGCCGGGATCACCCAGCTGGCCCAGCTGAACCATGCCAAGGCGGTCCAGCTGGCCGACAAGCTGGCGGCGGTTCCCGGTGTCGAGCTGCTGAATGACGGCTTCTTCAACGAATTCACCGTCAAGCTGCCGAAGCCGGCCGCCGGGGTGGTCGAGGAGCTTGCCAAGCGCCGCATCCTGGGCGGCGTGCCGGTGTCGCGCCTGTACCCCGGCGAGATGGAGGATCTTCTCCTGGTCGCCGTCACCGAGACCAACACCGACGCCGACATGGACGCCTTCGTGGCCGCCCTGACCGAGGTTCTGGCATGAGCATGAACAACCAGGGCCGTCCGTCGGCCATCCCCGCCGGTGCCGCCTCGTTCGACGGCGTGACCGGCACCGTCACCGGCAACCGCGGTCTCCAGATCGAGGAGCCGCTGATCTTCGAACAGGACAGCGCCGGCCGTACCGGCGTCGACCTGCCCGAATTGCCGAAGGTCGCCTCGCGCCTGGGGGCGGTGAAGCCGCGCGCCAAGGTCGGGCTGCCCGGCCTCGCCGAGCCGCAGGTGGTCCGCCATTACACCCGGCTGTCGCAGAAGAACTACGCCATCGACAGCGGCTTCTATCCGCTGGGTTCCTGCACGATGAAGCACAACCCGCGCCTCAATGAGAAGATGGCGCGGCTGCCCGGCTTCTCCGACGTGCATCCGTTGCAGCCGGTCGGCACGGTGCAGGGGGCGCTGGAGCTGATGGACCAGCTGGCCTATTGGCTGAAGACGCTGACCGGCATGGCCGCCGTGACGCTGGCCCCCGCCGCCGGTGCCCATGGCGAGATGTGCGGCATCATGGCGATCCGCTCCGCCCATGAGGCGAGGGGTGACAGCGGGCGCACCAAGATCCTGGTGCCGGAAAGCGCCCACGGCACCAACCCGGCGACTGCCGCCGCCTGCGGCTACAGCGTCGACGCCATCCCGGCGACCGCCGATGGCCGCGTCGATCTGGAGGCCTTGAAGGCCAAGCTCGGTCCCGACGTCGCCGGGCTGATGCTGACCAACCCCAACACCTGCGGCCTGTTCGAGCGCGATATCGTCGAGATCGCCGCGGCGGTGCATGCGGCCGGGGCTTACTTCTACTGTGACGGCGCCAACTTCAACGCCATCGTCGGGCGGGTCCGTCCGGCCGACCTCGGCGTCGACGTCATGCACATCAATTTGCACAAGACCTTCTCCACCCCGCATGGCGGCGGCGGTCCGGGGTCGGGGCCGGTGGTGTTCGCGGAGTCGCTGGCGCCCTTCATCCCGGTGCCCTACGTCACCCATGGCAAGGACGGCTTCGCGCTGGTCGAGACCGTCGGCGACGGCCCTGCCTTCGGCCGGATGAAGGCCTTCCATGGCCAGATGGGAATGTTCGTCCGCGCCCTGTCCTACATGCTGAGCCATGGCGCCGACGGGCTGTGGCAGGCGTCGGGCGACGCGGTGCTGAACGCCAACTATGTCATGGCGCGGCTGGAGGATGTGATGACCGCCTCCTTCGAGGGGCCGTGCATGCACGAGTGCCTGTTCGACGACCGCTTCCTGAAGGGGACGGGGGTCACCACGCTCGACATGGCGAAGGCGCTGATCGACGAGGGCTTCCACCCGATGACCATGTATTTCCCGCTGGTCGTCCATGGCGCCCTGCTGATCGAGCCGACCGAGACGGAAAGCAAGGCCAGCCTGGACCAGTTCGTCGATGCCCTGCGCGCGCTGGCCGAGCGGGCCAAGTCGGGCGATGCCGCCTATTTCCAGGCGGCGCCGCGTCTGACGCCGCGCCGTCGCCTGGATGAGACGGCGGCGGCCCGCAAGCCGGTGCTGCGTTGGACCCCGCCGGTGACGGCGGAGGCTCTGGCGGCGGAGTAAGGAGAAATGCGAGATTTCCCTCTCCTGGGGGAGAGGGAAATCTCGTCGCTCACTTGTCGTTTTTGTCGATGACGCTGTCGGCCTTCTTCTGTTCCTCGGCGGACTCGCGGGACATTTCCTCGCCGATCCTGGGGTCGATGCTCTTGGCTTCCTCGATCAGGTCGCGCGCCTTGCGGACATCGCCGTCGGCGGCCTTGTCGAGCGCCTGTTCGGCCAGATCATGGGCCTTTTTGTGCTCCGGACTGTCTTCGTGGCGGGTGGCCATGGGGCGTTCTCCTGTGTTTCGGGAGTGTGGAACCGGCGGTTGTCCAACAGGGCGCGCCCGTCCGGCGTTCCGTCCTCCGCACCGCACAAAAAATTTTCCGAAGTGGCGGAATAGGGAAGTCGGTCAGCCCGTTTGTGCGGATGTCCGGTGGCGAACGGCCACCCCGCAACAGGGCAACGCGAACTCCCCATGAGCAACCCGAAGAACCCGATCCGGCGCGCAGCCATCGCCGCCGCACTGCTGGCCGTGACCGCCGGCCACGCGTCCTTCTGGTCCTGGCGCAACGCGCCGACGCCGGTGGAGGCGGAGCCCGGTCGCATCGAATCGGTATCCTACTCGCCCTCCGGCCGCAATTACGACCCCAATCACCAGCCGGTGGTGCCGCGCAAGGACATCGAGAGGGACATGACCGCCATCGCCGGCTTCGCCGACGGCGTGCGCACCTACTCGACCCTCGGCTCCCAGGGCGAGGTGCCGGAGATCGCGGTGTCCAAGGGGCTGGACGTCACGCTCGGCATCTGGCTGAGCAAGGACAAGGCCCGCAACGAGCGGGAGGTGCTGCACGGCATCGCGCTGGCCAAGGAATTCCGCGGCATCAAGCGCATCGTCGTCGGCAACGAGACGCTGCTGCGCGCGGAGCTCACCGACGCCGAACTGTCCACCTACATCAAGCGGGTGCGCGCCGCCGTTCCGCCCGGCATCAAGGTCGGCACCGCCGACGTGTGGTCGGAGATGGTCAAGGCCGATGCCACGGTGAAGGCGTCCGACTTCATGGGCGTCCACGTCCTGCCCTATTGGGAAGGCGTGCCGGTGTCGGATGCGCTGACCTGGATCCGTGACCGGCTCGACACCGTGCGCAAGGCCCATCCGGGCAAGCCGCTGTTCGTCGGCGAGGTCGGCTGGCCGTCGGGCGGCGAGAATTTCCACAATGCCTACCCGACGCCGGAGGCCCAGGCCGCCGTCGTCCGCGGTTTCGCGGCGGAGGCCAATGCGCTCGGCCTGCACTATAATGTCGTCGAGGCTTTCGACGGCGTGTGGAAATCGACGATCGAAGGTTCGCCCGGCCCGACCTGGGGCGTGCTGGATGCCGACCGTCAGCCGAAATGGGCGATGACCGGTGCCGTCGCCGCTCCCTATGGCGAGCGGGTCGGTGCGGGGGTGGCGCTGGCCGTCGGCCTCGCCCTGTCGGCCTTCGCCGTGTTCCGCCGCCGGACCAATGCCGGTTTCGCCCTGGCCGCCTCGCTGGGCGCCAACATCATCGGCTTCGCCATCGGCTCCGCCGTCGCCGGCGCCTTCGCCGAGTATCTGACCTTCGGCGCCGTCACCACCTGGGGCTCCGCCTTCGCGCTGGGCGCCCTGATGATGAGCGTCGCCTTCGCCGATCTGGTCGATGTCGCCCGCCGCCTGCTGACCGGCCGCGCCCCGGCGCTGCTGCCGCACGCCGCGCCCGGCACCGATCACCAGCCGATGGTCTCGATCCATGTCGCCGCCTGCCGCGAGCAGCCGGATGTCCTGAACGCCACGCTGGCCTCGCTGTCGCGGCTCGACTACCCGAACTACGAGGTCGTCGTGCTGATCAACAACACCGAGGAGGAGCATCTGGTCCGCCCGGTGGAGGAGATGTGCCAAGCGCTGGGGCCGAAGTTCAAGTTCCACTGGTACAAGAAGATCTCCGGTTTCAAGGCCGGCGCGCTCAATGCCGCGCTGCGTCACACCGACAAGGATGCCGAGATCGTCGCCGTGCTCGACGCCGATTATACCGTCTCGCCCGACTGGCTGTCGAAGCTCGCCCCGGCCTTCGCCGATCCGTCGGTCGGCATCGTACAGGCGCCGCAGGAGCACCGCGACGGCCAGGAGACGGCGCTGAAAGCGGCGATGACGGCGGAATACCGTCCCTTCTTCGACGTCGGCATGCAGGAGGGGCTGTCGTCCCAGGCCTTCATCTGCCACGGCACGATGATCATGCTGCGCCGGTCGGCGATGGATCGGGTCGGCGGCTGGTCGGAGGCCGGCATCTGCGAGGACACCGAGCTGGGCCTGCGCATCCTGTCGGCCGGCTATCGCGCCGCCTACACCGACGAGCGGCTCGGCGCCGGTCTGGCCCCGGACAACTTCATGCAGTTCCGCAAGCAGCGTGACCGCTGGGTGTTCGGCTCGACCCAGATCGTCCGCGCCCATTGGAAGAAGTTCCTGCCGGGTGCCGCCGAGCTGAGCGCGCGGCAGAAGCTGGGCTACGTCACCAACTGGATCCGCTGGTGGTCCGATGCCGTCGGTCTGTTCGCCGCGATCGCCGGCGTGGTCTGGACCTTCGCCTCGCTTGTCCTCCCGCTGCATCTGCCGCCGGTGGCCGCCACCGCCGCCGTGCTGGGGGCTCTGGTTCTGCGTGCCGGCTCCAGCCTGCTGGCCTCGCGCTACGCCTCCGGCAACAGCTGGAAGGAAAGCCTGGGCGCCTGCGCCGTCGGCATGGCGCTGTCCACCACCGTCGCGCTCGCCGTCGTCCGTGGTCTGGTCCGCAAGCATGATGCCTTCCGGGTGACCGCCAAGGGCGGCAAGCGCACCGCCGGCCGCTTCTGCGCCAAGCCGGAGGCCTGGCTGTCGGCCGCCCTGGCCACCGCCTCCGTCACCGCCGCGCTGGCCAATCCGCTGGGCACCCTGTCGCTGGAGCTGTGGTCGATCCTGCTTGCCGCCATGGCGGTACCGAACCTGATGGCGGTCGCCTTCGGCATCGGCGACATGCTGCCGGTTCGCGAAGCCAAGCCGGTGCCGGTCCCCGCGATGCAGCAGCTCGCCCCGGCCGGCCAGGAGCAGGGGACGAACCAGCCGATCGCCGCCTGACACCCCCTCGGGGATTGATCTCGAAACACCTTATGCAAAAAACGGCCCCTTTCCCGCCCGCAAGGTGGGGGAGGGGCCGGATTTTTTGGAGGTGGAGCCGCTTTCTCACCTAGGTGAAGCTTGTCGGCAACAGCGCTTCGCGCGTACCATCGGCGGCTGAAATGGACAAAGACGCGCGAGCCAACGCGCCCTGGAAATTTCGGAGGGAGAACGCCATGCATGTCGTGAAAGCGTCCGACCGGTCCCCGCCTTCGCTGCTGTCCGGTGACAACCGGAATAAACTGGAGAACTGGCTGGCCGCGCAGGCCGGTGCCTCCCGCGTCACCGTGACGGAGGATGGACGGCTGGGCGGTGGCGCGATTTCCCTCAATCTCGCGGTGACGCTGGACATCTTTGGAGGACCGCTTGGCGGGCGCCATGCCTGCGTGCTGCGGGCGGAGGGTGGCGGACGCATCTCCGCCAGCATCGGCAAGCTGCGGGAGTTCGTGGTGCTGCGCGCCGCCTTCGCCGCCGGGGTGATGGCGCCCGAACCGCTGTTCGCCTGCGACGATCCCGCCGTGCTCGGCCATGACTTCTACATCATGCGCCGGGCCGAGGGGCTGGGCGCCGGCCATGCGCTGACCCGTTCGGAGACGGCGCAACCGGAACTGGCGCGCGAGCTTGGCCGGCAGCTTGGCCTGCTGCACCGGATCACGCCGGATGTCGAGGGGCTGGAACGGCTGGGCGAGGCGCCGGATTGCCCGGCGCAGGAAACGCTGGCGCAATTCCGCCGCTGGTTCGGTGATCTCGGGCGTCGCGATCCGGTGATCGCCTGGGGCCTGCGCTGGATGGAGATCAACGCGCCGCTGCCGGGGGCGGTGGTGCTGTGCCATCGCGATTTCCGAACCGGCAATTATCTGGTCAAGGACGGCGCCCTGACGGCGGTCCTCGATTGGGAGTTCGCAGGCTTCAGCGATCCGATGGAGGATTTGGGCTGGTTCTGCGCCCGCTCCTGGCGGTTCCGCCGGCCCGACCGCGAAGCCGGCGGCATTTCCGACCGGGCGGATTTCTATGCCGGCTATGAGGAGACGGCGGGCCGCCGCGTCGATCCGGTCCGCATCGCCTATTGGGAGACGGCCGCCTATCTGCGCTGGGCGGCCATCGCGGTGGAGCAGGGGCTGCGCCACAGCTCCGGCGCCCAACCCTCGCTGGAACTGGCGCTGACCGGGCGGATGTTGCCGGAGATCGAGATGGATATGCTGCGCCATCTCCGCTCCATCGGCGCCCTTGGGGGCATGGCGTCCGCTGCGGTGGAGAAGGTGGCCTGATGCGCGCCAATCCCGACGCCCGTGGCCTGCTGGAGATCGCCGCCTCCACCTTCCGCGCCGATGTGCTTCCCCATGTGGCGCCGGAGGCCCGCTTCGCCGCGCTGATGATCGCCAACGCGCTGGAGATCGCCGAGCGTGAGTTGAAGGGGCTGGATGCCGCCGGCCATTCGATGCTGGAGGCGCTCGCCCTGCTCTATGGCGAGGACGCCGATGGCGCCCTGTCCGGCGGCGACCTGGGCAAGCGGGTGGAGGCGCTCCAGCATCGCCTGTGCATCGAGATCGGTGCCGGCGATTTCGATCACGACGGCCAGGATGTGCTGATGGACTCGCTGGAAGCAATCGTCAGGGCGCGGTTGGGGATCGCCAATCCGAAAATGGTGGGGTAGGGGCGCCGGCCGCGCCCCGCTTCCCGGTCGGATGTCCGGGTCAGGCCCTGTGCGCCTTCCGTTGGCGCTTCACCTTATACATGGCGGCATCGGCCTTCCGCAACGCCGCGTCCACCGTGACGGTGCGCGGATCAATGGCGGTGGGACCGAAGCTCGCGCCGGAATAATACAGGGTGACGCCCCGCACCCGGTACTCTCCGACCAGCAGCGGCGCCAGGCGGCCGCACAGGCTCTCCGCCGCCGCCTGGGCCGCGGTATCCCCGGATGGTCCCAGGCCGGTGATGATGAATTCGTCGCCGCCGAAGCGGCCGAGGATATCCCCGGCCCGAAGCCCCGGCGACAGGCGTTTGCCCACCTCGATCAGAAACGTGTCGCCGACCTCGTGGCCGTGACGGTCGTTGATCGCCTTGAAGCCGTCGAGATCGATGAAGGCGATCAGGACCGTCTGCCCGGCCGATTCGGCGCTGGCGAACAGACGCTTCATCTCCTTCAGAAGGAAGCGCCGGTTGGGCAATCCGGTCAGAACGTCGGTGAAGGAATGGGCTTCCAACGCGCTGTTGACCGATTGGAGGTTTTCAAGGAGTTGCTCCCGCTCCACATGCAGGCCGATGAGCGAGGAGAAGAGGCGGAGAATCTGCTCCCCCTTCGGGGTCAGCGGCTTGCGTTCCGACCCGGCCGCGCACAGCGTTCCGAAGAGGGTGCCGTCATTCAGCCTGACCGGGGTGCTGACATAGGTCTGGATGCCGAGCGCCTTGGCGGCATCACAATCGCCCCACAGCGCCGGCACGTCGTCGGTGTGGAACCTTCCCTCGTCGAGGGCGCGCTTGCACAGGGTTCCTTCCCAAGGAACGACGAGCCCTTCGGGAATCCGCATCGTCTTGGTATTGTAGGCGAACAGAACGCGCTGTATGCCCAATTCCCGATCGATGCAGGTCAGATAGGTCGCCTCCAGTTCCGTTACCGCTTCAAGCAGGCTCAGCAGCGGACGGGTCAGGTCTTCGACCGACCGGGCGGAGGACAGGGTGTCGGAAATCTCGGAAAAAAACCTGTCTGACATGGATGATCCACCGGATGCGTAACAAAAAACGATCCACGAAACGTTGTCACGCCGTGCGGACAGGGAGCTGCCCGTGTCAACTCGTCCGTATAGGCCTCGTGAATCGAATTAAATTCATACTCTAAACAAGACGATGCCATAATCTATTGCAGCGTTCAAGATATCGAATCTTCCATTCCGGCGATCTCAACTTAAAAGAGATTTGCATGAGCCATTTTGTCCGGCAGGAGATTGCGGTTGGCGGGCAGCCCACACTCGACAGACGGCAGCAGAGCGGCCATATAAGTGGTTCCCGTTCCGTACCCCCTCCTCCCGATTCGGATCGCCCCATGGCAAGTCCCGTCCTGTCCGCCATCCCCGCCAGGCCGCTGGCGAAGCTGGAAGCCGGAAAGCAGTTCGTCATCTCGTCGGATTTCAAGCCGTCGGGCGACCAGCCGACCGCGATCGCCGAACTGACCGCCGGCCTCGGGCAGGGCGAGAAGGATCAGGTGCTGCTGGGCGTCACCGGTTCGGGCAAGACCTTCACCATGGCGCATGTCATCCAGACGGTGCAGCGCCCGACGCTGATCCTGGCGCCCAACAAGACTCTGGCGGCCCAGCTCTATGGAGAGATGAAGTCCTTCTTCCCGACCAACGCGGTGGAGTACTTCGTCTCCTACTATGATTATTACCAGCCGGAAGCCTACGTCCCGCGCACCGACACCTATATCGAGAAGGAATCCTCGATCAACGAGCAGATCGACCGCATGCGCCATTCGGCGACGCGGGCGCTGCTGGAGCGCGACGACGTCATCATCGTGGCGTCTGTGTCCTGCATCTATGGTATCGGCTCGGTCGAAACCTATTCGGAGATGACGGTCGATCTGCGCAAGGGCGAGGTGATCGCCCAGCCCGAGCTGCTGCGCAAGCTGACCGAACTGCAATACAAGCGCAACGATGCCGCCTTCGGCCGCGGCCTGTTCCGCGTGCGCGGCGACACGGTGGAGCTGTTCCCGGCCCACATGGAGGACCGGGCGTGGCGCATCTCGCTGTTCGGCGACGAGATCGAGGGCATCCATGAGATCGACCCGCTGACCGGCGAGAAGCTGGCGGCGCTGGAGGCGGTGCGCGTCTATCCGAACAGCCACTATGTGACGCCGAAGCCGACGCTCAATCAGGCGATATCCCAGATCAAGAAGGACCTGAAGGAGCGGCTGGAGGAATTCGCCGCCGAGGGCAAGCTGCTGGAGGCGCAGCGGCTGGAACAGCGGACGACCTTCGACATCGAGATGATGGCCGCCACCGGCTCCTGTGCCGGCATCGAGAACTACTCGCGCTATCTGACCGGCCGCGCGCCGGGCGAGCCGCCGCCGACCCTGTTCGAGTATCTGCCGGCCGAGGCCCTGCTGATCGTCGACGAGAGCCACGTCATGGTGCCGCAGATCGGCGGCATGTACCGTGGCGACTTGATGCGCAAATCGACGCTGTCCGACTACGGCTTCCGCCTGCCCAGCGCCAAGGACAACCGCCCGCTGAAGTTCGAGGAGTGGGAGGGCATGCGGCCGCAGACGGTCTTCGTCTCCGCCACCCCCGGTCCGTGGGAACTGGAGCGCACCGGCGGCGCCTTCACCGAACAGCTGGTGCGGCCGACCGGCCTGATCGACCCGCCGGTGATCATCCGCCCGACCGAGACCCAGGTCGACGACCTGATCGGCGAGTGCAAGGAGGTCGTCGCCAAGGGCTATCGCGTCCTGGTCACCACGCTGACCAAGAAGATGGCGGAGGCGCTGACCGAATACATGCACGAGGCGGGACTGCGCGTGCGCTACATCCACTCCGACGTGGAGACGCTGGAGCGCATCGAGATCATCCGCGACCTGCGGCTGGGCGCCTATGACGTGCTGGTCGGCATCAACCTGCTGCGCGAGGGGCTGGACATCCCGGAATGCGCGCTGGTGGCGATCCTGGACGCCGACAAGGAAGGCTATCTGCGCAGCAGGACCTCGCTGATCCAGACCATCGGCCGCGCGGCGCGCAATATCGACGGGCGGGCAATCCTCTATGCCGACAAGATCACCGACAGCATGAAATACGCCATCGACGAGACGGCCCGCCGTCGCGAGAAGCAGATGGCCTACAATCTCGAACATGGCATCACGCCGGAATCGGTGAAGAAGGCGATCGGCGACATTCTGGAAAGCGTGTTCGAGCGCGGCGACCATGTGACGGTGAAGACCGGCCTCGGCAAGGAGGAACTGGTCGGTCACAATCTGAAGGCGGTGATCGCCGATCTGGAGAAGCGCATGCGCGCCGCCGCCGCCGACCTGGAGTTCGAGGAGGCCGCCCGCCTGCGCGACGAGCTGCGCCGGCTGGAAGCGATGGATCTCGGGCTGGAAACCCCCGGCAGCATCGGCATCAGCAGCGCCCGCCAAGGCCGCGGCATTCCGGAGGGGGCGCCGAAGAAGCAGGGGCGCCGCCGTCGCGGTCCGTAACGCTCTTGCTGGCTCCGGGTTGCGTCACCATACTTCTGCTTCCCGTGGGATGCGCGGGCTTGCGGGGAGGGGCGTTCGTTGCTTGGCCGTGTTGTGAAGGTGCCGCTGGTTGCGCTGGCGCTGTGGGCTGCCGGTATGACCTTGGCATCCTTTGCGGGGACGGCCGAAGCCGCGGAGGGGCCGAAGGCGATCGCGGCATTGCCGCCACCTTCGCCCAAGGTCAAATCCACCGATTGCGAGCTGGCCGAACAGGGCGACGCCAACGCCGCCTTCCGGCTGGCCCGCCGCTATCTGTTCGGCACGGGCGTGCGCAAGGACAAGCGGCTCGGCACCGCCTGGCTGCGTGCCGCCGCTTCGCGCGGGCATCCGGAGGCGCGGCGGCTGGTCAATTATGTCCCCGGTCGCATGGGACGCATCCGCCCCTGGTGCCGGCCCGGCGGCGGTCCGGTTCGCGAGGTCGGGCCGCCGCCGGCGGAGGTGGCCGGGCTGGTCAACGCCATCGCTCCGAAATACGGGGTGGACCCGGCGCTGGTGCTGGCGGTGATCCAGGCGGAGAGCGCCTTCCGCACCGATGCGGTGTCGCCCAAGGAGGCCGCCGGCCTGATGCAGCTGATCCCCGACACGGCCGACCGCTTCGGCGTCGCGGACGTCTTCGACCCCAAACAGAACATCACCGGCGGGGTGAGGTATCTACGCTGGCTGCTGGCCTATTTCCAGGGCGACGTCACGCTGGCGCTCGCCGGCTACAATGCCGGGGAGGGCGCCGTCGACCGTCATAAGGGCGTTCCGCCCTATGAGGAGACGCGCAACTACATCCGCGTGATCCGCCGCCTCTACGACAACAGCAGCCATCCCTTCGATGCCTCGGTGACGGAGCCCTCGTCGGCGCTGCCCGCCATCCGCGCCGCCGCCGGGCGGGACGTGGAGGCGGAGTTGCCGCATGGTGCCAGAGCGCCGAAAAAGGGATAGTCCCATCCCATCTCGACAGGCCCAATCTGAACAGGAGTGTCCGCCCGTGCCGATGTCCGAACGCAGCGTCCTCGGCCTCAGCGCCGCCGGGTTCCACAGGATCGCCTATACCCAGTGGGGGCGCGACGATGCGGCGCGGACGGCGCTTTGCGTCCATGGGCTGACGCGCAACGGCCGCGACTTCGACCGGCTGGCGCTGGCGCTGGCCGACGGCTGGCGGGTCGCCTGCCCGGATGTGGTCGGGCGCGGGCGCAGCGACTGGCTGCCGGTGCCGGCGCTTTACGGCTATCCGCAATATTGTGCCGACATGGTGGCGCTGATCGCCCGCATGGGGGTCGAGACGGTCGATTGGGTCGGCACCTCGATGGGCGGGCTGATCGGCATGACGCTGGCGGCCCAGGCCAACAGCCCGATCCGCCGCATGGTGATCAACGATGTCGGCCCCTTCATCGCCCAGGCCGGGTTGCAGCGGATCGCCGATTACGTCGGCAAGGATCCGGTGTTCGAGGATCTGGCGGCGCTGGATTCCTATCTGCGCTTCGTCCTGATGGGGTTCGGCACGATCAGTGACGCCTGCTGGCGCCATATGGCGGAGCACAGCGCCCGGCCGCTGCCGGATGGAAGATTCCGTCTGGCCTATGATCCCGCCATCGGCGATGCGTTCAAGACCGCGCCCATCGGCGATGTCGATCTGTGGGCGCTGTGGGACCGCGTGCGCTGCCCGGTTCTGGTTCTGCGCGGCGCCGAGTCCGACCTGCTGAGCGCCGAGACGGCGGAGCGGATGGCGGAGCGGGGGCCGGGCGCCTCCGGTCTGGTGCGGGTGGTGGAAATCCCCAACACCGGCCATGCGCCGTCGCTGATGACCGACGAGCAAATCGCCATCGTCCGCGCCTTTCTGGCCGAAGGCTGAGCGCCCACCGGCGGAGCGGGGCAGGCCATGGCGGTCAATTCACCCGGCGCAGCACCGTGTCGAGCCGGCCGTGGCCGTCCTTGTCCAGCCAACTGGCGGCGATGCGGCCGTCGGGACGCAGGCGATAGCGCAGGATGTTGCGGCCCTTCTCGTCGAAGACCAGTTCGCCATTCTCGATATGGCCCTTCCGGCGCACCCGTTCGGCGGGCTGGTCGGGTTCCATGCCGGCGCCCAGCACATAGTCGGCATGGACGGCATCCCCCTCGGCCTTCTCAACCGAGAGGGCGACCTCTCGGCCATTGATGTAGCTGCCATACCACAGGCCCATATAGGGACGAAGCGTCGCGGCGGCGGTGTCGTTGCCCTGGGCGGACCCGGAGCCGTTGGCGGGCAGGGTGGCCTGCAGCAGCTCGGCGCTGGGGCTGCGGCCCCAGGACTGGTCGCAGGGCGGGTCGTTCGGGCCCGGCGCCTCCTCGGCGAAACGGACGATGCAGGCGCCGAAGCGGCGGACGAACAGGCCGGTGTTGGCGGCGCCATGACCGGTCAGCAGGGCCGGCTGGTCGATGATCAGGCTGCTCAACCCGCGCTGGGCCAGGATGCCGCGGGCCGGCTCCGCCCGTCCGCCCGGATCGAAATCGTCACCGTGGAAGAAAACCATCATCACCCGCGCCCGGCGGACCTCGCGCAGGATCGGCCAGAGCTGGGCGGCGTTCTCGCGATAGCTGTCGAAGGATTCGGTGAAGTTGCCGTAGGCGGCGGGGGCGGTGGCGATCACGGCATCGACGGCGTTGGTTTGCCCGGCGGCGATCAGCGAGATGAAGGCGCCGAAGGACTGGCCGGCCAGGGCGACACGCCGGTAGCCCTTGGCCTTCAGCGCCTCGGAATAGCCGGCCAGCGCGCGGGAGCTGTTGGGCAATGTATCGCTGACGCGCATGCGGTCGAGGCGGTAGACATCCCAACCGGCGTCGCGCAACGCCTTCATGTAGAGCGGCGTGGGGGCCTCGGAATCCTCTGACTCCACCGAGCGGCCATGGCTCCACACCACGGCACCGCGTGCCTTGGCCGGACCGGCCAGCGACGCCTCGCCGTAAGCGGATTTCAGAAGGATCTGCGCCCTGGCCGGATGGGCCGCCGTCAGGCCCCAGGCGACAAAGAGTGTGATTGCCGCGACCGGTCCGAGAAAGGCCCGCCCCATCCCCCATCCAATCGTCCGCCTCATGCCGTCCGCCTCATGCCCAGCGATACCCCGCCTTGCCAGTGAACTCAGGATTGCCGCCCTTCGTTAACGCGCCCTTTCCCGCGGTCTCCCCAGTGCCGGACGCCACCTTTTGTCACAGTCAATAATCGCAAATAAGAATGACTCGCAATAAATCGCGTGAGGCGCTAGGATGGTCCTGCAACCGGATGAAGGAGCTTTCGGCATGTGCGGTACGGTGGAAGAGGGGCGGCCGTCGCCCTGGACGGTGACGGAGCTGACGACGGCCGAACGGGCATTGCTGACCGGTGTCCGCCAGTGGTTCCGCGCGGGCACCGCCGGCGCGATGGCGTCGATGCGCATCGGGCTGAACGTCGCCGGCGTGCCGAATACGGCGTTGCTGCCGCTGTTCGCCCTGCTCGGCACCTTCGCGGTTTCCGGCGCCCGCAAGCCGGAAATCCGCTGCCCCGCCTGCAACCGCATCAGCGTCGACGAGATCGCCCTGCTGGATTCCCTGGCGGCGGTCCAGAGCGGTGATGGTGAAGTGGCGGCGCAGGTGCTCGACCGCTGGCTTCCACCGGTGGCGCTGTTCATGGCGGCCGATGCGATGGGGGAACTTGGGGGAATCCTCGATGGCGCTCGCATCTTTCTGCCGCGCCGTCGAATCGCCCGGTTGGTGTCGCTGCCCGCCAACGCGGCGCTGGCGGCGGAATAGCGCTCAGTCGCCCGCCAGCCGCAGCCCACGGCCGCTGTCCGGATCGGCTTCGGCGGCGTTGTCGTCTCTGGAAAGCCGCTTGTGCAGAAGCCATTGATCGATGGCGACGCGTACGAGACGGCCTTCGGGCGTGTGGTACAGGAACTGGCCACGCTCCCGGCCGCAATGGTCGTAGCCCAGCCGCTCATAGAAGGGCAGGACCCTGGCATTGTCGCGGTCCACACCCAGTTCGGCGACCGGAAGCCCGCGCTGGATCACCACCCTTTCGGCCGCCCCCAAAAGCCGGACCCCGATGCCGAGCCTGCGGAAGGGCTGGAACACGCGCAAGGCCCACAGGGTGGCCCGGCGTTGCTGGCGCTTCCGCAGGAAATCGATGCAGATCTGACCGGCGGGAAAGCCGTTGACCTCGGCCAGCAGCATGGCGCCGTCGCCATGCTCCTGAAGGCGAAAGGCGGTGGCGATGATCTCGCGATGGGGGGTGTGCAAGCCGAACCATTCCAGCGTCGGCAGATCCTCCCGCCTTGCCGGGCGGATCGTCAGCGGCAGCGCAAGGGTGGCGCGGTCATCGGGCTCGCTGTCCGCTTCCGCTTGGAAGCGCCCGCCTGGGACGGCGCCGCCGGGGTCGGAGCCGCGCTGTGCAGTTGCCATGATGCCGATGCCTCGCAGGTTTTTCCCGCAACGTGCCGCCGTTGGGTTTGGCGGCTTCCGTAACAACCCTACACGGCGCGCTGGCGTTCCCCATCATGTGCGGTCGGGATAAGGCTTTCGGCCGGTGGCGAGCACCACGCCGGAGCCTTCGCATGAAAGGGAGGCTCGCCGGCCCCGATCCAGATGGCCCCGATCCAGATGGCCCAGATCCAGACGGTCCAGATCCAGCCGGTTCGGGCTCAGCCGGCGCGGACGCTGGCCAGGAAGCGGTCGACCTCGCTTCGCAGGGTGTCGGATTGGCGCGACAGCTCATCGGTCGCCACCAGCACCTGACGGGCTTCCTTACCGGCACTGTTGGCCGATGCGTTGACCGCGACAATGGTTTCGCTGACTTCACGGGTGCCCCGCGACGCCTGCTGGACGTTGCGGGCGATTTCCGTCGTGGCGGCGCCCTGCTCCTGGATGGCGCTGGCGATGGTCGTGGAGATCTCGTTGATGCGGGCGATGGTGCTGGAGATGGAGCGGATGGCGCCAACCGCCTCCTGGGTCGCCCCCTGGACGGCGCTGATCTGCGCATTGATCTCTTCGGTTGCCTTGGCGGTTTGATTGGCCAGGCTTTTCACCTCGCTCGCCACCACGGCGAACCCCTTTCCCGCCTCGCCGGCGCGGGCCGCCTCGATGGTGGCGTTCAGGGCGAGAAGGTTGGTCTGGCTGGCGATGTCGTGGATCAGCTTCACCACCTGTCCGATGCGGCTGGCGGCCTCCGCAAGACCCTGCACGGTGGCGTTGGTCCGTTCGGCCTCCGTCATCGCGGCATTGGCGATGGCCGCCGATTGCGTCACCTGTTGGCTGATCTCGCCGATGGAGGCGGTCAGTTCCTCCGCCGCCGCCGCGACGGTCTGGATGTTGGCGGACGCCTCCTCCGCCGCGGCGGCGACCTGGGTCGATTGCACGCTGGTGATCTCGGCGGTTCGATTCATCGCCTGCGCGGTGCCTTGCAACCGCTGGGCGGCGCTCGCCACCGCCTGTACCACGCCTTTGACCTCGCGTTCGAAGCTGTCCGCGGTGCTGCCCAATTCGCGGCTGATGATCGCCGCGGTGTTCAGGTCGATATAGACCGAGGTGGCGAGATCCATGTCCAGGAACACCGCCCTGTTGATGGCCTGGAGAAGCTGTGCCAGCTTTTCCGGTTTCTTGCGGTGGATCTGCGCCGCCAGTTCGATCAGCTTGTTCAGGGTGAAGCAATAGGCGCCGGTGTACCAACGCGGCTCCAGGCCGATGCGCTGATGCGTCTGACCGATCTTCAGAACCTGGGTGACGTAGGCGTCATCGAAGGTGCCGGTGAAGACGTTGCGCAGCCAATGCTGCTTTTGCAGATCCCGCGCCCGGTTGGTCACGGCGGCATTGGTCAGCATCGGCGCCACCTGGGGCACCGAGCGGAGATAGCTGTAGAATTCCTCGAGAATCTGATCGATCCGCTGCGCCAGATGGGGTTGGAACTCCCGCAGGGTCGCCTTTGTCGCCTCGTCGATGCGCAGAAAGGTGATGCGGTCGATGATTGATTGAGTCTGGGCGGCGTGCGACATGGAGCCCCTCTTTCAACGGCTATATGACAAAAGAATTATTCGACTAAAAAAGTAAAATAACTCTCAAGGGTTGCCCATCATGCCCAGGCACTCTGGTTGTTGAACGGGTCAATGTGTCGCAGATCATTCATGAATTGGCGAGTAATGTGATGGGTATGGCTGGATTTTGATAGAATATTACTACAAGAAGGAAAGAAAAAGCCGGCGGAGCCATGGGCGCCGCCGGCATTCAGGTGACAGGTCTGGAGACGATGGGCGAACTGGCGGGCGGAACCGCCGATCCGCTGGAACGATGCGGTGAGCGGCCGAAAGGCCGATCCCGCATGATGCCCGTCCGGTGCTGCCGTATCGGACGGGACAGCTGGGGGAGTTGGTTTGGAAGAGGGCGGGGTGCCGCCCTCAGGCGATCATCGGGGTGACTGGACGGCGCAACGCCTGCGCCGCGCCGAGTACGGCCTTCTGAAGCTTTTCGAACGCCCGCACCTCGATCTGACGGACCCGTTCGCGCGATACCGAGAATTGCTGGCTAAGCGCCTCGAGGGTGGACGGGTCATCCTTCAGGCGGCGTTCGAAAAGGATGCGGCGTTCGCGGGGATCCAGCCGGTCCAATGCTTGCCCGACCAGCCGGCGGCGCAGGGCCAGTTCGTCGGCGTCGGCCAACATGGCGTCCTGGGTCGGGCGGTCGTCGGCCAGCAGCTCCAGCCAATTGGTCTCCCCATCGGTCGACAGGGTGGCGTCGAGCGAGCTGTCGTTCGCGGCGAGGCGGCGGTTCATTTCCACCACCTCGGTCTCCGGCACATCCAGCTCGGCGGCGATGGTCGCCACCGTCTCCGGCGAAAGATCACCCTGTTCCAGCTCCGCCATCTGGCTCTTCAGGCGGCGCAGGTTGAAGAACAGTTTCTTCTGTGCGGCGGTCGTGCCCATCTTCACCAGCGACCAGCTGTGCAGGATGTATTCCTGGATCGCGGCGCGGATCCACCACGTGGCATAGGTGGCGAAGCGGAAGCCGCGCTGCGGATCGAATTTCTGCGCCGCCTGCATCAAGCCGACATTGCCTTCGGCAACCAGATCGACCAGCGACAGGCCGTAGCCGCCGAAGCCGCGGGCGATCTTGATCACGAGGCGGAGATGGCTGCCCACCAGCTGTTCCAGGGCCCGCGGATTTCCGCGCTCCCGCCAGGCGATGGCGAGGTCGCGCTCCACATCCGGCGCAAGGATCGGAAAGCGCTTCGACTCTTCGATGTAGCGGGTCAGGCTGGCGTTTTCACCGGTCAGCAGTTTCTTCAGCACGCGAATGCCTCCTCTCCAACGCTTCCTGGGACGGCCTCTGTTGAAAGGCCGGGCCATGTCGGCGCCAATCTCGGCGCTCATGTCGGGGCCGGTGGCGGGGTCGCCATAGAGGCGATGATCCATCGGCGGAACGCAGGAATTTCGTCCGTCTTTTCGGCTTTGGCCGCTCTGGTTTCGCAGTGGGTTTGGTTTTTTCCTGATTGTCGTAAGGAACAGCGTCCTCATGACAAGGATAATGTGGCCGCGGAAACGCGGCGGATCAACCCGGTAAAGGGCGTGTTCCGGGTGTTTTTCGGCGTATACCCAGGCTCTTCTTCCATTTGCACCGGCAGTCTGGAAGAGATGCTGACCTATGACCCCTGACTTCCGGCCAGGTGACTTCCGGCCAAGTTAGTCCGCCTCCCGCCTCCCTGTTCGGCCGGCTCCGGCTTACGTTGCCTGTCGTCGACTGGCCACAGCGGAAATCGGCTTGCAACAGATGGGACCCGGTCGATCAGCATGGCGGATGCCTATGCCTTTGTGCCGAGGAAGGCGATAGCGGTGCTCCGGTTTTGAAAGTCCGGGCCACCTGGCCCTACCGGAACCCTAGATGGGAAGGCCGAGCCGATTCACCACCCGGACATTTGTCATAGGATTATGGGCCAGGAAAGAAGGAGATGCGGGGCCGGGAGTCTGCAAAGAAAAAAGCGCGCCCGGGAGGCGCGCCTTTTTTTTGGCATCGACGAGGGCAGGCCGTTATTCGGCCGCCGCGCGCTTGCGGCCAAGTCCGAGCTTGGTCGCCATTTCCGAGCGCGCCTTCGCATAGTTCGGGGCGACCATCGGATATTCCGGCGGCAGGCCCCACTTGGCGCGGTAATCGTCCGGCGTCATGTCATAGACGGTCTTCAGATGCCGCTTCAGCATCTTCAGCTTCTTCCCGTCTTCCAGGCAGACGATGTATTCGGGCGTGACCGACTTCTTGATCGCGACCGCAGGAACAAGCTCGGCCTTGGCAGGCACCGGCTTGTCATCGCCCAGGCTGCGGAAGGCCACCTGAACGCTGTTGATCAGCGTGGGCAGATCCTGGACCGGAACCGAGTTGTTGCCGACATAGGCGGCGACGACCTTGGCGGTCAGCGATTGCAGTTCGGTTTGATCGATGGTCATGGCTGCGCTCCCGGTGGGACGTGAATAAATGCGTGTCAGCCGTTCACCAGATCGCGCAGCTGCTTGGCCGGCTTGAACTTCGGAGCCTTGGAGGCGGCGATCGCGACGACTTCGCCGGTGCGCGGATTGCGGCCTTCGCGGGCGGCACGCTCCGCCACCTCGAAAATACCGAAACCGGCGAGGCGGACATCTTCGCCGCGGCCCAGCGCGCCGGAAATTCCCTCGAACACGGCCTGAACGACCTTGGCCGCGTCGGCCTTCTTGATGCCGGCGTTCGTGGCGACGGTTTCGATCAGCTCGGCCTGGTTCATGCAAAACTCCATTTGTTCAGTTTGGTTTCGGTTTTTCGGAGTTATTGGCAGAACGGCACCATCCGCACAAGAGCGAACACAGATCGAGCAACCATCGGTGTTTTTATTACCCGCCATTCCTTCCCCATCTGTGGCGACAGCGCATCAAGCGCCGAGTCCCGGTGGTGCCCGGTCCGGCCGGGCCCCGGCTTTGCGGGGCGCCGCCACGCTTTGAGCCGTGCCGGACCCGCGACTCGCGAGAGAGCGGAGGGGATGTGGAGGCGATGATTTTGCTTTCGGAGACGGCCGCTCTGCTTGTTGCCGTCTTGATCTGCGTCGCGGCGACACCATGTGCCCGTGTAGTTCGGGTCCGGGCCCCTCTGGCGACCGAGGCGTCGGTCGTGATGTCGGAACCGCTTGATCTCTCCGCTCACGCAGCGTCATCAAGTGGGTTTTGCGATGGACGGTATGATTGCGCCGTTTTTTCTCGAGTTTTTAGGAAAACCCGTCTGGATTTGGGTCGTCTTCGTCGGCATCGTGCTGACTCTTCTGGTGCTTGACCTGGGTGTCCTGAACCGGCGCGACCATGTCATCGGCGTCGGCGAAAGCCTCAAGCTCTCGGCCTTCTATATCGCCGTCGCCCTGCTGTTCGGCGGCTGGGTCTGGTGGTCGATGGGCGGCGAGGCCGGTCTGCAATATTACACGGGCTTCTTCGTCGAAAAGAGCCTGTCGCTGGACAATGTCTTCGTCATATCGCTGATCTTCAGCTATTTCGCGGTGCCGCGCGAGTTGCAGCACCGGGTCCTGTTCTGGGGCATCCTGGGCGTCATCGTGCTGCGCGGTCTGATGATCGGCGCCGGTGCGGCGCTGGTGTCGGAATTCCACTGGATCCTGTATGTCTTCGGCGGCTTCCTGCTGTTGACCGGCATCAAGATGCTGTTCGCGAAGGATGAGGAGGCCAACATCGGCGACAACGCCGCGCTGCGCTTCCTGAAACGCCATATCCGTGTCACCGACCGCTTCCATGGCCATCGCTTCGTCGTCAGGGCGCCGGCGGGCGAGGGCGGCGCCCTGCGTTGGACGGCGACGCCGCTGCTGCTGGCGCTGATCATGGTGGAACTGGCCGATCTGGTTTTCGCGGTGGACAGCGTGCCGGCGATCTTCGCGATCACCACCGATCCTTATCTGGTCTACACCAGCAACATCTTCGCCATTCTCGGCCTGCGCGCGCTGTATTTCGCGCTGGCCGCGATGGTCCATCGCTTCCGCTATCTGAAATACGCGCTGGCGCTGGTGCTGGTGTTCATCGGCGGCAAGATCTTCTACACGCAGATCTTCGGCAAGCCCGACCCGTTGATCGCGCTGGGCGTCACCTTCGCCCTGATCGGCGGCGGCGTGCTGGTGTCGCTGTGGAAGACCAGCCGCGGGACCGGGACCGCTACGGCGGAGTGACGCTTCGACCGGAGGGGCGCGGAAGGGGGCGGCAAGCCGCCTCCTTTGCCGTCAGAACCCCAGCGTCACGAGTTCGGCGATGCTGCCGTCGGCACTGCGATGGAGGATGAAGCGGCCGCCGGCCGCCTCCCACGGGGCGCGGGCCATCTCGCGGTCGTCGACCAGGATGGCGCCGGGGCTGGCATAACGGGCCTTGTCGCGGGCCATGCAGGTGATGACCGGCACGTCGGCCCCCAGCATGCGGGCGACCCAGCGCTTTTTCTGGTCCGGCGCCCAGCTGCCCATCGGCAGGCCGGTCAGGATGGTCGGCTGGTGCGGGGCGCAGAAGGCCCAAAGCTCCCGCGCGTCATGCATGAACTCCAGCGTGCCGAAGAAGTCGGCGTGGCGGGACAGCGCCCGCCACATCTCCTTCATCGGCTGCTGTTCCGGCCGCTTGCCGGTGACCGCGACGACGCCGCGGTCGAAATCGGCAAGCACGCCGTCGAGGTCGAGGAACAGCGGCGGCGCCACCTCATGCCCCGGCCAGTTCCGTCCGTTCGCGGAACTCGTCGAGCGCCTGCGGGTTCGACAGCGCCTCGGTATTCTTGATCGGGCGGCCATGGACGGCGTCGCGCACCGCCAATTCGGTGATCTTGCCGGAGCGGGTGCGCGGGATGTCGGTGACCTGGACGATCTTCGCCGGCACATGGCGGGGCGAGCAATTGTCCTTGATCCGCTTGCGGATGGTCGCCGCCAGCGTCTCGTCCAGCTTCATCCCCTCGCGCAGCACGACGAACAGCACGACGCGGACATCGCCGTCCCATTCCTGGCCGATGCAGACCGCCTCCATGATCTCCGGCAACTGTTCGACCTGGCGGTAGATCTCCGCCGTGCCGATGCGCACGCCGCCGGGGTTCAGCACCGCGTCCGAGCGGCCGTAGATCACCCAGCCGCCATGGTCCGTCTGTTCGATGAAGTCGCCATGGACCCAGACATTGGGGAAGCGGTCGAAATAGGCGGAGCGGTACTTCGCCCCGTCGGGATCGGCCCAGAAGCCGATGGGCATGCTGGGGAAGGGGCGGGTACAGACCAGCTCGCCCTTTTCGCCGCGCACGGCGACGCCGTTGTCGTCGAACGCCTCCACCGCCATGCCGAGACCGCGCGTCTGGATCTCGCCCTTCCAGACCGGGGAGATCGGGTTGCCCAGCACGAAGCAGGACATGATGTCGGTGCCGCCGCTGATCGAGGCCAGATGGACGTCCTGCTTGATGGCGCGATAGACGAACTCGAAATTCTCCGGCATCAGCGGCGAGCCGGTGGAGGTCAGCGTCTTCACGCTGGCCAGCGAATGGGTCCTGACCGGCTCCAGCCCCGACTTCTCCAGCGACTGGATGAATTTGGCGGAGGTGCCGAACAGGGTCACCCGCTCGGCATCGGCATAGTCGAACAGGATGTTGCCGGTGGGGGCGAAGGGCGAGCCGTCATAGAGCACCAGCGTCGTGCCACTGGCGAGCCCGGTCACCAGCCAGTTCCACATCATCCAGCCGCAGGTGGTGAAATAGAACAACCGGTCGCCGGGCTTGAGGTCGCAGTGCAGGCGGTGCTCCTTCACATGCTGAAGAATGGTGCCGCCGGTGCCATGGACGATGCATTTCGGCTTTCCGGTGGTGCCGGAGGAGTAGAGGATGAAGAGCGGGTGGTCGAAGGCGACCCGCTCGAAAACCGGTTCGGCCGCCGGGTGGGGCGCCATGAACTCCGCGAAGCCGACGGCGCCGGGGATCGCCGACAGGTCGGGCGCCTTGTCGACATAGGGGATGATGACGGTGGCGACGACGGTCGGCAGATCCCTCAGCACCTCCGCCACCTTGGCGCGGACGTCGTGGCTCTTGCCGTTGTACCAGTAGGCGTCGGGGGCGAAGACCACCTTCGGCTCGATTTGGCCGAAGCGGTCGGTGATGCCCTGGATGCCGAAATCGGGGGAACAGGAGGACCAGACCGCCCCCAGGCTGGCGGTGGCGATCATCGCCGCCAGCGTTTCCGGCATGTTCGGCATGATCGCCGCGACACGGTCGCCCTTGCCGACGCCCTTGGCCTTCAAGGCCTGTTGCAGGCGGGAGACGGTTGCCTTCAGCTCCGCCCCGCTCCAGCGGTATTTCACCTTGTCCTCGCCCCAGAAGACGACGGCGTTCTCATCGGGCGCGCCGGCCAGCATATTCTCGGCATAGCTCAGGCTGGCTTCCGGGAACCAGCGGGCGCCCGGCATCCTGTCGCCATCCACAAGATCGACGGCGCCGAGGTCGCCGGTCAGCCCGGCCCATTCCCACAGGAAGCGCCAGAACCGCTCCTTTTCCGCGATCGACCAGTTGTAGAGCGCGTCGTAATCATCCAGCCGCAGTCCGAACCGCGCATTCGCCGCCGTGCGGAAAGCGGTCAGGTTGGCTTGCGCGATGCGCTCCCCACTGGGGCTCCACAGCGGAGTGTCCATTCTCGGTTCCCTCGGGTCTTCGTTGCCGTTCAAATGATCGGATGGGGGTGTTCGACCCCCGCGGATTGCGGGGCAGCATAACGCAAGCGCGAAGCGCTTGTCTTTTCCCCTCTCGTCGGGCCCGGCCCGGCGAATTCCGTTCGGGACCGACGGCGGCGTTACCGGCAACGGTTTCGGGAAACAATCTTGCCATGTCATAGCCCGTTGTTACCCGCCTCACGTTTCCAGCCCATACAATCGGGTCGGCCAATCGACTGGGGCCGTTCTTTTCGGGAAGGGCGAGATGGCAGCGAAGAAGATCCTGATGCTGGTCGGCGACTATGCCGAGGATTACGAGACCATGGTGCCGTTCCAGACCTTGCTGGCGGTCGGGCATCTGGTGGATGCGGTGTGTCCGGGAAAGGCAGCGGGTGACCGCATCGCCACCGCGGTGCATGATTTCGAGGGCGATCAGACCTACAGCGAAAAGCGGGGCCATAACTTCACCCTCAACGCCGCTTTCGAGACGGCGTCGGCCGACGCCTATGACGGGCTGGTGATTCCGGGCGGGCGGGCGCCGGAATATCTGCGGCTCAACCCGGCCGTGCTGGCGCTGGTGCGGGCGTTCGACGATGCCGCCAAGCCGATCGCCGCCGTCTGCCATGGGGCGCAACTGCTGGCCGCCGCCGGCGTGTTGAAGGGGCGCCGGGTCTCGGCCTATCCGGCCTGCCGCCCGGAGGTCGAACTGGCGGGCGGCGAGTATGCCGACATCGCCATCGATGACGCCGTCACCGATGGGCATCTGATCACCGCGCCGGCCTGGCCCGCCCATCCCGCCTGGCTGTCGCGCTTCATCACGGCGCTGGGAACCCGCATCGAACTGTGATGTGATCGAGCTGTGATGTGAGCGAATTGGGATGTGAGTGAGTTGGGATGTGATCGGCGGCGGCGATGTGCCGTCGCCTTCTTTCGTCGGAGCCGCCTCATACCGGAAGGATGCCACCGATGTGCGAGATCTATGTGAAGGCCGATCCGATCCTGTACGAACCGCGCTCCCGCTCGGTGCGGATCCATGGGGTCGTCACCACGATCCGTCTGGAATCGCTGTTCTGGGACGTGCTGGCGGAGATCGCCGCCCGCGACGGCATGACCACCAACCAGCTCATCGCCAAGCTCTACGACGAGATCGTCGAGTATCGCGGCGAAGTGCCCAATCTGGCTTCGTTCCTGCGGGTGAGCTGCCTGCGCTATCTGTCGCTGGTGGTGAATGCGGCGGAAGGCAAAAAGGCGCCGTCGCAATCGCCACGGCGCCTTTCCGACAATGTGGTCAGCCTGCGGCCCGGCTTGTAACGGTCGGGGCCAGTAACGGTCAGGCCGCCTTTTTCTTGCCCGAGCCGATCCTGGGTTCCTCGCCCTTCAGCAGGCGGCGGATGTTCGCCTCGTGCCGGACGAAGACGAGAGCGGCGATGAACAGGCAGAGGCCGCCCACCAACGGCCCGCCGAAATACCAGCCTGTCAGCGGGCTGATGGCGATCGCCGTCAACGCCGACAGCGACGAGATGCGGAACAGCGCCGCCATGACCACCCAGGTCAGGCAGGCCAGCAGCCCGACCGGCCAGGAAATCGCCAGAAGGACGCCGATGGCGGTCGCCACCCCCTTGCCTCCCTTGAAGCCGAGCCAGACCGGGAAGCTGTGGCCCAGCATGGCGCCGCCGGCGGCCAGAACCGCCGCCTCCGGCCCGGCCCACCACAGGGCCAGCAATGCCGCGATGGCGCCCTTGCCGCTGTCGAGCAGCAGGGTCGCCAGCGCCAGTGGCTTGTTGCCGGTGCGCAGGACGTTGGTGGCGCCGATGTTGCCGGAGCCGATCTGGCGGATGTCGCCCAGACCGGCCATCCGGGTCAGCACCAGTCCGAAGGGGATCGAGCCGAGCAGATAGCCCAGCAGAGCGGCAAGCAGGAGGGTCGGCACCGGATCAGTCCTCCGCCTGCCAGACGGTGCGGCCGTCGACGATGGTGCGCAGCGGCCGGCCCTGGACCGGACGGTTCTCGAAGGGCGAGTTCTTCGACTTCGACTTGAAGCGGCTGACGTCGACCTGCCACGGCACGTCGGCGTCGAACACGACCAGATCGGCCGGCCCGCCCTTGACGATGCGGCCGACGGCAAGATCGAGGATCGCCGCCGGGTTGGCGGTGACGCAGGCCAGCGCCTTCAGCAGCGGCATCCTGCCCTTGTGCACCAGTTCCAGCGTCAGCGGGAACAGGGTCTCCAGCCCGATCACGCCAGGGGCGGCCTGGGCGAAGGGCAGGCGCTTCTGGTCCTGGTCCTGCGGCACATGGTCCGACGCGATGGCGTCGATGGTGCCGTCGGCCAGCCCCTCGACGATGGCGCGGCGGTCCATCTCGCCGCGCAGCGGCGGCGAGACCTTGGCGTAGGTGCGGTAATCGCCGACGTCGGTCTCGGTCAGCGCGAAGTAATGCGGGGCGGTGTCGCAGGTCACCGTCAGCCCGCGCGCCTTGGCGCGGCGGATCAGGTCGACCGATTCACCGGTGGTGACGTGGGCGAAATGCAGGCGCCCGCCGGTCAGCTCGGCCAGCCGCAGGTCGCGCTCGATCATGATGATCTCGGCCTCGCGCGGGATGCCGACGAGGCCGAGGCGGGTGGCGATCTCGCCGGAATTCATCATGCCGCCCGCCGCCAGCGACGGTTCCTCCGGATGCTGGACGATCAGCTTGCCGAAGGTCTTGGCGTAGCTGAGCGCCCGGCGCATCGTCTTGGCGCTGGCGATGGCCTTGGTGCCGTCGGTGAAGGCGACCGCACCGGCCTGACCCAGCAGGCCCATCTCGGTGATCTCGTTGCCTTCGGTGCCGCGGGTGGCGGAGCCATAGGCGAAGACCTTGACCAGCTTCACCTCGCGGGCGCGCCTGGCGATGAACTCCAGCCCGGCGACCTCGTCCAGCACCGGGTCGGTGTTGGGCAGCAGCGCCATGGCGGTGATGCCGCCGGCCGCCGCGGCGCGGGACGCGCTCTTGATCGTGTCCTTCTCCTCCTCGCCCGGTTCGCCGATCAGCACGCGCATGTCGACGAGGCCGGGGGCGAGGCAGAGGCCGGCGAGGTCGATCACCTCGGCGCCGTCGGGCGTGGAGTCGTTGAACAGGCCGGGGCCGAAATCGGCGATGGTCTCGCCATCGATCAGCAGGTCGCCACGCTGGTCGAGACCGGTCGCCGGATCGAGCAGGCGGGCGTCGCGGTAGACGATACGGGCGGTCATCGGGCAACTCCCGCAAGGTCGGACTGGCGGCGTTCACGGGTCAGCAGGTCGAGCACGGCCATGCGCACCGCCACGCCCAGTTCCACCTGATCGAGGATCATCGAGCGCTTGAGATCGTCGGCGACCTCCGAGTCGATCTCGACACCGCGGTTCATCGGTCCGGGGTGCATGATCACCGCGTCGGGCTTCGCCACCTCCAGCTTCTCGTAATCGAGGCCGTAGAAGTAGAAATACTCGCGGGTCGAGGGGACATACTGGCCGCTCATCCGCTCGGTTTGCAGGCGCAGCATCATCACGACGTCGGCGTCGCGCAGGCCGGTCTTCATCGAATGATGGACCTCGACGCCCAGCCGTTCGATCTGCGACGGCAGCAGGGTCGGCGGCGCCACGCAGCGCACCCGCGCCCCCATGGCGTTCAGCAGGTGGATGTTGGAGCGGGCGACGCGGCTGTGCAGGATGTCGCCGCAGATCGCCACGATCAGCCCGTCGAGCCGGCCCAGGCGGCGGCGGATCGCCAGCGCGTCGAGCAGGGCTTGGGTCGGGTGTTCGTGATGGCCGTCGCCGGCATTGATGACCGAGCAGTTGACCTTGTCGGCCAGCAGCTT
Organism: Azospirillum sp. B510; assembly: GCF_000010725.1. Taxonomy (NCBI): domain Bacteria; kingdom Pseudomonadati; phylum Pseudomonadota; class Alphaproteobacteria; order Rhodospirillales; family Azospirillaceae; genus Azospirillum; species Azospirillum sp. B510. The sequence continues at coordinate 1,792,652 of NC_013854.1, read as the reverse complement.
GACGGCGCCCGAATCGGTGTGGCGCACCACCAGCGCATCCAGATGCATGGCGTTCAGCGTCATCGCCGTGTCGATCAGGGTCTCGCCCTTCTTCACCGAGCTGCTGTCGGTCGACATGTTGATGACGTCGGCCCCCAGCCGCTTGCCGGCCAGCTCGAAGCTGGTGCGGGTGCGGGTGGAGTTCTCGAAGAACAGGTTCACCTGCGTGCGGCCGTCCAGCAGGGTGGACTTCTTCACGGGGCGGCGGTTCTGCTCGACATAGCCATCGGCGAGGTCGAGGATCCGGGTGATCTCGCCGGCCCGCAGTCCCTCGATTCCGAGAAGATGGCGGTGCGGGAAGACCGTGTCGGGGGACGGGTTCGCGCTCATGGGCGCGGACTATAGGAGCCGTCGGTTACGCCCGCAAGCCGTTCAAGACGCCCGGTCAAGACAGCGGCGCCGCCGGCCTTTCGCGGGGCTTTTCAGACCGCGTCCGCCTCCTCGAACAGCCAGTCGTGGAAGGCCTTCACCTTCGGCCGGGAATAATAGTGATGTGGCGCCACCACGTAATAGGCGAGGCTTCCCGGCAGCCGCACCTCGAACAGGCGGACCAGCCGCCCGGCGGCGATGTCGTCGGCCACCAGGACGCCGCGGGCGAGCGCGATGCCGTGGCCGTTGATCGCCGCCTGGAGGGTGAAGGAGGAATCGTCGAAGCGCAGGCCGCGTTCGGTGTCCACCCCCTCGATCCCCGCCGCCCGGCACCACACCGCCCAGGAGATGTTGTAGTCGTCGTGGAGCAGGGTGTGATGCCGCAGATCCTCCGGGTTGACCAGCGGCCGGTTGCCGGACAGCAGCGACGGATGCCCGACCGGGAAGATGTCCTCGGTCAGCAGGCGCTCGACCCGCAGGTCGGGCCAGAGGCCGCTGCCGAAGCGGATCGCCAGATCGACGTCGTGGCGGGCGAAATCCACCATCTGCGACGTGCTGTGCACCCGCACATCCATCTCCGGATGGCGTTTCTGGAAGCGCATCAGCCGGGGCACCAGCCATTTCGACGCGAAGCTGGGCATGGTGGAGATGGTCAGGGTGCCGCTGCTGTCGGCGCGGATCAGCCGGTCGGTCGCCTGGGACAGCGTGTCCATCGCCTCGCGCACCGGCGGCAGGTAGCTCTGCCCGGCTTCTGTCAGCGCCAGCGCGCGGTTCATTCGGCGAAACAGCGGTAATCCGAGCCACTCCTCCAGCGCTTTGATCTGGTGGCTGATGGCGGCCTGGGTCACATGCAGCTCGTCGGCCGCCTTTGTAAAGGAAAGATGGCGGGCGGCGGCTTCGAAGGCGCGCAGCGCGTTCAGCGGGGGCAGGCGGCGGGACATGGGGTGGGGCGGACCGGTGTCGGGTTCGGATTAGGACAGCTAATCGATTCTATGAGAAAGCGTCGTTTGTCGGCAAGCGGCCTTTGTCCCATCCTCAGTTCCACAAGCGGTCGTTCAAACCGGAGCGGCGAGGCCACGGCCCCGCTCCCCATCCAGCGATAAGGAACCGGATCATGACAAAGGGAACGCAATCGTCGATGTCCGGCGCACGGATGTTCGTTCGCAAGCCGGCGCGCGCGGGCGAGGGCCTGGGCGACCGTCTGGCGGCGCTGTTCGACGGCCTCGCCACCTGGAACGAGCGGCGTAGGCAGCGCCGCGCGCTGGAGGCTCTGCCGGATCACCTGCTGTCGGACATCGGCATCTCGCGTGCCGACGCCGATCATGAGGCCGAAAAGCCGTTCTGGCGCGGCTGATGCGCGTGACCGATGGGGGGAGGCGGATATGACGGGGATCGGGAACCGGGTTTGGACGGGCGGCTGCCTGTGCGGCGGCGTGCGCTATGCCATCGGCATCCATCCGGAGCCGATCTCCTTCTGTCACTGCGCCCAGTGCAGACGCCAGCACAGCCATGTCGGCGCCTACACCGGCGTGCCGCGTGCGGCGTTGCGTCTGCTCACTGAGACGACGCTGACATGGTATGCCTCCTCCGACCGGGCGCGCCGTGGCTTTTGCAGCCGTTGCGGTGCCGGGCTGTTCTGGGAGGCGCTGCACCAGCCCGATGCCGAGGGGCGCGCGCGCATCACGGTGACCGCCGGCAGCCTGGACGACGCATCGGGGCTCCGGGTCGACCGCCATATCTTCGTCGATCGGAAGGGCGCCTATTACGACATCGGCGATGACGGCGTCGAGCGACGGACCAGCACGGCGCGGACCAGCACGGGGGAGAGCGTGGAATGACCGGTGACGTAAGCGGCGGCGGTGCCGGACGCGGGACGGAATTGTCCGGAGGATGCCTGTGCGGTGGCGTGCGCTTCCTGCTGGCGGAGCGGCCCGACGGGGTGGTGACCTGCCATTGCAGCCAGTGCCGCCGCTTCCACGGTCATTTCGGCGCCTACATCACCGTGCCGCGCGACACCGTCACCTTCGATGCCGATGGGACGCTGTCCTGGTACCGCTCCTCAAGCTTCGCGGAGCGCGGATTCTGCGGCCGTTGCGGGTCGTCCCTGTTCTGGAAGGGCGACGGCAAGCGGGAGATCGAGATCGCCGCCGGCTGCCTCGACCAGCCGACCGGGCTGACCACGCTGTGTCATGGCTATGTCGCCGACAAGGCCGATTACTATGACATCGCCGATGGGCTGGAACAGTTCGCCGGGTCTTCCGAGGACGAGTAGGCGGCCGGTAGTCCGGGATCGAAGGAGGAAGGGGACGGAAACGGCGGCCGCCCGGCGGGGTGTGCTGTTCCGTCGCAGGTGCGTTGCGGAGCCCACGGGTCCCTTTTCATTTGACCCGAAGGGATCGCGGTGAGAATGATTTTCACAAGCAAACGTCCTTCGGCTCCGCCGCCCCGCTCTGAGGTTTTCCGCGAATGCGTCGTGTTCCGCTGCTTTCCGCCGTCTGCGCCATCGCCCTGTTTGGCGCGACCCTGATCCATGCCGGTCCCGCGCGGGCCGAGGATGTGGTGACCATCGTCATCAAGGATCACAAGTTCGAGCCGGCCGAGGTCAGGATCCCGGCCAACAAGCGGGTGACTCTGCTGGTCGACAACCAGGACGCCACCTCGGAGGAGTTCGAAAGCGGCGAGATGAAGGTCGAGAAGATCGTCGGCGGCCGCAAGCAGATCAAGGTCATGGTCGGTCCGTTGAAGCCGGGGCGCTATCCCTTCTTCGGCGAATTCCACGAGGCGACGGCGCAAGGCGCCGTGGTCGCCGAGTGATGCAGTTCTGAAGACCGCCCGTACCGGAGCCGCCCATGCTCGCCAGTCTGATCATCGTCTTTCGCGAGGTCCTTGAAGCGGGCCTCATCGTCGGCATCGTGCTGGCCGCCACCCAGGGGGTGGTTGGACGCGGCCGCTGGATCGCGCTCGGCATCGTCGGCGGCATCGTCGGCTCCTGCATCGTCGCCGCCTTCGCCGACGGCATCAGTTCGCTGTTCGCCGATACCGGGCAGGAGCTGTTCAACGCCACCGTGCTGCTGATCGCCGTCGCCATGCTGGCCTGGCACAATGCCTGGATGGCCCAGCATGGCCGCGAACTGGCGCGCGACATGAAGGCGGTCGGCCAGGCGGTGCGGAGCGGCGACAAGTCGCTTGCCGCCTTGGCCGTCGTCATCGGTGTCGCCGTGCTGCGCGAAGGGTCGGAGGTCGTGCTGTTCCTGACCGGCATCCTGGCGTCGGAAGAGGGTGGTTTCGCCACCGTGGCCGCCGGCGGGTTGGGCGGCATGGCGTTGGGGGCGCTGGTCTCGGTCCTGCTCTATGCCGGGCTCGTGCAAATTCCGACGCGCTACCTCTTCTCCACCACCACCTGGCTGCTGACCCTGCTGGCCGCCGGCATGGCGGCGACGGCGGTCAATTTCCTGGCCCAGGGCGGCGTTCTGGATGCCGGCGGCACCGTGCTGTGGGACAGCTCGGGCATCCTGCGCGACAACAGCCTTGTCGGGCAGGCGCTGCATGTCCTGGTCGGCTACACCGACCGTCCGACCGAGGCGCAACTGATCGCCTATGTCGGCGTCGTGGCCGGCATCCTGCTGCTGACCCGCTGGGCGGCCGGCGGTCCGCCGCGCAAGGGAACGCGCGTGGCATCCCCGGCCGAATGACCAATGGCGGAATGATCAATAGCATGAAGGTGTGGGGGCGGGCCGGCGGTCAAGCGTCTGGCCTCCGCCCTTGAAATCGCGCCATAGTGCCGCTGCGACAATCGGGCGGCGGGGGATATGGCGGAGCTTGTGACGTTGGTTGTGTTGCTGGCGGCGATGGTGGTCGCGGTGCCGGTGGCGAAACGCTTCGGGTTCGGGGCGCCGCTCGGCTACCTGGCCGCCGGGCTGGCGGTCGGACCGGCGGGATTGGGGCTGGTCACCAATGTGGGGGCGATCGCCCACGCCTCGGAACTCGGCGTCGTCATGCTGCTGTTCCTGATCGGGCTGGAACTGAGACCCGCCCGCCTGTGGGTCATGCGGAAATCGGTGCTGGGGCTGGGTGGCGCGCAAGTCGCCGTCACCGGTGCCGCGATCGCCGGGCTGTGCATCGGCGGGCTGGGGCTCGCCTGGCCGACCGCCGTGGTGCTGGGGTTCGGCTTCGCCCTGTCCTCCACCGCCATGGCGCTGCCGATGATGGCGGAGCGCGGGCTGCTCGCCAACCAATCCGGGCGCAACGCCTTTTCCATCCTGCTGTTCCAGGATCTGGCGATCATCCCGGCGGTGGCGCTGCTGCCGCTGCTGGGCAATGGCGGCGTGCCGCACGCCGACGGCGCCTGGCTGGCGGTCGCCAAGGCGGTGGTGGCGGTCATTGTGGTGCTGATCGGCGGGCGCTATCTGCTGCGCCCGATCTTCCACGCCGTCGACCGGGCCGGCGCGCCGGAGATCTTCACCGCCACCGCCCTGCTGATCGTGGTCGGCACCGCCGTGCTGATCGAGGAGGCCGGGCTGTCGATGTCGCTGGGCGCCTTCATGGCCGGCGTCCTGCTGTCGGACTCGGAATACCGGCACGAGGTGCAGGCCGATATCGAGCCGTTCGAGGGCCTGTTGCTCGGCCTGTTCTTCGTCTCGGTCGGCATGGGGGCGGATGTGCCGACCCTGCTGGCGCATCCGGTCCGCTTCCTCGGGCTTGCCGTCGGACTGCTGGTGGTGAAGGGGCTGGTCATGCTGGTCCTGGCCCGCGCCGCCGGCGTGCCCTGGGTGGGGTCGATGCGGATGGCGACGGTGCTGAGCCAGGGCGGCGAGTTCGGCTTCGTGCTGTTCGGACTGGCGGCCGGTGGTGGCGCGATGACGGGGGGGCAGGCGTCGGCGGCGATGCTGGTGGTCACGCTGTCCATGCTGGCGACCCCCTTCCTGTTCGCGGCGGAGGAGCGCTGGTTCGCGCCGCGCTTGATGGCGGGGAAGCCCAAGCGTCCCTTCGACACCCCGCCCGACGAGAACCCGCCGGTCATCATCTGCGGTTTCGGCCGGGTCGGGCAGGTGGTCGGCCGCGTGCTGCGCATGCGCGGCATCCCCTTCACCGCGCTGGAGAGCAGCGCCGCCCAGGTCGATTTCGTCCGCAAGTTCGGCAGCAAAGCCTATTACGGCGACCCCACGCGGGTCGAACTGCTGCGCGCCGCCGGGGCGGAGAAGGCCAGGGTGCTGGTGGTGGCGCTCGACGACATGGAGCAGTCGCTGCGGGTGGTGGAGATGGCGACTCGCCATTTCCCCAACCTGACCATCTTCGCCCGCGCCCGCAACCGCCGCCATGTCCACCATCTGATGGACCGTGGCGTCACCCACATCGTGCGCGAGACCTTCGAGTCCAGCATCCGCCTGACCGGCGACGTGCTGCGCGAGATGGGGTTTCCCGAGGGCGAGGTGACGCGGATGCTGGAAACCTTCCGCGCCCATGACGAACGCACCCTGATCAGCCAGCACGCCGTCCACAATGACGAGACCAAGCTGATCCAGACCTCCCGCGATGCCGCCGAAGAGCTTCTGTCGCTGTTCGAGGCGGACCGGGAGGGCGAGGGGAGCGAAGGCGGGGGGGGGCGCGAGGCCAAGGGTGCGGCGAAGGCCTAGCCGATCAGCAGGCTGTCGTCGCTGATCTCCGCCCCGCCGCGCTGCCGGGCGAACAGCGCCAGCAGATGCGGCACGTCCAGCCCGGCGCGCTCCTCTCCCGCCACGTCGAGGACGACCCGGCCCTCGTGCAGCATCAGCGTGCGGTCGCCGTAATCCAGCGCCTGGCGCATCGAATGGGTGACCATCAGCGTGGTCAGCCGGTTGTCGCGGACGATGCGCCGGGTCAGGTCCAGCACGAAATCGGCGGTGGCGGGATCGAGTGCCGCGGTGTGCTCGTCCAGCAGCAGGATCTTGGAGCCGGCCAGCGTCGCCATCAGCAGGCTGACCGCCTGGCGCTGGCCGCCGGACAGCAACCCCATGCGGTCGTGCAGGCGGTTCTCCAGCCCCAGCCCCAGCGCGGCGATGCGGTCGCGGAAGCCCTTGCGGCGGTCGCCGCCCAGCGCCAGGGAGAACCCGCGGCGCCGGCCACGGGCGGCGGCCAGCGCCATGTTCTCCTCGATGGTCAGGGCGGCGCAGCTCCCGGCCATCGGGTCCTGGAAGACGCGGGCGACCAGACCGGCGCGGCGCGGCGTGTCCCAGCGGGTGACGTCGGTGCCGTCGATGGCGATACGGCCCCGCTCCGCCAGCACGTCGCCGGCCAGCGAGCCGAGGAAGGTCGATTTCCCGGCGCCGTTGGAGCCGATGACGGTGACGAACTGCCCTTCCGGGATCGTCAGGTCGACGCCGCGCAGCGCGTGCTTCTCCAGCGGCGTGCCGCGCCCGAAGGTGACGTGGATGTTCTCGACGACGATCATCGGGCGGCTCTTGTGGTGCGGCTGGCCTTCGCCTTCAGGCGTGGCAGGATCAGGGCGACGGCGACCAGGACGGCCGTCACCAGATTGAGGTCGGACGCCTGCAGGCCGATGGCGTCGGCCGACAGCGCCAGCTGCACCGCGAGGCGGTAGAGGATCGACCCGGCGACGCAGCCAACCAGCGCCAGCGCCAGCGCGCGGGCGGGCAGCACCGTCTCGCCGACGATCACCGCGGCCAGCCCGACGACGATGGTGCCGATGCCGGTGGTGACGTCGGCGAAGCCGTTGGTCTGGGCGAACAGGGCGCCGGCCAGACCGGTCAGACCGTTCGACAGGGCGATGCCGGCATAGACATGGGCGTCGGTGTCGACGCCCTGCGCCCGCGCCATCCGCGCGTTGACACCGGTCGCCCGCATCGCCAGCCCGAACTCGCTGGCGAGGAAGCGGGCGAGCAGCAGGACGACCACGGCGACGATGGCGCCGACCACCAGCGGCCGGACGATGTGGTCGGGCACGCCCAGCCCGTAGAAGGGCGTCAGGACGGTGTCCTGCATCAGCAGCGCCACGTTCGGCCGCCCCATCACCCGCAGATTGACCGAGAACAGGGCGATCATCGTCAGGATGCTGGCAAGCAGATGCAGGATCTTGAAGCGCACGTTCAGCGTCGCCGTCACCAGCCCGGCCGCCGCGCCGGCCAGAGCTGCGGCGAGGCTGGCGAGCCATGGATTGACCCCGGTGATCAGAAGCACCGCGCAGACGGCCGCCCCCAGGGGAAAGCTTCCATCCACCGTCAGGTCGGGGAAGTCGAGGATGCGGAAGGACAGATAGACGCCGATGGCGACCAGCGCATAGACGAGGCCGATCTCGATGGCGCCGAACAGGGCGATTTCGGTCATTGCGGTGCTTTTGAGGAGACTTGGCGGAGAGGGTGTTTCGCCCCCTCCCTAACCCTCTCCCGTCTGCACGGGAGAGGGAATCGAACTCGATTTACTGCCCCACGACCTTGGTCGCGCGTTTCACCACCGCGTCGGGCAGGGTGACGCCCATGGCGGCGGCGGATTTCGGGTTGACGAACAGGTCGGTGCCCTTGGCGAGCGTGACCGGGATGTCGCCGGGCTTCTCGCCCTTCAGCACGCGGGCGACGATGGCGCCGGTCTGCTTGCCGACCTGGAAATAATCGAAGCCGATGGAGGCGACCGCGCCGCGGGCGACACTGTCGGTATCGGCGGAGAAGACCGGCAGCTTGGCCTGCTGGCCGACCGCGATCACGCTTTCCAGCGCCGAGACGACGGTGTTGTCGAGCGGGATATAGACGGCGTCAGCCTTGCCGACGAGGCTGCGCACCGCCGGCTGGGCATCGGAGGATTTGGGCACGGAGGCCTCGACGACACCGAGACCGGACTTGGCCGCCTCGTCCTTCAGCGCCTTGACCAGAACGACGGAGTTCGGTTCACCGGGGTTGTAGAGCACGCCGATGCGCTTGGCCTGCGGCAGGATCTCGCGGATCAGCGCGACATGCTCGGCCACCGGGGCCATGTCCGACAGGCCGGTGATGTTGGCGCCGGGCTTGTCCATCGACTTCACCATCTGGGCCGAGACCGGATCGGTCACCGCGGTGAAGACGACCGGGATGTCGCGGGTCGCCGCCGCCACCGCCTGGGCCGAGGGGGTGGAGATCGGCACGATCACGTCGGGACGGGAGCCGGCGAACTGGCGGGCGATCTGGGCGGCGGTGGCCGGGTTGCCCTGGGCGCTCTGGTATTCGACCTTCAGGGTCTGGCCCTGGACATAGCCCGCCTCCTTCAGCGCCTCGACCACGCCGTCGCGGGTCGCGTCGAGGGCGGGGTGCTGGACGATGGCGGTGATGGCGACGGTCTTGCTCTGCGCCAACGCCGGAACCGGCGCGGCGATCGGAGCGGCGAAGGCGGCGAGCGCCACCGCGGCGCACAACAGGCGGGTGAAGGACATGGCTGCGGGTCTCCGGAACGCGAGGATCTTCCCCTAGACCGCGCGGCGTCCGCCGTCAACTCGGCAGCGGTGCCGGGAGTTCCCAGGGCAGGCCGGCACCGTGATCGGGGATGTCGTTCGTTCCGAAAGAGCCTATATTGTGGGCGCAACCGAAGGAATGGATATGATCGCAGGAACCGAAGCGGCGCCGTCGAAGTTTCTCGCCTCCGTCCGCGGCCTGATCGGCTGCTGCCCCAATTGCGGGCGCGGCCGGCTGCTGCGGAACTTTCTGAAGCCGGTCGACCGGTGTTCGGTCTGCGGGGAGGCCTACGGCCATCTTCGCGCCGACGATGCGCCGCCCTGGATGACGATCCTGATCGTCGGCCACATCGTCATTCCCGCCCTGCTGGCGGTCGAACAGACCTACGAGCCGCCGACCTGGGTGCATCTGACGGTGTGGCCCGTGCTGACGCTGGTGCTGACGCTGATTCTGCTGCCGCGTTGCAAGGGGCTGGTGCTGGGGCTGCTGTGGAGCACCGGTGCCCAGGGGTCGGAGCGCGATTAGCCGGACCGGACAGTCCCGGAAACGCGCCTGGCACCGCGCGGCGTGGCGAGGTGCCATGTGGATGTGCCGATGCCTCTGCTTGCGGCCGTCGCTCCCCCTTTGGCGGAGGAGCGGAGTCCGTCAGCGAGCGCTTGGCAGTGCGCCGCCACGGCCGGTGCTGGCCCCGGACAGCTTGGCGCGCAGCTTGCCGAACAGCTGGCGCAGATGGTTGGCGCGCATCTGGCGGGCGGCCTGCATGATCTCGTCATGGCTGCGGAGGTCGCGGACTTCGTTGAATTGCGTGTTCATGACTCCGGGACTCTCCACATGACGTGAGAGGCGTCCACTCCCCTCGGGTTCGTTTGCCTTGTGCAGACCAGGATAGGGCGGAGCCGCCGCCCGATGAAACGCAGCGTACGCAACGCCGACCGATGTTTTCCATATCAGCACGTTCAATCAACAGATCTGCGGATTATTGCCGCCTGACACGATTTTCCTTTCAACCGCGAGCGGGGGCCGGCATGGCCGAGGCTCAGCGCTTGAGGAGGTTGCCGGTGGGGATGTCCAGCGTCCGGACATCGAACCAGCCGCCGACGCTATGGCGCAGATCCTGCCGCCGGTGCTGTTCGGGCGCTGGTGCTATGTCCCACAGCCAGGACATGTCCGGAGCGGGCAGGTCGAGGCCCCAGGTCGAGTCCTCGACCTCCGTGACCACGCCGCCATCGAGCCAGGAGGCGTCGATGTCGGTGAATAGCGCCGCCCGTTCGGCGATCACCGACAGCCACCAAAGATGGCCGCGGACCAGCCGCAGCGCGAAGGCCATACGCTCCGCCTCCGGAGTCGCGGGCGCGCGCCGCTCCACCGCGTCGAGGGGGAGCAACGGCAACTGGGACAGCAGGTTGCAGGACAGGACGAAGCGGAAGGGACCGCCCGCCGGCACCGGCGGTTCGAACGCCGTGGGGAGCGGAGCGCCATGGTCGAGCGCGGCGGCGAGCGGGACCAGGGCGCCGCTGACATCCAGCTCCAGCAGCCGGACGTTCGGCAGGGAGGCGGCGCGGCGCCGGACGGCGCGGCCGTGCAGGAGGTCCGCCAGCACCACCTCGTCGAAGCGGGCGGCCAGCGTCTCCAGCGGGACTTCGATCAGCAACCCGGAGCCGGCGACCAGAGCCCGCCCGCCCGGTTCCGCCCGCCGCACCGCCTGATCGATGAAGCGATGGCAGGCGGCGACGTGCGGAGCCCAGGCACGCCGCTGGCGGCGGTAACGGGCGCCCAGCGCCACCATCTCCGCCAGATAGCCGAACCGGCGGGCCAGCGGCGGGCAGGGCGTGGTCAGATATTCGAAGGCTTCGCGCAACATCGTCGGCTGAGCTCCCCTCTCCCCGTGCCCTCTCCGGTGTCGCCTTCGGCCGTCTCGCCCCTTGACCCGTGACGGTGGCAAGGTACCTATGGCCCCATGGTCGAGATCAAGAAGAAAACGGCCCTGGTGACCGGGGCCGGCAAGCGTATCGGGCGGGCCATCGCGCTCGATCTGGCGGGGCAGGGGTGGGACGTGGCCGTCCATTACCGAAGTTCCCGCGCGGAGGCGGATGCCGTCGTCGCCGAGATCGGGCGGGCGGGGGGCCGCGCCATGGCCTTCGCCGCCGACCTGGATCGCGAGGCGGAGGTGAAGGCGCTGGTTCCGGTTGTTGCCGAACAGCTCGGACCGCTGACCCTGCTGGTCAACAACGCGTCCCGCTTCGAGTGCGACGAGGTCGCCACCGTCACCCGCGACTCGTGGGACGCGCATATGGAGGCGAACCTGCGGGCACCCTTCGTGCTGTCGCAGGATTTCGCGTCCAGGTTGCCGGAGGGGGAGAGCGGCCTGATCGTCAACGTGATCGATCAGCGCGTGTGGAATCCGACCCCGCATTTCATCTCCTACACGCTGTCGAAGATGGGGCTGTGGGCGCTGACGCGCACCATGGCCATGGCGCTGGCCCCGCGCATCCGCGTCAACGGCATCGGCCCCGGTCCCACCCTGCGCAACGACCGCCAGACCGAGGAGGAGTTCGCCGCCCAGTGGGACTCGACTCCGCTTCGGCGCGGCACGACGCCGGAGGAGGTCTGCGCGGCCATCCGCTTTCTCATCGCCGCACCGGCGGTGACTGGCCAGATGATCGCGCTGGACGGCGGGGAGCATCTGGGATGGGCGCAGCCGGTGCATGGCTTCGTCCCCACCGAATAGCCTGTGTTACAAGGCTTTCATCTGGCGGATCCGGCCCGGCGGGATCCGGCGCCAGGGGAAGCGGGGGAGGCGGGGAGAAAAACGACCGCGCGTTTTACACAGGTGCCCCACCCCGCGCAAGAGGCGCCTGCGACCCTGCGACAAATTTGTGGCCGCGCGCCGTTTCCTGTCCTTGACTCGAACCTGACCTTGGAAAATCAAAGAGTTAGCAAAAATGCTCAAAAATTAGGCGGAAGCATGCGACCCCTTGCGGCGCCTAGCTTCGGACGGGGTACCCACTCCGTTATCGACAAACTTATCCACAGGTTTCGTGGATATTCTCCGGGAGGGGTGAGTCGTCCCATATGCGCTGTCCTCCTGCCCAACGGTTGACCCGGGGCGGCTGCTCGACGACATTCTGGTCATGTCCGAAATGCAATCCTCAGACGCCCTGACGTCCGCCTCGGCCGTCCTTCCCACCGATGCGCCGGCCACGGACGCGCCGGCCGGCGATGGTTCCGGTGGCGGTGCCGCGCGCCGGAAGCGCCGTCCCGCCGACATCAACCGGGGCGTCGAGATCATCCGGGAGCATCTGAAGACGCTGCCGCAGACCCCCGGCGTCTACCGCATGCTGGCGGGGGACGGCGCTGTGCTGTATGTCGGCAAGGCGCGCAACCTCAAGCGCCGGGTGACCAACTACACCCAGGTCGGAAAGCTGCCGGTCAGGCTCCAGCGCATGGTCGCGGAGACCGAGACGATGGAGTTCGTCAACACCCATACCGAGGTGGAGGCGCTGCTCCTCGAATCGAATCTGATCAAGAAGCTGATGCCCCGTTACAACGTTTTGTTGCGGGATGACAAGACTTTTCCGCATATCATGATCACCAGGGACCATGACTATCCGCAGCTGACCAAGCATCGCGGCGCCCGTGGGCGCGACGCCGATTATTTCGGGCCCTTCGCCTCCGCCGGGGCGGTGAACCGCACCATCACGGCGTTGCAGCGCGCCTTCCTGCTGCGCAACTGCGCCGACACGGTGTTCGCCAGCCGGACCCGGCCCTGCCTGCAATATCAGATCAAGCGCTGCACGGCGCCTTGCGTCGAGCGCGTCAGTCCGGCGGAGTACCGGGCGCAGGTCGATCAGGCCCGCGCCTTCCTGTCGGGCAAGAGCCGTGACATCCAGACCGAGTTCGCCGAGCGGATGATGGCGGCCTCCGACGCGATGGATTTCGAGACGGCGGCGCGCTACCGCGACCGTATCCGCGCGCTGACCGCGATCCAGGCCCACCAGGACATCAATGTCGAGGGGGTGGTGGAGGATGCCGACGTCATCGCCGCCTATGCGGAAGGCGGGACGACCTGCGTCCAGGTCTTCTTTTTCCGCGGCGGGCGCAACTACGGCAACCGCGCCTATTTCCCCAGCCACGACAAGGTGGCGGAGACCGAGGAAGTGCTGGCCGCCTTCATCGCCCAATTCTACGAGAACAAGGCGGCGCCGCCGCTGGTGCTGGTCAGCCACGCCCTGCCGGAGCTGGAACTGCTGACCGAGGCGCTGGCCATCCGCGCCGGCCACAAGGTGGAGCTGGCGGAACCCAAGCGCGGCGAGAAGCGCCGGCTGGTCGAACATGCCCTGATCAACGCGCGGGAGGCGCATGGCCGGCGGCTGGCCGAAAGCTCCAGCCAGGCGCGGCTGCTGGAGGGGGTGGCGGCGGCCTTCGGCATGGACTCGGCGCCGGAGCGGGTCGAGGTCTACGACAACTCCCACATCCAGGGGGCGCACGCCATCGGGGCGATGATCGTCGCCGGGCCGGACGGCTTCATCAAGAACGCCTACCGCAAGTTCAACATCCGCAGCGAGGGAGCGGCCGGCGACGACTTCGCCATGATGCGCGAGGTGCTGACCCGCCGATTCGGCCGGGCGGTGAAGGAGGATCCGGAGCGCAGCCTGGGAAGCTGGCCCGATCTGGTGCTGATCGACGGCGGCATCGGCCAATTGAACGTGGCGCTGGAGGTGTTCGCCGAACTGGGCATCGACGACGTGACGCTGGTCGGCATCGCCAAGGGACCGGACCGTGACGCCGGGCGCGAGCATTTCCTGATGGAGAACCGCCCGCCTTTCCAGATGGAGCCGCGCGACCCGGTGCTGTATTTCCTGCAACGGCTGCGCGACGAAGCCCACCGCTTCGCCATCGGCACTCACCGGGCCAAGCGCACCAAGGCCATCGGCAAGTCGCCGATCGACGAGATCGCCGGCATCGGCCCCGCCCGCAAGAAGGCGCTGCTGCATCATTTCGGCAGCGGGGCGGCGGTGTCGCGCGCCGGGCTGGCCGATCTGGAGGCGGTGGAAGGGATCAATCGGGCCGTTGCGAAAAAGATATACGATCACTTCCATCCCGATGGTTAGAATGCGGGCATCTGCAAACAGCCGGCCCTCCCACGGGTGCCGGGTGCCGAAATCCTCCAGCGGTTCGAGTCCTCCGTCATGCTGACCAGCCTGCCCAACCTGCTGACCCTGTCACGCATCGCGGTGATCCCGGTGGTGGTCGGGCTGTTCTATGTGCCGGAGGCCTGGGCCGCCTACACCGCCTGCTCGCTCTATGCCGCCGCCTGCATCACCGACTGGTTCGACGGCTATCTCGCGCGTGCCTGGGCCCAGGAAAGCGTGATCGGCAAGTTCCTGGATCCGATCGCCGACAAGCTGCTGGTGGCGGCGACGTTGATCATGCTGGCCGGCTTCCACCGGCTGACCGGCCTGTCGATCCTGCCGGCGGTGGTGATCCTGCTGCGCGAGGTGTTGGTGTCGGGACTGCGCGAGTATCTGGCCGGTCTGCATGTCGGCGTGCCGGTGACCTGGCTGGCGAAATGGAAGACGACGATCCAGATGATCGCCCTGGGCTTCCTGATCGTCGGCGATTATGGTCCGGCGGAGCTGCCGGTGACCTTCATCGGCACGGTCGGCTTGTGGATCGCCGCGGCGCTGACCTTCTACACCGGGTGGGATTACATGCGCGCGGGGTTGACCCACATGATGGCCGAACAGCCGGCGAAGCCCGGCGGCGCCCGATCCGCCCGCAGCGCCGGCTGAGCGTTTCACATCAGGAAGATTCTTTGGCCATGAAGATTTTCGGGCTGACCGGCTGGAGCGGCAGCGGCAAGACCTCGCTGATGGTGCGCCTGATTCCGGCGCTGACCGGCCGGGGGCTGAGCGTGTCCACCGTGAAGCATGCCCATAAGGGCTTCGACATCGACCATCCCGGCAAGGACAGCCACAACCACCGCCTTGCCGGCGCCACCGAGGTGCTGGTCAGCTCTCCGCTGCGCTGGGCGCTGATGCATGAGCTGCGCGATGGCGAGCCGGAGCTGACGCTGGACGAGCTGCTGACCAAGGTGGCGCCTGTCGATCTGCTGCTGATCGAGGGGTTCAAGCGCGACCGGCATGAGAAGCTCGAGATCTGGCGGGCCGACGTGGAGAAGCCGCTGATCGCGCCGGGCGATCCCACCATCGTCGCGGTGGCGAGCGACGGTCCCGTTCCCAATTGCCCGGTTCCGCTGCTGGACCTGAATGACGCGGAGGCGGTCGCCGCCTTCATCGTCGCACGCTGCGGGTTGGGCTGAGACGCGGCCGGGACCGGATGATCGGCGCGTATCGGCTCGCCATCTTCGATTTCGACGGCACGCTGGCCGATAGCTTCCCCTGGTTCGTCGGCGTTCTGAACGATGTCGCCGACCGCCATGGCTTCAACCGGGTTCGGGCGGAGGAGTTGGAACTGCTGCGTGGCTGGGACGCGCGACGGATCATCGGACATCTGCGGGTGCCCGCCTGGAAGCTTCCCTTCATCGCCACCCATATGCGCCGGCTGATGGCGCGCGACATCGATGGCATAAGGCTGTTCGATGGCGTGCCGGAGATGCTGCGGCTGGTGAGGGAGCGGGGCGTGACCGTCGCCATCGTCAGTTCCAATTCCGAAGCCAACATCCGCCGGATCCTGGGGCCGCAGGCGGCCGGGCTGGTGGACCATTACGCTTGCGGCGCCTCGCTGTTCGGCAAGGCCGGCAAGTTCCGCCGGATGCTGCGCGTCAGTGGCGTTCCAGCCGACCGGGCCATCGGCATCGGCGACGAACTGCGCGACATCGAGGCGGCGCGAAAGGCCGGCATCGCCTGCGCCGCGGTCGCCTGGGGCTACACCCGTGGCGACGCGCTGGCCGCCAGCCAGCCCGACAGGCTGCTGACGCGGGTCGATGAGATGGTGGAGCTGTTTGGCGGCCAGGTGCCGCGTCCCGGAAACGCCGCCATTTCCCCCTTCGCACCCGGTGCCGCGACGGACTAGAATGGCGGCATGGTGCAGCTCGACAATGATTGCTTCGCCTTCGGCGGGCCGATGATGGCGGTGGGTCCGGCGCTGGCCCTGCTGGCCGGACGGGTCGGGCCGGTGACGGCGACCGAGGCCGTGCCGCTGGCCGGGGCGCTGGGCCGGGTGCTCGCCGCCGATCTGGTGGCGCCCTTCAACGTTCCGCCGCACGACAATGCCGCGGTGGACGGTTATGCCGTCTTCTTCGATGACCTTGCCGCCGATGGGCCGACCGTGCTGCCGGTGACGGCGCGGGTCGCCGCCGGGCAATGGCTGGGCCGTCCGGCCCTGCCGGGGGAGGCGGTGCGCATCTTCACCGGTGCGCCGATGCCGGCCGGTATGGACACCGTCTTCATGCAGGAGGATTGCCGGACCGGGAGCGCTGCCGGCACGGATGGCGGCGCCACCGTAATCCTGCCGGCCGGCATCCGGCGCGGCGTCAACCGCCGGCTGGCCGGCGAGGATGTCCGCGAGGGCTCGGTCGTGCTGGCCGCCGGGCGCCGCCTGCGGCCCGAGGACATCGCGCTGGCCGCCTCGCTTGGCCATGCGGAGCTGACGGTCCGTTGCCGGCTGCGGGTGGCGGTCTTCTCCACCGGGGACGAGCTGCGGCAGCCGGGGCGGGAGCTGGCTCCGGGTGCCGTCTATGACGCCAACCGCTTCGCCCTGATCGCGCTGCTGACCCGGCTGGGCTGTGCCGTCACCGATCTCGGCATCCTGCCTGACCGGTTGGAGACCATCCGTGATGCGCTGGCCGAGGCGGCGGGCGGCCATGATGCGCTGATCACCTCCGGCGGCATGTCGGCGGGGGAGGAGGATCACGTCAAGCCGGCGGTCGAGGCGAACGGGCGGCTCGATTTCTGGCGGCTGGCGATCAAGCCGGGCCGTCCGGTGGCGCTGGGCCGCGTGCGCGACGCCGTCTTCGTCGGGCTGCCCGGCAACCCGGTGGCGGTGGTGGTCACCTTCCTGCGCATCGCCCAGCCCATCCTGCTGCGGCTGATGGGGGCGGCGGCCGAGACACCGCGGCCGATCCCGGTGCGGGCGGCCTTCGGCCACAAGAAGAAGCCGGGCCGGCGCGAGTTCCTGCGTGGGTCGCTGACACGGGCCGCGGACGGGACGCTGGAGGCGACCAAATATCCGCGCGACGGCGCCGGCGTTCTGTCGTCGCTGGTCGAGTCCGAGGGGCTGATCGAGCTGCCGGAGGATCTGGCGCGGGTCGAGGCCGGCATGACCGTCGATTTCCTGCCTTTCAAAGAATTCCTGTAGAGGGCGCGTGATGAAGATTCTCTATTTCGCCTGGCTGCGCAGCAAGATCGGCGTGCCGGCCGAAACCATCGACCTGCCGGCCGAGGTCGCCACCGCCGGTGATCTTGTCGAATGGCTGAAGACCCGCAGCCCCCGCCATGCCGAGGCGCTGGCCAACAGCAAGGTGGTCAAGGTGGCGGTGAACCAGGAACATGTGCCCTACGACCATCCCATCACCGCGACCGACGAGGTGGCGCTGTTCCCGCCGGTGACGGGGGGCTGACGGGATGGCGATCCGCGTCCAGGCCGGGGATTTCGACGTCGGGGCCGAGTATGCCGCCTTCACCGCCGGCCGCACCAGCGTCGGCGGGGTGGCGATGTTCGTCGGGCTGGTGCGCGACATCGCCGGCGGTGCGGCGGTCAGCGCCATGACGCTGGAACATTATCCCGGCATGACCGAGAGGCAGTTGGAGGCGATCGAGGAGGAGGCGCGGCGCCGCTGGCCGCTCGACGACGTTCTGGTGATCCACCGCCATGGCCGGCTGGAGCCGGGCGACCGCATCGTCATGGTCGCCACCGCGTCGGCCCACCGCGACGCCGCCTTCGACTCGTGCCGCTTCCTGATGGACTGGCTGAAGACCAAGGCGCCCTTCTGGAAGCTGGAGGCGACCCCCGACGGCGAACGCTGGGTCGAGGCGAAGGAGAGCGACGACGCGGCGGCGGCGCGCTGGGCCGAGTGAGATGGAGAGCCGAGGGGAGGGGGCACGCGCCTACGCGTGCCCGGCCTCGCCCGACAGCATGGAGACGCTGACACCCAGCTTGCCGATGGCACGCTCCCACTTGGCGTCCAGGTCGGTGTCGAACAGCAGCTTCTCGTCGCAGGGCACGTTCAGCCAGCCATTGGCCTGGAATTCGGCATCGAGCTGGCCCGGCCCCCAGCCGGCATAGCCGAGCAGAAGCAGGTTGCGGCGCGGTCCGCGATCCTCGGAGATGGCGCGCAGGATGTCGATGGTGGCGGTCAGCGCCACGTCGTCATTCACCACCAAAGTACCGTCGCGGACATAGTCGGTGGAATGCAGGACGAAGCCGCGGCCCGACTCGACGGGGCCGCCATAATGCACCGGCAGATTGTGGGCCGGCTGCGCGATGTCCATGTCGAGCTGCTCCAGCAGATCCTCGAAGGTGATCTGCCCGAACAGCCGGTTCACCACCAGCCCCATCGCGCCGTCCTCGTTATGGGCGCAGACATAGATGACCGTACGTTGAAAACGCGGGTCCTCCATGCCGGGCATGGCGATCAGCAGTTGGCCGGTCAGCGAGTCCGTGGTCCTGGAGTCCATAGACTTGGTCAGGCGCGGCATGGGCGATTATCCTTGTCGTCGGTCCGGTGCGGAGGCCGCCCCGCCCGTACGGTCGGTTGTGGTTGGCGCTCTGGCGACGCTTTTCACCGGAGTGTGACAGCACCGGTCGAGCTTTGTCACCATTATATGGGCTATCATATATAGGGTGTCGGGGACGCCGATACGCCCCTTCCCGGGAAGAGAACAGTGCGCGCCATGAAAAGACATGCCCTCGCCCTCCTGCTGCTTTCGGCCGTGCTGGCCGGCGGCGCCATGCCTACCGCCGCGCAGACCGCGGATGGCGTCGGACCCTGGGTCAAGGCCGGCCAGGTGGAGGCGCGGCTGATGTCCTCCGTACGCGGCACCGGCGATCTGGCGACGCTGCCGCTGGGGCTGGAATTGCGGCTGGAGCCGGGGTGGAAGACCTATTGGCGCACCCCCGGCGACGCCGGCTTCGCGCCGCGCCTGGATTGGAGCCGGTCGGTCAACCTGGGCTCCGCCACGCTGTCCTATCCGGCGCCGCACCGCTTCTCCGTGCTGGGATTCGAGACGGCGGGCTATGACACCGCCGTTCTGTTCCCGGTCCAGGGCGTGCCGGCGACGCCCGGCAAGCCGGTCGACCTGGCGCTGACCGCCGAACTGCTGGTCTGTTCGGAGATCTGCGTGCCGCAGACGCTGGATCTGGCGCTGGCGCTGCCGGCCGGCATGGCGGAGCCGAGCGATGCCGCCAACGACGTGGCGCGTGCCCAGGCGCTGGTGCCCAAGGGGCCGAACGGCCTGCTGACCGTCGACTCCGTCCGGGGCAAGGGCGCCACGCTGGAGGTCGAGGCGACCGCCATCGACGGTTTCGTTTCCCCGGACCTGTTCGTCGAGACCGATCCGCCCCTGACCTTCTCCGCTCCCAAGACGGTCTTTTCCGACAATGACCGCCATGTCCGCCTGACCCTGGCGGTGACCGATCCGCAGCCGGCTCTCGATCTCGCCGGGCGCGCGCTGACCCTGACGCTGGTCGACGGCGAGAAGGCGGTGGAGGCGCCGGTGACGGTGTCCGCCGCGGGTGCTGCGCCGGCTTCCGGCGGGACGGCGGGACTGATGGCGATGCTGGGCGTGGCCCTGCTCGGCGGGCTGATCCTGAACCTGATGCCCTGCGTGCTGCCGGTGCTGTCGCTGAAGCTGATGTCGGTGGTCAAGCAGGGCGGACGGGCGCCCGCGGCGATGCGTGCCGGCTTCCTGGCGAGCGCCGCCGGCATCCTCGCCTCCTTCCTGCTGATGGCGTCGGCGCTGGTGGCCGTGAAGGCGGCGGGCGGGGCGGTCGGCTGGGGCATCCAGTTCCAGCAGCCGCTGTTCCTGGTCTTCATGGTGGTGCTGGTCACCCTGTTCTCCGCCAATCTGTGGGGGCTGTTCGAGGTGCCGCTGCCGCGCGTCCTGGCCGACCGGCTGGGCGGCGACGGGCTGGCCGGGCCGTTCGCCACCGGCATGTTCGCGACGCTGCTGGCGACTCCCTGCTCGGCGCCCTTCCTGGGCACGGCGGTCGGCTTCGCCCTGTCCAAGGGAGCGCTGGAGATCTATGCGATCTTCGTCGCGCTGGGCGTTGGTCTGGCGCTGCCCTATCTGGCGGTGGCGGCGTGGCCGCGGATGGCAGGATGGCTGCCGCGGCCGGGGCGCTGGATGGCGATGCTGAAGGTGGTTCTGGGCTTCGCGCTGATGCTGACGGCGCTGTGGCTGCTGTCGGTTCTGATGGCGCAGATCGGCGAGGTGGCCGCCGCCACCATCGGGCTGATGATGGCGGCGCTGGTCCTGGCTCTGTGGCTGGGACGCGGCGCCGGTGGTGCTGCGCGGACCGCCGGCCCGGCGCTGGCGGGCGTGCTGGCGGTGGCGGCCTTCGCCATGCCGGCGGTGGTCGGCCCGTCCGCCGGGGCGGCGCCGGTGGTCAGCGACGCCAAGGCGCGCTGGGCGCCCTTCGCCGAAGCGGCGATCCGCGACCATGTCGCCGCCGGCCGCACGGTGTTCGTCGATGTCACCGCCGATTGGTGCATCACCTGCCAGGCCAACAAGAAGCTGGTGCTGAACCGTGGCGAGGTCGCCCGGCGGCTGGAGGATCCGACCCTGGTGGCGATGCGCGCCGACTGGACCCGGCCGGACCCGGTGATCGCGAAGTTCCTGGCCGACCATGGCCGCTACGGCATCCCCTTCAACATCGTTTATGGCCCCGGCGCGCCCGGCGGCATCGCCCTGCCGGAACTGCTGAGCGATGGCGCGGTGCTGGAGGCGCTGGGGAAGGCGGCGGGCACGGCGCAGGGTCGGGCGTCCTGATCGGGGACCGCCGGAAAAGTCCTATGGCTGTTGCGGCTATTCTGCGGTAACAGGGCGCCTTCGGGAGCGTCTCCCGCGCGATGAGGACGATGATGGACGATCAGATCAACTGCCCGCAGTGCAACTCCGAGAACGCCTACCATGACGGGAGCCTGTGGAACTGCCCCGACTGCGGCCATGACTGGAACCCCGACACCGCCGCCGCCGCGACCGATGCCGAGGCTGGGCAGGGCGTGCGCGACGCCAACGGCAACCCGCTGGCCGACGGCGACAGCGTGACGGTGATCAAGGACCTGAAGGTCAAGGGATCGTCGCTGGTGGTGAAGGGCGGGACCAAGGTGAAGAACATCCGTCTCGTGGACGGCGCCGACGGGCACAACATCGCCTGCAAGATCGACGGCATCGGCGCCATGAACCTGAAGTCGGAATTCGTGAAGAAGGCCTGAGGCAGACCCGCCGGGCATGGATCGGCCGGATGCGGATTGCCGGATGCGGATTGTTGGGGGCGTCAACCACGCCTTGCGGCCATCCGCCGCCGGGGATAGAAGGGATGCAGGACCGGGCTCCGCCAAGAGGGTCCGGGCCAACCCAAAACGGGTCAAACCCCCAAAACGGGAAGGGTTAGAGACGATGAGCATCCAGGTTGGCGATACCATTCCGTCCGTCACGCTGAAGTGGCTGACCGACAACGGCATGCAGGAAGTGACCACCGACGAGCTGTTCAAGGGCAAGAAGGTCGTCCTGTTCTCCGTTCCCGGCGCCTTCACCCCGACCTGTTCGGCCAAGCACCTGCCGGGCTTCGTCCAGCAGGCCGACGCGCTGAAGGCCAAGGGCGTCGACAGCATCATCTGCCTCGCGGTCAACGACCCGTTCGTGATGCGCGCCTGGGGCGACAAGGGTTCGGTCGGCGACAAGGTCACGATGCTGCCCGACGGCAACGCCACCTTCACCGGCGCGCTCGGCCTGACCATGGATGGTTCGGGCTATGGCCTGGGCACCCGGGGCCAGCGCTTCGCCCTGGTGGCGGAGGACGGCAAGGTCACCCATGTCGCCGTCGAGGCCCCCGGCAAGTTCGAAGTGTCATCGGCCGAAGCGGTGCTCGAGACGCTCTGAGGGCGAGACCTTCCCTCTCCCGTCTCGGGAGAGGGAAGCGGGGATGGGGGAAACGGGCTGGAGTCTCGGTGGAGATCCGCAGCGCATCCCCTGACCCTCTCTCCGCGGAGAGGGGATGCCGGGGCGGGAGAGGGATTCTATGGTCAGCCCTGCGCCCGCACGTCCGCCACTCCGCGCCGGGCCAGTTCGTCGGCGCGTTCGTTCTCCGGGTGGCCGGCATGGCCGCGCACCCAATGGAATTCGATCTGGTGCTGCCGCTTCGCCTCTTCCAGGCGCTGCCACAGATCGACGTTCTTCACCGGCTTCCGGTCGGCGGTCATCCAGCCCTTGGCCTTCCAGCCATGGATCCATTTGGTGATGCCGTTCTTCACATATTCGCTGTCGGTGAAGAGGCGGACGGTCACCGGCTTCTTCAACGCCTCCAGCGCCATGATGGCGGCCATCAGCTCCATCCGGTTGTTGGTCGTCGCCGGTTCGCCGCCATACAGCTCCTTCTCCACCTCGCCATAGCGCAGGATGGCGCCCCAGCCGCCGGGGCCGGGATTGCCGCTACAGGCGCCGTCGGTGAAGATGTCGACGGTCTTCGGCCGCGCCTCGGCCGGGATGGCGTCGCCGTTCATTCCGCGCCCGCCTCGGAATCATCCAGGAAATAATCGCCCAGCCCGCGGACGGTCTGGTGGAAGCGCAGTTTGCGCAGATATTCCAGCGGATCCTTCGGCCGGACGAAGGCGCCCGGCGGGTGGTTCAGCCAATCATACAGGCGGGTCAGCAGGAAGCGCACGGCGCTGCCGCGGCACAGCCAGGGCAGGGCGTCCAGCTCCGCCCGCGACAGCGGCCGGACCTTGCGGTAATTGGACAGCAGCAGCCTCGCCTTGGTGGCGTTGAACGAGCCGTCGATCTCGAAGCACCAGGCGTTGACGCAGATCGCCACGTCATAGGCCAGGAAGTCGTTGCAGGCGAAATAGAAGTCGATCAGGCCGGACAGGCTGTCGCCCCGGAAGAAGACATTGTCCGGGAACAGGTCGGCGTGGATGACGCCGGCCGGCAGACCGGCAGGCCAGTTGACCTCCAGCGCCGCCAGCTCGGCTTCCAGCGTGGCGCGCAGGCCGGGCGCCACCTCGTCGGCGCGTTCGGCCGATCTGGCGAACAGCTCCTTCCAGCCGGGCAGGGCCAGCGCGTTGGGTCGTTCCAGGCGGAAGTCGCCGACCGCCAGATGCAGGCGGGCCAGAGCCTCGCCAAGCTGGGCGCAATGTTGCGGCGTGATCCGGCGCGGCCACATGCCGGCGAGGAAGGTGACGATCACCGCCGGGCGTCCGCACAATTCGCGCAGCGCCACGCCGTCGCGCGCCGCCACCGGCAGCGGGCAGGCGATGCCCTTGTCCGCCAGATGCTCCATCAGGCCGAGGAAGAAGGGCAGATCCTCCCTCCGCGTGCGCTTCTCATAGAGCGTCAGGATGTAGGGTCCGCGTTCGGTCACCAGCAGGAAGTTGGAATTCTCCACCCCCTCGGCGATGCCCTTGCACGACAGCACGGCGCCCAGATCATACTCGGCGGCGAAGCTGCTGAGATCCTCGTCGGTGACTTCGGTATAAACGGCCATGGTATCCAGCGCCTTACCGGGTTTCCGGCTTGCGGTCAATTTCGGGAGTGATCGGCTCGTAATATTCCGGGCCGAATCCGGCCAGCCGGCGGCTGGCGACGTTGAAGGGGCGCTTCAGCCCGCCCCGGAAATGGCGGCCGACCAGCTCCTGCCACAGTGCCACCGGCTCCGCCCCGCGTTCGGCGCAGAGATGGGCGAACCAGCGCCGGCCGGCGGCGACATGGCCGATCTCCTCGTCATGGATGGTCTGAAGCAGGTCGGCGCTCTCGCCGTCGTCGAAGTCGCGCAGGCGGCGGACGGTGTCCGGCGTGACGTCCAGCCCGCGCGCCTCCAGCACCATCGGCACCACCGCCAACCGGGCGGCGAGGTCGTGCGCGGTCTCCGTCGCCGACTGCCACAGCCCGTCATGGGCGGGCAGATCGCCATAGGAGGCGCCCAGCGCGTTCAGCCGGCTTTCCAGCATCTGGAAGTGCCGCGCCTCGTCGTCGGCCACCACGACCCAATCGTCGGTGAAGCCCCTCGGCAGGCCGAGCGGGGCGAACCGGGCGACGATGTCCCAGGCGAGGTCGATGGCGTTCAGCTCGATATGGGCCAGCGCGTGCAGCAGGGCGATTCGGTTCTGGGCGCTGCCGCCCCGCCCGCGCTTGGGCATGTCGCGCGGCAGCTTCAGCTCCGGCCGGTCGGGACGGGCGGGGCGGTCGGGCGGCGGGGCGGGCACCTCCGGCGACAACAGGCCGTCCCGCCATGCGGCGGCGTGCAGGCGGGTCAGGCGCACCTTCTCCAGCGGCGCCGCGCTGGTCAGCACCGCGGTCGCCGCGTCGCCCAGGCACGATGCGGAAGAGGTCATTTCCAGCCGTAGGCGACGAAATGGGGGTTCAGGATGTCGTCCTTGCCATAGACCAGCGGCGAGCCGTCCGGCTGTTCCACCCGGCCGCCGGCGCCGATCAGCACGGCATGGCCGGCGGCGGTGTCCCATTCGCTGGTCGGCCCCAGGCGGGGATAGAGGTCGGCCTTGCCGCTAGCCACCGTGCAGAATTTCAGCGAGCTGCCGCAGGACACCCGGTCCTTGACGGCGAATTTGCCGAGGAAGTCCTCCAGGGCCGAGCCGCTGCCATGCGACCGGCTGGCGACCACGGTCAGGCCGTCGGCCGGCGGGGTGCGGACGGCGATGGCGTGATCGTGCCGCCCCTCCGCGCAATGGACGGCGGTGCCGGGCCCCGCCGCCGCATAGAGGTCGCCGGTGGCCGGGGCATAGACGACGCCCAGCACGGGGACGCCACCCTCGATCAGGGCGATGTTCACCGTGAACTCGCCGTTGCGGGAGATGAACTCCTTGGTGCCGTCGAGCGGATCGACCAGCCAGAAGCGGCCGCCGGAAATGTCGGGCTTGTGGCCGGCGGCCATCGCCTCTTCCGCGACCACCGGCACACCGGGGAGCAGATGGTGGAGCGCCGGGACGATTACCGCCTCCGCCGCCTGATCCGCCTGCGTCACCGGGCTGCCGTCGACCTTGGTGGCGACGTCGATGCCGTCGTTGTAAAAGCGCAGGATGACCTGACCGGCCTCATGGGCGATGGTGCGGACCGTCGGCAGCAGGCTCGCCACAGCGGCATCGGGCATGGGGGACTCTCCCTATGGTATGAAAAATCACCATAGCGCGCCCGATGGCGGGCCGGAAGCTCTTGAACGGGTGGGGAACGGAGAAGGCGGATGACAGCCGGGTTGCAGGGGGATGAACAGGAGGGCGGCAAAGGCGCATCGGCGCCATGGTCCGCCCAATGGCGCGCCCAATGGCGCGCTATGACCGCCGCCGATCTGGACCGCGTCCTCGCCATCGCGGACATCGTGCATCCGGCCTATCCCGAGGAGCGCGGTGTGTTCGAGGAGCGGCTGGCGCTCTATCCCGCCGGTTGCCGGGTGGCGGAACGCGGGGGCGAGGCGATCGGCTACGGCGTCATGCATCCCGGCAGGCTGGGGGTTCCACCGCCGCTCGACTCGCCTTTGGGGGGGCTGCCGGCCGATGCCGACTGCCTCTATCTGCATGACATCGCGCTGCTGCCGGCGGCCCGTGGCACCGGGCTGGGGGCTGCCGTGCTCGATTATGCCCATGGGCTGGCGGCGCGCGAGGGCTGGCGCTGGCTGGCGCTGACCTCGACGCCGGGGGCGCGGAGCTATTGGGACCGGGTCGGCTTCGCGCCCTATCGGGACGGCGGGCCGGGGCTGGCGGCCAAGCTGTCGAGCTATGGCGGGGGGATGAGCTACATGACCGCGCCGGTCCGGTCCTGACGGGCCGGGACCGCCAGATCCGGCTCCGCCACCAGCGCCTCGAAGGCCGGCCGGGCGAACAGGTAGCCCTGCATCAGCCCGACGCCCAGGTCGCGCAGGGTCCTGGCCTCGTCCAGCGTTTCGACGCCTTCGGCGATGGGGATGATGTCCAGGTCTTCGCACACCGACAGGATCGCCTTGACGATGCTGCGCCGCGCCCGCTCGGTGTCGATGTTGCGGGTCAATTCCATATCCAGCTTGATGATGTCGGGCTGGAATTCCGCCAGCAGATTCAGCCCGGAATAGCCGGAACCGAAATCGTCGATGGCGGTCATGAAGCCCTGGCGCCTGTATTCGTCGAAAATGCTCTTCAGATGGTCGCGATCCGCCACCCGCTCGCCCTCCGTCACCTCGAAGATGATGCGGTTGGTGGGGAAGCCGGTGCGCCGGGCGGCGGCGAGGGTGGTGCGGATGCAGGTCTCCGCCTTGTAGACGGCGTTCGGCAGGAAGTTGATCGACAGGCGGGCGCCGTTCATCGGCAGGGAGGCGGCCAGTTCGATCGCCTTGACCCGGCAGGACTGGTCGAAGGCATAGCGGGTGGCGTCGGTCACCTGATCCAGAACCCAGCCGGCACCCTGGCCCTGGACGCCGCGCACCAGGGCCTCGTGCGCCCAGACGCCGCCGTTGGCGACGTCGACGATGAGCTGGAACGCCATCGTGAAGTCCAGATCCAGCCGGTCCGCACAAAGACCGCCGCATCCGCCATCGCCAAACGCCATCGCCATACCCCCGTCAGATCAGCAATTCCACCTCAAGGCCAGTGACGATGCCATGGATCGCACCGGACGGAGGCATGGCAATCGCCACACTTCCGCCTAGGATTATCCCCTACGTCTTCGGTCGGATGCGCCGAACGGCCTATTCCGCCGCCATCCGGGCTTCGGCGCCGCGGATCGCCGCCCACACCGTTTCCGGTGTCGCCGGCATGTCGATGTGGGTGATGCCGAGATCGGACAGCGCATCGACCACCGCGTTGATGATGGCCGGCGGCGCGCCGATCGCCCCGGCCTCGCCGGCGCCCTTCATGCCCAGCATGTTGGTGGTGCTGGGCACGCTGTTCAGCTTCACCGCGATCGGCGGCATATCGACCGCGCGCGGCATCTGATAATCCATGAAGGAGGCGGACAGCAACTGGCCGCTGTCAGGGTCGAACACGACCTTCTCCTGCAACGCCTGCCCCAGTCCCTGGGCGACGCCGCCATGGATCTGGCCGATCACCAGCATCGGGTTGATCACCGTGCCGAAATCATCGACGACGCTGTAGCGCAGCACCTCGACGATGCCGGTGTCCGGATCGATCTCCACCTCCGCCACATGGCAGCCGTTGGGGAAGGTGCTGGCCGGCGGGGTCCAGCGCGCCATCTCCGAGAAGGCTATGCCGTCTCCGCCCTTGCCTCCATCCTCCGCAGCCTTCGCCGCGACCTCCTTCAGCGTCACCGCGCGGTCGGTGCCGACGATGGAGAAGCGGCCGTCGGCGAATTCGATGTCGACCTCGGCGGTCTCCAGCAGGTCGGCGGCGACCGTCGTCGCGGCCTTCACCACCTTGGCCGCCCCTTCCGCCAGCGCCGAACCGCCGACCGGGACGGAGCGGGAGCCGCCGGTGCCGGCCCCCCAGCTGACGCGGTCGGTATCGCCCTGTACCACCTCGACATCTTCAGGTGGCACGCCGAGCCGATCGGCCAGGATCTGCTTGTAGGCGGTTTCGTGGCCCTGGCCGTTGGTCTGGGTGCCGATCATCAGCACGACCTTGCCGTCGCCGTTGACCTGGACGGTCGCCTGCTCCGGCCCGCCGCCGGAGCAGGCTTCGATGTAGGTCGACAGGCCGGCGCCGCGCAGCTTGCCGCGCGCCTTCGCCTCGGCCTTGCGGGCGGGCAGGCCGGCGAGATCGGCGAGGGTCAGCCCGTCCTCCAGATTCCGCCGGAAGTCGCCGGTGTCATAGACCTGCCCCATCGGGGTGGCATAGGGCATCGCGGCCGGCGGGATGAAGTTGCGCCGCCGAATCTCCGCCGGGCCGAGGCCGGTGACGCGGCCGGCATGGTCGATCAGCCGTTCCAGCAGATAGGCCGCCTCCGGACGGCCGGCGCCGCGATAGGCGTCCACCGGCTGGGTGTTGGTGAAGACGCCCTTGACCCGGACATAGACGGCCGGCGTCCTGTAGGAGCCGACCAGCATCGCCGATCCGGCGTCGGTCGGGATGAAGGGGCCGTAGTTGGACAGATAGGCGCCGAGATTGGCGACGGTGTCGACCCGCAATCCCAGGAAATGGCCGTCGGCGTCGAGCGCCAGACGCGCCTTGCTGACATGGTCGCGGCCATGGTCGTCGCTGATGAAGCCCTCGACGCGGTCGGCGGCCCATTTCACCGCGCGGTTCAGCCGGCGGGCGGCGAACAGGCAGGCGACATATTCGGGATAGTTGAACAGCTTCATGCCGAAGCCGCCGCCGACATCGGTGGTCAGCACGCGGATGCGGGAGTCGGGCTCGTTCAGGATCTTGGCGAACTGCTTTTGCAGGCCGTGCACGCCCTGGCTGGTGACGTAGATCAGCAACCGGCCGGGGGCGCCGTCGGCCCCGGCTTCGACCCCGGCGACGCAGGCGCGCCCTTCCATCGGATTGGCGACGACGCGGTTGTTGACCAGTTCCAGCTCGACCACGCGATGGGCGCCGGCCAGCGCCGCCTCCACCGCCGCCTCGTCGCCGGTGTCCCAATCGAAGCAGAGATTGCTCGGCGCTGCGTCCCAAACCAAGGGGCGGCCGGGCTCCAGCGCCTCCAGCGTGCCGGTGACGGGCTGGCGGTCCTCGTAATCGACCATCACCAGCTCGGCGGCCTCGCGCGCGGCCTCCAGCGTCTCCGCCACCACCATGGCGACCGGATCGCCGACATGGCGGGCGAAGCCGCGGGCGAGCGCCGGGCGTGGCGTCTGGACATAGTTGGAGCCGTCGCGCTGCTTCAGCGCCGCCTGACAGGGGATCATGCCGATCTTTTCGGCGTCGAGGTCGGCGACGGTGTAGACAGCCAGCACGCCGGGCTGGGCCAGCGCCTCCGATGCGTCGATGGCGCCGATGGTGGCGAAGGCGTGGGGCGAACGGACGAAGGCCGCATGGGCCTGTCCGGGAAGAGACACGTCGTCGGTGTAGCGGCCGCCGCCGGTCAGCAACCGTGCGTCCTCGGTGCGCGGAACCGCCTGTCCGATGCCGAACTTCATGGGTGAACTCCCGCCTTCCGGTTCGATGCGATTGTTGTGCCCCGCGAAGATAGGCCGGCTGAAGCGTCGGGGAAACCCCGACGGTCGGCATGGGTGACGGTTGTCCGCCGCAATGATTGTTTGCCGTCTTCACGGACCCGACGAGCCGACTGGCAAAAGGACATTGGGAGGACCATATTCCGGACATGTGTGGACGCATGCTTCTCACCACCCCGATCAACGAGATCGAGCGCGTGTTCGGCGTCGCCGAGCGGCCGAACCTGATGCCGCGCTGGAATGTCGCCCCGACCCAGGGGATCCCCGTCATCCGGCGCGAGGAGGACGGCCGTCATCTGGCGATGGTCCGCTGGGGGTTGGTGCCGCCCTGGGCCGACGATCCCGCCATCGGCGGGCGGATGATCAACGCGCGCGGCGAATCGGTGGCCGACAAGCCGGCCTTCCGCGACGCGTTGCGCAAACGCCGTTGCCTGGTTCCGCTGGACGGCTTTTATGAATGGACCAGCGTGGGGGACGGGGCGAAGCCGCGCAAGCAGGGCCATGTCATTCGCCGCCGCGACCGCCGCCTGTTCGCGCTGGCTGGCCTGTGGGAGCGTTGGTATGGGCCGAAGGGCGCGCCGCCACGGGACCCGCCGCTGGAAACCGCGACGGTGGTGACCACGGCGACCAACGCCACCCTCTCCTTCCTGCACGACCGCATGCCGGTGGTGCTCGACCCGGCCGATTGGGAGGCGTGGCTGGATCCGGCCACGCCGCTGGCGGTGGTGGACGGGCTGATCCGTTCCGCGCCCGAGGAGTGGCTGGACGTGGTGCCGGTCGGGCCGAAGGTGAACAGCGTGCGCAACGACGATCCCGGTTGCCTGGATCCGCCCCAGGACCTTGCCCCGTCCAAGGCGAAGGGAAAGCCCGATGATCGCCAGCCAAGCCTGTTCTGAGGCGGTGCGGGCGGCAAGGGCCTTGTTCGTCGCGGCGGCCCTGGTCCTCGTCCTGGCGGGACCGGCGGCGGCGCAGAACAATCCGGCGGCGAAGGGCCGCGGTCCCATCGCCAACACGCCCGACCAGACCATCAAGGGATCCGCCATGGCGGTGGAGGGCGACCTGCTCACCGTCAACGGGACGGCGGTGCGGCTGATGGGCATCGACGCGCCGGATCCGGGACAGAAATGCAAGAACCGCTACGGGCACGAGCTGGACTGCTTCAAGATCGCCACCGCCGTGCTCGCCAACATGGTCAAGGGCGAGGAGGTGACCTGCACCATCACCGAACAGGACCGCACCGGCGAGAAGAAGGGCGAATGCCGCGTGCGCGGCGTCGATCTGGGGGCGGCGATGGTGGCGCGGGGCTGGGCCTTCCAATATGCCAGCCTGTCGCCGGCCTACCAGAAGGGGGAGGCCTATGCCCAGAGCAAACGGCTGGGGCTGTGGGCCGGTCAGGTCGAGAAGCCCTGGCAATGGCGCAGCCGGCAGATCAGGGAGAAGGCGAAGTGAGGCGTCTTTCGCCTGTAATCCGGCTGGAGGGCCGGCATTGGCGGGCGGATTTCCCCCGTCTCCCCGGGCACCTCCATTTGCACCCCCATTTCCCAGTCGACCGCTTCGCCAGGCATGATAGGATTCGAAGTCCCCGGCGGGGAGCGGAGTCGCAGGCATGCTGGTTTACGAATGTGAACTGTTCGAGGTGGTTCCGGTGCTGCGCCGCTATGCGCGGGCGCTGACCGGTGCAACCGACCGTGGCGACGCGCTGGTGACCCGCTGTGTCGAGGCGGCGGTGATGGCGCCGTCGCGCTTCGGGCTGGACCGTGGTGGTGATGGCGCGCGCCTGCCGATGTATGCCTTGCTCAACCTGCTGTTCGATCGCTCCGAGGAGGAGTTCGGCCCGCCCGGCCGGCCCTTTCCGTCGCCCCATCCCATCGAGCGCGCCCTCGCCGGCCTGCCGGAGGCCGATCGCCGCCTGTATCTGCTGACCGCGCTGGAGGGACTGAGCCTGCCGCAGGCGGCGAAGGTGCTCCAGTTGGAGGGTGGCGAGGCGATCAGGCGGTTGAAGGCGGCCCGCGCCGCGGTGCGCGGCGCCATGGTCCAGCGCGTGATGGTGGTGGAGGACAATGCGCTGCTGGCCCTGGAACTGGGGGCGCTGGTCGCCGAGATGGGCCATATCGTCTGCGGAACCGCCGGCAATGAGGCGGAGGCGCTGGCCCTGCTGAAGGCGGAAAGACCGACGCTGGCCCTGCTGGACGTGCGGCTGGCGGATGGCGGCAGCGGAATAGAGATCGCGCGGCGTCTGAAGCGCGTGCGCGACCTGCGCACCATTTTCGTCACCGCCTTCGACGACGACATCCTGGCGCGGGATGCCGGCCATCTCGGTCAGATCGTCCGCAAGCCCTTCACCAATGCCGGCCTCCAGGCCGCCATCTCCCGCGCCATCTTCATGCCGCAGCCGGTGGCGCTGGCGTGAGGGTGCCGACGCGCTTCCGGTGAGAAGGGACCATCGGCGAATCGATGGCCCCTCCGGCTTTCAGGAGCGCATCCGAAGAACGGTCAAACCGTGGTGCTGCGTCCGGCGACCATGCGGTAGATGGCGAGGATGATGATCGCGCCGACGATGGCGCCGATGAATCCGGCCCCTTCGCCCGGTCGGTACCAGCCGATGGCTGCGCCCAGATATGTGGCGACGAAGGCGCCCGCGATGCCGAGCAGGGTGGTGATGATGAAGCCGCCCGGATCACGACCCGGCATCAGGAATTTGGCGACGATGCCGGCGAGAAAGCCGATGATGATCGTCCAGAGAATGCCCATGGTTTGATTTCCCTTCCGTTGCGGGACCGTCTTCCCATGTCCAATAACGGGAACGGACGTGTTTGGTTCTCCGCGTCGGAGGATCTTTTGGGCGATGCGCCCTCTCTCCCCGGACGCCTTTGGGGGGGAGAGAGGGAGAATCCCGCCGCGCGGTCCCGACGAACGCTCAGCGCAGCGCCTTGATGTTGGCGGCATACTGGTCGGGCCCGCCGGTGAAGGTGGCGGTGCCGGCGACCAGCACGTCGGCGCCGGCCTCGATCGCCAGGCGGGCGGTTTCCGGATTGATGCCGCCATCGACCTCCAGGTCGATCGGCTTGCCGATCGCGTCGATGCGGGCGCGCAGCTCGCGGATCTTCGGCAACTGGCTCTTGATGAAGCTCTGGCCGCCAAAGCCGGGGTTGACCGTCATCACCAGCACCAGGTCGACATCCTCCAGCACATGCTGGATGGCGTCCACCGGCGTGGCCGGATTCAGCGAGACGCCGGCCTTCTTGCCCAGCGACTTGATCAACTGGATGGTGCGGTGCAGATGCGGGCCCGCTTCCGGATGGACGGTGATGATGTCGGCGCCGGCCTTGGCGAAGTCCGGAACGAACAGATCCACCGGCGAGATCATCAGATGGACGTCGAAGACCTTGGCGGAATGGGGGCGCAGCGCCTTCACCACCCCCGGCCCGATGGTCAGGTTCGGCACGAAATGGCCGTCCATCACGTCGATGTGGATGTAGTCGGCGCCGGCCGCGTCGACCGCACGGACCTCCTCGCCCAGCCGGGCGAAATCGGCGGAGAGAATCGAGGGGGAAATCTTCACGGCGCGCATGGGGCTTTCCTAAGGCAGGGAGGGAAGATGGAGCGGGTCCGGATGGCGCAAGTCCTATCACGGGGGCGCGACGCAAGTCATGACATGATGTGACCGTTCCGGATCCGCCTCCGGCTTGGCCGTTTGCGCTTTACCGCAACCGCGAAGCGCTGTATCCGTTTGAATATATATGAAACGTCGAAATCGGCAGGAGATGACGATGATCGGGATGCGTGCGGTCTTGGGGCGGCGTGGTGTCACATCGGCGGCCTTCGCGGTCGTCCTCGGTGTCGGGCTGACGCTGGCGGCGCCGGCGGCGATGGCGCAGGACGTTCTGGTCCTGGCCGCCGCCTCGACCAAGAACGCGGTGGATAAGCTGTCGGCGCAGTTCAAGGCGAAGACCGGCGGAATCGTGACCTCCTCCTTTGCCGCCTCGTCGGGACTTGCCAAGCAGATCGAGAATGGCGCCCCCGCCGACATCTTCATTTCCGCGGATCTCGACTGGATGGACTATTTGCAGCAGCGCAACCTCATCAAGACCGACAGCCGGGTCAGCCTGCTCGGCAATGAACTGGTGGTGGTCGTGCCGAAGGGTTCGACGCTGAAGCCCGACCTGTCCAAGGACGGCAAGCTGGCGGAACAGCTGGGTGACGGCCGGCTCGCCACCGGCGATCCCTCGAACGTTCCGGTCGGGAAGTACGCCAAGGCGGCGCTGGAGAAGCTCGGCCAATGGACGGCGGTGGAGCCGAAACTGGCGCGGGCCGACAGCGTGCGCGCCGCCCTGGCGCTGGTCAGCCGCGGCGAAGTGCCGCTGGGCATCGTCTATCGCACCGATGCCGCCATCGATCCGGGGGTGGAGGTCGCCGCGACCTTCCCGCCCGACAGCTATCCGCCGGTGGTCTATCCGGCGGCCCTGACGGCGTCTTCCAAGAACCCGGCCGGAGCGGCCTTCCTCGACTACATCAAGTCGCCGGAGGGCATGGCGGTTTGGAAGGAATTCGGCTTCGTCCCGGTCGCCAAGGCGCCGTAAGCTCCGATGATGAATATCCTGACGCCGATGGAGACCACCGCGTTGCTGCTCAGCCTGCGTGTCGCGGGCGTCGCCATCGCGCTGGGGTTACCGGTCGCCGTGCTCGCCGCCTGGGTGCTTGGCCGCTATTCCTTTCCAGGCAAGACGCTGTTCGACGGGCTGGTCCATCTGCCGCTGGTCCTGCCGCCCGTGGTCACCGGCTATATCCTGCTGGTGACCATGGGGACCAAGGGGGTGGTTGGCGGCTGGCTGTACCAGGCCTTTGGAATCAAGCTGATCTTCACGGCGGAAGGAGCGTCGCTGGCGGTGGCGGTGACCTCCTTCCCGCTGATGGTGCGGGCGATCCGCCTGTCGGTAGAGGCCATCGACGGCGGGCTGGAGGCGGCGGCGCGCACGCTGGGCGCCGGTCCGATCGACCGTTTCTTCACCATCCTCTTGCCGCTGATGGCGCCGGGCCTGTTGTCGGGCGCCATCGTCGCCTTCGCCGCGGCGATGGGCGAATTCGGCGCGGTCATCACCTTCGTCTCCAACATCCCCGGCAAGACGCAGACCCTGCCGCTGGCGATCTATGCCGCGACGCAGGAGCCGGGCGGTGACGTGATGGCGGCGCGGCTGGCCACCATCTCCTTCTCGGTGGCGCTGCTGGCGCTGACGATGTCGGAATTCCTGGCGAACCGGGTCCGCCGCCTGATCGGGCAGGTCTGAACCATGCTGGACCTGCGAATCCGCCAGAGGCTGGGCGCCTTCACCCTCGACATCGCCCTGACCGCCGAGGAACGCGGGGTGACGGCGCTGTTCGGCCGTTCCGGCTCGGGCAAGACATCGGTCATCAACGCCATCGCCGGGCTGACGCGGCCCGATGATGGGCATATCCGTGTCGGCGACACCATGTTCTTCGACAGCGCCCGGCGCATCGACCTGCCGGTCGAGAAGCGGCGCATCGGCTATGTCTTCCAGGAATCACGCCTGTTCCCGCACATGACCGTGCGCGGCAATCTGGAATATGGGCTGCGGCGCGTGCCGGTGCGGGAGCGGCGGATCGCCTTCGATCCGGTGGTCGAACTGCTGGGGGTCGGCCATCTGCTGGACCGCAGGCCGCGCGGCCTGTCCGGCGGCGAGAAGCAGCGCGTCGCCTTCGGCCGCGCCCTGCTGGCGCAGCCGCGCCTGCTGCTGATGGACGAGCCGATGGCCTCGCTCGACGCCGCCCGCAAGGCCGAGATCATGCCTTATATCGAGCGGCTGCGCGACGAGATGAACATTCCCATCGTCATGGTCAGTCACGCGCTGGACGAGGTGGTGCGGCTCGCCACCACGATGGTGCTGATTGCCGATGGCAGGGTGCGCGCCTCCGGACCGGTCGGCACCGTCATGGGCCGGCTCGATCTGTCGGCGGTGACCGGGGCGCAGGACGCCGGCGCGGTTCTGGATCTGACGGTCGAGCGCCACATCCCGGAAGATGGCCTGTCGGTTCTCGCCTTCGACGGCGGCCGGTTGACCGTGCCTCAGGTCGATCGGGCGCCGGGGATGGCGGTGCGGCTGCACATCCACGCCCGCGACGTCATCATCGGCTTGCAGCCCCTGGCCGGCGTCAGCCTGCGCAATGCGCTGGCCGCGACGGTGGTGGAGGTGGCGGAGGCCGGTCCATCCTCGGCCGATGTGCGGCTGGCGGTCGGCGGATCCTTCCTGATCGCCCGCATCACCCGTGCGGCCCTGCGCGAACTGCAACTGGCGCCCGGCCGCGACGTGGTGGCGCTGGTCAAGGGCATCGCCTTCGAGCCGGACAGCGGACGCGATCCGTCCGACCGCTCGGGCCGGGTGGTGGACGTCTGAGCCGTCCGCTGTCCAGAGGCGCGCCGGCTTACTGGCCGCCCGAAGGGGTGGATGATCCGGTGCTGGCGCCGCCGCCCGCCGCCCCTCCGGCGGTCGAGCCGCCCGGTGCGGTGGTGGTGGCTCCGCTGCCTTCGTTCATCGAATTGCCCGACGTGCCGCCTTGCACCGGTACTCCGGTCGAAGGGGGCGGCACGGTGGTGGAGCCGCTGCTGGTCCCGCTGCTGGTTGTCGGGCTGCTCTGGTTGGCCGCGTTGGAGTTCTGGGCATTTTGGTCGTCGCAGGCCGCCAGTCCCAGAAGCAGGGCGGGCAGGGCCGCGATCAGAAACTTGCTGCGCATGGAGTATCGCTCCTCAGCCAGTGGGCGGCGCCGTCGAGGCTCACCATCAAGGGTTTCCGCCGCGCGAGCACCGGTTGGACTCGGCACGGACCTGATGGCGCCGTGTGGGTCCAAACACCCCACCGCCGGGTTCATTCCATTCACCTTGGTGTTACGCCGGGTGGATGGCTGGGCCAATGGACAGGGAGGAGGGGCGGGGGACAGCCCCCTAGGTCGTAAGAACTTTACAGGAACATTGTAACGATTTGTGGCTTGGGCCTCGCGGATACCCATTACTGGGTTGCGCAAAGATCACGAAGCTTTTGCGCTTCGCCTGTTCCATCTTTTTCGTTTGACCGGCGGAAAGACGCTGTGATTCCATCGTCGCACCATGACGATGATCGCCGATTTCACCGATACGCTCGCCCGCGCCGCCAAAAGCGCGCTTCGCCAAGCCATCATGCCGGCGCTGTGCGCCTGCGTGGTCGCTTACTTCGCCTATTACGCGGTCCATGGCGACCGCGGGCTGGTGGCGATGAAGCAGATCCAGGGGCAGATCGCCCAGGCGGAGACGGTTCTCAACCAGCTCCGCACCGAGCGGGAGGACATGGAACGCCGCGCCCAACTGCTGCGCGGCGACGGTCTGGACCGCGACATGCTGGAAGAGCGGGCGCGGCTGATGCTGAACTTCTCCAGCTCGCGCGACGTCATCGTCAAGCTTCCCAAGCTGGCCGATCAGGACGGCGCCGCAACGCAGAAGTAAGGGGAAATCAGCCGATTAACCAAATCGCGGTTAATCTGAAATAGCGCTGCAAAAACAGAGATTTGCGCGGCGTTTAAAGCTCGTGTAGTGTGCGCGCCATAGTCGCTTTCCGGTGCGGGTTTTCGCTTACCCGCAACGTGTGGCGGCGGCGGCTGTTTCAAGGCCGTTGCCGCTTGAACCCTGGGGAGGAATCATGGCCGCGTCCCGACGCCGTCCGACCAAGGCGCAGACCGACACCGCGCCCGTTCAAGCCGTCTCTTCCGAAGAGCTTCTTCATTACTACCGCGAGATGCTGCTGATCCGCCGCTTTGAAGAAAAGGCGGGCCAGCT
The DNA here is from genome assembly GCF_000010725.1 of Azospirillum sp. B510. Taxonomy (NCBI): domain Bacteria; kingdom Pseudomonadati; phylum Pseudomonadota; class Alphaproteobacteria; order Rhodospirillales; family Azospirillaceae; genus Azospirillum; species Azospirillum sp. B510. The sequence continues at coordinate 1,755,785 of NC_013854.1, read as the reverse complement.
TTACGGCATGGGCCTGATCGGCGGCTTCTGCCATCTCTATATCGGCCAGGAGGCCGTCGTCGTCGGCGTGCAGGCCGCCCTGAAAGAGGGCGACGACGTCATCACCAGCTACCGCGACCACGGCCACATGCTGGCCTGCGGCATGGACGCCAAGGGCGTGATGGCCGAGCTGACCGGCCGCATCGGAGGCTACTCCAAGGGCAAGGGCGGCTCGATGCACATGTTCAGCCGCGAGAAGAACTTCTACGGCGGCCATGGCATCGTCGGCGGCCAGGTTCCGCTCGGCACCGGCCTGGCCTTCTCGCACAAGTACCTCAATGACGGCGGCGTCTCCGCGGTCTATTGCGGCGACGGCGCCATCAACCAGGGCCAGGTGTACGAGAGCTTCAACATGGCTGCGCTGTGGAAGCTGCCGGTGCTGTTCGTCATCGAGAACAACAAGTACGCCATGGGCACCTCGCAGGAGCGCGCCTCGGCCGGTGAACTGCATCAGCGCGGCGCCGCCTACGGCATCCCCGGCTATCAGGTCAACGGGATGGACGTGCTGGACGTGAAGGCCGCCGCCGACCAGTGGGTGAACTACATCCGCGAAGGCAACGGTCCGGTCATCCTGGAGATGAAGACCTACCGCTACCGCGGCCATTCCATGTCCGATCCGGCCAAGTACCGGACGAAGGAAGAGGTCGAGAAGATGCGGTCGGAGTCCGATCCGATCGATCAGCTGAAGTCCAAGCTGCTGGCCGGCGGCCATGCCGACGAGGACAAGCTGAAGGAGATCGATCGCGAGGTGAAGGCGATCGTCACCGAATCGGCCGAGTTCGCGCAGCAGAGCCCGGAGCCCGATCCGTCGGAACTGTGGACCGACATCCTGGTCGAGTCCTGACCATCCGGTCCTGACTGTCGAATCCACCGTCTCGTCCTGACGTCCACGAAAAGCAGGAGCGGCGTTGACCGGAACGGGTTGCCCCCGAAATGGCTGTGGCAACCGGGTTCCCTCGTGCCGCCGGAGGTTGAGGAATGCCGATCGAAGTGTTGATGCCGGCCCTGTCGCCCACCATGACCGAGGGCAAGCTGGCGAAATGGGTCAAGAAGGAAGGCGACACCGTCAAATCCGGCGATGTCCTCGCCGAGATCGAGACCGACAAGGCCACCATGGAAGTCGAAGCGGTCGATGAAGGCCGCGTCGGCAAGATCCTGGTGCCGGAAGGCACCGACAATGTCGCGGTGAACACCCCCATCGCCGTCCTGCTGGAGGAAGGCGAGGACGAGAGCGCGCTGAGCAAGGGCGGCAACGTCCCGGTCGCCGCCGCTCCCGCCGCTCCGACTCCGGCCCCGGCGCCCGTCGCCGAAGCCGCCCCGGCTCCGGCCCCGACCGTGCCGGCCGCTCCGGTCGCGGTTCCGGAGTCGGACGAGGACAAGTTCTTCGCCAAGACGGTCAAGAAGACCGTCCGCGAGGCGCTCCGCGACGCGATGGCCGAGGAAATGCGTCGTGACGAGAAGGTCTTCGTCATGGGCGAGGAGGTCGCGCAGTACCAGGGCGCCTACAAGGTGACCCAGGGCCTGTTGCAGGAGTTCGGCGAGCGTCGCGTCATCGATACGCCCATCACCGAGATCGGCTTCGCCGGTCTGGGCGTCGGCGCCTCCTTCAAGGGGCTGAAGCCGATCGTCGAGTTCATGACCTTCAACTTCGCCATGCAGGCGATCGACCACATCATCAACTCCGCCGCCAAGACGCTCTACATGTCCGGCGGCCAGATGGGCAGCCCGATCGTCTTCCGCGGCCCGAACGGCGCCGCCGCCCGCGTCGCCGCCCAGCACTCGCAGTGCTACGCCTCCTGGTACGCCCACTGCCCGGGCCTGAAGGTGGTCGCGCCGTGGTCGGCGTCCGACGCCAAGGGCCTGCTGAAGGCGTCGATCCGCGATCCGAACCCGGTGGTCTTCCTGGAGAACGAGATTCTCTATGGTCAGAGCTTCGAGGTTCCGGAGGACGAGGAGTTCGTCCTGCCGATCGGCAAGGCCAAGATCGAGCGCGCCGGCAAGGACGTGACGATCACCGCCTTCTCGATCATGGTCGGCCACGCGCTCGCCGCCGCCGAGGAGCTGGCGAAGGAAGGCATCGACGCGGAGGTCATCAACCTGCGCACGATCCGTCCGCTCGACACCGCCACCATCGTCAACAGCGTCAAGAAGACCAACCGCCTCGTCTCCGTCGAGGAGGGCTGGCCCTTCGCCGGCATCGGCTCCGAGATGTGCGCGCTGATGATGGAACAGGCTTTCGACTATCTCGACGCTCCGGTCGCCCGCGTCGCCGGGCTGGACGTGCCGATGCCCTACGCCGCCAACCTGGAAAAGCTGGCGCTGCCACAGGTCGCCGACATCGTCAAGGCCGCCAAGCAAGCCTGCTACCGCTGAGAGGAGGGCTGATAGGATGACCGTTCAGATTCTGATGCCCGCCCTCTCGCCCACGATGACCGAGGGCAACCTCGCCAAGTGGCTGAAGAAGGAAGGCGACACGGTGAAGTCCGGCGACGTGCTCGCCGAGATCGAGACCGACAAGGCCACCATGGAAGTCGAGGCGGTCGATGAAGGCCGCATCGGCAAGATCCTGATCCCGGCCGGCAGCCAGGGCGTGGCGGTGAACACCCCCATCGCCATCCTGCTGGAAGAGGGCGAGGACGAGAGTGCTTTGGCCTCCGCCGGCTCCGCTCCCGCCCCGGTTCCCGCCGCCGCCCCGGCCCCGGCGCAGACGGCGGCTCCCGCCGCCGCTCCGGTTCCGGCTCCCGCTCCGGCCGCTCCGGCCGCCGCTCCGGCGGCAGGTGGCGCCCGCGTGTTCGCCAGCCCGCTGGCCCGCCGCATCGCCGAACAGGCCGGCGTCGACCTGAAGACGGTCAAGGGCACCGGCCCGCACGGCCGCATCGTCAAGGCCGACGTCGAGGCCGCCAAGGCCGCCGGCCCGGCCAAGGTCGCCGACACCCCGGCCGCGGCCGCTCCCGCCGCCGCCCCGGCTCCGGTTGCCGCCCCGGCCCCCGCTCCGAAGGCCGAGGGCGTGGATGCCAAGGCGCTCGCCGACAAGCTGGGCATGGCCTACACCGCCGTGCCGAACAGCGGCATGCGCAAGACCATCGCCAAGCGTCTCGGCGAGGTGAAGCGCACCGTTCCCGACTATTACCTGACGGTGGATGTCGAGATCGACGCGTTGATGAAGGTCCGCGCCGAGCTGAACGGCCGGTCCGACGCCTACAAGCTGTCGGTGAACGACTTCATCATCCGCGCCGTGGCGCTGGCGCTGAAGAAGGTTCCGGCGCTGAACGCCGCCTGGACCGACGAGGCGATGCTGCAGTTCCAGCATGCCGACGTGTCGGTCGCGGTGGCGACTCCGACCGGGCTGATCACCCCGATCGTCAAGAAGGCGGAGACCAAGGGTCTGGCCGACATCTCCAACGAGATGAAGGTGCTGGCCAAGAAGGCGCGCGACAACGCGCTGAAGCCGGAAGAATATCAGGGCGGCACGATCTCCATCTCCAACCTGGGCATGATGGGGATCAAGCAGTTCGCGGCGATCATCAACCCGCCGCAGGCCTGCATCCTGGCGGTCGGCGCCAGCGAGCAGCGCCCGGTCGTCAAGGACGGCGCTCTGGCCATCGCCACGGTGATGAGCCTGACCGGCACCTTCGATCACCGGGTCGCCGATGGCGCCGTCGGTGCGGAATTCCTTGCGGCGGTGAAGAAGCTGCTCGAGGATCCGCTCTCGATGCTGCTCTGACGGTTTGAAGGACCTGATCCATGTCGAAAAGCCTTGCCCCGCTCCGCGCCGAGATCGACGCCATCGACGACGAGATCGTCGCCTTGCTGGGCAAGCGCCTGTCCGTCGTCCACCGTGTCGCAGCGGTGAAGATGGCGGAGAACCTGCCGGCCGTGCTGCCCGATCGTGTCGAAGCGGTCAAACGGCGGGCGGCCGAGGCAGGCAAGGCTTATGGCCTGGATCCGGACTTCATGGCCACCCTGTACCAGACGATCATCGACGAGGCGTGCCGGGTCGAGGAAGGCATCTTTGCCGCCGGCCGCGAGGATGCGCCTCGCTCCTGAATGGGGAGAACACCCTTGGCCGACATGAATTACGACGTCATCGTCATCGGCGGCGGACCGGGCGGTTACGTGGCGGCGATCCGCGCCGCGCAGCTGGGCCTGCACACCGCGGTCATCGAGCGCGAGAATCTGGGCGGCATCTGCCTGAACTGGGGCTGCATTCCGACCAAGGCGCTGCTGCGCTCGGCCGAGGTTCTGCACCTCGCCAAGCATGCCGCCGACTATGGCCTGGTCATCCAGAATCCGTCCTTCGACCTCGATAAGGTCGTCGCCCGCTCGCGCAAGGTCGCGGGCCAGTTGAACGGCGGCGTCAAGCATCTGCTGAAGAAGAACAAGGTCGCGGTGATCGAAGGCTCCGCCAAGCTGATCGGCAAGGGTCAGGTGGCGGTCAGCAAGGGCGACGCACCGGTCGGCACCTTCGGCGCCAAGCACATCATCATCGCCACCGGCGCGCGTGCCCGCACGCTGCCGGGCCTGGAGGATGACGGCAAGCTGGTCTGGACCTACCGCAAGGCGATGACCCCGGATGCCATGCCGAAGTCGCTGCTGGTCATCGGCTCCGGCGCCATCGGCATCGAGTTCGCCAGCTTCTACAATGCCCTGGGCGCCAAGGTCACCGTGGTCGAGGTGATGGACCGCATCCTTCCGGTGGAGGATGAGGAAATCTCCGCAATGGCCCGGAAAGCCTTTGAAAAGCAGGGCATGCGCATCATCACCGGCGGCAAGGCCGGCAACCTGCGCAAGGCCGCCGACAGCGTGACCGTGGCCGTCGAGGCCGGCGGCAAGACCGAGGACATCACGGTCGACCGCGTCATCGTCGCCGTCGGCATCAGCCCGAACACCGAGGGCCTCGGCCTGGAGAACACCAAGGTCAAGACCGACCGCGGCCACATCCAGACCAACGCCATGTGCGAGACCGACGAGCCGGGCGTCTATGCCATCGGCGACGTGACCGGCGCCCCCTGGCTCGCCCACAAGGCCAGCCATGAGGGCGTGATCGTCGCCGAGCACATCGCCGGCAAGCATCCGCATGCGCTGAACGTCCGCAACATCCCGGGCTGCACCTATTCGCACCCCCAGATCGCGTCGGTCGGCCTGACGGAGAAGAAGGCCAAGGAAGCCGGCTACGAGATCAAGGTCGGCCGCTTCCCCTTCGTCGGCAACGGCAAGGCCATCGCGCTCGGCGAGCCGGAAGGCCTGATCAAGACCATCTTCGACGCCAAGACCGGCGAGATGCTGGGCGCCCACATGATCGGCGCGGAAGTGACCGAGCTGATCCAGGGCTACGGCATCGCCAAGTCGTCGGAGCTGACCGAGGCCGAGCTGATGCATACGGTGTTCCCGCACCCGACCCTGTCGGAAATGATGCATGAGTCGGTCCTTGATGCCTATGGCCGGGCGATCCACTTTTAACTAGGATTTTCCGAGGTGACGTTTTTCCCCTTTGGACGGAGCCATGGACCGCAGCAGCGCCGCCTATGACGAGGATTTCTACGCCTGGACCCAAGCCCAGGCGCGGGAGCTTCGCCGTGCCGGCGCCGAGCGGAACAACGCCCCGGTCGACTGGGAGAACGTCGCCGAGGAGATCGAGAGTATGGGCCGAGGCCAGAAGTCCGAGATCGACAGCCGGCTGACCGTGCTGTTCGTTCATTTGCTGAAATGGCTATATTGCCCGGACCTGCGGGAACGCTGCGAACGCGGATGGCGCTTGACCATCAGGGAGCAGCGCAAGAGGCTGATCCGCGAGATCAAGGACAGCCCTAGCCTTCGGCCTTACATCGTTGAAATCTTTACCGAAGATTACTTGGATGCCCGCCTGCGGGCCGCCGTCGAGGCGGATGTTCCCGACGGTCATTTCCCGGTCGAGCCGCCATTCACGCTTGACCAGGCGCTCGATCCGGCTTATCCGGCCGAGTTGTTTCCGCCGGAATGGCGGGTTTGAAACCCTCATCGCACCAATTGTCGGGGCCGGGGCATCGCGTCGGCCGTCGGGAGCTTTAGACCATGACCCTCGTCGAGACCGAGAAGCTGCGCCACCCCGAGAAGGCCCACAAGCCCGACAATCCGATCCAGCGCAAACCGGCCTGGATCCGGGTCAAGGCGCCGATGAGCCAGGAATACAACGAGACCCGCCAACTGATGCGCGGGCTGAAGCTGAACACGGTGTGCGAAGAGGCGGCCTGCCCGAACATCGGGGAGTGCTGGAAGCACAAGCACGCCACCTTCATGATCCTGGGCTCCATCTGCACGCGCGGTTGCGCCTTCTGCAATGTGGAGACCGGGCGTCCGGACCTGCTCGACCCGCATGAACCCGAGAATGTGGCGGAAGCCGTCGGCAAGCTGAAGCTCAGCCATGTCGTCATCACCTCGGTCGATCGCGACGATCTCGAGGATGGCGGCGCCGAGCATTTCGCCCGCACCATCCGCGCCGTCCGCGCCGCCTCGCCGACGACGACCATCGAAATCCTGACCCCTGACTTCCAGAAGAAGAAGGGCGCGGTCGAGGTGGTGGTGGCGGCCAAGCCGGATGTCTTCAACCACAATCTGGAAACGGTGCCGCGCCTCTATCCGACCATCCGTCCGGGTGCGCGCTATTTCGCCTCGCTGCAACTGCTGGCGCGGGTGAAGGAGCTGGATCCCACCATCTTCACCAAGTCCGGCCTGATGGTCGGCCTTGGAGAGACGAAGGAGGAGATCGGCCAGGTGATGGACGATTTGCGCTCCGCCGATGTGGACTTTCTGACGATTGGGCAGTATCTCCAGCCGACGCCCAAGCATGCGGCGGTGGATCGCTTCGTGACTCCCGAGGAGTTCGATGGTTATTCCACCGTTGGCCGCGGCAAGGGCTTCCTGCTGGTGGCCTCGTCGCCGCTGACGCGCTCGTCCTACCATGCGGGTGCGGATTTCGAGAAGCTGCGGGAAGCCCGGCTGCGCAAGCTGGGCGCGGCTGCCGCCTGATCCAGGCGGTTCAATAGAAGGACACGGGTAAGGGCATGCCGACGCACGCGGAAAAGAAGGTTCTTCCCTACACGCCCCAGCAGATGTACGACTTGGTCGCCGATGTGGAGAAGTATCCGGAGTTCCTGCCCTGGTGCCTGGCGGCCCGCATCCGCAAGCGCGAAGGTGTCGTCATGTTCGCGGACCTGATCATCGGTTTCAAGATGGTCCGCGAACGCTTCACCTCACGGGTGGAGCTGAATCACCCGGCCTGCCGGATCGACGTGCAATACACCGACGGGCCGTTCCAATATCTCAACAATCATTGGATCTTCGCCGAGCATGGCGATGGCTGCTGTGTCGACTTCTTCGTCGATTTCGAGTTCCGCTCGAAGATGCTCCAGAAGATCATGGGGCTTCTGTTCAACGAGGCGGTGCGCCGGATGGTGCAGGCGTTCGAGACGCGGGCCGCCCAGCTCTACGGGCCGGGCCGGGCGACGCAGCCGGCCTGACGGCCGGCTGCATGGTCGCGGGAGCGGGGCGGGGGGCTCAGCTCTTGTCCGACCACAGCTCCCCACCGCTGGCCCAGTCGCTTTTCTTCACGTCCTGGAAGATGATGTCCACCGCCGAAGGCGGGCAGCCGAGCACCTTGACGGTCGCCTCGGTCAGCGCCTTGGCGTAGTCGCGCTTCTGCTCGACGGTGCGGCCTTCGAACAGCTGGATGTTGATGGTTGGCATCGGAAGTCACCCTTCTCTGTGAATTGTTCGTTTGAATTCCCTCAGCGCAGGCTTCCGGTCGGCCGGGCCAGCCGAAGCCGCTCCAGCGCCGCCTGGACCGTCGCCGTCCGCACGGCGTCGCGGTCGCCGGGGAAGGTGTATTCCTTGGCCTTGGCCGAGCCGCCGCGCACGGCGGTGGCGACATAGACCCGGCCGACCGGCTTGGTTTCCGTGCCGCCGCCGGGGCCGGCGATACCGGTGACCGCGACCGTCACGTCGGCCCGTGATTTCGCCAGCGCCCCCACCGCCATGGCGACCGCCACCTCCGGGCTGACCGCGCCATGGGCATGCAGCAGGCTGGCCGGAACGCCCAGCAGTTCGGTCTTGGCGATGTTGGTGTAGGTGACGAAGCCGCGGTCCACCACCTTGGACGAGCCGGCGATGTCGGTCAGCGCCCCGGCGATCAGTCCGCCGGTGCAGGATTCGGCCGTCGCGATCATGTAACCGGCGAGGCCATATTCGGCCAGGGTCTGGGCGGCGAGGTCGCGGATGATCTCGGGAAACATGACGGCCTCTCCCGCTTCGTGGTGTCGGATCGGATGTTAGCCCGGAAGGCGGATGGTCGCCACCGCTTGCGCGGCGATGCCCTCGCCGCGGCCGGTGAAGCCCAGCTGTTCGGTGGTGGTCGCCTTGACGCTGACGCGGCCGACCTCGATGCCTAGGATTTGGGCAATGCGCTCCGCCATCGCCGCGCGGTGCGGACCGACCTTCGGCCGTTCGCAGATGATGGTCACGTCGGCATGGGCGATGACGCCGCCGCGCTCCGTCACCAGATCGGCGGCATGGCGCAGGAATTTGGCGCTGTCCGCCCCGCGCCAGCGCGGATCGGTCGGCGGGAAGTGGCTGCCGATGTCGCCGGCGGCCAATGCGCCCAGGATGGCGTCGGTCAGGGCATGCAGGCCGACATCGGCATCGGAATGTCCCTCCAGCCCATGGTTGTGCGGCACGCGCAGGCCGCAGAGCGTCACGAAATCGCCCTCGGTGAAGCGATGGACGTCGAAGCCGCTGCCGGTCCGCACATCCCACAGGCTGCTCATGACCGCGCGGGTGGCGCGGGTCAGGTCGTCGGGGGTGGTCACCTTGAAATTATCCTCCTTGGACGGCACCAGGGCGACCGTCAGCCCGGCGCGTTCGGCCACCGCGGCATCGTCGGTCAATGACAGGCCGGCGGCGGCGCGGTGCGCCTCAAGAATGGCGGTAAACCGAAAACCCTGCGGGGTCTGCGCCCGCCACAGCCCGTCGCGGTCGACCGTGCCGGTGATCGCGCCGTCGCCGTCGCCGCGCTTGAGGGTATCGGCGACCCGCACCGCCGCGATGGCGCCGGGGTTTTGGCCCAGCGCCGCGATCACCGCGCCGATGGTGGGCGCGTCGATCAGCGGGCGGGCGGCATCATGGATCAGCACGAGGTCCGGCGCGTCGTCGGCGGCGAGCGCCTCCAGCCCGTTGCGGACCGAGTCCTGACGGCTGGCGCCGCCCGCCACCGGATCGGGCAGGCCGAGCCCGGCGACGGCGGCGTCATAGCCCTCGCGCCAAGCCGGGTCGATGACCACGCGCACGCCGCCGACCTGGGGATGGCTCAGGAAGGCCTCCACCGTCCGGCGCAGCACCGGCTTGCCGGCGAGGTCGAGATATTGCTTGGGCCGTTCGGCTCCGAACCGCTGGCCGGATCCGCCGGCGACAATCAGAGCGATGCAGGTGGGCATGAGGCAGACCGTAGGATATGATAGCCACTTGACGGAAACGTCGCGGAGCCTAGCCTGTCGCCGTGGTTCCGCCAAGTGCCGAGCCCTGCCGCCCCGCTGTCCGGACCTCGTCCGGCGCCGGGCCGGATCGGGGGCGCGGCATCGGGGTGGCGGAAAGACGGGAGTGCATTCGGGTCCATGTCGCAGAACATCCTTTTGAGCCTGACGGCGCTGGTGGCCCTGTTGCCGGCCGCCTTCTACCCCTATCGCCGGATCGCCGGGCAGGGGGTGGAGGGGCGCAGCTGGTCCTTCTGGGGCGCCCTGCTGCTTGCGGCCGCCGGACCCGGCATGTGGGCGATCCTCCAGGTGGCCGGACAGTGGCAGACCGGCTTTTCCACCGCGCTGTGGGTGACGGCCGCCGCCTGCATGGCGCTGTTCGTCGGGCTCAGCCTGTTCCATGACATGGCCTGGAGGCTGGCGCCGCTGCTGCTGCCCTATCTGCTGGTGGTTTGCCTGCTGGCGACGCTGACGGAGGATGCGCCGGCCCCGATCCTGCGCGGCAATGCGCCGGGCGTGTGGATCGACGTACATATCGCGGTGTCGGTCTTCACCTATGCCCTGCTGACGCTCAGCGCCGTATCCTCCTCCGCCGCGGTGATCCAGACCCGGGCGCTGAAGTCCAAGCGGCCCACCCCGCTCAGCCGCTTCCTGCCGCCGGTGGCGGAGAGCGAGCGGCTGCAACTGCGCCTGCTGATCGCGTCGGAGCTGGTGCTGGGCGCCGGCCTTGCCACCGGGATGGCGGTGCTCTATTTCGAGCAGGGGCTGCTGTTCCGCACCGATCACAAGAGCCTGTTGTCGCTGGCGACCTTCATCGTGATCGGGATTCTGCTGCTGGCCGAATATCGGACCGGCGTGCGTGGGCGGACGGCGGCGCGGACCATGCTGATCGTCTATCTGCTGGCAACCCTTGCCTATCCGGGCGTCAAGTTCGTGTCCAACGTGCTGATCGGGCAATGGACCTGGGGGTGAGCGTCCGCCCACCGCAAGTCGCCATAAGCCGGAGCGGGATCAAGCCTGTCGCCGGGAGGTTCCGCCCCGGGCCTGGGCGTCGCCGTCGGGCTTCGCGCTTGCACACGACTGTAACAGCGTGATAACTTGCCCAAAATGGTGGCATGTTGTTGATTTGCCCATCAATCGGGCAGGTGAGAATGACCATACAAATCGGACCCATCACGCTCGCCGGACCGGTGATCCTGGCGCCCATGTCGGGTGTCTCCGACCTGCCGTTCCGCCGTCTGGTGAAACGGTCGGGCTGCGGCCTCGTCGTTTCGGAGATGATCGCCAGCCAGGCGATGATCCGCGAGAACCGCCAGACCCTGCGCATGGTGGAGACCGAGCCGGAGGAGTTTCCGATGGCGGTCCAACTCGCCGGCTGCGAGCCCGAGGTGATGGCCGAGGCGGCGAAACTGAACCAGGACCGCGGCGCCGCCGTGGTCGACATCAATTTCGGCTGCCCGGTCAAGAAGGTGGTCAACGGCCATGCCGGCTCCTCCCTGATGCGGGACGAGGCGCTCGCCGGCCGTATCCTGGAGGCGGTGGTCAAGGCGGTCAGCATCCCGGTGACGCTGAAGATGCGGCTCGGCTGGGACGGGACCAGGCTGAACGCGCCCTCGCTCGCCCGCATCGCCGAGCAGTGTGGCATCAGGATGGTGACGGTCCATGGCCGCACCCGCATGCAGTTCTACACCGGTACCGCCGACTGGACCGCCGTCCGCGCGGTGAAGGAGGCGGTGTCGATCCCGGTCGTGGTCAATGGCGACGTCACCAGCTTCGATGCGGTGGACCGCGCGCTTTCCGAATCCGGGGCCGACGGCGTGATGATCGGCCGTGGCAGTTATGGCCGCCCCTGGTTTCCGTCGCAGGTCATGCGGTATCTGCGCACCGGCGAGCGGTTGCCCGACCCGCCGCTGCACGAGCAGATGGACATTCTGCTGGAGCATTTCGACAGCATGCTGAGCCATTACGGCAGCGACGGCGGCATCAAGGTCGCCCGCAAGCATGTCTCCTGGTACTCGACCGGCCTGCGCGGCTCCAACGAGTTCCGCCAGGAGATCAACCGGCTGGGCGATCCCGCCGCCGTGCGCGACCGCATCCGCGCCTTCTACGAACCGGCAATCGAAAGGATGGCCGCCTGATGGAGCCAGTATCCATGACCAGTTCCGGTACCCGTGGCCGCAACCGCCCGGGTGCCGCGCGGTCGCCCCGGCTGGAGTCCCTGGTGGTGCTGAACAGCCTGCCCGATCCGGTGCTGGTGGTCGACGGCAACGGCGACATCCGCTTCGTCAATCTGGAGGGGCAGGAGTTCTTCGACCTGTCCGCCAACGCCATGGAAGGCATGCCGCTGCCCGATCTGCTGCCGCCGGACAGCCCGGTGATGGGGCTGATCCAGCAGGTGCGGCGCGGCAGCCGCCGGGTGTCGCAGGATGGCGTCGTCATCGACACCCCGCGCATCGGCCCGCACCATGTCACGGTGCAGGTGGCGACCATGGGCGATCCGTCCGACCATGTGGTGCTGACCATCCACGAGCGTTCGCTCGCCCGCAAGATCGACCATTCGCTGACCCATCGCCACGCCGCGCGTTCCGTCACCGCGATGGCGGCGATGCTGGCGCATGAGGTGAAGAACCCGCTGTCCGGCATCCGCGGCGCCGCCCAGTTGCTGGAGGAGAATGCCAGTGACCAGGACCGCGTGCTGACCCGCCTGATCTGCGACGAGGCCGACCGCATCGTCGCCCTGGTCAACCGGATGGAGGTCTTTTCCGACGAGCGGCCGCTGGAGCGCGCCGCCGTCAACATCCACACCGTGCTTGAACATGTGCGCAAGGTCGCGCAGAGCGGGTTTGCCCGAAAAATACGCTTTGTCGAGCGCTACGACCCGTCATTGCCTCCCGTTTATGGCAATCGCGACCAACTTGTGCAGGTTTTTCTGAATCTGGTGAAAAATGCGGCAGAGGCTGCACCGGAATCAGGCGGCGAGATCACGCTGACCACCTCCTATCAGCATGGCGTCCGCATGGCGCTGCCGGGCGGCGACGTGCGCCGCCACCTGCCCTTGTTGGTGACGGTCCAGGATAATGGCGACGGTATTCCGGAAGATTTGCAGTCGAACCTGTTCGACCCCTTTGTGACCAGCAAAGTGAACGGGACTGGCCTTGGTCTTGCATTGGTGGCGAAACTGATAGGCGATCATGGCGGAACCATCGAGTTCGACAGCCAGCCTCGCCGAACCGTCTTCAAGGTGTCGCTGCCGATGTACGATGATTCGAAATACGATGATCCGAAACTTGCCGGTGAGTCGAACATTTCAGACGCTGGCCTGCAATCCAAGGGCGGCCGGGGGAGTCGTTGATGAGCGCGGCTACCATTCTCGTCGCGGATGACGATCGCGCCATCCGCACCGTTCTGACGCAGGCGCTGGCCCGCCTGGGGCACGAGGTGCGTACCACCGGCAACGCCGCGACGCTGTGGCGCTGGGTGGCGGACGGGCAGGGGGATCTGGTGATCACCGACGTGGTGATGCCGGATGAGAACGGCCTGGACCTGATCCCGCGCATCAAGAAGCTGCGGCCGGAAATGCGCGTCATCGTGATGAGCGCGCAGAACACGCTGATCACCGCGGTCAAGGCGGCGGAGCGCGGCGCCTTCGAATATCTGCCCAAGCCCTTCGACCTGAAGGAGCTGGTGTCGGTGGTCGAACGCGCGCTGAACACCAACACCCCGCCGGCCTCCATGCCGGGTGGCGATGCCGAGGGCGAGGAACAGCTGCCGCTGATCGGCCGTTCCCCGGCCATGCAGGAAATCTACCGGGTGCTCGCCCGCCTGATGGGCACCGACCTGACGGTGATGATCACCGGCGAATCCGGCACCGGCAAGGAGCTGGTCGCCCGCGCGCTGCATGATTACGGCAAGCGGCGCAACGGCGCCTTCGTCGCCATCAACATGGCGGCGATTCCGCGCGAACTGATCGAGTCCGAGCTGTTCGGCCATGAGAAGGGCGCCTTCACCGGCGCCACCAACCGCTCGACCGGCCGGTTCGAGCAGGCGCAGGGCGGCACCCTGTTCCTCGACGAGATCGGCGACATGCCGCTCGACGCCCAGACCCGCCTGCTGCGCGTGTTGCAGGAGGGCGAATACACCACGGTCGGCGGGCGCACCGCGATCAAGACCGATGTCCGCATCATCGCGGCGACCCACCGCGACCTTCGTACCCTGATCCGCCAGGGCCTGTTCCGCGAGGATCTGTTCTACCGGCTGTGCGTCGTGCCGATCCGCCTGCCGCCGTTGCGCGAGCGGACGGAGGACATCCCGCTGCTGGTCCGCCATTTCCTCAACATCGGCATCAGCCAGGGGCTTCCGGCCAAGAGCATCGATCAGGCGGCGATGGACCGGCTGAAGCGCTACCGCTGGCCCGGCAACGTCCGCGAGCTGGAAAATCTGGTCCGCCGTCTGGCCGCCCTCTATTCGCAGGAGGTCATCGGGCTGGACGTGGTCGAGGCGGAACTCGCCGATGCCACCCCGGCCGTCCAGCCGGTGGAGGAGCCGCAGAGCGAAGGCCTGTCCTCGGCCGTCGAACGCCATTTGAAGGACTATTTCGCCGCCCATAAGGACGGCATGCCGTCCAACGGCCTTTATGACCGGGTGCTGCGCGAGATCGAGCGGCCGCTGATCTCGCTGAGCCTGTCGGCGACCCGCGGCAACCAGATCAAGGCGGCCCAACTGCTCGGCTTGAACCGCAACACGCTGCGCAAGAAGATCCGCGACCTCGACATCCAGGTGATGCGCGGCATCAAATAGCCGCCGCCCGCTCGCCACGGGCGGGGATGGGGGCCATGACCGCCACCGTTCCGTGCTAAAATTGTGACACATCCTTGGCGCGGGCGGTGGTGGTTCAAGAACCGCAGCCGCCCGGTTGCGCTTGTGCATTCCGGTGTAGGCGGCTCTGTCCGAAAGGCAGAGCCATTGCGGCTTGGCAGAGCCGCAACAGAGGTGTATCTTTCCGGCAACAGATCAGCGCCGGACCATGTCAGCCAACTCGGACACCGCAGCAGCCGGCCAGAGGCCGCTCTGGCACAAGTTTCTCCAATGGTCCCGGCAGGTCGGCCTGGGCAAGCGGCTGGCGTTCGCCCTGTCGCTGGCGGCGCTGGCCGCCGGCTTCGCCACCTATGCGGCGATGACGGAAAGCGCGCCGTTCGGGCAGGCCAACCCGCGGACGGTGACGCTTCTGCTGACGCTCGATCTCGCGATCCTGCTGACGCTGGGCGTGCTGATCGCGCGGCGCATCGTCACCATCCTGATCGGTCGGCGGCGCGGGCTGGCCGGCTCGCGGCTGCATACCCGTCTGGTGCTGGTGTTCAGCCTGCTTGCGGTGGCGCCGGCCATCATCATGACGGTCTTTTCCACCCTGTTCTTCTATGTCGGGGTGCAGAGCTGGTTCAGCGACCGGGTGCGCACGGCGGTGAACGAATCGCTGGTGGTCGCCAGCGCCTATCTGCATGAGCATCAGCAGAACATCCGCGCCGACGCCCTGGCGATGGCCAACGACCTGTCGCAGGAGGCCCGGCTTTCCAGCGATCCCGAGCGGTTCGAGCAGGTGGTCGCCACCCAGGCGATGCTGCGGACCCTGTCGGAGGCCATCGTCTTCAACGGCACCACCGGCGCCATCATCGCGCGGGCCGGCTATACCTTCACCCTGGAGTTCGAGCCGATCCCGGAGGAGAAGATCCAGCAGGCGCGCGGCGGCGAGGTCGCGCTGATCGTCAAGGAATCCGACGACCGCGTCCGCGCACTGGTCAGCCTGGACCGGGTGTCCGACACCTTCCTCTATGTCGGCCGCATGGTGGAGCCCCGCGTGCTCCAGCACATGGCCTCGGCCGAGGGGGCGGTGAAGGAATACACCGCGCTGGAGAACCAGCGCGGCAGCCTCCAGGTCACCTTCACCCTGATCTTCCTGGTGGTGGCGATGCTGCTGCTGCTGGCGGCGGTGTGGGCGGGGCTGAATTTCGCGACGCGGCTGGTCCGCCCGATCAGCGCGCTGATCGGTGCCGCCGAGCGGGTGCGCGCCGGTGACCTGACCGTCCGCGTGTCGGAGCCGCCGGGCGAGGACGAGTTCGTCCTGCTGTCCCGCGCCTTCAACCGCATGACCACCGAGATCGAGGGCCAGCGGCGGGAGCTGCTGTCGACCAACCGGCTGCTGGACGAGCGCCGCCGCTTCACCGAGACGGTGCTGTCCGGCGTGTCGGCCGGCGTGCTGGGTGTCGACGCCGAGGGCATCATCAACCTGCCGAACCTGTCCGCCGCCCGCCTGCTGGACGAGGAGGATGCGGAAAGGCTGGTCGGCATGCCGCTGGCGGAACTGCTGCCGGACATCGGCGACCTGCTGGACAACGCGCCGAGGAAGCCCGGCCGCGTCGTGCAGGACCAGATCCAAATCCGGCGTCCCGGCAAGCCGACGCTGACCCTGCTGGTCCGTATCGCGGCGGAACTGCGTGGCGGCGACGTGCGCGGCTATGTCGTGACCTTCGACGACATCACCGAACTGGTGTCGGCGCAGCGCAAGGCGGCCTGGGCCGATGTCGCCCGCCGCATCGCCCATGAGATCAAGAACCCGCTGACGCCGATCCAGCTCTCGGCCGAACGGCTGCGCCGCAAATATCTGAAGGAGATCTCCAGCGATACGGAGGTCTTCACCATGTGCACCGACACCATCGTCCGGCAGGTCGATGACATCCGCCGCATGGTGGACGAGTTCTCCGCCTTCGCGCGGATGCCGCAGCCGGTGATGAAGCCGGTCAACATCAACGATCTGGTCCGGCAGGCGGTGTTCCTGCAATCCAGCGCGCACAGCGGCAAAATCCGGTTCGACACCCGGCTGCCGCAGGGACCGCTGACCGTGGCCTGCGACAGCCGGCAGATTTCCCAGGCGCTGACCAACCTGCTGCAGAACGCGGCGGACGCCATCGAAGGGCGCCCGCCCGCCGCCGATGGGGCGGTACTGCCGCCCGGCGAGGTGGCGATCGCGGTGGAGGATGACGGCGAGAAGGTCGTCGTCACCGTCGAGGACAATGGCAAGGGCCTGCCCGGCGGCGAACAGCGCGACCGGCTGACCGAACCCTATGTGACGACGCGGGCCAAGGGCACCGGGCTCGGGCTCGCCATCGTCAAGAAGATCATGGAGGACCATGGCGGCGTGCTGACCCTGGAGGATCGCGATGGCGGGTCCGGGGCGCGCGTGACGCTGGTCATTCCACACCCGGTTGCGACCGCGAGCGATGCGGGCGGACGTAACGACAGGCCGGCGGAGACCGGCGGAGAGATGAGGCACGAAGCCCATGGCGCATGACATTCTGATCGTCGATGACGAGGCCGATATCCGGATGCTGATAGCCGGCATCCTGAACGACGAAGGCATCAAGACGCGCGAGGCCGCCGATGCCGATCAGGCCTTCGCCCAGGTCGCGGCGCGCCGGCCGAGCCTTGTCGTGCTCGACATCTGGTTGCAGGGCAGCAGGCTGGACGGCTTGCAGATCCTGGAGCAGTTGATGCGGGACCATGGCAACCTGCCGGTCATCATGATCTCCGGCCATGGCAACATCGAGACCGCCGTCCAGGCGATCAAGATCGGCGCCTACGACTTCATCGAAAAGCCGTTCAAGGCCGACCGGCTGCTGCTGATGGTGGAACGCGCCATCGAGGCGGCGCGGCTGAAGCGCGAGAACCAGGAGCTGAAGCTGCGCGCCGGCGGCGATGTCGAGCTGATCGGCCGCTCCTCCGCCGTCAATCAGGTGCGCCAGTCGATCGACAGGGTGGCGCCGACCGGCAGCCGCGTGCTGATCTCCGGCCCCGCCGGCGCCGGCAAGGAGGTGGTCGCCCGCCTGATCCATGCCCGCTCGCGCCGGGCCGGCGGCCCCTTCGTCGGGCTGAACTGCGCCACCATGCGGCCCGAGCGGCTGGAGATGGAGCTGTTCGGCACCGAGGCCGGCGTCGATGGCACCGGCCGCAAGATCGGTACCTTCGAGCAGGCCCATGGCGGCACGCTGCTGTTGGACGAGGTCGCCGACATGCCGCTGGAAACCCAGGGCAAGATCGTCCGCGCCTTGCAGGAACAGGTGTTCGAGCGGGTCGGCGGTGGCCAGCGGGTCGAGGTCGATGTCCGCGTCATCGCCACCTCCAACCGCGATCTCCAGGCGGAGATCGAGCAGGGGCGCTTCCGCCAGGATCTGTTCTACCGCCTGTCGGTGGTGCCGATCCGGGTGCCGTCGCTGGCCGAGCGCCGCGAGGACATCCCGGTGCTGGCCCGCCATTTCATGCAGCGGTCCGCCGAGGCGTCGGGCCTGCCGGTCCGCGAATTCGGCGAGGACGCGATGGCCGCCCTCCAGGCCTATGACTGGCCGGGCAATGTGCGCCAACTGCGCAATGTCGTCGACTGGCTGCTGATCATGGCCCATGGCGATCCGAAGGAGCCGATCCGCGCTGACACCCTGCCGCCGGAGATCGGCGCGATCACGCCGACGGTGCTGAAATGGGACAAGGGCGGCGAGATCATGGGGCTGCCGCTGCGCGAGGCGCGCGAGGTGTTCGAGCGCGAATATCTGCTGGCCCAGGTCACCCGCTTCGGCGGCAACATCTCGCGCACCGCGTCCTTCGTCGGCATGGAACGCTCCGCCCTTCACCGCAAGCTGAAGTCGCTGGGCGTCCATGGCAGCGAGAAGGGCAAGATGTTCATCGAGTGATCCGTCCCTTGCGCGGCGACGTCGAACTGGTCATATAAGATTGACCATTTCACGGAGGCCGCGATGGGGTTGCCGGTCGTCACGGTCAGTGTGACTGAATTCAAGGCGAAGTGCCTGTCGCTGTTCGATGATCTGGAGGACCGTCGCGTCGCCAAGATCGTGGTCACCCGGCACGGCCGCCCCGTGGCGGAACTGAATCCCCCGGATCGCGCGTTGCCGCCACTATTCGGCGCCCATCCCGGTTCGGTGGAGGTGGTCGGCGACCATGATCTGACCCAGCCGACCTTTGACGACGACATCCTCGATGCCGAGCGCGGGATCCTTCACCGGTGACCGCCCCATGATCCTTCTCGATACCCATGCCATCCTTTGGCTCGATGCCGGGATCGAGCTTTCTTCCCTCGCACGCGAGCGTATAGAGGGGGAGAGGCTGGCCGGAGGGCTTCTTGTCTCCACGGTCTCCGCATGGGAGATCGGAACGCTGGTGCGCAAGGGGCGAATTCGCCTGGATCTCGAACCTGCGGCCTGGATGCAGCGGTTTCTTGCCGCTGCCGGGTTGCGCTGTCTGCCGCTTTCGCTGGATGCGGCGCTCGGCGCGTCAAGTCTGCCGGAGCCTTTGCATGGCGACCCGGCCGACCGGCTGCTGATCGCCACGGCCCGCGAACTCGGAGTCCCTCTCATGACCCGGGACAGGCTGATCCATGATTATGCCGCCGCATCGGGGACCATCCGGGTACATCCTTGCTGAATTCATGGCCTCTGCCGATTTGACCGGAGCATTCCCTTGTCCGTCCCCATCACCCTGCCGCGCGCCGTTCTCTATGACTGGGACAACACCCTGGTCAGCAACTGGGACACCGTGCGCGCGGCGCTGAATCATGCGCTGGTCTCCTTCGGCTTCGATCCCTGGACTGCCGAGGAGGCGCGCGAGCGGATCAAGGCGTCGCTGCGCGACAGTTTTCCGGGCATCTTCGGCGAGCGCTGGACCGAGGCGCGCGACCTGTTCTACGGCTATTTCGCCGCCCACCATCTCGACGGGCTGAAGCCGCTGCCGGGTGCGCAAGCGCTGCTGGCCCATTTGCACGAGCGCGGCGTCTATCAGGCGGTGGTGTCCAACAAGAATGGCAAGTTCCTGCGGGCGGAGGCCGAGGCGCTGGGCTGGACCCGCTATTTCGGCAGGCTGGTCGGCGCCCAGGATGCCGAATTCGACAAGCCGCACCTCGCCCCGGTGCGGATGGCGCTTGAACCGGCGGGCATCGAACCGGGACTGCATGTCTGGTTTCTCGGCGACGCCGACATCGACATGGAATGCGCCCATGGCGCCGGGCTCGTTCCGGTGCTAATAGGGCAGGGCGAGGGGAGCGGTTTCGACCGTCATCCGCCCGCCCATCGCCACACCGACTGCACAGCGCTTCACCGCGTCCTGTATGGCTTGGTTGACGGCGATGGTGATACCATATCCCTGCGAGCGGCTGTCGAGTCGGTCTCTGTGTCTGCCAAACCTACACCGTGAAACGGGGAGCGGACCGCCTAAGAATTAGGGGTCCCAAGAACATTGAAGAAGGGGGCATGAAAAATGTCTGAAAAAAGCCAAAACGTGCAGGACGTGTTTTTGAACCACGTCCGTAAGAATAAGACTCCCGTAACCGTCTTTCTCGTGAACGGCGTGAAACTCCAGGGCATCATCACTTGGTTCGACAATTTCTCCGTACTGCTGCGGCGCGACGCGCACTCCCAGCTCGTCTACAAGCATGCGATTTCGACCGTCATGCCGGCCCATCCCATTCAACTTTTCGAGCCGCCCAAGGAAGGTGAAAGCGTCTGATCCCTTGACCAATGGTAACGGCGCGGCCCCTGAAGGCGCCGCGCGGGCCATCGTGGTCCACCCCGTCCTCCGCAGCGAGGCGGACGGGGACATGCGCCCTCCCGAATCCCGGCTTGAGGAGGCGGTCGGTCTCGCCCAAGCGATTCAGCTGGACGTCGTCCATGCCGAATGCGCCAAGGTGAACCGTCCGCAGCCGTCGACCTTGCTCGGCTCCGGCACGGTTGAGCAACTGGCACAGGTGGTCGAGGAGAGCGAGGCGGCCCTCGTCATTCTCGACCATGCCCTGTCGCCGGTCCAGCAGCGCAACCTGGAACGGTCTCTGAAGGCGAAGGTCATCGACCGCACCGGCCTGATCCTGGAGATCTTCGGCGCCCGCGCCCGTACTCGGGAAGGCATGCTACAGGTCGAACTGGCCTCCCTGACCTATCAGAAATCCCGCCTGGTGCGGTCCTGGACCCACCTTGAACGCCAGCGCGGCGGTTTCGGCTTCCTCGGCGGCCCCGGCGAATCCCAGCTCGAGCTTGACCGCCGCCTGATCGGCGACCGGATCATCAAGATCAAGAAGGAGCTGGAGGAGGTAAGGCGCACCCGTGGCCTTCACCGCAAGGCGCGCGCCAAGGTGCCGTACCCGGTGGTGGCGCTGGTCGGCTACACCAACGCCGGCAAATCGACGCTGTTCAACCGGTTGGCCAACGCCGATGTCTTCGCCCAGGATCTGCTGTTCGCCACGCTCGATCCGACCATGCGGCAGGTGACGCTGCCGTCGGGTCGCAAGGTGATCCTGTCGGACACGGTCGGTTTCATCTCCGACCTGCCGCACGGCCTCGTCGCCGCCTTCCGCGCCACGCTGGAGGAGGTGGACGCCGCCGACATCATCCTGCATGTCCGCGACATCGCCCACATCGACAGCGAGGCCCAGAAGGCCGATGTCCATGAGGTTCTGTCCGACATGGGCATCGACCCGGAGATCGACGACCGGGTCATCGAGGTGCTGAACAAGATCGACGCGCTGGACGAGGAAAGCCGCGCGGCGATCCTGGTTCAGACCGGCCGCAACCCGCGTGCGGTCGCGGTGTCCGCCCTGTCCGGCGAGGGGATCGACGATCTCGACCGCCTGCTGGACCAGCGGATGAACGTCAACCGTCAGGTCGTGGATCTGTCGGTGGGGTTGGGCGACGGAGCGGCCTTGGCCTGGCTCTATGCCCGGAGCGAGGTGCTGGAGCGGCGGGACGACGAGGAGCGGGCGCATCTGCACGTCTCTATCGATCCCGTCGACCTCGCCCGCTTCGCCAAGCGGTTCCAGCCGTCCGGCGAGCCGCAACCGCAACCTTAAGCGGTGCCGTCGGCGGACTGACCAAACGGAAAGGGGTGCGGTCCGGGGCTATGACCTGTCGCACCCCACTCCGGTCTTAAGACGATTGCGGCGTGGTCATTTCCCCCTCGGGGTCCGATGATGGGATTGGAGCGGTTGTGCTCCCCCTTTTGAGGAGGACTGACCATGCGGTTGCAAACCGATCCATCCTGTTTCTCGATCACGGCCTTCCTCGCCGATCAGGTGGCGCTCGTCGCCCGTGAGGAGAAGTTGCCGCCGGGGGCGGCTCTGCTGCGGTTGCAGGAGCTTTCGCGCAGTCCGGAGGGCCGGGCGACGCTGATGCGCCTGATCGACGCGGCGGCCGAGCGGGAGCCGAATGCCGACGAAGGTGCGAAGATCGCGGCGATCTGCCGTGAACTGGCGGCGTGGGGGTATGGTGACGGCCGGCGTTCGTCCGGATTCGCCGGCAAAAGCCACCACGAACATCGTGCCGCCGCCTGACGGCGGATCGCCACACGCTTGAGGCCCTGCGCTTGAGGCCCTATGCGCTTGAGGCCCTATGCGCTTGAGGGATGACGGCGCCGGCGATGGCAGGCCATAATGAGGCCTTCGCCATCGCCGCGGTTCCGTCGTGCCCCGTTTCCCTTCCCGCCCCGTTCTGACCGGCGCTGCTCTCCTGCCGCCGGCGCTGTCGCTGCTGCTGGCGGTCGCCCCGCCTCTGGCGGCGCAACCGGTGCGTCCGGCTATGCCGCTGCCGCCCGGCTATGTCGAGGAACCGGAGGTGCCGCCCGAAGACCCGATTCCGCCGCCGCCGAAGCCGCTGTCGGTCGCTCCCGACGAACCACAGGTCATGGCGCCGGATGCCGCCGGACTGCTCAAGGAGTGCAAGCAGCCGGCCTTCACCGACTGTTTCCGCCTTTGGCAACCTCCGCCGCCACCTCCGCCGGAGCCGGAGAAGGAAACCGCCGGGACTCCATCCCCGCCCCCCCCTCCCGATCCCAAGGCGCCGCGCCAACCGGCGGTGGGCGGCCCCGTGCCACCCCCGGCACCCGATCCCGCGAAGGAAGCGGCGGCGGCGGCGGCCGACCGTGCCACCCTGGATGGCCTGTCGAAGGCGCTGAAGGACAGCGGGCTTGACGGCAAGGTGCTGCTGACCGACCCGAAGGGCGGTGATCCCATGTTGAAGCTGGACAGCGCGCCCGGCGGCAAGCCGGCGGCGAAGCGTTGATCCGCCATATCCTCAAGCCATAAGAGGCCTTTCCATCATGACGGGTTTCCCGCTTCCCGACATCGACCACGTCTCCGACCTGATCCGTTCCGTCGCGCGAACGGAGATCATGCCCTATTTCCAGAAGCTCGACGCCTCCGGTATCCGGCAGAAGACCGGACCGACCGACCTCGTCACGCTGGCGGACGAGGCGGCGGAGCGGGCTCTGACCCCAGCCTTGTCGGCGCTGCTGCCGGGCAGCCGTGTCATCGGCGAGGAGGCGGCGTCGGAGGACGAGCGCGTGCTCGACCGCATTCACGGCGACGATCCGGTCTGGATCATCGACCCGGTGGACGGCACGATCAATTTCGCCCAGGGCCGGCCGATGTTCGCGGTGATCGTGGCGCTCGCCTGCAAGGGCGAGACGGTGGCCGGCTGGATCCATGACCCGGTCGATGGCCGGATGGCGACGGCGGTGAAGGGGCGGGGGGCCTGGTTGGATGGGGGCCGGGTCGAGGTCGCCCCCGCCGTGCCGTTGCCTGAGATGGTCGGCGCGCTGTCGACCCGCTTTTGCAGCGACGGAATGGCGCGGCAATTGGAGGAGCGCGGCGCCGGGTTGGCGCCGCGGGTCTGCTTGTCGAGCGCCGCCCAGGAATATCTGCGGCTGCTGGAGCGGCGGGCGCATTATTCGCTCTATCACCGGCTGATGCCGTGGGACCATGCCGCCGGTGTCCTGCTGCACGCGGAAGCGGGCGGCTATTCGGCGTTGATCGACGGCACGCCCTATCGGCCGGGATTGCTGCAAGGCAGCCTTCTGTTGGCGCCCGACCGCGAGAGCTGGCAGGCGCTGCACCAGCAATTGTTCGGATGATCTGAGGGAAAGAGCCGGGCGCATTGCGGCGCGCCCGCCTCCTCAATGCGCCAGCAACGCCGGCAGGCTCAAGCCTTCCAGAACCTTGCGGGTGGCGCCGCCCAGCACCAGCTCGCGCAGGCGGGAATGGCCATAGGCACCCATCACCAGCAGGTCGGCGCCCTGGTCGGCGCAGCAGGACAGGATCATGTCGCCGACCTCGCCGCCCGAGGCGATGACCGACTGGGGGCGGGCGGCGATGCCGTGGCGGTGCAGCCACTCGACCAGGGCGGCGGCGTCGCAGGTTTGCACTCCCAACGGTTCGATGGTCAGGACGGTGACGGACTCCGCCGCCTCGAGGAAGGGCATGGCGGCGCGGACGGCGCGGGCCGATTCGCGGCTGTTCTTCCAGGCGATCAGGACATGGCGGCCGATGACCGCGGCGGCCGTTTGCCTGGGAGGCAGGACCAGGACCGGGGTGGCGGTCGCCATCGGCAGGCGGTCCGGGATATGATGCAGCGACACCCGCTCGCCCGACCGCACCGCCGCCGATTGCGCGACGACGACCAGATCGGCGTAGGACGCGCGCTCCGCCAGCAGATCGACATGGTCGCCTTCCTCGACCGCCCAGTCATAGGGCAGGCCGTCGAGCGCCTGCCTGACCTCCTGTCCGATCCGCTCTGCATTCTCGTGGGCGATGGCGGTGGCCTCGGCCATATAGCCGTAGGAGGCGGCACGGCCGGTCGCCCCGGCCGGCATTGACACCGGGGTGGCGATGTAGAGCGCCTGGATATGGGCGGAGAAGCGCTTGGCCAACGCGGCGGCGACCGCCAGACGGCTGGCGTGGGCGTCGTCATTGGCCATGTGCAGCAGGATGGTCTTGATCGGCATGCCCTCGCGTCTCCCAATTCTTCGCCTGGTCCACCATCAGCCGGCGGAGCGATTTCCCTCTAGCCGGGAAAATTCATGAGGGTTGGCGGGTGTAGCGGCATCCGTTGAGCGGCCGTAGGATTTGGGTGCTGACGCCAACTCCTGCCGTTTCCGGAGCGCCCACCCGCCATGGTTGATCATACCCTGCCGCTGCCCGGCCTGTCACCCGTTGCTGGAAAGCCGGTGATCGGGCGCTTTGATGGCGGCCGCCTGTCCTCCGATGGCGGGCTGCTGGTGCTGCGGGAGGTGGCGAAGCGGCTGCGGATTGCCGATCGGCTGGCCGCCTGTATTGAGGACCCGCGCGATCCAACGCGCACCGTGCATTCGCTGGCCGACATCATCGGCTTTCGCCTGCTGGCCATCGCGGCGGGCTACGAGGACGGCAACGACGCCGGCAGCCTACGCTCCGACCCGCTGTTCAAGATGGCCCTGGAACGCCTGCCGTCCGAGCGTGACCTTTGCTCGCAAGCCACCATCTCGCGCCTGGAGAACCTGCCGGATACCCGCGCACTGCTGCGCATGGGCCGAGCCATGGTCGATCTCTACTGCGCGTCCTTTCGCCAGGTGCCCAAGCGCATCGTGCTGGATGTAGACGACACCTTCGACACGGTGCATGGCGGTCAGCAGTTGCGCCTGTTCAACGCCCATTATGACGAGTACGGCTTCCAGCCCATCGTTGTCTTCGACGGCAACGGCCGCTTTGTCACCGCTGTGCTGCGCCCAGCCAAGCGGCCCAAGGGGACGGAGATCCGGACCTTCCTGCGTCGCCTGCTCCGCGCCATTCGGGCAAACTGGCCCAAGACCGAGATCCTGCTGCGCGCCGACGGCCATTACGCCTGCCCGGAGGTGCTGGACTGGTGCGAGGCGGAGGGGCTCGACTACGTGCTCGGTCTGCCGACCAGCAGCACACTGCGCCGTCACGTCACCACGCTGGAGGCCAGCACCGCGGCGCGCTTCCAGGCCATGCCCGGAGCCGACAAGGTGCGCCGCTTCAAGGAATTCTATGACGGGGCCAGCACCTGGAGCCGGGTCCGCCGCATCGTCGCGCGCGTCGAGGCAGGAGACCAGGGCACCGACAGCCGCTTCATCGTCACCAACCTACGCCACGGCACGGGTCGCTGGCTGTATGCCGGCCTGTATTGCGCGAGGGGACAGGCGGAAAATCATATAAAAGCCTGGAAATCCCACCTTGCCGCAGACCGGACCTCCTGCACCAAGGCGACGGCCAACCAGTTCCGCCTGTTCCTGCACGCCGGGGCGTACTGGCTGCTGTGGAGCCTGCGCTCGCTGATGCCGAAACGCTCCCGCTGGCGCACGGTGCAATTCGACACCTTGCGGCTGCGCTTGGTGAAGACCGCCGCGCGTATCGTGGAGATGAAGACGCAGATCAAGGTGCACCTGCCGACCAGCGCGCCTGATCAGGCGATCATCCACCTCGCCCTCGGCCGCATGCCCCGGCTCATCTGCTGAGCACCGGGGCAGCGTGCCCCAGCCGTCACCCAATCCCCTCCACCACCAACTCCGACACCGTCACGCCGCCGTCAGCGCGGCGGCCGACGACGCGCGCCCATACAGCCCAACGTTGATCATCTCAACGCGGCGACCAGACCGCTCGCCACCCTGGTGAATAAAGGCGGCTAGGTAACGCTCCGCCGGGGCCGATGGCAATGGCGGCAGGGGGTGGGGACGGATTGCCGCGGCGATGACGGGGTTACTTCACCACCACCGCATACTGGTCCAGCGGCGCCACGGTCTTGATCAGCCCGCGCGCCTTCAGGAACTCGGCGAAGCGGGTGTAGCGTTCGCCGTCCAGCGCCGCCGGGCTGTGGGAGAAGCGCGGCAGCGTGTCGGCCCAGGCGCGGCGGTTGAGCTCGTCGTTCAGTTCCGGCCGGTCCTTGACGAAGGCGGCCTGCGCCTCCTCCGGGTGGTTCAGGATGTAGAGAGTCGCCCGCTCCACCGCCGCCAGGAAGCGCTTGAAGCGCGGATCGTTGGCCTTGTCCTTGCGCGCGACCAGGATCAGCTCGTCATAGGGCGGAACCCCTTCCTCCTCCGGGTAGAAGGCGCGGCCGGGATGCTTCTCGATCTCCATCTGGTTCAGCTCGAAATTGCGGAAGGCGCCGACCACCGCGTCGACCTGCCCCGACAGCAGCGACGGCGAGAGGGAGAAATTGACGTTGACCAGCTCGACATCCTTCAGGCCGAGGCCCTGCTTCTCCAGCATGGCGCCCAGCAGGGCGTCCTCGAAACCGGCGATGGAATAGCCGACCTTGCGGCCCTTCAGGTCCTTCAGCGTCTTCACCGGCCCGTCGCGCAGAACGACGACCGAGTTCAGCGGCGTCGACACCAGCGTGCCGATGCGGACCAGCGGCAGTTCCTCCGCCACCTGCAGGATCAGCTGCGGCTGATAGGACACGGCGATGTCGGCGCCGCCGGCGGCGACCAGCTTCGGCGGGTCGTTGGGATCGGCCGGCGCCGTCAGCGTCACGTCCAGCCCGGCATCCTTGAAGAACCCCTTCTCCTGCGCCACCACCAGCGGTGCGTGGTCGGGGTTGACGAACCAGTCCAGCATCACGGACAGCTTGTCCTGGGCCGATGCCGGAAGCGAGGTCATCAGGCTGGCGGCCATCAGGCCGGCGGTGAGCAGGTGCTTCATCGGCAGGTGTCTCATCGGGTGTCTCTCCCCTTCAAGGGTTGGCGTCTTCTGCGGGTTGGGTATCGGGTTGCCAGGGCAGGGCGCGGCGGGCCAGCGCGTCGACGGCGGCATAGAGCGTCACCGCGAACAGCCCCAGTACCAGAACCGCGGCGAACAGGAGGTCGATCTGCATGCGGGCGTTGGCGTGCAGCATCAGATAGCCGAGCCCGGAGGAGGACCCCACCCATTCGCCGATCACCGCGCCGATGGGGGCCACGGCGGCGGCGACCCGCACACCGGACCAGAAGGCGGGCAGGGCGGCGGGCAGGCGGATGTTCCACAGCATGGCGGCTGGCGAGGCGCCCATGGTGCGGGCGAGGTCGAGCCAGCCGGGATCGGTGCGCCGCAGCCCGTCGAACAGGGCGGTCGTCACCGGGAAATAGATGACCAGCACCGCCATGGCGATCTTGGACATCATGCCGTAGCCCAGCCACAGCACCAGCAGCGGCGCCAGCGCGAAGACCGGGATCGCCTGGCTGACCAGCAGCAGCGGCATCAGCCAGCGCCGCGCCGTGCGGAAGCGGGCCAGCAGCAGGGCGCTGACCCCGCCCAGCGTCACCCCGGCCGTCAGACCGATCAGGATCTCGGCCAGCGTGGTCAGGCCATGGGTCCACAGCAGGGGGGCCTGCCGCCGCAGGACGTCCGCCACCGCCAGCGGGCCGGGCAGCAGGTAGCGCGGCAGGCCGGTGGCCCAGACCAGCGCCTGCCAACCGGCGACCAGCACCGCGAGCGTGACCGCCACACGCAGCAGGGCCTTCATTCCGCCAGCCTCCGCAACAGCTCGGCCTGATGGGCGAGCAGGTCGGGATCATCGACGCGGCGCGGCACCGGGCCGGAGGGTTCCAACGCCGGCCCCATGATGGCGGGCCGCCCGGTCATCACATGCAGGCGGTCGCCGATGCGCAGCGCCTCCAGCGGGTCGTGCGTCACCATCAGAACGGTGCGGCCGGCCAGCGTCTCCGCCGCCGTCTCCTGCAAACGCAGCCGGGTGATGGCGTCGAGGGCGGAGAAGGGCTCGTCCATCAGGACCAGCGGCCTGTCCTCCATGAGCGTGCGGGCCAGCGCCACCCGCTGCCGCTGCCCGCCGGACAGGGCGGCCGGGCGGTCGCGCTCCCGCCCCGCCAGCCCGACACGGTCCAGCAGCGCCTTTGCCTGCTCCACCCGCGACGGATCGGGGCGGCGGTGGCGCAGCCGGTCACCCAGCAGGACATTGTCGAGAAGGGTCAGCCAGGGCAGCAGCAGGTCCTGCTGGGCCATGTAGGCGATGCGGCCGGCCAGCGGCTGGCCATCGCCGGTGGCGACCTCGGTCGGCGGCTCTGGTTCGGCCAGCCCGGCGAGAATGCGCAGCAGCGTGGTCTTGCCGACGCCGCTCGGCCCCAGCAGGCAGGTGGTCCGGCCGGCCGGCAGCTCCAGCGTCAGGTCGGAAAACAGCAGCGTGCCGCCATAGGTCAGCCGCGCGCGCCGGATCGTCACCGAGAGCGGCATCATCGTCGGCATCGGGGCGGGCATGGCGAAGTGGCGGAGGATGAACGGGTGGAGATGGAAAGGCTGCGGGTCCGCATCACTGATCCCTACGCCGGCATGAACCGGATCAGGTTCCAGGGGTCGTCCCGCAACGGGACCTCTCAGCCGCCCATCGGCTCCCCCCAGTGAAGGCGGCGACTATAGGCGCGGACGATCCGCGACCGCAAGCATTGCGGGACCGGACTTCCGAAGCGCGGAAGCGGGCCTCCGGGGAAGGCGCTTGACCGCCACGCGGCGGCACCTAGTTTCTGGCGCGAACGAGGGAGTCCAGACCCTGACCACGCCTCTCCGCACCCCGCTGTTCATCGGTGGCGAGATCTATCGCGGCTCGACCTATGGGCCGAAACACCCGCTGGCGATTCCGCGTGTCTCGACCGCCATCGACCTCAGCCGCGCGATGGGCTGGCTGCCGGACGAGATCTATCTCGACACCCATGTCGCGAGCGAACAGGAGTTGGCGCGCTTCCACACCACCGACTACATCGCCGCGCTGAAGCGGGCGGAGGCGGACCAGCGGGTGGACGAGGCGACCGCCGCCCGCCACAATCTGGGAAAGCTGGAGAATCCCATCTTCGCCGAGATGTACCGGCGGCCGGCGCACAGCAGCGGATCGGCCTTGCAGGCGGCGCGCATCCTGGGCGACCGGCCGGCCGGGCTGGTCTATGCCCCGGCGGCCGGCACCCATCATGCGCGGCGCGACCGGGCCAGCGGTTTCTGCTATTTCAACGCGCCGGTTCTGGGCATCCTGGAACTGTTGGACCATGGGCTGGAGCGGGTGCTCTATGTCGATCTCGACGCCCACCACGGCGACGGGGTGGAGTTGGCCTTCGCCGACGATGACCGGGTGCTGACCGTCTCGGTCCATGAGGATGGCCGCTGGCCCTACACCGGCAAGGCGGAGGATCGCGCCGGCGGCATGGCCCGCAACCTGCCGGTGCCGCCCGGCTTCAACGACAGCGAGATGGAGCATGTGATGGCGGCGGCGATCCTGCCGCTGGCCCGCTCCTTCCGTCCCCAGGCGATGGTGATCCAGACCGGAGCCGATGCTCTGGCCGAGGATCCGCTCAGCCGGCTAGAACTGTCCAACCGGGCATTGTGGGATGCGGTGACGGCGTTGCTGCCGCTGGCGCCACGTGTTCTGGTGGTGGGCGGTGGTGGTTACAACCCCTGGTCGGTTGGACGCTGTTGGGCCGGGATCTGGGCGGTGATGAACGGTATCGATCCCGCCGTGACGCCGACGGCGGAGGCCGAGGCGGTGCTGCGCGCCCTGACCTGGAACCGCGCCGCCGGCCGCAACCCGCCGGACCATTGGTTCACCACCCTGGGCGACGAGCGGCGCCCCGGAC
Organism: Azospirillum sp. B510; assembly: GCF_000010725.1. Lineage (NCBI taxonomy): Bacteria > Pseudomonadati > Pseudomonadota > Alphaproteobacteria > Rhodospirillales > Azospirillaceae > Azospirillum > Azospirillum sp. B510. The sequence goes on along the minus strand of NC_013854.1, from coordinate 1,725,828 downwards.
CGGTGCGCGATGCGGTGAGGCGGGTGGCGGAGATGGCGCTATCCTGAACGGTGCCCGGCCGCGACCGGACCGGAGCTCCAATGAATTGCGGACGGGACTATGACGATTTGTTGACGGAGTCGGATTGTTTGTTGATTCTCGATCGTCGAGAGGGGTGCCACTTCCGTTTCCTTCGGCGGGTCGGATGAAGCGGGCTTGGCGGGAGAATGGGCGGGCGGATGTCGAATACGACGCTGTTCCTGATCGCCGTCGTCATCATCATGCTGGCCGCCATTCCGGTCGCCATGATGCTGAAGGATTTCCTGCCGAACATCGTGGAAAAGAGCAGCGGGCTGGATCAGATCGAAAACCGCGTCTATGTGCTGCATGCCGAGGCGCAGGATCTGCAAAACCGGGTCAACCAGCTTGTTCAGCGCCGCAACAGCCAGTCCAATGATCGCAACCGGCTGGAGAGCGACATCCGCAAGGTTGAGAAGCAAATCCGTGATCTTGCCGAACAGCCGCCGGTGTTCGTTCACGAGGTTGGCGACCCGCAGGCGGGCCTGATGAGGTTCGCCGCCACCGTGACCCAGGAGAAGGCGTCGTCCGCCGCGCGGGCGTCCGGTGAGCGGACCCAGGTGAATCCGATCTGGCGCTGCACCAATGTCGCCGAGATCTGGGCCTCGAGTTTCGATGAGGCCAAGCAGATGTGCGACGTCGCCTTTCCCTTCAAGCTGGGCTTCCAGAAGACCTTCATGCGCGGCGATGCGCGTGGCGGCGGCAAGGGCGCTCCCACGCCACCCGCCACCGCGCGGGCCAGGACGGGGGCCAGGACGGGGGCCATCCCATGATGATCAACTTCATCATCGTCCTGGCCATCGTCGCCATCGGCGCTTGGCTGTGCAATGTGCTGATGACCGTCGAGCAGCGGGTGTCGCTGACACGCCAGCGGGTGCGGGGCGTCCGCAACTCCCAGGACAAGCTGGACAATACCATCCACCGCCTCCATCGGGAGGAGGAGGGGCTTCATGCCGAGATCGAGGCGCTGACCAACGAGATCGTGGAACTGCGCAAGAAGCAGGTCGAGGTCCAGCAGCGCCTGACCGCCGCGCAATCGAAACGGCGCCCGCAGATCCTGATCCTGACCGACAGGCGCAATCCCGGCGACAAGGAATGGCTGGTGACCGTGGTGAACCAGCAGATCGGCGAGATCGACGCCGCCCATCCGCTGGCCGTCGAATGGGCCCGCGGGCGCGATTATCTGGTCTGGGCCGAGTCGGAACGCGAGGCCGCCGAACGGGCCAGCCGCCGCTTCAGCGCGCGGCCGGGTTATCAGGTGAAGTCGGTGGCGGCGGTCAAGGAGGACCTCTATAGCGCCAGTTCGGCGCGCAGCGCGGCCTAGATCGGATCGCGTAAAATCGGAATCGATGTGAAGCGTGAATCCGATCGCCATACGGAGAACTACAGCGTCGTGCGTTTCATATTAAACGCACGACGCTGTAGTCATGAAAAACCCTCCTCCCCCGAAGGGGAGAAGGGCCATTGGGAACAAGCCTTGAGCGGCCAGCCTTGAGCGGCCGGCGGATCCTCAGCGCGTCTTGGCGGCGGCCGGGGTCTGGCGGAAGGCGTCGTGCAGGTAAGGCGACAGCGCCTGACGCATGTTGCGCAGCCATTCATGGATGATGATCAGCGAACGCGAGGCGACCGGCGGGGTCATGCCAAGCTTGACCAGATCCTCGCGGGTCATGGTCGCCACCTGATCGAGACGATGGCCGGTCAGACGCGCCCAGGCTGGAGCGGTGCAGGGCGGCATGGAGATGACCTGCAAGCCTTCGCGCTCGACCATCTCGGCCTTGCGGCGGGCGTACTGGCTGTCCTCCAGCTGGGAGAAGGGACCGGAGAAGCCATTCTCCACCAGGACGCGCTTGGCCTTCGGGGCGATGGTCGCCACGCGTTCCAGCGTCGTCATGCCGGTGGAGAGCGAGGCGAGGTCGACGGTCACCGGAACCATGAAGGTCAGCCGCTCGCCGTCGCCGACATAATAGTCGAAGCCCGACACCTCGGCCCAGTTGAAGAACCACTGGGAGATGTTGCCGCCGAAATCATACAGCCGGCCGCCGCGTTGCAGCTCCGGCCCGATCAGATCCCAGAACTCGTAGAAGCCGTCGCCCGACCCCATCAGGTTCATGAAATCCTGGGTGATGCGGCGGTGTTCGACCATGTCCGGGCCGAACAGACGGGCGAGACGCTCGTTCACCTCGTACTCGACGACCTTCAGTTGCAGGCCTTCCAGCATGGCGGTCGCCATCAGGTGATGGGACAGCAGCGTCTTGCCGACGCCGCCACGGTCATTGAGGACGAAGATCGTGCCCAGCATGCGATCGCCTTTCCAGTGTGCGTTTGTTGAGTCGTCTTGAGTCATTGGGGAGAACGGCGACGGAGACACCGAAGGTCCGGTATCCGGCATGGCCGTCGCGGGCGTATGGGGGGAGGCCGGCCGAGGGGCCGGGCCGGTGATGTCGGAGGTGGGAATGACGGTTTCGCTGCCGGGCCCGGATTCGGTCCTTGAACTGGCCCCGGAATCGGCCGTCGGCTCGGTGTCCGTCTCCCCCTCTGTCCCCGTGGCGTCCGGCTCATCCTCGGCCGCCGCCGCGGTCGCCGGAGCCAGCAGGTTTGAGACGGAGGGGCCAAGCTCGGGTTCGGCTTCGACCGGCTGTGGAACGGGTGCGGCGTCGGAGACGGGCGCTTCCTCCGCCACGGTCTCACCAATCCCGTCCGTTGCCGGTTCCGGCCCGGCATCCTGTCCATCGGTGGCGGGCGGTGTGCCGGGGTCGGCGACGTCCTGCCCATCCGACGTCGGCGTCTCGTCCTTCATACCCGACGACAAGGCCGCTTCATGCACGGCGGCCAAGGTTTCGACAGGGGTGGGGGTGGGGGCGGAAGCGGCGGCATGGTCGCCGCCGATGGTGCCCCCCCGGCCCTCGCTCCCGACCAGGAAGAAGGCGGATCGCAGGGTGACGGGCGAGATCGGCTGGTTGTCGCGGGCGGTTACCCCCAGCTTCGCCAGCAGATCGGAGATTTCGGCCCAGGACAGGCCGCGCTCGCGCATCAGTCCGATGTCTGCGTAGCTCTCGCGAACCGCCTGCATGGCGCTGCGGCTGCCAGCCGGGCGATCGGCAAGGAGCCGTTCAAGTTCCGAGCGGTCGATCGACACCGTATGGGATTCCGGCAAGATGAAAGAACGGCGGGGCGGCGTCCGGATGTTGGATCACAAGGAATCCATTCCCCTCGAGCCGAAAAAATAGTACAAGCGGCCATTACGCGCAAACGGTTTCCAAACGACATAAACGACGCTAAACATCCCAGCCCGGTCAAGGGGCTAGTCACGATGTCGGGCAACTTCGCCGACGCTCCGCAAGGCGCCGTGACATGGGGTTTTGGAACCGCGGGGTGGTTGCGGGGGTTGCCGTTTTGAGCTTGTTGATCGGGCTGGGCTTGGAATCGGGGTTAAGGCAGGATGCCTCACGATTTTGGTTCGTCACGGGACCGGAGGTCCGCGAAGGCATCGGCTGCCGGGGGTGGCGGCATCGGCTTTCACGAATTGAGGCAGGCGTGCGAAATCTCCGCCCTGCGAGAGGATCTGGAACGGCTGTCGCATGAGGCCGGCATCCTGCGCGACGGCGTGGAACAGGCGGTGGAGACCGTACGCGACCGCTTCGCCGCGTTGAGCGCCGAGGAAATGGCCGATCCCATGATTCTCGCCCCGCTGCTGCAACTGGCGGTCACCACCCTGCTGGAAATTCGCGAGCAGGCCCGGCATCTCAGCACCCGGACCGGTCCCTTGCCCGACGACGAGCGCCCCTCCTGGTTGGGCGCCGCCGATGCGCCGCGCTTGCGGCAACCCGCCTCACCGGCCTGGAACGAGCGTTGGAACGACCAGGAGGATGAGGACGACGAGGATGCGGGCGCTGACGGCGGTATGGATGGCGGCGCGCCGGCGCTGGAGCCCGCTTCATCGCGCCCGGCTGAACCACCCGCTCGCCCGCGGCAAGCCGCCTTGGCGGCTCCCGTTGTTCCCGCCTCGCCGCTGGCCGCTCCACCATCCGCGCCGCCATCCATCCGGGTGACCGACCACAGGTCCGAAGGGCACGCGTCCTGGCTCGCCAGCGAACCGGCGCCCGTGCCGCCGCCATCGAGAGCCGCGACAGCCCGGGCGAACGGAACCGGGGGGGCGCGTTCTCCAAGCGGTATCGATTGGCTTGGTCCGGCCGGACGCTGAACATCGCCGGGACCGTTGCGACAGGGGGTGCTTCGGGGCGATACGAGCGTTGTCACCGGGACACACTTGTCACAAAAGGTCAGATTCTGAACGATCGATCTTGCGCATTCGGGTGGGTCCTAATACAAAGAGCGTAGCAGTAGTGATAAATTTGCGAAAATTTGTTACTTGCCGCGCTCAACCGGAAAAAGCCCGAGGTCGGTCGCATGCTCAGGATCGACTCCCATGCCAAGCCGTATTTGCTCCAGCGCGTCCGTTCGGCCGACCAGCCATTGCGGGTGATCGTGGTCGAGCATGACCAGACCATCGCCGATCTGCTGTCGGCCCTGGTGGCGGATCTGGGCCATACCCTGTGCGGCATCGCCCGCACCGAAGCGGATGCGGGCTATCTCGCCTTGCGGGAACGTCCGGACCTGGCGCTGACCGACGTGCGCTTCGGCGGGGGCGATGGCATCGCCTTGGCCCGGCGGCTGAACTCGGACCATGGCTTGCGCTCCATCTTCCTGTCCGGCAACTGCGACCACGCCACCATGGCCCGCATCACCGAGACCTATCCGCTGGGCGTGGTGCACAGGCCGTTTTCGCGCACCCAACTGAAGGTCGCCCTGGATCTCGCGGCACGCCGCCTGCGCTGACCGCCATCCGGAAGGGAAAGGTCGTCGCCCCATTCCCGCGACACCCCCCAACTCCGTCGCATCGAAGGAATCGGTTTTCCCCGACTCGCTTTGCTGCTATATTTGTTCATGGAGTGTTCCGGTCCGGGGCGGTGGGGCGAGTGCGCCTGTCCCGGCATCGCCGGAGGATATCCGACGGCGGTTGACCGGCGTCGGTCCCCCGTGCTTCGTTGCGCGGGACCGGGGGGACGGTCGCCCTTGAACAGCCGGCCCTGCGAATGGGAACCCTCGGCATCTGGATGCCTCCGCCGGGCATCCTGACGGGTCGGCAAGGATGCTGGGACACTCGCGCTTAGGAGTAAAGAGCGATGAATGTTTGGACGTTTACGGGACGCCTGGGCGCGGACGGCGAATTGCGCACGACCCAGAGCGGCGAGAAGGTGCTTGGTTTCCGCGTCGCCAACGATGTCGGCTTCGGCGATCGCAAGACGACCCAGTGGGTCGATTGCTCGATCTGGGGCCGCCGGGCCGAGTCGCTCGCGCCGCACCTGACCAAGGGCAAGAGCGTCGTCGTGTCGGGTGAAGTGACCCTGCGCGAGTATGAAAAGCGGGACGGCACCCGTGGCGCCGGCCTGTCGGTGCGGGTGGCTGAAATCGACTTCACCGGCGGTGCCCGGGAAGAGGGCGGCGGCGGAAGCTATGGCGGCGGCGGTGGCGGCTACGAATCCCGTGGCGGCGGCGGTGGCAGCGGTGGCAACTATGGCGGTGGCGGCAACTACGGTGGCGGCTCGTCTGGTGGCAACCGCGGCGGCGGTGGCGCTCCGCCCCGTCACGAGGATCTCGACGACGAAATCCCGTTCTGACAAGCCGTCGGTATTTCAGGGGCGCAAGAAGGCTCCCTCGGCTTGTGCAATCCGCTTCAAGGCCGCCGAACAGGACGCGGCCTTGAAGCGGGGGCTCAGGAGAAGGGTAGAGCGAGAACGAGCGAGCGCTCACTCGCTTTTGGTCGTCGTGCTGCGCTCGATGGTGGTGGAACCGGCCGGTGCGGAAGGCGTGGCGCCCGAGCCGTAGCCCGGAGTGGTGGTGGTCGTCGTCGTCGTGCTGGTGGTGGATTTGTCGGAGCCGCAGGCGGCCAGCAGCAGGGCCGCACCCAAGGCGGCCCCGACGCCGGTCAGAAGCGTCTTGCTCATGTCGTTCATCCCCCTCGCGGTTGAGAAACTTCGCAAGGGGAACATGGCGCGGCCGGTGTTTGTTCACGCCCTCTTTCGGGGGGCCGACTTCCGCGCGGCGGGCTTCGCCTTCAGGTAGGGCGCGAGATAGCGGCCGGTATAGCTGCGCTCCACCGTCGCGACCTCCTCCGGCGTGCCTTCGGCGACGATCTCGCCGCCGCCGGTGCCGCCCTCCGGCCCGAGATCGATGATCCAGTCGGCGGTCTTGATGACCTCCAGATTGTGTTCGATCACCAGCACCGTGTTGCCCTGGTCGACCAGCGCATGCAGCACCTCCAGCAGCTTCTCGACATCGGCGAAATGCAGGCCGGTCGTCGGCTCGTCCAGGATATAGAGCGTCCGCCCGGTGGCGCGCCGGCTCAGCTCCTTGGACAGCTTGACGCGCTGCGCCTCTCCGCCCGAAAGCGTGGTCGCCGCCTGCCCGATGTGGATGTAGCCGAGGCCGACCCGCTCCAGCGTGTCCAGCTTGTCGCGGATGCCGGGAACCGCCTTGAAGAACTCCTTGCCCTCCTCGACCGTCATGTCGAGCACGTCGGCGATGGTCTTGTCGCGGTAGGTGACCTCCAGCGTCTCGCGGTTGTAGCGCTTGCCGTGGCAGACGTCGCAGGTGACATAGACGTCGGGCAGGAAGTGCATCTCGATCTTGATGACGCCGTCGCCCTGACAGGCCTCGCAACGCCCGCCTTTGACGTTGAAGGAGAATCGACCGGGACCATAGCCGCGCGCCTTGGCTTCCGGCAGGCCGGCGAACCAGTCGCGCATCGGGGTGAAGGCGCCGGTGTAGGTCGCCGGATTCGAGCGCGGGGTGCGGCCGATCGGCGATTGGTCGATGTCGATCACCTTGTCGAGATGCTCCAGCCCCAGCACCGCGTCATGCTCGGCCGGATGCTCGCGGGCACCCATCAGCTTGCGCGCCACCGCCTTGTACAGCGTCTCGATGATCAGCGTCGACTTGCCGCCGCCCGATACGCCGGTGACGCAGGTGAAGGTGCCGAGCGGGATCCTGGCCGAGACGTTGCGCAGATTGTTGGCGCGGGCGCCCTGGACCTCGAGGAACTGGCCGGGATGGCCGGGCCGGCGGGTGTCGGGGACGGGCACGAAGCGGGTGCCGTTCAGATATTGGGCGGTGATGCTGTCGGGATTCTTCTGGACCTCCTCCGGCCTGCCCTGGGCGATGACGGTGCCGCCATGCTGGCCGGCGCCGGGGCCCATGTCGACCAGATAGTCGGCACTGCGGATGGCGTCCTCGTCATGCTCGACGACGACGACGGTATTGCCGATGTCGCGCAGGCGCTTCAGCGTTTCCAGCAGCCGGTCATTGTCGCGCTGGTGCAGGCCGATGGACGGCTCGTCCAGCACATAGAGAACACCGGTCAGGCCGGAACCGATCTGCGAGGCCAGCCGGATCCGTTGGCTCTCGCCGCCGGACAGGGTGCCCGACCCGCGGCTGAGCGTCAGATACTCAAGACCGACGGCGTTGAGGAAGCCGAGGCGCTCGTTGATCTCCTTCAGGATGCGATAGGCGATCTCGCGGTCCTTCGGACGCAGATGCTCGTTCAGCTCGCTGAACCAGGCGCCGGCGCCGGCGATCGACAGTTCCGCCGCCTCGGAGATGTTGCGGCCGCGGATCTTGACCGCCAGGGCTTCCGGCTTCAGCCGCGCCCCCTTGCAGACCTCGCAGGGCTGGGAGGACTGGAATTTCGACAGCTCGTCGCGGGTCCAGGCGCTATCGGTCTCGCGGAAGCGCCGTTCCAGATTGTTGACGATGCCCTCGAACGGCTTGCTGGTCTGGTAGCGCCGCAGCCCGTCGTCATAGGTCATGGTGATCGCCGAGCCGCCCGAGCCATACAGGATGGTCTGGCGCACCTGATCCGGCAGATCCTGCCAGGGCGTGGTCATCGCCACGCCGAAATGGTCACAGATGCTCTCCAGCGTCTGGTCGTAATATTTGGAGGTCGATGCCGCCCACGGCGCGATGGCGCCCTTGGACAGCGGCAGACGCTCGTCCGGGACCACCAGCATCGGGTCGAAATAGATCTTGCTGCCCAGCCCGTCGCAGGCCGGGCAGGCGCCGAACGGGTTGTTGAAGGAGAACAGCCGCGGTTCGATCTCCGGAATGGTGAAACCGCTGACCGGGCAGGCGAATTTCTGCGAGAAGACGGTCTGCTCGTTGGTCTCGGCATTCTCGACCCAGACGATGCCGTCGGCCAGCCCCAGCGCCGTCTCCAGAGAATCGGCCAGACGGTTGCCCAACCCCTCGCGCACGACGATGCGGTCAACCACCACCTCGATATCGTGCTTCAGCTTCTTGTTGAGCGCCGGCACCTCGTCGATCTCGTACATGGTTCCATCGACCCGCACGCGCTGGAAACCGCGCTTGCGCAGGTCCTGGATTTCCTTCTTGTACTCGCCCTTGCGGCCGCGGACGAAGGGCGCCAGCAGCAGCAGGCGCGTGCCCTCCGGCATCGCCATGATCCGGTCGACCATTTGGCTGACCGTCTGGCTTTCGATCGGCAGGCCGGTGGCCGGCGAATAGGGGATGCCGACCCGCGCCCACAACAGGCGCATGTAGTCGTAGATCTCCGTCACCGTGCCGACGGTGGAGCGCGGGTTCTTCGAGGTCGTCTTCTGTTCGATGGAGATGGCCGGCGACAGCCCCTCGATCGAATCGACGTCCGGCTTCTGCATCAGTTCCAGGAACTGGCGCGCATAGGCCGACAGGCTCTCGACATAGCGGCGCTGCCCCTCGGCGTAGATGGTGTCGAAGGCCAGCGACGACTTGCCCGATCCCGACAGGCCGGTGATGACGATCAGCTCGTCGCGCGGCAGATCCACGTCGACGTTCTTTAGATTGTGTTCCCGCGCGCCGCGGACGCTGATGAATTTGTTCATGGTGTGTTCTTTTACCCGAAGCCGATCCGGATGAAAAGCGGCAAGGCGCCGCGACGCAGGATGAATAATCGCCAGCGGAGCCGGCGGCCGGCAGACGATATATGGCTGTCCGCTTCCGTTGCCAGCGCCACCCGGTGCTGGCCGGTCATGCCCAGAAGGGTGGAACCGCGCGGAAGCGCTTCAACAGCTCCGGCAGCGCCTTGCGCCGCTTGTCGGACTGGCGGTCGATCCAGGCGGCGGCGGCGGCGACGGTCTTCGGATCGGCTCCGCCCAAAGCGCCGAGCATGCGGGCGCTGGTGACGGCGTCCTGATCGGCGTCGAGTGCCGCTTGCAGCGGCTCCAGCGCGGCGAAGAAGGGCAGGGTGGCGGCCTCCGGATAAAGCCCGCGGAAGAAATCGGCGGTGTAACGCAGCATGCGCAGCCGGCGGCGCAGCTTGTCGCGGCCCTTGGCGTCCTCCGGCGCCTTCACCGGCTTGCCGAGCTTCGCCAGCCGTTCGGACAGCCAGCCGCCGGCGACGCTCGTCACCGGGGCCGACAGCGCGGTGCGCCGGTCCCCCTCCGCCTCCGACATCCAGCGGCCATGCTCCAGCCACGCGGCCAGCGCCAGGATCATACTGGTGCAGCCGGGCGCCAGGATCGCCGCCACCGCCTCCCGCGCCGGCCCGGCTCCCGCCGTCCGGGCGAGGGTGGCCAGCCGCTCCAAAGCCACGCGGTCGATGGCGGCCGCCGCGCCGGAAGAGGTCGCGGCGGACTCGGCGAGAAGCGGATCGATGACGCCGGACATCAGCACGTCCCAGCCGCGGGCCGGGCCGAGATGCTTGGCGAGCGCTCGGCTCTCCTCGACCAGCCGGTCGGCCTCGGGTGCCGCGATCAGCGGCGCGAACAGACGATGCGCGGTGCGCAGCCGGCGCAGCGCGACGCGCATGCGGTGCAACCCCTCGACATCGCGTCCGGCCAGCGCGCAGGCCTCGTTGGCGAGGAAATGGCGCAATGCCTGGCGCAGGATGTGGCGGTAGGCCTCCGCCGCCGTGGTCAGCGGCGACAGGCCGAGCGGCTCGGCCTCGACCGGACCCGGCGCCTTGCCGGTGACCAGCCGCAGCCCGGCCTCCGCCTTGCTCTCGGTTCCGATGCGCATGGGGATGGCCGCTTGCAGGGTCAGCGCCAGATCGAACAGGCTGGCGACCTTCCCGGCCTTCAGTTCCAGCTCCACCTCGCTGATCGGCAGGGACCTGCCGCCGGCATAGCTGCCGCCGTCGTCAACCGCCAGCTCGACCGCGGTCAGCGGGTCGGGACGCAGCATCAGGGTGGTGCGGCGGAAATCGGTGACGAACAGGCAGTCCAGCGCGTCGAGCGCCGCCGCCGGGACCAGCCCGGCGACGCTGGCGTCGCCCAGCACGCCGACATCCACCGCCTCCCCCGCGACGGCCCAGTCCCATTCCCGCCGCACCGCGACGGCGGCGGAGTCGCCGGGGCTGGCGCTGTTGACGGTCTTCAAGGTCTGGACGAAGCGGTCGCCCTCCCGCCGCACGCGCAGCGCCACCCCGTTGGCGGCCAGCTTCAGGTCGGGCGTGTCGAAATAGGCGGTGCGCAGCCTTTGCGTCACCGGTGGACCATCGGCCAGCGCCAGCAGACCCGGCAGCGATGCGACCCGCGCCAGATCCGCCGGAGCCGCGTGCAGCTTCAGCTCGACCTCGCGGAAGGCGGAGGGGGAGGATTGCTGCGCGTCGAGGCCGGAAGACGGGCTGGCGGACGGTGTCGCCGCTGGGGGCGCCGTGGGGCTGACGGGGGTCAAGGGTCGGCATCCTCCCGAATCCGGCCGGAACGGCCTGGAATGAATCAGGTCGATCCGTGGATACCCCAACCGCCGCCGGAGGTTAAGAGAGATTGCGCGGCTGCACAAAATCCGCCAGCCGCCCGGCGCCCAGCTCCAGCTCGGCCCAATGCAGGGTTTCGAAGACCATCACGGCGCAGGCGCCGGTCGGGAATTTGTCGGCCAGCGCGTGGCGCAGGCCCTGGTCGCCGCTGCCGGTCAGGGCGTTGGCCAGCTCATGCAGGTCCGGGTTGTGCGCCACCAGCATCAGCCCGGTCGCCGAATCCGGCGCGTCGCGCAACCGCCCCAGCAGCGTGCGGGCGCCGCACAGATAAAGGCCGCGCTCATGTTCGACCGGCGGGTAGGGCGTGCCGATGGCCGTCATCACCCGCTTGCGGGTCTCCACCGCCCGCAAGGCGGTGGAACACAGGACGAGGTCGATATGGGCGTGATGCCGGCCCAGATAGGCGCCGACCAGCGTGGCCGCCTTCTCCCCGCGGGCATTCAGCGGACGGTCATGGTCGGCCAGCGACGGATCGTCCCAGGAGGACTTGGCGTGGCGCAGCAGGAACAGCGTCTTCATGGCGGGATTCGGCCGAATCAAGGAGGGGGGAGGGGCGGGAACGGGTGGGGCTGGCCGACGGAACGGCTTTCGGCCAAAGGGAGTCCTGAAATCGTAACGCAGATGGGATAACCTGTACGCCCACCATATACTGAACGTCGGTGCCGCCCAAGCGCGGGCAGGCGGGCAGGGTTCCAAGCTTTCAGAGGTTGACGTGACGAATCTCCAGGATCTCGATTCGGTCTGTATCGAGCCAAGCGCTCCGGAACGCTTCATCAATCGGGAGCTGTCCTGGCTGGCCTTCAACCAGCGCGTCCTGGACGAGGCGGCCAATCCGCACCATCCCCTGTTGGAGCGGCTGCGCTTCCTGTCGATCTCCGCCAGCAACCTCGATGAATTTTACATGGTCCGCGTCGCCGGCCTGAAAGGGCAGGTGGCCGCCGGGGTCAAGGCGCCGAGTCCGGAAAACCTGACGCCGGCCCAGCAGCTGGCGGCGGTCAAGCAGCGCATCGCCGCGCTGATGGACAGCCAGCAGGCGATGTGGCGCTCGCTGAAGGGCGAACTGCACGAGGCCGGCATCTCGGTGGTCGAGCCCGCCGACCTCAGCGATGGCGAGATGGACTGGCTGGAAGCCAAGTTCCTCGACGACATCTTCCCGATCCTGACGCCGATCGCCGTCGATCCCGCCCACCCCTTCCCGTTCCTGCCCAATCTGGGCTTCTCCGTGGCGCTTCAGCTGCACGATCCGGTCAAGGGCCGGCACATCGACGCGCTGGTGCCGCTGCCCTCGCAATTGGAGCGGTTCCTGCGCCTGCCCGGCTCGGACATCCGCTTCATCCAACTGGAAAAGGCGGTGATGCAGTTCATCGACCGCCTGTTCCCTCCGTTCCAGGTCAAGGCGCATGGCGTCTTCCGCGTGCTGCGCGACAGCGAGATCGAAATCGAGGAAGAGGCGGAAGACCTCGTCCGCACCTTCGAAAGCGCCCTGAAGCGGCGGCGCCGCGGCAGCGTCATCCGGCTCGCCACCGACACCGGGATGGCGACCGACCTGCGCGAATTCCTGCGCCATGAGCTGAACGTGGCGTCGGACGACGTCTTCGTCCTCGACGGGCTGATCGGCCTGACCGACACCAAGCAGCTGATCGTCGACGAGCGTCCCGATCTGGTCTTCCGCCCCTTCAACGCCCGCTTCCCGGAGCGGATCCGCGATTTCGGCGGCGACTGCTTCGCGGCGATCCGCCACAAGGACATCGTCGTCCACCACCCCTACGAATCCTTCGACGTGGTGGTGCAGTTCATCCGTCAGGCGGCCCGCGACCCGCAGGTCGTCGCCATCAAGCAGACGCTCTACCGCACCAGCAAGGACAGCCCGATCGTCGCCGCCCTGATCGAGGCGGCGGAGGCCGGCAAGTCGGTGACGGCGCTGGTCGAGCTGAAGGCGCGCTTCGACGAGGAGGCGAACATCCGCTGGGCCCGCGACCTGGAACGCGCCGGCGCCCAGGTGGTCTACGGCTTCGTCGATCTGAAGACCCACGCCAAGGTGTCGCTGGTGGTGCGGCGCGAGAAGAAGGCGCTGCGCAGCTACGTCCATTTCGGGACGGGCAACTATCACCCGATCACCGCCAAGATCTACACCGACCTGTCCTTCTTCACCTGCGACCCGGCGCTGTGCCACGACGCCGCCGTGATGTTCAACTTCATGACCGGCTACGCCACGCCGAAGGTGCTGGAGAAGATCGCCATCGCGCCGATCACGCTGCGCCAGCGCCTGTCCGACCTGATCGAGGCGGAGATCGCCCATGCCGCCGCCGGCCGTCCGGCGGCGATCTGGGTGAAGCTGAACTCGCTGGTCGATCCGGTGATCATCGACAAGCTGTACAAGGCGTCGCAGGCCGGCGTTCAGATCGACATGATCATCCGCGGCATCTGCTGCCTGCGGCCCGGGGTCAAGGGGTTGTCGGAGAATATCCGGGTGCGCAGCATCGTCGGCCGCTTCCTGGAACACGGCCGCGTCATCTGCTTCGGCAACGGCCATGGCCTGCCGAGCACCCAGGCCAAGATCTTCATCTCCTCGGCCGACTGGATGACCCGCAACCTGGATCGCCGCATCGAAACGCTGGTTCCCATCGAGAATCCGACGGTCCATGAACAGGTGCTCGACCAGATCATGGTCGCCAACATGAAGGACGACGCAAGCACCTGGAAGCTCGGCCCCGATGGCGTGTACCATCGCGTCCAGGCTGGCCCGGACGCCTTCAGCGCCCATAACTACTTCATGACCAACCCCAGCCTGTCCGGCCGTGGCAGCGCGCTCAGCAACAAGCGCACACCGCCGCGGCTGATGCTGCACACGGTGTCTTGAGGACGGGTGACGGGAGTCGATGAGTATGAGTAACGAAAGTCGCGCCGCCGCGGGTCTTGGCGATCGTTCCACATCGGGGAGCCCCGCCGAGCGCGTCGGCGTGATCGACATCGGGTCGAATTCAATCCGTCTGGTCGTCTATGATGGGTTGACCCGGTCGCCGCTCGCCCTGTTCAACGAGAAGGTGCTGTGCGGCCTGGGCCGTGGCGTGGAGAAGGCCGGCCAACTGAACCCCGACGGCGTCGCCCAGGGGCTGGTGGCGCTGGAACGCTTCGCCACGCTGGCGCAGGGCATGCGCGTCGGCCGGCTCGACGTGATCGCCACCGCCGCCGTCCGCGATGCCCGCGACGGCGGCGCCTTCGTCGAGGCGATCCGCCGCCGTGCCGGCCTGACCGTCCGCGTCATCAGCGGCGAGGAGGAGGCGCGGCTGTCGGCGATGGGCGTGCTGTCCGGCACCCCCGGCGCCGACGGGCTGGTCGGCGATCTCGGCGGCGGCAGCCTGGAGCTGGTGACGCTCGACCGCGGGGTGATCGGCAAACAGGTGACGATGCCGCTCGGCCCGCTGCGGCTGATGGAGGTCGGCTCGGCCAAGGGCGGGCCGATCAAGCTGATCGACCAGCATCTCGAAGCGCTGCCCTGGCTGGCGGAGATGAAGGGGCGGCCCTTCTACCCGGTCGGCGGAAGCTGGCGCGCCATCGCCAAGCTGCATATGGAGCAGTCCGGCCACCCGCTGCACATCATCCACCATTACATGATCCCGACCGCCGACGCGCGGGAGTTCTCCGGCCTGATCAGCCGCCAGGGCCGGTCGTCGCTGGAGAAGATGGCGGGGTCGCGCCGCCGGCTCGACACGCTGCCCTTCGCCGGGCTGGTGCTGGAACGGCTGCTTCGGGTCGCCCAGCCGTCGAAACTGGTCTTCTCCGCCTATGGGCTGCGCGAGGGCCATCTCTATTCGCTGCTGTCGCCGGAGGGTCGGCGCGCCGATCCGCTGATCGCCTCGGCCGCCGACTGGGCCAGCCATTTCGTCAGGATGGGCGACCCGGCGCTGTTGATGTCCTGGACCGCCGGGCTGTTCGCGGGCGAGGACGACAACGCCATCCGCCTGCGCCATGCCGCCTGCCTGCTGAGCGATGTCGGCTGGGCCGACCATCCCGACTATCGCGCCGAGCATGCCTTCCAGCGCGTCCTGCGCTATCCGTTCCCGGCGTTGGACCATGACGAGCGCGCCTTCCTGGCGCTCACCGCCCATGCCCGCTATGCCGGGACCATCGACGTGCCCTTGACCACGGAGATCCGGTCGCTGGTGACCGAAGGGCAGGGGATGAAGGCGCTGGTGTTGGGCTTGGCTCTCCGCCTTGCCCATACGCTGTCCGGCGGTGCCACGGTGCTGCTGGAGCGGACCAGCCTGAAGGTCGTCGACGGCCGCATCGTGCTGACCCTGCCCGACGACGGCAGCGTCCCGGCCGGCGAAGCGGTCCAGCGTCGAATCGACGCGCTCGCCAAGGCGATGAACCTCAAGGGCGACGTGGTCCAGCCGCTGCGGCCCCAAGCGGCGTGACAAGGGAAGAGCGGATGAGGGGAAATTGGACCGCCTGCCGGTAGCGGGCGGTCCCTGCTACTCCCTTCAATTCGCCTTATGTCCTGGTGATCGACACGCCGCCATCGGCCAGCAGCGCGGTTCCGGTGGTGAAGCTGGACGCGTCGGACGCCAGATAAAGCGCCGATTGCGCGATCTCCCGCGGGGTGGCGAGGCGTTTCAACGCGTGGAGCCCCTGGACGAAGGCCAGGGATTCCGGCGTGTTCGACACGGCACGCCCCATCGGCGTGTCGGTGCCGCCCGGCAGCAGGGCGTTGGCCCGGATGCCCTGCGGGCCGTATTCCGCCGCGATCACCTTCACAAGACCGATGAGCCCGGCCTTGCTGGCGGCATAGGCCGCCATTCCGGGAAAGCCGACGGTGTGGCCGACAAAGCTCGAGGTGAAGATCAGCGATCCGCCGCCACGGGCCAGCATCGCCGGAATCTGGTGCTTGGCGGCATGGAAGGCGCTGGTCAGGTTGGTGCCGATCACGTCCTGCCACATCCGGGCCGTCATTTCGGTGACGGGACGCTGGGCGCCGGTGATGCCGGCATTGTTGAAGGCGATGTCGAGGCCGCCGAAATGCCGCTCCGCCGCCCGGACGGCATCGGCGGCGACCGCCGCATCCGATACGCTGCCGGCGACGACGACGGCAGCGCCGCCTTGGCCTCTGATCTCCTCGGCCAGGCGCGCCAACTCGTCGTGCCGCCGCGCCACGAGCACGAGTTTCGCGCCATGTTCGGCGAACAGCCGCGCCGCCTCGAACCCGATCCCGGAACTGGCGCCGGTGATGATCGCGGTCTTTCCATCGAGCTGTCTCATTGCCAATCTCCGTCATTGTCGGTTGGGATGAACGGCGCGAGACTTGTGGATGCGGCCATGGCCAGGCTATCCGGTTCTTGCTTTCGAATTCGCCAACCGCCCTACCCGATGGCGACAATAATTTCCATAACCTAACTTATGTGTTTTATGTCCCTCATAGTGGATATAATCTATTTAGAGAAAAGTCGCGCCAAGGCTTCGTGCCTTGGCGCAATCAATTAGTCATATTTTCTGTCAGTCGATAAATAAGTTGATCATCTGCAAAAGCAGGATCAAAAACGCGATTATTTGGCGCATCGTCTAGCTCCTATCAAAGCGGAAATGTCGGGCTTTTCATCGGTGAACCCGGACTTATTTATAGCCAATCGTGTTTTTTGCGGAAGTCAGAGCGAGCAGTGAATTGCCAATTACTCGCCGAAAATTCTCACTTGGAAAATATGATAAATTGCCGCTGCAATGCTGCGTTCATAACTTGACTAAATGCCGCCGCTATGCAGAACGGCCTGACGCCTGACCGGCGACCGCCCGCGCCATCTCCAGGCAGGCGTCGCGTGTCGGCCGGAAATCCTCGGCGATCCACCACGCCTCGACGCGTTTCAGCGCCGCGCCGACCGCCGGGCCGCGCGGCAGATCGAGCTCCAGCAGGTCGCGGCCGGCGATGGGCAGCCGCAGCCCCGGCAGATCGCCGGCGACCGCGAGAGCCCCGCGCAGCGCCATCAGCTCCAGCGGCCCGTCATGGCGGGCGGCGGCGATCAGCAGCAGGTCGCCATACAGCCCGGCGTCGCCGACGCGGTAGAGCGCCTGTCGCAGGGATTTGCGCTCTTCGCAGGGCGCCAGCGCCACCGGCGGCTCGACCAGGGCCAGCAGGCGGTCACGCTCATGGTTGGACAGGCGCAACGCCTCGGCGGCCTTCTGCGCACCGGGCCGGTCGCCGTCCAGCGTGGTGGCCAGCCGTCGGATCGGATCGGGCGTCTCTCCCAGATCGCGCTCCACCGTGATCAGCCGCTCCAGCCGGTCGGTGTCCATCGCTTCCGGCAACAGATGGACCATGATCCCCTGCCCCATCATCAGCCGCCAGACCGCCGCGGCGCATGGAGCGGTCAGCAGGCGGAGCAATTCCCCCCTCACCCGCTCGCCCGACAGGGTGGGCAGGCGCGGCGCCAAGTCGCGGCAGGCGGCCAGCGCCTCGGCATCGGGATCGCCCCGGCCGTAATGGGCATGGAAGCGGAAGAAGCGCAGCAGGCGCAGCACATCCTCCGCGATCCGCCGCCGGGCTTCACCGACGAAACGGACGCGGCCGGCGGCGAGGTCGGCCAGACCGCCGAACGGGTCGAACAGGTCGCCGTCGGGCGTGCAGCTCATGGCGTTCATCGTCAGGTCACGGCGGGCGGCGTCCTCGATCCAGTCATCGGTGAACTCGACGCGGGCATGGCGGCCGAAACTCTCGACATCGCGGCGGAGCGTGGTGATCTCATAGGGCTTGCCGCCGCACAGCGCGGTTACGGTGCCATGGGCCAGTCCGGTCGGGATGACGCGGATCCCTTCCGCCTCCAGCAGCTCCATCACCCGTTCGGGCGGGGCATGGGTGGCGATGTCGATGTCCTTCACCGGGCGGCCCAGCCACGCGTCACGCACGCAGCCGCCGACGAAGCGCGCATCGGCGCCGCCCGACGCCAGCGCATCGAACAAGGCCCGGCTTTCGGGCGCGGTCATCCAGGGTTGGGGCGACAGGCGGGCGGCGACGGTCATGGCGGGCGACGCTATCCGATTCCCGCCCCCCATTCCATCAAAGTCATTCCGTCAAACTCGGCTCCGCCCCCGCACTCCGCCCTGTTTCGCCGTCGCCGGTGGCGCCCAGCACGTCGCGCAAATTCACCAGCATGCCGGCGGTAGCCCCCCAGATGTAGCGCTGCGGATAGGGGAAGGCGTAGAACCAGCGCGGCTTCCCCAGGAACTCGCGGCTGTGGCGCTGCGGGTTGGACGGGTCGAGGATGAAGGACAGCGGCACCTCGAACACCTCCGCCACCTCGGTCGGGTCGGGGGTCAGGATGAAGGGCGGCGTCACCACCCCCACCACCGGGGTCACCCGGAAGCCGGTGCGCGTGACATAGGTGTCGAGCCGGCCGACGATCTCGATCCGGCCGCGCTCCAGCCCGATCTCCTCCGCCGTCTCGCGGAGCGCGGTCTCCTCCGGGCCGGAATCCTCCGGCTCCATCCGGCCGCCGGGGAAGCTGATCTGGCCGGCATGGGCGCTCAGCGTCGCGGTGCGTTGGGTGAAGATGACGGTCAGCTCCTCCGGCCGGTCGACCAGCGGCACCAGCACCGCCGCCTCGCGCAGGGCCGACGGCGGCCCCATGTCCGGGTTCAGGTCATGATCGCCGCGGATTTTGCCCGAAAGCTCGGCCGGATGCCTGGGCGCCAGCCTGTTGGGCCGCACCGCGTTCTCGACCGCCGCGTCGGCGCCCAGCGTCGGGAAGCGCCGGCGCACCTCCTCCAGGCTCACTCCCCAGGCAGCCTGCCCAGCGCGAAGAAGACCTTGTTGCTCCATAGACCCACCTCGGACTCGCCGGTTTCGGTGCGGCGCGTTTCCGCCCGCTCCACCATGTCGTAGAACACGGGACGCAGGATACGCGCTTCCAGCCGGCTTCTGATTTCGATGTAGGGCGCCGGCTCCCCGGTTTCAGGGTTCACGGCGACGCGGATCGGATGTTCGGGGCCGGCCTCCACCCGATGATCGAGATTGGTGCGGAAGGACAGGACCTGATCGGCCCCACTGCCCGCCACCGTCATCTCCACCGCGACGAAGGGCGCGTCCTCCACGGTGATCTTGCCGCGCTCGACCGGTGTGATCAGCCAGTAATCGCCGTCATCGTCGCGCTTCAGGACGGTGGAGAACAGCTTCGCCAGTTCGATCCGGCGGATCGGATCGCCATTGTGGAACCAGCTGCCGTCGCGCGCAATGCGGATGTCGTACTGCTCCAGCGTCGGCATCCGGCCGAGCGCCGCCGGCAGCTCCGCCCCCGCCCCAGCCTTCGACGCCGTTTGCCCATCCGGGCGCTTGTCATTCGCCATCACGTCACCGACCTTCATGGAGTTGGGACCGGTTTCGTCCCCTGACATGCGCATTTTCGCCACACTCGGCCGCAAGATCCACCCTGTTGGTTCCTGCGCCCAACCATCCGGCGGCCGGCAAGGCGGCGGGATTCGGAAAATGGGTGTCGACAACGCGCGGGAACAGGGCCAACCATGAGGATCCCGTGTCCGATGTCGCGGGTATCCTGTCGCGGAGGCCCGCGACCACAGCACCGACCGGCCCTCATCGGCCGGCCACCACCGGGGAGCAGCAGACCTTGAGCGCACAGGACATCCTGAGGGGGCAGCCGCCAGTACCGGAGGATCCGCAACGGCTGATGGAGGAGATCGAGGCGCTGGGCGACCGCCTCGCCTCGGTCCGCGACCGCATCGGCCGCGTGATCTTCGGCCAGCAGGAGGTGATCGACCGCACGCTGGTGACGTTGCTGGCCGGCGGCCATGTCCTGCTGATCGGTGTCCCCGGCCTCGCCAAGACCCGGCTGGTGGAGACGCTGGGCATCGTGCTCGGCCTCGCTGAAAAGCGGATCCAATGCACGCCCGACCTGATGCCCGCCGACATCCTGGGGTCCGAGGTGCTGGAGGAGGGGGAGAACGGCCGCCGCTCCTTCCGCTTTCTCCCCGGCCCGGTGTTCAGCCAGCTGCTGATGGCCGACGAGATCAACCGCGCCAGCCCGCGCACCCAGTCGGCCCTGTTGCAGGCGATGCAGGAGCACCGGGTGTCGGTCGCCGGCCAGTATCATCCCCTGCCCCAGCCCTTCCATGTCCTCGCCACCCAGAATCCGCTGGAGCAGGAGGGAACCTATCCGCTGCCGGAAGCCCAGCTCGACCGCTTCCTGATGCAGGTCGACGTCGATTATCCCGATCGCGAGGCGGAACGGCGGATGATGATCGCCACCACCGGTTCGACCGACGAGCGGGCGGTGACCGTGCTGTCCGCCGCCGACCTCCAGGCCGCCCAGCGGCTGGTCCGCCGGGTGCCGGTCGGCGAAGGGGTGGTCGACGGCATCCTCGACCTCGTCCGCCGCGGGCGTCCGGAAAGCTCGGAGCTGATGGAGGTGCGCCAGCATGTCGCCTGGGGACCCGGCCCGCGCGCCAGCCAGGCGCTGATGCTGGCCGCCCGCGCCCGCGCCGTGCTGGATGGCCGGCTGTCGCCGTCGCTGGACGACGTGGTCGCGCTGGCCAAGCCGATCCTCAAGCACCGCATGGCGTTGAATTTCGCCGCGCGGGCCGACGGGGTGACGCTGGACGACGTCATCGACCGCCTTTGCGCGCCTCTGCTGTGATCACCGGATCGGAGCCGTAATGCCGCGAACTCCAGCCTCCCCGCCGATGAACCAGCCGTCGGACACCCTGTTGGCGCGCCATCGCGCGGAGGAGCTGGCGTCCGCCCTGCCGCCGCTCCTGGTCGCGGCGGAGCGGGTCGCCGCCACCGTCGCCCAGGGCGTCCACGGCCGGCGCCGCGTCGGGCTGGGCGAGACCTTCTGGCAGTTCCGCCGTTATCAGCCCGGCGACGCGCCATCGATGATCGACTGGCGCCAGTCGGCCAAGACCCAGCCGGTCTATGTCCGCGAGAATGAATGGGAGGCGGCGCAGAGCGTCTGGCTGTGGCGCGACCGCTCGGCCTCGATGGATTTCCGCTCCTCCGGCGGTCTGCCGACCAAGCGGGAGCGGGCGGATCTGCTGACATTGGCCACCGCCGTCCTGCTGGCCCGTGGCGGCGAGCGGGTGGCCCTGCTGAACAGCGGCGTGCGCCCCGACCATGGCAAGACCGCCATCGACCGCATCGCCCGGCTGATGACCGACCCGCGCGCCGCCAGCGCGCCGGACCCGCTGCCACGGGTGGAGCCCCTGCCCCGCCATGCCCAGGCCGTCCTGTTCGGCGACCTGCTGTCGCCCCTGCCCGAGATTCACGGCACGGTTTCCCGCCTGTCGGGCCGCGGCCTGCGCGGCCATCTGGTCCAGATCCTCGATCCGGCGGAAGAGACGCTGCCCTATGACGGCCGTGTCGATTTCCGTGGCATGGAGGGCGAACAGAATCTCCTGGTGCCCCGGGTGGAGGCTGTCCGCGACGCCTACCGCGAGCGGCTGAAGGCCCAGCAGGATGGCCTGGCGGCGCTGGCCCGCACCGCCGGCTGGAGCTTCGCCGTCCACCGCACCGACCGTTCGCCGCAATCCGCGCTGCTCACCCTGTGGGGCGCGATGGCGATGGAGGCGGTGTGACGCGCCGGCCGAGCTTCCCACCCCCCCGCCTTTCCCCCTGTTGAAGACGCGCCAATGCTGGGTCTCGGACCGATCGCCTTCGCCGCCCCCTGGATCTTGACCGCACTGGCCGCCCTGCCGGTCCTGTGGTGGCTGCTGCGCGTCACGCCGCCGGCGCCGCGCGCCGTCCGTTTTCCCGCCATCCGCCTGCTGCGCGACCTGACCGCGCGGGAGGAGACGCCGGTCCGCACCCCCTGGTGGCTGCTGCTGCTGCGGCTTGTCGTGGCGGCGCTGATCATCCTGGCGCTGGCCGGGCCGCTGCTGAACCCGCGCGCGGCGCTGCCGGGCGGCGGGCCGCTTCTGCTGGTGGTCGACAATGGCTGGGCCGCCGGCCGCGACTGGCCGACCCGAAAGCGCACGATGGACGAGCTGATCGCCCAGGCCGACCGTCAGCAACGCCCGGTGATCCTGCTGCCCACCGCCCCGCCCGCCATCCCCGCCGCCGATGGCCAGCCGATCCGTGCCAGCGCCATCCTGCCGGCACCGGAGGCCCGCCGCCTGGCCCAGGCGATGGTCCCCCTGCCCTGGCCGACCAACCGGGCGGCGGCGCTCGATGCCCTGAAGTCCGTGACGGCCCAGGTGGCCGCCCAAGCCAATGGGCTTGGTTCGATCCATGCGGTGTGGCTCAGCGACGGCATCGGCGACAGGCAGGCCGCCGCCCTGGCCGCCGCGCTGCAACGGCTGGGCTCCGCCGACGTCCTCGATGATTCGGCTGATCGCCCCGCCCATCTGCTGTTGCCGCCGTCGAGCGAGGGGACCGCGCTGACCGCCCGCATCGTCCGCGCCAACGGCGCGAAGCCGGAGCCGGTGACCGTCCGCCTCGCCGCCGCCGACGGCCGGCTGCTGACCCGCCAGACCGTGTCTTTCGAGCCCGGCCAGAAGACGCGGGAGGTGAGGCTGGACATACCGACCGAGCTGCGCAACGACGCCGCCAGCCTGCGGGTGGAGGGCGACACCACCGCCGGCGCCACCGTGCTGCTGGACGAACGCTGGCGCCGCCGTCCCGTCGGTCTGGTCTCCGGCCGGTCGGAGGGGGAAAGCCAGCCGCTGCTGTCCGACCTCTATTACCTCGAACGCGCGCTGTCGCCCTACAACGAGGTGCGGCGCGGCGGGACGCTGGATTTGCTGAAGCGGGACCTGGCGGTGCTGATCCTGTCCGACATCGGCGCCCTGACCGGCACCGAGGTGCAGGACATCGAGGATTGGGTGAGGAAGGGCGGCATCCTGGTCCGTTTCGCCGGCCCGCGTCTGGCCCAGCACGCCGACACGCTGGTGCCGGTGCGGCTGCGCATCGGCGACCGCGCGCTGGGCGGCGCCCTGTCCTGGTCGGAGCCGGCGCGGCTCCAGCCCTTTCCGCCCAAATCCCCCTTCGACGGCCTGACCATTCCCGCCGATGTCCAGGTCAACCGGCAGGTGCTGGCCGAGCCGGCCCTGGATCTGGCCGACCGCACCTGGGCCCGGCTGGCCGACGGCACCCCGCTGGTCACCTCGCAGAAGCGCGGCGACGGCTGGGTCGTGCTGGTCCACACCACCGCCAGCCCGGACTGGTCGAACCTGCCGCTGTCAGGCCTGTTCGTCGACATGCTGCGCCGTCTGGTGGCGCTCAGCGGTGGCGTGACGGGAGCCACCTCCACCGCCTCGCTCGACCCGGTCGAGGTGCTGGACGGCATCGGCCGGCTGGTTCCGCCGCCGCCCACCGTCTTTCCCATCCCCGGCAATGCCGGGGCCGACGTGATCGGGCCGCGCCATCCGCCGGGATTCTACGGCACCGACGACGCGCGACGCGCCCTGAACCTGTCGGCCGCCGTCACCGCCATCGACCCGCTGCCGCCGCTGCCGGCCGGCGTCGGCCGCGACGGCTATGGCGGGCGTGGCGAGGTTCCGCTGAAGCCGTCGCTGCTGGCGGCGGCGTTGGCCCTGCTGTCCATCGATCTGCTGATCGCGCTGGCGCTGCGCGGCCTGCTGCGCCCGCCCGGCCTGCGGCGTGGCGCGGGAGGGGCCGCGGCCGGGCTGCTGCTCGCCCTGGCGCTGTCGGCGGCACCGCAGCCGGCCAGGGCGCTGGACCGGGCGCTCGATTTGGACAAGGCGGTCAAGGTGACGGAGGAGACGTACCTCGCCTATGTCCAGACCGGCGACAGCGGCGTCGACGACACCGCGCGGGCCGGGCTGGAGGGGCTGGTCAGCGTGCTCGGCCTGCGCACGGCGGTGGAGGCGGCCGGTGCGGTCGGCGTCGATCCCGAGCAGGACGAGCTGGCCTTCTACCCCCTGCTCTATTGGCCGGTGTCCGACCGCCAGAAGCCGCTGTCCGATCAGGCGCGCCAGCGGGTCAACGACTATATGCGCAACGGCGGCACCATCCTGTTCGATACCCGCGACCAGGCGCCGGGCGGCGGCCCCGCCGTGCTGCAACGGCTGGTTCAGGGGCTGGACATTCCGCCGCTGGCGCCGGTGCCGCAGGACCATGTCTTGCGCAAGTCCTTCTATCTGCTGACCGACTTCCCCGGCCGCTACGCCGGCGGCCAGCTCTGGCTCGAAGCGCGGGAGGGAGCGGCCAATGACGGCGTCTCCTCCGTCATCATCGGCGGCAACGACTGGGCCTCGGCCTGGGCGGTCGGCCGCAACGGCCAGCCGCTGTTCGCGGTGGTTCCCGGCGGCGAGCGCCAGCGCGAGATGGCCTATCGCTTCGGCGTCAACCTCGTGATGTACGCGCTGACCGGCAACTACAAGGCCGATCAGGTCCATGTGCCCGCCATCCTGGAAAGGCTCGGCCAGTGATGCCCGTCGATCTGCTCACCGGACTATCCGTCGCGCTGGCGCCGCTGCTGCCCTGGCCGGTGCTGGGCGTCCTGGCCGGCTTCGCCCTGCTGGTGGTGCTGATCGCGGCGCTGCGGCGGGCGCGCGGCACATGGCTGCGCCTGCTGGCGGTCGCCGTCCTGGCGCTGGCGCTGGTCAACCCCTCGCTGGTGCGGGAGAAGCGCGAGCCGATCAAGGATGTCGCCGTCCTGGTGATCGACGATTCGCCGAGCCAGTCCATCGGCGACCGCCGGGCCCGCACCGAACGGGCGGCGGAGCAGCTGATCGAGCGGCTGAAGCGCTTCGACGATCTGGAACTGCGCGTCGTCCGCAGCGCCGAGGGCGGCGGGAGCGGCGGCACCATCAACGAGACCCACCTGTTCGACGCGCTGAACCGCGCCATGACCGACGTGCCGCGCCGCCGCATGGCCGGCGCCGTCTTCATCACCGACGGCCAGGTGCATGACGTCCCGCGGAACCCCGGCAAGCTGGCCGACATCGGGCCGATCCACACGCTGCTGACCGGCGACCGCGACGAGGGCGACCGCCGCATCGCCATCGTGCAGGCGCCGAATTACGGCATCGTCGGCAAGCCGGTCGAGCTGACCATCCGGGTGGACGACATGCCCGCCCGCCAGTCGGCCGACGCCGCGGTGACGCTGCGCCAGGACGGCGGCCCCCCCAACACCGTCCGCGTGCCGGTCGGCCGCGACGTCCGCATCGACCTGCCGATCACCCATGGCGGCCAGAATGTCCTGGAGCTGGAGGTGGAGGCGGCGAAACAGGAGCTGACGCTGGCCAACAACCGGGCGGCGGTGGTGGTGAACGGCGTGCGCGACCGGCTGCGCGTGCTTCTGGTTTCCGGCGAGCCGCATGCCGGGGAGCGCACCTGGCGCAACCTGCTGAAGGCCGACCCGGCTGTCGATCTGGTCCATTTCACCATCCTGCGCCCGCCGGAGAAGCAGGACGGCACACCGATCCGCGAGCTGTCCCTGATCGCCTTCCCGATCCGCGAGCTGTTCGAGGTGAAGCTGGACGAGTTCGACCTGATCATCTTCGACCGCTACCGCCGCCGTGGGGTGCTGCCGCAGATGTATCTGGAGAACATCGCCGATTATGTCCGCAAGGGTGGCGCCCTGCTGGAAACCTCAGGCCAGGGCTATGCCGGCCCGCTGTCGCTCTACCGCACGCCGCTGGGGTCCATCCTGCCGGCGGCACCCAGCGGCCAGACGGTGGACCGCCCCTTCCTGCCGACCGTCACCGATGTCGGCCGCCGTCATCCGGTGACCGCCGGGCTTCCCGGTGACCGGCCGGACGCGCCGCCGGCCTGGGGGCGCTGGTTCCATCAGGTGGATGTGACGCCGAACAGCGGCACCGTGGTGATGCAGGGGGCTGACAACCGCCCGCTTCTGGTGCTGGACCGCGTCGGCAAGGGCCGGGTGGCGCAGCTCGCCTCCGACCAGATCTGGCTGTGGAGCCGCGGATTCGAGGGCGGCGGCCCGCAGGCGGAGCTTCTGCGCCGGCTTGCCCATTGGCTGATGAAGGAACCGGAGCTGGAGGAGAACGACCTGCGCGCCCATGTGGACGGCAACCGCATCACGGTCGAACGCCGCTCCCTCACCCGGGATCCGCGGGCGGTCACCATCACCGATCCGTCGGACCGGACCAGCACGCTGCAATTGACCGACGACCGCGGCGGCCGCGCCGTCGCCACGGTGACCGCGGGGGCACCCGGCATCTATCGTGTCTCCGACGGCGAGCGGACGACGCTGGCGGTTGTCGGTGCGGTGAACACGCCGGAACTGGCCGACGTGCGGTCCACCGGCGACCGCATGAAACCGGTGGCCGACGCGACCGGCGGCGGCATCCACTGGGTGACCGATACCGACAACGGACCCAATCCAGGGATCGAGGTGCGGCGCACCCAGCCCGACCGCGGCCAGACCGGACCGGGCTGGATCGGGCTGCGCGCCAACGGCGATTACACGGTGACCGGTGTGACCGATGTTCCGCTGTTGCCGGTGGGGGCGGTATTGGCCCTGGTGCTGGGCGGGCTGTTGATGGCATGGCGGCGGGAGGGCCGCTGAGCCCCGGCGCCAGGCCGGTTCCGGCGGTGAAAATTTTCTGAAAACAGGCTGTTGCGTTCAGCCGGGCTTCCGATTATGGTGCCGCTCCTTCCGGCGATACGAGAGATCGCCGCGCCGGTTGGGGCGTCGCCAAGTGGTAAGGCAGCGGTTTTTGGTACCGCCATTCCCAGGTTCGAATCCTGGCGCCCCAGCCAACTTTCTCCCAAGACACTGACTGCGTTATGGTTTGTCGCCTAACAACAGGGCACAGACCCGGCTTGCTCCAATCGGCTGCTACAGTCGGACTGGAGCAAAGGCCATGCGTACCCTGCCCAACGTCGTGCGACGCGGCGTTATTTTTCATTTCCGGCGGGCTGTTCCCAAGGAACTCAGAAGTCGCATCGGGCGAACCGAATTGGTCCGTAGCCTCGAAACTTCCGACATTCAGGCTGCAAAGCAGAGCTCACGTCGGCTATACCTGCTCTCTGAAGGATTGTTCGAGGCAGTGCGCGGCGACCCCATGCTATCCAAGGAAGAAATTGAGTCGCTGGTGCGTGACTTCTATGAGCAGGTGCTGGATCAGGAAAACACTTGGCGACTGAGACTAGGCTCGATTCCTGAGGAAGCTCGCCAACAGAGAGTTAACTATTATGCCGAAGTTACAAAATCATCGAAGAATGAATTAGCGCGCAACGACTTGCGCGGTGTGGCTTTTATTACCGAAGCTATGCTGCACAAGCACAAACTCACGAACACGCTTTCCCCCGAGGAGATCGACCAAGTTCGCCAAGCCATCTTGCGGGTGGGAATTGATGTAGCTGAGGCAGTAAGGGCTCGTTACGAGGGCGATTTCAACTACGAGCCTAGAGATAAACTACTCCGAGCAGCACTGGAATCCGCTCCGATCCCTTCTCCACCACCAAAGCCGGCATCAAAGCCGGCATCAAAGCTGGTGCCTGCCTTATCTGAACTAACCACGAGCTTTCTCAGCGACCGGGAAAACAGCAAACACTGGCGGGCACAGTCCGGAAACCAAGCGAAGAAGACCTTTGAGCTGTTTCTGGACATCATTGGGGATCGACCCGTGAACGAGTATGGGAGGGTCGATGCCGGTGCGTTCAAAGATATGCTCCATCAGCTTCCTGCCGATTACGGTAAGGCCGCCAAATATCGTGGCATGTCGCCTCAGAAAATCGTCAGCCTCCGTGCTGCTACGTCAGCCGACATACGTGGGAATGCGCTCTCTGCTCGGACCGTTCAGCGGCACTTCTCGGCCATGTCCGCCCTCTGGGAATGGTTACAAACCCGAGGGCATGTTACGGATAACTTGTTCACCGGCTTCAAGTTTCCCAGCACCGTCGCCGCCCACCAGCAACGCAATATGTGGGCGCCAGCTGACCTACAAGCTCTGTTCACATCAACGCTCTGGCGAGGCTGCCAATCGCCTGCCCGCCGCACCAAACCCGGCACCTGCATTCAACGGGACGAGAAGTTCTGGCTGCCATTAATCGGCGTATTCTCGGCCATGCGCGAGGAGGAGATATGTCAGCTCCACATGGAGGACGTTTGTCACGAGGAGGGCGTTTGGTTCTTCGACATCAACGCCAGACCACCCCGCCATGTGAAAAATCGGAACGCAATTCGTCGAGTTCCTATCCATACCGAACTTGTGCGCCTCGGTTTCCTTCAATATGTCGCAGGCCTGCGAGATCGACACGAGCGTAGAGTCTTTCCGGGCCTTGAGCCAGGTGGAGCTGATAAGCGTTATGGCCATGCCTTTACCAAGTGGTTTTCCCGCTATCGGAAAGATGTTGGGCTATACCAAGACAAATTGGACTTCCATTCGTTTCGCCATACAGCCATCACCCTCATGCAGAGGGCCGAAGTGCCCGAACCCATCATAAAAAGCCTTGTCGGGCACGCAGGAACGGGCGAGACGGCTCGCTACACTAAGGGCTTCAACCTTGTTCAACTCAAGGCAGCCATCGACAAGATCAACCCGGACCTTGACCTTTCCTGGCTTTATATCGATTAGCCTCACGGGAGTACGGCGCACTCGCGAGCAAGGATCTGGTGATCATTTTCCAAACAGAACAGGACTGAGCTGGCGAACTGCGCAATTCCGGGAAAATCGGGAAAACCTATCGCGCGACACATTCTAAATAATTGGAATAAAACGGATTTTTCATCCCCTATTGATCGACATATAGGGGTTAGTGGCCACCAACGACCTCCAGTTCAGTCAAACGAAAATTTCCGTACATTTCAAAACACCCATAGGAAAGCTTGGACCAATCCCCACCAGTGAATACTAATGCGAAGAATTTTTTGACTTTTTTTCGATTACAATGCTGAAGGACGATTTTCAGAGCTATCTCCTTATACCCCCCCCTGGCGCCGTAATAATCCCTGGATGTGTGGTTGGATCGTCTTCCCATACTCACCTCCACTGCCGCCCTCCCCCTCTCCTCTGCCACTACCCCAACCACGGTCGCCAGACCGCCGAGTAGATCCCTATCATCAGCATCTAACCCAATGGAAATTATGAGCATGACCCACACCACTACCGACATCCAGATCAATACGACTGCCCTCAGTCCTAGCCGGGAAAATTCATGAGGGTTGGCGGGTGTAGCGGCATCCGTTGAGCGGCCGTAGGATTTGGGTGCTGACGCCAACTCCTGCCGTTTCCGGAGCGCCCACCCGCCATGGTTGATCATACCCTGCCGCTGCCCGGCCTGTCACCCGTTGCTGGAAAGCCGGTGATCGGGCGCTTTGATGGCGGCCGCCTGTCCTCCGATGGCGGGCTGCTGGTGCTGCGGGAGGTGGCGAAGCGGCTGCGGATTGCCGATCGGCTGGCCGCCTGTATTGAGGACCCGCGCGATCCAACGCGCACCGTGCATTCGCTGGCCGACATCATCGGCTTTCGCCTGCTGGCCATCGCGGCGGGCTACGAGGACGGCAACGACGCCGGCAGCCTACGCTCCGACCCGCTGTTCAAGATGGCCCTGGAACGCCTGCCGTCCGAGCGTGACCTTTGCTCGCAAGCCACCATCTCGCGCCTGGAGAACCTGCCGGATACCCGCGCACTGCTGCGCATGGGCCGAGCCATGGTCGATCTCTACTGCGCGTCCTTTCGCCAGGTGCCCAAGCGCATCGTGCTGGATGTAGACGACACCTTCGACACGGTGCATGGCGGTCAGCAGTTGCGCCTGTTCAACGCCCATTATGACGAGTACGGCTTCCAGCCCATCGTTGTCTTCGACGGCAACGGCCGCTTTGTCACCGCTGTGCTGCGCCCAGCCAAGCGGCCCAAGGGGACGGAGATCCGGACCTTCCTGCGTCGCCTGCTCCGCGCCATTCGGGCAAACTGGCCCAAGACCGAGATCCTGCTGCGCGCCGACGGCCATTACGCCTGCCCGGAGGTGCTGGACTGGTGCGAGGCGGAGGGGCTCGACTACGTGCTCGGTCTGCCGACCAGCAGCACACTGCGCCGTCACGTCACCACGCTGGAGGCCAGCACCGCGGCGCGCTTCCAGGCCATGCCCGGAGCCGACAAGGTGCGCCGCTTCAAGGAATTCTATGACGGGGCCAGCACCTGGAGCCGGGTCCGCCGCATCGTCGCGCGCGTCGAGGCAGGAGACCAGGGCACCGACAGCCGCTTCATCGTCACCAACCTACGCCACGGCACGGGTCGCTGGCTGTATGCCGGCCTGTATTGCGCGAGGGGACAGGCGGAAAATCATATAAAAGCCTGGAAATCCCACCTTGCCGCAGACCGGACCTCCTGCACCAAGGCGACGGCCAACCAGTTCCGCCTGTTCCTGCACGCCGGGGCGTACTGGCTGCTGTGGAGCCTGCGCTCGCTGATGCCGAAACGCTCCCGCTGGCGCACGGTGCAATTCGACACCTTGCGGCTGCGCTTGGTGAAGACCGCCGCGCGTATCGTGGAGATGAAGACGCAGATCAAGGTGCACCTGCCGACCAGCGCGCCTGATCAGGCGATCATCCACCTCGCCCTCGGCCGCATGCCCCGGCTCATCTGCTGAGCACCGGGGCAGCGTGCCCCAGCCGTCACCCAATCCCCTCCACCACCAACTCCGACACCGTCACGCCGCCGTCAGCGCGGCGGCCGACGACGCGCGCCCATACAGCCCAACGTTGATCATCTCAACGCGGCGACCAGACCGCTCGCCACCCTGGTGAATAAAGGCGGCTAGTTACCCGAATTGCAACAAGTCCTCACTCACGAAGGACAAGGATAAAAGGGTGGGACAGATGGCCGGGACTTTGGGAAAACTCTGACAAAAGACCACGCCGTCAACTTCCCAATTTTACATGCCAGTGGAGGATGGGATTATGGACCGATGTATTATGGACAAATATGCCGCACCGAGTATTATAAATCAGTCTCTCAAATCTTCTTTCGGATATGAGCTGTCGGTGAGGACCAGATGTCCTTATACAGACACTCCAGCCGGTTCAGGTTTGTTTCGCAGGTCCAAACCTCCAATACCCGCCAGCCCATGCTTTCAAGAGCAGCGCGGACTTCTGCATCCCTATCTCTATTCCGTCCGATCTTACGGCGCCAAAACTCCTCCCTCGTCGCTGGGAGCCGAGCTTTCCTGCATCCTTCATGCCCGTGCCAAAAGCACCCATGGACGAACACAGCCACACGCCTACCAGGAAAAACTAGGTCAGGGCAACCCGGTAGCGTCTTCGCATGAAGTCGAAACCTCAGTCCACGGCTATGCAGAAAGCGACGCACCAGCAACTCAGGCTTGGTATCTCGCCCGTGGATGCTGCTCATGATGGCGCTACGCTTTTCCGAGCTAAAGATGTCCAATTGCAGCCCCCAAGACTTTGGGGGTGTGCGAGCCACACCACCCCGATATAGTAAATTTCGGAACGTCTCCCGATCCCAGGACGTTCATTAGATTGTGTGCGCAACGGCGATTTGCATGGATGAAATGAGCCTCAAAACTGCCAACTCGGCGTCTCTGCCCACAGCCGACTCGGGAACGCCCCCCAAACTAATCGACCTGTTCTGCGGGGCGGGGGGCTTGACGCTCGGGTTTGTACAAGCTGGTTTCCGCCCGGTCTTCGCCATTGACGACGACCGCCACGCTGCTGAAACCTACCGGCTCAACTTCGGAGACCATATTATCTGTGGGGACATTCGGCAGATTGAGAGCTTTCCAGCGGCCGATGTCGTGATTGGTGGTCCTCCCTGCCAGGGCTTCAGCCGACTCGGCAAACAGACTCATGGCCTGCCAACCGAAAAGAGTTATGAAGGCAACGGGCTGTGGGCGGAGTACATGCGATGCGTTGAACAGGCCCAGCCCAAGCTCTTTGTGGTGGAGAACGTCCCGGACTTCTTCAAGCATTTCGCCTGGGAAGGCATCCAACGGGAAGCAGCTCGACTTGGATACCAACTCGCCCATGCAGTGTTGCACGCTGCCGATTTCGGCGTGCCGCAGAAGCGACAGAGGGCGATAATCATCGGCAGTCGTGTCGGCAAGCCCCGTCTCCCGATGCCTACTCACCAGCAAAAGCTGAACCTTCTTGGGCAGCCGGTTTGGCGGACTGTCAGGGATGCCATTGGCGATTTACCGCTGGAACCGAACAATATCAATCGTCATGATTTCCGAAACGCCTCGGAATTGTCCATCCGCCGATACAAGGCAATCCCGCCCGGCGGCAACCGGAAAAACATCCCCGATGAAATCCAGCTACCATGCTGGAAGAATAAGAACCCAAAGAGCGGAGGCAGCGCCGACCTAATGGGCAGGCTGCTTTGGGATCAACCAGCACTTACTATCCGGACTGAATTCCTCAAGCCCGAAAAGGGTCGATACCTTCACCCGCAGGCCCACCGCTCCATCACGGTACGAGAAGGTGCCCGTCTTCAGACATTCCCCGACGACTTCAAGTTCGCCGGGAGCAACTATCAGGCGGCAAAGCAGATCGGAAATGCCGTCCCGGTTCTGCTTGCTCGCCGAATAGCTGAAACGGTTCTTGCCCTCATGTTCGAAACCGACGTTATGACTGCTCGATCAGCCGCGTAACAATGGTTGCTGGCGGAACTCCTTGGATATCTGCCAACTCCGCCAGCTTCTTCGCAGTATCCTTCGGAAGTCGAAGAACCAGCAAGTTCTCGAAGTTTCTGGGAAACGCATAGGGACAGTGATCGCAAGACGGCAGATCACAGTGCTTGCAGGCCTGCCGCTTCTTCAGATTGCATTGAAGGCAGAGCGTTTGGAGATTAACGGGAGTGGACGGGCCACCCCGCTCGGCAGGAACCTTGTGGTCGCATTGAGCTTTCGTGAGATCCTGTTCTACCCCGACATCGACGCCGCACATTTGGCAGACCCACTCGTCTCGATCGTAGATAACCTTGCGAACCTTGGGCGCCACCTCGCGGCGGATGAACGCAGGACGCACCGGGCCTTCCGAACGGCGAATATACCAATCATCATTCGAGCCATTTCCCCGGCGCTCTCGGTCAATCACCCAACCGTATTCGGCCACGATCTTACGGATGCGGCGGGCATAATTAGATTTGCCGTAGGCTTCTGCAACGGCCAAGCGGTGGACTGGCACATTCAAAGGCAGGAGGTCGACCAGTTTTTGGAGGTGGGCAGGGAGCTTAACCGGCTTCACTTGCCCTGCGTAAGGAGGATTCCCCACCAGAAGGTCTACCACGATGTACCACCTGCAATATTTAGGACATCAGGAGAATACAAATTGGAGGTAAGTGTTGCAAGAAGATGAAGCCCTACACCAATAACTCCATGGCGCTGCGGCCTGCGCCGTTACAACAGTCGCTGTACGCTCTGCTACATTTCTCCGCTACAATTCCCTCCCCAGCAGCGGGATGGAGTGGGTCAAACGCTAGGCCGTGTCAGTGGTTAATGAAACTGGGGCAGAATCCTGGCGCCCCAGCCAAATTTCCTGTTTCCGGATAGCCGAAATCATGACCTGCCCTTTGGGGGGGTCGCGTTTTCTAGGCGCGGAATCGAGTCAATGGCATCGTCCGGCACGATGCGCTGGCGGTAGTGACGGGCGGCCCCCCGGCGGATCGACATTCTGGAGAATGCAAGACCGCCCGTCTGGTCTATGTCCGCGCCCCTACACCGCTGCCGCCAGAGCCGGTGAAGCCTCGTTAGGCATGAACGGCGCTGCGATGCGCGTGGTGGTGGAGGTCAGCGGAGCGCCCGACCGTCCCTCACGGAAGCCCGAAAGGATGTAGTGGGTGGTGGCCGCGGCCTCATTCTGGCTGCCGAGCGCGGAGCGCAGATCGGAATAGCGTGCCAAATAGGCCGTTGCGTTGAAGTTGACTGAGCGGTTCTCCAGACGCCCGACAGTTGCATAGTGGAGCGCCGCAGCGGTGGTGTTGGTCCCGAAGGCCTGGATGAGGTCGGGATTCGCGGCGATATAACTCATGGCATTGAAGGTCGTGTTGCGATTCTCCAGCCTGCCGTTGGTGATGTAATGCTGGGTCGCCGCCTCGGTGTTCGCGCCGAAGGCCGCAGCGAGGTCCTGGTTGGCCGCAAGGTAGCTTGCGGCGTCGAATGTCACCGACCGGCGTTCGCGGATGCCGGAGTTCAGGTAATGGTTCAGCGCAGCCGTCCTGTTCGCGCCGAACGCCGCCGCAAGGTCGGAATTTGCCGCCAGATAAGACATCGGGTCGAACGCGGAAACGCCGGAGGTGGCGACCGTCCGGTCCGTAAAGCGAATGTATTCAACCCCGGTCAGTTGGTCGTAGCCGTTCGAGTCATAGACATAGACGGACCCGCCATAGCTGAAGGTGGTGCTGGACGCCGCGGTCGAGTGACGTTGGACGGTGTCGTCACCAGAACCACCATCGATGTAGTTGTTTCCAGCCCCGCCATCCAGCAGGTCCGACCCGCCACCACCAAAAATAGTATCGTTCCCCGAATACCCCCGAATCGTGTCATTAAAATCCGATCCGTACATGATGTCGGAACCGGACAAGATCGTGGAGCGTGCGGTGTCGTTCCGGGAACTGGACAACCATCCGAGGAAGGTGGTTGCTGGAATCGACAAATCATCGATAGTATAGCTCAGCGTGCCGTTCGAGAGTGAGCGTATGGCGGTGATCGTCCCTCCCACCACGCTGGAGCCCGTTGAATTGTATACAAAATTTCCATAGAATTCGGTGGTTGCCCCACCCCCGTAGTTCACGGAAATAAAATTGTTTGTTGTATTTGTTATTTGTGAAAATAGAAGATCTGATATGTAGATATTGTCAGTGTTAACCGCAGATGTGCTACCCGCGACAAAGCGCGCCATAGGTCTTCCCCTGATTTCGTGTTATGTCGATGCCCAGCTCGGTGCGTGTCACTCATGCGAATGGTCGCCAGCCCCCCTTCAAGCTGGAAGACGATCACCTCAAGAGTAGCACAATCATAGGATTAAGAAAACATGCGCGCGCATTTTTACGCAATGGGCGACAACAGAAAGTTCCAAAAATAGGGTCATTAGCCGTCGGTGATCGCCGCAAACGGAAAGGACCGCCCGGTCAGTGGCCTGCTTCGCGGAACTCCGCGCTCTCATTCCCGGATGGTTCGACCAGCATGACCAACGTGTAGGAAGATCGGTCGCCGGGACGCAGGGTCACCTGTTCCAATGTCAGCGCGCCATCCTGCGGATGATTGAAGCCGCGCAGGCCACCCTCGCGCTCCAGAACGCTCTGATCCTCCCACAACGTGGCAAACAGCGGGCTGCTCCGCCGCAACCCGTCGACCAGCTGCTGGAGTATCGCATCGTCAGGATACCGGGCCGCTTCCGCGCGGAACTCCGCCACCAGCCTGCGACCGCGATTCTCCCAATCCTGGATGAAATCTCGAGCCGACGGATCGAGGAAGACATAGCGCAGCAGATTCTTCTCGGCGCCGGCTAGCCAGCCGGAAAACAGTCGTTCCGCCCGGGGATTCCAGCCGACTGCGTTCCAGGACCGGTCAAGGAGATAGGCTGGAGCGGTCATAGCAGCCAACGCGGCTAGCAGCGATGGTGCTGGGCAGTCCGCCCGCCCCGTTGCCGGAGCGTCCGGATCGCGTTTGCGCGTCAGTTCGAACAGATAGGTTCGTTCGGCCGGGGTCAGATGCAGCGCCTCTGCCAGACGGGCCAGCGCTGCGGGTGAGACCGAGACGTCGCGCCCCTGTTCCAGCCATGTGTACCAAGTTGGACTGATGCCGCAGAGCTGCGCCAGTTCCTCCCGCCGCAAGCCGGGTGTACGGCGACGGGTGGAGCCGGTTCGCACGCCGACTTCCGCTGGAGTCAACCGCTCGCGGTGGCGGCGCAGAAAGGAGGCGAGCAGGTGGCGGCGATCGACAATCGGGTCGGTGGAGGCCGGATCGATGGAGGCGGGTATGCGGATCATGGTGGCAGTTTTTATACCAGGATAACCACCCATCTTGTACCGGGTTATGGATGGCGTCACGTTCGTCCGGTCCGCCACACGGCGGCCCTCAAGCCACAGGAAAGCCAGTCCATGACCCGAAGCCATCATGGCGTCGTCGCCGATAATTACGGCCCGCGCGCCGATGCCTATGTCACCAGCGCCGTCCATGCCGGGGGCGCCGACCTCGACCAGATCGAACAGGGGCTGCGCGGCCGCTCCGATGCCCGCGTGCTGGATTTGGGCTGCGGTGGCGGCCATGTCAGCTACCGCGCCGCCCCCCATGTGGCGGAGGTCGTGGCGGTGGACCTGACGCCGGAGATGCTGGAGGCGGTCGCCCGCAACGCGGCGGAACGCGGCCTGACCAACATCGCCACCCGGCAGGCTCCGGCCGAACGGCTGCCCTTCGAGGATGGCCGCTTCGACATCCTGCTCTGCCGTTTCACCGCCCATCACTGGCGGGATTTCGAAGCCGGACTGCGCGAAGCGCGGCGGGTTCTGGCGCCCGGCGGCACGGCCGTCTTCATCGATTGCATCGCCCCTGCCCCCGCCATGCTGGACACCCATCTCCAGGTGGTGGAGGTGCTGCGCGATCCGTCCCACGTCCGCAACTATACGGCGGCGGAATGGATGGCGGCATTGGCCCGCGCCGGGTTCGCGGTGCGATCGCTGACCCCGCGCCGCCTGCGGATGGAATTCCCGGTCTGGACCGCCCGCACCCGCACGCCGGACCTCCATGCCCAGACCATCCGCTCGCTCCAGCGTGCCGCGTCGGCCGAGGTCCGCAGCCATTTCGACATCACCGACGACGGCAGCTTCCTGCTCGACACGCTGACGCTGGAGGCCGACCCGGTCTAGCCGGCGGCCAGTCCCCTCCGTTCCCGCCGGTCCAGCGCGCCGCTGGCCAGGGTCAGGATCAGGCCGCCCAGCACGAACAGCCCGCCGACCCAGGGGGTCGCGCCGAGACCGAGCGGGGAGGACACCACCTGCCCACCGAAGAAGGCGCCCGCCGCGATCCCAAGGTTGAAGGCGGCGATGTTCAAGGCAGAGGCGACATCGACCGCTCCCGGCGCATGGCGTTGCGCCAGTTGGACGACATAGAGCTGCAAACCCGGAACATTGGCGAAGGCCAGCGCGCCCATGCCGGCCAACGTGACCAGCGCCGGGATCTTGGCGTCGGCGGTGAAGGTGAAGACGACCAGGACGAGCGCCTGCAAGGCGAACAGCCAGGCCAGCGCCCGGACCGGTCGACGGTTGGCGAGCCGGCCGCCGACGATGTTGCCGACGGCGATGGCGGCACCATAGAGCACCAGCACCAGACTGACGGTGGAGTTGGAGAATCCGGTGATCGTCTCCAGGATCGGCGCCAGGAAGGTGAAGGCGACGAAGGTGCCGCCATAGCCGAGCGCGGTGATCGCGAAGGCCAGCAGCAGCCTGGGCTTCGCCAGCACCCCCACCTGTGCGCCCAGCCCGGCGGCGGCCGGCTGGCTGAGCCGTGCCGGCACCAGGACCGCGACACCGAGCCCGCCGATGACGCCAAGCGCCGACACCGCCAGGAAGGTGGAGCGCCAGCCGAAGGTCTGGCCGATCCAGGTGCCCAACGGCACGCCGGTGACGATGGCGATGGTCAGGCCGGAAAACATCATGGCGATGGCGGAGGCGCGCCGATCCTCCGGCACCAGATCGGCGGCGATGGTCGAACCGACCGAAAAGAAGACGCCATGGGCGAAGGCGCTCAGCACCCGCGCGACCAGAAGCGTCTCGTAATTGGGGCTGATGCCGGCCAGCAGATTGCCGGCGACGAACATGCCCATCAATCCCAGCAGAAGGGGCTTGCGCGGAACCCCGCCGGTCAGCGCGGTCAAAACCGGCGCGCCGATGGTGACGCCCAGCGCATAGACGCTGACCACCAGGCCCGCCATCGGCAGGCTGACATTCAGATCGCCGGCGACGGTGGGAAGCAGGCCGACGATGACGAACTCCGTCGTCCCGATCGCGTAGGCGCTGATCGCCAGCGCCAGCAGTGCGAGAGGCATTTGGAAACGCTCCGTTCCAGGGAAAGGACTGTGCTGGGAGGACGATGTGCGCCATAAAGTCTGGAACGGGAATGCCTGGGACATTCGCATGATCTTGTCATTCAGCGACAAGACTGGAACGGAGAGGACGAGGTGAGCGATCCACGCGCCTGGGAAATGCGTGTTTTCCTGAGGGTTGCCGCCCAAGGCAGCTTCAGCGCCACCGGCCGCGACGTCGGCATGACGCCGTCATCCACCGCGAAGCTGGTCAGCCGGCTGGAGGAACGGCTGGGCGTCCGCCTGGTCGAGCGGTCGACCCGCAAGCTGCGCCTGACCGTGGAGGGAGACCTGTACCGCGAACGGGCGGCGGCCCTGCTTGGCGAGCTGGATGCGCTCGATGCGGAGGTCGCCGGCGGCGCCCGCGCGCCGACCGGCCTGATCCGCGTCAACGCCTCCGTTCCCTTCGGCCAGCATTGCCTGCTGCCGCTGCTGCCCGAGTTCCTGCACGCCCACCCCGGCATCACGCTGGACGTTACGATGACCGACGAGGTGGTCGACCTCTATGCCGCCCGCGTCGATGTCGCCTTCCGCGCCGGCCCCTTGAGCGATTCCGCGCTGCTGGCCCAGCGGCTGGGCGTGGTGCGGCGGCTGATCGTCGCCTCCCCCGCCTATCTGGAGCGCAGGGGCGTGCCGATGAGCGCCGCCGACCTGGAGGCGCATGATTGCCTGGGCTTCAACTTCCGCCGCGCCGCCGCGGTCTGGCCGTTGAAATCAGGCGGACGTCTGGTCGACCGCGAAGTGCCGACCCGCATCCTGGCCAACAATGGCGAGACGGTGCGCCATATGGCGCTGCTGGGGCTCGGGCTGGCGCGGCTGGCCGACTATCATGTCCGCGACGACCTGCGGGAGGGGCGGCTGGTGGCGGTGCTGGAGGATGCGCTGGTCGATACCGAGGAAATCCACGCCGTCTATACCGGCCGCGATCGCGCGCCGCGCCGTGTCCGCGCTTTCCTCGACCATATGGCCCCGCGCATGCGGGCGGTGCTGGCCGGATGACGGGCATTGGGCCGATCGAACTCACCGCTGCGGAAAAGGCCATCACCGGTTTCCGCAAGGAACCGGTGACCGGGATCGGGTGATCCCCGGCCCGTCTCACTGAATCCTGGATTTTCGTGATGCGGAGCGCCATAACCCGCCCCTGATCCGTCAGTTCTTCGCACAGCGTCCTGGAAGTCCAATGACCGACACCCTTCGCCCCGTCCATGTCATCGGCGGCGGTCTCGCCGGGTCCGAAGCCGCCTGGCAGCTCGCCTCGCGCGGCATCCCCGTCGTGCTGCACGAGATGCGGCCCGTCCGCAAGACCGAGGCGCACAGCACCGAAAAGCTGGCGGAACTGGTCTGCTCCAACTCCTTCCGGTCGGACGATGCCGAGTACAACGCGGTCGGTCTGCTGCATGAGGAGATGCGGCGTTGCGGCTCGCTGATCCTGCGCTGCGCCGATGCGCACAAGGTGCCGGCCGGCGGCGCGCTGGCCATGGACCGCGACGGCTTCGCCGATTCGGTGACGGAGGCGGTGTCGACCCATCCCCTGATCACCATCGAGCGCGGCGAGGTCGCCGGCCTGCCACCGGAGGAGTGGGACAGCGTCATCGTCGCCACCGGCCCCCTCACCTCCCCGGCCCTGGCGGAGGCGGTGCGCTCCCAGACCGGCGAGGACTCGCTGGCCTTCTTCGACGCCATCGCCCCCATCGTCTATCTGGAGAGCATCGACCTGTCGAAGGCGTGGTTCCAGTCGCGCTATGACAAGCCAGGCCCCGGCGGCACCGGCAAGGACTACATCAACTGCGCCTTCGAGAAGGACGAGTACCGCGCCTTCATCGCCGCCCTGATCGAGGGCGAGAAGATCGACTTCAAGGAGTGGGAGAAGAACACCCCCTACTTCGAAGGCTGCCTGCCGATCGAGGTGATGGCGGAACGCGGCGTCGACACCCTGCGCTACGGCCCGATGAAGCCGGTCGGCCTGACCAACCCGCACAAGCCGGAACGCCGTCCCTATGCCGTGGTCCAGTTGCGCCAGGACAATGCGCTGGGCACGCTCTACAACCTCGTCGGTTTCCAGACCAAGCTGCGCCATGCCGAACAGGCGCGCATCTTCCGCATGATCCCCGGCTTGGAGAACGCCGAGTTCGCCCGGCTCGGCGGCATGCACCGCAACACCTTCCTGAACAGCCCGCGCATTCTGGATGGCGCCCTGCGGCTGAAGTCGCTGCCGCGCCTGCGCTTCGCCGGTCAGGTCACCGGCTGCGAGGGCTATGTCGAGAGTGCCGCGGTCGGCCTGCTCGCCGGCCGCTTCGCCGCCGCCGAGCGTCTCGGGCAGGAGATCAGCACGCCGCCGATGACCACCGCGCTCGGCGCCATCCTCGGCCACATCACCGGCGGGGCCGAGGCCGAGACCTACCAGCCGATGAACGTCAATTTCGGCCTGTTCCCGCCGGTGGACGACAAGATCCGCGGGCGCGACCGCAAGCTGGCCTACACCCGCCGCGCGCTTTCCGACCTGGACGGTTGGCTGAAGGACTGAACACGGCCTAATCGATGATCATGCCCGGCGGCATCCGCCGCCGGTAATGGTCGAGCCGGCTGGCCAGATCGCCGACATGCAGCTCGACCCGATGGCCGTCGGGATCGAGCACATAGAGGGATAGGCCCTCGCTGCGGTTGTCCTTCCAAACCGGCGCCGCCTGGGCGACGGTACCGGACAGCGCCGGAAAATCGTCCGGCGCGACATCGAAGGCGATGTGCGTGTAATCGCGGCGCACCGCCTCGCCCGCCTTCGGATCGACCGACAGGCAGAGCCAGAGCGCCCCCGCCTCCAGATAGGCGCCATCGCTCCAGCGTGCACGGACGGACATCCCCAGCAGGTCGCGATAGAATCCGAGCGATCGTTCCAAATCCGTGACCGCCAGCGTCAGATGGTTCAGGCCCCGGACAGCCCCCGGCCCAACCGCCGCCATCTCAATAGCGCCCGCGTATCGCCGCCCAGCCCAGCCTGATCTGGCGGAACGGGTTCGTCAGCAGCACGCGGGGGGCGAACAGGTCGTTGCCCTCCCGCGCGATCACGTCCAGATGCAGGTCGGCCAGGGCGGCCGGCAGCAGCGCCGGCACCGCCGCCTTCGGCACCTCGCGGCGCAGCGCGCGGGCCTCGGCCAGATGCTTGCGGGCGACGGCGGCGACCTCCGCCACCACGGGGCGCAGTCCGGGTGTCGAGCGGCCGGCGAACAGATCCTCGCTCCTGGCGCCATGGCGCCGCATCAGGTCATCGGGCAGGCGCTGCCGGTGCTGGCGGGCGAGGAAGGGCACCGCCCGCAGGATGCCGGACAGGGCATAGGCGATGCCGACATGACGTCCGGCCGCCATCGCCGCCGCTTCGCGCACGCCCAGGATCTCCAGCGCCAGCTGGACCAGCGGCGCCCCGGTGACCTCGGCATAATTGACCAGACAGGCCAGATCGGCCGGCGGCGTGTCGTCGAGGTCGGCCTCCCGCGCGTCGACCAGCCGGTCGAACAGGGCGCGGCTCAACCCCAGCCCGCGCGCGGCCTGGGCCAGCGGCTCCATCACCTCATGGCGTGGTACGGGTCCCTCCCCATAGACGGACTCGATGCCATCGCGCCAGAATTGTAGCCGCATCTGGCCCAGGATCGGTTCGCTCACCACCTCGCGCGTCTTCGCGATTTCGATGTTGAAGGCGTACAGCGCGAAGGTCGCCTCGCGCTTGTCGGCGGGGGTGAACAGACCTGCCAGAAAGTGGTCGTTGTCATATTTCCGAACCTCCCGTCCGCAATAGGACAGGTCGGTCGCAGCCTTCACCATGGGATGCCCGATTGGAAAAAGAGGGGAGGAGCGATTGTAAGGACGGGCCAAAGCCTGTTGTCACGCCTATATGAAGCACACACGGTCGCACCGCCAGCCCCGACGCGCAGCAGGCAGGGATCCCATGACGGATTTCAACATCGCCCAGACGAAACCCCGCAAGACCGGTCCGGTCGCACGCAAGGACGAGGCGGGGGAGAATTTCCCGGTCGCGTCCCGCCTGATCCCCAAGCATCTGCGTCCGCATGTGATCGCCTTCTACCGCTTCGTGCGTCTGGCCGACGACATCGCCGACGATCCCGATCTCGAACCGGAGACCAAGCTGGCCTATCTGGAGGCGTTGGAACGGGCGCTGACCTCGGGTCAGGCCAAGCACGCCTATCTGAAGCCGGCGATCGACCTCAAGGAGAGCTTGCAGAAGACCGGTGTCAGCGACCGCCACGCCCGCCAGATCCTGCGCGCCTTCCGCCGCGATTCTGTCGGCGCCCGCTGCCACAGCTGGAGCGACCTGCTCCTCTACTGCCGCTTCTCCGCCAATCCGGTCGGCCGCTATCTGCTGGACCTGCACGGCGAGGGGGCGGCGGCGGGACCGGCCTCGGACGCGCTGTGCTCCGCCCTGCAGGTGCTGAACCATCTACAGGACGCGCGGGAGGATTGGACGCAGCTCGGCCGCTGCTACATCCCGCTCGCCTGGTTCGACGAAACCGGGATCAGTGTCGAACGTCTCGTGGAGGTCGAAAGCGACGCCCGCCTGCGCGTCATCTTCGATCAGGCGCTTGAGCAGACCGACCGGCTGCTGGAACGTGCGGCGGCCTTGCCCGGCCTGATCCGGCACCGTGGCCTCCGGATGGAGGCGGCGGTGATCCTCAGCCTTGCCGAATCGCTGGCCAGGCGCTTGAAATCACGCGATCCGATGAAGGCGCGGGTCACGCTCGGCGCGCATCACAAGCTGGCGGCGGTGGCGCGGGGGCTGGCGCGCAGCTTCTCCGCCGCCTAAACTCCCTGGCCTCACATCGCGACACGCAATGCCGGCCCGTCGCGATGTGCAACGTCCAGGATGCGACAGATGACCCCTCCGCCGCTGGAGACGGCCCCGCTACCGGTATCCACGATCTCGCCGGATGGAAAGGCGCCCGATACGGCGACCAGCGTGGCCGCGAAATCGGGCAGCACCTTCTATTGGCCGATGCGCCTGCTGCCGGCGTCGAAGCGGGCGGCGATGTTCGCCATCTACGCCTTCTGCCGCCGCATCGACGACATCGCCGACGAGCCGGGGGAGCCCACAGCCAAGCGGGCGGCTCTGGATGGATGGCGCCGCGACATCCGCGACCTTTATGCCGGCGGCGCTCCCAACACTCCGCTGACCGCCGCGCTGAAGGGCGCCATCGACCGCTATGGCCTGCCCAGGGCTGAGCTGGAGGCGCTGATCGACGGCATGGCGATGGATGTCGCCGCGGAGGATCACGGTTCCCGCGGCATGCCGGCGCCCGATCTCGATACCCTGCGGCTCTATTGCCGGCGTGTCGCCGGGGCTGTCGGCATGCTGGCGATCCGGGTGTTCCATCGCGCCGACCCCGCCACCGAACGCTTCGCCCTGGCATTGGGCGAAGCCCTGCAACTGACCAACATCCTGCGCGATCTGGCCGAGGACGCCGGGCTGGGCCGGCTGTACCTGCCGCGCGAGATTTTGCGGACCGCCGGCATCGATGACGATCGCCCGGCCGAGGTGCTGGCCCATCCCGCCCTGCCCAGGGCCTGCGAGGCCATGGCCGATCTCGCCGAGACCCGCTTCGCCGAGGCGCGGGCCGCCATCGCCGGACAGGCGCGCGGCTCGCT
Source organism: Azospirillum sp. B510 (assembly GCF_000010725.1). Classification (NCBI taxonomy): domain Bacteria; kingdom Pseudomonadati; phylum Pseudomonadota; class Alphaproteobacteria; order Rhodospirillales; family Azospirillaceae; genus Azospirillum; species Azospirillum sp. B510. The sequence continues at coordinate 1,682,346 of NC_013854.1, read as the reverse complement.
GTGGGCGGCCACCGCGATGATGGTGCTGTATCACCGGCTGTTGCGGCGCCTGCGGGCTGGCGGCTGGCGCGACCTTCACGCCCGCGTGCGGGTGGGACGGCGCGAAAGCGCGTGGGTGGCGCTGCGCTGCATGCTCGGCCTTCCCCCGGCCATCTGATGCCGGAGGCGGGGGCGGAAGCGGGGCTCGTTCATGTCGTCGGCGCCGGGCTGGCCGGGCTCGCCGCCGCCGTCCGGCTCGTGGAGGCGGGCCGGCGCGTGACGCTCCATGAGCAGGCGCCGCAGGCCGGCGGGCGCTGCCGCAGCTTCCATGACGCCACGCTCGGCCGTTCGATCGACAACGGCAACCATCTGGTGCTCAGCGGCAATCGGGCGCTGCTCGATTATGCCCGGCGGACCGGCGGCGCCGATGCTCTGGAGGAGCTGCGGCCGGCGGCCTTCCCCTTCCTGGACCTGCGCGACGGCGCATGCTGGACGCTGCGTCCCGGCGGGCTGTGGCTGCTCGATCCGGCCCGGCGGGTGCCCGGCAGCCGCCCCCTCGATTATCTCGCCGCCCTGCGCTGCCTGACCGCCGGCAGCGGCCAGGCGGTCGCCGACCGCCTGTCTCCCACCGGGCGGCTGTTCGCGCCGCTGTGGCGTCCGCTGGCGGTCTCCGCCCTCAACGGGCCGGCGGAGCGGGTCTCCGCCCGTCTGTTCGGCGCCGTGTTGCGCGAGACGCTGCTGCGCGGCGAGACCGCTTGCCGGCCGGTGCTGGCGCCGCGCGGCCTCTCCGCCGCCTTCGTCGATCCGGCCTTGGCCCTGTTAAGGGACGCCGGGGCCGGTCTGCGTCTCGGCGCGCGGGTCGAGGGACTGACCTTTGCGGAGGACCGGGTGGCCGGCTTCTCGGCCGGCGGCGAGGCGGTGGCGCTCGGTCCCTTCGACAGCGTGATCCTCGCCGCCCCGGCCTGGAGCGCCGAGCGGCTGGTGCCGGGCCTGACGGTACCGCCGCCGGGAGCGGCCATCGTCAACCTGCATGTCCGGCTGGAGGCACCGGTGCGGCTGCCGGGCGGGTTTCCCTTCGTCGGGCTGATCGGCGGGACCGCGGAATGGCTGTTCGTCCGCGGCGACCTTCTGTCGGTCACCGTCAGCGACGCCGACGCGCTGGCCGGGCTGCCGGCGGAAGAGATCGCCGGCCGGCTATGGGCCGAGATCGTTCCTCATCTGGCTCCGGCACCGCGACTCGGGGACCCGATTCCACCCTTCCGCGTGGTGAAGGAGCGGCGGGCGACCCCCGACCAGTCCCCCGAATCGGTCGCGCGCCGCCCCGGACCGCGCACGCTCTGGACGAACCTGATGCTGGCCGGCGATTGGACGGAAACGGGACTTCCCGCCACCTTGGAGGCCGCCGTGCGCTCGGGAAACCGGGCGGCCGAAGCAACTTTGTCGAGCGGAAATAACCCTATAAGGCGTTCGGGACCGTTTCCGGCCTTCACAAGCTTCCGTCATCGGCCTATTTGGACGGACGGAGGTGCCGTGCTCGCAAGGCCCGGCCCGGAAGGACAATCAAAGAAGAGAGGGTAAATCAAATGGCGTTCGAACTTCCGCCGCTTCCGTATGCGTACGACGCTCTGGCTCCGTACATCTCGTCGGAGACCCTGCACCTGCACCATGACAAGCACCACCAGACCTACGTCACCAACCTGAACAACCTGACCAAGGACACCCCGCTGGCCGACGCCAGCCTGGAGGAGGTCATCAAGGCCGCCGCCGGCGACGCCTCCAAGGTCGGCATCTTCAACAACGCCGCCCAGGTGTGGAACCACACCTTCTTCTGGCAGTGCCTGAAGAAGGACGGCGGCAAGATCCCGGCCGCCCTGGAGCAGCGCATCGTCGCCGACTTCGGCAGCGTCGAGAAGTTCAAGGAAGAGCTGACCCAGGCCGCCCTGACCCAGTTCGGCTCCGGCTGGGCCTGGCTGTACCTGGACGGCGACAAGCTGAAGGTCGGCAAGACCGGCAACGCCGACACCCCGCTGGCGCACGGCCACAAGCCGCTGTTCACCATCGACGTGTGGGAGCATGCCTATTACGTCGATTTCCAGAACCGCCGCGCCGATTTCGTCAAGGCGGTCATCGACAACCTCGCCAACTGGGATTTCGCCGCCGAGCAGCTGGCCGCGTAAGTCTTCCCGTCGAAGGTTGAAAAACGCAAAGGCGCCCGAAAGGGCGCCTTTGTCGTTTGTACAGGACGGATGCTCGCCTACACCGGCAGCATCGCCGCCGCCACCCGCCGGCCTTCGGCCAGAAGCACATTGTAGGTGCGGCATACCGCGCGGCTGTCCATCAGCTCCGTCACCACGCCCCGCTCGCGCAAGGACTGGCGCAGAGCCTTCGGGATCATCCGCATGGTGGGACCGGTGCCGAGCAGCAGGATCTCCACCTTCGGCTCGGCACTCAGAACGGGACCGAAATCATCCACCGACAGGGAGGCGACGTCGGTCGCCTCCCACGGCAGGGTGCGGTCCGGCAGCACGATCACCGCGCCGACGCGCCATTGACTGGAAATGCAGAATTGCCCCGGTCCATAGCCGTCGATGACCTGACGGTCCGACGGGATCATCGGCATGATGTCGCTCATGCTGCCTTCTCCTGTTCCCGCGCGGCCTTACGGCGTGGTCGCCGGGGTGTTGCCCGCCGAGGCGGCATCGGGAGCGCCGCGCCGCAGACGGTTCTCGCCAAGGAACAGCAAGATGGGGGCGGCGATGAACACCGACGAGCTGGTCGCAAGGACAATGCCAAAGATCAGCACGATGCCGAAGTCCTGTAGCGCCTCACCACCGAACAGCGCCAGCGGGATGATCGACAGCAATGTGCAGACCGAGGTGCCGACGGTGCGGTTCAGCGTCTCGTTGATCGACAGGTCGATCAGGTCGCGCAGCGGCATCTTCTTGTAGATGCGCAGATTCTCGCGCATGCGGTCATAGACGACGACCTTGTCGTTCACCGAATAGCCCATCACGGTCAGGATCGCCGCCACGGCCGTCAGGTTGAACTGGATGTCGGTGACGGCGTAGAAGCCGATGATCTTGGTGATGTCGAGGATCAGCGTCACCACCGCGCCGAAACCGAACTGCCATTCGAAGCGGAACCAGATGTAGACCAGCATCGCCAGCATGGCGAGGCCGAGCGCCAGCATGCCGTTGGCGAACAGCTCGCCGCTGACCGAGGCGCCGACCGCTTCGACGCGGCGCACCTGGGTGCCCGGCACCGCCTGGGCCAGGGTGTTGCGCACCTTGTCGGCCGCCACCTGCTGGGCGGCATCGTCGCCGGGCTGGCGCTCCAGACGGATCAGCACGTCCTGCGGCGACCCGAACTCCTGCAACGCCACCTGTCCCATGCCAAGGCCGGACAGGGTGTGGCGCAAAGACGAGAAGTCGGCGGCCTGCGGGGTGCGGGCTTCGATGACGATGCCGCCGCGAAAGTCGATGCCGTAATTCAGGCCGGGGTGGAAGAACAGGATGACGGATGCGATCGACAGGATCGCCGACACGACGAGGCCGGCGATGCGGCCGTTCATGAACGGGATCTTGGTGTTGTCGGGGACGAGGCGGAGATGGAACATCGTGAGACCTCTCAGACCGGCAACGCCGCCGGACGGGTCCGGCGAAGCCAGGTCACCATCATCAGGCGCACGAGCACCGTCGCGGTGAACATGGAGATGAGGATGCCGAAGGTGATGGTGACGGCGAAGCCCTTGATGGTGCCGGTGCCGAAGATGAACAGCAGCGCCATCTTGATGGCCGTCGTCAGGTTGCTGTCGACGATGGTGCTGTAGGCGCGGCTGAAGCCGGCCTCCATCGAGGCGAAGACCCCGCGGCCCTTCTTCGTCTCCTCGCGGATGCGCTCGTTGATCAGGATGTTGGCGTCAACCGCCAGACCCAGCGACAACAGGACGCCGGCGATGCCCGGCAGCGTCAGCGTGGCGTGCAGGAGCGACAGCGCCGCCAGCGTCAGCACCAGATTGACGAACAGAGCCGAGCAGGCGAAGGCGCCGAACAGTCCGTAGCTGGCGATCATGTAGATGCAGACCATCACGAAGCCGACGACGACGGCGGTCAGACCGGCGCGGATCGAATCGGCGCCCAGGTCGGGGCCGACGGTCCGCTCCTCGATCACCTTCAGCGGGGCCGGCAGGGCGCCGGCGCGCAGCAGCACGGCGAGGTCGTTGGCGTTGGCGGCGGTGAAATTGCCGCTGATCTGGCCGCGGCCGCCGGTGATCGGCTCGCGGATGACCGGCGCGCTGATGACCTTGTTGTCGAGCACGATGGCGAAGGGCCGCCCGACATTCTGCTTGGTCACTTCGGCGAAGCGGTTGGCGCCGGCGCTGTTGAATTCGAAATTCACCACCCACTCGCCGGTCTGCGGGTTGGTGCCGGCAGACGCGTTCTGCAACGTGGCGCCGTCGACCTCGACCTTCTTGCGGATGACGTATTTGGACTGGTAGCGGTCGCCCTCGGCCGACGGCAGGATCTCCGACCCCGGAGGGGCGCGGCCGGTGCTGGGATCGGCGTTCACGTCGACCAGCCGGAAGGTCATCTTGGCGGTGGTGCCGAGCAGCCGCTTGATGCGGTCGGGATCCTCGACGCCGGGCAGCTGGACCAGGATGCGGTCGTTGCCCTGGCGGGCGATGGTCGGCTCGTTGACGCCGGTCTCGTCGATGCGTCGGCGGACGATCTCGATCGATTGCTCGATCGCCTGGGTGGCGCGGTCGCGGAGCGCGACCTCGCTGAGAGCCAGGGTGACGGTGCCGCCATTGACGGTCACGTCGAGATCGGGCTGACCGACGCCCAGCGCCGACCGCCCGACCGGGCTGGACAGCTGGCGCAGCGCCTTCACCGCCTCGTCTGCCTGGGCCGGGTCGCGCAGCTGGACGGTGAGCGAGCGCTCGCCGGCGTTCAGCGCGGTGTAGCCGACATTGGCGGTGCGCAGCTGCTGCCGCGCGCCGTCGACCAGACCCTCCACCCGGTCACGGATGACGGTGGCCATGTCGACCTCGAGCAACAGATGCGATCCGCCGCGCAGGTCGAGCCCCAGTGACACCCGGGTGTTGGCGTACCAGGACGGCAGAGCCGCCAGCGTGTCGCGGCCCAGGAAGTTGGGCAGAATCAGGATGAACCCGGCGAGGCAGGTCGCCAGGATCATGTAAATCTTCCAGCGCGAAAAATAGAGCATGCGTCACTCGAATCCGATCAGACACCCGATCCGGGCGACCGGTCCGCCACCGATCGGGGCGACCGGCCGGGTCGGACGGGAAGCGCCTTCGGGCCGACCCGCTGAAGAGGGGCCCGGCTGCGGCTTACTTGCGGCCGAACAGCTTGCCGATGCCGCCGGCGGCGGGGGCGTCGGCCGGCTTGGCCTCGCCCTCGGAAGCCGGGGCGGCGTCGCCGCCGGACTTGCCGGCCGGTTCGGTCTTGGCGAGCACCAGATTGACGGTGGAGCGCAGGCAGCGCACGCGGACATTCTCCGCGATCTCGACGGTGATCTCATCGTCGGTGCCGACCTTGGTGACGATGCCGATGATGCCGCCGCCGGTCACGACGCGGTCGCCGCGGCGGATGGCCGACAGCATCGCCTTATGCTCCTTCATCTTCTTCTGCTGCGGACGGATCAGCAGGAAGTAGAAGACGACGAAGATCAGGATCAGCGGCGCGAACTGGACGAGCATGTCACCGCCGCCGCCAGCCGGGGCCGCCGTCTGTGCATAAGCCGTCGAAACGAACATCTGGAAGCTCCTTACAGGTTTGGTCTCGGCACCGGATCGGCGTTCCGCCGGGACGCCGCGACTATAGCCGCCCATGACCGGGATGCAATGGTGATGCGCCGCGATCCGCCGGGCGGCCACGGCTTGTGCGCCTGTCCCGCTGTGCTACGGTGCGAGGGCGTCGGAAAGATGGCTGCGCGGGCACCCGCTTTCCATGGAACATCCAGAAAAAAAATTCCGGAAACTCATGTCGCACTCAAAAAAAAACTCCGGCAAACGCCATGGCGATAAGTCCGGTGCCGAGCAGGCGCTCGTCCCCCTGCTGACCCGCATCGCCGAGGCGCTGGAACGTCTGGCGCCGCCGCCGGACCGGCCGCTGGATTTCGGCGCTGCGGACGCCTTCGTCTGGCATCCCGATCCCGACCGGCTGGAAGCGGTGCCGGTTGTCAACCGCGTCGACATCATGCTGTTGCAGGGAATCGAGCGGCAGCGCGAGATCCTGCTGGACAACACCCGCCGTTTCGCCGCCGGGCTGCCGGCCAACAACGCCCTGCTGTGGGGCGCGCGCGGCACCGGCAAGAGCTCCCTGGTCAAGGCCGCCCACGCCGCGATCTGTCTGGAACGGCCGGGCGAACTGGCGCTGGTGGAAATCCACCGGGAGGACATCCCCACCCTGCCCCGCCTGCTGACCCGGCTGAAGGGCGAGGGGCTGAAGGGTGAATCCCGCCGCTTCATCCTGTTCTGCGACGATCTGTCCTTCGACCATGACGACGCCCATTACAAGTCGCTGAAGGCGGTGCTGGACGGCGGGATCGAGGGACGGCCGGACAATGTGGTGTTCTATGCCACCTCCAACCGCCGCCACCTGATGCCGCGCGACATGATCGAGAACGAGCGCTCCACCGCAATCAACCCGGCGGAGGCGGTGGAGGAGAAGGTGTCGCTGTCCGACCGCTTCGGTCTGTGGCTGGGCTTCCACAACTGCGACCAGGACACCTATTTCGCGATGATCGAGGGCTATGTCCGCCATTTCGGCCTGGACATCCCGGAGGACCGGCTGCGCGCCGAGGCCGTCGAATGGTCGGTCACGCGCGGAAGCCGGTCCGGCCGGGTGGCTTGGCAATTCATCCAGGACCTGGCTGGGCGCCTCGGGAAGTCCCTTCGCTGACCTTGCGGTCCATCTGGTCATTCGGGTCGACGGCTTGGCTGCCCTTGCGCAGCTCGAAATGCAGCTGGGGCGAGGAGACGCCGCCGGTCTGGCCGACCCGGGCGATCACCTGCCCCCGCTTCACCGTGGCGCCGCGCTCCACCTCGATCTTGTCGAGATGGGCATAGGCGGTGATCCAGCCGTCGGAATGCTTCAACAGCAGCAGGTTGCCGAAGCCGCGCAGCTCGTTGCCGGCATAGGCGACGACGCCGTTGTCGGCGGCGACCACGGCGGCGCCCTTGGGGGCCGCGATGTTCAGCCCGTCATTGTGCAGCCCGTCCGGCTTCGGCCCATAGCCGGAGATCAGCTTGCCCTTCACCGGCCACAGGAAACGGGCGCCGCCGCGCGGCGGCGGGGCGCCGACCTCGGCCTTCGGTTCCGCCGGTTTCGGCGGAGCGGCGGCGGCAACCTCCTGCTGCTGGGGCGCGGCGGGCGGCGGAGCCGCCGCCGCTGCGGGAGCGGCGGCCGGTGCGACGAGCGGCGTCGGCTTGTTGGCGGGCGGCCGCAGCATGGTCGGGGCCTGACCGGGCTGATAGGCCGTGTCGCCGGACGCGGCGGGAGAGCCGGCGGCCGGCGGCGCTTCCGCCGCCGAGCCCGGCTTCGCCGGCGGCGGCAGTGGCGTGGCGGCGATGCTTCCCGAAGAGGCGGCTCCGGCGGCGGCGGACGCGCCCGGCGGCGGCAGCTCCGCCGCCTGCACCGATCCGCGGCCGGCCGGGGTGCCCTGTGGCGGCGTCTGGGGCGGCGTCAGCGGAACGGCGGCCCCCGTGGCGCCACCGGCGGCCACCATGGTGCCGCTGCCGTCGGTGCCGCCCGGCAGGCGCAGGGGCTGGCCCACCTGCACCGCGTAGGGCGGGGTCAGGTTGTTCAGCCGGGTCAGCTCGCTGACATCGACATTGTACATCCGCGAGATGCTGTAGAGGCTGTCGCCCTTCTGCACGATGTACTGGCGCGAGGTCGGCAGCAGCAGCCTCTGGCCGATCTCCAGCCGATAGGGCGGGGTCAGCTTGTTGGCGTCGATCAGGTCGCGCAGCGGCACATTGTAGCGGCGCGACAGGCTGTAGGCGCTGTCGCCCTTCTGCACGGTGATGGCGCCGCCGGCTGAGTCCGGCACGTCGGAGACATGGGTGAAGGGGGCCAGGCCGCCCACCCGGTCACAGGCGCCGAGCGCCAGCATGGCGGTGGACAGGACGAGCGCGGACAGGAAGCGCCCGGTCTTGGGGCGCCCGGTCTTGGGGAATGCAGGGTTCATGCGGAACGGACCGGTTGCGGCGGGTCGGACAGCAGCGGAACGAAACGGACGGGCCACAGGTCCTCCCGGATAAGGCCAGCTTCGGAGCGCCGGAAACGCACGACCCTCTGGTCGCGGTGATCGGTCCCCAACGGAATGACCATGACACCACCAACGGCGAGTTGATCCGTCAAGTCTTTTGGCGGCTCGGGCCCACCGGCGGCCGTGACCAGTATGCGCGCGAAGGGAGCCTGTTCCGACCAGCCCCGCGTCCCGTCGCCGAGCCGCGTGGTGATGGTGTGGATGCCCAGCGCCTGGAAACGCGCCTCCGCCTCGCGCAGAAGCGGCTTGAGCCGCTCGACGGTGAAGACGCGCCGGCACAGCCGCGACAGCACCGCCGCCTGATAGCCGGAGCCGGTGCCGACCTCCAGCACCAGATGCCGCGGATGCGGCTCCAGCGCCTGGGTCATCAGCCCGACCACCAGCGGCTGGCTGATGGTCTGGCCGAGATCGATGGGCAGCGCCACATCCTCCCAGGCGCGGTCCTGGAAGGCGTCGGGAACGAACAGCTCGCGCGGGATCCGCTCGATCGCCGCCAACACCCTGGTGTCGGTGACGCCGGCCCCGCGAAGGGCCATGAGCAAGCGGATCTTGCGCGGGTTGTAGGTCACACGAAGGCCTGCCTCAACGTCTGGAGCGTCGGCGTGTGGGTGAGGTCGAGATAGACCGGCGTCACCGAGATGCCGCCGTTGAACACGACATGGATGTCGGTGTCGTCCGCCACGTCGGCCTCGCCGCGCAGCGTGCCGATCCAGATATAGGGCTTGCCGCGCGGGTCGACGCGCTCGAACAGCTCGTCGCCGATCTTGCGCTTGCCGTGGCGCACCACCTGGATGCCGGTCACCTCCGCGGCCGGGCGGGCCGGGAAATTGACGTTCAGCAGCACGTTCCTCGGCCAGGGAACCGTCACCGCCTTGCGCACCACGGCGGCGCCATGGGCGGCGGCGGCGGACCAGTCGATCGGCTGGCCGGTCTCGTAATGCTGGCTCATGGCGATGGCCGGGACGTTCAGCAGCGTCGCCTCCATCGCCGCGGCGATGGTGCCGGAATAGGTCACGTCCTCGCCGATGTTGGAGCCCTGGTTGACGCCGGACAGGACCAGCGTCGGGCGGGCGTCCTTCATCACATGGTTGACCGCCAGCAGCACGCAATCGGTCGGGGTGCCGTCGACGGTGTAGCGGCGTTCGTCCAGCTTGCGCAGGCGCAGCGGCCGGTTGATGGTCAGCGAATGGCTGGCCGCCGACTGCTCCATCTCCGGCGCCACGACCCAGACATCGTCGGACAGTTCGCGGGCGATGGCTTCCAGGACCTTCAAACCCTGGGCATGGATGCCGTCGTCGTTGGTGACGAGGATCCGGGCCCGGGACAGGTCGAGCGGCAGGGTGAACATCAAATCGAAATCCTCTCCACTCCGCGCATGTAGGGGCGGAGCGCTTCCGGAACCAGGATCGAACCGTCGGGCTGCTGGTAGTTCTCCAGCACCGCGATCAGGCAGCGCCCGACCGCCACACCCGATCCGTTGAGGGTATGGACGAATTGGGTTTGCTTCTCGCCCTTGGCACGGCAACGGGCCTTCATCCGCCGCGCCTGGAAATCGCCGCAATTGGACACGCTGGAGATCTCGCGGTAGGCGTTCTGGCCGGGCAGCCACACCTCGACGTCATAGGTCTTGCGCGAGGAGAAGCCCATGTCGCCGGTGCACAGAACGATGGTGCGGTAGGGCAGGCCCAGCCGCTCCAGGATCGTCTCGGCGCAGCGGGTCATGCGCTGGTGCTCGTCCTCCGACTGGTCCGGCGCGGTGATGGCGACCATCTCCACCTTCCAGAACTGGTGCTGGCGGATCATGCCGCGGGTGTCGCGCCCGGCCGATCCGGCTTCCGCGCGGAAGCAGGGGGTCAGCGCGGTGTAGCGCAGCGGCAGCTCCTCCGCCGCGACGATCTGGTCGTTGACCAGATTGGTCAGCGGCACCTCGCTCGTCGGGATCAGGTAATGGTCGCTGGCGGTGGTCTTGAACAGATCCTCCTCGAACTTGGGCAGCTGGCCGGTGCCGAACAGGGCGGTGTCGCGCACCATCAGCGGCGGGGCGATCTCGGTGAAGCCATGCTCCGACGTGTGGATGTCCAGCATGAAGTCGGCGAGCGCCCGTTCCAGGCGTGCCAGCCCGCCCTTCAACACTGTAAAGCGGGCGCCGGACATGCGGGCCGCCGCCTCGAAATCCATCAGGCCCAGCGCCTCGCCCAGCTCGTAGTGCTGCTTGGGGTTGGCGATGTTGGCCGGGGTGCCCCAGCGGCGGACCTCGACATTCTCGGTTTCGTCCTTACCGAGGGGAACGTCGTCGGCCGGGATGTTGGGCAGGCCCGCCAGGATGGCGTCCAACTCGGCGCCGAGCGAGCGCTCGTCCTCCTCCACCTGGGGCAGGCGGTCCTTCAGGGTCGCCATCTCGTCGAGGATCGGCTGGGCGTCGCGCCCCTCGCGCTTGGCGAGGCCGATCTCCTTCGCCGCCTCATTCCGGCGGGCCTGCATCTCCTGCATCTGGGTCTGCGCGGCGCGGCGGCGGCCGTCGAGGTCGAGCAGAGAGGACGACATCGGCGCCAGTCCCCGGCGGCCGAGGCCGCGGTCGAAGGCTTCGGGATTCTCACGGATGGCGCGAAGGTCGTGCATGGCTCGAACAATCAACGAATTGTGTGGGGCACTGGTTATACGGCGCGGCCCGGCCAAGGTCCAGTGCGCCAAGGGTCCGGTATCGCCATACGTCCCGCGTTCCTCCGGCGCGCATCCCTGCGCGGACGGCATGGCGGCTGCGCCCAGGCGGCTGTTGGAATGCACGGGCGCGGCGGGGCAATGTCGCCTGACGATCAGAACGGGAGCCGGGAAGCGTGCGCGACGAGATCGAGACCGGTGCCGAGCCCGCCTATCTTCAGGCCGGCACCCCCGCCTATCGCCGCGCCAGCCGCATCCTGTTCGTCGCCGGCTTCTCCACCTTCGCCACCCTCTATTGCGTGCAGCCGCTTCTTCCCGACTTCGTGCGGGAATTCGGGGTGTCGCCGGCCGAATCCAGCCTGTCGCTGTCGCTGACCACCGGCGTGCTGGCGGTGGCCCTACTGGTGGCCGGCGCCATCTCCGACGGGATCGGCCGCAAGCCGGTGATGGTGGCCGCCCTGCTCGGCGCCGGACTGCTCGGCATCGTCGGCGCCCTGATGCCGGACTGGCGCGGTTTCCTGGCCGTGCGGGCGCTGGAGGGCTTGGCGCTGAGCGGCCTGCCCGCCGTGGCGATGGCCTATGTCTCCGAGGAGGTCGATCCGAAATCGGCCGGGGTCGCCATGGGGCTCTATATCGGCGGTACCGCCATCGGCGGCATGTCCGGCCGGGTGCTGACCGCCGTCGTCACCGATCTCGGCAGCTGGAGGCTGGCGGTGGGGGTGGTCGGGGCGCTGGCGCTGGCGGCGGCGGTCACCGTCTGGGTCGCCCTGCCGCCGTCGCGTCATTTCGTCCGCCGCGCCGCCGGCCTGCCGGCGCTGGCGCGGGCATGGCGCGGGCTGCTGACCGACCCCGCGCTGCTCGGACTGTTCTCGCTGGGCTTCCTGCTGATGGGCGGATTCGTCACCGTCTTCAACTATATCGGCTTCCGCCTGAGCGAGCCGCCCTTCGGGCTGCGGCCGGCGATCGTCGGGGCGGTGTTCCTGGTCTACAGCTTCGGCGTCGTCAGCTCGCCGCTGTTCGGCGGCTGGTCGGGCCGGTTCGGGTCGAACCGCACGCTGGCGGCGGCGGTGGCGCTGATGGTGGCCGGGCTTGGGCTGATGGAGGTCGACAGCCTGGTCGCCATCGCTCCCGGCATCGCCCTGTTCACCTTCGCCTTCTTCGGCGCCCATTCCATCGTATCGGCCTGGATCGGCCGGCGGGCGGCGGTGGCGAGGGGACAGGCCTCGTCGATCTACCTGTTCTGCTACTATCTGGGGTCGACCTTGGCCGGGACGCTCGGCGGGCTGTTCTGGCACGGCCTCGGCTGGACCGGGGTGGCCGCCTTCGTCGGGCTGTTGCTTGCGGTCGCGGTTGGGGTGACGGCCGGGTTGCAGCGCAGTCGCTGATGGTGCGATGAAAGGTCGCGTCCGCGATTCGGCTTCTTGCGTTGCCCAATCCCGAGTATCAGGCTGTCTCAGGGCAACCGACGGGAGTGCGCGTTCGTGAGTCACCTGACCGTCTATTTGGAGAACGACGCCCATCGGCCGGAATTGAGCACCGCCGACCCCGCGCTGATGACCGGGCATCTGGCCCATAACGGCATCCTGTTCGAGCGCTGGGCGGCCGACGTCCCCCTGCCCGCCTCCGCCGACGGCGCAACGGTGCTGGCGGCCTATGCCGACCCGATCGAGCGGTTGAAGGCCGCCCGCCGTTACCGCACCGTCGACGTGGTGCGCGTCACCCCGCAGACCGAGGGCGTCGCCGATCTGCGCGCCAAATTCCTCGATGAGCATACCCATGACGAGGATGAGGCGCGCTTTTTCGTCGAGGGGGCCGGCGCCTTCCACATCCACGTCAGCAACCGGGTTTTCCGCGTGGTCTGCGAAGCGGGCGACCTGTTGAGCGTTCCCGCCGGTACGCCGCATTGGTTCGACATGGGCCGGCAGCCCCGCTTCACGACCATCCGCTTCTTCATGCTAGCGAATGGCTGGGTTGCACGTCCGACCGGCGACAGCATCGCCGCCCGCTTCCCGCCGTTCGAGACAGCCGCGGCAAAGACCGCCTGACATCTTCTCCCGCCCGTCCCGCCGGCATCGCCCCGGTCCCGCCCGCTTCCCGCCCCAAAAAATTCACTTGAATCACGGGCGGAAAAGCGTAAATCAAACGGCACGACGCACCCGCACGTGCCTATGGCCCTCTGTGGTTATGCTACGACGTACCGCGTCCTTTTTGGCAGAACCGACCATTCCAGTGGGTCGGTCCCGAGAGGGAGGTCAGTATGTACGCTGCCCACGGTGGGGCTGTGAGACGGTAGCTTTCTAGCCGGTAAACGACGCGCTGTTGCCTGGAGCTTCACAGCCCGGGGCCGCTGCTCGCACCGGCTTTTTCCGTCTCCCCCCCCCTTCAAAATCCGATCAATCGGCGATTCCGCTGCGCCACCCGCGCCCAAGCTCCGTGCTGGCCGCTTCGTGGTGCGGCTCGGGGATCGCCGTCTGCTCACCGGACCGGCCTGATGTCGCCGTCCGGGGATAGGAGTGCGCCATGGGTTTCCTGCGTTCCCGTTCCGCCGTCACCCCGCTGCGCCGCGTCGGCCTGAACGACAGCAGCGCCGTTTCGCTGGCCAGCGGCCGCCGGTCCACCGTGGCCCAGGCCGTCGCCCTGCACCGCCCGGAAGAGCCGATGCACTGCATCCGCCCCGGCGTCCTGGCCGACACCGCCGACAGCTTCCTGGCCGCCTTCACCGAAGCCGCCGATGCGGTCGGCCGTGGCGGCGACGTGCTCTATGCCGTGAAATGCAACCCGGAGCCGGCGGTGCTGCGCGCCCTGTGGGCCGGCGGGGTGCGCCATTTCGACGTCGCCTCTCCCGGCGAGATCCGCCTGATCCGCCAGATGTTTCCCGACGCCGTGCTGCATTACATGCACCCGGTCAAGGGCCGTCAGGCCATCCGCAACGCCTACCATCAATATGGCGTGCGCGATTTCGTGCTCGACAGCCAGGAGGAGCTGACCAAGATCCTTGAGGAGAGCGGCAACGCCGCCGACCTCGGTCTGGTCATCCGCCTCGCCCTGCCGAAGGGCAACGCCGTCTATGACCTGTCCGGCAAGTTCGGCGCCTCCCTGACCGACGCGGTGGAGCTGCTGCGCGCCGCCCGCGCGGTGGCGCCGAAGGTCGGGCTGTCCTTCCATGTCGGCTCGCAGATGCTCGACCCGTCGGCCTATGAGCGCGCCATCGCGCTGGCCGGCTATGTCATCGCCGAAAGCGGCGTCGCCATCGACATGCTGGATGTCGGCGGTGGTTTTCCGGTGTCCTATCCCGGCGTCACCCCGCCGCCGCTCGGCGACTTCATGGCCGCCATCGCCCGCGGCGTCGCGTCCATCGACCTGCCGTCGCACTGCCGCCTGTGGTGCGAGCCCGGCCGCGCGCTGGTCGCCCCCGGCGTCTCGCTGGTGGTGCAGGTGGTGAAGCGGCGCGGCGACGAGCTGTTCATCAATGACGGCGTCTATGGTGCCCTGTCGGATGCCGGCGTGCCCGGCTTCCGCTTTCCGGCCCGGCTGATCCGCCCGTTCGAGGCGATGGGCGACAACGGCGAGGCGGCCTTCAGCTTCTACGGCCCGACCTGCGACAGCGCCGACAAGATGGCCGGCCCCTTCATCCTGCCGGCCGACGTCAAGGCCGGCGACTGGATCGAGCTGGGACAGCTCGGTGCCTATGGCTCCTGCCTGCGCACCGCCTTCAACGGGTTCGACCAGGCGCGCGTCGTCGAAGTGTCGGACGCCCCCCTGCTCGCCACGCCCGGTTACCAGCTTCGCTCCTGCGCCGCGTGAAGGCGAAGCTGGTTTCTGTGGATAAAGCGTAAAGACATCCGTAACATTCAACGGTCCGGTGCGTCCCGTTTCCCCTTCTCCGAAGTGGGCGGGAGCGCCGGCCTATGTCGTTGGCCTAAACTACCTCGGGGAGACAAAAAATCATGGCCCTGGACACGAAGCTCTGCACGTTCACAGGCCGCATGGTCATCGTTGGATTCGGTTCGATTGGCCAGGGTGTTTTGCCACTGCTTCTCCGTCATATCGACGGACTTACGGCTGACCGGATCACCATCGTCACCGCCGAGGAGCGCGGACGCGAGGAGGCCGAGCTTTACGGCGTCGCCTTCCATAACAACCCGCTCGACAACGACAATTTCTTCCAGATTCTGAAGCCGCTGATCGACAAGGGCGATTTTCTGGTCAACCTGTCGGTCGACGTCTCGTCGATCGCGTTGATCGAATTCTGCCAGCGGGTCGGCGCCTTCTATACTGACACCTGCACCGAACCGTGGGCGGGCGGCTACACCGATTCCAGCCTGTCGCCGTCGCTGCGCTCCAACTACGCCCTGCGCGAATCGGCGCTGGCGCTGCGCGGCCGGTATGAGGGCGGTCCGACCGCGCTGATCACCCATGGCGCGAATCCGGGTCTGGTCTCGCATTTCGTCAAGCAGGCGCTGCTGAACATCGCCGCCGACACCGGCGTCGCGACCGAGATTCCGACCGACCGCGACGGCTGGGGCCGGCTGGCGCAGAAGCTGGGCATCAAGACCATCCATGTGGCGGAGCGCGACACCCAGGTGTCGAACCAGCCCAAGCAGATCGGCGAATTCGTCAACACCTGGTCGATCGACGGTTTCGTCGGCGAAGGCTGCCAGCCGGCCGAACTCGGCTGGGGCACCCACGAGAAGGGACTGCCGTCCGACGGGCGCCGGCACGAATTCGGTTGCGATGCCGCCATCTATCTGATGCGGCCGGGTGCGGCCACGCGCGTGCGCACCTGGACCCCGCTGGAGGGGCCGTTCCACGGCTTCCTCATCACCCACAGCGAGGCCATCTCGATTTCCGACTATTTCACGGTGCGCGACGGCGACCGCGTCGTCTACCGCCCGACCTGCCACTATGCCTACCACCCCTGCGACGACGCGGTGATGTCGCTGCACGAGCTGGCCGGCAAGAACTTCAACATGCAGGCCGAACAGCGGCTGATGATGCATGAGATCACCGGCGGCATGGACGAGCTTGGCGTGCTGCTGATGGGCCATGCCAAGGGCGCCTACTGGTATGGTTCGCGGCTCGACATCGATACCGCAAGGTCGCTCGCTCCCTACAACAACGCAACCTCGATGCAGGTGACCTCCACCGTGCTGGGCGGCATCATCTGGACGCTGGAGAACCCGAATCGGGGCGTGGTCGAACCGGACGAGGTGGACTTCCGCCGGGTGCTGGACATCGCCACCCCCTATCTGGGCGAGGTCGTCGGCGCCTATGGCGACTGGACTCCCTTGCAGGACCGCAATGTCCTGTTCCCGGAGGACATCGACGAGGATGATCCCTGGCAGTTCAAGAACTTCCGGATCGTTTGAGAGGGAATGGATGAACTGTCGCAGCCCCCGCCGCCCCTCCGGCCGCGGCGGCTGCGGCAGCGTTGCCACAGGGGGCGACGCGACGCGGTGACATTGCCCGCCGACGCGCCTTGAAACCGTTGACTTGGGCTTTCGCTTCCCCCAATCGTTCCAACATGCCCAAGCACGTCTCCCGGCGCGCCCGCGCCAACGCTCCGACCGCCGTCTCTCCCATCCTGCGCTCCGGCATCGTCGGGCTGATGGTGGCGTGTGGGGTCGCCGCAGTGGATTTGGCCATTCCGGATTCGGCCAATGCCCAGTCGCCGTCCCAGGCGCCGGTAAAGCCAGCCGTCAAACCGTCCCAGTCGCCGCTTCCCGGAACCAAGCCGGGCACACCGGCCCCCCAGGCGACCGGCGCGGAAGCCGGATCCAAGCAGGACCCCGTCCTGCTGACCGCCGATCAGGTCACCTTCGACGAGGTGAACAGCCTCGTCACCGCCAGCGGCAATGTCGAGCTCGCCCAGGGCAAGCGCAGCGTCCGCGCCGACAAGATAACCTACAATCAAAAGACCAAGGTGGTGATCGCCACCGGCAAGATTCGGCTGGTGGAGCCGTCTGGCGACATCGTGTTCGCCGACTATGCCGAACTGACCGACGATTTGAAGGACGTGTTCATCGAGAACATCCGCGTCCTGATGACCGACAACGGCCGCATGGCCGGCAATGAGGGCGAGCGGCGCGAGGGCCGCCTGACGCGCGTCAACCGCGGCGTCTACAGCCCTTGCGACCTGTGCAAGGAGGACCCGACCCGGCCGCCGCTCTGGCAGATCCGCGCCGTGCGCATCGTGCACGACAACGAGGAGCATGAGGTCCGTTATCGCGACGCGACGATGGAGATCTTCGGCATTCCCGTCGCCTACACGCCCTACCTGTCGCATCCCGATCCGTCGGTCGATCGCAAGAGCGGCTTCCTGACCCCGTCCTTCGGCAACAACTCCAATCTCGGCGCGATCCTCAAGACCCACTATTACTGGGACATCGCGCCGGACCAGGACGCCACCTTCGATCTGAATTATTATTCGAGGCAGGGACCGCTGCTCGGCGGCCAGTACCGCAAGCGGTTCGAGAACGGACGGCTGGAACTGGAGGGTGCCATCACCCGCGGTGACGTCGCCAACAGCAAGACCGTGCCGAAGGAGACGCGTAACCGTGGCTATATCGCGGCGCGCGGCCTGTTCGACATCGACGACACCTGGCGCGCCGGCTTCGACATCAAGCGCGCCACCGACCCGACCTTCCTGCGGCGCTACTATGATTTCCGCGACGATTATCTGACCAGCAAGGCCTATGTCGAGGGCTTCCGCGGCCGGAACTATGCGGCGATCACCGGCTACAGCTTCCAGGACATGCGGTACGGGAACAATGTCCCCGAGCCGGTCACCCTGCCCTATGCCCAATACAACGCCCTTGGCGAGCCGGGCAGCCTGTTGGGCGGGCGCTGGTCGTTCGACACCAACTTGCTGGCGGTGACGCGCCTTAAGAATGCCGGGCCCGACACCCAGCGCGTCATGATGCAACCGGGGTGGGAGCGCAACATCGTCTCCAACGCCGGCTTCATCACCACCCTGTCGGGCAGCGTGCTGGTCGCCGGCTATACCGCCCAACAGTTCAATTCGGCCGACCCGACGACCAAGGGTGCTGACAACATCGGCCGCTTCCGCTTCTTCCCGCAGGGGCAGGCGACCATCCGCTATCCGTTCGTCCGCTACGGCGACAGCTCGTCGCAACTGGTGGAGCCGGTCACTCAGCTGACCTTCGCGCCGAAGCTGCCCAACAACCGCATCTTCCCGAACGAAGACAGCCTGGACGTCGAATTCGACGACGTGAATCTGCTGCAACCCAACCGCTTCACCGGTATCGACCGGCTGGACGACGGCATGCGCTTCACCTACGGCCTGCGCACCGCGATCTATGGTTATAATCAGGGATCAGGCGCCCTCTTCCTGGGCCAGAGCCTGCGGCTCAGCGACAGCAGTGCCGGCTTCACCGGTGATACCGGGCTACAGAACCGCGTCTCCGACTATGTCGGGCGCCTGGACCTGCGGCCCGCCGACTGGCTCGACGTGAATTACGGTTTCCGCATCGACCACGATACGTTCCGCCCGCGCCGTCATTCACTCAACGCGTCGGCCGGTTTCCCGTTGCTGCGGTTGTCGACCTCCTACACCTATGTCGACCAGACGACAACCCGCAATGCCCAGACCCGCAACCGGGTGGAGCAGGCCACTTTCGGCTTGTCGTCCCAGTTCACCGATCATTGGGGCATCGGCATCACCCATACGCAGGCGATGGAACCGCAGCCGGGACCCCGTTCCAGCCAAGCGGTGCTCAGCTATAATGACGAATGTCTGGTGTTCCAGACCGTCGCCCAGCGCGACTACACCATCAGCACAACCGGTGAAAAGGATGGAAACACCATCTTCTTCCGGCTGGTCTTCAAAAATGTCGGCGAATTCAAGAGCCCCGGCATCAACGCCAGCTTCCTGGGTGGTGGTGGCCCGACCAGCCAGTAAGGAAGGGCGTCACATCCCGCAGGTGGTCGACAACGTGATCGGCCGCCTGCTCCGGCCGGTGGCCCAGCAGCACTCTTCTTCCGATCCCGGCCCTGGCCGCGGCCTGCATGTCGGTCGCCTGATCGCCGACAAGGATCGATTTCGACAAGTCGAGGTCGAGTCTCCGGGCCGCTTCCAGAATCATGCCGGGCGCTGGCTTTCTCCAGAAGCTGTCGCGCGCATAGGCGGGCAGAACGCCGTCGTTGTGAAAAGGACTGTGAAACACGCCGGCGATGTCCCCCCCGTGCCGATGGAACTCACCGACCATCCAATCGGTGAAGCGAAGAAACTCGGCTTCGGTGAAATCTCCGTGGGCGATCCCGGCCTGATTGGTGACGATCACCACGCGATAGCCGCGATCCACCGCCAGCCTTGTCAGATCGAAGATGCCATCCATGAACGCGAACCGGTGATGGGTGACGGCGTATCCGTGATCGACATTCACCACGCCATCGCGATCAAGGAACAGGGCGGGATAGGGCAAGGCTGCGTCCTGAAATGTTTCTCGGCACTCTGCGCGATCTTCGCGCCAGGATGCGGCAAAATGCCGACCGGAGCAAAGGGGAACCGCATGTCGGCAGCGGTCAAGGGGTTGCATCCCTTGGCCGTTGCCGTTAGCCATTGAGGTCGGACAAGACAGCCTGCCGCGACCGACATCATGACCCTGGGACGTTACGACTACGAAAGACGCTACCGCAAACGCGTAAGGGCGGGCGTGGTGAAGGTCGCGCTGCTGGCCGCGCTGGTGCTCGGCATCGGGCTGTTTTCCTATCAGATGGGCATCGAGCAGCTGAAGGGACGCGACGTGACCCTGCGCGAGGAGATCGCCACCCTGTCGCGCCAGAAGGCGGAGCTGGAGCTGCTGGCCAGCCAGATGCAGCATGCAGCCCGCACCGCCGAGGCGCGCGTCGGCGAACTGGAAGGCCGCCTCCAGCGCGAGGTGCCGACCGGCGATCTCGCCAAGCTGACGCAGCAGGTCGCGGAACGGCTGAAGGGCGGGCTCGACGCCAACCGCCTCGCCTTCGTCATCTCGCAGGCCCAGGTTCCGCGCAACTGCCAGCCGACCGACACCAAGCGCTTCACGCTCAGCACGCCGCTGCTGAAAGGGGGAGCGCGCGGCGTGACCTTCGGCAACGGCACGGTGACCGTGACCGGCGAGGGGCAATCCGCCCACAACCAGCAGGGCAACGCCGAAAGTTGGTTCGATCCGGGGCAGCCGGTGACCATCCGCATCACCGGCATGGCCGGCAAGGGCACCACGGTCAGCGGCGTGCTGCCGCTGCACCAGTCGCTGGTGGTCGACAACGCCGAATATCGCTTCACCATCGCCGCCGCCCAGCGCTCCTTCGTCGAGGTCACCGCCGACCGCTGCGCCTATCCCTGAGGCGGAACGGCGAAACCGCGCGGCGGCTCCCCGGCCCGGTGCATGGACCACATGGCCGCATAGGCCACTTCGATGGAACGGGCGAAACGGTCAGTATCGAACAGTGGGGCGGTGTCGCGCCCCCGTTCCAGCCGCAGCCGCAGCGCCGCAAGCTCCGCCGGCTGGCCGGCGAGACGCCGTGCCGTCGCCTCGTAGGCATCCCAATCCGGCAGCACCAGCTCCGGCAGGTCGACCGCGCGCAGCAGGCTGGCGGCGACCCGGCCGGCGAAGGTGCGGCCGGGCACCGTCAGCACCGGCAACCCGGCCCACAGCGCATCGCTGGCCGTGGTGTGGGCGCCGACCGGGCTTGAATCGAGAAACAGATCGGCCAGCCGGTGGCGCGCCAGATGATCGGGACCGGGCAGGCGCGGGGCGAAGACCAGCCGCTCCGGCGCCACGCCGCGCGCCGACGCCGCGCGCCGCAGGTTGAGCGCGACCTCCGCCGGCCCCTCCAGCAGCCACAGCATCGATCCCGGCACGCCTTCGAGAATCCGGCACCAGCGGCCGAACAGCTCCGGCCCGATCTTGTAGGAGGCGTTGAAGGCGCAGAAGACGACGCCATCGGCCGGCAATCCGCAATCCGCCCGTTCCGGCACCGGACCGATCCTCCGCCGGCGGTCGTTCGGCTGGTAGCTGTCGGGCAAATGGACGATGCGCTCGCTGTAGAAGCGCTGCTGATCGGCCGGCACGACCACCGGGTCGGCGATGACATAATCGATGGCCGGACTGCCCAGCGTGCCGGGATAGCCCAGCCATTGCGCCTGGACCGGCGCCGGCCGACGGGCGGCGATGCCGGGACGGGCGTTCTGGGTGTGGCCCTTCAGGTCGACGAGGATGTCGATGCCGGCCTGATGGATCGACTGGGCCGCCGCCTCGTCCGTCTGGCCGGACAGGTCGAGGAAACGGTCGAATCCGGCGAGCAGCCGCCGGCGCGACGGCCCGCCATCGTCGGGGCCGTAGGAGCAGCCGACGATCTCGAACCGCCCGCGGTCGTGCCGTTCGACCAGTTCGGCGATCAGCACGGCGGTGGCGTGTTCATGGAAATCGGCCGAGAGATAGCCGATTCGCAGCTTCGGTCCGTCGGCGGGCCCGGCGGCGGAGCGCGACGGAAAGGCGGGCTTGACGCCGCTTGTCCTCCAGGCGGCATAACGTTCGGCGCAGGCGCGCTCCAGCGCCGGCCCCGCCCCTTCGCCGAGGAAGATCCAGGGATGGACCTGCTGGGTCCGCCCTTCGCGCACCAGTTCGACCAGCCGCCCCGACAACGCCGCCAGCCCGTCCCAACGGCAGAGATGGCGGCGCTGCTGCACCAGCTGCGCCAGCACGCCGCCCGCATCGGGCAAGCCGATGCGCAAAGCCCGCTCGAAGCCGGCGATGCTCGCCGCGGCATCCGTCGCCGGGCCTCCGCGCTGTCCGCGCTCCTTCAGCGTCAGGGCGAGGTTCGCCTGCCCCTCCGCCAGATCGGGCCGCAGGCACAGGCAAAGGCGGAAGCCGGCCGTCGCCCGGTCGAGGTCGCCACGGTCGCGGTGAAGCGCAGCCATCGCCAGCCGGGCCGGCACCAGCGCCGGATCAATCCCGAGAGCGCGGCGCAGCGGCGCTTCCGCCTCGTCCAAACGGCCCAGCTCGCGCAGCAGGACGCCCTGGTTGCAAGGGGCCGGGGCGAAATGCGGCATCAGCCTTGCGGCCTCGCCATAGGCGGCGGCGGCCTCCGCCGGGCGGCCGAGGGCCTGAAGGGTCACGCCCCAATTATAGTGGTTGCCGCCGAAATCCGGCAGCCACTCCAAGGCCTTGCGGTGATGGGCCTCCGCCTCGGCGAGGCGGCCCTGGCGCCGGGACGCCTCGCCGAGGTTGGAGCGGGCCACCGCCTCTTCCGGCGTGCCGGCCTGTTCCAGGCTGTCGAGCGCCGCGAACAGGGCCGAGAGCAACGTGCCGTCGCCGGGCTTGGCGATCAGCTGGCGGCGCAGGTCGACGATGGCACCCCGGCCGAGCATGGGCGAGGAGGTCACTTGCGCTGCCACTGGCCGGCGGCGGTCATCACGAACTGGCCCGCCGGGGTGCGGTCGATGAGTTGCTGGCCGGCGACCGCCTGAACCTTGTCGAGCGCCGTGCCGTTGCCCTTGGCGATCTCCTGGTAGCGGGCCAGCCGCTGGACGTTCACCTGCTGCGCCAGCGCCTGCGCCGAGGCGGGAGCGCCGGGAACCACCCCTACCATCCCGTCCGGCCGCTCGCCCAACTGGCCGGCGGCCTTGGCATCGGCCAGCGCATCCTGGGCAAGGGCCAGCCGCGGCAGGGTGGACCATGCCAGCAGCCCGGCGGCCAGTGCCGACAGGAGCAGCCGGCCAGCCTGTCGGCGGTTTAGGAACTCGCTCGTCATCATTTCCTCCCCTTCGCCGAAGAGGGCGCGGCCCCGGCCGGCAGGCCGAACAGGGCGGGATCGTTGCGGATGGTGTCGTCGACGTCGCGTTCCAGCTTGACCCGCACCTCCTGCTCGATGCGGACGTTCAGGTTGATCTCGATCGGTTTGTCGGGCGCCTCGATCTTCACCGTCGGTGCGCAGGCGCTCACCAGCGCCGACAGCAGCAGGAGGGCCGTCAGGCTCGCGGACGAGGAGGTCGAAGGCGGCGATTTGGCGGGCGGAAATCTGGTCACCATGGTGGCGGTCATTGGTCCTTCTGGTCGGAGCCGGTCATCCGGTCCCGCAGCCTGTCGGTGATCCGGTAGACGTCGAGGTTCTGGCGCAGAATCCGGTCGAGCGCACCAGACAGCTTAAGGTTAAGGGCAACCGGATAGCCATCGTAGAATGACGGGTTGGCGCCGCGCAGCGAGAAGCCGGCGCTGAGGTCGCCACCGGCCCGCCCGTCGATGGTGATCCGCAGGCTGTCATAATGGAAGTCGGTCAGCGCGCCCATCAGCATGGCGGTCGGGCTGCCCTCCTCCCCGGTCAGCGCGGCGGGCGGCTTTTCGGGATCGTAGCGCAGCGTGCCGGGGGCCGTGGCCTCCAGCACGCCGCCATCCACCGTCACCATGTCGTCGGCGAAAACCACCGGCAGGGAGCCGGACAGGCTGCCGGTCGCCGCCAGCCCGTCGACCGCGATCAGGTCCAGCAGCTTGGCCGCATCGATGCCCTCGGCATGCAGGGTGACGGTTCCCTTTGGCTTGCCGGGTGCCAGTTCGAACGGGTCGGCGCGCAGCAGACCGCCGGCCCAGCGCCATTCGGCCCGGTCCACGTCCAGCCGCCGGTCGCGGCCATAGCCGAACAGCAGCGTGCCGTCGGTCAGCGGAATGCCGACATCGAGCAGGCCGACGGACAGCTTCTGCCCGGCGGGAATCACCGGCGGCGACAGGCTGGACAGGGCGACCGTGCCATCGACGGCGGCGACCGTCACCGGCCCGGCGGCACCGGCGAGCCCCTTCACCGTGGCGCGCCCGGTTGTGGTCAGGCCCTTGGCGCTCCAGGCCAGCGTCGCCTTGCCCGACAGGGTGCCGGACGCCTTTTCCAGATAGGTCGCCGCGAGGGGCGAAACGGCGGCAAGGCCGGGGCCGCCCGGAGCGAGCCGGACCGGCTTCACCACCGCGTCGAGTTTTCCCAACCCGGTGGCCGGATCGAAATCGCCGGCCAGGGTAACGGAGAGAAGTCCGTCGGCGCCCTTGGCGCTGCCGTCGATCGTCCAAGGCCCGTCGCCCGCCCCGGCCCGCAACGCCTGCTCCGCCCGCAGCATGACGGCGAGCGGGACGACGGGTGCCGGCTTGGCCGTGCTGATCAGCCGTCCGACCGTGGCGTCGGCCCGCCGTTGCCGCTCATCCTGTTCCAGCCGCAGCGCCATCTCTTCGGCACGCTGCCCACTGGCCGGAACATCGAGGCGCGGCACCCGCAGATCCGCCGCGACGGAGAGGGTATCGGGCGACCAGCGCAGAAGCGGGCCATCCGGTATGGCGCACAGCTCGGCACCCTGCGGCAGTTCCAACGATTGTCCGGTGGCGATCAGCCGCTGCGCCGTGGCGGACAGGCAACCGTCCGGCGTGATCGTCACCGCCGCGCCATCAATCCCCGCCACCAGCGCGCCCGACAGGGTGATCCGCCCGGACATCGGCAGGTCCCGCGCCGCGGCGGCGGCCTCCAGCGGGCCGCTGTCGCCGGTGAATTCCAGCCGCAGGCCGCGCCAGCCATCGGCGATGCGCGGATGGATGACGGTCACGACGGCACCGGTGAAGCCGGCGTCCCGCAGAGCCTGAGCGGCGAAACCGCTGATCAGCGCCGGACCGGCCAGGATCGCCGCGCCCAGCCCGACGACACCGAGCGTCATCGCGATCGCCGTGCTTCCCGCTATCGCCCGCCCCAGCCTCACACCGCGCCTCCTCTTCCCATCTTATCCAACGGCACATCCAAGGAGACCGGCTTGCCATGCCCACGGCCGGATGAACAGCCGGACAAGCGGCCTTCATCCGTGACTTTTGGCGGATCGGCCATACAGACGCTCATTTCGCCAGGGCGGCTTTGCATTCCGACGCTTTTCCCCTATGGTCCGCTTCGCGGATTTCAGCTCATCGGAGTGTTTCGCATGAAGCGGTGGACCCGCGCGTTGCTGGCGGCCCTGTTCGCCACAATCTTCACTGTCTCGTTCTTTACAGTTTCTCAAGGGGAGGCGAAGGCCTTGGATCCGGAAAACACCATTTACCTCGACCTGAAGGACGGTCGCGTGGTGATCGAACTGCGGCCCGATCTGGCGCCGAACCACGTCGCCCGCATCAAGGAACTGACCCGCCAGGGCTTCTACAACGGCGTCGTCTTCCACCGCGTGATCGACGGCTTCATGGCCCAGACCGGCGACCCGACCGGCACCGGCATGGGCGGCTCCGGCAAGAAGCTGAAGGCCGAATTCTCCAGCGCGCCGCACATCCGCGGCACCCTGTCGATGGCCCGCGCCCAGGATCCGGACAGCGCCGACAGCCAGTTCTTCATCTGCTTCGCCCCGTCCCAGTTCCTGGACCGCCAGTACACCGTCTGGGGCCGCGTGGTCGAGGGCATGGAATTCGTCGACATGATCAAGAAGGGGAGCCAGTCCCGCAACGGTCAGGTCACCGATCCGGACAAGATCATCAAGATGCAGGTCGCCGCCGACGTCAAGTAAACGTCACGTAACGGCGCGGCCACATCCGATCGAAAAAAAGGGACCGGTTTTCCGGTCCCTTTTTTTCATTGGTGGTTCTCACGGTTCAGCCGGCGGTCAGCGCATTGGTCATGGCGCGCAGCAGATCCTTCATCGATTGCGGCCGTTCCTGCCAGCGCATGGCGAGGCCCGCCAGCAGCACCTTTTCAAACCCCGGCGACAGCGTCACCCCCAGCTCGGACGGCTTCGGCACCTTGTCGTTCATGAAGCGCGCCGTGGCGTCGGGCGGGGTGCGGCCGGTCAGCGCCAGATAGATCGTGGCGCAGAGCGCATAGACATCCGACCAGGGACCTTGCCGGCCCTCGTTGGAATATTGTTCGGGCGGGGCATAGCCCGGCTTGAGGATCACGGTCAGGCCGGCGCCCGGACGGGCGGTCTGCCGCGCGGCGCCGAAATCCAGCAGCTTGCGGTCGCCGCCATTGGTCAGGAAGATGTTGTCCGGGCTGATGTCGCGGTGGATCAGCCCCTGGTCATGGATCGCCTGCAACGCCTTGGCGATCGGCATCAGCAACGACAGGGTCCGCTTCACATCGATCCGGCCGCCGCAATCGCCCAGATATTTCTTCATGGTGCGGCCTTCCAGCAGCTCCATGACCAGATAGGCGGTGCCGTTCTCCTCGAAGAAATCCTGGACGCCGACGATCTCGCGCACGTCGCGCAGGCGCGCGAGCGTCCGCGCCTCCTCCAGGAATTTCTCCAGGCCGGCGGCGAAGGTTTCCGCATGTTCCTCGGAGAAGGGAGAGACGGCGGCGGCGTTGGGAAGCCGGGCGATCAGGTTCGCCGGGTAATATTCCTTGATCGCCACCTTCACCCGCAGCCGGTCGTCCCACCCCAGATAGGTGGCGCCGAATCCCCCCTGCCCCAGCACGCGCCCGGCCCGGTAGCGGCCATGCAGCAGCGTTCCCGGCTCCAGATGCACCCCCGGCCGGTTGTCGGACCTCGCGGGATAGCCGCAGGCGGCGCAGGTCCCTGACGCGTCCTGGACGGCGTAGCAGTTCGCGCACAGGCCGGATACGCCCGCGGCCGGGATGGCGGCCTTGGCCGGCGCACCGGCGATTTGCCGGCTGACGGGATGGAGAACGGTCTCGGCACCGCGCATGCCGCCGGGCGACGGGCTCCGCTGTTGCGGGAACGCCACCTCGATGGTGGCCGGCAGGGATGGAGTCAGGGCTGGCGGCGGAGAGGGCAACGGAGAGGGTGGCGGCGCGGGCGTCGTGGCCATTTGACGCAGCCGGTCCAGCAACTCCAGGAGACGGCGCACTTCGGCCTGGGCGACCTCGCTCTCGGGCTGGGCAAGCTCCGCCTGGAATTGCGGCTGGCGGACGGTTTCCAGGATGAGCTGGCGCATCAGCGGCAAGGCGCCGTCCTCCCGGATCAGGCCGGAACAGGCGACCTCCGCCAGGCGGACGATCCGGCGGCGTTGAACCGGCTCCACCTGCTTAAGCCGGACGGCGAGCTGGCCGGTCTTGACGTAATCATCGACGGACCGTTCGGCACGGGCGGCGATCCGTTCGCAGGACTCGCCCGGCAGGGGGGCCGAGCGGATGGCCGCCAGCGCGCGGGAGAAATCACGCTCCAGCAGAGCCGTGTCGGGCGTCTGCACCAGCATGTTCTCGATCAGCAGCTCGTTGCAGACCGCCGCATCCAGCGAGGCGAGGATCTCGTCGGCATGGCGCTCGGCCGCCGGGGCCGCGGCGACCCGGGTCAGGTAATGGATCCGGCAGATCAGATCCGATTGCCCTTCGCCGA
This sequence comes from Azospirillum sp. B510, assembly GCF_000010725.1. Lineage (NCBI taxonomy): Bacteria > Pseudomonadati > Pseudomonadota > Alphaproteobacteria > Rhodospirillales > Azospirillaceae > Azospirillum > Azospirillum sp. B510. The sequence goes on along the minus strand of NC_013854.1, from coordinate 1,655,120 downwards.
GCCCGACGATGGAGCGGCGATAGGCGCTGGCCCCGCCCTGCTCAAGCCGGCGCGAATAGCGAATCGTCAAGGCGTCGGCCATCGCGGCACCACCGACCAGACCGTCGCGGGTCAGCAGGTGTCCGACCAGCGTCTTCAACATCTCCGCCTCCTGGTCGAAGGCGCCGCGGCCCAGGGGCTGGGGCGCCTTCAATTGGCGGCGGATGCGGTCGAGGACGGCGGCCTTGGCCTGGGGCAGCTTGCCCTGCCGGAACAGGGCGTTCAGCACACCGACACGGTTCGGTCCGAAGGCGTCCATGCCGACGCGCCCGAACAGCAGGTCGCAAAAGGTGGAAAGCAGCGATCCGGGCAGCAGATTGGCCCCGAACAGGTCCGCGCCGGCGGCGGATGAGGCAAGGATGTCGCCGATCACCCCATCAATGGCGGCGGCCAGCCGCTCGCCCCGGTCCCACTGGTGCAGTTCCAGCAGGCGGTCCAGCTTGCCGGTCCAGTTCTTGATCTCCAGCAGTTCCAGGCTGAGCGCGACCCGCAAGTCGTACTCCGCGTCGCCGGTTGGCGACTTCGGCCCCTGGGACAGCAGCCAATCCACCGGCGCCCGCCCCCGTGGCATGCTGGAGAAGGCCGCCTGGGCGGTACGCGCCTTGGCCCAGCTTTCGTCGACCGCGGCACGGATGGCGGTGCGGCGCGCCTGCTGCGCCTGTCCCGGCGCGCGCGCCTGGACCGCTGAGACACGGGTGATGGAGGCTTCGACCAATGATCCCTGTTCCAGGCAGGCCTTCAGCGGCTTGGCCAGATGGATCAGTTCCGTCGGTGTCAACAGCAGGGTGTCGAGGTACGAGCGCAGCACCGTTCCGATCACCAGCCGCGCCGGCAGCGCATGGTAATCCGGCAACGCGGCACACATCTCCGCCTCGTCCAGCGCGACCATGGCCGGTGACGGTGTCTGCATCGCACGGTTGGACTGGTGGCTGGACACTCCGGACCTTTCCTAGGGGTGATGGGCGGCGGGATGATGGACGACTGGGCAATGGACGACTGGACAACAGACAGCGGCCGGACCGCGTCGGCGACTCCCCGCCGGCCTTGGGGCCAAGCCGGAGGAGCATCGTTGCGCAGCGAGGGTAAATGACGGGTGTATGATGCGCGAATTTTTCATCAAAATCGTACGAATTGTGTCGAAGCCGGATCGTCGACCTTAATCATCGACAGTGGTGTTTCCCTTCGGTCTTCGCATGTGCGATAAAAAACCGGGGCGCTGACAATGGGGGAACCGCATGATCGAGACTGGCACCATCTGCGCGTTGCGGCACCGGATGATGACCCTTACCGTGGCCCCGCGCTGCGGCGGTGCGCTGGCGAGTTGGAGCCTGTCGACGGCCGACGGCCCGGTCGATCTGTTCCGGCCCACCTCCCCCCGCGCGCTGGCCGGCGATTTCGCGCCGGACATGGCCTGTTTTCCTCTGGTTCCCTTCTCCAACCGCATCGGCGGCGGGCGGTTCGTCTTCCAGGGGCGCAAGATCGCGCTGGCGACCGATCCGGGATCACCGCACCGGATCCATGGTCATGGCTGGTCCACCCCGTGGACCGTCGAGGCCATCGCCGACGACGCCCTGCGCATGGGATTCAGCCATCGGGCCGACGACTGGCCCTGGAGCTATCGCGCGACGCAGACGATGGCGCTGGACGATGACGGGCTGACCGTGACGCTCGACCTCGTCAACGAGTCGGACGGCGACATGCCGGCCGGACTGGGACTGCACCCCTATTTCGTGAAGACACCGGGCAGCCGCGTGACCGCCGACGTCCTCACGGTATGGGAGAATGACGACTCCATCCTGCCCTGCCGGAAGCGTCCGCTGCCTGCGGCCTGGGACTTCCGCCATGGCGTGACGATGGATCATGTGGCGCTGGACAACGGCTTCACCGGCTGGAGCGGCGCCGCGACGCTGGACCGTCCGCAGGAGCGGATCCGTCTGACAATGCTGGCCGACGGTCCGGTCGGACATCTGATCGTCTATGCGCCCGCGGGAGAGCCCTATCTGTGCCTGGAGCCGGTCACCCACATGACCGACGCGCTGAACCGCCCGCAGGAACCCGGCGCCGGCGTGATCGCCCTGCCGCCGGGGGAGCGGCTGTCGATGACCGTCCGTTTCCTGCCGTCACGGCTTTAGCGGCAGCGCAGGAACTCCGCCGCGAAGGTCGCCGGCGGCTCCAGTCGCAGGAGCAGCCGGTCGAAGCGCGGCGAATCGGCCGGCAGCAGCCGCAGGGTGGCCAGCCGGGGCGGCGTCCCCTCCACCGGACCGGCCGCCAGCAGGTCGATCCCCTGCACCGGGTCGCCGTCGGCCGTCAGCGTGCCCTCCAACGGGAAGGGCGGCAGGCGCGTATCCACCGCGTGCACGCCACGGTCCGCACCGATCTCCAGATAGGAGCTTCGGCAATCATCGATGGCGGTGCGGTCGTTCGGATCGGCCTTGCCCCAGCGGCCGGCCAGCGTCGACAGCGCCACCTTGCGGTTGAACGGCGCCATCTGCTGCTGGGGGGCGGCGAACTGGCGGGCGGCGGCGCCGGTGACCGTCAACGGCATGTCGGCGACCGGGCGCGACCGGGCCTGGCGCTCCGCCTCCAGCGCCGCCGTACGCTGGCGGATCACCCGCATCAGGCAGTCGGTGCGCGTCTTGACCGATTTCGCGTCGGCAAGGTCGGCGGCGGACACCGGGCACGCCTCGTCCCGCCGCGCCCGCCAGACGGTCTGGCTGTCCCCGATCGCCGCACGGCCGGCGTCATCGGTCGTGGTCCCCAGCGCCGCCAGCGCATCGTCCAGCGCGGCGCCGGCGGCCGCCAGCTTCGGGTCGCGGCAGACCAGCTGCGCCATCGGCGTCTCGGCCGCGTCGCAATCGGGCGCCGTGGATTCGATCGGGCCGGGATTTGTGAGGGAACCGTCCGCCGGAGCCGAAAGGGCCGGAACCGCGGCCATGATCGCGAACAGGGAACCGGCGGCAAGGAGGCCACCGGCCAGGGACAGAACGCGCATCGCGGGAAACCTTGGGTGGGAAAGCGGAATGTCACGAGGCCTGGAAGGCTTCCAGCACGGCCTTGACCTGACGCTGGAAATCCTGGTCGCTGCGATAGCGTGTCACGACCGACTTGTCACGCTCGACGAAAAACATCATGTCGTCGCGGCGCGGCAGCATGCGCGGGTTCGGCTTGTCCAACAGTTCGCCGTTCCAGTCGATCCGCGCCATGAAATAGACGGCGCGGGCGAACAGCATGAACAGCTTGTTGTCGGCCGCCAGCTTTTCCCGCCGCAGCAGAGCGAAGTAATAGTAATTCCGTCCATGGAAATAGTTGGTGTAGACCGCCTGGAGCGCGGCGAAGCGCTCGTCCGGATTGTTGACTTTCTTGATCTGCCTTTCCAACCGGAAGCCGGCGAAAAAATATTCGCGCGCCTCATGCTCGAAGGAGAAGGCGCTGCCCTTCAGCAAGGTCATCTGCTCGCCATAGCGCTTCAGCGCGCGGGTCATCAGAAGCTCGAGGAACCGCCGTTCCGCCGCCAGCCCGTCGGGGATGGTCGGCAGCATTTCGAACACATGGCGCAGGTGATAGGGGTGGCGGACGACGACGACGGGAACCGACAGCTTCCGGCGCTTCGCCGGTGCGCGCTTTTCCGCCACCAGCGTGACGGCGGGAGACAGCGACGCCATGGTCGCCTGGATCGTGTCGTGCAGCTTCCAGCGCAGCCGGGTGTCCGCCGACTGGCTGCCCAGATTCATCCGGGCGAGAAACCGCTTGAGCCGGCTGCCGAAGGTTTCCTTCGGCAGCTTGTGCGTCGGCAGGTTGGGCACCACCAGCGGGTTGCCAAGCATGTCGGCCGGCGGCGGCAACGGCTTGAAATTGAAGTATTTCCCAGTGACGACCCCCCGTCCGGCGCCGCCGAATCCGGCGTCCTCCATGCCGCCCGAACCGCGGCCGCCGCCCATGACCGAAGAAGCCGCCACCGACACCATCCAGACGCGAGTCCCCACCGCAGCGATAGCCTGATCGCTTAGGATATAATGGGTAACGCGAACGGAAGAAAGGCGCAGTGCGCGTCATCGGCAATTTCGTGACTTTTTCGCAACTGCGGTAGGGTCGGCACCGGGGCGCTCTGTCGGGGCGGATTTTTCGGTGCTACCGTTGTCGCGGCGACTTCGGAGCGAACCGGGGCGCGATCATCATCGAACAGGCATGGAGGCGGGGTTTTCAATGGCGATCCACGTCGCGCTGAACCACAAGACGATCTATCGCTACGACCGGCCGGTCTCCCTCGGCCCGCAGATCATCCGGCTGCGCCCGGCTCCCCATTGCCGGACACCGATCCTCAGCTATTCCCTGAAGGTCACGCCGAAGCAGCATTTCCTCAACTGGCAGCAGGATCCGCAGTCGAACTTCCAGGCCCGCTTCGTCTTCCCGGAAAAGACGCGCGAATTCATCGTCGAGGTCGATCTGGTCGCCGAGATCGCCGCGATCAACCCCTTCGACTTCTTCCTCGAGGAGAAGGCCAACCACATCCCCTTCGCCTATGAGGACTGGTTGCAGCGCGAGCTGCGCCCCTATCTGGAAACGGAGGAGCCGGGTCCGGAGCTGGCCGCCTATCTCCAGGCGATCCCGCGGGACAAGACGCCGACCATCGATTTCCTGGTCCGGGTCAATCAGCAGCTCCAGCAGGACATCGGCTATGTCATCCGGATGGAGCCGGGCATCCAGAGCTGCGCCGAGACGCTGACCAAGCGCACCGGGTCCTGCCGCGATTCGGCCTGGCTGCTGGTGCAGATCCTGCGCAATCTGGGTCTCGCCGCCCGCTTCGTCTCCGGCTACCTGATCCAGTTGACCGCCGACCAGAAGGCGCTGGACGGCCCTTCCGGCCCGGAAAGCGACTTCACCGACCTGCATGCCTGGACCGAGGTGTTCCTGCCCGGCGCCGGCTGGGTCGGACTCGACCCCACCTCCGGCCTGCTGGCGGGAGAAGGCCATATCCCGCTGGCCTGCACGCCCGACGCGTCCTCCGCCGCCCCGATCTCCGGCCTCGTCGACGAGGCGGAGGTCGATTTCGGCCATGAGATGTCGGTCACCCGCATCTACGAGGCGCCGCGCGTCACCAAGCCCTACACCCCGCAGCAATGGGCCGCCATCGAGGCGCTCGGCCACCGGGTCGACGAGGATCTGAAGACCGAGGATGTCCGCCTGACCATGGGCGGCGAGCCGACCTTCGTCTCCATCGACGACATGGATGGGGCCGAGTGGAACACGACGGCGCTGGGTCCGCAAAAGCGCAGGATGGCCGCCGACCTGATCCACCGGCTGATGGCGCGCTTCGCCCCCGGCGGGCTGCTGCATTTCGGCCAGGGTAAATGGTATCCCGGCGAATCGCTGCCGCGCTGGGCGATGACGCTCTACTGGCGCCGTGACGGCGAGGCGCTGTGGGCCAACAGCGACCTGCTGGCGCGCGAGGACACCGATTACGGCCACACCGCCCAGGATGCCGGCATCTTCCTGGTGGCCTTGGCCAAGCGGTTGGGCCTCGATCCCAATCTGGTGCTCGGCGCCTATGAGGATCCCTGGCACTACCTGCGCAAGGAATCGCAGCTCCCCGTCAACGTCGACCCGCTGAACAGCAAGCTGGACGACAAGGAGGAGCGCGAGCGGCTGGCCCGCGTCTTCACCCGCGGGCTGGCCGAACCGGTCGGCTTCGCCCTGCCGATCAACCGCCGCATGACCCAGCAGGGCCCGGTCTGGCTGTCCAGCACCTGGCCGCTGCGCCAGGAAAGGCTGCTGCTGATCCCCGGCGACAGCCCGGTCGGCTACCGTCTGCCCATCGGCTCGCTGCCCTGGGTGTCGAAGAGCGACTATCCCTATGGCTGGGAGACCGACCCGTTCGAGGAGCGCGGCCCCCTGCCCCCGCATCCGGTGCAGCGCCGCCGGGAAATCCGCGGCGCGGTCCAGGATGCCGACCGCGGCGTCCACACCGACAAGCGCATCGCCCAGCGCCAGCGCATCATGGCTGAGGTGCGCGACGAACTGCCGGAGGAGGGCAAGTCGGCGTGGTGGATCGTCCGCACCGCGCTGACCTGCGAGGCGCGCAACGGCCGCCTGCACCTGTTCATGCCGCCGATGAGCACGCTGGAGGATTATCTGGCGATGCTGGCGGAGATCGAGGCGACGGCGGTCGAGCTCGACATGCCGGTCGTCATCGAAGGCTACCAGCCGCCGAAGGATCCGCGCCTGAACTCGATGGCCGTCACCCCGGATCCGGGCGTGATCGAGGTGAACATCCACCCGGCCCACAGCTGGGACGATCTGGTGCGCAACACCATAGCGCTCTACGAGGATGCGCGCCAGTCCCGCCTGGGGGCGGAGAAGTTCATGATCGACGGGCGCCATTGCGGCACCGGCGGCGGCAACCATGTGGTGATGGGCGGCGCCACCGCCGCCGACAGCCCCTTCCTGCGCCGGCCCGACCTGCTGCGCAGCCTGATCACCTACTGGCAGAACCACCCTGCCCTGTCCTACGTCTTCTCCGGCCTGTTCATCGGCCCGACCAGCCAGGCGCCGCGCGTGGACGAGGCGCGCGACGACCAGCTTTATGAGCTGGAGATCGCCTTCAACCAGATCGATCAGGCGGCGGCCGGCGGCAACTGCCCGCCCTGGCTGGTCGACCGGGTGCTGCGCAACCTGCTGGTCGACGTGCAGGGCAACACCCACCGGGCGGAATTCTGCATCGACAAGCTCTATTCGCCGGACAGCTCGACCGGCCGGCTCGGCCTTGTCGAGTTCCGCGCCTTCGAGATGCCGCCGCATGCGGAGATGAGCCTGACCCAGCAGCTGCTGATGCGGGCGCTGGTCGCCCGCTTCTGGAAGCATCCCTACAAGGGCCGGCTGGTGCGCTGGGGCACGGACCTGCACGACCGCTTCATGCTGCCCCACTTCGTCCAGCAGGACATGGCCGACGTGTTGCAGGATCTGCGCGACCATGGCTATGCGCTGGAGGACGGCTGGTTCGCGCCGCACCTCAACTTCCGCTTCCCGGTCTATGGCCATGTCAGCCAGCGCGGCATCACCATGGAGCTGCGGATGGCGCTGGAGCCCTGGCATGTCCTGGGCGAGGAGCCGGGCGGCGGCGGCACCGTGCGCTATGTCGACAGTTCGGTCGAGCGGGTGCAGGTCCGCGTCACCGGCCTGATCGACGCCCGCCACGTCATCACCTGCAACGGCCGGCGCGTGCCGCTGATCCCGACCGGGGTGGAGGGTGAGTTCGTCGGCGGCGTGCGGTACCGCGCGTGGCAGCCGCCCTCCTGCCTGCATCCGACGATTCCGGTCCACACCCCGCTGATCTTCGACATCCTCGACAGCTGGGCCGGACGGTCGATCGGCGGCTGCACCTATCACGTCATGCATCCGGGCGGCCGCAATTACGAGACCTTCCCGGTCAACGCCAACGAGGCGGAGGGGCGCCGTCTGGCCCGCTTCTTCCCCTTCGGCCACACCCCCGGCCCGATGGACACCCCCATGGAGGAGCGCAACCCGCAATTCCCGATGACCCTGGATCTGCGGCGGGGGTGACGGGAATGAAGAAAGAGGGCGGCGGAGTGATGCTCCGCCGCCCTCTTTTTACGTCGGGACTGGTCAGAAGCGCAGCGTCAGCTCGCCTTTGACCTGCTGGTCCCGGTTGTGGCCACCGAACGTGCCGCCATAGCCGGCGGTGGCGGTCACATCGCCGATGGCGTAGGAGACGCCGAGCGAGGTGACGGCCTGATCGCGCGCGATCGGGGTGCCGGACACCTGGAAGGCGTTGCCGCCGGAGACGAAGGACAGCCGCGCCTCCGGCGTCACGTCGCCGTAAGTGTGCGTCCAGCCCGCCATCGCCCGCACCGAGAGCGGCAGGTCGACGCCGAGATCGGCCAGAGCGGCCGACCCGCGCAGGCCGATCGTGCTGGTTCCCAGATCATAGTCGCGGGAGTCGCCGGAAAGCCGGGCGGCGCCGCCATTCTCGGTGAAGGAGCGGGTGCTGACCCGGACCAGCGAACCGCCGACCACCGGTTCGAGCTGGACGCCGCCGACCGGCAGACGATAACCGACCTCGCCGAAGCCCTGGAGGGTGGAACCGTCGTAATTCGCGCGCTCCGCCTCGGCGAAGCCGGGGAAGGCGACCGTGCGCTGGACGCGGTTCTCGTTCCAGGCATAGGAGGCGCCGCCACGCAGTTGCAGCGCGTCGACCGAACCCACGGCGTAGACCGTGGCGAAGCCGCTGCGGACGGTGCCGCTGGATTGACGCTCGTCCAGCCCCAGACGGCTGCTGGTGTAACCGCCGGCGGCACCAACCCGGATGCCGCTGGCGACCGGCAGATCGCCGCCCAGCATCAGGCCCGAGCTGTCGCGCGACAGGTGGCCGGCGTTGCCCGTGGCGCCGCCGCTCCCGAACGAGCCGAGCGCGCGCGTCCAGAAAGTGGCGCGTTCCTTCTCGTCCGGCTTCTGGGTGGCGATCGCCTGGGCGCGCTCCAGCACGGCATCACGCGTCAGCGTCGCCGTGGTGAAGCCGGCCGCGGCGATGTCCGCATGGATTTCGCCGGACAGGGCGTTGAACGCCGTCCGCGCGCCGGCGGCGCTGAGCGACCCGACCGCGTCGCCAACCGTGTCGCCGATCGGCAGGGACTGCGCCGCGTTGGCGACGGCGACGCCGTTCGGCGTGCCGGCGACCGAGGCGAAGGAGACGTCGTTGCGGGCGAGCGTCAGGTTGACGCCGGTGGCGTCATAGCTGAGCGCCGGGGTCAGGAAGGCGAGGTTGGAGGTGACGCCGGAGAAACGCCCGCTCACCCCGCCATTGGCGGTGAGAACACGGTAGCGGGTGCGCGCGGCGTAGACACCGCTGTCGGCCAGGGCCTGGACGGTGCCGCCCTGGATGGTGGCGCTGCCGCTGGCGATGATCTGGTCCGACTGGCCGGCGGCGTTGGCTTCGACCTGATAGGTGGAGCCGGTCAGGAAGGTGACGTTGCCCGACACCACCATGGTGCCGATGGAATTGCCGGGAGCCACGGCACCGCCATTGCCGACGGTCAGCCCGCCGACGGTGCCGCGGCCCTTCAGCAGGCCGCTCGCGTTGACGGTGACCGTGGAGGCCAGGCTGCCATTCACCACCAGGGTGCCGCCGTTGACGATGGTCGGCCCGGTATAGCTGTTGGCGCCGGTCAGGGTCAGCGAGCCGGTGCCGGCCTTGGTCAGGCCACCGCTGCCGCCGATGTCGTTGGCCCAGGTGTCGGCCGCGTTGAAGCCGCCCTGCGACGCGTCCATCGTCACGACCGTCTGGCCGTTCAGCGACCCGAAGCCGTCATAGGCGGAATAGAGGTTGATCCGCCCCCAGCCGTCCCAGCTGTTGCCGCTGAGCAGCGGGTATCCCGACGGCAGGCCGGTGCTGGCCAGCACCGACGTGCGTTGCGCGTCGGTCAGGTAGGGGAAGCGGGTCAGCAGCAGGACCTGCGCCTGAACCGGAACCTCGGCGTCGGTCATCGCGCGGACCGGGCCGATGGGCTGGAAGCCGTAGGTCAGGCGCGCGGTGTAGTCGGCCTTGTTCTGCGCGGCGTTGGCGAAGGAATCGCCACTGGTGCCGGCGGCTTGCAGGCAGGCGCCGACGCTGGCGGCGCCGCAGGCCTGCGCCAGATAGGCCTGGGTCTCGTTGACGGCCTTGAAGACGGCGTTGGCGTTGGCGTTGGCCGGATTCGTCCAATCCACGCGATTGCCGTTCGCATCGTAGAGGGCATTGTAGATGTTGGTCGCCACCACGGCGGTCGCCTGCATGCGCCCGCCCATCACGTCGAGCGGCGAGTGCATGCCCGACAGGATACGGTCGTTGCCGAGCTCCGACGCGCGGGTGAACAGCTGCTGCCCACGCTGCGGAACCAGGAACGCGGTGGCCAGCGACTGCATGTAGGCCGAATTGGTGTGGCCGCTCGGCATCGACCCGTCACCATACGGGTTGGTCGAGTTGATGACCTGCCGCAGCAGCGTCGGCGTATTGACATCGCCGCGCACGCGATAGGGGCGCGGGGCGGCCCCGATGCCCGGAACGAAATCGCCGACACCGAAGGTGGCCGGCGTGAAGTTGCCCGCCGAATCGAAGCTGCCGATGTTCGGCGCCGTGATGCGGTTGCCGCCGTTGGCGTCGATCCGCGCCTGGGTGACGGTGAAGCCCCGCGCCCATTCCGTGGTGTTCGCGTAGGGCGCCGGCAGGGTGAAGGAGGAATAATAGCCGGGAACCACGATGTTCGCGGTGTCGGCGGTTGACAGGCCGCCGCGATTGGTCACCGCGTTGTAGTTGTTGAAGCGCGCATCGAGCGGATCGATGGCGGGATTGGGACCCTGGTAGCGCGAGAAGGTGCGCTTGGTCGGTTCGGTCGAGCCGTTCGCGCGGGCGATATTGTCGATGAAATTGACGGCGCTCGCCAGCGGCGTCGCCGTGCCGTTGCCGAATTTGGTGGTGCCGGCGCTGGCATTGTTCAGGTAATTGATGTTGTTCGCGAAATCGCTGAGCGTCGCCGGGGCGTAGCTGGTGGGCGTCAGGCTTTGCGGCGCGTTGCCCGACGCCGACGCTCCCGCCCCCGTCATGTAGAAGGACGTCAGCGGCCCAAGACCGTTCAGGATGCTGTAGGCCTGCGACGTCCGATCGTCATGCACCGCTGCCAGCGTCTGCGCATCGGTGCGCGACTGGGTCATGGTGACGACGGTCTGATAGTTCTGAAGCATGACGTCGGGACGATTCTGAATCAGATTCAGATAGCTGTCCGAGAGGCGGTACAGGTCCGTACCGACGCTTGCCGACGTGCTGTTCTTGAAGGTGACGGAAGGAGAGGTCGGGATCTGCTGAGCGCCCACCATGGCGGGAAAAGCGAATGTTCCCGTCGCGAGCAAAAGCGTAAGGCTACGGCCCTTCATGGCTCACCATGCTGTAAAGAATTACTTTCTCGGTTTTTTGGAAAGCGCATGACCTATACAAAAGGCCTATGACAGAAAAATTACGCATTCAAAAAACAAATATATTTGCGTATCAGTGAATTTTCTAAGAGTCCGACTCGGAATCGGCAAAGCTGTGTCTATGTTCGAGCCACCCGTCTTGAGAGCAGTTTGACGCTGGCGATGAAGACCCATGCGACGGCACTCTCGACGGTGGCCTCGAAGTCCTTGGCGAGGCGGCGATTGCGGTTAAGCCAAGCGATTGTACGCTCAACGACCCACCGCCGAGGCAGCAGTTCAAAGCCTTTGGCGGCGTCGGACCGCTTGACGATCTCCAGAGTCCATGTCCCGATCTGAGCCAAAGCGGTTTCCAGCTTGGGTCCAGCGTAGCCGCCGTCCGCGAAGACGTGGCGAAGCCAGGGGAAGAGCGTGCGAACGGAGGCGAGGAGCGCCGGGGCGCCATCACGGTCCTGGATGTCGGCGGCATGAACGATGGCGGCGACCAGCAAGCCATTGGTGTCGGTCAACACATGCCGCTTGCGCCCCTTGATGCACTTGCCCGCGTCGTAGCCACGGGGGCCACCTGCTTCCGTCGTCTTGACCGACTGGCTGTCGATCACCCCCGCTGTCGGGCTGGCCTCCCGTCCCATGCTTTCCCGAACCATCGCCACCAAGGCGTGATTGATCGTCTCCCAGGTCCCATCGTCGCGCCAGCGGTAGAAATAGCGCTGGACCGTCGTCATCGGCGGGAAATCCTTCGGCAGTTGCCGCCACTGGCACCCGGAGGTCGCCAGAAAGAGGATGCCGTTCACGATCTCGCGCACGTTGACCGTTCGCGGCCGTCCCAAGCGTCGAGCCGCCGGGAGGAGTGGTTCGAGCACCGCCCACTCCGCGTCCGTCGTGTCGCTTGAATACCTCAATCCTTTTCGCTGATACTGCGCTCGGGTGATTTCAGTCCACATTGTCTTGTCATTCGTCATGCTTCGCAACATCGATCGAATCACAAGAGACTGAAATCACTCAATTCTTTTCGGGTCAGGCTCTAAAATTTTAAGCAATGAGCAATAGGCTTTCCAGTATGATCGCCGCCGGTCATCGGAGCGGCGTTTCCGGAAACGTTGCGTGATGGGATAAGCGGAGAGTGGCGCCCCGTGTGGCGCCGCCTTTTCTGATGGCCGGAAAGGATCGTCGAGCCGGCATCGGCAAAACGCATCGCGACGGAATCTTTCCTCTTTCGGATGGATTCCAGGGCCACCAGCCTTGCATCGCCGGGCGGGGACGTTCAGACTGTTGCTTCCTTCATAGGCAATACGCACCAGTCCGACCTTGTCACAGCCCGATCAGCCCTTCCGTCCGCCGGCATCCGCCGCCCTTTCCGGGATGCCGCCGGTCCCCTTCACCCAGGGATCGCTGTTCGGCGAGGCCGATGCGATCGGCTATGGGTCGGGGCAGGTCTATGACGAGATGGTGAACGGCCAGGGCCGGCTGCGGCCGCACTGGCAGACCTTCATGAGTTCGCTCGGGCCGCTCGACGCCGGGCAGATGGCGCAGCGGTGGGAGGAGGCGCGCCGGCTTCTCCACCAGAACGGCGTCACCTACAACATCTATGGCGACCCCAACGGCATGGAGCGGCCCTGGCCGCTCGACATGATGCCGTTGCTGCTGCCGGCCCATGAGTGGAAGGCCATCGAATCGGGACTGATCCAGCGCGCCTCGCTGCTGAACGCCATCCTGACCGACCTTTATGGACCGCAGACGCTGACCCGCTATGGCCGGCTGCCGCCGTCGGTGATCCATGCCGACCCCGGTTTCCGCCGCGCGGTCCATGGCATCCGGGTACCGAACGACGTCCACCTGCATTTCTACGCCGTCGATCTCGCCCGCGCGCCGGACGGCCGCTGGTGGGCGCTGTCCGACCGCACCCAGGCGCCCAGCGGCAGCGGCTACGCCCTGGAAAACCGCGCGGTCATCGCCAAGGTGCTGCCCGACAGCTTCCGCCACTGTCAGGTGGAACGGCTGACCGGCTTCTTCGACACTTTCAAGGAGACGCTGCTCTCCATCGCGCCGAGGCATGGCGGCGCGGGAGGCGGCCGGTTGCCGCGTGTCGTGCTGTTGACCCCCGGCCCCTACAACGAGACCTATTTCGAGCATGTCTATCTCGCCCGTTATCTCGGCCTGACGCTGGTGGAGGGGGCGGATCTGACGGTGCGCGACCGCACGGTCTATCTGAAAACGCTGTCCGGGCTGGAACAGGTCGACGTCATCCTGCGCCGACTCGATGCCGATTTCGCCGACCCGTTGGAGATGCGGGCCGACAGTTCGCTCGGCGTCGCCGGGTTGATCGAGGCGGTGCGGGCCGGCAATGTGGTGATGGCGAACGCGCTCGGCTCCGGCCTGATGGAATCGATGGCGATGAAATCGTCGCTGCCGACGCTGTGCCGCCACCTGCTGGGGGAGGAGCTGCGGCTGCCCGGCGTCGCCAGCTGGTGGTGCGGCAATGATGCCGAGCGCGCCTATGTCATCGACCATCTCGACGGGCTGGTGATCAAGCCGGCCTTCCCGTCCCTGTCCTTCGAGCCGATCTTCGGCGCCCAGCTGTCGGCGGCGGAGCGGTCCGCCCTGGTCGAACGGATCAAGCGGCGCCCCTGGTATTTCGTGGCGCAGGAACAGATGGCGCTGTCGACCGCGCCGGTCTGGCAGGATGGCCGGCTCCAGCCGCGTCCGCTGGTCCTCCGCGTCTTCCTCTGCGCCACCCCCAGCGGCGGCTATGCGGTGATGCCCGGCGGGCTGACCCGCGTGTCCAGCGAATCCGGCCGGCTGGTGGTGTCGATGCAGAGCGGCGGCGGCAGCAAGGACACCTGGATCCTGGCGCCCCGGCGGGCGGACAGCGCCTCCAGCCAGCCGCGTCCGGCCCTGGCGATCGAACCGACCGCCAGCGGCGCCCGCCCGTCCGCCAACGACCTGCCCAGCCGCGTCGCCGATGGCCTCTATTGGCTCGGCCGCTATGCCGAACGGGCGGAGGGGGTGCTGCGCCTGCTGCGCGCGACGCAAAGCCGGCTGATCGACAGCAACATGCCGGGCGCCACTCTACAGCTTCGCCCACTGCTCGACCTGCTCTGCTCGCTCGGCATGATCCCGGCGGAGATGGCGCGGGTGACGGAGAGCGGCGCCAATCGCGGCCTGCGCGAGGCGCTGCACGCCGCGGTCATCGACCCGGACCACCCCAACAGCCTGCGTTCGCAGGTTCTGCGCCTACACCGCACCGCCTATTCGGTGCGCGACCGCCTGTCGATGGACATGTGGCGGGTGGTGTCGGCCATCGACCGCCAGACCCAGCCGCCGAAGGGCCGGATGGATGCGGCATCGCTGCTGCTGCGTCTGGACGACGTGATGATCACGCTCGCCGCCTTTTCCGGTCTTGAACAGGAAAGCATGACGCGGGGAGCCGGCTGGCGCTTCCTCGACATCGGCCGGCGGATCGAGCGGGCTCTGCACATGGTGGCGCTGACGCGCGGGGTCCATGTCGCCGACCTCGACCGCCAGGAGGAGCCGATGCAGGCCGCCACCCTGGCCGTCCTGCTGGAACTGGGCGAAAGCGTGATGACCTACCGCGCCCGCCATCTGACCAGCGTGCTGCGCACCCCCGTTCTCGACCTGCTGCTGGGGGAGGAGGCGAATCCGCGGGCGCTGGCCTTCCAGCTGGCGGCACTGGACCGCCACATGCGGGCGCTGCCCAGCCAGGGGGTCGGCAGCGGGACGGACCCGACCGGGGGCGCGCTGGCCATCGTCGCCGCCGCGCGCGCCAGCCTGCGACGCACCGACGCGATGGCCTCCAGCCAGGCCGTGCGCACGCTGCTGGACGCGCTGGCGATGTCGCTGCCGGATGTGTCCAATTTCCTGGCGCACGCCTATTTCAGCCATGCCTTCGCAAGATCGGCCTGACCCGATGACGCCTCCGCCCACCCAATCCGCCTCAGGCGATCCTCTCTCCACGCGCTATCGCGTGCGTCACGCCACGGCCTATGACTATGGCGAGGATGTGCCGATCTCCCATCACCTGCTGCACCTGACCGCCCGGCCGCATCCGCGCCAGCGCATCCGGCGCAGCCAGCTGATCATCGATCCGATCCCGGCGGTGCGGACGGAGCGGGTGGATTATTTCGGCAACACCGTGACCTATGTCGCGGTGCAGGAACCGCACCGGAGCTTTTCCGTCGTCGCCGAAAGCGAGGTCGAGGTGTTCGAGCCGCCGGCGTTGGCACCGCAGGACTCGCCGCCGTGGGAGCATGCGCGCGACAGCCTGCGCGGCCTGTCGGGGCCGGACGATGGAGCGGAGATCACGCAATATTGTTTCGACAGCGCGCTGGTCGCCTCCAGCCCCGAGCTGCTGGACTATGCCCGGAACAGCTTCGTGCCGGCCCGGCCGGCGATGGTGGCGGCCATCGATCTGATGAACCGCATCAACCGCGACTTCGCCTTCGACCCGACCGCGACGACGGTGGCGACGCCACTGGCGGCGGTGATGCGCAATCGCCGGGGCGTCTGCCAGGATTTCGCCCATATCGCCGTCGGCTGCGCCCGCGCAGTCGGCCTGCCGGCCCGCTATGTCTCCGGCTATCTGCGCACCCTGCCGCCGCCGGGCCAGCCACGTCTGGTCGGGGCCGACGTCAGCCATGCCTGGGCGTCGGTCTGGTGCGGGGCCGCAGCCGGCTGGCTCGACATCTGCCCGACCAACGCCTGCGTCGCCAACCGTGACTTCATCACCGTGGCCTGGGGACGTGATTACGACGATGTCAGCCCGGCCCGCGGCATTCTGCTCGGCGGTGCCGGCCATGGCCTGACCGTCAGCGTGGATGTCGAACCGTTCGAGGATTGAGTTCCAGGATTGGACAACCGGCTCACGCCTCCGGCGGAAGGCCGAGCATGCGGTTCAGCGTGGCGCAGATGACGCGCGGATTGACGGGCTTGCTGAGGATCTCCAGCGGCTTCCAGCGGTCGTCCTTCAAATCGCTGTCCTGTGTCAGATAGCCGGTCATCACAACGACCGGCAGCCTCGCGTCCCGGTCACGGATTTCCCGGATCAGCGTCTGCCCGTCCATGCGCGGCATGCGAAGGTCGGTCACCAGCGCATCGACCGGCTCGTTGGAGTAACGCTCCAGCGCCTCGACCCCATTGGCGGCGACGGTCACGCGGAACCCCTTGAACGACAGGAAATCGTCCAACGCCATCGCCGCCAGCACCTCGTCCTCCGCGATCAGGATATGGAAGGGATCAGGCATGCGAATACTCCCGATCGGGTGATGATACCGGCTGGCCCGGCAGGGTTATGGTGAACCGGACTCCGACCCCATCCCCCTCGAGATCAACATTGCGCGCCTCGATCCGTCCCCCCATGCCGTCGATGATGCCATAGCCGATGGATAGCCCAAGGCCGGAGCCCTTGCCGACCTCCTTGGTGGTGAAGAAGGGATCGAAAATCTGGGGCAGCACCGATTGGTCGATGCCGCCGCCGTCATCGGTCACCTGGATGACCACGCTCTGCCCGTCGGAAGCGTCGCCGACCGCGACCATGATGCGCCCCGCCACCCCACCGGCCGCCCGATGGGCGACGATGGCATCGCGCGCATTGGAAAACAGGTTGAGGAGGACCTGCTCCAACTCGAGAGGACGCCCGAGCACGGGATGCCGGCCCGGAACGGCGCTTTCGATGATCTCGATGTTTTCCAGCGCATATTGGTGACGCACCAGTTCCACCGCGCTTTCGACGCAGCGGGCCGGATGGAAGGTCTGCATGCCGCCGCCATCCCGCCGGCCGAAGGTGCGGACATGGTCGATCAGCTTGCCCATGCGTTCGGTCTGTTCGATCACCAGCCTGAGGGCACGCTCCGCCCGGGCGGGCTCCAGCAGATTTTGATCCAGACGGGTCAGCATGTTCTCCGTCCACAGGCGGATCACGTTCAACGGCTGGCTCATCTCATGCGCCATGCCGGCGGCCAACGTTCCCAGCGTCGCCAGCTTGGAGGTCTGGATGACCTCGGCCTGAAGCCGCTTGCGCTCGGTCACATCGCGACCGCTGCCCAGAATCTGGATCACACGCCCGGCGGCATCCTTCACCGGCACCAGCATGGTGTGGAAGACCCGCTGGCCGACCGGCAGGTCCAATGTCTCTTCGTAGTCGACGCTCTCGCCGCGATCGCGGCACAGGGTATAGCGGGGGATGACGGCGTTCGCCACCTCCGGCTGCAAGGCGTCGCCGACACGCCGGCCGCGCAGCAGGTCGGGATCAAGACCGGTCGCCCGTGCCAGCGCCGGATTGATCGCTTCAAAGGCGAACTCGCCATCGGGCTCGACGCGGACGATGAACAGAGCCTCCGCCAGATTGTTGAAGAAGCCGGAATAGCGGCTCTCCATTTCACGCCGGGTCGCGACCTCCAACGCCAGCGCCCGGTTGCTCGCCTCCAGCTCCTTCGGGCTGGGCAAGGCCAGCAGCCGTGGCATCAGCCACCACAACGCCGCCGCCGTGCCCAGCGAGGCGAAGGCGGTGATCAGCTTCACCAGCCCTTCCAGGACATAATCGGGATACCACAGGGTCCAGACGGACAGCAGATGGGTGGTGCCGCAGGCGATGATGAACAGGGCGAACAGCAGGGCGACCCAACCGAAGGCCACGTCACGGCGGCGCAGCACGAAATAGATCAGCGCAACGGGGATCGAGAAATAGGACAAGCCGATCAGCATGTCGGACCCGACATGCAGCATCAGGATGTCAGGACGCCAAAGCAGACACACCCCATGAGGCACAAAGCCGCCGCTGTCGAGAAACTCGTCTAATCCCAGCGCCATGTCCGCCTCTTTTCCGACCCTATCCGCCCGATGGAGGCCATTGATTATGCGTCGATACTGTCAGTTTGACCCGCACAAGTTCCGCCACGGGACCAGCTCCGTCAAGCCGGCAATCCGTTAGAGTGCGATCGGTTCAGACGGAAACGTCTGAAGCGTGAATCGCACGAAAAATCAAAAGGCTGGAGTTTGATCGATCCGGGCGGATTCGCTTGGGCCGAGCATCATGGGGCGATGCCATAAAGTCGGCAGACCGCCGGATGCTCCCGGCGGCCCCAGCCCCCCATGGGCGAAGCCGAATGAATTTCCCTGGCAGCGAGACGCCCGCCCGCGGCCGGTGCCGTGTGGCGGGCGTCGGCGGTCACGCCGCCGTGTGGACCTTGCGGTTCTGCTCGCGGGTCTTCAGGAAGCGCAGCGCCGGGAAATCCTCCTGCGCGCGGTTCAGGTGCCAGGCGTTGCGGGCCAGGAACACCAGGGCGCCGTCATGGTCCTCCGCCAGCGCCGAACGGTTCAGCTCGATGAACTTCTCAAGCTGGACCTTGTCGTCGGTCTCGACCCAGCGGGCGGCGTCGAGACCGGCCCCCTCGAAGCGGGCGGCGATGCCGTATTCCGCCTCGATGCGCGAGGCCAGAACCTCGAACTGGAGCTGGCCGACGACGCCGACGACCCAGTCGGCGCCGGTCATCGGCTTGAAGACCTGGGAGGCGCCCTCCTCGGCGAAATGCTCCAGCGCCTTGCGCAGATGCTTGACCCGCATCGGATCGTCCGGACGGACGCGCTGCAACAGTTCCGGCGCGAAGCTCGGCACGCCGGTGAAGCGCAGATCCTCGCCCTCGGTCAGCGTGTCGCCGATGCGCAAGGATCCATGGTTGGGGATGCCCATGATGTCGCCGGGCCAGGCCTCCTCCGCCACCTCACGGTCACGGGCCAGGAACAGCACGGCGTTGTTCACCGCCATCAGCTTGCCGGAGCGGATGTGCTTCAGCTTGGCGCCGCGCTTGTAACGGCCCGAGCAGAGGCGGACGAAGGCGATACGGTCGCGGTGGTTCGGGTCCATGTTGGCCTGGACCTTGAACACGAAGCCGGTGACCTTGTCCTCGTCCGGCTCGACGATGCGCGGATCGGCCGGCTGCGGGCGCGGCGGCGGCGCGTTCTCCGCCAGACCGGACAACAGCTCGCGGACGCCGAAATTGTTGATGGCGGAACCGAAATAGATCGGCGTCAGATGGCCGGCGCGATAGGCCTCCAGATCGAAGGCCGGCATCAGGCCGCGCGCCATCTCGACCTCCTCGCGCAGCTTGGCGACGGCATGGGCGGGCAAGAGCTCGTCCAGGCGGGGATCGTCCAGCCCGTTGCACTCGATGCCGTCGTCGATCTCGTCGCCCTTGCTGCGGTCCATCAGGATCAGCCGGTCGCGGATCAGGTCGTAGCAGCCCAGGAAATCGCGGCCCATGCCGATCGGCCAGCTGGCCGGCGTGACCTCCAGCGCGAGCGCGCTCTCGATCTCCGAGATCAGGTCGAAGGGATCGCGGGCCTCGCGGTCCATCTTGTTGCAGAAGGTCATGATCGGCACGTCGCGCAGACGGCAGACCTCGAACAGCTTCAGCGTCTGCGCCTCGATGCCCTTGGCGCCATCGATCACCATCACCGCGCTGTCGACCGCGGTCAGCGTGCGGTAGGTGTCCTCCGAGAAATCCTCGTGGCCCGGCGTGTCGAGCAGGTTGAAGGTGCGCCCTTCATAATCGAAGGTCATGACCGAGGCGGTGACCGAGATGCCGCGCTCGCGTTCCACCTTCATCCAGTCCGACTTGGCGCGCCGCTGCTCGCCGCGCGCCTTGACGGCGCCGGCCATCTGGATGGCGCCGCCGAACAGCAGCAGCTTTTCCGTGAGCGTGGTCTTACCGGCGTCGGGGTGCGCGATGATGGCGAAGGTCCGACGGCGGGAGACGGCGTCCTGAAGTTCGGACATGCGTCGAGGTCCCGTGACTTGAAAGGCGTTAACCGGTGCGAATGGCGAAGGGGCCGGCAGGCGAAAAACGCCCACCGGCCCCCGTCGCATTACATAGCAGTGCCGGCTCTGGGATTCCAGAGCATTGCCGTTTGCCTTACAGGGCCAGCTCGGCGATCTGCACCGCGTTCAGGGCGGCGCCCTTCAGCAGCTGGTCGCCGCAGACGAACAGGTCCAGGCCATGGTCGCCGAAGACGATGTTGTTGCGGATGCGGCCGACCTCGACGTCATACTGGCCGGTGGCGTTCAGCGGCATCGGATAGGCGCCGTTGGCGGGATCGTCCACCACCTTCACACCGGCGGCATCGGCCAGGACGGCGCGGGCGGCGTCGGGCGTGACCGGCTGGATGGTCTCCAGCGTGATCGCCTCGGAATGGGCGCGGTAGGTCGGGATGCGGACGGCGGTGCAGCTGAGCGGCAGGTCCGGCACCTCCATGATCTTCCGCGTCTCCCACGTCACCTTCATCTCCTCCTTGGTATAGCCGTTCTCCTGGAAGGCGTCGATCTGGGGGATCAGGTTGAAAGGGATCGGATGGCGGAACACGCTGTTGGTGACCGGCTTGCCGTCCAGCTGGTTGCGCGTCTGCTCCTCCAGCTCGGCCATGCCCTCGGCGCCGGCGCCGCTGGTGGCCTGATAGGTCGAGACGATCGCGCGCTTGATGCCGAAGGCCTTGTGCAGCGGCCCGAGCGCCACGACGGCGATGGCCGTGGTGCAGTTCGGGTTGGCGATCAGACGCGATCCGGCGGCATACGCCTCGCGGAAGACGTGGGCGTTGATTTCCGGAACGATCAGCGGGATATCGGCGTCGTAGCGGAAGGCGGAGCTGTTGTCGATCACCAGCGCGCCGGCCGAGGCCAGATCCTTGGCGTGCGCCTTGGCGAAATCGCCCGACACCGCCATCAGGACGACGTCATAGCCCTTCACGACAGCGGCGTCGAACGCCTTCAGGGTCAGGGCGCCGTAGGGGGTTTCCTGCACCTTGCCGGCGGAGCGTTCGGAGGCGAACAGGCCGAGTTCGGCGACCGGGAAGTTGCGGTCGTGCAGGACCTTGACCATCTCGCGGCCGACGGCGCCGGTGGCGCCGACCACGGCGACGCGGAGGGACTTGGAAGAAGCGGAGGCGGTGTTGCTCATGGCGGGGTTCCGTCCTGTCTATCGCACTGTTGATCGGACCGGCCTATCGGTCGTTCGGACAGCGGACCCCGGATACGACGAGGCCCCGTCCGTTGTCCGGCGGGGCCTGCCTCGTGGAAGAAACGCTGGTCGATCCGATCAGCACGCACCACGACGCTTCCCGCCGAAGCGAGTCGCTTTTTTGGTCGTAGTGATGGTGATGGCCTTGCGGTTCATGACGTAGGTCTTATCCGAATGCGCAGGCTTTGTAAAGCGCCTGCGCATTCGCCCTTTCCAAGATTACCGGAAGCCCTCGCCGTCATGGTTGGGGTGGACCGGGTGTACGTCCCAGATCTCGCCGGCATACTCGCTGACCGTACGGTCGGACGAGAACCAGCCCATGTTGGCGGTGTTCAGGATCGCCTTGCGGGTCCATTCCTCCGGATCGCGGTACAGCTGCATCGCCGCCTCCTGGGCCCGGCAATAGTCGGCGAAATCCGCCGTCACCAGGAAATGGTCGCCGCCGTCGGTCAGCGCCTGGACGATCGGCTCGTAGCGGTTGCGGTCGTCCGGCGAGAAGGCGCCGGTGGAGATCATGTCGAGCGCCCGCTTCAGGCTGGGGTTCGACGCGATCACCTCGCGCGGGTTGAAGCCGCCGCTGACGCGCAGGTCGTTCACCTCCTCCGCGGTCATGCCGAAGATGAAGATGTTGTCCGGCCCGACATGCTCGCGGATCTCGACGTTGGCGCCGTCGAGCGTGCCGATGGTGAGCGCGCCGTTCAGCGCCAGCTTCATGTTGCCGGTTCCCGACGCCTCCATGCCGGCGGTGGAGATCTGCTCCGACAGGTCGGCGGCCGGTATGATGATCTCCGCCGCGGTGACATTGTAGTTCGGCAGCAGCACAACCTTCAGATTGTCGTGCACCGACGGGTCATGGTTCACCACTTTGGCAACGTCGTTGATCAGTTTGATGATCAGCTTGGCCATGTGATAGGACGGCGCCGCCTTGCCAGCGAAAACCTTGGTCACCGGGACCCAGCTGACCGTCGGGTTGTCGCGCATCTCGTTGTAGAGCGCGATGGTGTGCAGCACGTTGAGAAGCTGGCGCTTGTACTCGTGCATGCGCTTGACCTGCACGTCGAACAGGCTGTCGACCAGCACCTCCTCGCCGGTCTGGCGGGCGATATAGGCGGCCAGACGCTTCTTGTTCTTGCGCTTGGCCCGGCGGAACTCCTCGCGGAACACCACGTCGTCGGCCTTTTCGCGCAGGGCCGCGATCTGCGACAGGTCGGAGATCCAGCCGGTGCCGATGCGGGTGGTGATCAACTCCGACAGGGCCGGGTTGGCCTGCTTCAGCCAGCGGCGCGGGGTGATGCCGTTGGTCTTGTTGTTGATGCGGTCGGGGAATTCCTCGTGGAAGTCGGCGAAGACCGTCTGCTTCATCAGGTCGGTGTGCAGGGCCGACACGCCATTGACCTTGTGCGAGCCGAGGAAAGCCAGATTGCCCATGCGCACGCGGCGTTCGCCGCGCTCGTCGATCAGCGACAGGCGCGACAGCCTGGCATTGTCGCCGGCGGCCTTCGCCTTGGCGCGGTTCAGGAATTTGGCGTTGATCTCGTAGATGATCTGCATGTGGCGCGGCAGCACCCGCTCGATCATCCGCACCGGCCAGGCTTCCAGCGCCTCGGGCAACAGGGTGTGGTTGGTGTAGGCGAAGGTGGCGCGCGTGATCTCCCACGCGTCGTCCCAGCGGAGCGCATGTTGATCGACCAGCAGGCGCATCAGTTCGGCGATGCCGATGGCCGGATGCGTGTCGTTCAACTGGATCGCCGCCTTGTTGGGCAGATTGTCGAAGGTGGTGTGGTGTTGCAGATAGCGGCGCAGGATGTCCTGCAACGAGGCGGAGGTGAAGAAATACTCCTGCTTCAGCCGCAACTCCTTGCCGGTCTCGGTCGCATCGTTGGGGTAGAGGACGCGGCTGAGATTCTCCGACAGGATCTTCTGCTCGACCGCCTTCATGTAGGCGCCGTCGTTGAAGTGGCCGAAGTTGAAGTCGCGGGTGGCGCGGGCCGACCACAGGCGCAGCGTGTTGATGGTGTCGCCGCCATAGCCGACGACCGGCGTGTCATAAGCCATCGCCAGCACGCGGTCGGCATCGACCCAGCGATAGGCGCGCTCGCCCACGCTGTCGCGGAACTCCTCGACACGGCCGTAGAACTGGACCGGATACAGCACCTCCGGACGGGCGAATTCCCACGGATTGCCGAATTGCAGCCACTGCTCTGGATATTCGACCTGCCAGCCATTCTCGAACCGCTGTTCGAACAGGCCGAATTCATAGCGGATGCCATAGCCGTAGCCCGGCAGCCCCTGGGACGCCATGCTGTCGAGGAAGCAGGCGGCCAGACGGCCGAGACCGCCGTTGCCGAGTGCGGCGTCCGGTTCGGAATCGACCACATCCTCCATCGACAGGCCGAGCCGGTCGAGCGCCTGCCGGCATTCATCGACGATGCCCAGGTTCGACAGGCTGTTTGTCAGCAGACGCCCGATCAGGAATTCCAGGGAGAGGTAATAAACGCGCTTGGAATCCTCCTGGTAATAGCTGCGGGTCGTGTCCATCCAGCGGTCGACGACGCGGTCGCGCACGGCCAATGCCACGGTGTGGAACCAGTCGCGGCGCGTGGCGGCGCGGGCATCCTTGCCAACCGAATAGACCAGCCATTCCAGGAACGACCGTTTGAGGCCATCGACATCCAGGCTGCGGCGTTCGATGTCGCGAGATTTATATCGAGCGTCCATGTCCTGACTTTCTGCGTGAAAGGCCAATAGGAGCGGGCGGCTGGTGGGACGGCGCGCCAGACATCGGGAAAGTGTCCACTTTGTTGGTTAATCAAAGCTTTCCCCGGATCGAGCACACCGCCGTTTCGCTGTGGTAAAAGGGAGTAGGCTGTCGTCCCCTCCCCTTTTTTCCCGTCAACGATGCTTCACGAAACCGATCCTGTCCACTGCGATGCAGCACGCATCGGCATCCGCCCGGCCGAATTGGCCGATCTTCCAGCGCTGCTGGCGATCGAGGAGCGCAGCTTCGCGACCGACCGCATGACGCCGCGCAATTTCCGTTACGCGGTGGAGAAAGCGAAAGGTGTTGTCCTCGTCGCCTGCCGCCAAGCGGTGACGGGGCCAGGGCAGGCGGTCGGCTATGGCGTGGTGGCGTTCCATGCCGGGACGCCCTTCGCCCGCCTGACCTCCTTCGCCGTCGCTCCGGGCACGCGGGGACAGGGCGTCGGCCGCCGGCTGCTGGCCGCGCTGGAAAAGGCCGCCGCCGCCCATGGTTGTATCGGGGTGAGGCTTGAGGTGCGGGCGGACAACGCGGCGGCGATCGCGCTCTACGGGTCGGCCGGCTATCGCCGCTTCGCCATCCATCCCGATTATTATGAAGATGGCATGGCGGCGCTTCGCCTGCAAAAGCCGCTGGCGTTCCACGGCCGACCATAGCCACCGGGCATCACCGGGCTCTTTCGATGGTGGTAAGCCCGGCAAGCGCGGCCTGGACCGGAATCGCCGCGGTCTGCCACCGATGTCACTCTTTCTGAACCCTGCGGTGGAACATCCGCGGCGCACGACGCGTTTGACTCCCGACACGATCAACGACGGGCAACACCGGGACCGCCGCAATGACGCCACCGCCGACCGGATCGTTCCACCACACCCGTGACACGCATGATGGCGACCGCATGGCGGCCGCCCCGAGGGTGACGCCGGGAAAAGTGGCCAGGGTGCCCTGAACGCCCGGACCGAAAAGACAGCCACGACCGCAAAAGACACGTCAGCCCTTCGAACCGGCCGCACCGCTTGCACGCGCCGGAAACCTCAATGCCGTCCCCGCTCCGCTCCGCTCCGGCCCCTGCGGACGGAAAGCGCCGCCGCTCACCCGGCCGACGGGAAACGTATACAGACCGTGGAGGAAGGTAAGACCATGGCGTACTCGTTCGAAAACGAACTGATCCACTGCATGCCCAATCTACAGCGCTATGCCTGCAAGCTGACCCGCGACGCCAACGCCGCGGAGGACCTGCTACAGGATTGCCTGGCACGTGCCCTGTCGCGCCAACATCGTTTCGAACCCGGAACAAATATGCAGGCTTGGCTGACCACCATGCTGAAGAATCTGCACTTCAACAACCTGCAACGTGACCGCCATGTGACGAAAGTGGAATTGTGGGACGGCGCCATGTCGGTCGACGCGGCGCAGATGTCGAGGCTGGTGTTCAGGGATGTCGACCGCGCCTTCTCTTCGCTCACCCCCAGCCAGCGCAAGGTCGTGAAGCTGGTCGCCATCGAGGGGCGTCCCTATCAGGAGGCCGCCGACACGTTGAATGTCTCCATCGGCACGATCCGCTCACGCCTTTGCCGAGCGCGGGAACGGCTGAACACCCTGATGGCGACCTGATCGTTTCCGCGCCGCAACCATTATGCGCCCTCCCTATCGCTCCCCGCATATCGTTGCGGGGAGCGCACGCATGCGCGCCGTCATACCCCGCCACGTGGAAGATCGAAGCCGCCTGGCCCGGAATAAAATGATCCATATCATGGACGGCGACAGGGCCATGCTCCGAAAAATCCTTTGTGATCATTGCCAATTTTGCTGAATTTTTATTGAAAAATGAGATGCTATAACAAAATTGTCCCCATATTGTTAACTGATCATTGATAATTCTCGTATTGAATTTCCATTCACTGCAATTAATAAAAAATTACAGATATTCTTTAGTGATATTAATCGCAGAAACCCTTCGTAATCATATAAAATGAAGGTGATTGCCATGAGTTTTTTGGATCGCATCGGCATCGGACCGAAGATTTATTTCGTCGTTTTCCTTCTAACAGGACGCGGAAAAAGGCTCGTGTATGGCGTCCTTGCCTCTGCGGAGGCTCGAAATTTGGGCCTTTTGCACCCGCTTTGGTCGAAATCAGCGGGTGCACCCCCGGCCTGGAGCGCCCAAGGCCGCCTTTTGGGCGGACTCCGGGCGTGATTATGCCGCCGCCAGTAGCTTTGGCAGGCGGATCAGGTTGTAGGCGGCGGCGGTCAGGGTGAACATCCAGCCGACACGGGCCGTGCCGCGATGGCGGGTCTTGCGTAGCCCGGCCCCTTTGATCCAGCCGAACACCTCCTCGATGCGCTTGCGGATTCGTAGGCTGACTGCATAGCCGGGGTGGCGGGTGGTTCGGCCGTCGATGGCCGAGCGGCGGTTGCGGGTGTTCTGGGCGACGTGCGGGGCGGCGCCCAACTCGCGCATGTTCGCCACGAAATCCTTGGTGTCGTAGGCCTTGTCGGCGCCCACCGTGATGCGGTGGCGGCCGGGGATGGCCTCGACCATGGACACCGCCGCCTCGCGCTCGGCCAAGCCGGTCGCCGCGGTGAGCCGGACATTGACCACCAGGGCGTTCCGGTTCTCCATCAACGCATGACCCATGAAGGCCAGCTTCGCCGGCTGCCCGTTGCCCTTGCGGTACAGCCGCGCCTCGGGGTCGCTGGTCGAGGCATGGGTCTCGTTGGACCGCTTCTCGCCGTGAAAGTCGCGTTCGCCGTTGCGTCCCGGCCCCGGCGGCTCACCGCTGCCATCTTTGGGCCGGAAGCTCTTCACGCTGGCCCAGGCTTCGATCAGCGTCCCGTCCACCGAGAAGTGCTCGTCCGACAGCAGCGCTTTCACCTTCGGCTGGCCCAGCACGGTGGCCAGGAACTTGGCCGCCACATCCCCGGCCAGCAGACGCTCCCGGTTCTTGGTGAACACCGTCACGTCCCACACCGGAGCGTCCATCGACAAGCCGACGAACCAGCGGAACAGCAGGTTATAGTCGAGCTGTTCCATCAGCTGGCGTTCCGAGCGCACCGAGTAGAAGGCCTGGAGCAGCAGCGCCCGCAGCAGCTTTTCCGGCGGGATCGACGGCCGGCCGATCTTGGAGTACAGCCCCTCGAACGCCGGTGACATCACCTCCAGCGCTTCGTCCACGATGGCCCGGATCGGCCGCAATGGATGGGTCGCCGGAACCCGTGCCTCGCAGCTCACGTAGCTGAAAAGACCTTCGCTGCGTTCGTCCGAGCCCCGCATCATTCCCTCAACGGTCGCCTTTGCCCTCACTGGAGGGAATCACGACACGACAGCCGTGCACAGCCCTTTTTCCGCGGCCTGCTAAGCGCGGTGGCAATCGGCCTTTCGATCTATATGACCACCTCGTTGAACCGTGTGGATGACGACTATTCACTCCTGATCGCCAACGACATTCAATTCGCTCTGAAGCTTGAGAGGATGCGCGGCGATGTCGCCAATTTCGGACGACAGATGAATAACCTCCTGATTCTGCAAGATGCCGCCGATCTCCCCGCCCTGAAGAAGACGCTCATGGATATGCAGGCGACAATCGCGGATTCCAACGCGGTCGTCATGCGTCTCGCAAGGCCGGAGAACCGGGCGGCCGTCGCGCGGATGACCGACATGCTTGCCGCTCTCAGGAGCACCGTACCCGAAATCATCAACGCCAAGGAAAAGGGCGATCATGCCGGGGCTACGGAACTCTATGGCAAGAAGGGCCGGCCGCTGATCAGGGAGACATTTGATGTCACCGCCAAATTGTCCGACGAGGTGAATGGCGGTGTCCTGCGGTCATCCAGTGATTTGAGTGATCAGACCGATAGAATTACCACCAAGGCTTTGAGCGGCGTGCTGGTCGCGATCCTGCTGGGCGCATCCGCATCGGTCGTCATCGCGGTCTTTGGAATCCGCCGGCCGATCACCCAGCTCAACGGCACCATGGAACGGCTTGCCGACGGCGATGCGGCGACGGTGGTCGCCGGCACCGGGCGCCGGGACGAGGTCGGGTCGATGGCCCGCACGGTCGAGATCTTCAAACAGAACCTCATCCGCAACCGCCAGATGGAGCGGGAAGCCAGGGATGCCGAGGCGCTCGCGGCCGCGGAGAAGGCCAGGACGATGAACGCGCTGGCCGACAGCTTCGAGGCGAGCGTTCAGGGCGTGGTCGGCGCGGTGTCGTCGGCTGCCAACCAGTTGCAGAGCAATGCCGAAAACATGTCCTCGACCGCCGAGGAAACCACCCGTCAGGCTTCCGCCGTCGCGGCCGCCAGCGACGAGACGCTGAACAACGTGCAGACGGTGGCATCCGCCGCCGAAGAGCTGGCGAGTTCCATCAGCGAGATCGCCCGCCAGTTGGAAACCGCCACCCGGATCAGCCGGTCGGCGGTGGACGAGGCGCAACGCACCAATGCCACCGTCGAAAGCCTGGCCCAGGCGGCGGAGCGGATCGGCAGCGTCGTGCAGTTGATCCAGGAGATCGCCAGCCAGACCAATCTGCTGGCGCTCAACGCCACCATCGAGGCGGCGCGGGCCGGCGAGGCCGGCAAGGGCTTCGCGGTGGTGGCCAGTGAAGTGAAGGGGCTCGCCAACCAGACCGCGCGGGCGACCGAGGAGATCTCCGGACAGATCCTGGCCATCCAGAAGGAGACCCAGGGCGCCGTCGGTGCCATCCGCGGCATCGCCGACACGGTGCGCCAGGTCAACCAGATCGCCACCTCCATCGCCTCCGCGGTGGAGGAGCAGACCGCGGCCACTGGCGAGATCTCCCGCAACGTCCAGCAGGCGGCGCAGGGAACCGCGGAGGTGTCACGCAGCATCACGGGGGTGAGCGACGCGTCGCTGGAGACCGGACGGTCGGCTGCCGAGGTCCTTCAGGCGGCCGACAGCCTCGGTAGCCAGGCGCAGACCCTGCGGGATTCGGTGAACGCCTTCGTCTCCCGCATCCGCACGGCGTGATGCCCGCCAGTGGGAGGGCCAATCGGGAAGGGCCTCGCCGCGCCCGGATGAAGCCAGGCGGGGCCCTCCATCGGCGGATCAGCCATT
This sequence comes from Azospirillum sp. B510, assembly GCF_000010725.1. Lineage (NCBI taxonomy): Bacteria > Pseudomonadati > Pseudomonadota > Alphaproteobacteria > Rhodospirillales > Azospirillaceae > Azospirillum > Azospirillum sp. B510. The sequence goes on along the minus strand of NC_013854.1, from coordinate 1,626,268 downwards.
CACCACGGTGCCGCCATTCGGATGCAGCACCTGGCCGGACATATAAGAGGAATCGTCGGAAGCCAGGAACACATAGGCCGGCGCCACCTCGTCCGGCTGGCCGGCACGCTTCATCGGCACGTTGCCGCCGAAGTTCTCGACCTTCTCCTCGTCGAAGGTGGAGGGAATCAGCGGGGTCCAGATCGGGCCGGGCGCCACCGCGTTGACCCGGATGCCGCGGTCGCTCAACGCCATCGACAATGACCGGGTGAAGGCGACGATGGCGCCCTTGGTGGCGGAATAGTCCAGCAGTTCGGGGCTGCCCTTGTAGGCGGTCACGGAGGTGGTGTTGATGATGACGGCCCCCTCATTCATATGCGGCAGGGCGGCCTTCACCATATAGAACTGGCCGAAGATGTTGGTGCGGAAGGTCCGCTCCAACTGCTCGGCGGTGATGTCCTCGATCGATCTCCGCGGATGCTGCTCGGCCGCGTTATTGATGAGGATGTCGATGCGGCCATGGTCGCCGACGAGGCGCTCGACCGCCTTGCGGCAGGTCTCCTCCTGACCGACATCCCCGCTCAGGATGGTGCAGGTCTGGCCCTCGGCTTCGACCAGCCTGCGGGTTTCGCGGGCGTCGTCATCCTCGTTCAGATAGAGGATGCCGATCTTGGCGCCCTCGCGCGCATAAAGCACCGCGATGGAGCGGCCGATGCCGCTGTCGCCGCCGGTGATCAGCGCCACCTTGTCGCGCAGCTTGCCGCTGCCGCGATAGGTCGGTCCGCCATCCGACGGCTGGGGCGTCATCGGCGCCTGATGGCCCGGCTGGATGCTCTGATGCTGGGGCGGCTGCCTGCTCTCCAGCTGAGCCATCGGCATTCTCCTTCTTCTGCGCCCGTCTCGGGGCGCGGGCTGGGCGAGTTGCACAATCACAACAGTCCCCCGCGCCCGGCGTTCCGTGCTTTAGGCCGCCGGAACATTCGCCGACATCGCCCTGTTACTTGGCCGGGCGACGCGAAAGAGGATGGCGATACCGGTTTGCTCGCCTCGAAGGGGAGCGATGATCGCGCCGTTTGTCGGACTGGTATGGCCGAGGATCATGCCCATAAGATGGGCCGGGCGTCCTTTCGGCCGAGCTTTCCGGAAACGGTGGAGCCACCGGACGTGTCACGGTTGATCGTGTCCCAGGGGAGAACCCCGGCGACCCATCCGGGAACGACAGAGATGAAGCGTGTGACGATGACCGATATCAACGCCTATCTGGACGGCGCTCTCGATGACCGGGAGCGTGCGGAATTCGAAAACGCGGTCGAAGGCGATCCCGACGCCAAGGCGTTGCTCGCCCAGCATCGCCAGCATGTTGATGAGCTTCATCGTCTGTATGACCCGGTGCTGAACGAACAGGTGCCACCGAGAATGCTGGAGCTGTTGCGCAAGCGGAACGGATAGCCCGCCTCTTCGGCCGCGATAATTTTCCTCCGTCCGCCGGCGGCTTGCGCTATTGCATGCGGCAGGTCCATCCTAGGGGGAAGGGCCGGTTCGGACGGATGAAGCATGGCGCCCAGACGAGCGGAACCGAGCATCCTTCTCGGTCCCATCCTTTATTTCCGTGGTGAGCAGCGCGACCGCTGGTGGTTGTCGGCCCTGTTCGTTCTGGACGGGGATGTCGAACCCGACGATCTGCGGGTCGATGGCGTCACCCTTCCCGTTCCCCCCCGCCATCTGATGGTCTGGCGCCGCCGCCATGTCTGGCGCTTCGACTTCGCCGTTCCCCGCGCCATGCGCGACACCGACGTCGTCTATGGCTTTCCCGATGGTCCCCGCTGGTCCGTGGTCGTTCCGGGGCGCCATTCGCTTCCGCGCATGGCCATTCTATACGGAAGCGGAATAATGGGCGGGGCCGGGCCGGACGCCGAATCGTCCGCCGCCCTCTGGCCCCAGCTGACCGCCCGGCATTCGACCGACCGCTATCACCTGTTGGTTCAGGCCGGCGGGCAGGTCGACGGCAATGCGGTGATGGCGTCGTCTCCCCAGGCCAACGCCCTGCTGTCCGACGCCTCGCGTCGGCTCGGCCCCGCGCTGCCCGGCGTGGCGGAGGAACTGATGGGCGCCGGCTTCGACCGCATGCTGCGGAGTTGGAGCGGTGCCGGGGCGGCGTTGGCGCTGGCCTCGATTCCCTCGGTGATGATGTGGGACGGCGCCGATCTCGGACGTCTGCTGGCCGGCGCCTGGGGCGACCGCGAGGAGGGCGACGCCACCTCGCGCAGCCTGCGCCCGCTGATGATGGCGGTCCGGCGGCAGACGCAACTGTTCCAGACCGGCTCCGTCGCCGATGCTCCACCCGACTGTCTGTGGGGATCGGCTTGCGGAACCCTGGCGCAGGGCTTCGTCATGGGCGAGTCGGGCCTGTTGACGCTCGACCTGTGGAGCGACCGCAACGGACGGCGCATGCTGTCCGAGCGCGGTTGGAGCGCCTTTGCCGATTGGCTCGACCGGTTCACCGACTGCCGTCACCTGATCCTGGTCAGCGGAGCCCCCCTCCTCAGCCCCGCCTCGGCGCTGCCGGGCCGGTGGGGCGGCATCCTTCCGCTCCGCTTGCGCAGCCGGCTGGGCGACCACTGGTCCGCACCTGGCCGCCACGCCGATTGGGAGCGGATGGTTAGAATGCTGGCCGATTTCTCCCGCCGCAGCGGCTGCCGCGTCACCATCGCCTCGCGCGGGCTGGGCGGGATCGCCGGCAGACCGGGGGGGGAGAGCGGGGCGCGCGGTGTCCTGCGCGGCGGCGGATTGGAGATGTGGCAACTCCACGCTCCCCCCTTCTCCGCCGCCGGACGCCCGGAAGGATGGGTCTCCCGTCTGGCGGAGCCGCTGTTCATCCGCCCGGACCACCCCCTGCCCGGCCACCGGTTCGAGATGCCGCCCTTCGCCGAGGACGGCCGGCGCCTGCTGCATGGTCCGGGCTGGATCGCTTGCAGCTTCGACGCCAAGGGCCAACTTCACGTAGGCTGGTGTCGTCCCGATGACGGCGGACGCCACGTCCAGGCCATCTGATGCAGATGGTGACTTAACAGAGTCTATCTCTGAACCCATCGCACTCTAGGACGCTACCGCCCCCGCTCGACCACGAACAGAAGCCCGGGAACCGGCACGCCCTTTTCCCGGCGCGGGGTGCAGGGCTCCATCAGACGGACGGTGAAGCCGGCGGCCTCGGCGGTCTCGCGGACATAGGACTCGGCATGGGCATAGCGCCGGGTCGCGCCGAGGACGAAGGACTCCGTGGCCTGCGTCTCCGGCCCGGCCGGCAACCGCTCCACCGTCGCGGCGAACCGTCCGCCCACCGGCAGGGCACGGGCCGCCGCTGCGAAAACCGGGACGAGGTCGCCGAGATAGACCAGCACGTCGGCGGCGACCAGAAGGTCCCAGCCGCCGGCCGTTCGCTCCATCGCCTCGACGACATCGCCGACGGTAAGGTCATCATAAAGTGCCCGTTGCCGGGCCTTCTCGACCATCCGCGGCGACAGGTCGACACCGGCCAGATGGGCGGCCAGCGACCTGAAGCTGACGCCCGCGAGCCCGGTGCCGCAGCCCAGATCGAGAATCCGCAACCCGGCGGCGGCGGGCATGAGCCGATCGACCGCCGAACGCAGCAGGTCCGGCGCCGCATAGCCCAGCTTGCCGACCAGATCCTGGTCGAAGCGGTCGGCGTAACGGTCGAACAGGGCGCGGACATAGGCGGCCGACAGGTCGGCCCCCTCCCCGGCCTCCAGGGCGGCGATCAGGCGGTCGATGGCGGCCGCCTCGTCCCCCTCGGCGATATCCCTGGCGTGACGGAGCGCGGCCAGCGCCTTCACCGGTTCGCGCAGCGCGAGCCAGCAACGGCCCAGCGCATGATGGACGGACGCGGCTTCCTCAAATTGACGGGAAAGCGGCTGCAACAGCTCGACCGCGGCCAGCGCATCACCCGACGCGGTCAGCGCCTCCGCCAGGGCCAGGACGGATTCGCTGTCGCTGGGACGCAGGGCCACCGCCTCCCGATACTCCTCCAGCGCCTCCTCCGGGCGGCCGAGGGCGCCAAGGCAGCGGGCGAGTCCGAGTCGCGCCGGTGCCGAATCGCTGCGATCGGCGGCGAGAGCGCGGAAAAGCGCATATGCGGCATCGATTTCACCGCACTGCCGCAAGGCGTCGGCCAGCATCAGCCGCCATGTCCAGTTGCCGGGATCGAGGATGACGGCGTGCTGGAAGCAGGCCGCCACATGCGACGCCGGCTCCTCCGCACCGCCGGCCTCGGCCAGGGCGGACCACGCCTCGCCATTGCGGGGATCGGTGGTGACGGCGACGCGGAACGCGCGGGCAGCTCCCACATGATCGCTGGCATAGAGCCGGTCATAACCGAACCGGAATATTTGATCGAGAGTGTAGAGATGCGGCTGGCCGCCGGTGGAGCTATCCGCGGACACGGATCGGTTTCCCCTGATATCGGGCTTCGGCCTGGGGGACGCCGCCGGCCCGGATCACCCGCCTCCGCCCGCCATCGGGCCGTCCCGGGCGACGCTGCGGCACCGTCCCTGCCCTGGCGGTCGACTCCAGGGAAATAGGGCGGCGGATTTTACTGCCCCATTATGCTGCGCCGCGCAAGGGGGGCGCGAAAATCCTTCCGACGTGTGATTCCGGCGACACGCGGTCGCGGTAGCCCCCTTTTTGCCCCTCTTCCGAAGGAGCTGCCGGCGAGGGCTCGCCACCCCAATCGATTTCGACAATGAATGTGTCAATTCAATGGCTTGCCGCCTAGATCGATAGACCTAAGCCATCGGTCCGATGCCCCCGTGTGACATCCAACGGGCGAAAGATGTGGTATTACCAGCTACCAAGCGGGTTGACGATAGATCAAATTTTTGGAAGTGTGACCCCGGCGCCCGATTGGGAGGCGTCGAACATCTGGGTAGGAGGCGGTCGCCGTAAGCGACTCGGTGACCGGAACAACGGCCCCGCGCGGGGGGTCAAACAGCCGCCGTATGACACGGGGCGACAGCAGAAGGAGGTTTGGGATGCGGGGACGAAATCAGCGCGTAGGCGCCACGGCGTGTGGACGCTTCGCACTGGCTGCGGGACTGCTGACGGCTCCCCTGGTTGCGCTGACCGCATCCGGCACGGCGCAGGCGCAGACCCAGACCAGCATCCAGGCCCCGTCGAAGGAAAGCTGCGTCACCCACGCGGTCGAGGCCGAACAGAAGCTCGGCATTCCGTCCGGGCTCCTGGTGGCCATCGCCCTGGTGGAAAGCGGCCAGGACGGTGCCCCCCACCCCTTCGCGATGAGCGTCCAGGGCCGCGCCTATTACGCCCGCAACGTCAACGATGCGGCCCGCCATCTGCGCGACAACCGCGGGCAGCTTCGCAGCAACACCTATGTCGGCTGCATGCAGCTGTCGGTCGGCACCCACCGGGGCGAGTTCCAGCCGGTCGAAAAGATCGTCGAGCCGCGCGACAACGTGTTCTATGCCGGCCAGCTTCTCGTCCGCTTCCATGGGGAAGAGGGCAACTGGAAGACCGCGATCTCCCGCTACAATGGCAGTTCCGGCCGTCGCGCCCAGGCCTATGTCTGCAAGATCTGGCAAAGCCTTTCGGAACTCGACAGCCAGAGCGCCAAGCTTCTCGCCTCCACCCGTTGCGAAGACACCGATCCGGTCAACGTCGCCCCGCGCACCCGGCGCAGCTTCCGCAACGCCCAGCAGGTCGCGGCCATCAACTGATCCCCGCTCCCCGATCCGGCATCCACGGCGATCCGTCCGGCGACAGCGCTGGCATCGCGATGCGTGATCGGGTAAACCCCGCCTCATGAACTACCGCCATATCTTCCATGCCGGCAACCCGGCCGACGTGATGAAGCACGCCGTGCTGGCGCTGATCCTGTCCCACCTGCGCGCCAAGCCGGCGCCCTTCTGTGTGCTGGACACCCATGCCGGCATCGGCCGCTACGACCTGACATCCGAAGCGGCCCGCAAGACGGCGGAAAGCGACGCCGGCATCGGCCGGCTGTTCGGCCATCCCCTGCCGCATCCGGCGCTGTCTCCTTATATGGAGACCATCCAGGCCCAGAACCCCGACGGTGTCTTGCGATGGTATCCCGGCTCCCCCCACATCGCCCGGTCCGCCCTGCGTCCGCAGGACCGCATGGTGCTGGTGGAGCTGCATCCCGAGGATGCCCGCGACCTGAAGGCGGAGTTCGCCGGCGATCGCGCTGTCTCCGTCCACAACGGCGATGCATACAGCGCGCTGAAGGCCCATCTTCCGCCAAAGGAGAAACGCGGGCTGGTCCTGATCGATCCGCCCTTCGAACAGCCGGATGAATTCGCCCGCATGGCCGAGGGGCTGGCCCAGGCGCACCGCCGCTGGTCGACCGGCATCTTCGCCCTGTGGTATCCGATCAAGGAACGCGCCGCGGTCTGGCGCTTCCAGGATGCGGTGGAAAAGACCGGCATCCCCAAGGTGCTGATCGCCGAACTGACCTGGCATCCAGAGGACACCCACCTGCGGCTGAATGGCTCCGGCCTGCTGATCGTCAACGCCCCCTGGAAGCTGGATGAGACGCTGAGGGAGATGCTGCCGGCCCTGCATCAGGCGCTGCCCACCACAGGCGGTGGCGCGGCGGTGAGCTGGCTGACGCCGGAGGCAGTGTAGGCCCGGACTCCGATCAAACAAAAACCCCGGCTCTTACGGGCCGGGGTCCAGTCAAGATGGAGTCCAGTCGCCAACAGAGGCGCATCGCTCAGAACCGGCGCTCCGCCTGTTGGGCGGCGCCTTCAAGACGGGCGTTCAGCTTGCCGATGGCGGTATTCGCGGTGTTCGCCGAGAGTTCGGAGATTTTGGCCCCCCGGCTGAGGAACAGTTCCATGGTTTCCGTCAGCATCCGGCTCTGTGCCGCATAGAAATCCGGAACGCTGCGGCTGCGCATCAGCGCGTTGACGCCTTCCGCATGCCGGGTCGCGATCTCCTGCGCCAGCCCGGTCCATTCGCGCCAGGCGGCCTGGAATCCATCGGCCAGGACATTGCCGCACTGAACCATGACATCCATGGTTTCCCGTGTCTGGCTGGCGACCTGCCCCTGGGCTTCCTTGGACAGCCCCAGCGCATGCTGGACCTGCTCCGCCGTCCGGCCGGCGGCATCGTTGACGGATTCCGCCGCCTTACGGCTGGCATCCAGGCCGGCATCGGCGACGCGGCGGCCGGTCTCCGCCGAATTCTGGCCGATCGAGCGGACGGCGTCGGCGGCGCGGCGGGTGGTGGCCTCGCCGGCACGCGTCATATCCTCCACCGTTCCTTTCGTCAGGGCGGCGGCTTCACGCACGCTGGTCGTGGTGTCCTTGTCCGTAGCCATGCGGAGTGCTCCTCGAATAAGGTCGTCCGGGTTGGGCACGCTTTTCCCAGAGCTTGCGCCCGTCATTTTGCCGCACCGCCGAACGAGTACGGTTCTATAACACCCGGAAAGCAAATTATTCCAGGGCGCAAAATAACAGCATCACATCCCTTCTTTCGAGGTACACGAAATCTCGAAACAGAACTGCCTTTTTGATGAAACAGTTCTTCCAGGTTTCCGAGAATATCCGATTAGAAATCTCGGATTTATCGGCTCTTATTCCCCAATCTGGCCAGAATTTCTCCGGCGATGCCCCGACGGAAGACCAGAACGCAGGCGACGAAGATGCAACCGATCACCACCGGGACCGGCAGGCTGGTCGCCGCCAGATAATTCTCCAGCGTCACCACCAGCGCGGCACCGATGACCGGGCCGCTCAACGTGCCCATGCCGCCGAGCAGCGTCATCAGCACGACCTCGCCCGACATCTGCCAGGTGACGTCGGTCAGCGTCGCCAACTGGAAGACGATCGCCTTGGTCCCGCCGGCCAGCCCGGCCAGGGACGCCGACAGGATGAAGGCCAGCAGCTTGTAGCGGTCGGTGCGGTATCCCAGCGAGATGGCGCGCGGCTCATTCTCGCGGATCGCCTTCAAGACCTGTCCGAAGGGGGATTGCACCGTCCGCCAGATGATGGCGAAGCCGATCAGGAAGATGCCCAGCACCGTGTAATACATCGCCAGCGGGTTGTTCAGGTCGAAGACGCCGAACAGGACGCCGCGCGGAACCGCCTGGATGCCATCCTCGCCATGGGTGAAGGGCAACTGCAACGCCAGGAAATAGACCATCTGGCTCAGCGCCAGTGTGATCATGGCGAAATAGATGCCCTGCCGGCGGATGGCGATGCCGCCGAACAGCAGCCCGAGAAAGGCCGAAGCCGCGGTGCCCAGCAGAATCCCGAGTTCCGGCGGCACCCCCCACATCTTCACCGTATGGGCGGTGACATAGGCGGCGCTGCCGAAAAAGGCGGCGTGGCCGAAGCTGAGCAGACCGCCGAAGCCGATCAGCAGATTGAAGGCGCAGGCGAACAGGGCGAAGCACAGCACCTTCATCAGGAAGACGGGATAGAGCAGGAACGGTACGGCCAGCAGGACCAGCAGGGCCGCCAGCGCGACGATCCTCGCCATCGTCGGCCCGGTCGCGCCGGTCACCATGTTGGGGGCCGCGCCGGAGGATGCCGCCGCGGCCGCCCGGCCGCCGCCGCTCGGGGTATGAAGGCTCATGGCGCTCACCTCTCCCGTCCGAACAGGCCTGCGGGCTTGATCATCAGCACCACCGCCATGATGACGAAGACAACGATGTTCGATGCCTCAGGGTAGAAAACCTTGGTCAACCCCTCCAGCAGCCCCAATCCATAGCCGGTCAGCACGGCGCCCAGGATCGAGCCCATGCCGCCGATCACCACCACCGCGAACACCACGATGATCAGGTTCGATCCCATCAGCGGCGACACCTGATAGATCGGGGCGGCCAGCACGCCGGCCAGCCCGGCCAGCGCCACGCCGAAGGCATAGGTCAGCGTGACCATCCGCGGCACATTGATGCCGAAGGCCTGGACCAGCACCGGATTTTCCGTCGCCGCCCGCAGATAGGCGCCCAGCTTCGTCTTCTCGATGGCGAGCCAGGTGCTGACGCAGACGACCAGCGAGGCGACGACCACCCAGCCGCGATAGTTGGGCAGGAACATGAACCCCAGATTCTGCCCGCCCCTCAGCGCATCGGGGATCGGGTAGGGTTGGCCCGACACACCATATTGGTGGCGGAACGCCCCTTCGACGATCAGCGCCAGACCGAAGGTCAGCAGCAGCCCATAGAGATGATCAAGCTTGTAAAGCCGCGACAGCAGCGTCCTTTCCAGCACCACCCCGAACAGTCCGACGATCAGCGGCGCCACCAGCAAAGCCGGCCAATAGCCGATGCCGAACTGGGTCAGCAGGAGCCATGCCACGAAGGCGCCCATCATATAAAGGGCGCCGTGGGCGAAGTTGATGACGTTCAACATGCCGAAGATCACCGCCAGCCCAAGACTGAGCAGCGCATAAAACGATCCGTTGATCAGCCCCAGCAGGAGCTGGCCGAACAGCGCCTGGGGCGGAATGCCGAAAATCGTTCCCATCATCTGGGTCGCTCTCCCCGGCGGTATCGCCGCCGCGGTTTCGGTCCGAAGACCGCCGCGGCGGCGATACCGCTCCGTCACGTCATGGTTGTTATCGCCTTGCCCTGTTGGCTCGGGCATTCACCGGCGCTGATCACTTCGGCAGCTTGCAGCCACTCTCCTCGACGCTGGCGAAGGCGTCCTTTCCGGGGATGGTGCGCAGAATCTGGTAATAGTCCCAGGCGCCCTTCGATTCCGACGGCTTCTTCACCCGGGCCAGATACATGTCGTGGACCATGCGGCCATTCGGCAGGATCGTGCCGTTCTTGGCGAACATGTCGTTGACCGGCATCTCCTTCATCTTGGCGGCGACGGTCGGCCCATCGTCGGTCCCGGCGGCCTCGACCGCCTTCAGATAATGGCGCACGGCGGAATAGCTGCCGGCCTGGACCATGGTCGGCATCTTGCCGAAACGATCGAAGAACTTCTTCGACCAGGCACGCGACTCGTCGTCGCGATCCCAATAGAAACCGGTGGTCAGCATCAGATCCTGGGCGACCGGCAATCCCAACGCATGCACGTCGGACAGGAAGATCAGCAGACCGGCCAGCTTCTGCTGCCCGCTCTGGGTCAGGCCGAACTCCGATGCCTGTTTGATCGAGGTGATGGTGTCGCCGCCGGCATTGGCGAGGCCGACGATCTTGGCGCCGGAGGACTGCGCCTGCAACAGGAAGGAGGAGAAGTCCGCCGTGTTCAGCGGCGCCTTGACCGAACCCAGAACCTTTCCGCCGGCTTTCTTCACTTCCGCCGAGGTGTCGGCTTCCAGCTGATGGCCGAAGGCATAGTCGGCGGTGATGAAATACCAGCTGTCGCCTCCCTCCTTGACCATGGCCTGTCCGGTGCCGACCGCCAGCGCATGGGTGTCATAGGCCCAGTGGAAGCCGGTGGGGGAACAGGCGTCGCCGGTCAGACGGGAGGTGGCTGGACCTTCCATCAGGAAGATCGTCTTCTTCTCCTTCGTCACCTCCTGCACCGCCAGCGCCACGCCGGAGTTCGGCACGTCGACGATCACGTCGACGCCCTCCTGGTCGATCCATTGGCGGGCGAGGTTGGAGCCGATGTCGGGCTTGTTCTGATGGTCGGCGGTGATGATCTCGATCGGCTTGCCCAGAATCTTGTTGCCGAATTCCTCCGCCGCCATGCGGGCGGCGACGGCCGATCCCTCGCCGCCGAGATCGGCATAGAGGCCGGAGCGGTCATTCAGCACACCGATCTTGACCATGTCACCGGACAGCTTGCCCTGCTGGGCCATGGCCGGACCGGTGGACAGGACACCGACCGTCAGGGCGGCAAGGGCGGCACCGGTCAGAAGACGTGAGATCATGCGTAAATTCCTCCCCCTCAGCGTTGCGTTGCGCATGTTGCGGGTAGCCGGTGGAAACAGCGGTTCCGGCGGTTCCCGGACAGTCGCGCGGCCCGCCTAATTTGTTTCATTAGAAACATTCAGACCGCCCACGCCGTCCCTTCCCAACCACTATGCAGGGGCATCATGTTGTACAGAAAGCGGAATTTCCGCTTATCGAACAATTTTCACGAAGAGACGGGCGCGGCGCTCGCTTTTTCCATTCCGCAGGGTATGGACGCCCCCGCCAACCGCCGGGCAGCGGCAACTTGGCATGACGCTCCCGCGACATGACGGATGGACTCGGAGCCCCACCCCCCAGGACTCGAATCGGTGCGCGAATCAAACCGCCCGCAACGCCCAAGGGCGCCGATACGCATGCGGATGATTTGAAAACGGAATGTGGAACGCCGGCTCGTTCGGTTTGTCTTCCCTATCCCGTCACCGCTGGACGGCATCGCCAAGCACAAAGGCGACAACAGGAAGACTCACACCGATCCGATGCCACCCGCGGGAGCCGGAACCGCGGGGGCCGTCGTGGAACAACGCCGGATCAGGCCGCGGACGTCATCGGAAAGCCGCTATAGTCGAGCGATGCCGACCAGAAGCGTTCCAGCTTGCGCAGAGTCTCGTTGGCTTTGGTCAGTTCCTCGTCGCTGAAGCCGGCCTTTTCCAGGGCCGCCAGATGACGCTCGAACATGACGCTGATTTTCTCGCGCAGGTCCAATCCCTTTTCCGACAAACGGACACGGACGGAGCGGCGGTCATGCGGGGAGCGCTCCTGGCCGAGATAACCGTTCTCGACCATCTTCTTGACATTGTAGGAGACGTTGGAGCCCAGATAATAGCCGCGCGCGGTCAATTCGCCGACCGTCATCTCGTCTTCGCCTATATTGTACAGAATCAGGCTCTGGACGTTGTTGATGTCCTGGATCCCGAGCCGGTCCAACTCGGTCTTGAGCACTTCAAGAAAGTGGCGGTGAAGCCGCTCGATCAACAGGATGCTCTCATAATAAGGTTTGCGCACCGCGGTCTCCTTTGGCTCTAACCGGCCGTTCCCCGCGCAAGGACGATACCGGGACCTTAAGGCGAGATTAACCGATCATTCGTCGGCAATCATCCTAATAATTCCAGAAAAAGTCTGACACAACCCGTCTGTATAGACCCGTTTCCATGGAACGCCTTCCCCGGGACCCGTCGTCCGACGCTCTGGAAGCCCCGCTACGGCCCCCCAATCGACACGGGATCATTTTGGACCTGAGGGGAACGGCGCAGGATCATGCTGCGGCCGTTCCCCCGGTTCCTCCGCTCAGTCGCGGAACAGAAGGTCGCCCCCCGCCGGTTCGGTGAAGTGACGCGCGACGTCCGACGGGCCGACATCGGCAAGATTCGCCGGTTTCCATTTCGGGGATTTGTCCTTGTCCACCAGAACGGCGCGGATGCCCTCGTAGAAATCAACCCCGGCAAGACAAGCGAGGCTGAGGCGCAGCTCCTGCACCATGCAGCCGTCGAAATCCAGCCCGGCACCGCGCCGAAGCGCCGCCAGCGTCACCTTCAGGCTGGTCGGCGACACCCGGCGCAGCGTGGCGAGTTGGCCGTTCGCCCAGTCGCCGCCCTCGGCTTCCAACGCCTTGACGATCGCCTCGACGCTGTCGAAGGCATAACAGCGGTCGATCACCGCCCGCAACGCACGCACCATCGCCTCGCCGGCATCGCCGCGGCGGGTGGCGATCGCCTCGTCCGCCGGCCGCCCGGCGGCGAGATCGCCGATCAGCCCATCGATCTCCCCGCTCGGCACGAAGGCGTCGGCGGCGCCGATGGCCAACAGGTCGGCGGCCTTGAGCCGATCACCGGTCAGCCCCAGCCAGACGCCAACCTGCCCCGGCAGGCGCGGCAGGAAATAAGTGCCGCCGACATCGGGATAAAGGCCGATGCCGGTTTCCGGCATGGCGAACAGCGTGCGTTCGGTGACGATGCGGTGGCTGCCATGGACCGACAGGCCGACGCCGCCGCCCATGGAAATACCGTCGATCACCGCGACATAGGGCTTGGACAACCGCTTGATCAGCCGGTTCAACACATATTCCTCGCTGAAGAAGGCGCGAATCGGGCTGGTGTCGCCACGCCCCTCCTTCGCCGCCTTTCCGGCTTCATAGAGGCTGACCACATCGCCGCCGGCGCAGAAGGCCTTTTCGCCGGCACCGCGAATCACGACGGCCTTGACCTCCGGATCGGCATCCCAGGCCCGCAGCTGCGGATCGAACAGCCTGATCATGCCGAGCGTCAAGGCGTTCAGCGCCTTCGGCCGGTTCAGCGTGACGAGGCCGATGGCACCCCGACGTTCGAACAGAATCTCAGCATCGTCGCTCATCGTCTTGTATTTTCTCTATTATCGTTGCGAATCGGGCGGTGGCGGACCGCTGGTTCCCTGCCGGATGCGCCGGGCATGGCAACGGCCGATCGCGATGATACGGGAGCCCGCGACACTGTCAAACCAGCCATACGGATCCGGATGTTCATCGGGGGCCGCAGGACCGTTTTCGGAACATCGCCCCCCTTGGACCGTTGCGCTCACGCTCTCATCTGAAGACGGCCTCTCGAACGCAGCATGGAAGGTCAGATGCCGATGCCGCTCCCCATCCCGCGCGGTACCCCATGAAAATCGGAATCATCCTAAACCGGCAGGCGGGATCGCTGGTGGACCGACCGATCGAAGCGGCTGAGGAGGTGATCCGCACGGCGTTCGAACGACATGGCGCCACGGTGGACCTGCACAGCGTCGACGGCGCCGACTGCTCGGGAACCATCCAGCGGGTGCTGGATTCCGATGCCGAGATCGTGGTCGTCGGCGGCGGCGACGGCACGCTGCACAGCGCGGTCAAGCTGGCGCTTCCCGCCGGCAAGCCGCTCGGCGTTCTACCTCTAGGCACTCTCAACCTATTGGCCCGTGATCTTCATGTTCCACTTGAACTCCAGGATGCGGCTGAAGCCCTGGCCGCCGGCCGGGTCCGGGCCATCGACATCGCCGAGGTGAATGGCGAGCCCTACACCAACAGTTCCGTGCTGGGCTTCTATCCCCAGGTGGTGCAGGAGCGGGAACGCCAGCGCAAGCAGCACCGGCTGCTGAAATGGCCCGGCGCCGCCATCGCCCTGGCGAAGACGCTGTACCGGTTGCCGATGCTCGATGTCCGGCTGGACTGGGGCGAAGGGCCCCGGCGCATGCGCACGCCGATCCTGGTGGTCTCCAACAATGTCTATGACGACGGATTCGGGCTCGTGCTGACCCGTCAGGCGCTCGACGCCGGAAAACTCGGGGTCTATGTGGCGCGCGAGCGGAACGCCTTCGCCATGCTGCGGTTGATGGGAAGGCTGATCCCCGGGTCCTGGAAGCAGGACGAGGGGCTGGAAACCTATACGGTGACCAGCCTGACGGTCCACAGCCGCCGCCACCATCTGAAGATGGTCAATGACGGCGAGATCCGGAAGCTGCAAGCCCCGCTTCGCTACCGGAGTCTTCCGGGGGCGCTGAAGGTTCTGGCGCCATGCTGAGAGAAAGGATGAGGATGGCGTGAAACGGCTCGCTCACATCTCCGACCTGCATTTCGGGCGGATCGACCCGCGCGTCGTCGACGGTCTGCTGTCCGACCTGACGGCGCAGGCCCCCGACCTGATCGTCATTTCCGGCGATTTCGTGCAGCGGGCCAAGCCGCGCCATTTCGAGGAGGCCCGTGCCTTCCTGCGGAAATTACCCTTTCCTTACATGGCTGTACCAGGAAATCATGATATTCCGGTTTATAATGTGTTCCGGCGGTTCACCGATCCGTTCGGCCATTACCGCACCTACATCACCAATGACCTGAGCCCGCTGCACATCGATGACGAGCTCGCGGTGCTGGGCATCAACACCGCCCGGCCCGTCATCATGGATTTCTCCGAAGGGCGGATGAACCGGCGCCAGATCACCCGGGTGCGCGAGGTGTTTTGCGGCATGCCGGAGACGGTGTTCAAGGTGCTGTTCACCCACCATCCCTTCCTGCCGCCGCCCGACCTGCCCAGGACCCAACTGGTCGGCCGCCACAAGCTGGTGCTGCCGGCATTGGAAAGCTGCGGCGTCGATCTGCTGCTGGCCGGCCACCTGCACAAGGCCTATTCCGGTGACATCATGAGCTTCCATACCCAGGTCGCCCGCTCCATCCTCGTCGCCCAGGCCTCCACCGCCACCTCCACCCGGCTGCGGAACGAGGCCAACGCCTACAACCTGATCACCGTCGCCCACCCGACCGTGACCTTCGAGGTGCGGTCGTGGGAAGGCGCAGCCTTCGCCGGCGGGCTGGTGTCCAGCTACCGCAAGGCCGGCAACCGCTGGACATTGCAGGCGCAGGACACCGGATTCCGCCCGGTCGGCGATGGTCAGGCATCCGGCGACCCGGCCACCGCGGCTTGAGTTCCCCGAGGGTGAAGGCGTAGGATCGCCGCACTTGTTCAAAGTGCATGGTCTTGTCCGATGCCGATCACCCTGCCTGCCACCACCTTCCCGCGCACCCGTCTGCGCCGCAACCGCGTCGACGCCTGGACCCGCCGTCTGGTCGCCGAGAACACGCTGACCGTCGATGACCTGATCTGGCCGGTCTTCGTGATCGAGGGTGAGAAGCGGCGGGAGCCCGTCGCCTCGATGCCGGGGGTCGAACGTCTCACCATCGACCTGCTGTGCGAGGCGGTGACCGAGGCCGGTTCGCTGGGCATCCCCTGCATCGCGCTGTTCCCGGTGGTCGGGTCCGACGCCAAGTCGGAAGACGCGGTGGAAGCCTACAATCCGGAAAACCTGATGAACCGCGCCATCCGCGCGGTGAAGGCGGCCGCGCCCGATGTCGGCATCCTGGGCGACGTCGCCTTGGATCCTTACACCGTTCACGGCCATGACGGCCTGCTGCGCGACGGCTACATCCAGAATGACGAGACCGTCGAGGTGCTGGTCCGTCAGGCCCTGTCGCAGGCGGAGGCCGGTTGCGACATCGTCGCCCCGTCCGACATGATGGACGGCCGCATCGGCGCGGTACGCGACGCGCTGGACGCCGAAGGCCATCAACTGACCCGCGTCTGTTCCTACGCCGCGAAATACGCCTCGGCCTTCTACGGCCCGTTCCGCGACGCGGTGAATTCCGGCGGCTTCCTGAAGGGCGACAAGACCACCTACCAGATGAACCCCGCCAACAGCGACGAGGCCCTGCGCGAGGTCGCCTGCGATTTGCAGGAGGGGGCGGACATGGTGATGGTGAAGCCCGGCCTGCCCTATCTCGACATCATCCGCCGCGTGAAGGACCAGTTCGGGGTACCGACCTTCGCCTATCACGTGTCGGGCGAATACGCGATGCTGCGCGCCGCCTCGGGCAATGGCTGGCTGAACTATGACAAGGCGCTGCTGGAAACGCTGGTGGGCTTCAAGCGGGCCGGCTGCGACGCCATCCTGACCTATGGCGCGGTGGACGCGGCAAGGCTGCTGAAGCAGGGCTGAAGCGTTCGGCAGATTCGTTCAGGAGATTTGCATGGCGATCCGCTGGACTCCGCACTTCCTCGAAGCGCAAGGCTCCTTGGATGGGTGGAGGACACCGCTTCTGGAAAGCACCGGAGCGGCGATGGAGCGGATCGCCGACCATCTTCCCGACTTGTCGGTCGACCTGCTGTTCGAGTTTCTGCCGGACTGGGCCATCCCGGAACTCGGTATCGGCGGACGGACACCGAGAATCGGCTTGGCGAGCGTGGCGCTGGACCCCGACAATCGCGATTTTTCCTCGAATATCGATATCCCGCTAAAGAAGATGTGGGCGCATGAGCTTCACCATTGCGCGCGCTTCGCCACGCACGGCTACAGCCGTCATTTCGAAGACGCCCTGATAAGCGAGGGGTTGGCGGACCACTTCGCCCGCGAAATTTTCGGCGGTGAGGGGGAGTTGTGGAACCACGCGCTGACGAACGACCAAACCCCGGCCCTGTTCCAACGGGCCAAGGCGCTGCTCGGCAGCACCCGCTATGATTACAATGGCTGGTTCTTCGGCGATAGGGAAGCCGACTTGCCGCGATGGACCGGCTACACCCTCGGCTACCGGATGATCAGCCATTATCTGGAGCGCAGGGGCGACATGACCGCCGGCGGCGCGCATGCCGTTCCGTCGGCCGACATCCTGTCCGTCGTTTCCGACCTGTTCGAAGCCCCCTGACGGGTTGAGCGATTCCGGGCCGTGATTGAGCGGATCGGAGCCGCCGCATACGCCACGTTTTGCCATCATCGACCCATTCGCAATGGTCCACCGTGATGGAGAACCGACCATGACGTTCCGCCCGGCCCTGATGGCCGCCCTGCTGTTGGCCGCCTCGCCCGCGGAGGCGTTCGAGTTGCACAGTCCCGACTTCACCGAAAAATCACCGATCCCGACGCGCAATGTCTTCTCCGGCTTCGGCTGCACCGGCGGCAACCAGTCACCGGCCCTGAGCTGGTCGGCGCCACCGGCCGGAACGCGCAGCTTCGCCATCACCATCTACGACCCCGATGCGCCGACTGGTAGCGGCTGGTGGCATTGGGTGGTGTTCAACCTGCCGGCTGACACCCGCGGCCTGCCCGCCGGGGCCGGCGATGGGGCGAAGCCCAAATTGCCCGCTGGAGCCGTACAGAGCCGTACCGACTACGGCACCCCGGGCTATGGTGGCCCCTGCCCACCGCAGGGCGACGAGCCACACCGCTACGTCGTGACCGTCCACGCGTTGAAGGTCGACAGCCTATCCCTGCCGCCCGAGCCGTCGGCTGCCATGGTCGGCTTCAACCTGAACGCCGCCAGCCTGGGCAAGGCCAGCTTGACGGCGCGCTACGGCCGCTGATCACCCCGGCTTACCAGCTCCAAGCGGGTTTTTTCCGGCCGGGTCGGTAGCCCGACCCGGAGCATCCTGTCTAGGATATTGCCGAAGCCAAAGGATGACCACCATGGGTCCGGATCTGCTCGCCCGCCTGTCCCGCTTCGCCGCCCGCGACCTGCGCCCCGGCAACGGCGACCGTCCGCATCGGCCGGAGCTGTGGGCCTTCGTCGCCCATGACTGCGAGCGGATGGCGGAAATGCGGATCGAACGCACGGCATTGATCGCTGTCCTGGAAGGCATCAAGGAACTGACCGACCAATCGGGCACCACCCGCCACTTCCCGGCCGGCAGCGCCATGCTGCTGCCGCCGGGCTGGTGTGGCGCGGTGGTGAACAGCCCGAATGCCGGCGGCCGGTATCGCGCGCTGATGCTGGAATTCCCGGCGGAGATGGTACGACGGCTTCTCCGCGCCCATGGGACCGGGGGACTTACCCAGCGTCCCCGGCCGGGCAACTGGCATGTCACCCTGACAGCGGCGCTGACCGATGCCATCCACCATGCCGCAGCCGGCCTGACCGCCGATCCGCCGCTGCCGGCCAAGCTGGCGGAACATCGCTGCATGGAGGTTCTGCTCGCCCTGCTGGAGGACGGCGTCTGGTGGTTGGGTCCGGTGGCGCCAACCGGGATCGCCGATGCCGTGCGCCAACTGTTGCGCACCCAACCTGATATCCCGTGGACGGCGGAGCGAGTGGCCAGCGCGCTCAACCTCAGCGCCGGCACGCTGCGCCGCCGCCTGGCCGAGGAGGGCCGCTCCGTCCGCAGCATCCTGACGGAGGAGCGGGTGGCCCATGCCCGCGACCTGCTGGAAGGTGAAGGGCTGAGCGTGCAGGAGGCTGCGGAAGCCTGTGGCTATGCCAACCGCTCCCACTTCGCCCGCCGCTTCCGGGCGGTGTTGGGGGTCAATCCGTCAGATCTGCGGGGACGCTGACCGACATTGGACCATAGGCGCGAAGCAATGCCGCCACCGAATCGGCAATCACCCGCTCCGGGTCGGCGGTGACCGGCAGGCCGAGCATGGTCGGCCAGAACAGCACTTCCTTCATGCCGCCCAGCAGTTGGGTGGCCACCACATGCGGGTCCGGGGCATTCAGCCGGCCACGCGCATGCTGGGCAGCGATATAGTCGTCCAGCAACGCGTAGGCCTGGCTCTTTCCGCCCTCCAGATAGTCCTGCGACAGCTCTGGAAAGCGCTGATGCTCGGCGATCACCAGGCGCAGCAGGCCGCGCACCTCCGGCCGACCGGTATGAATCAGCAGGGAACGCAGGAAAGCCGGAAGAGCCTGCTCCGGCGGTTGATCGTGGCGCAACAGGCTCCGGCCGTCCTCGCTGCGGAAGCCCTCATACAGACCGGACACCACGGCCTGGAACAGCTCGCGCTTGCCAGGGAAATGGTTGTAGACGGTGCGCTTGGACACATTGGCGTCGGCGGCGATGGCGTCCATCGACGATGCCTCGTAGCCGTGGGTCAAGAAGGCGCGGGTCGCCGCCTCCACCACCGCATCCCGCTTGACCGAACCGCGCACGGTCCCCCCCGCCCTCGACGTTGACATTCCCTCTCCCTCATGTACACTGTACAGTGTAGTGTATTTTCTGCCGCAGGCTTCCAGGGTAATCCGCCCGGCCGCGGCACGGGAGGGGTAAAGCGATGAAGCAGCGCACCATCGGCGGCATTCTCTCGGTTTCCGAAATCGGCCTCGGTTGCATGGGCATGTCGGAGTTCTACGGACCGACCGACGATTCCCAGTCTCTCGCCACGCTGGAGCGGGCGTTCGAACTGGGCGTCACCCATTACGACACCGCCGACATGTATGGCAGCGGTCACAATGAATCGCTGCTCGCCCGCTTCCTCGGCGGCAAGCGCGACCGGGTGACGGTCGCCACCAAGTTCGGCATCGTCCGCAAGCCCGGCGAGTATGCCCGGCGGGTCGACAGCAGCCCGGCCTATGTCCGGCAGGCGTGCGACGCCTCCCTGGCACGGTTGGGGGTGGAGAGCATCGACCTCTATTATGCCCACCGCATCAACCCCGACATCCCGATCGAGGAAACGGTCGGCGCCATGGCCGATCTGGTCAAGGCGGGGAAGGTGCGGGCGCTCGGCCTGTCGGAGGTGTCGGCCACCACCCTGCGCCGTGCCCACGCCGTCCACCCCATCGCCGCGGTGCAGAGCGAATATTCGCTGTGGACCCGCGATGTCGAGGCGGAGATCCTGCCGGCCTGCCGGGAGTTGGGAATCGCGCTGGTCGCCTACGCCCCGCTGGGCCGTGGTTTTCTGACCGGTGCCGTCACCAGCCCCGACCAGTTCGCCGAGAACGACTTCCGCCGCATCGCCCCGCGCTTCGCCGGGGATAATTTCGACCGCAATCTCGCCCTGGTCGACCAGGTGAAGGCGCTGGCCGGACGGAAGGGCTGCACGCCGGGACAGGTGGCGCTGGCGTGGCTGCTGGCCCAGGGACCGGAAATCCTGCCGATCCCTGGAACCAAGCGGATCAAGTATCTGGAGGAGAATGTCGGTGCTGCCGCGGTGTCGCTGACCGGGGCGGAAGTGAAAGCGCTAAGTGACGCATTGCCGCCGGGAGCGGCGGCCGGCGACCGCTATACGGCGGAGGGCATGCGGGGGGTGAATGTGTAGGCGGCCGATGGACTGAAGATGGTGGGGAGTGTTCGCCAGCCGGCGTCTCCCCACCGGCCCATCACTTCGGCGTTCCCGACCAGACCTGGAACTGGGTGGTTTCCATCAGCATGTCGCTGTGGCCGAAGGCCGCCTTGAACAGCTTGCCCACGCCGGCGGTGCGCTGCGTCACCGCCACCAGCGTGCCGCGCAGCTTCAGATACTGCTTGGTCCCGGCGACCAGCGCGTCGAGCATGCCGAAATCCTCGTCCTTGCCGCGATGAAGCGGCGGGTTGGACAGGATCAGGCCGAAGCGCTCGCGGCTGCCGAGCCCGGCCAGCCCGTCACTCAACACCAGTTCGGCATCCGGCACATTCTGGCGGGCGGCATGCAGGGCCACCGCGTCGATGTCCAGCAGGGTCAGCGGCGCATCGGGCTGGCGTTCACGCACCGCCCGCGCGATCACCCCGGCGCCGCAACCGAAATCCAGCACGCGGGTGCCGGCCGCCACCTCCGGCAGGACGTTCAGCAGGCACTCGGTGCCGGCATCCAGATGGCCGTGGGCGAACAGGCCGGGATAGGAGACCAGTTCCAGCGTCCGGTCGGACAGAGTCAGGCTGACACTCCGCCGCCACTCCTCCAGCCCGCCCTTGGCCGGCGCGTCGGTCCGACGGGTCAGCAGCAGCCGGGCACGCCGCTTGATGATCAGTGTCTCCGGCTCTTCGACCAGCCCGTCGAGATGCTTGGGCGCGCTGGTGACGCCTTCGTCATTGCCGCCGGTTATCCACAGCGGCGCGCCGGGGGCGAGGCGGGAAGCCAGCGCATGCAGCGCCATCTCGAATCCGGCCCAGCCGCGCGGCAGGCGCAGCACGGCGCCGTCGAACGGTCCCTCGGCCGGCCAGGGCGTGGCGGCCTGCCCGGCCGTGGCGAGCCGGTTCCACGCCACCACCTCGGCCCCGCCGTCGCGCAGGGCCTCGGCGATGGCGCCGTCATTGTCGAAAGCGACCAGAATCCGGCCCTGCGGCCGGATTTCGGACAGGGCTTCGGCGGCCACGGCGGCGACGGTCTGGTCGCGGTCCGTGGCCCGGTTGTCGAGACGTGCCACCGGGTCAGCCCTTGTCCCGCATCAGCCGCGCCTTGTCGCGCTGCCAGCTGCGCTCCTTCTCGCTCTCGCGCTTGTCATGCTTCTTCTTGCCGGTGGCGAGGCCGATCTCGACCTTGGCGTAGCCGCGATCGTTGAAATAGACCGACATCGGCACCAGCGTGACGCCCTTCTGCTTGATGCCGGCCGCGAGCTTGTCGAGCTCGCGGCGGCGGACCAGCAGCTTGCGCGGACGCTTCGGCTCATGCTGATCGACGCGTCCGGCCTGGAGATATTCGGGGATATACGCGTTGAACAGGAACAGCTCCCCGCCCTTCAGGCCGGCATAGGCCTCGTTCACGCTGGCGCGGCCGCCGCGCAGCGACTTCACCTCCGAGCCGGTCAACATGATCCCGGCTTCGAGGACATCATCGATGAAGAAGTCGAACCGCGCGCGGCGGTTCTGCGCCGCGTATTTTTTTGCTTCCTCGCGCGTCGCCAAGTCTCTCTCCTTGCGGTCCCGCCATCCGTCAGGACAGCAGGCCGGCTTTGTTCATGGCCGCGCGCACGGCGGCGCGGGCGGTCTCGGAGGCCGGAACCAGCGGCAGGCGCACCTCGTCGGTGGCGAGGCCGAGCAGGCTGGCGGCGAACTTCACCGGAGCCGGGCTGGTCTCGACGAACATCGAGTCGTGCAGCGGCGTCAGCACGTCGCGCAGACGGTAGGCCTCCGTCAGGTCACCCTTGGCCCAGGCGTTCTGCATGGCGGAGCACAGCGCCGGCGCGATGTTGGCGGTGACGGAGATACAGCCGACCCCACCCTGGGCGTTGAAGGCCAGCGCCGTGGCGTCCTCGCCCGACAGCTGGATGAAGTCGGGGCCGACCTCCTGCAACAGGCGGACCGGGCGGGCCAGATCGGCGGTGGCGTCCTTCACGCCGATGATGTTCGGCAGCCGCGCCAGCCGCGCCATCGTCGCCACAGACATATCCACGACACTGCGGCCGGGAATGTTGTAAATGAAGATCGGCAAATCCGCCGCGTCATGGATCGCCTTGAAATGCTGGTACAGACCTTCTTGAGACGGCTTGTTGTAGTAGGGCGTGACCACCAGCGCCGCCTGCGCGCCCGCCTGGCGGGCGTGGCGGGTCAGCGCGATCGCCTCCTCGGTCGAGTTGGAGCCGCTGCCGGCCATCACGGGCACCTTGCCGCCGGCCGCCTCGATGCACAGTTCCACGACGCGGTTGTGTTCCTCGTGGGACAGGGTCGGCGACTCGCCGGTGGTGCCGCAGGGCACCAGACCATGCGTGCCCTGGGCGACCTGCCACTCCACGAAGGACTGGAAGGCCTTCTCGTCCACTTTCCCGCCCTTGAACGGAGTCAGAAGGGCGACAATGGAACCGTGGAACATGGCTGCCTCCTCAGTCGGCTTAGCTGGAAAAAAGAGTTGCGCACATTATCCCTCCCCGCCGCCCTCGGCAAGAGCGCCCGGACCGCTGTTTTCGCGGGTCTCCTCACCCTTTTCGCGGCGGTCCCCGGCGCCCTTCCCGCCGCGGCCCTCAGTCCCCAGGACATCGCGATCTATCGCGACGCCTTCAAGCTGGCCGACAATGAGCGGTTGGCCGACGCGCTGGCCGCAGCATCGCGCGCCCAGGATCCGCTGCCGGCCAAGGTGCTGCGCTGGATGGCCCTGGCCAATCCCGGCGGCGGCGGCTTCAGCGACATCACCGCCTTCATCCGCGAGAATCCGGATTGGCCGAACATGGCGGCGTTGCGCCGTCAGGCCGAACTGGCGATGCCCGACATCCCGCCGGCCGAGGTGGCGGACTGGTTCCGCCAGAGCCCGCCGCAGACCAATGACGGCTTCGTCCGCTATGCCGACGCGCTGATCGCCACCGGCGATGTCGAACGGGCGACCACGCTGGTCCGCAAGCAGTGGGCCGAGGCCGGCTTCACCCCGGACGAGGAGGCGACCTTCCTCGCCCATTACACCCCCTATCTGCGCCAGCAGGACCACAAGGCCCGCATCGACCGGCTGCTGTGGGCCAAGCAGGAAGGGCCGGTCCGCCGGATGCTGCCCTTCTTCGACGAGGCCTATGACACGCTGATCGAGGCGCGCATCGCGCTCGACGGCGACAGCGCCGGGGCCGAGGCCGCGCTGTCGCGGGTGCCGCCCAGCCTGCTCAACGATCCGGGGCTGATGTATGACCGCGCCCGCTATCTGCGACGCAAGGGCAACGATGCCGGCGCGCTGGAGATCATCACCAGGGTCGGCACGGACCTGGGCCGCCCGCAGGCCTGGTGGTCGGAGCGGCATCTGCTGGCCCGGCGGGCGATCGAGCGCGGCGACTATAATCTGGCCTATCGTCTGGTCAGCACCCACGGGATGAGCGAGGGCAGTTCCTTCGCCGACGCGGAGTTCCTGTCCGGCTTCCTGGCTCTGCGCTTCCTCGACAAGCCGTCGGAGGCCTTCACCCATTTCCACAAGCTCTACCGCTCGGTCACAGCACCGATCAGCAAGGCGCGCGGCGCCTACTGGTGCGGCAGGGCGGCGGAGGCGCTCGGGCAGGCCGGACCGGCGCGCGACTGGTACGCCAAGGCGGCGACCTACCCCACCACCTTCTACGGCCAGTTGGCCTTCCGCCATGTCTCCGGCGGCGCCGTCACCCTGCCGACGCCGCCCGCGGTCTCCAGCGCCGAGACCGCCGCCTTCAACAGGCGCGAACTGGTGCGCGTCGCCCGCGTCCTGGCGGAGATCGGCGGGACCGCCGCCGATCAGGTGACCGGTTTCGTCCGCCGCGTCAGCCTGGACGCCAAGACGCCGGCCGATTACGTGCTGGCCGCCAGGCTGGGGACCGATGTCGGCCGCCGCGACCTCGCCGTCGCCGCCGCCAAGGATGCCGCCCAGAACGAGGTGTTCCTGGTCGATGCCGGCTACCCGATTATCGACGCCCGCCCGGCGGCGCCGGAACTGGCGCTGGTCCACGGCATCATCCGGCAGGAGAGCACCTTCAACCCCACCATCGTGTCGTCCGCAGGCGCGCGCGGCCTGATGCAGCTGATGCCGGGAACGGCGCAGCAGGTGGCGGGAAAGCTGGGGCTGAAGCACACGAACGCCCGGCTGACCTCAGACCCCGGCTACAACGTCACCCTCGGTTCGTCCTATCTGGCGGACCTGATCGACCGCTTCAACGGCTCCTGGGTGCTGGCGATCGCCGGCTACAATGCCGGCCCAGCCCGCGTCAGCCAATGGCTCCAGACCTATGGCGATCCGCGCACGGAGACCGTCGACGTGGTCGATTGGATCGAACTGATCCCGATCTCCGAGACCCGCAACTATGTCCAGCGCGTGCTGGAGGCGGTCCAGGTCTACCGCGCCCGCCTGAACGGCGACCGGGCGGAGCCGAACCTGGACCGGGACCTGCGGCGGTAACCCCCGTTGGGGCGGTCCCCCTCAAGCCGTGGTCGGGTTGGGCATGCCGGGCATCGGCTCGTCGGCGGGCGGGGGAACTTCGGGCAGGATGCCGGGATTGTCGGGGACCGGATAGGGCTCGGGCGTCGCCGGGCGATCGGGCTGCGGCGGGTTCGGATTGGAGGGCGGCGGAATCTCGGCCGGAGTGGACGGCTTCTGTGGTTCGCTCATTCGGAAAACTCCGTTTGGGGGTGGCCGGGATGTGACGCCTCACTCGGCCGTCCGTTCGATCACCCGGCCACCGGCCTGGACGTCTTGCCCGGCCCCCTGCACCGTGTTGCAGCCGGTCAGCATGGCGGTGAACATCATCAGGACCGTCAGGAGCACCAGATCGCGCGCAGGGAACGGAATGGCGCGGGCGGCGGCGCCCCGCCGGCGGTTCGTGGCGTTCTGCATGGTGTCTCTCCGGTTTCTGGTGAGAAGGCTGGATCGGTGAGGCGAAGCGATTGCCCGGTCGTCGTTGGTGTCGCTTCTGACAACGGGCTGGCGGCGGCTTGGTTCCGCGCCCGCCTTCACTTGCCATGCAGGGAATGCAACCGTCCTTTCGACGGAGCCCGAAAGCCTTGACGCGGTAAGCCCGCCGGGCAGAATGACCGGCTTTTGCGCAGTCTGCCCGCTTTCCGGTCACGCCTCAGGGTCCGGCGGGCGCGGCTTGGGCCGCGATTCCCCTTCCGCCGACTCTTTCCGCCGCCAAAGGTCCCGTCATGGGCGCCGCCACATGAGTACCGCCACATGAGTAGCGCCACCCTGCCGACGCCCGAACCGTTGCGCGCGCGCCTCGCCGCCCATATCGGCGAGCTGCTGCGGCTGGCGGCGCCGGTCATCGTGTCGCGCGCCGGGCTGATGGTGATGATGGCGGTCGACACCGCCATCGTCGGCCGCTTCTCGGCCCAGGAGCTGGCCTATTACGGGCTGGCCCATCTGCCGGGCAACATCATGGTCGGCACCGGCGTCGGGCTGCTGATGGGCACGGTGATGATCACCGCCCATGCCTTCGGCGCCGGGACCGATGCGGAGTGCGGACGCGCCTGGCGGCGTTCGATCCCCTACGCGCTGCTGCTGGGGGTGCTGTTCGCCCTGGTCTCGCTGCTGGGCGATCCGCTGTTCCAGGCGGGCGGGCAGACGCCGGAGATGGCGGCGGGCGGCGCCCATGTGCTGGCGGTGCTCGGGCTCGGCGCGCCCGGCATGATGCTGTACATCACCACCGGATTCTTTCTGGAGGGGATCAAGCGCCCGCTGCCCGGCATGGTCGCGATGGTGATCGGCAACCTCGTCAACGCGGCGCTGGCCTGGACGCTGGTCTGGGGCCATGCCGGGCTGGAGCCGCTGGGCGCCGTCGGCTCGGCCTGGGCGACCACGATCGTGCGCTGGGGCATGGGGCTGGGGCTGGTCGCCTATGTCTGGTGGATGCGCGACCATGACCGTTGGCAACTCCGCCGGCCGGTCGCCGACTGGTGGAGCGGTGCCGCGCGCCAGCGCCATCTCGGCTATGCCGCCGGCCTCAGCATCGGGGTGGAAAGCGGGGCCTTCGGTGGACTAGGCCTGTTCGCCGGCATGATCTCGCCGCTGGCTCTGGGCGCCTACACGGTAGGACTGAACCTGACCGCCCTGCCCTTCATGGCGGCGGTCGGGCTGGCGTCGGCCACCGCGGTGCGGGTCGGCGTCGCCTATGGTCGCGGCGACCGCAGCGACATGGCGCTGGCCGGCTGGACCGGACTGGGCGTCACCAGCGCCATCCTGGCCGGTGTCGGCATCCTCTATCGCAGCGTCCCCGAGGCGCTGGGCGCCATCTACACCGGCGACCCGGAATTGCTGGAGGCGGTGGTGCCGCTGATCGCCTTCGCCGCCTGGATCCTGATCGCCGACGGCGGCCAGACGGTGATGGCGAACGCGTTGCGCGGCCGGCACGACGCCTGGGTTCCGACCGCCCTCCACTTCTTCTCCTACGCCGTGGTGATGATCCCGGTATCGGCCTTCCTGGTCTTCGGCCTCGGCCACGGCGCGCACGGGCTGTTCGAGGGAATTCTGATCGCCAGCCTGGTGTCCGTCACCATCCTGTCGCTGCGGTTCGCCGCTCTGAGCAGGCGCTGATCCAGGGCCTTCGGCCCCGAATCATTGTGTGCAATTGCGAGAGTTGCTATATTTGCCCGGCTAAACTTTCGGCCCGCAAGGCCAGTGACTGCCGCGGATCCGCAAGCGGCGGCACCTTGGAAAAATGAGTGTCCGCTTGAGCAATACGCCCCTTCCTCCCGCCTCCGACATCGCGCCGATCAACATCGAAGACGAGATGCGGAAATCGTATCTCGACTACGCGATGAGCGTGATCGTGAGCCGTGCCCTGCCCGACGTCCGCGACGGGCTGAAGCCGGTTCACCGGCGCATCCTCTACGCGATGAAGGAGGGCGGGTACGATTCGACCAAGCCCTATAAGAAGTCGGCGCGTATCGTCGGCGACGTTATGGGTAAATATCACCCGCACGGCGACAGCGCGATCTACGACGCCATGGTCCGCATGGCGCAGGACTTCTCGATGCGCCTGCCGCTGATCGACGGCCAGGGCAATTTCGGTTCGATGGACGGCGACCCGCCGGCGGCCATGCGCTACACCGAGGCGCGTCTGGCCAAGGCGGCGGAAGCGCTGCTCGACGACATCGACAAGGACACCATCGATTTCCAGGCCAGCTACGACGATTCGGGCCGCGAGCCCACCGTCGTCCCGGCCCGCTTCCCGAACCTGCTGGTGAACGGCGCCGGCGGCATCGCCGTTGGCATGGCGACCAACATCCCGACCCACAATCTGGGCGAGGTGATCGACGCCTGCTGCGCCTATATCGACAATCCCGACGTCACACTCGACGAGCTGATGGAGCATGTGCCCGGTCCCGATTTCCCGACGGGCGGCCTGATCCTCGGCCGCTCGGGCAGCCGGGCGGCGCTGCAAACCGGGCGCGGCTCGATCATCCTGCGCGCCAAGACCCATTTCGAGGAGGTGCGCAAGGACCGCACCGCCATCATCGCGACCGAGATCCCCTATCAGGTCAACAAGGCCAAGCTGATGGAACGCATCGGCGAGGTCGTGAACGACAAGACGATCGAGGGCATCGCCGACCTGCGCGACGAATCCGACCGCGACGGCGTGCGCGTGGTGATCGAGCTGAAACGCGACGCGGTCCCCGACGTGGTGCTGGCCCAGCTCTTCCGCCATACCCAGCTCCAGACCTCCTTCGGCGTCAACATGCTGGCGCTGAACGGCGGCCGTCCGGAGCTGATGAATCTGCTGGACGTCATCACCGCCTTCGTCCGGTTCCGCGAGCAGGTGATCACCCGCCGGACCGAGTTCCTGCTGGGCAAGGCGCGCGAACGGGCGCACACCTTGGTCGGTCTGGCGGTCGCCGTCGCCAACCTGGACGCGATGATCGGGCTGATCCGCAGCGCCCCCGACCCGGTCTGGGCGCGCGAGGAGATGATGAACCGCGAATGGCCGGTCCATGACGTCGGCCCGCTGATCGAGCTGATCGACGAGCCGGGCCGCGGCGTCAGCGACCAGGGTACCTACCGCCTGTCGGAGGTCCAGGCCCGCGCCATCCTCGATCTGCGCCTGCACCGCCTGACCGGGCTGGAGCGCGACAAGATCGGCGCCGAGTTGAAGGACGTCACCGACCAGATCGCCGATTTCCTCGCCACGCTCGCCAATCGGCCGAAGCTGATGGGGATCCTGCGCGACGAGCTGGTCGAGATGAAGGAGCGCTTCGGCACCCCGCGCCGCACCGAAATCCAGGATCTGGAGTTCGAGGCCGACATCGAGGACCTGATCCAGCGCGAGGACATGGTCGTCACCGTCAGCCAGTCCGGCTATGTCAAGCGGGTGCCGCTGTCCACATACCGGGCGCAGAAGCGCGGCGGCAAGGGCCGCGCCGGCATGTCGATGAAGGCGGAGGACGCCGTCAGCGACCTGTTCGTCGCCAACACCCACACGCCGTTGCTGCTCTTCTCCAACCGCGGCATGGTCTACAAGTTGAAGGTCTACCGCCTGCCGCTGGGCAACCCGCAGGCGCGCGGCAAGGCCTTCGTCAACCTGCTGCCGCTGATCGACGGGGAGACCATCACCACCGTCCTGCCGCTGCCGGAGGACGAGGCCGCCTGGGCCGATCTGCATGTCGTGTTCGCCACCTCCAAGGGCAATGTCCGCCGCAACCGCATGTCGGACTTCGCCAACATCCGCTCCAACGGCCTGATCGCCATGAAGCTGGAGGAGGAGGGCGAGCGTCTCATCGGCGTCCACACCTGCTCGGAGACCGACGACATCCTGCTGGCGACCCGCGGCGGCAAGTGCATCCGCTTCCCCGTCGACGATGTGCGCGTCTTCGCCGGCCGCACCTCCACCGGTGTTCGCGGCATCAAGCTGGCCGACGGGGACGAGGTGGTATCGCTGTCGATCCTCGCCCATGTCGACGCCACGCCGGAGGAGCGCGCCGCCTTCTTCAAGATGAAGCGCGACGAAGGGCTGGAGATGGAGGGCGAAGCCGCTCCGGAGGCCGATGAGGTGCCGACCGACAGCGTCACCCTGACGCAGGAGCGGTACGAGGAACTGAAACAGAAGGAACAGTATATTCTCACCGTCTCCGACCGCGGCTATGGCAAGCGCAGTTCGTCCTACGAGTATCGCACCGCCGGACGCGGGGGCCAGGGCATCTGGAACATGGAGATGGGCGAGCGCAACGGTTCCATCGTCGCCGCCTTCCCGGTCGAATCGAACCATCAGGTGATGATGGTGACGAATGGCGGCCAGGTGATCCGCATGCCGTTGCACGACGTGCGGGTCGCCGGGCGCAAGACGCTGGGCGTCACGCTGTTCCGCGTCGGCGCGGACGAGCGCGTGGTGTCCGTCGCCACCATCGCCGAGGAAGACGGCGAAACCGGTGCCGATGCGGGCGCCGAGAGCGGCGGCGACGCCAACGGTTCGGACGGGTCGATCGGCGATGCCGGCGGCACCGCCGCGCCGAATGACTAACGGAAGGGCGAAGGAACACTCCATGGCGACCAGCCAGACCGAGACCAGCCAGGGTGGTCGAATCGGTGTCTATCCCGGCACCTTCGATCCGATCACCAACGGTCACATGGACATCATCCAGCGCGCCGCGCGTCAGGTCGATCACCTGATCATCGGCGTCGCCCGGAATGCCGGCAAGGGGCCGCTCTATTCCACCGACGAGCGGGTCGCCATGGTCCGCGAGGATGTGGCCGCGCTGAACGCCGCCGGCGCCAGCATCGAGGTGCGGGCGTTCGACAACCTGCTGATGCATTTCGCCATCGAGATGAACGCCCGCGTCATCATTCGCGGCCTGCGCGCCGTCTCGGATTTCGAATATGAATTCCAGATGGCGGGCATGAACGCGCGACTGAATCCGAAGGTCGAGACGATCTTCCTGATGTCGTCGGAGAAGCACCAGTTCATCTCCTCGCGGTTCGTGAAGGAGATCGGGCGGCTTGGTGGCGACATCCGCCATTTCGTCTCGCCCCGCGTCGCCGAGCGGCTGGCCGAACGCTTCGCGCTGGAGGCCGGCAACGGCACGATGCCGACCACCAGCCAGACCTGAGCAGCCAGACTTGATCTGTGCGATCAGAGGCTTGATGGCAAAATCCTGCATTTTCCATCAAGCCCATGGTTGACCTTTCGCGCGCGTCTTTCTATGGTGCGCCCACTTCCGGCGGGGGCCAGTTCACCGCCGCCGCGAAAGGATGATCCGGTAGCTCAGTCGGTAGAGCACGTGACTTTTAATCATGTGGCCGTGGGTTCGAATCCCACCCGGATCACCATTCCTTTCAATAGCTTGCGGCACAATTGGTGTCCCAAGAAATCGACGGCGCGTCGTCGCGGGACATCAATGGGACAACAGTCCGAACGTTGAGTTGCCCCGATGTTGTCCCGGTGTCCCGGCTAGAGCGTGTTTATGAACAACGAATCGCCAATCTCCCTTGACCTGATCACTCCCTTTGTCGGCCTAGCGGCATCTCGACCCGCGATAGCGCGGGCGGCATAAGCCAACCCTCGGTGGGGCCGGTCTCCCGCTCCAGCACCTCCCCCACCTCGCGGCATGGGCTTCCTTGGAGGCGCAGCGCACGGGCCGGGATCACTGATAGGTGCGGTGCATGCGGCGCGTCGGTCGTGCTGGTGACGCACTGGATCGGCGGCGACGTTCTGATCTCTGCGGTGGACCGGCGGTGTCGTCGATGCGGTCTCCGCGCTGACTTGCTCATCCTGGGCTATGGCTGGCAGATGGTACCCGTAGACGCGCAGAGCCTTGCCGCCACTCTCACCCGTTGGTAGATTTGATGCCTTCCAGGCTTACCTTACGGTTCCATTGATGACGTTGAAGTTGCTCGTCGATACATGCGTGTGGCTCGACCTCGCCAAGGACTTCCGGCAGCAGCCGGTCATCAGTGCGATCGAGCATCTCGTCGCGTCTGAAGAAGTTGAGCTACTTGTTCCCCAAATCGTGCTCGACGAGTTCCAGCGCAACAAGGAACGTGTGGCGGCGGATGCGAAGCGCAGCTTGCAGTCCCATTTCAGCCTTGTCCGAGACGCAGTGCGACGCTTCGGCGACGAGAATGGCAAGGACGCCGCCCTGAAGGCTCTCGACGAGGCAGACCATGCAGCGCTGATCAAGAGTGGGGCGGTCAACGCCTCCATCGACCGCATCGAGCGGCTTCTGACGCTGGCCTCTCCGTTGCCGGTCACCGACGCCATCAAGATTCGCGTAACGGAACGGGCGTTGGCCCAGAGGGCGCCCTTCCATCAGTCCAAAAACAGCGTTGGCGACGCAGTCATCATAGAGACGTATTCAGATCAGGTTGGCATCGGCGTTGAGGGCGGAACCCGCTTTGCCTTCGTGACGCACAACTACAAAGACTTCGGTCGGCCGATTGGTGATCGGCGCGAGCCGCATGAGGACATCTCGCCGTTGTTCGAGGCAGAGTGGTCCTCATATTGGATATCACTGGTGGATCTCCTACATGACCTTGACGAGGATCTGCTTCCCAATTTCGATCTGGAGTTCAACGGTGCCGTCCAGCCGCGGCGGCTGTCAGAGATTCTCGAAGCCGAGCATCTACTCTTCCGCCAAGTTTGGTACAACCGGCATTGGAATCTTCGAGCCAGCATCGAAGAGGGTAAATGCCACGTTGTTTCAGAGGCGAACTATTCGAGGGCCCCATACCGGCCTGATCAAATTCTGGACTCCGTCTGGGCAGGGGCATTGGAAGCCGCCAAGCGGACCGAAGAAGAGGTCGGGATCGATAATCTTGGTCCCTGGGACGACTTCGAGTGGGGGATGATCAACGGCAAGCTCTCGGCCCTGAGATGGTTGCTGGGCGACGACTGGGACATGCTGGACACGTGACTGCCTGGGATCAAAATTCACTTCCTCTATACGGCTGCCTGACAGGCATCGACCTGCCTATGGACCGACTGACAGTAGCGCCGGGCATCGTTCTCAGGAAAGTGTTCGTCGACATGTTCGGCGCATCGATGCTTGCGTTCTCTCCACCCCCGACCAAGAAGGCCGCGCACCCGGCTCCATGGGTCGCCGTTAAAGGAGGGTTCTCCTTTGAAAGCCGTGCTGAGCTTGCTGTCTCGGAGAGTTCAGCCCTTGGAGGTCTATCGCCTACCGTCGTTGCTTGGCTGGTGGCTGCGGTGCTCCGACTTCAAATGAGGACGCCGGTAAGATTGGCAGTTGTCGGGAACATACCCTTCGACAGGATGGGTTCCGAATGGCAGAACGCTTCACCATACCCGTTCGAGGGGGCGCCTCAACAGATCGGCTTGTTCAATGCGTGGCGCGAGGTGGCGACGGCAGATGACCTTGTATGGCTCGTCGATATGCTCCCCATTGCCGTCCGCCTCTACCATGATGAACGTTTCTTCAGGGCGATCTCTGTCTACAACCAAGCACAATGGAGTCCTACCCTGGAGATGGGCGTGGTGCTCCTGTGGTCCGCCCTAGAAACTTTGTTTGGCCTCGGTGGAGAGCGAGAGAAGACGAAGGCACTGTCCCGTGCGGTATCGGGCTATGTTGCCACGGATCGCAGTGATCGTGATCGTGCCTACCAAGTGGTCCGAGACCTCTACGCCAAGCGCGGTAAGGTGGTACACGCTGGCGCGAAGTTGGATGTTAACGACGTGATTCAGTCATTCCAGTTTGGGCGGGTTTGTTTTCGCCGAGTACTCATCGAGGGTGTGCTCCCTGCGTCTCCTCAATAATTTCGCGACTGAAGCGAGGAGAATGACATCATCTTTGTGTTCGGAGCGGCCGGTGTAGAACAGAGCGCCCCGAGGCAACCGTTTATATTCC
The DNA here is from genome assembly GCF_000010725.1 of Azospirillum sp. B510. Classification (NCBI taxonomy): domain Bacteria; kingdom Pseudomonadati; phylum Pseudomonadota; class Alphaproteobacteria; order Rhodospirillales; family Azospirillaceae; genus Azospirillum; species Azospirillum sp. B510. The sequence goes on along the minus strand of NC_013854.1, from coordinate 1,592,971 downwards.
ATCCAACAGGGCTTCGCCGATCTCCCTCCACCTGAGCACGGCCGCCATCGGTCTGCGCTGTGCCTCGACCCGCAGCCGGGGCCAGTCGTCCACCGCTGAGAAGAATGCGGCCAGCGCCGGATCGGCGGCCACAGCCCGGCGGTACGCGGGCGCGATCCTGTCGTCCGGCAGCGAGAGGCCACGGACGCGGGCCACAGCGCGGGCGGCGTAAGCCAGGGGCTCCGACAGGCCGGTCTCCCGCTCCAACAGCGTCCAGCGGATCGCGTGGGCTTCCTCGGGGGCGCCGCGCGCGACCCCGAGGACGATGGGCATGTGCCCGGCGGTCACGGACGGGCCGCCGGGACGATCACAGCGCCCTGGGCCTGAAGCTCTTGCACCCACTCGGGCAATTCCTCGGCCTCGGGACGGCTGGCGGGCGCCGCCGGTCTGACGGCGGGACCGGGCTGGCCCGCGGGGGCGACACCGGCGGCAAGGTCCTGCCCGGTCATCTGAAGCCCTGCCAGTTGCGGGATTAGCTCGTAGGGCTCAGATCTGGCGAGCCGCGCGCGTTGGTCCGGCGTCAACGCGGCTACCGCCAGGCCGACCTCCGGCGAGGGCGGGGTTTCGGTGTCGCCCGCCGCGTACGCCCTCAACTGGCGAGCCAGGGCAGCCCGATCAGCCACCGTGCCGACGGCGGCCTCGGTGCGAGCCGTCCGCTGGCACTCCTCCTCCCATTGCCGCCTGACGTGCTCCGGCGGCTCATAGTCGACCACCTCGACGCCCTGGCGTTGAGCCTCCAGCCAGTAGAGGGCGCGGAACTCGTCGCTGCCCCACGTGCGGGCGCGCGGCGGTGTGCCGTAGTGGTCCTTGGCGTTGGCGACCATCGCCCGGATGGCATCTTCCGTGACCGGCCCGTGAAGCTCGCACCGGTCGCCGGAGTCTACCAGTCGGGACGGGCCGATTCCGATCAGCACCCGGCCGCCGGACGTAGTCACGTCGGTGTAGCCCTGCTCGCGCCACCAGTCGGCCCGGTCGCTGGCCTCCTCAGCGTTCAGGCGGCGCCCCGGTCCCCGGGTGCGCGCCGATGTCGGTAGGCGGCTGACGACGTCGTCCTGCCAGTCCAGCGCCGCAGCGGCGTCGAGGGCAAAATCCGCAGCGGTGCCGTTGGCCGCTCCCCACGTCTTGATCCGCTCGGACTGGTGGTCGATCTCCGCCCAAGAGTCGTCGCGAAACTGCACGCGCGTCAGATTGGGATTCTTGGTGTCAACCATATAGACACCGCCCCGATAGTTCTCGTAGTCGAGATCGGGACCAAGGCGCTCGCGCAACAAGTTTACCTTGATTTCTTGCTTGGCTGCCGAGGAGTCTTTTTTATCAGCCTTGACCATTTCCGTCTCCAGTTCGAGTAGTGCGTTTTCCGTTTTTCGCAACGCCCGGATGGCGCCGACGTGACGTTGTCGCGCCGACGGCCGGGGCGGTGGCGCGGTCGGGTCGCGGGCGTGGCGTTCGCGCTGGCGGCGGTGTCGCTGGGCGGCTCGCTCCCCCATTTTCGGCTCGGCCTGCCGGTCGAGGCCACGCTCGGCGTACGAGCGGGCATCTACGCGCCGGTCAGATGCGACGGCGCGCAGGTGGCGGTTGATCTCGTCTGCCCACCGCTGCCGCTCGACTTTCAGGGCCTCGCCGCGGGGCGCGCCCTTGGCGCCGTCGAGGATGGCGATGAGGTCGTCGCTCTTGCGGGCGGCGAACCCGTCCTGGCCGAGCGCGCGGGTGGTGATCATCACGTGGGCGTGTGGCTGCGGCCCGCCGTCGGCCGCGGGCGGGCAATGGACGCAGACATCGGCGGCCAGCCCGGCGGCAACGTACGGCGCAAGGGCCTGCTCAAGCAGGGGGCGGTACGCCTCGGGCGGCAGGTCGCGGGGGAGGCTCACCTCGATCTCGCGCCACAAACTGGCATCCCGGCGCTTCTCGGCCCGTTCCACTGCCCCCCAGAGGGCGCCCCGGTCGCTCGCCCATGCCGGGGCATCGGCCGGGACAAGAATGAAAGCATCAGTTATATGACGTTTGCGCGAGTAGTCGAACGTTTGGCCTAGCCGTTCGTCATGGAGCCGCTGCCCGGCCCGGTACGCTGCTGCGGCGACACTGCTCCGGCCTGCCGAACGCTGGCCCACCTTGGCGCCGAAGTGAAAGTGTGCCTCGCCAGACGGGAGGCTGGTCACGGCTCGAACTCGAAATCGGGGTCGTCGGGCTCGGTGAGGATGCGAAGGGCTCCGACGGCGGCGGAGGCGCGCGTCGGGGCCGCCGCCGTCCACGGTTCGGCGATGTCGCCGAAGGAGCGCAACCATGCGCCACGCGCCCACGCGATGGCGGCAATCGTCGCGTCGTCGGGCGCCCCGTCGGGGCAGAGTGCGGCGGCGACGGCGCGCACGACGTCGGTCTCCCGAACCGGGTGGCGTCGGCTCGCGCCCGGCTCCCGCGCCCGCCAAGCGTCGGCGAACGCCCGGGCGGCATGCCGGGTGGCGTCGTCCGGGGCGGTCTCGGCGAGGCGCTTGTACGTCACCGACGGCGCTTCCCGTCGGCGCGTCCTCGGTCGGCCGGGCGGCGGTGCACTCATCGGCGTCCCTCCGCGTATGCGGTCCGAACGCCGCGCCAGATGCGCGCCCACACGGCGCCCTCGGCGCGGCAGCCCTCCGGCACGATAGCCCACACGGCGGCCGCCTCCGGCGTTCCGGCGGCGCGCTCGCGCCGTCCACCGATGAGGCCGATGCCAATAAGCTCGTCTTCCAACCGGGCGAGGAGGTGGGCCTGTTCGGCTGGGTGCAGGCTATCCGAGTCCGGCCAGTCCGCTGGACAGCCGCAGTCGTCAGTGTCGGACTCTGGAAAGAGGTCCGGGTTGAATGCGGCGGTGTCAATGTTGTCATGCCTCATGGCCCGGCATTCCGTGAGTAATTGTCAACATTTTTGAGCGCGTATCGGGCACCGATACATAAGCGCGCCTTTCCAGGCTCTCCCTTCCCATCTTGTTTCGGGCAGAGCGCAACGCAATACTCTGTAGGGCGACGCGCTGGTTTCTGGGAGGCATCATGTCGTCTGGTGGGTTGGACTGGTGGGACGTGTCCGAGGATGACGGGGAGAGTCGTGAGTACTGGCGGGCGACGGCGGGGGAATGGTCACTGGACGCTTGGCCGGAAAAGGACGGCACGTACTCTTGGGACGTGTCGGACCTCGGGCGCTCTGGCGCCTACGTCAGCGGGACCGGCCAGCCAACGCTGACGGCTGCGATGATGACGGCAGAGGCCCGGTGGCACGGGATCGTGCGGGGGGAGGCGCCGCATGGCCGGGAAGCTCACTGAACTGGCGCAGCAGCGCGCCCGGCTAGAAGCTCGGGCGGCCGAACTCCGGACGCGCGAGAAGACGCTTGCCCGGCAGTCCGATGGCCGCCGAAAGGTGATCGTCGGCGCCATCGTCCTGAAGGCCATCTCGTCCGATGGGCGCGCTCGCGAATGGCTCGTGACCCAGCTTCGACGCGGCCTTTCTGAGCGTGATCGGCCCCTGTTCGCCGACCTTCTGCCAGACGAGGGGGGCGGCGCATGACGACGATGGCCGAACTGGGGGTCGTCGATCTCCCGCCGTGGCCCGGTCCAACCGCCGTGCGCCGGGATTACGTCGCCGGGTGGGAGGCATTCGCCGACGCCGTCGCCGACGGGCTGGACAAGGTCGTTGACCCGGGCGACGTCGTCCCGCCGTCGCTGTCCGCCAATCCCGCCCGACGGATCGCGTGGATTATGGGATTCGCCGAGCACCAAGTGGCGCTGGGAACGTGGGAGCGGGCCTTGTGGGGCGGCGGGCCGACCGACGTAGCGACGGTCCACGCGGTCGTCCAGCGTGCCGTCGGGGACCTCCGGGCCGCGTACCTGGGCGGCCGGTGACCGACTGCCACCTCTACCGCCTGCACGGCGGGCGCGTCGGCGTCCGCCCGCTTGTCCGCCCGGTCGGCCTGCGGGGCGTGCAGGTCGTTGCGCAGCCCGGCCATGAAGCGCCCGGCCTGCGGCCGATTCTACCATGGCTTGCCGCGGAGGCGGCGCGGGTCGCACCGTGGTCCTCGGTTTACGTCGCCCCTCGGCTATGGGTGTCCGCCGACCGCTCCGACGATTACGGCGACTGCGCGTTCGAGACCCGGCAAGACAGCCACGGTCGTCGGTGGAGTCAATGTGGCGGGATCGCCTGCGCCTCCACCGGCGCGGCGGCGGTGTCGCTCAAGGCGGGCGTCCATGGTTTGCCAACAATCTTGCACCACGAACTGTGGCACCTCGTCAGCCCCCGGCTGGCCGCTGCCGACCGCGAGCTCGTCTACGACGCGGTGGAGCGGCATGGCGTTGACCTGGGCAGCACTTACGCTGACAGCCCGGAGGAGCGCGCCGCCCGACTTTTCGAGTCGTGGGCCGGGCAATGGATCGCGGGTGCGCCGCCGGTCGCCTGCGACTGCCCCGTAAGGCTGCTGTGTCAACTGGTTTACACGGGGCGGTATCCTTTCTTGAGCATTTGACGCAGATATCCCGTCAGCCCAAGGATAGATTGGCTGATATGAGGTAATTTATCAAAAATAACCATCTGTCCTTGCAAGGATAGATGAATTTGGCGGTACGAGAATTTCTTAGAGCAATCTGTCCTTGCCTTAAATAAATTTTTGACAACATTGAATATCCTCTTGAGCAACCTGAGAGAGCCCGGCAACATACCTCCATTGCGACGACGAAATAGAGGTAGTGACATGAGTATGAGTGAGGTGGATGCGCTGGCGGCGCTGCTGAGCGAGGCGCTGGTTGCCCTGGAGCAGGCAGATCCCGCAGCGGCGGCGGCGATCGTGGGTCCGACGCGGCCGCATTGGCTGACGCCCGAGGAGGACGCGCGGTTGATCAAGCGCGCCGACACGGCGCTGGCGGCGGCGCACGAGGCGCTGCACCCGGTGCTCGCCGAGCGGCTCGAAGAGGTGGTCGAGCGGTGCCGGGAGATGGCCGACGAGATCGAGGAGGCCGCGTGATGTACCGGGGAATTGAGAGAGTCTACTGTCCCGGTGCAGCGTTGCGCCGGGGGTGCCCGAGCATCGAGCGGGCGCTTGTGGCGCTGGATAGGCTGGTTGAGCTTGGGCCGCTCGACGACGACGAGATGGTCGACACGGCGCTCGGGGCCTGCGACAGGGGTTGCCCCGACACCAGATGCGGCGAGGTGGACGAGGCCGGGACGGTCTGCCTCCAGCCGCTCGCCTACGACAGCGCTGCCGTCGAGCGGGATCTTACGCAACTCGGAGGACGCCATGCTTACTGACGAGCAAAAGGCTGCCATCGCCGCCGTGCTGGCCGCATGGGAGTCCGACGATGAAGATGGCTGCGGGTGCTGGTACGGCCTGGACTACCTCGACTACTGGCTTGCTGTAGACGGGTGCGTGGAGTTGCTCCATGCGCTCGATGGGGAGCGTGACGCGCTTCCCGAGGCGGTGAGCTACATCGAGCACTTGCTGTCGGCCGAGGAGGCTGCGGCCGCCCTGGAATGGCCGAGGTTCATGGATGTCGCCAGGGACGTCGCTGCCGGACGGATGACGCTGTCCGAGGCATTGGGTCAACACTGGTCGATCCGTCAGCGGTGCGTGTTGGCATTGGTCGCCCGCGAACCGAGGGCGGCACCCAAGGCATACGCTGAACCTAAGGCGGCGTGGGCGCGCCTCAACGGCGAACAGCAGGCGTTCGTCAGGAACCTGTTGGGCACGGCGATGCTACGGGAAATGGGAGTGGAGGTGGTGGACCCCGCCGACGAAGAAGAAGAGCGCGAAGAACTGGGTGGGCTGCGTCCGTAGCGCGCCGGACAGCGGCGCCCACGAAGCGGCGGTTCATCAACCGCGGGCGCAGCCCCCCGCCCCTCGGGGCGGGGTTGCCGGAGGCAACGCGGAAGGGGGTGGGGCGGAGGGGTGGCTCGCCGTCCCCGCTTTCCAGCCCGCCCCTTGGGCGGGCCGGAGCGAAGCGGAGCATACCCACAGCCCCCCTCGCGCCCCTCACAGCGCACCAGAGGGGGGCTGTGGGTATGTGGTAAGCGGGGTCGGCGTCGGGTCGCTCGGCGCGATGCGCGTCCCGTTGGGGCCTGCCCCTATGAGATAGCTGGTCCCTTGCAAGCAGGCGTCTCAAAAAAGTGGTAGGCAGGCTTTTGGGACGAATGTCTCACAGCCTTTTTTAATTGTGTGAGACAAGGGGGCTGAGATGATTGTCGGGTATGCAAGAACGAGCACGGTTGAACAGGAGGCGGGCCTTGACGCGCAGCTTCGCGACCTGGAGGCGGCTGGGTGCGAGCGGATCTTCCGTGAGCAGGTGTCGTCCGTCGATGTCGCCGCGCGCGATCAGCTTACGGCGGCGCTCGACTTCGTCAGAGAGGGCGACGCGCTGGTCGTGACGAAGCTGGATCGGCTGGCGCGGTCGGTCGCCCACCTGCTGGAGATCGTCGCCGTGTTGGGTCGGAAGAACGTCGCCTTGCGCATCCTCGGCCTTGGCATCGATACCGGCACGCCGACGGGCAAGCTGCTCCTGACGGTCATGGGGGGCATCGCCGAGTTCGAACGCTCGATCATGCTCGAACGCCAGCGCGAGGGCATCGCCAAGGCCAAGGCGGACGGGAAGTACAAGGGCCGCAAGCCGACGGCGCGGGCGAAGGCCACTGAGGTCCGCCAGTTGCACGCCGATGGCGTCGGCCCTGCCGAGATTGCCAGGCGCCTCGACATCGGGCGCGCCAGCGTGTACCGCGTGCTCGGGGAGGCAGCGCAATGAGCCTGCCGACCTGCGCCGAACTGACCGGCATGGCGCCGCGCGACATCGCGGCGACGGTCTACAACGACCTGTGCCGCCAGTACGGCGAGCGCCCCCTCGACGGCGAGTGCATGGCCGTGGCGTGGCTGGCGCGGACCGCCATCCGCGCGGCCCACAGCGACGATGCGGTGCGTGCCGTGTGGGGACGAGTGCGGGACGCCGACGGCGACACGGGGCCGCACTGGTGGCTCGTCCTCGCCGACGGGACGGTGATCGACCCGCTCGGCGAGGACTGGCGCTATCCCGCCGTCGAGTACCACCCCCGCGTGGACCCTGCCGACGATCAACTCGACCGCGCATGGGCCGAGATGGTGGAGGGGGACAAGGCCGGGCGGTTGCGGTAGGCGCGCCCCGGCAACAGCGGCCTGCGCGCTGTTCAAAAAGGGATGTCGTCCGGGTCTTCGGGGTCGTAGTCCACCGCCATGGGAGGCGGACTCGGCTCCCTTCGGGGAGGTGGTGGGGGTGTCGGCGGGGGACTCTGATCGGGTTCGACGGGGGCAGCGGGCTGGGATTCGGGGATAGCCGTTGTACCCGTAGATGTGGCGTCGGCGACCGCGTAGACGGCGCGCACGTCGGCGGCCGTCACGCCGGGGCGGCCTCGGACGTGCCAGGACTCGCGCAGCACGCCGTCGCCGAAATCGTGCCAGACCACGCGCAGGATGCCAAATCCACAACTTGTAAACAGTTTGTCCTTGTGCCGCTGGATGCGAACCGCCCGGCGGCGGGGCACCCGTTCGGCAACGCCGTACACAGGGTGCCGCCTCACGGTTTCGCCTGCTGCGTCCAAGGCGCCTAGCCAACGGCGGTACTCGCCGACGGCTCGGGTCAGCGACAGGCCGCGCGTCTGCCGCCAGAGTTCGGCAAGCTCCTCGGGGGTCCACTCGTCGTCTAATTCTTCCGCCAGTCCGGCGGCGGCATACTGCACGAGCGCCGCCGGGTGGCGGCCGAGGCGGTCGTCGTCCTCGGCTACCCACCAGTCCCAACCTGTTGGGCGGCTTTCGCCGACCCAATATCGCTCCAGGGCGGCCCACTCCGCATCGGTTCCCCCTCGGGCGACGATGTGGAAGTGAACGTATGCCCGCCCGGCACCGTCGCGCTTGACGTGGCACGCGATCAGGTCGATGGAAACACCGGGGGCGTGTCGCGCGAGGCCGTACCGCAGCCGCTCGGTCAGCCGACGGCTGGTGTCAGCATGGACCGAGCGGAACGCGGCCAGCGGGACGGAGCACACCGGGGCAGCGACGCGGATCTGCCTCACGGCGTCGATGCTGTGCTCGGCGGCGAACGCCATGTAGCGCGTGCCGTGACGGAGCTTGGAGGCAAACGCCTGGGACGGAAACATCTGGCTCCGCCGAAGTGCGCGGCCGAGCGACTCTTCGTACTCGCCGTCGCGCGATACGAGCGAGTCCTCGACCCCTTGCGGCGCGCCGTGGACCTCGGCGTCGGTGAGTCCACCCTCGACCAGCTTGGCAGAAAGGTGCTGGTCGTCCTCCCGGCGCTGTCGGGCGGCATCACGGTCGCAGTCTTCGGCGACGTGATGGCAATCAAACTTGTTGACACGATAAGGAGCGGTGAAGGTTTCGGCGAGTTGGCTATGTAGCCACGCGCTCAATCGCCCCGATGAGGGGCGCCATCTCCAGACTTGTTGACACGGACGTCAACCGGCATCATTCTTGGATCATCCAATGACTGATTTCGACCGGGGAGCGGCGCCAACCGCAATGATCCGGTCGATTTCAGTTTTTGAGGATTGGACGATTTTGTCCAGCGATTTGTATGGCCGACGGGTCAACTACCAGGGGTCGGCGCTGGGTTGAGTGCGGCTGTGGCCTGCTCCTCGAACCAAGATGCGCAAGAAGAAATCGATTCAAAAGTTTCCCGCTCAGCGCGCTGAATAATGTCCATAGCATTAGCAATGGCTTCGGCGTTCGCAGCGTCTCTTTTTTCAATAAAGAGAGTGTATGCGTCTTTCTTTTGCTCGATTGCTTTAGCTAAACCTAGACCTTTGTCTTTCGTATCTCGATCAACATCAACGAAATAATCATTCTTATTGTTGAGCGAGGCGTTTGCCACATCCACAATATTCATCTTGCGCGGGGACGGCATCGTCGATCTCCTCTTGTTTGGCCGCGACTAGGCCGCGGAAATGGTCGCATGTTGAGCCTTCGAACCGTACCGCTTATCACACTCCTCGAGATATGACATCCATTCCGACAGCACGTAGTGCTTGTCGTTCCGATACTCTAGCTCGCGCCCATAGTGCTCGGCCGTCACCTGCGGGACGTCAACGGCGCGATGAGCGAGGATGGTTGCGATTTTCGCCAACGGCACACCACGCCGGTCTGCCAGCGCGCCAAGGGCACGGCGCGTGTCGTGCGGTGCCCACCCAATTTTTGCGGCCCGGAAACAGTCGTTGATCAGCTTCGGCGCGATGTGCCCGTTTCCTTCGTCCGTCGCGCGCCGCTTACGGGTCTGCGGAAACACCCAAGCCGCGTCAGGTCCGGCAAGTTCAACAGCCGTCTGGACCGCCTTCCAAGCGCGCGGCGGAAGGGGAATCACGTGAGCCTTCTTGCCCTTCATCAACCCCTTCGGAATCCGCCACAACCCCCAGCCCGGAACGAGATCCCACTCCTCGAAATCGCGCGGTCGCGCTGAAGCTACCGTCAACCGGCGCTGGGCTGTGCAAAGCAACAGGACGCACGCCAGCCGCCCGACGGGATTCACGCCGGGGGCGCCCAGTTTGACGAACAGGTTTGCGAGTTCTTTTGGTAGGGGAGTGTAAGTGCCTTCGCCGTCATCGTCACTGCTGCTGGCGCCGCTGTTGCCCAGCCTTTCCACATTGCCGACAGGCGTCTCTTTGTCTTCGGTCGCCCACTTTACCAGCGCCCCCACGGCCTGGACGACGGCATCGCTCTGGCGGAGTTTGCCCTCCTTGATCAGCCGGTCGCGGGCGGTCTTCACGTCGGCCGGGGTGAGTTCCCGCACATGTTTCCCACCGAAGGCGTCCATTGCCGCCGGGGAGATCAGGCAACTTCTGTAGGATTTCACGGTGTCGACCCTACGGCCGATCGACAACAGGTGATCCACCCACGCGTCGAGAGCCTCTCTGTACGTCGGGCCAAGATCCACGGCGGGCGTCTGCACCACCATAGGGCGCCCGAGATCCTGCTCGCGCAGCCAGTCGCGGGGGTCCTCTCCGGCTGCAAGGCGCTTCTTCGCCTCGGTGGCGAGCGCCCGGGCCTTCTCAAGTTCCCGCTCCAATGCCTTCGCCCCGCCCCCGTCCGGCCGGGCGTCGCACAAGCGGAACGGCTGCGGATTGCCCTTGCCGCCGATCCGGCCACGCACGGCCCATACGGCCGAGGCGCGGCGCAGCCGGAGGCACAGGCCACGGACGACGGTGTCGCCGATCTCCTCGTCGGCGTCACCGCGGGCCGCCAGCGCGAGGGCGTCTCGAAGGATCTGCGGGGTGATTAGCGTCGTCGTCCGTGCCATGGCTGTGGTGTCCCATGTTGACATGCTGTGGTCACGGGCACACTACCCGGTGGGACAACGCCCGGGAACCAAAATGTTGTCCCACGGCCACGCCTGTTGGACGTTACCCCGGCAATGGGACACCAATGGGACAACACTACAGTGCGGTCGAGGCTGAATCGGAAGTGGCGGAAAACCTGACCCGCCAGCCGTCGAGGCACTGTGTAAACAATCCAACAAGTTGGATTTACTCAATAAATGGCGTTTTCCGACTCTCGCGGCTTCCGAAGTGGCGCCCCAGGCGTCACTTGGAACATTTAGGTGAGATGACTTTTAATCATGTGGCCGTGGGTTCGAATCCCACCCGGATCACCAAACCAATTCAAGGCTTTAGCCTTACCGAAGGGGTCGCGTCCGCGGCCCCTTTTCGCATCTGGGGCGCGGGTTTGGGGCACACTCCGTTGGTTGGCCGGCATGCGGGGATGCACAAAAAAGCCCCGCCGAAGCGGGGCTCTTTTCATTCTGGAACCGTGTACCGGAATGGCGACCCCAGCAGGATTCGAACCTGCGACCTGCCGCTTAGAAGGCGGCTGCTCTATCCAACTGAGCTATGGGGCCCTATCGCGGAGTGGAGCCTGAGGCCGCGGCCTCAGACGCGCGGGCGGTCGGTGCGGAAATTGTCGGCGTAGTTGCGCGGACGGACGCGGCGGACAGGTGCCGCCTGCACGCTGTAGGTCCAGCCCTCGCGCTCGGCGAAGGCGATCGCCTCCTCCTTCGTCTCGAAGGACAGGCGCACCTGATTCAGCGTGTCGCCCGAGCTGGTCCAGCCCATCAACGGCTCCGGACGGCGCGGCGTCTCGATCTCGTAATCCAGCATCCAGCGGTGAGTCTTGGCCCGGCCGGATTGCATGGCCGTCTTGCTCGGCTGATAGATCCGGACGTTCATGGCTCGCTCGTCTCCCCAAATGCCTGCGGTCGCGTCCAGGCTCTGGCGGCTTGGACGCTGGGTTGTCCTTCGGCGATGGTCGGGGCGCCCGGATTCGAACCGGGGGCCTCCAGTACCCAAAACTGGCGCGCTGACCAGACTGCGCTACGCCCCGTCGCCGCGTTGTGAGATACACGAACGCCACGCCCACGGCAAGCGGACGGCGCAGGGTTCCGCGGTCTTTCTCCATGCCGCCGCCCGCGCGGCCATTCGCTGCGGCGTTCGGTCGCCCGCCAGCCTGTCGTCAACACCATTCCGGATCCGGTTCATTGCCTTCGCTCACCCCGGCCCCCCACACCATCACCCTCTTCCTGCCCGACCTCGCCGACCGGCCCCAGCGCCGCTCGGCGGTCGATCTCGCGCACGCCATGCTGAACGCCGGCGCGGCGGTGGACCTCGTCGCGCCGATGGGCGGCGGCCCGCTGCGCGCGGCGCTCGCCCCGGCGATCGGCCAGATCGACCTCGCTAAACGGCACGCCGCCACCTCGGCCCTGGCGCTGGCGCGAATCCTGGCGGAGCGGCGGCCGGCGGTGTTAGCGGTCGCCCGCGAGGTGGCCTGGGTCGGGCGGCTGGCGCTGTGGCTGGCGCGCGGCGAGGCGCGGCTGGTGGTTCTCGACGGCGATGCGGCGGCGGACCTGTCGGCTATTCGTGCCGCAGCGCCTCGATGGGGTTGAGGCGCGCCGCCCGGCGGGCGGGATAGAGGCCGAAGAACACGCCGATCAGCCCGCTGACCACCACCGCCAGCATGACCGAGTCGATCCGGATCAGCGTCGGCCAGCCGGCAAGGGCCGCCACCCCTATGGCGGCGCCGATGCCGAGCGCAACCCCGGCGGCGGCGCCGATCAGCGACAGGGTGGTCGATTCGATCAGGAACTGCACCAGGATGTCACGCCGCCGCGCCCCGATGGCCAGCCGCAGCCCGATCTCCCGCGTGCGCTCGGTCACCGACACCAGCATGATGTTCATGATGCCGATGCCGCCGACCAGCAGCGAGACCGCCGCCACCGCCGCCAGCAGGAAGGACAGGGCGCGCGACGACGCATCGCGGGTCGCCGACACCTCCGACAGGTCGCGCATCCAGAAATCATCGTCCTGACCGGGGATGAGCCGGTGGCGCTGTCGCAGCAGGTCGCGGATCTGCGCCTGCGCCTCGGCCGTGTCGGCGCCGTCCCGCATCTTCACCACCATGGTGTGGATGAAACGCGGGTTGCTCTTGGCCATGCCCGGAATGTTGCGCTTGGCGGTGGACAGCGGCACGAAGATGACGTCGTCCTGGTCCTGCCCCTGGGTGTTCTGCCCCTTCTCCGCCAGCACCCCGACGACGGTCAGCGGGGTGGAGAAGACGCGCACCGGCTCCCCGATCGGATCGCCGCCGCCGAACAGGCTGCGCACCACCGTCTGGCCCAGCACCACCACCTTGTTGGCCTGGGTCACATCCTCGTCGGACAGGCCGCGCCCGGCCGCGACGCTCCAGTCGCGGGCATCCATGTAGTCGGGCGTGATGCCGAACAGCACCGTGCCCCAATTCTGGTTGCCGGCGACGATCTGGAGCCCCCAGCGCACCGACGGCGCGGTCACCACCACGCCGGGGATTTCCGCCAGCACCGCCAGCGCGTCCTCCTCCGTCAGCGAGGAGGCGGTGCCGGCACCCAGCTTCACCCCAGCGCGAACGATGCTACCCTGCCCCACCATGACCAGGTTGGTGCCCAGGCTGGCGATCTGGCGCAGCACCTGATCGCGCGCGCCGGCGCCGACCGCGACCATGGCGATGACGGCGGCGACGCCGATGACGATGCCCAGCATGGTCAGCGCGCTGCGCAACGGATTCGCCCGCAGCGAATGGAGAGCTGCGCGGAAGGCGTCCCAGACCGTCATGCCGCGACCTCCGGGTCCTGGCGCTGGTCGCCGATCAGCCGGCCGTCGCGGAATTGCAGGACGCGCCCGGCATGGCGCGCCACCTCCGGCTCATGCGTCACCAGCACGATGGTGATGCCGCGCCGGTTCAGCCGCTGGAACAGGCCGATGATCTCCAGGCTGGTGGCGCTGTCGAGCGCCCCCGTCGGCTCGTCGGCCAGCAGAAGCAGCGGATCATTGACCAGGGCGCGGGCGATGGCGACCCGCTGCTGCTGCCCGCCGGAAAGCTGGGTCGGCATGTGCACGGCGCGCCCGCCCAAACCCACCGCGTCGAGGGCGGCCCTCGCCCGCTCCGCCCGCAGGGCATGGCCGACGCCGGCATAGACCATCGGCAGCATCACATTGTCGAGCGCCGACTGGCGCGGCAGCAGGTTGAAGGACTGGAAGACGAAGCCGATGCTGCGGTTGCGCACCGCCGCCAGCGCGTCGGAGGACAGGCCGCTGACCTCCCGTCCGTCCAGCCGGTAACGCCCGGCGTCCGGGCGGTCCAGGCAACCCAGCAGGTTCATGAAAGTGGATTTCCCCGAACCGGACGGCCCCATCACCGCCACGAACTCGCCACGCCCGATGGTGACGCTGACATCGTCCAACGCATGGACGGTCTGCGGCCCCATGCGGTAATGGCGGGTGAGCTGTTCGACCGCGATGATGGGCGTGGCCGGCTCAGAAGCCAAGGCGCGGCCCCCGGCGGCCGTCGCGGTCGGGAGCAAGGAGGCCGGTGATCACGTCCTGCCCGGCGCGCAGATCGCCCGCCACCAGCTCGGTGAAGCTGCCGTCGCCGATGCCGAGCCGCACGGGCACGCCGACCGGCACCCCATCGCCGGGACCGGGCACCCAGACGGTGCGTGTCGCCTCGGCGGTCCGGCCTGGATCGACCAGCGCCGCGAAGCGGTCGCGCTGCGCCGGGTCGATCAGGGCGGCGATACGCTCCAGCGTCGCGGCGCGGATGGCGTTGGCCTCCACCCGGCGGCGTTCCGGGTCGCCGCCCTCGGCATCCAGCGCGGTGAAGCGGTCGCGCGCCTCGGCGACCAGGGCGGCGATGTCGCGGCGCCTGGTCTCGTCCAGCTTCAGCCCGTCCATCACCCGCCGGGCCGCCGCCTCCAACGCCGCGGCGCCCCGCCCGCCATTGGGGCCACCGGTGGTCGGCGCCGGTGCATCGACGGGTGCCTCGGCCCCCGGCGGACGGGCCCCCGGCGGACGGAAACGCAGGGCGGCGTTGGGCAGCTTCACCGCCGCCGGCCGCTCCTCCACGGTGATGCGCAGGTTCGCGGTCATGCCGGGAAGCAGCCGCAGCTCCGGATTTTCCACCGTGATGACGACGATGTAGGTGACGACGGTCTGGTCCTCCTTCGGCGCCAGCCGGACCTGGGCCACCCGGCCGATGAAGCTGTCGCCGGGGAAGGCGTTGACGGTGAAGCGCACCGGCATGCCTTCGCGCACCCGGCCGATGTCGGCCTCATCGATGTTGGCCAGAACCTCCATCTGCCGCAGATCCTGGGCGATGGTGAACAGGGTGGGTGCCGACAGGCTCGCCGCCACCGTCTGGCCGGTGCTGACCGCCCGGTTGACGACGACCCCGTCGATGGGGGAGCGGATGACGGAGCGGTTCACATCGACGCGGACCAGCTGCAAGGCCGCCTCGCGCTGGGCCACCTGGGCACGGGCGACCTCCACCTGCGCTACAGCGACGGCCAGCGATGCCTCGGCCGAAGCCTCCGCCGCTTCGGCCTGCCGTTTCTGGGCACGGGCGGCGATCACCTGGGCCTGGGCGCTGTGCGCCGCCGTTTCCGCCTTCTCCAGATCGGCGGCGGCGACCACGCCACGCCCTTGCAGGTCGCGGCGGCGGCGCAGGTCACGCTCGGCGTCGCGCTGGGCGAGATCGGCGCGGACGATCTGGGCGTCGGCATTGGCGACGCTGGCCTGGGCGTTGGCGAGATCGGCCCGCGCCTTGTCGAGCAGCGCCTGCTGCTGGATCAGCGACGCCTTGGCGGAATCGACGTCGGCGCCGGCCTGGGCCAGCCGGGCGGCCAGCTGGTCGCCGTTCAGCCGGGCGAGGATCTGGCCACTGGTGACCCGGCTGTTGAAATCGGCATACAGCTCGGCGATCTGGCCGGAAAGTTGGGAGCTGACCTCCACCGTAACCAACGCGCTCATGGTGCCGGTGGCGGTGATGGTGCTGACCAGCGGGCCCTGTTCGACCCGCGCCAGCCGGTAGGCCGGTCCCGGCTCCGCCCGCGCCAGCACGATATAGGCGGACAGAGCGGCCGCGACGCTGAACGCCACCCCGACCATGATCGCCGCCCGCCTGCCCATCGCGCCCTCCGCGCCTCTCGCCCCGCGCGATCAATCTGGGGGAGTTTATGCGAAAGTCAGGGGGGCGTGGACCGTCTTTCCGCTTACGGCTTGGCGATGTCGGGCGAGACCACGCGGTCGCCGGGACGGATGCCAAGCCGGGCCGCCATGCCGCCGTTCAGTTCCAGGATCGCCTTCACCGGCCCGTCGGAATTGACCGAGTCCAGCGATTCCGGCACCGCGCGCTCATGGATGTTCACGACATGGCCGTCGGC
The DNA here is from genome assembly GCF_000010725.1 of Azospirillum sp. B510. NCBI lineage: Bacteria > Pseudomonadati > Pseudomonadota > Alphaproteobacteria > Rhodospirillales > Azospirillaceae > Azospirillum > Azospirillum sp. B510. Next base: position 1,577,210 of record NC_013854.1, on the reverse strand, counting down.
GGCGATGAACAGCATGTCGAGCGGGATGAGGGTGTTCTTCATCCAGAAGCTGGCCGGCTGCACCCGATCATAGACGAACAGCATTCCGGCGTCGGCCGCCATCGACTGGCGGAACATCAGCCCCTGCGCCTGCTGGCCGGGGGTGAGCGCCAGTTCGACATCGAAGCGGAACTTGCCGCCGCCCACCGTCTCGATGGTCAGCTTGGATTTCTGGAAGCTCTCCAGCGCCAGCGCCGGGACGGCGACCAGCAGCAGCAGGAGCGCCGCGACAAAGGCGCGGAAACGCCGACCGAGCATCATGACTTCCCCGAATGCGGATAAAGAGGCGCCAGTGAAGCACGGACGCCCCGTCTCAGCCAAATTAAGCCTGTTTAGGCTTTCGCCAGCCGGTCGAAGGCCTGGAGCTTGGCCAGCAGCGCCGGCATCTCCGCCAGCGGGACCATGTTGGGGCCGTCGCTGGGGGCGCAGTCCGGATTCTCGTGCGTCTCCATGAAGACGGCGGCGACGCCGACCGCGATGGCGGCGCGGGCCAGAACCGGCACGAATTCCCGCTGCCCGCCCGAGGTGGTGCCCTGCCCGCCCGGCTGCTGGACCGAATGGGTGGCGTCGAACACCACCGGGAATCCGGTCTCCGCCATGATCGGCAGGGCGCGCATGTCCGACACCAGCGTGTTGTAGCCGAAGCTGGCGCCGCGCTCGCACAGCAGCACGCGCTCGTTGCCCGAGGCGACCAGCTTGGCGGCGACATTCCTCATGTCCCACGGCGCCAGGAACTGGCCCTTCTTGACATTCACCGCGCGGCCGGTCTGGGCGGCGGCGATCAGCAGATCGGTCTGGCGGCAGAGGAAGGCCGGGATCTGCAACACGTCCACCGCCTCGGCGACCGGGACGCACTGGCTCGATTCATGCACGTCGGTGATGACCGGGCAGCCGAAGCGCTCGCGGATTTCGGCGAAGATCGGCAGAGCCCTGTCGATGCCAAGGCCGCGCGCCGTGGTGATCGAGGTGCGGTTGGCCTTGTCGAAGCTGGACTTGTAGATCAGCCCCATGCCGAGCGCCCTGGTCATCTCGACCAGCGCGGACGCGGTCTCCAGCGCGTGGTCGCGGCTTTCCATCTGGCAGGGGCCGGCGATCAGCACGAAGGGACGGTCGTTGGCGATGGTCAGGTCGCCGATCTGGACGGCGCGCGGCGTGGTCATCGGAATGCTCCAAAACAAAAAGGGGCGAGAGGGCGTCGCCCCCTCGCACCCACCCCACAGGGGCTGGGGCAAGGATCGGAAGACCCTTGCATCCCACTATTTCAGAAGCCGGTCAACGGCGCTGGCGTCAGGCCACAGGGTCATCGCATTTGGCCGAGGATGGATCTTGCGAACTCGTCGGACCATCCTGAGCGCTTTCGCTTTCGGCGGACGGAGATATCGCGACGGGCGCGGTTCAGGATGTTGAGCGCGAGCTTGCGGAGGGTGGCGAGGTTTTCCGGCCCGTGATCCTTGCGGTTGCGGGCGCGATCCTCGTCGAAGACGACGTCGAGCATCCAGTGCAACCCGTTCTCGATCGACCAATGGGCGCGGGCGGCCTCCAGATAGTCGGCCGCGCTGAGCGCGCGCGAGGCGATGTGGTAGTGCCGGGTCACGGTGGTCTTGCCGCGATGCTCGACGGTAGCCTCGATCAAGCCCAGAAAGGCCATGTCGGGCAGCAGGACCGGTTCGCTGCTGGCCGCTTTGGGACCGCGCAGCCAATCCAATTCGTGACACACCCAGGCCCGCCGGGTCTCGATCCGGCCGTGATCGGCGTCGGTGGTCGTGGCACTCGCCAGCCCGGCGCACAGTTCCGGGTCGGTGAAGTACTCCTCGACCATGGCGAGCAGGGCGGGATGGTTGCCCTTCAGCCGCAGCAGGTAGTCGCCGCCGCGCTTCCGGATGAGGCGGGCGGTCTCCTCCTGACAATGGATGGCGTCGGCGGTGACCAGATGGCCCTGGAGATCCAGGCACTCCAGCAGGGCACGGGCGGCCAGGATCTCGCTGTCGCCCTCGGCCACCCGGTAGCTGTGCTGGCCCACCACCAGCCGCGTCGCCGAGGCGAAGGCCGTCACCACCGCCAGCGGGTTGGACCGGGCCGCGTCATCGAAGGAGCGGCGTAACGTCTTGCCGTCGATGGCGATCACCCCAGCCCCGGCCGTTCCCAGCCCCTCCAGGAAACGGCCAAAGCAGGCGGCAAAGGCCACCGGGTCCAGCAGCCGGAAGATGCGCGAGAAGGTGTCGTGACTCGGCACCCCGTTCTCCAGACGCAAAAACGACCGAAACAGCCCCTCGCGATCCACCGCGAAGTCGGCAAAGTCGGCACAGCTCTCCGCCCCGCACACCGTTGCCGTCAGCGCGATCGTCAGGATCTCCAGCAGGTCGTGCCGCTTGGCGTTGCCCGTGCGTGGGTCCGGCAACGCATCGAACGCTTTCTCAAACCACGATTGCATCGGGGGCTCCAAAATCGGCGATAAAGCCCCTTACAGAATCCTTTTCTCTCACACACGCTACTCGATTTTTCCAAATGCGATTCCCCTGCGTCAGGCCAGATGCGTCCGGAAGAACTCCACCGTCAGCCGGTTGGCCTCGTCTGCGGCAGCTTGGTCGTAATGCTCGCCGCCCGGCCGGGCGAAGGCATGGTCCATGCCGGGATAGACCTTGGCGGTCACCCGGTCGTGGTCCTTCACCCCGGCGACCACGGCATCCCGCTTGTCCGGGCTGGAGAATTTGTCGTTCTCGGCGATGTGCAGCAGCAGCGGCCTGGCGATCCGGTCCGCCTCGCCCAGCAGCCCTTCCAGCCCGACGCCGTAATAGCCGACATTCGCGTCCGAGCCGGAACGTGTCGCCATCAGGAAGGCCAGCCGGCCGCCCAGGCAATAGCCGACGCTGCCGGCCTTGCCGGTGCCGCCCTCCTGCCCGCGCGCCCAGGCCAGCGCCGCCTTCAGATCCTCGATCGCCTTGTCCTGATCCAGGCCGTTCATCAGGGCGAAGGCCTGGTTCCATTCCTCTTGCGTCTTGTCGGACAGCTGCACGCCCGGCTTCTGGCGCCAGAACAGGTCCGGGCAGACCGCCAGGAAGCCCTGCGAGGCGTACCAGTCGCACAGCTCGCGCATCACCGCGTTGACGCCGAAGATCTCCTGGATCACCACCAGCCCACCGGCCGGGGCTCCCGCCGGCTTGGCGACATAGGCGGAGAACTGGCCGCCATCGGCGGCATCGATCATCACCTCGGACATGGAGTCCTCATCCTCTCAATGGCAAATCCGCCCCTGATATGGAGCGGACTTGATCCCAGTCATCCCGTCTTTCGTCAGAAACCCACGCTGACACCGACGAAACCGCCATAGTCGCGGCGCTTCTCCTCGCCCAGCCGGGCGTTGAGACCCAGCGTGCCGGTCACCGACTCCGCCAGCTTGAAGGAGGCTCCGGCCGTCAGGTCGACATAGCTGCGGTCGGGCTTCGCCACCGCCACGTCATAGGCGAGTGTCGAGATGCTGCGGTTCTCCACCGTGATGTTGCGCTGGTCATCCTTGAACTCGCGATTCAGCGTCACCTTGGCGTAGGGCAGGACGCCGCCGAAGTCATAGGAGGCCTGATAGCCGACGCTGCCGACCAGCGAGTTGCGGGTCTGCGAACGGAAGGTGAAGCCGAACAGGCTGCTGTCCTCGCTGAAGCCCTCGACCTCGACATGCTGGTAGCGCAGGCCAAGCACCGGGCCATGGGTCAGCCCACCGGTGGTGAAATCGTAACCGCCCTCGGCGCCGATGGAGGCGTTGATGCCCTCGGTGCTGCCATTGGTGGAATGGTCGGTGCCGTTGATGGTGACGCCGCGCCGCAGGTCGTAATCGGCGAAGCCGAAGGAGCCGACCGCGTTGACGAAGGCGCCGCCGAGGCGATAGACGCCGTAACCGCTCAGCACATACTCCCGCTGCTTGTAATCGCCGCCGGTGGAGAAGCTGCCGCGGTAATGCGATGCGGTGCCGGCCACGCCGAGCAGCAGATTCTCGGTGAAGCGCTTGTCGACGCCGATGCTGACCGACAGCGGGGTGCCGCGCACCTCCGCCTGTCCGCCGGCGCCGGGGTCGCCGGTGCGGTCGCTGGTCAACCGGCCGACCCCGCCGCTGATCCAGGCGCCGCTGGTGCCGGGCTTGCGGCTCCACAGGCTGCTGGCGGCCTGGGCGAGGATGGTGGCGGTCAGCCGGTCGCGGGTGTGGATCGGCGATTCGGCGAGCTGCGCCACGTTACCGGGGGCCGTCAGCGCGTTCAGCACGAAGTCGGACACCGCGCGATGCCCGGCCGTGGTCGGATGGACGCCGTCGGCGAACAGATAGCTCTGCGCCGCGTTCGGCGTCACCAGGGTGGAGGAGGTGCAGAGCAGCGAACTGCTGGTGGCGCAGGCGGTGCCGGTCACGTTGGCGAAGCCGAAGGAGGCCGGATTCGCGATCGCCGCCCGCAACAGGGAATAGGTGTCGATCGGGATGACCGAAACGCCGGCGTTCGCCAGCCCCAGCGTCACCAGCTGGTTGTAGCCGCTGACCAGCTGCGTGATCTGCGCCGCCGCGGCCGAGCCCTGTGACTGTCCGAACGGGGTGGCTCCGATATCCGGCACCGTCGGCACCAGAATGGTTCGCGCACCGGCCGCCCGCAGACGCGCCACCTGGGTCACCAGATCGCCGGCGGCTTGCGTCACCGTCGCCTGGGCGGTCGCCGGATTGTTCAGCGCGGTGAAGATATCATTGGCGCCACCCCAGACGGTGTAGAGCGCGTTCGGATCGGCCCGCCCGCCGGTGGCGGCGAGATAGCCGGAAATCTGCGTCGCGACGCTGGGCGCGAAGGCGGTCGGACCGGTCGCCGGGAAGCCGACCTGCGTGTTCACCCGCGCGCCGCCGACCGCGAAATCGCTGCCGCCCCGCGCCGCCGTGGCGGCAGAGGTGCCGAGCGCGCCGGCGAGGTTTTCCGCCCAAACCGGCCCCGGATTGGTGGTGAACTTGCCGCCCGCCGGCAGCAGCGACTGGAACGCTCCGCTGTCGGTCAGGCTGTCGCCGAAGAAGACGGTGGAGGAGTAATCCGCGGCACCGGCCGGGACCGCGCACAGCGCGGTCAGGCAGGTGGCGAGCGCGGCGATCCTGACGCGGTTCATGGTCCATCCCCGATCTGATTGTTTGATTGAACGATTTTCGGTGGATGTTTCCATAAGGATGCCTGGTGCGCAAGAGCGCATGACGTATAGGTAATATTGTTGACATGAAAAAACGCCCCGCCTTGAAGGGGCGGGGCGTTTTCCCGAAACGGATGCTCAAAGACGGAGGGGGAGATCCCCGCCGGCCGCTCAGACCAGCCGGCTCTGATCGATGGCCGCCTTGATGAAGGCGGTGAACAGCGGGTGCGGCTCGAACGGCTTGGACTTCAGCTCCGGATGGAACTGCACGCCGATGAACCAGGGATGGTCGGGGATCTCGACGATCTCCGGCAGCTCGCCATCGGGCGACAGGCCGCTGAAGCGCATGCCGCAGTTCTCCAGACGCTCCTTGTAATACACATTCACCTCGTAGCGGTGACGGTGCCGTTCGGAGATGTCGGTGGTGCCATAGACCTCGGCGACCTTGCTGCCGTCCAGCAGCTTGGCCGGATAGGCGCCGAGCCGCATGGTGCCGCCCAGATCGCCCACCTCGGCGCGACGCTCCAGCGTGTTGCCGCGCATCCACTCGGTCATCAGGCCGACGACCGGGTTGCCCGGCTTGCCCAGCTCGGTGGAGCCGGCATCCTCGATCCTCGCCATGTTGCGGGCGGCCTCGATGACCGCCATCTGCATGCCGAAGCAGATGCCGAAATAGGGCACCCTGCGTTCGCGGGCGAACTGGGCGGCGCGGATCTTGCCTTCCGTCCCACGCGAACCGAAGCCGCCCGGCACCAGGATGCCGTGGACATTCTCCAACCGCTTCACCGCCGCGTCGTCGTCCTCGAAGATCTCCGAATCGATCCAGTCGAGGTTGACCTTGACGTTGTTGGCGATGCCGCCATGGGTCAGCGCCTCGGCCAGCGACTTGTAGCTGTCGAGCAGGCTGATGTATTTGCCGACCACCGCGATGGTGACCTCGCCCTGCGGCTTGCGCACCCGGTCCATGATGCGGGTCCAGCGCGACAGGTCGGGCTCCTTGTCGGTCGGCAGGCCGAAATAGCTCAGGACCTGGGTGTCGAAGCCTTCCTCATGGTAGCTGATCGGCACCTGATAGATCGACTCGACATCGAGCGCCGCGATCACCCGCTCCGGACGGATGTTGCAGAACAGCGCGATCTTCTTGCGCTCGTTCTCCGGGATCGGGCGGTCGGCGCGGCACAGCAGGATGTTGGCCTGGATGCCGACGCTCAGCAGCTCCTTGACCGAATGCTGGGTCGGCTTGGTCTTCAGCTCGCCGGCGGTCGGGATGTAGGGCAGCAGGGTCAGATGGATGTAGAGGACATTCTCCTGGCCGACCTCGTTGCCGAACTGGCGGATCGCCTCCAGGAAGGGCAGCGATTCGATGTCGCCCACCGTGCCGCCGATCTCGATCAGGACAAAGTCCTCGTCGGTGGCGTCGGCGCGGATGAACTCCTTGATCTCGTCGGTGATGTGCGGAATGACCTGGACGGTGCCGCCCAGGTAATCGCCGCGCCGCTCCTTGGCGATCACGGTGGAGTAGATGCGGCCGGTGGTGATGTTGTCACCCTTGCGGGCCGACACGCCGGTGAAGCGCTCGTAATGGCCGAGGTCGAGGTCCGTCTCGGCCCCGTCGTCGGTCACGAAGACCTCGCCGTGCTGATAGGGGCTCATCGTGCCGGGGTCGACGTTCAGGTACGGGTCCAGCTTGCGCAGGCGCACCTTGTAGCCGCGCGTCTGGAGAAGCGCCCCAAGAGCCGCCGACGCCAGACCTTTGCCCAGCGAAGAAACGACGCCACCGGTGATGAAGATGTAGCGAGTCATGTCCGTCCGAAGAGCTTGAGAGCTGTTCCGTGTTCCCATGGGGAAAAGGTCCCCGAGGGGGGAAGAGCCGTTCCATCTCCCCATAGGGAAGATCGTTTCAATGTCCCGCGTGGGCCGGCCGCCGCGATGTCGCACCGCGGGACCGCCCCCTCAAAAGAAAGAGGCGGCTTCGGGGAGGCCGCCTCGCTGTCCGCTTCGTACCCGTGCGCTGGAAACCGTCCCGTTACTGGGACACCGGCGGCGCGGGTTGGGCGGGAGCCGCCGGCTGGGCCGGGGCCACCGGAGAGGCCGGAAGCGTGTCGATGATCGAGGCCGGCCGCGAATGGCCGCCGGCCAGGATCGCCAGCACGATGCTGGTGGCGAAGAAGCAGCCCGCCAGAATGCCGGTGGTCCGGGTCAGCAGGTTGGCCGTGCCACGGGTGCTCATCATGCCGCCCATGGTGCCGCCGCCGATGCCGAGCCCACCGCCCTCCGACCGCTGGATCAGGATCACACCGACCAGCCCGACGGCGATCAGCAGGTGAATGACCAGAATCACCGATTCCATGCGATGCTCACCCCACACCATCCCAAAAATCGAATAGCGCGCCACAGGCCGTCTCATGGGCCCGTGGCGCGCGCCCAGTGTTTGTACCGCGCCATCACGCGATATGCCAGCGCCAAAATACCCAGGCCCTATCCATTGGCGGCATGGCTGGCACCAGCTTGGCGTATCAGCGGCAGGCGGTGGCGATGGCCCAGAAATCGTCGGCCTTCAGCGAGGCACCGCCGACCAGCGCGCCATCGACATTCTCCACCGCCATCAGTTCCGCCGCGTTGCCCGGCTTGACCGAACCGCCATAGAGGATGCGGGCCTTGGCCGGGTCGGCGATCCTGCCGGTCAGCTCGGCCCGGATATGGGCGTGCATCGCCTTGACGTCGTCCGGAGTCGCGGTCTTGCCGGTACCGATGGCCCAGACCGGCTCATAGGCGATGACGGTGTTCTCCGCCGTGGCGCCGGCGGGAATCGAACCGGCGAGCTGGCCGGACACCACGGCGTTCGCCTGGCCGGCGTCGCGCTGCGCCTCGGTCTCGCCGACGCAGATGATGGCGACCAGACCTTCCTTCAGCGCGGCGGCGGCCTTGGCGTTGACGACGGCGTCACTCTCGCCATGGTCGGCGCGACGCTCCGAATGGCCGAGGATGACGAATCGGCATCCGGCGTCCTTCAGCATGGCCGGGGCGATGTCGCCGGTGTGGGCGCCGGAATTCCTCGGCGCGCAGTCCTGACCACCCAGCGCCAGCGGGCTGTCGGTGATCGCCTCCCCCACCGGAAACAGCAGCTGGAAGGGCGGGCAGACCAGCATGTCGAACGCGACCGGGCCGGCACCCTTCAGCCGCCCGGCGAGGTCGGAGGCGAGATCCAGCCCATCGGCCTTCAACCCGTTCATCTTCCAGTTTCCGGCGATCAGCTTCCGGTTCGCGGTCATGGTCGTTTCCTTCTCGTCTCGGCTTCGTATGGGAACTTGCGGAACGTTGTCGGCCTCTCGTGCTCCAAGCCCATAGCAAGCCCGCCAGGGAATTTCCACCCACCCGACCGGTCCGCCAACCCCACTCATCGGGGCGGGACATCGTGAAGCACCTTCGCCCCCCCCCCGCACACCCGCTCGGCCGAAGCGCCAAGTTGAAGATGCCCCCAATCGAAATAGGATCATTCGCGACGCACCATTCCCAAGCGGCGAGGCCTGCCCCCCCATGAAGAACTTCTCGGACCTGACGGAAAAGGAGCTGCTGGCCCTCGCCATCGCGCTGGAGGAGGAGGACAGCCGGATCTATGACGAGTTCGCCCACGGCCTCGCCGACAATTACCCCGACACCGCCCGGCTGTTCCGCGCCATGGCCTCGGAGGAGAGCGGCCACCGCCACCGGCTGCTGGAGCTGTTCCGCACGCGCTTCGGCGATCATATCCCGCTGATCCGCCGCCAGGACGTGAAGGGCTTCGTCGAACGCAAGCCGGTCTGGCTGACCCGCCCGCTGGGGCTCGACACCGTGCGCCGTCAGGCCGAGCTGATGGAGGCCGAGACCAAGCGCTTTTATGCCCGCGCCGCCCAGCGCTCGCAGGATGCCGCCATCCGCCAGCTTCTGGGCGACCTCGCCGAGGAGGAGCGGCGGCACGAGGCCAAGGCCGAGCGGCTGGAGGCGAAATATGTTTCGCCCGACGTCAAGCGGCAGGAACACGAATCGGAACGCCGCCTGTTCGTCCTGCAAATCATCCAGCCCGGCCTCGCCGGGTTGATGGACGGGTCCGTCTCCACCCTGGCGCCGCTGTTCGCCGCCGCCTTCGCCACCCAGGACAGCCACGAAACCTTCCTGGTCGGCTTGGCCGCCTCCATCGGCGCCGGCATCTCCATGGGCTTCGCCGAGGCGCTGTCCGACAACGGGTCGCTGACCGGACGCGGCAGCCCGTGGCTGCGCGGCGTGGTATGCGGCGCCATGACCACGCTGGGCGGGTTGGGGCACGCCCTGCCCTATCTGATTCCGCATTTCTGGACGGCCACCGCCATCGCCGTCGCCGTCGTGGTCGTCGAGCTGGCGATCATCGCCTGGATCCGCAACCGCTACATGGACACGCCGCTGCTGTCGGCCGCCTTCCAGGTGGTGGTCGGCGGATTGCTGGTTTTCGCCACCGGGATCCTGATCGGCAGCGCCTGATGCGGTCCGGGAAAAGCCGTTTGCCGGAACGAGCTTGTCCTTGTAACCGGGCGCACGATTGTTTATGTCTGTGTTGCTGTCCTAATTAGAACAAAACGAACCAATCGCGTCGCCATGGCTGATCTGAAAGCGGGTGTGAACCAGCTCTTTCTCCGCGAGGAGGAACTCCGCACCGGAATGGAGCTGCTGTTCTACGCCTATCGCGAATTCACCGCCGAACCGGACGAAATTCTGGCGGAGATCGGCTTCGGCCGCGCGCATCATCGCGTGATCTATTTCGTCGGCCGCTATCCGAAGATCACCGTGTCGGAATTGCTGGCGATCCTGAAGATCACCAAGCAGAGCCTGTCGCGCGTTCTGGGCGAGCTGGTGCGCCAGGGCTTCATCGATCAGCAGACCGGCGCCCGCGACCGGCGGCAGCGCCTGCTGGAGTTGACCGAGAAGGGCGTCGAACTGGAACGCCAACTGTCGGAAACCCAGCGCCAGCGCATCGCGCGGGCCTATCGCATGGCCGGCGCCGAGGCGGTGGAGGGGTTCCGCAAGGTGATGATGGGCATGCTGGACGAGGGGGACCGGGCGAAATTCGCACCGCCCGTTCCCCCCGCCCGTCTTGCCGTGAAACGCTGAATTCCCGATCAGCTGGCCTTGGCCCCGGCCGCCGCCGGGGTGGCTGGAGCGCTGTTGGCTGTCGTGTCCGCCGGCTTCTCCGCGGCCGCCTTGACGTCGTTGGGATTGCGGCGGCGGAAGCCGCCCTTGCGATACACCACGTTCTCTGAAGCGCCCGGTGGGCATTGGACGATGTTCCCGCCCTTCGCCAGGAAGGCGCGGGTCATTTCGGCGAGGTCTTGGGCGTCCAGGTCCCTGGGGTCGTTGGACCTGTGGTCATAGGCCATCGTGATCGCTCCTCGTGTCTCTCGGCCCTCAGCGGAGGGCATGAAGAGACTAACACGAAACGCGACCGATTCGGCCAAGCGCTTACACGACTGCGCGGCCCGCCTATCCAAGATATGTTCCGCATGGCGGCTATAGGTCGATTGCGGGGAGCCGCGCTATAGTCCGGCCATGACCGAAGATCAGCCCCACATCCTGGTCGTCGACGACGACACCCGCCTGCGCGAGCTTCTGCGCAAATATCTCGCCAGCAACGGCTTTCTGGTCAGCACGGCCCGCGACGCCGCCGACGCTCGGGCGCAGCTCGGCGGGCTGGCCTTCGACCTTCTGGTGCTCGACATCATGATGCCGGGCGAATCGGGGCTGTCGCTGACCGAATCGCTGCGGCGCGAGCGCGACCTGCCGATCCTGCTGCTGACCGCCCGCGACGAGCCGGACGACCGCATCGCCGGGCTGGAGGCCGGGGCCGACGACTATCTCGCCAAGCCGTTCAACCCTCGGGAACTGCTGCTGCGCATCAACTCGATCCTGCGCCGGCAGGCGGCCCGCCCGCCCGAACCGGCCGCGGCGCCGGCCGTTCCGGTGCGGCTCGGCCCCCTCACCTATCTGCCCGACCGCGACGAGCTCCGCCAGGGCGACGAGGTGATCCGCCTGACAACGGCGGAGGCCAGCCTGCTGCGCATCCTCGCCGCCTCCCCCGGCATGACCTTCACCCGCGAGGAGCTGACGGAGCGCAGCAAGGTCGCCGGCAACGCCCGCACCGTCGATGTCCAGGTCACCCGCCTGCGCCGCAAGATCGAGGCCGACCCGCGTGAGCCGCGCTACCTCCACACCGTGCGTGGCGAGGGCTATGTGCTGAGGCCCGATCCATGACCGCGGCCGGCGGCGGACGGACGGAAGCCGACGATGCCGCCGCCGGCCGCGCGGCGGCGCGGCGGGCGGAGCGGCGGCGGCGCCCCCCCGCCCTGAAGCGCTTCCTGCCGCGAACCCTGTTCGGCCGGTCGTTGCTGATCATCGTCACCCCGGTGATCCTGGCCCAGGCTGTGGCGACCTGGATCTTCTACGACCGCCATTGGGACACGGTGACCAACCGGCTGGCCTATGCGGTCGCCGGCGACATCGCCACCGTGATCGCCATGCTGGAGCGCGATCCGTCGCGGGAGGGCCGCGATTGGACCTTGGCCACCGCCGCCCGCACCACCGACCTGATCGTGACGCTGGAGCCGGACCAGACCCTGCCGGACACGCGCCGCCAGTTGAGCGGCCTGCTGGAGCGTACCTTGGGCAAGGCGCTGGACGACCGGGTGGCCCGCCCCTTCACCATCAACACCCGGGTCGCCCATGAATGGTACGAGATCCGGGTGCAGATGGCCGACGGGGTGCTGTCGGTGATGTCGCCGGAACGCCGCCTGTTCACGCCGACCAGCTACATCTTCATCCTGTGGATGGTCGGATCGGCCATCGTGCTGTTCGCCGTCGCCATCCTGTTCATGCGCAACCAGATCCGCCCGATCAAGCGGCTGGCGGTCGCCGCCGACGCGCTCGGCAAGGGCCGCGACGTCTCCAACTTCAAGATGGAGGGGGCGACGGAGGTTCGCCAGGCGGCCTCCGCCTTCCTGCTGATGCGCGAGCGCATCCAACGCCAGATCACCCAGCGCACCGAGATGCTGGCCGGCGTCAGCCATGATCTGCGCACGCCGCTGACCCGGATGAAGCTGGCGCTCGACATGATCGGGGATCCCGACCTCGATCCGGAGGTCGAGGAGCTGAAGGCCGATGTCACCGAGATGGAGGAGATGATCGAGGGCTATCTCGCCTTCGCCCGCGGCGAGGGGACGGAGGCGGTGCAGCCGACCGACCTGACCCGCCTGCTGAACGAGGTCGCCGCCGGCGCCCGGCGCGACGGGACGGAGGTGACGCTGACGGCGCCGGAGGGGCTGGTCCTGCCGCTGCGCCCCAACGCGATGCGCCGTTGCGTCGCCAACCTGCTGGTCAACGCCGGCCGCCATGCCGGCACCGCCTGGGTCAAGGCCGAACACCGTGAAGGCATCATCGAGATCACGGTGGACGACGACGGTCCCGGCATCCCGGCCTATCTGCGCGACGACGTGTTCAAACCCTTCTTCCGCATCGACAGCAGCCGCAATCTCGACACCGGAGGTTCCGGTCTCGGCCTGACCATCGCGCGCGATGTGGCGCGCAGCCACGGCGGCGATATCACGTTGGACGACAGCCCCTATGGCGGCCTGCGCGCGGTGATCCGGCTGCCGGAATAACCGAAAAGGCCCGCCTCCGGCCAGGCGGGCCTTTTCATGTCATGCGATAGCCATCACCGCGCACCATCGCCCCCTCACTCCAGCGGACAGGCGCCGCCCTCCGCTGGAGGGAGCAGACGATGGCTGGACGCGCCGTTACTGGTTCGCCGCCGCGGCGACGACGTTGGCGCCGGCCAGTTCGCCGCCGATGCCGTTGTTGAGCGCCCAGATGGCGGCCTGGGTGCGGTTGGAAGCGTTGATCTTGCGCAGCAGGCTCTTCAGGTGAACCTTCACGGTGGCCTCCGTGATGTTCAGGTGGTTGGCGATCATCTTGTTGCTGTCGCCGTTCAGCAGGCAACGCAGGATCTGAACCTCGCGCTGGGACAGACCCTTGCGAGATACCGGCATCTCGGTGCCGTTGCCGTTGACGCGCCCGGAGATCAGCAGCGCCGCCAGATGGGTCGGGAACACCTTCTCGCCCATCATCACCAGTTTCAGCGACTGGGCCAGCGCATCCGACGACAGATCCTTCATCAGGTAGCCGTCGGCACCGGCCTCCAGCGCATTGGCGAGGCGGCGGGTGCACAGGTCGCTGGTCAGGATGACCATGCGGGTTTCCGGCAGCAGGGCGCGCAGGCGGCGCATGCCGTCCGCCTCCTCGTCGCCGCCATTCTGCAAATCGAGAAGGACAAGCTGCGGCCGCATGCCGCTTTCGACCGATCCCAGCGCTTCCCGCAGGTTTCCCGCCTCGGCAACGATCTGGAAGGGCGAATCATCGAGAAGACGCTTCAGCCCCTCGCGAAACAGCTTGTTCGAGTCGATCAGAAATGCACGCACTGAGTCCATTGTCCGCTCCCGCAATATTGGTCGATCGTCGTGACGTCGTCGCCATGGTGAAGGCCTGCATGTGAAGCCCGTCATAGGGGGGGAATGCCCGACGCATTGGCGCTTCGGCAATTACCCCCCGATGGCTCCGGCAGGCCGTTATTTAGGGGGAGGCTACCCCGGTGTCGTGTCCTACGGTACCACTCTCCAGAGTTAAAATAAGAACGCATTGGATATATGCGCAAAGCCGCTAAAGATTTCCAAATCCCAAGATATCACAGCAGCGAACATTACAAGGCGCGAAGGCGTTAACTTTGTCGTTAACCACCACTTATTTGCGTATGACTGCTCTCGATAAGGGAGGTATGCCGCAAAAATCTCACGCGGAGTTGCACCGTCACCCGCCACCGTGGTGATGCCAACAGATAACCCGAAAGGAGGGGGCGTACTTTCGCCATAGAGGCGGCCGCAGCCATCGCCGTGGCGCTTGACCGCTTCCTGCCGCTCATGCCCATGTCTGCCCGGCTGCCCGCCGCCATGGCGGGACCGGGAAGAGGACAGGATGGGCTGGCAGATCATCGCCGCCGCCATGGCGGGCTATCTGGTGCTGCTGGGACGCAGCGCCTGGAAGCAGGGCGAATTCAGGCAATATCTGCGCAGCCTCGCCATTGTCGCCGCGCTGTGTGGGCTTCTGGCGGGCGCGGTGGCCCTGGCGATGCTGCTGGACCGGAGATAGCCACTCCTCAACTTCCGCCCTTTCCCCTCTCCCCCGCGCATGAAAAAAGGGCGCCGGCGGTCTTCCGCCGACGCCCCTCTCGATGCGGGTGAACCGGTCAGCTCAGCGGGATCGCGACAAAGCGCAGGTCGCCCTTGCGGTCGACCAGCAACAGAACCGACTTCTTGCTCTGCTCCTTGGCCTTCTGCACCTTGGCGGTCACGTCCTCGGGCTTGCGGACCTCTTCCTGGCCGACCTCGATGATGACGTCGCCAGCGCGCAGGCCCTTTTCCGCCGCGGTCGAATTGCCGGCCACGTCGGTGATGACCACCCCCTTCATCTCGGGCTTGATCTCATACTGCTGGCGCAGGTCCGGCGTGATGGTGGTCAGCTTCATGCCGAGCGATTCGGTCGGCTTCTGGGCCGGGGCCTTGTCCTTCGGCTGCTGCTTCTCGTCCGGACCGGCGGCGAGCAGGCCTTGCTCCTCCGCCGCTTCCAGCTCGCCGACCTTGACCTGGACGGTCTGCGCCTTGCCCTTGCGCCAGACCTCGACCGGAACGGCCTTGTCGATGCCGGTCTCGGCGACGACGCGCGGCAGGCGCCGCATCTCGTCGATCTCCTTGCCATCGAACCTCGTCACCACGTCGCCGGCCTGGATGCCGCCCTTGGCGGCCGGGCCGTCCGGGGTGACGGAGGCGACCAGCGCGCCCTTGTGATTGGGCAGGCCCAGGCTCTCGGCGATTTCCGGCGTCACCGCCTGGATGCGCACGCCCAGCCAACCACGGCGGGTCTTGCCGTAATCCTTGAGCTGCGCCACCACCTGCTTGGCGAGGTTGGAAGGGATGGCGAAACCGATGCCGACCGATCCGCCGGACGGCGAGAAGATGGCGGTGTTGATGCCGATGACCTCGCCGTTCAGGTTGAACATCGGGCCGCCGGAATTGCCGCGGTTGATCGAGGCGTCGGTCTGGAGGAAATCGTCATAGGGGCCGGCGTCGATGTTGCGCTGGCGCGCCGAGATGATGCCGGCGGTGACCGAGCCGCCCAGCCCGAACGGGTTGCCGATGGCCAGCACCCAATCGCCGACGCGCATGGCGTCGCTGTCGCCGAAGGGAACGGCGACCAGCGGATGGCTGGTCTTGATCTTCAGCAGCGCGAGGTCGGTCTTGCTGTCCTTGCCGACCAGTTCCGCCTTGATGTTGGTGTCGTCCTGCAGGATGACGGTGATCTCGTCGGCGTCCTGAACGACGTGGTTGTTGGTGACCACATAGCCGTTCTTGGCGTCGATGATGAAGCCGGAGCCAAGCGAGGTCGCCTTGCGCTGCGGCTGGTCCTGCTGCTGGCGGTCGAAGAAGTCCCGGAAGAAATCCTCGAAGGGCGAGCCCGGCGGGAATTGCGGGATCTCCGGACGCTGGCCCTGCGGGCGCGGCGGCGCGTTCTGGCTGGTGGAGATGTTGACGACCGCCGGCAGCAGCTTTTCCGCCAGATCGGCGAAGCTGCCGGGCGCATTGCGCGGCGCGGCCGCCTGGGCTTGAGCCTGGGCCGCCTGGGCCTGGGCTGGCGCGACGGCGAAAGCGCCCATCACCGCTCCGCCGGCCATGACCGACGTCATGCCCCAGACGATGGCGGCGACAAGCGGCCGGACGCCCGCCTTGCGAGGCCGGGCTCCGGCCACGGCGCCGCGCGTGGCGGGTTCGAAGTTGGGTATGCGAATCAACGTGCTCTCCCTACCAGACGTCCGGCCGGTTCCGTGGGCAGGACCGGCCGCCCAGTTCTGGGCCATATAGGTGTTGGGCCAAGAGTATGGCCGCAAGATGGCGTGCCGGTCCAGTCGGCACCAGTGGAAATCTCAAGCCGGTGGATTTCCTTCGCTCCAATGCTGCGGACCGGTCAAAACGGACCATGCGCGACGGACAGCCGGAACCCGGCATGACCGCGGCCGGATCGGGAAATGCCCGACCCGGCCGCGGTCAGCCCTGATTCCGTCCGGCCGCCTTACTGCGCGGGCGCCTGAGCCGCGGGGGCGGCCGGGGCGGCCGCCGGCTGCGTACCGGTGCCGTTGAAGTAGCGGAAGAATTCGCCGGTCGGCGACAGCACCATGGTGGTGTCGTTGCCGTTCAGCGACTTCCGGTAGGCCTCCAGCGAGCGGTAGAAGCCGTAGAAGGCGGGATCCTGCGAGGTCGCCTCGGCGATCAGCTTCAATGCGGAATTGTCGCCTTCGCCGCGCAGGATCTGGGCGTCGCGCTGGGCCTCGGCGATGATCACCGTGCGTTCGCGCTCGGCGCGCGATTTGATCTGCTGCGACTGCTCCTGGCCCTGGGCGCGGGCCTCCGCCGCCTCGCGTTCACGTTCGGAGCGCATGCGGGCGAAGATCGACTGGCTGGTCTCCTCCGGCAGGTCGGCCCGGCGGATGCGCACATCGACGATCTCGATGCCGAAGCGCTTGGCCTCGTCGTTCACCTGCCCCTTGATGTCGGTCATGATCCGGGCGCGCTCGTCCGACAGCACGGCCAGCACCGTGACGTTGCCGAGCACGCGGCGCAGCGACGAGTTGACGATCGAGTTCAGGCGGGTTTCGGCCACCGCCTCGGTCCCGGCGGTCTGGTAGAAGCGCAGCGGGTCATGGATGCGGTAGCGGGCGAAGGCGTCTACGTCCAGGCGCTTCTGGTCGGCCAGGATGACCTGTTCGACCGGCGGATCGAGGTCGAGCACGCGGCGGTCGAGCAGCCGGACCTCCTGGATGAAGGGGATCTTCACCTTCAGGCCCGGCTCCTGGATCACCCGGCGCGGCTCGCCGAACTGGAGAACCAGCGCCTGCTGGGCCTCGTTGACGGTGAAGAGGGCGGACGACGCGACGACGCCGAGCGCCACGATGGCGATACCGGCGATGGCGAGGGTGCGGTTCATGATGCGATCCTCCTCACTGGCCGGACGTTGAATTGGGCAGCGCGGACAGCGGCTGCGTTTGCGTTCCGGTCCGCGCTCCCCCCTGATTGCCGCCCTGGGTGCCGCCCTGGCTCGGCTGCGGCTGGCGCGGCGCCTGCTGCTGCGGCTGCGGGGCCGGCGTGAGGTGGGGAGCCAGCTGGTTCAGCGGCAGATACGGGACGACATTCTGCGCCGAACCGTCGACGATGATCTTGTTCCGGCCACGGAGGATCTCCTCCATGGTTTCCAGATACATGCGCTTGGCGGTGACCTCCTTGCTCAGCGCATAGGCCTCATAGACCTTGCGGAAGCGGTCGGCGTCGCCCTGGGCCAGGCTGACGACCTGCTCGCGGTAGGCCGAGGCCTCCTGCACCAGCCGCTCCGCCTCGCCGCGGGCGCGCGGAATGATGTCGTTGCGGTAGGCTTCCGCCTCGTTGCGGGCGCGCTCGCGGTCGGCGCGGGCGCGCTGCACGTCGTTGAACGCGTCGATGACCGGCTGCGGCGGGTCGGCCTTCTGCAACTGGACCTGGGTGATCTCGATGCCGGCCTGATACTCGTCCAGCATGGTCTGGAGGAGCTGGCGGGTCGAGGTTTCGATCTGCTGGCGGGCCTCGGTCAGGGCCGGTTGCAGGTCGGTGCGGCCGATCACCTCGCGCATCGCGCTTTCGGCCGCCTTCTTCACCGTCACTTCCGGTTCGCGGATCTTGAACAGGAAGTTGCCGGCGTCCTTGATGACCCAGAACACCGTGAAATCGATGTCGATGATGTTCTCGTCGCCGGTCAGCATCAGCGACTCGTCCGGCACGTCACGGTCGTTGCGCCCGCCGCCGACGGAGGAGCGGTAACCGACCTCGATCCGGTTGACGCGCGTCACCTTGGGCAGCAGCACCGTCTCGATCGGCGACGGCAGGCGATAGCGCAGGCCGGGCTGTTCGGTGCGGGTCCATTGGCCGAAGCGCATGACCACGCCCTGCTCGTCCGCCTCGACGCGGTAGATGCCGCTGGCCAGCCAGATCAGGCCGAGGACGCCGACGACAAGCGCGACCCCCCGGCCGCTGCCGAAGCCGCCGGGCATGGCGCGGCGCAGGCGGTCCTGGCTGCGCCGCAGCAGATCCTCAAGGTCGGGAGGCTGCGGGCCACCACCACCGCCGCCATTTCCCCCGCCCTGGGGACGCCCCCACGGGTTGCCCGGGCCGTTGTTGCCCGGCGGAGGACCCCAGGGGCCACCACCACCGCCCCCACCTTGATTGTTCCACGGCATCCGACTGTGTCCCCCTTCTGCGATTCGTCCCATCATATGGAAGCGCAATGGCTTAGGCCCCGCGCATCCCTTTACCGATCTCGTCCGCCGGTCCTATAGTCCCCCTTACCCTTCGGCAGGGATTCCACCAACGGATATCCGCCAATATCGGGAAGACAGCGGAGTTTTCAACCATGGCGCAGATCAGCGAAGCTCAAGTCATGCAGGCGCTGAAGACCGTCATCGACCCGGACCGGGGCGGCGACATCGTCAGTCTGGGCATGTTGTCGGGCCTCGTGGTGCGCGACGGGCATGTCGCCTTTTCCATCGAAGTCGACCCCAAGCGCGGCGCCCAGGCGGAACCGGTGCGCCACGCCGCCGAGAAGGCGGTGGACGCACTGCCCGGCGTGCTGTCGGTCACCGCGGTGCTGACCGCCCACCGCGCCGCCGCCCCCCAGGCCGCACCCCAGCAGGGCCATTCGCACGGCGGGCCCGGCCATTCGCACGGGCATTCCCATGGCCATTCCCAGGGCGCGCCCCAGACCGACCCGCAGAAGCCGCTGGTCCCCGGCGTGAAGGCCATCGTCGCGGTGGCGTCCGGCAAGGGCGGCGTCGGCAAGTCGACGACATCCGCCAATCTGGCGCTGGCGCTCGCCGCCAACGGGCTGAAGGTCGGGCTGCTCGACGCCGACATCTACGGCCCGTCGATGCCGCGCATGATGGGCATCGCCGGCCGCCCCAACAGCCCCGACGGCAAGCGCCTGGAGCCGATGGAGAATTACGGCGTCAAGGTGATGTCCATGGGCTTCCTGGTGGCCGAGGACACGCCGATGATCTGGCGCGGGCCGATGGTGATGAGCGCATTGCAGCAGATGCTGCGCGACGTGAACTGGGGCACCCTCGACGTGCTGGTGGTGGACATGCCGCCGGGCACCGGCGACGCCCAGCTGACCATGGCCCAGCAGGTGCCGCTGGCCGGTGCGGTGATCGTCTCCACCCCGCAGGACATCGCGTTGCTCGACGCCCGCAAGGGGCTGAACATGTTCCGCCGCGTCGATGTGCCTGTGTTGGGCATCATCGAGAACATGAGCTATTTCTGCTGCCCCAACTGCGGCCACCGCACCGACATCTTCAGCCATGGCGGCGCCCGCAAGGAGGCCGACGATCTGGGCATGGAGTTCCTGGGCGAGATTCCGCTGCACCTGTCGATCCGCGAGACCTCCGACCAGGGTCAGCCGATCGTGGTGTCGCAGCCGGACTCGGAACACGCCCAATCCTACCGCCGGATCGCCACCCGCCTGTGGGAGAAGATCGGCGGCGGCGGCACCGGCGGCCGCGCCGCGCCGCGCATCCTGGTGCAGTGATAACCGGTTGGGTGAGGGGAGTTAATCCCCCTCACCCATAGCGCCGCTGCGCCTCAACCGTCAGCCCCAGGCCGACGGAGCCGAAGATGTTGCCCTCGACCACCCGCGCCCCCGGCGCCTCGGCCAGGATCGCGGCGCGGACCTGGGGCAGCAGGGTCGAACCGCCGGTCAGGAACACCGCGTCGATGCGGTCGGCTGTCACCCCCGCCTCCGTCAGGCAATCGCGGATTCGCGTGCCGATGCGCGCCGCCAGCGAGCCGGTCGCGCGGTTCAGCGCCGGGCGGTCGACCGGCAGGGCCAGCTTGCCATCCCCCCAATCCAGCGCCAGTTCCGTCGCCTCATGGTCGGACAGGGCGATCTTGCTGCGCTCCACCGCCATCGCCAGGGCATGGCCCTGGCGATGCTCGACCACGCCGATCAGCCGTTCGATCTTCTCCGGCTCGGCGGAATCGCGCTGGAGGCGCTCCAG
This sequence comes from Azospirillum sp. B510, assembly GCF_000010725.1. Taxonomy (NCBI): domain Bacteria; kingdom Pseudomonadati; phylum Pseudomonadota; class Alphaproteobacteria; order Rhodospirillales; family Azospirillaceae; genus Azospirillum; species Azospirillum sp. B510. Next base: position 1,556,854 of record NC_013854.1, on the reverse strand, counting down.
CTCGGCCATCGCCTTGCTGGTGTAGAGGAAATTGATCTTCGACCAGGTGGCCAGATCGAAATAGATGCTCTTGGGCGCCAGCAGGCCGGCACGCTTCATGGCGCTGCCCAGCCCCAGCTCCGGCATGGCGGTGGCGAGGCTGAGATCGCGGTCGAAATCGGTGCCGCCGACACGGATGCCGTCATTGGCCAGGATGTCGCCGGCCCGGTCCGGCTTGCCACGCCGCTCCGGCCCGATGCGCACGACCGAGAAATCCGACGTGCCGCCGCCGATGTCGGCGATCAGCGCCAACTCCTCCCCCGCCACCTGCTGCTCGTAATCGAGGGCGGCGGCGATCGGTTCGAACTGGAAGGAGACGTTGCGGAATCCGGCGGCCCGCGCGATCCCGCCCAGCGTTTCTTCCGCCGCCGCGTCGCCGGCCGGATCGCCATCGACGAAATGGACCGGGCGGCCGACCACCACGTCGCCCAACTCACCGCCCAGCGCCTCCTCCGCCCGCGTCTTCACCAGATCGAGGAAGGTGCCGATCACCGCGCGGAAGCTGATGCGGCCCTTGCGCAGCGCGGTGTCGGCATCGATCAGCTCGGTACCGAGCATCGACTTGATGGAGCGCATCAGCCGCCCCTCCACCCCCGAGACATAGCCGTCGATGGCCGCCTGCCCGATGGTCGTCCGGTCATGCTCGAAATCGAAGAACACCGCCGTCGGCAGCGTCGTGCGGGTGCCGTCCAGCGCCAGCAACCGGAAGCCATCGGCCTCCCGCACGCCCAGCGTCGTGTTCGAGGTGCCGAAATCGAGCCCGCACGCCGTCATGTCCCGCCTCCTGCCCGGATGACCGGTGCGGCCACCCGCCGCACCGGAAAAGGGGCGAGCGTATAACGGCTCCCGTCCGCCGGATCAAGCACCCATCCGAAGAATCCTGCGGTCTCACCAGACGGGGCGCATCCGCCGGCCGCTCAGCGGACGGCTCGCCAGCACCAGCGGCAGCAAAAACAGGGACAGGTTGGTCCAGGAGAAGACCCGCTGCCGCGCCTGCTCACGCCCCGACGCCTGCCCCGGTTCGATCCAGCCGCCGCTGGCCCCCTGATACTCCGGCATGGCGGTCATCACGCCGCCCGACGTGGCGGGAGCCGAGCGGTTCTGGAACATGTCGCGCTCGATATTGCGAGCGAGCGCTCGCTCGGTCAGATGGGGCGCCATGGTGTTGCCCATCGCGGCGATGCGGGCCTCGGTGCCGACGAACCGCTCGCGCCGCGGATGGCGGGCAAGCGACAGGATGGCGTCGGCGACCTCCTCAGGCGGGTGGACCGGGGTCAGCGGCTTGAGCGCCCGGCCGGTGTAGTTGGCGGCATGCCGCCACAGCGGGGTGTCGATGGAGGCCGGCATGACCATGCAGACATGGATGCCGGGCTCGTCCACCAGTTCCTGGCGCAGCGATTCGGAAAAGCCGCGCACCGCGAATTTCGCCGCGGTGTAGGGGGTGGCGTAGCGTTGGCCGATGTTGGACACCATCGAGGCGGTGTTGATGACGATCCCCTCCCCGCGGTCGAGGAAATGCGGCAGCACCGCCCGGCAGCCATGGACGGTGCCGAGGAGGTCGGTGCGCAGCACCTGCTCGAACACGTCGTCAGGGATGTCCTCGAAACGGCCGAAGGCGATGACGCCGGCATTGTTCACCCAGATGTCGATGCCGCCGAAGGCCTCGATGGCACGGTCGGCCAGATGGCGCACCGCCTGCTGATCGGTGACGTCGGTCGGCACCACCATGGCCCGGCCGCCGGCCCCGATGCACGCCTCGGCAACCTCGTGAAGGGCGGCCATCCGCCGGGCGGCGAGGATCACCACCGCCCCCTGGCGGGCGAACTCCAGCGCGGTCGCCCGCCCGATGCCGCTGGAGGCCCCCGTGATCACAACCACCTTGTCGTCGAGCCGCTTGGCCATGGCCGCCATCCTTTCATCCGGGTTCCGTCATGCGCCGCCTACAACAGCGCGACCGGCGGAAAATCCCGGCGGGCAACCGCCTGAAACGAACGCGACCTTCCATCCGCCGGTGTGGAGAAGCGGACCCGAACCGGCTACAGTCACATGTCCCCTATGGGTTTTCCCCTCAACCAGTGTGGAGCGGGCGCGGTGCCGGCGAGAGAGCTTGACGTGAAGGGGCTGCATTGCCCGTTGCCCATCCTGCGCACCCGTGCCCTGCTGAACGGGATGGAATCCGGGGAGGAACTGGTGGTCCATGCGACCGATCCCGCCTCCGTCATCGACTTCAAGCATTTCTGCAACACGACCGACAACGCGCTGCTGTCGCACGAGACGCGGCCGGACGAGGTCCACCACACGGTTTTCGTCTACCGCATCCGCCGCGGCGGTTGAGGCGCCCGCCGCATTCCGCCCGCCGTCCCGCGAAAGGTCTCCCCGATGCCGCTTCCTCCCGCCTCCCCGCCGCCCCTGCGTCCCGGTGCCGTGATCCATGGCCCCGGTTCCCAGGGCGTCGATGCCCTGCTGGACGGCTTCGCGGCGGAGTTGAAGCGGCGCGGCTTCCGCGTGGGCGGGCTGGTGCAGCGCAACCACGGGCCGGGGGATGACTGCGCCGAACTGATGGAGCTGGTCGATGTCGCGACCGGCCACGCCTATGACATCACGCAGCGGCTGGGGCGGGAATCGCACTCCTGCCGTGTCGATCCCGCCGGCGTGGCCGAGGCGAGCCAGGCGATCCGCAACGCCGTCGCCTCCGGGGTGGACCTGCTTGTGGTCAACAAGTTCGCCGGCCTGGAATCGCTGGGCGACGGGCTGTCGGACGAGATGCTGGCCGCCATCGCCGAGGGCATTCCGGTGCTGACCAGCGTCGGCAGCCGCTATCTGAACGAATGGCAGAGCGCGACCGGCGGCTTCTGCGACCTTCTGTCCCCGGTGGCCGAGGCGCTCTGGCGCTGGTGGGGGCCGCAGCGGATGTACCAGGATCTGGTTCAGGGCGTGGCCGATGCCGAAGTCCGCCGTGTCGTCACCGGCGCCAAATGGGTGCTGGTGGAGACGGGGAACGGCCTCGGCCTCGCCGCCCGGCAGGGTCCGGCGGCCGAGGACGATCCCGGACTCTGGACAGGACGGTCCTTGCGCGATCTGGCGGCGATGGCCGCGATCTCCTGGGATCCGCTTGAGGTTTCGGTCGGCGTCGCCGCGCTGAACGCGCATTACAACCGGCCGGACGTGAGCGGCGCCGGCGGCAACGGGCTGGATCTGTTCTGTGCTGTGGACGGGCGCGTGGTGGTGATCGGCGGCTTTCCCCAGATCGCCCACCGTCTGCCGCGCGCCCAGGTGATCGACATGAACCCGCGGGAGGGGGAGCATCCCGAGGCCGCTTGCGACTGGCTGCTGCCGGGGGCGGAGGCGGTCGCGATCACCGCGTCGGCCTTCGCCAACCGCACCCTTCCCCGCCTGCTGCGGGTGGCGGGCGGGGCGACGGTGGCGATGATCGGTCCCGGCACGCCCTTGACTCCCCGCCTGTTCGATTACGGCATCCAGTCGCTGGCCGGCTTCGTCGCCATCGACCGCGAGGCGGTGGTGCGCATTGTCGCCGGAGGTGGCGAATCCCGTGATTTTCATCCCTATGGCCGGATGGTCACGCTGCACCGGCCACCCCAATCTTAATGAAACGAGAAAACCGGAGGAGTTGAGATCCCATGGCCGATCTGGACCACCAGACCCGCATCGAACTGGAAGCCGCCGCTTTCCGCGGACTGGTCGAGCATCTGCGCAAGCGCACCGACGTTCAGAACATCGACCTGATGAATCTTGCCGGCTTCTGCCGCAACTGCCTGTCGAAATGGTATGCCGCAGCCGCCAAGGAACGCGGCGTCCCGCTGACCGACGAGGAGGCCCGCATCGCCGTCTATGGCATGCCCTATTCCGATTGGAAGCAGAAGCACCAGAAGGAGGCCACCCCCGAACAACAGAAGGCGTTCGAGGATACCAAGCCACTGCATGCGGAGATCAGCGGCCATCGCTGAGACACGCTGAAAAGGCCACGAAAAGCCCTCCCGGTCCTTGATTGCCCAGGAGCCGGGAGGGCTTCGGCTCAGGCGCTCACCGAAAAAGGCTGCACCACCGCCTGGAATTCCGCCATCGCCTCGCAGGCGTCCGAATGCGCGGCGAGCGCCGGCCAGCGGGAGCGGTCGAAGACCGCCGGATGGGCTTCGCCGACGAAGCGCAGGGCGCAGCCGGCGGCGATGTCGGCATGACCGATACGGTCGCCAAACCACCAGGGACCGGCGGCCGCGGCACGATCCGCCTCCAGGACGTCGAGAACCGCGCCGATCTGGCCGGTGCAGCGTTCGACCCACAGGTCCGAGCGCTCCTTGTGCAGGACCCGCTCATAGACGAGGCTGACCGCCTTGTCGGCAAGCCCGGTCGCCAGCGCGCAGAGCTTCAGCGCCCGCCGGCGCTCCTGCCCCTGGCGGGCGATCAGCGCGCGATCCGGCCCGGCCAGCTCGTCCAGATGATCGAGGATGGCGCCGCTTTCGATCAGCACCTCGCCGTCCGGCAGCACCAGGGTCGGAACCCGTTTCAGCGGGTTGAAGCGCGCGACATCCGCGGCGTCGGAAAAGACCGACCAGGGACGGTGCTCATACGCCATGCGATACAGGCGCAGGGCCACGGCAACGCGGCGCACGAAGGGCGAATCATATTGTCCGATCAGGATCATCGACGGTTCCCTGAAGACTGGTGTGCGATGAAACCAATCCTAGGCCGGATTTGTCTCCCCGCCGCATTCTTATGACGCGACTCAGTCCCGCGCGACGATGGGGGTCAAGTTGTAGCGGGCGGCGATGCTCTCCAGCCGTCCATCGGCCTTGATCGCCGCGACGAAGGCGTTCACCCGTTCCAGCCATGCCGCATCGCCGGGCGCGACCGCATAGGCGTAGGGTGTCGGCTGCACCGGGCTGTCGGGCACGATCAGGCGGGCCCAGGGATGGAAGGCCAGCATGCGCTGTCCGTAAGGATAGTCGGTGAGGAAGGCATCGGCTCGGCCGGACTGCACCTCCTCTTCGCGCTCCTGGGGACGGGTGACGGCGACGATGCGGGCGGTCTTCATGGCGGAGCGGGCGTAGCCGTCCATGTAGGTGTCCTTCTGCACCGCGATGACGTTGCCGGCGCGGTCAAGATCCTCCCACTTCCGGATCCCCTCGTTGGTCTGGGTCGTCACCGCATAGATCCCGCTGCGCAGATAGGGCTGGCTGAAGGCGATATGCTGCGCCCGCGCCGGGGTGGCTCCGATGGCGAACATGCCGATGTCGCAGCGGTCGCCCAGCAGATCGTCGATGAAGCGGGGGAAGCTGCTCTCCACCAGCTGCAACCGGACGCCGAGATCATCGGCGAAGGCCTGCGCCAGTTCCGCGTCCAGCCCCTCAAGCATTCCGGTGCGTGGATTCCGGAACGAGATCGCATAGTAATCAGGCCATGAGCAGACACGAAGTTGCTTTTTCTCCGCAATTTTCTGAAGTCTCCCTTCCGTCGCCACGGCCGGAACGGCGATACCGGCCGATAAAATCAACAGAATTGCCGAGCTGATCACCCAAAGGATTCGCTTTGTCATGCTATACCTTTCGTTAACCAACCACCCCAGTTCTTCAGCATTCAAACATGGGGTCGTGAAGAGACCCTGTAATCTTAGCATCGACACAGGGAAAATCGCAGCGGATGCTTGGCGTCCCATGTCGGTAGCTGCTATTGTCCAAACCGCGAATTTCGACGAGGGTCGAAGTCGAGCGCCTTGATTCTGCTGCGATCCGCCGGCGGATCCGCGTCAGATGCGCGCAGCCTCGGCCCTGTATTTCAATCACACCTGACCGTCCGGAACGCAACCCTGTCCCAGTCCCAAGCCAAAGCGGTTCTGAAGGGTCTCCTCGAAAGGCGGGGCGGCGTCATCGCCTTCGCCCTGTTGGCGGTCTTCACCCTGTTGATCAACCAGGGCCAGCAGCTGATCGCCGCGCGCCAGGCGGCCCTGGAGTCGGCGGAGGCCAGCCTCGCCAGCCTCGCCGCGGCGCTGGAGGTGTCGACCACCCGCACGGTCCAGTCGGTCGACGTCACCCTGTCCTCAATCGTGGAGTCGCTGGCCGATGCCGACTGGACCGCCGAAGGCGGCGCGTCCACTCCCGATCTGACCGCCATCCTCACCGACCGGCTGCGCCGGTCACCGCATCTGCGCGGGTTGACCCTGCTCGATCGCACCGGCCGGATCGTCGCCACCACCGAGGGGACGATTCCCGCCGGGTCCCATCTGACGGAACTGGATGTCTTCCGCATGCAGGCCGCCGCCCAGGGGAATGGCCTGGTGATCGGTGATCCCCGCCCCGGCCGCAGCCTGATCGACCGCCCCGCCGGCAACGAGCGGTCGGTGGGGCGCTGGCTGCTGCCGATGAGCCGGGCGCTTCGCGACTCCGACGGCACGCTGGAAGCGGTGGTGGTCGCCACCGTCAACCCGGATTATTTCCAAGGCCTGTACCGCGCTGTCCAAGGCGGCGAGGCCGCCGGTGTCGGCGACCGCATCGCGCTCTACCGCTATGACGGCACCTTGCTGACGGTCCAACCCCAGGCCGGGGAAGAGATCGGACGATCCTTCGCCACCACCCCCCTGTTCAAAACCCATCTGCCGCAGGCCGAATATGGCGTTTTCCGCCATTCCGGAACCGACATCGGCGCCGGTCCGGACACGCGCATCGTCGCCTACCGGACCACCCCGGTCTGGCCCCTGGTGCTGACGGTCAGCGTGCGAAGGGACACGGTGCTGGCTCTCTGGCACGGGAATCTGTGGACGGCGACACTGCTGTCCGGCGGGATGATCCTGCTGCTGAGCCTGTTCGGGCTGCTGCTCGCCCGGTCGCTGGCGACCCAGCGCGAACAGGGAAAGGAGTTGGAGGCGACGAACGCCCGCCTGTCCGCCATCGTCGACACGGCGGCGGAGGGCATCATCACCACGCGCCCGGACGGCGTGATCGAGGCGGCCAATCCCGCCGCCCACGCCATCTTCCGCCATGCGCCCGGTGAACTGGTCGGCCGTTCGGTGGTGGAGCTGCTGCCGGCGGACCGGCGGGAGGACGCCGCCCGCACGCTGGACGAGATCGCGCACGGCCGTCGCCACTTGGATCCGACCGCCCGCGGCGAAGCCATCGCCCTCCGGCCGGCGGTTGACGGTGAAGCTGGCGGCGAAAGCGGCAAGACCGAAAGCTTTCCCCTGGCCTACTCCATGGCGCTGGTGAAGACCGCCGCCGGCCCGCTCTATGCCGCGATCCTGCGCGACCTTACCGAGGAGAAAAGGCTGGAGCATACGCTGCGCGACGCCAAGGAGCAGGCGGAGGACGGTCAGCGGATCAAGATGGAATTCCTCGCGACCATGAGTCACGAGATCCGCACGCCGATGAACGGGGTGATCGGCATGGCCGGGCTGCTGCTCGACACAGCGTTGCAGGCGGACCAGCGCGGCTACGCCGAGACGATCCGCGATTCCGCCGAATCGCTGCTGGTCGTCATCAACGACATCCTCGATTTCTCCAAGATCGATGCCGGTCGGCTGGAACTGGAGATCGGTGAATTCGAACTCGTGCCGCTGGTCGAAAGCGTGGCGGAGATCCTGGCCCCGCGCGCGGTGGCGAAGGGGTTGGACCTCGCCAGCTTCGTGCCGCCGGGGCTGCGCGGCACATTGCTGGGCGATGCCGGACGCCTGCGCCAGATCCTGCTCAACCTTGCCGGCAACGCCGTGAAATTCACCGACTCCGGCAGTGTCACCATCCTGCTGAACGAGGAGGCGCCGATCGATAACGACAGCGGTGATGGCGGCGGGGTCCGTGTCCGGTTCGAAGTGCGCGACACCGGCATCGGCATCCCGGAAGAGGACCGCCCGCGTCTGTTCACCATGTTCAGTCAGGTCGACTCGTCTCCCGCCCGGCGTCATGGCGGCACCGGACTGGGGCTGGCCATCTGCAAGCGATTGACGGAGTTGATGGGCGGCCGGATCGGCCTGGACAGCCATCCGGGAACGGGAAGCGTCTTCTGGGTGAGCGTCCCGCTGAAACGCGGCGCCGGCGGCGCCCATCCGCCGACACCCACGGGCGACTGGGCCGGACGCCGCCTGTTGCTGGTCGACGACATCCCCGTCAACCGCGATCTGCTGACCCGGCAACTCGACGGCTTCGGCATCGTCACCGATGCGGCGGAGAATGGCGAGACGGCGCTGGAGCTTCTGCTTGCCGCCGCCCGCGGCGGAACGCCCTTCGACGCGGCGATCCTGGACCACCGCATGCCGGGCCTGACCGGACCGGAGGTGGCCCGGCGCATCCGCGCCATACCGGAACTGGCCGGCATGCGGCTGGCGCTCGCCTCGTCGCAGAGGCTGGAGGGGCGGCAGCGGGATTGGGCGCCGGTGGACACCCACCTGCCGAAGCCGATCCGCTTCAGCACCCTGTGCCAGTGCCTTGCCCGCCTGCTGGAACCCCAGCCGGAAGCGCCACAAGGGGAGCTTTCAATGCCGCCCCGGCGGGATCCCGGTTCAGGCGATGAAAACTCCGCCGCCGGCATCCTTCGCCTTCCCGCCCGCTTCGCGATCACGCAATCCGATCCGGTGGCCAATCCGGTGGCCAATCCGGTGGCCGGCACCGCGCCGGCCCGGCAGCCCGAGGCGAAACCCCGCGCCAGGGTGCTGGTGGCGGAGGATAATCCGGTCAACCAGCAGTTGACGCTGGCGCTGCTGCGCCGCGCCGGCCTCAACGCCGAGGCGGTGTCCAACGGCGAGGAGGCGGTGGAGGCGGTGACCGCCCGTCCTTATGACCTCGTTCTGATGGACGTCCAGATGCCGGTAATGGATGGGTTGATGGCGACACGCCGGATCCGCGGGTTGTCGGGGCGGGTGGCGCGCATCCCCATCATCGCCTTGACCGCCAACGCCATGCAGGGCGATGCCACCATCTGTCTGGAAGCCGGCATGGACGATTATCTGTCCAAGCCAATCAACGCCCGCAAACTGCTGGACGCCATCGCCCGCTTCGTTCCTCCCGTGGCGGACACTCCCGCCGACGCCACCGGGCGGACGGCCTCTCCATCGCCCCCCGCGGAAGCGGCGGAACCAGCCATCATCAACGCGGAAAAGATCGAGGAGTTGCGCGACGCCCTCGGCGCGGAGGGATTCGCGGTGCTGCTCAACACCTTCTTCGGCGACAGCGCGCGGCATCTCGACCGGCTGCGGGCCGCGATCGCGCGCGGCGACAGCACCGGCATCGAGCGGGAGGCCCATATCCTGAAAGGCTCGGCGGCGAATGTCGGCTTCGACCGGCTGGCCGCCGGCGCCGATCACCTCGTCGCCGCCGCCCGCCGCGGCGACCAAGAGGCGCTGACGGCCACCGCGGGCGAGCGGGTTGCGGACGAGCTGTCGGCCGCAAGGCTGGCCATGGCCAGGCCGGAGGCGACCGCCGGCTGATCGGAAGGCGGGGCATCGACCGGACCATCGGTCGACTGGTAATATTGCACCGCAACGCCGCCGGTGATTGTGCATTGGTGCCGGCTTCAGTAAAATGCCATGGATCATCGGATCCCAAGCCCTCACCCCAAAGCCCCGACCCCCAAAGCCCCGAACCATTGGAGCACACGCCGACCATGGCCGACGCCGTCACCGCTCTGGTCGTCGATGACGAGGAAATGACCCGTGCCATCGTCGCCGGCTATCTTTCCCGCATCGGCTATCGGACCCTGGAGGCCGGAACCAAGGCACAGGCGCGGGAAATCCTGTCGACTGAGGGACCGGCGATCGATGTGGTCCTGCTCGACCGGCGGCTTGCCGATGGCGATGGGCTGGAACTCTATGAGTGGATGAAGCAGGATCCGGCGCTGGCGAGCATCCCCGTCATCGTCCAGACCGTCTCGGACAGCTGTGCCGACATCGCGGCGGCCATCCGCGCCGGCGTGTTCTATTACCTGATCAAACCTTATGACGGCGCCCTGCTCCGCTCGGTCGTCCGCGCGGCCGAGGAGACGGTCGGGCGACTCAAAAGCCTTCAGGGTGACCTGCGATCCCGCTCCGACGCCATCGGTCTGTTGCGCGAAGGGCGCTTCCACTTCCGCACCCCGCAGGAAGCGCAGAATCTCGCCATCACCCTGTCGTCGATCGCCACCGCCACCCAAAGCCTGACCTTCGGCCTCTCGGAAATCCTGGTCAATGCGGTGGAGCACGGCAATCTCGGCATCGGGTTCGAGACGAAAGGCCGGCTGAAGGCAAGCGGCATGCTGGCGCGCGAGATCGAAGCGCGGCTGGCATCGGCCGAGCATCGCGACAAATACGCCACCTTGCATGTGGAGCGCAGCGGCAGCCGCGTGGTCTTCACCATCACCGACATGGGGGCGGGGTTCGACTTCGGCCGCTATCTGTCGGTCGACGCCTCGCGATCGGATGCCACACATGGCCGCGGCATCGCGCTGGCCCGCATGGTCGGATTCGATGAGCTGAGCTTCGTGGGCAGCGGCAATCAGGTGGTCGGCGTCATAGACCTGGACCGCAAGGCGGACACGCTGGCCGGCTGATGGCGGCTCGCTGACGGCTATTCGCCGACGGGCGCTCCCTGTTGCGCGGATCACATTCCCGCTTCGAACACCGTGACCCGGTTGCGGCCGAGATGCTTCGCGCGGTAAAGCGCGAGATCGGCACGGTGGATCGCCCGCTCCAGCGTGTCGGTGGCGCCCTCCAGTCCGGCGATGCCGATGCTGACGGTCAGGCGGAATGTGCCGTCCGGCGCCTCGATCGGCATGCGGGCCAGATGGCGGCGGACCCGCTCGGCCACCACCCGGCTCTCATCCGCGGTCGCACCGGGCAGAACCACCACGAACTCCTCTCCGCCCAGCCGGCCGAGAATGTCGTATTCCCTCAGGATCGCCTGGCAGCCCGCCGCCACCATCCGCAGCGCATCGTCGCCGGTGGCATGGCCGAAGGTGTCGTTGATGCGTTTGAAGTGATCGACGTCGAGGACGAAGACGGACAGCGGCTCGTGGAAGCGGTGGGCGCGGGCGAGCTGGGAGCGCGCCATCTCCATGAAGGACCGCCGATTGTAGATGCCGGTCAGCGGATCGCGCGACGCCATGTCGCGCAACGCCTCCTCCATGCTGCGGCGTTCGGTATAATCGTAGATCCAGGCCAGATTGACCGCCACACCCTGGATCACCGCCTGATTCACCGTGAACAGCGTCCAGAATGGCGATCCATCCGCCCGCTTGAACTGGACCTCCATGTTCGTGACACCGCCGCCGCCGCGCAACCGCTCCAGCACGCGATGATGCTGGTTGCTGTCCAGGTAATAGTCACGGGCGCGGCTGCCGATCAGCTTCTCGCGCGGCAGACCGATCAGCTCGGAAAAGCGCGTGTTGACGAAGATGATCCGGCCGTCATCGCGGCGGGACACCGAAACGCCGACGGGGCTCTGTTCGAGGATCGCCTCCAGCCGCTCCTCGTTCGGACGCGACTCGGTCAGCTGATGGATGGCGCCGACGATGCCCGCCGGCTTGCCGGTCTCGTCGCGGAAGGCGGTCTTGGTCAGGTTCAGCAGCCGCATCGCCCCTTCGGCGGTGCAGATCGGCGCTTCGTACTGGACGCTGCCGTCGCGCTCCATCAACTCGCGGTCGCGGCCGACATGTTCCCTGGCGATCTCCGGAACGCTGATCGCGAAGCTGTTCCGCCGCAGCATCTCGTCGGGACCGATGCCGGTCAGGCGGGCGAAGGCCCGGTTGACCGCGACATAGTGTCCAGCGGCATCCTTGACGAACAACGGCACCGGCGACGCCTCCAGCAGGGCATCGACCACCGGCATTTCATGACGCGCCATGACGGCCTCCACGGAGCCGCCGGCGTGACCGTTCCCGGCATCGGTATCATCCGGGTCGGGAGCTTGACGATGGACCGACCCGACGTCGGTCACCGTCAGCAGTTGCAGCATACCGTCTTCAAGGTCCGACCGCGTTTCCCATGGCGTCCGCGCCACCGTCACCCAACGGCTGGAGCCATCGTTGCGCAACAGGCGGCAAGCCCGCGCCGGACCATCCGCCGTCTTGCCTTCACCGCACACATCAAGCGCGAACTCGCAGAGACTCCGCCCCGGCAAATCGTCGGTGGCGCAACCGAGCAGGGCATACATTGCCGGATTGGCATAGTGGATGATCCCCGATGCCGTAGCGACACACACACCGACCGGCAGACGGTCGAACGCCGGAAATGCGGAATCGCTCACGTCATGCACACCACAGCCCGGGATCATGGCCACGCCGACGGGAGCCGGCGGGGCGGAAAGTGTTCCATGGAATTTTATGTCCCCGCAACACCGGCAATTTCCGACAAGGTCGAAGCAAGACAGCCATGGTTCTAGAAAGGGTTGAGTGTATAAGATTTTTGACGATTGTTCAAGAAGCGGACCTTTTGTCCGGTTGCATCCTCCAGGCGCCGGGATGCTCCAACGCGATGGCCAGGCGCCGCCATGCCTCGTCAGTCCCCGGCAACCCGAACCGCAGCCAGTCCGGCCGCTGTTCGAACCGGCGCACCAGGATCCCGGCCTCGCCCAGGGCTTGATGGAGCGCGGGCGCCCGCGCATCCTCGACCAGGCGGAACAGGTCGGTGCCGCCGCACACCCGCAGCCCGGCCCCGGCCAGCAGACGGTCCAGATCCGCCGCCGCGACCGCCAGCCGGCGGCGCATCGCCCCGATCCAGCCATCATCACCCAGTGCCGCCGTCGCGATGGACAGTCCAGGCCCTGAAACCGCCCAGGGTCCGATGGCCTCCCGCAACGCCACCGCCAACCCGGCCGGCGCCAACGCGATGCCGAGACGAAGCCCGGCCAGACCGAAGAATTTGCCGAAGGAGCGCAGGATGACCAATCCCGGACGGCCGGCATGGGCGGCGACGCTGTCCTCCGGCCGCATGTCGGCGAACGCCTCGTCGACCACCAGCCAGCCGTCCCGCGCCGCCTGGCTCTCGGCGAGCGTCAGCAACAGCTCGGCGGGCAGCAGCCGGCCATCGGGATTGTTCGGGTTGACGACGACCAGCACGTCCGCCGCCGCATCCACCTCCGCCGCCAGCCGGACATCATGGCCGGACAGCGCCCAGCAACGGGCATGCTCGGCATAGGTCGGCCCGAGAACGGCGACGCGGCCGGGCGCCCGCAAACGTGGCAGCAACTGGATCAGCGCCTGCGATCCCGATGCGGCGGCGACCAGATCGGCCGAGGGCGCCCCGTAACACGCAGCGGCGGCCCGGCGCAGGGCCAGCTCCTCTCCCCGACCGGGCAGGCGGTTCCAGGCGTCCTGGGAGACCGGCGGCAAGGGATAGGACCAGGGGTTGATCCCGGTGGACAGGTCGATCCACGGTTCCGGGGCGCAGGGGAAGGCCACCCGGGCGCCGTCCAGATCGCCGCCATGCGGAATGGATCGGCCGGTCTCCCGCCCCTCGTCCAGTCCCCGCCCCTGCCCCGTCTTCCGCAACTCCGTCACGCGCGGCTTGGTCGCCGGGCTGTCTTCGGCCATGATCGCGCCTCGTCCTTTCCACCATCGCGCGGCCGGCAGGCCGTCCCATCGCCTGGAACGCTCCATCCGTGCCGCCGCATCCCTTCCTGCTCGCCGCCGCCCTCATCATCGAGGCGCTGGCGGGATATCCGGACCCACTCTATACCCGCATCCGCCACCCGGTGGTGTGGATCGGCGCGCTTATCGCCCGGCTCGATGGCGCACTCAACCATGAGACGGACGGGTTCGGCCAGCGCAAGGCGTTCGGCGTGCTGGCGGTGCTGGTGCTTTTGCTGACGGTGGGCGGGATCGCCACGGCGGTGGCCTCGGCCTGCCGGCTGCTGCCCTTCGGCTGGCTGATCGAGGCCGCCTTGGCGTCCACCCTGCTGGCCCAGCGCAGCCTGCACGACCATGTGGCGGCGGTGGCGAAGGGCTTCCGCAGCGGCGGGCTGGAGGGCGCCCGCAAGGCGGTGTCGATGATCGTCGGCCGGAACCCGGCGACGCTCGACGAACCCGCCGTCGCCCGCGCCGCCATCGAAAGCCTGGCCGAGAATTTTTCGGACGGGGTGGTCGCCCCCGCCTTCTGGCTGCTGGTCGGCGGGCTGCCCGGTCTGGCGCTTTACAAGGCGATCAACACGGCGGACAGCATGATCGGTCACCGCACCCCACGGCACGAGGCCTTCGGCTGGGCGGCGGCGCGGCTGGATGATCTGGTCAACCTGCCGGGATCGCGCCTGACCGCCCTGCTGCTGGTGGCGGCGGCCTGGATGACGGGCGGGGCCGACGCCCGGCAGGCCTGGGCGTCGGTCCGGCAGGACGCCCACCGCCACCGCTCCCCCAATGCCGGCTGGCCGGAGGCGGCGATGGCCGGCGCGCTGGATCTTCGGCTGGGCGGGCCGCGGGTCTATGGAAAGACGCGCATCGAGGATGTCTGGCTTGGCGCCGGCCGCACCGCGGCCACCCCGGACGACATCGGCCGGGCGCTGGCTCTCTACCGGCGCTCCTGCGTCCTGCTGATCGCCGGAGCTCTGCTCCTGGCGGTGCTGGGCTGAGCGCGCCCTCCGCCATTCATCGCTTGGCGCCACGTCCCATCATGATGGAAAGGCGCCGGCCGACGCGGCGCCCGATGCCGCGCAGTCCATGGACCAGACGACTGGCGGCGCGAACCGGGGGGGTCTCCTTCACCCAGGCGAGCCAGGCCGTCACCCGCGCGTAGCCCCAGGCGAACCAGCCGATGCTCAGCAGCTTGGGCTTGGCGACATGGAACAGCCGTTCCACCAGGGTGATCTTGATCAGCTCCGCCCCGGCGATCACGGCGGCGCCGGCCAGCGGGCGGCCGGTGGCGAACAGCCAGGCGCCGACCGGTTTCGCCGGCTCCAGCAGGGCCAGCGGTACCAGGAGGAGGATCAGCGACGGGTACGGCCCCAGTCCCGCCACCCACCGGCCGATCCGGGCGAACAGCGGCAGCCCGGCGACGCGGCGGACCAGAGGCCGCACCACCCAATAGGCCAGCGCGTCCAGAAGGAAGTAGCCGACGGCGAGACCAGTGGCCACCGGACGCAACAGACGCGACAGGAGCCGCGTCGGCGACCCCCGCCGATCGGGGGAGGGGGAAGCGTTCCGGTTCCCGGATGAGGGAGAGCTGTTCATTGGAAATAGTCCGACCTACGGCCTAGGTCCCTGTCTACCACGAAGGCGAGCCTTTCGTCCGGGGGAAGGGGCTGGCACCTTCACCCAAATTGTCCCTGTACATACGCCGACCGCCTCCGCTCCTTCACAAGCGTTCCCACACAACAGCAAAACCCACCGTGCCTGGCCATTACGACCCCCTTCTTGTCGCGCTATCCTATGTCGTCGCCGTGTTCGGCGGTTACGTGGCGCTGGATCTCGCCCATCACGCCCGTGGCGGCGGCGGCATGGCCTTCGGATCCGGCCGGCCCGCCAGCGGCCGGAGCGCTGACCGCCGAAACGGAGACCGGAGCGACAACAAGCGGCTGGCCAGCGCGGCTCTTGCCCTGGGGGCCGGAATATGGTCGATGCATTTCATTGGAATGCTGGCCTATCGCAGCGACATGCCCATCGGATACGATGCCGGCCTGACCGCCCTGTCCTTCCTTCTGGCCGTCGCCGTTTCCGGCGCCGGGCTGTTCGCGGTGGCCCGTAACCGGCCACGCCGCTTCACATTGACCATCGCGGGAACCCTGACCGGGCTCGGCATCGTTAGCATGCATTATGTGGGAATGGCGGGCATGCGCATGGACATGGAACTGTCCTATGACATCGGCCTGGTCGCCGCATCGGTCGCCATCGCCATCATCGCCTCGGTCGTGGCCTTGTGGCTGGCCTTCCGGACCCGGCGGCCGTTGCAGCGCGCCGCCGGCGCCGTGCTGCTCGGGCTGGGCGTGGTGACCATGCATTACACCGGCATGGCCGCGGCCGGGATGGAGCCGGTGACGCAGTTGGGCGCGCTGACCTTCGATGGCGCCAACGCCGATCGGGTCATGCCGGCCTCCGGTTCCAGCCACGGCATCGCCCTGTCCTCCTCCCTGCTGGCGATCATGACGGGGGCGGGGGCGCTGCTTCTGCTGTCGCTGGCGATGCTGTCGTCGCTGCTCGACCGTCGGCAGCAGGCCGAACAATCGGCGGAGCAGGAGGCGCGCTATCGCGCCATCGTCGACACGGCGGTCGATCCCATCGTCCTGATCAACGACCATGGGATCGTCGAATCCTTCAACCATGCCGCGGAGAAGACCTTCGGCTACCGGGCGGACGAGGTGATCGGACGCAATGTCAGCATGCTGATGCCGGAGCCTTACCGCGGCGCCCATGACGGCTATCTCGACCGCTACCACCGGACGGGGGAGCGGCGGATCGTCGGGATCGGCCGTGAGGTGGAGGGGCTGCGCAAGGACGGCTCCACCTTCCCGCTCGACCTGTCGGTCGGCGAATGGCATGTCGGCAAGCGGCGCATGTATACCGGCATCATGCGCGACATCACCGCCCGCAAGGCGGCGGAGGAAGCGATCCTGCGCGCCCGCGACGAGGCGGAGGCGGCGCGGATCGAAGCCTTGCAGGCCCGCGACGACGCCCTGCGCGCCGATCGGGCCAAAACCAAATTTCTCGCCGCCGCCAGCCACGACCTGCGCCAGCCGCTGCAATCGCTGTTCTTCTTCGCCCACGCCTTATCCGACAAGCTGGAGAACCATCCGACCGCCCCGCTGCTGGCCAGCATGACCGACTCGCTGAACGGCCTGCGGGTGATGCTGGACAGCCTGCTGGACGTCTCGCGGCTGGATGCCGGCGTGGTGAAACCCAGCGTCACCGACTTCGCGCTCGGCCCCCTGCTCGACCGGCTGGCGGAGGAATACCGCAACCGGGCGGCCGAATCGGGTCTGGCGCTGCGCCATGTCGCGACCTCCGCCTGGACCCGCAGCGATCCCGCCCTGCTGGAGCGCATCCTGCGCAACCTGATCGAGAACGCCATCCGCTACACCGAGCGCGGCGATATCCTGGTCGGCTGCCTGCATCGGGCGGACGGGCTGCGGCTGGCCGTGCTGGACCAGGGCATCGGCATTCCCGCCGACAAGACGCAGGACATCTTCCTGGAGTTCACCCAGCTCGCCAATCCGGAACGCGACCGGCGCAAGGGCCTCGGCCTCGGCCTCGCCATCGTCCGGCGGCTGGCCCGCCTGCTGGAGCATGGGGTGACCGTGCGCTCGACCCCCGGCCGGGGCAGCGGCTTCTTCCTCGACCTGCCGGTGGCGGTGCCGCGCCCGGTCCCGAAGCCGGCGCGCTGCCCGGCCGAGCTGCCGGACACCAAGGGGCTGATCGTGGTCGTCGACGACGACACCATCATCCTGCTCAGCATGCGGGCGATGCTGGAGGAATGGGGATACGAGGTGGTCGCCGCGGTATCGGCCGACGAGGCGATCGCCTCCTTGCTGAATCTCGGCCGCCAGCCGGCGATGATCGTCGCCGATTATCGCCTGCGCGAAGGCCGGACGGGGGTGGAGGCGATCCGCGACATCTACGGCGTCTGTGGCGTGCGCGTCCCGGCCGTGGTGCTGACCGGCGACACCGACCCCGCCCGCATCGCCGAGGTGCAGCGCAGCGGCCACCGCCTGGTCCACAAGCCGGTTTCCGCCCCGATGCTGCGCGAGATTCTGAACACGGCGGCATAGCGGGACGGGAAAAGGCGGATTTCCTCCGCTCCGGCCTTTGGCGGGGGCATGAAAAAGCGTCCGTCTCCCCCGACGCGCCCCTGGACGGGCCGGCGGCTGGAAGACTAGCATCCGCCACCCGAACGAGCCCCCGGCGGCCCCCGCCCGTCGCCGCCCCCCTTTCTGTCCACGGATCGTGATGTTGCGCCGTTCCCTGATCCGCGCCGGCGAGACCTGCGCCTTCCATCTCCGCGCCGCCCTGGCGCGTGCGCTGTCCCGCCCGCTGCCCCCCGCTCCCCCATCCGCCGCCCCGCCCTATCCGGGCCATCCGGGCGCGGCTTATCCGGGAGCCGCCTATCCGCAGCAGCAGCCCCAGCAGCCCCATCCCTACCCGCCCCCGCAGGTTCCGCCCCATGCGTCCCCGCCGCAGGGACTGCTCCGGAGTCCAGGTTTCCGTTTGCCGCGCCTCCGTCCGCCGCGCGGGCGCTGGGGCAAGGTCGCGGCCGCCGCCGGCGCGCTGGTGCTGCTTCCCCCGGTGGCGCTGTTCGGCGCCTATCTGTGGATGCGGGCGCAGCAGCCGCAGACCAGCGGCAGCATCGCCATTCCGGGCGGCGGCGCCCCGGCGGAGGTCATCCGCGACAAGCAGGGCGTGGTCCACATCTTCGCCGCGACCGAACGCGACGCCTATCGCGCGCTGGGCTACGCCCATGCCCAGGACCGGCTGTGGCAGATGGAGACGATGCGCCGGGCCGGCGCCGGCCGGCTGGCCGAGCTGATCGGCACCAAATACGGCGACTTCGCCCTGCGCACCGACCGGCTGATGCGCACGCTGGGCATCCGACGCGCGGCCGAGGCGATGGCCGCCACCCTGTCGCCGGAGGCCCGCGCCGCCTTCGACGCCTATGCCGAGGGCGTCAACGCCTATCTCGCCACGCGTTCGGAGGCGTTGCCGATCGAATTCCAGCTGCTGCGCCACACGCCGGAACCCTGGACCATCGCCGACAGCCTGGTCTGGGCCAAGCTGATGGCGCTGCAACTGTCCGCCAACTACCGTGACGAACTGTTCCGCTCCCGCCTGCTGGAGCGGCTGTCGCCGCAACAGGTCGACGACCTGTTCCCGCCCGACGTCCCCGGCTCCCCGGCGACGCTGTCGAGCGACCTGCGCAGCATGGATCTGCGGGATACGGTGCGCCGTACCCTGGCGGCCCTGCCGCAGATGGGCTTCGACACCGCGTCCAACGAATGGGTCCTGTCGGGTGGACGCACCACCACCGGCAAGCCGATCCTCGCCAACGACCCGCATCTGGGGCTGGAGGCGCCGATCCTCTGGTATCTCGCCCGCATCGTGACGCCCGGCTTCACCGTCACCGGCGCCACCGTGCCGGGCGTGCCGCTGACCATCCTCGGGCACAATGGCAAGGTCGCCTGGGGCTTCACCACCACCCACAGCGACACCCAGGATCTGTTCGTCGAAAAGCCGGATCCGCGGGACCCGACCCGCTACCAGACCCCCGACGGCAGCAAGCCCTTCGAGACCCGTGCCGAGACCATCGCCGTCGCCGGGGAGCCCTCGCAGACGCTGACGGTGCGCGGCACCCGGCACGGCCCGGTCATCTCCGACCTCGACGCCGCGCCGGCCGCCGGAAACGCCGCCGGTAACACCAATGGGAACGCCGCCGCGCCGGTGCTGGCGCTCTCCTTCCCCGGCCTGTCGGATGACGACACCAGCGCCGAGGCGCTCTATCGCCTGAACCATGCCGGCTCGGCGGAGGAGGTGCGCGACGCGCTGCGCCTGCATGTCGCCCCGCAGCAGAACATCGTCTATGCCGACGGGACGGGAGAGATCGGCTTCATCAGTGCCGGCCGGGTGCCGATCCGCCGCAAGGGGGACGGGCGCGTGCCGGCGCCGGGATGGACCGGCGAGTATGACTGGACCGGATTCCTGCCCTATTACGCCCTGCCGCAGGCGGTGAACCCGCCGTCCGGGCAGTTCGTCAACGCCAACAACGCGGTGGTCGGGCGCGACTATCCCTATCGCCTCGCCACCGAATGGCCGGATCCGTCCCGCGCCAAGCGCATCGTCGAGATGCTGGGAACCGGGCGCCATTCGGTCGAGGATGTCGCGCGCCAGCAGATGGACATCGTCTCCCTGCCCGCCCGCGACTTCCTGCCGGAATTGCTGAAATACCCGACGCCGCCCGGCCTCGCCAGCGATGCGGCGGCGCTGCTGCGCGGCTGGGACGGCCGGATGGACCGCAACCGGCCGGAACCGCTGATCTTCGACATGTGGCTGCGCGAGCTGGTGCGCGCCGTTTTCGCCGACGAGCTGGGTCCCGACTTCGCCTCCTATTGGGAGCTGCGGCCGGACGCCCTGCGCCATGTCCTGAACGAGCGGCCGGACTGGTGCGACGACATCACCACGCCGCAGAAGGAAAGCTGCGCCGACATGGTCGGGCGATCGCTGGAAACGGCGGTCAAGATGCTGGCGGAGCGCCACGGCTCCAACCCGAAGAGCTGGCGTTGGGGCGACGACCACAAGGTCGCGCTGGTCCATCGAATGTTGAGCCGCCTGCCGCTGATCGGCGGCAGGGCCGACCTGTCGGTCGAAACGGACGGCGACTTCTTCACCGTCAACCGCGGATCGACCACGCTGCGCGACCCGGAGAACCCGTTCCGCCATGTCCAGGGCGCCGGATTCCGCGCCGTCTATGATCTGGCCGACCTGGACAATTCCCGCTTCGTCATCGCCACCGGCCAGTCCGGCAACATCTGGTCCCGCCATTGGGGCGATCTGGTGGAGATGTGGCGAGACGGCGGTTCGTTGCGTCTGGCCGGTGACCGTGGCAGGTTGGTCTCGGCAGGGGCGGAGGTGCTGACACTCACACCACGCGACACCGGGACGAATACCAAATGACCATAACTCTGGAGGACGTGCGCGCCGCGGCGGCGCGCATCGCGGGGCATCTGCCCCGAACGCCCACGGTTCCGGCGCCCCGCCTTGGGGACATGGCGGGATGCCGGCTGCATGTGAAGCTGGAGAATTTGCACGCCACCAGTTCCTTCAAGGAGCGCGGCGCGCTGAACAAGCTGCTGTCGCTGGGCGAGGCGGAGCGGCGCGCCGGCGTCATCGCCATGTCGGCGGGAAACCACGCCCAGGCGGTGGCCTGCCATGCCACCCGGCTCGGCATCCGCTCGACCATCGTCATGCCGGCCTTCACGCCCTTCACCAAGGTGGAGCGGACGGAAAATCTCGGCGCCACCGTCGAACTGCATGGCGAGACGCTGAGCGAGGCCGCCGCCTTCGCCCATGATCTGGCGGCGCGCGACGGGCTGACCTTCGTCCATCCCTATGACGACCCGCTGGTCGCCGCCGGCCAGGGCACCGCGGCGCTGGAGCTGCTGGAGGATGTGCCCGATCTCGACCTTCTGGTGATTCCCATCGGCGGCGGCGGGCTGATCGCCGGCATGGCGACGGCGGCCAAGGTGCTGCGGCCGGAGCTGGAGATCATCGGGGTACAGTGCAGCCTCTATCCGGCGGTGCGTCAGGCGCTGGCCGGGCGGCCGATCACCTGCGGCGGCGCGACGGTGGCGGAAGGCATCGCGGTGAAGGCGCCCGGCGCCCTGACCCTGCCGATCATCCGCGACCTTGTCGACGATGTCGTCGAGGTGGGGGAGGCCCGGCTGGAGGAGGCGATCTACCGCCTCGCCACCGTGCAGAAGCAGGTGGCCGAGGGGGCCGGGGCCGCTTCGCTCGCCGCCGTGCTGGAGGATCCGGAGCGTTATCGCGGCCGCAAGGTCGGCATCCTGCTGTCGGGCGGAAACATCGATTCCCGCATCATGGCCCAGGTGCTGATGCGCGGTCTGGTCCATGAGGGGCGGATCGTCCGCCTTCGCATCGGCATCACCGATGCCCCCGGCGCCTTGGCCCGCGTCACCCGCCTGCTGGGCGAGGCCGGCGCCAACATCGTCGAGGTCCACCACCAGCGCCTGTTCCACAATGTGCCGGTGAAGATGGCGGAGGTCGACGTGGTTCTCGAAACCCGCAACCAGACCCATGTCGAAACGCTGATCGCCCGGATGAAGGACGCCGGCTATCCGACCAGCCTGATGGTGGAGGTGGGGTAAACCCCCACCTCTCAGATGCTGTAATTGTCGGCGATCTCCAGCCGCAGCTGCTCCACCTGATCGCGGAACACCGCCCCGTCCCGGCCGGCGCTGTTGGGCACGTCGCGCACCACGCGGGCCGGGCTGCCGCCCAGCACGATGATGCGGTCGGCCAGATGCACCGCCTCCTCCAGGTCATGGGTGACGAACAGCACGGTCTTGCCGGTCTCCTGGTGGATGCGGCGAAGCTCGTCCTGCAAATTGTGGCGGGTGATGGCGTCGAGCGCGCCGAAGGGCTCGTCCATCAGCAGGATGTCCGGGTCCACCGCCATGGCGCGGGCGATGCCGATGCGCTGGCGCTGGCCCCCCGACAGCTCATAGGGCCAGCGGCGGGCATAGCCGTCGAGCCGGACCAGCTTCAGCGCCGCCTCCGCCCGGCGGCGGCGCTCGTCGCGGCCGACCGGCAGTCCCTCCAGCCCGAACTCGACGTTGCGGATCACCCGGCGCCAGGGCAGCAGGCGGGAATCCTGGAACACCAGCCCGACCGGGCGATGGCCGGGGCGCTGGTCCTGATGGATGGTGACGCCGCCGCTGCGGGCATCGTGCAGGCCGGCGACGACGCGCAGCAAAGTCGACTTGCCGACGCCGGACGGGCCGACGATGGCGACGAAGCTGCCGCGCTCGATCGACAGGGTGACGTCGACCAGGACCGGCGGCGCCTCGCTGCCATAGCCGATCGACACGCCCTCCAGATCGATGACCGAGCCGTTCGACGTTTGGGAGAGGCTCACCGCTGCCATGACAGCACCCGCGACTGGACTTGCATGAACAGGAAATCCGACACGCCATAGAGCAGCGCGATGGTGACCATGTAGAGCACGACGATGTGCGTCGCCAGCAGGCCGGACGCCTCCATCATCCGCATGCCGAGGCCGGAGATGCCGAACAGCTCGGCGGCGACCACCGTCATCCAGCCCTGTCCCAGCCCGGCGCGCAGGCCCGACAGGATGCCCGGCAGGGCGCCCGGCAGGATGATCTTGAACAGGCGCGGGACCAGCCCACCCTGGCCGAAGGCGTAACCCAGCTCGATCAGGTCCTTGTCGACGCCGCGCACGGCGGCGTAGCTGGCGTAATAGTTGATCCAGAACACCGTCAGCGCGATCAGGAAGGACGCGGCCCCCTCGCTGACGCCGAACCAGATGATGGCGAAGGGGATCCAGGCGATGGCCGGGATCGGGCGCAGCATGCGCACGACCCAGGCCTGGAAGGCGTCCCATTTGATCCACAGCGCCGCCGCCGTGCCGAAGGACACGCCGAGGAAGGTGCCGAGCGACAGCCCGACCAGGTAATGCGACAGGCTGGCCAGCACCATGGCTTGCCAGGTGCCGCTGTTGAACTCGGTAAAGAAGGCGGCGGGCACGGCGCTCGGCGACGGCAGCAGCCGGGCCGGCACCACGCCGCTGCGCGCCACCGCCTCCCACGCCAGCAGGAAGACGACGACGCCCAGCGCCGACAGGGCGATCTTGTGAGTGGTCTTCATCGGCTTGTCGATGTCCCCGGGCCCGGCCGCGTCACTTGGCGGCGGCGTCGTAGAAGCTGAAATCGAAGGCCTCGGCCACCGGAACGGTCTCGCTGGCCGAGCCGATCTCCTTGGTGTAGGCCATCATCCGCTCGACCGCCGGGACGACCTTGTGCGGATCGGCGACGAACTTCGACCCCGGCCCCTTGAAGGCGGCCTCCAGGGTCGCCGGCTCCATCAGGCCCTTTCCCAGATAATTGTTCACGATCTTGGCCGAGCCGGCCGGATCCTGGGCGATCAGCTCGACCGCGCGGATATGGGCCTTGACCAGCGCCTTGATGGCCTCGGGATTCTTCTTCAGCACCTCGGCGCGGGCGGCGACGACGGTGCCGGGCTGGTCGGGGAACATCTGGGCGCCGGTGGCGAGCAGGGCGACGTTCGGGTCCATCTGCTGGGTGACGGTCACCGTCGGCTCGCGGATGGTGGCGGCGTCGAGCGCGCCGGCCAGCAGGGCCTGCTGCGTCTTCTCGATCCCCATCGGCACCAGCTCGACGTCGGCGGGATCGACCTTCACCACCTTGAACAGCCAGTGCTTCAGCACCGTGTCGGGGACGGAGCCCGGCGGCTGGGTGCCGATCTTGGCCTTGCGGCCGGTATCGGCGGCGAATTTCCTGAAGGACTCCGCGGTCGGGGTGGTGCCCACCGCCTTGGCGAAGGGACCACGCGCCGCCACCACCATCTCCTCGACCGCCGAATTGGCGATGACCGAGATGTCGACGCCCTTGGTGCGGGCGACCAGAACCGGAGCGACGCCGGCATAGAGCAGGTCGATCTGGCCGGCGGCCATCGCCTGGATGGCGTGCGGGCCGGACTCGAAGCGGGTCAGCTTCAGCGTGATGCCGGCGTCCTTGGCCCAGCCCTGCCCGTCGATGATGAACAGCGGCGACGCCGCCAGGATCGGAATGTAACCGATCTCCAGCTTCACCGGATCGGCGGCCTGCGCGGCGCCGGGCATGACGGTCATCGTCGAAGCGGCGGCCGACACAAGGGCGACCAGGGCGGCAAGGGTGGAGCGACGGGTCAGGCGGAGCATCGGATCATCCTCGACTGGGGTTCCGACGCTATTTAGCACGGTTGCGCGAATGGAGAAGAGAGATTTTCACATAACAGGGAAAGTGATTTCAATATTTAACAATATAATATAGTTATTAATGGCTGGGGTCGCGGAAAACGGCGGCCGCCGGTGCATCCTCAGACCTCCGCAAGCAGGTAGAGCGAAACGCCGCACAGCGAAACGCCCACCATCAGGATCGCCACCGCGATGCGAGTCCACAACGCAAGCTGCGAATCGAACGGATCGGAGAGATCGTCGTCATTCATGGCCGGTCTTCCGTCTTTTGGCGGTAAGGAGCGGGATGAAGCCGCCCCTCTCGGTGACGATCAGAGGTAACGGCCCCGTGTTGCGCCTGTGTGTCCCGCGGACGCCGCTGTGTAACGGTTGGTAACAGCGCCCGTGATCGATGACCGGGCCGAACGCCAGTGCACCGTTACAGCCCCTCGACCACGATCATCTTGAAATCGGCCGCATCGCGCCGGGCCTCGCGCGCCTTGCGATACTGAGGGCTGTCGTAGAAGGCCTTGGCGGTGGCCATGTCCGGGAATTCGAGGATGACGATGCGGTTGGGCTGCCAGTCGCCCTCCAGCGCCGCCGTCTCGCCACCCCGGCTGAGAAAGCGTCCGCCATTGCTGGCGACAGCATCGGGGGTCAGCGACTTGTAGACCTCATAGGCGACCGGGTCGGTCACCCGCACGTCGGCGATGATGTAGGCGGCCATGCTTGCGCATCCTCTCTCGTCGGTCCGGCCCAAAAGAAACGAGCGCGGGGAGCTTGGCCCCCGCGCCCGATCCGGTCAACCACAGATGGAAAACCGCAGATGGAAAGCCAGAGATGGCTTTGCGTTACGCTTCCATCGCCTTGACGACCTCTTCGGTGACCTTCTTGGCGTCGCCGAACAGCATCATGGTGTTGGGACGGAAGAACAGCTCGTTCTCGACGCCGGCATAGCCGGCGGCCATGCCGCGCTTGATGAAGAACACCGTCTTGGCCTTCTCCACGTCGAGGATCGGCATGCCATAGATCGGGCTGGCCGGATCGGTCTTGGCCGCCGGGTTGGTCACGTCGTTGGCGCCGATGACGAAGGCCACATCCGCCGTGCCGAAGTCGCGGTTGATGTCCTCCAGTTCGAACACCTCGTCGTAAGGCACGTTGGCTTCGGCCAGCAGCACGTTCATGTGACCGGGCATGCGGCCCGCCACCGGATGGATGGCGTATTTCACGTCCACACCCTCATGCTTGAGCACATCGGCCATCTCGCGCAGGGCGTGCTGGGCCTGGGCCACCGCCATGCCGTAACCGGGGACGATGATCACCGACTGGGCGTTCTTCATGATGTAGGCGGCATCCTCGGCCGAGCCGGCCTTGACCGAGCCCTGCGGCCCCTTGGCCGGACCGCCGGCGGCGGCGGCCTCGCCACCGAAGCCGCCGAGGATGACGTTGAAGATCGAGCGGTTCATGCCCTTGCACATGATGTAGGACAGGATCGCACCCGAGGACCCGACCAGCGCGCCGGTGATGATCAGCAGATTATTCTGCAACGTGAAGCCGATGCCGCAGGCCGCCCAGCCCGAATAGCTGTTCAGCATCGAGATGACGACCGGCATGTCGGCGCCGCCGATCGGCAGGATCAGCAGGAAGCCGAGCGCCAGCGCCACCAGGACGATCAGCCACATGGCGGCGGTCGAGTTGGACTGCACCAGCCAGATGATCAGGAGGATGGTCAGCACGCCGAGCGCCGCGTTGAGCGGATGCTGCATCGGGAAGACCAGCGGCTTGCCGGTGACCAGGCCCTGGAGCTTGGCGAAGGCGACGATGGAGCCGGTGAAGGTGATGGCGCCGACCGCCGTGCCCAGCGCCATCTCGACCAGCGAGCCCTTGGCGATGGCGCCGGGCAGGCCGATGCCGTAGGCCTCCGGCGAGTAGAAGGCGGCGAGCGCCACGAAGACGGCGGCCAGACCGACCAGCGAGTGGAAGGCGGCGACCAGCTGGGGCAGCGCCGTCATCTCGATCTTCTTGGCGACGACATAGCCGATGGCGCCGCCGATGGCGATGCCGAGCACGATCATCCAATAGGACTGGACGATGGGAGAGGCCAGCGTGGTCAGGATGGCGATGGTCATGCCGACCATGCCGTAGATGTTGCCCTGGCGCGAGGTCTCCGGGCTGGACAGCCCGCGCAGCGCCATGATGAAGCAGACGGAGGCGACGAGATAGAGAAGGGCCGACACGGTTTCCATGGTCTTACTTGCCCTTCTTCTTGAACATGGAGAGCATGCGCTGGGTCACCAGGAAGCCGCCGAAGATGTTGACGGAGGCCAGGATGACGGCGAGGAAGCCCAGGAGCTTGGAGAAGCCGAACCCGGCCGGGCCGGCGGCGACCAGGGCGCCGACGATGATCACCGACGACACCGCGTTGGTGACGGCCATCAGCGGCGAATGCAGGGCCGGGGTCACGCGCCAGACGACGTAATAGCCCACGAAGCAGGCGAGCACGAGCACCGTCAGGCCGGTGACGAAGAAGCTGCCATGGCCGCCGGCGGCTTCGGCCGCGGGCTGCGCCGCATGGGCGACCTGGGCGGCAAGCTGGTCGGCCTGCTGGCCGAGCGCCACGAGATTCGCCTTCAGCTCGGCGATACGGGCGGACAGTTGGGTCTGATCCATTGCGATAAGTCTCCTCGGGCGCCCGGTCAGCCGGTGAAGGCGGGATGGACGACGGCGCCGTCGCGGGTCAGCGCGATGGCCTTGACGATCTCGTCGTCCCAATTGACGGCGACACCGGTCTCTTTCCCGTGCAGCGACGTCAGCAGCGCCAGCAGGTTCTTGGCGTACAAGAGCGAGGCGCTCTCGGCGATGCGGCTGGCGTAGTTGGCATGGCCGACGATCTTCACGCCGTTGGCCGTGGTCACCACCTCGTCCAGCTTGGCGCCCTCGACGTTGCCGCCCTGCTCCACCGCCAGATCGACGATGACCGAGCCCGGCTTCATCGACGCCACATGCTCCGCCGTCACCAGGATCGGCGCCTTGCGGCCGGGGATCAGCGCCGTGGTGACGACGATGTCCTGCTTCTTGATGTGCTCGGCCACCAGCGCCGCCTGCTGGCGCTTGTAGTCGTCGGACATCTCCTTGGCGTAGCCGCCGGCGGTTTCCGCCTGCTTGAACTCGTCATTCTCGACGGCGACGAAGCTGCCGCCCAGCGACTGCACCTGCTCCTTCACCGCCGGGCGCACGTCGGTGGCCGAGACGATGGCGCCGAGGCGCTTGGCGGTGGCGATCGCCTGGAGACCGGCGACGCCGACGCCCATGATGAAGGCCCTCGCCGGCGGCACGGTGCCGGCGGCGGTCATCATCATCGGGAAGGCGCGGCCATACTCGCCGGCCGCATCGACGACGGCCTTGTAGCCTGCGAGGTTGGC
The DNA here is from genome assembly GCF_000010725.1 of Azospirillum sp. B510. NCBI lineage: Bacteria > Pseudomonadati > Pseudomonadota > Alphaproteobacteria > Rhodospirillales > Azospirillaceae > Azospirillum > Azospirillum sp. B510. Next base: position 1,529,023 of record NC_013854.1, on the reverse strand, counting down.
CTGGGAGGACAGCACGTCCATGACCTGGGCGCGGGTGATGCGCGGCATGAACTCCATGGCGAAGGCGTTCACGCCGGCATCGGCGTAGGCCTTCACATGGTCGCGGCTGTTGTAAGGGTTGAGGATGGCGAACAGCAAGGCACCCTTGCGGATCAGCGCCAGCTCGTCCACGCCACCTTCCGCGGCGATCAATGGCCGCTGCACCTTCAGCACGATGTCGGCATCGGCGAGTGCCGCCGCGGCGTCGGCGGCGATGACGGCCCCCGCCGCCTCATAGGCCGCGTCGGGAAGGCTGGAGCCGAGACCGGCCCCGCTCTCCACAACCACGTCCAGTCCCAAACCCTTCAGTTTCTTCACCGTTTCCGGTGAGGCGGCCACGCGAAGCTCGCCCGCACGTCGCTCCTTTGGAATGGCGACTTTCATTATGTAAAACTCCCCTGCCTCAAATTCGCCGATCCCGGCATCCCCCATGGGTTATCGGCACAGACGACGCGCATACATGCCGGATCTATGTGACTTTGTGAAGCCGAACCCATCGATGGTAATACCAGCCTACAGGGTGCACCGCAACAAAGGGAATGGCCAGGTTGGTCCATCGTATGATTGTTTCATGAAAAAAGACAAATCGGCCACAAGCCGTTCAAATCCCGCGATGGTCCCGCTTGGACAAACGGATGCCGCGACGCGTTGACGCAGCCGGATCTCTGCCGTGCATTCCCGCGTCGCATCGTCGGCTTGCCATTCCCGCCGCCCGCCGATATTGTCCCGCCCCGTTCCCGAACACCCCCATCGTTTGAGGTTTTGCCATGTCCGACGTCGGCGGCATCGCGGCGGATCGCCTGAAGTCCTTTGTCGAGCGCATCGAGCGTCTCGAAGAGGAGAAGCGCGGTCTGCAGGAAGACATCAAGGAGGTCTACGCCGAGGCGAAGGGCACCGGTTTCGATACCAAGATCATCCGGCAGATCATCCGCCTGCGGAAGATGGACAAGGCCGACCGCCAGGAACAGGAAGCCATCCTGGAACTCTACAAGGAAGCGCTGGGCATGGTGGAGTGACGGGGTTTCCCCCACCACTCCCCATAGCATCGGACTTGCGAAGCGGCGGCCCCTCAGGCCGCCGCTTCGCGTTCCGGCGCAGCCCCCGCCCGCCCGGCCAGCCTCTCCATGACATTGGCGATCAGCGCCAGCCCGTGACCACCCTGCGCACCGCCCTCCAGCGTCAGGATCGATTCGGGATGGAACTGCACCGCCGCCAGCGGAAGGGTCCGGTGTTCGATCGCCATCACCGTCCCCTCCTCGGTCTCCGCCGTGACCCGCAGTTCCGGCGGCAGGCTGTCGCGCCGCGCCACCAGCGAATGATAGCGGCCGGCCCGCATCCCTTGCGGCACCCCGTCGAACAATCCGCTGCTCTGGTGCCGCAGGGCCGACGCCTTGCCATGCACCGGCTGCGGCAATCGCTCCAGCTCCGCACCGAAATGCTCGGCCATGCCCTGCAACCCCAGACAGACGCCGAACACCGGCACACCCAGATCCATCGCCGCCTGGACGCTGCCGCCGACGTCGAAATCGGCCGGTCTCCCCGGTCCCGGCGACAGCACCAGCAGATCGGGCGGATCGCTGCGCAGGGCTTCGCGCGCCAGGCTGTGGCGTAAGGTCGTCACACTGGCGCCGGTCTGGCGGAAATAATCGGCCAGCGTGTGGACGAAGCTGTCGTCATGGTCGACCAGCAGCACCCGCCGCCCCTCCCCGCTCCGCCGGATGGCGGCGGGGACGATGGCGAGGTGCGGCCCCCCGGCCCTGCCACGCACCGCGTCGAGGAAAGCGGACGCCTTCAGCCGGCATTCGGCGTCCTCGGCATCCGGATCGCTGTCTGACAGCAGGGTGGCGCCGGCGCGAACGAAGGCGACGCCGTCCTTCATGCGGATGGTGCGCAGCGTCAGCCCGGTGTCCATCCCGCCGTCGAAGCCGATGCGGCCGAAGGCCCCGCCATACCAGCGGCGCGGCGAGCGTTCGCTGTCCTCGAGAAACTGCATGGCCCAGCGCTTCGGCGCGCCGGTCACCGTCACCGCCCAGCTGTGGGTCAGGAAGGCGTCCAGCGCGTCGAATCCGTCGCGCAGCCGCCCCTCCACATGGTCGACGGTGTGGATCAGGCGGGAATACAGCTCGATCATCCGCCGGCCGATGACGCGGACGGAACCGGGCTCGCACACCCGCGCCTTGTCGTTGCGGTCGACGTCGGTGCACATGGTCAGCTCCGCCGCATCCTTGGCCGAGGTCAGCAGGGTCAGGATCCGCGAGGCGTCGGCCAGCGCATCGGCCCCGCGTGCGACGGTGCCGGAGATCGGACAGGTCTCCACCCGCCGCCCGCCGACGCGCACATACATCTCCGGACTGGCGGCGACCAGGAACTCGCCGTCGCCCAGGTTGATCAGCGCCTCGTAGGGCGCCGGGTTGGCGAGACGCAGGCGGCGGAAGACGGTGGCGGGGCTGTCGGCGCACGGTTCGGCGAAGGTCTGGCCGGGCACCACCTCGAACAGGTCGCCCCGGTCGAACGCCTCCTTCGCCGCCCGCACCACCCGCTGATACTCGCCGGGGGCATGATCGCACCCGGCCGCCGCGTTGGTATCGGGCCGGTAGGGATGGCTCCGCCCGCCGCCGGAGACGGTCGCGGTCGAAACGCCATCCACCACGAACTCATAGGCGAAGCGGCGCGCCACACCGGCGGCATGGTCGACCGCCAGAAGCCGGTCGGGCAGATACAGCACCAGATCACGCTGGTCGTCCGGACGGTCCAGCCGACGGCGGATCGGCTCGAACTGGAAGGCGAGATCATAGCCGAAGGCGCCATAAAGGCCGAGGAACGGGTCGTCCGGGCAGGCGAACAGCGCCATCAGCGCCCGCAACACGCTGAAGACCGAAGGCTGGCGGCTGCGCTCCTCCTCGGCGAAGGGGCCGGCGGGGAGGCGCGCCAGGGCGGTGACGCGACCGGCGGCGACCTCCAACCCGACAAGCGCCTCATGCCCGTCCAGCGCCGCGGCGACCGCGGGCAGCAGGAGCCGGCCGCGCGGGTTCAGCGCATCGATGCGCACGCCGCGGCCGCGGGCGGTGACCGACAGCGGCGGATCGACGAAGCCCAGCGCCTGACGGCGATAACGGCCGGGCGCCTCGACCCCGCCGGACAGCAGCAGGCCGCGCCGCTCGTCCAGGGCGGTGACCAGCGCCTCGACCGACTCGGCCGGGACCACCGGCTCGGCGGTGCGGCGCACAGCCAGCCCACCGCCGGTCATGGCGATCAGCGGATCGAGGAAGGCGGGATCGGCAAGGAACAGATGGGAGGGGATCATGGCGGCGGTGCTCCGGTTCAGGCGTCTTGTCTGTGACGCCACCCGGTGCTTCCGCCTGCCTGTCCGTTCTTCCGCTGGACGACCCGCTGGTCGGGTCAGGAAAAAGGGCCGCTCCGGATGCACCGGGCGGCCCTTGTCTTCTCAATCCACGCTCACGCGCGTCGCCGGGCCGGCCCGTTGGAGACGGGCCACCACCAATGCCGCGACAGGAGGAGCAAGGAGATGTTCATGGATGCAACCGCAACACAGAGGCAGGCCGGCTGTCAAGCGCCTTCCTGTGAAGCTCCGTCCAGAGAGGGGGCGACGGCGTAGCTGCTGAGGTCCTCCTTGTGGCGCTCGTCGGACGGCAGGCGGCCCTTGACCAGGAAGCTGATGTTCTCCGCCACGTTGGTGGCGTGGTCGCCGATGCGCTCGACCGACTTGGCGGCGAACAGCAGATGGGTGCAGCCGGTGATCTGCGCCGGCGACTCCATCATGTAGGTCAGGAACTCACGGAACAGCGCGGTATAGGCGGCGTCGACCTCCCCGTCACGATCACGGACGGCGGTGGCAAGGTCAGCGTCCTGACCGGTGTAGGCGCGGCGCATGTCGCCGATCATCGCCTGCACCATCCGGCCCAGACGGACCAGGGAGGCGGCCGGCGGCGCCACCGGCAGGGTGGCCAGCGTGACCGCCCGCTTGGCGACCGACCCGGCGAAATCACCCATCCGTTCCAGGTTGGAGGCGATCTTCAGGGCGGCGACGATTTCGCGCAGGTCCTTCGCCATCGGCTGGCGCAAGGCCAGCAGGCGGATGGTCATCGCCTCCACCTCCATCTCCAGCCGGTCGATCTCGGCGTCGCCCTTCAGTACGTCGCCCGCGATGTCGGCGTCGGGACCTGCCAGCGAGTCGAGCGCCAGCCCGACCTGCCGTTCGACCAGCTCGCCCATCCGGTCGATCGCGGTGCGCAGGGCGGCCAGTTCGGTGTCGAAAGCCGCAATCGTATGTGCACCAGACATGATCCCCAACTCCTTGTTGTGACAGGCGATGCGGCGCCGGTCGTTATCCCAGATAGGGCTTTGCGCCGCACCTGCCAAGCCGCCTTCGATACTGAATGCGGTCTTAACCTTTGGCATAGATTATTTCATGACACTGGTCTATCGATGGACCACGCAACCGCACAGACCGGACAGGATCGATGACACCGCACGAGTTGGTTGCCGTGCTGGAAAAGCATGAGCGCTGGCTGAAGAACAAGTCGGGCGGCTCGCGCGCCAACCTGACCATGGCGAACATGGAAGGCTCGAACCTGTCCGGCGTCAATCTGGCGCAAGGCAAGCTGTCGGGCGCCAACCTGTCCCATTGCGACCTGTCCAACGCCAATCTCAGCACCGCCGACCTGTTCGCCGCCCATCTGACCAAGGCGGATCTGTCCGGCTGCAACCTGTATCGCGCCGACCTGCGCGGCGCCCACATGCGCGGCGCCAAGATGAAACGCGCCATCCTGAAGGAGGCCGACCTGCGCGGCGGCGCCCTGCTGTATGGCGGACCGGTCGGCGGCAAGGGCGGCAAGGGGTTGGATTTCGTCCGCTCCGACCTGTCGGGCACCGATTTCGACGATGCCTCGCTGAACAACGCCAACCTGTCGGGCGCCGACCTGACCGATGTGTCGATGAACGGCGCCGATTGCGAGGGCGCGCTGCTGACCGGCGCCACCTTGATGCGCGCCAGCATGAAGAGCTGCAACCTCGCCCGCGCCGACCTGCGCGGCAGCAACCTGTCCGGCGTGAACCTGCAAGGGGCGGTGCTGCGCGACGCCAACCTGACCGGCGCGATGCTGGCCGGGGCGAACCTGCGCAACGCCGACCTTCAGGGAGCGAAGCTGGAAGGGGCCGATCTGGCCGGGGCCGACACCACCGGCGCCAACCTGGCGCGGTCGGCCGACAATTTCTCCGTCCAGATCCAGCAGGCCCTGCACAGCCATTACACCTGGATCAACACCAACGGCACGATGGGCGCGCGCGCCGATCTGACCGGCGCCGATCTCACCCACATCGACCTGTCGGGCGTGAACCTGTCCGGCGCCAACCTGAAGCGGGCCAATCTCAGCGGCGCCAAGATGCGCGAGGCGCTGCTGATCATGTGCGACATCTCCGAAGCGGTTCTGGTCGGAGCCGATTTCACCGCCGCGATCCTGGACGGCGCCAATCTGCGCGGCGCCAACATGGACGGGGTGCGGCTGGATGGGGCCGGAGTCGGCTGGGTCGACATAAAGGGGCCGGACGGCCAGCCGACCGGACGGCTGTGGGCGGCCAACCTGACCGGCGCCCGGCTCACCGGCAGCTCCTGCGTCCGCACCAACCTGCGCGGCGCCAACCTGTCCGGCTGCGACTTCAGCAACGCCAACCTGACCGGTGCGATCCTGAGCGACGCCAACATCCGCGACGCGAAATTCACCGACGCCAACCTGACCGGCGCCAGCCTTCCCCCGCCGCCTGATCCGGATGACTGATCCGGATGACCGGTCCGCCAGGGGAAAGGCGGGGAGATGATGGTGGCGCGGTGAAACGCCGCTCCTAGTCCTCGTCTTCCCCGCGCATGGCGGCTTCCTCCCGCATGGCGGCGCAGGCGGCATTGAGGTTGGCACCGACGCGACGCAACACGTTCAAAGTCAACTCCAGCTCCTCCGACGCGATGCCTTCGAGGGCGACCCCGGAGATCTCGGACGCGCTGGGCATCATCGTATCGCGCAGCGCGCGGCCCTTCTCCGTCAGGAAGACGTTCATCTTGCGGCGGTCGTGGCTGTTGCGCACACGCTGAACCAGTTCCTGGGCCTCCATCACGTTGACGGCGGTGACGGTCGTCGGCTCCATCATGCCGACGCGGTGGCTCAGTTCCCGCTGCGTCAGGCCATCCTCCTGCCACAGGGCGCGCAGGAAGAACCATTGCCCCATGCTGACCCCGGACCTCGCGATGCGCATCTGCAATGCGCGGGCGAAGGCACGGTTCACGTCCCGAACGACGAACGCTAAAGCACCATCGGCCGAACCCGCCGCGTCCTCCGACTCGCCGGGGGGTTCCGGCTCCCACCCCTTGACAGACGCCTCCATACCGACAATCTCTCTACCGTCGTTCCCGTACCAACAAACCACGCCCACCAACGGCCTTGCGTGTCATCACGCGCCTTTCACGGCGAACGTGAGGGTCGCATCCCCGTCGGTTCTCCCTGCCGGTATGGGCCGATCTGGCACCACCACCTTGACACGAGCGGGCATTGCTGCCTCAGCCAATCATAACGTGTTGCGTGCAAAGCGCAAATCAATTGCGCGCTCCTTGGCCGCGGGCATGCAATGATATGTCGGTCGCGAGCTCCCGAATTGGCCATCTCTCAAACAGAACGCCTTTTTCGACTCTTCGCATAGCAAGCCTGTGTGGAGTCCGTATTTTTACTGAGTCGGCCATGGACATCATATCCGCATATGTTTATCGCTATGATCATTGCCGAGCCGATCGGTTTTATTTGGCAGTTCGCAAAGCGCAAATCCCAAAAAATGAATATTTCGCTAAATCGCCCATGTCTCTCATCTGACCGCTTGTATCCACCACGACCTTGGCCACACAACGGTCTGAACACCGGGTCTGAACACCGGGTCTGAACACCGGTCCTCCGACGCCGGTGGCCGAACCGCCAGTGACCGCCCCCTGTCCAGATGATCCCCAAAAGGAGCGCAGAACCCGCAATGACCGCTTCGCCGACCGCCCCCCCGCCCCGCACCGTCACCGTCGCCGCCACCCAGATGGCCTGCGGTTGGGACCGCGCCGCCAACGTCGCCGGCGTGGAATCGTTGATTCGCGAGGCCGCCGCCCGGGGCGCCCAAATCATCCTGCCGCAGGAGCTTTTCGAAACCCCCTATTTCTGCAAGGACCAGAAGCAATCGCTGTTCGATCTGGCCGCCCCCGCCGACGGCCATCCGGTGATCGAACGGATGCGGTCCCTGGCACGTGAACTCTCGGTGGTGATTCCGGTCAGCTTCTTCGAGAAGGCCCGCAACGCCTATTACAACTCCATGGCGATGGTGGATGCCGACGGCAGCCTGCTTGGCATCTACCGCAAGTCCCATATTCCCGACGGCCCGGGCTATCAGGAGAAATTCTATTTCAGCCCCGGAGACAGCGGCATCCGGGTGTTCAAGACCCGTTACGCCACCGTCGGATGCGCCATCTGCTGGGACCAGTGGTTCCCGGAAACCGCCCGCGTGATGGCGCTGAAGGGGGCGGAGATTCTGCTCTACCCCACCGCCATCGGGTCGGAGCCGCAGGATTCCTCCATCGACAGCCAGGGCCATTGGACGCGGGTGATGCAGGGGCACGCCGGCGCCAACCTGATGCCGCTGGTCGCCTCCAACCGCGTCGGGGTGGAGCAGGGGGAAAGCTGCGCGCTGACCTTCTACGGCTCCTCCTTCATCGCCGGCCCGCAGGGGGAGATCGTCGCCCAGGCCGACCGCGAGAGCCGGACGGTTCTGACCGCGACCTTCGAGCTCGACCGTATCGCGGCGCAGCGCGCCTCCTGGGGCGTCTTCCGCGACCGGCGCCCGGACCTTTATGGATCCCTGCTGACGCTGGACGGCGAGACGACCCCGCTGCGGTGATCCCGCCGGACCGGTGGGGACGGGGCAACGCCGTCGGCCCCGCCAGCGCCGCGTCAGACCGTCAGCCCCCTCCCCGCCCCGGCCCCAGTCCCCGCCCCCGACCCAACAGCGCCGAGCGCCTGCGCCGCACCATAGGCGGCGGCCGCGCGGGAGGATGCGGTTCCGCTCCGCCCCCCCTGCCGGCGCTCTTCCGATTGCGCCTGCAGCTTCGCCGCGTCGGCCTGGGCGGCGACGCGCATATCCTGCGGCGACGGGTCGGCCGGTGCGAGGGCCGCCGCCTTAACCTGCTCCATCTTGGCGACGGTGGCGGCAGGCTCCGTTTCGGGGCTGACGTCGATCGGCACCTCGCCGGCGGTGGCGTAGTTCTTGCCGTCCGGACCGCGGGTGAAGGTGAAGGAGGCGCCGCCGGCATGGCTGCCTCCGGCCGCCTGATGGGCGGCCTCATGCTGACGGACATTGGCATCCGCCTGCTTGAGCTTCTGAACCTGCTGCTGGGCCGCGTCGGACAGGGTGACGCTGTCGGTGGGGCCGCCGCCACGTCCAGCTTTGGAGCTGCCGGCTTCTTTGCCCGCGTCGCCGGCCGTCTCGCCGGAAATGGCCCTGCCATCCCGGCGCGGCGGCTGGCCGCGCAGGGGCGCATAGGTCCCGATGGACAGGTTGGAGATGGAAACGTCGGCAGCCACCGCCCGCATTCCCGAAGAAAAGCCGAACCCTCCAACAAATTAGGACGATCGGGCCGAATCGGCAATGCCGAGGCCCGATCATCGTCCGAGTCCGCTCAGCCCTGCTCGAAACCGGTCAGGACATTGGCGATATTCACGCCGAGGTCATCGACGGCATAGCCGCCCTCCATGACGAACAGCGTCGGCAGGCCGATGGCGGCGATGGCCGCCCCCATCCGCAGGAAATCCTCCGACAGCAGACGGAAGCGGGAGATCGGGTCGCCGCCATAGGTGTCCGCCCCCAGCGACAGCACCAGCGCGTCGGCGCCAAAGTCACGGATGCGCGCCGCCGCCGCCGCCAGCGCCTGGGCATAGCCGCTCCAGTCGGTTCCCCAGGGCAGCGTCAGGTTCAGGTTCGTCCCCTCGCCCGCGCCGGCCCCGGTCTCGTCGGCATGGCCGCAGAAATAGGGGAACTCATCGACCGGATCGGCATGGATCGACACGAACAGCACGTCGCCGCGCTCCCAGAAAATCTCCTGCGTGCCGTTGCCATGGTGATAGTCGACATCGAGGACCGCCACGCGCGCGGCCCCGCCATCGCGCAGCGACTGCGCGGCGATGGCCGCGTTGTTCAGGAAGCAATAGCCACCATAGAAGGCATGGCCGGCATGGTGCCCCGGCGGCCGGCACAGCGCGAAGGCACCGCGGTCGCCGGCCCGCAGGCGGTCGGCGCCGGTCAGCGCGCTGTCGGCCGCGGCGGTGGCGGCCCTCCAGGTGCCGGCTGTGATCGGCGTTCCCGCATCGAAGGAGTAGAAGCCGAGCCGCCCGTCGATGGAACGCGGCACCCGCCGCCGCGACATGCCGGGTGCCACCCAATTCAGCGGCAGGGCGTCGATGTCGGCGCCATGTTCCTCCAGCCACTCCTCCCAGGCCGTCTGAAGAAAACTCAGATAGCCGGCGTCATGCACCCGTTCCAGCGGGGCGATGCCGTGACGGGTGGGCTCCATGATCGGTCCCAGCCCGACCGCCTCGATCCGCGCCCGGACGATGTCGGCCCGCGCCGGCTTCTCGTAACAGGGGACGAGCTGGCCGTCATTGAGTTCCGACCGGCCCGCCTGGAGCCGGTGATCTTCGCTGTGAATGACGATCACGTCGCTGGTTTCCTTGACTGTTTCGCCGCCCTGCGCCGTTTGGGCCGCCCGGGCCGACAACCTGTGCGGACGCCATCATAGCCCTGCCGGACAGGTGATGGCTGCCGCCCTTTTGCATGGCGCCCCGGACGCCGCCCATTGCCTTTGAGTCCGGCGCACACGATAGTGTTCGTTGATGCGCGCTCGCGCATAGCGGGTTATATCCTGGATATGGATGATCGATGTTCATTGCCGCGCGCAGAAAACTCGCCCGCACGGCGCTCGCAGCGGTGCTGACGCTGTCGGCATGGACCGTGTTCGCCACCGGACCGGCGCGAACCGATTCCCTTGCGGCCACGCCAAGCCCGACGGTTTCCGCCGACTCCCCTCTGGAAGCCGCCTTCTCCGCCCGCGCCGGCGAGCGGCTGCGCCAGTTCGGCTATGATCTGTTCATCGCCGACGCGGCGGCGAAGACCGAGTCAGCCCCCGGCGCCATCCAGGGCGACTATGTGCTGAACACCGGCGATGCCCTGCTGGTGACGCTGCGCGGCCAGAAATCCTTCAGCAAGCGGTTCACCATCGACCGCAACGGCCAACTGGTGGTGGACGACCTGCGCCCGCTGCCCGCCGCCGGGCTGACGCTCGACGCCCTGCGGCGGGAGCTTGCCGCCACGGCCGCCGCCACCTGGCCCAGCACCGACGCCTTCGCCTCGCTGGCGGAGGTGCGGCGGATCGCCGTGCTGGTCTCCGGCGCGGTCCACCGCCCCGGCCGGCAGGAGATCAGCGCCTTCGCCAGCGTGTTGGACGCGCTGTCCGCGGCCGGCGGCGTGGAGCGCAATGGCAGCCTGCGCGCCATCCGGCTGATGCGGCCCGGCGCTGCCGTCACCATCGACCTGTACGCCCTCCAGATCGCCGGGGCGGCGGGCAACGCGGACATGCCGTTGCGCGACGGCGACCGCCTGTTCGTTCCACCGCTGGGCGCCACGGTGGCCGTCGCCGGCCCGGTGAAGCGTCCGGGCATCTACGAGCTGCCGCCCGGCGGCGGCCCGCTGTCGGCGTCGGAACTGCGCGAACTCGCCGGCGGCGCCCTGCGGCCCGGCCGGAGCCGGCTGCTGCGCTTCGGCATCGGGCCGGCGGGCGAGGAGGCGACCGAGGACATCGCCGATGCCGACACGAAGCGGTTCGGCGACGGCGACCTGCTGATGCTCGCCCCGCAGCGGGAGGACCGCCGCGGGGAAGTCCGGCTCGAGGGGCATGTGCTGCGCCCCGGTCCGCGCGCCTGGGCGCAGGCGAAGACCCTGACGGGATTGCTGTCGCGCAGCGATCTGCGCCCGGATCCCTATCTGCCCTTCGCCGCCCTGGAGAGTTCCGTCACCGCCACGGGAGCGCGCCGGCTGCGGCCGGTCGATCTGTCGGCGGTCCTGAGCGGCCGCGACCGGCGCCGGCTGGACGAGGGGGACACGCTTTTCGTGCTGGGTGCCGCCGACGTCGATTTCCTCACGTCGGAACCGGTGCTGGCCCTCCTGCGCGGCGACCGCCAGCCGGCGGAAGAGGCCTGCCCCGGTCTGGTCGCGCTGGCCCGCAGCCTGGCGGCGGAGCCGGACGGCCCGCTCGCCACCGGCCCGCAAACCCGTGCCGCCGCCACCCTGACCGGGTCCCGCGCGCCCTGTCCGCCGCTGTTCGTCGCGGTACCCGATTTGCTGCCGCTGGCCTTGCGCGATTCGGTGCTGCGCCTGACCGGCGTGCCGCGCCCCGGTTTCTATCCGATCGCCGACGGGTCCGAAGACACCGCCGCCCGCGAGACAATCGTCGAGTCGGACGCGCCGCACTATGAATTGCTCGGCCATGTCCGCCGCCCCGGCACCCGCAGGCTGGCGGCCGGAACAACGCTCCGCAGGGCCCTCGCCGACGGCAAGGCGTTGAAACGCGACGCCTACCCGCTGCTCGGCCTTGTCGAGCGCTATGACCGGCGGACCCTGACCCGGGTCTATCTTCCCTTCTCGCCGCAGGAGGTCGCCGCCGGGCGTGCCGACCGCGGACTTGCCGACGGGGACCGCATCCACCTGTTCGCCACCGACGACATCCGCGGCGTGGCGAAGCCCGCCCAATCCGTCACGGCCGCCGACACCGAAGCCGGAACCGACACGGCAAACGAACCGTCGATGCTGGCCGCCCTTCTCGATCCCGCCATCGTCTCCGTGATCGGCGAACGGACGGTCCAGCTGCGCGGCGCGGTGCGTGATCCCGGCGGCTATCCCATCGCCGACCGTACGCCGCTGGCCGCCCTGGTCGCGGCGGCCGGGGGGCTTTCCGCCGACGCCGATCCGGCGGCGACGGAGCTGACGGCGGCGAACGGCACGCGCAGCGGCGTCGATCTCGCCCGCGATGGCGCCCGTCCGGTCGCCCCCGGCGACGCCGTGCGGATCAACCCGCGTCCCCAGGCGCTGGAGGCGCGGGCCGTCGCCATCGACGGCGCGGTCCGCCGTCCGGGCCGCTACGACATCGGCCGCGGCGAGACCCTGTCCTCCCTGATCGCGCGGGCCGGCGGCCTGATGGACGACGCCTATCCTGCCGGCGCCGTCCTGACCCGCGAAAGCGAACGCCGCCGCGAGAAGGAGCAGTTCCAGCGTCAGGCGCGCGAGCTGGAACGGACGCTCGCCCTGGAGGTGGAGAAGGGCGAGCCGGTGAAGACGGAGAATGTCGCGCTGGCCCGCCAGCTCGCCGCGCAGCTCCGCGGCGCCGAGCCGTTCGGCCGCGTGGTGGTGGAGGCGGATCCCGCCGTCCTGCGTGGCCGTCCCGAGCTGGACCCGCTGCTGGAGCCCGACGACCGCATCCTGATCCCCAAAAGGCCGCTGACGGTGGCGGTGTCGGGTGAGGTTCTGCATCCCACGGCCGCGCAATTCGTCAGCGGCAAGACCGCCGAGGATTATCTGAACGAGGCTGGCGGCCCGACCCGAGAGGCCGACACCGGCCGCAGCTTCCTGGTCCTGCCCGACGGGCGGGCGCGGCCGCTGGCGCTGTCCTCCTGGAACCACCGGGTCGATGCGATCCCGCCGGGCTCGATCCTGGTGGTGCCCCGCGATCCCCGCCCCTTCGACGGGCTGGACGCCACCAAGGCGATCGGCAACATCCTGAGCCAGTTGGCGATCACCGCCGCCTCGATCTCGGTGATCACGCGATGACCGTGCCGTCGCCCCCCCGTCTCGCCATCGTGACGGTGGTCCGCGACGACCTCGCCGGGCTGGTCGACACCCATGACAGCCTGCGCGGACAGTTGGGGCCGGATGTGCTCTGGCTGGTCGCCGACGGCGCCTCCAGCGACGGTGGCGCGGACTGGCTGGCTGACCATGCCGACATCCCGGCCTGGTGGCGCTCGGCCTGCGACTCGGGACTGTATGACGCGATGAACGAGGCGATCGACGCCGCCCGCGGGCTCGGCGCCAGCCACCTCCTGTTTCTGAACGCGGGGGACAGGCTGGCGGCGGCCGATGGTGCCGGCCGTCTGATGCGGGCCATCGGCCGCCACCCCGCCTGCGCCCTTCTCTATGGCGATGCGCTGGAACGGCTGGAGGACGGACGTATCCTGCTGAAGCGGGCGCGGTCCCGCCGGTGGGCACCCTTCGGGATGTTCACCCACCATCAGGCCATGATCTACCGTGTCGCCGCCCTCTCGGGTCTTCGCTTCGATCCCGCTTACCGGATCGCGGCGGATTACGCCTTCACCCTTGCCGTTCTGGAACGGGGAAAGGCGGTCAGGCTGGACTGGCCCGTCTGCCTGTTCGCGCCCGGCGGCCTGTCGCAACGGGAGGCGGCCGCCGGCCGCCGGGAGCAGGCGGCGATTCGGGAACGCCATTTCGGCCATGGACCGCTGCGAGGAACCATGATCGCCATGGCGCAGCGAGTCGCGCTGGCGCTGCGCCAGCATTTTCCCGGGGCATACGCGAAATTACGTTTCCGATGCCCGGATGCTTAATGTCTTTCGCACGGACTGCCCCACCTGCACCGAAACGGACCGTTGATACGCACAAATGGTTGCATAGAATTTACTTTCTGAACTAAGCATTCTTGCGGTGCCTTCCCCCCGGCTTTCCATTCGAGGTACGACTTATGAGCGCGACCAAAACCAAACTCGCCCCCGCCCACACCCTGTCGCGCCGCGGCGAAGGTCCCAACCCCATCGACATCCATGTCGGCGCCCGCCTGCGGCTTCGCCGCACCCTGCTCGGCCTGAGCCAGGAAAAGCTGGGCGAGGCGGTCGGGATCACCTTCCAGCAGCTCCAGAAATACGAGCGCGGATCGAACCGGATCAGCGCCAGCCGCCTCTACAATCTGTCCCAGGTTCTCGGCGTGCCGGTCAGCTACTTCTTCGACGATATGCCCTCGCCCGACCAGATCACCGCGGAAACCCCGTCGGAGAGCATGAGCGAGACCGACGAGTTCGAATCGATGGCCCGCCGCGAGACGCTGGAACTGGTACGCGCCTATTACCGGATCGAGGATCCGGGCGTACGCAAGCGCACCTTCGACCTGCTGAAGGCGCTGGGCGGCGACAAGATCGCACTGCTCGAAGATTAAGGACCGCCCACGCGGCGGGCAATCCCGAGACGGTCGAACAGCGTATGGTCAGGCGGGGGGCCGACCGGCTGGAGGCCGACAGACGGGAGCTTGGCAGAGGGGGGCTCTGCCAACGGGGGATGCGCTTTCGCTTCCCGCACCCTCTCCGCTGAGCGCATCTTGAGGCCAACCTGCCAGTAGTAGAAGGCGCGCCCCAGGGCATGGTCCAAACCCTCGACCCCGTCAAGGAGGCCGAGACGAAGCACATAAGCGTGCAGGAAAGCCCAGAACGGCCGTCCGGGCAGTCTCTGGAACAAGCGTTTCTGCGTCCGCCGGCCGATAAGGCCACCCATGAGGCCGCCCGTGGGACCCCCAGCGATGCGTCCCCCGCCGTCCGCTTCGCCATCGATGAGCCGTTCCATCCGGCCATCGGCGCGCAAGGCCGCCTCCCAATCGGAATAGCGGTTGTGGCGCTCGAACCAGGCCGAGGGCGGCTTGGCATCGTCATGGTCCATCGGATGGCGGAGCCGGCCGGTCGAGCCGGCCACCTGCGGCTGGTAATGCCCCTCCACCTCCCACATGGAGCCGACATCCAGGTCTGGCTGGTCGGCGAAGCGCGCGCGCCGGCGGTCGAGCAGGGCAAGCTTGCGGTTCCAGCAGCCGAAGCGCAGCGGCCGGCCACGGACGACCGGCCGGCCGTCGATCCAATAGGCGGCGTGAGCCAGCCCATCCGCGGCCCCTCCCGCCATCACCCCGGCGATCTCCTCCACCAGCCCCGTCGTCGGCCGCTCGTCGGCATCGACGAACAGGACCCAGTCATGGGCCAACGGCAGTACGTCCAGACACCATTGCTTCTTCTTGGGATAGCGGCCGTTCCACCGGAAGGAGACCAGACGGGCGCCATGGGAACGGGCGATGTCCGGCGTGCCGTCATCGCTGGCGCTGTCGACCACGAAACACTCGGCGAAGCGATGAAGCGCGGTCAGGCAAGGCGACAGATTCGCCGCCTCGTTGCGCGTCATCACCACCACGGAAACCGGTATGAGGGAAGTCATGCGGCTCCCCTCGTGCCGTCCCGGCGATCCTTCAGCGCATGGCGGGCCGACAGGGCGAAGCCGGCCGCGGCCAGCCCGGCCAAACCGGCCAGCGGAACCACCGGAACCGGGTTCGGCCAGTCCGGCAGGGCCGACGCCATCGGCGGCTGGATCACGTCGGCGGCGAAGGGCAGGTCGACGCCGATCATCATCGCGACCCGCTCCTGGTCCAGCAGCAGGTCGCTCAGCGCCTGCCGGTGTTCCGCCACGGTGACCGCCCCCAGCCTTTGCCTGATATGGGCGATCTGGGCGGCGCTGCGCCGTGCCGCCTCCGCCCGCAGATGGCTGTCGGTGGCCAGCGCGATCCGCCCCAGCAGGTCGATGGCCGTCGCCCGGTCGGCATGGTGGATGGTGATGCGCCGCATCGGTCCCGACCGCAGCATGTCGATCACCAGCCGCTCGCGCAGGGCGCGCGCCACGCGGTCGCCGTCCGGTTCCACCCAATCCTCGCGCCCGACCAGCGCCAGCAACGCCCGCCTCAGCCTGGGAAACAATCCGGGCGGAGGTCGCCAGCGCCCGGCCTCGGCATCCCAACGGTCGGAAAAGAGCGCGGACAGGCAATCGGGGTCGCGGGACAGCCGTTCCGCCACCGGTCCCGCTCCAAACAACTCCAGATAGCGGGCGAAGTCCGACAAGGATTCGTCCCCCGCCCCCGGTTCGGCGACGCCTGCGGAGTCGCGACCACTCAGCGCCGGCACCCGCGCGCCCATCGCGGCGGACCCCACCCGCGCCGTCGGCCCGATGATCATCGTCGCCGTATAGGCCGGCGTCACCATCCACAGCGCCAGCACCGCAAGGGCCAGACCGCCCACGCCCCCGGCGGCCAGCCAACGCCACCCGGTCCCCAGGACATGGATCAGGGCACGAAGATCCCCCTCCCCACCCGCAACGGGCCGGACCAGTGTCATCGCCTCGGGCGGGGGCTGGGCGACAAGGCCGTCAGGCATGGGGCAGCGGCCTCCCCATCAACGGCCGCCCAACCTGTCGGGCGAGCAGGAGGCGTTCGGCCAGACCGGCGAAAGCCGTCGCGGCCCGATCGGCGTTCCAATCCCCGGCGCGGCTGAGGGCCCTTGCCCCCTCCACCGCGCACCGCAGCGGATCGGTGGCATAGGCACGCACCGCATCGGCGATGGCGGCGCCGTCGAACGGATCGATCACCTGCCCGCAGCCGTCCACCCGCGCCGCCGCCTCGCTCCCGCGCGGCCCCAGGAACAGGCAAGGGCGGCCGGCGGCCTGGACGCCGGCCAGCTTGCTCGGCACCAGCAGCCCCGCCGCCGCCGGGTCCATCGTCACCAGATGCAGGTCGGCGGCGGACAGGCATTCCGCCAGCCGCCCGGCAGGCTGCCAGGGAAGCCGCCGCAGATTGCGCAGTCCCCGGCGGTGCGCGGCCCTTTCCACCGCGGCGAATCCTCTGCCCTCCCCGACCAGCAGGAAAAGCACGGATGGATCACGGTCCTGCAACCGCGACGCCGCCTCCAGAACACCCTCCATCGGATGCGCGAGCCCGAGCGTTCCGGAATAGACCACCAGAAACCGTCGGCCCTCCGCCTCCAGCCCCAGCGAAAGGCGGAGGCTGTTGCCGCCCTTCTCCAGGGGGCGGATGGCGGGATCGGGCCAGTTCGGCAGCACCGTCACCCTGTCCTCCGCCACACCGGCGGAAAGGAGGCGCTCACGCATGCAACGGCCGATCGCGACGACCCCGTCATGCCGGCGCAGGGTCCGCGCCATGCCCAGACCGGCGGCCCAGCGGAGCGTGGCCGGCATCCGAACGCCGAGCACCGGCAACAGATCGGGATAGAGATCCTGGCACCAATGCAGCGAGGCCGCGCGGTGCCGCGCGGCGAGCATCGGACCGGCCAGCGCCAGCATCGGCGGGTCGGTCATGGTCACGACAAGGTCATGACGCGGCAGGCGCAGGGCCCGGCTGGTCAGACGGCACAAGGACGCCAGATAGGCGCGGACGTCTGGCCGGTCGGATTCGACGATTCCGCCGCCGGTGCGACACAGCGTGACACCGGCCGGCACCTCCCCGTAACCCGCATCATCCGCGTTGCCGAACCCGCCCCCCCCGTCCGACACCACCGTAACCCGCCATCCCGCAGCCGAGAGGCGACCCGCGAGGTCCCACAGGCAATGACCGGTGGCACCGCGATCCGGCGGAAACACCCGATTGAGGAAAAGGATGGCTGGCGGTGAGAATATCACGGCGCACCGGATCATGAATTGCACGCGGAAGTATGCATATCTCCTAGGACGGCGACAACCCTTTCCTGCGCTCCACCGCAAAAAGAATCAGCGACAGGAGGACGCCGGTATCGAGATACTTGAAGCTGGTATGAAGACAGAGCGACATCAGCAGGGGCGGCGCCACCGCAAGGGCCAGCGGCGGATCGGACGCCATCAAGCGGAGCCAGGGCCGGACAAGCGCGGCCAGATAGACGCCCAACGCGATCATGCCCAGAAGCCCGGTCTTCAGCAGGCTGTAGCCCGCCAGCGTGTGGGTGTAGCCGACGCGCCAGCCGCCCACCGCCGGATTGGCGATGCGCGCCCCCCATCCGTCGCCGATCATCAATGTCCACGGGGTGGCGACGGCATGATCGATCACCGCCAGCCCCTCCTCCCACCTTGCGTTCACACCGGTCAGCCGGGTCTTTTCCGCAGCCTGCCGCCACGCGCCGACCAGTTCATCCCCGACGACGGACACCAGCACGCCAAGCACCAACAGCAACGGCAAGGCCAGCCATGGCCGACGGCTTATCCACCACAGGGCGATCAGCGCGAGCGACAGGACCGCCAGCCCAAGGGCCGTCCGATGCACCGCACCCGCCAGCGCGCCGAGACACAGCGCCCCGCCGGCCATACAGGCGATCGCCGCCGGCCAGGATCGCATCCTGCCATCGATGGCCAGCAGCGATACCGCCAGAGCCGGCAAAGCGACAGCGGCGAACAGAACCGACGGTGCGTTGAGAAGATAGACGCCGCCATCGGCCATCGCCCGCCGGCCGATGGCCGCGAATTCCCAATCCGCCTGCCGCCACCAGCGCAAAGCCAACAGGACTCCGGCCACGGCCAGCCCGGCCGCCAGCGCGCGCGTGCCCACCGGTCCGCCGCCGCGCAAGGCCGGCACCAGCAGCACCGGGAGGAAGAGAAAGACCAGAGGCACGACATCGCGCAGGATGTCGGTCACCTCCCATCCCAGCGCCGCCCCGCGCAGCAGCGGAACCCACAGCAGCCAGCCGAAGGCGGCGACCGCCGCCGGCATCCATCCCGCCTCCGATGGCGCGCGCAGAGCATGGCCGCTCACGACCGCCAAGGGTGCCTTCCAGCCGACGGCCAGCAGGATCAACAGGCCGATCGACAGTTCGGCCCCGCGCACGGACGGCGGTGCGGGAACGCTGAAGCCGCCATAGAGAAACAGCGCCGCCATCATCGACAGCGCGCCGATCCCGCCCCGCCCGCCTCCGCCACCCGCCTCGACCGTCACGGCCGGAAACCCGAGGCGGCAACCGCCGGCGTCAGGTCCAGCGCTGCTCGGCGCTGTCCAGCCGGTAGATCAACCCGTCCTGCGGACGCAGGCGCAGAATGCCGGTCAGGATCAGCGGCTCCCGCGT
Source organism: Azospirillum sp. B510 (assembly GCF_000010725.1). Classification (NCBI taxonomy): domain Bacteria; kingdom Pseudomonadati; phylum Pseudomonadota; class Alphaproteobacteria; order Rhodospirillales; family Azospirillaceae; genus Azospirillum; species Azospirillum sp. B510. The sequence continues at coordinate 1,510,001 of NC_013854.1, read as the reverse complement.
CACCGGCAGGGCGATGGCGCTGTGGACATGCAGCATGGTCGACGGGCCGGGGCTTTCGCAGGCGGGACAGCCCATCGGATTGGCGGACAGGATGAAGCGGTCGTGGGTGGCGCCATCGCTCAACGGCACCATGAAGCCCCGGACGGTGAGCGGGCGGCCATCCAGGGCCGAGATCCTCACCGGCAGCTTCGGGTCGCCGGCGGGCCCACCCATCCGCGCCGCGCACAGGTCGCGCCAGATCGCCGTCGTCTCGTCCAACGGCAGATGGAAGGGGCCGGCGGGATGGCTGGGCAGATCCGGCGCCCCGGCGGCCCAGACGGCCCACCCCGCGACCGGGGCGAGCGCGAGAGGGAGCAGAATCTGGCGCCGGCCGGGCATGGCCGCGCCAAGGCGGGTGGCGGTGTTCATGGACGCTTCTCCCCTGCTGCGTTGCTTCGTCACCGGGGCTGCGAAACAGAGGCGCCGTGTCTTGTGGAGGTCTTTGGTCCGGTCGCCGGGAAACAGCTTTGTCCGGTGCGGGGCGACGCCTTCTTCCGGGCTGTCGCCAAACGCGGCGGAGTCTCGGGCAACCTCGCTCCCCGGTCAACGGTGATTTCGACAGTCTCCCCCAGGGAGGGGGGCACGAGAGCCCTGGATCGCCGCAATTTTGTTTTCCGGCGCGGGCCGAGATCGAAGCCCTGCCCTTTTCAAAAAAACGCAATCTGTTTGACGGCATGCGGCGCGGCGCTCCATAGTCCCAGCGCTGCCCCTGCCGCACCGCACACAGCCCCGCGCAAGCCGTTCCGCCGACGAGACGAGCCATGGAAACCTTCCGCTTCCAGCCGGGCGAAACCCCGGTCCTGCTCAGCATTCCGCATGTCGGGACCATGATTCCACCGGACATCGCCGCAACGATGACGGAGGAGGGGCTGGCGCAGCCCGACGTCGACCGCCACCTGGATCGGTTGTATCACTTCGCCCCGGCGCTCGGAATCGGATTTTTGACATCCCTCTGTTCGCGCTATGTGGCCGATTTGAACCGCGACCCCGCCGGGATCATGCCGCAGCCGGGGCTGGATCCGACCGAAATCTGCCCGTTGACCACCTTCGCACGCGCGCCGATCTACCGGCCGGGACAGGAACCGGATCGGGCGGAGGTCGAGCGGCGGATCGGCGCCTATTGGCGTCCCTACCATGAACAGCTCCGCAGCGAACTGCGCGCCCTGCGCGACCGTTACGGCGTCGCGATCCTGTTCGATGCCCATTCCGTGCGCAGCCGGGTTCCGCGCCTCTTCGACGGCACCCTTCCCGACTTCAACCTGGGCACCGGCGAAGGTTGCAGCACCGCCCAGCCCCTGGTCGTTCGCCTGATGAACGTCCTTTCGGCGTCGGAACGTTACTCCGCCGCACTGAATGGCCGGCTGAGCGGCGGTTACATCATCCGCAGCTATGGTCAGCCCGAAGAGAACATCCACGCCATCCAGTTGGAACTGACCCAATCAACCTATATGGACGAGGAACCGCCTTACCATTTCCGCCCCAATCTGGCGGCCGAGGTGAAGCCGTCGCTGGAACGGCTGATGAGCGTCGTCGTCGAATGGGCCTGGCAGAAGGCCAGCGGCCGGCGGCGCGCGGCGTTCCTGTAACGCCGGCTTTTTCCAGAAAGCCGGTTTTCCAACGGTCAAAAAGGAATGGCCCTTCCCCGTCGCCAGGGAAGGGCCACAGGGCGGCCTGATCGGGGATGGATCAGATCTGGCCGCGCTCGCTCGCCTGACGCATCAGGACATACTGGCGCATCATCTGATTGCGGAAGCGGTAGCGTTCCAGCCCCGGCTCCACCACCGGGGCCAGCACAGCGCCATGATCCTCGCGCGTCAGGCGTTTCAGCAGATCGAGCGTCGCAGCACCCGGCAACTCGCCGCTGTCACCCGCCAAGTCATTGGGATCGAACACGCCGTAGGAATCGGTCGGACACAGCGCGGCGGCGAGCAGCGCATCCTCCAGCTCCACCCTGCGGTCGGCGGCCAGCGCGCGGGCGTAGCTGTCGACGATGCCGCGTTCGGCCTCCTGTAGGCAGCGGGCGACGGCATAGGCCAGGTCCGGCCGCTCCACCAGCTTGCCGCCGCGGCTGACGGCGCTGCGCGCCGCGTGCAGGCCAAGCAGCTGCGCATAGTAAGGCAGGCCGCGCACGAACTCGGCGATGCGCCTCACCACGTCGGCGGTGAATTCGATGCCGGCGTTCTGCGCGCCGGCCTGGATCAGGCGGCCGATCTCCTGATCGGTCATCAGCGGCAGATGGACCGGCACCAGCGAGCGCTGGATCGACGGGTGCTTGCCCAGAAGCTGGTCGAGATTCTCGGCGACCCCCACCACCAGCAGGGTGACGGGAATCGAGCTGTCGGTCAGATTCTTGAACAGCTCGGCCAGCTTGTTGCGGAAATCCTCATCCAGGACCCGGTCATACTCGTCCAGGATCAGCAGCACATGGGTGGCGTGGATACCCGCCAGCACCTCGTTCAGTTCGGTGACGCTGAAGCCGCCGTCGGGCAGCAGCTCGTTCAGGCTGGCGAAGTTGCGCCGCGCCGCGAACGGGTTGTCCAGCGCCGAGCGATAATAGGTCGAGGGGATTTTCTTCAGGAAATGCCGAAAGATGTCCTCGAAGCTCAACTCGCCGCTACAGGTCAGCTTCAGCGACAGATAGCCCGCCTGCCCGGCGATCTTCTCGATGGCGTTGGCGACGGAGGTCTTGCCGCGGCCGCGGTCGCCGTAAAGAATGACATGCGCCCGCTCCTCCTCAATGGCGGAGATGATGCGGCGCAGGGTGTCGTTACGGCCGATGAAGAGGCCGTTCAGCTGCTGTTTCGGCCGGGTCGGCGTGAAGGCCTCGCGCAGAAGGCCGTTCAGCTCCGGCGTCAATCCCTTCAGCATCGCCGGGGCGTTGGCGCCCATGCCGCCGCGATAGCCGCCATTGACCGACATGGTGAAGCGCGGCAAATCATGCTCGCCATCGCCATTGTCATCCCGGCCCCCCGGCGGCGGGAACATGTGACCACGGCGGTCGCCGGTGGTCTCGGTGTCGATGATGTCAGGCTGACGGGGAGGTGATGCCGGGCCGCGCATCATTCCGCCCTCGCCCCGGCCACCCGGCATACCGCCGATATTTCCGTCCACCGGACGCAGATGGTGGCCCCCGCCCGCCCGGGAGAATCCCGGCGTGCTGGAAAAGCCGCCGGCCGCGCCGAGGCCCGAGCCGGCAAGGCCCGGATTGCCGACAGCCGGATTGCCGGCACCGGAACCGGCCATCCCCGATCCGCCGGTCAACGGGCCGGACGCCGGACCGCCTCCGGTGATGCCCGGACCGCCGGCACCGCCGGCCGCCGGAATGCGCTCGTCAGCCACAGCGGCCGAACGACGCTTTCGAAAGAAATTCCGCATCCGTCCCAATCCCCACGCGTTGTCGGCGTTCGCGGAACCGGCCCCCTTTCGGCTTCTCGAATGGGCCGGGGACGGCTCCGCGTGTTCCCGATGTAAGCGCTGCGCCGGCCAGGGTGGGCTGGGATTTCGGATATAATACCGACGCGGCACTCCAATCCGGTGACCTCTTCCGAAGAGGGAGCGCCGGGGACGGCCCGATGGGAGTTTCGGATCGCTCAACCGACCAGGATCGGCCCGACCGTCGCCCAGCCATACAGCACCGCCAGGAACACCGCCAGGGTCATGCATTCGCGCAGGAAAGCCAGAACCGACATGCCAACCTCCATTGTTCGCGTCTTGTTCCTCCAGAGCTAACAGAACGGAGGCGGAACATCAATCAGTCAGTTCACTCAATGTTCCCGTTAAGACCGCGAGTGTTCCATATTGGACACAGAGCGAAAAGGCGGGCTGACAGAAAACTGCGCGACACCGGGAAGCCGTCAGGCGGGGTCGGCATCGTCGTAGCGGATCAGGTCGGTCCAGGCGCGCTCCAGCCGGCGAAGCGTTCGATAGGTGGTCTCGAAGTCGGCCCCGTCGCTGTCGGTGCGCAGCAGGCTGTCGGCGCGCATCGCCTCCAGCTTCCTCAGCGCCTCGCAGGTGGCGAGCCCCTGGTCGGACAGTTTCAGCCGCGCGGCCCGGCGGTCGCGCTGGGACGGGCTGCGGTCGACATAGCCCGCCTCGACCAGGTGCTTCAGATTGTAGGAGGCGTTTGACCCCAGATAATAGCCGCGCTCCAGCAGGTCACGGACGGACAGTTCCTCGGTGCCGATGTGCAGCAGCATCAACGCTTGCGTCGGGCTGAGGTCGGTCACGCCGATGCGGGCCAGTTCCATCCGAAGCACGTCGAGAAAGCGTCGGGTGATGCTTTCCATGACGCGGCCAAGGTCGGTGTAGACCGCGGGGGCCGCCACACTCTGCTGCATGCTCATCGTTCCCGTGCCAGTGGCCAGCAAAAGCCGTTGCCCGGTCTTGCCGCGGCGGCGCCGCGTCTGCCGGTCGGCGGACCGGAGAAGCGATGCCGCGGCACCTCTTCCCGTCGCCGTTTCTTGATGGCCTGTGACGATGGGCGGATTTTAGGACGAATTGGGGGGACAAACTTGGGACGCCCGCCACCCTCCCCCCCAAAAATGGCGGTTGCCTACAAAGTACCGGCGAAGGCGCCGCCATCCAGAAGGATGTTCTGACCGGTCATGAAACCGGACCGGGCGGAGCAGAGAAAGGCGCAGGCCGCACCGAACTCCTCCGGATCGCCGAATCGGCCGGACGGGTTGGTCTTGCGGCGCAACTCCATCTCTTCGTCGATGCTGCGCCCCGCGGCCTTCGCCCCGCCCTCCATCGTCTTGCGCAGGCGATCGGTTTCGAAGGGACCGGGCAGCAGGTTGTTGATGGTGACGTTGTGCCTCACCGTCTGGCGCGACAGGCCGGCGACGAAGCCGGTCAGGCCGGCGCGCGCGCCGTTCGACAGGCCCAGGATCGGAATCGGCGCCTTCACGGCGGCCGAGGTGATGTTGACGATGCGGCCGAATTTCCGGGCGATCATGCCGTCCACCGTCGCCTTGATCAGGAAGATCGGCGCCAGCATGTTGGCGTCGAGCGCGCGGATCCAGTCCTCGCGCTCCCAATCATGGAAATCGCCGGGCGGCGGGCCGCCGGCATTGTTGATCAGGATGTCGGGCTCGGGACAGGCGGCCAATGCCGCGGCCCGCCCCTCCTCCGTCGCGATGTCGCCGGCGGCGGTGGTGACGGTGACGCCGGTCGCCTCGCGGATCTCCTCCGCCGTCGCCTCCAGCGCATCGGCGCTACGGGCGGTCAGGGTGACGTGAACCCCCTCGCGGGCCAGTGCTACGGCGCAGGCGCGGCCCAGCCCCTTGCTGGCGGCGCAGACGATGGCGCGGCGGCCGGCGATGCCCAAATCCATGATCGTCTCTTCCCCTTATATATTCAGCGGGTCGTTCTGGAACCGGATCGTTGCAGGTCCGAAAGGACTTCGCGGGCCAGCGGCACCGTCACGCCGCGATGGGCGGCCAGCGACGCATGGTCGAGCGCCGCCACCAGACGGCGGGCGAAATCCAGCGACCGTTCCATCCGGGCCAGCAGATAGGTGATGACCTCCATCCCCGGCCGCAACTGGCGGTCGGCGAACAGCTTGACCAGCACGGCGGCCAGCAGGGCGTCGTCGGGTGGCCTCACCTCCACCGCCGGCGCACCCTTGAGGCGCGACCGCAGATCGGCAAGCTTTGTCCGCCAGCGCGACGGCGCCTTGCGCGACAGCAGCAGCAGATGGCCGCGCTGTTCGCGGGCGAGGTTGTACAGGTGGAACAACGCCTCCTCCCGCTCCGGCTTGCCGGCCACCAGATCGGCATCTTCGACCACCACGGCGTTGGCGGGCGCCAGCAGGGACGGCACGACGCCCGACTCGAGAGCATCGCCCCGGGTGACCAGGGCGTGGCTGTGGGCCCGCCAGACCTGGGCCAGGTGGGTTTTGCCGCAGCCGGCCGGGCCGAACAGCGTCAGCGCCGGGGCCGGCCAGGACGGCCAGCGGTCCAGCCACGCCACGGCATCGGCATTGCTGGGCGCCACGAGGAAATCCTCGCACCCCATCGCCGTCCGGTGCCCGAGATCGAGCGGTATCTGCGCCGGCAAGCTCATGCGGACACACCCATCAGCGTTCCGCGTCGGTGCCGCGGTAATAGGAGCTCGAGAGATACTGTCGCAAGGCGAAGCGGGTCAACACGCCGATCACCGCGGCGACCGGCACCGCCAGCAGCACGCCGACGAAACCGAACAGGCTGCCGCCCGCCAGCAGCGCGAACATCACCCACACCGCATGCAGCCCGACCTTGTCGCCGACCAGCTTCGGTGTCAGGACATTGCCCTCCACCGCCTGACCGAACAGGAAGATGCCGACGACGATGCCGACCCGCCACAGCTCGTCGAACTGCAACAGGGCGAGGCCGGTGCTGGAGACGAAGCCGAACAGCGTGCCGACATAGGGGATGAAGGACAACAGGCCCGCCAGCAGGCCGATCACCAGCCCGAAATCCAGCCCAGCCACCGACAGCGCCAGCGCATAGAAGACGCCCAGCACCACACAGACCGTCGCCTGCCCGCGCAGGAAGCCGGACAGGGTGGCGTTCACCTCGCGCGCCTGCTCGCGCACGGTCTCGGCATGCTGGCGCGGCAGCCAGGAATCGACCTTGCCCACCATCAGGTCCCAGTCGCGCAATATGTAGAAGGCGACGACGGGCGTGATGAACATCAGCGTCACGATGTCGAACAGGGCCAGCCCGCCCGACAGGATGCGGGTGACGATGTTGCCGACCAGCGACGCCAGCTCCCCGGCATAGGCGCCGGCGGCGGCGCGCAACCGCTCCACATCGTCTTGCGGCAGCCGGTGGATGAAGCGGTTGAGCGCGGGGATCAGCCGCTCCTTCACCAGCGTGGCGTAGGTCGGCAGCACCTCCAGCAAATGGGCGATCTGGCCCTGCAACAGGGGCAGCAGCAGCAGCGCCATCATCACCATGACCAGCAGGAAGCCCAGCAGCACCAGCGTGGTGCCGAGCCAGCGCGGCAGCCGCGCCACCTCCAGCCGGTCGACCGCGGGGTCGAGCAGATAGGCGATGGCCAGCCCGACCACGAAGGGCAGCAGCATGTCCGAAAGCAGCCACAGCGCCAGGACGAACAGTCCGAGCCCGATCAGCCAGAAGCGGAGTTGCTTGGCCGGCGTCACGGAACGCCGCCGAGCCGATTGAACAACAGCGCCCCGCGCCGCGCGTACAGAACCCCGGACAGCACCGTCGTCACCGTACAGGCGTACACCAGCACATCGACCAGCTCCCACCCGTACAGATGGATGTCCGGCAGGCCGAGCGCCGGCGGCGCCAGCACCGCGGCGGCCAACGCGATCTGCACCACCGTGTTCAGCTTGCTGATGTAGAGCGGCTGCATCGCCAGCGTCTCCTTCAGCGTGAACAGCAGGATGACGCCGCCGATGATCATGATGTCACGGAAAACCACCATCATCGCCAGCCAAAGCGGAAGCGTCCCGACCCAGGCCAGCGCGACATACACCCCGACGATCAGCGCCTTGTCGGCCAGCGGATCGAGATAGCCGCCCAGCACCGTACGCGCGCGGAACATGCGGGCGATGGCACCATCCAACGCATCGGACAGGCCGGCGGCGACGAAAAGGACGAAGGCCCATTCCATCCTGCCGGTCAGGATCATGTACATCGCGGCCGGAACCGCCACGATGCGCAGGAAGGTGATGATGTTGGGAATGCTCACGGAACCGTCCGGGCCGGCAGCGTCCCCAGATTGCGCGGCGGCGCGCCCATGGTCGCCGTGCCGGACGCCCCCAGGCCCGCGTCCATCGGCGCCGAGGGCGCCAGCGGGGAGGGGGTCGGCGAGGTCGGGGCCACTGACGTCGGAGGCAATGACGTCGGTGCCAATGACGTCGGGGCCGTCACGGGCGTGGCGGAGGCGGGAACGGCGCCGGCCGAGGCCGCGCCCGACCCGCGCGGCAGCAGGGTCAGCTGCCAGTCGGCGGACTGCGCCGGCAGCGGCAGGCCGGGCGAAGCGGCGGACGGCGCGGCGGCGCGGGTGAATCCCAGATCCTGACGGGCCAGCGCCTGGGCCAGCTGGTCGGGATCGCCGCGATAGGTCATGGTGATCAGCGCCTCGTTGCGGCTGATCGACATCAGGCTGGTCCGGCCCACCGCATTGGTCGCCGACAGCCGCTTGCGGGTCTCCACCCAGTCATTCACCGCGGTCAGCGGCACGCGGACCGTGCTGGTCTGCTCCGGCCCGGTGGCGGTGGTGTGCTCGCGCTTCCACGACTCGTCGAGCTGGCCGCCGACCGCCGCGACGGCGCGGGCCAGCAGATCGTCGGCGCTGGTGCCGCCCTTGACCTGGACCGTCTGGTTGTCGCGGGTGCCGTCCAGGCCATAGCGGGTGACCTCCACCGACAGGCCGCGCGCCGGATCGGCGCCGTTGGCCGGCAGATCGGTCCGCGCCACCACCACGCCGCCGGCCTTGTAGGCCTGGGCGATACGGGCGAGCGCGTCGGCGTTGCCGGCCAGCGCGTCCTCGCCGCTGATCGCCTGGGCGTCGGACAGCTCGCCGTCCGGCACCACCAGCGGCACCAGCGAGGCGGCGGGCTGCCGCGCCTCCCACGCCGCGCGCCACGGCGTGCGGTCCTGCCACAGGATGGTGCGCCCATCGGTCTGCGTCACCGGCAGGATGACGAAGGGGCGTGACGGCGGCTCGACATACTGGGCGGCCCCGCCGCTCTGGCCGAGGGCGTCACGCACCGCGTTGGGGCGGAACCGCACGGTGATGGCGCCGACATAGCGGCTGGCCGACACCTTCTCGTCGTCGATCTCGAAGCCCTGGACCAGCTTGGCGATCTCGATATCGGACAGGCGGGGCGGGTTGCCGCCGCCGGGGACGAGGCGCCGGTACAGCTCGGCCCACGCCTTGGCCTGCGCCTCGCGGATCGCCTGATCGCGCACGGTCGTCGGGTTGCTGCCGTTGATGTCGACCCGGACGCCGGTCACCGCGAAGGCGTCCGCCGATGCCGGGGCGGCGGCGGCGCCTGCGGAAGCGGCGGAAGCGGCGGCGGGAGGAGCGGCCGGCGGCAGGGACCCGGTCTGCGCCCCCGCCGGCCCGGTCATGGTCAGGACCAGAGCGGTGGACATGGCAGCAAGACCGGCGGGGAGCGGCGCGCGGCGGCGGTGGAGCATTGCAAAGCCTTCCGATTCGAGTATGTTCGGCCCGAGCCCAAGGCCCGGTATATAGCTCAGCCCAAGCGAGGATACCATCAGCACCCAGTCCTATAACATGTCCGACGCCTACAAGCAGGCCGGTGTGGACATCGATGCGGGCAACGCGCTTGTCGAAGCGATCAAGCCGCTTGCCCGCTCCACCGCGCGTTCAGGCTCCGACGCGGGCCTGGGCGGTTTCGGCGCCCTGTTCGACCTGCGCGCCGCCGGCTACCAGGATCCGCTTCTGGTCGCGACCACCGATGGCGTCGGCACCAAGCTGAAGGTGGCGATTCTCGCCAACCGTCATGACACCGTCGGTATCGACCTCGTCGCCATGTGCGTCAACGATCTCGTGGTCCAGGGTGCCGAACCGCTGCTGTTCCTGGATTACTACGCCACCGGCAAGCTCGACGTGGCCGCCGGCCGCGACATCGTCGCCGGCATCGCCGAAGGCTGCCGTCAGGCCGGCTGCGCGCTGGTCGGCGGCGAGACCGCCGAGATGCCCGGCATGTATTCCGAAGGCGACTACGATCTCGCCGGCTTCTCCGTCGGCGCGGTGGAACGTCAGCATGCCCTGACCGGCTCGGCCGTCCAGGCCGGCGACGTCGTTCTCGGCCTCGCCTCCACCGGCGTGCATTCCAACGGCTATTCGCTGGTGCGCAAGCTGGTGGAAAAATCGGGCCTCGGCTACGACTCGGCCTGCCCGTGGGATGGCTCCAAGACGCTGGGCGAGGCGCTGCTGACCCCGACCCGCATCTATGTCAAGAGCACGCTGAAGGCGGTGCGCGCCGGCACGGTGCGGGCCCTGGCCCACATCACCGGCGGCGGCCTGATCGAGAATATTCCGCGCGTCCTGCCCGACGGGCTGGGCGTGGTGCTCGACGCCTCGACCTGGACCCTGCCCCCCGTCTTCTCCTGGCTGATGAAGACCGGCGGCATCGCGCCTTATGAAATGGCCCGCACCTTCAATGTCGGCCTCGGCATGGTCGTCGTGGTTCCGGCCGACAAGGCGGCCGAAGCCATCGACATCCTGCGCGAGGGTGGTGAGACGGTCCATACCGTCGGCACCGTCACCGCTCTGAAGGACGGCGAGGCCCGCGTCACGGTCAATGGCATGGACGCGGCCTGGACCGCGTAAGGGACACCCACCCAAGGAAGAGTCCCAAGGATCGTTTGATGAGCAAGTTGAAGCTCGGTGTCCTGATCTCGGGGCGCGGCAGCAATCTACAGGCGTTGATCGATGCCTGCGCCGCGCCGGACTTTCCGGCCGAGATCGCCCTGGTGCTGTCCAACAAGGCCGACGCTCTCGGCCTGGAGCGTGCGGCCAGGGCCGGGATCGCCACCGCGGTGGTCGGCCACCGCGATTATCCCGGTGACAAGCCCGCCTTCGAGGCGGCGATGGATGCGCGGCTGCGCGAGGCGGACGTCGAGCTGGTCTGTCTCGCCGGCTTCATGCGGCTGCTGTCGCCCTGGTTCGTCGGGGAATGGCACAACGCGCTCATCAACATCCACCCGTCCCTCCTGCCCTCCTTCAAGGGGCTGGAGACCCATGAGCGGGCGCTGGCGGCCGGGGTCCGTTTCCATGGCTGCACCGTCCATTATGTGCGGCCCGAGATGGACGAGGGTCCGATCATCGCCCAGGCCGCCGTCCCGATCCTGCCCGGCGACGACGCCCATAGTCTGGCCGACCGCGTCCTGGACTCCGAACACGCGCTCTATCCGCATGCCGTCCGCCTGATCGCGGAAGGCCGCGCCCGCGTCGATGGCGATCAGGTGCGGATCGGCGGCCCGGTTCCAGCTCTGGCGGCCATGATGAACCCGCCGCTTTAAGCCGGTTCCTCCGATCACCGCTCCTCCGGCATGGCCGACGGTTCCGCTCGGAATCTGTTGCCTTTCCGTGCGCCCGCGTCAAAAATCGCCGACAGGGGAAACTGTTGGAGGGTTGATCGATATGGCTGCGACAAGTCCGAACCCGGTCAGTGAGGCGACCGTCCGCGCCCATCAGGAAATGTGGATCGCCTTCACCAGATTCATGAAGCTCGGCATCGCGGGAGTGATCGCCGTTCTGGTCCTGCTGGCGATCTTTACGCTGTAGGGGAGTTTCTGGGGGCGCATGCCCCCTCCCCATCCTTCCCCCGCCGAGCGGAGGAGGGTCAGGGTGGGGGCATGCGGCTGCCGGCCGATCACCCCGCCAGCATCTCCAGCGCCTTTTGCAGCTTGTCGCGGGCCTGATCGGCGGCCTCGCGGCGGTCGCGCTGCTCCTCGATCACCTCTTCCGGAGCCTTGGCGACGAACTGTTCGTTCGACAGCTTGGCGTCGATCTTCTTGATCTCGCTCGCCAGCTTGTCGATCTCCTTGGCCAGCCGCGCCTTCTCCTTGTCAAGATCGACGATGCCTTCCAGCGGCAGCACCAGGGTGGTCTCGTCCAGCACCGCCTGGACGCTGCTCTTCGGCACGTCGCCTCGCAGCGGCTCGGCGCTGGACAGGCGGCCCATGCGCAAGATCAGGTCGCGGTGGGTATCGAGCCGCTTCAGGCTGACCGCGTTCGGTTCCTTCAGCTTCAGCTCGATCTGCGCCGCCGGCGGGACATTCATCTCCGACCGCATGGAGCGGACCGAGGTGATCAGCCGAACCACCCAGTCCATCTCGTCGCGCGACGCCGGATCGACGATGTCGGCGGCGAATTCCGGCCATTCGGCCGAGATCAGGCGGTTGCCGCGGGCCGGCGACAGCTGTTCCCACAGCTCCTCGGTGATGAAGGGCATCAGCGGGTGCAGGATGTGCAGGATCTGGTCGAGCACCCAGGCGGTGGTCGCCCGCGTCTCGGCCTTCGCCGCCTCGTCGGTGCCGGCCAGGATCGGCTTGGTGAACTCCATGTACCAGTCGCAGAAGGTGCCCCAGGTGAACTGGTAGGCGGCGCCGGCGGCCTCGTTGAACTTGTAGGCGTCAACGGAGTCGGCGACCTTCTTCGCCGCATCGGCAAGCGCGCCGACGATCCAGCGGTTGACCGTCTGGGTCAGCCCGACCGGCCTGTAGCCGGCGACCGGCTCGCAACCGTTCATCTGGCAATAGCGGGCGGCGTTCCACAGCTTGGTGGCGAAGTTGCGGTAGCCCTCGACCCGGTTCACCGCCAGCTTGATGTCGCGGCCCTGCGCCGCCATCGCCGACAGGGTGAAGCGCAGCGCATCGGTGCCGTACTGGTCGATGATCTCCAGCGGGTCGATGACGTTGCCCTTTGACTTCGACATCTTCTGCCCCTTCTCGTCACGGACGAGGGCATGGATGTAGACGGTGCGGAAGGGCACATCCTTCATGAAGTGCAGGCCCATCATCATCATCCGGGCGACCCAGAAGAAGATGATGTCGAAGCCGGTCACCAGCACGTCGGTCGGGTAGTAGCGGTCGAGCTCCGGCGTCTGGTCGGGCCAGCCCAGCGTCGAGAAGGGCCAGAGCGCCGACGAGAACCAGGTGTCGAGCACATCGGCGTCGCGCGTCAGCTCGACATCCTTGCCGTAATGCTTGGCGGCGGCGGCGCGCGCCTCCTCTTCGGTCTCTTCGACGAAGAAGGCGCCGTCCGGACCGTACCAGGCCGGGATCTGATGGCCCCACCAGATCTGGCGGCTGATGCACCAGGGCTGGATGTTGCGCATCCATTCGAAATAGGTGTTCTCCCACTGCTTGGGCACGAACACCGTCTTGCCGGTCTCCACCGCCTCGATCGCCGGCTTGGCCAGGGTGGCGGCATCGACATACCACTGGTCGGTCAGCCAGGGCTCGATGGCGACGCCGGAGCGGTCGCCATGCGGCACCATGTGGGTATGCGGCTCGATCTTCTCCAGAAGCTCCAGCGCCTCCAGTTCGGCGACGATCTTCTTGCGCGCCTCGTAGCGATCGAGCCCGCGATAGGCCTCGGGAACATTGTCGTTCAGCCGGGCGTCGCGGTCCATGATGTTGATCTGCTCGAGCCCGCAGCGCTTGCCGACCTCGAAATCGTTGAAGTCGTGGGCCGGCGTGATCTTCACCGCGCCCGACCCGGTCTCCGGATCGGCATATTCGTCGCCGACGATCGGGATCAGACGGCCGACCAGCGGCAGGCGGACCATCTTGCCGATCAGGTCCTTGTAACGCTCATCCTCCGGGTGCACCGCGACGCCGGTATCGCCCAGCATGGTTTCCGGGCGGGTGGTGGCGACCACGATGAAGCGCCCGTCCTCCCCGTCGATCGGATAGCGGAAGTGCCAGAGGTTGCCCTTGATCTCCTTCTGCTCGACCTCGAGGTCGGAGATGGCGGTGTGCAGCTTCGGGTCCCAGTTGACCAGCCGCTTGTCCTTGTAGATCAGCCCCTGGCGGTGCAGTTCGACGAACACCTTGCGGACGGCGCGGCTCAGCCCGTCATCCATGGTGAAGCGCTCGCGCGGCCAGTCGGGCGAGGCGCCCAGCCGGCGCAGCTGGCGGGTGATGGTACCCCCCGATTCGGCCTTCCACTCCCACACCTTGTCGATGAAGGCATCGCGGCCGAAATCGTGGCGGGTCTTGCCGTCCTTGGCCAGGTTGCGCTCCACCACCATCTGGGTGGCGATGCCGGCATGGTCGGTTCCCGGCTGCCACAAAGCGTCGCGGCCGCGCATGCGGTTGTAGCGGGTCAGCACGTCCTGGATGGTGAAGGTCAGCGCGTGGCCCATGTGCAGGCTGCCGGTTACGTTCGGCGGCGGCATCATGATGGTGTAGGGCTTGCCGTTCCCCTGCGGCTGGGCGGCGAAGGCGCCCGACTCCTCCCACAGGCGGTAGTGCTTCTCCTCGACCTCGGCGGGCCGGTACGTCTTTTCCAACATCACCACGAACTTTCGCTAGAAACGTCTCAACCAGGGATCAAAAAGCGGGGCTCGGAAAGGCGGATCAGAACTTCTGCGACCGCCGGATCATGCGGTCGATCTCCTGCTGCACCAGCCGCTCCACCACCGTCGGCAGGTTCTCGTCCAGCCATTCCTTCAACAGCGGCTTCAGCAATTCGCGCACGACCTCCTCCACCGTCCGGATGCCGATGGGCATCGGGCCGATCGACAGGTCGTCGCCCAGCTCGCGCGCCAGATGGGTCAGATGGTGCGAGGCATCCTCCGCGGTGCGACGCGAGATCAAGCCATCGTCGGGATCGACCATGCGGCGGCGCGGACGCGGCGGGGGCGGCGGTTCGTCATCCTCGAAATCGTCGAAGGCCGGCATCGGCCGCCGGGCGGCGGGGCGCGGCGGCGGTTCGGGCTCCGGTTCGTCCCAACGCGGCGGTGGGGACGGCGACGGCTCCGGAAAGGACGACTCCTCGGCCCATGGGTCCGGCTTCGGTTGACCGAAGGCGGGCCGCTCGTCCGGTTCGTCCTCCACCATCTGGGTCAGTTCGAGGACATCGTCCTCCTCATCGACCGGCGGTGGCGGGGGCGGCGGAGGGGGGGGCGGCGGAGGCGGCGGAGGGGGAGGCGGCGAAGGCGCCTGGGTTTCCGACTTGGCCGGCTCGCCATCCTCGGAAATGATCCGCCGGATGGAGGCGAGGATTTCCTCCATCGAAGGTTCTTGCTGGCCCTTATCGCTCATCGTGGCAACCCAAGACGTCAACCTGACCCAAACCTAGGGCAGGGCTGGCAAAAAAGCCACAATACAAAAACGGCCCGCTTGCGCGGGCCGTCTCGTTCATTCGGTCACCGACGTTCCGAACCACTTGCCCCGCGTCTTGTCGTAATTCGCCTGCGGGTCGTATTTCTCGACCGGCAGGTTCAGGCGGTCCGCCGTCAACTGTCCGCTGGCCGACAGGACATTGAAGGCCGCGACCATCTCGTCATGCTGGGCGCGGACGAGGAAGACGCGGGCGTTCAGCAGTTCCTGTTCCTGGTTCAACACGTCGAGAACGGTGCGCGACCCGACCTGCGCCTCCTGGCGGACACCCTCCAAGGCGATCTGCGCCGCCTTGATCTGCGCCGTGTAGGACTCGATGCTGGCCCGCGCCGTCTGCAAGGCCTGCCAGGCGCTGACCGCCGATTCGGTCACCTGGCGGCGGGTCTCCTCGATCTGGAGGCGGGCCTGGTTGGCCGTCTGCTTGGCCTCGCGGACCAGCGCCTCCGGCTGACCGGCCTGATAGAGCGGGATGGTCACCTGGGCGGTCAGCTGGGCGCTGTCCGAACGGTTCAGGTCGATGCCGGACGAACGGCCCGGATCATAGGTGCGGCTGCCGCTGGCCTGAAGGTTCACCGACGGCAGCAGGCGGCCATATTGCTGGTCCACCGCCTCGCGCTGCGCCGCCTCGGTGTAGGAGGCGGACAGGACGTTCGGATTGTTGGCGCGGGCCAACTCGACCAGCTCGTCGAGATTCTTGGGCAGGCGGAAGGCCGGCTTCGGCGCCTTGAGCTCGCCCGGGGCGGCGCCGACCAGACGCTCATAGGTGGCGCGCGAGGCGCGCAGGGTGCCTTCGGCCGAGATCTTCGACGCGATGGCGGCCGACAGACGCGACTCGGACTGGCTGACGTCGGTACGGGTGTATTCGCCGACGCGGAAGCGGTCGCGGGCGGCGTCGAGCTGGCGGCGCAGCACCTGCTCGTTGTTGGTCTGGAGTTGCAGGATGGCCTGGTTCTGGACGATGTCCAGATAGGCCTGGGCGGCGGCCAGCAGAACCGACTGTTCCGAGGCGATCAGGGTGGCGCGCTGCGCCTCGACCAGCCGCTCGGCACGGCGGACGGCCGGGGCGACGGTGGCGTCGTAGATCGGCTGGGTGGCGGTAACGCCGACGCTCTTGGCGTTGGTTTCCGACCCGGTCGAGCCGCCGTTGAACTTGCTCTCACCCATGGAGCGGGTGACGCCGGCGGTCACGCGGGCCGTCGGACGATAGCCGGACAGCGCCTGGGGCACGCCTTCATCGACAGCGCGCAGGCGGGCGCGCTGGGCGCCGATGGTCGGGTTGTTGGCATAGGCCTGGGCAAGGGCCTGTTCCAGGGACTGCGCCTGGGCCGTACCAGCGCCGGTCACTGCGGTGCCCATGGCGGTCAGGGTCAGGGCCGTCGCCAGCAGCCAGCGGCGCGCAAAACGGCTTCGCACGGTCATGTTCAGTAGACCTTCATGTTCGGGTCGATTCGGCGCGCCCAGGCATCGACGCCGCCATCCAGGTTGATGGCGCGGTCGAAGCCCTTGGAACGCAGCCACATGGTGACCTGCGCGCTGCGGCCGCCGTGGTGACACACGACGACGACATCGCGGTCCTTCGGCAGCTCGTCCACCCGACCGGGAAGCCCGTTCATCGGGATATGCAGGCTGCCGTCGATGGCGCACAGCGCGAACTCCCATGGTTCGCGCACGTCGAGGATCACCGGCCCGTCATCCGCCTTGCGGCGGCGGTCCAGTTCTTCCACCTCGATCTCAAACGGCGCGGCCATGGGTGCTCACTTTCGTGCAAGGGCGATGGCGACGGTAACGCAGAACCGCGCCAAGGTAAACTGCACGGTTCAGTTCAAAGTCGGTTCAACCGGAGGTTCCGGTCAGAACACGAAGGACGCCTTCTTTTCGAAGCCAGGCAGCGCGTGCGGCCGGGCCTCGAACAGGATGCGGCTGGACACCACGCCGGCGACGCGCTGGAACAGGCGGACCTCGCCGACGCCGCCCGTGCCCTGGACGATGGCGACCAGACGCCCGCCTTCCGCCAGTTGGCCGGTCAGCGACGCCGGAACCTCCGGCACGGTACCCTCGACGACGATGACGTCGTAAGGGGCGTTTTGGGCGTACCCCTCCGCCAGCGGACCGGTGACGGTCTTGGCATTGGCGATCCCCTGCCCTGCCAGCGCCGCCGAGGCGGCGGCGGTCAGCGCGTCGTCGCAATCGAGCCCGACCACCGACGACGCCAGACGGGCCAGCACAGCGGTGGAGTAGCCACCGGCGGCACCGACGTCGAGAACACGGTCGGTCTCCTGCACGGCGACGGCCTGGAGCATGCGGGCGAAGACCATCGGCTCCAGCAGGAAGCGGCCCTTGCCGATGGGGAGATCGTCATCGACATAAGCGACGCCGCGCGCCGATTCTGGGACGAAGGCTTCGCGCGGAAGCTCCGACAGGACGTCGACGAGACGGTGATCGGTCACCTTGTTGGGACGGATCTGTCCCTCGACCATGAAATAGCGTGCGGCGGCGAAATCGGTCATGGCGGTCGCTTATTGATGTGTTGTGACGACACCGGCACCAAGCCGAACAGCGAACGGCTTCCTGCCATGGCGGTATATAGCCGCAAAGGCTTGGCGAACACAACGCCACAGGGGTTCATTGCCACGGGCGCAGACCTTGATCCTCGCCGAGGGGCGGCGGCTCGGGCCGCAGGCATGCGGGAAGCCGGCGGGTGATGTTCAAAAATCGTCACCATTCGCCTTGACCGCACCGTTCCGGGCCGCTATACCACCGCTCCACACCGAGGGCGCGACGGAAACGGAGCGCCGGTGCCGGTCAGGGTTGGCGCGGTGGCAGAGTGGTGATGCAGCGGACTGCAAATCCGTGTACGTGGGTTCGATTCCCGCCCGTGCCTCCAACCCTGGCAAATTTGACCGACAAACTTGCGAGCATCCTCGGATAGCTCGGACACAGCCCCGCCCTGGCGGGGCTTTTTGCATTTGGGCCTTGTTTTCGTTGACGGAATGCCTTCTCCGCCCCGTCCGGAAGAAAATTCGTTTTCTTGCTGGAATTGGCTTGGCAGGGCCGGAAGGTTCGGCTATACACCCGCCACGCCAACGACGGCGGCCACCGAAAGGCCGGTCACCGATCCCGGTTAGCTCAGTTGGTAGAGCAGCGGACTGTTAATCCGCTTGTCGCTGGTTCGAGTCCAGCACCGGGAGCCAGATTGAAAGGGCTGGATGCAAAGCGCATCCGGCCCTTTCTTCTTTCCGCGTCATTGCGCCTTGACTGTGGCACCTCAGTAACCGAATTCGGTTTACAGCAGGCGGGCTAGGACCGACGGTCGTCCGCCATGGCGAGACCTAGTCCCAAAAGACGATCCTGACTTGCCGGAAGCGAGCTGCCACGGGCGGCGATCCAGGCGTAGACTTGATAACAATCCGGGTCCGAAGTCATGGGCCGGGCGTCCCCAGCCGATGGAGGATCGCCGTGCTTCTGCCATTCCAGTCCGATCATTTCCGCACCGCCCCGCCGCTTGGCAGCTCCGGCCATCGCGCGTCCGGACCCGGTGATCATCCGCTCCGGACGGTGGACTGTGTCACCGCCGCCCTGCTGTTCCTGGTCGCCGTGCTGCTCGCCCTTCTGGTCTTCACCGGATGGGAGGGCCTCACGGCCGGCAGCAGGCCGCAGGCCTACGAGAACACGCCGGTTCTGGTGATCCCGCCCCATCCACGGTGAGGCGCTCTACTCCACCAGATCGTCATAGAGGCTGTCGCCGGACTCCGAGGGATCGCCGGCCGCGGCACCAACCGCCACCCGCTTCCATTCCCCGCACCAGTCGGTCGACAGGGTGATGGGAAAGTCGCCCTCGGGGCTGCGCGGGGTCACCACCGGCGGATAGCGCCGGCAGGTTCCCTTGGGGCCGCGCTGACGAAGCCCCTGCCCTTCCCAGAAGCGGCAGGTGTAGCAGGTATCGAGTCGCTTCATCGCGGACCGCTCTCCTTCTGATCGCCGATGCCGACGGCCGATGCCGACGACCGGCAGGGCCGGCCGGCATCCGCGCCCGCCGTCCCGTCAGCCGGTGGAGGGCGGCTTGGCCGGCCGCATCGTGTGAGCGCATCTGGCGTAATACGCCTTGATGTCGGCGTCCAGAACACTGCGGCGGCGCTCCTCCTCGGAGCCCTCCGGCGCGTCGCTCAGACGCTGGAACTCCTGGACGGCCCGTTCCAACTCCTGTTCGCTGTCGATGGGCATGCTGTCGCCTTTCCTGACGGTTTTCGCACCAGGACGGAACAACAGCGGACGGTGGCGGTAGGTTGCCCCGGACGCCACCACGCTTTTGTGCCGCGACCAGGGGCGCACCGCTTGATGAGTCGTGCTTCAGGCGCAATGTCATGTCCGTGTCACCCGAGTCGCGACGGACAGGGCCGCGCGGCGGCGGGCGTGCCCTTGGCCCTGCCCAGCGCGGGAGTGCGGCGTCATGCGGGTCGTCTCAACAACGGTCGTGCTGCGGCTGGCGGCCGCGATCCTCCTCAGCCCAATGGGCCCGTATGGGCTGATGGGGCTGCGGGCAGACCTGGCGCGGGCGGCGGAACCGGAGCAACTGGACCCGCAGCGGGTGCTGCGCTCGGTCGTCGGCATCAGCGCCGTCGTGCCGCCGGACAGCCAGAGCGCCCGGACGCTGGGAACGGAGCGCCAGGGCAGCGGCATCGTCATCGACGGGTCCGGCCTGATCCTGACCATCGGCTATACGGTGATGGAAGCGT
The DNA here is from genome assembly GCF_000010725.1 of Azospirillum sp. B510. Taxonomy (NCBI): domain Bacteria; kingdom Pseudomonadati; phylum Pseudomonadota; class Alphaproteobacteria; order Rhodospirillales; family Azospirillaceae; genus Azospirillum; species Azospirillum sp. B510. Next base: position 1,490,389 of record NC_013854.1, on the reverse strand, counting down.
CGCAGATCCAGGTCGCCGCCGCCGACGGACGCAGCTATCCCGCCAACATGGTCGCCTATGATCCCGTCAGCGGATTCGCCCTGCTGCGGGCGGAGATGGGGTTCTCGGCTCCTTGGATGCGGCTGGCCAAGGCGGACACGGTGACCGGTGCGGTGAAGGAGGGCGACACGCTGCTGGCGCTCAGCGGCGGCGGCAATCGCGGAGCGACGGCGGTGAAGCTGGTCGGCAAGCGGGAGTTCGCCGGCTATTGGGAATATCTGGTGGATGAGGCGCTGTTCACCTTCCCGCCGATTCGCGCCTTCAACGGCGCCGCCCTGGTCAATCGCGAGGGGCGGCTGGTCGGAGTCGGCTCGCTTCTGGTGGCGGAAGCGGTGCCGGGCCGCGGCCTGCCCGGCAACATGTTCGTTCCGGTCTCGGCCCTGGAACCGATCCTGGCCGATCTGCTGGCCTACGGCCGGCGGCAGGAACCGGCGCGGCCCTGGCTGGGCGTCACCCTGCGCGAGGAGATGGGGCGGCTGCTGGTGGAGAAGGTGTCGCCGCGCGGTCCGGCCGAGTCGGCGGGCCTGCGTCCGGGCGATTGGATCGTCGGCGTCGGCGGCCAGCGTTTCAGCGGGCTGGCCGATTTCTACCGCAAGCTCTGGGGCCTGGGGCCGGCCGGCATCGTCGTGCCGCTGGAGGTGATGCGCGGCTCCACCCTGACCCCCGTCCCGGTGACCTCGGCCGACCGCGTGCGCTTCCTGCGGCTGAACCCGACGCTGTGATGGGCAGTCCCCAGCCGGGACTCCCCGCCGGGATGGCTTGTGGCCGGAGCCGGGGCGTAGCACCCTGCCGCGAACAGCCACCCATGGAACCGCCCCGATCATGAACCATCCCGACATCGAAATCCTCGACCGGAAGACCGTCTACAAGGGCTTCCTGACCATCGACGTCTACCGTCTGCGCCATAGGAAGTTCGATGGCACCTGGACCGAGGCGCTTCCCCCGCGCGAGGTGTGCGACCGCGGCCCGGCTGTCGGCGTCCTGCTCTATGACCCCGACCTCGACAAGGTGGTGATGATCGAGCAGTTCCGGGTTGGGTCCGCCGCGGCCGGCGGGCCGGCCTGGATGACCGAGATCGTCGCCGGCATGGTCGGCGAAGGCGAGGCGCCGGAGCAGGTCGCCCGCCGAGAATCGCTGGAGGAGGCCGGCTGCGCCATCGGCGAGATCCAGCATATCTGCGATTATTATGTCAGCCCCGGCGCCTTCACCGAGCTGGTTTCCGTCTTTTGCGGCCGGGTGGACAGCCGCAACCTCGCCGCCACCGGCGGGCTGGAGGAGGAGCATGAGGATATCCGGATCATGGCCCTGCCCGCCGACGAGGCGATCCGCCTGATGGACGAGAACCGCCTGTGCAATTCGGTCGCCATCATCGCCATCGGCTGGCTCGCCCGTCATCGCGACTCCCTGCGCAAGCGCTGGCTCGGCGAAGCGTGAAGGGTCGGGGCGGCTCCCGCCCGTCGCCCCGATTTTCACACGCGACTCCCGTTCAATGCTGTGTTTCACACCCCCAGCCTTGAAACCGCCGTCCACTGCCCTGATAGTATCGGCTGAAATCCACACCGGATTTGGCCACATCAGACTTCGGGAGTACCCGCCTTGGATATCCGCAACGGCTTCATCGGCGCCATCGGCAACACGCCGCTGATTCGCCTGGAAGGGCCCTCGAAGGCGACGGGCTGCGAGATCCTGGGCAAGGCCGAGTTCCTGAACCCCGGCGGATCGGTCAAGGACCGCGCCGCCCTCGCCATCGTTCGCGATGCCGAAGAACGCGGCGCGCTGCGCCCCGGCGGCACCATCGTCGAGGGCACGGCCGGCAACACCGGCATCGGGCTGGCGCTGGTCGGCAACGCCCTGGGCTACCGCACCGTCATCGTGATGCCGGAGACCCAGAGCCAGGAAAAGAAGGACATGCTGCGCCTGATCGGCGCCGACCTCCGGCTGGTCCCGGCGGTCCCCTATTCCAACCCCGACAATTACGTCCGCTATTCCGGCCGGTTGGCCGAGGAGTTGGCGAAGACCGAGCCGAACGGCGTCATCTGGGCCAACCAGTTCGACAACACCGCCAACCGCGAAGGCCACCGCACCACCACCGGCCCGGAAATCTGGGAGCAGACCGGCGGCAGGCTCGACGCCTTCACCTGCGCGGTCGGCAGCGGCGGCACGCTGGCCGGCATCGCGCTGGCGCTGAAGGAGCGGAACCCGGACATCCGCATCACCCTGGCCGATCCGCTGGGGGCCGCCCTCTATAGCTATTACAAGACGGGCGAGCTGAAGTCGGAAGGCAGCTCCATCACCGAAGGCATCGGCCAGGGCCGCATCACCGCGAATCTGGAGGGGGCGCCCATCGACGACGCCCTGCAAATCCCGGATGAGGAGGCGTTGCCGATCGTCTTCGACCTGATCAAGACCCAGGGGCTGGTGCTGGGCGGCTCGTCGGGCATCAACATCGCCGCGGCGATGCGGGTGGCGCGCGATCTCGGTCCCGGCCATACGGTGGTGACCATCCTGTGCGACGGGGGGCAGCGTTACCAATCGAAGCTCTTCAATCCCGACTTCCTCCGTGAGAAGAATCTTCCGGTGCCAGACTGGCTGGCCTGAGTCGCTCTGATTAAGGAATCCAGGGAAGACATGGACGCGCTGTTCCGCGAGGACGCCTACGCCCGCAACTGCGTCGCCACCGTCACGACGGTGGATGAGCGCGGCATCCGGCTCGACCGCACCGTTTTCTACCCGACCGGCGGCGGCCAGCCGGGCGACAGCGGCGCCCTGCGCTTCGACGGCTTCACCGTCCGCATCAAGGACACCGTCAAGGGCGACGCCGGCCCCGACGACGTCATCCATGTGCCGGAGGAGGGGCAGGAGCTGCCCGACCCCGGCACGGCGGTGGAGGCGGAGATCGATTGGGAGCGCCGCTATCGCCACATGCGCATGCACACCGCGCTCCATCTGCTGTGCGCGGTGGTGCCGGGATCGGTGACCGGCGGCCAGATCGGGGCGGACAAGAGCCGGCTGGACTTCAACGTCCCGGCCGAATCCCTCGACAAGGACGTCCTCGCCGAGGCGGTCAACAGGCTGATCGCCGCCGACACGCCGGTCGGCACCCGCTGGATCAGCGACGAGGAGATGGCGGCACAGCCGGAGCTGGTGCGCACCATGTCGGTGAAGCCGCCGGCCGGCGGCGGCCGGGTGCGCCTGCTGAATGTCGAGGGCGTCGATTTGCAGCCCTGCGGCGGCACCCATGTCGCCCGCACCGGCGAGATCGGCGGAATCGAGGTCACGAAGATCGAAAACAAGGGCAAGCAGAACCGGCGCGTCGTCATCGCGCTGAAGGACTGAGCCCCCTTCCATCGCCCACCCAAGGACGCGCAGCATGAGCGAGAACAGTGTCGAACCGCTGACCGGCCCCGTCGTCTCCACCGACTGGCTCGCCCGCAACCTGGGCCGGACCGGCCTGAAGCCGCTCGACGGGTCCTGGCACATGCCGGCCCTGAAGCGCGACATCCGGGCGGAGTTCGCGGCTTGCCGCATTCCCGGCGCCCGGCTGTTCGATGTCGACGAGGTGGCGGCGCCGGATACCCATCCCCTGCCCCATATGGCCCCGGACGAGGCCATTTTCGCCGCGAAGGTCGGCGCGCTCGGCATCGGCGACGGCGATACCGTGGTCGTCTATGACAGCGCCGGCATGGCGACGGCGGCGGCGCGCGTCTGGTGGCTGTTCCGCCTGTTCGGCTTCGAGCGGGTCGCGGTCCTCGACGGCGGCCTGCCGAAATGGCTGGCCGAGGGCCACCCGACCGACTCGGGAGACCCGGCCGCGGTCCAGCCGGCGGCCTTCACCGCCCGCAAACGGCCGGAGCTGATCCGCAGCGCCGATCAGGTTCTGGCCAACATCGACACCCGATCCGATCAGGTGACCGACGCCCGCGCCCAGCCGCGCTTCGAAGGGACGGTGGCGGAGCCCTGGCCAGGACGGCGCAGCGGCCGGATCCCCGGCAGCTTCAACCTGCCCCACACCGACCTGATCGACGCCGAAACCAAAACTCTGCTGCCGCCGGACGCCATCGCCGCGAAGGCGCGCTCCGCCGGGCTGGATCTGGAGCGGCCGGTGGTGGCGTCCTGCGGCAGCGGCATCACCGCCTGCGTCATCGCCCTCGGCCTCGCCACCGCCGGCAAGGCGGACGTGGCGATCTATGACGGCTCCTGGGCCGAATGGGGCCTGCGGGAGGATCTGCCGCTGGAAACCGGGCCACGCCAGCCGTGACCGATTCCATTGCTGTCAGGGCCTGCGCGGCGGAGGACCGCGACGCCGTCGTCGCCCTGTGGTCCGCCTGCGGACTGCTGGTCCCCTGGAACGACCCCGCGGCGGATTTCGCCCTTGCATTGTCGAAGGAGAATTCCACCGTGCTGGCCTGTCTTATCGACGACAGGATCGTCGCGACCGCCATGGTCGGGCAGGATGGTCATCGCGGCTGGATCTATTACCTCGCCGTCGATCCCGCCCAGCAGGGCCGGGGCCTTGGCCGCCGCATGGTCGCTGAAGCCGAATCCTGGCTGGCCGCCACCGGCATGCCGAAGGTTCAGCTTCTGGTCAGGAGCACCAACCAGAAGGTGTTGGCCTTCTATGAGCGGCTGGGTTATGCCAAGCCACCCTCAACGCTGATGCAGAAATGGCTGACCAACCCTTCTCCCTGACCCGTCCGGTTCCGCCAGCCGCGAGCCGGCCGGGCCATTTGCCGGTGATCGTCACCTATCTGAGGATGACGGCACCGCCCGCCCATGCGCCGCTGCGCCAGCCGGCGGGCAACTTGGCGCTGGTCCGGGCCAATCCGCCGAGCTGGTCCTTCTACCGCTACCTCTACGACACGGTGGGGGAGCCCTGGCTGTGGCACGAACGCCGCCGCATGCCGCGCAAGGAGTTGGAGCGCTCGATCCACGACCCGCTGGTGGAGGTGTGGGTGCTCCATGTCGACGGCACGCCGGCCGGTTTCGCCGAGCTGGATCGGCGGAGCGCGGAGACCGATCTGGCCTATTTCGGCCTGATTCCCGATTTCATCGGTCACAAGCTCGGTCCCTGGCTGCTCGACAGCGCGATCCGCAAGGCATGGGACGGCGGGGCGAAGACCCTGGTCGTCAATACCTGCACCTTCGACCATCCGAAAGCGCTGCCGCTCTATCAGAGCATGGGCTTCGTCCCGACCCGCCATGTCGCCCGCGAGGTCCGCGACCCGCGGCTTGACGGCGTGATCCCGCGCGGCGCCGCGACCCATATCCCGCTGGCGGGGTGAGACCGGGGCGACGCCCCCCTTGACCAGCGCGCCCACTCCGCCCCATCTACGGCAAGGCGCCGGAACCCGATCGCGGGGCGGCGCGTTGTCTCAGGCCGGGCGGATGCGCCGCCCCGACGCGTGTGAGGTTGGCCCTTGGTGGAATGGATCATCCGGACGCTGGTGCTGTGCTTCGTCGTCGGCTTCCTGCTGTCGTTCCTGCACATCGATCCGGCCAGCATCCTGACGAACAGCTGGCAAACGGTGCGCGACATCGCGGAACTGGCGATCGACGCCGGCCGCTGGGCCCTGCCCTACATCCTGATCGGCGCCGTCGTGGTGGTGCCGCTGTCGCTGATCGGGCTGGTGCTGCGCTGGAGCCGCTCGCGCACGCACTCGTAGGTCCCGCTCCCGAGAAATCCGGACAAAAAAACAGGAGGCTCCGGAACCGGCGCCTCCTGTGAAACAGGGAGGGTTAGAGACAGCCAAAGGTCTACGCCGATCGGCCCCCTCCCGCGTTGATGCATGTCAACCGGCCGATACTTTGTCGATGCCTTCCAGCAGCCGCACCATGCCGCGGCAGACCGGCAAAGAAAAAACCGGAGCCATCCATGCGGATGCTCCGGCTCAGTGATACAGGGAGGGTTAGAGACAGGAAGGACCTTATCCGGATTGACCTAGCTCCTTCGTTGATCTGCATCAAAAGCGGGTATGTCTCCCGACTGTTTGCGCGCGTCGTTCCGCCGCAGCCCTCCCGCCCCCTTTCATCACCCGAGAATCTCCGCCAACGCCACAACCAGCGCCTTGTTCTCCTCTTCCCGGCCGACGGTGATGCGCAGGCAGTCGGGCAGGCCGTATTCGGTCACCGCCTTCACCAGGATGCCGCGGCGGGCGAGATGGTCGATGACCGCCTGGGTGCCGAGCGACGGATCGGTCGGCACGCGGGCGAGCACGAAATTGCAGACGCTGGGATAGACCCGCAGCCCGACCCGCGCCAGCTCGCGCGACAGCCAGGGCAGCCATTGGGCATTGTGGGCGAAGGTCGCCTCCTCATGCTCGGCATCGCTCAGGGCGGCGGCGGCGGTCAACTGCGCCGGCAGCGAGACGTTGAAGGCGCCGCGGATGGCGTTCACCGCCTCGATCACCGTGGCCGGACCATAGCCCCAGCCGACCCGCAGCCCCGCCAACCCATGCATTTTCGAGAAGGTGCGGATCAGCATGACATTGTCGGAGGTCTCGACGATCTCCGTGCCGTCGCTGTAGTCGGGCAGCCGGCAATAATCGGCATAGGCCGAATCCAGCACCAGCAGCGTGTGGGACGGCAGGCCGGCGCGCAGGCGCTGCACCGCGTCGGCCGGGATGTAGGTCCCGGTCGGGTTGTTGGGGTTGGCGAGGAAACAGATTCTCGTCCGCTCGCTGGCGCGGTCGATCAGCGCCTCGACATCCACCACCATGTCGCGCTCGGCGGCGACGACCGCGGTGGCGCCGGCGGCGCGGATCGCCTTGAGGAATCCGCGATAACCCCGCTCATGGCACAGCACCTCGTCACCCGGACCGGCGAAGGCCTGGGCGACCAGATGGATCAGCTCCTCCGATCCGGCGGTGCAGACGATATGCTCGGCATCGATGGAATGGCGGCGCGCGATGGCGTGGCGCAACGGTTCCTGGTCCCAGTCGGGATAGCGGTGGATCCGGGTCGCCGCCTCGCAATAGGCATCCAGAGCCAACGGGCTGGGGCCGAGGGGATTGTGGGTCAGCGACAGGTCGATCCATCGGCGGCCGTCACGCGGCGGGCGGATGGGACGGTACGGCTTGATCTGGCCAACGCTGGGACGGGGGCTGAGCAGGTCCATAACCTCGATCTCCGTAAGCGGATCGGTCGAACAGCACGTCAGGCGACCGATTGAACCGCAAACGGGGGCGCGGCGCCACAGGACATTGCGCCGCGCACCTTAAGTCGAGGTGTTTTGTTTCCATATGACGGATCGGCGGAAATCAACCGCCGATCCGTCCGGTGATCAATGGTTCAGGATCTGGCTGAGGAACAGGCGTGTACGCTCGGACTTCGGATTCGAGAAGAAGGCGTCCGGCGTGTCCTGCTCGACGATCTCGCCACGGTCCATGAAGATCACGCGGTCGGCGACCGACTTGGCGAAACCCATCTCGTGCGTGACGCACAGCATGGTCATGCCGTCCTCGGCCAGCCCGATCATGACGTCCAGCACCTCCTTGACCATCTCGGGGTCGAGCGCCGACGTCGGCTCGTCGAACAGCATCACCTTCGGGCTCATGCACAGCGACCGCGCGATGGCGACGCGCTGCTGCTGGCCGCCCGACAGCTGGCCCGGATATTTCTTGGCCTGCTCGGCGATGCGCACCCGCTTCAGGTAGCTCATCGCCCGCTCCTCCGCCTCCGCCTTCGGCATCTTGCGGACCCAGATGGGGGCGAGCGTGCAGTTCTCCAGCACGGTCAAATGCGGGAACAGGTTGAAGTGCTGGAACACCATGCCGACTTCGCGACGGACCAGCTCGATGTTCTTCAGGTTGTTGGTCAGCTCGATCCCGTCGATGACGATCGTGCCCTTCTGATGCTCCTCCAGCCGGTTCAGGCAGCGGATCATCGTCGATTTTCCCGACCCGGACGGGCCGCAGACGACGATGCGCTCGCCCTTCTGGACGCGGAGATTGACGTCCTTCAGGACGTGGAACTCGCCGTACCACTTGTTGACGCCCGAGCAGCGGATGATCTCCTCGCCGCTGAGGGTGTGCTTCGGCTTGGCGGCCTGGGACATGGCCTGGGACATGGATCTTACGTCTCCCTGACGGCAAGGATCTAGCGGCGGTGGCCGCGATTGAGATCGCGTTCGAGCTTCTGGCTGTATTTCGACATGCTGAAGCAGAATATCCAGTAGATCACGCCGATGAACAGATAGGCCTCGCGGTAGAAACCGCGCCAGGACGGGTCGGACAGCGCCGCCTTGGCGGTGCCGAGCAGATCGTAGAGGCCGATGATGATGACGAGCGAGGTGTCCTTGAAGAAGCTGATGAAGGTGTTCACCAGCGGCGGGATGGCGACGGCCAGCGCCTGCGGCAGGACGATCTTGCGCATCTTCTGCCAATAGCTGAGCCCCAGCCCGTCGGCCGCCTCATACTGCCCCTTCGGGATCGCCTGAAGGCCGCCACGGATCGCCTCGGCCATATAGGCGGCGGCGAACAGGATGAAGGCGATCTGCGCCCGCAGCAGCTTGTCGATCGACACGCCGTTCGGCAGAAACAGCGGCAGCATCACCGAGGCCATGAACAGCAGGCTGATCAGCGGCACGCCGCGAATCAGCTCGATGTAGGTGACGCACAGCACCTTCACCGCCGGCATGTTCGACCGCCGGCCCAGCGCCAGCAGGATCGACAGCGGGAAGGCGACGGCCAGACCGATCACCGACAGGATAATGGTCAGCGGCAGGCCGCCCCACAGCGTGTTCTCGACATAGGTCAGGCCAAGGACGCCGCCCCACATCAGGACCGCCACCAGCGCCAGCCCGGCGGCCCAGACCAGCCCGAGCCACGGCTTCCAGAAACGGCGGTCGCAGCTGGCGACCAGCAGGGCGATGAAGATGCCGATGGTCACCAGCGGCCGCCACTGCTGTTCCCAGGGGAACATGCCGAACATGATGAAGCGCAGCTTCTCGCTGATGAACCCCCAGCAGGCGCCGCTGGCATCCTGCCGGCAGACCGCGGAGGTGGACTCGAAGCCGTGGGCGCGGATCAGCAGCCAGTTGAGAAAAGGCGGGATCGCGGAGCCGAGCAGACCAATGACCAGGATGGTCAGGATGGCGTTGTACCAGCTGTTGAACAGGTTGTTCCGCAGCCACGCGATCGGGCCTACGGTGTTGGCCGGCGGACGCTCGTCCGGCAGGCCGACGCTTTGCACGTTGTCGGTCATGGCCGTTACCGCTCCACCAGCGCGATGCGCTTGTTGTACCAGTTCATGAAGATCGAGATGCTGAGGCTGATGACCAGATAGGTGCCCATGATCATCGTCACGCCTTCGATCGCCTGACCGGTCTGGTTCAGCGTCGTGTTGGCGATCGACACCAGATCGGGATAGCCGATGGCCAGCGCCAGCGAGCTGTTCTTGGTCAGGTTCAGATACTGGCTGGTCAGCGGCGGCACGATCACCCGCAGCGCCTGCGGCAGGATCACCAGGCGCAGGGTCGGGCCGCTCGGCAGGCCCAGCGCGCGGGCCGCCTCGGTCTGGCCCCAGTTGACCGCCTTGATGCCGCTGCGCACCACCTCGGCGATGAAGGCCGCGGTGTAGAGGGTCAGGCCGGTCAGGATCGCGAAGAATTCCGGAGAGATGGCGAGGCCGCCGGAGAAGTTGAAGCCGGCCAGCGTCGGCATGTCCAGCGCCGTCGGCGCTCCGCCGGCGAGCCAGGCCAGGATCGGCAGGCCGATGATCAGGCCGAGCCCGGCCCAGCCGGCGGGGAACCGCTGTCCGGTGCGGGCCTGCCGCGCCTTGGCCCAGCGCGACACCCCCCAGGCGGCGGCGATGCCGACCAGGAACGCGATGCCCATGCTGCTCCAGACCGGATCGGCGGCGGGAACCGGCACGCGCAGGCCGCGCTGCGACAGGAAGACGCCCGGCAACGGATTCAGCGCCTGGCGCACCGGCGGCAGTCCGTCCGACACCAGGGCGTACCAGAAGAACAGTTGCAGCAGCGGCGGGATGTTGCGGATGATCTCGACATAGGTCGAGGCCAGCCTGGCGATCAGCCAATTGCTGGACAGGCGGGCGACGCCGATGATCGTGCCGATGACCGTCGCCAGGACGACGCCGATGATCGACACCTTCAGCGTGTTCAGGACACCGACCAGGAAGGCCCGGCCATAGCTGTCCTTCGGCGAATAGTCGATCAGCGACTCGCCGATGCCGAAGGCCGCTTCACGCTCCAGGAAATGATACCCGGTCGCGATCGAGCGCCGCGCGAGGTTGTCGAGCGTGTTTGAAATCAGGAACCAGCCGACCAGGACGACCGCGCCGACCACCAGGATCTGGTAGACGATGGCGCGGAACGTCGGGTCGCTGAGGGAAAACGATACGCCACCCGGCGGCGGAGCGCCTTGGGTGGTCCGGGTCTCGGTCGCCACGGACTACTCTCCCCCAACCATCGCGCCCATACGGTGCCCACGCGGTCCCGGACGTTCCGCCGGGCATTTCCCACACCGTAGGGGATGCGACATGTCTCCACATGCGGTCCTTTGCGCGGGCGTTTCGTTGACGCCCTTGCGCGACCGCCCCTCTACCGGAAGGCCGCCCCTGAACAGACGGGCGGCCTTCAAACGGTGGCGAGCCTTACCGGAACGGCTGCGCGTACATCAGGCCGCCCTTGGTCCACAGGGCGTTCAGCCCGCGCTCCAGCTTCAGCGGGGTGGCCGGGCCGACGTTGCGGTCGAAGATCTCGGCATAGTTGCCGACCTTCTTCACGATGTTGTAGGCCCACTTCTCGTCCAGGCCCATCGCCTTGCCCATGCCCGGCGAGGTGCCGAGGAAGCGCTGGATGTCCGGGTTCTTGGAGTTGGCGAACTCGTCGATGTTCTTCGAGGTGATGCCGAACTCTTCCGCCTGGATGGTCGCATAGACCGTCCACTTGACGATGTCGAACCACTGGTCGTCGCCATGGCGCACGGCGGGGGCCAGCGGCTCCTTGGAGATGACTTCCGGCAGGATCACATGGTCGTCGGGAACCGGGGCGACACCGGCGCGGGTGCCGGCCAGACCGGAGACGTCGGTGGTCAGCACGTCGCAACGGCCGGCGAAATAGGCGGCGTTGACCTCGTCGTTCGACTCGATGACGACCGGGTTGTAGGTCATGTTGTTGGCACGGAAATAATCCGCCAGGTTCAGTTCGGTCGTCGTGCCGGACTGGACGCAGACGGTGGCGCCGTTCAGCTCCTTGGCGCTCTTCACGCCCAGCTTCTTCGGAACCATGAAGCCCTGGCCGTCATAATAGGTGACGGGGGCGAAATTGAGACCGACCGAGGTGTCGCGGGTCAGCGTGACGGTGGTGTTGCGCGACAGCAGATCGACCTCGCCCGACTGGATGGCCGGGAAGCGCTGCTGGGCGGACAGCGGGGTGAACTTGACCTTGTTGGCGTCGCCGAAGATGGCGACGGCGACGGCACGGCAATAATCGACGTCCAGGCCGGTCCAGTTGCCGGCGCTGTCGGGGTTGCCGAAGCCCGGAAGGCCGGCGTTCACACCGCATTGCACAAAGCCGCGCTGCTTGACGGTGTCGAGCGTGGCGGCGCCGGCAACGGCGCTGGCGGAAACGACCACGGCCGCCGCGGCGGCGGCCAGGAACCCTGACTTCATATTATGAACTCCACCCTGTTCTTGCGTTCTTCGCATTGGAGCGATCTGACGACGCGCCTGGTCACGCCGGCCTTGCGATCCGGTCGGACCGACCTCTCGGGATCCCCCCCACCGGACCGGTCCTGTCAGGATCGCGACGCAGCCATGCGCGTGGGACAAGAGTGTAGCAGCTTGATCCGACTTGTCGAATCCTCTGTGCGGTGGTGGTGATACCAGAATATCCTGTCCACCAACGGTCTTTGCGCGCAATGGGCGATGGCCGAAGGGCGTTCGGGATGACACAATGTTCGGCCGCGCCCACAGGCTCGGCCGGGGGTTCCCCGCCGGTCCGGCTCGAAGGGCCGGCTTGCGCCGCTCCAGCCAAACGGACAGTCGATGAAGGACGTCACCAAGGACACCATTCTCGTTCATGCCGGCCGCGATCCGCGGAACAACCACGGCATCGTCAATCCGCCGGTGTATCATTGCTCGACCGTGCTGTTCCCGACCCTGGACGCGCTGGAGGAAGCCGACCGTAACATGCTGACCAGCGTGAATTACGGCCGCATGGGCACCCCCACCACCTTCGCCTTCGAAGAGGCGGCGGCGGCGCTGGAGGGTGGTTACCGGTCGGTGAACACCGGCTCGGGCCTCGCCGCCATCGCCGTCGCGCTGTCCGCCTTCACCAAGGCCGGCGACCATGTGCTGATCACCGACAGCGCCTACGGCCCGACCCGCCGCTTCGCCAGGGAGACGCTGGCCCCCTATGGCGTGGAGGTCGAGTTCTACGATCCCTGCATCGGCGCCGGCATCGCGGCGCTGCTGCGGCCGAACACCAGCGTCGTCTTCCTCGAATCGCCGGGATCGCTGACCTTCGAGATTCAGGACGTGCCGGCCATCGCCGCCGCGGCCAAGACCGTCGGCGCCACGGTCATGATCGACAACACCTGGGCGACTCCGCTGTTCTTCCGCCCCTTCGACCATGGCGTCGATCTGTCGATCCATGCCGCGACCAAATACATGGTCGGCCATGCCGATGCGATGCTCGGCGTCATCACCTGCCGCGACGAGGCGAGTTGGACGGTGGTGAAGAAGACCGCCACCCGATTCGGCGTCTGCGGCGGGCCGGACGACCTCTATCTCGGCCTGCGCGGCCTGCGCAGCATGGCGGTGCGCATGCGCCAGCATCAGGACAGCGCGCTGGCGCTGGCCGACTGGCTGGCGGCCCGGCCGGAGGTGACGCGGGTGCTGCATCCCGCCCGTCCCGACTTCCCCGGCCATGCGCTGTGGAAGCGCGACTTCACCGGTTCCAGCGGCTTGTTCTCCATCATCGTCAACCCGGTCCCGCGCAAGGCGCTGGCGGCGATGCTGGACGGGATGGAACTGTTCGGCATGGGCTACAGCTGGGGCGGGTTCGAGAGCCTGATCCTGCCGGCCCGGCCGGCGGCGGTGCGCTCCGCCACCCGCTGGAGCGATCCGGGGCAACTCCTGCGCCTGCATGCCGGCCTGGAAAGCCCCGACGACCTGATCCGCGACCTCGAAGCCGGCTTCCGCCGGATGGCCGCCGCCCTGTGAGCTGCAAGGCCCCGTGAAGGAGTGACTTGTCATGACGGACGCACCGTCGATCGATGCCGCCGCCTTTGAGGAGGTGCTGGCCGCCATCCGCTTCACCGCGGACGGTCTGGTGCCGGCGATCGCCCAGGCCGACGGCACCGGTGAGATTCTGATGATGGCCTGGATGAACCGCGACGCGGTGCTGGAGACCCTGTCCACCGGCCGCGTCTGCTACTGGTCGCGCTCGCGCGGCGGGCTGTGGCGCAAGGGCGAGACCTCCGGCCAGGTTCAGCGCCTGAAGGATTTCCGGGTGGATTGCGACGGCGACACCCTGCTGCTGATCGTCGAGCAGGATGGCGTCGCCTGCCATACCGGCCGGCGCAGCTGTTTCTACCGCGCCTGGCGCAACGGGACGCTGGAGACGATCCAGGAGGTGCAGACCGATCCCGCCATTCTCTATGGCGGGCATGCGCATAGCCATGGTTGAACGGGCAGGGCTGGGAGACAGGACGGGACCGGCGATTCGGCGCCGCCGCGACGGTTCTTGATCCACATCAAGGCGACAGCCCAACCGAAGGGGATACACATCGTCTTGTCTCTAACCCTCCCTGTATAAGACTGCACCGGGCGTTCCTTTGGACGCCCGGTTATTTTTTGCAGGCACGGTCCCATCCGCGATCGTGGATATCGAATGGCGCGTTCGCGTCATCGAACCTCTTTCGGACGATCCGGTCCGGCCGGGTGTCCGGACGGCAGCCTAGGGCCATTCCGGCATCGCATCGCCTTCGGCGTGGTGGGTTGCTCCCTTCCGCCGGCCAAAACCTGTCCGAATGGGTGAGAAAACTCCAGTTCAGTCACAGGAAAATCCTGTTTTTGGTCACATATGCTTCGATAATGGAAACAGTTGAATTCCTGAATCCCGACAAGTTCCAATTATCTGTGTCATCTTCTCCGGTCTCCATTGTACTGCCCCTTTATCGCTTTTCGACTGCTCTGACCCCATGGTTAACATCTCATTAATCGTTAACAACACGTTAACGGCACTGATGGAGAGACGCCATGCGCCAGTTCTGGGGGACTTCGAACGCCGACGTCATGACCGGTACCGCCTATGACGACCGCATCGACGGTTTGAATGGCGACGACCGCATCGACGGCGGCGCCGGCAACGACCAGCTCTATGGCGAACAGGGGAATGATTCGCTGATCGGCGGGCTGGGCAACGACCAGCTCCATGGCGGTGACGGCAATGACTGGCTCGGCGATCCCTATGGCGGAAACGAGGCCGGCAACGATTCGATGTGGGGCGATGCCGGCAACGATCAGCTGTTCGGCGGCGACGGCAACGACATGCTGGATGGCGGCACCGGCAACGACATTCTGAAGGGGATGCGCGGAGACGACACCATGATCGGCGGTGCCGGCAACGACACCTTGTATGACAGCTATCGCGACGGCGGCGCCGACCTGTTCCAGCCCGGTACCGGCGACGACCTGATGGTCAGCTACACCGACGGCCAGATCGACCGTTTCCTGATGGAGCGGGCCGCCGGCGGCTTCGGCCATGACACCATCAGATATTTCGAGAAGGGCATCGACCAGATCGAGTTCCACGGCTACACCGCCTCGCAAATGGCGCTGACCACCGATGGGACGAATTCGATCTTCACCTTTGCCGACGGTTCGTCGCTGACGGTGGACCAGCTCGGATTGAGCGCCGGTCACGACTTCATCTTCACCTGAGCGAACGGCGGCCGGCTCTCCGGACGAGGTGCTTCCGCGCCGATGGAGGCACCCCATCGGCGCGGAAGACCTCCGACGATGCTCGTGCTGTTGTCGGAAGACACATATCCGCGCCGTCAGCAAAGGGGCTGAAACCGATGGACCACCGCCGCCTTTCCTTGCGTCTGCTCTTCGCCGGTCTTCCGGTCCTGACTCTCGGCGCCTGCGCCAGTTCCGACATGGGCGGTGTCCCGGCGGCGGAGATGGCGACCGAGCCACCGCTGGAACTGGTCGGGCTGACGGTGCAGACGCCGGATGGACGCCGCATGCTCGGCAATGTCACCGACCTCGTGATCGGCCCGACCAACCGGGTCGAACAGGCGGTCGTCACCGTCGGCGCCCCGCTGTTTCCCAACGAACACAAGGTGGCGGTCGCCAGCGACAATCTGCGCTATGCCCGCGACCGGCAGGCCGTGATCCTCACCGGCATGTCGGCGGAGGAGTTCGCCGCCCTGCCCCCGGTCGGCCGCAGCGACCGCATGGTTTCGTTCGGCGGCGGAGAAAGCGGCGGCGAAACGACCCTGCCCGCCGGCCCCGCACCGGCCGCCGGCGGGAAGGGCGCAGGCCGACCGCGCTGACCCCTTCCCACCCGGACGCGGCGAAGGAACCCACCAAACGAAAGGGGGCCGGACGAACCGGCCCCCATCATGGACTTCCGAATGGCGTGACGCCTGCCGTCACTTGCCCTGAAGCTGCTTCATGATGTCGTCGGCCTGGTTGTTGTCCTGCTGGGACGGGCCGCCGAAGGGCGGTGCGACATCCTGGTTGTCGAAGGCCGGGATCTCGATCTTCACGTCGTTCAGGTTGATCACCGGTCCCTTGTCGCGGCCGGCATCGACCAGTTGCGGGAAGCCGATGACGAGACCGACCATGATGATCTGGATGATCACGAAGGGCACGGCACCCCAATAGATCTGGCCGGTGGTGATCCTGCCGATCTTCTTGCCGGTGATCTTGTCGAGGTAATCGGTCTTCGGCGCCACCGACCGCAGGAAGAACAGCGCGAAGCCGAAAGGCGGGTGCATGAAGCTGGTCTGCATGTTGACGCCGAGCAGCACGCCGAACCAGATCAGGTCGATGCCCAGCTTGTCGGCCACCGGCCCCAGCAGGGGCACGATGATGAAGGCCAGCTCGAAGAAATCGAGGAAGAAGGCCAGGACGAAGACCAGGATGTTGCAGACGATCAGGAAGCCCAGCTCGCCGCCCGGCAGGCCGATCAGCAGATGCTCGACCCACAGGTCGCCGTTCACCGCCCGGAACACCAGACCGAACACCGTCGAGCCGATCAGGATGAACACCACGAAGGACGACAGCTTGGCGGTCGAGTCCATCGCCTGACGCATCAGGTTCCAGCTCAGCTGCCGCTTGGCCAATGCCAGCAGGATGGCGCCGGCGGCCCCCATGGCGCCGCCCTCCGTCGGGGTGGCGATGCCGAGGAAGATGGTGCCCAGCACCAGGAAGATCAGCACCAGCGGCGGCACCAGCGAGGTGATGACGCGCAGCAGCAGCTTGCCGCCGCGCAGGCTGCGGGCCTCCGGCGGCAGGGCCGGCACCATTTCCGGCCTGATGATGCTGGTGAGCAGGATATAGCCGGCATAGAGCGCGGTCAGCACGAGGCCGGGGATCAGCGCGCCGGCATACATTTCGCCGACCGAACGGCCGAGCTGGTCGGCCAGCACGATCAGCACCAGCGACGGCGGGATGATCTGGGCCAGCGTGCCGGACGCGGCGATGACGCCTGATGCGACGCGACGGTCATAACCGTAGCGCAGCATGATCGGCAGCGAGATCAGCCCCATGGAGATGACCGAGGCCGCCACCACGCCGGTGGTCGCCGCCAGCAGCGCCCCGACGAAGATCACCGCATAGGCCAGACCGCCGCGGATCGGACCGAACAGCTGCCCGATGGTGTCGAGCAGATCCTCGGCCATGCCGGATCGCTCCAGGATCAGGCCCATGAAGGTGAAGAAGGGGATCGCCAGCAGTGTGTCGTTGCGCATGATGCCGAACACACGTTCCGGCAGCGCCTGCAACAGTGCCGGGGTCAGCAGCCCCAGCTCGATGCCGATCAGGCTGAACACCAGACCGTTGGCGGCCAGCGCGAAGGCGACCGGGAAGCCCATCAACAGGAAAATCACCAGGGCGCCGAACATCAGCGGCGCCATGTTGGCGGATACGAATTCGACCATCTGGGGGGCGCTCCCGGTCCTTAGGAATGGCTGTGCATCTTCTCGCCCGGCTCGTCACGGTCACCGGTGAGAAAAGCGACGCGCTTGATCAGTTCCGACACACCCTGCGCGGTGAGCAGGAAGAAGCCGACCGGGATCAGAAGCTTCGCGGGCCAACGGATCAGGCCGCCGGCATCGCTCGACATCTCGCTGGTGCTGAAGCTGTCCCAGAACATCGGAAGCGACAGCTTCAGGATCAGGATCGTCATCGGGAACATGAAGACGACGATGCCGAAGATGTCGACCCAGGCCTGGACCCGCTTGGAGAAGCGGCCCAGAATGATGTCGATGCGGATATGCTCGTTGCGCAGGAAGGTATAGCCGGCGCACAGCAGGAACACCGCGGCGAACAGGTACCATTGCAGTTCCAGCCAGGCGTTGGAACTGATGTTGAACGCGTAGCGGATGACCGCGTTGACCGAGCTGACCACCACGGCGACCAGCACCAGCCAATAGGCGAGCTTGCCGATGCCCTCGTTCACGGCATCGATCAGCGCGCTTACTTTGAGCGGCCCCTCCGGGAAGCTGATCAACAATCCGATCAGAAAACCAATCAAAAGCCCCACCCAAGGACTGATCTGCCAGTTCAGCCAGGGACTGGCCACCAGACCTATCAGCAGGCCGATTATCGTGCTTGTCAGCAGATGCCTCAAAGGAGAAACCTCCCTGTTGCGGGCGCACGGCTTTGACCGTCCCCTTTTGCTTTTGTCGCAGCCGCACGGGTGCGGCGGATCGCGACCTTCTCTCGGTTGGAGGATATATCAAAAGATAGGAATTAAAGGGACTATTCCTTTCCCGTCGGCAAGCGGCAAGGGAGACGTTGGATTTACGTATAATCCCGTAGGCATATAGCGCGTAATGCCTCGCAAATCGCCTCGCAGACGGCGACCCATTCCCCTGTCCAGGCCGGACGGCCCCGAAGGTCATCGCATTCCGGGATTGACGGGGATGTTCAGAGCGCGTTTTCGGTGGTCCCGCCGATTGCGCCGGATTGGCACGATTTCTGCTGTGCCTGGAAGGTCCGTGTTCGGACCGTCAAGAAAGAAATCGAAACTTCTGATTCCAACGATTTCACGGCGTGTTCCGGATGGACTGGTTTTTATTGAGGGAGGATGAGAATGACGTGGCTGCGGAACATGACCATCCGGACGAGGACGATTGCTTCGTTCACGGCCGTTGTCGTGATGATGATCGGATTCGGAGTTTTTTCGATCCTGCAAATGGCGGCCATGAACCAGAAATCCCTCGAGATCAGGAACAACTGGCTCCCCTCCGTCGCGACAATCGCAAACATCTACACCCTTTTTGACTTTTATCGAATTGTGGAAGGTGCCCACATAGTTGCGAACAATGAGGAGGATAGGAATGCAGAAGAGAAAACCATGTCGGACGTCCTTATCGCCTTTGAAAAGTCCGATAAGGAATATTCAACAAACCTGATGCCGGGATTTGAGACCGATACCTATCGCGCCTTCAAATCGGCCTGGGACAATTATCTGGCGATCAGCAAGAACTCCGTGATCCCCCTGTCCCGTGCCGATAAGGATGCCGAGGCGGGAGTGATCTTCCGCGGGGACGAGCGAGGGGAATACCGCAAGGCGAAGGCTTTCCTGCAACAATTGATCGACTTCAACACGCGCGAGGGCGCGAAAGCTGCCGATGATGGCCAGAATCGGTATGAAACCAGCAGAACCCTGCTGATTGCCGCATCCATGCTGGTGACGCTGATCTGCGTCGGTCTCGCCCTTTCGCTGCTGTCCAGCGTCGTCAGGCCGATCCTGACCCTGACCGGCACCATGGACCGCTTGGCGAGCCGCGAGTTGTCGGTGGCGGTGGAGGGAACCGACCGCAAGGACGAGCTGGGCGCCATGGCGCGTGCGGTCCGGGTGTTCAAGGACGGCCTGCTCGAGGCCGACCGCCTGGCCGCCGCCGAGGCTGCCGAACAACAGGCGAAGATGCGCCGGGCCCAGGCCGTCGAACGGCTGATTGCCGGCTTCGAATCCTCGTCGAGCGCGGCCCTGCGCACCGTGTCCGCCGCCGCATCGGAACTGGACGCCACCGCGCATTCCATGTCGGCGATGGCCCGGCAGACCAGCAGCCAGGCCACCGTGGTGGCGTCGGCCGCCGAGCAGACCAGCGCCAACGTCCAGACCGTCGCGACCGCGACCGAGGAAATGGCGAGCTCCATCCGCGAAATCGGAACCCAGATCGCAAGATCGGCCGACATCGCCGGCAAGGCGGTGCATGAGGCGAACCAGACCAGCGATGCCGTCCGCAGCCTGGCCGAGGCCGCCCAGAAGATCGGCGAGGTCGTCGGCCTGATCACCGACATCGCCAGCCAGACCAACCTGCTGGCCTTGAACGCCACCATCGAAGCCGCCCGCGCCGGCGAGGCCGGCAAGGGCTTCGCCGTGGTCGCCAGCGAGGTCAAGAGCCTCGCCGGTCAGACCGCCAGGGCGACGGAGGAGATCGCCAGCCAGATCGGCGCCATTCAGCAGACGACGCAAGGGGTGGTGACGGCGATCGCCGGGATCGGCGGGACCATCGGCAGCATCAACGACATCACCACCGCCATCGCCGCCGCCATCGAGGAGCAGAGTGCGGCGACCACGGAGATCTCCCGCAACATCCAGCAGGCCGCCGCCGGAACGGAGGAGGTGACGGGGAGCATCGTCCAGGTGAACCAAGCGGCCGGCGATACCGGCGACGCCGCCGGCCAGGTGCTGTCCGCCGCCGCCGAATTGTCCCGGCAGGCCGAGAGCATGCGCCGCGACGTCGAGGCCTTCCTCGGCGACATCAAGGCCGCCTGACCGCTTTCATGGCACCACAGGGGGCATCGCCAGCCGCACAGGCGGTGCCGGCGCCCCCTATTCCGCATCCCCGTCCGGCAGGGTCTCCGCAACCCGCCAGCCGTCGGGCCCAAGACATTCCAGGGGATGGAACTTCGCCTTGTAGGCCATCTTGCGGCTGTGGGCGATCCAGTAACCGAGATAGACATAGGGCAGACCGGCGAGCCGGGCCCGCTCGATCAGCCCCAGGATCATGAAGGTGCCGAGACTGCGGCGGTCCTGGGCCGCATCGTAGAAGCTGTAGACGGCGGAATAGCCGTCCGACAGCCGGTCGGTCAGCATGCAGCCGACCAGTTGGCCAAGATGGTCGCGCGCCTCCAGCAGGTTGGTGTCCGCCCTGCCCTCGTCCACCATGGCGGCGAAATCGCCCATCGCCATCCGGGCCATGTCGGAGTCGCCGTGGCGTGAGTTCTGGTACAGCGCGAAAAGCCGGTACTGCTCCGACGTGGCGTAGGCCGGCCGCTCTGCCAGCATCACCCCTTCGTTCAGCTTCAACACCCGGCGTTGCGAGCGGGTGGGGACGAACTCGGCGACCGGAACGCGCACCGGAACGCAGGCCTGGCAATTGGGGCAGACCGGGCGATAGACGATGTCGTGGCTGCGGCGGAAGCCGGCGCGCGACAGTGTGGAATTGACCTCCGTCGCATAGGGGCCGATCAGGCGGGTGAACAGCTTGCGTTCGACACGTCCGGGCAGATAGGGGCAAGGCATCGGCCCCGAGCGGAAGAATTGCTGCAATGGACGCTGCGGCGGCTGGATGACCGACATTCTGACCGACAACCACCACGGCAGTGGGAGGGAGGCGGAGGATGCCGAAGCCCCTCCACCGACCCCCAAGCTTACTGCGACTGGCTCTGATCCGCCAGAGGCGGCTGGAAGCCGAAGAAGGCCTGCGCGATTTCGGTGGTCACACCGCTCAACTGGAGTTGGATCCAGTCGAGATACTCGTGCAGGCCGTCGCGCAACACCGCTTCGATCGGCCGGGCCAGCAGGGCGGCCAGCAGTTCGTCCACCCGCTCCATCGCCGCCGATCCGCCGCGCAGGTCATAGCGCGAGCGCATCCGCGTCAGCACCCCGTCGATCTGGCGGACGCACATCACCACCGACCGCGGAAATCCCTCGTTGAACAGCATGAAACCGGCGACGGTGGTCGGCGACATGCCGCGCGGATAGACCCGGCGGAAGGCGTGGTAGCCGGCGGTGCTGCGCAGCACCGTCGTCCACTGGCTGACATCCAGCGTGGAGCCGACATCGAGCGGCGACGGCAGAAGCGTATGATACTTGATGTCGAGCAGCCGCGTGGTCTGGTCGGCCCGCTCGATGTATTTGCCCATCTGGTAGAAATACCAGCCCTGGTCGCGGTAGAAGGTGCCCTCGGTGATGCCGGTGTGGGTCTGGCATTCCTCCTTGATCCAGGTGCAGACCTTGGACAGGTTCTGGGCCGCCACATCCTTGACCGACATCTCCAACAGCTTGTTGTGGAAGACGTTGATCTGGGTCCACATCTCGGTCGAGATCCAGGGGCGCAGCGTCCGGGCGTTCTCCCGCGCCATCCGCAGCATCGACAGCAGCGAATTATGGTTCTGCGCGTCGAACATATAATAGTGGATCACCGCCTCGGCCGTCGGGCGATCATGCCGGCTGAAGAAGTCCTTCTCGTCGGCGTTCAACTGGACGATGGAAAACCAGTTGGTCGCCCCGCGGGTGTCGCGCGCGAAGGTTTCATGCACGTCGAGGATTCGGGCCAGATTCTCGGCCCGCTCCATGTAGCGGGCCATCCAGAAAATGCATTCCGCGTAACGGGACAGCAGGTTCATGCCGCACCACCTTCCAGAACCCAGGTGTCCTTGGAGCCGCCGCCCTGGGACGAATTGACGATCAGCGTGCCCTTCTTCAGCGCCACGCGCGACAGGCCGCCGGGCAGGACCCAGGTGCTCTTGCCGGTGATGGCGAAGGGGCGCAGATCGACATGGCGCGGTTCGATGGCATCGTCGCAGACGGTCGGGCAGACCGACAGGTCGACCACCGGCTGGCTGATGTAGTTGGACGGATCGGCCAGAAGCTTGGCCCGGCAATCCTCCAACTCGGCCTTGCTGGCGCGCGGACCGATGGTGATGCCGTAACCGCCGGCCTCGCCCACCGGCTTCACCACCAGATCGGCCAGATTGTCGAGCGTGTATTGCAGGGCGTCGGGCTCGCGACAGATGCGGGTGTCGACGTTGGGGATGATCGGGTCCTGGTCGAGATAGTATTTGATCATCCGCGGGACGTAGCAATAGACCGCCTTGTCGTCGGCGACACCGGTGCCGATGGCGTTGGCCAGCGCCACATTGCCCTTGCGGTAGGCCTCCAGGATGCCGGGCACGCCGAGCAGGCTGTCCGGATTGAAGGCCTTGGGATCGAGGAAGGCGTCGTCGAGCCGGCGATAGATCGAATGGACCGGGGCCAGACCGTTGGTCGTCTTCATGAAGACCCGGTCGTTGTCGACCACCAGATCACGCCCCTCCACCAGCGGCACGCCCATCTCGCGCGCCAGGAAGATGTGCTCGAAATAGGCGGAGTTGTAGGTGCCGGGCGACAACAGCACCACCTGCGGATCATCGACGCCGGATGGCGCGATCTCCATCATGGCGTCCAGCAGCTTGTGGCCGTAATTGTCGACCGGGCGGATGCCGATGTCCTGCATCAGGTCGGGAAAGACCCGCTGCATCATGTGGCGGTTCTCCACGACATAGGAGACGCCGGACGGCACGCGGCCATTGTCCTCCAGCACGCGGAAGGTGCCGTGGCGGTCGCGCACCAGATCGGTGCCCATGATGTGGATGTAGGTGTTGAAGGGAACGTCCAGCCCGATCATCTGCGGCCGGAAATTATGGTTCCCTTCCACCAGTTCCCGCGGAATGACGCCATCCTTCAGGATCTTCTGGTCGTGATAGATGTCGTGCAGGAACAGATTCAGCGCGGCGACCCGCTGCTTGACGCCAGCCTCCAGATGGGCCCATTCCGGCGCGGAGATGACGCGCGGGATGACATCGAACGGCAGGATGCGGTCGACGGCGTCCTTGTCGGAATAGACGATGAAGGTGATGCCGAGATTGTAAAGCTCCCGCTCGGCATCCTGCGCGCGGCGGCGCAGTTCATCGAAGTCGAGCGCGGCAAGCCTCTGGCGGATCAGCGCCGTATGTTCGGCCGGTAAATCCATGGCCCCGAACAACTCGTCGAAGTAGAGGCCGGGATTGTAGGATGACAAAAGGTCAGACGGTTTGCCCTCGGGTACGCTCACAGACACTCCCCCGCGCTTGTATCAGACCGATCATCGCGGGCCGGGCGGCATCGCCCCGGCCATGTCGCATTGTGCAGGAAGTATGACCCATCGCCGCGCGCTTTGAACAGGGCAAACGCGCGCGCCGTTGTGTGGTACCGCGACAAAACAAGAAATCGGACGCGGGCGCTTTTGAAAATCAACGCCAAAGTACCGATGTGGTTGAAAACTCACCGTGCTTTGGTAGCGGCGGGCGGCGTGGGGGAAGCGCCGGGAGCGCCGCCGCCGCCCGATTGGCCGCCCGTCGCCGCTGCCGCCTGGGCTTCGCGCAGCAGGACCATGGTGATACGGCGGTTGCGTGGACTGTTGGGCTGATCGGCGACCAGCGGGTCGGTGTCCGCCTTGCCGACGACATTCTGGATTCGCGACGGGTTGATGCCGCCGGCCAGCAGGGCGCGCCGGGTGGCGTTGGCCCGCTCGGTCGACAAATCCCAGTTGTCGCGCCCGGACCCGGCGGGGAAAGGCGAGGAGTCGGTGTGGCCGCTGATCGACAGCTTGTTCGGCAGCTTCGTCAACGCCTTCGCCACCTGCTGCACCAGTTGCCGGGTCTGCGGATACATCTGGCCGGAGCCGGCGGGGAACATCGATACCCGGTCCTGGTCGACGATCTGGATCCGCAAGCCTTCCGGCGTCTGATCGATCATCAGATTCTGGGCCAGCGGCTCCAGTTCCGGCACCGACTGGATGGCCTGGCGGATCTCGGTGGCGGCCTGCTGGAACTGGCGGGCCTCCTTGGCCGCGCCCTGCAGGCTGTTCATCGCCTCCTTCACGCGTTCGCCGAAGTCCGACAGCTTCTCGCCGGGCTTCTGACCGGGGATGCCCAACTGCTTGGCCATCTCCTCCATCCGCTTCTGGAATTCGGCGCGGGTCTCGTTCGGCTTCTGGTCGGCGATGTCGGCGTCGGGGGCGGCCTTGGCGGGCTTGCCCGGCCCGGTGCCCTGGCCGGGGCCGGAGGTGGCCTCGGTCGGATCGTCGGCGTCGTCGCTCTGCTGCGACGAATAGCCGGGCGGCCCCGACACCGGCACATCGGCCGACATGGGAGAGCTGGGGGAGACCTGCGCGCCCGGCACGGTGATGGTCTTGCCGCCCAGCATGCCGCCGGAACCCGACTGCTCGCGGCTGACCGAGACGGGCGAGAAATAATCGGCGATGCCCTTGCGCTGGTCCGAGGTGGTGACGTTCAGCAGCCACAGCAGCAGGAAGAAGGCCATCATCGCGGTCACGAAGTCGGCATAGGCCACCTTCCACGCGCCACCATGGTGGCCGCCGTGCCCGCCCTTCTTCTTCTTGATGATGATAGGCTGCTCGTTGCCGCCGGAATTCCCGCTCATGCCCTGGCCGTGGCGAATGGTTCGCGGCCCTGAGGCCGATTTCCCGTATCGGATGTCCGTGCGCGGCGCCGCGGAGGACGCGGCGGCCGACCGCCGCGGCCAAACCCTGACCGGGTTTCATTAAGATCCGTTTAACGACGTTGTCCGGGGTGGAGATGCGGCTTGCGCCGGGTGGCGCGCTGGATTAGATCGGATCGCGTGAAATCGGACTCGATCTGACGCGTGAATCCGATCGTCAGACTAAAGCTATGGCGTCGTGCGTTTCATAACAAACGCACGACGCCATAATTCGCGGTATTTCCTACCTTGAGTATCATCTTCAAGCACTGCCCGCCTACCCGCCTCCATCCCTCCGGCCCAGCTCACAGGACGTCATGATCACCGACCAGCCGATCGATCCGCTCGCGTTCCGTTCCGCCCTCGGCTGTTTCGCCACCGGAATCGCCGTCATCACCACCATCGCCCCGGACGGGCTGCCGCTGGGGGTCACGGTGAACTCCTTCTCGTCGGTGTCGCTCGATCCGCCGCTGGTGCAGTTCTGCCTGGGCCGTGCCGCGATGTCTTTCGAGGCCTTCAACGCCGCCCCGCATTTCGCGGTGAACATCCTGGCCTCCGACCAGGAGGATCTGTCCAACCGCTTCTCCCGCCGCGACCTGCAGGAACGCTGGACCGGCCTGGAGACCATCACCGGCCGCGGCGGCGTCCGTCTGCTGGGCGGTTGCCTCGCCACGCTGGAATGCGACCGCGAGCATCTGCTGGACGGTGGCGACCATGTCATCGTGCTGGGCCGTGTCCGCAAGATCACCTCGCGCGACAGCGGCGACCCGCTGCTGTATTTCCGCGGCCGCTACGCCAAGCTGGGGTGAGCGCCCAAACTAGCCGGCCGCCCGGTGAAGGTCGCGGCCGGTCAGGTGGATGTTGGCGTCGGGGTCGAGCGCGCGGGCCATGATGCGCTGTTCGGCCGCCCGTTCGAACAGCGGGCGGTTCATGCAGACCTGCTGGACCGCCTCGTCCGGCTTCGGGGTATGGCCGACGATGCCCTGAAGGGTGCGGCGGGTGACGAAGACCCGGCCCTGATACTCCCCGACCTGCACCGCGAACTCGACGGCGTCGGCCTCCTCGTTCCAGAAGGGATCGTCGGGAAACAGGAAGATGGGCATCGGATCCTCGGCTGCCGGTGGCTCAGGTCACGCTCACTTCAGCGCGAAGGTGATATCATAACCGCTGCGTTTGAAGCGTGTCTTCAGCAGCGTCCCGTCGGCGGCATACCACAGATCGCGCTCCACACCGCCCTCGATCCGGTGATGGGCGGCCTGCTGGGACTTGCCGCCGGCCTCCACCGTCTCCGCCCCGATCTTGCGCGCCGTCACCTTGTAGGGTTCGGCGTCGATCACCGACAGAAGCTCCGTGTGTTTCAGGACTTCGGGGGTCCACAGGGTCAGCGGCAGAACGCCGGCCGGCGCCTGCCGCGTCTTGCCGTCCACGGTCAGCCGGTATCCGTCGGCATCGCGGGTCATTTCGATCTTGTGAGGCTCGCCGTCATCGTCGGTGGTGGCGGTCATCGACTCGAGCGCCCCGCCCTTCCACATCTCCTCCCGCTTGTGGTCGTAGCTGAAGTCGATGAACAGCACCTTCACCCGCGTGGTGGTGGTGACGGTGACCTTGGTGCGGTCGCCCTGCGGCTCGATCCGCACCTGCTCGCTGCCGATGGGATCCTCGCCCATCAGGATCTGGTAGGTCAGGGTCCGCGCGGCGCCCTGGGCGAGAGCGGTCCCCGGCAGAGCGGTCAGCAGCGTGGCCGCCGTCAGGACGGCGGACAGGGCGGTGGTCAGGATTGCGCCTGTGATGCGCGGCTTGGTCATGTGCGTTTCCTCCCGGTTGGCGATCGTTCGTTCGCGGCTCTTCCGGCCGCTCAGTCGTCCAGCAGCTGGGCAAGCTTCATCGCCACGCCCATCGATCCCTCGACCTTCAGCTTGCCCATGGTGAAGGCCAGCATCGGGTTCAGCTTGCCGTTGATCAGCTTCTGGAGGTTTTCCGGCGAGATGCGGATGGTGCAGTCGGAGTCGCCATCCTCGCGGGTGATGCTGATCGGGCTGGCGCGGCCGTCGACACGGATCACCTCGCCCTCCTGGCCCAGCAGAAAGCGCACCGAGGCGTTGAGCGAACGCAGATCGCCGCTGCGGTTGCGCAGCTCCTCAAGAATGTCGTCGACCATGAAAGCGTGACCTCGTGATTGTTCGCAGGACTGTGCTTGACAGTAGGCTCGCATTACGTTTACGTCAACGTCATAACGAAAGCGTTTCAGACGCCCGCCGCCCATCGTTGCCGCCTCCCATCGCCATCCATGGGGGCCGGCCGTCAGGTGATCCGGAACGCGCCACCGCCAAGGGGAGCGAACCATGCCCGAGCCGCTTGCGCAGAGCGCCATCCCGCCCATTTCCGCCCTCACCGCCGCCGCCATCAACGGAGCCCCTCATCCCTGGCTGACCCATTATCCCGCCGGGATCGCCTGGGACCAGCAATTTGCGCCGATGCCGCTGCATCTGCTGTTCGAGGAGGCGGCCAGGCGCTATGCCGACCGCCCCTGCCTGGATTTCCTCGGCCGCCGCTACAGCTATGCCGAGGTTCTCGATCTGGTGAACCGCGCCGCCCGCGGTTTCCAGGATCTCGGCGTCGGGCCGGGGGTGCGGGTCGGCCTGTGCCTGCCCAACTGCCCGACCTACGTCATCTCCTATTTCGCGGTGCTGAAGGCCGGCGGAACCGTCGTGAACTACAACCCGCTCTATGTCGAGCGCGAGCTGGAGCACCAGATCACCGACTCGCAGACCGAGATCATGGTGACGCTGGATCTGAAGCTGATCTACCCGCGCGTCGCGGCGATGCTGGCGCGCACGCCGTTGAAGCGGGTCGTCGTCTGCCGGATGGCGACCATCCTGCCGGCGGTGAAGAAGGCTTTGTTCAGCGTGCTGAAGCGCGGCGAGCTGGCGGCGGTGCCGCGCGACGACCGCCATGTCGAGTTCTCCAGCCTGCTGACCAACGACGGCACGCTGCGCCCGGTGCGCATCGACGGTCTGCGCGACGTCGCCGTCCTGCAATACACCGGCGGCACCACCGGCGTGCCGAAGGGCGCGATGCTGACCCATCACAACCTGCTGTCCAACGCCCGGCAGGTGCAGGCCTGGTTCCCCGACGTGGCGCTGGGACAGGAACGGGTTCTCGCCGTGCTGCCCTTCTTCCATGTCTTCGCCATGACCGTTGTGCTGAACATGGGGCTGGCCTGCGGGGCCGAGCTGGTCATGCTGCCGCGCTTCGAGACCGAGCAGGTGCTGAAGACCATCGCCAGGCGCAAGCCGACCCTGGTTCCCGGCGTGCCCACCATGTACAAGGCATTGCTCGGGCATCCGCAGACCGCCCGCTATCCGATGACCTCGATCCGCTACTGCATCTCCGGCGGCGCGCCGCTGCCGATGGAGCTGAAGCGCCAGTTCGAGACGGCGACCGGCTGCGTCCTGATCGAGGGCTACGGCCTGTCCGAGGCCTCCCCCGTCTGCGCCGCCAACCCGCTGAACGGCATCAACAAGGAGGGCTCGATCGGCCTGCCGCTGCCCGGCATCTCCATCGAGATCCGCGACCTGGAGGATTCCACCCGCAAACTCGGCATCGGTGAGAAGGGACAGGTGGCGATCGCCGGTCCCAACGTGATGGCCGGCTATTGGGGACGGGCCGAGGAAAGCGACCGCACGGTCGTCGACGGCTTCCTGCTGACCGGCGATGTCGGGACGATGGACGGGGATGGCTACGTCTTCCTGCTCGACCGCTTGAAGGACCTCATCATCTGCAGCGGCTACAACGTCTATCCGCGCATGATCGAGGAGGCGATCTACCAGCACCCCGACGTGGTCGCCGCCTGCGTCATCGGCCTGCCCGACGATTACCGCGGCCAGACGCCGAAGGCCTTCGTCCAGCTGAAACCGGGCGCCACCCTGACCGCGGAGGCCCTGCGCGACTTCCTGCGCGACAAGATCTCCCGCATCGAGATGCCGACGGCCATCGAGTTCCGCGAGGAGTTGCCGAAAACCGCCGTCGGCAAGCTGTCGAAGAAGGAGCTGATCGCCGAGGCGCGGCAAGCCCTGTCGACCGGAGAATGACACATGGTCATCGTCCTGCCCTGGACGTAAAGGGAAGCCTTATCACGCCACGGCAGCTGTGCTACCAAACGGAAGGCGCATTGTGCCGGACACGAACAAAAGGTCTTTCCGGGGATGGAACAGCTCTACACGGTCAACCAGCTTGCGGAGGAGCTGGGCATCACGCCGCGGGCTCTGCGCTTCTACGAGGTCAAGGGGCTGCTGGCGCCCAACCGCGTCGGCAACAACCGGGTCTATACCAAGCGCGACCGCGCCCGGCTGAAGCTGATCCTGCGGGGCAAGCGCCTGGGCTTCTCGCTGGCGGAAATCCGCGAATATCTCGACCTCTACAACGTCAATGGCGGGGTCGAGCAACAGAAGACCCTGTTGAAGCGGGTGCAGAAGCGGCTGAAGGATCTGGCCCAGCAGCGCGAGGATCTGGAGGCCACCGTGCAGGAGCTGCGCGAGATCGAGATGCAGGTCAACAATACCCTGGCGGGGGTGAGTTCCGCCGCGAAGGACGCCTGACCGGCCGGAAGTCTCCGGCGCTCCGGTCGGCCTCACAAGGGATCGGAGCATGATGGGACAGCCATTGCCAAAGGCGGCCCGTGGCGCCGCGAAGGCGACGGGCGGGGCGGGAGAGCGGGCATGAACCTGATCTTCCGCCTGCTGGCGGTCGTCGCCGCCGCCATCCTCGCCGCGTGGCGCGGCCGCCGTGCCGGGTTGCTGGATCCGTCGGAGCTGCGTTTCCAGGTCTGGCCGACCGACCTGGACATCAATCTGCACATGACCAACGCACGCTATTTCAGCGTGATGGATCTGGGCCGCACCGATCTGCTGATCCGCGCCGGGCTGGGTCCGGCGATCCTGCGCAACCGCTGGCGGCCGGTACTGGGCGGGGCGACCATCCGCTACCGCCGCTCGCTGCGGCCGTTCCAGCGCTTCACCCTGGTCAGCCGGGTGCTGTGCTGGGACGA
This sequence comes from Azospirillum sp. B510, assembly GCF_000010725.1. Classification (NCBI taxonomy): domain Bacteria; kingdom Pseudomonadati; phylum Pseudomonadota; class Alphaproteobacteria; order Rhodospirillales; family Azospirillaceae; genus Azospirillum; species Azospirillum sp. B510. Next base: position 1,460,570 of record NC_013854.1, on the reverse strand, counting down.
CAAATACATCTTCATCGAACACCGCATGGAAACACGGGGCGGGCTGGCGGCGCTGGCCGTCGTCCAGGGCGCCTTCGTCGGGACCACGGGCGTGGTCGCCCCGGCCGAGGTTCTGGCGGCACTCGGCGCCGCCACCGCCTCCCCGCCGATCCCCGATGCGGTCGCCGCCTTGCGCGGGCAAGGCTTGTCCGCCACCGCCTGATCCATTGAAACAAAACGCCACCGGAGAGGAGACACACCATCATGAAGCTGCTGGTGCCCGTGAAGCGGGTGGTCGACTACAACGTGAAGATCCGCGTCAAGGCGGATGGCAGCGGCGTCGAGACCGCCAACGTGAAGATGAGCATGAACCCCTTCGACGAGATCGCCGTCGAGGAGGCCGTACGGTGCAAGGAAGCCGGCAACGCGACCGAGATCGTCGTGGTGTCCGTCGGCCCGGCCCAGGCGCAGGAGACCCTGCGCACCGCGCTGGCCATGGGGGCCGACCGCGCCATCCTGGTGCAGACCGATGTCACCACCGAACCGCTGGCCGTCGCCAAGGTCCTGAAGGCCCTGGTCGAGAAGGAGGCGCCGGGGATGGTGATCCTCGGCAAGCAGGCGATCGACGACGATTGCAACCAGACCGGCCAGATGCTGGCCGCCCTGCTCGGCTGGGGCCAGGGCACCTTCGCCTCGAAGGTCGCCGCCGGAGACGGCACGGTCGCCGTCACCCGCGAGATCGACGGCGGGCTGGAGACGGTCGAGTTGAAGCTGCCGGCGGTGGTGACCGCCGATCTGCGCCTGAACGAGCCGCGCTATGCCAGCCTGCCCAACATCATGAAGGCCAAGAAGAAGCCGCTGGAGACCGTCACGCCGGACGCGCTGGGTATCGATGTGACGCCGCGCCTGAAGACGCTGAAGGTGGCCGAACCGGCCAAGCGCCAGGCCGGCATCAAGGTGCCCGACGTCGCCACCCTGGTGACCAAGCTGAAGACCGAGGCGCGGGTGATCTGAGGGCGCGCCGGCCCCGTGCCAGCCCGTCCCACACCCCGCCCGCAAGAGGAACCCCCCATGCCCATCCTGATCCTCGCCGACCACGACAACGCCGGCCTCAAACCCGCCACCGCCCATGCGGTGACCGCCGCGACCAGGCTCGGCGGCGATATCCATGTCCTGGTCGCCGGCCGCGCCGCCGCCCCCGCCGCCGCACAGGCCGCCACACTCTCCGGCGTCGCCAAGGTGCTGCTCGCCGACGATGCCGCCTATGAGCATGCCCTGGCCGAGCCGGTCGCCGCATTGCTGGTCTCGCTCGCCCCCGGCTACAGCCATGTGCTGGCCGCCGCCACCTCGGCCGGCAAGAATGTGCTGCCGCGCGTCGCGGCGCTGCTCGACGTGGCGATGATCTCCGACATCACCGCCGTGGTCGCCGCCGACATCTTCGAACGGCCGATCTATGCCGGCAACGCCATCGCCACCGTGCAATCCGCCGACCCGGTGAAGGTCGTCACCGTCCGCACCACCGCCTTCGAGGCCGCCACCACCGGCACCGCCGCCCCCATCGAGGCCGCCCCCATCGAGACCGTCGCCGCCGTCGCCGATCCGGCCTTGTCCAGCTTCGTCTCGGCCGAGCTGACCAAGTCGGAGCGGCCGGAGCTGACCGCCGCCCGCATCGTCATCTCCGGCGGGCGCGGCATGCAGTCGGGCGACAATTTCCACCTGCTGGAGGGCATCGCCGACAAGCTGGGCGCCGCGGTGGGGGCCAGCCGCGCCGCCGTCGATGCCGGCTTCGTGCCGAACGATTATCAGGTCGGCCAGACCGGCAAGATCGTGGCGCCCGACCTCTACATCGCGGTCGGCATCTCCGGCGCCATCCAGCATCTGGCCGGCATGAAGGATAGCAAAATCATCGTCGCCATCAACAAGGACGAGGAGGCGCCGATCTTCCAGGTCGCCGATTACGGCCTCGTCGCCGACCTGTTCAAGGCCGTGCCGGACCTCCAGCAGGCGCTTTGAGCGCAAGGCCGGGCCATCGCCGACCGCCATCGCCGACCGCCATCGCCGACGGGGGCCCGGCCGCTTCACCCTTGCCGCGCGGTGCCGGCTGTTCTATCGCTGGCGACACGACAACCCGACTGCGGCAGGACGCCAATGAGCATCGACGGCATCACCGGACTGGACCATCTGGTCATCGCGACCCGCAACCTTGACGCGGCGCGCGATGGCTACAGCCGGCTCGGCTTCGCCGTGACGCCCCGTGGCCACCACACCCAGCTGAAATCGGCCAACCACACCGTCCTTTTCCCGACCGGCACCTATCTGGAGCTGCTGGGCGTCGAGGAGCAGCGGCCGGTCAACGCCCATTACGCCGCCTTCCTGCGCCAGCGCGAGGGCATCGCCGCCATCGCGCTCAAGACGCCGGACGCCCGCGCCGCCACGGCACCGCTCGCCGCCGCCGGCTTCCCGGTGGCGGAGCCCGTCGATTTCGGCCGGCCGGTGGAACTGCCGGAGGGACGGCGCGACGCCAGCTTCACCATCGCCCAGATCGACCCGGCGACCACTCCGGCCGGCCGCGTCTTCCTGTGCCAGCACCACACGCCCGATCTGGTCTGGCGTCCGGACCAGATGGAGCATGCCAATGGCGCCACCGGGCTGGAGGCGCTGGTCATCGCCGCCAGCGAGCCCGACGCGGTCGCCGCGACCTATGCCCGCCTGCTCGGCGGCACCGTGACCGACCGTGGCGCCGCCCGCGTGGTGGAGCCGGACCATGCCGGGGGGGGACGGGTGCCGGTGCTGGTCGCCACGCCGGACATGCTGCGTTGGGCCTGGACCGCCGATCCGGCCTTCACCACCGCCCCGCCCTTCTTCGCCGGCTTCGTCCTGCGGGTCGCCGATCCGGTCAAGACCCAGCAGGCCCTGCAGAAAAGCAAGTTCCCGACCGTGGTCGGCGAAGGCGTGATGCGGGTCGGCTCGGCGAGCGCCTGCGGCGCCATGATCGCCTTCGCCCAGGACTTCGACCTCGACAGCCTGATTCCATGACGCTCCGGCAGTTCGTCAGGCGCGGGGCATGGGGTTTGGGGCATGCAGACGTTTGCCGTAAATTCGCGACGATTCGCGCCGAATTGGGCATAGGACGCACGGGATTGCTTGTGTAGTGTCCGCTGTGGGTTGCGCGCCTTGCGAATGGGGCGGCCGTGGAGACGCAGATGACGGCAGCGGGTGAGATGATCGACGCGGTGGGGGCTCCGGAACTGACCGCCGGCGCCACTTCGGCGGCATCCGCTTCCGCGCCACAGACCGCCCTGTTCGACGCCCTGCCGGTCCCCGCCCTGATGCGGGGGGCTGACGGGCGGCTCTACGGCAACCGCCGCCTTCTCGACCGCTATGGCCGGGCCGACGTCTTTCCGACCGACCTCGCCGATGAGCCCCCCGGAACGGAGCGGGAGATCACGGCGCCGTCCGCGTCGGGCGAGCCGTGCGACCTGCTGATCAGCATCGGCGGGCCGCCCTGGATCGCGACGGTGGCGGATCTGACCGACCAGCGCCGCACCGCCCGCGGGCTGGAATTGGCGACGGAGAAGCTGGAGGAGGCCTATCACACCGCCAAGCTCGGCTATTGGGAATACGGCATCCAGTCCGGGCAACTGATGCTGAGCGACGCCGGACTGGCCGTGCTGGGGCATGGCCGCGACCGCTTCACCGGCGGTTTCGACGATCTGCTGGACATCCTGCATCCGGACGACCGGCCCCGCTTCGGCAACCTGCTGGAAAGCGTGGTCGACAATCCCAAGCGCGTCTATGTCGAATACCGCGTCCATGACGCGGAGGGGCGGCTGCGCTACGTCTCCTCCTCCTGCGCGCCCCGGCTGGATGGCGAAGGCCGACTGACCCACCTGTTCGGCGTCATGATGGACAGCACCGAGCGGGCGGAGGCCGCAGCCCAGCTGGAGGCCGCCAAGCAGCGGCTGGAGGAGGCCTACCGCACCGGCCATCTCGGCTATTGGGAATATGGCATCCACAGCGGCAAGCTGGTCTGGAACCGCGAGGCCTTCGACATCTACGGCCGGGACCCGCAGCGCTTCGAACCGACCTTCGACAATCTGCTGGGCATCCTGCACCCCGACGACCGCCTGTCGTTCGGCAACATGCTGGAAAGCGTGATCGGCAATTCCCGCCGCGTCTATGTCGAATACCGCGTGATCGACCCGGCGGGGGAGACCCGCTACGTCTCCTCCTCCTGCGCGCCGCGCTTCGATCTGGACGGGCGGCTGACCCACCTGTTCGGCGTCATGCTGGACACCACCGAGCGGGCACGCGCCGCGGATGCGCTGCGCGCCGCCAAGGACCGGGTCGAGCAGGCCTATCGCGAATTGCAGGCCGCCCAGGACAGCCTGGTCCAGACCGAGAAGATGGCCTCGCTCGGCCAACTCGTCGCCGGGGTGGCGCATGAGGTGAACGGACCGGTCGGCGTGGCGCTGACCACCGCCTCCCACCTGCTCAGCCGGGCGGAGGATGTGAAGCGCCAGTTCTCCGCCAACGCCCTGACCCGCTCGGCTTTGGCCAGCTTCCTGGAGGTGGCGCAGGAGGCCGGGCAGCTTCTGGTCGGCAACACCGAACGGGTCGCCTCGCTCGTCCACATGTTCAAGCAGGTGGCGGCCGACCAGACCGGCGACGAGCGCCGCACCTTCTATCTGCGCGAATACACCGAGGATGTGCTGCTGAGCCTGCACACCCAGATCGGTTCCTCCGGACACCGGGTCGAGCTGGCCTGTCCGGAGGCCCTGCAACTGGAAAGCTTCCCCGGCGCCTTCGCCCGCGTGCTGACCCATCTGGTGCGCAATTCGCTGACCCATGCCTTCCGCCACGAGCAGAGCGGCCGGATCGACATCGAGATCCACGCCGACGGCGACGACTGGATCGAGGTGGTGCACAGCGATGACGGCCAGGGCATCCTGGAGTCCGACCTGCCACGGCTGTTCGACCCGTTCTTCACCACGGCGCGCCATGCCGGCTGCGTCGGGCTGGGGCTGCACATCGCCTACAATCTCGCCACCCAGACGCTGGGCGGCCAGTTGAGCGTACGCAGCCACCCCGGCCAGGGCGCCGTCTTCATCCTGCGGGTGCCGCGGCGGGCGCCCGATCTCGGCTGATCGCCGCCGCCTCGCCGCCTCCCCGATCAAGCGACCGTCCGAGCCTCGCGCAGAAGCGGGTCCAGCGTCTCGGCGACCGCGCGCCGCAGGTCGGCGGCGATCACCGGCTTATGCATCACCCGGAAATTGCCGGCCTCCGCCTCCTGCGCGCGGGCGGGAGCGGTGTCGCCGGTGACCAGGATGCCGGGCAGGGAGCGCCCCAGCGCCAAACGGACCTCGCGGATCGCCTCCGTCCCGGTGCGGCCGTCGCGCAGGCGGTAGTCGGCGACGATCAGGTCGGGAGCCGGGCCGCCATTGGCGAGGTCGAGCGCCTCCGCGCAGGAGGCAGCCGACAGCACCCCGTATCCCCACTCCGCCAACATGGCGCGCAAACCCTCGCGCACGACCTCGTCATCCTCGATCACCAGCACGGTGATGGCGGCGCAGGCCGGACGGGCCGCGAAGGGCGCCGGCGCCGGCTTCGCCGCCGGCGGGTTGGCGAGCGGAAGCTCCAGCGCGAACACCGATCCCTTGCCGGGACTGGAGCGTACCGTCACCTCGTGATCCAGCATCACCGACAGCCGCCGAACCACCGCGAGGCCGAGCCCAAGCCCCTGATCGCGGTTGCGGCTGGCGTTGCCGACCTGCACGAACTCCTGGAAGATATCCTCCTGCTGATCGGCGGGGATGCCGATCCCGGTATCCCACACCTCGATCCGCAGCCTTGCGCCCCGGCGTCGGCAGCCAACCAGGACGCGCCCCCTGTCCGTATAGCGCAGGGCATTCTCGACGAGATTCTGGATGATGCGGCCCAACAGCATCGGATCGCTGCGCACATGGGCGCCGCAAGGCACGATATGCAGGATCAGCCCCTTCTGAACGGCGACGGGACGGCTGTTGGCGGCCACACGGTCCAACACCTCGGACAGCGGGAAAACCTCCACCTGCGGCTCCACCGCCCCGGCCTCCAGGCGGGAGACGTCGAGCAACCCATCCAGCAGCATCTTCAGGGCGCCGAGCGCCCGCTCCATGGTGCCGAGCACCGAGCGGGTCATCCCGTCGCTGACCCGGCTGGACAACACCTCCATCAACAGCATCAGCGACTGCACCGGCTGGCGCAGGTCATGGCTGGCGGCGGCCAGGAATTTCGACTTGGCGACGTTGGCCCGGTCGGCCTCCCGCCGGGCGTCGGCCAGCGCCGCCTGGGCGCGCTTGTGATCGGAGATGTCGCGGACGGTGGCGATCAGGCTGACCAGCCGGCTGTCATGGTCGCGCACCGGCGACGCGCTCAGCTCCAGACAGCGAGCCTCCCACGCGCCTGTCCCATCCGCCTGGCCGGGACGGGTCAGTTCGACCCGCGCATCGCGCCCGACGAGGATGGCCTCTCGCAAAGGCTGCAACGCCGCCCGGTCGTTCGTCGCCCGTTCCAGCGCGGTCAGGGCGCCGCTGCCCATCAGCGCGGAGGCGGGCGAGCCCAACAGCCGCTCCAATGCCGGATTGACGTAGACGATGGGCATGCCGGGCTGGGTGGCGTCGGCGATCATGATGCCGTCGTTGCTCCAGGCCAGCGCCCGGTTGCGCACGCGCAGAGCCCGATCGGTGTGGCGGCGCCATTGCAGTTCGACGATGAAGGCGGTGACGAACAGCAGGATGACCACCGTGGTGGCGACCGCCCAACCGATGTAAAGGCGGGCGCTGTCGCGCCAGGGGCCGAACACCGTTTCCACCGGCTCGCCGACGGTGGCGATCAGCGGATAATCGGGCGCCGACCGGAAGGCGATGATCCGCTCCACCCCGTCGATGGGACTGGGCATGCGCAAATGGCCGACGGAATGCTGCTTGATCGCCTGCCACAAGTCCGCGCTGACCGGTCCCGGCACGGACGGTGGCCTGGTCCCGGCGCTGCGGGCGATGATGATCCCATCGGAGCGCAGCAGCGACACCGCGCCGTCAGGCGGCAGGCCGAGCACGCGGTAATAGCGGACGAAGGACACGACCGGGATGTCGGCGACGGCGATGCCGGCGAAGGTGCCGTCGGCATTCTCCAGGCGGCGCGACACCGGGATCAGCGGATCCCGCGTTTCGGACGAGGCATAGGGGATACCGACCACCAGGCCGCGCGGCGCGGCGTCGCGGGCGATACGGAATTCGTCGCGGTCGGTGATGCCGCCCTGGAAGGTGTCCCGTCCGCCTCCCATGGTCAAAGCCCCCGAGGCATCGTAGAGGCGGACGCCGACCACAAGCCCTTCTTCGAAGGCGCGGCGGGATTCCAGGCGCATGAAGTTGTGGCGTTCGGTTTGGGCGATCAGGTCGAGCAGCAGGTCGTCGACCCGGCGGAAGGTGGAAACCGCATGCTCCTCCACCAGGCGGGCGAGAACGGCCGTCTTGTCATGGCTGCCGAGATCGAGCAGACGTTCTTCCCGATGCAGGCGGTCGAGCAGAATCCACCACAGGGCGGCAATCGCCAAGGCGACCGCCAGAGCGGGCAAGACCAGGCGCCCGCCGGAACCGGAAAAAAGCCAGAGCGCCCGCTTCACGAATACCCCGAACGCAGTGGATCGTCGGTAGGGCGCAAGCATGCAGCAACGTTGAAGCCAACGCAATCTTGTTACCGGCGGTCGCATCGGCGCATGGTCGCTCCACCCTTGCGTCCTTCCCGTTCGGAGACCGCGCCGAAAAGCCGGCTTTGCCGTTGCGCCATGGCCGGCTATACCGCCGCGATGAACTTCGCACGCGCCATCGCCACCGTCGGCGGCCTGACCCTGCTGAGCCGGCTGGCCGGCTTCGCCCGCGACATTCTGACGGCCGCGGTGCTGGGCGCCGGCCCGGCCGCCGATGCCTTCTTCGTCGCGCTGAAGCTGCCCAACCTGTTCCGCCGGCTGTTCGCGGAGGGGGCCTTCGGCGTCGCCTTCGTTCCCCTCTTCGCCGCCGAATTGCAGACCCGTGGACGCGGTGCCGCCGTCCGCTTCGCCGAAGAGGCGCTGGCCATGCTGCTGGCGATGCTGCTGCCCTTCACCCTGGCCGCCATCATCGCCATGCCCTGGCTGATGCATGGCCTCGCCCCCGGCTTCGTCGACGAGCCGGCGAAATTCGCGCTGGCGGTGGATATGGCGCGGCTGACCTTCCCCTATCTGGCGCTGATCTCGCTGGTGGCGCTGCTGGGCGGGGTGCTGAACGCGCTGGACCGCTTCGGCCCCTTCGCCGCGGCCCCGATCGCCTTCAACCTGACGCTGATCGCCGCCCTGCTGGTCGCCCCGCGGCTGGGGCTGGAACCCGGCAACGCCATGGCGGCGGCGGTGACGCTGTCGGGCGCCGTCCAGGTCGGCTGGATGGCCTGGGCCTGCGGCAAGGCGGGGGTGACGCTGCGGCTGCGGCAGCCGCGGATGACGGAGGGGATGCGACGCCTGTTCCGGCTGATCGGCCCCGGCGCCGTCGGCGCCGGGGTGATGCAGATCACCCTGTTCCTGAACATCGTGCTGGCGTCGCTGCTGCCGTCGGGGGCGGTGTCCTTCCTCTATTACGCCGACAGGCTGAACCAGATGCCGCTGGGCATCATCGGCATCGCCATCGGCACCGCCCTGCTGCCGGTGCTCGCCCGGCATGTCGCCGCCGGCGACGAGGGGATGGTCCGCCATTACCTGAGCCGCGCCCTGGAATTCAGCCTGCTGCTCGGCCTGCCGGCCGCGGTCGCGCTCGGCGTGGCGGGCGGTCCGATCGTCGCCGTCCTGTTCCAGCGCGGCGCCTTCGGTCCGGAGGAGGCGCACGCCACCGCGCTGGCGCTGGCCGCCTACGCCATCGGCATTCCGGCCTATGTGATCGTGAAGTCGCTGAACGCCGCCTTCTTCGCCCGGCACGACACGGTGACGCCGGTCCGCGTCGCCGTCATCGTGACGGTCGCGACCGCCCTGCTGGCGCTGGCGCTGATGCCCTGGCTGGGGCATGTCGGCATCGCGCTCGCCACCGGCCTGACCGCCTGGCTCGATGTCGGACTGCTGGTCGCCGCGATGCGCAAGCGCGGCCTGTTCGACCTCGACGACCGGCTGAAACACCACGCGCCCCGGATCGCGGTGGCCGCGGTCGGCATGGGGGGCATGCTGATGGCGGGGGAATGGTTGCTAGCGCCCTGGCTCGCCGCCCCCTCGACGGCGTTGCGCTTCGCCGCGCTTGGAATGCTGGTGTCGGGCGGTGCCATGGCGTTCGGAACGCTGGCGCTGGTGCTGGGCGGGGCCAGCGTCGGGGATGTCAGACGGATGCTGTCGAAAACCGCCATGCCGGCGGAGAAACGGGCCGGCTGATCCGGCGGCGATGGGAAAGCGGCGCCGCTTTCCAAGCCTTCGGTCGGAGGAAGCCGGGATATTTACTTCAAGGGCAGGTAGACGTCGGTCAGCAAATCATGTTCCGGGGTCTCGCCGATGAAGTTGTGATAGTGGAAATAGACCGGGAAATCGCGAAGCTGTTCCCCGCTTTGCGGCAGCCAGTGGCGATAGAGAAACTTCACGGTCTCACCGATCCGGTCATGCGACCCGTGGTGCCTGACGACCGCGCAGCGTCCGCCGGGGATGAGCTTCCTCACCACGCCCTGGGGGTTTTCGGGAACCTCGCCATCGACCTCCCCGCAGATATCGAAACGGAAGTCATCCGGCTCGGTGGTTTCCGGATTGTCGAAGGCGATGCCGAAGGTCCGGCACCGCTCGCGCGGTGACAGGCCGCTCGTCTTGCGCCAGTCGATGAAGATGCGGGCCGAGTCATTCACGCCCTCGATCGGTCCGCGATGGCTGTAGGCCGCCACGCCGACGGGGGTGAAGTCGACGATTGAGACATCCATGGTTCTGATCCTCTTCTGCTTGATGTGACCATAGCGGCCGTGCCAACGCCGCCATTCCGGGCCTTTCCGGAAGTCGGAGGGGGTCTGGCCGAACGCCTTCTTGAAAGCGCGGGAGAAGGATTCCGGCGTTTCGAACCCGGCATCGAGCGCGATGTCGATGATCTTGTCGGCCGGACAGAAGGCCAGCCGGAACGATGCCCGCTTCAACCGCGCGAGCTGGATGTATTTCCCGATACTAATATCGAAATGAGCCGAGAAAAGACGGTGGAAATGGAATTTTGAAAGACAGGCGACATCGCTCAACCTGTCGAGCGACAGATCGCCATCCAGATTTTGTTCGATGTAATCGAACAGCCGGGAAAACCTCTTTTCATAATCCTGCCTGCCCATCGTCGATCCGGTCCGCTCGGTTGATGGAGGGAACCATAGGCCGTGAGGCCGGGGCCGTCCTGGCACATCTTGCTGAATGCCGGACCGATCGCCGGACACGGGTTCGGATCGCGTGGCACGGGTGAATTTGGCGGATATTGGCGGACAAGGGGCGGGCCACCCCCTTGACGACGGTCATAGGCAGTCGTACAAGCGACCCCACGTGGTGATTTGGTCGACCGGCTTGCGGGCCACGTAAAACAACCCGCTAAAAAGGTCCGAGCCGCGTCCGCGCCTCGACCCGATCGGTCGGGGCGTTTTTGTTTGCGGCCGGCCTTGCCCCACCGGCGATCATTAGGGGAGAGTGGCGGAATGTCGCGCACCGATCATCGCAATCCGAATGTCGCGGGACTGCGCCCGCGGTCCAAGCTGGTCCATGGCGGCATCCGCCGCTCGCAGTTCGACGAGACCTGCGAGGCGCTGTACCAGACCTCCGGCTTCGTCTATGGCTCGGCCGAGGAGGCGGAACACGCCTTCGCCAACGACGGCGCGCGCCATGTCTACTCGCGCTTCCGCAATCCGACCTCGGCGATGTTCGAGGACCGGCTGGCCGAATATGAGGGCGCCGAATGGGCCTATGCCACCGCCAGCGGCATGGCCGCGGTGCATGGCGCGCTGATGAGCGGCCTGCGCACCGGCGACCGGGTGGTTGCACCGCGCGCCCTCTTCATCTCCTGTTACTGGATCCTCAAGGATCTGTGCAGCCGCTACGGCATCGAGACGGTGTTCGTCGACGGCACCAATCTGGCGGAATGGGAAGAGGCGCTGTCCACGCCGACCAAGGCGGTCTTCCTGGAAACCCCGTCGAACCCCGGCCTGGAGGTCGTCGATCTGGAAGCGGTCTGCGCCCTGGCCCACAAGGCCGGCGCGGTCGTCGTCGCCGACAACGCCTTCGCCACCCCGGTTCTGCAACGCCCGTTCGAGTTCGGCGCCGACGTCGTCATCTACTCCGCGACCAAGCACATCGACGGTCAGGGCCGCTGCCTGGGCGGCGTCATCCTGGCCAAGGACAAGAAGTATGCGGCCGAGGTGATCCATCCCTTCCTGCGCAACACCGGCCCGACCATCTCCCCCTTCAATTCCTGGCTGCTGCTGAAGGGCATGGAGACGCTGGAGCTGCGTGTCCACGCCCAGTCCGCCGCCGGGCTTCAGGTCGCGGAGTTCCTGGAAAGCCATCCGAAGGTGGCCCAGGTGCTCTATCCGCTGCTGCCCAGCCATCCGCAATATGATCTGGTCCGCAAGCAGATGACCGGCGGCGGCAACATGCTGTCGGTCTTCCTGAAGGGCGGCAAGGCCGAGGCGTTCAACACGCTGAACGCCCTGCGCATGGTGATGATCTCCAACAATCTCGGCGATTCGAAGAGCCTGATCACCCACCCCGCCACCAGCACCCATTCCAAGCTGACGGACGAGGAGAAGGCCGCCGCCCGGATCGAGCCCGGCCTGCTGCGCCTGTCGGTCGGCCTGGAGGATCCCCAGGACATCATCGAAGATCTCGACCGCGCGCTCGCCGAGGCGTAAACATCGTGACGGAACCTATGTTGCAGTGCAGCGTTGACCTTGCGGTCAGGTTCCGGCAACGATTTTTTCAAGAGGGGCGACGCCCATGACACGACAGAACGCCGGCAACGGTCATCCCGCCGACAGGCTTCTCGCGGTGGCGGGCCAAATTACCAAGACCAGCCTTCGCGGCGGTGAAATGGGTGTCGCCGCGGCGCAGACCATCGGCTATCGCACGGCGATGATGACGGCGGCGCTGTCGAATCCCATCGACTTCGCCAATCCGGAATTCATCCGCATGGGGGCGGAGAAGGTGGAGGCGGCTGTGGAAGCCTTCCATGCGGTCGCCACCGGAATCGGCGAGTTCGGCCAGGCCTGGATGACCATGATCACCAAGCAGGCCCAGGTGGCGGCGGTCACCATCGGCGGCCTTGCCAGTTGCAAGAATCCGGTCGAGATCATCGATGTCCAGCAGCGCCTTCTGGCCGATGCGGTCGATGCCGGAATCCATGCCAACCTGAAGCTGATCGAGGCGACGGCCGCCCTTGCCGCCGCCGGCATGAACCCCGCCTACCGCAAGGTGCGCGCCAACGCCCGCCGCCTCGCCCGCGAACAGGCCTGAGCCTTCGGCCCCGCCGGGCGATGGGGCCCGGCTCGATCAGACCACATCCGCCGGAGCGAGGCGGCAGCAACTGCCGTCGTGCTCCATCTGGATGGTGGCATGGCCGATGGCGAAGCGATCCTTCAGCGCGGTCGATATCTCGGCCAGAAGGGCGTCGTCCTGGTCCATTCCGGGACGGACCAGATGGGCGGTCAGGGCCGCTTCCGTCGTGCTGATCGGCCAGATGTGCAGGTCGTGCACGGCGGCGACGCCGGGAAGACCGGCCAGATAGCGCTCGACCGCCGCGCGGTCGATGCCGTCGGGTACCGCGTTCATCGCCAGCCGCACCGACTCTTTCAGCAGGCCCCAGGTTCCGGCGACGATGACCAGCGCGATGACGACGCTGGTCGCCGGGTCCAGCCACAGCCAGCCGGTAAGGCGGATCGCCAGCGCCGCCATCACCACGCCCAGCGACACCGCCGCATCGGCGGCCATGTGCAGATAGGCGCCGCGCAGGTTGATGTCGGTCTTTTGTCCGGCCATGAACAGCCAGGCGGTCCAGGCATTGATGACGATGCCGATCGTCGCCACCACCATCACCGTCGTCTCGCCCACCGGCTCCGGGGTGGCCAGACGGCCGGAGGCTTCCAGCAGGATGGCGCCGACGGCGATCAGCAGGATCATCGCGTTCAGCAGCGACGCCAGGATCGAGGCGTTGCCGAAGCCGTAGGTATAACGCCCCCGCGGTATCCGCCGCCCCGCCCACGCCGCCGCCCAGGCCAGCAGCAGCCCCATCACGTCGCTGAGATTGTGCCCGGCATCGGCCAGCAGCGCGGTGGAGTTGGCGACCAGCCCATAGGCCGCCTCCACCCCGACGAAGCCGATGTTCAGCAGCGCCCCCAATGCGAAGGAGCGGTCGTAGCGCGCCGGCCCATGATGGTGATGGCCGCCATGGTCGTGCCCGCCATGGCCGGCATGATCGTCCGAGGAGCGGGCATTGGCGGAACCGCCGTGGGAATGGCCATGGGGCATGGTGGAAGCCTCCTCCTCGGACCGTGCGTCGCAACATGGCGGAGTGTGGGGGCGCCGGCGTCTTCGGGCAAGTTCGGAAGCGGCGGCGTCACGGCCCCGATCGCGCGCCCCTTGCGTCGATCCGTTCCGGCGCCTAGCTTCGCGCCATCACTCGCATCAACCGTGAACGAAGGAAATGGTCATGAAGGCGCGCGTCACCTGGGTGGACGGCAAGATGTTCGTCGGCGAATCCGGCAGCGGCCATGCCGTGGTGATGGACGGCGCCGTGGAAGCCGGCGGCCGCAACGCCGGCATCCGGCCGATGGAGATGCTGCTGATCGGCATGGGCGGCTGCACCTGCTTCGACGTGGTGATGATCCTGGAGAAGGGCCGCCAACAGATCACCGACTGCGTCGCCGCCATCGAGGCCGAACGGGCGGAGACCGATCCGAAGGTTTTCACCAAGATCCATGTCCATTTCACCCTCACCGGCCGCAAGCTGGACCCGGCCAAGGTGGAACGCGCCATCGCCCTGTCGGCGGAGAAATACTGCTCCGCCTCGATCATGCTGGGGCAGACCGCGACCATCACCCATGCTTTCGAGGTGGTCGAGGCCCCGTAACGGCGGCGCCCGACGGATTTTCAGTTGCATTCATACGCATGACTCGCGAAGGATCGGACATTCATTCCGACCTTTCGCGATCATCGCGTGCGCATACATATCCTTCCGGTTCTTCTGGCCGCACTGACCGCTCCCGCCTTCGCCGAGGAGGCGCCTGTCAGCCTGTCCGATTGGGGCGGGGTCGGGTTGTTGCAGGTGCCGACCGCGCGGATGGCGCCCGACGGCTCGATGAGCGGCGGACTGACCGCGCTCGGCGACCTGCACCGCCACGTCACGATTTCGGCCCAGCCCCTGCCCTGGCTGGAGATCACGGCGCGCAACAGCGCCTATCCCGGCTATTACGGCCTGACCGAACCCGGCCTGGACCTGAAACTCCGCCTGCGGCGGGAGGACGAAAACGGGCCGGCGCTGGTGATCGGCGGGCGCGATGTCAGCGGAGCGGGGCTGGACCTGCCGGGCAAGGGCCGCTTCGCCGGTGAATACATCGCCCTGTCCCGCCGCTGGTGGGATCTGGACCTGGCGCTCGGCATGGGCTGGGGCACGCTGGGGGAGGCCGGGCATCTGCGCAACCCGCTGCGATTCCTCGGCGGCCGTTTCCGCCGTGACCGCGATCCCTCCGCCTGGCCGACCACGCGCGGCCCCAAGGCCTGGTTCGGCGGTGAACGGGTGGCGCTGTTCGGCGGGCTGGAGTGGCATAGCCCGGTCGATGGCCTCAGCCTGAAGCTGGACTCCTCCGGCGACCGCTTCCGCGCCCAACGGCAGGACGAGCCGGGCTTCGATCCCGGCAGCCGCTACAGCCTGGGCCTGTCCTGGCGCCCGGCCTCCTGGGCCGATCTTGGGGCGGCCTACGAGCAGGGACGGCGGCTGATGCTGCGGCTGTCGGTCCGCTTCGATCCAGCCATCGACGCCGACCGGCCGGACCACCCTCCCCCCACGGTCGGACCGCGCCCCTCGGCCGGATCGGCGCTGTCGGCCGACGCCATCGCCCTGGTCGCCCGCAGCCGCGGCCTGCCCGTCCGCGCCGCCCGGATCGACCGGGAAACGGCCACCCTGTGGCTCGACCCGGCCGGCGGCGGCCGGTTGCCGCTGGCGCGCGAGGTCGGCGACGCCGCCCGCCTGCTGGCCGATCTTTCCCCGCCGCAAGTCGAATGGCTGCGCGTCGTCACCGGCGCCGGCGGGCTCGACACGGCGGTCCTCACCCTGCCGCGCCGCGATCTGGAGCGGGCCGCCAACCACCGTGGCAGCGCCGAGGAGATTTGGCGCGCCACCCGGCTTGCTTCCGCCACGGAGCCGCCGACGGGCTGGCGCCCGCGGCTCGACCTTTCCACCCGGCTGGTCGCCAGTTTCGACCTTGCGGAGTTGGGAACCGCGCTGGCCCAACGCACCCACACCGATGTGATGCTGAGGGCGGAGCCGCTGCGCGGGCTTGTGCTGGGCGGTGGGCTGCGCGTGAACGCACCCAGCGACCTCGCGCTGCTGGACACCAACGCCCTGCCGGCGGCACAGCCGGTGCGCAGCGACCTGCCCCGCTACGCCGACCGTCCGCTGTCCGTCGACCATGCCTATGGTGGCTGGCTCGCCCAGCCGGCCGATGGGATGACCATGCGGCTGTCCGCCGGCCATCTCGAGGAGATGTATGCCGGCGTCGGGGCGGAGGCGCTGCTCCAACCGCTGTCGGCCCGCTGGGCGCTCGGCCTCGACCTCAATCAGGTCTGGAAACGACGGCCGGACAGCCTGTTCGGCATCGACCGCGGCGATGCGCGCGGCACCGGCCATGCCAGCCTCTATTGGGAAGCTCCCGGAGCCGCCACCACGACGGCGCTACGGCTCGGCCGCTATCTCGGCGGCGACTGGGGCGGCACGGTGGAGGTGATGCGTCGCTTCGACGGCGGTGTCGGCCTGACCGCCCACGCCACCTGGACCGAGGGACCCGACGGCGCCCAGAGCCGCTTCGGCGGGCGGATGGATTGGGGCGTGGCGCTGGTGGTGCCCATCGCCGCATCGACATGGCTGCCGGTCGGCGGCACGGTGGAGACGGCGGTCCGCACCCTGGGCCGCGATGCCGGACAGCGTTTGCGGCAGCCGCTACCGCTTTACGACCTCCGCGTGCCGGGAGGCGCCGGCCGCCTCGTCGGCACATGGTCGCGCCTGTTGAACTGACGGCGATGGCTCCGCCCCCCGCAAGGTCACGGGAACATCACGCTCACGGCGTTGTTCTGGTTTTCGAATGCCGCAACGCCGGCCGCGCCGACCGTCACCTCGGGCTGTGCGGGACGCCGGCAATCCTTTGCGACTGCCCCGCTCAGCCAGGGAGGGTATGATGCTTTATTGGGCTCTCGTCTTCTTCATCGTCGCGCTGATCGCCGGCGCGCTCGGCTTCGGCGGGATCGCGTCCGCCAGTTCCGGAATAGCGCAGATCCTGTTCTTCCTGTTCCTGGTCCTGTTCGCCATCAGCCTGATCATGGGGCTGGTCCGGCGACGTTAGGCGAACCTGCTGTCGCCGGTCTCTCTCCTCCAGCCTGACCATCGGGCCGGTTCTCCGATGCCACCTACCGATTGTCTCCCTCTCCGGCGGCGTTCCTCATGGGCGCCGCCGACTTTTCGCCGCCTATTTTTCGCCCACCATCGCCCTCGATGTCATGACCGGGGTCTTCGTCCATGAAAACGGGGCGCCCGCAGACCGGACACCCCGCGAAATTCCCTGATGAAACCCAAAGACATCCGGGTGCGGTCGCGAAATCAGGCGGCCGCGTTGCCCGATGGGTCCTGCCCTTCCATCAGCAGCCGCAGGGCGCGACGCCCGCGCGACAGGCGCGACTTCACGGTGCCGATGGAGATGCCCAGAATGTCGGCCGCCTCATTGTAGGCGATTCCCTCAAGACCGATCAGCAGAACGACCTCGCGCTGTTCGTTCGGCAGCAGGGCCAGCGCCCGCCGCAGGTCACGCAGTTCCATCCGCACGAACTGGGATCCGGGAGCCGCACCGATCGCGGCCTGCGCCTCGGCATCGATATCGACCACCGGCTGGCGGCGACGCACACCATTGATGTGCAGATTGCGCAGGATGGTGAACAGCCAGGCCCGGAGATTGGTGCCGGGCCGCCACAGATGCAGGCGCGACAGGGCGCGCTCCAGGCATTCCTGCACCAGATCGTCGGCCAGGGTCGCATCACGCACCATGGCGCGGGCGAAACGGCGCAGACGCGGGATCTCCTCTTCGATCTGTCGGATCACCGCCGGATCCGGCGGTGCGTTGGGGTCGGGGTGGAATTCCTCCTCGGCGTCGGCGTGAACGGTCAACTGGGTCTCCATCCCGGCATCGACGCCGAACGGCACCGGCTCGGCCGAGGCCGGGCTGCGCATTCGGTGATTCAAGGTGGTCGCAAAATGGTTCGCCATCGGGGAAACGATGCCTCCTTCAATGCCGTTCGCCACGGCGCCGCCAACCACCGATGGGCCATGGACGGCGATGCCGGGGGCTTCCGGCGCGACGATCCCGGATGCGGAGCCTGTCCGCTCTCCAAGACCGCCGAGCTTGCTGCCGATCATCCGGCCTGATCCGTAGGTAATGAGCCTACAAAGGAGCTGCCAGCTGGGAAAAAGGCTAATGGGTCATATAATGCGACGGGCTGACCCCTAGAGTACCCCGCGTATCTTTCCGCAATCGCCGTTCGGGCGTTGGAAAAAAAATCTTTCTTTCGTTATTCCTCCATGTCGATTGGAGGGAGCATGAAAAAAATGACAATAAAAATGCCGAACGACATTTGTCGATCGGCTTATACATTCTATGCCTTCCGCGACGCGTCAAGGTCCTATGGAAGCATGAAGACGACAATCCGGCTTTCCGGTTCCATCTATCCTGCCAAACCAGAGGAGACACTGGTTGGATTCAGCAATTTCCCTACTGCGTTGTCTTTTCGAAATCTAAAGATCACCCTCGAAAGCTCGGACAAAATCATACATAGGGGTCCGGTGGAAGGCCACACGAACCTTTGCGGTAAACCATCCGCGCTGCGCGAAACAACATCTTTTAATGGTATTATTCTGAAAAAATCGCGCGGAGCGCGATTGGCCGCGCTGGCGACCGCCCTGTTCCTTTCCGGCCCGCTCGCCACGGCCCCCGCCCACGCGGGCATCGCCGAAAAGACCGTCGCCGCCTTGGAAGCTCTGGCAAGCAAGGGCAGTGCCCGCGCCCAATATGAGCTGGCGCAGCATTACGAACGGGCCGACGGGGTGAAGGCGGACACGCGGCTGGCCTTGTCGCTTTACTGCCGTGCCGCCAGACAGGATTACGCCGACGCCGCGCTGATGGCCGGACGCATGCACATGGCCGGTCTGGGTGGGGTGTCCAAGGATCCGGATCTCGGCCGCGCCTGGCTGCGCAAGGCGGCGGCACTCGGCAGCGAACAGGCGGAACGGCTGGTTGGAGGCGGCACGGGAGCCGCCGCCAAGACGCCCGACCGCTGCGAACCGCCCAACCTGCGCTGGGGCATCATCCGCAAGCCTCCGGCGGAAATCCGCGCCATGGTTCAGAAGATGGCGCCGACCTACGGCCTCGACCCCGAGCTGGTGCTGGCGGTCATCGCCGTCGAATCCGGCTACCGCGTCGATGTCGTGTCGAACAAGAACGCCCAGGGGCTGATGCAGCTGATCCCGGAAACCGCCGAGCGCTTCGGGGTGTCCGACCCCTTCAACGCGGAACAGAATCTGCGCGGCGGCATGAAGTACCTGCGTTGGCTGCTGGCCTATTTCGACGGCAACGTCGCCTATGCGCTGGCCGGCTACAACGCGGGGGAAGGGGCGGTCCTGCAATACAAGGGCATTCCGCCCTACCGTGAAACCCAGGACTATGTGACCAAGATCCGCGGGATTTACGCGCAGACCTACCATCCCTTCAACCGCGACGCCGTGCAATCGGCAGGTCTGGCCAGTGCCGCGCGGGAGGAGGTTGCGGAACTCTCGCTTTCGACCAAGGCGCGCAGCAATGGAAAGCGATAGGAACGGCAGATTGCGACTCGGAAAAATGCGACTCGGGCGACTCGGAGGGCGGTTGGTTAACACTTTGGTTATAAAATGAAGATTACCCTCTGGGCACGACGGATTTCGCAAGCAGGCGCCCAACGCGACGCCCTCCCCGCGTCACCCGCCGGCGTCTCACCCGCAACGTTTCATCCGAACGTTTCCCGAGGACCCGCCCGATGCCCATGGCCGCCGACGTCGACACCATCGAACGCACCTCCATCGTCGCCTACACGCTTCTGAACGAGCTTCACGATGTCCTGGCCCTGCCGAAGGCCCCGGATGACGTCACGCTGGGCATCCTGATGGGTGTGGCCATGTTCCTCGACGACAAGGTCGGCCCGATGCGCGCCAAGCGCCTGATGGGCGAGGCGCCGACCATCGTTCTGAAGACGGACGCGCATGTCACCACCGACCAGACCCAGCGCATCATGCCGGTCCTGCGCGCCTTCGGCGACCATCTGAAGGACCTGCGCATGAAGGCGGAGCGTCCGGTGAACGGCGCCGTCGGCTGATTGTCAGGCTGCTTGACCATTGGATGAAATGGGCGGAAGCTTTCAGCCCATGGACTGGTTTACCGGGGTCAGCATCGTCGCCATCACGGCCGGCGTGACCATCAGCGTCGTTGTGCTGGTGGCCGTCGGATCGATGCGCCGCAGCCTGAACGAGGGTGCGGCGCGGCAGTCCCAGCAAATCCGCAAGCTGACGGAAACGGTCACGACCCTGACCCAGCAGCAGCAGGCGGCGCAAACCCGCATCCAGCAACTGACCGACGCCAACCGCAGGCTGTCCGACGAGCTGTCGGCGCTGGGTGAACGGCTGAGCGATGCCGACGCGGTTCAGCGCGTGGCCGGAACGGCAAGGCTGCTCCATTGACCGCGACCTGCCAACCGGACGCCGCGCGTGAGCGGGGCCGCTGGGCCGCCAGCGCCGATGCCTGGGATCGCTGGGCCGATCCGATGGCCGATCTGGCCGACAAACTGAACCGTCCGCTCCTCGACGCCGCCGGACTGGCCGCCGGACTGGCGGAAGGCCGACGGCTCCTCGACCTCGCGTCGGGCGCGGGAGAGCCGGCGCTGAGCGCCGCGCGCCGCGCCGGCCCCGATGGGCTGGTGGTCGGCAGCGATCTCGTGCCTGGAATGATGGCCGGCGCGCTGCGCCGCGCCCGCGGCGCCGAAGGGCCCGCCCCCGCCTTCACCGCGGCCGACATGACCGCCCTGCCCTTCGCCGACGCCGCCTTCGACGCCGTGACCTGCCGCTTCGGCATCATGTTCGTGCCAGCGGTGGAAACCGCCCTGCGCGAGGTGCGGCGCGTCCTGCGCCCCGGCGGCAAGGCCGCCTTCATGGTGTGGGGACCGCGCGCCGGCAACGGCCTGTTCGCGGAGATCGGCGAGGTGGTGGCGGCGCATCTCGGCGAGGATGGCAGCCTTGACCCGCTGTTCCGCTTCGCCGAAGCCGGCCGGCTGTCGGCCCTGATGCGCGCCGCCGGTTTCGGCGAGACCCTGGAAACCGACCTGACGCCGGTCCGCAAGGCCCCCGCCGATCAACCCTTCTGGCGCGCCGCCCTGGACATGAGCTTCGGCCATCGGCTGGGGGATTTGTCGGCGGAGCGGCGGAGCGCGCTTGAAGCGGACATCGCCCGGCGCTTCGACGCCCGGGCGGTGGACGGCGTCGTTCCAGTGCCGTCCCATGCGCGGATAGTCGTGGCGTGGTAGGTTAGCCGCCTTCAGTAATCCTTTTCGTAGACCACGCCGAACTTCGTCTCCGAGTTGGCCCCGACCGAAGCGGTGCCCTTCAGGTTCTTGGTGATGTCGACCTCGACCTTGGCGCGGCTCTGGTTGGCGCCGATGCCCTGCTCGACGCCGACATAGACGCGGTCGCTGACATAGCGGCCTGCCTGCACGGCACCTCCCTTGCCGTTCTCCCCCTGGGTGAAGTCCAGCCGGTCGACACCCAGCCCCTGCCGCACCCGGTCGAGAAGACCGCCGCCGCCGCCGACCCCGGCCAGCGCCGCCGCCGACTGCGCGAGCTGGATCGCCTCGGCCGCGCTGAGGTCTCCCACCGATTTGCCGAACAGCACACCGGCCAGAACCTCGTCCTGCGGCAGTCCCTGGGGAGAGGTCAGTCCGAGCTTGGGCTGGCGCACGGTGCCGCCAACCACGACATCGGCGGTGATGCCGTTGGCGGTGGCCTCCGCCAGCAGGTCGAGCCGCGGGTCGATCGGCTGGGTGCCGTCGAAATCGAAGATGCCGCGCTTGAACTCGAAATTCTTCGCCAGCAGGTTCAGGCTGCCCTTCAGGATGGTGAAGCGGCCGGTCACCTCCGGCGCCGCGGCGGTGCCCTTGACACGCAAACTGCCGCCCAACTCCGCATTCAGCCCACGGCCGCGCACGAAGACCTGGTTGGGCGCGTTCACCGTCATGTCGAGCGCCAGGAGGAAGGGCGTGGCGGCGGGCGGCGCCTCCGCCGGTTGCGGCACCCGGCGGGTGCCGGCGGCGGTGGACACCTGCGTCGTGCCGCGGGCGCGGCGCCCCTTGCCGACCTCCGTCACCTTGAGATCGACGACATTGGCCGGCATGCGGTCGGGGACCTGGATCTCGGCGCGGCGGATGTCCACCGGCCCGGTCAGCCGGGCATTGGCGAATCCGCCGGTCAGGGTCAGGTTGGCGCCGATCTCCGCCGTCACCAGATCGATCTCCACCAGCCGGGCGTTGTCGGCCCGAAGCGCGATGTCGAGCTGGCGGTCGGCGGCCGCACCCGGCCGGATGACACCGCTGGCGCTAATGGCACCGCCGTTGCGGGTCCGGCCGCTGAAACTCTGGATGGTGAAGACGTCGCCATCGCCGGCCAGCCGCGCCTCGATGCTGGTGATGACGGCCCCCGACGCGCGGTTCTCGTAGCGGCCGTTCGCCAGCACCACCGATCCGCCGAGTGACGGCTTCTCCACCGTCCCGCCAGCCCGGATGTCCAGTTGAAGCGATCCGCGCGCCCGGTCGCCCGACGCGGACAGCAGGTCGTTCGCCAAAGACAAATCCACCGTGCCGTTGACCGACGCCTCCAGCGCGCCTTTGGGTGGAACGCCGATGGCGTAGCTGTCGGGATTCATCACCAGCGGAAGCGCCGCGTTGGCGGTCAGCGTGCCGGCATTCTTCGGCATGGCGACCCGGCCGGCCAGGGTCAGCCGGCGGTCGCGCCACTGGGCCTCCAGCGTGGCGTCGATGCCCGGCAATCCGGCCTGGGTGGTCTGCTGCGCCTTCAGGCCGCTGATCCGCAAGGTGGCGTCGGCGCGCGGATTGCGCAAGCTGCCGCCCAGCGACGCCCGCGCATCGGCGACGCCGTCCAGCAGCAGGGACGGGCTGGCCAGCTTCGCCAGCGCCAGCGGCAGCCGTTCGACCGACAGTTCCCCGCTCAGCCGCTCGCCGTTCAGGCCGAGGTCGGCGGCCAGCCGGGCAGCGCCCGACGACAGCCGCAACTCCTTCACCTCATAGCGGCGCTCGGCCAGCAGAATGGTGGCCGGGGCGGTCATCCGCAGCTCCTCCCCGGCATAGCGCGCCTGCAACCGGTCGAGCCGGATGCGCGTCGCCTCCCCCTCGCGCGCCAGCCCGCCGGCGAGGTCGAGGGCGAGCGGCTGCGCCCCGGCTCCGGCGGCGTTGACCTGGAAAGCGGCCTTCGCCAGCGATCCATCGACGGAGGCGGCGACGCTGCGCAGCTCGTTGCCGGCGGCGTTGCCGTCGGTCATCTCCAGCCGCGCCTTGCCGCCGGGGGTGCCGAGCGCGTCGGCGACATCGGCCCTGGCGGTCAGGCGGCGGGCGGTCAGCAGCGGTCCATCTTGCCCCTCCACCCGCAGGTTGGTGGCGTCGGCGGTCAAACTGGCCGCCTGCCTGCCGCTCCTGCCGTCCAGCGCCAGGGTGAAGCCGGCGCCCCCGCCGAGCGGCATCCCCGCCAGTTCCGACAGGCCGTTCAGGTTGGGCAGCTTGCCCTCCAGCCGTCCGGTGGCGAGCAGCGTGTCGAGCGCCACCTGCGCCTCGCCGGTGATGCGGTTGGCCCCATTGGCGATGGTCACCCCGTCCAGCCGCAGCGTCCGCTCGCGCAGCGCATAGCGCCCGTCGACCGACAGCGGCGTCCTGTCCAGGGTGGTTCGGGCCGACAGCGTGCCGTTCGGCGTTGCCGGCAGGCCGGCGGCGATCGCCTTGACCTCGGTGGCGCCCAGCCGGCGGCCTTGCACCACGAGGTCGCGGGCGGTCAGCGTCGCCTGTGCCTCGATGGCGTCGAGAGGACCACGGACGCTGGCCTCCAGCGTCGCCGCCCCCGCCATCGGGCTGCCGAGCGCCCCGCCCAGCGGCTCCAGCCTCGCCAGGGTCAGGCTGCCGCGGGCATCGACCTTGTTGTCGGCCAGCGCCGCGCTGCCGGCCAGCCTGCCGTTGCGGCCATCGACCGTCAGGGCGGTCAGCCGCAGGGCGCCGTCCGGCTCCATCCGCGCGGCGAGCGCCAGAGTTGCCCGCTCCCCCAGCACGGCGTCGGCGGGGGTACCGGTGGACAGGCGGTCGAGACTGCCGGTCAGCTCGGCGGCCAGCGTGCCGTCGGCGGCGCGCCTCACCGGTCCCGACAGCGCCGCGGCTCCCGCCAGCGGGCGGCCGGCGAGGCCCGACAGCGGGGCGAGGTCGGCGGCGTTCGCCGTCAGGGTCAGGTCGGCGCTCCGGCCCCAGCCGTCGATGGTCCCCTTCGCCTCGGCCCGCGCGGCGGCGGCGTTGAGCGCCAGCGTCGCCAGCCCGATCCGGCCGCCGCCGGCATCGACCCGGGCGCGGACCGCCAGGGTGGTTTCCGGCCCCGTCAGGCGCGACAGCGCCGGGTCGTCGGCGGCCAGGTCGCGCAGGGTGGCGTTCAGCGTGACGGTCAGCGCGTTCAGCCCGCCCTCGGCGGAGCCCTCGACCGCGCCTTCACGCCAGGACAGCGGCACCAGCTGGTGCAGGGTGGAGTCCGGCCCGGCCTGCAAGCTCCAGCGCAGCTTCAGACTCTTGTAGTCGGCCGCGACGTCGCCATTCACGGTGGCGTTCGCGGCGGCGGCGGTCAGCGCCAGCGGACGCAGGCTGAGGGCCCCCGACGGCGCCCGCAGGACCGTCGCGCTCAGGGTCGGGCTGGGGCCGATCAGCGGAGTCACCGTTTCCCCGGCCAACCCGGCGATCAGTGGCGCGATGTTGCCGCCGGCCGACAGCGTCAGGGCGTGCCCCTCCGGCAGCTTCCTGATCGCGGCATCGGCGGTCAGGGTCCCCGTCGGGGCGGTGGCCCCACCGGCGGCGGCGGTCAGCTTGCCGGTCCAGTCGTCCAGCGTGCCGTCGCCGGTCAGCGCCACTTCCACGGGCGGCAGGCCGGGCATCGACAGCGCGCGGGCGATGACGCCCTCGGCCGGCTCGGATGCGTCGACCGAGAGCTTCAGCGTGCTCTTGGCCGGATCGAAGACGGCGGCCAGTTCGGCCTTGCCGGGCTTGTCGTCGATGCGCGCCACCGACAGGTTGGCGTTCAGCGCCCCGCCGCCGTGCTCGAACAGCAGGGCGCCGGCGATGCGCAGCCTCGTCTGTTCACCCAGCAGAGCCGGCGCCAGATCCAGCCGCTCCACCACCAGCTTCTTCAGGTCGATGTCCACCGGCAGGCTGGGCAGCAGCGGGGCGTTCGGATCGGAAGGCGCCGGCGGCTGGGTGCTGATCGTCTGGGTGCTGACCGGGGCGCGGGTCACCGTGACGGACGCCGCCTCCAGCGCGTCGATCTGGGCGCTGCGCATCAGCAGGGCCGAGGGCGACAGCACCACATGCAGCCGGTCGATGGTCAGCCAGACGCCCTGGCTGTCGGCCAGCGTGACGGTGGCGATGGTGAAGTCGGTAGGAAAGCCGCCCTCGATCGCGCCGAGCTTGAGATGCATATCCGGCGATTCAACCGCGCCCTCGATCGTTCCGACCAGCCATTCGCGGGTGGAATCGCCGAACAGCGACCAGGCCCGCGCGGGCTGGGAACCCGACAGCAGGCCGGCAAGCATCGTCAGACCGATCAGAAGAAAGCGAACCGCCGTCACACCCTGCCCCTTCACCAGCCGCCCCATGTCCACAAACCGCAATACCCGCTCATCGTCCCGCCGGAGTGGGACGAAATCGCGTCATCAGAACGCCTGCCCCAGGCTGAGATACAACTGCCAGCGCGCGTCGCCGCTCGGCGGGTTCAGCGGAACGCCGATATCGACGCGCAGCGGACCGAAGTCGGTGTAATAACGCAGGCCCAGCCCGGCGCCGACGCGCAGCGGCTCGCTGAAATTGGGATAGGCCTTGTCATAGACCGTGCCGGCATCGACGAAGGGCACGATGCCGATGCTCTCCGTCACCTTGATCCGCAGCTCCGCCCCGATCTCGAACAGCGAGCGGCCGCCGGCCGGGTCGTTGAAGCGGTCGCGCGGCCCCGCCTTCTGGAAGCCGTAACCGCGCACCGAGCCGCCGCCGCCGGCGTAGAAGCGGTGGTCGGGCGGGATATCGCTCAGCGTGGTGCCGAGGATGCTGCCCAGCCCGATCCGCGCCGCGGCGACATAGCGCCCGTCCCGCCCGAGATCATAATAGGTGGAGCCGTTGAGCAGCACCGAGGTGAAGGGCGACTTGGTGTCGCCGCCCGCCGGGAACCAGGGCGTGACCTGCAACGACGCCCGCTGGCCCGAGGTCGGGTTCAACAGATTGTCGGTGCCGTTCCAGGCCGCCCCCAGCGGTACGCCGATGAAGGAGGTCTGATAGGTCCTGTCCTCCGTCCGCACCCGCCCGCGCTCGCCGGTCACGCCGTAGCTGACGGTCAACTGGTCGGTCAGCGGCCGTTCCAGCTTCACCGTCAGTTCCGAGGCGACGCGGCTGTAGGCCGGCGGCTGGTCGTTCACCACGGCGAAATTGACCAGCAGCGACTGCTTGACCGCCAGGAAGTCTGGCTTGCGGAAATTGACGCTGAAGCGCAGGTCGGGAAGGTCGTTGCTCTTGCTGGCGGTGCCGCCCGAGGATCCGGCGACCCGCCCGACATCGACGCCGACGCGCAGTTGCTCGGCCCCGCCGAACAGGTTGCGGTGGCCCCAATAGGCGTTGGCGCCCAGCCCGTCCTGGGTCGAATAGCTGACGCCGCCACCGATGAAGCGGCGCTTGCGTTCCCCGACGCTGACGATGACCGGCGTCACGCCGTCCGGTCCCGGCTCGTCCGCCATCCTGACGCGGACGGTGTCGAAGACCTGGAGGGCGGCGATGTCCTGCCGCGCCTTGTCGGTGGCGGCGGGATCGAAGACCTGCCCCTCCTTCCAGGCCAGCCGCCCGCGCACCAGATCCTCGTCGACCTTGTCCAGCCCTTCGATGCGGGTGGCGCCATAGCGGGTGAGCGGACCGGGATCGAGGCTGTAGGTCACATCCATCGTCCGGTCGGCATGGTCGACCACCACCTCGCGGTCCGACGCCTTGGCGAAGGCATAGCCGCGCTTGGTCAACCGGCCGACCAGAACCGTCTCCGCATCCAGCACCTTTTGCGCCACGGCCGGGGTTCCGGCCGCGAGGCCGAGATCGTCGGTCGCGATCCCGTCCGGCAGGGGGACACCGTTGGCGCCGCGCACCGTCACGCTCTTCAGGTGGTAGAGCGGCCCCGGCGTCACCGCCACCGTCACCTGGACCGGCGGCGCCTCCGCTGCGGCGGGCAGGGTGGCGGTCCCCGCCGGATCCCTGATGCCGATGTCCAGTCTGGCGTCGTAATAGCCGGCGGAGCGCAGGGCCGTCTGCAACCGGTCGCGGTCGCTGTCGGCCCGGCGCTCCAACCCGATCAGCGAGGGCGGGTGGTCGTCCTTCAGCTCCACCAGGGTTGAGGCGCCGCGCAAGGTGTCGCGCAGCCCGTCATCCTCGACGCCGGTGATGTCGACCTCATAGGCGATACCGGCGGGACGCACCTCCTCGTCCGCCGGGGCGTTGTCCGCCGACGGCGCCCCCTGGATGCCGTCGGCGGCGGCGTTCTGGGCGCGCCCGGCCTCCGCCGGCCCCAGCATCAGCAGGGCGGCGACCAGCGGCGCGGCGATCGGGGCCTTCAGCGGCATGGCGGCAATCCCAGGGGCGGCAATCCCAGGGGCTGCAACCTTGGGTGCAACAGCCGCGCGGCGGCGGGAAGCGGAAGCGAGACGGATCATCCTGCCCAATGTAGGATCCAATGACGCATGGCTCCATCCCGGAAATTCGCGTTAGGCCAAAGGGCACGGCGCTTGCGTTTTCGGCTGGGATCCATATATTGCGCCGCAACAGTTTCCCCGACAGCGCCCACCGATTTCTTTCGGCGGGCCTTTTTGTTGTTTGCGGCGAGGTGCTGCGTGTCGGGGGTGCCATTGCGAGACCAAGGCTCCATGAATCTCCGTAACGTCGCCATCATCGCCCACGTCGACCACGGCAAGACCACGCTGGTCGACCAACTCCTCAAGCAGGCCGGCTCGTTCCGCGAGAACCAGCAGGTGGCCGAACGCGCCATGGACTCCAACGACCTGGAGCGCGAGCGCGGCATCACCATCCTGGCCAAGTGCACGTCGGTCCTGTGGAACGACCTGCGCATCAACATCGTCGACACCCCGGGCCACGCCGATTTCGGCGGCGAGGTGGAGCGCATCCTCTCCATGGTCGACGGCGTCGTCCTGCTCTGCGACGCGGCCGAAGGCCCGCTGCCGCAGACGAAGTTCGTGCTGGGCAAGGCGCTGAAGCTCGGCCTGCGCCCCATCGTCGTGATCAACAAGGTGGACCGTCCCGACGGCCGTCCGCACGAGGTGCATGACGAGGTGTTCGACCTGTTCGCCTCGCTCGACGCCTCGAACGAGCAGCTCGACTTCCCGACCCTGTTCGCCTCGGGCCGCAACGGCTGGGCGACCACCGATCTGGAAAACGGCGCCCGCGAGACGCTGACCCCGCTGTTCGAGCTGATCCGCGACCATGTCCCGGCCCCGAAGGTCGAGGAGAACCTGCCCTTCAGCATGCTGGCGACCACGCTGGAGGCGAACCCCTATCTGGGCCGCATCCTGACCGGCCGCATCCTGACCGGCTCGGTCAAGGTCAACATGGCCGTCAAGTCGATGAGCCGCGACGGCAAGCTGGTCGAGAACGCCCGCATCAGCAAGGTGCTGGCCTTCCGCGGCCTGGAGCGCGTTCCGGTGGACGAGGCCCATGCCGGCGACATCGTCGCGCTGGCCGGCCTGACCAACACCACCGTGGCCGACACCATCTGCGCCCCGGAAGTGACCGAGGCGCTGGCCGCCCAGCCGATCGACCCGCCGACCCTGGCGATGACCTTCTCCGTCAACGACAGCCCGCTGGCCGGCCGCGAGGGCGACAAGGTCACCAGCCGCATGATCCGCGACCGCCTGTTCCGCGAGGCCGAAGGCAACGTGGCTCTGCGCATCGCCGACACCGAGGGCGGCGACGCCTTCGAGGTCGCCGGCCGTGGCGAACTGCAACTGGGCATCCTGATCGAGACCATGCGCCGCGAAGGCTATGAGCTGGCGATCAGCCGTCCGCGCGTGCTGTTCAAGACCGACCCGCTGAACGGCCAGCGCCTGGAGCCGATCGAGGAGGTCGTCGTCGACGTCGACGAGGAGTTCTCCGGCACCGTCGTGCAGAAGATGTCGGAGCGCAAGGCCGACCTGATCGAGATGCGTCCGTCGGGCGGCAACAAGACCCGCATCGTCTTCCACGCCCCGTCGCGCGGCCTGATCGGCTACCAGGGCGAGTTCCTGACCGACACCCGCGGCACCGGCATCATGAACCGCCTGTTCCACGGCTACGCCCCGTTCAAGGGCGCCATCGCGGCGCGGCGCACCGGCGTGCTGATCTCCAACAGCGACGGCACCGCGGTGGCCTATGCCCTGTGGAATCTGGAAGACCGCGGCCCGATGCTGATCGATCCGGGCGTTCCGGTCTACCAGGGCATGATCATCGGCGAGCACACCCGCGGCAACGACCTCGAGGTCAATGTCATCAAGGGCAAGCAGCTGACGAACATCCGCACCACCAGCAAGGACGAGGCTGTCCGCCTGACCCCGCCAATCCAGATGACCCTGGAAAAGGCGCTGTCCTACATCTCCGATGACGAGCTGGTGGAAGTGACGCCGAAGTCGATCCGCCTGCGCAAGCGCTACCTCGACCCGAACGAGCGCAAGCGCCACTCGCGCGCCGCCGAAGCCAGCTGATAACGGTTCGCATATAGGGTAGAGTACAGGCGGCGCCTGCCCCCCTGACAGGGAGCAGGCGCCGCCTTCTTTTTGCACACTGCAAGGATGTTTCCGCATGGCGATGGCGACCGACGCGAAGTCCCCCGGCTCCCCGTCCTTCCCTCTCCGCCAGTTGTGGTCCCGTATCGGCCCGGCCGGGCTGTTCGCCCCGGTCCTCGCGCTGCTGATCGCCCTGCCGATCCTCGCCGTCTTCGTCCAGGCGGCCGGCGTCTCCACCGATCTGTGGGGGCATATGGCACGGACGGTGCTTCCCGGCTACATCCTCAACACCGTGATCCTGCTCGGTATCGTCGGGGTGGTCACCCTGGTGACCGGTGTCGCCTGCGCCTGGACCGTCACCATGCACGACTTCCGCGGGCGCGGGGTCCTGCAATGGCTGCCGCTGCTGCCGCTGGCCATGCCGGCCTATGTGCTGGCCTACACCTACACCGATTTTCTGCAATATGCCGGGCCGCTGCAATCCTTCCTGCGCGCCACCTTCGGCTGGCGCCGCGGCGACTACTGGTTCCCCGACATCCATACCGCCTGGGGCGCCGGGCTGGTGCTGTCGTCGGTTCTGTACCCCTACGTCTATGTCCTGACCCGCGCCGCCTTCCTGGAACAGTCGGTCTGCGTGCTGGAGGCCAGCCGGACGCTGGGCTGCACCCGGTTCGGCGCCTTCCGCCGCGTCGCCCTGCCGCTGGCCCGCCCGGCCCTGGTGGCCGGCGTCGGCTATGCCCTGATGGAGACGCTGGCCGACTTCGGCGCCGTGCGCTATTTCGGCATCGACACCTTCACCGTCGGCATCTACCGCACCTGGTTCGCGCTGGGCGATCCGGCGGCGGCGGCGCAGCTCGCCGCCGTGCTGCTGCTGCTGGTGCTGGCACTGGTCGGTCTGGAGCGGCTGTCGCGCGGAAAGATGCGCTTTCACCAGACCACCGGCCGCTATCGCGCCCTGCCCACCCAACGCCTGTCGGCCCGCGGCACCCTGCTGGCCTGGGCGGTCTGCCTGACCCCGGTTCTGTTCGGCTTCCTGCTGCCGGGTGCCGTGCTGATCCGCATGATCCTGCGCGGCGGCACCGAGCTGACGCTCGCCCGCTTCACCGACCTGACGGTCAACACCTTCCTCCTCGGCGCCAGCGGCGCGCTGCTGGTCGTGACGGTGGCCCTGATGGTGATCCATGGCGCACGGCACGACCGCAGCGGATTCTCAACCGGGGCGGCGCGTCTCGCCTCGCTCGGCTATGCCACGCCGGGCACGGTGATCGCGGTGGGCATCCTCATCACCATCGGGCTGACGCGCGACTGGACCGGCTGGCCGATGGGCGCCATCCTCGGCACCACCATCGCCGGCATCCTCTATGGCTACCTGATCCGCTTCTTCGTCGTCGCCTACGGGCCGCTGGAGTCCGGATTCGCCAAGATCGGTCCCAATCTGGAAGGGGCGGCGCGCGCGCTCGGCCATACGCCGTCGCAGGTGCTGCGCCGGGTGCATCTGCCGCTGCTGCGGCCCAGCCTGCTCAGCGCCGCCATGCTGGTCTTCGTCGACATCACCAAGGAACTGCCGGCGACGATGATCCTGCGGCCCTTCAACTTCGACACGCTGGCGATCGAGGCCTTCCGCATGGCCTCGACCGAGCGGCTGGACGATGCCGCCCTGCCCGCCCTGGTGATCGTGCTGGTCGGTCTCGCCCCGGTCATCTATCTCAGCCGGACCATCGCCGCCTCGCGGCCGGGGCACGGCGGATAAGCCCCCCTGAGTCCTCACGCCTCGTTACGGGTCTCCATCGTCTCCTCGCGCACCGCCGCGCTCCCGGCCTGGGCCGGCGGCGGACGCCGTTCCCGCAACCTCTCCCGCTCCTTCCAACGGCGGAAGGCATGTTCGTTCCACCAGCCCCGCAGCCGCCCGCCGCCATCGATGATGCGCTGGTAGAGCGGACGGCGCCGGCTGGTCACGCGGACCGGCTCCAGCGCCATGCCGACCGAAGTGATGACGTTCTCGTCCATGTCGCGCACGATCAGCTCGACGCCGCCCATGCGCACCCGGTCGCCCAGTTCGCAGGAGCCGCCGAACTCGTTGCGCAGAAGCTCGCTCAAGGTCAGCCGGGCGTTGGACAGCGACAGCGGCAGGCCGTACATCTCGGCGATCTGTTCGACGGTGGCGTCCGGGCTCAACACCAGATCGCCGTAGAATTCGCGGTCGGACTGGTCGAGCGCCCGGCTGCCGCCATAGAGCCTGTCGATCAGCGGCAGCCGGTGCTGCGGCGTGAACAGATAGACATGGTCGCCGGGCTGAAGGGGCTTGACCTTGTGCAGCGGCACCACCGCGCCCGCCCGGATGACGAGAGAGGGCTTGGCCCAGCGCGGCATGCGCTGCCCGCGCGCCGCCGGGCTCTTGGCATGGACGGTATAGGCCACCAGCTCCTGGTCGGCGTTGCCGGGAAGCTCCAGTTCCACACGCTCCACCGGGCCGCGGCGGGGCGGGACGATCAGGTCCAGCGCACGGGCCATGCTGCCGATGGTCCAGCCCTGCACCAGCAGGGAGACGACCACGACGATGAAGGCGGTGTTGAAGATCAGCTGCCCGTTCTCCAGCCCGCCCAGCACGGGAACCAGCGCCAGCAGCAGCGACACCGCCCCGCGCAGGCCGACCCAGGCGATGAAGCTGGTCTCGCGCACCGAAAAGCGGAAGGGCAGCAGGCACATCCACACCGCGACCGGGCGGGCCACCACGATCAGCACCACCGCCACGCCCAGCGCCGGCAGGATCATGGCGCCGAACTCCCTGGGCGTGGCGAGCAGGCCGAGCATCACGAACATGACGATCTGGCTGAGCCAGGTCAGGCCGGAATGGAAGCGGCGAAGCTCCAGCGCCCCACGCAGCTTGACGTTGCCGGCATAGAGCCCGGCGGCATAGACCGCCAGATAGCCGCTGCCGCCCATGACGTTGGTGAGCGCGAAGATGAACAGGGCGAAGGTCAGCGTCACCACCGGATTCAGCCCGGCTTCGAAATTCGCCTTGTTGATGAAGGCGACCAGCAGCCAGCCGCCGGCCAGCCCCATCACCCCGCCCAGCGCGAAGGCCAGAACCAGCTCGCCGACGATGGCGACGGGGGACGCCAGGCCATGGCCCGCCGCCTCGACCAGCAGGATGGTCAGCATGATGGCGACCGGATCGTTGCTGCCCGATTCGATCTCCAGCGTGGAGCGGACACGGTCGCGGAGCGTGATGCCGCCGACGCGCAGCAGGAAGAAGACCGCCGCCGCGTCGGTGGAGCTACAGGCCGCCCCCACCAGCAGCGCCTCGCCCCAGCCCAGCCCCATCAGGTAATGGGCGGCGACGCCCACCACGCCGGTGGTCACCGCCACTCCCGCCGTCGCCAGCGTCATCGCCGGCCATGCCGCCGCCTTGTAGCTGGCCAGCTTGGTGTCGAATCCGCTTTCGAACAGGATCACCGCCAGCGCCATCGACCCGATGAGGAAGGCGGAGTCGGTGTCGTTGAAAACGATGTGGCCGATCCCGTCCTCGCCCGCCAGCAATCCGATGCCGAGAAAGATCAACAGCAGAGGCGCGCCGACGCGCAAGGCGAGATAGCTGGTCAGCACGCTGACGATCAGCAGGGAGGATCCGATGAGGATGATGTAGCTGACCGCCTCCATAAGCCCCGCACGCCGTTCTTATCGGGCCGCCATTCGGCGGAGTCCGATGATTTTGACGGCAAGCCTCCACATCCGCAAGGCGCAGGACCCGGAGACGGTCATTCGGACAGGCTGTACGCTTACGACATCAGCCTCCAGCTTCCGTCGGACTGGCGACAGGCCGTGCCGCGCGCCACCTCCGTCCGGCCGTCGATCACGACCGTGTGGTTGTAGTCGCGGCAGGTCTGGCCATCGCCGCCCTGGTATGTCCTCACCGGCTGGATGGTCCCGCTGTTGCCGGATTGCGGGTTGTTCCAGGTGATGGTCTGGTTGCTGGCGACCGCCCGTTCCTCGGCGTCCGAGGCGCGGCTCTGGTCGGCCGGGCTGAAGCTCCGGGCCAACTGCTGGCCGGCATAGGCGCCGAGCAGCGTGCCGATCGCCGTGGTCGCCAGCTTGCCCGCCCCGCCGCCGAAACGGGAGCCGAGCAGGCCGCCGGCGACGGCGCCGCCGAGCGTGCCGACGGTTTCCGTCGTGTTCATGCCGCCGATGCCGCCGCCGCTGTTGCCGGTCTGGCAGGCGGCGAGCGACAGCGCCGCGACGGCGGCGATTGTGGCAGCGCGCAAGCGCGTGGTGGTGACCGCGCGCAAGCGCGTGGTGGTGACCGCGCGCCAGCGCTTGGTGATGGTCCGCATGACAACTCCCCCGTTTCAACGTTTCTCGGTCAAAGCCCGCTCAACGCTTGAAGGCGGAAGAGGTTCCCCGAAAGACCGTGGGGCAAAAGATCGGGAGTAATGGAAGCAAACCGCGATCCCGCGTGTTTAAGGACCCAACAGTCAACACAAGGAGGGTTGCATGATGTCCCGTTTGCGTTTGATCGGTGCGGTTATGGCGCTCCTTTCCCTCACCGCCTGCTCGACTGGCGGCGTGGTCGGCGGCGCGGCCGGAGCCGCCGGCGGTTACGCGATCGACGGCACCCGCGGCGCCGTGATCGGCGGCCTGGGCGGCGCCGCGCTGGGCACCGCCATCGACCATTGACGATAGGCTCCCGTCAAGGAGCGATCAGTCCCGCAGCGGCGCGCGCGTCGATTCGCGCGGGCCGGTGGCGAACACGGAGAGCGCGTCGTGCAGGTCGGGCAGGACGCGCTCCACCGCCGCCTCGCCCTCGCGGATGCAGTCGGCGGCGCGGTCGAACTCGGTCAGACCGATATGACCCAGCCGCGGCGCGATGTGGACGTCGGGCGGGTCGCCGGCCAGTCTTGACCGCGTGATTCGGTCGGTGACGATGCCGAGCGACGAGACCATCACGCCGAACAGGCTCGGCCCCTCATAGTCGCGGCGGAAGATCCGGCGTGCCAGGGCGCTGATCCCGCTTGGTGGGCGCTGATCCGGCGCTTCGTCCTCCACCAGCCGCAGCAGGTCGAAGCCGGCGGCGGTCGGCACGCTGGCCCCCGGCTTGCGCGCCTTGCCCAGGATGTCGCCGGCCAGATTGACGGCGATCACCATCTGGGCGCCCAACGCCCGGCAGGCCGACACCGGCACCGGGTTGACCAGGGCGCCGTCGATCATCCAGCGCCCGTCGATCGAGACCGGCGGAAACACCCCCGGCAGCGAGAAGGAGGCCCGCATGGCATCGACCAGTTCGCCCCGCTGCAACCACACCTCGTGGCCGGTCACCAGATCGGTGGTGACCGCGGCATAGGGGCAGGGCAATTCCTCGATCCGCACATCGCCCAGATGCAGGCGCAGTTCCGCCAGCAGCCGGTCGCCGCTGATCAGCCCGCCGCTCTGGCGCAGCCGCAGGTCGAGATAGCCGACGATCTTCAGCCGGGTCAGCGTGCGCGCCCAATCCTCCAGGATGTCGAGCTTTCCCGCCAGATGGACACCGCCGACCAAGGCGCCAACCGAGGAGCCGCAGACGATGTCGGCCTCGATCCCATAGCGTTTCAGGGCCCGCAACACGCCGATATGCGCCCAGCCGCGCGCCACCCCGCCGCCGAGCGCAAGGCCGATGCGCGGGCGCCGCCCGCCTGCGCCGTTGCCCCCGCCCGTGCCCCCGCCATTGTTGCCGCCATTGTTGCCGCCATTGTTGCCGTTTCCGTTCGCCATGCGTCTTGTTCCTCCCGGCGGTCTTCCGGATGGCCTTGCCATTCGCCGCCCCGATCATCCGCACCGTCGCATGAAACCGGTAAAGGAAGCCTGTAACCGGAATCGGCGCCGGTCCCATCCGCCGCGTCCATCGGTGGACAAAGCCGAAGCCCATGGGATAAGCCATCGGCGATGGACAAGAGATCGGATGCGACCGTGACGAACAAGAGCGGCAAGCCCCTGCGCCTGGATGCGACGACCGAGCGGCTGGTGGCCCGGATGTGGCGCGAATGGGTGCGTCCCTATCGCGGCAAGCTGCTGCTGTCCTTCCTGCTGATGGCGGTGGTGGCGGCGACCACCGGGGCCTATCCGCTGCTGATCGACCAGTCCTATGCCATGTTCTCCGCCCAGGACCGCGTCATGCTGCTGGTGATCCCGCTGGCGATCGTCGCGGTGACCATCATCAAGGGCGCCTCGCTCTATTCCCAGACCGTGGTCACCAGCGACATCGTCCAGCGCATCATCGCCGACATCCGGCTGGCGATGTTCGCGCATCTGCAAGCCGCCGACATGGCGCAACTGCACGCGACGCCGACCGGGTCGCTGACCTCCCGTTTCATCAACGACGTCGACCTGATCCGCAACGCGCTGAGCCGCACCTTGACCGGGCTGGTGCGCGACATCCTGACGGTGATCGCGCTGGTCGGGTCGATGTTCTATCTCGACTGGCTGCTGTCGCTGATCGTGTTCATCATCTATCCCATCGCCGCCGTGCCCATCGTGCGCATCGGCAAGCGGCTGCGCCGCGTCTCCCGCGATACCCAGGCGCAGATGGGCGACATGACCTCGCTGCTGACCGAAAGCCTGTCGGGCGCCCGCATGGTCAAGACCTACAACCTCGAAGACTATGAGCGCGCCCGCGCCGGCCGCGCCTTCCACGACAATTACGTGCTGACCATGAAGGCGGTGCGCGCCCGCTCGCGCATCGACCCGATGATGGAGGTGCTGGGCGGCGTCGCGGTGGCCGGGGTGATCGCCTTCGCCGGCTATCGCATGACGGTGGGCGAGGGATCGGTCGGCGCCTTCTCCGGCTTCGTCGGCGCGCTGCTGATGGCGGCGCAGCCGGTGCGCGCCATCGGCACGCTGAACGCCGCCCTGCAGGAGGGGCTGGCCGCCGCCCAGCGCATCTTCGAACTGCTGGACCAGCAGCCGACCATCCTGGAACGGCCGGACGCCAGGCCGCTCGCCATCTCCAAGGGTGCCGTCGCACTGCGTGGCGTCCGCTTCTCCTACGAAGCCGGGGCCGACACGCTGAAGGCCATCGACCTCGATGTGCCGGCCGGCAGCACGGTGGCGCTGGTCGGCCGCAGCGGCGCCGGCAAATCGACCGTCTTCAACCTGATCCCGCGCCTTTATGACGTGACGGGGGGCGAGGTGCTGATCGATGGCCAGGACGTGCGCGGCGCGACGCTGCGCAGTCTGCGCGGCGCCGTCTCGATCGTCAGCCAGGACACCGTCCTCTTCAACGACACGGTGCGCGCCAACATCAGCTTCGGCCGGCTCGACGCCGGTATGGACGACGTCATCGCCGCCGCCAAGGCCGCCGCCGCCCACGACTTCGTGTCGAGGCTGCCCGAAGGCTACGACACCGTGATCGGCGACCGCGGCGTCAAGCTGTCGGGCGGCGAGCGCCAGCGTCTGGCGCTGGCCCGCGCCTTCCTGAAGGATGCGCCGATCCTGCTGCTGGACGAGGCGACCAGCGCGCTGGACAGCGAATCGGAACGCCTTGTCCAGGCGGCGCTGGAACGGCTGACGGCGGGGCGCACCACGCTGGTGATCGCCCATCGTCTGGCGACCGTGCGCAACGCCGACCGCATCGTCGTGATGGAAGGCGGCCGCATCATCGAGCAGGGCACCCATGAGGCGCTGCTCGCCGCCGACGGCGCCTATGCCCGGCTGTGCCGCCTTCAGTTCGGCGAGGACGAGGTGCGGGCGGGGGCGTGAGTTCCGGCCGCGATGCCCCCTTCCCCCGTCCTCACCCCGCCGGGAACACCATCGCCCGTTCGGGCGCCAGCGCGGCGGACAGTTCCTCGCCGGGGTGAACCTCCACATGGCCCGGCAGGCGCGCATGGATCTCCGCCCCGCCGCCCGGCAGGTCCAGGCAGACCCGCGTCGCCGCACCCAGAAAGCTGGAATGCCGCACCCGCGCCGGCACGGCGTCGGGGCGGGCGCCGGCCGGAGCCAGTTCCACATCCTCCACCCGGCAAGCCACCTCCACCCTGGTGCCGCCGGACAGATGCGGCGCCAGGATGCGTCCCAGCGGCGTGACGATCTGCCCGTCGCTGACCGTCGCCTCGAAGCGGTTCACCTCGCCGAACAGGCGGGCGACGAAGCTGTTGACCGGACGCTGATAGAGGGTCACCGGCGTGTCGGCCTGGACGATGCGTCCGGCCTCCATCACCACCACGCGGTTGCCCATCTCCATCGCCTCCTCCGGATCGTGGGTGACGACGATGGTGGCGATGCCGCTGGCGCGGATGATCCGCACCACCTCCTCCCGGACCGAACGGCGGAGCTGCGCGTCCAAGGCGGAGAAGGGCTCGTCCAGCAGCAGCACCTTGGGGTCGCGCGCCATGGCTCGGGCCAGGGCGACCCGCTGCTGCTGCCCGCCCGACAGGGTGTGCGGATAGGCGTCGGCATAGCGGGCGAGCGCCATGGTCTCCAGCAGCTCCTCCACCCGGCGCTTGCGCTCGGCGCGCGGCCGGTCGGTCTGGCCGAAGGCGATGTTGCCCGCCACCGTCAAATGGGGGAACAGCGCGAAGTCCTGGAACATCATGCCGACCGGCCGCCTTTCCGGCGGCAGCGAGCGGCCGGCGGTGGCGAGCGTCAACCCGTCCACCGCGATCCCGCCAGCCTGGACCGTCTCCAATCCGCTGATCAGGCGCAGCAGGGTCGACTTGCCGCAGCCGGAGGGGCCGACGACGCACACCACTTCGCGCGGGGCGACCGACAGCGAGACATCGTCGACGGCGGTGAGCCGGCCATAACGGTGGGTGATGCCGGACAGGACGACGGAGGGAGGAAGGGCGCCGGTCATCTTACTTCCAGCCGGCCCGGTCCATGATGCGCAGCGCCTGCGGCGTGTGGGCGGCGAAGGACGCGGCGTTGACCTCGGCGGCCTTGAAGCTGCCGAGCTTCACCAGTTCCGGATGGGGCTGAACCGCCGGATTGACCGGATATTCCATGTTGCCGTCGGCGAACTGGCGCTGCGCCTCGGGGCTCAGCAGATATTCCAGCAGCTTGCGGGCGTTCTCCGGGTTCCTGGAACTCTTCACCACGCCGGCGCCGCTGAGATTGACGTGGGTGCCGCGGTTGTCCTGGTTGGGGAAGAGGACGCCGATCTTGGACGCGACCTCGCGGTCCTCCTGCTTGGCCGAGACGATCATCTTGCCGACATAATAGGTGTTGGCGATGGCGACATCGCCCTCGCCCACCGCGACCGCCTTGATCTGGTCGGTGTCACCGCCCTGCGGCGGCCGGGCGAGGTTGGCGACCAGGCCCTTCACCCACTCCTCCGTCTTCTCCTCGCCCAGCGCCTCGACCATCGAGGCGGTCAGGGCCAGGCTGTAGGAATGGGTGCCGCTGCGGGTCAGGACGCGGTGCTTCCACTCCGGCTTGGCCAGATCCTCGTAATCCTTGATCCGCTCCGGCTTCACCCGGTCACGGGCATAGACGATGATCCGGGCGCGGCTGGACAGACCCCACCAGGCGCCATCCGGGTCGCGCAGGTTGGCGGGAACCTTGACCGCCTCCAGCGCCGGAGAGCTGACCGGGGCGAGCAGCCCGTCCTTGGCCGCGGCGGCCAGACGGCCGGCGTCCACCGTGATCAGCAGATCGGCCGGGCTGCTGGCCCCCTCCGACTTCAAACGCTGGATCAGCTCATCATGGTTACCTTCGACAATATTGACCTTGATGCCGGTCGCTTTGGTGAAGGTCTCATAGATCGTGCGATCAGTGTTGTAATGCCGTGAGTTGTAAACATTCACCTCTTGCGCTTGAACATCAAAAGCGCTCAAAGCACAAACGGCGAAAACAACGGCTGCGATCTTGTCAGTGAACATCCATCACTCCCGGACTGATAACGCCTCTCAATTGATGTGAGAATGGATATCAGTTGCAGCGGATGCTGTCGAGACGGGATTTTCCGAACCAGGGGAATGGACGGCCGAGAGCGGACAAGCGACGACGCGCCCAGTCCCGCCGGAGCCTGAATCACACGGAAAACCAAAAGTTCAGAGTCCGTCTGCTGTTTCAATGAGCACCAGACGGACTTTAAAGGCGCGGTCGTACGGAAGGGGGTCCGCGCTGAATACGCCGGAGAAGCCGGATCAGGCGGGGGCGGGGGCCGCCTGCCCGCGAACCAGATCGGCCAGCGCGTCGGGGGTCATCGGACGGCCGAACAGGAAGCCCTGCATCATGTCGCACCCGACCGAGACCAGAAAATCGCGCTGCTCCTCGGTCTCCACCCCTTCGGCGACGGTGGTCAGACCCAGACCATGCGCCATGCCGACCGCGGCGCGGACCAGGGCGTTGCTCTTGGGATTCTCCGGGACATCGATCACGAAGGCGCGGTCGATCTTCAGTTTCGCGACCGGCAACTGCTGCACATAACTGAGCGAGGAATAGCCCGACCCGAAATCGTCGATCGCCGCCTGGATGCCGAGGTCGGCCAACTCGCCCAGCGTGCGCACCGCGACCTTGAGGTCGCGCACGGCCGCCTGTTCGGTGATCTCCAGCCCCAGATGGCGGCGCAAGGACGGATGCTCGCCCAGCAGCTCGTCAAGCCGCAGCATCAGATTGCCGCGCAGGAACTGCTGGCCGGAGATGTTGAGGAAGACGCGGTCGGGCAGCACGCCCGCCGCCTCCCATCGCGCCATCTGGGCGATGGCGGTGGACAGAACCCAGTCGGTGAGCGGCACGATCAGTCCGCTTTCCTCGGCGACCGGAATGAACTCCCCGGGCGAAACCGGCCCCAGCGCGGGATGGTCCCAGCGAAGCAGCGCCTCCGCCGAGCGGACGCGGCCATTCCGGTCGACGATCGGCTGATAGACGAGGCGCAACTCGTTCCGTTCGATGGCGTGGGTCAGATGCATGGTCAGCATCATCCGGCGCGTCGCCGCCGCCGCCATCTCCGGCGTGTAGAAGCAGACGGCGTTGCCGCCATTGTGCTGCACCGCCTGAAGGGCCAGCTTGGCCTTGGCGTTCAGGTCCTCCAGCGTGCCGGCCGACTCGTCGCGCACCGCCGCACCGACGGACAGCCGAAGCCGCACCCAATGCCGGTCGGCGTAGATCGACGCCGTCAGACGGTCATGCAGGACACCGGCCAGCCGGCGGGCATGGTCCGCGTCGGTCACCCGTGACAGCGCCGCGAACTCGTCGGCGGCGATGCGGCAGATGATGGTGTTGGGCGGCAGAACCTCGGTCACGCGGCTGACCATCGCCTTCAGCGCCGCGTCGCCGACATGGAAGCCGAAGGCCTCGTTCACGTCGCTGAACTGGTCGACGTCGAGGGAGAACAGGGCGAACTGGTCGGCGCCTCCCCCGGAAGCGGCCCCGGCTTCCCCTCCATCGGGGCGGCAGGTGGCCAACAGCGTCTCGCATTCCTCCAGGAACGCCGTGCGCGTCAGCACGCCGGTCAACGGATCGTGCCGCGCGAGGTAGGAGGCGCGCCGCTCCGCCGCCAGACGTTCCGAAATGTCGCGGATGATACCGACGAACGTCACGTCATTGCCCAGCCGCGCCTCGCCGACGCTGAGATGGATGGGGAAGACGGTGCCGTCCTTGCGCTGGCCCAGCGTTTCCCGGCCGATGCCGATGATCTTGGCCCGGTCGGTCCGCATGTAGCCGTCGACATAGCGTCCGTGATCGCGCGAGAAGGGCGGCGGCATCAGGACGGTCATGTTCCGCCCCACCAGTTCGCCGTCGTCATAGCCGAACAGGCGGCAGCAGGCGCTGTTGATGGACCGGATGACGCCGGTGCGGTCGGAGACGATGATGCCGTCCACCGCCGCATCCAGCAGGGTCGCGATGAAGGAGTCGCGGCAGGTCACGAATTCCGCGATGCGGTCGGGATCGCCGGTTCGGTGGAAGCTGCCGAGATAGCCGACCGTTGTCGCGGCCGCGTCCCGATGGGCGACCACGCTGCCGCTGAGAATGAAGCGTCGGCCGTCGCGGCCGACCGTCGGGCAATCGAGCGGCGCCGCGTTCCGCATCGGCGGATCGCCGAGCGCCGCGATGGCGGCCTCCACCGCCGCGCTTACCGGATGGGCGATCGCCGTCAACCGATGCCCGATGAGATCGGCCGGCGAACGGTCCAGCACCGCCGCGAAATGCGGGTCGGCATGGCGGCACACCAAGTCGCGGTCGAGATAGACCAGCGCCATGCCGCCATCATCCAGAAGGCTGGCGGCCAGGGAAGCCAGAAAGGCCGGATCGCGGGGCATATCGGCGGCTGCCAGCCCGCCGCCGCTCTCGGAACCCTTCATCTGATCCGCCGGTTGTAGGTCCACGAAACGATCCGTTTTCTCTGGCTGCCGGAAAGGCCGGCACGCTGCCGCATGAATGGCCACCCGGTGGATGGCCCACTGGGTGGTCCACTGGATGGATGGGGTGGCTGATTGAATAGCCGATGCCGTATTATGACCCCGTCCGGCAGGTTTTCCAACGCCAAGTGGTAACAAAGCTGTCCAACATTTGCGCAGCCGGGGATAACCCGATGCATACGCGCTCCAACGATCGCATAATAACTGCTCCATGCTAACCGCCAGGAGCCGATGCGTGATTGACATGGTTCAATGCGTGGCGCCGATCCGGAAATAAGTACCCGGATTCCCCGCATTGACACAGCTTTTGTGGGTGAGATCTGCGACAGTATGACTGCATCCGCCGTCCCCCTGGACCGGCGGCGCCATCGTAACAAGATTACTTCGGACAGACCCGGGACCGCGGCAACCCGCCCGGTCGCCCCTTATGGAGGAATAAACCGGACGCCCCAGGCGTTTTCCCGATGGCAGCCGCCAAAACCACTGCCGCCAAGTCGGGTCCGCCAACGGTCCGCCGTTCGAGAAACGAGAGGGAGCATGCCGACATGACCACCGCATTCAGCCAGATCCGACACACCGATGGCCGTGCGTACTACCAGGGCACACCGTTGTCCCTGGCCGATGCGCAGATCATGCTCAACGATGATATCCTGCGCCGCGCGGTGCGTGTCGGCGCCTATCTGAGAATCGATGACGGCGGCCGGCTGGTGCTGGTGAACGGCCCGGCCCTGGGGCGGTCGATCAGCCGACCGGCATCGCGCGGCCTCACCCCCCACGGGGGCCGGCCAGAATAAGCGTCGCTCCGACAAGACAGACCAGTGCGCCGGCCGCATCCCAGCGGTCCGGCCGTGCGCCCTCGACCAGCCACAGCCACAACAGCGCCGTGACGACATAGACGCCGCCATAGGCGGCATAGGCCCGCCCGGCGAAGCCGGCGTCGGCCCGCCCGGCGAAGCCGGCGTCGGCCAGCGTCAACAGCCAGGCGAACAGGCACAGGCACGCCACTCCCGGCACTGTCCACCACGCGCTCCGGCCCGACCGGATCCAGGCCCAGAAGGCGAAACAGCCGGCGATCTCCGCCAACGCCGCCGCTCCATACACCGCCAGAGTCGGCCAAAGCGCCCGCTCCATCCGATCTCCATTTTATTCCCATTATCGACGGCAGCGATGCTGACGCTTCGTCCCGCCAGCGTCAATGCGCCGCATGCCGGTGAAACGCGCAACAGCTCGTTGCAATTTGGCGCCCTAATATTTCAGTGCATTCATGGACTTGGCCGGGAGTGCGGCATAAATTCGCGGGGAAGGGAGGTATACACCGATGTTCATCGATGCGACCAACCCCATGCGGGATGCTCTTGAAACGATCCGCGCGACCGATGTCATCTCGGACGCCAGGAAGCATGCCATGTATCAGGAACTGGAGGCATTGCGCCGTCTGCACTGCACACATCCGCGTCCCCCCGACGGTTGCTGCGAGGACTGCCTGTCCCACCGCGACTGTCTGACAGCGGTCGCGGATCTGCTCGGTTCCTGACCATTCCGGGAGGACGCCGATTGAGCCTTGCCCTTGATGACGAAACGACCCTGTGTTCCGTCGAAATCCTGACGGAAGCGGTCGAAACAGCCTTTGTTCCGGGTATCCTCGAACTGCGCACGCTGCGCGATTCCCTGCGGGAGGCCCTGCGCACCCGTTCGCCGGCGGCGGTGAAGCTGGCCTACAGCGCCTTCAGCCGCGTCGACCGCGATTTCCGCGACCAGATCACCCATCACGCCCTGCGACTGGCCACCCTGCGCCGGCGCGCCGCCAAGCCCGCGCCTGATAATGGCGGCACCCCGCATCGGCCGGCCGACCGCGGCATCGACGGTCCGCGCCGCGCCTGAGCATAGGCCGCCGCCGGCCTCGCCTTCCTGAAACGATTTCAATGGACCTTTTCGCCGCCTGCCGCGTTGTCCTGGCGTCAATCAACTCGCAAGAGGTTGCCACCATGGACAAGGACCGCATCGAGGGCGCCGCCCGTTCCATCAAGGGCTCGATCAAGGAGACCGTCGGCAAGATGACCGGCGACACCAAGACCGAGGCCGAGGGTCGCGGCGA
Source organism: Azospirillum sp. B510 (assembly GCF_000010725.1). Taxonomy (NCBI): domain Bacteria; kingdom Pseudomonadati; phylum Pseudomonadota; class Alphaproteobacteria; order Rhodospirillales; family Azospirillaceae; genus Azospirillum; species Azospirillum sp. B510. Next base: position 1,416,806 of record NC_013854.1, on the reverse strand, counting down.
GAAAGCCGCCGGCAAGGTTCAGAACAGCATCGGCGGCGCCAAGGATGCCGTGCGCGACGCGCTGAAGTAACCCTCCCGCCTCCAGTCCTCCCCGGAGGCTCTGGAACCATGTCGCCCTTCCGCGCCCCGGCCGTCCCGCACGGCCGGGGCCTTCGCTTGGCGAAGCGGGGATGGTGGCCGAGGTCTCCTGAGATCGTCGAGCCGGAAATGGGCTGTTGCCGCCCCACCCTCCCCTATCTATGATGCGCCGCCCCGGCCGGACGGCCGAACGACGCGCTTAGATTCGGGTCCCATGCTCCAGTTCATCCGCAATTTCGCCGGCTCCTGGGTCGTCAAGATCCTGTTCGTGCTGTTGATCCTCAGCTTCGGCATCTGGGGGATCGGCGATGTCTTCCGCTCCAGCACGCCCACCACCGTCGCCGAGGTCGGCAAGGTGGAGATCGGGCAGCAGGCTCTGGACCAGGAATTCCGCCGGCAAATGGAACGGTTGCGCCCCATGCTGGGCGGCAACCTCACCACCGATCAGGCCAAGCGTTTCGGCCTGCTGGAGCAGTCGCTGCAATCGCTGATCCAGCGCACGCTGTTCGACCTCGCGGCGACCGACATGGGCATCGCCGTCGGGCCGGAGGTGGTCCGCCTGCGCATCGCCGACGAGCCGGCCTTCCGCAACCAGCAGGGCAAGTTCGACCCGAACATCTTCCGATCGGTGCTGCGCAACAACCAGCTGACCGAGGACGGCTATGTCGCGATGATCCAGCGCGAGACGGCACGCCAGCTGGTCGCCGGCGCGGTGTCGGCCGGACTGGCCCCGCCGCAGCCGCTGGTGCAGGATCTCTACCGCTTCCGTGGCGAAAAGCGCGTGGCGGAGGTGGTGACCCTGCCCAACGCCTCCATCGGCGATGTCGGCGCGCCCGACGACGCGGCGATCAAGCAGGCGTATGAGGACCATCAGGTCCGCTTCACCGCCCCGGAATACCGCGCCCTCACGGTCGCCCGCCTGTCGCCCGACGCGCTGGCGAAGGACATCAAGATCGACGACGCCCAACTGCGCAAGGCGTATGAGGAGCGTGCGAACGAGTTCGGCGCCCCGGAAAAGCGCACGGTCCAGATGGTGGTGGTCGATGACGAGGCCAAGGCCAAGCGGATCGCCGAGGCCGCCAAGGCCAAGGGTCTGGCCGAGGCCGCCAAGGAGACCGGTGTCGAGCCGGTGAGCCTCGACAACATCGGGAAGGCCGACCTGCCGGAGATCGGCGACGCCGCCTTCGCGCTGGAGCCGGGCAAGCCGTCCGACGCGATCAAGAGCGCGCTCGGCTGGCATGTCATGGCCGTCACCGGCGTCACCCCGGCTTCGACCAAGAGCTTCGAGGATGTCCGCGACCAGCTCGCGGCCGAGATGAAGAAGGAACAGGCGCTCGACTCCGTCTTCTCCATCGCCAACAGGGTCGAGGACCAGCTTGCCAGCGGCGCGTCCCTGGAAGAGGTCGCCCAGGCCCAGGGCCTGGTGCTGACCAAGGTCGCCGCCATCGACAGCACCGGCAAGGCGCCGGACGGAAAGGACGCCGCCCCCGATCTGCCGGCCCTGAAGGCGCTGCTGCCCAACGCGTTCCAGTTGAAGGCCGGCGCCACCTCGAACCTTACCGAAGGCGAGGGCGGCAGTTTCATCGCCGTCCGCGTCGACAGCGTCATCCCCGCCGCGGTCCGTCCGCTGGCCGACGTGCGCGATCAGGTCATCGCCGACTGGCAGCAGGAACAACGCAACGACCGCGCCGCCAAGAAGGCGGAGGAGATCGCCACCCGCCTGAAGCAGGGGGCGGAGGCCGCGGCACAGGACGTCGCCACCCAGGCCGGCGCCAGCTTCGCCATGACCGCCCCCTTCACCCGCGACGCCCAGACGGTCCAGGGCCTGCCGGGCGACATGGTCGCCAAGCTGTTCACCGCCAAGCCGAACGAGGTGATCAGCGGCAACAGCGCCGATGCCCAGGTGATCGCCCGCCTGAAGGAGATCATCCCGGCCGATCCGAAGGCCGCCGACGCCGATCTGGCGGCGGTCCGCGCATCGGTGGAACAGGGGATGGAAGGCGATCTGATGGCCGAATTCACCAACGCGCTGCGCGACAAGTACCCGGTCCGCATCCACCGCCAGCGCATCGACCAGTTCTTCGCCAGCAACTGACGCTCCGGCCCAGCCAGCCGCAACGCAAGAGGTCTCGTGCCGTGAAGGTCCAGCCCGATATCGCCAGCTTCGACGCCGCTTACGCCGCCGGTCGGCCGCAGGTGGTGTGGACCACGCTGGTCAGCGACCTGGAGACGCCGGTCTCCGCCTATATGAAGCTGGCGGACGGCCGTCCCTTCGGGTTCCTGTTGGAATCGGCGGAGCGTGGGGCCGGATCGCGGCGCGACCGCTATTCGGTGATCGGCTTCAAGCCGGACGTGGTGTGGCGGTCGCGCGGCAACCGGGCGGAGATCAACCGCGACGCCCTGCATGACCGCCAAGCCTTCCGGCCGCTCGACCGGGCACCGCTCGACGAGTTGCGCGCCCTGATCAACGAGAGCCGGATCGGCCTGCCGGAGGAGCTGCCGCCAATGGCCGCCGGCCTGTTCGGCTACATGACCTACGACATGGTCCGCCTGATGGAACGGCTGCCGGACGGCAATCCGGACGAGCTGAACATCCCGGACGCCATCCTGACCCGACCCAGCATCGTCGCCATCTTCGACAGCCACACCGATTCGATCACGCTGGTGACGCCGGTCTGGCCGAAGGCCGGCAAGGACGCCGCCACCGCCTATGCCGACGCGCGGGAGCGGCTGACCGACGCGCTGTCCGATCTGGAACGCCCCCTGCCCTACCGGCGGGAGCCGCGGACCGAGAACGGATTGCCGCTGGCCTGGACCTCCAACACGACGCGCGAGGAGTATCACGCGATCGTGGAGAAGGCGAAGGAGTACATCCGCGCCGGCGACATCTTCCAGGTGGTGCCGTCCCAGCGCATCCGCTTCCCCTTCAAGCCCTCGCCGCTGGCGCTCTACCGCACCCTGCGCCGCCTGAACCCGTCGCCCTTCCTGTTCCACTGCGATTTCGGCGAGCTGACCGTCGTCGGCTCCAGCCCGGAAATCCTGGTGCGCGTGCGCGACGGAAAAGTCACGGTCCGCCCGATCGCCGGCACCCGCAAGCGCGGCGCCACCACGGCGGAGGACGAGGCGCTGGCCGCCGATCTGCTGAGCGATCCCAAGGAACTGGCCGAGCATCTGATGCTGCTCGACCTCGGCCGCAACGATGTCGGCCGGGTGGCGAAGGTCGGCACGGTCAAGGTGACGTCCAAGATGATCGTGGAGCTTTACAGCCACGTCATGCACATCGTCTCCAACGTTGAGGGCGACCTCGATCCGAAGTTCGACGCGCTCGACGCCCTGGTCGCCGGCTTCCCCGCCGGCACGGTGTCGGGCGCGCCGAAGGTCCGCGCCATGGAGATCATCGACGAGCTGGAGAAGGCGCGCCGCGGCGTCTATGCCGGCTGCGTCGGCTATTTCGGCGCGTCGGGCGCCATGGACACCTGCATCGCGCTGCGCACCGCCGTGCTGAAGGACGGCATGATGTATGTCCAGGCCGGCGGCGGCGTCGTCGCCGACAGCGATCCGGAGGCCGAATATCAGGAGACCGTCAACAAGTCGATGGCCCTGATCCGCGCCGCCGAGGAGACCCTGCGCACCACCGCGCGAGGATGATCGCACTCTTTGCGACGAATGAGAAAGGCCGCCATCCGGGCGGCCTTTCTCATTCCGAGGTATTGCACCGCGAAGCGGCGGTCAGAGATAGCGCCGCTCCAGATGGCGCTTGAACACCGACGCGTCGAGCGGCCGGCCGGTCGCCGCGGTCAGCAGGTCGTCACCGGAGGCGTGGAAGCAGCCGGTCTCATGCACATTCACCCGCAGCCACTCCACCAGCGGCGCGAACTCGCCGCGCGACAGCGCCGGAACGATCTCCGGATCGGCGCTGCGGGCGGCGTCGAACAGTTGCGCCGCGGTCATGGCGCCCAGCGTATAGCTCGGGAAATAGCCCCAGCCGCCGCCGGGCCAGTGGATGTCCTGGAGGCAGCCCAGCCGGTCGTTCGGCGGCACCACCCCGACCAGTTCCGCCATGCCGTCGTTCCAGGCGCCCGGCAGGTCCGGCAGGGCCAGATCCCCGGCGATCAGCGCCTTTTCCAGGCGATAGCGCAGGATGACATGGGCGGGATAGGTCACCTCGTCGGCATTGACGCGGATGAAGCCGCGCTCGACCCGGCTGTAGAGGCGGCGCAGATTGAGGGATTCCCAGGCCGGACCCTCGCCGCCGAAGGTCTCGCGCGCCACCGGGGCCAGCCAGGTGATGAACTCGGGCGAGCGGCAAGCCTGCATCTCCATCAGGAGCGACTGGCTCTCATGCACCGCCATGCCGCGCGACTGCCCCACCGGCTGGCTCAACCAGGCGCGCGGACGGTTCTGCTCATATAGCGCATGGCCGGTCTCGTGCAGGACGCCCATCAGCGCGTCGGCGAAATTCGCCTCGTCATAGCGGGTGGTGATGCGCACATCGCCGGTCGCCCCGCCGCAGAAGGGATGTAGCGACACATCGAGCCGGCCGCGGGTGAAATCGAAGCCCAGCCGCTCCATCATGCGGACGCCAAGCGCGCGCTGCTTCTCGACCGGGAAGGGGCCTTGCGGTTCGACCGCCGCCGGCGCCCCGGCCTGCCTGTCGAGAACGCGACCGATCAGGTCGGGCAGGAAGCCGCCCAGGTCGGCGAACAGCGCGTCGATGCGCTCGGCCCGCGCGCCGGGGTCGTGGCTGTCGAGCAGCGCGTCATAGGGGCTGATCCCCATCACCGCCCCCATCGCCTCCGCCCCGTCGCGGACGCGGGCCAGCACCTCGGTCAGCGACGGCAGCAGCTTGGCGAAGTCGCTCTCCGCCCGCGCGGCGCGCCATGTCATCTCGCAGACCGACACCGCCTTGCTGGTCGCCTCCACCAGATCGGCGGGGATGGCGGTGGCCTGGATGTGGTGACGGCGCATCTCGCGCAGGTTGGCGCGCTGCCAGGGATCGAGACCGTCATCAGCCTCCGCCTCGGCCAGCAGATCGGCCATACGCGGGTCGGTCGCCAGTTCGTGCGCGATCACCGACAGGGTCGCGGTCTGCTCCGCCCGGCCGTCGTTGGCGCCCTCCGGCATGATCGTCTGGGTGTCCCAACCGAGAATGCCCAGCGCGTCGCCGATGGCGGCGATGCGGGCATGGCGGCGTTCAAGCTCCTGATAAGCGGTCATCGGGTCGTCCGTCGGTTCCGGTGTCGGCGCGCTTGCGCTGCGACAGCACGTAGATGCCGGCAAGCGTCGCCGCAAGCCCATACCAGGTCAAGGCATACTGGAGATGGTTGTTCGGAAGCTCCACCCGTGGCGTGATGCCCGCCAGGGTTCCGGACGGCGCGCCAGGCAGTCCTTTCCCCTGCCCCGGCAGCATCTCCACCACCACCGGGGCGACACCACCAAGCGACAGCGCCGCCGCCATGGCGGGCGGATCGGCATGCATCCACACGGAACCGGCGGCCGGTGTACCGTTGCCGGGCTGGAACAGTCCGGGCGGCTGCGGCACACGGACGACGCCGGCGATGGTCGTCTCCCCCTCCACCCAAGCCGCCTTCCGGGTCTCGGGGGCGCGGCGCTCCATCGGCACGAATCCACGGTTGACCAGAACCAGCCCGGCCCCATCCGCGCGCTGGAACGGCGTCAGCACCTCGTAACCGACCTGTCCCTGTTGCGGGCGGGCGATCAGCAACAGGTCCTTGTCATTCAGGAAGCGCCCGGCAAGCGTCACCGCACGGAACTCCCACATGGCGGGATCGTCGATGCGGGAAGGCAGCGGCGTCGGCGGTTCCGCCATCCGCCGGCCGATCCGAGCGATGAGCTCCTCTTTCCAGTTCAGCCGCTCGATCTGCCAAGTGCCGAGCCCGATGGTCAGCGCCAGCCCGAACAGCGTGATCAGCGTCGCCGCCAATGACGGGCGGAACCGCCGCCGCTCCGCCAAGCCGGCGGCGACGGCGTTCAAGAACCCTTCTCCACTTCGCTGCGGCGATAACGGTACTGCAAGGCGATGACGGAGGCCTTGGCCGGCCGCAGCATGCCCAGCGTCAGGCTCAGCACAACGATGCTCCAGACGATGGCATGCAGCCACAGCGGCCAGTCCACCGACATCGACACCCACAAGGCGACGGGCACCACCAGGAAGCCGAGGATGAAGATCAGAAAGACCGCCGGGCCGTCACCGCTGTCGACCTGGGCGAAATCCAGGCCGCAGGCCTCGCAGCGCTCCGCCACAGTCAGATAGCCATGGAACAGCCGACCCTTGCCGCAACGCGGACAGACGCAACGCAGGCCCGCCGACAGCGGGGAAACGGTGGGATGATGGTCGCTCACGCTGGACACTCCTGTTCGGGCCGTTCCGGCTGTTTGGGGCACCGCCGGAACGGCTCGGCACCGGTGGCGTCAGTGGCTGGCGACCACGCCGCCATGACCGCCCCACCAATAGACCGACACGAACAGGAACAACCAGACGACGTCGACGAAGTGCCAGTACCAGGCCGCCGCCTCGAAGCCGAAATGGCTCTGCGGGGTGAAGTGCCCCTTCACCGTGCGCATCCAGCAGACCGCCAGGAAGATGGTGCCAACCAGCACATGGAAGCCGTGGAAGCCGGTCGCCATGTAGAAGGTGGAGGGGAAGATGCCATCGGTGAACTTGAAGGAGGCATGGACATACTCGTAGCCCTGGAAGAAGGTGAACAGCACCCCCAGCAGCACGGTCAGCCCCAGCGCCTTGGCCGCCACGCGGTTCTGGCCCTCGATGATGGCATGGTGCGCCCAGGTCACGGTCACGCCGGACAGCAGAAGGGTCAGTGTCATCATCAGCGGCATGTCGAACGCGTCGATGACGTGGATGTTCGGCGGCGGCCAATGGGCGCCGGGATTGACGGCCGTCGCCTTGGGCTCCAGCGCCGCGTGGAAGAAGGCCCAGAAGAAGGCGGCGAAGAACATCACCTCGGACGCGATGAACAGCGCCATGCCATAGCGCAGGCCGATCTTGACCACCGGGGTGTGAGCCCGTTCCACCACCGATTCCCGGATGACCGACCGCCACCAGCCGAACATGGTGACCAGGATGGCCAGCACGCCCAGGATCATCAGCAGCTTGCCGCCGCCATGCATGTAGATGACCAGACCGGTCGCCAGCAGCCCGCCGGAAAAGGCGCCGATCAGCGGCCAGGGGCTCGGCTTCAGCAAATGGTAGGGATGCGGGATGCCGGCGCCCGGTTCATGGGCTGACGGTTCGGCGTGCGGCATTTGCCCGTGGGTGATGTCGGCCATCGTCTCACTACCCCATATGGTTTAGTTAGTGGCGGTCGCCCCCGGCTCCGCCTTTTGTTTGCTTGCCCCCGGCGCCGAGGAGGTGGATGCGGCGGCCGTGTGCTGTGCCAGCTTGGCCTCGCTGTCCGTGGCGCGGAAGAAGGTGTAGGACAGCGTGATGGTGGTCACGTCGTCCATGTTCGGATCGTCGGCCATCGCCGGATCGACGAAGAAGGTCACCGGCATATCCACGACCTGGCCGGGTTCCAGGACCTGTTCGGTGAAGCAGAAACACTGCAACTTGTTGAAATAGGCGCCGACCTTTTCCGGCGTGACATTGTAGACCGCCGTTCCAACGGTGGGGGTCTTGCCCCGGTTCTCCGCCCGGTAGGCGGCGAAACCGGTTTCTCCCATCTTCAGCACCAGATCCTTTTGTTCAGGCCTGAAGGACCAGGGCAGGGCGGAATTGGTGTCGGCGTTGAAACGGATTGTCACCTTGCGGTCGACGACGCGCGCGGCGGCCTGCTCCGCCCGCTGGGTGGTGCCGCCGAAGCCGGTGACGGAGCAGAACAGGTTGTAGAGCGGGACCGACGCGTAGGTCAGCCCGATCATCCCCGCCACCAGCCCGAACAGCGAGCCGAGCAGCAGGCGGTTGCGGCGGCGCAGCCTGTCGTCGTCGCGCCCGGTCATCAGTGCGCCCCGCCCATCCGGACAACGGTGATCGCATAGAACAGGACGACCAGCGCCAACAGCGCGGCCAGGACCGCCAGGTTGCGGCTGCGCAGCTTGCGTGCCCGCAGTTCCGCGTCCTGCCGCTTCTGCTCGTCCACCGCGTTGCGGATGCCGGTCGGCGCGTTGTGTTCCATCACCGTCATGCCCACCCTCCGTTGATCAGCCGCTCGCCCATCATCACGGCGAACAGCAGAAACAGGTACAAGATCGAGAAGCCGAACATCCTCCTGGCCGGTCCGTCGTCGTCCGCCCGCAGGACGCGCACGGCGCAGCCAACGAACATCAGCCCGAGGATCGCCGACACCGCGAGATAGACCGGCCCGGCGATGCCGACGAAGAACGGGGCCGCCGCCACCGGCAGCAGGATCAGCGTGTAGACCAGCATCTGGCGCTTGGTCGCCGCCGCTCCCGCCACCACCGGCATCATCGGCACGCCGGCGCGGGTGTAGTCGCCATTGCGGAACAGGGCCAACGCCCAGAAATGCGGCGGCGTCCACAGGAAGATCAGCAGGAACAGCAGGACGGACGGCGGATCGATCGTGCCGGTCACGGCGGCCCAGCCGATCATCGGCGGGAAGGCGCCTGCCGCCCCGCCGATGACGATGTTCTGCGGAGTCCGGCGCTTCAGCCACATGGTGTAGACGAAGACGTAGAAGCCGATGGTCAGCGCCAGCAGCGACGCCGCCGCCCAGTTCACCGCCAACCCCATCACCACCACCGACAGCACCGACAGGGTGACGCCGAAGCCCAGCGCCTCCGCCGGTTCGACCCGGCCCGACGGGATCGGGCGCTTGACGGTGCGGCTCATCACCGCGTCGATGTCGCGGTCGTACCACATGTTGATGGCACCCGACGCGCCGGCGCCGACGGCGATGCAGAGAACGGCCACCACGGCCAGGAAGGGATGGAGGTGACCGGGAGCCAGCACGATACCGGCCAGCCCGGTGAAAACCACAAGCGACATGACCCGCGGCTTCAGCAGTTCGATGAAGTCACCGGCCGACGCCCCTCCCGTCTGGTTGAGCGTCAGTTCGTTCGTCACATCCGTCATGGTCTGTCCTTGTCGTCTTCTAACCCCGGGTCGTCACCCCGGCACCCCTGCCGCCGGCGCCCATTCTTCAGGCTGCTCGGCTTCGTCCCTTCAAGATAGGGCGGGCGCCTCCTCGCGGCGACGCCCGCCGGTTACCATGGTTACTTGACCTGCGGCAATGTTTCGAACGCATGGAAGGGTGGCGGCGAGCTGACCGTCCATTCCAGCGTGCCGGCCTGCGGGCCCCAATAGGCGGCCGGCACCCGCTCGCCGCTGCGCAACGTCTTCCAGGCGATCCAGACGAACAGCAGGGTGGAGGCGAACGAGATATAGGCGCCCACCGACGAGACCATGTTCCAGCCCCAGAAGGCGTCCGGATAGTCCGGGACGCGGCGCGGCATGCCCGACAAGCCGAGGAAATGCTGCGGGAAGAACACCAGATTGACGCCGATGAAGGTGGTGTAGAAATGGACCTTGCCCCAGAACTCCGGATACTGACGGCCCGACATCTTGCCGATCCAGTAATACCAGCCGGCGAAGATCGAGAACACCGCGCCCAGCGACAACACGTAGTGGAAGTGCGCGACGACGTAGTAGGTATCGTGCATATAGTTGTCGAGCCCACCATTCGACAACACGACGCCGGTCACGCCGCCGACGGTGAACAGGAAGATGAAGCCGATCGCCCACAGCATCGGCACCTTGAACTCGATCGAGCCGCCCCACATGGTGGCGATCCAGGAGAAGATCTTCACGCCGGTCGGCACCGCGATGATCATGGTGGCGGCGGTGAAGTAGGCCTTGGTGTTGACGTCGAGACCGACCGTGTACATGTGGTGCGCCCACACGACGAAGCCGACCACGCCGATCGCGACCATGGCGTAGGCCATGCCCAGGTAACCGAACACCGGCTTCTTGGAGAAGGTCGAGATGATGTGGCTGATGATGCCGAAGGCGGGCAGGATCATGATGTAGACTTCGGGATGGCCGAAGAACCAGAACAGGTGCTGGAACAGCAGGGGATCGCCGCCCCCTTCGGGATTGAAGAAGGTGGTGCCGAAATTGCGGTCGGTCAGCAGCATGGTGATGGCGCCGCCCAGCACCGGCACCGCCAGCAGCAGCAGGAAGGCGGTCACCAGCATCGCCCAGACGAACAGCGGCATCTTGTGCAGCGTCATGCCGGGGGCGCGCATGTTGAAGATGGTGGTGATGAAGTTCACCGCGCCGAGGATCGAACTGGCGCCGGCCAGATGCAGGGCGAAGATCGCCATGTCGACCGACGGCCCGCTGTGGCCGAGCGGTGAGGACAGCGGCGGATAGATCGTCCAGCCGGTGCCGGCCCCGGTGCCGACGAAGGCGGAGCCCAGCAGCAGCAGGAAGGCCGGCACGATCAGCCAGAAGCTGATGTTGTTCATGCGCGGGAAGGCCATGTCGGGCGCGCCGATCATGAGCGGCACGAACCAGTTGCCGAAGCCGCCGATCAGCGCCGGCATCACGACGAAGAACACCATGATCAGGCCGTGCGCCGTGATCAGCACGTTCCACATCTGGCCGTCCGACACGAACTGCAACCCCGGCGACTGCAATTCCGCCCGCATGATCACGGAGAACAGGCCGCCGATCAGCCCGGCGACGACCGAGAAGATCAGATAGAGCGTTCCGATGTCCTTGTGATTGGTCGAATAGAACCAGCGCTGCACGAATCCGGGGACGTGATGATCGTCATGCCCGTGTCCGTGCGCATGGTCCGCCCCATGTTCCCCATGTCCCGGTGTGGCGTTCGCCATGTCTCTACCCTTTGTCGCTGTCCCCGGCCGCCGTCCGCTCCGATCCGTCCGACGGGCCGGCGGCTGGGTGGGTTCTTCTTATCGCGCCGCCCCTCTCCCGGACCGCGCGACATCCGCTTGTTCGGGTACCGCCGCCGGTACCGCCTGGGCACCGCCTGCTGGCACCGCCTATTCGACCAGCGTGCCGGTCGGGCGCGATGCCAGATCGTGGGGACCATCCTTCGGCGCGGAGGCCGTCTTGGCCTTGGCGACCCAGGCGTCGAACGCCTCCTTCGACACCGCCTCCACCGCGATCGGCATGAAGCCGTGGTTGGTGCCGCAGATTTCCGAGCATTGACCGTAATAGACGCCCTCGCGCTCGGCCTTGAACCAGGTCTCGTTGATGCGGCCGGGAACGCCGTCCTTCTTCAGGCCGAAGGCCGGCACCGCCCAGGAATGGATCACGTCGCCGGCGGTCACCAGCACCCGGACGGTGGTATTGACCGGCACGAGGACGCGGTTGTCGACCTCCAGCAGACGACGCTGACCCGGCTTCAGATCCGCATCGGCGATCATGTAGCTGGAAAAGGTGATGTTGCCATGGTCGGGATATTCATAATCCCAGTACCACTGATGCCCGGTGACCTTGATGGTCATGTCGGCCTGCGGGATGCGCTCCGCCGCGTAGAGCAGCTTGAAGGACGGCACGGCGATCACGATCAGGATGATGACCGGAACCACGGTCCAGGCGACCTCCAGCAACGTGTGGTGCGAGGTCTTCGACGGAACCGGGTTCCTCTTCGCGTTGAAGCGGACGGCGCAATAGGCCAGCAACCCCGCGACGAAGACGACGATCAGCGTGATGATGACGGTCAGCAGGTCGTTGAACGAGGTCATCAGATGCTTGACCGGCGAGGCGGAGGGCTGCATGCCCATCTCCCACGGCCGCGGCTCGTTCGCCAGGGCGGCGCCGACCCAGCCCGCGCCTCCCACACCCATCGACAGGACCGCCGCCAGGCCGGCGGCGTACAGGCTTTGCCTTTTCATCCCCAACCCCTTCTTAGCCGCGACGCTCGTCATGGCCCGCGGTCGTCTCTTCCCGCCGACGCCCCCTCCGCCCTGTTGGTCCGGACCGGTATCTGTTCGCGCGGTCCATGATTGGGCTTATCAGCGAACGCCAGTTTATGCAGGGATCACGCCATCTTAGCGCGACATATACCCGCAGCTGGAGCTTATCCCCGTGCCACGCTGGGTTACAAGCCTTTCCTCTCTCCCACCAATTCCATAGACTTTCCCTCACATTCCCAGGCGCCATGGGAATAAAGGTTGAGCGCGGATTGTGGACATGCCATGCGGCATTCCGTCGCAGTCCGTTGGACCAGCGGATTTCCCAGTCAGGCGATTTTGGAAGTTTGATGCCGCTGGCACCGCCTGGATCGTGGGATTGTTGCGGCTGCCGCTGGCGACTCAGGGCGACAGGATGGGCTCGGACGAGGCCGCCGGCCAGATGCGCGAAGGTGATAGGCGGCGGTTTCCCGCCCTACACCTCCCCTGCCCCTCCCCTTGCTCCTCCCCGTGGCGGAGGCGATGCCGTCGCCCCGCCGGCTCAATGCCTGCTGACCAGAACCTTGCGGATCCGTCGCACGCCCGACCAGACGAAGGCGATGACGATGGGGATCATCACCCCGACCAGCATGTCGGGATCGACCTTGAAGCCGAACCCCTTCAGCCCCTTCGCCGCATAGCCGACGATGCCGACGAGGTAATAGCTGATCGCGACCACCGACAGCCCCTCGACCGTCTCCTGTAGGCGAAGCTGCAACTGCGCCCGGCGGTCCATCGACTGGAGCAGTTCGGCGTTCTGCCCCTCCACCGCGATCTCCACACGGGTGCGCAGCAGGGTGCTGGCCCGCGCCACGCGTTGGGACAGCGACTCGAGCCGCTGTTCGACCGCCTCGCAGGTGCGGATGGCCGGGGTCAGGCGGCGATCCATGAACTCCTGGACGGTCTGCAACCCCTCGATCCGGATCTCGCGAAGCTCCTCGATTCGCCGCTCGACCAGTTCGTGATAGGCGCGGGCGGCGCCGAACCGGTAGGCGGACTCGGCGGAGATCTGCTCGGTCTGCGCCGCCAGCAGGGTCAGCCGGTCCAGCAGGTCGCGCTCGTCCTGCAAACCGCGCAGGGTGGCGATGCGGGTGGTGACCTCGGCCAGCCCCGATTCGATCGTCCCGACGCGGGGCAGCACGCCGCGCGCCATCGGCAGGGCCAGCAGGGCCAGCACCCGGTAGGTCTCGATCTCCAGCAGGCGCTGGACGACACGGCCGGTCTGGCGCGGCGTCATCGAATGGTCGGCGACCAGCATGCGGGAAAAGCCGTCGCCATGGATGCGGAAGTCGGTCCAGGCGGTGGCCGACCGACCGGCGATCCGTGACCCGACATAGCTTTCCGAGCCGAACATCGCCGCCATCATGTTGGGCGACGGTTCCGGCGTGTCGGGGTCGAGCACGGCGACATGGATGCCGACCAGCAGGTCGCCCGGCAGACCGGCCAGCCAGTCGCGCGGCAGGGCGTGCAGCGCCGGCTCGACGAAGGGATCGATCAGGGCGCCGGCCGGCATGGCGCTGGGGCGGAAGACGGTCCAGGTCGAGAATTCGGTATGCCGCTCCCACTTCAGGTGGAAGCTGCCGAAGGAGGCGCTGTGGTGGGTGGCGCCCTGCGGCGGCCGGACGACGCCGGCCCAGTCGCACAGTGCCTCGAGATGGCGACGGTCGGCCTCCGCCGCCCCTTCGCCCGACAGCATCGCCAACATGGTGGCGCGTACCGGCGAGGTCAGCGATTCGGGCGGCCGGGCATGCACCTCGTTGGTCAGGGTCTGGCGCAGCGGGTGGTCGCGCAGCGGGCGCGAGCCGGCCAAGCCGGCGCCGCTTCCGCCGGTCCCGAATCCGGACACGGCGCCGGGCGTCGGGGTGTCCATGGTCGTGCGCACCGCTCCGTCGGTCATGCTTCCCTCCCCCATCCGCCCGATCGGTGATCCACCGCGGCCATCCAGACCGGCAATCCGGCATCGCCAACCTTGCCGGATGGCGCGCGGGTCGCCACACTATAGCCAGTCCGTTAGAACACATCGTAAGGCGGGGCGCGAGATGGCCCGCTATGACACTGTGTCCTACCATGGAATCAGGCCGCCCATCGCGTCAGGCCGGGGCATCGGGCCGGGTTCCGCCCCATCACAGGTTCGGAGTTCTCATGAGCGCGCTTGCCGTCACCGACGATCTCTTCTTCAACCGCGCCGGCATGGACCGCGCCCGCGTGGAAGGCGTCGTGCAGGACGCCCTGCACAGTGCCGACGATGGGGAGCTGTATCTCGAATACGCCCAGAGCGAGTCGCTGGGCTGGGACGATGGGAAGCTGAAGTCCGCCAGCTTCGACACCACCCAGGGCTTCGGCCTGCGCGCCATCGCCGGCGAGGCGACCGGCTACGCCCATGCCAGCAACCTGTCGGAGGAGGCGATCCGCCGCGCGGCCAGCACCGTGCGCGCCGTCCAGGCCGGCCACACCGGCACCCTGGCCGAGCCGCCGGCCGGCACCAACCGCGCGCTCTACATCCCCGACAACCCGCTGCACCTCGTCCCCTTCGAGGAGAAGGTGAAGCTGCTGGCCGATATCGACGCCTATGCCCGCGCCAAGGACGAGCGGGTGCGGCAGGTCAGCTGCTCGATCAGCGGCGAATGGCAGGCGGTGCAGATCATCCGCGCCGACGGCGTGCGCGTCGCCGACCTGCGCCCGCTGGTGCGCCTGAACGTCTCGGTCGTGGTGGCCGAGGGCGACCGGATGGAGACCGGCGGCTATGGCGGCGGCGGCCGCGTCACCTATGACCATTACATCCAGCCGGAGACCTGGCGCGGCTTCGTCGACGAGGCGCTGCGCCAAGCGCTGGTCAACCTCGCCTCCGTGCCCGCCCCGGCCGGCGAGATGACGGTGGTTCTCGGCAGCGGCTGGCCCGGCATCCTGCTGCACGAGGCGATCGGCCACGGGCTGGAGGGTGACTTCAACCGCAAGAAGACCTCCGCCTTCTCCGGCCTGCTCGGCCAGCGCATCGCCGCCCCCGGCGTCACCATCGTCGATGACGGCACCATCGAGAACTCGCGCGGCTCGATCAGCGTCGACGACGAGGGCACGCCCGGCCAGTGCACGACTCTGATCGAGGACGGCATCCTGGTCGGCTTCATGCAGGACCGCATGAACGCCCGCCTGATGGGCATGCGCCCGACCGGCAACGGCCGGCGCCAGAGCTTCGCCTACAACCCGATGCCGCGCATGACCAACACGGTGATGCGCAACGGCGACCACACGCCGGACGAGATCATCGCCTCGGTCAAGAAGGGCATCTACGCCAAGAATTTCGGCGGCGGCCAGGTCGACATCACCAACGGCAAATTCGTCTTCTCGGCCAGCGAAGCCTATCTGATCGAGGACGGCAAGCTCGGTCCCGCCGTGAAGGGCGCCACCCTGATCGGCAACGGCCCGGACAGCCTGACCAAGGTGTCGATGATAGGCAACGACAGCCGCCTCGATCCCGGCGTCGGCACCTGCGGCAAGGACGGCCAGGGCGTGCCGGTCGGCGTCGGCCAGCCCACCCTGCGGCTGGAAGGGCTGACGGTCGGCGGCACCGCCGCCTGACGCGCGCCATGATGAAGGGGCCGGACCATGCCCGCGGTCCGGTCCCTCTCGTTTCGGGCCCTCGCATTTCAAGCTTTGCCGCATTTCGCCCTTGGCGCGGCCGATTGCCTCGGTATCGTCCTTCCGGAGATTTTCAACTTTCCGGATTGGATGACCGCCAATGAATACCGTTTCCCGCATTTTCAAGACCACGACGTTCGCGCTCGGCCTGATGCTGGCCTCGGCACTGGCGTCGGCGGTTCCGGGCCACGCGCAATCAGCCCCGACGCCGGACCAGGTGATCGCCGCCAAATCCCCGGGCGCCAGCGCCGAACAACTGAACGCGCGCATGGTGGTCGCGAGCTATTTCTACGCCTCGACCGATCTCACCTCCGCCCGCTACAACGACGACGCCAAGGGCATCAATTTCTCCAAGCCGCTGGAGGTGATCGACGTCGCCGCCGGCACCACATGGTTCCAGTATGTCCGCACCGGCTATGACAGCGTCCGCTTCGGCAATTTCTTCTCGCCGGTGGTGACCGCCACGCCCGATTGCCTCGGCATCTCCGGCGCCGGCCGCGCCGAGTACAAGGCGGTGCTGCCCACCGGCCAGGGCCTGAAGTCGGTCGCCGCCCCCATCGTCGACAGCTGGACCACCCCCGGCACCAGCGTGCAGACCCAGGGCGGCTGCGCCCAGGTCGTGGTGCCGAACAGCGTCAAGGCCGGCGTCACCAGCGGCGGACAAGTCCAGTAATCGTCACCACCGCCAGCCCCCTCTCGACCGGAATCCCGCCATGCCCGACATCGCCACCACCGACGAGCTGCGCCGCCTTATCGCGCAGGCCCAGGCCGGAGTCGCGGCACTGGCCCGGCGGGAGCCGGAGAACAGCTGGCTGACCAGCATCCAGCGCCAGCTCGACCATGTGGACGGAGCCGCGCGCGACGGAGCCACGCGGCTGGATCGGGCCGACGAGCTGAATTTCGGCCTGCTCGCCTCCCACTATGTCGATGACGTCGATCCGGCGCTGGCGGCGGAGCTTCACGCCATCAGCGCCGCCACCCGCCGGCTGTTCGGCGGCTAGGCGGTGGCTGGGAGTGGCTGGCGGACGATTTTCCACTGGCGTTCCCGGCCCCCCGCTTCGATGATCGCCCGACGGAACGGCACGGCCACCCCGTGCCCCTCGAAGAAAGCCGATACGGGAGACACGCGATGGCGACGGACAAGACGGCGACGGACAAGACGGCCGGGCTGGCCCTGGTTTCCACCTTCTGCCCCGACCGGGTCGGACTGGTCTCCGGCATCACCAGCCATCTGTTCGACCAGGGCATCAACCTGCGCGACGCCACCTTCGCCTCGCTCGGCAGCGGCGCCGAGTTCTCGGCCGTCTGCGAGTTGCCGGCGGCGCTGACGGTGGCCGACCTCCAGTCCGGCCTGTCGTCCCTGCCGGTGCTGGCCGGCGCCGAGGTGAAGGTCAGCCCCTTCGCCTTCGATCCCCAGCCCGGTCCGCAGGCGCTGGTCACCCACCGCGTCGAGGTGTCGGGCGGCGACCAGCCGGGCCTCGTCGCCCGCCTGTCGGAGATCTTCACCCAGTTCGACGCCAACATCGTCCGGCTGGACGCCCAGACCCTGCCCGACCGCAGCGGCGAGCGCTATGTCCTGCGCTTCTCCGTCTCGATTCCGGCGGAGCGGGCGGATGTCTGCCTGTCGGCGGTGGCGAACACGGCGGAGACCCTGGCACTGACCTGCCGGACGGAGGCGCTGTGAGGGGGGCCTGAATGCCCCTCACCCATGCAGCATTTTCAGCCCGGCGATCCCGCCAATGATCGCCGCGATGCACAGCAGCCGCAGCGCCCCGGCGGGCTCCCCGAACAGCAGCATGCCCAGCACGGCCGTGCCGACCGTGCCGATGCCCGTCCACACCGCGTAAGCCGTGCCCAGCGGCAGGCTCTTCAGCGCCGCGCCCAGCAGCAGGATGCTCGCCAGCATCGCCGCGACCGTCAGCAGGCTCGGGATCAGGCGGGTGAAACCCTCGGTGTATTTCAGCCCGACGGCCCAACCGATTTCGAGAAGACCGGCCAAGAACAGCGTGACCCACGCCATGACGGTGTCTCCGTCCTGGAATGGCGGGGTCGTCCCCACCCGGTTGCCCCTTTTCGGCGGCGGGGTCGTCCCCGCAGGCCAGGGGGCACATAGGACATCGCCACGGGATGGTCAAGCCGGCCTGCCAAGGTTGCATCGCCGCGCCGGCCCGTGCAGGATGGGGTTCCTGAATGGTTCCCCCTTCGCCGGCGCTGGCGCCGGGGGCTTTCGACGTTGGACCGCGATGACTGAAAACGGCACCCCCCTGGCTTCCGAGACGCAGACTCCCGAGAAGGCCGAATCGCTGGAGAACCGGCGCAAGCGGTTGCGCTTCCGCTCCTGGCACCGCGGCACGCGCGAGATGGACCTGCTGATGGGCAGCTTCGCCGACGCCCATGTCGGCGGCTTCGACCATGCGATGCTCGACCGCTTCGAGGCGCTGCTGGAGCTTGGCGATCCCGACCTGTACGACTGGATGTCAGGGCGGGAGCCGGTGCCGGCCGAGCATGACAACGACGTGATGCGCCTGTTGACGGCGTTCCGTTACACACCACGTCAAGGCTCCTGACGGAGCCAGGCCAAGACTCCTGACGGAGCCGCGCCAAGGCTCTCCGACAAGCGTTCCCCTTCTCCGAGGCATCCTCCTTTGGTCAGTTACGATCTCCAGCCCGGCCGCGCCGGCCGACTCCTGATCGGCGGCGCGCCCGAGGGTCATGACGCCCGCATCCTGGCGGAGCTTGCGCAGAAGGCCGGCGGCTACGGCCTGCTGCATGTGGCGCTGGACGACACCCGCTGCGCCCTGCTGGCGGAGGCGCTGGCCTTCTTCGCGCCGAAGCTGGAGGTGCTGACCTTCCCCGCCTGGGACTGCCTGCCCTATGACCGGGTGTCGCCGAACGGCGGCATCGTCGCAAGGCGCATCGACACGCTGACCCGGCTGATCGCGCGGCGTGAGGCGGCCTCGAACCGCGACGGGCTGGCGCCGCTGATCGTGCTGACCACCGTCAACGCCGTGGTGCAGAAGGTGCCGCCGCGCAGCGCCTTCAAGGACGCGGTGTTCTCGGCCAAGCTCCGCGACCGCATCGACCTGGAGAAGCTGCAACGCTATCTCGCCGGCAACGGCTACACCCGTGCCCAGACGGTGCGGGAGCCGGGCGAGTTCGCGGTGCGCGGCGGCATCGTCGACCTCTTCCCGCCCGGCAGCGAGGAGCCGCTCCGCCTCGACTTGTTCGGCGACGAGCTGGAGGGGGTGCGCGCCTTCGACCCGATGACCCAGCGCACCACCGACAAGCGCGAGCGTGTCGAGCTGAAGCCGATGTCGGAGGTCTTCCTCGACGATGCCGGGATCGCCCGCTTCCGCTCCGGCTACCGCGAGCTGTTCGGCGCGGTGACCGACGACGATCCGCTCTACGAGGCGATCTCCGCCGGGCGGTCCTATGGCGGGATGGAGCATTGGCTGCCGCTGTTCCATGAGAGCATGGACACGGTGCTGGATTACCTGCCGCGCGGCATCGTCAGCCTGGATCATCAGGCCAACGAATCGCGCGACGCCCGCATCGCCCAGGTCGTCGATTTCCACGCCTCGCGCGATTCGATGATGACCATCGAGAAGCGGGCGGGCTCGCCGGTCTACAAGCCGGTTCCCGTCGCCTCGATGTTCCTCGATTCCACCGGCTGGGACGCGCTGCTGGCGGAACGCGCGGTGGCGCAGCTCCAGATCTTCTCGACGCCCCCCGGCATCAAGGGCACGGTGGACGCTGGCGGCAAGCGCGGCCACGACTTCGCCGAGGAGCGCAACCGCCCCGACATGAATGTCTTCGACGCGGTGAAGGACCATATCCGCGCCTTGCGCGCCGACGGGCGCCGGGTGCTGATCGCCGGCTATTCCGCCGGGTCGCGCGACCGCCTGTCCAACGTGCTGGCCGACCACGGCATTCCCGGCCTGGAGCCGGCGGAGAGCATGGAGGATGTCCGCCGCTTCGACCGCGGCGTGATCGGCACCATCGTGCTGGGGATGGAGCATGGCTTCACCGCCCCCGACCTCGCCGTCATCACCGAACAGGATATCCTGGGCGACCGTCTGGTCCGCCCGGCCAAGAAGAAGCGCAAGGCCGCCAACTTCATCGCCGAGCATTCCGCCCTGCATGAGGGCGACATCGTCGTCCACATGGACCATGGCATCGGCCGCTATGACGGGCTGGAGACGCTCGACGTCACCGGCGCCCCGCATGACTGCCTGCGCATCATCTATGAGGGCGGCGACAAGCTCTATGTCCCGGTCGAGAACATCGAGGTGCTGTCGCGCTACGGCTCGGAGGATGCCAATGTCCAGCTCGACAAGCTGGGCGGGGCCGGCTGGCAGGGCCGCAAGGCGCGGGTCAAGAAGCGCCTGAAGGACATGGCGGAAGCCCTGCTGAAGATCGCGGCGGAGCGCATGCTGAAGAAGGCCGATCCGGTGCTGACGCCGGAGGGCGTCTATCAGGAATTCGCCGCCCGCTTCCCCTACCCCGAGACCGACGACCAGTTGAAGGCGATCGAGGACATCTTCACCGACCTTGGCAGCGGACGGCCGATGGACCGGCTGGTCTGCGGCGACGTCGGCTTCGGCAAGACCGAGGTGGCCCTGCGCGCCGCCTTCATGGTGGCGATGAGCGGCAAGCAGGTCGCCGTCGTCGTGCCGACCACCCTGCTCGCCCGCCAGCATTTCCGCACCTTCTCCAGCCGCTTCGCCGGCCTGCCGGTGCGGGTGGTCCAGCTCTCCCGCATGGTCACCGCCCGCGAACAGACGCTGGTGAAGAAGGAACTGGCGGAGGGCACGGCCGACATCGTCGTCGGCACCCATGCCCTGCTCGCCAAGGGCCTCGACCTCAAGCGGCTCGGCATGGTCATCGTCGACGAGGAGCAGCATTTCGGCGTGAAGCAGAAGGAGCGGCTGAAGGAGCTGCGCGCCGACATCCATGTGCTGACGCTGACCGCCACGCCGATTCCGCGCACCCTGCAAATGGCGCTGTCCGGCGTGCGCGAGCTGTCGCTGATCGCCACCCCGCCGGTGGACCGTCTGGCGGTGCGCACCTTCGTCCTGCCCTATGATCCGGTGGTGATCCGCGAGGCGATCCTGCGCGAGCATTACCGCGGTGGCCAGACCTTCTATGTCTGCCCGCGCATCGAGGATCTGGCGAAGGTGGCCGAGCGGGTGCGCGAGCTGGTGCCGGAGGTCAAAATTGTCACCGCCCATGGCCAGATGGCGGCCAGCGAATTGGAAGACGTGATGACCGCCTTCGACGAGGGCAAGTTCGAGGTCCTGCTCGCCACCAACATCATTGAGAGCGGCCTGGACATCCCCAACGCCAACACGCTGATCGTCCACCGCGCCGACCTTTTCGGACTGGCCCAGCTCTACCAGATCCGCGGCCGCGTCGGGCGTTCGAAGAAGCGCGGCTACGCCTATCTCACCTACGCCCCGAACAAGCCGCTGAACGCCACCGCCCAGCAGCGCCTGCACGTCATCGAGACGCTGGATTCCCTGGGCGCCGGCTTCCAGCTCGCCAGCCACGACATGGACATCCGCGGCGCCGGCAACCTGCTGGGCGAGGAGCAATCCGGTCAGGTGCGCGAGGTCGGCGTCGAACTGTACCAGCAGATGCTGGAGGAGGCGGTGGCCAACGCCCGCGCCGCGATGCAGGAGGGCGCCATCGCCGCCGCCGCCACCCAGGAATGGGTGCCGCAGATCAATCTGGGCACGCCGGTGCTGATCCCGGAAAGCTATGTGCCCGACCTGACGGTGCGGCTGTCGCTCTACCGCCGCATCGCCGATCTGGTCGACCGGGCCGAGGTGGATGGCTTCGCCGCCGAACTGATCGACCGCTTCGGCAAGCTGCCGGAGGAGGTGGAGAATCTGCTGGACGTCGTCACCATCAAGCGCTGGTGCCGCCAAGCCAGCGTCGAGCGGGTGGATGCCGGGCCGAAGGGGCTGGTTCTGACCTTCCACGACAATTTCTATGCCGAACCGGCCAAGCTGCTGACCTACATCGCCCAGCATCTGACACTGATGAAGCTGCGGCCCGACCACAAGCTGGTCTACAGCCGCGAATGGCCCGATCCCCAGGCCCGCGTGCGCAGCGTGCAGAAGCTGATCAAGGATCTGGCGGAGATGGCGTCGGGCGGCGGCGTGCCGCGTGGCGAAACCCCGCCTCCGCCGCCACCGCCGCCACCGCCCAAGCCGACCGGCGCCAAGGTCGCTTCGCGCTTCGGCACGCCATCCCGCTTCGGCCGTCCGACCGGGCGTCGCTGACATGGATGACCTGATCCGGAACGCGCCGCTCGCCCGCCGGCTGGCGACCGGCGACCGGCGGGCGCTGGGCGACGCCCCGTCGGTGGCCGGCGAGGTTTCGGCCGACCGCGGCAGGCTGGCGGAACTGGTCGGCTGCCTGTTCGACGCCGATGCCAGCGTGCGCATGCGCGCCGCCGATGCGCTGGAACGGGTGTCGCGCGGCAATGCCGGCTGGCTCGACCCCTATGTCGACCATCTGCTGACCGACGCCGTCGCCATCGAACAGGCGGAGGTGCGCTGGCACCTCGCCCAGATCGTGCCGCGCTTGACCATGACCGAGGAGCAGCGCCACCGCGCCGCCATCCTGCTGGCGGACTGGTTCGAGAACAGCCCGAGCCGCATCGTCCAGACCAGCGCGCTCCAGGCCGTCGTCGACCTGGCCGAAAGCGATGCCACGCTGCGCGCCACCTCGGCGGAGATGCTGGGCCGCGCCATGCGGTCGGGCGTGCCGTCGCTGGCAGCCCGCGCACGCCGCATCCTGAAGCCCTTCGAGGTGGACGAGGCGACGCTGACCGCCGCCCTGGTCCGCGACCAGACCGGCCTGACGCTCAGCGTGCTTCCCGACCGGCTGGCGGTGGCGCAACTGCCGCCCGGCAGCGGCCTGCCCGACTGGCTCGACTGGACCGACCCGCTGGTCGGCGCCACCCGCACCGGCGAGGAATTGTCGATCCTCTGCCGCGAGGAGCGCGTGCCCGACGGCGTGAAGGCCGAGCGCGGCTGGCGCGCCTTCCGGGTGGAGGGCACGCTGGATTTCTCCCTGTTCGGCATCCTGGCCCGCATCGCGGTGCCGCTGGCCCAGGCCCATCTGCCGATCTTCGCGATCTCGACCTACAACACCGATTATGTGCTGGTCAGGGCCGACGACCTGGACAAGGCGGCCGAGGTTCTGGCGCTGACCTGCACCGTGAAGCGGCCCGCAGCGTGAAACGGCCCGCAGCGAAGCGGTAGGACCGGATCGCCGGAACCGGAAACGCAGGTGGGTGGGCTACTCTCCCGCGCTCCGCCTTCCGCCGCGTTCGGCGACCGACTCCTTCTCGCCCATTTCATCCCACTTCTTCTGAACCGGCTTGTCAGGGTCTCCGGAGGCCCGACCGGTCTCTTCGACCAGCTTGTCCTCGATGCGCTGGGCCGCGTCGGACGGGGCGTCGGAGGTGGGGGATTTGCTGCGCTCAATCGCGGTCATGACATCGGCCTCCCGAAAATGTGACTGACCGATCCAACAGGCATGCCCGGCAAAACTCACGGGTGACGATGCGATGACCGCGACACCGGGGCCAGGGTGCGTTCCACGCGGGAAGGCGCCACCATAATCCGCACCCATATAAATGTATTTCTACATAATTGTGTTTCGACTGGTGACTCAATTTATCAATTGCGCACTTCGGCTTATCTCAGAAGTATAGGGTCATAATTCCGTCGGTTTTCCGCTCCGAGGCCACGATGAAAGCGTCCCGTTTTTCGTTCCTGCTTGGATTCGGCCTGCTTCCCCTGGGACTGCTTGGCGCCTGCGCGCCGACCCTGCCGACCGTCGCCCCGACCAAGGAGACGGTCTGGCTCGACCAGAACTGGAAGTCCGGCGAACGCTATTGGTATCACCATGCCAGCCAGGGCACCTCGACCTTCCCGATCCCCTATTCCTGGTTCATCTCGCTCGAACAGCCGACCATCTGGATGGGCGGCAAGCCGCCGATGCTGGTGGACGAGTCCTATCTGGCACGGTTCGGCTTCATCCCCAGCCCGAAGCGGCTCGATGACGGCAGCGCGCGACAGTACGGCTACGCGGCCGACGCCGGCTCCGCCAAGGCGGTTCTGGCGGCCTACAGCCAGAGTGCCGAGGAGGTCAATCCCGACGGGCTGCCGGTCGGCTTCGCCCGCACCAAGGGCACCATTGATCCGGCCACCGGCCAGCAGCTTCCCGACCAGATCGGACTGACCTGCGCCGCCTGCCACACCGGCCATATCGAATATAACGGCGTCAGCCTGCGCATCGATGGCGGCCCGGCGGTGACCGACCTGGACAAGCTGACCCAGGCGCTGGGCGTGTCGCTGTTCTATACCAAGATGCTGCCCGGCCGTTTCGACCGCTTCGCCGACCGCGTCCTCGGCCCCGGCCGCACCGCGGAGCAGACGGCGGCCCTTGCCAAGGACTTCGACCAAACCCTGGAAGGGCTCGAAGCGCACACCGCGCGCGCCAATGCCCAGCCCGGCAATCCGGCGGTCACGGAGGGATACAACCGCCTCGACGCCCTGACCCGCATCGGCAACACCGTCTTCACCGACGACCTGCTGGACGGCAAGGTCGATTTCGATCCCTTCGTCAATACCGCCGCCCTCACCGCGCCGGTGAAATTTCCCGCCATCTGGAACGCGTCCTGGTTCGACTGGGTGCAGTATGACGGCTCGATCATGCAGCCGATGGTCCGCAATGCCGGCGAAGCGATGGGGGTCGCGGCGCGGGTCAACCTGTCCAATCCGGACCGCCCACTCTATGCGTCCTCCGTCGCGGTGGAGAATCTCTACCGGATGGAACAGCTTCTGGCTGGTCCCAACCCGCTGGCGCGCAATGCCGATGGCAGCGTCGCCGGCTTCCGCGGCCTGACCGCGCCGAAATGGCCGGAAGCCGTGCTGGGCGGGATCGATCCGGTCAAGCAGGCGCGCGGCGCGGCGCTGTACCGCGAATTGTGCCAGGGCTGCCATCTGCCGCCGGTCAGCGACCCGGCCTTCTGGAGCGCCAAATACTGGATCACGCCGAAGGGCGCCAAGCAGAGCTATCTGAAGGTCAACATCATCAATGTCGGTACCGACCCGGCCCAGGCCAACATCCTGCAAACCCGCAAGGTGCGGGTTCCCGCCTTCCTGAAGGTCGACCCCGGCAGCCTGTGCGGCGGCGAGCCCGGCGCCTCGGTGACGAAGACCTCCTTCGCCAACGCGCTCGGCTATGTCGTCCAGAAGACGGTGGACAGCTGGTATGAGGCGAACGGAATTCCGCCGGCCAGGCGCGAGGAGATGAACGGCAACCGGCCGAACTGTCTCCAGGCGTCCGCCGGCTACAAGGCGCGTCCGCTCAACGGCATCTGGGCGGCGGCGCCCTATCTGCACAACGCCGCCGTCCCCAGCCTCTACGACCTGCTGTCGCCGGCCTCCGAACGGCCGAAATCCTTCTGCCTGGGCCTGCGCAGCTACGATCCGGCCAAGGTCGGCTATCAGACCGACTGCGCCGAGGGCACCTTCACCCTCGACACCACCAAGCGGGGCAACACCAATGTCGGGCACGAGTTCGTCGGCTCCGGCCTGGGCGGCAGCGGCATCATCGGCCGCGGCCTGTCCGCGCAGGAACGTTGGGATCTGGTCGAATATCTGAAGACGCTCTGACCGCGGTCCCGTCCCCCCGCCGCCGGCCCGCACGGCCGGTGGCGGAGTGCTCCTATCGGCCCAGCGCCCGCCTCAGCCGCGCCACCAGCGCCGCCGCGGCGGCCGGGTCATACGGTTCGGCATGGCCGGAGCCCCAGACCGGGCCCGGCCATGCCGGATCGCCGCGCCTGCGCCCGATCACATGGAGGTGCAACTGCGGCACCATGTTGCCCAGCGCCCCGACATTCATCTTGTCGGGCGCGAACAGCCGCTCCACCACTTGGGACGCCTGGACGATCTCCCGCATCAGCACCGCCTGATCGGCCGTGTCCAGCCGATGGATCTCGACCGCCCCCTCCCGCATCGGCACCAGGATCAGCCACGGCCACAGGGCGTTGTTCATCAGCAACACCCGGCAAAGATCCAGATCGGCCACGGGATGGGTGTCGGCTTGTAGCCGTTCGTTAAGGGAAAACATGCTTCACTCCGTTCATGGCCTGCATCGGGCACCGGGATTAACCGGAGGCTGCCCTGTTATAGCCGGCAGTGGCGGGGCAACCGCGAAGCTTGTATAGAAGGCCGTGCGCGCCGGCCATACGGCGCAGCGGCATTCGTTGGACGATTATAGAGTTCGGTCCGAGGAGATGGTCGGGGCGGCAATGCTTCCCTTGTGCCATTTCCACGGGCCGTATCCATGTTTCTGGTGCGGCGAGCGAGAACGACCCACATGCGCAAATCGGCCTTTGCGGTTCTGATTCTGGTGATCCTCGGCAACATCGCCTTCTGGGCGCTGTGGAACCGTCCGGTGGACGAGCGGTCCTGGGCCGGCGCCATCACCGGCGTCGCCTATACCCCCTTCCATTCCGACAAGAGCCCATCGAAGGGCGACAAGGCATCCGCCGACGATATTGAAAAGGACATGGACGCGCTGGAGGGCGCGGTGAAGGCCGTCCGCACCTATTCCACCACCGACGGTTCGGAAATGGTGGCGGCCATCGCCGGCAAGCATGGCCTGCCGGTCACCGCCGGCGCCTGGACCACCGGCAAGCCCGAGATCGACGAGCCGGAGCTGGCCGGCCTGATCAAGCTGGCCCGCGCCAACAGCAACGTCCGCCGCGTTCTGGTCGGCAACGAGGCGATCCTGCGCGCCGACCTGACCGTTCCGCAGGCCATCGACTATATCAAGCGGGTGAAGAAGAAGGTCAACGTCCCGGTCTCCATCGCCGAGCCGTGGCACGTCTGGCTGAAGAACCCGGAACTGGTCGCGGCGGTCGACTTCCTCGCCGTCCACCTGCTGCCCTATTGGGAAGGCGTGCCGGTCGACCAGTCGGTCGACTACGCCATGTTCCGCTACAACGAGCTGAAGCAGAAATACCCCAACAAGCACATCCTGATCGGCGAGATCGGCTGGCCCGCCGACGGCCCGTGGCGCCGGGGCGCCGAGGCCAGCCAGGTCAATCAGGCCAAGTTCATCCGCAATTTCCTGAACGTCGCCGCCCAGAACAAGCTCGATTATTTCATCATGGAGGCCTTCGACCAGCCCTGGAAGCGGGAGATCGAGGGCACCGCCGGCACAAGCTGGGGCCTGTGGGATTACCAGCGCAATCCGAAATTCCCGATGATCGGCGGCGTGCAGGAGATCCGCAACTGGGAGATCAAGTGCGCCACCGCCGTGGCGCTCGGCTTCCTGCCGCTGGTCTTCTTCCTGTGGCGGCGCGGCGACCTCAGGATCGGCGGCCAGATCTTCTACGGCGCGCTGATCCAGGCGGTGGCCTCCGTCCTCGTCTTCACCGTCAGCGCGGCCTCGGCCGCCGGCCTCGCGCTCACCACCGAGATCGCCTGGGGCCTGCTGATCTTCTGTCAGCTGGTGCTGTTCGCGGTGATGCTGATCGACGGCATGGAACTGACCGAGGTCGTCTGGCAGCACAAGTTCAAGCGCAAATTCATCCCCTGCTCCGCCGCCCCGCTGCCCAACGCGGCGAAGGTGTCGATCCATGTGCCCTGCTACAACGAACCGCCGCACATGGTCATGCAGACGCTGGACGCGCTGGCCAGGCTCGACTACCCGAATTACGAAGTCCTGCTGCTCGACAACAACACCAAGGATCCGGCCGTCTGGCGCCCGATCGAGGAATATTGCAAGACGCTGGGGCCGAAGTTCCGCTTCTTCCACCTCGACAACTGGCCGGGCTTCAAGGCGGGCGCCTTGAATTTCGGCCTGGCCCAGACCGCTCCCGACGCCGAGCACATCGCCGTCATCGACAGCGACTATCAGGTCCATCCCGATTGGCTGAAGGCGACGATCCCACACTTCAACCGGCCGGAGGTCGGCTTCGTCCAATCGCCGCAGGATTACCGCGAGTGGGAACATGACCTGTTCCAGCGCATGACCAACTGGGAATATGCCGGTTTCTTCCACATCGGCATGATCCAGCGCAACGAGCGCAACGCGATCATCCAGCACGGCACCATGACCATCATCCGCAAGACGGCGCTGGAGAAGGTCGGCCGCTGGGGCGAATGGTGCATCACCGAGGACGCCGACCTCGGCCTGCGCCTGTTCGAGCATGGCTATGAGGCCGTCTATATGCCGGAAAGCTACGGCAAGGGCCTGGTTCCCGACAGCTTCTCCGCCTACAAGACGCAGCGTTTCCGCTGGGCCTACGGCGCCGTGCAGATCCTGAAGCATCACTGGCGCCAGTTGTCGCCGGGCGCCAAGGAGCTGACCACCGGCCAGAAATACCATTTCATCACCGGCTGGTTGCCCTGGTTCGCCGACGCCGCCCATATGGTGTTCGGCATCGCCGGCATCCTGTGGTCGATCGGCCTGATGGCCTTCCCCAAATATTTCGAGTTCCCGCCCAACGTCTTCATGATCCCGACGCTGAGCGTCTTCGCCTTCAAGGTCGGCGCCTCGCTCTGGCTCTATGAGGCGCGGGTGAAATGCGGCTTCTGGGACAAGGTCGGGGCGGCGGTCGCCGGCATGGCGCTGACCCATACGGTCGGCCGCGCCATGTGGCTGGGCATCTTCACCTCGGGCCGCCCCTTCGTCCGCACGCCGAAATGCGAGAACCAGCCGGCGCTGATGCAGGCCTTCCTGATGGCGCGGGAGGAACTGGTGCTGCTGGTGTCGCTGTGGGGCGCGGCGTTGGCCATCGTCATGGTCTTCGGCCATGAGAACCGTGACGCCTTCATGTGGTCGGGCCTGCTGGTGGTGCAGTCGCTGCCCTATCTCGCCGCCTTCATCACCGCGCTGATCAATGTCTTCCCCACCATCGGCTTCGGCAAGAGCAAGCCCGAGGCCGCCAATGGCGCCGTCGGGGCCGGCGCCGGCGACTGACATGGACCCAAGCCGGCGCTTTCGCATTGACGAAAGCGCCGGCTCTGCCAGACTTTACCGCTTGGGACCCTCTGTTCCGGGAGGCGGCTGATGGCGGGCACTCTCTCCTCCGGCGGCGGCATTGGTCCGCCGGAATTCAGCGTCCGCACCACTGCGGGTGTGGAACGGGCCGGCAGCGCCACCGACCGCAACCACCGCCGCAACCCGCGCAAGGAACAGCAGGACCGCGAGCAGGAGCGGCGCGGCCAGAACCCGCCGAACCCGCAACGCCGACGGCTCTACGACCTTCTGTTCGACGAGGTCGACCAGTTCGACGGGCTGGACGAGGGTCAGCGGAACCGGCTGAAGGACAATCTCCGCAGCCATCTGGCACGGCAGGCCCCGCCACCGCCATCCACCCCCTCCCCGGCCGACCATGACGAGGAGGCGCTGGCCGAAGCGCTGCTGAAGGACCCGGCGGCCCCGGTTCCGGTCGATCCGGAGCATATCGTCAAAGCCGTCACCGCCGCCGCCCCCCAACAGGACCCGGAAACCGCGCGACTGGCGGAACAGCTGCGCGATTGCCTGTCACGCAACAGCGACCGCGCCCGCAAGGTGGCGGTCTATCTCCATCTGCTGCTGACGCTGGAGGGCGCGTTCAGGCCGCACATGGTGGTGGATGTCTGAAGGAGCCGGTTCTATCGGATCGTGATCGGGCTGCCTTATTCCGCATCGACCAGGAACAGGATGCCATGGCTTCCTTCCAGGACACGGTGGCTTTTGCCCGCCGGGACGACGAAAAAGTCACCCGCCGCCATGTTGATCAGCTCGCCTTCGACGTCGAGCGTCATGGCGCCTTCGAGAACGAAAAGCGCCTCGTCGAAATCGGCATGGCTTTCCGATGGAATGCCGGCCTCATCCATGCGGATGATTTTCAGATTGGCTCCGGCGATCTTGCCAACGATCCGCGACCGCCACGCCTGAGGCAGCGTCGCCGTTTCCGCGATCAGATTGATCATCGCTTCCCCCTGAAATCCTTGATCCGCTCCTGAATCCCGCGAGCAGAAGGAAAGCCCGCCGCCCTCACAGACGGCGGGCTTCCGAAGGCAGCGGATGCCTTACTCCGGCGTGGAGGCCTCGCCGTCGGTTTCCGGGGTGCCCATCATGGCATCGGCGACCAGGCCGGCGTTGCCGCGGATCTTGGCCTCGATGGCGTCGGCCATCTCCGGGTTGTTGCGCAGGAAGGTCTTGGCGTTCTCCCGACCCTGGCCGATGCGCGTACCGTCATAGCTGAACCAGGCGCCCGACTTGTCGACCACCCCGGCCTGGATGCCGAGGTCGAGCAGCTCGCCGACCTTCGACACGCCCTCGCCATACATGATGTCGAACTCGACCACGCGGAAGGGCGGGGCCATCTTGTTCTTCACCACCTTGACGCGGGTCTGGTTGCCGACGACGGTGTCGCGATCCTTGATCGAACCGATGCGGCGGATGTCGAGACGGACGGAGGCGTAGAATTTCAGGGCGTTGCCGCCGGTCGTCGTCTCCGGGTTGCCGAACATCACGCCGATCTTCAGGCGGATCTGGTTGATGAAGATGACCAGGCAGTTCGACTTGGCGATGGAGCCGGTCAGCTTGCGCAGCGCCTGGCTCATCAGGCGGGCATGCAAGCCGACATGGCTGTCGCCCATCTCGCCTTCCAGCTCGGCGCGCGGCACCAGGGCGGCCACCGAGTCCACGACCAGCACGTCGATGGCGCCGGACCGTACCAGCGTGTCGGCGATCTCCAGCGCCTGCTCGCCGGCATCCGGCTGCGAGATCAGCAGTTCGTCGATGTTGACGCCGAGCTTGCGGGCATAGGACGGGTCGAGCGCGTGTTCGGCGTCGACGAAGGCACAGGTCCCGCCATTCTTCTGGGCCTGGGCGATGGCGTGCAGAGCCAGCGTCGTCTTGCCCGAGCTTTCCGGACCGTAGATTTCGACGATACGGCCACGCGGCAGGCCGCCGATGCCCAGCGCGATGTCGAGACCCAGCGAGCCGGTGGACACCACCTCCGTCTCGACCAGATTCTCGCGAGCGCCGAGCTTCATGATCGAGCCCTTGCCGAACGCGCGTTCGATCTGGCTCAGGGCGGCATCGAGCGCCTTCTGCTTGTCCATGGAATCCTTCTCGACCAAACGAAGCTGTGCGGACGACATGCCCGGTACCCCTCTCTTAGAACACACGGTCGGCGCTCTTGCAACGAAGCTGAATGTACTCTCTTCGTTCTTGTTTGCAAGAGCTGATGTTTCCGGTGCGTTCCCGTTTTCCGGACGTGGTCCGGGCTATCTCCCTTTCGCCTAGCGCCCGTCGCGGATGACCTCCTTCACCTTGGAGGCAAGCTGCTTCAGCGAGAAGGGCTTGGGCAGGAAATGGGCGACCTCGACCCCGTCGATCTCGCCAAGACGGTCCTCGGCATAGCCGGAAATGAAGATCACGCGCATCTCCGGCCGCAGCTCGTGGACATGGCGGGCCAGCGTCGGACCGTCCATCTGCGGCATCACCACATCGGTGATCAGCAGGTCGATGGAGGCGCCGTTGGCCTCGATCTGCTGGAGTGCCGCCTCGCCATTCTTGGCCTCCAGCACCTGATAGCCCTTGTTGCGCAGCGCGCGGGCGGAGAAGACGCGGACGGCGTCCTCATCCTCCACCAGCAGGATGGTGCCGCTGCCGGTCAGATCGCTGCCGCGCCGCTCACGCGGCTCCGCCACATCGACCGGACGCAGGTCGCCCTGGTGATGCGGCAGCAGGATGGTGAAGGTGGTTCCCTCCCCCACCGCCGAATCGACCAGGACGAAGCCGCCGGTCTGCCGCACAATGCCATAGACCGTCGACAGGCCGAGCCCGGTGCCCGACCCGACCTCCTTGGTCGTATAGAAGGGCTCGAAGATGCGTTGCAGATTCTCGCGCGCGATGCCGCAGCCGGTGTCGATCACATCGATGGAGACGTAGCCGCCGGGCGGAACCGTCTCATGCTCCCGCCGTTCCGGCTCGCTGACGACATGGTTGGTGGTGTTGATGGTCAGCTTGCCGCCGCCGGCCATGGCGTCGCGGGCATTCACCACCAGATTGATGATGACCTGTTCCAACTGGTTCTGGTCGACCTTGACCAGCCCCAGCTCGCGGCCATGGATCATCTTCAACTCGATATTCTCGCCGATCAGCCGGCGCAGCAGGTTCGCCAGCTCCGCCAGCACGTCGGTCACGTTGATGACGCGCGGTTGCAGGGTCTGCTGGCGCGAGAAGGCCAGAAGCTGCCGTACCAGATTGGCGGCGCGGTTGGCGTTCTGCTTGATCTGCATGATATCGCTGAAGGACTGGTCGCCCGGCTTGTGCCGCAGCAGCAGCAGGTCGCAGAAGCCGATCATCGCCGTCAGCAGGTTGTTGAAGTCGTGCGCCACGCCACCGGCCAGCTGGCCGACCGCCTGCATCTTCTGCGACTGGGCGAACTGCGCCTCCAGGCTCTTGCGCTCGGTCATGTCGATGAAGTGCAGGATCAGCCCGACGCCATCCCCCCGCCCCATCTCCATCCGGCCATCGGTGCGGACCGGGTTGGCCAGGCGCCGGGCATAGAGCTGGGCGGTCAGTTCCCGCCCGCCGGACAGCCGCACCTCGAGCGGGTGGGCCGGATCGGCGCCACCCTGCACCGATTTCAGCCGGGTGGTCACCACCTCGCGCTCCGCCGGGACGATCAGCTCGGCCATCGGGCGGTCGATGACGCTGCCGGCCTCGCTGCCGATCAGCGCCAGGAAGGCCTCGTTGCATTCCGTCAGTTGCCCGGTCTCGTCCACCAGGGCGATGCCGATCGGCGCATCCTCGAAAAAACGCTGGAAGCGCTGCTCGGACAGGCGCAACGCCTCCTGCCATTCCCGCTCGGGAGACAGGTCGCGCACCACCGACCGGGTGTGGATGGTGCCGTCGTCGGCATGCACCACGCTCTGAGCCACCGCCACCTGGAAACGCCGGCCACGCAGGCCGACCATGGTCAGCTCGCCGCGCTGCTCGCCGCCGCCGTGATCGAACAGGTCATACGGGGCGGCGGTGAGCGGCGGGGCGGCCAGGATGCCGTGCAGCCGCGCGTCGCCGTCGGTCAGGTCGCCGGGTAGCGCCTCCAGCCACTGGGCCAGCGTGGCGTTGACGAACAGGAACTGGCCGTTCTGGTCGACCGAGAAGAAGCCGACCGGCGCATGCTCCATGAAATCGGCGAGCTTGGCCTGCTCGCGCAGCATGACATGCTCCAGTTCGCGCCTCGCGGTGATGTCCTCGACCCGCCAATGGACGGAACCGGGAAAGCCGCCCACCGGCTGGCCCTGCACCTTGCGCCATTCCGGCGGCTGGCCGTCCAGCGCCGGGATCGCCAGTTCGGCCGAAGCGGCGGCCCCGGCCTTCACCCGCTCCCGCAGACGGCGGAACTCCCGCGCGCTGTCGGGGTCCCCGGCGAACTGACGCGCCAGGGAGTCCAGCGGCCGTTCGCCACGGCGCCAGCCCGCCAGTTCGCGGAAGGCGGCGTTGATGAACACCACCTCCTCCATCCCGTCACAGAGCAGTTGACCCGCCGGCATCCCCTCCAGCGCACCGCCGAGCAGCGCGCCGACGCGCGCCGACCGCCGCACCATGACGATGCTGCGGCCGATCAGCAGAGCCACCCCCAGCGCCGCCAGCAGCGCCCCCAACCAGCCGAGCGCGTCGCTGTCCAGCAGAAGTCCGGCGACCAGCACCAGCAAGCCGGTTGGGGCCGTCGCATACTG
Organism: Azospirillum sp. B510; assembly: GCF_000010725.1. Lineage (NCBI taxonomy): Bacteria > Pseudomonadati > Pseudomonadota > Alphaproteobacteria > Rhodospirillales > Azospirillaceae > Azospirillum > Azospirillum sp. B510. The sequence goes on along the minus strand of NC_013854.1, from coordinate 1,383,390 downwards.
CGTGACCATCAGCAGACGGCCGGACGATGCTCCACGCTTCGCCGCGGTGCGTGCCGTGTCGGAAAGGGAAGTTGTGTCGTCCACCAATCGTCAAACCCCACACCGTCTCCCTGGGAAATGCCGCGGACCGGGCACCTCCATCGCGCAGCCAGCGATGGTCGGTTGCCCGCCCCGGTTCCGTCAACCGCCACGGAGCCGGATCAGTTGCGCAACGACCGCCCTTTAAGCTTGAAGACATAGGTAATGACTTCGGCGACCGCCCGATAATGCTCGGATGGGACTTCCTCGTCGATATCGCAAGCGGCATAGAGCGCCCGGGCAAGAGGTGGGTTTTCTATGACCGGAACATTGTTCGATTCGGCGATCTCGCGGATCTTGAAGGCGACCTGATCGACGCCCTTCGCCAGCACCAGCGGCGCGCCCATCTGGCTGGGGTCGTATTTCAGCGCGACCGCGAAATGGGTCGGGTTGGTGACCACCACGTCGGCGTCCGGCACCGCCGCCATCATGCGCTTGCGCGCGCGCTCGAAGCGGATCTGGCGGATGCGGCCCTTGACGACGGGGTCGCCTTCCTGCTGCTTGTGCTCGTCCTTGACCTCCTGCTTGGTCATCTTCATCTGCTTGTCGAACTGCTTCTTCTGCCACAGGAAGTCGCCGGCGGCGATGAAGGTGAGGACGACGAGGACCCAGATCAGCAGGCGGTGGGCCAGCCCGTCCATCTGCGACAGCATGGTGATGAGGTCGATGCCGATATAGGTTTCGATGCCGCCGAACATCGGCCGCAGCGCCATATAGGCGACGCCGCCGACCACCGCCAGCTTGACGATGCTCTTCAGCAGCTCCACCGCCTGGTTGGCCTTGAACATGTTCATCAGGCCGGGCAGCGGGTTCAGCTTGCTGAATTTCGGCTCGATCAACTGCCACGAGACATGGAAGCCGGTCTGCCCGATGGTCGCCATCACGCCGGCCACCACGAACAGCAGGATCGGCAGCCACAGCGCCCACATGACGTCGCGCATGACCCGGAACAGCAGGGCGCCGACGCCGGCCCGGTCGAAGGTGAACTGATCGAGATTCTCGAAATAATAGTTCAGGCGGAAGACCAGCCCCTTCATGGTGCCGGGCAGGACGGAGACCAGGACCACCAGCATCGCCGCGACCATCAACCAGTTCGCGGCCTCGCGGGTCATCGCGAACTGGCCCTGTCTATGGGCCTCGTCGAGCTTTTTGCCTGTCGGGTCCTCTGTTTTGGAGGACTCGTCCGCATCTTCCGACATCGGCGTCCCCCTTCTACAGCGGCTTCAGGAATTCGACGAAGGTCGATTCGAAACGCGACAGCCAGAACAGCATCATCGCCCCCAGCGTCAGCGCGAACATGAAAAGGCCGAGCAGCACCTGGACGGACGTGAAAAGCTGGAAGACCTGCACCTGCGGCGCCAGCTTGTTCAGCAGCCCCAGCGCCAGGGCGAACAGCATGCCGGTGATCAGGAAGGGCGCCGACATCTGCACCCCCATCATGAAGCTCTTGGACACCAGTTGCCCGACCATGTTCGCCATGTCGTCGACCGGGATGGCCGCCCCCGGAACGAAGGTGGCATAGCTGTCGACCACCGCCATGATCAGCAGATGATGCAGATCGGTCGCGAACAGCAGAAGCAACCCAAGCCAACCCATCAGCGAACCGGGAAGCGATCCGGAGCTCGCCAGCGCCGGATTGAAGATCTGCGCGTTGGCCAGACCGCTCTGTAGACTGATGATGGTGCCGGCCACCTCCAGCGCCCCCATCAGCAGCCGGGCGATGGTGCCGAGGAAGATGCCCACCGTCATCTCGCCGGCGACCAGAACCATCAGTTGGAACGGGTTGCCCGGCATCGGCGGCAGCATCGGCCGGATGGTCGGCGCCACCAGCGTGCTGACCGCCAGCGCGAACAGCAGGCGCGCGCGGGTGGGAACGAAGGCGTCGCCGATCGTCGGCATCACGCTGAAGGCGGTGCCGACCCGCAGGAAGACCAACATCCAGACGAAGATCTGTTCGCCCAGAAGCTGTTGCAGAACGCTCATTGGCCGGCCGCGGCGGCGGTCGGTGCGGCGGCCGGCGTCACGCCGGTGCCGGGAGTGAAGGGGGCTCCGCCATTGTCGGTGGCGCCGACGCCGATGGCGACGATGCGGTCGGCGACCTCATGTTCGAAGAACTCGGTCAGCTTGCTCAGCATGAAGGGCATCAGGAGGATGCTGAGACCGAACACCAGAAGAACCTTCGGCACCATGGCGAGCGTCTGCTCGCTGATCTGGGTGACGGCCTGGAAGATCGAAATGACCGTGCCGACCGCCATCATGATGACCAGAATCGGGCCGCAGACAATCACCAGCGTGACGATCGAGGTGCGGCAAATCTCGATGACTTCGGTCTCGTTCATGGCGGAGGACAGGGTTCGGCGAACGGTGTCACATCGGCATGCGCAGGATTTCCTGATAGGCGTTCAGCACCTTGTCGCGCACGGCGGTGACGGTTTGCAGCGTCACCTCGGCGTTGGTCACCGCCTGGACGACGTCGTTCAGGTCGGCCTTGCCGACGGTGGCGAGGGCCGACATGTCCTCGCTCTTCTTCAGGGTGCCGATGCTTTCCTTGGCCGCCTGCTCCAGCACGTCGCCGAAGGAGGCGCCGTCGCGCGCGGCCATGCCGGGGCCGGTCGTCTTGGCGGCGGTGGTGGCGTAGGCCGCGGCGGCGTTCAGCGGATTGATCATGGCGGCGGTTCCGGTCGGTCAGGTGGGTTGGCGGCGAGCAGGAGGGCGGAAATCAAGTGCGCAGGATGTCGATGGTCCGGGTCAGCATCTGGCGCGCCGTATCGATGGCCGACAGGTTGGCTTCATAGCTGCGCTGGGCCTCGCGCATGTCCATCGCCTCCACCACCGAGTTGACGTTCGGCATCAACACATAGCCGTCGGCATCGGCCGACGGGTGGGAAGGATCATAGCGGCGCTGGAAGTCGCTCTTGTCCACATCGACCTTGGCGACGCGGACCTTGTCGACATCCATCGCCCGGTCCAGCTCGTTCTTGAAGACCACCGTCTTGCGGCGATAGGGCAGATCGCCCGGCGTCTCCGCCGTGGTGCTGGCGTTCGCCAGATTCTCCGAAATGACCTTGAGACGGGTGCCCTGCGCCTTCATGCCAGAGGCGGACACCGCCATCGACTTGTAGAGATCCATCGCACCGCCTCCTCAAGAAAACGACCGGCCGGCTCCAACCGATCGGCCGGGACCGCTCAACTGCCCGACCGGATCGCCGACTTGATCATCGCGACCTGCTTCTTATACAGGTTGGTGATGGTCTGGTAATCCATCGAGCTCTGGCTCATCCGCATCATCTGGTCTTCCAGGACAACATTGTTGCCGTCCGGCGCCGTCTCGTACGGGTCGCGCACCTTTTGTTCCTGAGCCATGCCGCCGGCGCCGCGGGTGCCCGCCAGATGCCCCGCGCTGGTGGCCACCGGGGTCAGCCGCCGGTTGTCGCTCAAGGCGTCGCGGAAGCTGAAGGGCTTCAGGTCGCGGCCCTTGTACTCCGGCGTGTCGGCGTTGGCGATGTTCTGCGACAGGACCTCCTGACGCTGGGTCAACCAGTCCATCTTGCGCGACATCAGTTTGAAGATGCCGAGATTTCCGAGGTCCATGGCCCTGATCCCGCCGCTGATCGCCGCCCAAGCGACACCGCCCGAGGCCTGGCATCGCCATAATCCCCGATGGTCGCCGGTTTGCGTTAACGAAGGATGAATCCCTCCCGCCGCAAATCGGCCGGCGCCCCCGCCTTTACAGTTCGTTAAGCCTACCGGTCCAGGATGCGGGCCAGGAAGGACCCCTGGAAAAGGCCGCCTGTTGTCCGCGCACCCCCGCCCTCCCGCCTCGCCGCCGGCCGGCAAGACGCAGCCCCCCGCCCGGCGCCCGGTCGCGGTCGCGCTGAAATACCAGCTGGGCACGGAGACCTTGCCGCGCATCGTCGCCACCGGCAAGGGAACCGTGGCGGAGCAGATCCTGGAGCTCGCCTTCGCCAATGGGGTGAAGGTGCGCGAGGACGCCGATCTGGTCGAAATCCTGTCCGCCATCGAGGTCGACAGCGACATCCCGGTCGAGGCGATCGCCGCGGTCGCGGAGATCCTGGCCCATGTCTATCGCGCCAACGGCACGCTGCCGCCTGATCCGCATCCGGAGGGCGGCATGGAGGAGGACAAGCCGTGACCCGTCCGCCATCCGATCCACCGTCGCCCTCGCGGTCGCCGGACGGCGTCCAGCCCACGGCCTGGTCGGCCGCCGGCCTCGCCGACCAGGCCGTGATGCTTGGCGCGACGCTCGACGACGCGCGGCGGCAGGCGGAGTCCGGCATCCTGATCGACCTCGCCGGGCTGGAGGAGCGCGTCGCCCGCCTCTGTCTGGCGGCGGAGACCCTGCCGCGGGGGGAGGCGCGGACCCTGCTCGGCCCGCTCGGCGATCTGGTCGCCGCACTCGCCCCGCTCGCCGCCGCGCTGACCGACCAGCAGACCCGGCGGGAGGAAGCCATCACCGCGGCATTGGCCGGACGCGACGATCCGCACACCGCCCGCCAGCGCGCCGCCGCCGCCTATGGCGGCCGCGCCGGCGCCCCGGCCGATCCTCCCGACGATACGCCCTGAAACAGAAAGCCCGCAGCTTCCATGGATCTCGACCAGTATATCCGTTTCCTCCTGGCGCTCGTCTTCGTCGTGGCGCTCATCCTGGTGGTCGCCTGGGTGATGCGCCGGGCCGGCATGGCGGGCGGCACGGTGCGGGCACGCGCCCGCCAACGCCGGTTGAGCGTGGTGGAGGCGCTGCCGATCGACGCCAAGCGCCGGCTGATCCTGGTCCGCCGCGACGACCGCGAGCATCTGGTCCTGCTGGGCATCAACGGCGACCTGCTGATCGACAGCGCTCCGGCCGCCGGTTTCGACACCGCGCTCGCCACCGGCGGCGAGCCGCCGGCCGGGAGCGAGCCGCGATGAGCCCGACCATCGCGAACCGACTTCGGCGCCGCTGGAGGCCGCTGACCGCCGGGCTGGCGCTGGCGCTCGGCATCGGTCTGGCGCTGGGCCTGATTTCGGGGTTGAGCGCCGGGCCGGCGCTGGCGCAGAGCCTGACCTTCGACCTGGGCGATGCCGGCGGCACCGCCACCGGCCGCATCGTCCAGACCATCGGCCTGATCACGGTGCTGTCTCTGGCGCCGTCGATCCTGATCATGATGACCGCCTTCACCCGCATCGTCATCGTGCTGTCCTTCCTGCGCAACGCGCTGGGCGTGCAGCAGGTGCCGCCGACCACGGTCATGATGTCGCTGGCGCTGTTCCTGACCTTCTTCGTGATGGCCCCGGTGTTCGAGCGCAGCTACACCCAGGGCATCCAGCCGCTGATGAACCAGGAGATCGACGAGATGGAGGCGTTCCGCCGCACGGTGGCGCCGCTACGCGATTTCATGCTGCACCACACCGCCGAGAAGGATCTGCGCCTGTTCATGGACATGGCCCGTCTCCAGAACGTGCAGGAACCGAACGACATGCCGCTTCATGTCCTGGTTCCGGCCTTCATGATCTCCGAGATCAAGCGCGGATTCGAAATCGGCTTCCTGCTGTTCCTCCCCTTCCTGATCATCGACATGGTGGTGTCGTCCATCCTGATGTCGATGGGCATGATGATGCTGCCGCCGACCATGGTCGCCATCCCGTTCAAAATCATCTTCTTCGTGCTGGTCGACGGGTGGTACCTGATCGCCGGCTCGCTGGCGCGCAGTTTCGGGACGCTCTGAGGCACCCGTATCGCGGGAAGACTCCCGCGCACTTCGTCGCATCCCTGGACACCGGGCGTCGCCGCGCAAGCCCGCGCTGGCGTCCGACGCCGTAAACGCGTATGAGGATGGTGATGCGCGCCGGTGGAGAGGGGGCAAGGATGCCGATCCCGCCGGATGGTTTCGACCGATCCCGCCGCAGGGGGGGCGACGGACCGGGACATCGCCGCAGCAACGGGGCCGCAGCAACGGGCTGCCATCGAACGACGGACCAACTTCGGACCGCAATCACCGCATGACTGAAACCGCTTTGAAGGCCGCGCCGCCCGACACAGGCAAGCTCGCGACGCTGACCCTGGGTGCCCTCGGGGTCGTTTTCGGCGACATCGGGACCAGCCCGCTCTACACGCTGCGCGAATGCTTCGGCGGCGACCACGGCCTGCCGCTGACCCAGGACAACATCCTGGGCATCATGTCCCTGGTGTTCTGGGCCCTGGTGATCGTCGTCACCGTGAAATATGTCGGCTTCGTCATGCGGGCCGACAACAAGGGCGAGGGCGGCATCCTCTCCCTTCTGGCTCTGGCGTCCAAGACGCGGCCGGACGCGTCGGGCCGGCTGACGGTCCTGACGGCGCTTGGCCTGTTCGGCGCCGCGCTGTTCTACGGCGACGGCATGATCACCCCGGCGATGTCGGTGCTCTCGGCGGTGGAGGGTTTGGGCGTGGCCGAGCCGGCCCTGCAATCCGCGGTCGTTCCCTTGACCGTCGCCATCGTCATCGCCCTGTTCACCATCCAGAGTCACGGCACCTCGCGCGTCGGCGCGCTGTTCGGGCCGATCATGCTGATTTGGTTCCTCACCCTCGGCATCCTCGGCCTGATCGAGGTGATCCAGCAGCCGGGCGTCCTGGTCGCCTTCAATCCGGCCTATGCCATCGCGTTTTTCGCGAACAACGGCATCATCGGCTTCCTGGTGCTGGGTGCCGTCGTGCTGGCGGTGACCGGCGGCGAGGCGCTCTACGCCGACATGGGCCATTTCGGCCGGCGGCCGATCCAGGTGGCGTGGCTGGCCGTGGTGCTTCCGGCGCTTCTGCTGAATTATCTGGGCCAATGCGCGCTTCTGCTGAGCGACCCGGCGGCGGTGCGCAGCCCCTTCTATCTGCTGGTCCCGGATTGGGGGCTCTATCCACTGGTAGCCCTGTCCACCGCCGCCGCCGTCATCGCCAGCCAGGCGGTGATCTCCGGCGTCTTCTCGCTCACCCGGCAGGCGGTGCAGCTGGGGCTCTGCCCCCGTCTCGACATCCGCCACACCTCCAACGAGGAGGAGGGGCAGATCTACATCCCCCGCGCCAATTGGGGCCTGCTGGCCGCCGTGCTCGGGCTGGTGCTGGTCTTCCAATCCTCCAGCCGCCTCGCCGCCGCCTATGGCATCGCGGTGACCGGCAACATGATCATCACCACCAGCCTGTTCCTGGTGGTGGCCCGCCGGCGCTGGGGATGGAGCCTGCCGCTCTGCCTCGCCATCGGCGCCGCCTTCCTGATGGTGGAAATCTCCTTCTTCGCCGCCAACGCGGTGAAGATCCCGCATGGCGGCTGGGTGCCGCTGGTGATCGCCTGCATCACGCTTGGGCTGATGGCGACCTGGCGCCGCGGCCGCGCCGTGCTGACCCGCCGGCTGGCCGAGGAATCGCTGCCGCTCGACGCCTTCATCCAGCGCCAGGCCAAGAAGGGCGATATCCACCGGGTGAAGGGAACGGCGGTCTTCATGACCTCCAGTTCCAACACGGTGCCGATCGCGCTGCTGCACAACCTGAAACACAATCAGGTCCTGCACGAGCGCGTCGTCTTCGTCACCGTGCTGGTGGATGACGTGCCGCGCGTCCCCGCCAAGGACCGCGTGCTGGTGGAGGGTCTGGCCGACGGCTTCTACCGCATCACCGTGCGCTACGGCTTCTCGCAGGAGCCGAACATTCCCAAGGCGCTGCGACTGTGCAAGGCCTTCGGGCTGGAGTTCGACGTGATGGCGACCTCCTTCTTCCTGGGCCGCGAGACGCTAATCCCGCAAATGAACTCCCAGATGGCGCTGTGGCGGGAAAAGCTGTTCGTGGTGATGTCGCGCACCTCGGTCAGCGCCACCGACTTCTTCAAGCTGCCGCCCAACCGCGTGGTGGAGCTGGGAACCCAGGTGCAGCTGTAGGCGACGGGAAGAGGCGGCGGCACCGCCAAAGCATTACCTCTTCCGCATCGGGAAAATCCGCGTCACGCGCGAAAACAAGTGTGATCCGGGCAAATGGCCCCTCCGTAACGGTGGTGTGTCCGCGGCAAGCGGACCTTCACCGACAAGAGGGAATGCTATGAAGAAGGTTGCCACCGTGGCGATCGCCACCCTTCTTTTCGCCGGTTGTGCCAATGCCGCCATGGAAAAGATGGTCGGCGGCGCGCCGATGTACCCGACCAAGACCATCGTCGAGAACGCATCCCAGTCCAAGGACCACACCACGCTGGTCGCCGCCGTCAAGGCCGCCGGGCTGGTCGATACGCTGAACGGCAAGGGGCCCTTCACCGTCTTCGCCCCGACCAACGAGGCCTTCGCCGCCCTGCCCGCCGGCACCGTCGATACCCTGCTGAAGCCCGAGAACAAGGGCCAGCTGACCAAGGTGCTGACCTACCACGTCATTCCCGGCAAGCTGGATGCCAGGACCCTGGTGGCGGACATCAAGAAGGGCAACGGCAAGGCGATGCTGAAGACGGTTGAAGGCATGCCGCTGACCTTCACCCAGTCGGGCGACGCCGTGATGGTCGCCGACGCTTCCGGCACCATGGCCCGCGTCACCATCGCCGACGTCGAACAGTCCAACGGCGTGGTCCATGTCATCGACAAGGTTCTGCTGCCGAAATAACGGCGGAAAGCGGAAAGCCGCCCTCTGACCCCGGCTTCACGAGGTCGGCTTGTCGGGCGCCTGCTTGCCGCCGCGATATTCCTTCAGGAACTTCTTGAACATATCCACTTCCGCGACGCGGGAGCGGATGGTGCTGACGTCGATCAGGCCCATCGCCTGTTCGGGGCGGGTCAGAATGCGGAAGGCATCCTCGTTCGGCCCGCCCTTCATCGACCCTTCGAAATCCTTCTTCAGCAGGTTCAGCCCATTGCCGTCGCCGGCCAGCGCCAGCGCGACCGCCCGGTTCAACACCAGTTGCGACATGTTGGGATCGAGCGGCTTGCCGGGAGCCGGCGGCGGGCCGATGACCTTGTTCAGCGCCAGCGCCGCCGCATCCCACTTCTGCCCCTTCCAGGCGATGTCGACGCGCAGCAGATTGGCGTTGGTGCTGTCGTCCTGGGCCAGAAGCTGCATCGCCTCGTCGCCACGGTTCAGCTCGGCCAGCGCCTTGGCCTGCATCAGCCGCCGCTCGGCGGCCAGATCGGCCGGCAGGCCGGCGACATTGGACATCTCCAACGCCTTCAGCGCCTCCTCCGGCTTGTTGTCGAGCAGCCGGATGGAGGCCAGCCGCGTGCCGACCCGCGCCTTGTCCAGCCCGGACAGGCGGTATTCGACCTGATGCTGCAACAGATCGGCGGCGCGGTTCAGCAGATCGATGGAAATCAGCCGTTCCGCCAGCTGCCGGATGATCTCGTCACCGGCCTCGCCCACCGGGGTCAGCTCGCGGAACTGGTCGTAGAGCTGCATGGCGTCGAGCGTCGGCAGGCGCTTCGCCCCGTCCTTGAACAGATCGGCGAAGATGCGCGACATCTCCTTGGTGATCGCCTCGGCGCGCGGCGTGTCGGCGACCAGGGCCGCCGTTTCCTTCATCGTGTTGAAGCCCTTGGCATATTCGCCGCCGGCGATCAGCACCTCGCCCATGCGCGAGCGGATTTGCATCTCCAGATCGTCGCCGCGCCAGGTGAAGGTCAGGCCGGCCAGCTGCTCCGCCGCCGCGGTCGGCGACATCTTGCCTTCCGACAGCTCCAGATTGGTCAGCGCCAGCCCGGCCTTGGCGCGGTAGAGCCGGTCATAGCTGTTGTAGGCGGCGGTCAGCTGCTGGCGCGCCTGATCGATCTCGCCGGTCTGGGCATAGAGCAGCCCGCGCAGATATTGCGTCTGCGGGTTCTCCTCCTGGTCCGGGCCGCCATGTTCGATCACCCGGTCGAACAGCCGCTTGGCGGTCGCGGTGTCGCGTGTCTCCAGCGCCGCCTCCGCCGCCCGCAGGCCGAGCTTGCCGAGCATCGGGTCCGGATAGCTGTTGAGGATCTGGCCGGACGCCTTGAAGCCGGCCATCGCCTTGGGCCAATCGCGGCGGTCGGCGGCGATGGCGGCCCGCCACAGGTTGGCTTCGGGATTGCCGGCCAGCGAGGGGATCGACAGGTCCGCCTCCCCGCCGTCGAGGTCGCCGGTCAGCACGCGGGCGGCGCCGCGCAGGGCGCGGAACTCGGGCCAGCCTTCCAGATCGGGTTGATTCTGTTGCAGGACGTCGAGCAGGCCGAGCGTCTCCTGGCCGAACCCGTTGGCGAAATAGAAGCGCGCGAGGTCGAGCTGCGCCTTCGGCCGCTCCGAATCCGGGGCATTGACGACGGCGAGCTGGAGATCCTGCCGCGCCTCGGTGAAATGGTCGAGGTCGCCATGCTTCCAGGCCGGCAGGTTGAACAGCCGGCGGCCCTGCATCTGGGCGGGCTGGGCTGCCTTGGGCGGCTCCATCGCCGACGACGCGCCGCCGGGCTGAACCGGCACCGGGGCGGCGGCCAGTTGCGGCGGAACCGGCTGGGGAGCCGATTGTGGCGAGGTTGGAGCGGGCGGCGCCACCGCCGGATTTCCGGCATCGGCGGCGGTTGACATATGCAGGCCGCCGGCGGTGGTCAGTTCCACCCCCTCCTTGATCGCCCGCACCGTCACATTGTCCGAGATCGGCCGCACCACCACGCCCTGGTAGGACGGCATGACCTCCAGATCCGGATAGCGGTGGGGTTCCGGCATGCCTTGCCCCGGGCTGGGCAGCGGGACGACCTGGATGCGGTCGCCCACGTCGGGATCCGCGAACTGCACGATGTTGGCGGCGTCGGGCGCCCGCACCAGCAGCCGGGCTCCCAGCAGGAAATCGGGATCCGGCTCCACCCGCAGATCGCCGGCGCTGCCCATGTCGGTCGGCCGGGCGGAGGACAGGATGCGCCATGTCGTGCCCTGCCGCTCCACCGTCGGCCACACCATCGGCCCGATCTTGGTCCGGAACACGGTGCCGCCGGTCGCCGGCACCGGCTCCACCGCCCCCATCAGTTCGGAGCCCGGACCGCTGAGCTTGCCGGCGCCGATCGGCATCGGCCGGTCGAACACGACATAGAGCTGGCCCGCCCGCGGATAGACGGCGATCGCCGCCGGGCCGCCGGTCTCGAAGGTCAGCACCGGGCCCTTCGGCCCGGCGGCCGGCTGGGACTTCGCGTCCGCCGGTGCCGGCGCGGGGGCGGCGGCCGATGGAGACGCCGGTGCCTGAGCATTCGCCGCGGCGGCCGGGCGGCCCGAGGTCGACGCCGCCGCGGCCGGCGCATCACGGCCGCCCTCCTTGATGGCGTCCTTCACCGCGTTCTTCGGCGGCATCGGCTGGCTGGTGCCTTGATTCCCCTGCCCGGCGACGGTCCCCTGGGATCCGGAAGCGGGTGCGGTCATAGCCGGTGAGGCACCGTCGCTCTTGGGCAGGCCGGCGCGGGAGCCGGGATTTCCGACGGTCAGCACAACCGACTTGCCGGACGCGCTGTCGCCGACCTCGGCATCCTGGGGCACGGCGAAGGTGACGGCCAGCGATCCGTCGGGCTGGCGGTAGGATTCGATGTTGCCGATGTTGCGCGGCGGCGTCCTGGCCACCGCCGACAGGTCGGCGCTGCCGCCCTTGTCGAAGGCGACCGTCACCGCCGCGCCGTCGCGCGTGACCTTGTAGCCGACAGGCGCCGGCCAGTCGAAGGTCAGCCGGCTCTGATCCGGCCGCTCGGCCCCCCGCACCTGCACCCGCCCGGCCGACGGAACCGGCTTGGCCACATCCGTCCTGGCCGCATCGGGCTGCGCCACCGTCCCCGCCTGCTGCGTCGCTCCGGGCGCGGCGGGCGAGAGATCGATGGCGACCGCATTGCCGTTGCGGAAGCTTTTCACGGCGACGGGACGCTTCAGATTGAACGACACCGTCTTGCCGTCCGCCTCGACCCGCCCGGCCACCAGATAGTCGGGCAGCGCCTGCACCAGCCGGTCCAGCGGAGCGTCGATGGGTTCGGTGAAGGCGACGACCAGCCGGCTGCCGTCGACCGTGGCGGTGAAATCGACCTTGCCCGGCCAATCGAAGACCATCCGGCCGAAATCCTTGTGGCTGCCGCCGCGCACCGGCACGCTGGCGGCGGTCGCCGACAGGGGGGAGAGCAGCAGCGGCCCGGCAAGCAGCGCCACCGCCGCGGCACAGCCGCGCAGCCAACGCCTTCCATGATCGGCCGTCCGCTCCCTCACCTCAATCCGCCCCTTCCTCTCGCACCACGATGTCCACCGGCAGGCGCCCGCCGTTGGATAGCCCATCGCCTGCCCGCTCCACCGGCATCATCACCGCCCGCGCCACCAGATCGCGGCGATAGCCGGTTTCGCGCAGCGCGGCGGAAACGGCGACCGCCCGCGTCAGCGCCCGTTCCCAGGCCACGCCGCCCGTCGAATCCTCATGCTCGGCATGGCCGACCAGTTCGATCCGGTTGCCGATGCGACCGATGACCGCCCCCAGCAGAAACAGCACCCGGCGCCCTTCCGGCGTGAAGGCGGCACCGGTCAGGTCGAAGATCCGCTCCCCCGGCAGGCGGATGACGACACGATCATCCTCGCGCCGCACATCGACCACCGCCAGCTCCACGTTCGAGCGCAGCTGGCTTCCCAGCAATGCCGCCAGATAATCCAGATCGATCGCCGCCCGCGCCTCAACCGCCATGGCGTTGAAGGCGGCACCGGGATCGGCCGGACGGTCCGACGGGGCGCTGGCGGTCGACCGCGCGGCGGGAATGCTCTGCGCCACCCCCTTGGCCAGACGGGTCCAGCGCTCCGCCTCCGGCTCGCTCATCGAATACATCAGGACGAAGAAGGCGAGCATCAAGGAGATCAGGTCGGTGAAGCTGATCAGCCACAGCGTCTTGCGCTGGCCGGCGTGATCGTCCGTCCCCGCGCGGTTGGGGATGCCGGGAACACGGATCATTTCCGCACCTCGGTCCGAACGGCGGGAATGGCTGGCGGCGTGGCGGAGGCCGCCTTCGCCGGCCTCGCCGCCGGCCGGGCCGTTCCCTCATCATCCCAGCGCAGCGAGAACAGCAGGCGCACCCCGCCCGGCTCGCCGCGCTCGATGCCGACGGTGACGTTGCGGGCCGGCGCCCCATCCTCCACCAGCGCGCGGGCGAGCACGCCGGCGCGGGCGACCGGCCCCGGCGGCTGGCTCGGGGTTCCCGTCGGCCCGATGCCGAGCAGCGCGTCCAGCTCCACCCGCTCGCCCTGGCGCGACTGGCGCAGGGCGTCGGCGATGCGGTCGATCAGTCCCTGGCGGTCGGACCGCAGGGTCATGGCGCCGGGAACGAACAGGTCGTCGGCCGGCAGGCGGACCTCGAGCAACTGGCCGGGGGCGACCACCTCAACCTTGGCGACGGCGACGGCGGTGGCGAACAGGGTGCCCACCTCCTCCAGCCGCTGCACGGAGAAGACCGTTCCGGCGCGCGAGGCCACCGGCTCCGACCCGTCGCGCAGACGCGGGTCGATGACGAAACTGGGAAAGGTCCGTTCCAGCGACGCGGCGACCGCCTTCACCTTCCGCACCGTCTGCACCGAATTGGCGTTCAGCACGATGAAGAAGACCAGAAGCAGCAGGAACAGCGACAGCAGCAGCAGGATGCTGCCGTTGTTCGGGTTGGCGTGCCCGCCAGTCCCGATGCCAGTCCTGATGCCGGCCCCGTAGCCAAGCCGCCCGGCCGGCTGCGGCATGCCCCCGCCGCTCCCAACGCCCTGGGCGATGTGGCCACCGCCGGGCCTGTCGAGGGGGGGGCCGGGCAGCATGACGTCAGTCGAAGCTGGCCAGCAGGCGGTCGATCTCGTCCTGGTCCATGGCGTTGCCCGGCAGCTGCGGCCCGTGCAGAAGCTGCTTGTCCGCCTCCTCCGCACTCATCGGCTCGAAATGGACGGCGGCCTCCGCCTCCTCCGCCGCCGCCAGCTTGGCCAACCGCGGGGCGTGGTTCTGCCGCACCTCGCTGCCGAAGGCGGCGATGATCATATCGACCTTGGATTCGATGTGCTTCAGCGTCCGCACCACCTTGCTGATGCGCTGGCCGGTAATGTCCTGGAAGTTGCAGGCTTCATAGATCGCCGTGACCTGATCGTTCAGCTTCGCCGAGGCCCCGGCCTCCGACTGGCCGGCGATGGCGCTGATCGCGTCGCAGGCGTCGAAAATGGCGAAGGTCGCCTTTTCCGTCGCGCCGATCACCGCATCCAGCTCGTCGGTGGCGGTGCGGATATGTTCGTCACGGATCTCGGCCGGCTGAAGGGCCGCGATCTCCTGCTTGGCCGTCTCGATGTATTTGGCGAGGTCGACAACTTCCTTGTAAAGCCGCAGGTCGGTGGCCGAGATGTCACCGTCCATGCTGCCCAGAATATTGCGGACGATGTCCGTCACCTCATCACGCGACAGGGGCTTCGCGGCTTCCGCGAACGCGGCGTCGAGGCGCTGTCTCAGGTGCTTCTGTTCCGTCACGGCGGATTGGGCGGAGAAGGTCATCGGGCGTGTCCAGCGAGAGGGGCAAGGCCTTGGCGGAATATGCCGGAACCCTCCCGGTCCGCGCCCTCCAGCGAGCGCGCCGTCAGTGCCCGTCGTGGCGGAGGTTCGACGCTCCGGCCGCTTGTGGCGCCCAACCGTCCCAGGAACTGTCCGAGCCGACAAAGCCTATGGCGCGAGGGTTAAGAGCCCGTAAAGATGCCCCCGCCAAGGCACCGGAGTTGCCGAAACGCCACAGCGTGCTATAGGCGGCCGGTCTATCGCCGTCCGGACCTCAGAACAGACCGGCGGCGGCCGGCGCACCCAGAAGAACGATCAGAAGGAGCACCGACACGGCGACCAGCCGTTCGGTCTGCGACCAGCGTTTCCAATCCCTTCTGAAGCTCTTCAGTTCATCGGCCATGACAGACCTTCCACACTCATCGACTACATTGCAACGCAACGAAATTGTACCCAAGCCAGTTGACGCATGGTTAAAATTCGGCGGCGATATGATGAACGCCGCGTACTGGCACAGAAATGCCACAGTCACCACGGCCGATTCCCGCTCCAGCTCAAAGGTTCGGTAAATCCCCGACATTCCCTATTTATCGGATAGGGACGGACGGCGCTCCGGTGGCGTGCCACTTCCGGCGGCTTCCGCTCTTGGCCGGCGATCCCCAGATGATAAGCTCGAGCTCACGCCTCCGGCATGGGGGCGCCGATTGGAGATGTGGATGGCGAAGGGAACCGACCTGAAGATCGGGCTTGCGCTGGGCAGCGGCGCTGCGCGGGGCTGGGCGCATATTGGCGTCCTGCGGGCGCTCGCGGAAGTCGGGATCAAACCTGATGTCATCTGCGGCACGTCGATCGGAGCGGCGGTGGGAGCCGCCTATCTGACCGACCAGTTGGATGAATTGCAGGCCTGGGCGCAAAAGATGGGGTGGCTCGGCATGCTGGGCATCATCGACCTCACCTTCCGGCGCGGCGGTCTGGTCGCCGCCGAAAAGGCGTTCGGGCGCTTCGACAATGAACGCAGCAATGTTCTGATCGAGGATCTGCCCCTGCCCTTCGCCACGGTCGCCACCGATCTCTCGACGGGGCGCGAGATCTGGCTGCGCGACGGTCCGCTGATGTCGGCGGTGCTGGCGTCGGCCGCCATGCCCGGCCTGTTCCCGGCGGTGCGGCGCGATCATCACCTGCTGGTGGACGGCGCGCTGGTCAATCCGGTGCCGGTGTCGCTCTGCCGGGCGCTGGGCGCCGACGTGGTGGTCGCCGTCAACCTGAACAGCGAGCTGTCGCCCCTCGGTCGCCCGAACGGCCGGAGCAACGGCAAAGCGGCGACAACCAGGCAGCCGGAACCGGAGAAGGAGGCGGTACGGGAAGCGGTGGTCGCCGGCGGCGATGCCGGCTCCCCCACGCTGTCGCACCTGACCAGCCAGATCTCCACCTGGCTTGGCCGGAAGCCCAGCCGGCGCACCCGGTTCCTGGCCGACCAGATCGACGATGCCCAGGCCCACAAACAGATGCCGAACGCGCTGGAGGTGATGGCGGGGTCGATCGACATCATGCAGGACCGCATCACCCGCTCGCGCCTGGCCGGCGAGCCGCCGGACGTGCTGATCGCGCCCAGGCTGGCCCATATCGGCATCCTGGAGTTCGACCGCGCCGCCGAGGCGGTGGAGATCGGTCACGCGGCCGCCTCGATGCTGCGTCCATCGATCGAGATGGCTCTGCGCCGTGCCTGACCCTGATTGCGCTGGAGACCATTCTCGTATTTGGTATCAGCGATGACGCGGACGGCGTTCCGGCATCCCCC
This sequence comes from Azospirillum sp. B510, assembly GCF_000010725.1. Lineage (NCBI taxonomy): Bacteria > Pseudomonadati > Pseudomonadota > Alphaproteobacteria > Rhodospirillales > Azospirillaceae > Azospirillum > Azospirillum sp. B510. Next base: position 1,367,058 of record NC_013854.1, on the reverse strand, counting down.
GACCGACCCGAGAAGCGAGCGCCCATGAGCGAATCCGCGTTGACCAGCTATATCGCCGCCCTTCTGCCCAGCGACACGCCGCATTGGGGCGCCAACGGCTCCGTGCTGGACGGCAGCTCCGTCGGTGGCGCGGCGACGATCACCTATGGCTTCCTGAGCAGTTCCCGGCAGGTCTCCTCCGGCGATGCCACCGGCTTCGCCGCCATGAACACCGCCCAGCGCACCGCCGTCCGGCAAGCGCTGGCGGCCTGGAGCGCCGTCGCCAACATCAGCTTCGTCGAGATCTCCGACGCCGCCAGCGCCGAGATCGCCTTCGGGACCAACCGGCAGAGCGGCCGGTCGGCGGCCTATGCCTATTACCCGTCCACCGGCTCCCAGGGTGGCCAGGTGTTCCTGGCCAACGACAGCGCCGGCAACACGAACCCGACAACGGGCAGCTACAGCTACATGACGGTGATCCACGAGATCGGTCACGCGCTGGGCCTGAAACATCCCGGCAACTACGACGCCGGCAGCGGCAGCGGAACGGAAGGCCCCTACCTGCCGGCCGCGACGGACAATTATGCCTACAGCATCATGTCCTATAACGCGAACAGCCGGCTCCCGTCGGGCGGCTATCTGACCGGGCCCAGCCTCTATGACATCGCCGCGATCCAGTATCTCTATGGCGCCAACATGTCCGCCGCCCCCGGGGATACGAGCTACACGCTGAACACCGCCAGCTTCACCACCCTGTGGGATCCGAACGGACGCAACAGCCTGAACGGCAGCGCCCAGACCACCTCCCTTTCGCTCGACCTGCGCGGCGGCCAGTTCAGCAGCGCCGGCGGCACGACCTTTCTGGCGCTGGCCTATGGCACCCGGATTCAGGCGGCGACCGGCGGCAGCGGCAACGACACCTTCACCGTCAACACGCTCGGCGACGTGCTGGACGGCGGCGCCGGCACTGACACCGTGGTGTTCAGCGGCAGCAGGGCGCAATACCGCGTCCAGCAGTTCGACGGCAGCCGTTACATCGTCAGCGGTGCGGATGGCAATGCTCTGCTGACCAACATCGAATTCCTGCGCTTCTCCGATGGCACCACCGCCCTCTCGTCCGCGAGCAGCGGCAGTTTCGACGCGCTGCGCTACATCGCGTCGAGCGCCGACCTGATCGGCGCGCTGGGCGCCAATGCGGCCGCCGGGACACAGCACCTCATCAGCTCCGGCCTTTATGAAGGGCGCAGCCTGACCGGCTTTGATCCCTACAATTATATCGCCGGCTATGTCGATCTGATGAACGCCTTCGGCGCCGACACCACCGCCGCGACCAGCCATTTCATCGCCTACGGCTATCGCGAGGGCCGCGGTTCAACCTTGTTCGACACGCTGTCCTATGAGGCCAGCAACCCCGACCTGATCGTCGCCTTCGGCAACAATCGCGAGGCGGTGGAACTGCATTACATCGTCAGCGGCCGTTTCGAAGGGCGTTCCCTGACCCGTTTCAACGCCGCCGCCTACCTGGCGGCCAACCCCGATGTCAACGCCGCGGTCGGCGGCAGTCTGGCCGGCGCCAGGCAGCATTATGTCAGCTCCGGCTTCGCCGAAGGGCGGGCACTCGGCTGACCGCCCTTCGGCGAAGCCGCCCTCCCCGCGCTCCTCACCGTGCCGGCCACATCCAGGTCAGCTCGTGCTTGTTGTGGTGCAGGCCGGGCAAAAGAAGAAATTGTTCAGTTTCAATGACTTGAGTAACGAGCGACGCCTATTTGGTGGTAGCACACCACCTGCACACATCGTGAATTTCGACATTTCAACAAGCCGTATGGCATAGTCGAAGACGAACAAACCGGCACCGCCAACACAATTCCTGCACATCCTGCCCACCCGGCGGGAACGGGAGCGGCTTGCCCACAGGAAACAATTCATGAACATCATCCCATTTCGGAAGACTGTGCAACATCAACCGGCGTCGGCGCCGGATCGAGTCGAACTCAAGAACGGGCGGCTGGTGATCCACCGGCGACGGGGCAGCGGCTATTGGCAGATGCGGGCGCGGCTCCCCGGCGAGAAAGATTATGTTCGCGTGAGTCTGAAGACCTCGCGCGAGGAAGAGGCGCGTGAACTCGCGTTGCGCGAATACATCAAGCTCGAAATGAAGATCGAAGAAGGCATCCCGATCCGGTCGCACAAATTCGGCGACGCCGCCAAAAAATACCGCAAGTGGCTCGAAGATCAACTGAACATCAAAGCGACTTCTGCCGACATGACCCGAAATCTGCTCGGTGCCCTTAACCGTTACGTCGAACCGTATTTCGGCGCTAAAGACATGTCCGAGTTTCGCCACAAGGCCGCCGAAAAACTGTCCGAAGGCTACTACCATTGGCGTGCGACGAACGGAAAGGGCAAAGCTTCCGTTCCAGCTTGGAAGACCGTCAACTTCGAATACATGGCTGTGAACGCCGTCATCGAACATGCGGTGAAGCTGAACTGGATCGATGACCGGAACGCCTGCAAACTCAAGTTGCCAAAATTTGTGGCTACGCCGACCAACCGGCGCCCTGGGTTCACCGAAGAGGAATACCTCAAACTGGCCCGTTACATGTGGCGGCGCTGGGTGAAGGTGAAAGACAAACGGCAGGTCTACACCCGGCAAATGGTCCGCCACTTGATTTTGGTGATGGTCAACTCCGGGATGCGCACAAACGACATCGAGTTCTTCCGGTGGCGGGACATGAAGGAGGAAGTTGACCAGAACGGTGAAACTCACTTCATGCTTTACCTCCAAGGAAAACAAGGGCGAAGCGGATCGACTCCGCCAGCTTGGTGCGCCGCTCAACCTCGCACGAAAGTGTTTCTTGAGCGATGGAAAGAAATTTGCGTCAACATCGGCGACGACGATCTAGTCTTCTCAACTAAGAAAGGCGGAAAGCTGGAATACTCCAAAATCGTCGAAGACCTATTCCGCGAGGCTGGCGTTCTTCAAGATCAAAACGGCAAGAAGCGGACGCTTTACTCGTGCCGCCACACTTATGCCATGCTTCGGCTTCAGGCAGGTGCATCCATCGGCGACATTGCGCGCAACATGCGAACCTCGGTCGCGATGATCGAGAAACATTATGGTCAGGTTCAGGCCATCGAGCGGGCGGCTGCCGTGACCGGGCCGAAACTGCCGCGCCGCACCAAGCAGCAGACGGGCGCCAGCGGCGGAACCACAGCCGGGGTTGATGCAGCAGCAGGCTGACCGGGCGGCAAGCATGTGGGCCTGTCGTAACGGCGAGCAAAAAACCATAAACCTACATACCTGCGTGTGTTCCTATTCGGAGCATGGCGAAATGGCGAATGTCATATCGAGCAGAACTCGGATAGGATGATGGCGCTTTCGCTGGAGCCGCCATGCCAGCCGTCAACGCCGCCGCGCCATTGCTCTACTCTCGCCGGTCGCTGACGCCGCCGCCCCCCGGCGGCCAACACCGCGACGCCCCGGCCTTCTACTCGCGGTCGGCGCTCACCGGCAGTGCAGTCCACCTACTGACCCCATGGGCTGTAGGACTCAGGCTTGCCTATCACTAAATATTTGATGGGCGGATCAATCATCATTCCACGCCGGGCGCCGCGCATGACGCAGGTGGAAATCGCGGCGGCGGCTGAACAACAGATCGAAGTGATCGCGGCGTTGAAGTCGTTGGGCCGAGACGACGCAGCCACCCGCCTTGCAAGGTGTATGGCGGCTCGGTTGGGGCGACGTGGCGATCCGGGGGCGGCGCGGGCATGGCCTTGGCGCTGTGGGTCGGCGGGGTGCTGCTGGTGTGGTCGAACCCATCAAAACAGAGCTTGGCGGGCATGCTGCCGGTGGGGCCATGGGATGGCGCAGCGCAGCTTGGTCGTGGTGCCGCTACCTCACCAGCCCGGCGGCCTGCAAAACGCCGTGAAAACACTGCGTCGGTCGCTTCGCGATGTTCGCGATGGGGAATCGGCCAAGTCCCGCAGGTGGCTGGACGTGGGCTTCGGTGGCGTGGTGGTTGGCGACGCGGCATGGCTGGTGGTGCTGCATGACCGGCTTGACCGACAAGAGGTTACGCGGGTGGTCCGGCGCCGATGGCCTGCCTCACAGGTATCGGGCGACATGGACAGGTCGCCACCATTCTCGTTCATCACAGCCGACCGCGTAGAGCTTGCTTTGCTTCGCCGAGGTGCCGAGGAACCCTTCAAGGTCACCGTGGGGCTTCGCCAAGTCGCAGAGCAATACGACCAGCAAAACACGGCCAGATCGGCGAAAGATCAGCCCATGCCCTTTATCTGGCAATTCTGACAGGGTTTCCACGTCGCGCCAAGCGCGACGTGGCGTCCGCACCTGCGGTTTCTGCGGTCTTCACTCGCGTTCCGCTCGCTTCGCCCACAGAAACCTTGCCGCGTTCGCCTTCCGGCGAACATTGATCTTGAAGAATTATTGGCCGGGACATCGGGAGAAGATGCCTATTTCTCCCCCCCTGGCCGCGACACGTATGCGCGGCCAAAGGGAGAGGAGTTCATCGGTGTCGAAGTTCCGTCAGCCCGGTAATGTTGTCAGGCGGATACCCGTGACCTGACCCGTAGCCCATCTCTCTGCAATTTGCAGCATCGGTTATCGCGGTCCAAATACATGAACAGCGAAGCGCCCCGGAACGCAGCGACGGAAGGACCGCGCCGAGGCCGGTGGAGAACATCGCAACGTTCTTACCACCGTCTTTGTCAAGCCGTTCCGACCATTGTTCGCGGTCGCGGGAGCCGTTACTTGTCCAGGGGCTTTCAAGCATACCCACCAACAAGTCCGCCCGTTCGTGTCGCCTTCACTCATGCGAGCCGGTCGTGCCGTTTAGCTCCGGTCGCGTTTTGCGGCTGGGGTCGGCCGCGAATAACCCCTGGCGAGCTATGTAAAACTTCTGCTGTTACTCTGTTTCGTTGTCGCCGAGCGCAGCGGCCAACCAGTTGTTGAGTTCGACCCTGGCCTGCTGACCTTTGTCCTTTCGGTCGCACTTGTGGTCGGAAACCCACGTGATTCGCGACCGCCGAGCGTCGAGCGTCGAGTTACCGGCGCGATCCAGTCGGCCGTCGAACAGCATCTTCCATCCGTCGTTGCCGCTGATGAACTCGTATTTCACCAACCGGCGCTGGGAAATCGAGCGTGTCGCTGCAACGTGGACGCCGTGGAAGACCCAATTTTGCCGATCTTCACCCGGCGCTAGCATGAACTCGCGTTTCACCAACTCTGAAGTCATCAGGCTATTGTCGATGTAAAGAGCATCGAAAACGGCTACCCCGCTTGCGGCGACCCGCATCAGTCCAAGTTCCGTCAATTCGTTTCGTTCCATTTCGTCATTTACCTCGCAAGTTTACACGCGGACGAAACTCTCCGTCGATAAATATTTAGTCGAGATACCAAATTTCCTTGCACACGGAGACCCCATGAACCTCAAGACTGTTTGCCGAGTCCTTCGCGACGACCTCGGCGCGGTGAAGAATCGCACTGAATTCGACGTGGTATGGCTGTCCCAAAAGCCCGGTTATACCCGCTCTGGCGCTGGCCCACGGCGCGCCTCGTTGGTCGCCCTGCTGCGGCTGGCGGCCCGGTTGGATGCGCTGGCCGCCGCACGGGTAGTCCCAGTCCTGCGTGACCTACGCGCGGCGCTGGCCGTCGAAATCGCAAACCGGGTGGCTACCGATGCACGCTGACGACCTTGGGCTTTGTAATGACGAGTTCATCGAACAAGTGCTCGCGCTGGTCGAGGCGTCGGAACGCGCCGATCCGGCGAAGGAAGCGGATCGGCGGAGGGCTGCGCTGGAACGGCGCATGCGGGCAAACAAAGCCGCCGATTCATCGATCCGAGCGGCGATGTCGAGTAGCGCCCCACCCGCCCTGAAGGCAGCGAAATTGGCCGCAGCCCGGACGAGAAAAAGCCTCGCGGCGGCTGAGTTCAACGCGGCTATCGCCGAAGATCGGGACGCTTGGAAGTTAGTCATCCGCGAAGCCGCCGCGCGTATCGGCATGGCCGTCGTCGTCCTGCCCGGCGGCGTCGGTGAGGTCGCCCATTTCACAGCCACGGGACGGTTGGCGGGGTGGTCCCGCCGGACAGGAAATGAGGTCATCCACTTCGATGCCGATGGGCGGCGGATCGGCACCACCACTCTTCGCGGAAATTGGCTTGTCAGCCAGTCGGCCGATGGTGTCGTGATCGGCAAGCATATGGTGAAGTCCACCTGAAGGCCGCGCGTGTGTTCGGCGGCGCGCCAGTCCGAGGGCGGCCACGATCACGGCCCGCTTGGTGTCGTCGTCGGCCATGGTGGCGGCAGTCAGGTCGAGTTTGCTGACGGCCAGTTGGTCGGCAAGCCGCCGGGTCAGCAGAGCTTGGCACCACCATTCGACTGGCCCGCCATTTTACCGGTAAAACGTGCTTTATATGCAACAGTGCGCCAATCATGACACGCCGTGGTGCCCGTCCAGTAATCCGGCGCTGACGTAGCAGTCGAGGTGGTGCCGGGCGTCCCAGTTCAACTCAAGACGGTCGGCGCCGAGCGCAAGGCATTCGCGGAGCATCGCGATCAGCAGGGCATGCTGTTCGTGCCACGTTGCTGCGTCATCGTCGAGCACCTCAGCCATAGAGTTGGTCGCCACCAACACGAGTTCCACCGGCAGGGATTCGTGAAAGACCTTCACTTGCCCGCCTCCACTATGGCCTTCTTCGCGATCTTCGCGATGGTCGCGCGGCTGGCGCCGGTCGTGGCCTGGATTTGGCTGTAGGTCAGCCCCTTGGCGAGCATCGCCGCGATCCCGGCGTTGCGCTTCTCGTCGGCCGGGCGACCACGGTATAGACCCGCTTCCTTGGCCTTCGCCTGTCCCTGCGCTTGGCGGCGACGGCGGTCTTCGTAATCCTTTCGGGCTACGGCGGCGAGCACGTCCAACATCATGCTGTTCACCGCCGAAAACATGCGGGCTGTAAATTCGTCCGTTGGGGCGGCCAACATCCACGACGTAGGGAGGTCGAGCGCCACCACCCGGATTTGTCGTTGGTCGAGTTCTGCGCGAAGCCGGGTCCAGTCGGCGGCGGTCAGCCTGCTGAGTCGATCTACCTGTTCGACCAGAATCAGGTCGCCGGGCTGGCTATCGGCCAGTAGGCGAAATAGCTCGGGTCGGGCGAGCGTCGCGCCCGACTCGTTCTCCACGTAAGTGGCGGCGATGGTCAGGCCGCGTTCGGCCGCGAACGCGGCAATTTGCTCGCGGGCGCGGGTCGCGTCTTGCTCGGTGGTGCTGGCTCGGAGGTAAGCTCGAACGAACATGGTATCGCCATCCGGTTCACTTTGGATGGTTCATATAATAGCGGTTCATTTTGGTTGGTCAACAGGTATTTGTTGAACCGTCTTCCGGCTGGTTCAGTAGACCCATACCCAATTTGAACCAGCAAAAAGCCATCAAGGTAGGTGTGCCAATCTGTCAAACCCGGAACTTGACCGGACCTTGAACCCGTTGGTTCTGCTCGGCATCCGTGGACAAAAGGGAGAGGATTCAATTAGGTTGTCGCAAGCGCGCCTTTGAGGCGATTTTGTTTTATCGCATACACCGTTATGTCGAGGGTGTTTTGATGAACAAGACTGATGTTATCTACTCCTCCGGCGGCACTCGCGTGACAACCACGCTCGTTGAAATCGCGGGCACCACCTATGCGGTGCAGTCCATTGGTTCGGTGCGAATTGCAGAAATCCCGAAGTCCGGCGGTGGCGGGGCTGCACTTCTGGCGTTCATCGGAGGCGGATTGCTGGTCCTTGGGCTATTTGCCGCGCTGGGGGGAGGCGGAGGCATGAGCCTTGGCATGATGTTGGTGGGGGCGTTGCTGTGCATTCCTGCTGTCCAGCATTCAAAACGCCCTCCCGAATACGCCCTTACCCTTGCAACTGCGTCTGGTGACCGCCAAGCCCTTACCTCGACGGATCGTGCCGCGCTCTCTGGAATTCGCAGCGCCATCGAGAAGGCGATGGCGTCGGCGAGGGAAGTCCGTCCCGCCGCCGATGTTCATCCTCCAGCACCGCCTACCGACGACACCAAGGTTTGCCCGCGCTGTGCTGAAACGATCAAAGCGGCGGCCGTGGTGTGCCGCTACTGTAACCATGAGTTTTCCCCGTCACTTGCCAATTCCTGACGCCGACCACGCCACGGTGCGGTGAATCAAGGAAGGTGCCGTGCGCTGAGGCAACCGCCCGGCACCAGACCTTGCACCCCCAGCACGGCCCCGCGTAATGGATCAAAGGTTTGGGTCAAGAGCGCGCTCGGGTCTGCTGCAAGCTATTGGAAAAAGGGGTTTGTTTGTGGTAGCGCCCGAGGCGGGCGCCGCCGGGTTCGACGTGATGAAGGTGTTCTCGGTGGAGCGAGGCGATGGACCAGAAGAATACCGAGGACGCCGCTGAGGACGCGCCGGGCGGCCTCTATGGCGTTCGTCCCGCCGGACGGGAGGGGTGGTTCCTACGCGACCATCGCGGCGACCGTGCGGCGCTGACCGCCGCACTCTTCGCCGAGGGCATTGCGGCCGAGGTGGTGGAGATTGCGCCGTTCCTGCGACGCGGCCCCATGTCCTTGCCTGACTTCATCCTCGACGAGATGGCGATGCATCTCGGCTGGAGTTTCGACCCCGCCATCGACGGCTGGCGGGCGCCGGGCGAGGCGGTGGCGTCCTTTCCGGGCACGCCTCTGCCGGTGGACTGCATCGATGTGCGCTACGAGGTTCCTGCCGCCTTCTGGATGCCAATCACCATCGCGGCGGGCGGGCAGAGCGTCATCTTCGAGGTCAGCAACACATGGGACCCGATCCCGGACATCACGCCTTGGCTGGAACGGGTGCTCGACGGTGGCTATCCCCGGCTGACCATCGACCGCGAGGGCGACTACACCGAACTGCATGTGCTGCCCGCCGCCGAGGGCGTCCGCTTCGTGGTGGCGCTGCTGGATGAGGAATGGCGCACCCCGATTGATGTCAGCCTTCCCCGGTTGGCCCTGATCGCCGGTTTCTATTGTCCCCTGGTCGCCATGTGGGAAAGCGACGCTATGGTGAACGAGGGGTGGCGGCGCTGGCATTTCGATCTGGCCGTCGGCGCCAGCGGTCTGACGGCCGCCGACCATCACCCCTACCCGGTCCGTTCCGCCCGGATCGACGTGGCGCTCGCGGACCTTCCCGGCAGCCTCGGGGGTGCGTCGTGACCAAGCCACGAAGAACAGACACACGCGGCGGCGGTCACTATCGCTTGAACAGGTCGGGGTGATCGTCCATGTGCCCCGAATCGGGCCGCTTCCCTTTCGGTGGCGGTGCAGGGCTGGCGGCAAGCTCGGCTTCGGCTAGCCGATAGCCTTCAACGAAAACCGCCAACATTTCGGCTTTCCGCTCCGGCGACACGCGGGGGATATCGCGGGCATCCAAGATTGTCAGAACGCGCGGCAGCTTCGGCTTTGGCGCGCTGAAATCAAGGATGGTGAATTTGGCGGCATCAAGGTCAGGGTCTTGCAGCAGCAGTTCTTCGACCATTGTCACGAACAGCGCCAGCGATTCGTTCGCGAGCGGATTGCTGCGCCAGAAGCTAAACCATGGGAAATGTATTTGACCACCAACACCATATATCAGTGGCGGATCGAACGGGACCAGAAGGTCACGACCAACCGGGTAAAACCGACGTTCGACTGATTGCACGAAACTCGGAGCTACGCCGTCGAAATGATCGCGGATGAGCGGCAAAATACTGAGAAGGTTGTCGCGAACATCTTCTCTTTTGACGTGCCTCTTGATGCCTTCAACAATTTGCTCGTAGCTCGTGCCGAACACCAGCATGTCGCGAATCGCGCCGAAGAGTGGGCTGTAGCTGAAATTTGGTGGGTTCTTGGCGACGGCGACCAACGAACGCTTCACACCCTCCGGCGTCCTCCGCCAATTCCGAGCGAGGTGCTGTAAGGACGGAATTCTGAGCTTCGCCATCAAGGCCCCTTGCTACTGTATTGGGAAAGGCGGGGGAACCTTCGAATAATACGCGACAATCTGGTCGTTGCCAATCTTCATGCCGGGGTTGACACTCTCCTTGTGGTTCCAGACCTGATCCCAAGGGCTTCCCGCTGCGTGACTCAGTTCCACAAGATCGCCCGCACTGATGCGGCTGTAGAAATCAACAATCTCTTGTAGCATATGTTCGGTGTCATCGTCGAATCGGTAGGTAACGACGCGGTTTGCTCCGGTGGCGGGGTCGATTTCGGTCGCACGGCCCTCTATTGGCCGCCGGTCAAACGCCTTGAATTGGCGGTAGAGGTATTGCAGAACCGGACCATACTGCCACGCTTCGAACTGATGCTTGACCAGCGGACGGTCCAGCATGATGAGCGACCAGACGTGGCAGAAATAGACAATCTTCTGCAACGCAAGATTTGTTACCTTGCGGCCCCGCGCCTCGCAGAAGTCGAGGACGAAGTTCGCAACCGCCCTTCCGTCTAGCCCGGCGCGCACAGTTTCATTCATGCTCTGTTCTTACCTGAGTTCGAGAAGCGCGCCAAGTATCCCGCGCAACTCCGCAGCCTGAATGCGGAATGTCATGTATCACACTGCCGCCGTCCACCCCGGAATCAGCATTCGTGCCAGTAGCCAAGCGCGTTGCAGCGGTGGGCAATCGCCGGTTCTGATGACGTGGGACGCACAGCAGCCTATCGCTGACCGTGCCTTCCCCTTACGGGCAGCGGAACACGCCTCCCCATTGCGCCTTACCGTCGCCGAGTCGCAAAGCCTCCCCACGCTCCCTGAAAGCACACGACACAAGATATGGATCATCTTCACCATATCTTGTGTTTGCACACCTTCTGCACACTGCGAAATCGACCCGAAAAATCGTCAATTTCCTTTACTTATCAATAACTTGGCCACATCCAGGTCAGTTCATGCTTGTTGTGGTGCAGATGCAGCACCCGGCCGCCTGGGATCGCGGCGAAGGCGCGGGCGGTCTCATGGTCGGTCTCGGCCTGGAACTTCAGCGTGCAGATGAAACGCTTGGCCAGTCCGCTCTCCATCCACTCGGTCACCAGCCGCAGAAGCCGGGTCGGATAACAGATCACGTCGCAGCACAGCCAGTCGACCGGCCCGACCGCCGCCGGCTTCAGCCCGAAGGCGCTTTCCTGACGGATTTCCACCCGCGGCAGAGCGGCGATGGCGGGGTCGAGCGGCGCCTTGTCGACACTGACCACCGATGCGCCCAACTCATGCAGCACCCAGGTCCATCCGCCGGGACAGGCGCCGAGGTCGAGACAGCGGTCGCCCGGTCCCGGCTGCTCGCCGAACAGGGTCAGCGCCTCCCACAGCTTCAGATAGGCGCGGTTGGGGGGCGCCGTGCGGTTCTCGACGAAGGTGACCTCGCCGTTGCGGAAGGGGTTGGAGCAGCGCGCGGCGGCGATGATCGTGGACTCGTCGGTCAGCGTCCAGGAACCCAGCGGCGCCGTCGGCAGCGGCGACGGAAACACCACCGGCTTGGCCGACACATGGGGCAGATTCTCCTGGATCAGGGCGGCGCGGCGGTGATGGCGCTGCGACCACAGCGCCCAGTTGCGCTGAATCCCGCGCAGCGCCTTGGCGCCCCCCTTGATGGAGGGGAACTCGATGCGCACCGGGTCATGCCAGATGTTCTGTGCCCAGGCGGCCGGGCGCGCCGGGCCGTCGACGAAGACCAGCCGGCCGTCGACCGAGGCGACATCCCCCAGTTCCGCCACCAGATCGTCGAGGAAGCCGTCCGCCGCCAGATAGACCGTCTGGCCGAGCGGGGTCACCACGGCGCCGGCGGAGGCCTGCGGTGCGGTGTCGGGAGCGTTTTGGGGGGTGCTGTCATCCATGACCCACGGGCTACCGCCGCCGGCCGGCGATTGCAAGCGCAAGGATGCGATGCCGCCCTTTCGCCATGACGCGAAAGGGGCTGTGACATAACGTCTCGAATCGCCCCATATGCGATTGGTTCGCAACAGGACCGTTGACAACGATTCTCACTCTCAGCTATTGCTGAAGCCGGGACAATCTTCTGAAACCAAACCGTCACCGAGGGCTTATGTACGTCTGCATCTGCCACGCGTTGAACGACAAGAAGGTCAAGGCCGCGCTGGATCAAGGCGCCACAACCCCGGCCTCGGTGTTCCGCCATCACGATTGTCAGGTCCAATGCGGCAAATGCGTGCCGACGATGCGCAGCATGGTCAGCGAGTATCGCGCCACCATGGTCCAGCAGGCCGCCACCGCCGCCACGGGCGCCGTTCCGGCTCCCTGCCGCGGCGGCCCGGCCCCGGAAGCGGCGAATGCCGAAGCCATTTCCGCCTACGCCATCGCAGCCGAATAGGCGGCGCCGGGTGGCCGGCTCCACCGCAAGCCCTACCACTTCCGACTTTCAGCCCGGCATCGGCTCTACAACCTATCCTTTAGGCTGCGACAGATTGCGCGCCGTCTATGATTTTTGGGCGGATTGACCCGGCCCCGCCATTACGGCACAAAAGCGTCACTAAAACAAAAGAACGCCGTCAAAATGGCGGCGTATAAAATCGCCAACGGGCCGGATGAAACCGGTCCAGGAGGAAACGCAATCCAACCGGGAAGACTTCCTTGGCCACCGGGTTTGCCTTGTCCTTGATGGGTCTGGGCGACCCGGCGGGATTTGGATTCGGACGGCAATTACCGCAACTGCTCAATCGTATCGGAAAAACGGCGGCGTCTCCCACACGGGTCGTGCCGACTGCGCTTCCGGTGCGTTTTCGCGGTATCGGCGCGCGGTTATCCTGCCGACCGGCCGAGTGGTCAAAAAACGGTTGAGGATCAAAGGAGGACAATTCATGAGCCGCCGCAACCGGCAAGCCTTCGACACGCTGAGCCGTGACCTTGTGTTGCGCGCAACCGACCGCATGGAAACCCTGCGATCCATGGTGGAGCGTGCGGACAGCGACCGGCGGGAGACGTGGGAGCGCACGCTTGACCGTCTCCGCGGCCTGAACAACCGCGCCATCGCCCGGATCGAAGCCGCCCACATGGCCGACGACGACGCTTGGCCCTTCGCACGGGCACAGGCCGACCAGGCGATGATGGACCTGATGCGGGCTCTCGACGATTTCGACGGCCATCTGCGCCTGCTGGCCGCCTGAGGCTTCAAAAAAGCCGGATCAAATGGAAAGGCCCTTTCCCCTGCGGGAAAGGGCCTTTGTCATCGATGGCGCCCGAACGATCGTTCAGGAAGCCCCGAAATCCAACCCCCAGGCCGAATAGCGTTCGGGATCGTCGACCCAGCCTTCGCGCACCTTCACGAACAGGATCAGGTGGACGCGGCGTTCCAGCATCTCCGTCAGTTCGGTCCGCGCGGCGGATCCCAGCGCTTTGATCCGCTGGCCCCCCTTGCCCAGCACGATGGCCTTCTGGCTCTCACGCTGCACGAAGATGACCTGCGAGATCTTGACGGAGCCGTCGTCGAACTCCTCCCAAACCTCGGTCTCGACCGTGGCGGAATAGGGGAGCTCCTGGTGAAGTTGCAGGAACAGCTTCTCGCGGGTGATCTCCGCCGCCAGCAGGCGCATCGGCATGTCGGAGATCTGGTCCTCCGGGAAATGCCACGGCCCCTCCGGCAGGCGGTCGGCCAGGAACTGCTTCAGATCGCCGACACCGTCCTCGGTGAAGGCCGACACCATGAAGATGTCGGAGAAGATGCCCTCCTGCCGGAAGGCGTCGGCGATGCCCAACAGGACGTCGCGCTTCACCAGATCGATCTTGTTCAGGATGAGGATCGCCTCGCGCCCCTGCTCCTTCAGCCGGGCGACGATGCTGCGGGTGTCCTCGTCGATGGAACGGCGCGACACGTCATACAGCACGCCGATGACGTCGGCATCCTCCGCCCCCTGCCAGGCCGCCGCCACCATGGCGCGGTCCAGCCGGCGCTTCGGCTTGAAGATGCCGGGGGTGTCGACGAAGATCATCTGGGCGTCGCCCTGGATGGTGATGCCCAGCACGCGGGTGCGCGTGGTCTGCACCTTCGGGCTGACGATCGACACCTTGCTGCCGATCATCGCGTTCAGCAGGGTCGACTTGCCGGCGTTCGGCGCGCCGACCAGGGCGATGAAGCCGCAGCGCGGATGATCGGGCATGGCCGGCAGAGGCGGCAGGACCGAGATGGGCTGCCCGCGCGGGGCATCCTCATCGTCGAAATCCCCATCCTCATAGTCCTCGTCCTCATACTCTTCGTCGGCGAAGTCGCCGTCCTCGGCGTCCTCTCCTTCGACCTCGCCCTCCTCATGGTCCGGCCCCTGGCCGTCCGTCACGGACTCAGGGGTCTCCACGGCTTCGGAACCGGGCGTTCCGGTCTTCATCTTGTCGATGTCGTCGCGACCGTCAGTCATCGACTTGCACTCCCACCTGGCGCAGCAACGCGCTGGCCGCCTTCTTCTCCGCGATGCGCTTGGACGAGCCGGAACCGGAAACCGGATCCATGCCCGCGACATGCACCGCGACCACGAACAGCGGCTCGTGCGCCGGGCCGCTGCGTTCGGTCAATTCATAGCGGGGCAGCGGCTTGCCGCGCCCCTGCGCCCATTCCTGCAAGGTCGTCTTGCTGTCGAGCGGCGGCGGCGTCGCCTTGTCGATCTCGCCGGCCAGCGCCTGGCGGACGAAGCGCGTCACCGGCTCCAGCCCGCCGTCGAGATACATGGCGCCCAGCACCGCCTCGCAGGCGTCGCCCAGGATGGTGCGGTTCTCGCGGCCGCCGCTCTGCGCCTCCGCCGGCGACAGGCGCAGATAAGCGCCCAGGCCGATGGCGTCGGCGACGCGGCCCAGCGATTCCCGGCGCACCAGCGCCGCATGCCGCTTGGCCAGCGCTCCTTCGCGTTCGTCGGGATAACGTTCCAGCAGCCATTGCGCCACGACAAGCCCGACGACGCGGTCGCCCAGGAACTCCAGCCGCTCATAAGCGATGCCCGGTCCCTTGTGCCCCTTCCGGCCGGTGCGCTCCAACCCCATCAGGCTGGGATGGGTCACGGCATCGCACAGAAGCGTCGGATTGGAAAACTCATGACCCAGCGCACGGGCCAGCCCCGCGACATCCGCGGACTGGACGGCAGCGTCATTTCCGAATTCGGAGCCGGTGCCCGCCTCGGCGGGCACCTTGGTTGCGGTGGACACTTACCGGACTCCGTTGAACAGGCGGCTGAAGCGCAGATCGAGCGGCCAGCGCCAGATCTCGTAGAAGCGGGTGCCCTCGTCGAGCGAGAAGAACAGGAATTCGGCCCGGCCGACCAGATTCTCGACGGGAACGAAACCGACCTGCGACGGCACGCGGCTGTCGAGCGAGTTGTCGCGGTTGTCGCCCATCATGAACAGATGACCTTCCGGCACCTTGAACACCGGCGTGTTGTCGAGCGGGCCGTTGTCCGACTCCTCGATGATGCGATGGGTGCGGCCGTTGGGCAGCGTTTCGATGAACTGCGCGGTGCGGATGCTGCGACCCAGCGAATCCGTGGTGACGTAATCCTCGATCCGCTCGCGCTTCACCGGCTGGCCGTTGATGTGAAGGATGCCGCCGATCATCTGCACGCTATCGCCGGGCAGGCCGATCACGCGCTTGATATAGTCGGTCTTGTTGTCGCGCGGCAGCTTGAACACGGCGACATCGCCACGCTCGGGCATGGAGCCGAGGATGCGGCCCTCGAACAGAGGCAGGCCGAAGCCGACCGTGTATTTGCTGTAGCCGTAGCTGTATTTCGACACGAACAGGTAGTCGCCGATCAGCAGGGTCGGGATCATCGATCCAGACGGGATGTTGAACGGCTCGAAGGCGAAGGTCCGCACGCCGAAGGCGATCAGCACGGCGAAGATCACCGTCTTGACGGTTTCGGCGAACCCGGAGTCCTTGGTCTTGGCGTCGGACGCCGTTTCTTTCTGAAAGGTCATTCTGGGGTCGCCGTCCTGGTGGGCGTTGCGGGATCGATCGGTTCGGCGCTGATCACGACGAAGGCCTCGGCCATCGGATATTCGTCGGTCAGCGTCACATGGATGCGGGCGCGCATGCCCGGGGGCGTGATCGCCTCCAGCCGGGCGAGCGCGCCGCCGGTCAGCCGCATGGTCGGCTGGCCGGACGGCAGGTTCACCACCCCCATGTCACGCCAGAACACCCCGTCGCGGAAGCCGGTGCCGAGCGCCTTGGAGCAGGCCTCCTTGGCGGCGAAGCGTTTGGCGTAGGTCGAGGCGCGGGCGTTGTTCTTCGCGGCGGAGCCGGCGCGGCGCTCGGACTTGGCCTGCTCGACGTCGGTGAAGATGCGGTCGATGAAGCGCTGTCCGAAGCGCTCCAGCGACTTCTCGACCCGTCTGATGTCGATCAGGTCGTTGCCGATGCCGAGGATGGTGCCGGACATCATCATAGGGATGCCGCATCGGGCCGGAGCGCGGCCGCCCGCGCCGTGTCCATCGCCTTGCGCATGCGGGCGATGGCGTTGGTCAGCCCGACGAAGATCGCCTCGCCAATCAGGAAATGGCCGATGTTCAGCTCGACGATGGTCGGGATCGCCGCCACCGGGCCGACGCTGTCATAGCTCAACCCGTGGCCGGCATGGCATTCCAGCCCGATGGCCTCGGCATGGGCGGCGGCGCGGACGATGCGCGCCAGTTCCGCCTCACGCTCGGCCGCCCCCTGGGGGTTGGTATGGGCGTCGCAATAGGCGCCGGTGTGCAGTTCGACCACCGGGGCGCCGAGACGCTTGGCGGCATCGAGCTGGGCCGGTTCGGGATCGATGAACAGCGACACGCGGATGCCGGCGGCGCCGAGATCGCCGACCCGGCGCACGAGTTGGTCATACTGGCCGACGACGTCGAGCCCGCCCTCGGTCGTCACCTCGGTGCGCTTTTCCGGGACGAGGCAGGCGGCGTGCGGCTTGTGGCGGAGCGCGATGGCCAGCATCTCGTCGGTCGCGGCCATCTCGAAATTCAGCGGGCGGTCGATCTCGGCCATCAGCCGCTCGATGTCGCGATCGACGATGTGGCGCCGGTCCTCGCGCAGATGGGCTGTGATGCCGTCGGCCCCGGCCTCGATGGCGAGACGCGCCGCGCGCACGGGGTCGGGATGCGCCCCGCCGCGCGCATTGCGGACGGTCGCCACATGGTCGATGTTCACGCCGAGGCGCGGGAAGCGGGACATGCATGGACTCCAAAGCGTCGCCACCCGCCGGATCGGGCGGGAGCGATTCCGTCTATATAGCGGCGCACCGGCGTTCCGTCACGCCGAACCGACCGACAGGGCCACGGATGACAGGGAATTTACCGTCCCCGCGCCCGCTCCACCGAATGGATGGCCGGGGTGGCGCGCAGGGCGGCCATGATGTTGGTCAGGTGCTTGGCATCCTTGACGTCGATATCGATCAGCAGCTCGAAATAGTCGGTGCTGCGGTTCGTGATCTTCTGGTGGATGACGTTGCCCTGGTTCTTGCCGATCACCGTGAACAACGTGCCGAGCGCGCCCTGTTCATTGGCGATGACGACGCTGATGCGGCCGACATGCTCCTCGGGCGAATCCGGACCGGTCTCCCACGACACATCGATCCAACGTTCCGGCGATTCGTGGAAGCTTTCCAGCGTCTCGCAATCGATGGTGTGGATCGTCACCCCCTTGCCGGTGGTGACGATGCCGACGATGCGGTCGCCGGGCAGCGGGTGGCAGCAGCGGGCGTAATGGACCGCCATGCCGGGGATCAGGCCGCGGATCGGCAGGGCCGATTCCTTGCGCGCCTTCGCCTTGGGCTTGGGCGCGCTCTCGTCCGTCTCGCGGACGGCGGGGGCGGCCTGGGCCTTGTGGCCGGGGAAGACGGCGTGGAAGACCTCGCGCACCGAATGCAGGCCGGAACCGACACCCGCCATCAGGTCGTCGACGGTCGGCTGCTGGAAAATCTTGATGACGTTTTCCAGCGCCTTCTCGGCGAACTCGTAACCTTCCGCCTTGAACTGCCGCATCAGCATGCCGCGGCCCAGTTCCATATATTGGGCGCGCTGCTGGGTGCGCAGGAACTTGCGGATGCGGGCGCGGGCCTTGCCGGTGACGACGAAGCGTTCCCAGCCGGGAACCGGCGTCTGCGCCTTGGAGGTGACGATGTCGACCTGATCGCCGTTCTGCAACTGGGTGCGCAGCGGCAGCATGCGGCCGTTGATCTTGGCACCGACGCAATGGTCGCCGACCTGTGAATGGACGGCATAGGCGAAATCAACCGGCGTCGCCCCGCGCGGCAACGCGATCAGGTCGCCCTTGGGGGTAAAGCAGAAGACCTGGTCCTGGAACAGCTCCAGTTTGGTGTGTTCCAGGAATTCTTCCGGCTTCTGCGCGTGTTCCAGGATGTCCAGCAGTTCGCGCAGCCAGCGGTATTCGCCGCCGTTCGGGCGCGGCTGGTGGTCCTGCTTGTAGGCCCAGTGGGCGGCCACACCCAGCTCGGCGATCTCGTGCATGTCCTGGGTGCGGATCTGCACCTCGATCCGGTTGCGGCCGGGACCGATGACGCCGGTGTGCAGACTGCGGTAACCGTTGGGCTTCGGCGTCGAGATGTAGTCCTTGAAGCGCCCCGGCACGACCGGGTAATGCGCGTGGACCAGACCCAGCGCCTGATAGCATTCGCCGACCGAGCCGACCGTGATGCGGAAGGCCATGATGTCGGAGAGCTGCTCGAAGCTGACATTCTTGCGTTGCAGCTTGCGCCAGATCGAATAGGCCGACTTCTCACGCCCCGACACCGTCGCGTCCGGCAGACCCTCGGCCGCCAGCAGGGCGCGCAGTTCGGTGATGATGGTCTGGACGCGGTTCTCCCCCTCGCTGCGCAGGCGGGCCAGCTGGGCCAGGATGCTGTCGCGGGCGTCCGGATTCAGTTCGGCGAAGGCGAGATCGTCCAGCTCGTCCTTGATCTTGTGCATGCCGATGCGCTCGGCCAAGGGCGAGTAGATCTCGATGGTTTCACGGGCGATGCGGCGGCGCTTTTCCGGCTTCTTCAGGTGGAACAGCGTGCGCATGTTGTGAAGCCGGTCGGCCAGCTTCACCAACAGGACGCGGATGTCCTCCGACATCGCCAGCACCAGCTTGCGGAAATTCTCCGCCTGCTTGGCCTGTTCGCTGTTCAACTCCAGCCGCGACAGCTTGGTGACGCCATCGACCAGCCGGGCGATCTCCTTGCCGAACACCCGCTCGATGTCCTCGAGCGTGGCGACGGTGTCCTCGACCGTGTCGTGAAGCAGCGCCGTGGCGATGGTGCCGGCGTCCAGCTTCATCTGGGTCAGGATGCCGGCGACCTCCAGCGGATGGAGGAAATAGGGATCGCCCGACGCGCGCGTCTGCGATCCGTGCGCCTTCATCGAGAAGACATAGGCGCGGTTGAGCAGATCCTCGTCGGCCGAGGGATCATACGCCTTGACGCGCTCGACAAGCTCATACTGCCGGATCATGCGGCCCGACCCGGCGCGCGCGGCGCCTCAAAAATGTGCGTGGCGGTCCTGAGCGAACCGAAGGGGAGCAGGACGCCCCCCAACCCTTGTTTCGGCGAGAGGGCGTCGCGCCCTCCCAGGGTCCTGCGGTCGTTGTCCAGAATCAGAGGTCTCCGTCGGGATCCTCGGTCATGGCGAACCCGGCGCCCGGCTCGGCATCCATGTCGGCGGCGACGTCGTCGTCCTCGCTCAGCTCCTCGCCGTCGCTTTCACTCATGCCGTCCTCGTCGCCCAGCGACGCGTTGCCGCGGGCGGCCCAATCATTCTCGCCGGCCATCAGCTCGACGATCTCATCCTCCGGCTCATCCGGCTCGACATGCTTCTGGTGGCCCTTGATCAGGGCGTTCTTCAGATAGTCCAGCGAAACCGTCTCATCCGCGATCTCGCGGAGCGCCACGACCGGATTCTTGTCGTTGTCGCGGTCGATCGACAGCGGAGCGCCGCTCGCGACCTCGCGGGCGCGCTGGGCGGCCATCATGACCAGCTCGAAACGGTTCGGAACCTTCAGGACGCAATCTTCAACGGTAACGCGGGCCATGCCAAACGAACTCCGGATTCATAGGAGGCTCTAGACTATATGGATGTGGTCCGATAGGTGCAAGCGCCAACCACAGCGCTGCTGCATTGCGTCAAAGGAACTCATATGGAGTTTTTCATCCAGGACGGGCGCCAATCAGGGGAAGTCCGCAGGTGCCGCCCCCTTGTATGTTCGGGTCCGATACACTAAATTTCAAAATTGGAACGCAAGCTTTTGCGCCGGTTTCCCACATTTTCCACAAGCAATGATGGAAGGATTATCGCATTGGAGCGCAATTCGACTTTACCGCGCGATGTCAGCAAGTTGTTTTATAAAGAAGAGCGTCTCGCCCTTTTTATAGATGGCGCCAATCTATATGCCGCAGCGCGTTCATTAGGTTTCGATATTGACTACAAAAGGTTGCGCGATGGTTTCGCGGGCGAAGGCCGCCTTGTCCGCGCCTTCTATTACACGGCACTCGTCGAGGATCAGGAATATTCTCCGATCCGCCCTTTGGTCGATTGGCTGGACTACAACGGCTACACCATGGTGACCAAGCCGACCAAGGAGTTCACCGACGCGTCCGGCCGGCGCAAGATCAAGGGCAACATGGACATCGAACTGGCCATCGACGTGATGGAGATGGCCGACCATGTCGACCACATCCTGCTGTTCTCCGGCGACGGCGACTTCCGCCGGCTGGTGGAGGCGGTCCAGCGCAAGGGCGTTCGCTTCAGCGTGGTCAGCACCGTGCGTTCCCAGCCGCCAATGGTGGCGGACGAGTTGCGCCGCCAGGCCGACAATTTCATCGAGTTGCAGGAGCTGGCGCCCTTCATCGCCCGCACCCACCATCACCGCGAACAATCATCCGCCCATCACGACCATCAGGACGGCCCGACCCTGTATGATCCCGATGACCGCGGTTGAGAAGTCCGAACCGCCAACGAAAAAAGGAGCGCTTCAGCGCTCCTTTTTCATTTGGCTGGCCCTTTTTCCGTGGGCCGGTCAGTTGGAAGGCGGACGCCGCCGGTTCCGCGCCATCCGGTCGGCGGTCTTCAGCGCCGCGATCAGACTGGTCGGGTTGGCGGCACCGCTGCCCGCGATGTCGAGTGCCGTGCCGTGGTCGGGCGAGGTGCGGACGAAGGGCAGACCCAGCGTGATGTTGACGCCGCCGTCGAAATCCACCGTCTTCACCGGGATCAGCGCCTGATCATGGTACATGCACAGCGCGGCGTCATAGCCGCGGCGGGCGGCGGCGTGGAACATGGTGTCGGGCGGGCGCGGACCGCAGACGTCGATGCCGTCGGCGCGCAGAGCGTCGACGGCGGGCCCGATGATGTCGATCTCCTCGCGCCCCATCGCCCCGCCCTCCCCCGCATGGGGGTTGAGGCCGGCAACGGCCAGCCGGGGCCGGTCGATGCCGAAGTCACGGGCCAGCGAGGCCGCGGTGACACGGCCGGCATGGATGATGGCCGCGGTGGTGAGCTGGTTCACCGCGTCACGCACCGAGACATGGATGGTCACCGGCACCACCCGCAGGTCGGCGGCGGCCAGCATCATGATCGGCTCCTCCGCCAAGCCGGCCAGATGGGCCAGATATTCGGTGTGGCCGGGATGACGGAAGCCGGCGGCGTAGAGCGCGGATTTCTGGATCGGGTTGGTGACGACGGCGGCGGCCCGCCCCGCCCGCACCAGGGCGACCGCCCGGTCGATGCTGGCGATCACCGCCGCGCCATTGGCGGGATCCGGCCGTCCGGGCAGCACCGGATGGTCGAGCCGGACCGGCAGGACCGGCAGGGCATGCCCGAACAGCGCGGCCCCCTCCCCCGGCGACGACACCGCCCGGACCGGAACCGGCAGCCCGAGCGAGGTGGCGAGCGCCGCCAGCCGTTCCGGATCGTCCAGCACGATGAAGGGCGGCACCCCGGCCTCCCGCCGGGCCGCCCAGGCCTTCAGCGTGATCTCCCCACCGACGCCGGCCGGCTCCCCCATGGTGAGGGCCAGCGGCGGATCGTCCGGCGGGATGGCGGTCACAGACGCGTCTCGACGAAGGCGGAGCGGCGCAGGTCACGCAGATAGCGGCGCGACAGCAGCTCCGACCGCTCGTTGACCAGCTCGCGTTCGATCTCGTCGCGGCCGGGCAGCTTGGCCTCCTGGATCGGAGTCGGCGCGGGCGGCGGCGGCGCGGGCTGGGCCTCGGGCGGCGGCTGGATCATCGGTACGTCGCGCTTGCAGACGATCAGGATCACCGCGGCGGCCGGGCTCATCAGGACCGGGCTGGCCTGCCCCAACGGGATGCCGAGCGCGAGGTTCTGCAGGCCGGGCGCCATGTCCTTGACCCGCATGGTGCCCATGTCGCCCGATTCCGGCATGCCGGTCTCCTTGGCGCGGGCCTGGAAGTCGCCGCAGCTCTTGATCGACTTGCGCAGCTTCTCGGCCTGTTCCTTGACCTCCTTGGCCTGCTCCTTGGACTCGATGGGCAGGATGATCTGCTTCATGTTGACCGTGGCCTTGGCCAGATCGGGCCGCGGCTGCGGACGGGGCGCCGCCGGCTGGGCGGCGGGCATCGGCACCTCGCCGCCGCTGCTGCCGAAGGGCCGCTGACCGCGCACCAGAAGAATGTGGTAGCCGGTGGCGGTGCGGACCGGCGCCGACAGCTGGCCACCGCGCATGCCGCTCAGCGCCTTGTCGACTTCCGGCGACAGCTCGCCGCTGCGCACCCAGCCAAGGTCGCCGCCGGAGGCGGCACCCGCCGACTGCGAGAACTGGCGGGCGAGCGCCGCGAAATTGCCGCCACGCTTGACCTCCTCCACCAGACGCTCGGCGTTGCGGCGCACCTCGTCATCCTGGTCGGGGCTGTCCACGGCCAGGAAGATCTCGGCGACCAGATATTCGGGCTTGCCGATGTTGGCCTTCAGCCGCTCCATCGCCGCGTCGACCTCGTCCTCGCCGACGACGACCTCCTGACGGATGCGGCGCTGCATCACCTTCTGCCAGGCGAGCAGCGCCCTGATCTGGTCCTTCAGCGTGGAGACCGGCACATTCTGGCGCTTCAGCATCTCCTGAAGCTGCTGGTTGTTCATCCGGTTCTGTTCGGCGATGCGCTTGATGGCGTCGTCGATCTCCGATGCCGACACCGTCACGCCCTGGCGCTTGGCCTCCTGCATCTGCAACCGCTCGTCGATCAGCAGGCGCATCACCTGCGGCGTCAACCGCTGGATCGTCTCGGGATTGGCGGCGCCGCCGGCATTCAGCAGCGCCATGCGGATGCGGGCGTTGACGTCTGAAACGGACACGACCTCGTCATTCACGACCGCGGCGATGCCCTCCGACCCCGGGGCCCGCGCCGGGCGCGCGCCCTGGTCGCCCTGCTGCGGCGCCGTCGCACCGGCCGCCGCCTTGGTGGATTGGGCCGCGGCGGGCAGGGCCAGAAGCGCGCAGGCGGTCGCCACGGCGACGGTGGTCCGGACGGCTCGCAAACTCGACATCGTGCTCAAGCTCCAAAAACGGGTCGCCCGTTATTACGGTGGGGCCGGTGCCCCTTGCAAACGGAATCCGACCCGACCATTCGGTACGGGGCAGGCGCAAGGACAACTGGGCGAGACCAAGCGGGCGGAATTATGGCCGGCGGGGATAACCACCCCCTTTGCGGCGCATGGCCCTACCCCGGCTTGCCCGCTTTCCGGGTCCTCCGGATCAGCCATCCTCCAGATGCAGAAGGGCGGCGATGCCCAGCAGCAGGCTGATGCCGGCGGGGCTCCAGGCGGCCATGATGATGGGGATGGTTTCCGACATGCCGAAGGTGCGAACCACGTCGGTCATCACGAACAGCACGAATCCGGTCAGCACGCCGCCGGTCACCATCGCCATCGTGCCGCCGCGCCGCGGCAGCCGCAGCGAGAAGGCGGCGGCGAACAGCACCATCGCCAGGAACAGGAAGGGCTGGGCCAGCAGCGACTGGTAATGCAGCCGGTGGCGCACCGCCGGGAAGCCGGTGGTCTCCAGCGTGTGGATGAAGCGCGGCAGTTCCCAGAAGGAGATGGTCTCCGGCGGGGCGAAGCTCTCCTCGATGGTGGCCATGTCCAGTTCGGTCGGGATGGTGTAGCTGTCCAGCTTCTCCGGATCCTTCTTGGCCCGGTTGAGGATGGCGTCCTGCAACTCCCATTTGCGCTCCCTCAGCACGGCGCTGGGGGCATCGACCCGGGCGAGATAGTTCTGGTCGGCATCGAACAGGAAGACGACGACGTTCGACAGCTCGAAAGTCGCCGGGTTCACCAGCT
This sequence comes from Azospirillum sp. B510, assembly GCF_000010725.1. NCBI lineage: Bacteria > Pseudomonadati > Pseudomonadota > Alphaproteobacteria > Rhodospirillales > Azospirillaceae > Azospirillum > Azospirillum sp. B510. The sequence goes on along the minus strand of NC_013854.1, from coordinate 1,342,777 downwards.
CGGCATGGATGAAGAACTGCTCGGTCTCGTTGGTCTGTCGCAGCCACAGGCCGGAACGCGAGATGTTCAGCGAGCTGGACTGGAGCTTCAGATAGCGGTCTTGCAACTGGTCGTACTTGGCGATGAACACGGCGCCGACCGGATTGACCAGGGTGACCTTCACCACGCCGATGGCGGCGGCGGCGAACATCACCGGCATCAGGAACTGCCAGGCCGACACGCCGACGGCGCGGGCGACCACCAGTTCGGCGCTGCGCGTCAGCCGCCAGAAGGTGAACATGCCCGCGAACAGGATGACGAAGGGAAAGATCTGCTGCCCGATCTCCGGCAGCTTCAGCAGGGCCATCTCCACCACCAGCCCGAAGGTGACGTGGGGCTTGGTGCCGGCGCGGCGCAGCAGTTCGACCGTGTCCAGCAACAGCACGATGGCGAGCAGGATCACCATCAACAGGCAGAACCAGAAAATGAACTGCCGCCCGATGTAGCGGGAAAGCGTAGGCGAGGAGTACATGCGGTGTCCGGTCTCCGGAGCCCCGCCCGCGGCACCGCCATGGCGCTTGGGACGGACTGGCGGGACATCCGCCCGATAGGATCGGTGCGGAACCCCGTCGAAACAAGTCCCGGCTGTTTACCCCTGTTGCGGCGCGATGACAACCAGGCCGAAGCAGCCGAGCCGAAACAGCCGGGCCGAAGCCTTCTTCTCCGCCGGTCCCCGCCACCGCCCATTTTTCCGGCTGGACTTCCTGCGCCGTCGCTCCAAACTGTTGCCATAATGGCTGCACGGGAGGGTCGGTCGATGACGGACACCACGGTCGCAATCCGCCAGGCGCAGGCGTCGGACGCCGACGGCATGGCCCGCGTCCATGTGCAGAGCTGGCGCTCCACCTATCCCGGCCTGATCCCGGCCCAGTTCCTGGTCAACCTGTCCGAACCGCCCGCCGCCCAGCGCTGGGCAGCCATCGCCGAGGCGCGCGGCCCCGGCCGGGGCGCCTTCGTCGCGGTGGATGTCGCCGGCCGGATCGCGGGCCCCGGCACCATCGTCGGCATCGCCTCCTTCGGCACGCGGCGGGTCGAGGTGGAAGGCCATGCGGGCGAGTTCCACGCGCTCTATCTGCTCGACGACGCAAAGGGTTACGGCATCGGACGGCGGTTGATGGCGGCGATGGCGGACCGCTTCCTGGCGGCCGGCATCCGTTCCGCCGCGGTGTGGTGCCTGCGCGACAATCCGTCCCGCTGGTTCTATGAGAGGTTGGGCGGGATCAAGGTCGCGGAGCGGCCGATCCGCTTCGCCGGCAGCGATCTGATCGAAATCGCCTATGGCTGGCGCGACCTGACGCCGCTTGCACGCTTGTCGGCGGGGCCGGAGGTGCGGTAGTGAGGGGACCTGAGTCCCCACGCATCAGGATTCGCCGATGTCCAGCGCCGCCTCCCTTTCCGCCGAACGCGTCCTCATCCTCGATTTCGGGTCGCAGGTCACCCAGCTCATCGCCCGCCGCGTGCGCGAGAGCGGGGTCTATTGCGAGATCCACCCGTTCGGCATGAGTGACGAGCGCATCCGCGAATATGACCCGAAGGCGATCATCCTGTCGGGCAGCCCGGCCTCCGTCACCGAGGCGAACGGCCCGCGCGCGCCGCAGGCGGTGTTCGACCTGAAGGTGCCGGTTCTCGGCATCTGCTATGGCCAGCAGACGATGTGCCACCAGTTGGGCGGCACCGTTTCCGGCTCCGACCATCGCGAGTTCGGCCGCGCCTTCATCGAGATCAAGGAGCCCTGCGCCCTGTTCGACGGGCTGTGGGAGATCGGGTCGAAGGAACAGGTGTGGATGAGCCATGGCGACCGCGTCACCGCCCTGCCGGACGGTTTCCGCGCCGTGGCGGTCAGCGACGGCGCGCCCTTCGCCGCGATCGCCGACGACAGCCGCCGGATGTACGGCGTGCAGTTCCACCCGGAGGTGGTGCACACCCCGCACGGCGCCCAGCTGCTGGCGAACTTCGTCCACCGCGTCGCCGGGATCGAGGGCGATTGGACCATGGCCGCCTTCAAGCAACAGGCGATCGAGAAGATCCGCGCCCAGGTCGGCAAGGGCAAGGTGATCTGCGGCCTGTCGGGCGGCGTCGATTCGTCGGTCGCGGCCGTGCTGATCCATGAGGCGATCGGCGACCAGCTGACCTGCATCTTCGTCGATACCGGCCTGATGCGCGCCGGCGAATCGGAAGAGGTCGTCCGGCTGTTCCGCGACCATTACAACATCCCGCTGGTCCACCGCGAGGCGGCCGACCTGTTCCTGGGCAAGCTGGCCGGCGTCACCGATCCGGAGCAGAAGCGCAAGATCATCGGCGGCCTGTTCATCGAGGTGTTCGACGAGGAGAGCGCCAAGGTCGGCGGCGCCGAGTTCCTGGCCCAGGGCACCCTCTATCCCGACGTGATCGAGAGCGTGTCCTTCACCGGCGGCCCGTCGGTGACGATCAAGTCGCACCATAATGTCGGCGGCCTGCCGGAGCGGATGAAGCTGAAGCTGGTGGAGCCGCTGCGCGAGCTGTTCAAGGACGAGGTCCGGGCGCTCGGCCGCGAGCTCGGCCTGCCGCCGGCCTTCATCGGCCGCCACCCCTTCCCCGGCCCCGGCCTCGCCATCCGCGTCCCCGGCGAGATCACGCCGGAGAAGCTGGAAATCCTGCGCAAGGCCGACACGGTCTATCTGGAGGAGATCCGCAACGCCGGCCTCTACGACGCGATCTGGCAGGCTTTCGCCGTTCTGCTGCCGGTCCGCACCGTCGGCGTGATGGGCGACGGCCGCACCTACGACCATGTGCTGGCTCTGCGCGCTGTAACCTCGACTGACGGCATGACCGCCGACTGGTACCCCTTCCCCCACGATTTCCTGGCGCGCGTCTCCAACCGCATCGTCAACGAGGTCCGTGGCGTCAACCGCGTCGTCTACGACATCACCTCGAAGCCGCCCGGCACCATCGAGTGGGAATGATTCGCGCCTGTCCGAGGGTATCCGAAACCACGCCGGAATACGCCGTAACCAACTGATAAAGAAAAAACTTTCTGCCATCACCTATTGATGGCTATCGGTGGGCAGCGATCGCGTCTGACGGCCCGGCTGACGGCCCTCGCCCATATTGACGATTGCGAAAATCAAAAGTACCGTCATGAGCAGCACGGCTCCTGACGGTACTTTTTTGGCGTAAACATCTGATTAAACGCCGCTTTTCCCGATGAGAGCCCCCAAAAGCCGCTTGACGGTACTTTTTGAGAGGTGACATGGGATGCTGACCGATGCGGCGATCAAGGCACTGAAACCAAAGGACAAAGTCTATAAGGTCGCCGACAGGGACGGCATGTATGTGCGCGTAGACCCGTCGGGCACGGTGTCGTTCAGGCTCGACTATCGGCTGAACGGCCGGCGCGAAACGGTCTATCTCGGCAAGTACGGTCGGGACGGCATCTCACTCGCTCGGGCTCGCGAGCTCTGCCTGGACGCGCGGCGAGCGGTCAGCGAGGGCCGTTCGCCCGCCATCGAAAAGCAGCGGGCGAAGCGGCGCCTCAAAGAGGCCAAGAGCTTCGGCGAGTTCGGTGAGAAGTGGATCACCAACGCGCCGATGGCCGACAGCACCCGGGCCATGCGCCGCTCCATTTTCGAGCGTGAGCTTCTGCCTGTGTGGCGGAACCGCCTGCTGACCGAGATCACGCCCGACGATCTTCGCGCCCAGTGCGGCAAGATCGTCGACCGGGGCGCCCCGGCAACAGCGATCCATGTGCGCGATATTCTGAAGCAGATCTACGGCTTCGCGATTCTCGACGGCGAGAAGGTGGACAACCCGGCTGATGACGTCGGTCCTTCCTCGATCGCCACGTTCACCCCGAAGGATCGTGCCCTTTCCCCCACCGAAATCCGCATTATGCTCAAGCAGCTTGAGCATGTCGCGACACTGCCCACGATCCGCCTCGGCATGAAGCTCTATCTCCTGACGATGGTCCGGAAGAGCGAGCTGCAGGATGCGGTCTGGGATGAGGTCGATTTCGAGAACGCGGTCTGGACGATCCCGAAGGAGCGCATGAAGCGATCAAAGGCTCACAACGTCTACCTGTGCCGGCAAACCCTCGACATCATGATCGCGCTCAAGACTTGTGCGGGCAATTCGCGATACCTGCTTCCCTCACGGTACGATGCGGACGCCCCGATGTCGCGTGCGACCTTTAACCGAATCACCTACGCCGTCGTGGAGCAGGCGAAGAAGGAGGGGCTGCCGCTTGAGCCGTTCACGGTCCACGATCTGCGGCGGACAGGCTCGACGCTGCTGAATGAGCTGGGCTTCAACCGCGACTGGATCGAGAAGTGCTTGGCGCATGAAGACGGGCGCTCGTCGCGAGGCGTCTACAACAAGGCTGAGTATGAAGTTCAGCGCCGGCATATGATGCAGGAATGGGCCGACATCGTGGACGCGTGGGTGGAGGGGCGGAAGCACGTCCCAACGCTCTTGCCGCCCGCTATGCCCCTCGTTGAGCTTAATCCCGCCCTCTGACTGGACGTGATTTGCGTTTCGTGACGTCGGGGTGCTGAGCACGGCGGATCGGCGCGGCGCGGCGCGCCATCAACCAAGCCTCGACCTCGGCAAGGTCCCAGACAATGCAGCGTGGGGAGAGCGCGAAGCGCCGGGGAAATTCGTCACGCTGCTCCATCTCATAGATCGTGCTGTCAGCGAGCGGCACCATCTCACGCAGTTGGTGCCGCCTGATGGTTTTCCGAATAACTAGTTTCTCGGTCTGGCCCATGGTCAATCTCCTCACAACTGCTGTGATCGATTGAGAACGATAGGCGTTGATATTGGAAGACCCTTTTGCATGTAGTGCGGCAATATCGGGCTGTGGCGTACACAAAGGCGGGGTTCTGTCTCGTCGGCAGGTGCAGCGTAGGAGTCAATGAGGAGCGCTGGAGAAGCCGCGGGGGCAGCAAGCAGTAGCGCACCTTTGTCCTGTGGCAGGCGCGGCTCTCTTCAAAATCTGCCGCCCCTACGAACATGTCGGTTCGGGTCCGACCGCCTGCATCATTCTTCTCTGGCAACTCACCGCTCACGATCCGGCAGGCACCGGTTTTCTCCGTGCCGTCCGGTTGGTCAGCCGCCGTCGGTATCAGTTACTGAGCTTGCAGGCCGCGTCCGTGGCAGACTCGCACTCAGGCGCCTATTCGGGCGAGTAGGTAACACAAATTCAACCGCCAAGGCATACCATCCCACTCCGTATAGGGAGGGGACAGCATGATTGACTGGGCGAAGACCCACATCCTTCGCGTGAATGGGGAGACAAGCTACCCCGAACCTCCTCCCGAAAGTGAGGCACTGGCAAAGTGGATCGAGGCCAATTGCATATTTCGGCGGAAAGCACCCAGCGGGAACGGCGGAAAGCGCCCGGGCAGAACGGTGAAAGCGCCCAGCCGTTTCGGTGAATTCGCCCACCCGTAGGAGTGGTGGTATCGGGGTCCGAACCAGCCTTTGGCATCCCCATGATCTTTCCACGGCACAGGCCAAGGAGGATCGGGATGCCCCGAGCGAGGTCGGACATGCGGCGGATCAGAGAAGTCCTTCGTCTGCGGGATGAGTTTGGCGCCAGCCAACGGCAGATTGCCGATGCCTGCCGGCTGCCGCGCAGCACCGTGCGCGATTACCTGGAGCGGCTACGGGCCTCCGGGCTGCAGTACGCGGATGTGCTGGGCTGGACGGACGTCGAGCTGGAGGAGCGGCTGTTCCCGCCTCCGGTCACGTCGGCGCGCCCGGTGCCCGACTGGCGGCACATCAGCCGGGAACTCGGCCGCCGTGGCGTAACGCTGCGGCTGCTGTGGGAGGAATACCTGGAGGTCCATCCCGGCGGCTATCGCTACACCCAATTCGTCCAGCATTTCCGGGCATGGCAGGGTGCTCATGCCGAGCCGCGTCTGCGCCGGGAACATCGGCCGGGGGCGGCGATCGAGGTTGATTACGCTGGGATGACGCTGACCGTCGGGCTCGGCGCTGAGGCGCGGCAGGCCCAGGTGTTTGTCGCCTGCCTGCCGTATTCGGGCTACGTCTATGCCGAGGCGACCTGGACCCAGCAGGCGGAGGAGTGGCTGGCCTCCCACGCCCGGCTGTTCGAACATCTGGGCGGCGTGCCGGGCAAGCTGGTGCCGGATAACCTCAAGGTCGGCGTCAGCCACGCCTCCTTCTACGATCCGGCGATCAACCCGGCTTATCACGATCTCGCCCGGCACTACCGCACCGCCGTCCTGCCGGCCCGGGTGCGGCGCCCGCGCGACAAGCCCAGCGCCGAGAACGGCGTGCAGCAGGTCGAGCGGCGGGTGCTGGCCCCGCTGCGCGATACGCCCTTCGCCACGCTGGACGCCGCCAACGCGGCCTTGCGCGACAAGCTGGCCACCCTCAATGCCGCTCCCTTGAGCCGCCGGCCGCAGGACACGCGCGCCGGCCTGTTCGCCGCCGAGGAGCAGCCGACCCTGCGCCCCTTGCCGCCGGACCGCTTCGTGCCGGGCACCTGGGCGCGCCACAAGGTCCCGCCCGACTATCATCTCGCTCTCGACGGCGGCGTCTACTCGGTGCCCCACACGCTGATCGGCAAGACGGTCGACGTGCACAGCACCGCCGGCGTGATCAGCGTCTTCCTGCGCGGCAAGCGGATGGCCTGCCATGTCCGCCGGCAGGACGGCGCCACCGTGACGCTGGACGCCCATCGCCCCGCCAACCACCGGGCCGTCGCCCGCTTCACCCCCGATGCCATCCAGACCGAACTGGCCGCCATCGGCCCGGCCGCCGCGCTGCTGTTCGAACGCATCCTGGCCGGCGCCGATCACCCCGAACAGGCGGTGCGGGCCGGGATCGGCCTGATCCGCTTGGCGGCCACCCACGGCACCAGCCGGCTGGAGCAAGCCTGCCAGGCGGCGCTGGAGGCCAACGTCGGATCCTACCGCTACGTCCAGCGCTGGTTGACCGCTCCCCCGGCCACAACGGCGGACGCGGCCGGTGCCGGCGAGCACACCAATCTGCGCGGCCCTTCCTACTATCACTGACGGAGATACGATGATGAAGCACGTCAACCACGAGCGGCTGCGCCAGTTGCGGCTGTACGGCATGGCCAAGGGGTTGGAGGCGCTGGAACGCCTGCCCGATCGCGGCCAACTGGCCTTCGACGAGCAGTTGGGCACGCTGATCGAGCGGGAAGCGGCAGAGCGCGCCAACACCGCACTCGCCAGCCGACTGAAACGTGCCCGGCTGCGCCAGACGGCCTGCCTGGAGGACCTCGACCTGCGCACCCCGCGTGGGCTCGATCGCGGTGTTGTGCGCGAGCTGGCCACCGGGCGCTGGGTGAAGGAGAACCGGCCGGTTCTGATCACCGGCCCGACCGGGATCGGCAAGACCTGGCTGGCCTGTGCACTCGGCAACCAGGCGGCGCGGGAAGGCCACAGCGTACTCTACACCCGGCTGACCCGCCTGCTGGACGATCTGGCCACCGCCCGCCTGGACGGTTCGCTCGCCCGGCTGCTGCGACGGATCGCCCGGCTCGACCTGCTGATCCTGGATGACTGGGCGATGACCGAGCTGACCGCGCCTCAGCGCCTGGACCTGATGGAGGTGATCGATGACCGCCACGACCGGGCCGCAACCATGCTGGCCACCCAAGTTCCCGTGGCCAACTGGCATCGGCTCATCGGCGATGCCACCTACGCCGACGCCATCCTCGACCGCCTCGTGCATCGGGCCTACCGCATCGACCTGCATGGCGACTCCATGCGCCGCACCAAGGCCGATGCCGCCAGCGAAACCCCCGACACCTAAGGCCGGTGCTTGGCAACCAAACCCACAACCTTCATAACGTAAATCCAGGGTTCGGCCCCGGCTCCCACCAGCTTGCAATTCGGGTGGGCGCTTTCGCCGAAACGGTGGGCGCTTTCAACCGAAACGCCTGGGCGAATTCGCCGAAATACGCAGCCAATCGGAAGAAGATTGAGCCCTGGCTCTCCGCCGTCTTTCAAAGCGAGCACCTATCCCTGCTGCTGGGCAGCGGCTTCACCAGTGGTATCGGCTATGAGGCAGGCGCCACGGCCACCGGTATGGGGGCAGTGACGTTTGGCTGCAGCCATGAAGAGAAACTGAACGCCTACGCGACGAAGAAAGCTGCAAACTCGGGACGAGGACGCCCGAACATCGAAGACCAGCTTTCCGCCGCCCTCACCTTGGCCGAAGGCTTCAGAGTCGCCGGAATGGATGCCGCGGCAGCCGAATGGGAAACCGCCATCGACCGGGTGCTGACCGGATTCATGCGCTCGATCCTCCAGACCGAGCGAGCCGTCTACCAAGGGCTCGCCGCAGAAACCGAACCAGCGGAAGGCAGGGCTCAAGGGCCACCAGATCCTGATCTCGTTCCTGATGAGCTTCGCAAGCCGAGCCGCGTCAAGGGAGCGCCTCCACATCTTTACGACGAACTACGACCGCCTTGCGGAATTCGGCTGCGATCTTGCCGGGCTGCGGGTCATCGACCGGTTCGTCGGCGCCATCAACCCCATCTTCCGATCATCCAGACTCCAAGTGGACCTGCACTACAATCCCCCTGGAATCAGGGGCGAGCCACGCCTGCTGGAAGGAGTCGTCCACTACACCAAGTTGCACGGTTCCATCGATTGGCGGCGGGAAGGCCGGATGCTCCACCGCGTTCCGCTTGGGTTTGGCGCGGATGCCGACAACCATCCCGAGGTGCCAGAGGCGCCTTCCCGTTCGGTCATGATCTACCCCAACGCGGCGAAGGACATCGAAACGGCGGCATACCCCTACGCCGACCTTTTCCGCGATTTTTCGTGTGCCGCAAGCCGCCCGAATTCGGTCCTGGTGACGTATGGGTATGGATTTGGTGACGACCACGTGAACCGAGTCCTCGCCGATATGTTGACCATCCCCTCCACACATCTGGTCATCATTTCCTATGGCGATGGCGGCAACGAGCCCCATAAGCGGGTGATGGAGTTCTGTGAAACGACCGGGCGGACTTCGCAGATCACCCTTCTGCTCGGGAGCCACTTCGCCAACGTCAGAAATCTCGCGACCCATTACCTGCCCAAGCCGGCCATCGACCCGATCGCGTTCCGCATGGTCACGCTCCTGCAACGGCGTACCCTGCCCAACGCTCCGCCTTCCCCGGACGATAGCGATGACGGGGACATCGACCTGGAGGACCTGTTTAAATGAGCAGCCCCGTCGAATGCAGTGCGGCCCATACGGTCGGAACGGTCAGCGCGGTATCCACCCGCGAACTGCACGTCATTCTGGATTTCGATGCTCCCCAGGCCACAGCGCTGAACACCGGCGTTCCGACCGGCTTTCCGCGCATCAACTCATATGTGCTGATGCCGATCGAAGGCGGGGCCGTCGTGGGCGCCGTCTCCCGCATCGCGATCGGGCGCTACCCCTCGCCGAAACCATCCCTTCGCGGCGACGAGTTGGTGAACCTTCCGATCCCGGTCAGGACCATCGAACTGACGCCGGTCGGCACGCTTTGCATGGATGGCGATGACGGCAACGGCCGCCCACAGTTCCGCATGGTTCGCGGTGTTCCAGTCCTGCCGTCCGTCGGCGACCCCGTGCTCTTGCCCTCCAGAGATCAGACGCGCTCGATCATCGAAGGCCATGGTGATGACCGCCGCGTCCAGATCGGCAACGCCCCCTTCGGCCTGGATGCGCCCGTCACCATCGATCCTGACAAGCTGTTCGGGCGGCATCTCGCCATCCTTGGCAACACGGGAAGCGGAAAGTCCTGCTCGGTCGCCGGGGTGATCCGTTGGTCGCTGGAAGCCGCCGCCGAGAAGCGCAGCGACTCCAAACGCCCGAACGCCCGGTTCATCGTCCTCGACCCCAATGGTGAATATGGCAAGGCGTTTTCGACGGATGGACTTACGTGTCGCACGTTCGCCGTTGGCGGGCATGGGGCGGATCACGCCCTCGCGGTGCCGGGATGGCTCTGGAACAGTCAGGAATGGGCCGCTTTCACTGCCGCACAACCCGGCTCCCAGCGCCCCCTCCTGATGAAAGCGTTGCGCGCCCTAAGAAATTCGACGTCATCGCTGGAAAACGTAAAGGCTTTGATGCAACGCCGCTACCGCGGTTATCTGCGGCAATACGAACAGATATTTTCCAATATACCCTCAAGCATTAGCGGGTTTCCGGCAAACAAGAACTTTGGGGAAAGCGTCGGCGGCTTGAAACTGGCCACCGATTCCGACATGAGAAAGTTGCCATCAAGCAGTCTTTTCGAACATAACCTTATTCGAAAACTTGGAGCCTTGGGCAACACGGCGGAAGCCGTCAGACTAAGTCGGCAATGGCAATCGGGAAACGGCTATAATGATTTCATCCAGACTGATGTCGAGAGGATAATCAAGGGGCTGCAGGATCTTCTCGACGAGTTTCCTCCCGAAAGCCAGATCGAGGAAAAAAGCGAGGACACTCCGTCCGAGTTTGATGTATCGGCACTGCCATCGACGATAGAGGAGGTGGCGATGGCGGTGGGCGGCGGCGCCATGACCAATGTCGAGCCACTGGTAAACCGTATCCAGGTCATGCTCGGCGACAGCCGGTTGCGGCCGATCATCGTGCCCGATGGAGAGCCCAGCCTCGCCGAATGGCTGGACGCATTTGTCGGCGAGGACGCAGCGGTCAATGGCGAAGTGGCGGTTCTCGATCTTTCGCTGGTCCCCTCGGACGTGGTGCATGTCACCGTCGCCGTGATCGCCCGCCTCGTATTTGAAGCCGTTCAGCGATACAAGAAGGCCAGGGGAGAGCCGTTGCCGACCACGCTCGTCCTGGAAGAGGCCCATACATACCTTCGCAAGGAAGGAGATCTCGGCGCCAGCGCCCCAGCTGCCGACGTATGCCGCCAAATTTTCGAGCGGATAGCCCGCGAGGGTCGGAAGTTCGGCCTTGGCTTGCTCCTGTCTTCCCAGCGGCCGTCCGAACTGTCCCCGACCGTGCTCGCGCAGTGCAACACCTTCCTCCTCCACCGGATCGTGAACGACCTCGATCAAGCGCTTGTCCGGAAACTCGTGCCCGATGCGCTGGGGTCGCTGCTCGGCGAGCTTCCAACCCTTCCCTCCCAACAGGCCATCCTGCTCGGCTGGGCAGCGCCTCTTCCCGTCCTGGTGCGGATGAGAGACTTGCCGCGCGAACAGCGGCCACGGTCCGACGATCCAGATTTCTGGGCAGTCTGGACCGGCGAACGTCCACGCCCCATCGATTGGGAAACGCTGGCAGAAGAATGGCAGGCGGCCGGAACCCTTGAGGACGCCGGAGAAGTCGCCTGATGGAACGTAACAACGTTCTGCTCTGGCGAACGCCAGCACCCGATGCGCAACACGTCAGCCTGCACCTTCCAGCCACAGGAAGGTCAAGGGGTACCGCATTACTCAGCGCATGGATGACATTCGGTCACACCTTCTTTCCGAACCCCGACATGAGCCCGGTTCAGGCGTATGCATCGGAGGCCGACCATCTACTGCCTCGCCGGCGTCATCGCCGTTGCCGATTCGATGAATACAACGACCGCACAGGCTCTGGAGGCGCTTCGCGCCGAGGGCTGCCGGTCGTGCGGATTACGCCAAGGTCAGTTGTCACGGCCGAAATTGTCGGCCCGCAGCCCACCGCGCAACAGCAGCAGCACCGGCTCCCCGGCATCCAGGGTGATGACGGGCGCCTCTTCGAGCAGGTCCTTGGCCGCCTTGTCGAGCGGGCGGTCGATGCTGTGGCCGAGGATGCCGCCGATCAGGCTGCCGCCGCCGGTCAGCGCCGCAGACGCAACATCAACGGCCGTGCTGGCGGCGATCAGCAGCCCGGTCTGCAGCCACGGCACCTCCACCGAGCCGGGCAGCCCCGCTGCACCGGTGGCGTCCGTCCCGACCGCGGCGACGCGGACCGTGTCGTTGCGCGGCCAGGGGCGGGTAATCACCGGGTTGGCCACCTCGATGCGCTTCTGCCCCCTGGTGACACCGCTGCCGACCTCCAGCGTCACCATCGAGCCGGCGGGCACCGCCAGGCAGGCGAAGCCGGCGTCCCAGACGTCCTGGGTCACCCGCGCGGTGACGATGCCGCCGCGCCCGGTCACCACCCGGTTGACCGTCAGCAGGGGGATCGGCGTCCCCGGCGGCACGAGGCAATCGGAGCCGGCGGGGGCGAAGTCCGATGCTCCGGCCTGGGCGGAGGCGACGGTCGCCCCCTCCTCCTTGCGGCTCCAGCCGCCGACGCCGGCGTCCATCGCCTTTTTGCGCAGTTCGTCCTCCTTGGGGACAGCCTTGACCTGCGGGCGAGGGGTTGGAGGGGTCGGTTCCCTCTTCTCGATGCGGGGCACCGGCGGCGGGGCCGGGGCCGGCCTGGGCGCCATGTCCTCGTAGCTGGGCAGCCGCGGTTCCGGCTGGGTCGGGCCGAGGGCGGCGGACAGCTTGGGCAGGCCGCCGGCGCCCTGGCTGCGGCCCAGCATGTAGGCCGCCAGCCCGAGCCCGATCACCACAGCCGCCACCAGCAGGATGCGGACGACGTGCGGACCCGAGGTCACCACCCGGTGGCGGGCCAGCGGGTCGGGCGACAGCGGCGGGGGCGTATCGTTGGCCGAGGTCACGGGCGGGTCCTCCGGATGTGCACTTCCTGCGCGCCGATGCCCAGCAGCAGGTGGTCGTGGATGCCGGCGACGCGGTAGGTGGCGTTCATCCGGCCGTACTGCACCGGCATCCGGGTGCTGTCCGGCGCGATGCGCCAGAGCACCGGGGCGCCGTAGGCCCCCAGCGCGCCGGGGGTGAAGTTGATGATGGTCACTTCGCCGTCATCGCACACCGGCGGCTGGCCGTCCGCCGTGGGCACCGGCCGCCATTCCGGCGTGTCGCCCTCCAGCGTGTAGGTGCAGCGGCGGTCGCGATAGGCCAGTTCGGTGATGCGGTCGCGCCGCTCGCCGGCAGCGGTGGGAAGGACGGCCGCCTGACCGTTCAAGGTGGCGAGGTAGTCCTCGGGGTAGCGCCAGCGCACTTCGACGTGGTGGACCTGCCGGTGGGTCTCGACGTTGAGGTCGTACTTGCGCTCGTTGGTGAACAGCGCGATCTGCTGGTTGAGGCCGGCGCGGCGGGGCATGAAGGCGATGCACTCCGTGCGTTGCGCTCCCTTGCCGAAGCTGTAGGGCTGGTGCGGGATCCACACCTGGGCGCCGGGTGCGACGATGTCGCGCACGACCTCGCCGGGCTTCAGGCAGACCAGGGTCTGGTTGCCCTCCGCCATGTAGACGAGGTACTGCAGGTCGGGCTGATACCAGTATTCGCAGCTCTTGCCCTTGAAGCAGGTCAGCGTCGGCAGGTCGAGCGCCGCCTCGTTGGCCTGCCCGACCCAACTGCGGGTCTGCGCCCGCGACGGCCGCGGCGGCGCCTTCTCCTTCGGCTCCCGCTCCATCGCCGTCGGCGGAATGTGCAGGTCGGCCAGGGTGTAGGGGCGCTGCGGGGTGGCGGGGCCGGCGGCCGGCGCCGGGGGCGGCTCGGTGGCGCAGGCGGCGAGCAGTGGCAGCGCCAGCAGGGAAACCGGGAGTCTCATGGCTGGGGCTCCATCGTCTCGGATTGGGAAAGGGGGTGTGCCTTGGCCGGTTCCCTGGTCTCGGCCTTCAGCGGCGTGCCGCTGGGCTCGGAGAAGCCGGAGATCGAGACGCCGTCGAGCGCGCCGTCGCGCGAGGGACCGTCGACGGTGACCACGGCGGCGCTCATCAGGGTCTTCGCGCGCGGCTTGAAGTCCCGGTACACCGTCTCGGTCCACACCACGTAGAAGGCGGTAGCGCCGGTCTTCGGGTCGGCCTCGCGCTCCTGGACGCGGATGTCGGCGACGTCGCGGGTCCAGCCCTCGGCCGGGGCGAGGTCGGCGGCGATCAGAGCGTCCCACTTGCGCTCGGCGCCGCCGGTCAGCCGGGCGCGGGCGGCGGCGCGGTCGCGCGCCAGCATCACCGGGTCGGTGCCGATCTGGCGCTGCCAGCGCACGAACCATTGGACGGCGTTGAGCCGGGCGCCCTTGGTCACGGTGAGGGTGTTGTCCAGCAGCACGAGGCGCTGGTGGCCGTCCATCTCCTGCTCCACCCGGTAGACCGGCTTATACCTGGCGATCTCCACCAGCTGGCCGGTGATGCGCAGATTGTCCCAGGTCATCAGGCCGCCCCAGCCGAGGCCGAGCAGAGCCAGGGCGCCGTACCAGCGCTTCAGCCGCAGCGCCTTGGCCTCGCGGCTGGCGCGGTAGGTCATGGCGGCGAGGTACTTGGCACTTTCGGGCACGGCGGCCGGGGGCGGATCGTAGGCGTTGACGACGCGCTCCCTCATGGTTGCTCTCCCTTTTCCGGAGCGTCGGGATCGGGCTTGCGGGAGCCGGCGGCGTCGCCGGCGCGCAGCCAGGAATCCTCGCCGCCCCAGCGCTCGATGAGCCGGCTGGCCTGCCCGCGGGTGAGATTGTGATCGACGGGGCGGCCGGCGGCGAGCCGGTCAAGTTCGCCGCGCTGGGCCTCGGTCATCGGCTTGTCCCAGCCGTTGCCGTGCGGGGCGCGAGAGTCGCCGAAGCGGCCGGCCGGGTAGCGGCGCCCGGCCGCGGCGGTGGCAGACCCACCGCTGCTGCCGGCACCGCCGCCGCCGACACCCCCAGAACCCTGACCGGTGCTGCCGACGACCGAGGTCGCACCACCGGCGATGTGGCGCAGGCCGCCCCATGCCGCCAGGGCGCCGCCGGCAAGGCTGCCGGGCGACCCGGCGGTGGCCGCCGCCGCACCCGCCATGGTGCGCATGCCGAGCCAGCCGGCGGTCCAGAGTGCTGCCAGCGCCGTCATGCCGTCCATCACCGGCCCGCCATTCACCAGGCCGGCGGCGGCGCGCGGCGCCTTGATCGCCAGCACGAAGATGGCGGCGGCCAGCACCGCCACGCCGAAGGCCTGGGCCAGGGTCGGCGTGCCCTGGACGGTCAGGCTGGTCAGGGTGGCGCCGCAGACGGCGATGATGGCCCCCAGCACCAACAGTTTCATGGCCGACGCCGCGATGTAGCCGATGGCGCGCTCGGCCACGAAGCTGGTCGGCCCCAGCACGGCGAAGGGAATGGCGAGGTAGGCCGCCAGCGACAGCAGCCGGTATTCCAGGAAGGCGAGGAAGACCTGGATCGCCAGGATGCAGAAGCTGACGATCACCACCAGCGCCGCCAGCAGGAAGATGACGATCTCGACGAAGTTCAGGAAGAAGTCGACCGGCCCCAGCATCTCCTTGACCCGCAGCATCAGCGGGATCACCGCCCGGATGCCGAGGTGGGCGATGTAGCCGGGATCGTCGAGGGAGAAGCCGCCGCCCGGCACAAGGTTCAATCCCTGCTGGGCGGCGGCCTGCATCAGGGCGGCGGAGCCGGTGGGGAACCACTCGACCAGGGCGCCGATGACGGCGAACTTCAGCAGCATGCGCAGGAAGGGGCCGTGCACCGCCGCCTTGCCCTCGAACAGCCAGAGCAGCAGCGCCAGCGTGTAGGACAGCATCATCAGCAGGCGCAACGCCGTCCGCACGTCCGGCCCGAGCAGGCCGAGGCCGGTGACCACGGCGGCGGTGAGCTGGTGCAGGACGACCGACAGGGCGCTGACATCCATGGCCGGTCACTCCCGCACGGGGCGGGCCGGTACCGGCCGCTCATACCGGCCGATGCCCTCCCAGGCCGGGTTGCTGCGCTCCAGCTGCTCCAGGGCGGAGGCCCCGTGGTCGGACCGAACGTACAGCACCAGTGCTACAGCACCGATGATGCTGACAACCAGCATCGCGCCGAGGGCGAGGAGAATGTGCTGGAGTCCCATGGCTCAGCTCCCCGGGGCGCCGTAGGTGTCGAGGCCCTGCCAATTGATGCGGGTGTGCTGGCGGGCACGTTCGACGGCGGCCTGCTCGTAGTCGAGCTGGGCTTCCGCCGCCCGGTGGTGGGCGGCCTGCATCATCAGGAGCTGGCCGGCGACCTCGGCGTTGAGCAGCGTCGCCTGGGTGCCGGCATCGAGGACGCAGGTCTGGCCGTCGCACGCCTTCAGCGCCGCCATGAGATCGCGGGCGCGGGCCGGGTAGTCCTCGATCCCGGTCATCACTTCGGCCGAGACCAGCTTGCTCGCCCGGCTGGCGTCGCGGGCGAGCCGCGCCTGCTCGGCCTGATGCTCCACCAGCGCCGCGGCGCTCATCCCCTCCGGCAGCGTATCGGGGTAGAGGTCGGCGAACTGCCGGCCGACGCCGTCCAGGCTCCACAGCACCCGGTCCACGAGACCGGCGGCGCGGCGGGCGTCGCCGAGCCGGACGGCGACCTCCACACGGGTGTCGAGGTCCGAGAGGCGGCGCATGCGGATCATGTTGTCGATCTGGGTCAGCATGTGTGCGGTCTGGGCGATGATCTCGACTTCCTGGCGCTGCACCATGCCCTCGACCATCAGCGGCTTGCTCTCGACGATCGGGCAGCCGGGCGCCGGAGAGCCGCCGTTCCCGGTCAGGCTGGAGCCGGCCCCCATGACGGCTCCGGCGGCTCCGCCGGTGACGTAGCCGGCGACGGCGGACAGCGCGGTGCCGAACAGCCCGTCGCCCTTTTCGGAAAAGCAGCCGCCCCCGCCACCGCCGCCGAAGAAGCTGTTGAGCAGCCCGCCCAGAAAAGCGTGAGCCGGGGGCGGCGAGCTGACGGTGACGGCGAGAACCACGGCCATGGCCGTGGACATGCGCATCCAACGTGTACTCATGGTGTCCCTCCTTCATGAAGCGTCTCCAGACTGTCGGCGGCCTCGGCCAAGCCGTTGCGGCGCAGCCATGCCGCAGCGAAAAGCTGCGCCCCGGTGTCAGCCATCAGCTCGAAGGCGCGGCGCTTGTGGGCGGCCCCGCCGCAGCCGCACACGGCGAGCGCCACCGGATCGAGGGAGAGTTGGCCGAGCCGGCTGCCCTCGGGGGTCTTGAAGAAGAGGTCGCGGCGCGGCATGGCGCGGGCGACCTGAGCGGCCTGGGTGGCGTTCAGCCCCCAGTCGCGCAGGATGCTGCGCTTGACGGCGTTGGGGTCGGCCAGCAGCACCAGGACCTGGATGGTCTTCAGCATCGCCGCGATGGCCGAGCCTTCGATGTCGTCGAGCTGGTGGGTGGCGAGCACCAGGGCGACGTTCTTCTTCGGCCCGCGCCGACGCAGTTCGTCCAGCTCGGCCGGCTGGTGCTTCAGGGCCTTGAACGCCTCGTCCACCAGGAACAGGGTCGGCCGACCGTCCTCGAACAGCCGGTAGAAGCGGCGGAACAGCGCCTTGATCACCGGGGCGGCGCCGGGGCCGCGGTCGATCAGCGCGCCGATGTCCACCGTGGTCCAGGCAGAGCCGAGGAAGCGGTCCTCCGCCGCGTCGACGAGGTCGCCGTAGGGGCCGCCGCGGCAATAGGGCTCCAGCGCGATGCGGACGATGTTGTCCTGCACCAGATGGGCGAGATGCGACAGCGTGCGCTCAGGTTCCGGCGAGACGGACAGCAGGTGCAGAGCGGCGTCCACCGCGTCGCCGGCCTCGGCCGCCGAGAGGTTCCCCGGTCCCAGCACGCCCTGAAGGCGCAGCAGGTCCATGACGAAGCCGTGGCCCCAGGCGAAGCCGTTGGGGGTGTCCACGTCAGCCAAGGGCTGAAGCGCCAGATCGGACAGCGCGGCATCGCCGGAACCCATGGACAGGAACTCGCCGCCGGCCGCCCAGGTCGCCACCAGCGACGTGCTCTCGGTGGCGTCCACGTCGATCCACACGACACGGGCACCGGGCGCGCGGGCGAGAAACTGGTGGCCCATGAAGGCCAGCACGGTGGACTTGCCGGTGCGCGGCGGGCCGATCACCAGCGCCGCCCCGTCCTGCCCCTGGTGGATGTCGAGCATCAGCGGGGTGCCGCCCTCGGCTTCCAACTGCATCAGCGGATCGCACTTGAGGTGCGGGTTGCGCTCGGGTCCGCCCCAGGCGGAGGAGAGGATGAGGAAGTCGGCGAGTTGGACCTGGGTCAGCGGCACCTTGCGCGGGTTCGGCCGCACATGGCCGGGCAGCGTGCCGTACCACGCGCGTTCGGCGCCCCAGGTCTCCTCGATGATGGTGAACCCCAGCGTGCGCAACGCCTTGACCAGTTCGTCGCGGCGCTCCTCGACCTCCTCCACCGAGCGGCCCCACAGCACGGCGGTCGGCGTCATCCAGCCCGAACTGGTGCCGGCCTGCTCGGCCTCCAGGCGTGCCGCCTCGGCCTCCAGCGCCTCCATGACGCCGACCGGGTCGTGGCGCAGGGCGGCATAGCCGCCGACGGCGCGCAGCAGAACCGAGCGCCAGTCGTAGGAGGTGTCGTCGTGCTTGCGCCACAGCGCGGCGAAGACACCGCGCGCCTGGACGTGGTCCATCGCTTCGAAGCGCACCGACCAGCGGAACTCGAAGGGCAGCTTGTCCAGCACGTTGAGCAGGCCGGGGTGGCTGACCTTGGGATAGCCGCCGATGCCGATTATCCGGACCGGCCATTCCGTCCCGCCGTTGCTCCAGGCCGGGAACGAGCCGGGCTTGAAGCCGACGTCCACGAGGTTGGCCTTGATCGGGAAGCCGGGGATGTCAGGGGCGGTGACATGGCGCTGGTACAGGGGCGAAACGCAGTTGTGCAGCAGGGTCTGCACGCCGTCGTCGTCCAGCAGCCTGGCCCACCCCACCGCCCGGCCGAGCAGGGACGCAAACTGGAGAACCAGTTGCCGGAACGGCTCGACATGGTCGCGCATGACGTCCGGCTTGGCGCGCTCGGGCGGGTTGCGGGTGAACCAGGAGGCCACCGTGCGGGTGGTCGGCCGGGACGGCGTGTAGGTGATCGCCACGAAGGTGCGGGTGTGGAGCTGCCGGCCGGCCTCGTCGAGGCGATCACGCCGCTCGGCGTCGATCAGCTCGGACACCGGGTGCGCCCCGGTGGAGCGCGGGTATCCGCCGACCTCCCGCCGCTGCATCTCGAAATGGAAGGTCCAGCCGCCGGTGAAGGGGAACAGGACGTTGCCGGCGGCCAGCGCCGTCTGCATCCGCTCGGCCGGGTCCTGGCCGTCCTGATCGCGCCCGCCGTACTCGACGACGGCCATCAGCGCGCCGTCCTCCTCCAGCAGCACCACGCCGGGCCAGACGAAGCAGTCCCACGGCAGGTGCCGGGACAAGGAATCAAAGCCGTCGTCGAAGGCGGTCAGGTCGAGCATGCCTCACCTCGGGGCGCGGTAGGACGAGAGGGACAGCGACCGGCCGCGGGTGCGCAACGCCCGCAGCAGCCAGGCCGAGGCGTTCTGGCGGACGATCTCCAGCCACCAGGGATCGCGGCGCGTCAGGTAGCGCGCCGTCAGGAAGACGAGCAGGAACCCCGCCACCGCCTGCGGGATGGCGCCCAGCGCCAGCCACAGCTCCGCCGCCAGCCAGACGGCGATGGCCAGCAGCTCCATCGGCACGCCGAGCGGCATCTTGGTCGGCCGCACCGAGGTCCGGCGCACCGGCTTCTCCCAGCCGTCGGGAACGGACGGCGGCGCCAGCGGGATCTCCACGACTCAGCCCCCCGCCAGCGCGATGATGGCGTCGCGGGCACCGTAGGCGGCGGCGCCGGCCACGGTGAAGACGAACACCACCACCCCGGCGATGCGGGAGAACATCGCCGCGACCAGCGCCAGTAGCAGGCCGGCGGTGACGGCGATCGGCACGAAGTTGGTGTCGAACACCGCCTGCCAGGACAGCAGCTCCGCGCCGAGGTTGGCGATCACCTGGGCGTGCGCCGGCAGTGCCGTCCATGCCAGGACCAGCGCCAAGGCCACTCCCCGGCGTGCGTTACCGTTGCGTCGCATCGTCACCTCCACCGTCAAGCTCCCCCGCCCCCAGCGGGCGGAGGACGAAGCCGCGGTCCGGGTCGAAGCGCTCGACCCGGACGATCTCATTGACGAAGCGCCGGCCGCTGCCATCCCGGGCCAGGTGCACCACCGCGTGCACCGCCTTGGCGATCCAGCGCATCTGCAGGGCGTCCATGGCGACGCCGCCGAGGCCGACCATCTGGGCGATGCGGTCGAGCGCGTCCCAGGCCGAGCCGGCATGCACGGTGCACAGCCCCGGATGCCCGGTGGTCCAGCCGACCACCATCTGCCGCGCCTCGGCCCGGCGGACCTCGCCGAGCACCAGATGCGTCATCGGTACGCGCAGCGCGTTGGCGACCAGCGTCTCCAGGGTGACCGGCGGATCGGCCCAGGGATCGGCGACCATGGCGTAGGCGTGCGGGCACGGCGGCTCGAACTCGTAGGGGTCCTGGAGCACCGCCGGCAGGCCGTCCCGGAAGGCCGGTTCCTCCAGGCAGGCGCGCAG
Source organism: Azospirillum sp. B510 (assembly GCF_000010725.1). NCBI lineage: Bacteria > Pseudomonadati > Pseudomonadota > Alphaproteobacteria > Rhodospirillales > Azospirillaceae > Azospirillum > Azospirillum sp. B510. Next base: position 1,322,406 of record NC_013854.1, on the reverse strand, counting down.
CAGCGTGGTCTTGCCGGTGTCGACGTCGCCGGCGATTACCACGGTGCGGCGCCCGTCGAGCAGCCGGCGGAGGAGCCGCGCCTGGAGTGTTGTCGCGGCGCCGGACAGCACCCAGTCGTCGAGCGTGATGCGGCCGCGGTAGGGCTTGCGGATCGAGCAGGCTGGGCCAGTGGTGACCGGCTCGATGTCGGCGTGGATGCGCTCGCCGGTCTCCGGCAGGGTGACGTCGAGGGTCGGGCGGTCGCGGCGCAGCTCCTTGCGCTGGAAGCCGGCGACGTAGGCCAGGAAGCGGCGCACCTGATCGGGGTCGGCCTCTCGCACGAACTCCGGCGACGGGCCGTTCTTGACCAGCACCCGGCAGGTGCCCTGCCCGCGCAGCGGCGGCAGCACCAGGACGTTGGCGACGTCCTCGCGGGACAGCAGATCGCCGAACAGCCCGTCCATCAGCCGGCGCAGGGCGAGCAGCAGCATCTCGCGGCGCACCGGCTCGTCGATCACCACCAGCTCGGTCATGATCTGGCCTCCTTAGGGTGGAAGCCGTCGCGCACGCTGGGCACCGTGCGGCGGGGATGGCCGAGCTGTTCCAGGATCGCTGCCTTGGTCGCGGCCACGTCCGCCGGGTCGAGGTCGTGCACGAGGTTGAGCACCGCGACCACGGTGATCAGCAGATCGTCGATGCGGGCGACGGTGGCCTCCAGCCGCTCGGTCTTCGCCCGCTCGTGGGCGATGGCGTCCAGCCCCTTGTCGAGCACATGGATCACCGCGTCGCTCAGCGTGCGCAGCCCCTGACGGGCCTGGACCAGGGCGATTTGGTCGGCCAGCAGCGCCGGCACGCGGGCGGAAACCGGGCGGGTGGCGGTGGTGTCGGGGGTATCCGTCATGTCCAGACCTTCGGGGGTTTGGGACGCCGGGGGGCTGCGGGCGTGTCGGGCACCATGGGCACACGCCCCTCGGCGACCGGGCCGGCGGCGCCGAACCAGCGATTTGCGTCCGGGTTGGGAATCCAGGCCGCCGCGGCGCGGCCGTAGAGCGGGCGCCAATGCGGATCGGCGTAGGGGTGCAGGCGTGTGGCGCGGATCGGCTTGCCGTAGCCGAAGACGATCAGGTCGTCCCCGCCCATCTCCAGCGCCTCGTGCATCGGCAGCACCGGCCGGCGGTCCACCCGCACGCCGCGGCTGACGGTGGGAAACAGGTCGAGCAGCCCCTTGGAGGTCGAGCGGGTCGGCACCTCCTCGATGGCCTCGCCGACCATCCGGCTGATCCGCTCGGCCTCGTCCGACGAATTGGGACGGAAAACCACCAGCCGGCAGTTGGCGGTGAGGCCCCGGCCGTACTCGTCCTCGACCTCCCACAGGCTCTGGGCCAGCAGCAGCAGGCGAATGCCGTATTCGCGGGCGTACTTGATCCACTCCGCCGCCTCGCGGAGGTGGAACTGGAGGAACTCGTCGAGCACCACCAGCAGCCGCCAGCGCCGCGCCCGGCCGTCGTCAGCGCAGTCGCGGTCGATGGTGAGGAAGTCCACCATCTGCGTCAGGATCAGCTTGAACACCCGGCGCAGGCGGCGGGCGTCGAGCGGGCGGGCGACGATGTAGAGGGTGACCGGCCGCTCGCCGGCCACGAGGTCGGCAATCGAGAAATCGCTGACGGCGGTCTGCGCCTCCAGGACGGAATCCTCAAACTCGGCGAGCAGCACCGAGGCGGTGACGTAAACCGACTTGCGGTAGTGCAGGCTCTTGTCGGGCGGGGTGGAGCCGCCGCCCGGCCGCCCCTTCCCCTCGCCCTCGCCGGTGCCGCGCTCCTCGGCCAGCGCCAGGCTCTTGTCCCACAGCTCCTGGGCGGCGCGCTGGGCGGTCGGGTGGATGCCCTCGGCCAGCATGCACTTCAGCCCGTCGTCGCCGAGCAGGATGTGCCGGCGCGCACCGGCCAGCGACTTCTCGGGATCGGCCGCGGCGGTCAGCAGGAAGACGAAAACGCCGGTGAGGTAGGAGAAGGCGGCGTTGCGCCAGTGCCCCTCCTGCTCACCCTCGGTGAGGACGCGGGCGGCGTGCTGGCAGTCGGGGACGAGGTACGGCTCCGGCCGCACCGCCATCAGCGGGTTGTAGCGGGAGCCGCCCCGGCGAGCGAGGTCGAGCACGATGACGTCGCCGAAGCGGGTGCGGGCGCGGCTGGTGTCCTCGGTGACAGAGCCCTTGAAGTCCCAGACCACCACACTCTCGTCCCAGGCAGCGAGCAGCGGCGGGTGCACGGTGGTGGTGGTCTTGCCCGAGCCGGTCGGACCGATGACGAGGACCGGCTGCATGGTGCGCTCGTGCAGCAGGTCGCGGCCGTAGGCGCCGAGGATGACGGAGGAGCGGTCGGTCATCGCCGTCCTCCTCCCAGCAGGCCGCTGCGGCGCACGGCGGCGCGATCGGCCCAGCGGCCGGCACCGAACCCCGGCCGGCGGGTGCCCCGCAGGTCGAAGACGACGCGGGCGGCCAGGGCCAGCGCGCAGAGGCCCGATGCCATGGCGGCGCCATCGACGATCCAGCGGTGGCCGGGGGCCAGCAGCCAGCGCCAGCCGAGGAACTGGCCGGGCCAGTACAGCGCGAAGGAACCGATGCGCCACCCGCCGAAGACGGCCGGCCAGGCGAACAGCCAGCCGGTCAGCTCGGTGATGGTGAACACCGCGGCGAGCCAGACCAGCAGCAGGGTTCCGAAACGGAGAAGGTGCGGCGTCACAGCTCGCGCCCTCCCAGGTCGTGGAGGTCGTCGCGCCCGGCCTCGCGGCCACGCTGCTGTTCGCGCAGCCGCTGCATCTCGACGAGCTGGCGCTCAAAGTCGCGGCGCTCGCGCTCGGTCATGTAGCCGAGGCGGTCGGTGGTCACCTCGACGGCGTCATGGCGCAGCCAGCGCGAGACGACGTCCGGATCGAGGTGGAGGTCGCGGTCGTGCTGGACTCCGCGCACCATGATGTGCAGGTGCTGGTTGCCCTCCGGGTGGGCCATGTCGGGCTTGCGCTCGACCGAGGCCACCCACTCCAGCGGGCCGACCCGGCGTTCCCAGGCGGCGACGACGTCGCGGCCGTAGGAGACCATGTCGTCGATGCGGTGGCCGTCGTTGGGGCTGACGATGAGGTGGAACACCCGGCGGTCGGCCGACCACGCGTCGACGATGTCCTGCTTGTCTATGCCCAGCCGCTCGCGGTCGAACAGCGGCCCCTCCTTGGCGAGGTAGTTGGCCAGCGCCGAGACGGTGTTCGGGTAAGCCCCACGGGCGCGGTCGTGGTAAAGCACCTTGACCATCACCGGACGGGCGTAGGGGCCGGCCTGCGGCGGCGCGCCCTTGACGCGGACCTTCTGCATCGGCCGGCGGGTGTAGGCACGGGCAAGGCGGCGGCCACGGTCGGCCAGCGCCTTCATGCGCGCCTTGAAGCCGTCGTCGTCGAGAATGCCGCCGAACAGGCCGAACCGCTTTCCCATGCTCCACTCCACAGATCACCGGACCCAAGTCCGGCATGATCATCGTTGAGCAGTGCGCCGCTCTTTCTCAATTTCCCGGAGGTGTTAAGAGGATTGGCTCGTTGAATGCGCCCGCATTTCCAAACATCTCTGGAATACAGATAAGCTGTTGATCTGGAACGGGACGAAACGGCGGCGTAGACGCTCTTTTATCTTGCTGAATGGCCCTTCTTACTTCCCAAAAAGCCGCCGCCTATTCTTCCCAATGACCGCCAGCCGCCTGTCTTTGCCGCCGTTCCTACGCCACACCACGCCCGATCCCGGCCCCCGCCCTGTTCAACCCGTTTTCCCCGCCCGGCCGCGGCCGAACACCTCATCGACCAGCCGCCGGACATCGACCTCAGCGGGCCCGACGAAGTCGATCTCCTGCACCAGCAGCCCGGTGCCCCGGCTCATGCCAAAGCTCATCCGCTCACCCACCACCGCGGCGGCCACGGGCAGACGCAGGCCGCAGACGGTCATCCCGGTGCCCGGCTCGATCGCCAGGCCCGCGGGGGCGTGCGTCAGGACCACCGACGCCGTCATGGCCGGCTCGACCGCCAGCGCCTCGACCACCAGCTGCATGGTGGCGGCGCAGCGTCCCACGGCGTCCCGTTCGGGATGCGTCGGCACCAGCACGGTGTCTGCCGCCAGCAGCGCCGCACGCAGGGCCGGAGTGGACGCCGCCGGGGTGTCGATGACCACGTGGTCGAAGCGGGCGTGCAGGCCCCAGACGCCACAGCGCAGGTCCGGGCTGGCGATGCCGATGGTCTCGAACAGCGCCGGGAGGTCGTTGCGCCGCCGGCATTCGGCCCACTCCAGGGCACCGGAGCGCAAGTCGGTATCGAGCAGCGCCACCCGCTTGCCCTGGAGAGCCAGTTCGCCGGCGAGATGGACGGCCAGCGTCGTCCGCCCGGCGCCGCGGGCCTGGTTAACAAGCGCCACGATCATGAGGAACTGCCCTCCTCGGGAAAGGCGCCGTCCAGCAGCTCGCGCAGCAGCACGGCGATGGTCACGCCTCGGCGGAAGGCGGCGATCCTGATCCGCCCGCGCAGCTCGGGTGTGATGTCCACCGTCAGCCGCGCGGTGTACAGGTCCGCCTTGGGGGTGGCCGGCCCGTCGCCACGGCGCACCCAGCTGTCGGGGGTGCCGGGGCGGCCCCCGAAGCCGATCCGCCCGCCGCTCACCGCACCGTCCCCAGCACTTCGGCGGCGAGCGCCGCCATTTCGCGGGCAGCCTGCGATCGGGGTGCCTCCTCAGCCGCCAGCCGGCCGGTGCGGGCGCAGCGGGCGAAGACGACGCGCTGCCCCACCGTCGTCGCCAGGGCCGGCGGCAGCGTGCCGGCGAGTTCTCGGCGGGCGTCGCGCAGCAGCAGGGTGCGGGCGATGCAGCGGTTGAGGACGAAGCGCGCCTCCAGACCGGGCTTCCAGACGCGGGCGTCATCGAGCAGGCGCAGCAGCTCCGCCGACGCCCAGGCATCGTAAGGGCTCGGCTGCACCGGGATGAGGACGAGGTCGGCGGCCAGCAGCGCCGAACGGACGAGGCCGGTGACGCGCGGCGGCCCGTCGATGACGACGTGCTCATAGCCGCGGGCCAGCTCCGGCACCTCGCGGTGCAGCGTCTCGCGCGCCAGCCCGGTCATGGCGAACAGCCGGGGCAGCCCCTCGCGGTCGCGCTGCACCGACCAGTCGAGCGCGGAGCCCTGAGGATCGGCGTCGATCAGCAGCACCCGGTGGCCGGGACGCGCCAGTTCGGCGGCGAGGTGGGTGGCGAGCGTCGTCTTGCCGACACCGCCCTTCTGGTTGAGCAGCGCCAAGATCATGACGCCGCTCCCTGGAATCGGACGGCATACCGCCCGTCCCCATGATTCCGCTGCCCCAACAACAAAGACTCGTTAGAGTCTCTGTTAGATACGTTAAGGGCGCGAATCGGCCCTGTAGACCAAGGGCTTGGATGGTGTCCGTGCACCCGATAGCACGAGTGCCGTGCACCCGATGGCACGAGCGTTTGCACACCCGATAGCACGAGCGGTATCACCGGTTTATCCCCCGTGTCTGTGGATAACTTTGGCGGCGGTCAGCGGCGCCTCGGTCGGGCCGCGCGGCGTGAAGCGCAGCCGTTCGCCGCCGTCCGGCCGGCGCTCGACGGCCAGCCGGTACCCCGGCAGCCGCTGGCGCCGGGCGACGGTGCGCAGGTCGATGGCGAAGTTGGCGAAGCGGGCGAGGCTGCCCGACTTGGCGTGCAGGTGGCGGAAGTCGAAGGCCCAGCCTTCGGCCTGGCGGCCGGCGTGCTTGCGGGCCAGCCGGTACAGCCAGCGCTCGATGCCGCCGGTCAGGCCGAAGTAGTCCCGTTCGATGGTCAGCACGAAGGCGTCGGCGAGGACGCCCTGGTAGAACCAGTCCGGCAGGATCAGCTCCAGCCCCAGCGGTCGGCCGGCGGCGTCGGTGCGCTCCTTCCACTCGTTGATCCAGGAGAAGCGGTGCCGGCGCCGCAGGTCGGGCTGGCGCAGGTTGGTGACCACCGTGGTCGCCTGCAGCCGGTCGAGCGCGGCGCGCAGGCGCTGGTAGTCGCGCAGCGAGGTGCCGCGGCTGGTGAAGGTGAGGATCTGATGCGGCGTGGCGCTGAGCAGGCGGGCGGTGCGCAGGCCGGCGTCGCGCGCCTCGACCAGTTGGCTGGCCGCCCAGATCAGCACGTCGGCGTCCCAGATGGTGGCGATCCCGTGCTCGGCGGTGCCCTCGACGCGGATACGGGTGTCGCCGGCGGCGTAGTCGATCGGCTCGGTGCGCTTCGACTTGGCGAGCGAGAAGAACGGATGTGCCATCAGGTCCTGCTGGTCGCGCACCGCCATGTCGCCGGGCAGCGCCACGAACAGGTCGAGCTGCATCTGCCGGTCGCCGCTGCGGAAGACCCCGTCCATGGGATGGCTTCAGCGGCTCGCCGGGCGGGCCGGCCGCACGGTGCCGGTGCCGGGATCGGAGGTTGAGGTGCGCAGGCCCTGGTCGGCCCAGCTCCTCAGATCCTCGACGGCATAGACCACCCGGCCGCCGATCTTGCGGTAGCGCGGGCCGGTGCCGTAAAGCCGGTGCTTTTCCATCGTCCGGCCGGACAGGCCGAGGAAGCGGGCGGCCTCCGGCGTGCGCAGGAAGCGTGGGGGAAGGCCGGCGGTCTTGTCGTCCATTCGTCCGTCTCCGTGGTCTGCGGGCGCCCCTGGGACAGAGCGGCGCGTCGTGGAGCACGGTGGCGGAGGGGAGGACTGGTCAGGGAGGGGAAAGACCGGATGGGAGTGAGTCCCCCGGGTGGAGCGCGGTCAACGCCTTGAGAAGGCTTGGTTTCAGCGCTGTTCAATCACCGAGGGAAGGCAGAGTGGATAGTAATCTTGCCCGAAGAACAGCGTGATGACGCCCGATCAGCGGCAATCCGGATTTCCGGATCGGCTTTTCTCCGGATAGTGAGGGTGTCGGCTTTGCGCCAGGAGCAGTCACTCTGTCCCAATCTGAGCCGCTAACAGGCCGCGGAAAAAGGGCTGTGCACGGCTGTCGTGTCGTGATTCCCTCCAGTGAGGGCAAAGGCGACCGTTGAGGGAATGATGCGGGGCTCGGACGAACGCAGCGAGGGTCTTTTCAGCTACGTGAGCTGCGAGGCACGGGTTCCGGCGACCCATCCATTGCGGCCGATCCGGGCCATCGTGGACGAAGCGCTGGAGGTGATGTCACCGGCGTTCGAGGGGCTGTACTCCAAGATCGGCCGGCCGTCGATCCCGCCGGAAAAGCTGCTGCGGGCGCTGCTGCTCCAGGCCTTCTACTCGGTGCGCTCGGAACGCCAGCTGATGGAACAGCTCGACTATAACCTGCTGTTCCGCTGGTTCGTCGGCTTGTCGATGGACGCTCCGGTGTGGGACGTGACGGTGTTCACCAAGAACCGGGAGCGTCTGCTGGCCGGGGATGTGGCGGCCAAGTTCCTGGCCACCGTGCTGGGCCAGCCGAAGGTGAAAGCGCTGCTGTCGGACGAGCACTTCTCGGTGGACGGGACGCTGATCGAAGCCTGGGCCAGCGTGAAGAGCTTCCGGCCCAAAGATGGCAGCGGTGAGCCGCCGGGGCCGGGACGCAACGGCGAACGCGACTTTCACGGCGAGAAGCGGTCCAACGAGACCCATGCCTCGACCAGCGACCCCGAGGCGCGGCTGTACCGCAAGGGCAACGGGCAGCCGGCGAAGCTGGCCTTCATGGGTCATGCGTTGATGGAGAACCGGAACGCCCTGGTGGTCAATGTCCGGCTCACCGCGGCGACCGGCTTGGCCGAGCGCGAGGCGGCGGTGTCCATGGTCGAGGCCATCCCCGGCCGCCACCGCATCACGGTGGGCGCCGACAAGGCCTACGACACCAAGGATTTCGTGGCGAACATGCGCGAGTTGGGCGCCGCCCCGCACGTCGCCCAGAACACCCGCAACCGCCGCTCGGCCATCGACGGCCGAACCACCCGCCACCCCGGCTATGCAGTCAGCCTACGAATCCGCAAGCGCATCGAGGAGGTGTTCGGCTGGATCAAAGGGGCCGGGCTACGCAAGACCCGCCATCGCGGCACGGCCCGTGTCGGCTGGATGTTCACCCTGACCGCCGCCGCCTACAACCTGATCCGCCTGCCAAAGCTACTGGCGGCGGCATAATCACGCCCGGAGTCCGCCCAAAAGGCGGCCTTGGGCGCTCCAGGCCGGGGGTGCACCCGCTGATTTCGACCAAAGCGGGTGCAAAAGGCCCAAATTTCGAGCCTCCGCAGAGGCAAGGACGCCATGCACGAGCCTTTTTCCGCGTCCTGCTAAGGCGGTCTCGCTGCGGATCTCAAACGTCGGTTGTCACAGCGGTTGTTGGACGTTAACCAAAATCGCACCCTTTACGTCATAAGATCAAATAACTGACTCACTCAACAAGATTGCACTTAGAGCCTGACCCGAAAAGAATTGAGTGATTTCAGTCTCTTGTGATTCGATCGATGTTGCGAAGCATGACGAATGACAAGACAATGTGGACTGAAATCACCCGAGCGCAGTATCAGCGAAAAGGATTGAGGTATTCAAGCGACACGACGGACGCGGAGTGGGCGGTGCTCGAACCACTCCTCCCGGCGGCTCGACGCTTGGGACGGCCGCGAACGGTCAACGTGCGCGAGATCGTGAACGGCATCCTCTTTCTGGCGACCTCCGGGTGCCAGTGGCGGCAACTGCCGAAGGATTTCCCGCCGATGACGACGGTCCAGCGCTATTTCTACCGCTGGCGCGACGATGGGACCTGGGAGACGATCAATCACGCCTTGGTGGCGATGGTTCGGGAAAGCATGGGACGGGAGGCCAGCCCGACAGCGGGGGTGATCGACAGCCAGTCGGTCAAGACGACGGAAGCAGGTGGCCCCCGTGGCTACGACGCGGGCAAGTGCATCAAGGGGCGCAAGCGGCATGTGTTGACCGACACCAATGGCTTGCTGGTCGCCGCCATCGTTCATGCCGCCGACATCCAGGACCGTGATGGCGCCCCGGCGCTCCTCGCCTCCGTTCGCACGCTCTTCCCCTGGCTTCGCCACGTCTTCGCGGACGGCGGCTACGCTGGACCCAAGCTGGAAACCGCTTTGGCTCAGATCGGGACATGGACTCTGGAGATCGTCAAGCGGTCCGACGCCGCCAAAGGCTTTGAACTGCTGCCTCGGCGGTGGGTCGTTGAGCGTACAATCGCTTGGCTTAACCGCAATCGCCGCCTCGCCAAGGACTTCGAGGCCACCGTCGAGAGTGCCGTCGCATGGGTCTTCATCGCCAGCGTCAAACTGCTCTCAAGACGGGTGGCTCGAACATAGACACAGCTTTGCCGATTCCGAGTCGGACTCTCAAGCTTCTCGACCAGTTCTTAGCGCTTTAGTGAACAGGCGTGGATCGTGCCTACAGGCGAAGACTGGTGGCGGGCTTAATAATAAGTGGAATGTTCATCGAGGAAAAATTATGATTAAGGTGCGCCATTGTTTTTCTTTGGTCGCGTTTCGAGATGCAAGGTCCAACGCATAATAGATAATCGCTTATAGCGAACTCTCTCAACACTCATCTGCTCCCACTCAAAAGCCACAATCGGGAATCGCTCTTTAATATTAAACCGCTCATCAAACCCAAAAAATCGCTCAGGTATGTTGGAAAATGGTTTGTATTTTCTAATAAATCCATCCGTCTCCCAAGCGCGCCCCAAATGAGATATAACATTTAGAGCAAGAATAGCTTGGTCGTAATTCGAGAGTTTTGTCCGGATGATCTTGGAAAGATAAATTTTATCATCATGGGGTATATTTGCTTTGTCGATCAGATTGTACATTCCAAACAGATTTCTGAAATAATGTGACATTCCTGCCTGATGCCCATTGAAAAGGCGCTTCCCCTTCGAAGCGGCTTTATGACGTAGGATTGAAACAGAATCCTGTACAACCTTCAAATTTTGATCTCCATATCGCGCCAAAGAGTGACGTGCCTGGGTATTAAGCCCGTAAAAAGCAAACGTGTAAGCGATATCGATACGATACTCCACCGGCCAAATATCGTCTGAAGGCACAGCCTTTCGGGTTTGCCTATAGATTGCCGCAAATTCGCGTAGGAAAAGCGAAGGCGCGCCGCGGCGGTCCCAGAATGTAAATTCTCCACTTTCTACTATTGCATCATGCGTCTTAAGCATTTCTGTAAGCATCATCATTATGCTTTGAAGATGCGATGCTCTGCGCGTTGATATCCAGGTTCTCCAGACCACAATTAATGTGGCAACTGAAATTATCGTTCCCCATACCCCGCCTACATAATCGCCAAGCTGGCCGTACTGCGTCTTGTCATCGCCGTTCAGCACAAAGCCCTTGAGAAGCTCAAGGACATACGATCTCAATACATCGAATTTTTCATAGAAGCATGACACTTTCGTGGCACCCAGGATCGTTAATTTCCTTATTGAACGAAATTAAGAGGAAACATGGCGCATTGTCCACGAAGAAATTTGCACGCAAATGCAGTTAATCAACCGGCGGTCAACATGTGTGCGAAAGATGCGGTGATGTCAGCTTTGCGCAGCCCTACTCATGTGCAGTCCCTCCGCTGTGGCGTAGCCTCATCCCCCACTCCGGCGCAGATGTCCGCTCCTGGCGCAAAGCAGAAGCTGCCGTCGCGTTCCCTGATTTGCAGAAAGCCGGCGATCCGTGAAAACGGATCGCCGGATGGGCGGACGCTCACACCTCACCGTTACCGAAGCGCCACACCGGGATGCCCATCGCCCGTGCCTTGTCGGCCATGTTCTGAACGATGCCCGAGCCAGGGAAGGCGACGACCCCGATCGGCAGCGCCTCCAGCAGCCGGTCGTTGCGCTTGAAGGGCGCCGCCTTGGCATGGCGCGCCCAGTCGGGCCGGAACAGCACCTGCGCTACCTTGCGGTGCTCGGCCCAGCAGGCGGCGATGCGTTCGGCGCCCTTCGGGCTGCCGCCGTGCAGCAGCACCATGTCGGGGTGCTTGGCGCGGACCTTGTCGAGCACCGCCCAGATGCGGTGATGGTCGTTGCATTCCACCCCGCCGGTGAAGGCGATGCGGGGACCGGCCGGCAGCAGCGGCTCGGTCTCGGCCCGCCGCTTGGCGGCGAGGAAGTCGCGGCTGTCGATCAGCGACGCCGTCAGGGTGCGGCGGCTGACCAGCGAGCCGGCGCGCGGCCGCCAGGCGGAACCGGTGTGGGCCTCGAACAGCTCGGCGGCGTGGTCGCGGAAGATTTCCATGGCGGTGCGGCGCTCGATCAGCGTCAGCCCCTCGGCCAGCAGCCGTTCCAGCTCGACCGAGCGGACCTCCGAGCCGTCCTGCTCGCGCTGGCTGCGCTTCTGGGCGTCCTCGTTGTCGTCGAGCTCACGTTGCACCCGGTCGGCAGCGCGGTGGAACAGGTTGACGGTGGACCACAGCAGGTCGGCTAGGTCGGGCTCCAGCCGGGTGTCGGTCAGGGTGGAAACCAGGGCGTCGAAAACGTCGGCCAGGGCGGCGCGGATGGCGATCTCGTCGGGCAGGGGCCGGGGGTCGGGATCGTCCTGGAAGGGCCGGTGGCCGTAGAGCTGGAGTTCGACCAGCGCGTGATCGGTTGCGGAGGCGGCGTGATGGGGCTCGAACTCGGCGCTGTCGCGGTCGGTGGCCATGGCGGGTCGTCCTTCGGCTGGGACCGGCCGCGCCCATCGCGGCCTTCGTGGCGATCCCTTTGCGGCGGGCGGGGCGGGTCCGCACCCTTGGGCCGCAGCGCGAGCGGAGGACGGCGGCGGGCGGCTTTCTTGTTTCGCGAGGAAGGCCGGCTTGGCCGGCCGGGGAAGAAAGTTGACCGCCGCCGTTGCGGTCCTGCCGCGGCTGCCGCCCGATCGCCCGCTGGAAGGCCGTGGCCGCGGCCTCTCCCGGACCGGAGGGTCTGCCCGGCTCCAACCTGCGCCCCGCCCGACACTGGCCCGCTTCCCGCCTGCCTATCCGTTGCCCCCCGGATCGGCGGTCTCCCAGCCCCCTGCTGCGTCCTCCGGCGCGAGCTGCGCCCGCAGATGCGCCCGAAGCATCGCCGGACCGTGGTCCCGCAGGTCGTCGTTGAAGTCCTTGGCCTGCGGCGCCAGCACCCGGACCTCGACGCCGGCCGCGTCGGCACGGTCGCCCAACCGGTCCACAGCCCGCTGCCCGGCCGCGTCGTTGTCGAGGGCGATGTAGACACGCCGCAGCGCCGACGGCAGCCGCAGAGCGGCGAGGTGCCCGGCCGAGAGCGCGGCCACCGCGGGCAGGACCGGCAGGGCGAGCCGCAGCGCCAGCATGGTCTCGATGCCTTCCCCCGCCGCCAGCGCATCGCGCGCCACGCCGAAGCGGACGCCGTTGCCGAGCAGGCGCCCCAGCGCCCGGCGCGGTGATGGCATCGCCGCCTTGCCCGCGCCGACCGGGTCGAGCCAGAGCCGCTGCACCCCGGTGATCCGGCCGTCCAGGTCGGTGACCGCCGCCACCAGCGCCGGGCCGGCGACGAACCGGTCCCCGGCATCCCAGTACCAGCAGCGTGGCTGGAAGCGCAGGGGGCCGGAAGTCCGGATGTCCGGAAGTCCGCGGTTGCGCAGATACGCCTCGGCCAACGTGCCGGCGACCGGCAGGGACCGGGCGAACAGCCGGCGGGCGGCCACCGGTGTTCCCGCCGATACCGGCGCCTCACGAGCGCCGGGGCCAGGGCAGATCCTCGGTTGGCCGAGAAACGCCCGGGCCTCGGCCAGAACGTCGCGCAGGCGGTCGAGCCCCCGGTTCGCCCCGATGAGATCGAGCAGGTCGCCGTGCTCGCCGGTGGCCGCGTCGGCCCATTTGCCGGCGGCGATACCGTACAGGTGGACGTAAAGGCTGCCCCCCGGCGTGCCCTGAACGTCGCCGATCCGCCAGTAACATCCTTCCCGCCGGCCAGCCGGCAGGTAACGCCGGCACACCGCCTCGGCCTCCCGCGCGAGGCGTTGCGCCATCTCCGACGCCGCGGACATGGTGCCGGCCGCTCACGCCATTGTCCGATCGACGACGCGCAGCAGCGGGTGCCGTGCGAGCAGCGCCGCGAACACCGCCACTCCCCGCTCGCCCACCGGCACGAACAGCCGCAGGCTCCAGGCGATAATCTCCCCCGTCAGCCCCAGCGCCTTCAGCCGGTCCACCATCCCGCCGGTGAAGCCGAACAGCTCAACGCGATGCGCGCGCGCCACCGTCACCCGGCGCAGCCACAGCCCGTCGGCCAGATGCAGGGCCACCCGTTCGCCTTGCAGCAGTCCCCAGGCCTCCTCGACCGACGGCACGGGAACCGCTGCCCCGGCCCCAACGCCGAAGTTCCGCTCGACCTCGGGCAGAACGTCCGGCGCCACCACGCGGCCGATGATCCGCTCGCCCGCGTCGGTCTGCAACCGCACCACCCGCAGGTTCGTGTCCGGCAGGCGCCGCCACACCGGTAGCAGCAGCCCGGTCACGAGGTGGAGCGTGCTGGTCGAGAACTCCGGCACCGTGGCCACCTCCGCCTCCCAGGCGGCCGAGAAGGCCGGTGGTTCGGTCGGGCGCCACTGGCTCTGAGCAAGCTCGGCCAATGTCACCGTGACCCGCTCCATCGGCCGTAGCAGCCGCACCCGGCGCTCCACCGTGCCGTCGTCCAGCATCAGGCTCGCCGCCGGCACCGCCACCGCCGCCCGTCCCGAGCGCGTGTTCACCAGCAACCGGGCCTGCGGTCCGGCACCGCGTTCCAGCGCGTCCTCTGCACCCATCGGCTGGTTGCGGTCGCGCCGGGCCAGGGTGAACATCCGGGTCTCCGCCCCGGTCGCCGCGTGGGTGTGGAGCGTCCGCCGCCCGGTGACGGTGAAGCTGTCCGCCACCAGCGTCTCGACGCCGCGGTCGTAGGTGCCCGACGCGATGGCGCCCTCGATCCTGGCGGTGAGCAGTTGCTCGAACACGGTGAACAGCGTGTTCTGCAGGCCGATGGTCAGGGCCAGCAGCCGGTTGAGGAAGGTGGTGATCGGCGGCAGCTCGTCGCGCAGGCCACCGTCGCGGTCGGTCAGTGCCAGCCCGGTCGCCGCCTCGAAGTCGGCCAGCGAGCAGCCATCGACCTTGCCGGCGTGCAGCAGGCCGTAGAGCTGGCGCAGGGCGGCGCGGGCGTAGACGGATTCCAGGTTGTCGTCGGCGCGGAACAGGCCCTGACCGCCGGTCTGGCGCTGGCCGCGGGTGATGGCTCCCAGCGTGTCGAGCCGGCGGGCGATGGTCGAGAGGAAGCGCTTCTCCGCCCGCACGTTGGTGGCGATCGGGCGGAACAGCGGCGGCTGCGCCTGGTTGGTGCGGTTGGACCGCCCCAGCCCCTGGATGGCGCTGTCGGCTTTCCAGCCGGCCTCCAGCAGGTAATGCACCCGCAGCCGCCGGTTCTTCGCCCCGAGGTCGGCGTGGTAGCTGCGGCCGGTGCCGCCGGCGTCGGAGAAGACCAGGATGCGCTTCTCGTCGTCGAGGAAGGCCTGGGTCTCAGCGAGGTTGGCCGAGCCGGGGCGGTTCTCCACCGCCAGCCGCTCCAGCCCGCCGGGGTCGCGCTTGCGCACGATGCGCCGACTGCGGCCGGTGACCTCGGCGACCATCTCGGTGCCGAAGCGCTGGATGATCTGGTCGAGCGCCCCCGGCACCGGGTCGAGCGCCGCCAGCCGCTCGATCATGCGGTCGCGCCGCTCGACCGCCTCGCGGCACAGCACCGGCTGGCCGTCCCGCCACACCGGCCGCGACGACAGGGCGCCGTCACCGTCGGTGAAGGGCTCGTGCAGGTGCACCGGGAAGGAGTGGGCCAGATAGTCGAGCACGTACTCGCGCGGCGTGACGTCGATACGGATATCGCCCCATTCCTCGGTGGGCAGATCGGCCAGCCGGCGCTCCATCAGCGCCTCGCCGGTGGAGACAAGCTGCACCACCACCGCGTGGCCGGCGGCGAGGTCGCGCTCAATGGCGCGCAGCAGGGTCGGCATCTTCATCGCGGTGATCAGGTGATTGAAGAAGCGCTGCTTGGCGCTCTCGAAGGCGGAGCGGGCGGCGGCCTTGGCGGCGCGGTTCAGGGTGCCGCCGCTTCCGGTGACGTTGGCGGCCTCCAGCGCGGCGTCGAGGTTGGCGTGGATGATCTGGAAGGCGGCGGCGTAGGCGTCGTAGAGGACGATCTGTCCCGGCGTCAGCCGGTGCTCGACCATTTCGTAGGCGACACCGTCGAAGGAGAGCGAGCGGGCGGCGTAGAGGCCGAGCGCCTTGAGGTCGCGGGCCAGCACCTCCATGGCGGCGACCCCGCCGGCTTCGATGGCCTGGACGAATTCGGCCCAGGTGGCGAAGGGGAAGTCGGCGCCGCCCCACAGACCGAGGCGCTGGGCGTAGGCCAGATTGTGCACGGTGGTGGCGCCGGTGGCGGAGACGTAGAGGACGCGGGCGTCCGGCAGGGCGTGCTGGAGGCGCAGCCCGGCGCGGCCCTGTTGGGAGGGGATGGCAGCACTGCCCTCGCGGCCGAAGCCGGCGGTGCCGCCGGCGTTGCGCAGGGCGTGCGACTCGTCGAAAACGATGACGCCGTCGAAGTCGCGGCCGAGCCAGTCGATGATCTGCTGCACGCGCGGCACGGCGTCCTCGCCGCCTTCGCCACGTAACGTGGCGTAGGTGGTGAAGAGGATGCCGCGTTCCAGCGCGATCGGCACACCGGGCCGGAAGCGCGACAGCGGCGTCACCAGCAGCCGCTCTTGGCCCAGCGCCGACCAATCGCGCTGGGCGTCCTCGATCAGGGTGTCGGACTTCGAGACCCAGAGCGCGCGCTGGCGCCCCTTCAGCCAGTTGTCGAGCAGGATGCCGGCGACCTGCCGGCCCTTGCCGGCGCCGGTGCCGTCGCCGAGGAACCAGCCGCGGCGGAAGCGCACCGTCCCCTCGGCCCCCTCCGGCGCGGCCGAGACGGTGTCGAAGGTCTCGTCCACGATCCAGGAGCCGGCGAGGTGACCGGCGTGCGCCTCGCCGGCGAGGATGACGCTCTCCAATTGGGCGTCGGAGAGGATGCCGCCGGTGACCAGGGCGGCGGGCAGATGCGGACGGTAGCGCGGTTTGGGCGGCGCGACTGACGCCATGGCGGCGGACTGGACCAGCGGCGTCGGGTGCGGCCGGGCGCCGGGAATGGTGATCGATTGCAGCGCGTAGGGTTCGTAAATCCCCGCGCTCAGCCGGGTGTCGGCGGTCGGCGTCCAGTCGCGCGTCTCGTAGACCAGCTCGACCGCCGTCGGCTCCATCGGCGCCATGGTCCTGGGGCTGGGCATTGCCCGGCGCGCCTTTCGTCCCGCCGCAGGCCGAGCCATCATCGACTGGAGCGGTGCTGTGGACGCTGCCATCGGTGCACGGCACGGAACGGCCTGTCGGACCCAGCCGAGCAGCGTCGCGACGTCGGGGGCGGTGCCCAAGGAGACAGGGATGACGGTCGGGTCCTCGGCCGGGATGCGGTCGATGACAGTGAGGCGGGTGTCGACGGTGGTGCCGTGGCGGGCATAGACCCGGCCGTCGATCGCCGCCGAGAAAAGAACCCGGCCGCGCTCCTGCACGCGGACGAAGGTGTCCCGCCACGCCGGATGATCCGGGGACAGCCCAGCCCCGGTGACGGCGACGAGGCGCCCGCCCTCGGCCAGCCGGGCCAGGGCCGCGGCGATGTGCCGGAACGCGGCGTCGGCCACCCGGCCGTCCACCGCGGCCAGGGCCGAGAAAGGCGGGTTCATCAGCACCACCGTCGGCACCACCGCCGGGTCGAGGTGATCGTGCAGGCTGGCGGCGTCGAACCGGGTCACCGGCACGCCGGGAAACAGCCGCTCCAGCAGGCCGGCCCGGCAGTCCGCCAGCTCGTTGAGGGCGAGCGAGGCCCCGGCCAACTCGGCGAAGATGGCCAGCAGGCCGGTGCCGGCGGAGGGCTCCAGCACACGGTCGGCCGGGGTCAGCGCCGCGGCCGCGGCAACCGCCGCAGCCAGCGGCAGCGGGGTCGAGAACTGCTGGCGGGCCTGACTCTCCTCGGAGCGGCGGGTCTGGGACGGCAGCAGCGCCGTCACTCGCGCCAGCAGCGCCGCGAAAGCCTCCGGGTCACCGGCCCGGAGGCGCATGGCGGCGCCGAAGCGACGGAGGAACAGAAGCTGCGCGGCCTCGCCGGCATCGTAGGCCAGCTTCCAAGTCCAGGCGCCCTCGGCGTCGGTGCCGCCGAAGGCCGCCGTCATCGCGGTGCGCAACGCGGTGGTGTCGATGGCGCGCCCGCGTTCGAGGTCGGGCAGCAGCCGCTCGGCGACGGCGAACAGGGCGGCGCCCGCGGTCCCGCGCGCGGAGGCACGGGCGTCCGCGGAGAAGCCGCGGGCATCGGCGATCATGGTCATGGCGAACCTCCGGATGAAGGAAGGGAAGAAGGCGGAGCGGCCGAGCGCCGCTCCGCCACACCGTGATCAGGCCGCCTCCGCCGACGCCTCCTCCCCCCCCTCATCCTCCGGACCACAGGCGCCGGTCAGGAAAGCGGGCAGAGCATCGGTGCCCGCACCGCCGACGCTGTCGCCGCTGTCAACCGCGTCCCCATGACCGGCCACGTCTCCATCCCCGGCCGTCGGGGCTTCCTCCGGCCGGGCGCGCAACGGCTCCGGCAGCCAGCCGCTGCCGGCGAGCAGCCGCTCAGCCTCCTTCGCCATGTCGCCTTTGCGCAGATGGTCGATCAGCCGGGCCGCCTCGGCGCCCCGCGCCTCCCGCACCGCTTCGAGGATGCGCACCTTCGGCACCCGGTCGAGATAGCTGTCCACCGTCGCCGTCCAGCCCGCGGCCACCATGTCCAGCCCGAGCGCCCCGGCCAGCACGTCGGCGTGGGCGGCACGCTGCGGCGCCCGGTTCCAGGACTCATGCACGGCGTTGACGCCCAGAGAGACGCAGTGGGCGAACAGCGCCGCCCGGCTGTCGCCGTCGAACCCCAGCAGCACCGTCCACAGCTCGTCCGGCTCCCGCGGCAACTGCTCGGCCCACAGGCGCTGGCGGGCGTCGATCGCCGTCGCCGCGGCGCTGGCGGCGAGGTCCGGCGGCTGCACGCTGAAGGTCGCGCTCTTCACCTCCAGGTCGAGGCAGGTGCCGCTGCCCCGGTGATAGAACAGGCGCAGGCACAGCGCGTGGAGCGCCGCCAGGAAGGCGGTGTCCGGCTCCCGGGCGAGCGCGTCGCGCAGCGCCAGAGTGCGGTGGACGCTCAGCTCGGTCTGCAAACGGTCGGGCAGCGGGCGGATGGCGTCCTCCTCGTCCGCACCGTCCGATCCGGTGGCGGGGATCGGGACCGGCGCCGACACCCGGCTGCCGCCGCTGATGGCGGCGGGCTGGGCCGCAACGGGACTGGTGGCACCGCCCGCACCGCCCGCCGGTTCGTCTGCCGGGGCGTCGTCGCTGCCGGCCACCGGCACCGGCTCGACCGGCGCCTCGTCCTCCGGACGGACATAGCCGCGGTCGACCTGAAGCCGGCCCTCGGCATCGACGCTGACGAACACCCCCGCCCGCGCCACCTCGGCCGACTCGAAGACCAGCGGCCGCTCCTCCAGTTCCCGCAGCGCGACGTCGATGGCGTTGAGCCGCTGCGCCGAGGCTTCCAGCGCCTCCAGGTCGGCCGGATCGGTGGCCTCCAGTTGCTCGTACTCGGCGTGCAGCGCGTCGTAGGTGGCCTGTTCGGCCTCGGTCAGCGGCACCGGCTCGCCGGCCAGACGGCGCAGGCTCCGGCTGTGCCCATAGGGAAAGCCCAGCGCCACCTCCACCCATTTCCAGCCCTCGGCGCGGATGATGGCGGCCTCGGCCTCCAGCTTCTCGGCGACCAGCCGGTCGAGCAGCGCCGGGTCCTGCAGCCAGCCGCCGTCGTCGTGCTGGAACAGGTCGCGCATCACCACCCCGCCGGCCGCCTCGTAGGCCTCCACGCCGACGAACAGCGCCCGCTTGTCCGAGGCCCGCACCGCCCCCTCGGTGAGCAGACGACGGATCTGATAAGGCTCGCGGCTGTAGGATTTGGACAGTGTCTCCCACACCTGCTCCTGGCGCGCCCGGTCGTCGGTGACGGTGAAGGCCATCAGCTGCTCCAGCGTCATCCGCTCCTCGGCATAAGCGTCGAGCAGCGCCGGCGCGACGGCGGCCAGCTTGAGGCGCTGCTTCACCACGCCGGGGGCGACGAAGAAGCGGGCGGCGATCTCCTCCTCGCCGAGGCCCGCCTCGCGCAGGGTGTGGAAGGCGCGGAACTGGTCGAGCGGGTGCAGCGGCTCGCGCTGCAGGTTCTCCGCCAGCGAGTCCTCCTCGGCGAGGCCGCCGCTGCGCACGACGCAGGGCACCGGCTGGGTCCTGCTCATGCGCTTTTGCTTGACCAGCAGTTCCAGCGCCCGGAAGCGGCGCCCGCCGACCGGCACCTCGAAGACGCCGGTCTCGGTGCCCTCGGCGTCGAGCACCGGGCGGACGGCGAGGCCGTGCAGCAGGGTGCGCCGCGCGATGTCCTCGGCGAGGTCCTCGATGGAGACGCCGGCCTTGAGTTTGCGGACGTTGGCCTGGGACAGCACCAGTTTGTTGAAGGGGATGTCGCGCGACGGGCTGAGAACGATCTTGGACGTCGCCATGGTGGTCTTCTCCGCGACGGGCAGCCGGGAGCCTGTCTCTCGACCTTCTCACCCGTCACCCCGATCCCCTCCCTCCTTTTCCTCTATGTGCCCTGGGACGGACGATGGTCAGACCCCGCACATCCCCTCACACTCGTTGGGCCAGAGGTCGAGCTGCTCTGGATCGGTCCCGTCCGACAGGTCCGCTGCGTCGAGCGGCGCCGCCGACCGGTGCAGGTAGAGCGTGCCGCGGAGCCCCCGGAAGCCGGTGCGGATCGCACGGTCCACCGCGACGGCGTCGGCCCAGGCGCTGGGCTCGTCGTCGCGCAACTGGCGCCACGCCGAGTCGAAATGGAACGGGCTGTCAGCGCCGGATGAATACTGGTCCATCCGCATTCTCGGTGCATCCCCGATGCGGATGGGAGGCGAAATGAGCACATAAAGAGAATGATTTTCCTTTCAGAGTGCCAGCACCCTTGTCCAAATTCCTGCTTTCGTTGCTCCCGGCCGGCCTTGCCGTCGATCAGGTTTCCACCGAGGCGGATCGTGTCGCCGTAACCGCTCACGTGCGGACTGCAAAGGCGAGCTGTCCGCTGTGCCGTCGCCCCTCCGTGCGCGTCCACAGCCGGTACTTCCGACATCTGGGCGACCTGCCCTGGCAGGGCCGGATCGGCGAACTCCGTCTGCAGGTCCGTCGCTTCCGCTGTGCGACGGCGGACTGTTCCCGCCGTATCTTCGCCGAACGCCTGCCCACCGTGGCGGCGCCTCGGGTCAGGCGCACCCGGCGGCTTGCCGAGGCGCAGCGCACCATTGCGTTGAGCGCGGGCGGGGATCCCGGCGCCCGGCTGTCCACCCGGCTCGCCATGCCGGTCAGCGGCGACACGCTGCTGCGTTTGATCCGGGCGGAGCCGGTGCCGCCGGTCTGCGAAGCCCGCATCATCGGAATCGATGATTGGGCTTGGCGCCGGGGCAAGCGCTACGGCACCATCGTCGTCGATCTCGAGCGAAATCATCCCATCGACCTTCTGCCAGACCGCCAAGCCGACACCGTTGCCACATGGCTGAAAGCCCGTCCTGGCGTCGAGATCGTCGCCCGTGACCGTGCCGGTGCTTACGCCGATGGCGTCCGCCAGGGTGCTCCCGCCGCCGTCCAGGTCGCCGACCGCTGGCATCTTCTGCACAATCTCACCGATGCGCTGCGCGAGGTCCTCACCGGCCATCACCGCGACCTTCGGGCCGCCGCCAGGCTGGCTGTCTCTCCCGTGGGAGAAGCCGGGCCAGTAGGAGAAACCGTGCAGGAGCCGCGGTCGCCGCGGTCGGATGAGGAGTCCAGTCCACCAACCCGGCGGGAGCTGCGGAGCGCTGCCATTCATGCCGCTCGCCATGCCCGCTACGAAGAAGTCGTCGCGCTGAAAGCCCGCGGGTGGTCGCAAACGCGCATCGCTGAAACGCTCCACCTCGACCGCAAGACGGTGCGGGTGTGGCTGCGATCCGGGCAGCCGCCGGCATGGCGCCAGCCGGCCAAGGGGAGCCGGCTTGATCCGTTCCTCGATCACCTGCAGCAACGCTGGGATGACGGCTGCCACAACGCCGCTCAGCTCTGGCGGGAGATCAGGTCCCGCGGCTTCACCGGTCAGCGCAGCATAGTCCGGGACTGGGCAAGGCTTCTGCGACAGGCCGTACGAAGCGCCGCGTCCATGGCATCGACATCATGGCCGGTGCCGTCGCGCCGCCGGGCAGCATGGTTGGTAATCGCCGACGAGCAGGAGATCGATCCGACCGAACAGGCCTTCGTCTCGGCCCTGATCGCCCGATCACCAGAACTAGGACGAACCATCACCGTGACCCGTGCCTTTCGGGCGATGGTCCGAGGACAACGAGCCGGAGAACTGGACAACTGGCTGCTGACGGCGGAGGGCACCCCCTTGGCGGGCTTTGCCAATGGCTTGAAGCGCGATCTTGCTGCGGTCCGGGCGGCTCTGTCCCTGCCGTGGAGCACTGGGCCAGTGGAGGGGCAGATCAGCCGGCTGAAGACGATCAAGCGCATGATGAACGGCCGCGGCGGTTTCGACTTGCTGCGCCATCGCATGCTCGAGGCCGCCTGAATGCCCACGCCCAGGCTGCTGCCCTGCACCGAAAATGCGGATGGGCCAAACTTCATCCGGCCTTTACAACCGGTGAAAGCGGCCGGCCCCGGCTGGCGTCCCGGCATTCTACGGAAGCGAAGGCTTCTACGGAAAGCCTGGACGCCAGCCGGCGACGCCTGTCGCTTCCCAGGCAGCCCCGACGGCGATCGCCGACAGTAGGAAGGCTCCACCCAGTGCCGTGCACAGCAGCGCACCGTCCTCCTCCAGGTAGGCGAAGGCGATCAGGACGATCAGAATGGCAGGGGGCAGATTGCTCAGCGGGACGGGGACGAGGAGGCTCGCACCGAGCAGCAGGACGACACCTCCCACCATTCGCTTGGTTGCGGTGAACGGGGTAGCCCAGCGCGGGCGAATGAACTGTTCCAGGTATCGCAACACCGGAACCGTCCGGCTGATCATCGCCGCGAACCGTCGGGTTCCGGTGTAGCGGCCGGAGATGCGGCGGGGAAACATGGGGCCGGACCGATCCATCATCATCTGGAACGCCACGATCATGAGCAGCACGCCAGCCAGCACCGATACGCCCGGAAGTGCGCCGAGCAGCGCTAGAAGAAGGAGGATGATCCCGAAAGACCGATCGCCGGGCCGTCCGGTCAGCCAATCCAACGTGACCTGCTCCGCGGGAGCGTCCCCGAGGATCCCGTCCAACACCACGGATGTAGGCATGCGTGTGACCATGGCATCGCACATCGAAACGGGCGGTCCGATATGAGATAATGACGGGCTTGGGAGAGGCGATCACGAGAGCGGACGATACCATAAGCGGTCACCTGGTCGACTGCGATGGCGCAAGGCCATACCGCCGTTCGGTTCGGGAAACCGACCGTGCTCCGGCACCCTCCACGCGGCGTTAGGATCGAAAATTCAAGACAACAACGCCGTCAGTATCCAGGCCGAGAGGGCCAAGGCCGTCACCGCCGCAACCCATTGACCGAGAGTAGGCCTGCCACGACGCGGCGCCACGGTCCCCTCGACCGTCGTCTCCGAACCGCCGGCCGGCAGCAACGTCACCGCGCGTTCAGCTGCCGCACCGGTATCCGGCATCGCCGATTGCTCCATGGGAAGCCGGCGGAGGATGATAGCAAGCGCCGACGCCGCGACGTCCTTCGGCAATACCGCCAGACGGGCCGCCTCGGCCCAGGGATCGATGTCCAGCCGCGCCAGGGCGGAGAGCACACTGAGCGGCGTGCCGTTCTTCTCTTCCCAGAGCGGAGCGAACAGGAATGCGCTCAGATCGGATTGATGGAGAGTGTATTCGTCGCGCAACGGCATGTTCCGCTCCAGGAAATATCTGGCCATACATAATATACGATGGAAGTATGAAAATTCATCGCCTTCATACCGATGAGTTATCCTGCGATTAAAATTTTCACGTCACGAAGAACCGCGTTCGTTATGACCACGATGGACAGGCATAAAGGGGCTGGATGACACCAAGCCCAGGCAAATTCTCCGTCCAGCGGTCATAGGCATTAGTCGGACGGTGAGGTTTCGTCATCGTGCTGCCGCAGTTCCGGTGCACCGTACAGCGGCTTGCCGTGCCGCCGCTCATAGACCCCGCCGTCGCCCGCGAGCCGAACACTCTGAACCACGCACCGCGCCCTGTTGTCCGGAATGCCCAGACTGCGCAGTGCATACTCCATCAGCCCGAAGGCAAGCTCGCGCTCCCCCATGATCGCCACGCCCACGCCCTGCCGTTCCAGATGGGCAACCTCGGCCTCGCTGTGGGTCTGTACAGCCGTATCGAGGCCGGGGTTGATCCGGCGGGCAAGATCGAGGACCTGTCGTGTCCGATAGCCTTCGGGTGTGGCGATCACCAGCAGTCGCGCCCGCCCGATGCCGGCGGCTTCCAGAACACCGGGCGTCGTCGCGTCCCCATAGACCGCCGGCACGCCGCGCTCGCGCAGCGCCTCGACCCGCCGGCGGTTCTGGTCGATGACCATGATCGGCAGCTTCTGACTCTTCAGGCCCTTGCCGACAACGCTGCCCACCCGCCCGTAACCGACGATGACGGCATGACCCCGCAGGCTCTCGTCGGCCGGCGGCAGGGCCGACAGGCTGTCGTCACGCCGGCGCTCAAGACGGCCGAGAATTCCCGGCCGCAGGCGCAGCCAGTCGGAGAGCCAGTCGAGGCCGGCGAACACCAGCGGGTTCAGGGTGATCGACAACAGCGCGCCGGCAAGGATCAGATCGCGTCCCTCCGGCGGCAGAAGCCCGAGCGTGCCACCGAGCCCGGCCAGGATGAAGGAGAACTCGCCGATCTGCGCCAGACTGGCCGAGACCGTGAGCGCGGTCGATGCTGGATGGCCGAACGCCAGGACGATCCAAAACGCCGCCAAGGATTTGCCGAGGACGATGACCAGGACGACGGTGAACACGGCAAGTGGCTCGCGGATCAGGATCGTCGGGTCGAATAGCATGCCGACCGAAATGAAGAACAGCACCGCGAAGGCATCCTGGAACGGCAGGGCGTCGGCCGCGGCCTGATGGCTGAAGTCGCTTTCGCTCAGGACGACGCCGGCGAAGAAAGCCCCGAGCGCAAAGGAGACGCCGAAAAGCTCGGCCGATCCGTAGGCGATGCCGAGCGCGGTCGCCAGCACCGCCAGCGTGAACAGCTCGCGGGAGCCGGTCCGGGCCACCTTGGCCAGAAGCCACGGGATCGCCCGCGTGCCGACCACCAGAACAAGGGCAAGGAACAATCCGACCTTGCCCAGCGTCAGCGCCAGGGTCACGGCCAGGGCACCGCCGTCGATCTCGCCCGCTGTGCTGCCCGTGCCTCCGCCGAATACCCCGGCCAGTGCCGGCAACAGCACCAGCGCCAGCACCATGGCGAGATCCTCGACGATGAGCCAGCCGACGGCGATCCGGCCGTTCGGCGAGTCGAGGATGTTGCGTTCCTCCAGCGCGCGCAGCAGCACCACCGTGCTGGCGACCGACAGCGCCAGTCCGAACACCAGCCCCGCTCCGAACGGCCAGCCCCAGAAATGGGCGACGCCGATGCCGAGAGCCGTCGCCGTCACGATCTGAACCAGGGCGCCGGGAATCGCGATGGTACGGACGGCCAGGAGATCCTTGATCGAGAAGTGCAGCCCCACTCCGAACATCAGGAGGATGATGCCGATCTCCGCCAGTTGGGCGGAAAGCCCCTCGTCGGCGACGAGGCCGGGCGTGAACGGTCCGACCGCGACGCCGGCCAGCAGATAGCCGACCAGGGGAGGCAGCCGGAGCTTGCTGGCCGCAAGCCCGCCCAGGAAGGCAAGCACCAGGCCGATGACGATCGGTGCGATAAGAGTCGTCTGATGTGGCATGCAATTCCTTGTCGGGTTCCGGACGGGAGAAGCCGGCAGTGGAACCGGCTCAATCGGATGGGCGGTCGTTTGGCGAATGGTCCGCACGGACGTGCGATGACGATGAGGGCGAATGTTCTTCTGCGCCCTCGCCATGGCCCGGCGCATACCCATGTCCACTGCATGATGGAAATCGAATACGGAACCCGCTTCGACTACGATGGCTGGATGGTTGTCGATACCGCCGTGGTGAACGGGGAACTGACCGCTGAGGCGGTCAGGCGCGGCCTGTCCTTCCCGCAGGCCGCGCAACTGGCTGCGATCCTGAACCGGCGCGGGGGACGCCTCCACGCCAATCAGAACTGACCGATTCGTTCGGCGAACGGCGGTGTTGCGGAACCGGTACGAGCATGCTCGCAAAGCGTCGGGTGCAGAGCCACATCAGGGGAAGCATCGCCCCGGACGGTGCCCCTCTCGGAGACCTCATGAAACCCGTCGTCATCGCCCTTCTTCTTTCTGCTGCCTCCGTCTCCGCGGCTGCCGATGAGCGCAACCCCACGCATCTCTTCGATCCCGGCAGCCACGTCGATGCCGCGGGTATCGTCCGCGACGGCGGCGGCAGGCCAATCGGCCGTATCGAGGCGGACGTGAAGGGAAGCCACGTATTGCGCGACAACACCGGACGCGAAGTCGGCAGCGTCGAATTCAGTTCCGGCGGGAACCAACTGGTCATCCGGGACGGTGCCGGCCGCCGTCAGGGCACGCTGGAGCGCCGGCCGTGACGCGAGTTCCGCTTCGGGAAGCACCGCGCGACCCGATCGGCGGATCAGTCGAACACCCCGTCCGCCAAATCCTTCCTGAACTGAGTACTCCAGGCGGAGGGCAGTGCCGAGCGATAGCTTCGTACGGTATGGGTCGGTGCGCAGGTCACGGTGATGCGGTGGGATTGCACCGTGCCACCCCTGACGACATGGGCTTCCAGACGGTCCTCCATCCTGAAATCATCTGGGCGGAGCGTGGCGTGGGCAACGCACCGGTCGAAGATTTCCCTCTCGAAGTTCCTATCCGGCTCAGCTTACAGGTCAATGGAGCAGCACGAAGAGCACGACCGTCACTGCGACGGCGACCGGGATCACCAACGGCGGGACGAAGTATGCCCTGGCAGTACTCCAAGGGGACGAGATCCAGGGGGATACGGGCATTTGAAGGCGCATCGTCGTGCTCCCAATGTCCAGCGGATCGAGGTGGGAATGCGTCCGCACTCCGCTTCTTCCGCCGGCGAAGAGACGATCCTGTCTCTCCTGAAGAACAGATGGGGTCGAAAAGCTTTTTGAAGCGTGGCGATTCCGACATATGGACCGATGTGCCTCGAAAATGCGAAGCACTGGGTCGATCTCCCTGGCAGGAATGATGGCGGCCTCCTCGAACCCGGAATCGCGAAGCGGCCGGTTCCACCGCACCCAGGACGCAACTCTCCCGCAGATCCCGTCTTGGCCCGGTATCACCCGAGTCCCGGTGCGGTGATCTCTCGCCGGCTGTCTTCGTCGGTCAACGCATTGCTGATCGCCAGGGATATCTCGGCCGGAGAGATCGGCTTGTGCAACAGCATGAAGCCGCTTCGGCTGGCTTCCCGGATCCGATCCGGCGAGGTGTCCCCGGTGAGGATAATCCCCGGCACCGCCGCCCCGAATTCCTTCCGCAGGCGCCTGATGACGTCGGCGCCTGTCTCGTCGTTGCGCAGCCGGTAGTCGGCGATGATCAGGCGTGGGGGCGATTGTCCGGAAAACCGTTCCAACGCCTCGACGCGGTCCGAGGCCGGCGTCGTCTTGAAACCGTATTGATCGAGATATTGACACAGGCTGTCCAGCACCACCGGATCGTCGTCGATCACCAGGATGTCCCGGTTCCCGCCATTCAGGATGGTGGTGGAAAAGGGCTGTTCCACCCGTGCCGCGTCCCCGGCGAGGGGAACGGCGACCTCGAACACCGATCCGCTGCCGGGCTTCGAGCGTACAGCGATCGGATGTTGGAGCAGTGTCGCCAAGCGGTCTACGATCGACAACCCGAGGCCAAGCCCCTGCCGGCGATCCCGCTCGAGATTGCCGATCTGGTGGAATTCCTCGAAGATCGCAGCGAGTTGACCCTCGGGAATCCCCCGGCCGGTGTCCCAGACCTGGATGCGGACGGTGTCCGCCGACCGCCGGCACCCGATCAGGATGCGCCCGGCATCGGTGTACTTGACGGCATTGGCCAGTAGGTTCTGCAAGATCCGGCTCAGCAGCTTGGGATCGCTGTGAACCGTAAGGCTGGTTCGGACCGACTTCAGTTTCAGCCCGGCGGCACCGGCCAGCGGCGAGAACTCCTCCACCAGCTGGTTCAGAAGCGTACTGAGCAGAAAGGTCTTCGGGTTGACATTGACCACCCCGGCGTCCAGCCGGGATATATGCAGGATTTCGTCCAGCATGCTCTGGAGGGCGGTCAGGGTGTTTCCCAGGCTATTGGCGACCCGCGCGCTCGCCGGCGGCAGATCCTGCGTGGACAGCAGGTGCTGGAACAGGACCGCGGCCTGCACCGGCTGGCGCAGGTCGTGGCTGGCGGCGGCAAGGAAGCGGGTTTTCCCGGCACTCGCCTGCTCCGCCATCGCCTTGGCCGCGGCAAGCGCCTGCCGCGACTGATTGCGTTCCGTGACGTCCTCGATCCCGAGCAGGATCAGGTGTTCGGATCGGTTGAGCGGGCGGGCGTAGAGCAGCAGCGAGCGCGGGTCGGCCCCATCGGGATTGGCGATCAGTTCCAGCGATTCCAGCGAGGTTCCCTGTGCCGCGACCTCCGCGAGGCGGGCACTCAGCGTCTCGTCGTGGAGGGCGGCACCTGCAATTTCGCTCAGCCGATGACCGAGGGTTGCGTCGGCCGAGGTCGCGAACATGCGGTAGAAGGACTGGCTGGCCGCGATCACCTCCAGACCGTGGTTCAGAACCAGCAGAGGCTCGCGCACGGTATCGACGATCGCCTCGGCGAAGTCCCGCGCCGCCCGGACCGCATCCTGTATGGCGCTGCGTTCCATCGCCAGACCAAGGATGTTGGCGACGGCCTGGACGAATTCGATGTCGTCGTCGGTGAACAGCCAGGGCTGGCGGCTGTAAAGGGCCAGGACGGCGGTCGTCTTCGCCTCGTGACCGCCGAAGGCGACGCCGACGCCGCTGGCGATCCCGGCTTCGGGGGAGGACGGAACGCCGGGGGTCCGCCGGTCGGCGGCGAAATCTCCGACGATCAGCGGCTGCTTCGACCAGAACACCTGACCGAGCAGCGTCGACGGATCGATCGGGATTTCCCGCGGGACGCCGTCGGGCTGGGTCCAGCCGGTTCCCTCAAGCAACACCAGCCCCTTGGCGTCCTTGGAAGGGCCGAAGATGCCGACGCGATCGGCGCCGAAGGTGTCCGCGATCAGGCCGGCGGCGGAATGCAGCAGAAGGCCGGGCTCCTCGCCCTCCAGTGCCCGGCGGCCCAGATCGGCGATCAGCCGTTGCTGACGCACCCGCCGGCTCAGCGTCGCGGCGACCCGTTTCATCGGCGTGACGTCGCTGAAGGTGATGACCGTCCCTTCGATCCGGTTGTCCTGGGTCCGGTAGGGATGGACATGACGCAGCAGTGTCGCCCCGTCCGCGGTTTCCACCTCGCGTTCCCGCGGGGTCAGCGAGGCCAGGACCGCCTGCAGGTCGTCCAGCAGCGCGGGATCGGCGAAGTGACGGGCGACGTCGGTGATCGGCCGCCCGATATCTGTCGGGATCAGGGAGAACAGGCGGGTGGCCGGGGCGGTGAACCGCTTGACCCGCAGGTCCGGCGACAGGAACAGGGTGGCGATGTCGGTGCTGGTCAGCAGATTGGTCAGGTCGTTGGTGATGGCTTCCAACTCGTCGACCTTCTCCTGAAGCTGGCTGTTGACGGTGCTCAGCTCCTCGTTCAGGGACTGCAGTTCCTCCTTGGAGGTCTCCATCTCCTCGCCGGACGACTGAAGCTCCTCGTTGACCGATAGGATTTCCTCGTTGGCTGCGCGCAGGGCCTCGTTCGATGCCTCCAACTCCTGGATGGTGGCGCTCAGCTCCTCGCGCGTTACCCTCAGCTCATGTTCCATGGCCTCGGCAACCGACAGATCGGCCTGTTCGGACAGCTCTTCCGGCTCCGTCACGGCAGCCGGCGCGGCGGTCGCACCCGGTCCGCGGGCGAAGGTGACCAGCAATAACCGCTCCGATGTGCGCGGGTGGCTGACCGGCGTGACGGTGACCGTGACGAGGACGAGCGCGCCGGAGCGCTTCTGCCGGATGCCGCCGACGTTCACCCGCTGACCCGACGCCACCGCCTGTTCCAGGGCGGCCCGCACCTTGATGCGCAGGTCGCCCCGCATCATCGCCATCAGATCCTGCGGCAACTCGCCGGTCGGCAGGTCGAGGAAGTCGCCGGTCGGGCCGTAGAGGTAGAGCAGCCGGTGTTGCAGGTCGATCAGGACCGCGGCAGGCGCATAGGCGAGCAACAGAGCCTGCCGGGTGATTTCCGCCGGGCTGACCCGGGCGGCGACCGGTGACGCCAGGACCGGACCGCATCGGGCGCCGACCGTGGTCTGCAACGCCATCCCGGTTCTGCGGCCGTGGCCGAGCTTGCGGAACAGCCGCCATTTCTTTGACAGCGGCGTGAAGAGATCGCCGCGGGAATTGACGCCTTCCGCCGACCCCAGGAACAGGGTGCCGCCCTCCGCCAGTCCGAAATGGAACAGCTCCAAGATCGACTGCTGCACCGACGGATCGATATAGATCAGGACGTTCCGGCAACTGATCAGATCCAGGTTGGAGAAGGGCGGATCGCTGATCATGTTCTGGAGCGCGAAGGAAACCGCTTCCCGCAGCGTCCTGGTCACCTTGTAGTCGCCGTCGACCCTGGTGAAGAATCGGGAAAGCCGCTGGGGTGAAACATCGGCCGCGATGGTTTCCGGATAGGTTCCCGCCCGGGCGACCTCCAGCGCATGCTTGTCGACGTCGGAACCGAACACCTTGATGTCGCAGCTCTTGTTCGCCGCCGCGCAGGCCTCCAGCAGAAGCATCGCGATGGAATAGGCCTCTTCGCCGGTGGCGCAGCCCGGGACCCACACCCGGATCGGTCGCCCCGGCTCCCGGTCGCGCACCATGGGGGTCAGGACCGTTTCGTCGAGCAGTGCAAAGGCGTCGGGATCTCGGAAGAAGCGCGTCACGCTGATCAGGATGTCGCGGGACAGTTGCTCCAGTTCGGCGGGGTGGGTTCCAAGGAATTCGCTGTAGTCCCGCAGACTGCCGATCTGGTGGATTCCCATGCGCCGCTCGATGCGGCGCATCAGCGTCCGCGTCTTGTAGGCGCGGTAGTCGCGATGGCTCTGAGCCTCCATCAGGCCGAGAATATGGTCGAGCGCCTCGCTGTCCGGCGGGAAGGCGTTCTCTTCGATCTCCCCGACATAGGGCTGCCGGACATAGGCGGCGATCGCCTCGGCCATGCGGTCCGGCGCCAGCACGTAATCGACCAAACCGGTCGCGATCGCCTTGCACGGCATGCTGTCGAATTCGGCGGTGGTCGGATCCTGGGCCACCACCAGCCCACCGCACTCCTTGACCACCTTCAGGCCGATCGACCCGTCGGCCCCGGTTCCCGACAACACCACACAGATGGCATTCTGTTGGCTGGCGATGCCAAGGGAACTGAAGAAGGCGTCGATGGGCAGCGCAACCCGCCCTTCCGGCGACTCCGCGATGGCGAAGGCGCCCTGGCTCAGGGTGAGGATGCGGCCTGCGGGAGCGATGTAGATATGCCCGGCCTCGATGACCATTCCGGATTCGGCGGTGGCGATCGGCAGGGCGGTGCTTTGCGACAGCAGGTCGATCAGCAGCGACTCGTTGTGAGGTGTCCGGTGCTGGATCACCACCACGGCCAGCCTGCTGTCCGTCGGCAGTCCGTTCAGCAGCGCGGTGATCGCCTTCAGTCCGCCTGCCGAGGCCCCAACCGCCACCAATGCGGCCGGGCTGCGACCATGCCGCCTTGCCGGCCCCCCAGCAGAACCGGAACGTGCGGCGGTTGCGCGGTCGCGGTCATGGGGGTCTTGCATGTCATCCTCTGGTCGGACGAGCGACGCCCGCCTTCAAACGCTTCACCGATGCCGCTTGGTCATACCATGGGCTTCGACCATCCAGAAGAATGGAACCGTTGTCGGATCGGCGGAGCATGACAGCGTAGTGCGGGGCATACGGCTTCCTGGTTTGTCATACGTCGATCGATCCGGTTCGAAGCAGATCGACCTAAGATCAGCATTAGCTGTTTATACAGGGCTATCCGAAAAACAAAGAGTGCTTTTAGGCGTATGACAAAAGAAGATAAAAAATTCAATATCTAGTCTCTTAAATTAATACAAATACGATTATTGTTGATCGGAGTATACAATATGTTTAATGGTCGATTGATTCTGGCCTTATTATATGCATGCGAATGAATTCGCGCTATATTTTCAACGCGCTTTGGCATTGACGGTCTGGACTTGCTGTTCATTTCTGAATGGAATCCGTTTGGTTGAAGCCATCGACATTCCGGATCGACGCCATTGCTCTCGCTGGAGCAGGGGTGGCGGTCGCCCTGCGATTTGGACAGGGCGGCCGCCGGTGGATCAACGTTTCGCCTGCGGCTTGCCGCCGGCGCGTTCGACCTTCACGTCGGTGCGGCGTGCCGTGGTCTCGACCGTTTCCTCCCGCTCGCTGGCGGACTTCTCCAGAACGACTTCGCCCACCACCCGGGCCTCCTTGGCGACCTTCGCCGTCTCGCTGGTGGCCGTCATCTCGACGGTCTTCCCGGTGAAGGCGGCATCGGCTTCGGCCTTGCTCGGCGCGCGGTCGGCCTTGCGCTGTTCGACTCCCACCGTCTCGTCACGAAGGTGGACGGTCTTGCGAACCGGGGTTTCGGTGACTTCGCTGGAAACCCGGACGCTGCCGGTGGTCTGGCGCTTGCCGATCTCGACCTCCTCCTCGATCACCGGGATGACGGTCTCTTCGGTCGCCTTATGTTGGGCCTTGCCGTTATTGTCCTTTCCGGCCCGCTTCTCGGCTTGGCGTCCGGCGTCGGCCAGGTCCATGGCGCCGTTGTCTTCCAGGATCGCCTGGGCGGCATCCGCATCCTTGTCGGCGATGTCGGCCATCAGCAGGGTGTGCCCCTGCTGGACGGCGGAGGCGTAGCGTTGCGCCATGTCCTTGTCGAAGCCGTGCTCCAGCAATTCCTCGATGGCGCGTTCGCTGCCGGCGGCCTCGTTGAAGGTCTCGAGATCCTCGTCCCGGCAACCGGCCGCCACGAGGGCCTGGAAAGCGGTCTTCGCTGCGTTCGGCTCCTTGTACAAGCCTACGATCATCTTACTCATGGTCTGTCTCCATTTGAATTGAGGGCCGCGGATGTCAGCGGTCTGTGAGGTCGTTTCCGGATCGGTCGTCCGGAGTCCGCCGTTCGATGGTCACGTCCTGTCTGCGGACGGTGACGGTGTCGTGCAGTCGTCGGGTTTCGGTGCGGCGGGTGATCCGCACCTCCTCCACCAGTTTCAGCCGCATCTCCACCACGGCCACCTCTTCGATGACCGAGATGATCGTGGTATCGCCGTCCTGGCGGTCGGGGATCGGGTCGTCGATGAAACGGTTGACCGGCACCCGTTCGATCGTGATCGCCGAAGACGACAATTGAACGTCGATCGGCTGTTCGCGTTCGTGGATAACCGTGCGGGCCTGGACCGTCTCGGTGACATGCGACTGTTTGCCGACGGTCGCAGATTCCTCGATTATCGGCACGGCTTCGCGTTCGATCCGGACCGGATCGTTCTGCACCATGACCATCGGTCGCTCTCCCGTCTATGCGTCGTATCGTCCGCCTTCCCGAAGGGCCGCGGCGCAGCCCGTCCGGGAGTGGCCGACGTCAGGTATCGCGCTGTCCCGTGGCCCGGCCGGCGGTCTTGACCGCGTCGAAGGAGGACTGGGCCAACCGCATGTTGCTGCCGAGCAGATCCATCATTCCCTGCATCATATACCGCTGTCCGATCGCGAAGGCTTCGCCGGGACCGCGGATCTGGCTCAGGTCGCCCAGCATCTCCGTCTGACGGGCGGCAGCGCGTTGCATCTGCTGGATCAACTCGGTGTAGACGGCGCCGTAGGCACTGGTCATCGCGCCGCCGAACTGTTGGGCAAGGGCGAGATTTTGTCCGCCCGTCGGCATCCCGTCTCCCCGACCGCCCGCGTTCCGCTCGGGGTCGGGAACCCGGTTGCGCTGCTGCGCCGCCCAGCCGGTTGCCCGCTTGGCGAAATCCCTGGCGGCCCGATCGGTTTCGCTGTCGGGCTGTGGGGAGCGCTGTGCGGCCGACGCTTCCCGCTTGCCCGCCGTTTCGTCGCCGGCGCTTCGGATGTGGGGAGCGGAAGCGCCCGTGGTTTCCGCCGCCTCGTCCGCCGCACTGTGGATACGGTGGGCCGGAGGGTTGCCGTCAGCCATGATGATTTCCTTGTAGCGATTGTTTCGTCCGGCTCGCTTTGGGGAGTTCTTCGCTCAACCCAAACCGTCCTGCCGGATCGGCTTGACCACATATCGTGCTGCACTGCAAAATTACAATACCGGGCGCTCTGCAAAAAACAAATTACGCGAACTTTCTAATTCTTTCATCGCTTTGCTTCTGTTTATCTTTATTGCGAATTATGCAATTCCGGCGGATGGCGGCTCCAAACAATCTATGACGCGGATTGATCTCTATTCAATTCAAGACGGTCCGCTGCGACCAAGATGAAATGAGCAATTCGGCCAAGACGGCTCAACGCGGAAAACCGACCAGCCGGCCTCGCGCCTCGTCCCACAGCCAGAGGTGCCGGCTGCGGATGGCCGAACCCAGGGTCAGGGCGGGGATCGCAGTCAGCGCTGGAATCTGCCGATGACAGGCTTCCAGCCGGTAGTTGGGGATTCGCGGATTCAGGTGATGGACGTGATGGAAGCCGATGTTCCCGGTGAACCATTGCAGGAGCCGGGGCAGCCGCAGGTAC
Organism: Azospirillum sp. B510; assembly: GCF_000010725.1. NCBI lineage: Bacteria > Pseudomonadati > Pseudomonadota > Alphaproteobacteria > Rhodospirillales > Azospirillaceae > Azospirillum > Azospirillum sp. B510. The sequence goes on along the minus strand of NC_013854.1, from coordinate 1,288,324 downwards.
GAGCTTCCCCGCAAGGCGGCGTCGATGAAGGTCCAATCCCTCTGCCGCGCCCACAGCGCCTGCTCGAACCGGTGCTGCACCGAGAACAGCCAGACCCCGGCGATCGCACCGAGGATGGAGATCGGCAACTGGACCAGAAGCACGTTGCGAAAGCCCAACAGATTGCCGAGCCCGACGAAGAGGGCCGCGATCGCGAGGTTGGTGCCATGGACCGACCAGCGTTCCCGATGCCAGCCCTTCGGCGTGTCGAAGGGAATGCGGTAGAGCACCAGAAAGACCAGCGGCGGCAGCAGCAACAGGGCGAGAGCCGGTTGGCGCAGCAGGCGATGGAAAAAGCGGCTGCGACGGTCCAGCGCGAGGTATTCCTCCAGCGTCAGGCAGCTTGAATAGATGTCCGCGCCGCTCAGCCGCTGGTCGAGATTGTTCCAGTGGGCATGGTGGCCGGCATGCTGCCGCCGCCAGTTCGCATAGGGTGTCAGGGTCAGCACGCCGCAGACGGCTCCGACGATGTGGTTGGCCCGGTGGGACCGGAAGAAGGCGCCGTGGCCGCAATCGTGCTGAATGATGAAGATGCGGATCAGGAAACCGGCCGCTGGAATCGCCAATAGCAGCGTCAGGCCATAGTGGACGCCAAGGCTGAGGTACATCAGCCACCAGCAGGCCAGGAACGGCAGGAACGACGTCGCGATTTGGCCGAGGCTTTCGGGCAGGCTGGGGTGCTGATAGGCCCGCAGCGCGGCCCGTATCCGCTCACCGCCGATGGAACCGACCGGCGGTCCGCCTGGACGGTCGGAGGCGGCGCTCATCCGGTGGCGTCGCGCCGCTCGGCTTCCGCCAACTCATCGGGATCGACGGCGACCGATTGGCTGCTGACGATCTCGCCGGGCCGTCCCGGAATCACGATGATCGTCGATAGACGTCGGTAGACCGGGAATGAGAGGCCGTCGACCAGTTCCTCATCGGTTTCGACCGTGTAGGAACCGGCGGGCTGAACCCCATCGATGCCGCTCAAGGTGAAGGGTTGGGCGAAAGTCACCACTCTGCGGCTGGTCCGCGTAAACATCGGAGCGCTCCCTCGAAAGCGCCTGACCGTCCATGCAGGAATGTTCGGGCGGAGAGGCGTAGTTCTGATATGGCAGGCAGGGCGATTGATTACGATCTCTCAAAAGGTATCATTGCCGGGAACGGATGCTCATTTTTTATTTTTTGAAGATGATTCAATAGGCCGGAATGGTTTGCCACAGAGAGATAAAGAAAGAGTTATCATAAAGAATAACGATTTCGATTGCATTCGGATCGGAGACAACCGCGATCCGTTGCCATGGAGGAAAAAAATGTCTCCGGAGTCCCTACTGGAACAATCGATTCCCGATCTTCGCGCTTATGCTCGCGCTTTGATCGGCGATCGGGAGTTGGCTGATAAAATCGTGAAAGATTTTCTACGGTCCATCCGAAAGAATTCTTCCAGTGTACCCCATGACGGTGCACGGTTCCGGCTGTTTACCTTTCTGCATGACCTGATCGTCCGGGAAGCCACCGGGAAGCAGCAGCCGAAAGTCGCAATCTCCCCCGCAAGGGGGCCACCGGCTGGGGTCGAGATCGCGGATGGCCGTGATCCCGGACTGCAATTGGCGTTTCGCGCGCTCAGCCTTGTACAGAAGGCGGTCGTCTTCCTGATGGCCATCGAGGAGTTTTCCGATCAGGAAGCAGCGATCATCACGCGGATGCCGGTGGCCGAAGTCAGGCAGACCCTGCGCGACGCGCTCGACCACCTCGGCAGAATGCCCTTGGGATTGATTTCCCAAACGCAGAGAGATGGCGGATGACTAAGCGGATGCTGGAGGTTACTCAGGATTTCCTCGAGGATTATATCGGCGGCAGGCTGGATGCGGCCGGCGCCCGTCTTGCCGAAGATCACCTTGCCCGGAATCCGGACGTCGCCTTGAAGCTTCGCCAGGACCATGCGATCCGTCAACGCCTGCGCGACATGTTTGCGCCGGTACTCGCGGAACCGATCCCTGAACATCTGCTTCGACTTCTCGACTCTACGGACAGGCAGGTACGGCGAGGCGGAAAAGAAAACGAATCAGTCCTTTAGATTTTGATTGTGCATGATGAGGGAGCAGTGAAATGGACAGCCCGCATACAGCCACCGTACGACCCGACGATTTTCCATCGGAGTTCCCCCTGTCTGCCGGTGGTGTCCTGCCGCAGGGTGCCGATGTTCTGCGGGAGCGCTTGAGATGGGCGGCTGCGGAGCGCCGTTGGACCCCGGCAACCTTTCATCCCCAGGCTCCGGCATTCACTCCGCCGATCGGCCGGGCTGCGTTGCGGGGCGGTGCACAGTTGACCCGTTACCTGCGCGCCGTCAGTCCTCGCCCGAGCTGAACGGTTCACATCGGACCGACCACCGCGCCCGCGGGCCGTCCGGCGTCCGTCGAGCTGTTCCTTGCCACCGCCCTCATGTGAACCCGGTGTCCGGGCACTCGATCTCCGCGACCGGCATCTTCGCTGTGCTGACCAGCCTGTCCATCGCCTCGTTGACCGGGCCGCTCGACCCGAAGGCGCCTGTCCCGGCTGAATGCTTGCCTCACCTCGGCCATCGCACCGCGGTAGCTCAATCCCGCATGACCAAGCAGGGGAAAGTGGTCCGGACTGGACATAGCGTGTACCTGCTGCCGGTTACGAGCCGGTTCGACACCAGAACGCCGTCCGTCGAACAGGCGGCCGAGGCGCTCGCTGCGCAGCGCGGCGCGGTCACCGTCTCAAGCGACTCTGCTGCGGCGAGTCGTGTCGCAGAGTGTTCTGAGCCATGAACCCTGTGACGGTACTTTCCACCGCCGAGTCGGTCGTGCGCGCCGCTGCGGCTGGTATGGTGAACTGCTCGATCGGCCCCGATAGCCGTCGAAGCCGCAAAAAATATTTTTCTTGGAGTTTTTCCTTTGGAATCAAAAGCATAGCTTTTTGACGGCCTCGTCGTCGGACATCGCAGAGTGCCTTCTGTGCATTTCTCAACAATTTCAATCTGTTATGGTGATTTTGAACAATCGAGTGGGAATGAAATGATGTGGTTCGTGGCGTTTCGCGAACCATCGCCACATCTCCATGACCATCTGGAATAAAAGTCAGCCGCTCACCATCGGAGCCCATCGCCTTGAAGCGACGGGCTCCGATGGTGCGAGCAACGGTCTGCGTTTTTCGCCGTCCGCGGGATAAACGTTGATGATCGGCCGCCGCGGTGCCGATTCCCTCTTGTTCGTTGAAATCTCCGACAGCTCTGCCCAAACGTTCAGATACGCTTCCGGCGTTTGTTCAACGCCACTCTCCATTATCCTTATTTCCCGGTGCACCGTCTTCCAGCACGCCGAATTTCTGTTTTCCAAGCGTGATCTCCCCGCGTACACGGCGCCGTTCTGAATCCGTGGATTCGCCCTCACCTTCCGGGCTTGCATTCGATCGGACGATAATCGCAAAAGCGCCGTCTACCTCGGAGTACGGCCAAGTTGAACGATCAGATCGTCCGCGCCCACGCGGATTCCCGCACGGGCGGCATCAAGCGTGCCGAAACTGGCGAAGACGTTTTCAGCCCAGGGGTATTGCTTGCTTACATAGGCCCGAAGAAGGCGGTTGGACATGCTGTCATGGATTTCGACCGCGTAACTCACCGAACCAGATAGCATTCCCTGCTTGTCGCGGACAGTCTGCACGGTATTCACCACCGCGCCAACCGGTACCAATTTCGACACCGTTCCAAGAATGGGCAGGTTGGTCTCGACGCCGGTCAGCGTGACCCGGACGCGCAGGGTGCTCGGGCTGGGATTGGCCGCCGCCGCGAAATTGGCTTTTAGGGCCTGTTGACATTCGCGTTGAGAAGGGGCTTCCTGTGGTCACAGAAATTTGATTCAAGGCTACCAAAAGGGAGGTGGCCTTGGATCGGATTGTATTGCGAGATGATCAGTGGGAGCGGATAGCGCCGCTTCTTCCCGGCAAAGTGGGTGACCCTGGCCGCTCGGCAGCGGACAATCGCCTGTTTTTGGAGGCGGTCCTGTGGATCGTCCGCGTTGGAGCGCCCTGGCGGGACTTGCCCGCAGCGTTCGGCAATTGGAACTCGGTGTTCCAGCGCTATCGCCGATGGGCCAAGGCCGGTGTCTTCGACGAGGTCTTCGCCGCTTTATCGAGCGACGCGGACTTCGAGTACGCGATCATTGATGGCACGATTGTCCGGGTGCATCAGCACGGTACCGGCGCAAGGGGGGGACTCAGGCTCAGGCCATCGGTCGCTCTCGTGGCGGGCTGACGACCAAGATCCTGGCCGTCGTCGATGCGTTGGGGAACCTTGGGCGCTTCATCCTGCTGCCGGGCCAGCGACATGACAGCGTCGGCGTCGAACCGGTGCTGGACGGCATCGAATTCTCCGCCTTGCTGGCTGACAAAGCCTTCGACAGCAACGCCATCCGTATCTTGATCGCCGAGCGAGGCGCGGTCGCCGTCATTCCGTCCAAGGCCAACCGATCTCCCCCGATTCCCCACGACGCCGAGATGTACAAATGGCGCCATCTGGTCGAGAACTTCTTCTGCAAAATCAAAGAATTCCGACGCATCGCCACACGATACGACAAAACTGATACAAGCTTCGCCGCTGCCATTAACCTCGTCGCTACCGTCTTGGTAACACGATGAATGTCAACAGGCCCTAGTACTACAGCCGGTCCTTATCGGTTTGGGTGCGTCGTTTCCAATGGGAGCGCCGTGCTCGCTGTTGGTGGCGTCTTCGCCAGATGGACCAATCGATAATGGCGGTGGGTGGCGCGGGGGGCCGGCCGATCAAGGCGACCAGGAGGGCGCGGATCTCGGGCACGGTCAAGGGCAGAAGATCGGCGGACAGGTCGAGTTGATCCTCTCCCCCCGATGGCCGCCGTGCGCACGACGGTGAGAAAGGCCAGGGCCAGCATGGCCAAGGTGACGTGGCGGTGCCAGCCGGTCCACGAGCGCACCTCGTACTGGTCGAGCCCGACCTCGCCCTTCGCCGCCTCGAAGCAGGACTCGATGGTCCAGCGCGACCCGGCGACCCGGACCAATGTGGCGACCGGCGTGCCTTCCGGGGCGAAGGTCAGATAGTAGGTGAGTTTGTCCGGCTCGGCGATGGAGCGGCGCACCAGCAGACCGCGGCACCAGCCCTCGCGCAGGGAAGCGTAGGTTTTGTGCGCCCAGTCGTAGAGGCGTGGCCCCTTGGCTCCGTCGCCAGCACTCAACCGCTGCCAGTCGGTGGCGGTGAAGCCGGTCGTCCGCTCCTTGACCGTATCGAAGCCCATGGGCGCGCGCTGTTTGCTGGTGATCGCCAGCACGTAGCCCAGCGGTTGGCGCTCCAGCCATAGCCGCAGCGCGTAGTCCCCGCCGTAGACGGAGTCGGCGGTCACCCAGCGGCAGGGCAGGCCGGCTGCCACGGCGCGCTCCAGCATCGCCCGCCCCAGTTTCGGCTTGGTGGCGAAGCCGACGGCGTTGGGGACGCCGGCCATCCGTCGGCGTTCGTCGTTGCCAGCCCAGTCCTCGGGCAGATAGAGAGCGCGGTCGACCAGCACCCGGCCGCGTCGGCTGGCGTAGCCGAGGAAGACGCCGATCTGGCAGTTTTCGATACGTCCGGCGGTGCCGGAATACTGCCGCTTCACCCCGACCGAGCGGGTGCCCTTCTTGACGAAGCCGGTTTCATCGAGGACCAGCACGGCCTCATCGTCGCTCAACCGTTCGATGACATAGGCCTGGAGGTCGTCGCGGACGGCGTCGGCATCCCAACGGGTCCGGGCCAGGAAATCCTGCATCGCCGCCGGCGAGCAATCCCCGGCGGCTTCGGCCAACTGCCAGCCATTCTTGCGATCCAGCGGCGCCAAAAGACCTCTCACGTAACGCAGAGCCCGTTGGCGACCGGCCGCGCTGTAGAAGGACCTCAATCCGCCGACCAGCCCTTCCAGGGCATCGGACCATTCCGCCGCTTCCGTCATCTCGGTCATGCTCGGACCCTCCAGTCGGTTCCAAGCTCAACAGGCCGCCCGGCCGCATATTCCGTCTTTCGCGACCGGCTGTAGTACTAGGGCTCGAGCGAATTGCTCCTGGATATAGCTCGCCAATGCTCGCTTATCCTCGTCGGAGACGTCTCCGAATTGGCCGTCGGGACCTGAATAGATCAATACGGGCTCGAGCAAAAAAGCGCCGTATTTGGACCAGTCGGTGTTGTTCGCGACATAGACGAAGGGCAGGTGCCCGCCCTTGTCTTGCGGGTTGGCCGTAAGTTGCTCTGTGGATGCGAGCCCTTGGTAGCGAACGGGTTGTGAAGCGCATCCCGCCAACCCGCCTGTCACGAAGAGAAGGGCAAGCGATATCTTCGATGGTCTTACCATGGGACTCCCTCACCTTCTGTATGAACCACGCACGATCGCGTGGAGGCGATGTTCCTCCAGATTTCAGACCGATCGCTCATCCATGTAACTCCAACGGCGCCGAGGGGTCAACATTAATAGACTAATTAGTCTATTAATAAGACCGAGACGCTCACGGGACAGCCTCCCGGTGGCGACCAGACGGAGCCGGTGATCACGGCGGGATGAAATCCGCGCGTCAACGCGGCCATGTGGACCACGGAACGCATCATCTGGGGCTGTGGGGGGGATCAGGGCGCGCAGGCTTCACGCTGGGTATTTCGATCAGCCAGGGCGGCCGAGAGCGGAGCGTGGCCAGAGGATTGTCGGCGTCATTTCGATTTCATAGAGTGTCGCATCTGGTATTAGGAAAAATGCGATGCGCAAGGTCGACCCAGCCAAGCACGAGGAGAAGCGTCAGGAAATCCTGGAGGCCGCCGGGAGGTGCTTCACACGCAGCGGATTTCATGGCGCCACCACCTCCGCGATTTGTGCGGAGGCAAATATCAGCCCCGGACATCTCTTCCATTACTTTGATAGTAAGGAGGCGATGATAGCGGCGATCATCCGGGCCCGTCTCGACGATGCCATGGCGCACACCGAGCGCGTGATGGAGAGCGCGGACCCCTTTGGAACGTTCGTGCAGGGAATCGAGGATGCGTTGCTGACCAAAGGCAGAATGAATAACGCATTGTTATTGGACATGCTGGCGGAAGCTAGACACAACCCCACTATGGCCAAGATCGTTCAGGACAGCACGCGCCAAGGGCGGGCCGTGGTGGCGGCGTTTTTGCGCAAGGGTCAGGAAGAGGGGCGGGTCGACGCGAACCTGGATCCGGAATTGGCCGCGGCGATCGTCATCGGCGTGATCGATGGTTCTCAATCCATCGCCATCCGCGACCCCGAGCTCGATAAGGAGAAGAGCGGCAAGCTGCTCCTGACGATGCTCTTGCGCTTGTTCGCTCCGCCCGCGACAGCCGACGACGCGTAGTCGGGCCTGGACAGGCGATGACGCGCCGGACGGCCCCGAATTTGGCTATAGGCGTGCCCAGTTTTTCCCAGAAGATTATTGCATCCATCCCCACGCCTTCGAAACAGGCAGCGGGGCGAGCGCCGTGATCGGCCGGTGGGTCGATCACGGCAACGCCGACCGCCCGCGCTCGGCGCTCGGCGGCAGAACTCCGGCAGAGGCCGACAAAGGCACGCGGAACCCAATCAGATCGGCGGCATGACGCGAACCTGGACCAAGCTCATCCCCGCCGCCAATCCGTCCGGAAAAAGTGACCAGCTCAATTTTTGGAGGATCACTCCGCCTCATGGTCCGATCGCGGCATAAAGGGCACGGCTCAGATCGGCGGAAAAGCGGCCGCCATTCGACATGCCTTCGAGCGCGGTGTTGGTGAAGGCGACCAGTGTCAGGTTCTTGCCGGAATCGACGAACCAACTATGGCCATAGGCGCCGCCCCAGCGCCACGCGCCGGGAGTTTCGGTCACGCCGGCCGCCTTCGCATCGCGCAAGACCGAGAAACCGAGGCCATGGCCCCAGCCGGGCGAGCCCTCCATATCGATGCCGGCGATCTGATCCCGCCCCATGTCCGCCGCCTGTGCCGACGGCATCAGCGGCGCGCCGCCCGACCGCAGCGCTTCGAGCAGGGCCATCGTGTCGCCGGCACTGCCGATCATGCCGACGCCGCCGGATGGAAAGGCCTGCTCGTCGAATGCGCGTGACGGGTCCATGCTGAAGCCGGGGAGACCGGGAAGAAACGGCACCAGGTCGGGCTGACGCATCCGGCGCGGATGCGGGGTGTCGTCGGCGTAAGCCGCGGCCAGCCGGCTCGGGTCCGCAACCGGGAAGCCGGTGTCGTTCAACCCGAGCGGTTCGGTCACCAGCGCTCGCACCGCCTGCGACAGCGTCAGGCCCGTCGCGGCCTCGATCAAGGCGCCCACGACATCGAGGGCGAGCGAATAGCAAAACCGCGTGCCCGGCCGGAACAGCAATGGCACCCCGGCGAGCCGGCGCAGATTCTCGGCGAGCGTGATCCCGGTTCGGTCCATGCCGTCGGAAACGCCGGCCCGATGCAGTGGCCCATCCTCCGGCTCGAGAAAGCCGTAGCCGAGACCGGACGTGTGGGTGAGGAGGTGCCGAAGCGAGAGGACGACGGGCTCTCCCTCGAAGCGCGGCTCGAAATCGGGAAGCCATTCGGTGATCGGCCGATCGAGATCGAGCTTGCCTTGACCGACCAGGGCCATGGCCGCCGCCGCGACGAAGAGCTTGGAGACCGAGGCGAGGCGGAACAGCGCGTCCTCGCGCATCGGGGCGCCGGCCTCGCGATCGGCCATGCCGGCGGCACGGGTGTAGATCGGCTCTCCGTTCCAGCGCAGCAGGACAACGGCGCCGACAATGCGTTCGGCGGCGATCGCGCCGTCGATGACGGCATCAAGGCGCTTGGAGAGCGTGGAGAAGGCCTGAAGCGGACGTTCAAACATGGGGGCTCCGGTTCGGGTCAAGGGACGAAGGAATGGGGAAATCCGTGCCGGCAGGCGCCGTGGACGGCGACATAGGCCGCGGCCAGCAGCAGAAGGGCGACGGGTGCGAAGGCACCGGCGCCGACGTGATCGAGCAGCAATCCGCCGATCAGGCCGCCGCCGGCGATGGCCGCGTTCCAGGCGGTGACGAGCATGCACTGGGCGAGGTCGTGCATGTCTCCGGCGGCCTTGGCGAGGGCGGTCTGAAACAGCGTGGCGACGCCGCCGAAGGCGAGGCCCCAGAGTCCCGTGGCACTCAAGGCCACCTCAGGCGCATGACCGGCGATACCGAGCGCGAGAACCGCGAGGCCGAACAGCGCGATGCTGATCAGGGTGAGCGGGCGCAGGTGATGGTCGATCAGGAGTCCGACGATCCAGATCCCGGCCAGCGCGGCCAGTCCGAAGACGAGCAGAGCGAGGTCGGTCCTGACGGTCCCGCCGCCACCGCTCAGCAATGGGGCGATGTAGGTGTAGAGGATGTTGTGCGCGAGCACGAAGGTCAGCGTGACGAACAGCACCGGGCGGATTCCCGGCAGGACGAAGACATGGCCGAGCGGACGTCGCTTGTCCTCGGCCTGCCCCGCGAAGTCGGGGACTTTCATCGCCACCCAGGCGATCAGGATCAGGCTGAGGCCGCTCATGATTCCGAACGACGCCCGCCACCCGATCACCGCGCCCGAATATGTTCCTGCCGGAATGCCGAGCGACAGCGCCAGCGGCGTGCCGATCATCGCGACGGCGATGGCGCGTCCCTTCGATCCTTCCGGCACCATCCGCGCGGCATAGCCGGCGATCAGCGCCCACAGGAGACCCGCGGAACCCCCGGCCATGAGCCGGGCGACGAGCGTCAGCCCATAGCTGCCCGACAGGGCCGTCGCCGTGTTCGCCACCGCGAACCCGAAGATGGCGATGAGAAGCAGCGGCCGCCGCCGCATCCCTTGCGTCGCGGTCGTCAGCGGGATGGCCGCCGCGAGCGAACCGGCGGCGTAGAGCGTGACGAGCTGCCCGGCGAGCGCCTCGGAAACGCCGAGGCTCGCGCCGATCTGCGGCAACAGACCCGCCGGAAGCGCTTCGGTCAGGATGGTGATGAACCCAGCCATCGCGAGCGCCAACAGGTTGGACCATGGGAAGGGAGCCGGGGCCGTTGCGGCCGGGGAGCTTGTCTCTGTCATGCCCGTGAGATTAGGGCTATCGCCGGCCCGGAATAATCAGCCTAGAATTCCGCTTATACCGGACATGGAGATCCCTAATATGGGAAGGCTGCCCATGGAACACCTCGGCGCGCTCAACGCCTTCGTTCAGACGGCCGAGGCCGGCAGCTTCGCCGCCGCGGCGATCAAGCTCGGCATTTCGGCCTCCGCCGTGGGCAAGGCGGTGGCCCGGTTGGAGGAACGGCTTGGCATCCGCCTGTTTCACCGCTCGACCCGGTCGCTGACCCTGACGCCCGAGGGCGAGCTTTTCCGTGACCGCTGTCGCCGCATCTTCTGCGAGATCGAGGCGGCGGAACTCGAATTGTCGCAGACCCGCGCGGCGCCGCGCGGCAAGCTCCGCGTCAGCCTGCCGCTGATCGGGATGCTGATGATGCCGGCGGTGATGGCCTTCATGCGCGCCTATCCCGAGATCGAGCTCGACCTCGATTTCACCGACCGGTTGGTGGATGTGATCGACGAAGGCTTCGACGCGGTGATCCGCACCGGCGAAGCGCGCGACAGCCGGTTGATGATGCGCCGTGTCGGCGCCTTCTCCCACCGCATCGTCGGGTCGCCGGAGTATTTCGCGGCGCATGGTGTGCCGAAGGTGCCGGAAGACCTCACCGCCCACGCCTGCCTCCACCACAAATACCCCTCGACGGGCAAGCTGGAGCGCTGGCCGCTGGCGCGCGACGGGGTGGACATCGATATGGCTCTGCCGGTCACGCTGGTTGCGAGCACGCTGGAACCCCAGATCTGTCTGGCCGAGGAGGGCTTCGGCCTTGCCTGCCTGCCGCAGTTCGCCGCGCGCGCCCAGCTTTCACGCGGCACGCTGGTCAGCGTGCTCGACGACTTCATCCGCGATGTCGGCGCGTTCCATATCCTGTGGCCGGCGAGCCGCCACCCGTCGCCGAAACTGTCGGCCTTCGTCTCCTTCATGGCCGAAAACCTGCTGCGCGATCCGCAACCATTGGGTGGTTGCCAAACCGCAAAGCTGTCCAAACCTGGCGGCACGAATATATCTGTTCGTCGAGCTGGTAAAAAACTGGCCCGAGTATCGTTGATGAAAATGCCATTATTCGGAACCGGTTGATCCAGAGCCGCCTCATGGCCATGGATGGCGGAAATTTTTGGCTCCGGTCGATCAGTCCCAAGGATTTTTGATTTCTCGCTGGGAAGGGAATTTTTCATCATGAGGCTGAAGCAATCGTTGGCAGCTGTTGCCCTGTGGGCCGGGGCTTTATCTGGAGGTGCCGCCACAGCCGCAACCCCGATGTGTCGCAATGGCAACTTCGCCAAGGTCTATGAGCCGGCCTCGATGGTGCTTGTCACGGTGGACACCAACACCCCCTTGTCGCGGGACTTCAACGGGTGTCCTGACGCCGGACCAGGTTGTCATCAAAGCGGCTCCAGCGGGGTGGCGGCGGCCAATACCCCACTCATAGCGGCCCCCGCATTGGCGGATGGTTGGGTCTGCGTCTATGTGCCTCCCGGCAAAACCAACGATTGGAACAGCGGGGCCGGCTATGTAAGGCAGGATGTGCTAAGGCCCTATACCCCGTCGGCATCCAGTGATCCGACAAATTTTCTCGGTCGCTGGGAAACCGACCCCGAAGGCAACCAGATCCGTATTGCCTCGGGAGAATCTGGCGCGCTGGCTATTATCGGCGATGCCTATTGGCCGGGGAGAAACGAGCCTGAACATATAGGCACCCTCCGTGGGCAAGCCATGCCGGTGAACAGCACGCTGCGATTTGCCGACGACGACTGCAATGTCCGTATGGATATTCTGGGAACATTTCTGGTTGTGGCGGACCTCAGTGAGCCGGGTGCATGCGGCGGGGCCAACGTCACCTTCACTGGCATTTACCAGAGGGTCAGATGACGAAATGCTTTTTCGCCTCGACCATCTGCACGGCGTTCCTGCCGGCTGGACCGATTGGAAGCCGGCAGGGCGTGAATGTCAGACGGGTCGCACGGTTCAGGCAGCAGGCACGGGTTTTCCTCCGGAACCCAACCTCACTTACCGTTACAGGCTCCATTCTAACTATATTCTTTGTAATTACTTAAAAATTTTATAGAGATTACGCCAAAATATATCCCAATATCTTGAAATAAACTTATACGCTTGCGGCTTATTATTTTGTCGCCTGACGGCATCTTCGGCGACCGATGCCCTGATCAAGGCACCGATCAAGGCACCGAAGTCCGGCGATGCGCCGGGCGCCCCGTCCACACCATCAGCTCAGCCGGCACAATCCTCCAGCTCTATGCGCCCCGCCAGGAAGTCCAGAAAGGACCGCAGCTTCGGCGGCTGAATGCGCCCGCCGGGAAAGACCGCGTGCAGATCGACATCCGATCCCTTCCAACCGTCGAGCACCCGCTCCACCTGCCCGTCCGCCCGATAGGACCGCATGGCGAAGTCGGTGGCGAGGGCCAGCCCGCCCCCGGCGAGCAGGGTGGGGATCAGCATTTCCGGATCGTCGGCCGCCATCACCGGGTCTATGGCCGCATCGACCATCTCCTCGAGGCCGCCATCGGTGCGGAACAGGCGCCACCCGAAGCCGGAAGGACGCCGGGCGGTCATGTTCGCCAGCGTCAGGTGCCGGACAAGCTCATCCGGATGGCCCGGCATCCCATAGGTGGAACAATAGGACGGGGCGGCGTAGACATGGCGGCGCAGGACGCCCAGCTTGCGGGCCGCCATGGTGGAGTCCTGCAACGCCCCCATCCGGATCGCCAGATCGATCTCCCGCGCCACCAGATCCAGATTCTCGTGGCTGAGCACCAGATCGATGCGGACATCGGGGTAGCGGGCCCGGAATTCAGGCAGAAGCGGCGCTATGACCTTCATGCCGAAGGATGGCGGGGTGGTGATCCGAAGCCAGCCGCGCGGCGAGTCGCGAAGCTGGGCGACCGCGCTTTCCGCCTGTTCCAGCTCTCCGGCGATGCGGCGGCAATGCTCGAAATACACGGTCCCCGCTTCGGTCAGCCCGATGCGGCGGGTGGTCCGGTGCAGAAGCCGGATGCCCAGCCGCCGTTCGAGATCGCGCACCTTGCGGCTCAGCGTCGTCTTGGGCAGCCGCAACCGCTGGGCGGCCTTCGTGAAGCTGCCCTCCTCCACCACCTTGACGAAGGCGATCGTGTCGTTCAGGTCCTGCATCCGCACCCGCTGATTGGATCGTAAATCGGCACAATGTTGCCCAAGCCTGGCGGGTAATCAAGCCTGCCGCCCGGTGCTAGTTGGTGGATCTGCGCGGCGGCGGAACGAACGCCGCCGCCGGACCCGTTCCCCAGACCGTCCAAGGACAGGCAAGATGACCCCACATGCGCTGCTGCTGGCCGCCGGCCTGCTGTTCGCCGCCATCCCGGCCGGCCATGCCGCCGATAAGGCCACCGACCAAACCGCCCCCCAGCCCGCCCCCCAATCGACACCCCAGCCATCGGCGGCCGGGCTCTACCGCTTCACCGTCGGCGACCTCCGCGTCACGGCACTCAGCGACGGCACCCTGCCGCTCGGCATCAAGCCGCTGGTCCAGGGCTTGCCGCCGGAGCGCATCGATGCGCTGCTGGCCGAGCGGTTCGAGCGCGACCCGCTGGAGACCTCCATCAACGCCTTCCTGATCGACATGGGACCGCGCCTGCTGCTGGTCGATACCGGCGCCGGCCAGCTGTTCGGCCCCTATGGCGGCAAGCTTCCGGTCAGCCTGGCCGCGGCCGGCTATCGCCCTGATCAGGTGACCGACATCCTGCTCACCCACATCCACACCGACCATTCCGGCGGGCTGGCGCTGGATGGGCGGATGGCGTTCCCGAACGCCACGGTTCATGTCGGCCAGGCCGACCTCGATTTCTTCCTCGGCGGCGACACCGTCGCCAAGGGGGTGAAGCCCCGCCTTCATGACGAGGCGCTCGCCACGGTCGGCCTCTACCTCAAGGCCGGCAAGGTGAAGCCCTTCACCGAACAATCCGAAATCCTTCCCGGCGTCACGGCGATCCCCACCCCCGGCCACACGCCCGGCCACGCCTTCTACCGGGTGGCGAGCCGTGGCGAGAGCATCGAGTTCTGGGGCGACATCATCCATGTCGGCCCGGTGCAGTTCCCGCATCCGGAAGCCACCGTCGCCTTCGACATCGACCAGGGCGCCGCGCGCTCCCAGCGCCTGAAGCGCTTCGCCCAGGAGGCCGACAGCGGCCAGTTGACCGCCGCCGCCCATCTCGGCTTCCCCGGCCTCGGCCGTCTGCGGCGCGACGGCGACGGCTATCGCTGGGTGCCGGTGGAATATCGCAACCGCGAGTGATGCGGCTGGGGGCGGGGCGGGCCGCCGCCCCTGGCTTTGCCCCGGACCGAGGTGATTTTCCTTTGGAATCAACCCCCATGGCTCCGGACGGAGCCAGGATCGGCCATCTTGGACTTTGTCCTGGTCATATCAATGGAATATGATGATCGCGGTGATCCGGCCGGGGAGATCCGGCTGGGGACGGCTGCGGAGACGGACCGGCCCGGCCGATCGCAAAGGGCGCATCGCGCGGGTGCGCGTTCGCCATGGAGCAGCAGATGACCATCCCGGATACCCGCGCCGCCATTCTGGACACCCTGATCGCCCGCTTGCGCGGGCCGGCCGGAACCGGAGAGGCGTTGCGCGCGATCTCCGAGGGTTGCGAGGCCGCAAGGGCGGCCGGCATCGGAACCGACAGCGCGGCGATGGCGCGGCTCGATGCGGCGACGGCCGATCTCGACCCGGTTCTGCGGGAATCGGCGCTGGCCTCGGTGTCCGGCGACCTGCGCCGCTATCTCCGCATTCTCGACATGTTGGACAATGTGCTCGATCTCGCGCCGCTGGACGGCATCAACCAGATCTATTGGAGCATGCAGCGCCAGCTGTTCCTGATGCGGATGGACCCGGCATCCGTGCCGGACTTCGTCACGGACCGGCTGTTCCCCTTCTACGAGCGCTTCCTGACCGAGATTTCCCGACGGCTCGGGCTGGCGCCGGCCGCGCGGCCGGCGGGGATGCCTGCGACCGGCCGGGTGGTGGTGGTCACCAACCAGTTCCTGTCCGACCAGCACCAGCCATCGCGTGATCTGCTGACCCAGCTGGTGCGGTTGCAGCACGACCTGGGGCGGACGGTCCTGACACTGAACACCAACATGATGCCGGACCGCTACCACAGCCCCTTCATCCCGCCTTTCGCCGCGGCGGTGGAGGAGAGGCTGTCCGGCGAACAGACGATCCGGTACGGTGACGAGACCCTCGATTTCCTGTCCTCCACCGCGCCCGGCCTCACCGCCGACAAGCTGGGCGGCTTCCTGTCGGCGGTGGAAGACTTCGACCCCGACCTTGTGATCGCCTTTGGCGGATCGGTGATCCTGGCCGATCTTCTGGCATCGGCGCGACCGCTGCTATGCATGCCGACGACGAGCGGCCAGACCGTCTCGCTCGCCGACATCGTGCTCGACTTCGGCGGCCGGACGGAACCGCCGGGCGATGGCCGGCTGGCACGGTCCTGGCGCCCCTTCCGGCTCGGACTGTCGCTGCGCGCGGAGGATGGCGGGACGGCCGGCCGGTCGGATTTTGGCGCGGCCGAGGATGCCTTCCTCTGCGTGGTCGTCGGCAACAGGCTGGACGCCGAGGTCGATGCCGCTTTCGTCGCCTTGCTGGAACGGCTGCTCGACGCGGTTCCGCGCGGCGAGATCCTGTTCGCCGGGCCCGTGGAGGCCCTGCCCGCCCGCGTCGCCGCGTCGCGGCATGCGGCACGCCTGCGCTGTCTTGGCCATGTCGGGCGGATCGGCGCCCTTCTGCCACTCTGCGACCTGTTCCTCAATCCGCACCGCACCGGCGGCGGCGCGGGTGCCGCCCAGGCCCTGGCCGCCGGCCTGCCGATCCTGTCCTTCGCCGGCGGCGACGTGGCGAGCGTCGCGGGGCCGGGCTTCCTGGTCGCCGACGGCGACGCCTTCATCGAGCGAGCGCTCGCTCTTTCCAGCGACCCCGCCCTGCTGTCGCGAAGCCGCGAGGAGGCGCGCGGCCGCTTCGCCGCCCTCGAACAGGAGGACAGCCCGGGCCGACTCGAAGGCTATATGGACGAGGCGATCGACCTCCACCGGCGGCGGAGCTGAGCCTTGCGCTTCCTTCTCTGCGGTCGTGGCACATCGGAGATCCTGTGGTCGATCCAGGCGGCCCTGGTCGATCTCGGCCACGACTCGGTGCTGGCGCTGCCCGACATCTCGCAGGAGGTCATCGACCGTCCCATCGATGCCCTGTTCGTGCTGAACCTGTTCGAGATTCCGCGCGACACGGTCGAGATGCTGCTGGCCTACATCGCGACCTTCGGGCGAAGGCCGGCCGTCGTCCATATCTGCCTGAATCACCCGGTGGAGGAGATCGGCGCCCACACGGTGGAGGAGGTCGGGGAGACCGACCGCTGGATGGAGCGGCATGGCGTCTCCATGTGGTGCATGTGTCCGGCGGCGGCGGCGCAGGCGGCCCGGATGGGGCTGTCGCGCGTCTTCCACGAGCCGCTCGGCCTCCATCGCTGGATCTATCTGGCGCGGGCGGCGGACGGGACATCCGATCTTTACAAGCGCTGGATGTCCCAGGACGCCCCCGGACTGGTCCGCCATCCCTACGCCGCCATGACCGGCGACGCCGATGGCGACACCGGCGAGGGGGCGATCAACGATCGCTTCCTCTATCTGGGACAGGGCTGGCCCGACCATGTCGCCGCAGCGCCGTCCGACCCGGCGGTCGCCGCCGCCGCCGGTACGGTGGCCGGCATCATGAGGGACAGGCCGGACCTGCACCGGCTCCAGGCGATGGATCTCTGCGGATTGACGGAACGCTCGACGGATCCCGCCTGGACCCTCGCCTTCAACCGGGCCTTCACCATCGCCTTCGCGGTGGAGAACCGCCGCCGTTTCGCCAGCGCCCTGCGCCGGGCCTTCGGCGAGACCTTCCTCCTCCGGGGCAATGGCTGGGACCGCCTCGGCATCCAGGCCGGGCCGGTGTCGGCGGCATTGCGGAACGCCTATGGCACCGCCGCCGCCTGCCTGGATTTCGGCAGCCTCGCCTATGACACCGCGATCTTTCCCAGACCCCTGGAGATCCTCAAGCGGAATGGACTGCTGGTCGGCTGGCGGCACGGCGACAGCGCCCGGCTCTTCGGCCCGCAGGAGGCCGACCTCACCTTCACCGACGAAGCCGACACCTTGCGGGTCCTCACGGCGCTGGCCGACGATGCCGATCGCCGCGCGCTGCTGCGCCAAGCCCATCTGGACTGGGCCTTCGACGCCCTGGCCCTGACCGCCATTCTGCCGAGGATCATCTCCCGCCTGCGGGAATGACCGTCCCCACCCGGCATTTCCCCCGCGTCAGAACAGCGATTCGATGACCTGAGACTTGGGGCCGGACTTGGTGCCGCGCCGCTTGCCGCGGGAAGGCTTGGGACTTGCGGGCAGAAGTCCTTCCCGTTGCGCGCACAGGTCATGCCAGACATGGCCCGGCCTCTCCGGCGTCCAATACATGGGCTCGCCGAGCAGAACCTCTTCACCGCAACAGGCGCAGGGAGGGTATGGGCTGGATGTGCGTTCCGAGCGGTCCATCATTCGCTTATAGCCGCTGATATGTCACCAGTCAGTGATCAAGATCAAATCGGCACGGCATCGAGACCCGTTCGCCCCAGGAAAGCCGGCCCTGCGCCGGAGGGCCGGCGCCCGTCATTCGATCGGCTCGCCGCCTCTGCTGAACTCCTCGAACAGCCACTGACCGGCGGGCCCCGGGGGGCGGTCGCGGCGATGGGCGGCCACGATGGGCAGTTGCGGCAAACGGTCGGACCCGTCCCATTCCGCCGGTTCCAGCACGGCCATCGTGCCGTCGCGCAAAGCGCCGGCGACCAGATGGTCCGGCATGCTTCCCCAGCCGACACCGCCAAGGATGAGCCGCCGCTTGGTTTCCAGATCATCGACCCGCCAGCAATTGTCGGCATGCTGCGCATGGTTCTGCTTCAGGGACGACGCCTCGCGGGAGACGAGCATGATCTGCATGTGGCGGGACATGATGTCGTTCGTCAGCGGCACCGCGACCTGGACGAGCGGATGGACGGCCGCGGCGACGACGATGATCTTCGACACCCCGCAATGCCGCCGGACATAGCTGTTTCCCATCGGGAAGAATTCGGGCATCAGCGACAGGTCGGCCTGCCCCTGATCGAGCGCCGCCGTGCTCTGCACCGTGATGGTGGCCAAATCAAGCCGCACGCTGGGAAAGGTCAGTTCGAACCGCTTCAGGACATCGACATAGAGGTCCGGCGACACGAACTGGCTGACGACGATGCGCAGATCGGCCTCCAACCCCTGCCGGAGCCGGTCCGCGTGCAGGCGGTAATCGGCGATGTCGCCGATCACCTTGCGGGCATGGGGAAGAAGCGAACGCCCGGCTTCGGTCAGGGACGGACGGTACTGGTCACGGTCGAACAGAGGGACGCCGGTTTGCCCCTCCAGCTTCTGGACGGTGTAGGTCACCGCCGACTGTGTCCGGTTCAAATGGCGCGCCGCCGCCGCGAAACTGCCTTGTTCCGCGATCGTAACGAAAACCCGGAGCTGCTCGACGGTTATCGCATCCATAGTCATTCAAAAATATCGAAGAGCTTATTGAAATCAATGAAATTTGTTTGACCCTCCCGCTGGGCTATGGTTCGCGCGAGCAGGATTTTTTGCCATCGGGATACCCAGCAGATGCAAGCCACCATGCTTTTCGATGTCGGACTTCTGATCGGGCGTCAGATTTTCCTGTTCGCCCA
Organism: Azospirillum sp. B510; assembly: GCF_000010725.1. Classification (NCBI taxonomy): domain Bacteria; kingdom Pseudomonadati; phylum Pseudomonadota; class Alphaproteobacteria; order Rhodospirillales; family Azospirillaceae; genus Azospirillum; species Azospirillum sp. B510. Next base: position 1,269,402 of record NC_013854.1, on the reverse strand, counting down.
TCTGGTCGCCTTCGCCTTCTCGTTCGTGACGGTCATCCGGGGCGATTGGGCGATGCTGCGCGGCGATTACTTCGCCGGGCGGCGCGACCTGGGCGAGGATGCGAAACAGATCGCCTGGCTTCTCGCGATCCTGTGGCTGAGCGGGCTGGGCCTGATCGCCCTTGGACCGGGCCTGTCGGTTCAGGCGCTGACGGGCAGCCCGAAGATTCTGGCCAAGCTGACGGTGGTGTTCGTTCTCACCGGCAACGGCCTGCTGCTGCACAACATCGCCTTCCCGGCGCTGTCGGGCGAAAGGCGGGCCTTGCCGCCGGTCATGCTGTCGCTATGCCTGGTTCTGGGAGCGGTCAGCACCACATCCTGGCTGTTCGCCGGCCTCATCGGCGCCGCGCGGGTGGTCGCCCCTCTGCTGAACTACCAGCATTACATGGCCGCCTATACCGGCGCCATGGCCATCGGCGTGCTCGTCGCCCTGTTTGCCGTGCGCCCGCTGATGCTGCGGCATTTTCCGCTCAGCCGGTCCGGCATCCGGAGCGCCAGTGGCCAGACCACCAACGGATGAAGGCGCGGCGGCCGGCACCGCGGGTTACGACCCGGCGCCGGCCAGCGAGACGCAGATGCGGTCACGGCCGGTCACACTGCCGCAGCCGTCGGCCCGCTGCGACACGAACCGCATGACCACCCGCTCACCCTTCGCCGCGCCCGGATTGGGCAGCAGGGCTTCGGCCACCTGGGCGGTGAATTGCGGGTTGATGCGCTGAACCGCCGGCTGCGGCGGTTCCAGGCTGGCGACCTGGACCGGCTTGGGATTGGGCGACGGCGCGATGCCCGGAATCACGACGGGAGCGGCCGCTGCGACGACGGCGGCGGACGGCTCCGGCGCGGCGGACGGCCTGGGCTCCATCCGGCGCGGCTCCACCGCCTTGGAGGGCGGCGTTTCCGCCGACGCCACCACCACCGGGGCGGGAATTGCCGGGGCGGGAGCGGCCTGATTTGAGGTCGGGGCCTGACCGCCGCGCGGCTTCGGCGCGTCGTCCGGCACCACGGCGATCTCGATGGCGGAGGCGCCAGCCGTCTGCGACGGCTGGCTCGGGGCGGCGCCGCGCAGCACCGGGGTCAGGGCCGCCAGATACAGCTTCGTCTCGCGCGGCAGCCGCTGCTTGCCGGCCAGATGCTGGGCATAGCAGGCCGGGCCGCAATTATAGGCGGCGAGGAATCCGGGCGCGCCGAACAGGTCGTACATCTCGCGCAGATAGGCGGTGCCCGCCATGATGTTGTCGTGCGGATCGGCCGGGTTGGGGCCGAGGCCATATTGCGTGCGCATCAGCTCATAAGTGCCGGGCATCACCTGCATCAGGCCGATGGCCCCGGCCGAGCTGGTCAGCACCTTGCCGTTGTTGGTCGTCGCCCGCCCGTTGCTCTCACGCATCATCACCGCGCGGATCCATTTCTCCGGCATGTCGTAACGCTGGGAGGCCTCGCGGATGTGCGGAACCCAGCGCGACAGCGGATCGTTCGGGTCCGGGACATAGGCGGCCTCGGCCGGCGAAGCCGTCTGCACCTGTGGCGCTTCGGAGGCGCAGCCGGCCAGACCGAGAGCCAGGCACAGCATCGCTCCGGCGGCGTTGATCGTCGCGAGGTTCCGTTTGGCCACGAGGGGATTTCCGAGCTGTTGACGCAGGCGGGACAAGAGATGGATCGCTTTTCAATGTATAGGCCACGCCTGTCAAGCGACATCACGACGGTTTCTTGGATCCTGTCCCGAAGACGCCCCAATTCCGCCCCATTCATCCCTTGCGAAATCGTCGACAATTAAGATTTTAGGCGAATGCGGCTACGCCTAACTTCACAGCCCTTTCGGACAAAGCCACCCTGGGGCCGAGGTGCGGCGACGGGAACCTTGACGGAACATCCGCGCCACCCCTAATGGAGGGCGACGGCCACGCCCTCAACCGAAGCCGCCACGGTCGTACAGGGCGGGACGAACCGGATCGACGCCCATGACCGCCCCACAAAGAGCCCTCCCGCAGGCGGTGCAGCCCCCCTTGCGATCATCGCCGCAGCCATCGCCACAGGACGACAAGCCCCGGCGCCCGCGACGGACCGGCCGGCTGCTGGCGCTGCCGCTGGTCCTGCTGCTGGCCGGCGGCGGGCTCTGGCTTTGGCGGGGTCATGGTCCGGCGGCCCCCTCCCCTCCCCCATCCGCCGCGGCGACGGAGCGGCCGGTGGAGCTGACGGCGCTGGAGGTGACGGCGGTCGCGCCGCGCCCATTGACCGAGACGGTGCGGCTCAGCGGCTCCGTCTCGCCGATGGAGCAATCGGCGGTGAAGGCGGAGGTCGCGGCCCGGCTGGCCGAGGTGCTGGTGCGCGAGGGACAGGCGGTGCGCCGGGGCGAGGTGCTGGCCCGCTTCGACACCATCGAGCTGACCGCCCGCCTGAACGAGAAGCAGGCCAATCTGGAAGGCGCCCGCGCCCAGCTGGTTCTCGCCGAACGGACGCTCGCCAAGAACCGCACCCTGAACCGCAGCAACATCGTTTCCGACACCAGCCTGGATCAGGCCGAAAGCGGCTTCGGCTTCCAGCGCGCCCAGGTCGATGCGCTGACCGCCCAGGTGGAGCTGGCGCGCAAGGCCCTGCGCGACGCGGTGGTCGTCAGCCCGATCGACGGCATGGTCGCCGTCCGGGCCGTCAATCCGGGGGAAAATCTGGCGGTGAACGCGGCGATGTTCACCATCGTCGACCTGTCGCGGGTCGAGGTCGAGGCGACCGTCCCGGCGGAGCAGGTGGCCCGGCTCGCCGTCGGCCAGACCGCCAGCCTGCGGGTCGAGGGATTCGGCGAGCGATCGTTCGCCGGCCGCATCGCCCGCATCAACCCGATGGCGCGGGCGGGATCGCGCGCCATCCCCGTCTATGTCACCATCGACAACAGGGACGGCGCGCTCCGCGGCGGCATGTTCGCCGGCGGCGAGGTGCTGGTGGCGCAGGCGGCGGACGCCATCGCCGTGCCGCCGGTCGCCGTCCGCCATGACGATCAGGGCGACTTCGTCCTGGTGATCGCCGACGGGCGGACCACGCGCCGGCCGGTCACCCGGCTGGCCTCATGGGCGCGCGGCGACCTGGTGCAGGTGGAGGGGCTGGCGCCGGGCACCCCTGTCGTCACCGGCAACCTGCCCGGCCTGGGCGCCGGCCGCGCCGTCACCATCGCCGGCACGGCCCCCGGCCCCGGCGCCGGCCGCTGACCGGGGATCGCCGCCATGCCGATCACCCGCATCAGCGTCGACAATCCGGTCTTCGCCACCATGATGATGGTGGCGCTGATGGTGCTCGGCCTCTTCTCCTACAACCGGCTCGGCGTCGATCTGTTTCCCGACATCGATTTCCCGGTGGTGGTGGTCAGCACCAGCTATCCCGGCGCCAGCCCGGAGACGGTGGAGACCGACGTCACCCGCCCGGTCGAGGATGCGGTCAACACCATCGCCGGCATCAAGACGCTGACCTCGCGCTCCTACGAGGGCCAGTCGGTCGTCATCGCCGAGTTCGAGCTGAAGACCTCCTCGGTCCAGGCGTTGCAAGACGTGCGCGAGAAGGTCTCGGCGATCCGCGCCGGCTTCCGCGACGAGGTGAAGGATCCGCAGATCACCCGCTTCAACCCGGACGACCAGCCGATCCTGTCCATCGCCGTCACCTCCGACCTGCGGTCCTTGCGCGACCTCACCACGCTCACCGACCAGATCATCCTGAAGCGCTTGCAGAATGTCCGCGGCGTCGGCAAGGCCACCATCGCCGGCGGGGTGAAGCGCCAGATCCTGGTCCGCCTTAAGCCCGAAAAACTGGAAGCACTCAACGTCGGCGTCGACGAGGTGATCGCCACCGTCACGAACGAGAACCAGGACGTGCCCGCCGGCACCGTCACCGGCCAGGGGCGGGAACGCGTGGTGCAGGTGGAGGGGCGGGTGCGCAACCCGCGCGACCTGCTGGACCTGATCGTCGCCCGGCGCGGCAACAGTCCGGTGCGCCTGTCCCAGGTGGCCGAGGTGATCGACGGGCAGGAGGAGCAGGATTCGGCGGCCCTGCTGAACGGCGCTCCGGCGTTGGCGGTCGATGTGGTGAAGGTCCAGGGCGCCAACACGGTGGAGGTCGCGCGCGGCCTGCATCAGGCGATCGGGGATCTGCGGACCAACGGCTCGCTGCCGCCCGACGTGACGCTGGCGGTGGTGCGCGACAGCTCGCGCGGCATCACCAACTCGCTGAGCAACGTGCAGGAGACGCTGGTCGAGGGCGGCATCCTGACCATCCTGATCGTCATGCTCTTCCTCGGATCCTGGCGCAGCACGGTCATCACCGCGCTGACCCTGCCGGTCGCCGTGCTCGGCACCTTCGGCATGCTGGCGGCGATGGGCTTCACCTTGAACATGATGACGCTGATGGCGCTTTCGCTCGCCATCGGCATCCTGATCGACGACGCCATCGTCGTGCGCGAGAACATCATGCGCCATCTCGCCCGTGGCCAGGGCCACCGGCAGGCGGCGCTCGACGGCACGGCGGAGATCGGGCTGGCGGTGCTGGCGACCACGCTGACCATCGTCGCGGTGTTCTTGCCCGTCGCCTTCATGGGCGGCATCATCGGCCGCTTCTTCCTGCAATTCGGCATCACCGTGTCGGCGGCGGTGCTGATCTCGCTGTTCGTCTCCTTCACGCTGGACCCGATGCTGTCGAGCCTGTGGTACGACCCGGCGGCGCACGGCAAGCATGGCCGGTCCATCTTCGGCCGCTTCGCCGCCTGGTTCGGGCGCGGCTTCGACGCGCTGTCCCACGGCTACGGCCGGCTGCTGCGCTGGGGCCTGCGCCGGCGCTGGCTGGTGGTGGTCGCGGCGCTGGCGATCTTCTTCGGCAGCTTCCTGCTGGTGCCGCGCATCGGCGTGGAGTTCGTCCCCGCCGCCGATCTCGGCGAACAGATCGTCGAGGTGGAGACCCCGGTCGGCTCCTCCCTCGCCGCCACCACCGCCAAGACGAGGCAGGTCGAGGCGGCGATCCGCGAGTTTCCGGAAATCGCCTACACCTACGCCACCGTCAACACCGGCGTGTCGATCGGCCACAACCGGGGCAGCCTCTATCTGCGCTACACCCCGATCGACCAGCGCCGGCGCTCGCCCAACGACCTCGCCCCGCTGCTGCGCCAGCGCCTGTCGGCGATCCCCGGCGTCACCATCGGCATCGCCATTCCCGGCGTCGGCGGCGTGCAGAAGCAGATCCAGGTCTCGGTCCAGGGCCGCGACATCGCCGAGCTGGACCGGCTGTCGCGGACGGTGATCGCCGCCATGCGCGCCATCCCCGGCTTCGTCGACGTCGACAGCACGCTGAAGGCGGCCAAGCCGACGCTGGCCGTCCGGCTGGAGCGCGATCTCGCCAGCGATCTCGGCATCGGCACCGCCAAGGTCGCCGACACGCTGCGCCCGCTGTTCGCCGGCGACACGGTGTCGAGCTGGAAGGCGCCGGACGGCGAGAGCTACGACGTGCTGGTCCGGTTGCCGGAGGGCGACCGCGCCGGCCGCGCCGACCTCGACCGCATCCATTTCTCCGGCGGGGTGGACGCCAACGGGACGCCGCGCATGATCCCGCTGTCCCAGGTGGCGGCGGTGACGACGACGCTCGGCGCCTCGCAGATCAACCGGCGCGACCTTCAGCGCGAGGTGAATGTCCAGGCCAATGTCCAGGGCCGCGCCGCCGGCGACGCCGGGCGCGACCTGCAAACGGCGCTCGCCAGGATCGAGCTGCCGCCCGGCTACCGCATCGTCTTCGGCGGCTCCACCAAGGACATCGCCGAGACCAGCGGCTACGCGGCGCAGGCGCTGGCGCTCGCCGTCATCCTGATCTACCTGATCCTCGCCTCGCAGTTCGGCAGCTTCCTGCAACCGCTCGCCATCATGGCCTCGCTGCCTCTGTCGCTGGTCGGCGTGTTCCTGGGGCTGCTGGTGGCGGGCTCGACGCTGAACATCTTCAGCGCCATCGGCTTCATCATGTTGATGGGTCTGGTGACCAAGAACGCCATCCTGCTGGTCGATTTCGCCAACCAGGCGCGCGGGCGCGGCGCCGGCCTGCATGACGCGCTGGTCGAGGCCGGCATCATCCGCCTGCGCCCCATCGTGATGACCACCGCGGCGATGATCTTCGGCATGATCCCGCTGGCGCTCGGCATCGGCGAGGGGGCGCAGCAGCGCGCCCCGATGGCCCATGCGGTGATCGGCGGGCTCCTGTCCTCCACCATCCTGACTCTGCTGGTGGTGCCGGTGGCGCTGACCTATCTGGACGGGCTGTCGCGCCGGATGAAGCGCTGGTTCGCCCATGCCGACCCCGACGCCCACCGGCACGCGGCGGAGTGAGCGCTCACGCCAGCGCCGGCGACCGCGCGGTGCTCTCGCTCCCGACCGCCCGCAGATTGTCCTCCACCCAGCGCTCCGCCGCCTCGCGCCCGGCGTCGCGCAACCAGTTCAGGAAGCTCCAGTCGGTCATCAGCTTGGAATAGAGCCCCAGATCCTGAAGATGGTCGTCGGCGCCGATCAGATGCAGGCGCGGGCCGTCGGCGCGGGCGGACAGGCAGCGCATCTCCTGCAACAGGGCGGCATTGAAGGTGATCTGGTTCAGGCGGGCGGCGATGTCGGCCGGTTCCTCCGGCGTGGCGGCGCAGGTGAAGGGATTGATCGCCACCACCAGCAGATCGGCGCCGGGACAGGCCGCCGCCAGCGGCGACAGCGGCGGATTGGCGAGATAACCGCCATCCCAATAATCCTCACCGTCGATCCGCACCGCGCGGAACAGGTTCGGCAGGCAGGCGGAGGCCAGCAGATGATCGACCCCGACCTCCGTCTCGTCGAACAGCCGCAGGGCGCCGCTGCGCACCATGGTGGCGCTGACGAACAGCCGCAGCCCGCTGCGCCGGATCAGCTCCGGCTCGACCATCTCGGTCAGCAGCCCGCGCAGCGGATGGAAGTCGGCCGATTGCGTCCGATAGGGGCTGACCCAGCGCCGCGCCCAATCCACCAGATGGCTGCCGGGCGCCTGATCGACGTTCCAGCGGCCGAGCAGACGGTCGGTCACGCTCGGACGGATCGGCCCCAGCCGGCCGGCGGCGCTCACCCGCTCCCAGAAAGTCGCCAGTTCGGCCCGCGCGCCCTCCCGCGCTCCCCCCAACGCGCCCAGGCGGCCGCCCCGCGCCCAGCCCTGCGCCAGCATCGCCGCGTTCATCGCCCCGGCGCTGGCGCCGCTGACCCCGACCAACTGGATATCCTCCTCCAGCAGCCGGTCGAGCACGCCCCAGGTGAAGGCGCCATGGGCGCCGCCGCCCTGCAACGCCAGCGCCAGAGTCGGCTTGGGCGGCGGCAGAGCCTGCATGGGGCCGGGTCCCGGCAACTCCAGCGGTTCGGCCGGAAGAAGAAGGGGCGGCGCGGGCCGCCTGCCCCCCACCCGACCACGCAAGCGGTTCCACAGCCTTCGGATCATGGTCATGGCCAGCAGGCCTCCAACTCGTCATGCTGCACCGCAACATGAGGAGGCGCTTGTCCATCGGCAAGGGGTTATTCCAACCGGATGGGGAAGAAACTCCGCCGACCTCCGGTCATGGCGTTGGAAAGCCGCCGCCAAATGCACTAACTAGGCCCACATCCCCGACACCGAGCGCGCGCCCCTTGCCAAATCCGATGCCCACCATCATCCCGATCACCGACCCGGAAGACCCGCGCATCGAGCCCTACCGCGACGTGCGGGAACGCGATCTGGTCGGCCGCGACGGGCTGTTCATCGCCGAGGGGGCGGTGGTGGTGCGCAGCCTCGTCCAGTCCAGCCGCACCCTTGCCCGCTCGCTGCTGGTCGCCGAAAAGCGGGTGACGGCGCTGGAGCCGATGCTGGCGGCCCTTCCGCCCGGCACGCCGGTCTATACCGCCACCCAGCCGGTGCTGGACCGCATCGCCGGCTTTCCCCTGCATCGCGGCATCCTGGCGGTGGGGGAGAGGATCTCCATCCCCAGCGCCGCCGATCTGCTCGACGCCTGCGGCCCGGTCGCCCGCGTGGTGATGCTGTTCGGCATCGGCAACCATGACAATATGGGTGGCATCTTCCGCAACGCCGCCGCCTTCGGCGCCGACGCGGTGATCCTCGATCCCGGCTGCTGCGATCCGCTCTACCGCAAGGCGATCCGCGTTTCGGTGGGGGCGACGCTGCTGGTGCCGACGGCGCGGCTCGACGCCGGGGAGGATCCGCTCGCCCTGCTCGACCGCTTCCGCTTCGAGGCGGTGGCCTTGAGCCCGGCCGGCGCCGAGACCCTGGCCGCCCTGACACCGCCCCGCCGCGCCGCCCTGCTGTTCGGGTCGGAGGGGCCGGGACTGCCGCCCGCCCTGCTGGCCCGCGCCCGCAGCGTCCGCATCCCGATGGCCGGCGGCTTCGATTCCCTCAACGTGGCGACCACCAGCGGCATCGTGCTGCACCACGTCGCCGCCGGACAGGCCACACCAGCATGACCGAAGACCTCGACAGCTCCGCCGCCGACCCCCATCTGGTCCACGACCTCGCCACCGCCCATCCGGAGGTGACGACGCTGGGAGCGGCCGGCGTGCTGCGGATGCGGGACGCCGAGGCGCGCGGGCTGGTGCCGCTCGGCCTGCCGCTGCCCAAGGGCAAGCGCGACCTGCTGGTCCCGGCGGAGCGGCGCGAGGCCATCCTGCTGGAGATCGCCGGCCGCATCGACCGCGCCCACCGCCGCGACGCCCTGCTGGCCCAGGGACGCCGGGCGCTGGCCGGCGGCCACACCGCCCTGTTGTCCTGCGAGGACCGCACCCGCGTCCGCGCCGTCCGTGGCGACGAGCTGCCCTGGCCCGGCCTGTCGCCGGCGATCCGCCTGCAAGCCTCCCGCGGCTTCGACGCGCTGGAGCTGTCGGACCTGTCCGATGCCGAGCTGTCGGCCCGGCTCGACCATGATCCGGCCCTGTGCGCCGCGTTGGACGGGGCGCTGTCCCGCGTCGCCGCCCGGCTGCGCGATCTGGCGGAGCGGGCCGGCGGCGATCCCGACTGGGGCTTCGCCAACCTCGCCGAGCGGCTGGGCAAGGCCGCCCGCAACCGCACGGACGCCGACGAGCTGCTCGAGCGCTGGGACCGCGAGTATGACCAGTGGCGGCGCGAGCGGGCCGAGGCGCGCGGCCGCGCCTATGTCGACCGCCATTTCGACTTCTCCCGCTTCGAACGGCTGTTCCCGGTGGCGCGCGGCATGAACCGCCGGCTGGTGCTGGTGATCGGCCCGACCAATTCCGGCAAGACCCACCGCGCCATCACCGCATTGCGCGAGGCCCGCGACGGCGTCTATCTGGCGCCGCTGCGCCTGCTGGCGCTGGAGGTGATGGAGCGGCTGAACGCCGAGGGCACGCCGACCACGCTGATCACCGGCGAGGAGGAGATCCGCACCCCCGGCGCCCGCCACACCGCCTCGACCATCGAGGTGATGGACCCCGACCGCCCGGTCGAGGTGGCGGTGATCGACGAAATCCAGATGCTGGCCGACCCGGCGCGCGGCTGGGCCTGGACCGCCGCCCTGATGGGGGTGCCGGCGGAGACCGTCTATATCCTCGGCGCGCCGGAGGTCCGCCCGCTGGTCGAACGCGCCGCCGCCCATCTCGGCGAGCCGCTGGAGGTGGTGGAGCTGGCGCGCAAGACGCCGCTGTCGATGCTCGACCGCCGGCTGGAATGGGCGGAGGTCGAGCGTGGCGACGCCCTGATCGCCTTCTCCCGCCGCGAGGTCCACAGCGTCCGCGACACGCTGCTGGCCCAGGGCCTGTCGGTCGCCGCCATCTATGGCGCGCTGGCCCCGGCGGTGCGGCGGCGCGAGGCAGCGCGCTTCCTGTCCGGCGAGGCGGATGTGGTGGTGGCGACCGACGCCATCGGCATGGGGCTGAACCTGCCCTGCCGCCGCGTGCTGTTCACCGCCCTGGAGAAGTTCGACGGCAGCGCCGTCCGCCCGCTGACCGCGACGGAGGTGAAGCAGATCGCCGGCCGCGCCGGCCGCTTCGGCCAGTTCGAGGAGGGGCATTTCGGCGTCATCGCCCGTGGCGCTCCCGCCGCGCTGAAACGGCTGCTGGAGGCGCCCGACCGCAGCCTGCGCGCCGACGCCCCGCTGCCCGTCCGCCCGACCCGCGCCATGCTGGCCCGCCTCGCCAGCCACATCGACAGCGACGAGACCCGATTGCTGGTGGAGTGCTTCGGCAGTGCCGACACCGCCGGCTCCCCCTTCCGGCTGGCCGACCTGTCGGCCCTGCGCCGGGCGGCGCCGATGCTGGACGCCCGCCGGCTGGCCCTGTCGGCCAAGCTCGAGCTGCTGCTGGCCCCCGCCGATCTTGAGGAGGCGGAGGACGCCAAGGTCTTCGCCGCCATCCTCGACGCGGTGGAGGCCGGGGAAGTGCTGCCGCTCGCCCGGCTGATCCCGGCACGCTTCGACGGGCTGGCCGCCGATGTGCTGGAGGCGGCGTCGCGCGCCTGCGACCTCTATTTCTGGGCCGCGCGCAAATTCCCCGACGCCCTGCCCGACCGCGAGCGCGTGCGCGGCGCCCGCGACGCCATCGGCCAACGCCTGTCCGAAGCGTTGGCGTCGCGCGCCCGCCGCCGCGAACCGCCGCCGGCCGCCGGCTTCCGCGGCGCCCCGCGCAAACGCTTCGGCCCGCGCCGCCGCTGACGAATCAATAGTCCAAACCTATCGCAATCTTCGAAGCCATCGATTGGACACTATCGTCCGGCCCTGACATCGTTGCATCCGCGGCCAAGCCTCTGGCCGCGATCGCACCGTTCAGGAGCAACCGGCGTGAAGACCGCATCCCCCACCATCGCCGACAGCGTCGCCGTCACCGCGGCCTCCCCGGCGCCCTCCGTAACCACCATGGCCGGGCGCCGGTTCTGGACCATGCTCGGCCCCGGCTTCGTGGTGGCGGTCGGCTACATGGATCCGGGCAACTGGGCGACCGACATCGCGGCGGGCTCCAGTTTCGGCTTCGCTCTGCTGTCGGCGGTGCTGATCGCCAGCCTGGCCGGCATCTTCCTGCAAGGGCTGATCGTGCGGCTGACGCTGGCAACCGGCACCGATCTGGCCCGGCTGATCCGCCAGCGCTTCCCGCGTCCGGTGGCGATGGCGGTCTGGCTGGTGTCGGAGCTGGCGATGATCGCCACCGATCTGGCCGAGCTGCTGGGCAGCGCCATCGCGCTGAAGCTGCTGTTCGGCATCCCGGTCATGGCCGGCGTGGTGGTCTCCGCCCTGCTGACCTTCGGCATCCTGGCCCTGCCCGGCGCCAGGGGCCGGGCGCCGGAACTGGTGGTCGGCGCGCTGATGAGCGTGGTGGTGGTCTGCTTCGCCTGGGAGCTGGCGATCGCCCGCCCCGATCCCGCCGCCCTGCTGGCCGGGCTGATGCCGAGCGTCGAGCTGGCCCGCGATCCGCAGATGCTGTACCTGTCGCTGGGCATCATCGGCGCCACCGTCATGCCGCACAACCTGTTCCTGCACTCCGGTCTGGTCCGCTCGCGGCTGGCCGGGGTGAGGACGGAGGCGGAACGCCGGCAGGCCGCCCGCTGGCTGACCATCGACCTGTCGGCCGCGCTGGCGCTGGCCGGTCTGGTCAACGGCGCCATCCTGGCGGTCGCCGCCGTGGCGTTCCAGGGGGTCGCCCAGGGCGGCGCCACCCCCGGCATCGAGGATGCCCATGCCCTGCTGAGCGGCAGCATCGGCACCGCCGCCGCCCTGGTCTTTGCCATCGCCCTGCTGGCCGCCGGGCAGAGTTCCACCACCACCGGCACCATGGCCGGGCAGATGGTGACGGAAGGCTTCCTGAACCTGCGCCTGAGCCCGGTCACCCGGGCGCTGATCACCCGCGGCGCCTCGCTGATCCCGGCGCTGGCGGTGCTGGGCAGCGCCGGCGACGGCGCGGTCGACGGGCTGCTGGTGTTGAGTCAGGTGGTTCTGGCGCTGACCCTGCCTTTCATCCTGATCCCGATGCTGGTGCTGCTGCGCAATGACAAGCTGATGGGCGGGCTGGCGATGGGGCCGCTGACCCTGCGGCTGGCGAGCCTGACCGTCCTGGTGCTGACCGGCCTGTCCGGCTGGCTGGCTGGCAGCAGCGCGATGGCGTGAACCGAAACGCGCCTCGACCCGGAGCGGGGAATGGTCCATCCTGCGGCCCGTTCCCCTTCCCTTTGACCGGTGCCGTATGGATCCCGCCCCCGAACACTGTGCCATCGAGCAACGTTTGGCCGATCTGGAAAGCCGCCTCGCCCATCACGAGCGGATGGCGGAGGAGATGTCGGAAGTCATCTTCGCCCAGGGCCGGACCATCGACCTTCTGACCGTCCGGCTCCAGCGCATGCGCGACCGGCTGGAGGCGACCGAATACGCCATCGCCTCGCCGCAGGACGACCGGCCGCCGCCGCATTATTGAGGGGGGAGGCGGCGAAGCCGACCTTTCCTCACCCCACCCCTTCGTAAACCACCTCCGTCATCATCCCCGTCGCCATGTGCAACAGGTTGTGGCAATGCAGCGGCCAGCGGCCGGGATTGTCGGCGTCGAAGGCGACCGTCACGCTGCCCATCATCGGCACCAGGACGGTGTCGCGCACCGCCCCCACCAGCGGACGGCCGTCGATGGCGACGACCTGGAAATGATGGCCGTGCAGGTGCATGGGATGCGCCATCATCGAAGCGTTCTCGAAGGTCAGCTCCACCCGCTGGCCCTGGCGGACCACAAGCGGCTGGTGCGCGCCGAAGGTCCGCCCGTCCAGGCTCCAGACATAGGGCGCCATCGACCCGGTCAATCGCATCCGGCGCGTCAGGTCGGCGGCCCGCGTCGCCAGCGGCGTCACCGCGACCAGTTGCCGTTCCAGCGACAGGTCGAGCGGATCGGTCGCCGCCTGCCCGGCCGGCGCGATCCTGTCCACCGCCGCGCCGGGCGTGGCGAGGAGGATGCCGGTGCGCTGCGCCGCCCCTTCGCGCAGGGCCAGGACCGGAAAGGCGCCACCCTCGGCCGGCAGCGTCAGGCGGATGTCCAGCCGCTGCCCCATGCTGATGGCGAAACGGCTGCCGGCCACCGGACGCACCGGGTTGCCGTCCACCGCGATCACATCGCCGCTCAACAGCCCGAGGTCGAGATGGAAGGCGGTCGAGGTGGCGCCGTTGATGATGCGCAGCCGGACGCGTCCGCCCCGCTCCACCCGCACAACCTCCGGGTCGGCAAGCGTGCGGTCGTTGGCGAGATAGGCGTCATACTCGACATCGTTCATATCCATCGCCATGGCGCCGGACATGCCGGCCATGTCATGCCCGGAGCCGTGGTTCATCGCTCCATGATCCATCGAGGCGTGATCCATGGCGCCCTGGTTCATCCCGTCATGGTTCATCCCGTCATGGCTCATCCCGCCGGATGGGGCGCCGAGAGAGGACAGGATCTCGGTCGGATCGCGGAAGGTGAAATCATGCAGCAGCATGGTCACCTCCTGCTCGTCGGCGCGGAGCTCCTCCTCGGCGCGGACAACCAGCGGCGCCGCCATCAGCAGCTGTTCCTGCATGCCGTGGTGGGAATGCATCCAATGGGTGCCTGTGCGCGGCGTGAAGTCATAGCGGACGGTCTCGCCGTCGCGGATCGCCGGCCTGTTCCCGTCGACGACTCCATCCTGGACATAAGGCGGGGTCTGGCCGTGCCAATGGATGATGGTGTCCTCCCCCGCCCGGTTGGAGAGATCGACCAGGAAGCGCCGGCCGGGCTCCAGCGTCAGCCCATGGGTGCCGTCGGGCTGGCGGATGCCGAATACGCCGGCCGCCTTGCCATTCACCTCAAGCGTACGGCGGTCGACCGTCAGACGGACGGCCTCGCCCACGGGAGCGGCGGCAAGAAGGGACCGGGGAAAAGCGGGCAGCAGGGCGGCACAGCCGCCGGCCGCCGCCGTCGACAGCAGACGGCGGCGCGAAAGCGCGAGAGTCATGGATGGACTCCGAATGATCGGGTGCATGGGGGATGGAGAACGATGCCGCGAAAGCTCGGCGGCGCGGAACATCATCCCAGGCGCGGTGGCGGCGGATCGGGCCGCAGCCCCAGCCCCTCGCGCAGAGGCCCGGCGGCCCAGCCAAGGCGCGGCCCCGCCGACCACACCGGCACCATCATTTCCGCATTCGGCAGTCCGACCGCCATGGCGGCGCAGGCCATGCCGGCACAGCAGGGCTGGGTCGCGGGATGCGGCCGACCCGGCGCCTGCCGGCCCTGGCCGGTCTGACCGCCGCCTGCCACATGCGACGCATGCCGCATCGAACCGGCGACGGCCCTTGTGAACGGCGAAGGGAGCGGCGACTGTTCCTGGAACCCCGCCCGCCCATGCGGGCAGGCGGCTTCGGCGGCGCCCGACCACAGCGACAGGACGAGCAGCACGAGGATCATGGTCCCCGCGACCGCGGCCAGCCTCCGCATCCAGTCGGCGACACCCATCGGCACCATTCCCGCAAGTGGTCAGCCCCTTGAGATAGGCCCTCGGGCGAAGCCGGTCAACCGCCAGCGATCACCGGATAGCGACCGCCGGACAGGGCCCCTATCCATTCGGCTCTAGGCGTTTTCCCGAACATGGAACTGCAACAGACCGTCCCTATATTGGCGCTCACCCGAAACAGCCCACCACTGCCGACATGTCCGCCTCCACCCGCCCGGCCAACACCCCGCACAGCGCGACCCGCCAACTGCATTGCGCCTGCTGCGGCCGTCCCTTCGTCCGCCCGTCGACGCGGGGGCCGGCACCGCTCTATTGCTCGGTCGATTGCCAGAAGCAGATGCGGGTCCGCTCCAAGGTGTGGAGCCAGCGCGGCGACGCCCCCTTCGGCCTGCGCCGCGCCTTTTAAGCTCAGCGTATTTCCACGGTCGCGCTGTCGCTGCGGCCGTCGGCGTCCAGCACGGTGACCCGCACCAGCCCCGGACCGTCCGGCCGCCACACCACCTCGCGCGCGATGGGCGACTGGGCGATTCGGCGCCCGTCGATCAGCCAGGACAGCGGTCGCCGCCCGCCGCTGGCGCTCAGGGTCATCGGCTCCCCCTTGCCATCCGGGCCCAGCGCCTCCAGCACCATGTCGCTGACCGGGAAGGTCAGCCGCAGGCGGTCGGTCTGGCGCGGCCCCGCCAATTCCACCTCGCCCGGCCGCAGGCGGCGCAGCAAATCCGGCGGCGCCTCGTTGCGCACCGGCCCGGCGGGTCGGCCGCGCTCGGCCGGCAGCCGGTCGAACACGTCGAACAGCAGCGGAGCGGCGGTGTTGCGTCCGTAATGGTCGGGGCTCGGCGTGCCGTCCGGCCGTCCGACCCACACCCCCACCGTATAGCGTCCGGTCACGCCGAAGGCCCAGGCGTCGCGGAAGCCATAGCTGGTGCCGGTCTTCAGCGCCACCGGCCCGCTGCCGCGCAGTTCCTGCGCCTGCACCACCCCCGGCGGCGGCGGCGAGCCTTCCAGGATCGCCCGCACCTGCTGGGCCGCCGTGGCGGACAGCAGCCGCTGCTCCGCCCCGCCCGGCTGGTCCGGCATGGTGCGCAGCGGCGCCACCTGCCCGTCCCGCGCCAGGCCGCTGTAAAGCGTCGTCATGTCCCATAGACTGATCGACGCCCCGCCCAGCGCCACCGGCAGCCCCGGCAGCGTCGTTCCGCCCGGCAGCACCAGCCGGACACCGGCCTTGCGCAACGCCTCGGTGAAGCGCAGCGGTCCGACCCGGTCGAGCACCAGCACCGCCGGCACATTCAGCGAGCGTTGCAGCGCCTCCATCACCGTCAGGTCGCCGGTGAAGCTGCGGTCGAAATTGCGCGGCGCCCAGTCGCCGAAGCGGGTGGAGACGTCGGCGATCTGGGTCAGCGGGTGGATGATGCCGTCGTCGAAGCCCAGCCCATAGATGAAGGGCTTCAGCGCCGATCCCGGCGAGCGCACCGCCCGCACCATGTCGATCGGCCCCTGCCGGGTCTCGTCCAGCGCGTCGGGACTGCCGAGATAGGCCAGGACCGAGCGGTCGCGGTTGTCGACCACCAGCACCGCCAGCCCCGCCTGCGGGTTCAGCGTCTCCGCCGCCCGCCGCGCCAGCGCCTCGACCGCCTGTTGCAGGGTGCCGTCGATGGTGGTGGCGAGCTCCGCCCGGCCGGGGTTGGCGCCGCGCAGCCGGTCGGCCAGATGCGGGGCCGAGGCCGGCAGCGGCAGACGGGCCGAGGGCACCGGCAGCGTCTTGGCCTCCGCCACCGCCTTGGGCGGCAGGGCGCCGGCTTCCGCCACCCGGTCCAGCACCTTGTCGCGCGCCGCCCGCGCCCGCTCCGGATAGCGGTCGGGCCGCAGACGGGAGGGCGATTGCGGCAGCGAGACCAGCAGCGCCGCCTCCGCCGCGTCCAGCTCCACCGGCGCCTTGCCCAGCAGCATCAGCGACGCCGCACGGATGCCCTCGATGTTGCCGCCATAGGGGGCGAGCGTCAGATACATGCCGAGGATGTCGCGCTTGCCGTAGCGCCATTCCAACTGCGCCGCGCGGGCGGCCTCGATCAGCTTGGCGGTGAGGCTGCGCGGGCGCGGCTCCAGCAGGCGGGCGACCTGCATGGTGATGGTGGAGGCGCCGGAGACCACCCGCCCCGCCCCCAGATTCTGCGCCGCCGCCCGCAGCACCGCCAGCGGATCGACGCCGGCATGGCTCTCGAACCGCCGGTCCTCATAGGCCATCAGCAGCTCGACGAACAGCGGCGACACGTCGTCGACCGTCGCCGGCAGACGCCACGCCCCCGCCGCGTTGGTGAAGACGCGCAACGGCTTGCCCTTGCGGTCGGTGACGGTCACCGACAGGTCGGACAGCCGCTCCAGCGGCGGCGGGAACAGCCGGTCGAGCAGCAGCGCCGTCGCCGCCAGGGCGGCGACGCCCGCCGCCACGACGCCCGCCCGCCGGAACCAGGGCCGCCTTGCCCAGAGCTGACACCCCCACCCCCAGCCCAATAATCGTCACTCCGCCGGACGGACCGTGATCCGCCCGGTGGTCTGGCGGGCGAAGAAGCGCGGCTTGTACATGTCCTCCACCGTGGCGCCCGGCAGTTCATAGGTGCCGGGGGTGATGGCGCGGACGATGAAGGCCAGCTTGAAGCTCTGCTGGTCCTCCGTCAGGTCCACCGCGGCGACATAGCGGTCGTCGCGCGCCTCGGTCGTCCGGGTGAAGCTGAGGTCGCCCAGCCAGGGCATCTCCTCCGGCGTGCCGCCGCCGAGCTTGGCGTTCTCGATCTCCCAGCCCGCCGGCAGCGCGTGGGTGACCATGCCCTGATGGAACAGCTTGGTGTTGGCCTCGCCCTCCAGCACGACGACGAAGACGTCGTTCTGCTTGATGGTGTCGAGATTCAGCACCTCGCCCTTGCGGGTGAAGAAGTTGCGCTTGATGCGCAGCCCCTCGCGCGCCGCCGGCTGCGGCGCCACCGGCACGCCGGACAGCGACACCGCCTGCCACACCGCCGCCTTGCCGGAATTGGCGACCGGGATGCCGGCCTGGAGCTGGGCCGGCGTCGGGGTCAGGTCGACCCGCGCGCCGTCCTTCCTGGCCCCGCCCAGCGTCACCTCGACCTTGGCCGGCGCCCCACGCAGCAGCGCGTCGGCGGCCAGCACCGACCACGCCTTCTCCTGGGTGTTGGTGCGGTTGGCGGCGGTGGCCGAGGCCGGCAGGCGGTCGATCAGCGCCGGGATGCGGCTGCCGGCCATGTTGACCTCGGTCATCAGCGCCACCAGAGCCGCGGCGTCGCGGACGGTGGAGCCGTAATCGACATGCCATTCCTCGCGCGCCAGATGGCCGACCGCGCTGTCGAAGGCGCCCGCCGCCCGCTCCTGGTCGCCCATGCGGGCCAGCGCCGCGCCGAGCTGCCCCTTGGCGAGCGGCGTCGGCAGCTTCTCCAGCGCGGTGTCGTACAGGTAGCGCGCCGGCCCCGGCAGCGACACCCCGGCCAGCGCCAGCGTGTGCAGGGCATAGGCGCGCACCGCCAGATCCCCCGGATCCGAGGCGCTGGCGATGGCGCGCTGGCGCAGCCAGCCGAGCGCGTCGGTCAGCGGCTTGTCCGGCACCGCCTCGCCCTTCTGCTTGGCACGGACCAGGAACTCGGTGGCGTAGGCGGTCAGCCAGCCGTCGGCCTCGTCATGGGCGCCCCACAGGCCGAAGGCGCCGTCGAAGCGCTGCTTGTCCAGCGTGCGGGAGACCGCCTGCTGGACACGGCTCTCCAGCCCGTCATCCGGCTTGCGGTCCTTGCCCAGCGCCAGCTCGACGTCGCGCACCACCAGCAGCGGCAGGGCGCGGCTGACCGTCTGCTCCAGGCAGCCGAACGGGTAGCGGTCGAGCGCCCGCAGGATGCCGCCGACATCGAAGGGCGGCGCCGTGGTGAAGCTGGCCGACCAGCTGGTAGTGCCCGGCAGATAGGTCGCCAGCTCGGCGCCATCGAAACGCACGCTCTCGCCGGGCGCGATCTGGCGGGTGACGAACTGGGTCTCCACCGCGCGGGCCGGCCGCACCGTGATGCCGTACTCGTGGGTCAGCGCCAGGTTTTCCGGCCCCTTCACCGCGACGGCGACATGGCCGATGCCGGCGGCGACCCCCTTCAGCGGCACCACCAGCGTCTTGCGCTCGCCCTTCGCCAGCGGAACCGACAGGGTGCCGCCCTCGACCGACACCGCGTCCCGGGCGGTGACCGCGACGTCATAGGTGCCGGCCGCCGCCTCGACATTGTGCAGCGACAGCGTGACCCGGCTGTCGTCGCCGGGTGCCAGGAAGCGTGGCAGGATGGCGTCGGCGACCAGCGGGTCGCGCACCGTCACCGGCCCGGCGGCGGAGCCGACCCGGCCACGGCTGTAGGCCACCGCCATCAGCCGCAGCTCGCCGTTGAAGTCCGGCACGTCGAAACCGATGCGGGCGGTGCCGTCGGCGCCGACCTTGACCGGTCCCTGGAACAGCGAGACCACGGTGAAGGGCACCACCGGCAGGCCGGCGCCGCTGGAATCGCCGCCCTGGCGCATGGCGCCATAGGGACCGTCGAGCGGGTCGATCAGCCGGCCGTAATCGTCGCGGATGTCGAGCCCGAGCCGGCGCTTGCCGAAATAATGCTTCTCCGGCTGCGGGCTGGCGAAGTCGGTCAGGCGCAGGATGCCCTCATCGACCGCGGCCAGCGTGACATAGGTGTCCTCCATCGCCCCGCCATCGGCGGCGGCGACCTTCACCCCGACCTCCAGCCGGCCGCGCGGACGGATCACCTGCGGCGCGTCCAGCGTGACGGCCAGCGTGCGCACCGACGGATCGACGCCGACCCAGGCGACGCCCATCGCCCGCACCGGCTGGCGCTCACGCCCCTTGACCGGCGGACGGTAGGCGGTGGCGGTGACATAGGCGCCGGGTCCCCAGGCGGCATCGACAGGAATCTCCACCGTCGCCCCGTCGGCCGGAACCGAAATGGTGCGCACATCGAAGATGCGGTCGGTCGCCACCGTCACCAGCAGTTCGCCGGCAAACGGCGGAGCGACGCGGACCCGCGCGGTCTCGCCCGGCTTGTAGGACTGCTTGTCGGTGGAAAGCTGGAGCTTGTCGGGGATGTCGGCGGTCTCGTCGCCGCTCGCCCAGCCGGAATAGAAGCGGTAGGAGCTGGCGACACCCGCCGCCTTGTCGGTCACCTCCAGCCGGTAGCGGCCGAAATCCCGCTTGCCCAGCGCCACCACCGCCGGCTTGTCGGCGCCGACATCGACGGTTCCCGACGCCAGCGGCACGTCGCGCACGGTGGCGTTGTAGCTGTAGCGACCGTCGCGGCGGAACCAGACGAAGGAGACCCGCTCCTCGACCAGTTCCCACTTGATGCCGGGCTTGGCGACGGCGCTGCCGTCCGGCGCCACGGCGACGAGGTCGAAGGCGGCTTCGGCGCCGTCCCCGACGCGCCCGTCGGAGAAGCGCGGACGCAGGCCCAGGGCGTGGGTCTTCGGCCGCACCGGGACCGACAGCGATTTGTTGACCGGACGCCCGCCCGGTTCGGACAGGGTGACGCGGATGTCGGCGCGCAGCGGCTTGCTGGTGTCCGGCACCTCCGGCAGGGTCACGGCGACATGCGACACGCCCTGATCGTCGGTGGTCGGAAATTCGAGCGGGTCGAGCCGCTCGGTCGGATTGTCCTGCACCCGGCCGAAGCGATAGTCCTTGAAGGCCGGATAGGGCATCGGGTCGGTCTTCAGCGCCACCTCGGCGGTGCCGTCGAGCCCGGCGGCCGGCGGGCCGTAGAGGAAGCGGCCCTGCGCCGTCACCTCGAAGGGCTGGCCCGGCACCAGGATCGGCGCGCTGGCGGTGAGGTCGAGCGCCAGCTTGACCGGCACGAAATCCTCGACCTGGAAGGAGCCGCGGCCGATCGGCTCGCCCTTCGGATCGCTGTAGACCTGCACCTCCCAGCCGCCGAGCGGCGCGGTGCGGGTCAGGGTCAGCGGCAGGAAGAAGCCGCCGGCCTCCCGGCCCTTCAGGGCGGCGCTGTAATATTCGGTGCCGCTGGGCCGCAGAACCTTCACCGTCAGCGGGAAATCATTCACCGCCTCGGTCTTGTCGTCGCGCAGCAGGATCGACAGGTTCACCGTCTCGCCCTGGCGGTAGACGCCGCGGTCGGCATAGACGAAGGCGTCCATCGGCCCCGGCGCCGGACGCCCGCCGACCCCGCGGTCGCTGAGGTCGAAGGCGGCGCCGGTCAAATCCTGCATGGCGAAGTCGCCGCCGAGATAGGCCATCGCCATCTCGGGCGCGTTGCCGCCGGTCTTCAGCAGGCCGGGGGCGAAGCGGGCGCGGCCGAACTCGTCGGTCCTGGCGCGGGCCAGTTCGGAATTGTTGCGGGCGATCAGCGCCACGTCGACCCCCGGCAGCGGCTTGGCGGTGCCGAAGGAACGGGCGAAGACGGTCAGCCCGTCGGCGCCGCGGAAGCTGGTCAGGCCGATATCGGACAACAGGACCCACTGGGTCGCCAGACCTTCCCAGCGGTCGGCCTCCTCGACGTCGTGCGGACGGGCGGTGACGACATAGAGGCCGGCCTTGGGATCGTCACCCACCGCCTGGCGGAACGGGATGGCGGCGGTGGTGTCGCGGTTGCGCTCCCCCTTCACCTCCAGCGAGCCGGACCACACCAGCTCGCCATTCTCCTGGGCCAGCCGGTCGGCGGAATAGCTGGTCAGCTCGTTGAAGATGTTGCCTTCATACTTGTTGGACACCAGCGCGCGGTCGGCGATGCGATAGACCGAGATGTCCAGCCGGTCGGTGTTGACGCTGACCACCGGGATGCCGTCGGCGCCCTTGCGCGGCAGGATGTAGGCGGAGCCGCGGAAGGCCGCCATCGCGGGCCGGTCGGGCACGCGCACGCGCTGGGTCTCGTCGGCCTTCAGGTTCACTCCGTCCTCGCCGGGCAGCCCCTGGCGCAGGGTGACGGTGTAGCCGGCGCCATGGGTGACGCCGCTCAGGCACAGGTTGGCATCGCGCGCCTCGATGGCGATCTTGGTCGGCGGTTCGATGCGGATGTAATCGTCGAAACGAACCCCCTCCTTGCCGCTCAGGCGGTCATTGAACTGGAAACAGACGCGCGGGCTGCTGCCCTCGGCATTGACGGCGACATTGGTCAGCGCCAGCCCGGCCTTGCGGCGCATGGCGACGATGCGTTCCTCCAGCTTCGGCGCCTGGACATCCAGCGTCGCCGCCTCCAGCTTCGGCGCCAGGTCGCGAATCGCCTTCAACGCCTTCACCGCCTCGTCCGGCTTGCCGAACGCCTCGTCCATCAGGGTGGCGATGCGCCAGAGGATGGCGACGCGCTCCTCGTCCTTCGGGTTGAACTGCCCGGCCATGACGGCGCTTTGCAGGGCGCGGTCCTTGTTGGGCGGGGTGGCGGCCTGCCAGGCGGCGCTCAGCTCCAGCCAGACCGACGGCGAGCCGCCGCCCTGGGTGATGGTCTTCTCGTAGGCCTGGATGGCGCCGGCCATGTCCTTGCGGTCGCGGGCGGCGCGCGCCTGCTTGAGCAGATCGGCGATCACCTGCGGCTTGGGCTGCGGCGGCGATTTCAGCAGCAGGCCATTGGCGTAGGCGGTGGCGTCGGCCAGCGCCCCCGGCGGCGTGTAGTCGGCCCGCACCGGAGCGGCCGCGAACGCCATCACCACGAGGACCCAGAGCAGCGTCAGCAGCCGAACCATGATGTCGCCTTATCACCGTGAGCGGGAGCGTTCCGGTTATAGCCCTGATAATCAGGCGGTTGCGATAGGCGGAAGCGCCGATCCCCCGTTCGGCCGTATCGGTCCCGGACATCCCTCCATCGCCGCACCTCCACCGGCACTTGTCCGTACGCGGTGGATCGGGTAACGATCTGGCAATCGGGGGCTGCGAAACGATCACGAAACGATGCTGGCATGGTGCCGCGGGCTGCATGAACGGTGGGGGCTGGCGCTTGCACTCGCGCTCGGCCTCAGCCTGTTCGTCCGCCTCGCCGCACCCTATGCCGGCGCCGCCGACCGCGACGGCTATGTCGCGATCTGCACCGGCGGCGAAATCGTCTATCTGCCGGTCGGCCAGGACGGGATGCCCCTGCCGGACGGCAAGGCCCCCGAAAAGTCCGACATCGCCCCGCTGCAACTGCCCTGCACATGGCTCGGCCAATATGTCGCCCTGCTGCCGGCGCTGGCGATGCTCGTCCTGCCGGCGGGGCGGCCGCTGCCGCCGGAACAGGCCCGGCCGGACGAACCCCACCATCCCAAGCCCCGGAAGCCCTTCCAATCGCAAGCCCCGCCATCCGGTCGCCATCCGACGCTCTGAACCGCCCGCCCGCCGGGCGAGCCGCATCGCGACGACCGAATGGACCCGACATGACGCAAATTCCGCAAGGCGGAGCCATCGGCTCCGCGCTTTACCGCGCGCTTTGGCGCTGGCATTTCTTCGCCGGCCTGATCTGCGCCCCCATCGTCATCCTGCTGGCGGTGACGGGGGCGATCTATCTGTTCAAGGATGAGATCAACGACGGGCTGCATCGCGACCTCCGCATCGTCGCCCCCCAAGCGGCGGAACGGCTGGCGCCGTCCGCCCTGGTCGCCAAGGCGCTGGAGGCCCATCCCGGCACGCTCAAGGGCTATACCCCACCCGCCGCCGCCGACCGCGCCGCCGAGGTGAAGATCGTCGGGGACGACGGTCTGAAGGACACGATCTTCGTCGATCCCTACAGCGGCCGGGTGCTGGGCAGCCTGTGGGACGGCGGCGCCGCCGGATCACCCTCCATGTATGTGGTGCGCAAGCTGCACAGCCTGCAATATGCCGGCTGGTTCGCCGAGCGCGTCGTCGAGGGCGTCGCCGGCTGGATGGTTCTGATGGCCGCCTCCGGCATCTATCTGTGGTGGCCCCGTGATCAGAAGGGTGGCCAGAAGGGTGGTGTCCTCACCGTGCGCGGGCGGCCGGGCAAGCGGATGTTCTGGCGCGACCTGCATGCCGTGACCGGCGTCTTCGTCAGCCTGTTCATCGTCTTCCTGGCGATGACCGGCCTGCCCTGGTCGGGCTACTGGGGCAAGACATTCTACCGCGCCGCCTACGCGGTCGGCATGGGCATGCCGGACGGCTATTGGGACAAATACCCGGTGTCCGCCGTGCCGCTGAAGGACACCATCGACCATGCCCCCTGGATCGTCGAAAACCAGCCGACGCCGCTCTCCACCGCCTCGGCCGGCGTTCCGGCGAAGCTCGACGACGTGGTGCGGACGGTGGAGGGGCTGGGCATGGCCCCCGGCTATGCCGTCGTCATCCCGACCAAGCCGGACGGCGTCTTCACGGCATCCGTCTATCCCGACGACATCACCAGGGAACGGGTGGTCCATCTCGACCAGTACAGCGGCCAAGTGCTGTTCGACATGCGGCTGAAGGATCTGGGCCTGTTCGGCCGGCTGGCGGAATGGGGGATCAGCATCCATATGGGCCAGGCCTTCGGGCTGGCGAACCAGCTGGTGCTGCTCGCCGCCCTGACGGCGATGGTCGGGCTGGTGGTGTCGGGCCTCGTGATGTGGTGGAAGCGCCGCCCGGCCGGCACGCTGGGCGCGCCGCGCCTGCCGGCCGGGGTCGGCGTGCCGAAGGGGCTGATCGTCATCGCCATCGCCGGTGGCCTGTTCTTCCCGATGGTGGGGATTTCGATGATCGTCTTCGCCGTCTTCGAGGCCGCCAGCCAGGGCGCCCGCGCGCTTCGGACGGCCTGACCCTCGCCCGTCAGGGGGAAGCCGGAAAGGCGCCGGCTTCCAGGGCGCCGCCGACGAACGCCCGCTCGGCAAGGCTGCGGTGGCGGTCGCGGTGGCGCAGCAGATGGAAGGGCCGGGCCGGCAGTTCCAGCCCCTCCAGCGCGACGATCCGCCCGGCGGCCAGATCCTCGGCGACGATCAGGTCGGACAGCACGCTGGCCCCGACACCGGCCAGCAGGGCCGCGCGGATCACAGCACCGCCGGGCAGGGTCATCGCCACCTCCAGCCCGCCCGGATCCAGCCCCATCCGGTCCACCGCCGCCTCGAACAGCGCGCGGGTGCCGGAACCGGGTTCGCGCAGAATCCAGCGACCGGCCGCGATGTCGTCCGGTCCGACGCGCCCCAGGCGGGCCCAGGGATGCCCGGCGCCGACCACCAGCCGCAGCCGGTCGCCCTCGATCGGCTCGCCGATCAGCGCCGAATCGCTCACCGCCCCCTCGACGATGCCCAGCTCGGCCCGGCCATCGCGCACCGCCTCGGCCACCTGTTCGGTGTTGCCGATCGACAGGTCGACCCGGATGCCGGGATGGGCCGCGGCGAAGCGCAGCAGCCGCGGCGGCAGCCAGTGGCTGCCCACCGTCTGGCTCGCCGCCAGCCGCAGCAGGCCGCGCGACAGGCCGGACAGCTCGAACAGCATCGTCCCGGCCTCCTCGACCTTGGCCAGGATGGCGCGGGCCTGCCCATGCAGCAGCCGGCCGGCGGCGGTCAGCTCCACCCGCCGGCCGATGCGGTCGAACAGGCGCAGGCCATGCTCCGCCTCCAGCGCGGCGATGGCGGCGCTGACCGCCGGCTGCGACAGGCGCAGCGCCTCGGCGGCGCGGGTGAAATGCAGCATCTCCGCCACGGTGGCAAAGATGCGCAGTTGCTCCAGCGTCACGCGAACAGCCCGGTGAAGGGCAGGAAATCGACCAGATCGCCCGGCCGCACCGCCGTCGCCTCCGCCGGCATGTCGACCAGCCCGTCGGCCTCGACCATCGAGGTCAGCACGCCGGAGCTGTTGCTGGGAAACTTCACCGCCAGCGGGCGGCCGTCGGCCCCGCGCTCCAGCCGGGCGCGCAGGAATTCGCGCCGCCCCGGCTTCTTGGTGAAGGTGAAATCGGCGACCACCAGACTGCGCGGCGTCGCGATGCCGCTCGCCCCCGACAGGCGCAACACCAGCGGACGGCCGACTAGCAGGAAGGTCACCATCGCCGACACCGGGTTGCCGGGCAGCCCGAGGAAGGGCGTGTCGCCGACCCGGCCCAGCGCCAGCGGCTTGCCCGGCTTGATCGCCAGCGTCCACAGGTCGATGGAGCCCAGCGCGTTGACCGCCGCCTTGACATGGTCCTCCTCGCCGACCGAGACGCCGCCGCTGGTGACGATCAGATCGGCGGTGCCCGCCGCCTCGGCCAGGGCGGCGCGGGTGGCGTCGGGCCGGTCGGGCAGGATGCCGAGGTCGCGCACCTCCACCCCCAGCGCGTCGAGCTGGGCCGCCAGCGTGTAGCGGTTGGCGTCATAGATGGCGTGGTCGGGCTTCGGCGTCCCCGGCTCCCGCAGCTCGTCGCCGGTGGAGAACAGCACCACCGTCAGCCGCTTGCGCACGGTCAGGGCGGAGCGGCCGACCGCCGCGGCCAGCCCGACCTCCTGGGCGCGCAGCCGCTGGCCCGGATGCAGCACCACGGCACCGGCGGTCATGTCCTCCCCCGCCGGACGGACGTTGGTTCCGCGCTTCAGCGAGGAAGGGACGAGGACGACGTCGCCGTCGGTCCGGCAATCCTCCTGCATCGCCACGGTGTCGATGCCAGCCGGAATCGGCGCGCCGGTGAAGATGCGCACCGCCTGACCGGCGGCGACCACCCGGTCGAAGGTGGAGCCGGCCGGCACCCGCCCGACGATGTCCAGCCGCCGGAACCCCTCACCGGCGGCGGCGGCGAAGGCCCAGCCATCCATGGCGGAGACGTCGGCCGGCGGCACATTGACCGGAGCGACCACCTCCTCCGCCAGCACGCGGCCCAGCGCCTGGCGCAGCGGCACCTCCTCCGTCCCGGTCACCGCGCCATACCCCTCGGCGACGCGCGCGACCGCCTCGTCGAGCGACAGGGGGATGGGGCCGTGTGCGGAGCAATCGTCCATGATCTCGATGTCCTTCATGCGGTAGGCCGGCAAGGCGCTGGTTCGATGCGGATATGACGCGCATCCGACAGGCCCGGCCGGTCGGTGTCCTTCTAGGCCCAACTGCAACGCGGGACTTTGATCGGCGTCAAGCCCCCGTTCGCCGAATTTCATTCCTCCGGCAGCCGCTCAGGCCGTCTCCGCCCGCAGCCAATCCAGATAGGCCGGGTTGCCGCGCCCCAGCGCCAGCTCGACCACGCGGGGCGTGTCGTAGCTGTGCGGGTCACGCAAGGCGGGCGGCCAGCCGCTCCTCCACCAGAAGGCGGCCGATGCGCAGCGCCTCCCGCTTCGAGCCGGCGGTGATGTGGGCGAGGACGAGATCGTCGCCGCGGATTTCCGGCATGGGGAAGCCCCCTCCTTTTCGCTGCATCTGTATCGCGCTTTCGCGTAGGATGCCCGCAGTTTGCCACAGCCCCCGCAAGAGTCGCCCCCCGATGGCCAAGTCCCGCCGCTCCTCCTCCCGCAGCGCCCCGTCCGACGTCCAGGGGGCGTGGCTGCGCCGCGGTCTGGACCAGCCGGGCGGCAAGCTGCCGCTGTTCGACGAACGCGGGCAGCGCGTGAAGAAGGCGACGGTCGAGGCCTGCCTGAAGGCCGGCTGGGCGGAACGCTGGTTCGAGAATCCGCTGAAGCCGGATTGGCTGGTCTGCCGCCTGACGGAAAGCGGACGGACGATGATGACCGGGCATGGCAATGGCGACAGCCTGCCGGCCGGCGAGTCGGAGGAGGACGCGCGCCAGGGCGCGCTGATCTGAGGATCACGCTGAATCGGGTCGGTGGGGTGGACCGGCGGACGGGCCGGTCTATTGCGCCGCTTGCGCCATATCGGTGTCGCGGGTGATCCGCAGTTGGCGATCCACTTCGGCCTGGAGCTGGCGCGGGGTCACCGGCTTGTGCAGGATCGCGACGCCATGGGCCGAGGCGTCGGCCAATGTCTGGGCGCCGGTCTCGCCGGTCAGGATCAGGGCGGGCACCTCCGCGCCATAACGCTCGCGGACCCGGCGGATCACCTCGGTGCCGACCCGCCCCTCGCGCAGCCGGTAATCGGCGATGACGATGTCGGGCACCCGGTCCAGCGCCTCCAGCCGGTCCATCGCCCGGTCGGCGCTGTCGGCGGCGGCGACGCGGAATCCCCATTCGGTCAACACCGTCTGCAACCCCAGCAGCACCACCGCGTCGTCATCGACCAGCACGGCCAGCCGCGGCCGGTCGATGGCCGGCGGCCTGTCCGCCCCTCCCGCCCGGCCCGCCAGGAAGCGGGCCGGCGCGAGCGGCACCAGGACACGGAAGGCGGAGCCCTGCCCCTGCACCGACCGCACCTCCACCGGATGATCGAGCAGTTGCGACAGCCGCCGCACGATGGCGAGCCCCAACCCCAGCCCGCGCAGCCGGTCGCGCTCCGGATTGCCGACCTGATGGAATTCCTCGAAAATGCGGTCGAGATGTTCGGGCGGAATGCCGATGCCGGTGTCCTGCACCTCGATGGCCAGCCGCTCACCATCCGGCCCGGCATCCAGGCGGCAACGGACGCGGATGGCGCCGGCTTCGGTGTAGCGCAGCGCGTTGTCGACCAGATTGCGCAGCAACCGCATCAACAGGCCGCGGTCGCTGCGCAACACCGCCTCGCAGCTCTCCACCCGCCAGATCAGCCCCTTGGCGGTCGCCTGCTCGCCATAGGCGGCATCCAGCGCATCGGTGAGCTCGCCGACCTCGAAGACGTCCAGCACCGGCGTCACCACCCCGGCCTCCAGCCGCGACACCTCCAGCAATCCGTCCAGCAGCCCCTTCATGGTGTCCAGCCCCTGGTCGAGCCGGGACAGCAGGTCGCGCCCGCTGTGGTCGCCGACATGGCGCGCCAGCGCCGCCGACAGGAAGAACAGGGCCTGGAGCGGCTGGCGCAGGTCATGGCTGGCCGCGGCGAGGAATTTCGACTTGGCGAGATTGGCGCGCTCGGCTTCCTCCCGGGCGGCATCGCGCTCCGCTTCCAGCGACTGAAGGCGATGAATGAGTCTCATGCTTCGACCACGGCTCTCACAGGGAATGGCGGGGGTCCCGAAGGCACCCCGTTTCCATTTTCAAACAGAACCGGGGTTAATGTTAAAGTTCATTAACCATAACTATGCTGCAACGCGCAACCCCTCCCAGGCATATGCGCCGCATGGGCAGGGTCCGTAAAGAAAAGGTTAATGTCGGCACATATGCGAAAGCCCCGGCAATCATCCGGGGCTTTCCGCAGTCGGGCAAAAGAGAGGCCGCGGCTGGAGCGGCCGGGGCAAGCCCTTCGATAGGCGGCCCCTTTGATCTCCAGGGGCTCAGAAACCGCGACGCACCGCGTTGTGGATCTCGCCACGGGTCAGGCCAATGTCCGACAGTTCGGCATCGGACATTTGACGCAGCTCACTTTCCGCACGGTGAAGTTCAACCCGGTCGCGCACCCAGTGAACGACGCGCAGCATGAAGGTGCTTTCCTTTGTTCCGGTTGCGAACATTTCGCCGGACGTGGCATTTGTAGAAGAGTAGGCCATGACGATCTCCCGATTTCGATCTTGATTACATGGCGCCATTTTGCCTTTCGCGACCATGAAATCAATGACCCACCCCCTGCGATGGGACGGCGTCAGCCCTGCGCCTATGCGATGGAAAGCCGGTATGCGAATGAAGGGGGGGCGGGGCGGCTGCCCTCCTTGGCGGCACCGGGCGGTGGCGCCCAAAAATGCATCCACATGAAATCTATTTCAAATAGCATGAATGTGACTTTGTTCGTCACAACTTATTTGTTGTTCCGGCATTCTCGCGCAAGAAGATTGTAGGGGGTTCACAACCTCAAAAAAGGAACCGACATGGATGCCGCCCCGTCCCGGGCGCTGAAGCTCCTGGTCTCCGCCGGGATCCTCGCGCTGCCGCTGCTGACCTCGGCCTGTATAACGCCGATTGAGCCGCCGCCCCTCTACAAGAAAGCCCCACCCAACCCGGTCTTGCCGTCGTCGGCCCAATGCCCGGCGTCAGCCCCGAACGCGGTTTGGACCGATGAGAGCAAAACGGCGATCGCGTTGTGCGGCGCCACGGTGCCGAACAGCGACACCTCGAAAAAAGAGACCTCGAAAAGCGCGCCTCTCGTCTCGTTCCTCGGCATTCCCTATACGGCGGCACCGCCGACCCCACCCAACCGCTGGCGCCCGAGCGAGCCGGCGTCCTGGCCGCCGTCCCCGGCCGTCGCGGCGGTGAACATCCAAAGCCAGTGCATGCAGAAGCTGGAGAGTTGGGACCAGCCGCCGACGGACGAGGACTGCCTGTATCTGAACATCTGGGCGCCCTCCGACAAGCTGAACAGCCCGTCGCCCGATCTGCCGGTGATGGTGTTCATCCATGGCGGCGCCTTCGTCGCCGGATCCGGCGGCATGCCGGTCTATGACGGCGCGGCACTCGCCCGCAAGGGCGTCATCGTCGTCACGCTGAACTATCGGCTGGGCGCCTTCGGCTTCATGGCGGCCAAGGTCGAACCCGGCCCGGCCAAGAACAACCAGACCCCACGCCCCCCGATCGACATCAACGGCAATTTCGGCCTGATCGACCAGCGCAATGCGATGACCTGGGTCCAGCGGAACATCGCCAGGTTCGGTGGCGATCCGCAGAAGATCACCCTGTTCGGCGAAAGCGCCGGCGCCATGTCGACCGGTATCCACCTGTTCTCGTCGCCGGCCAGCTCTTCGCTGTTCCGGGCGGCGATCATGGAAAGCAATCCGGTCGGCTCGCTCTACCGCACGCTGGAACAGGCCCAGGCGCAGGGCGGGAACTTCATCACCTCGCTGTGCCAACGCTTCGACAACAACGCCAGTTGCGACGGCAACATGGAGTGGTTGCAGTCGGTATCGCCCGAAAAGATCCAGGCGGCCCAGAACGGCTTCCGGAATATCCAGGTGCCGGATGGCAGGAACCAGGTGCCCGACACAAGCGTGCTGAACGATTCGCTGACCTGGGCACCGAATGTGGACGGGACGCAGGTCGTCGCCCAGCCGCTGGCCGGCTATGCGCAGGGCATGCCGGTGAAGCCCTTCATGTTCGGCACCAACGCCAATGAGGGCGCGCTTTTCGCCGCGAAGATCGCCTCCAGCATACCCGGTGGCCATTTCGACAAACTCGAGTATGAGCTGGTGCTGGCCAATGTGATCCGGAGCAAGGAGATCCGGCAGCAGATCATCACCTACAAGAACACCGCCGGCCAGACCCCCTATTTCCCGCCGGCGCCACCGCCGCCGCCGTCCTATTACGGCAAAAACACGGTCACCAACTCGACCGCCCAGACCACCTATTCCCTGATCAACGATTTCGCCTTCCATTGCGCCAACCTGTCGATGGCCGACCAGGCCGCCCTGACCACCGCCATATTCAGTCCGAACACGCCGATCTATGGCTATTGGTTCTCCCAGCCGCCGGTGTTCGACATCTACAGGACGTCCCCGACGGACTATGTCGAGGCCTGCTTGCCCGGCAGCGGCAACGTGTGCCATGGTAACGAACTGCCCTACGTCTTCGGCACCCTGGACGCGCTGCCGGGCATGACCCCGGCGCCCGACGACCGGAAGCTGGAGACGGCGATGACCACGGTGTGGACCGATTTCGCCAAGAATCCGACCGCCGTGCAAGGTCTGGAACCCTACAATCAGGATCCCAAAAAGAAGACCGGCAAGGTGCTGAACGTCTTCAATGTCAGCGTCGAGGCCGTCAAGAGAAGGATGCCGGTTTCGGATTTGAACACCGCCGCCAATTGCTCCCTGTGGAACAAGGTCGGGGTCTATCCGCAGGCTGCGATCGGCATAGAAGAGACGAAGACCAGGAAGCACTGACCCGGAATTGCATCGTCCGACATCGATGACAGACGGTGAGGAGTAAAAGAAAGGGCGCGCGGGAAACTCTCCCGCGCGCCCCTTCCCTGGAGAAGCTTAAAGCTTACTTCACGCTCGGCTTGCGCGACAGGTTGTGGTGCGCCTCGATGTAGCGGACCGTGCCCGACTTGGAGCGCATGATCACCGAATGGGTGTAGGCGCCGCCGGGAATCCGGCGGACACCCTTCAGCATGGCGCCGTCGGTCACGCCGGTGGCGGCGAACATGACGTTGCCGCGCGCCAGCTCGTGCAGGCTGTACTTCTTGTCGAGATCGGTGACGCCCCACTTGGCGGCGCGGGCCTTCTCGTCGTCGTTGCGGAACAACAGGCGGCCCTGGAACTGGCCGCCGATGCAGCGCAGGGCGGCGGCCGCCAGAACGCCTTCCGGCGCGCCGCCGGAGCCGACATACATGTCGACGCCGGTGCCGGCCTGGCTGGTGGCGATGACGCCCGAAACGTCGCCGTCGTTGATCAGCATGATGCGGGCGCCGGCTTCACGGACGCGGGCGATCAGCTCGGCATGGCGCGGACGGTTCAGGATGCAGACCAGCAGCTCCTGCACCTCGGTGCCCTTGGCGGCGGCCAGCGCCTTCAGGTTGTTGGCCGGGGTCTCGTCCAGGTCGACGACGTTGTCCGGCAGGCCGGCGCCGACCGCGATCTTGTCCATGTAGACGTCGGGGGCGTTCAGGAAGCCGCCCTCCTCCGCCATGGCGATGACGGCCAGCGAGTTCGGGCCGCCGGTGGCGCAGATGGTGGTGCCTTCCAGCGGGTCGAGGGCGATGTCGACCTTCGGGCCGGAGCCGATGCCGGCGCCGACCTTCTCGCCGATGTAGAGCATCGGGGCCTCGTCGCGCTCACCCTCGCCGATGACGACGGTGCCGTCGATGTAGAGGGTGTTGAGCGCCTGCCGCATGGCATCGACGGCGGCCTGGTCGGCCAGCTTCTCGTCGCCGCGGCCCATCAGCAGCGAGGCCGACAGGGCGGCGGCCTCGGTCACGCGGACGGCCTCCAGCGCGAGGTTGCGGTCCATATGGGACAGATCGACATGCGTAGACGGCGTAGACATCGTGTGCTCCCCCCGACTCTTCGGTCGTATCAGGCTGTGTTTGGTTAGGTGGGAAACGGGGCAGGTCAGGACTGTCCTGTTCGGAAACGGGTCGGCTCAGAACTGCTCGATGCGGATCATCCGCGGCGGCTCCAGAACCGTGTCGCTGGCGGCGATGGTCGCAAGGGCGCGCCGCATGGACGCCTCGTCGGTGTCATGGGTGGTCAGGACCACCGGAACGCCTTCGTCCGGCGAACGGCCGCGCTGTAGGAACTGCTCCATCGAGACGCCCTGGTCGCGCATCGCCGCCGCGATATCCGCTATCACACCGGGGCGGTCCTTCACCATCAGGCGGACGTAGTACGCCCCGCGGCGCGCTTCCATCGGCGAGGGGGTGGAGGCGCCCAGAAGCCCGGCCGGAACACCGAAGGTCGGCGTCGAGCGCCCGCGGGCGATGTCGATCAGGTCGGCGACCACCGCCGACGCGGTCGGGCCGGCGCCGGCGCCACGGCCGACGAACAGCACCCGGTCGGCGAAGTCGGCCTGGGCCACCACGGCGTTGAAGACGCCGTCCACCGAGGCGATGGGGGCGGTCTTCGGCACCATGCAGGGATGCACGCGCTGCTCGATCCCGGCATCGGTGCGCCGGGCGATGCCCAGCAGCTTGATGCGGAAGCCGAGCTGGTCGGCATAGTCGAAATCGACCGCCGAGACCTGCCGGATGCCCTCGATGAAGACGGAGGCGAAATCGACCGCCGTGCCGAAGGCGACGGAGGCCAGGATCGCCAGCTTGTGCGCGGCGTCGATGCCGTCGACGTCGAAGCTGGGATCGGCCTCGGCATAGCCCAGCGCCTGGGCGTCGGCCAGCACATCGGCGAAGTCGCGGCCGGTGGTCCGCATCTCCGTCAGGATGTAGTTGCAGGTGCCGTTGAGGATGCCGTGGATCTCCGACACGCCGTTGGCGGCCAGCCCCTCGCGCAGCCCCTTGATGATCGGGATGCCGCCGGCCACCGCCGCCTCGAAGGCGACGGTCAGGCCGCCGGCTTCCGCCTTCCGGGCGATCCCGGTGCCATGGACGGCCAGCAGGGCCTTGTTGGCGGTGACCACATGCTTGCCGGTCTCGATCGCGGTGGCGACGGTGTCACGCGCCGGCCCTTCCGAGCCGCCGATCAGCTCGACCACCAGATCGGCGCCGGACTGGGCCGCCATGGCGACCGGATCGTCGAACCATTGGACCGCCGACAGATCGACGCCGCGGTCCTTGCCCTTGGAGCGGGCGCTGACCGCGACCACCTCGATCCGGCGGCCGCAGCGCCGTTCGATCAGCGAGGCTTGGGTGTCCAGCAGCTTCAGGACGCCGGCGCCGACCGTACCGAGGCCGGCGACGGCGATTTTCAGGGGGGCTTGCTGGGCGTTCGGCATCAGGCTTTCGCTTTCTCGGATTCCAGAAGGGCGGCGCGGGCCGCCGGGTCCTTGCTCGCCGCGACGCCACCGGCGTTGGAGCGGAAGAACTCCTTGATGTTGCGGGTCGCCTGACGGATGCGGTGGATATTCTCCACCATCGCCAGGCGGACATGGCCGTCGCCGTATTCGCCGAAGCCGATGCCCGGCGCCACCGCGACCTCGGCCTGCTGCAACAGCAGCTTGGAGAATTCCAGCGAGCCGAGATGGGCGAATTGCGGCGGGATCGGCGCCCAGGCGAACATCGACGCCTTCGGGCTGGGAACCTCCCAGCCGGCGGCGGCCAGACCCTCGATCATCACGTCGCGGCGCTGTTTGTACATGTCGCGCACCTGCTGGACGCAGTCCTGCGGACCGTTCAGCGCGGCGGCGGCGGCGACCTGGATCGGCGTGAAGGCGCCATAGTCGAGGTAGGACTTGATGCGGGCCAGCGCCGTGATCAGCGTCTTGTTGCCGGTGGCGAAGCCGATGCGCCAGCCGGCCATCGAATAGGTCTTCGACATCGAGGTGAATTCCACCGCGATCTCGCGCGCCTCCGGGATCTCCAGGATCGAGGGCGGCGGCTCGTCGTCGAAGAAGATCTCGGCATAGGCGAGATCGGACAGGATGTAGATGCCGTGCTTGCGGCAGAACTCGACGATCGGGCGGTAGAAGTCGAGACCGACCACCTCCGCCGTCGGGTTCGACGGGTAGTTCAGCACCAGCGCCAGCGGCTTCGGCACGCTGTGGCGCACGGCGCGCTCCAGCATGATCATGAAGCTGTCGATATCGGTCGACGCCCCGTTCTCCATGCCAACCGGCAGGTGGCGCACCGAGGCGCCGGCCAGGATGAAGCCGAAGGGATGGATCGGATAGGACGGGTTCGGCACCAGGATGATGTCGCCCGGGCTGGTGATCGCCTGGGCAAGGTTGGCCAGCCCCTCCTTGGAACCGATGGTGACGATGCACTCCGTCTCCGGATCGACATCGACGTTGAAGCGGCGCTTGTAATAGGCGGCATGGGCCTTGCGCAGGCCGGGGATGCCGCGGGAGTTCGAGTAGCGGTGCGTCTTCGGATCGCGCACGGCCTCGACCAGCTTGTCGACGATGTGCTGCGGGGTCGCCTGGTCGGGGTTGCCCATGCCGAGGTCGATGATGTCGGCGCCATTAGCTCGGGCTCGCGCCTTCATCGCGTTGACTTCGGCGAAGACGTAGGGCGGCAGGCGCTTGATGCGATGGAATTCGGTGTTGGACATGGACGCTCCGGAAGACCGCTCCGGTCACGCCACGAACCCAAGAGACCTGCGGACCGGGACTGACGTTCTACCGCCCCGACGCGACGGAAGCGAGGCAAATTTCGCGCTCCGGACCACAGCGGCCACGCTTGCTCCCCCGACTGGCCGGCGCGGCTCTCCCGGCCGGCCGGCCGAGCGATCCCCTCAACAAAATCGCGGTTAAACCTAACTGTGTCTTAACCGATTAGCTTTCATACCCTCGCAGCTCGGAACGGTCCTTAGGTGCCTGACGGCGACTCTTAGGTATTAATTTGCCCTGTTCTGGTGGAGAGATGACATGACCTCGCTTCTCAAGGCTGCCGACCGCCTGCTCGGCAACATGCGCTTCACGCGCAAGCTCGTGCTCGCCCTCTCGGTCCCGATGGCGGGTGTCGTGGTCCTGTCGTCCCTGCTGGTGTGGGAACAGCTCGAAGCCAGCCGCCGGGCCGCCGATCTCGCCGCCGTCACCCGCCTGTCGGTCGACATGACCAGTCTGGTGCACGAGTTGCAGAAGGAGCGCGGGTCCTCCTCCATCTTCCTCAGCGCCAAGCTGGACGAGGACCGCCGCCGCATGACGAATGTGCGGACGGCGGCCGACGCCAGGCTGACGGACCTGTCGCGGCAATTCGCCGACACCCGCATCCGCGACCCCCGGGTCGCCGGCGCGATGGGCGAGGCCCGCGACGCGTTGTCGCAGCTGGCGGCTTTGCGCTCCGGCGTCGACGGGCTGTCGCAATCGTCGATGGAGGTGGTCAAGAGCTATACCGTCATGATCCGCAAGCTGCTGGACGCCGCCGGACAGGCGCGCATCCTGTCCGACGACAGCGACCAGCTGCGCGCCGCCGAGGCCATGATCGCCCTGTCCGAGGCGAAGGAGCGGCTGGGCCAGCAGCGCGCCATCGGCGGCGCCGCCTTCCGCAAGGACCGCTTCCCCGCCGACGCCCATGAACGCTTCATCGAGCTGTCGGGCGAATACAAGGCGCTGACGATCGGGCTCAAGGCGATGCTGACGGCGGAGCAGGCCCGCTTCTACGACCAGACCCTCGCCGGACCGGCCATCGCCGAGGTGGAGCGGATGCGGCGGATCGGCATCGCGTCGGCCTATGGCGGCGGCGGCCAGGGCGTCGATGCCGGCACATGGTTCGACACCATCACCGTCACCATCGACATGCTGCGCGGCGTCGAGACCCGCGTGGCCGGCGACCTCATCACGCTGGCCAACCAGGACGTCCGGGAGTCGATGACCCGGCTGACCTGGATGGCCGCCGGTCTGGTGGTCCTGCTGACGACGATGACGGCGATCGCCCTGCTGGTCGCCCGCAACATCACCCGGCCCATCGCGCGGCTGAACGGCGACATGGCCCGGCTGGAATCGGGCGAGCGCGCGCTGACCATCGACGGCGCCGGCCGGGCCGACGAGCTGGGCGCCATGGCCCGCAGCCTCGACCAGTTCCGCCTGAGCCTCGCCGAGGCCGACCGCCTCTCCGCCGAGCAGCAGCGGCAGCAGCGGGAGCGCCTGCGCGAGGCCGAGCGGCTGGAACGGCTGGTGGCGGAGTTCGACCGCCATATCGAACGGATGGCCGAGGAGCTGGCCGGCGCCGCCGACGGCCTGCGCGGCAATGCCGAGCAGATGAGCGTCATCGCCTCCGACACCGAGCACCATGTGCTGTCGGTCGCCCACGCGTCGGAGGGGGCATCCGACAATGTCCAGGCCGTCGCCGCCGCGGCGGAGGAGCTGACCGCCTCCATCGCCGAGATCGGCCGCCAGATGGCCGGCTCGACCGAGATGGCGGAAAAGGCGGTCGGCGACGTCAGGCGCGCCGCCGACGTCATCGCCGCCCTCGACGACGCCGCCCGGCAGGTGGGCGAGATCGTGCGGATGATCACCGACATCGCCGGCCAGACCAATCTTCTGGCGTTGAACGCCACCATCGAGGCGGCGCGGGCCGGCGAGGCCGGCAAGGGATTCGCCGTGGTGGCGCAGGAGGTGAAGCAGCTCGCCAACCAGACCGCCAGGGCGACCGAGGACATCACCGCCAAGGTGTCGGAAATCCAGTCGGCGACCAGCCAGACCGTCACCGCCATCGGCGGGATCGGCGGCACCGTGACCCGGATCGAGGAGAACATCTCCGCCGTCGCCGCCGCGGTCGAGGAGCAGAACGCCGCCACCGCGGAGATCGGCCGCAACGTCCGTCAGGCCGCCGACGGCACCGGACAGGTCTCGCACAGCGCCACCCTGGTCGGCACCCAGGCCAGCCGCGCCGGCGCGATGGCGAAGGAGGTGCTGTCGATGGCCGACGCGCTGAAACACAACGCCGACGGGCTGCGCCGCGACGTCGCCGACTTCATCGCGAAGATCCGGGCGGCGTGAGCCGCTTCTCACCATTGCGGCGGACATGTATCCTGATGCGGCTCGTTTCCGACGCGGAGCCCCCTCGCGATGCCTGTTTCGCCGACCAACCCGGCATCCCCTTCCAGGGTGACGGCCACCGTTCAGGTGGAAGAGCTGCCTCGGACGATCATAGCCGCTCTTCCCAGCCCCCCCGCTGCCGGAACCCGCTTCCGCGTAACCATAGAGCCCGTCGAGGAAAGCGAGGATGAGCGGCGGATGTCCCTTCAGGAGGACATCGCCACGGGGCTTGAGGATGCGGCCGCCGGCCGGACGACGGACGGCGAACTGCTGTTCGAGCGCCTGATCTCCAAATACGCCATTTCCAAACACGACAAGACCGGTCAATCCGAGCAGGGGTGATCACCTGCCATGGCACGGCTGGAGTTCACCGCCGCCGCACAGGCCGATCTTGAAAGCATCGGCGACTACATCGCCCAGGACAACCCGATGGCGGCCATCCGCATGGTCCTGGACATCCGGGATCATTGTCGGAAGATCGCCGCCATTCCGACCTTGGGCCGGGTCAGGCCGGAGTTCGGCGCCGGCTTGCGCAGCTTTGCCGTCTCCCCCTATCTGATTGTGTACAAGGTTGAAGAGCCGGATCGCGTAATCGTCATCCGCGTCGTCCACGGCGCAAGGGACCTGCCACAGCTCATGCGGGACTGACCCTCCTCACCCCGCCCCGTCCGCCTTCGCGTATTTCCGCTTCGCCACTTCCAGCGAGGCGAGCAGTTGCCGGCCGGTGACGCCGCCATCGCCGCTGACGCGGCCGCTCATCACCGCCCGGATCGCATCGACATGGGCCTTGAACAGCAGATGCTCATCGGCGGTCACGGAGGACAGGCCGGTTCGGGTCGCCTCGTACAGCGATTTGGCGATGTGGGTGATCAGCGGATAGCCGAAGATGCCGCCCTGCCCCCGCATCTCGTGGGCGGAGCGGTTGAGCTGCGCCATCAAGGCGGGCACCGAGTCCGGCTCGAACCGCAGGCGGTCGATGCGGCGGCCCATCTCCTCCACCTCCGAGCCGATCCACACGGCGTAATCGCCGGCCCGGCTCTGGATCTCCTCCTCCGCGGCGGCCAGCACCTCGGGCGGCAGGGTCGGCACCGGATCGCGCGGGGCGAGCCCGGCCTTGGCGCCCAGCCGGTTCGGCAGGTCGAAATAAATAACCGGGAAACGGTCAATGCCGCGCGCCTTCGACGCGCTGTGCACCACCAGGATCTCCGACGGCGCGGTCATCCGGCAATCCATGGCGACCGGCCTGTCGGCACGGCGGCGGTCGGGGCCGAAATACCCCTTGGCCAGCACGTGGCGGCGCGGCCGGGCGATGGCGAACAGCAGCCGGCTGGCGATGGTGTGGGCGGAGAAGGGCTTGGCGATGAAGTCGGTGGCGCCGAGATCACGCGCCTGCTCGACATACTGGCGGTCGGCGGCTCCCGACAGCATCAGCACCGGCAGGAACTTGTCGGGACTGCGCGGGCTGGACCGGATCCAGCGCAGAAGCATCAGCCCGTTCACCTCCGGCATCACCAGATCGGACAGGATCAGATCGACCGGAGCGGTGCCCGGCGGCAGGGCGGCGCGGCGCTCCTCCAGCCAGCGGATGGCGTCGGCGCCGCTCGCCACCCCCTCGACCCGGCCGATGCCGATGGCGCGCAGCGTCGCGGCCAGGACGGCGCGGATGAAGGCGCTGTCCTCCACCACCAGGACCGAGAGAAGATCGAGCTTCGGCCGGGTCATCCCGCTCCGCCACGCCGAACGCGGCATATCCGCGCATTCACCCCCTCTTTCTGACACAGCCGCACCCGATTGGCGAGCGGCAAGCGGAACGGGAGACAAGCGTCCCCCGGCGCGGCTAACCTGCGCGGGCCGCGAGGCGCGACAACCATAAAACGGAGGAACCACCCGATGCCGCAACCCGATCACGTCATGGCCCTGCCCCTGCCGGAAACGCCCGATCTCGACGCCGACATGCGGGCCCTGTTCGACAAATGCACGGAGAAGCTGGGCTTCGTGCCCAACGTGCTTCAAGCCTACAGCCTGCGGCCACGCAAGCTGCGCAACTTCGCCCTGCTCTACAACGAGCTGATGCAGGGCGAGAGCGGCCTCAGCAAGCTGGAGCGCGAGATGATCGCCGTCGTCGTCTCCTCCGCCAACCATTGCTATTACTGCCTGGTCGCCCATGGGCAGGCGGTGCGCAAGCTGTCCGGCGATCCCGAGCTGGGCGAGATGCTGGTGGCCAATTACCGCGTCGCCCCGCTGGAGCCGCGCCAGCGCGCCATGCTCGATTTCGCCTGGAAACTGACCAGGGAGCCGATGTCGGTGGGCGAGCCCGACCGCGAGGCGCTGCGCGCCGTCGGTTTCAGCGCCGAGGACATCTTCGACATCGCCGACACGGCCGGTTTCTACAACATGTCCAACCGTCTGGCGACCGCGGTGGACATGATCCCCAACCGCGAGTACCACAGCCAGGACCGCTGAAGGCCGGAGGCTCCCGGCCTCGCCACCGGCGCAGTCGAGGCCACACAGGGTAGGAATCATGGCGATCGTCCGTTTCTTCGTCCGTCTGTTCGCGCTGATCGGGCTGCTGCTGGTGGGCGGCGCGGTGACGGTGGTGGTGCTGGCGGTCCGTCACGAACCGGCCCTGCCCGACGCCGTGGTGCTGGAACTCGACCTGACCGGGCCGCTGGCCGAGAGCGACGGCGGCCGGATCGACAGCCTGTTCGAACAGCGGACCACGCTGCGTCAGGTGCTGGATGCGCTGGACGCCGGCCGGCGCGACCCGCGGGTGAAGGGCGTGCTGGCCCGCTTCGGCGACGACGCCGTCGGCTTCGCCCAGACCCAGGAGCTGCGCGGCGCCATCGAGCGCTTCCGCTCCTCCGGCCGCTTCGCCGTCGCCTTCGCCGAGGAGTATGGCGGGGCGGGTCCGGGCAACCGCGCCTACCTGCTGGCCAGCGCCTTCGACGAGGTGTGGCTGCAACCGATGGGCACGCTCGGCATCACCGGCCTGTCGATGGAGCTGCCCTTCGCCCGCGAGGCCCTCGACCGGCTGGGCGTTCAGCCGAGCTTCGCCCAGCGCGAGGAATACAAGAGCTTCGCCGAGACCTTCACCACCGCCGGCATGACCCCGGCCAACCGCGAGATGATGGAGGGGCTGGTCGCCGACCTGTCCAACCAGCTGGTCGACGGCATCGCCAAGAGCCGGCGCCTCGCCCCCGCCACGGTGCGGGCGGCGATGGACAAGGCGCCGCTGCTGAGCCGCGAGGCGCTGGACCAGAAATTCGTCGACAAGCTCGGCTATGCCGACGAGGCGCGCGACGAGGCGCTGAAACGGGCCGGCGACGGGGCGGAGACGGTGGCGCCGGGCGACTATCTGGCGGTCGCCGGCAACCCCAACGGCAACGGGCCGACCATCGCCCTGATCAACGCCGTCGGCACCATCACCGGCGGCGAGAGCGGCAAGCCGGCGACGGGCGGCCTGTCCGCCGGCTCCGATACCATCGTCCAGGCCATCGAGGAGGCGGCCGACGATCCCGACGTGCGCGCCATCCTGTTCCGCATCGACAGCGGCGGCGGCGCCGTCTCCGCCTCCGAGGCGATCCGGCGGGCGCTGGTCCGGGCGCGGCAGAGCGGCAAGCCGGTGATCGCCAGCATGGGCGACGCCGCCGCGTCGGGCGGCTATTGGATCGCGCTGGCCGCCGACCGCATCGTCGCCTCCCCCGCCACCCTCACCGGCTCCATCGGCGTCGTCGCCGGCAAATTCGCCATCGGCGGGCTGTCGGACAAGCTGGGCGTCCATTGGGACGGGGTGCGGAGCGCCCGCAACGCCGGCATGTGGTCGCCGCTGCGCCCGTTCGGCGACAGCGAATCCGAACGGCTGACCGCCATCATCGACGACACCTACGCCAATTTCCTGCAACGGGTGGCCGAAGCGCGGCGGATGACGCCGGACCAGGCGCGCGGCATCGCCAAGGGCCGTGTCTGGACCGGCGCCCAGGCCCGCGACCTCGGCCTGATCGACGATCTCGGCGGCCAGGAACAGGCGCTGATCCTGGCCCGCACCGCCGCCGGCCTGGCCCCCGACGCCCCGGTGACGCTGGCCCCCTACCCGCCGCCGAAATCGGTGACCGACGAGTTGCTGGATCTGCTGGCCGGCAAGGGCAATCTGGTCGGCGCGCTGGCCACGGCGGCGGAACTGCGCCCGCTGCTGGCGGAACTGCGCCCGCTGCTCGCCGCCACCCAAGGTGCCGGGGAAGGCGTGCAGGCGCGCATGCCGGCGATGACGCTGGACCGGTGACGTCGCAGGAAACCACCCCTTGATCATCCCCCTCCTCCCGACGGGGAGGAGGGGGGTCTTCCCGTTCAGAGACCTTCACGTCCGAGACGCCCGACCATGACACACACCGCCGCCCACCCGTCGCCGACCGATGCCGCGGCGCACGTCTTCACCCACCAGGAAATCCTGCGGGTGTTCAGTGGCGTGGCGCTGGCGATGCTGATGGCGGCGATGGACCAGACCATCGTCGCCACCGCCCTGCCGACGATGGCGAGCCAGTTCGGCGGGCTGGACATGCTGCCCTGGGTGGTCACCGCCTATCTGCTGACCTCCACCACCACGACGCCGATCTACGGCAAGCTGTCCGACCTCTATGGCCGCAAGCGCGTGCTGCAAACGGCGATCCTGCTGTTCCTCGTCGGCTCGGCGCTGTGCGCCGCGGCGCAGAGCATGACGCAGCTGATCCTGTTCCGCGGCTTGCAGGGGCTGGGCGGCGGCGGGCTGATGGCGCTGGCCTTCACCATCATCGGCGATGTGGTCGCCCCGCGCGAGCGTGGGCGCTATCAGGGCATGATCGGCGGCGTCTTCGCCCTGGCCAGCGTCGCCGGGCCGCTGCTGGGCGGCATCTTCACCGAGACCATCGGCTGGCATTGGATCTTCCTGATCAACCTGCCGCTCGGCGTCGCGGCGCTCGCCATGACCCGCCGCACCCTGTCGCGCCTGCCCGCCGGCCGGGCGAGGCCGCGCATCGATCTGGCCGGGGCGGCCCTGCTCACCGGGGCGGTGACCAGCCTGCTGGTCGTCGCCACCCGCGGCGACGCCATGGGCTGGAGCGGCCCGGCGACCCTCGGCCTGCTGGCGGCGGGCCTCGTCATGCTGGCGGTCTTCCTGTGGCACGAGCGCCGGATCGAGGAGCCGATCCTGCCGTTGCACCTGTTCCGCCGTCCGGTGGTGGCGGTGGCGACGCCGGTGGTGGCGGTGTCGGCGATGGTGCTGTTCGCCGGCATCGTCTATCTGCCGCTCCATCTCCAGCTGGTCCGGGGCACCAGCGCCACGGTGTCGGGCCTGCTGCTGCTGCCGCTGGTGCTGGGCATGACCATCGGGTCGGTCGGCGGCGGGCGGTTGATCGCCAAGACAGGGCGCTACAAGGCGTTCCCTTTGGCCGGTCTGGCCCTGTCTGGGGTGATGTACGCCCTGCTCGGCGCCCTGCCGGCGCTGGCGGGGGATGGGCTGTGGTCGACGCTGATCCTGGTGCCGCTCGGCATGGGGCTTGGGCTGGTGATGCCGGTGATGACCGTCGCGGTCCAGAACGCGGTGGATCAGCGCGACCTGGGCGCCGCCACCGCGTCGGTCGGCTTCTTCCGCTCGCTCGGCGGCTCGGTCGGGGTCGCCGTGTTCGGCGCCGTCTTCAACGCGGTGGTGTCGGAGCGGCTGGCGGGCGCCGGCCTGTCCGGCCGCGCAGTGCTGGAGCATGGCGCCGCCGCCCTGGCGAGCCTGCCGCCGGCCGCCCGCGGCGGGGTGGTGGCGACGCTGGAGCATGGCTTCGCCACCCTGTTCCTGCTGGCCGCGGCGCTGGCGGTCGTCTCCTTCGCGATGAC
The DNA here is from genome assembly GCF_000010725.1 of Azospirillum sp. B510. Classification (NCBI taxonomy): domain Bacteria; kingdom Pseudomonadati; phylum Pseudomonadota; class Alphaproteobacteria; order Rhodospirillales; family Azospirillaceae; genus Azospirillum; species Azospirillum sp. B510. The sequence goes on along the minus strand of NC_013854.1, from coordinate 1,226,061 downwards.
GCTGTTCCTGAAGGAGCTGCCGCTGCGCTCGGCCAGCCCCGGCCGCGCGGGAACCGACCCGGTGGCGGAGGGCTGACCGGCGGAGCGGACCGGATGGCCGATCAGGACTTGCCGCCGGGGAAATGCCGGGGCTGCCCCAGCCTGTCCTCGATATAGAGCAGATTGACCAGGACCAGCGCGACCACCGCGATCGGCGTCGCCAGGAACATGCCCATGACGCCGAACAGGACCCCGCCGGCGGCGATCGCCCCGATGGTGATCACCGGCGGCAGGTCGACGACCCGCTTCTGCAACAGCGGCGTGATCAGGTTCCCCTCCACCTGCTGGATGACCAGATAGAGCCCGGCGACCCACAGCGCATCCTGCGGCGACTGGGCGAAGCCGATCATCAGCGCCGGTACCGCCGCCAGCACGGGGCCGAGCAGCGGGATGAACTCCAGCAGCCCGGCCACCATGCCCAGCGCCAGCGCCGACGGGATGCCGAGCAGCCAGAGCCCGGCCGCGATCATCACGCCCACCGCCGCCATGGCGACGAACTGCCCGATGAGCCATTTCCACAGGCTGTCGCCGGCCACCGCCATCACCTCGCAGGCGCGCGTCTGCCCGGCCGGCGGCACCAGCAGGACCACGCCGCGCTGATAGACCCCCGGCGACGCCGCCAGATAGAGGGCCGCGAACATCACCACCACCGCGTCACCGACGACATAGACGAGGCCGGAGGCGACGGAGCCCAGCTGGTTCATCCAGGGCCAATCCCTGCCCTGCTCCAGGATTCGCTGGCGCCAGCCGTCGGGCAGCATGTCCATCGCCTTGGCGACCTGTTCCTGCAACTGGCCAAGCTGCGCCGCCATCGAGGTGCCCATCAGCCAGACGCCGCCACCGACCAGCAGGGCCAGCGTCACCAGCACGATGGCCAGCGACCAGCCATGACCGAGCCCGGCCGCCCGCTGGACCAGTCCGGTCAGCCGCTGGAGCAGGATGGCGAGCAGCACGCCGGTGAAGATCAGCAGCAGCGTGCCCGACACCCTCCACAGGAAGACCCCCAGCGCCGCCACCCCGGCGACGATCAGCACCTTCCAGGTGAAGACGGCCAGTTCGCCCCGCGCCCGCGCCACGCCATCGGGCGGCGGCTCCAGCGTTGTGCCGCCACCCGGCGGGGTGGCCCGGTAAGCCGCCGGCCGGCTGGGTGTCGCCATTTCTCCAATCTCCCGCACGCGCCGTCGGACCGACGGCCCCCTCGGAGAGGAACGCGCGAACCCCCCTGACGTTGCCGATCGTCGGCCGGCTAGTCCATCGGCGGTAGTCCGAAGATGGGTATGGAAGGCGTCCCGAACCGCCCCATATCAGTCGTGACGCCAAGGAGTCATTCTCGCTGATGTCACTCGAAGAGCCCGCCATCCGGCGGGCTTCTTTTTTGCCGCCGGGGCTTAGCGCCGGGCCTCCGGGGGAAACAGCAGGCTGATCCTCAGGCCCGGAGCGTTGTCGCCCAATTCCAGCCGGGCGCCATGCAGCGTCGCCACCGCATCGACCAGACTGAGCCCCAGCCCGTTGCCGGGCGATGCCCGCGCGGTGTCGAGCCTGACGAAGCGCTGCAACACCTTGTCGCGCATCTCGGCCGGGATGCCGGGGCCGCTGTCGGCCACCTCGATGCAAGCGGCCCGGCCGGGAGCCGGCCCCTCCAGCACCAGCGTGATGGTGCCGCCGTCCGGCGTGTATTTGATCGCGTTGTCCAGCAGGTTCGACACAGCCTGGGCCAGCAGCTGACCGTTGCCGTGGACGGCCGGCTTGGCGCGGATGTCGACCAGCAGGCGCTGCCCGCGCTCCTCCGCGACCGGCTCATAGAGGTCGGCGGCGAGCTCCACCACCTCGGCCAGCTCCACCGGCACGAAATCCTGGCGCTTGGCGCCCGACTCCGCCTCGGCGATCGACAGCAGGGCGGTGAAGGTGGCCAGCAGCCGGTCGGCCTCGACGATGGTGTCCTGCAGGACGGAGCGGTAGACCTCCGGGTCCTCGGTCTCGTGCAGCAGCGCCAGCTCGATGCGGGAGCGCAGCCGGGTCAGCGGCGTGCGCAGGTCGTGGGCGACGCTGTCGGTCACCTGCCGCATGCCGGTCATCAGCCGTTCGATGCGGTCGAGCATGGCGTTGAGGTTGCCGGCAAGCCGGTCCATCTCGTCGCCACCGCCGAATCGCGGCACCCGGCCGCTCAGGTCGCCGCCCATGATCCGGCGGGTGGTGCGGTTGATCGCCTCGATCCGCCGCATGGCGCCCCGGCTCATCAACAGCCCGCCGCCCAGCCCCAGCAGGGCGGTCGCCCCCAGGATCCAGCCCAGCGAACGGAACATGCGGGTGCGCAGCTGGTCGATCTCGCTCATGTCGCGGCCGACCAGCAGGCGGAATTGTCCCGGCAGCGTGAAGGTCACCGCCTGGGCGGTGGAGGGGCGGTCGTTCGCCCCGCCATAGTCGGCGACCTTGAAATGGGTCCAGCCGCTGGCGCTGGGCACCGCCGCCGGCCAGCCCGACAAGTTGCCGGCCAGGATCACCCCGGCCGCCGTGGTCAGCAGATAGATCGAGTTGTTGTTGGGCACCGAGCTGCGGGTCCGCACCACATCGACGAGGCCCGGCAAGCCGTAATTATGGTAATGGTCCTGGAGGCTGGCGACCTCCAGCGCGATGGTCTCGCCGATCTCCTGTTCGAGGAAGCCGGCCGTGGTCCGGTAGACCACGCCCAGGATCAGCCCGACCGACAGGACGAACATCCCCAGATAGAGCAGCGCCAGCCGGAAGGCCGTGGTGCGCGCCAGCCGAAGGCCGGCGGCGGTGAAGCCGTGCAGGCCGCCGGCCGCGCGCTCGGTCTTCATAAATCATGCTTCATCATGACGCCCGATCCTCAGCCCTCGCCGGCGCGCAGGCTGTAGCCGGCGCCGCGCACGGTGTGGATCAGCGGGGTGGGAAAATCCTTGTCGATCTTCTGGCGCAGACGGGCGATGTGCACGTCGATCACGTTGGTCTGGGGATCGAAGTGATAATCCCAGACATTCTCCAGCATCATGGTGCGGGTCACCACGCTGCCGGCGTTGCGCATCAGATATTCCAGCAGCGAGAATTCGCGCGGCAGCAGATCGATGGCCTTGCCGCAACGCTTGACGCTGCGCGACAGCAGGTCCAGCTCCAGGTCGCCGACCGCCAGACGGGTCTGCGGCTGTGCGGCGCCGCGCCGACGCACCAGCACCTCGATGCGGGCCAGCAGTTCGGAGAAGGCGAAGGGCTTGGTCAGGTAATCGTCGCCGCCGGCCTTCAGCCCCTTCACCCGGTCGTCGACGCTGCCCAGCGCCGACAGGAACAGCACCGGCGTGTCGTTGCCGGCCGCCCGCAGCACCTGAACCAGGGAGAGGCCGTCGCGGCCGGGCAGCATGCGGTCGACGATCATCACGTCGTAATGCTCGGCCCCGGCCAGGAACAGGCCTTCCTTCCCGTCGTTGGCGACGTCGACCACATGGCCGGCCTCCTTCAGCCCCTTGGCGAGGTAGCTGGCGGCCTGACGATCATCTTCGATGACGAGAATCTTCATGAGCACGAGTGTAGCCTCCCAAAACAGTCCGGCCAAGCACGAGCGAACAAATCCCTCTCCCGCCCCGGGAGAGGGAAGGGGCCCAAGCGGAGCGTGGGAAGGGTGAGGGGGATCCAAGGAACCATGCGGTTCGGGACTCTTGGTCTACCCCTCACCCTCCCCGCCTTCGGCGGGTCCCCTCCCTCTCCCGGGACGGGAGAGGGCGCGTCAACAGCAGGCCGAACCTCGCGTCACGCCTTCAGCTTCAGCGCGACGAAGGATTCGTTGCCCTGCCGGTTGATCAGCATCAACAGCGCCTTCTGCCCCGCCTTCTCGGCCTCGGTCACCTGACGGCGCACATCGGCCGGGCTCTTGACCTCGGTGTCGCCGATCCGCTCGATGACGTCGCCGGGACGGATCGGAACATCGACATTGGCGGCCAGTCCGGTCACCACCACGCCCTGGACCTCCTCGCCGATGCCCAGCCGCTTGCGCGCCGCCGGGTCCAGCGGCGCGAGCTTCAGCCCCTTCACCGGCGCCACCTCCTCACGCCCGGCGGAGCCCTTGCCGGTGTCGCCGTCGGCCGACGCCATCTGCTGCTGATCGGTCAGCCGGTCGATGCGCACCGCCACGGTCTTCTCCCGGCCGTCGCGCAGGATCTTCAGGTCCACCGTGTCGCCGGCCTTGGTCTCCGCGACGTTGCGGGTCAGGTCGCGCAGCGTGGTGACCGGCTTGCCGGCATAGCTCAGCACCACGTCGCCCTGATGCAGGCCGGCGCGCTGGGCCGGGCTGTCGGCGGTGACCTCGGCCACCAGGGCGCCCTTGGCGCCGGGCAGGCCGACGCTGTCGGCGATGTCCGGGGTCACCTCCTGGATCTTGACGCCGAGCCAGCCGCGCTCGACCTTGCCGCTGTCCTTCAACTGGGCCACCACCTCCTTGGCGAGGTTGGAGGGGATGGCGAAGCCGATGCCGACCGAGCCGCCGTTGGGCGAATAGATGGCGGTGTTGATGCCGATCACCCGACCGCTGAGATCGAAGGTCGGGCCGCCGGAATTGCCGCGGTTGATGGCGGCGTCGAGCTGGAAGTAATCGTCATAGGGACCGCTGTGGATGTCGCGGCCGCGGGCCGAGACGATGCCTTTGGTCACGGTGCCGCCCAGCCCGAACGGGTTGCCGACCGCCATCACCCAGTCGCCGACGCGCGTCTTGTCGCTGTCCGCCCAGTCGACGGCGGGCAGCGGCTTGTCGGACTTCACCTTCAGCAGGGCGAGGTCGGTCTTGGCGTCGCGGCCGATCACCTTGGCCGGCATGGCGGTGCCGTCCTGCAGGGTGACGGTGATCTCGCTGGCGCCGTCGATGACATGGTTGTTGGTCACGACATAGCCGGCCGGATCGATGATGAAGCCGGAACCGAGCGCCCCGGTCTTGCCATGCGGCTCCTGGTCGCCCTGGTCGCCCTGGTCGCCGCCGTTGCGGCCCATCTGATCCTGGAACTGGCGGAAGAACTCCTCGAACGGCGAGCCGGGCGGGAAGCCGGGGACGGCCGGGCCGCGCTGGGCCCGGGGTTCGGCCTTGGCCTCCTGGGTGGCGGCGATGTTGACGACGGCAGGGCTGACCTTGGCGGCGAGGTCGGCGAAGCTGGCCGGCGCGTCCTGCGCCATCGCGACGGCGGGCGGCGTGGCGCCGCTCTGCTGCGCCTGCGACGCCGCCCAGCCGGCCAGCGCCGGCCCCGCCAGCACCGTGGTTCCCAGCAGCAGGGCGGCGACGGTCCGGCGCAGGCGGCTGGAACGCGGGGAATTGGCGGGGGGAAGGGTGGTCATGACGGCAGCACTCCAATCAGGCGATTCCGACTGTCGGGAGGCGATGGAGGACGTCCGGGCCGCCGCATCACCTCACCGCTGTTGTCCTGAACATAGGAACGCGCCCTTCACCGCCGCCTTGCGACCGGATGAAAGAAATTTCAGGCGGTCGCCGGACCCGCGGACACGGGAGGGGTGGACTCCGGGTCTCAGTCCCCGATCAGGTGCAGCACGACCTCCCGCCGGTGTGGACGGGCGCGGTGTTCGAACAGGTAGATGCCCTGCCAACTGCCCAGCGCCGGCTCGCCCGCCACCACCGGAATCGACAGGCTGACCCCGGTCAGGGCGGAGCGGATATGGGCGGGCATATCGTCCGGTCCCTCGGTGGTGTGGGCGTAGTGCGACGGATCCTCCGCCACCAGACGGCGGAAGAATCGCAGCAGGTCGGCCTGCACATCGGGATCGGCATTCTCCTGAATGGTCAGCGAGGCGGAGGTGTGCCGGCAGAACACGGTCAGCAGCCCGGTCTCCACCGCCTGCTCCGCCACCCAGCGCCGCACCTGGGCGGTCACCTCGAACAGCCCGGCGCCACGGGTGGGAACGGTCAGCGTCGTGGTCGCTTGTCGCATCGCGGCGGTCTCCTTCGGTTGCAACGGCTTGGTTCCGGGAGCGAGACATACCAGATCAGGGTACCCGAACCGCCAGGGAAGAGGACGGCGCATGGACATCACCGGCACCCACAGCGTCCCCGGACCGCGCGACCGCGTGTTCGCGGCGCTCTGCGACCCGGCGGTCCTGATGCGCTGCATCCCCGTGCTGGAGGAGATGGAGCGGCTGTCCGCCACCGACTATGCGGCACGGGTGCGCACCACCCTGGGGCCGATGAAGGCCCGCTTTTCCGGCCGGCTGCGGCTGGAGCCGGAGGACGGCCCCCATCGCTACCGGCTGGTCGCCCAGGGCGATGGCGGGTTGGCCGGCGCGGTGAAGGGCGAGGCGCTGGTGGTGCTGGTGGAGGAGGAAGGACGTACCCTGCTGACCTACAGCCTGTCGGTGGCGCTGGGCGGAGCCGTCGGCCGGCTGGCGGTGAAGCTGGTGCAGGCCAAGACCGACCGGGTGCTCGCCGCCTTCTTCGAGCGCTTCGCCGAGGAGGTCGGCGACCGCGACGGCTGATCCGGCGCATGGTGCGGCGGCCAATGCGGCAGAATGCCGCAGCCTCGCGGGTGGAACAGCGGCTTTCGCAAGCGCAGCAACCTGGGTCAGGATGGATGGCGTCGCGGGTGCACATAGCCGGTGGAGATGCCGAGTGGACATGGTCGAGCCCACTACCCCTTCCCTTGCCCCTTCCCTTGCCCCTTCCCTCACCCTCGGCCCCGTCGCCGATCGGGAAGGCCGCCCGCCGGAGGATGCCGCGACCGACCGCATGATCTTCGGCCGCATCCTGGCGCTCGCGGCGGCCGATCCGGCGCGGACGATGACGCGGGCGCTGGCGCTGTCCGGAGTGGAACTGGCCGAACTTGCCATCCGCCACGCCCCGCAGTTCGCCGCCTTGATCGCTGCCCTGCCGGACGAAGCGGAAACCGGTGAGGATGCCATCGAGGAGGCCGACCTGCGCGCCTTCCTGGTCGAACATGGGGCCAGGGGCGCGGACGAGGAGCGCTGGCTGGGCGCCATCCTGGCCCGCCGGTCGCTGGAGCCGAACCATCTGTGGCAGGACATGGGCTTCCACGACCGCGGCGAACTCAACACCATGTTCCGTCGCCATTTTCCGGCGCTGGTGGCGTTGAATGCCGGCGACATGAAGTGGAAGAAGTTCTTCTACCGCCAGCTTTGCGAACGGGAGGGGCTGTTGCTGTGCAAATCCCCCAACTGCGAGGTCTGCGACGACGTCGAAGTTTGTTTCGGCGACGAGGCCGGCGACCCGCTCTCCGCCCTTTCCCGCCTCTCCCGCAATGGGTAAAGGGCATTGGTGTCCATTGAATTTCCGCGCGCCTCACATCCCGGACGAGTCGGTCTGAAACAATCGCGCTCTAACGCGGCTGGGCGCCGAGATCCTCGAAGGTCAACCCCTTGTCGGTGCGGCGGAAGCGGCCCTTGCCGTTGACGGTCAACGGCGGCTGTCCCGGATGCGGCACGAAGGTGGCGGAGTAATAGCAGTCATGGGAACCGGCGGCATCCTTGCCGCCCTCCTGCCCGCCACCCTTCGCCTCGGCTTTTGGTTTTGCCTCGACACAGCCCTGCTTGCGGAAATTGTCGAAGGCGCGGAAGGCGGCGTTGCCCTGCCGCTCCAACGCGCGGCGGGTGTGCGCCTCCACCAGCTTGCGCATGTCGCCTTCCGACGGCTCACCCGAACAGGCGGCGAGCGGCAGGCTGGCGAGCAACAGGACGGAAAGCGGCAGGCGCGGCCTCACCGCCCCCCCAGCAGCCTGTCCACCCGCTCCTTCAGCGCGGCGAAGGAGGGCGGCTTGACCACGAAGCCGTTGACGCCGAGCGCCATCGCCTGCTTCACGATCTCCGATTCGGTGTGATTGGTCAGGAAGACCACCGGCGCGCGTGGGTTGGCGGCGTCGGCGCTGGCGCGCAGGCGGGCCAGGAACTGGAGACCGGAGACCGGCTTCATGTCGATATCGCAGACGATCAGTTCGGGATTGACCCGGATGCATTCCTGCATCGCCGTCTCGCCATTGTCCGCCTCCGCCACGTCGCGGAAGCCGATCTGGCTCAGGATCTGAACGATGGTGCGGCGGACGAAGGGTTGATCCTCCACCACCAGAATCCGATGCTGGGAATAGTCGATCACCGGCGTGTCCATTCCCACCTCTCCCACCAGAAGCCCGTGCTCCACTGATACCGCTCCGGCCGGCGACGGGCAACCGATGCTCGGTTACCGGACGCTGGAATTTGATTTTGGTTCTGTAAAATTCCGAACGGTCCGCATCAGGGCCTACGGGACGCGCGCCCGCCACCGGGCGAAGATCAGGCGGCGACATCGATCGGCGGCCGATCCCTGGTGGCGGTCTCCACGGCGCGGGTGAAATCGCGGGCCATCGCCTCCGCGACGAAGGCGAGATGGATGCGGTTGTGCTCGACCGCCTTCACCACGATCTCGGTCTCGGCGCCGAAACGGTCGAGCCGGAGATGACCGACGGCCCCGGCGAGCGAGCGGCCGTCGGTCGCCGTCACCGGGTCGATCATGGCACCACCGACGGACAGGTTGCGCACGGTCACCGCCAGACGGTCGCCGCCGACCAGCAGCGTCCCCGTCTCATCGACCTGGTAGCGCGGCTTGCGCCGCCGGTCGGCGTCGCCGGTGGAGGTGCGGACGATGCGGACCAGGACCTTGCGCAGGGACTCTATGGATCGGGCGACATCGCCCGATCCGTTCTTGACGTGGGCCGCCTGCGCGCCGGTGCGGTCGGCCTCCGCCGAGACGGCGGCGATGCGGTGCGACACCTCTTGCGCGGCGGTGGAGGTTTCCACCACGTTGCGGCTGATCTCCTGGGTCGCCGCCGCCTGCTCCTCCATCGCCGCGGCGATCGAACCGGCGATGTGGTCGATCTCGGCGATCGTCCGGCCGATCTCCTCCACCGCCCACACCGCCTCGTCGGTCACCGCCTGGATGGCGGTGATCTGGCGGGTGATCTCCTCGGTCGAGGCCGCGGTCTGGTTGGCGAGGCTCTTGACCTCGCTGGCGACGACGGCGAAACCCTTGCCGGCCTCCCCCGCCCGCGCCGCCTCGATCGTGGCGTTCAGCGCCAGCAGGTTGGTCTGGCCGGCGATCGACTGGATGAGGTTCACCACCTCGCCCACCTTCGCCACGGTCTCCGACAGCGAGCGGATGGTGGCCTGGGTGTTGTGGCCATTCTCCACCGCGCGGCGGGTCACTGCGCTGGAATGGGCGACCTGGGACGAGATCTCGCGGATGGAGGCAGCGAGCTGCTCGCTGGCGGCGGCGACCGTCTGGGCGTTGGCCAGCGCCTGCCCGGCGGCCGAGGCCACGGTCTGGGCGTTGATGCTGACCCGCTCCGCCGACCCGGACATCCCTTCGGCATCCTCGGCCATGGCCCCGGTCCGCTGGGCGACCTCCTCCACCGCGCGGCCGGCCTCGCGTTCCACCGTGGCGGCCATCGCCTCCAGTGCGTCGCGCCGCTCCTCGTCGGCCTGCCGGGCGCGCTCGACGCGCTCCTGCACGGCATAGCAGAGCCGGGCCTTCAGGCCGCGAAGCTGCCCGGCGATGGGATGGAACTCCGCCGCCGCCGGCAGGTCGATGATGTGGGACTGGTCGTTGCGGGCGATGGCGTCGAAATCGGCGGCGAAGGCGGCGAGCGGACGGCGCACGGTGTGCAGCAGCATCAGACCGCAGGACAGGGCCGCCACCAGAACGACGAGCCCGGCGCCGACGGCGAAGACCAGATGCCAGCGGAAATCCTCCAGCGCCCGGTCATAGTCGGCCCTGGCGACGGTCAATTGCAGTTGCAGCAGGTCGGCGCTGGTCTGGAAGGCGGCCTGGAACAGCGGCTCCACCTGATCGCGGACCAGCGCCTCCAGCCGCAGCGGATCGCCCTGGCGCGCCAGTTCCACCGCCGGCTTCAGCCCGCCCGCCTGGAAGGCGGCGCGCTGCTCGGCGAAGCGCCCGGCCAACACCGTCTCCTCGGGCGTCATATGGGTGGCGGCGAATCCGGTCCACAACGCGTCGATGGCGGCGGTGTCGGCGGCGATGCGCGCCTGGCGCTCGGCCATCCTCCCGCCGCCGCCGTCACGGGCGCCGCGGGCGTCGATGATCAGGCTCTGCAACGTCTGCACCTGATCGCGCATATGGTCGAGGATGCCGCCGAGCTGCACCGCCGGCACCGTCCGATCCTCGTACACCGCCTTCAACGACGCGTTGCTGGCGGCCATGCCGCCCAGGGTGACGCCGCCGACCACCAGCATCGACAGGATCATGAAGGCGAAGATCATGACCAGACGTCCGGTCACCGTCGCGGTCCAGCGCCGCAACGCCGATCCGGCGCCACGGCCGACCGCCTGCCCGTCCCGCACCATCAGATGGCGCGCGCGCCCTTCGCGGATATCGGTGTAGAGCCGTTCCGCCGCTGCCACCTGCCCGCGCACCGGCTTGGTGCGGATGGAGATGAAGCCGGTCACCTGTCCATTCTCGATCACCGGCGTGACATTGGCCCGCACCCAGTAGAAGTCACCCGACTTCGTCCGGTTCTTCACCAGCCCTTCCCACGGCCGCCCGTCCTTGATGGTCGTCCAAAGGTCGGCGAACGCCTCCTTCGGCATGTGGGGATGGCGGATCAGATTGTGCGGCGCCCCGATCAATTCGGCTTCGGAATAGCCGCTGATGTCGACGAAGGCCTTGTTGACGAAGGTGATGCGCCCGCCCGTGTCTGTGCGCGACACCAGCAGGACACCGTCCTCCATGATGATTTCGCGGTCGGTGATCGGTTCGTTGAGACGCATGGACGGAACCTCGTCGGACAAGGGAGGATTTCGGCGGCGTATCGCTACGCAACCATGATTTGGGGCAACAGGCGCCGCACAGCCGAAAAGAGGCACTGGTTCGGCAAAATAGCGGAATTGCGTTTCATCTACCTTGGGTAAACACCCTTGCGCACTGATGCAGATCAAATGAGCAAGCGGGGTGTCCTGTACATCGGCGTCTCTGAAATCCCTCCCTCGGGAGAAACCCCTATGGACGGACTTGGCGGCCGACGCCGCCGATCACGACGCGCGCCGGGCTCCGGTCGGGCCGGTCGTCGCGTCGCCCCAACACGAGCGGGAATTCACCATAGAATCGGCGATTTTCAAAATGACAGTTCCGGGAAATCGCAATGATCATCCCCATAAGAAGATGATCATAAAAGAAAGACCCCTCACTCGACTTGAGTGAGGGGTCTTGTTGGTGCGACACTTCGCCGCATTATTTGCTGTCGCCCGGAAAGCGGCCTGATCGGGTCAGGACTTCGCCATCAACTGTTCCAGCCAGTGGATGTCGTAATTGCCATCGATGAAGGCCTGCTCGGCGATGATGCGGTCATGCAGCGGCAGCGTCGTCTGGATGCCGCCGATCACATACTCCTCGATGGAGCGGCGCAGGCGCATCAGGCACTCGTTGCGGGTGGTGCCATGGACGACCAGCTTGGCGATCAGGCTGTCGTAATGCGACGGCACGCGATAGCCGTCATAGAGCGCCGAATCGACGCGAACCCCCAGGCCGCCCGGCGCGTGATAGCCGTCGATCTTGCCCGGCGACGGGATGAAGGTCTCCGGATTCTCCGCGTTCACCCGGCATTCGATGGCATGGCCCTCGAAGCGGATGTCCGACTGGCCGTAGCCCAGCGGCGCGCCGGCGGCGACGCGGATCTGTTCGCGCACCAGATCGATGCCGGTGATCATCTCGGTGATGGTGTGCTCGACCTGAAGGCGGGTGTTCATCTCGATGAAATAGAACTGCCCATCCTCATAGAGGAACTCCATCGTGCCGACGCCGCGGTAGCCGATGGCCGCCGCCGTCTTCGCCGCCAGCTCGCCGATATAGGCGCGCTGCTCGGTGTTCAGCGCCGGGCTCGGCGCCTCCTCGATCACCTTCTGGTGCCGGCGCTGGACCGAGCAGTCGCGCTCGCCGAAATGCACGCAGGTGCCGTGGGTGTCGCCCAGCAGCTGGATCTCGATGTGCCGCGGACGGCCGAGATACTTCTCCAGATAGACCTCGTCGTTGCCGAAGGCGGCGCGCGCCTCGGCCCGGGCGAACTGGTAGGCCTCCTTGAGCTGGTCGGGGTTGCGGGCGACCTTCATGCCCTTGCCGCCGCCGCCGGCCGCCGCCTTGATCAGCACCGGATAGCCGGTCTCGTGGGCGACCTTCTCCGCCTCCTCCAGCGTCGAGACCGGGCCGTCGGAGCCGGGCACCACCGGCAGCCCCTGCTCCATCACCGTCTTCTTGGCGGTGACCTTGTCGCCCATGATCCGGATATGCTCCGGCGTCGGGCCGATGAAGGTGAAGCCGTGTTCCTCCACCATCTCGGCGAACTGGGCGTTCTCCGACAGGAAGCCGATGCCGGGATGGATGGCGTCGACATTGGTGATCGCCGCCGCCGACAGGATGGCCGGAATGTTGAGATAGCTGTCCCGCGCCGACGCCGGGCCGATGCACACGCTCTCGTCGGCGAGGCGGACATGCATGGCGTCGGCGTCGGCGGTGGAATGCACCGCCACGGTCTGGATCCCCATCTCGCGGCAGGCGCGGTGGATGCGCAGAGCGATCTCACCACGGTTCGCGATCAGGACCTTTTCGAACATCGCCAAGGGAATGCCCCGCTTACTCGATGATGAGGAGAACTTCGCCGAATTCGACCGGCTGGGCGTCGGACACCAGCACCTCGGCCACGGTGCCGCCACGCGGCGCCTTGATCGGGTTCATGACCTTCATCGCCTCGATGATCAACACGGTCTGGCCGGCCTTGACCACGTCGCCCGGACGGACGAAGGGCGTGCCGCCCGGCTCGGCCGCCAGATAGGCGGTGCCGACCATCGGCGAGGTCACGGCGCCCGGATGGCTCGCCGGCTTGCCCGCCGGAGCGGCCGGGGCGGCCACCACCGGGGCGGCCGCCAGGACCGGGGCGGCCTGGACGGCGACCGTCTGGGCGGCGGTCGGGCGGGTGACGCGGATGCGCTTTTCGCCCTCGGCGAACTCGATCTCGCTCAAGCCCGTCTCACGCAGGAGGTCCGCCAGCTTGCGGACCAGATCGCCGTCGATGTCGAAGCTCGCCATGATGTCAGTCGTTCCCGTTTCCTTAATCGCGGTCGATGATGTTCGCGATGGCGTCCAGCGCCAGAAGATACCCGTGCGGCCCGAATCCGCAAATCATCCCCCTCGCCACCGGCGAGATGTAGGAGTGATGACGGACCGGCTCGCGCTTGAAGATGTTCGACAGATGAACCTCGATCACCGGCAGCTCCGACAGGATCAGACTGTCCATGATCGCCACCGAGGTGTGGGTGTAGGCGCCGGCGTTGATGACGATGCCGTCATTCTCCGTGCGCGCCTGCTGAATCCACGAAACCAGCTCGCCCTCGTGGTTCGACTGCCGGAAATCCACGGTCAGACCCAGCGTGTCGGCGCGCTCGTGGCAGGCGGCCTCCAGATCGTCCAGGGTCATCGACCCGTAGATTTGCGGCTCCCGCACACCCAGCATGTTGAGGTTAGGCCCGTTGAGGACCAGAATCGACGCGTCGATGGCCACGGCCCGCGCCCCTTTTCCATGATCGAAACCGCGCGTTTATAGCACGATGCACCGTTCTGTCCATGGCAACGGGGCCTTGCCATGCGGAAAAGCGCGACCCACCCCACCCGATCAGCGGAAAAGGGCGGAAAAGCCACAGGAGATCACCTGGCCGTGCCGGAGGCCGCGGCCGCCTCCCTGGCGCGCCGGCCGGCCGGATCGGTGTAGAGATCGTTGACGCGCTGGACATGCACCGCCGTCGCCTCGCGGATGGCGAAGATCGCCTTGCGCGCCCGTCCGCCCCAGCCAGCCGGCTGCTTGGCGAAGATCGACCGGAAGAACCGCGTGTTCTTCAGGAAGGCCTGACGCAGGTTCAGATCGACGTCGCCGAACCGGTCGCTGAGCGACGAGGCGACGCGCTGGGCGAAGAATTGCCGGATCTTGAAATGCCCGGCCAGGAACAGGCCGCCGAGCAGCAGGGCGGCGCCGACCGGACGCAGCGGCAGCCCGCTCTCGACACCATCCCACAGCCAGCCCAGGAAGGCGCCGAAACCGCCGCCCACCGTCTGGATCACAGCCCCCAGCGACGCCAGCAGCAGAACGCCCCACACCGCGTCGCCGATCAGTACGCGGCTGCGCCATGCCGCCATCGCCTCGCGCAGTTTCGGCACGACCTCCCCCTCCAGCTCCTTGGTCAGGCTGTCGATGGAGCCGATGATGCGGTAGGCGCGGGCGACCTCCACCTCGCTGATGCGGGTCTGGATTTCGGCGAGGTCATGGTCACGGCGCGCCTCGTAGCGGGCGCGGCGGCCGTCATCCTCGATATCGACGGCGGAACGCTGGTCGTAGATGGCGTAGAAGCGGCCCGACACCAGCCCGGCCTGGGCGATGGCGCGCTGCCAGGCGCCGAACACCGCCTCCAGATTGTCCTCTTTCGCCGTGGTATCGACCTGATTGAGGATGTAGCAGACCTTGCGGGCGTCGGCGCGGTTGACCGTCTTGGCGACCAGATGCCGCAGCGTGTCCTGCATGGCCCCCGGTTCGGGGTGGCGGGCGTCGAAGAAGACGAGCACGAGGTCCGACAGCTCGACGATATGGTCGACCAGCCGCAGGACGGAGCGGCGCTGGTCGTCGGCGTCGAAGCCCGGCGAATCGATGAAAATCTTGCCCTTGGTCCGCGGCCCGGCCAGCGTCTTCAGTTGCAGGTAATTGTCGATGCGTTTGCCCTCGCCGGCCGCCACCTTCTCGATCTCGTCGGCGATGCGGTAGAAGGGAAAGCGCGGATCGGCGTTCAGCGCGGTGCCGGGCAGCGCCTCCTTGCGGGTCTCCGGCCCGTGACAGATGACGGTGAACTTGTCGTCGACCGCCTGGTTGCCGGTGTTCTGAAGCACCTCCCCCAGATAGCCGTTGAGAAAGGTCGATTTGCCGGCCGAGAAGGTGCCGAGCACGGCCACCATCGGCCACCAGGGGATGCGGGTGGTCAGCGAGTCGTGACGCTCGATCAGCCCGAGTCCGGCCAGGATGCGGTCGAAGGCGCGGAAGGTCGGAATGACCGGCAACAGGTTGGGATTCTCCGCGCGCAGGTGGGCATCCAAAGCCGCGAGGCGCTGCTGAAGGGCTTGCCGGGGGGTCATGGGCGGGTGAATTCCACTGTTGCACGGGCTTGAGGAGTGAGCGGCGTCGGGGCGCGCGCCAAGGCGCGCGCAAGCCGGATGCCGGCCCCGGACCGACGGCGATTGTCTAGCACGGGCTGGGCCGGCATCCGGCATGAAATCGCCCTCATCTTCGGCGCCGGCGATCCGGCCCGCACGCCGTCGCGCGGGTGATGGGGAAGCGGCGGGAACAGGACGGGGCCGCGGCGCGTTGCCCGCCCGATGGACGACGCCGACGACAAACACAGCCCCACCCCCCACCCCGCCGGCTTCCCGGCGGATGAAACCCATCGGCTGACCGCGGAGGAGCTGGCCTTCCTGTTGCGCGATCCGATGCTGCGGGCGCGCGCGGCCGAGCGCGCCGCGCGCTCCAACCGTCTGCGCACCGAACGGCGCGCGTCCGACCCCGCCTATGCGGAGAAACTGCGCGCCGGGGATCGCGAACGCCAACAGCGGCGGCGGCGGCGGAACGCCATCGGTCGGCCCGAACCAGCGGAGCGGCCAGCCACCACCCTGCCCGACCTGACCCTGCCCCAGGCGGCGCGGCTGCTGAGCGAATATCTGGCCGGAAGCACCACGGCCCAGGCGGCGCAACTGCGCGGGCGGCCCGACCGCGTCCGCCTCTATGCCGAAGCCTTCGTCACCTACCGGACCCTGTCCGCGGGCGATGTCCGGCCGAGCTGCGGGGCATTGGCCGCCCTTTTGAAATCGCGCTTCGGCCACACCGTCACGCGGTCCCAGGCGCAGAAGCTGCGCGACCATGTGGAGGGCTTCGCCATCACCGAAGGCCCCTGGTCGCCCGACCCAGCCGCATCCGATGTCCGGCCCCGGTCCGGCCCCGGCAACCCCGCTTCGAAACGGGACAAGGGGAAAGCCGGCAGCAAGGACAAGGCCGGTACGGACGGTCACGCGCCACGCCCCTCGCGGCCCTGATTCACCGTCCCCCGAGGCCGGCGAAGAGGTGCTTTATATAGTTAATTATACGTTAATGTTTGTGCGCTCAACGATACCGGCCGATCTGGCCGGAGATCGATGTGGCGTGACGGACTGTATCGGCCTGCGGATCATAAAATTGCTTCCCACCGTTTGAATATTTGCCGCAACCAAAAATTTTTTGATCACCATTTGCAGCGGTGCAAGCCACTGCCGGTTTCGATCGATGAATTTCTGTAAACAAAAAGCTGTCGGCCCAACCATTGGGCGAGGTGAAAGAATCAGGGATTTTCCCAAGGGTGTGGTCACAGGGTTTAAACAAAGCTTATCGCATTTGATCGCAGGTGGTCGCAAAACAATACAAAGCTGTAACAGGCGACGTGGCACGAATGCTGCGACAGCAGCGATGCCTATCGGAATATGGCATTCAGTCACCAATATTCAAAAGTTTTCTCTTGAACCCAGACAAAGAATGTGTGAACAATCTTTTCATTCTCGCAAACAGAGGCGACAGAAGACTGGGCACTGGAGACCAATGGACATGAGTGAGCCGACGGCACGCAAAAGAGGACGACGCGGATCGCCGGAATCCTGGTCTGTGGATGCCCATGTCGGGCAGCGCGTACGGATGCGGCGGACCCTTCTGGGGATGAGCCAGGAAAAGCTGGGCGAGGCGATCGGCCTGACCTTTCAACAGGTTCAGAAATACGAACGCGGTTCCAACCGCATATCCGCCGGCACCCTTTATCGCCTTGGCCAGGTTCTGGATGTCCCGGTCAGCTTCTTCTTCGACACATACAATGATGCCGGGCCACGCCGTTCGCGCGGTGGTTTCGAGGAGCCGGACGACAACAACAGCCAGATCAGCCGGCGCGAGGCACGGCTTCTGCGCCTGTGGCGGGCCGCCCCGTCCCATGTTTCCGACGAGATGCTTTCCCTGCTGTCCGCCCTGTCACCGGAGATCAAGGATCCACCCGACGGATCCGCCGACGGTGACGACGGCGAGGACAACCCCTCCCCGCTCACGCCCCCATCGTTCGACATCACCACGCCAAGCGCAACGCCGTCTTCCGGCAGCGGCGGTCTTTCCAATGGCGAGATCGTTATCGCCACGCAGGACTCCGATGGCGCCCGCAAATCCAACCGGGTGCCCCGCGGCGACGGCGTTCGGGTCAAGCAGGCGAAGGCCACCGATGATTCCGGCCAGGGCAAGGCCCGCCGCCGTCACGGTGCCGTGTGGGACCCGACCGACATCCTGCGCGCGACAAAGCCGCCCTCCCGGAACTGAGGCTGCGGACCAAGCGCACACCACCTCCGCAGGCCGCCGCCTTACGGACGCCGCATGCGATCACCGCATGCCAGACAAGGAAAGGCTCCGCACCAATCGATGCGGAGCCTTTGGTTGTAATCGGCTGATGGACCGTGGATTTGGTGGCGTCACACTGGCCTCGGTCGCGGACGGTCCGGCCGCCCGGCTTACCAGCTGCGAACCGGACCGACGTCGAGATGGACGAAACCGCTGCGCGGGTAATAGCCGACACCGCCCGACTGCATCCCCTTCGCGGTCTCGGAAATGGCGCGCAGTTGGGTATCCGGCAGACGAATGTCGATGGCCATGCCGCGGGTGTGATAGCTTTCCTTGGCCACCCCGCGCGACCGGCGCCGCGCCATCGCGTTGGTGCGCCGGGACCGGTAACCGCAAATGACCTCGAACGGATCATCGGAGCCGACGCTCTGATGCACGCGGGCGAGCAGATCGAACAGACGCGGGTCGTAACGGCAGACCTGCTTGGCCCGATGGTCGCGCAAAAGCACATCCAGCTTGCGCAGCACCTCCGGCTTGTACTGGCCGTCGGCCCAATAGACGCCGTCAAAGCGTTCCTGGGTGTTGATGTTGTGCAGGCTGATACGACGGACGCCGCCCGCCAGCGGGGCGGCTTCCGCCGTGCCCGCACCCAGGAGGACCGGAGCCGTCACCACGCTGGTGGCAAGACCGGTCGCAATCCCCGATGCGGCCGGAAGGGCGGATACCGCCGCGGCGGCAAAACCAAGGAACCCGCGCCGCCCGATGGCCGGAGCGGCACGCTCGTCATCCCCCAAATGCATCCCCGAACCTCGTCGTTTTACGTTTTGGCCGTTCTACGCTGTGGCCGTTCGGCGTTTGGCGGGTCGCAAGGGCGCCCGCGGTGGCTTTTGTGTCCAACGCTGATCCGGAGCGTCCCGTCTGATGTGGAGCGTCGCCGGACGAATATCCGTATAGGGAAGGTCATCGGCAGAGGCAATCAAAAAATTCCGCACTGTGACCTTCTTGCATAGGCGGGTCATAGGACGGCGGCAGGAAGATCACACCGCAAGACTGATCGTCCGATTTTCGCCCCGCAGACCTCGCCATCCATTATTGCCTTGCATAAATTGATCCAGAGAGCCGCGGCGCATCCCTTCGGATGGCCCGCCGGCCCACGGTAACAGAGGGTTCCGCCATGACCGCTTCCGCCGATCTCTCCACGCCCCGCAAGCTGGCCCTGCTGGCGTTTTCCGCCGCATCGGCGCTGGCTTTGCTGGGAGCAAGCCCGGCGGACGCCCTGCCCTACCGCGACACCGTGTCCCAGTGGGCCGACAAGCTGGACGCCGCCGCCGGCGAGCTGGACAAGGCGGCGGTGCAGCCCTCCACCCGGATCGGCGACGGCGGGCTGATGAAGCTCGGCAGCAGCGGAGAGCGGGTCGGCCGGCTGGCGCAGCGGCTGGTAGAGCTTGGCCTGCTGCCGGCGGACAAGGTGGCGGAACTGTTCACCGCCGACATCGACCACGCGGTGAAGGCCTTCCAGCTGGCTCAGCGGATGAAGCCCGACGGGCTGGTCGGCGCCGGCACCCGCGCGGCGCTCGACCGCACGCCGGCGGAGGCGGCGGCGCTGATGCGGCAAAGCGCGGTCGCCATGCGCAGCTTCCGCGACACGGCGCCGGACAATGTGCTGGTGGTCAACCTGACCGACCAGACCACCACCCTGGTGCGCGGCGGGGAGGAGGAGCTGACGATGCGCGCCATCGTCGGCCGGCCGTCGCGCGAGACCCCGTTGCTGACCGACCGCATCACCCACATCATAGTCAACCCGACCTGGACGGTGCCGCCGACCGTTCTGAAGGAGGACAAGCTGCCGATGCTGCGGGCGAAGGGCACCCCCGGCATCCAGAACGCCATCGTCTATCTCGACGGGCAGGAGGTGGCGCCGGAAACGGTCGACTGGCATGACGTCACGCCCGGCCGGGTCCGCATCGTGCAGCAGCCGGGCAACCACAACGCGCTGGGCCGCTTCCGCTTCAACCTGACCAATCCCTACGACATCTATCTCCATGGCACCAACGAGCCGCGGCTTTTCGCGCGTGAATTGCGATCGATCAGCTCCGGCTGTGTCCGGCTGGAGGATCCGCGCCGGCTGGCCGAGCTTCTGCTCCAGGGCAGCAGCGTGACTCCCGAACGGATCGACCGCATGCTGGACAAGCAGCAACCCCAGTGGGTCAAGCTGCCGACGCCGATGCCGGTGCAGTTCGTCTATTGGATCGCGACGGTGGAGGCCGACGGCGCCGTCCGCCTGCACCCCGACATCTATGACCGGGCGGATGATGCGCCGACCGCGATGTCGACCCCGTCGCCGGCTCCGGCGGCTCCGATGGCGCCCGGTGCGCTTCCAGCCGCCGCGCCGCCCGCCGAGCCGGCGGCATCGCCGGCCGGCGCCGACAAGTCCCGCGCCTGACGGCCGGGGAGGTTTCTCCAGGCGGTTTCTCCAGGCGGCCGGCGCATCGGGATGGCAGGCTACGCCCGCCGCCTGGTCCTCCTGCCGCGGTTGGCTGGAACGGCGGTGGCGGCCGCGTCCTCCGGCGTCGGCCAGGCGTCGCGGTCGCCATGCATCGGGATCCCGATCTCCTCTCCCTGGTCGGCGAGGCCCGGCTGTTCACCCTGGTTGACGATGCTCAGCACTGGCTCGACCGGCTCTGTCCGCATCGCGGTCGCTTCCGGGCCGCCCGCCGGATTGGGTTTCAGAGTGTCGCGATAATTGTCCTGGATCGCGATCTCTTCGCTGGCCAACTCCCAATTGGCGTCGGCCCGGCCCTCGGGCCGGCCTTCACGTTCCCAGATCTCATGCGCGCGCCGACGGATGCGGCTTTCCAAATCCTCGGCCATACAGGTCGTCTCCTTCGCGGCTGCCGCTTTCCAGGGGGATGACGGGGCGGCTGGCGCCGGCTGACGCCATGCCCGGCCGCGTCGCGGCTGCCCAATCAACCCCGCCACTCCCCGGAGAGTTCCGGCGGCTTTCACGCCAACCGCCGCTTTTCCTTTCCGTACCCGTCGGGCCGCTCCATTTCGGCCACCGTTTCCCAATGGCAACGCCGGCGCGAAAAGCGTCGGAGCTGTCACAAATGCGCCGCTTGTCGTTTGAATTAGCCCTATCGTGGTGTTATTGCACCGCCATCAACCGCCGGTCCGCGAGAGAGTGGCTGGGCCAAGCGACGGGACCGATATGTTACGTATTTCCTGGCCGAACGCCGCCTTCCACAGCCTCCGCTCCAAGCCGGCCGATGATACCCGGAACCCCGGCCGCATTCCGGCGATGGGCAAGCGCGGCGGCGTGCTGAAGGCCACTCTGCTGGCCTGCGTTCTCAGCCTGTCCTCCCTGCCTTCCGCCCAGCCCTCCCAGGCGGCCGACTCCGCCGCCAAACGCCAGCCCGCCGCCAAGCCGCCCGCCGCGAAGACGGAGACCAAGGCGTCCACGCCGGCGCCTCCCCAGGCGCCCACCCAGGCGCCGACACCCGTTTCCGACGGCCCGGTCCTCCAGCTCGGCATCTTCTCCCGCGATGCCGACGCCTGGTGGAGTTGGAAAAGCCTCCAACAGCAGCGGCGCGACCTGGCGACCGGCCTGACCCCGTCGGTCATGCCGCTGGATGGCAAGAACGAGGCCGCGGGCGTCGCCCTCTACGCCCAGGTCGCCAAGGATACCGATGCGCGGGCGCTGTGCCGCCACATCGTCGGTTCGGGCTTCGGCTGCCTCGTCGTCGATCGTCCCCTCCCCATCCCCGCTCCGACCGCGGCGCCGGCCCAGACGGCCCAGGCAGCCCAGGCGAAGGCGGTTCCCGAAAAGACGCCCCCGGAAAAGCAAAGCGCTCCCAAGCAATCCGCCGAAAAGCAGACCTCCGACAAGCCGGCTCCCGACAAACCGGCCGCGATGAAGACTGCCGAGGCGAAGCCCACCGATGCGAAGGCCCCGCCGCCCGCTCCGTTCGTGGCCGACGCGAAGCCGGCGCAGCAGGCGGCCGGCGATCGGGAGACGGTGACGACGACCACCACCTCCGTCCTGGCGCCGATCGGCTCGGCCTTCGCCGCGCCGCTGGTCCCGCCGCCGCCGTCCGCGGCCGGCGCGGTGCCGCCAGCCGATGGGCTGGTGATCTACAACGAGGAGGACGCCCGCACCATGGCGGACATCGAGCAGCACAGCCGCCGCAAGGGCCGGCTGCGCTCGGTGATGCCGGATTCCCGCTATGACGTGATGCCGGCGACGCTCAAACGGGAAAACTGGAATCTCTGCGCCCTGACCTTCGATGACGGACCGCATCGCACGGTCACCCGGCAGATTCTGGACATTCTCAATCAGGAGGGTGTGCGCGCGACCTATTTCCCGGTCGGCCGCATCGCCGAACGCCAGGGCGAGCTGATTCACGATTTCATCGCCAGCGGTCACGAGATCGGCAATCACAGCCTGACCCATTCCGACCTGCGCAAGATGGATGCGGCCGGCGCCCGGTACGAGATCGCGGAGACCAACCGCATCCTCCGGAGCTTCGGCGCCAACCCCGTGCTGTTCCGCCCGCCCTATGGCCGCTATTCCGACGAGTTGCTGAGCATCGCGCGGGAGGAGCATATGGGCTCCGTCCTGTGGTCGATCGACACGCGCGACTGGCAGGTGCGCAACGCCGACAAGATCGTCAACCAGATCAAGATCGCCGGCATGCCGGGCAACGTCTTCCTGATGCACTCCACATACGCCAGCACGGCGCAGGCCCTGCCCCGCGTGATCGCCGAGCTGCGGGCCAAGGGCTGCGAGTTCATCACCCTGTCGGAATGGCTGGAGCGGGCGCGCCAGCTGGCTCTGCCGAAGATCGTCAATGCCGGCATGCCCGCCGCCAACGCGGCGGAGGCGGCGACCGGGCGCCAGTGACGCCGCCTGGGTAACGCCGCCTGCCGGACCTCCCGCGCCCCCGCCTCCCTGGGCCCTACTTCTTCCGACGCTGGGCGTATTGGCGGATCACCGCATCGACATCGGTCGGCAGGATCGACCAGATCGCCCCAACCGTATCCCCCTTGATCTCCACCACCGAGACGGTCGCGTTGAAGGTGAACTTGCCGTCGGCATCGTCGACACGAACCGACACCTTGGCATTCTGACCGACGACCAGGGACCCGTCGAAACCGCGCGCGACAAAACCCTTGGCCGTCAGCGACACGATGGGAAAGCTCTTTCCATCGCACTGGATGACGCTGATCGGCATACGGCGGGCGGGCGGATCCGCCGCCTTCTTGTCGGTTACCGTAACCTTCAGGAAATCGAAAAGCCCCATCCCAAGCCCCCGGCCGCGCCCCGGAAAACCGCCACGGAGCGCCGGGCGGAAGGGCGAACGCCACCCTCGCCCGCGATTAAACGCGGGCACTCATCGCGGAGCAACGGAATCCTGCGCAAGCGCCCTTCAGCGCCGAAGGGTGCCCCGCACTCTGGCCCATGCCCGCCGCGCCCGTCCGAGCGACAGCAAGGCGAATGGCAGCAGGGTGACCAGGACCACGACCATTCCGGCCATGACCGACAGGGCACCCAACGCATCGGCGGCGAGGAGGC
This sequence comes from Azospirillum sp. B510, assembly GCF_000010725.1. Lineage (NCBI taxonomy): Bacteria > Pseudomonadati > Pseudomonadota > Alphaproteobacteria > Rhodospirillales > Azospirillaceae > Azospirillum > Azospirillum sp. B510. Next base: position 1,203,030 of record NC_013854.1, on the reverse strand, counting down.
GGGCCATCAGGCCGGCCAGGAGATGCAGGATCAGCGCCCCCAACACCGATGCCGCCAAAAGCGGGCCGAAAACCGCCGGCAGCAGGGCCAGGGCTCCGCGCATCGGGCGCTCCGAAACCGGGACCGGAACGGTATCGGCATCCCGCCACCCGGATCGGACCGCCGGATGCGGCATGCCGGCGACATTTCGCACAACGCTACGCATTGGCGCCTCCGCTCTGACTGCTTTCCCCGCACCCGTACGGTCGTCCGTGATTGCAGGCGGTCGGGTCATCCCCAGCCAAACCACCGGAAGGACCATTGCCGGAAGAACCATCGAAGGAACTATAGGATGCTTTTTCCGGCCTGGCCAAAATCCAAAGCGATTACCCCTTTGCGCAGAGCCGTCTCACCACCTCCGTCCAAAGCACACTCATCGAAAGCACAGGGCCGGACGGCGGGCACGACAGGAGGCATCACCGGGGGGCCAAGCCCACGGTCTCCACAGAGGCTGTGGATAACTGTGTGGGCAAGCCGTGGGCAGTCCCGATTCGCCCCAGGCGATTCAAGGACCCCGCTGTGTTTGCCCAAAAACCAGGCATTCGAAGCAAGCGCCTGATTTAAAAAGGGAAAGCCGCTTTAGCGGCTCTGGAAGCCCTGACCGCGTGTCAACCGAAATCTGTCACATTCGGTGCGGTTCCTTGATTTCACACCCTGACATGCCCTGTTGACAACTGTTCCCATGGCCATTGCACCATCGTTGCGGGTGGCGGGCGCCTCCCTCGGCCGCCCTATGACCTTCGAGCGCCCCCACGCCGAACCCCCTGGCGTCCCTTCGCTTTCCGCTCTCCCCCATAGCGGCCGGACGGTGGGGGCGGGGCGGGAGACAGGCGCGCGGAGGGAATTCCCGTCGCGTCCGTCAGGGGCCGCCGCCTGGAACGAAGCCGCCACCGGTGATCTCCATCCGGTCCATATCCAGCCCCATGCCCAGCGCCCCCTTGCGGACCGCGGCACGGACCTGCCGCATCCTTGCGGGATCGCTCTTGGCCTGCTCGACCGCGACCTCGATCAGCGCCGTCTGGACCAGCAGCGCTTCGGCAAGCTCCTGCTTCTGGGCGTCGGGCGCCTTGCCGGGACCGCCGGCGGCGTTCAGCGCACGCGCGGCCTGGGCACGAACGGCGGCATACATGTCCCGGCCCAGCGTGTCATTGTCGCCCCGCGTCGCCTGCCAGGCGGTGATCCACCACAGCGCGTAGACATCCGCGAGATTGTCGACCCGCAGGCCATAGGGCGCGATCAGCGCGGCGATCCTCTCGATCACGTCCCCCTGGGCGAACAGCCTCTGGAGGTCGGCCGCGCCGGCCGGATCGACCGCCCGCGTCTTTTCGACGAATGCGGCGAGATTGGCGGTGCGGCGCGCTTTCGACGGCGTGTAGCCCAGCCGTGAAACATCGGGCGGCGGCGCGTTGCGCTGTTCGTCGCGGTTCCTGAGTTCGCGAAGGTGGGTGCCGAGGATATCGGTCTGGGCGATCGACGGCACGAGGACGCTCCACGACCAGCCGTCATTGATGAACTGCTCGGCGGACGCACCGCTCCCGCCGCCGCCCGCACCCAGGCAAACCGCGAGGGCGACGACCAATGACACTCTCCTCATTCAGCACTCCTGTCCAAATTGGCGACGAAGGAGAGCGGACGACATGCCGCTCCATCCGGAAAGAGCCGCAATGGGGGTATCGCCACCGGGCCACCTCCCATTCCGACCCGCTCGCCGACGCCGCGGGCGGCGGGGTGGGCATGGACCAGCTCCATCGCGCTCCCCCTCCTCTCAGCCTGTCGGGGCGAAGACGACACGCAGGCAGCCGTCGGCCTTCTCCTTGAACATGCGATAGGCCCGCGGACCGTCGTCCAGGGGCAGCCGGTGCGTCATCAGGTAGGAGGGATCCAGCGCGCCGTCGCGGACATGCTCGAACAGGCGCGCGGCGTAGCGCTGGCCGTTCTGCCGGCCCATGCGGAAGGTCAGCCCCTTGTGCATCGCCGCCCCCATCGGGAAGCTGTCGATCGATCCGCCATGAATGCCGACGATGGACAGGGTGCCGCCCTTGCGGCAGCTCTCGATCATCTGGCGCGGCACCGCCGGCCTGTCGGCCACCATGCCGACGGCGTCGATGCAGACATCGGGACCGCGTCCGCCGGTCATCGCCTGGAGCGCGTCGAAGACATCGACACGGCTGTGATCCAGCGTCTCCGCCCCCGCCTTCATCTGGGCGGCGCGCAGCCGGTCGGAAAAGCGGTCGATGCCGATCACCCGCTCGGCGCCCAGCAGATAGGCGCTGCGGATCGCCATCTGGCCGACGCCGCCACAGCCCCACACCGCCACCACGTCGCCTGGACGGATACCGGCCATGTCGGCGGCCATGTAGCCGGTCGGCACGGCATCGGAGAGGAAGACCGCCCGCTCGTCGCTTACCCCGTCGGGCACGCGGACGGCATTGAAATCGGCATAGGGCACGCGGACATAGTCGGCATGGCTGCCGGCATAGCCGCCGAAGGCATGGCTGTAGCCGAAGACGCCGGCGCCGCAATGACCATGGGCGGCACGGGCATGGTCCGGGTTCGGGTTGGAGTTGTCGCACAGCGCGCTTTCGCCCCGCCGGCAATGGCCGCACCGGCCGCAGCCGATGACGGACATGGTGACGACCCGGTCGCCGCGGTTCAGATGGCGGACCTCCGGCCCTTTCTCCACGATCACGCCCAGGAATTCATGGCCGATGATGTCACCGGGCCGCATGGCCGGGACATGGCCGTCGATCAGAGCCAGGTCCGACCCGCAGACCGACGACAGAGCCACCTTGATGATCACGTCATGGGGATTGACCAGCACCGGATCGGGCACGCGCTCCACCCGCAGGTCATTCGGTCCGTTCCAGCAAAGCGCCTTCATTCCGTCACCTCACGGGAAGGTCCGGAACCGTTTCCGCGCGGCTGCCGGTCGGTGGTGGACAACTCACCGGTCTCCACCCGCTGCTTCAACCGGCGCAGCGCCTCCTCCGCCAGCCGGTCCGGCGCGACCCCCAGACGCGCCGCCACCTCGGTGGCCGGCACGCGGTAGACCAGCGTCAGCCGCACCTCCGTCCCCCGGTCGCCCGGCGCCGGGCCCAGCATCAGCGAGGCGCGGTGCGGCAGCGCCGTCTCACCAGCCGTGTGCCAGGTCAGCAGCCGGTCCTGGTCGACGCGGTCGAGCACGCAACGCCAGCTCAAAGGCTCGGACCGCACAAACGCGCCGGAACCGACGATCCATCTGCTCTCGCTGGCGGACAGAACATCGACCCGCTCAAGCTGCGGCATCAGCTTCGGCAGATTGGCGAAGTTGCGCCAGAAACGGAAGATCGTCCCCGCATCCGCCGCGATGGTGACGACCGCCTGTGTGCGCTCCGGCGTCCGTGAGCGGCGGCGGGAGGCCGGGGCACGGCCGCGCCACGCATCGGGGTTGCGCGGGGACCCTCCGCCGAAGGGCGGCGACCCCAGGAAGCCGGCGACGACCAGGCCGGTACCGCCCAAGGCCAGCATCGCCCCACCCCACCGGATCCCGCCCCGCCACGCTTGCGGCTCCGACCGCCGTTCCCACCGCCGTTCAAGAAGGCCAAGCCCCAACACGCCCAAGGCGGTGCCGCCCATCATGGCGAGCCAGCGGCCACCGGCTCCAAATCCGGCCACGCCGCCTCCGGCTGGTTTTCCCCCGACCAAACGGTTCGATGCCATCGCCGCTCCTTTCCCGGCTGTCCGAGGACCATCGACAGAGAACAGCCGGGTCGCGGCTTCGTTGCGTCGTCGTCGGACGGAGATGAACCGAGGGGGCGGTCCCGCTGTTGTTCCCGTCAGCCGCGCAAATGGAAAGGGAGGATGCCGTGCCTCTTCTTGACGCCACCATGGGCATCGCCGACGCCGAAGGCTTTCGGCCGGTGACGCTGGAAACCGACCGTGGCACGGTCCAGGCCCGCTATTACCCGGCGCCGGGCGCCGAGCTGGCGGTGCTGTGGGTCGGCGGGATCGGCGGCGGGTTCGATACGCCGGCCCGCGGCCTCTATCCGCGGCTGGCCGCCAACCTGATCGCCGAAGCCATCGCCTCGTTGCGCCTGTGCTTCCGGAACCCGCGCGATCTGGAGGAGTCGGTGTATGACGTGCTGTGCGGGTTGAGCTTCCTCGGGCGCCAGGGCATCCACCATGTGGCGCTGGTCGGTCATTCCTTCGGCGGCGCGGTCGTCATCCAGGCGGCGGCATCGAACCGCGGCGCCGTCTGCACCGTGGTGACGCTGGCGACCCAGGGTTATGGGATCGAACCGGTCGGCGACCTGTCCTGCCCGATCCTGCTGATCCATGGGGAGGCGGACGAGATCCTGCCGCCCAGCTGTTCGATCCACGTCCATCGCAAGGCGCGCGACCCGAAGAAGCTGGTCCTGGTCCCCGGCACCGGCCACGCGCTGGACGAAGCCTCCGAGGCGGTGTGCCGCGAGGTGCGCGACTGGTTGAAGGGGACCTTGCTCAAACGGTGAAAGGGGAGCCGCCGGCCCCCCTTCCCATCCATTCGCCTCAGCTTTCCTTGGCCTTCTGCGTGTCGCTGACCGGCTGCACGCCCGGCGGACGATCCTGTTGCTGCTGCGGTTGCTGTTGCTGCTGCTGCGGCTGTTCGGCCGGCGGAGGATCGCGGCGCGGCGGACCGGCCTTGACGTCCTGATAGACCGCCTTGGCGATCTCCAGCAGTTCCTCCTTCGACAGCCGGCCTGCCAGCGCGTAGGCCAGCGGCCCCTCGACCCAATAGAAGGTGGCGACGTCGCCATTCTGGGTGAAACTGAAGTTGGACTGGTTGCCGCTCTGGGGGGCGCCGACGAACAGGGTGATCCGCTTGTTGGCGTCGTTGGCGTACATATATTGCGCGCCGGCGCCGAGATCGGTCGGCAGCGACCGGCCGCCGATCAGCCGGAAGCCGACGCGGCCGAGGTCGGGACCGAAGACATCGCGGCCCATCCGCTTGGACAGCCAGCCGTTCAGCTCGTCCTGATTGTCGGCCCCCAGCTCCACCTGGAACCGTTCGTCCGAGGTGTAGAAACGGTGCGCCTGCGTCGCTTCCTGGGCGAAGGTGGCCAGCGTCTGGCGCTGCTGGGCGACGGGGGCGGACGCCTGCTGATCGACGCCGCGGCCCATCCAGCCGCCGGCCGCACCGGCGACCACCAGCATCACCGCCGCGGCGAAGCGCACCAGCGGCCGGGCATGCCAGGCCGGGCGGTTGTCGTTGAAGGCGATGCGCCCCTTCAGCCGGTCCGACAGCTCCTGAACCTTGTCGCTCGGCGGTTCGCGCAGGATGCCGTCGAACATCTCGTGCAGCAGAATAGCCTGGGCGCGGTAATCCTCCGCCCGGCGCGCCGCCTCCGGATCCTCGGCCAGCCATCGCTCCACCGCCAGCCGGCGGTTGCCGTCCAGCTGCCCATCCACATAGGCGTGGAGTTCGTCCTCCGTGACCCGTCCCGTCGTCAGATGCGCATTCATCACTTCACCCGCCGGAGGGTGACGCCACCCTCGTTCGCCAGTTTCGCCCGCACCGCCTCGCGCGCCCTGGAGAGGCGTGACATGACGGTCCCGATCGGCACGCCGAGCATATCGGCGACCTCGTCGTATTTCAGGCCCTCCAGCGCCACCAGAAGCAGCACCTTGCGCTGTTCCTCCGGCAACTCGTCGACCGCGCGCATCATCTCGCGCAGTTCGACACGCTCCTCCTGCCGGGCCGGGCTGACCAGCTTGGATTCGACATCGTCGACATCGACCTCCTGCGGCCGGGCGGCCTTGGAACGGACCTGATTGACGTGGACGTTGTGCAGGATGGTGAAAAGCCATGCCCGCAGGTTCGTCCCCGCCTGGAAGCTGTCGGCACGCGCCACCGCGCGCGTCAACGCCTCCTGCACCAGATCCTCCGCATCCGCGCCGTTGCGCAGCAACGCGCGCGCATAGCGCCGCAAGGACGCAATGTGGACTTCCAGATCGACCCCGAATTTGCTCAACCGCGCACCCGATCCTTACCGATCACGCCACGGCTCACGCCATGGCCTCCCCCCTCCTCCCGAAAGGACGGACGGGGCGACACGGCGCCGCAACTCCAGGGCCGGGCCGTCCCGGCCGATCCTGCGACCGAAGGGGGGACCCGATGCATATGGGTGCGAACGCGCGCCACGCATCCTTTATTCCAGACTTCGTGACGCTTGCAGCAAAATTTGTGCGGCACGGCCAGGCTTGTGCCGAAAAGGCTTCAGAACGGCCCCGTCAGTTGCCCGCCAGGCCAACCCGCCGCGCCGCCAGATCGGCCCACCACCGCTGGTTCCCGCGCCGCCACAATGCCGCGGCCGATTGAATGAGTTGGAGAACGTCACGCACGACCAATGCCCCCCGATCAGAGCGTTGGGTCGGTCGGGAAAGATTGGTGGGCCCGGCCGGATTCGAACCGACGACAACACCGTTATGAGCGGCGCGTTCTAACCGCTGAACTACAGGCCCTACCGCGAGGCGCACTTTGCGACAAAGCCTTGGGAAAATGCAACCCCTCGTTCATCATTCCGACGTGGAAGCCCGAAAACGAAAACGGGGGCCGACCGGCCCCCGCTTCGTCTCGAAAACAACCGTCCCGGATCAGGTATCCAGGAAGCTGCGCAGCTTGCGCGACCGCGACGGGTGCTTCAGCTTGCGCAGAGCCTTCGCCTCGATCTGGCGGATGCGCTCGCGGGTGACGTTGAACTGCTGGCCGACCTCTTCCAGCGTATGGTCGGTGTTCATGCCGATGCCGAAGCGCATGCGCAGGACACGCTCCTCGCGCGGCGTCAGCGAGGCCAGAACGCGGGTCGTCGTCTCGCGCAGGTTGGCCTGGATGGCCGCGTCCAGCGGCAGGACCGCGTTCTTGTCCTCGATGAAATCACCGAGATGCGAATCCTCCTCGTCGCCGATCGGCGTTTCGAGGGAGATCGGCTCCTTGGCGATCTTCAGGACCTTGCGCACCTTCTCCAGCGGCATCATCAGACGCTCGGCCAGCTCCTCCGGGGTCGGCTCGCGGCCGATCTCGTGCAGCATCTGGCGGCTGGTGCGGACCAGCTTGTTAATCGTCTCGATCATGTGGACCGGGATGCGGATGGTCCGCGCCTGGTCGGCGATCGAGCGGGTGATCGCCTGACGAATCCACCAGGTGGCGTAGGTCGAGAACTTGTAGCCGCGCCGGTACTCGAACTTGTCCACCGCCTTCATCAGGCCGATGTTGCCCTCCTGGATCAGGTCCAGGAACTGAAGGCCGCGGTTCGTGTATTTCTTGGCGATGGAGATGACGAGACGCAGGTTGGCCTCGACCATCTCCTTCTTGGCGCGGCTCGCCTCCTTCTCGCCCTTCTGGACGGTGGAGACGATGCGGCGGAACTCGTTGATCGGCAGGCGCGCTTCCTCGGCGACGTTGGAGATCGCCTCGCGAGTCTTGCGGATGTCGCCGTCATACTTCTCCGCGAACTTGCCCCAGGTCTTGGGGTTCAGGCCACGGATGCGCTCCAGCCAGTTCGGGTCCAGCTCATGGCCGAAATACTGGTTCAGGAAGTCCTCGCGCTTCACCCGGCACTCGGTGGCCATGCGCAGCAGACGGCCTTCGAAGCCGGTCAGCTTGCGGTTCAGGCCATAGAGCTGCTCGACCAGCTGTTCGATGCGCTGGTTGTTCAGGCGGACGGTGTTCATCAGCTCGACCATCTCGGTCTTTAGCTTGTCGTACTTCCTGTCCGTCTGCTTGCCGAGATCCTCGCCGCGCTGCATCGCCGCCATGCGGGACTCATGCAGCTTGTGCAGCTTGTCGTAGGTCGCCTTGATGTTCTCGAAGGTCTCGATGACCTGCGGCTTCAGCGCGGCTTCCATGGCGGACAGCGACAGGGCGTTCTCGCCCTCCTCGCCTTCCTCGCCCTCTTCGCCTTCGCCTTCGGCGCGCGGCGGGCGCGGTTCGTCGCCCTCCTCGTCGGCCGGCGCGTCGGCGGCGGGGGCCGCCCCGGCGGGGCCGGCGGCCCCGGCGGCCTCGACCACCTCGGCCAACCCCTCCGGCATCTCCTCGCCGTCCGGACCACCGCCATAGGTGGCGTCCAGGTCGATGATGTCGCGCAGCAGCATCTTCCCTTCCATCAGGGAATCATGCCACTCCAGGATGGCGCGGATGGTCAGGGGCGATTCGCAGATCGCGCCGATCATCATCTCGCGGCCGGCTTCGATCCGCTTGGCGATGGCGATTTCGCCTTCGCGCGACAGCAGCTCCACCGACCCCATCTCGCGCAGATACATGCGCACGGGGTCGTCGGTACGGCCGATGTCGTCGTCGTCGAGATTGCCCGACGACCGGCCTTCGCCGTCGCTGGCCCCCTCGCCGCTGTTCTCCGAATCCTGCTCTTCCGACTCGACGATGTTGATGCCCATCTCGGACAGCATCGCCATCGTGTCTTCGATCTGCTCGGACGAGGACGAATCCTGCGGCAGCGCTGCGTTCAGCTCGTCGTAGGTGACATACCCGCGCTCCTTGCCGCGGGCGATCATCTTCTTGACGGCCAAACCCATGCCGTCCATCAGAGGACCGTCTGCGGATTCCTCCCGCGTTTCGGAAACTTCCACGCTGTTCGCAGCTTTCGTGGCCATGCGATCGGTGCCCCCGCATTACCCCAGTGAATAAAGACGAAAGGAGCGATCGGTCCCGGTCGCCCGGCCCGTCCGCCCCACCCCCAAGCTTGTACCTACCCAGAACCCGCCATCACAGACACTGTCATGCGGCCCCGTCCCATCAACCGCGTCCCATCGACCGACCCCCGATGCCCGACACCCGGTCACCGACGATGCGAACCGTCGATCCCCGGACCTCCTCCATCAGGCGTCATCGAAATCATCCTCATCCGTCATACCCAGGCCGGACTTGATGACCTCCTGCTGAAGCGCCGCGACACGGGCGAGGTTGGCCTCGTTCGTATCACGCTTCAGGGCCGCCTTCGCTTCCCTGAGATCGTCGAGCACCCGCTCGTGATGCAGGTGACGCCACGCCGGCCACCATCCCCGCCTCGCCTCCTCGGAGGAGGCATCGGGCCGGGAGAAACCGGCATGGTTATAGGTCGACTCGCTCAGCAAAGCCCCGACCATGGTCTCATGGCCGGCGGAAGACAAGTGGCGACAAAGCGCATCGGCGTCAAGTGCCGAGTCGTGGTTGCCCTCGTCCGACAGGCATTCGATGACCGCCCAGCGCAGTTTTTCCAGCTCCGGGTCACCGAACGGCAACAGCCCCAGCGGCTCGGCCAGTTCGCCGAACAGGTCGGGATGGTTGATCAGGGTCGCCAGCAGGATCCGCTCCCGCATCGAGGCGAGACGCGAGACCCGGCCACGCCCCTCCCCCGCCGGCTTGGAGGTCAGCCGCCCCGGCGTGCCCGGCACATGGCGGCGCGGCGCCTCGCCGAAGCGGCCCCGCCCCTGGCCGGGCACCCAGGGGCCGCGATTGTAGGCCGGGCGCGCCGGGGCGAAGGCCTCATCGACGCGGCGGCGCATCTCGGTCCGGTAAAAGCTCTGCACATCGCGGTCGGCGATGGTGGAGACGCGGGCCTCCAGCGCCGCCTTCACCGCCGCCTTGGCCTCCGGCGTGTCGGTCGGCCGCCCCTCGCTCTCCATCCGCCACAGGGCGTCGGACAAGGGGATGGCCGTCTCCAGCACGGCACCCATCGCCTTGGGACCCTGGGCGCGGATCAAACTGTCGGGATCCTCGCCCTCCGGCAGGAAGGCGACGCGGGCCGACTGGCCGGGGGCGAGGTGCGGCAGCAGGCGCTCCACCGCCCGCCACGCCGCGCGCCGGCCGGCATTGTCGCCGTCGAAACACAGGAAGGGCACCTTCTCCGCCGCCGGGATCAGCTTCCACAACTCCTGCACCTGGGTCTCGGTCAGCGCGGTGCCGAGCGGCGCCACCGCCCCCTCGAAGCCGGCGCGCACCAGGGCGATGACATCCATATAGCCTTCGGCGACGATCACCGGCTTGCCGTCCGCCGCCGCCTGCCGCGCCCGCGACAGGCCGTAGAGCAGCGTGCCCTTGTGGAAGAGCGGGGTGTCGGCGGTGTTGACGTATTTCGGCCCGTCGCCCTCCAGGATGCGCCCGCCGAAGGCGACCACCTGCCCGCGCCGGTCGGTGACCGGGAACATCACGCGGTTGCGGAAGAAGCTGTAGGGCGACCGTCCGTCGTCGGGCCGCTTCAGCAGCCCGGCATTGATCATGTCGTCGTCGGAAAAGCCCTGCTTGCCCAGATGGGTGCGCAGCGCGTTGGAATCGCCGGGCGCATAGCCGAGGCGGAAGCGGGCGATGGTGTCGCCGTCCAGCCCGCGCCGCAGGAAATAGTCGAGCCCCGCCCGCCCGGCGGAGCCGTGCAACTGCTGCTCGAACCAGCGCGTCGCCTGCTCGACCAGATCATGCAGGGTCTTGCGCCGCTCGTAGCGCTGGCGGTCCTCCTCCGTCGGGCGCGGCACCGGCAGACCGGCCTCGCCGGCCAGATGTTCGACCGCCTCGGGAAAGCCGAGATTGTCGTGGCGCATGACGAAACCGATGATGTCGCCATGGGCGCCGCAGCCGAAGCAATTGCCGGTGAGAATATTGTCTTCCAGCGCGAAGGCATGCTCACCGGGGACTTCGGCGCAGAAAACCTCCTCCTCCCTATCGGTTTCCTCGACGGACGCCACGACCCAGCGCAGACGGGCGAATGACTTGCTGGCTTGCTCGTAGCGCTCCCGTGCCTGATGGCCGAGGAACAGCGATGCGTCCATGGTGGACGGCACGAAATGGAGGCGGAAGATATCACAGGGTTCCGTCGCCAGCCCGCGGCGCGTCGCCAAGGTAATGCCGTAGGTGCCGATCCCCAGCCTGAGAGCGGCGGTGCGCACCCACTCCAGATGTGCCCGGTCGGCACTGTGGAGCATGACGGTTCCGTCCTTCGCCACATGGCCATCGGCGGCGATATAGCCAGCCAGAAAGCCAAGCAGGTAAGCATCGGTGCTGTCTTCCAGAGCCGGCAGCGCCTTCATATGTCCGAATGCTTTGCCGCCGTAAATTCGCAGATAGGGCTTGCCCTGCTCCGTCAGCTTTGGCTGTGGCGTCCGATCTGGAAACCAACCGGTCAGCACTTTGTCTTTTTCACCGTGCAGGTGAACATGGCCGTATCCCTTTTGAACGGAACCGTCGCCGAACACGATGCCATGGGCGATACCATCGGGATCAAGCGACCAGTCGCACCGCGGCTCCGGCAGAACCGCCTCGAGCCGGTGGCCGCGGCGGAGCTGGCTGGTCACCACGTCTCCGATAACGCCTCGGACGAACCAGCGGTGACCTGCGGTCGCGTGCAGCACCTTGGTCTGCCCGTTGCGCGTCAATGTAACGCGCATGAGCTTTTGGATGCCGTAGGATTTGAAGGCCGCGGGAACCCATTTCCCGCCACGGGTCAGAACCGTCTGGGTTGTGCCGGCGAGTCCCGCGATGGGACGAGCCCCATCCGGCAGGATCACGGGGGTTTCCGCCGCCAGACAATGGAAGAAGCCCTTCTGGTCGTTGACGTAGAAGGACGGCGACTTCTCATTGTGGAAGGGACAGGGGGCCTTGTACTCGCGGCCGGCACGGATCAGGCGCAGGCGCTTGGAGACCACCTCCGACAGGGTCAGGCGGGTGCGCAGTTCTTCCAGGAATTGGGGCGGGAAGGCCATGGTCGAACGGTCACCAGGATGGATGGACGGGGCGCGACGGGCGCAAGGCTATAGCAGAGGCATGGTATGGGAACCAGCGCCGCCGGCCCGCCCGGGGCGCGGATGGCTCGGGCGGACCGCGTCAGTCCGGCTGCCTGGCGAGATGTGTTCCGGCATAGAGCGTGCTCAAGGGGACCTGATAGCCGATGCTGTCCAGGCCGAGCATCCCGTCCGCGCCGATCACCAGCGGGCTTTCCGGCCAGCTTCCATCCGCCTGCCGGCACAAGAGCTCCGCACCGACCGCGGAGGTCCACAGCACCAGGATCTCGCGAACCGATGGCAGCGTGGTGTAGGTCCAGACATTCTCCCAGGTCTCGGCCTCGTTGCTGGGCGACAGGATCTCGATCAGCAGGACCGGATCGGGCAGCGTGCGCAGTCCGCGCTCGTCCGGGGCGCAGGTCACGCCCAGGTCGGGAATGCGCATGTTGTGGCTGGAACGGACGCGGGGCTGCACGCCCGGAGCGGTCACGATATGGCAGCCGGGCGCACGGTCGGCCAGATGGTTGCCGATCACACGGGCGACGGTGCTTTGCAGGATGCCATGGGTGATGCTGGCAGGCGCCATGGCGCGCGGTTCGCCGTTCACCAGCTCATAGCGCGTGTCGGTGCCGTCGCCGTTCCAGTCCAGGAACTCCGCGACGGTCATGCCCGAAATGGTGGATTTGCGGACCGCGACCATTCCACTGTTCTCCCGCCACATCCTCCCGGCCGCCGCGCCCGGACCGCCGCCATGGGACCACCGCCTTGGGGGCGCCCACCCTCAAGCCTAGCCTGAGTCGCCCCCTGGCGGCCAGCGCCCCGTCAGCCGGCTTTCGTCAGCCCGCTCTCACTTGCCGGACAGCCGCGCCTTCACCAGACCGCCGGCCTTGGCGAAGTCCATCTGCCCGGCATGGCGGGCCTTCAGCTCGGCCATCACCTTGCCCATGTCCTTGATGCTGGCGGCCCCCAGCTCGGTCACGATGGCGTCGATGGCGGCCCCGGCCTCCTCCTCGGTCAACTGCTTCGGCAGGAAGCGCTCGATGACGGCGATCTCCTCGCGCTCCTGCTGGGCCAGCTCGGGACGGCCACCCTGCTCGTACAGCCCGGCCGACTCGTTGCGCTGCTTCACCATCCCTTGCAGCATCGACAGGGTCTCCGCCTCGTCGATGCCGTCGGTGACGCCGCGCGTGCGGGCGGCGATGTCGCGGTCCTTCAGCCCGGCGAGGATCATGCGGATGGTGGACACCGCGCGCTGGTCCTTCGCGCGCATCGCGTCCTTCAAGCTGTCGTTGAACTGCGTGCGCAGCGTCATGTCCTGTCTTCCTTGTTCATCGTGCAGTCATCGTGCCCGGCATTCGGCGGGAAAGGGCGACTATCCCGAAAGCGCCCGCCGATTTCCACACAAATGGGCCGGCTTTGCCGATGGCCAACTTTGTCGGCGGCTCAGGGCCGCCCTGCAAAGCTATTGCTGGAAATCGGGCGTCCAATCGTCATATAGGATGTCCGGCCCACCCGATCAGCCCACTCGATCCCATGTCATCGCCCGATCACGGCGAAGGTGGGGTGCGAGCGGTTGCGTGTGCGCGCCCGGCGGGACGCTAGGCCGTCGCCGTTCCGCCGATCAGCCGATCCGTCGCCGGCCGCGGTTTTTGGGAAGGTTCACAGGAATGACTCTCGCCACTCCCCCCTCCGACAATGCGGTTCACACCGGCGTGCTGGTTCTGGCCGACGGCACGGTGTTCCGCGGCCGAGGCATCGGCGCCACGGGGGATTCGGTGGGCGAGGTGTGCTTCAACACCTCCATGACCGGCTACCAGGAGATCCTGACCGATCCCAGCTATGCCGGCCAGATCATCACCTTCACCTTCCCGCACATCGGCAACACCGGCGCCAACGCCGAGGACATCGAGACCATCACGCCGGCCGCCCGCGGCCTGATCCTGCGCGCCGACATCACCGACCCGTCGAACTGGCGCGCCACCCGCCATCTCGACGACTGGCTGAAGAGCTACGGCCTCGTCGGGCTGGCCGGCGTCGACACCCGGCGCCTGACCCGCCGCATCCGCGACCTGGGCGCGCCGAACGGCGTCGTCGCCCATGCCCCGGACGGCAGGTTCGACATCGACGCGCTGGTCGCCAAGGCCAAGGGCTGGCCGGGGCTGGAGGGCATGGATCTGGCCAAGGACGTGTCCTGCCGCCAGACCTATGACTGGACCGAGGCGGCCTGGACCATCGGCGGCGGCTATGCCACCCAGGACAAGCCGCGGTATCATGTCGTCGCCATCGATTACGGCGCCAAGCGCAACATCCTGCGCTGCCTCGCCGCGGCCGGCTGCAAGGTGACAGTGGTTCCCTCGACCGCCTCGGTGGAGGATGTGATGCGCCACCAGCCGGACGGTGTCTTCCTGTCCAACGGCCCCGGCGACCCCGCCGCCACCGGCGAATATGCCGTGCCGACCATCAAGGGGCTGCTCGACACCGGCGTGCCGATGTTCGGCATCTGCCTGGGCCACCAGATGCTGTCGCTGGCGCTGGGCGCCAAGACCACCAAGATGCAGCAGGGCCACCGTGGCGCCAACCATCCGGTGAAGGATCTCGTCTCGGGCCGGGTCGAGATCACCAGCCAGAATCACGGCTTCGTCGTGGTGCCGGAGACCCTGCCGGCCGACGCCGAGGTCACCCATGTCAGCCTGTTCGACGGCACCAACGAGGGCATCCGCCTGAAGGGCAAGCCGGTCTTCTCGGTGCAGTACCATCCGGAAGCCTCGCCCGGTCCGCAGGACAGCCATTATCTGTTCGACCGCTTCGTCCAGTTGATCGCCGAGAAGAAGGCGGCCTGACGCTCCGGCGAAGCAGGTCCGCTGAAAGGGGCGTTCCTTCGGGGGCGCCCTTTTCGTTTCCAGCCCCGCCTGCCGCCGCTCCCAAGGAAGAAGCCGGATCATGGCCCGCTCCACCGACCTGCCGCTGACCGCCGTCGCCCCGGCGATCTGGGGCAGCACCTACATCGTCACCACCGAACTGCTGCCGCAGGGCTATCCGATGACTGTGGCGCTGCTGCGCGCCCTGCCCGCCGGGCTGCTGTTGCTGTTGCTGGTCCGCCGGTTGCCGTGGGGCTGCTGGTGGGGCCGCTCGCTGGCGCTGGGGGCGCTGAACTCCTCCTTCTTCTGGGGGATGCTGTTCGTGTCGGCCTACCGCCTGCCCGGCGGGGTGGCGGCCACGGTGGGGGCGGTGCAGCCGCTGATCGTCATCGCCCTGTCGCGCCCGCTGCTGGGCACGCCGATCCGCCCGCTCGCCGTCGCCGCCGCCCTGGCCGGCATCGTCGGCGTCGCCCTGCTGGTGCTGAAGCCCAGCGCGGCGCTGGACGGCATCGGCGTGCTCGCCGCCCTGGCCGGCGCCGGGTCGATGGCGGCCGGCACGGTGCTGAGCCGGCCCTGGCGCCCGCCGGTGTCGCCGCTGACCTTCACCGCCTGGCAGCTGACGGCCGGCGGCGTCCTGCTGGTGCCGGTGGCGCTGCTGCTGGAGCCGGCGCTGCCGCCGCCGAGCGCGGCCAACCTGCTGGGCTTCGCCTATCTCGGCCTGATCGGCGCGGCGCTGACCTATATCCTGTGGTTCCGCGGCCTGTCGCGGCTCGAACCCTCGGCGGTGGCGCCGCTGGGCTTCCTCAGCCCGGTGACGGCGGTGGTGCTGGGCTGGGCGCTGCTCGGCCAGTCGCTGACCAGCTACCAGATCGCCGGCATGGTGCTGGCGCTCGGCAGCGTCTGGGTCAGCCAGCGGGTCCAGGCGAAACCGGCGGCGCCGGCCGGAACGCCCGCCTCGGCCGCCACGGATGCGCGTGGCGGAAGACGGCGTCCTCCGCGGCGGCTTTTCCGGCGGCGGATTCCCGCCATATCCTGCGGGCACCATGCGCCGCCTGCCGCCACCCCCCATCTCCGCCCCTGACGTTCCACCGCAAGAGCACCCCGCCTGCCCGCTGTGCGGACGGGCGATGGTGCCGGGCGCCAGCCTGAACGAGCATCACCTGATCCCCCGGACCTATGGCGGGCGGGAGACGGTGACGATGCACCGAATCTGCCACGCCAAGATCCACGCCGTGCTGACCGAACAGCAGCTGCGCGACCAGTATCACGGGATCGAGGCTCTGCGCGGTCATCCCAACATCGCCGCCTTCATCCGCTGGGTCCGCCGCAAGCCGCCGGAATTCACCGACGGCCACGCCACCGACCGGCGGCGGCGCAAGCGCTGAAACCGGCTCTCACCCCCGGCGAACCGTCGGCTGCTGGGCAGGCTTGGGCAGATAGTTGCGGGCCTCGCCGTTGCAGACGCGGCTCACCCGCTCATACTCCTCCGCCGTGTCGACCTGGGCCTGCCGGCGGTCGCGCTCGCGGCCGAAATCCTGCATGATCCGCCTCATCGCCGATTCCAGAGGCCGGCGGATCGCCGCCATCGCCTGGGACTGGCTGCGGGAACGGACCGGCGCCATCTCGGCGGTCACCTGCTCCAGACGACCGCGAATCTGCGGCATCATCTCGGCCAGCAGGGC
Organism: Azospirillum sp. B510; assembly: GCF_000010725.1. Classification (NCBI taxonomy): domain Bacteria; kingdom Pseudomonadati; phylum Pseudomonadota; class Alphaproteobacteria; order Rhodospirillales; family Azospirillaceae; genus Azospirillum; species Azospirillum sp. B510. Next base: position 1,186,730 of record NC_013854.1, on the reverse strand, counting down.
CTCGTCCACCACGACATGGCGCATCTCATGGGCCAGCACCTCGCCGAACAGGCAGGAGCTGGCGGGAATCTCCCTGGCGACATGGACGATGCGCTGCTGGAACCCGAAACTGATGGCCAGCACGCTGGCCGCGGCGCAGTAGGTGCCATCGCCCATCGCCTTGACCTGGGCCGAGACCTGCGACTGCTCGCCATAGCGCGCCTGGGTCAGCCCCAGCACATGGCTGTTGGCGGCCCCCGCCGGGCCGGGCGTGCGCCCGGGAAGCCGGGTGAGCTGCGCGATGGTCAGGCCGTCGTCGCGCTGGATCGGCGCCAGGACGCCGTCCAGATTGAGCTTGGCCTGCGGGAATCCGGCGCAACCGTTGGATTGCGCGGCGACCGGCGACGCGGCAACGAACATGGCCGAAAGGACAAGGAACAGGTGGCGAACGGTCATGCCGGTACTGTTACCGGGAAACCGTTCGCAAACAAGTGGCATGGCGGAAGGAGGTTTGGTGGGACGCCCCCTCGACGGTGCGATCCGACGCCCCACCCCTCAAGTTTCCCCAGTCCCGTCAATGATGCGACGGGAACAGGAAGCGCGCCTTCAGCGTGCCTTCGATGGCGCGCAGGTCGTTGGTGACCTCCAGCTCCTCGACATCGCCGTCGACGTCGACCACCACATAGCCCAGCTCCGGATCGGTCTGGAGATACTGGGCGGCGATGTTCAGGTCGCGCCCGGAGAACACCTCGTTCACCTTGCGCAGCATGCCGGGACGGTTCTCGTGGACGTGCAGGAAGCGGGTGCAGCCGGCCTGCACCGGCAGCGCCACCTGCGGGAAGTTCACGGCGCCGACGGTGGAGCCGTTGTCCGAATACTCGATCAGCTTCTGCGCCACCTCGGTGCCGATGTTGGCCTGGGCCTCCATCGTCGAGCCGCCGATATGCGGGGTCAGGATGGCGGTCTTGATGCCGCGCAGCGCGCTCTGGAACTCCTCCTTGTCGGAGCCGGGCTCGACCGGGAAGACGTCGATGGCGGCGCCCAGCACATGGCCGGACTTCATCGCGGCGGCCAGCGCCTCGATGACCACCACCTGCCCGCGGGCGGCGTTGATCAGGTGGCTGCCGTTCTTCATGGCGGCCAGCTCGCGCTCGCCGATCATGTTGCGGGTCTGCGGGGTGTCGGGCACATGCAGGGTCACCACGTCGGACACCGACAGCAGCTCCTCCAGCGAGTCGCAGGCCCGCGCGTTGCCGAGCGCCAGTTTGCGCACGGTGTCGTAGAAGCGGACCTGCATGCCCATGGCCTCGGCCAGGATCGACACCTGGGTGCCGATATGGCCATAGCCGACGATGCCCAGCGTCTTGCCGCGGATCTCGTAACTGTCCTTGGCCGACTTCATCCAGCCGCCGCCATGGACCAGCTGCGACTTCTCGAAGATGCCGCGCATCAGCATGATGATCTCGCCGATCACCAGCTCCGCCACCGACCGGGTGTTGGAATAGGGGGCGTTGAAGACCGGAATGCCGTTGCGGCGCGCCGCCTTCAGGTCGACCTGATTGGTGCCGATGCAGAAGCAGCCGACGGTGATCAGCTTCTGCGCCGCCTCGAACACCTTGGCGGTCAGATGGGTGCGCGAGCGGATGCCCAGGATATGGACCGAACCGATGCGCTCCAGCAGTTCGGACTCGTCCAGGGCGCGCGGCAGCCGCTCGACGGAGGCGTAGCCGCCACGGGCCAGCTCGTCGATGGCGTTGTCGTGCACACCTTCCAGAAGAAGGATGTTGATCTTGTCCTTGGAGAGCGAGAGCTTGGTCACGGCCGGCATCCGTATCTGGGCATCGGTTCTGTTCCGCCAGGTCCGCCCGCCGGATACGGCGCGTTGGGCCTTGGGAAAAGCGAGCGCGCAAAATAATACCAAAGCCGGCCCTTGTCACCTGAGGGATGTTGCGCCGCGGCGTGCGTTTCCGCATGCCGGATTGGCGCGCGACGCGGGTTGGGTGTATCAGTCGGACTCCGCGTCGAAAGTCGAAAAGCGCCCAAATTCGCAAGCCCGCCCCAAATCCGGAATTCTGCCATGAGCGACGTGACGATCTATCACAACCCGCGATGCAGCAAGTCGCGCGAGACGCTGGAGCTTCTGCGCTCCCGCGGTGTCGAGCCGACGGTGGTCGAGTATCTGAAGACCCCGCCCGGCGCGGCGGAGCTGTCGGCCATCCTCGCCAAGCTGGGCAAGGCGCCGCGTGACATCACCCGCGCCAAGGAGGCGGCGGAGGCCGGCATCGCCAAGGATCTCGACGGCGTGGCGCTGATCACCGCCCTGTCCGCCCATCCGGCCGCCATCGAGCGCCCGATCGTGGTCAAGGGCGACCGCGCCCGCGTCGGCCGCCCACCGGAGTCGGTTCTGGACCTGCTCTGACCCTTTCATCCTGACCGGAGCCAGCCGCCCGTGACCTCCAAACACACCGCCGCCACCGCCGCCGCCGAACTGTCGACGATCCGCGATTTCCTGCGCTACGGCGTCAGCCGCTTCAACGAGGCCGACCTCGATTACGGCCACGGCACCAGCTCCGCCTTCGACGAGGCGGTCTTCCTGGTGCTGGAGACGCTGCATCTGCCGGTCGACCAGCTCGACCCCTATATCGACGCCCGGCTGACCGCGGCGGAGCGCGAGGCGGTGGCCGGCATCCTCCATGCCCGCATCGACACCCGCAAGCCGGCGCCCTATCTGCTGAACAAGGCCTATATCCAGGGTATCCCCTTCTATGTCGACGAACGGGTGATCGTCCCGCGTTCCTACATCGGCGAACTGCTGTTCTCCGACCTGTTCGGCGGCGACGACTTCACCATCGTCGAGGATCCGACCTCGGTCGAGCGGGTGCTGGACCTGTGCACCGGCTCAGGCTGCCTCGCCATCCTCGCCGCCCGCATCTTCCCCGAGGCCCAGGTCGACGCGGTCGACCTGTCGCCCGACGCGCTGGAGGTGGCGAAGCGCAACGTCGCCGACAGCGGGTTCGAGGACCGCATCACCCTGCATCAGGGCGACCTGTTCGCGCCACTGAAGACGCGCAAATACGACGTCATCATCACCAACCCGCCCTATGTCGACGCCGAGGCGATGGGCGCCCTGCCGCCGGAATTCCGCGCCGAGCCCGAGATGGCGCTGGCCGGCGGCGACGACGGGCTGGACATCGTCCGCCGCATCCTGAAGGAGGCGCCCAAGCATCTGACGCCAGAGGGCGGCCTGCTCTGCGAATTCGGCACCGGCCGCGAGATCCTGGAAGCCGACTATCCCCATCTCGACTTCCTGTGGCTGGAGACCGCAAACAGCTTCGGCGAGGTGTTCTGGCTGACGCGCGACCAGCTGAAGGCCGGCAAGTGAGCGGATCGCCAACGGCCTCGGGCGCCCTCACCTGACCTTCCTGCGGGAACCCCTCCCCCGCCCGCCGGTTGTCCTCTCACGATGCCGCGCCGCAGCAGACGCCTGAGAGGACAACCGCCATGACCGACAGCCGCCACACCATGATCAAGACCCTGGGCATCGCCGCGCTGGCGTTGGGCGGGCTGGCCGTCGCCAACAGGCTGGCGGCGCGGGCGGCCGAACGCCGCTATCCGCCGGACGGGCGCTTCGTCACCGTCGATGGCGTCCGTCTGCATTACAAGGAGGGCGGATCGCCGCTCACAGATAGCGCCGCAACAGGATGCTGCCGCCCTGGTGCGGAAGCCGGGGATGCCAGGGGATGGCGGCGCGGCCGATCTCCTCGAACCCCTCGCCGGCATAGAGGCGGCGGGCCGCGTCATTGTCGGCCCAGACATGCAGGGTGACGCGGTCGAAGCCGCCGGTGCGCGCCCGCTCGTAGAACCAGCCGAGCAGCCGACCGGCGATGCCCTGGCGCCGCAGAGCCGGATCGACCGCCAGCGCCGACAGGAAATAGCTGCCCCAGTCCAGGGTTTGGGAGAATTCGGCCATATGGGCAACCCGGTTGGGCGGCAGGCCGCTGTAATCCTCCGTCCGGATCCAGTCGGTGGGGTAGCCATGGGCGATGCCGACCACCCGTCCATCCAGTTCGGCGACCCCGCTCTGCCGATGCGACAGCGACCCGCTGCGCCCGGCCAGCCCGGGCATCAAAATCTCCGCCGCCGTCATCCCCGGCATCAGCCCGTCAAGCAGGAAGTCGTAGACGCCGCCCCCGGCGATGTCGATCAGCCGGGCGAGCTCATAGGCGTCGTCGGCATCGGCCGGGCGCAGGCGGAGACGGTCGTCGTTCGGGACAGCGGTCACGATGGAAACCTTCGGTCGGCAAAGCGTCTTCCTAGAGAAGGCCCTCCCACCGCCGATTTCCAGCCCCTTTCGTCTCAGCCCCGCCCTTCGCCTCGAGCTTGATCGACCGAACGGTTGAGGTCATCGCGCAGCCGCAGCAGCGCGTCACGCAGCGACGCCAGCCCATCGGCGGAACAGCCGGCCGCGGCGGTGATCCGCGCCGGCAGGCATTCGGCCTTGCCGCGCAGAGCCACGCCGTCCGGGGTGAGACCGACCAGCACCAGCCGCTCGTCCTGCGGATCGCGGCTGCGGGTCAGCAGTCCCTGCCCCTCCATCCGCTTCAGCAGCGGGGTGAGCGTGCCGCTGTCCAGCCCGAGCCGCTCGCCCAGCAGCTTCATCGACTGCCCGTCCTCCTCCCACAGCAACAGCATGATCAGATATTGCGGGTAGGTCAGGCCCAACTCCTCCAGCAGCGGACGATAGACCCGGGTCATCGCCAGATGAGCCGAATAGAGCGCGAAGCAGGCCTGGTTGGAGAGCAGAAGCGGGTCGTCCTTGTCGGCTGCCATGATGTCTGAACCTTGGAAAACGGCCGGAGGCCGCCTGAGGAAAACGGCGAACGCCGCCGGGATGCCGCGCGTCGGTCGATCTTGCGTCCCCGCACAATCGCGCGCAACAGCCCGGCGGCGCAATGCCGAAAGCCGTTCGCCTCAGGCTATGCCTCCAGGCGGCGACATCAGGCGACGGTCGTGGTGACCGGGATGTTGCCCTTGGTGGCGTGGCTGTAGGGGCAGACCTTGTGGGCGCGGGCCAGCAGATCCTCGGCCGCCGCCTTGTCCATGCCCGGCAGCGAGACGACGAAATCGACCGTCAGGCCGAAGCCCTCGCCATCGTCGCGGGCGCCGATGCCGACGGTGGCGTTCACCGTCAGGTCGGCCGGGACGGCGATCTTGTCGCGGTTGCCGACGAACTTGATGGCGCCGATGAAGCAGGCGGAATAGCCGGCGGCGAACAGCTGCTCGGGGTTGGTGGCGCCGCCCTGGCCGCCCAGTTCCTTCGGCGCGGCCAGCGCGACCGACAGCAGCCCGTCCTCGCTGACGGCCTTGCCGTCACGGCCACCGGTGGCGGTCACCTTGGTCGAATACAGGGTCTTCATGGCATGTGCTCCTTCGTTGGATGGCGTTTGGTTTGCTTTCCAGGGCGGCGGGGCGAACCGGCGCCCGTCGATCTTGTGGAACGGAATATGGCGCACAATTCGATTGCGCGCAAGCATTTTTATCGCGCGCAATCGAATTGCGCGAAATTTATATGCCGGATGCGTACGCCTTGCCGCCTCCATCAGACCAGACGGCCGTGAAGAGCCGGCGCTTCCCGGCATTCCACCAGCCTGGCGCCGAGCACTGGGCGCAAGTTCCGCCCACGGCATCTTCAATGCGAGAAGACCGTCGCATTTCACATTTTTCCCAGAAAACCAGGGAATTTCCTCTATAAAAAGCTGTGCTCCGCATCGGGATACCCCCTTTCATGACACCGTCGCAAAACATTCTCGTTCGTGAGTTCCGTCAGATCCTCGTCTGGCCGTTCAGCCTGGAAGGCGGCCGAGCCACCGACCCGCGCGGCCTGCGGGAGGAAGCGGTAAAGGCATTGGCGGGCGGGGGCTGGACGGAGATCCCCCGCCTGCTCGACCATCTCGGAACGGCCGGGGATGGTCAGGGCGCCTATCAGGAGTTCGTCTATTTCCATCCCTTCGTCCGCGATTTCCTGTATGGCAAGAATGGCGAATCCGACGAGATCCGGCTGTTCCGCTGCACTGGCTGCGATCGGCTGGACGCGACGTTCGGCACCGATGCGGACGCTTTCACCGTCGAATTCCAGGTGGAGCGGGCCAACCTGTATCTGTTCGACGCCGGCATCGCCGTGCTGGCGCTGGAGCTCCGCAACAACGGCGGCATCATCGCCGCCGATGGCCCCCAGCCGATGCGGCTGCACCATGCCCAGACCATTCAGGAACGGCTGCGCCGCGCCTATCCGCCTTACTGGGATTCCGAAGGACGGGCTGGCTTGATGCCGACCTCGGTGCGCTGGCGGTGCCAGGACGGCCGATCCAGCCCCGGCCATGCGCCGCCGTCGCCGGCCGCCATGATCGGCCCGACAGTGGAACTCGGGGAACCGCCGCTGGCTGGGCATTGGGCGGCGCTGCTGAAACCGCTGCTGTCACGCGATCAGGTCCATATCCGTCAGGTGGTGGATGACCGCATCCCGCAGATGCTGTATCTGCGGGTGGATAACCCCGCCGAAATTTCCCGCGGCGATTGGGTGCGGCTGGCGAATTGCGACGAGCCCGGCGACCTGCCATGTCCCTACGCGGAGGATTTCCTAAGCGATTTCGAGACGCGCCATTGCTACGACCGCCATTGGATCACGAATGAGCGTGGCGGCGTGAATACCGCGCGCGCGTCGCGCTATCTGTTCTCCGGCTATGGCTTCGTCGCCGTCGGCGGTGAGGCGAACGGGTTTTTCAAGACCATCCTGCCGACCCATTTCCGCCGCCATTATTTCCAGTTGGCCTTGCTGGCCCAGTTCGAATATGCGGCGTTGCTGGCCGAATCCCACCGGCTGGCCGATGCGGAGACCCCCAAGGATGTCGAGCGGGGCCTGAAGCGCGTTCTCGATTTCACGCGGAAATACTGGTTCGTCGATGTGTCCAACCAGATCCAGGCGCGCGAGATGTACGCCTTGTGGCGCGGCAGCCTCAACACGAAGGCGCTGTACGACCAGGTGCGGGAGGAAGCCCGCGCCGCCGCCGAGTATCGGGACGCCACGGAAAGCCGCCAAGCCACGGAGGCCACCACCCGCCTGACCATCGCCGCGCTGCTGGTGGCGGTGCCGTCGCTTGCCACCGGGTTCCTGGGCATCAATCTGATCTCGTTCAGTAGTAAAAAGTTTGACGGCTGGCCGGCGGAGAGCCTGGATTGGGCGCTTCAGGCGTTAGGCGGCGCACTCGTGACCGTTGCGGTGTTGGCTGGGCTTGCCTGGACTTTGGCGGGGCTGTTTAAATCCGTGCGGGTGAGGTGGTTGGAACGGCGGCGGCGATGACGGAATTCGCCTTCTTCCTGGGCGGTCGCGATCTGGAGATGGTGGAGATCGCCCGGTTGATCCGCGATCATGCGCCCGATGCGCCGCTGTTCGACGCCGGGCTCGCCTGGGGGGCCAAGGCGTCGGACTACGCCGATGCCATCGCCGCCGCCGCCGCGTCGGGGCGCCGTCCGGTGCTGGTCGAATTGGCGGTGGACATGCCGCTGCCCGACGGCGCGCTGGTCGTCGATCACCATGGCGACGCGGCGGGGGCGGAGCAAGCGACCTCCCTGCACCGGATTTTCGCGCTGCTGGAACTGCCCGCCGCCGCCTGGACCCGGCGGATGGAGCTGGTGGCGGCCAACGACTGCGGCCACATCCGCGCCCTGCGGGCTGCTGGCGCCACCGAGGCGGAGATCGCCGCCATCCGCCGCGACGACCGCGCCGCCCAGGGCGTGACGGCGGAGATGGAGGCGGCGGGGGAACGCGCCGTCACCGCGCTGGAAACCATTCTGGACGGGCGCGCCCGTCTGGCCCGGCTGCCGCACGCGGCCTGCGCGGTGGTGACGGACCGCCTGGACCCCGATGACCCGCGCCCGCTGATCGTGCTGTCGCCGACGGAGGTCAACACCTATGGCCCTGGCGCGGTGATCGCGGCGCTTGACCGGGTCTTTCCCGGCGGCTGGCGCGGCGGCGCATTGCCCGCATATGGCTTTTGGGGCCACGCCAGTCCCCTGCCGGACGAAGCGGCGCTGTTGCATGCGGTGGCCGAGGGGCTGAAAAGGGCGTGATCGGCAGGCGATTGGTCCGGATCGAACCGCTTTCGATAGCGGAATGCCTGTGAACTGGGGCTACTACAACGACCAGACCTTCCAGGGCCGGTTTCAATCCGCTTCCCATAGCGGAACGCCTCCGAACTGCCGCCATATTCTCATTCATTGTATGGATCGGTTTGTTCCAATCCGCTTCCCATAGCGGAACGCCTCCGAACTCTACTAAGCCACCAACAAAAATATTTCAGAAAGTTCCAATCCGCTTCCCATAGCGGAACGCCTCCGAACTCCCCGATCACCGACCTGGAAGACCTGGAAGAAAGTTCCAATCCGCTTCCCATAGCGGAACGCCTCCGAACTCATTGTGGTAATTTTGTTTTTCAATGCCAGAGTTCCAATCCGCTTCCCATAGCGGAACGCCTCCGAACTTTCTAGAGAAGGGGCCGCGTTCGCTCCAGTCATCGTGTTCCAATCCGCTTCCCATAGCGGAACGCCTCCGAACCGAAACTGCTTCATGCGATCCGTCCGGGTTGGCTTACAAGTTTTAGTTCCAATCCGCTTCCCATAGCGGAACGCCTCCGAACTTACCTCCTGCAACTCATTGTCGCAACTGCCCCTTTCCCGCCCGTTTCCACAGGGCAGCGAAATCCATAAGGCATTTTGTCAAGGCGCTCCTTGGAAATAGATACGAAATAGCCATCAACTCATTTATACTAAACCATTTTCCGACTTTCCACGGGGTTCCCGCATGCCCGATCCCGCCGTCGGCCTTGGTTTGTTCGACCAAATCGTCCGGCTGGATCGGCTGGAGGCGGCGTGGGAGCGGGTGCTCGCCAACCAGGGCGGGGCCGGCGGTGATGGGATGACGGTGGAGGAGTTCTCCATCGATCTGCCGACCCGGCTGGTGCGGCTGCAACTGGCGTTGGCGCAAGGAACCTACCGGCCCGGCCGGCTGCGCCGCGTCGATGTCGCCAAGGAGGATGGCGGCACCCGACCGCTGGCGATCCCGCCGGTGGTGGACCGGGTGGCGCAGACCGCCGTCGCCCAGGTGCTGACCCCACTGCTCGATCCACGCATGCATGACGGCAGCTTCGCCTATCGTCCGGGCCGGTCGGTGGCGATGGCGGTGGCGCGGGTGGCCGAACACCGGCGCCAGGGCTTCGGCTGGGTGGTGGACGGCGACATCGAACGCTATTTCGAGCGGGTTCCCCATGAACGGATGATGGCCTGTCTCGCCCGCGTGATCGACGAGCCGCCTCTGCTCGACCTGATCGAGCTGTGGCTGGAAAGCTTTTCCGCCATGGGGCTGGGCCTGCCGCAGGGGGCACCGCTCAGCCCGCTGCTCGCCAACCTCTATCTGGATGACATCGACGACCGTATCGCCGCGCGCGGCGTCCGTCTGGTCCGCTTCGCCGACGATTTCCTGCTGATGTGCCGGGGCGAGGCGGCTGCCGAGGACGCGCGCGACCGCATGGCGGCGCTGCTGGCCGAACACGGGTTGCGGCTGCATCCCGACAAGACGCGCATCGTGCCGTTCGAACAGGGATTCCGCTTTCTGGGGCATCTGTTCGTCCGCTCCCTGGTGGTGCGCCCGGTCGATGGCGAGGAGGCCGCCGACCTGACCCCGGACGAGGCGCTGGTTCTGGCCCGCCATCCCGCCGCCACCCCCGATCCCGCACCCGACCAGGATGACGGCGAGGACCGCGCGCCCGGCCTGCGCGTGCTGTATGTCACCCGCCGGGGCCGCCGCCTGACCCGCCGCAACCAGTCCTTCGCGGTGACGGAGGATGGGGCGGAACTGCTGGCGATTCCGCCCGCCCGGCTCGACCGCATCGAACTGGGGCCGGGGTGCGAGGCCGATGACGACGTGCTGCGCCACGCTCTGGCCCATGGCGTCGATGTGGCGCTGGTCGATGGCTGGGGCGACAGCGTCGGCACGCTGGAACGCCCCGCCGGCCCGCGCGCCGGGCTGCATCTGGCCCAGGCGCGGCTGGCCATCGACCCGGCGGCCCGGCTCGATCTGGCGCGGCGCATCGTCGATGGCCGGCTGCGCAACCAGCGCGCCCTGTTGCGGCGGCTGAACCGCAAGCGGGCCGACGCCGACGTCACCGACGCCGCCCTGGCGTTGAACCGGCTGATCCGCAAGCTGCCGGTGGCCGAGGACGTTCCGGCCCTGATGGGGCTGGAAGGTGCCGCCGCAGCCGCCTATTGGCCGGCGTTGGGCCGCTGTCTGGAGCAGGGATGGCGGTTGGAGCGCCGCCGCCGCCGTCCGCCGCCCGATCCGGTCAATCTGGTGATCTCCTACCTGTCGGCCGTGTTGCACCGCGATCTCGCCGCCTTCGTCGTCCGCCACGGGCTGCATCCCGGCTTCGGCGCGCTGCACAGCGCCCGCGACGGCGCCCAGGCCTGCGTCTCCGATCTGATCGAGGAGTTCCGCGCGCCGCTGGTCGAGGGGCTGGCGGTGTATCTGTTCAACAACCGCATCCTGTCCCGCGCCGATTTCCTGACCACCGATCCCCCGGATGGCGATGCCCCGGACGGACAACCGGGCGCCGCCGTCTGCCGCATCCAGTCGGCGGGCCGCGACCGGCTGATCCGTGGCTATGAGGGGTGGCTTGACCGTGCGGTGAAAGGGCCGTCGGGGAAAAGGATGCTGTGGCGGCGGGTGATGCAGGCGCAGGTCGTCGCCTATGCCCGCCATGCCCTGGGCGAGGCACCCTATCGCCCCTTCATCCTGGATTATTGAGCGGCCCGGATCGTCGAACAGCGGAGCGAAAGGCGGCCAGCCATGCCGGCGGCGGAGATGCTGATGGTGTTCTGTTACGACGTGGCCGACGACAAGCGCCGCCGCCGCGTCGCCAAGGCGTTGGAGGATGCCGCCGTCCGCGTGCAGAAAAGCGTGTTCGAGGCCCGCATGACCGACCGCGCCGCCGCCCGCCTGGCCGAGCGGGTCGCCGCCCATCTGGCGCCGGGCGACAGCCTGCGCGTCTACGCCATCGGCGCGCACGGCCTGACCCGCTCCCGCAGCTATGGCGGCGCCCCGCTGGCCGAGCCGCAGGATTTCTACCTGCTGTAGGGCGGGATGACGGACGGCCGCTTTTGGTGGCGGAATGGCGCTGGACCAGATGATGAAGCGCTACCTACAGCGCATGTTGTTTCAATCCGCTTCCCAAAGCGGAACAGCGTTGAACCGAAGGGTTTCAAGTTCTTCCGCACGTCAAGCACGGTTTCAATCCGCTTCCCAAAGCGGAACAGCGTTGAACATACCCTTTGCAAGCCATTGGCGCAACGAGGGCAATTCCGACCGTTTTCCATAGGGTAGCAGATGGAGGCGTGATTTTTGTCAAGGGTATGGTCGAAACATTCCAAGATTCACGATAAGAATCCATGAATATCAACATTCTAATAAGTTTCCACAGGGTTCGGCGCTCCTTGTCCGGCGATTTCGGCATGGCTTGTGGCATCCCCGCTATGGCAAGGTCCGGCTATCGCGCGGGCTGCGGGTTTTGAGCGGGCGGAGATCGCGGAATGCGGGAGGAAGGCGACTCGGTGGCTGCGGATGAGGATCGGATCGCCGCCCGCTTGGCGGCGCCGATGGGCGTGGTCGGCTTGGCCGATCTGCCGCAGCGCTGGTTCCATGCCGAAATCGTGGCGCTCTGCCGTCCGCCGCGCGGATGGAGCGCCGGCGATCTGGTTGACGATCCCGCCTTTCCCGGACGGCTGCGCGGCGCCTGGGGGCGGCAGTTGCTGAACACGGCGTCACCAGCGGCGCGGCTGGGCGGCCCGTGTTCCTGGTCGCCGCCCTGCGCCTATGACCCGCTGTTCCGCGAGCATCCGGCCCTGAAGGGGATGGAGACGCCCAAGCCCTATGTCATCGCCGCCGATCCAGCGCCGGACTGCTTCGACCGGATGGCGCTGCGGCTGACCCTGTTCGGCTTCGCCACCGACTGGCTGGAAAGTGCCGCCGACGCCTGGATTCTGGCTCTGCGCGGCGGGGTGGCCATGCCCGACGGCCTGCATGCGGCGCTGGAACCGCTGGACCGCCGCATCACCGTTCACGAGGGGCTGTCCTTCTCCCCGCCGCCCGCCGCCGCCCGCCTGACCTTTATCACGCCGCTGTGCCTGCGGCGGGGCGGAGCGACGCATGGCGGCGTCGGGGCGCTGTTCAGCAGCCTGGGCAACCGGCTGTCCGGTCTGGCCCGCTGGCAGGACACGACGGTCGCCGCCGACTGGCGCGGCGTGAAGGACCATGCCGCCACGCTGCATATCGACGAGTCATCCCTGCGCCCGGTGGCGTGGCGACGCCATTCCGCCCGCCAGGGCGACACGCCGATCCGCATGGAGGGTCTGCGCGGCCCCGTCACCCTGAGTGGCGACCTCGCCCCGCTTTGGCCGCTGCTGACCCTGGGCGCGCTGACCCACGCCGGCAGCCACGCCGCCCAGGGATTGGGCCGCTACGCTTTGGAACCGCTGGCGGCCTGAGCGAGTGGCGTCGAGGGGCTGTCGCTTCGTCAACGTCGTCCATAAGAAGTTTCAGTCCGCTCCCCATAGCGGAACCTCCTCAAACTCGCGCTCCACATCTCCTTGTCATGCTGATCATTCTTCCCATTCTCTTCCACGGGGCGGCAGATACAACACCCCATTTTTCAAGCGGCCGCCCCGGAAATCGACATCAACGTCTTGGTCTTCCTTTGTTACCGGTGGGTTGATCATGTTCCACAGGGTCGCGCGACGCCTGGACGGGCGAGGTGTGATCCAGAGAGCGATCAAGGATGTTGCGCCCCGTCCTCACGCTGTCGGAGCGTAGCTTCTGATAGGTCTTCGGCCCGCCAGGTATGGTCAGCATCGGATGCGGCGGCTGGTTGATCCGCTCCCCCAAACGCGGGTCGAGCATGTGCGACAACGACTTGATTTCCTCGCAGTCGGCGAAGAGCCGTCCAAGAGCCTCCGTCATATAAGCTTCGAATGTCTCCAGGCACGCCCGAACATCGACCCCCTCGGCCTTCACGACATCGGCCCGAAACTGGCCATAGCCCAAGCTGCGCGCGTGGCCCAGCATATGACGCCGCTCGCCGCCCGGCTTCCCCAGCGTCACCGCCCACAGCAGCGCGCCAAGTTCGACCGCCGTCAAATTCCGGTAAAGGATGTCGCCGGCAAAGCGTATCCCCGCCGGCAGAAACCGAACGACACTCTCGACCGAGCTTTTCCCTCCCTTGGTCTCATCGAATAGCGGTAGGGCTTCAATCGCCCTGTTGCGCGCGGGATACCGTTTTCGCCCATTCAACCGCGTGTCGTCGTGGCTCCAGTCCATCGGCGTGCCGGGGCGCGCCCGTCCGTCCGCCCAGGTCAGGTCAGGTAATAGGGACTGAAGGACGGACGCGGCGTCAGCAACGTCATCCGCCGGGCTTGATCCCGGCGGATCCCGGCGGCGGATTGCCTGCTGCGGGCGAAGCCCACCGATACCCGGCTCTTGAATGTCCGTCCGGTGATGCCATCGGCCTCTTCGTCGACAAAACCGAACAACGCCTCGGCAATATCGAGCTTGGTCCCACCGGCATCGGCTGGCCGATCCCTGTGGGCCTTTGTCCGATGAAGCACCTCGGCGACGGAATAGCGGTGGGGCAGCTTGAACAACCGGGTGAGGCCGAGCTTGACCGGCTTGCGCTTACCATTCGGAGTCGTGGCGTCGGCGATGGTCTCCTGAGCCGTCTCATCGTCGATGAAAAAGACAGGAACACGAACTCCGGCACGGAACTGCGGTTCCCAATGGGTCCAGGAACCGACCGGCTGCCAGTTCCTGTCGCCTTCCGGTTTGCAATGCGCGGCCTGAAACGCCTCGATCTCGGACGAGGTCAAGGTGATCGTCCGAATTTTCTTGCGATGGTCGGCAAGAACATACTCAAAGCGTTTCCGCCGTTCGGTTTCCGGGCCGGAAAACACCAGGATCCCGTCCTGGCCCGAACGCCGAATCTGCGCTACTTTCCTCTGAAACGAGCCTCCTTGCGCATTCCGTTCGGTCGTGATCAGCGGGACGAACTTCACCTTGCGGCGGCCTTCGGGGAAATATGCGTACTTCCGATCGATGGCGAAGCCTCCCCATTCCTTGTCTATCGAGGAAACGGGCGTTTCGGCTTCATCATCGTCCTCCCATTCATCAACTGTCTGTTTGAGGTTTTCCAGAACGGATGGGATGGAGATCGGCAACCATTCCACCTCGTCGATTTGCCACGCCTCGCCGACCTGCCGCAGCCAGCCGGCTTTCACCGCCCCGGCCTTGAGCACAGGCGCGAAAGCCGGGTGCTTGAAATCCCGCAGGGCGAAGCGGTGCCGCCGATTGATGGTGTCACCACGAAGCCGGGCGAAGCCGATGATCTCCACCAACGACCGCAGAGCACCGCGCAGACCGGCCCCCGGAATCGTATAGCGGTCACCCAGCCGCACCGGTTCAAGAATGGTTTCGTCCGGCGCACCCGGCCTGTCCGCCCGATATTTCCGCGCACCCGGCTGACCGAACAGGAACGGGGTTTCCGCTGTCCATTCAACGGTGAGCCGGCCACTGAAACGATCCTTGCCACGGGCGATCAACGGCGATTGAGAGGTCGCCAAATCCCTGTCGGCGCATTGTTCGATCACCGGCACCTCGCTGGGAACCACCGTTTGATTCAGCGGCACGAAGCGGTAAGGGGCGCTGGGCCGTGGGTCGACCCCGTTCTCCGGCGGCTCGGGAACTGGGATGCTGGTATAGACGACGGTCTGTTGCGCCGACACCGGCGTATCCGGCCGTTGAGTGACAGCGCCGGGCTGTTGGACCTCGCTTACCCCGAACCAGCCGAAGCCGCGCGATCCGCCATGGCCCAGCATCAGGCCCATGTCCCGCACATCCTCCAGCAGCCGCCCGAACAGGTCGCGCGCGTCGTCGGGAACCGGGGCGTCGCCGCGCGGGGTCAGGCTCAGCGTCACCTCGAACACCGGGTCGACGAAGGCCTCCACCGTGAACAGGGCGCCGTCGATGGGGGCGGCGGAAAAACGGTCGAGCTTGACCGAGGTGAAGCGCTGCCTCACGCCGGGATCGACGACGCGGATGGATTCCACCCCCAGCAGCCCGCGCCAGCCGGTAACGCCGAACAGCCGCTCGGTCGCGGTCAGCTCCGCTCGCGGTGTGTTGACCCGGTCGCGGTCGTCCGCTCCGCCGTCCAGCCAAGCCGCCCGCGCCCGCAGCGCCCCCAGCAGGGCCGATCCGGGAAGCGCCGGATGGCCGGCGCCATCCAGCAGCGGATGCAGGATGTTGGCCTCCTCCCCCACGCCGTCCGGCTTCGTGTCGCGGCGGGCGGAATCGAGGATCATGTATGGCCCGTCGCCGCTCAGCCGCAGCCGGTGACGCTCGCCGGGCGGCGTCCAGGCGATGGTGGGGAGCGTCACCGCCACCGGGTCGCCGTCCCAAGGAACCAGGATCGCCTTGAGGTCGGACAGGCGGACGCGCCCCTGCCCCTGCCGGCCGCCGCGTCCCAACGCGATGCCGGTCCCGTCGGTCAGCGGCGCCAGCGCGGTGGCGACCTGCGCCAGTTCGTCCTCCAACGCCGCGCCCGTCGCGTCGGTCAGCCAGCGGGCATGGAAGGCGAAGACCGTGCCGGGCGGCACCATGTCCATGTGGAACAGCTTGTGGTCGTCGGCGGTGCCGCTGGCGCGGTCGATGCGGGTGCGGGCGGCGAGGACGCTGTGCTCCGGCCCGGCGGCGGGGCCGGTGCTCTGATGGATGGCGCCATAAATCCACAGGCGGCCCATCACGCCGCCCTCGCGGTTCTTGTCGTCCAGCCGTCCGAACAGGGTTGCGCTATCCACACTCGTCAGCCGGGCGCGCAGCGCCCCCTTCAGCGAGGTGCCGGGAAGATAGGGAAGACCGCGGCCATCGCGCTGAATCTCGCTCAGCAGGACCGGCTTCTCCTCCCCCTGTTCAGTGAGGACGGTCAGTCCCTCGCGCCCGTCGCGGCGGCCGTTGCCCAGATGCAGGGGCGACAGGACGGTCAGGCTGCCGGTCAACTCCACATGATGCCTATGCATGGATGCCGTCCTTGGCGAGTTCCTCGCCCTTCAGCAATGCCGCGTGATCGACGGCGTTGAGCCGCACCGCCCCGAACCCGTTCTCCCGTCCGAAGGGGAAGGCGCGCCAATCCCGCTGATCGAAGGGAGATACGGGCGGCAAGCCATCGCGCAGCAGTTCAGCCACAAGGGCGGCGGCGTCGCCCTTCACCAGGAACACCGATCCGGCGCGGGTCAGCACATAGGGGGCGTAGCCGTCCGGCTTGGCCGGATAGCGCAGGGCCTGATAGCCGCCGGCCAGCCGCTGCTCGGCGAAATGACGGACCAGGGTGAAGCCCAGGCGGTGCCAATAAGTCCGATAATCGGAGAACGCCCCATCGCCGAGTGCGGCGTCGGTTTGCAGGGTGAAGGCCCACAGGCCACCCGGCAGGGGTTCGGATGGCGGAGCGTCAACCGGCGTGACCGATGCCGCCATGGCGACGGCGCGGGTCTTGCCGATACCGGGAAGCCCCCGCCCCAGAAGCTCCAGCAGAGCCGCCAGCGCAGCCGGGTCCACATCGTCCGCGATCAGCCAGCGGCTGACCCAGCGATGCCCCTCGGGACGGACCGCGCTGTAGGAGAACAAGGCGCCGGTTTCGGTTTCAGGATCATATGCGGCCGTGCCGGTCTTGCCGTCAATGGCAGTCCGCGTGCGGGCGTCCCGGCGCAAACTGGGCTGGGAAAGCCCAAGATGGGTCAGGATCGCCTCGCGTTCGCCGGACTTCCAGTCGGTGGCGAAGATGGGCGGTCCCCAATTGTCGGGCGGCAGGCCGTCGAGATCGTCGGCCAGCAGCCGGTCGAGCAGCAGCGAGCGCTTTCCATCCTTGCACAGCGCCAGCGACAACGGCGGCAAGGCGGCCGGTTCTTTTTTGCCATCCGGAGCGGGAAAGGCATGGCCGATGCGGGTCCGCGCCAACTGGTCGGGTGTGATGCCCAGCCTGTCGATCCAACCCGCCAGCGCGCCCTTCAGCACCGCGCCGGGGATCACCTCGGCCCCCTTGAACTCGTTGGCGGTGGTGTGGGCGGAATTGACGAGGAAAGGGCGGTCGAGGGCGAAGGCGATGTCGATGTGCCGGCAACCGGAGACCGCGTCGGACAGCAGGACTGGCGCTGGAAGGGAAACGGCGGGGGCCGCCGGCGAAAGCTCGATCCTCACCACCTCGCCGAAGCCCGACGACTTGTTCGATCCGATGGCGCGGATCAGGCGGCTGGCCTTGCGGAACGAGTCCAGCAGAGCGTCGGGCTTCCCGGCCACGCCGGTGATGGCGCCGGTGAAGCGGACGACGCAGCCCAGGGGAGCCGCCAGTTCGATGAATTGCAGATGCCCCTCGCGGGCGGCCCCGGTGCCCGCGCTGTCGAGCGCCACACGGGTGAAGTGCGCGGGCCGATCCGCCTGCGCCGGCCGGTCCGCCACCAGATCGGGGACGTCGAACGACCGCCGTTTCGGAACATTGTCCACCACGCGGTTTTCCGCCGCGTCGGCGGCGTCCGGCCCGGACGGACCATGGTCGGACTTGTCCCGACCGGATGCGGCGCCGAACAGGGTCAAGGCGTCGTGAAACCCCGCGCTCTCCAGCGCATCACGGAACAGGCCCCGGATCAGCGTGCCGGGAATGATCGGATCGCCACCGGCACCCCGAGCCGGTCTGGCGTCCGACAGGGTGGCGTTCACCGACGGACCGGGGATGAGGAAGGGACTGCGCAGTTCGATCGACAGATCCCAACGGAAAGCTGCTGTCATCGGGCGATATCCCACAGGCTGAGGATCTGATGGAGCGGGACCAGCGGATGCTCGGCAACGCCCTGGGCACCGGGAAGGCCGTCACGCAGGGTGGCGATGGCCTGGGGATCGATGGTCCCCTCATGCACCAGCTCGATCTGTGCGAGGCCCATGTCCAGATACCGGCGCGCGTCCTCCCTTCTGCCGGAAGCGAACAACCCTTTCTCCAAGGACTCGTGATAGACTCGGTAAAGGGCGGAGCGTGGCAGGCCCGTCCGGGGATGCTTGACCGCCGCCATGGCGCCCTGACCATCGCCCCACCGGGCGCCGTCGCACTGGAGGGTTCCGTGCGGAACCTCGTCCTCCGCACCATCCGGATCGAACAGCGGCCGCCGTAGGGCATCCACCGTCACCCCCGGCATGTCGAAACCGGAAACGATGCCGATCTGAACCCCGTTGCCCCCACGGTTCACCGTCTTCGCGGTATCGCCCAAATCCTTGACCAGCGCCGTCAGATGCGTGATCGGGGCCTTGTAGGGGGCGATCAGCAGTCCGGCGGCGTGGGTCAGCTCGCCCCAGCGGTTCCGGTCGTTCAAATGGGCCTGCACCACCCCCATCACCGCCCAGGCGCAGCAGGCGGGCAGCGCCCACATCACCTCATCCCCACCCCACAGCAGGGTTTCAAACCGCACGCATTGGCGGGTCCGCTCGTCGCCCGGATGGATCATGCCGGGAAGATCGTCCAGCGCGGTCAGCACCTCGTGCAGCAGGTCGCGGCGCTTGGCCTTCACATCCTCGGAAAAGGCGCGCAGCCCGGCCGCCGTCCGTCCCTCCGCCTGCCGCCTTTGTCCGAAGCCGTTGCCGTCCAGATAGATCAGGGCCATCTTGCCGGTCAGCGAGTCCGGAATGTCGCGGGTTCTCCGTTCGTCGGCGGTCGGCGCCAGATCGGAGAATTCCCCGGCGAAGGGCAGCGCGGACCGGTAACCGATGTCCTTAAGCTCCGCCTCATAGAACAGCTCTTTGGCCTTTACGCCAAAGCCACGCCGCCAGCGCACGCTGGCGGACACGGCCTTGCTTTTCTGGCGTAGGCCGGGCGTGGCCGGGCGCACCCCGTCAAGGCTGCAAACGACGCTGGCCGCATCGGTCTTGCCATCCCGCGCCCGCCGCTCCGCGTCGCTGTGGAAGGGCGGCAGAACGATCGTCGGCTGTCGATATTGCAGCGTGTTGCAGCGGGCGGTCAGCCGGCGCAGGCGTTTGACGAAGTCCCGGCCGGCGCCGTCGTCCGGCCCCTCCACCGCCCACACATAGGTGAACAGCGTCCAGGGCCAGCTCGCCGGATCGCCGGCGCCGCGCAGCGTGCGGCGCAGCGCCGCCTCGACCGCCTCCGTCGCCCCCGGCAGGGAGGCGAAGCGGAACAGAAGCTCCGACGCGCCGGACGCGATGGCCGAGACCTGGAGGTCGGGACGCTCCCGCTCCAGCCGCTGCACGATCCGCTCGGGAAAACGCAGCGCGATCAGGCTGCTGCCGCGGATGGTGCTGAGGTCGTTGGTGTCGAGGATGGTCGCGTCGAAGTTGCACGCGGCCACCCGCGCCAGCAGGGCGCTTTCCAATCCGTCATCCTGTTTCATCGAGCGGGCGATCCTCACGATACGGGAGCTTTTGTTGTTTGCCGGTCAGGCGCCGGTCCTCTTCCAGGTCATGGTGAGCTTGAAGCAGCCTTCCGCCGCCGTCTTGGCGATGACCGCGCCGACCTCGCCCTTCAGCGAGAAGCCCAGTTCGAGCGCCACGGTGTCCGGCCCGTCCACCAGGGAGGCCACATGCTCCAGCACGGCGGCGGTCGCCGGACGGATGCCGGCCAGCGCCTCCTCGAAGCGCTGGCGCGACGCCTCGACCACATCGCCGACTCCGACCAGACCGCCCTGGTCGGTGACGGCTTCCTCGACGACGACATTGCCGCCGGCGGCGAGTTCGTAACGGACGAGACGGGTAGGCATGGGAACTCCCAGGGCGTCGTTGTGGGAAAAAGTCGGATCAACGGGGGCAGAGACCGTTGGCGTCGGGGGCGGGGTGGAGCGGCCAAATGCGGGCGGTATAGTCGTCCGACGCGGTGACGATGCCACGCCCCATCAGATCAACGGTGACGATGCCGCCTTCTTGTGTCGGGCTGTCCTCGGTCAGGTTGCGCCCAAGCGCCAGATTCGCCACATGGGCGCAGGTCAGAGCATAGGTCTGGCCATCGACTCCGATCGCCAGGAATCCAGTGCCGGCAACTTTCCGGGCAGTGCCCGTTTCCCGCCAGAACCGGATCACGCAATCATGCAGCGTTGCGGTCATTCCCTGACCATCGCTCCTCCGGAAGCAGTTGGGAATTCTCATATAACCTACTTATAAAATGCATCATCGAGAGATTTTCTCCAAGTGTTTGTGGTGATACGCTGAAGGGAATCGCCTGAGGCGAATGCGGTGGACGATGGAAACCGCTGATCGGACACGAATAACCGTGCCGCCGGTCGCCAGCTTTGCCCCAATGGGGGCATGGTCCTGGTTGGACAGGGTGCGACAGGCGCTTCCCAGCTCCGGCGACGAGGACAACACCCGATTGCCCAACTGCACCCAGGGCGGCGCGCCGGACCTGCACGTCACCTCCGTCGAGGGCGTGCCGCGGGCGGCTTGGCCTGCGCCTGGATACCAAGAGCGGGTTGGACATGGTGCCCGCCCGCGCCGATGGCGACCCTCTGGAACTGCTCCTCGACACCAACCCGAAATCCGCCCTGTCCTAAGGGCGGCCCGACACCACGTTCGCCGCCTGGCTGTAGCACTACTCCGCCGGTCAGGCGCGGGACGTCTGTCAAACGACATCCCGAACTGGGCTCTTGGAAATTTTGTGTGATCAATCAGGGGTTGAGGTTGCAGCCCGAAGCAGTCGAAAGTAGGCGGAGCCCTTCGAAGTTTGCGGATCGCTATATGAGAGGAAGCGTATCCTTGACACGGTCCTCTCCTTGAACCTTTCCCTGCATTCGATTGGCTTTCTTCCTGGTCTCCATATCATTGACCAGATCGACCATGGCTCCCCACGCATCACGTTGCGCGCACAGCAGACGACGGTGTCGGCTCCCTGTACCGCGTGTGGGACGCCATCTCGGCGGATTCACGGTTCCTACTGGCGCAGCCTCGGCGACCTCGCGTGTTTCGGCCGCCCCACCGTCCTGCTGGTCCGGGTCCGTCGTTTCCGTTGCACGGCGCCGACCTGTTCCCGGCGGACCTTTGCCGAGTCATTGCCGGGCATCGCGCAACGGCGAGGCCGGCAGACCGACCGGCTGCGCTCGGTGCACCGGTCCATCGGCTTGGCACTAGGGCCTGTTGACATTCGCGTTGAGAAGAGGCTTCCGGTGGTCGTAGAAATTTGATTCAAGGCTACCAAAAGGGAGGTGGCCTTGGATCGGATTGTATTGCGAGATGATCAGTGGGAGCGGATAGCGCCGCTTCTTCCCGGCAAAGTGGGCGACCCTGGCCGCTCGGCAGCGGACAATCGCCTGTTTTTGGAGGCGGTCCTGTGGATCGTCCGCGTTGGAGCGCCCTGGCGGGACTTGCCTGCAGCGTTCGGCAATTGGAACTCGGTGTTCCAGCGCTATCGCCGATGGGCCAAGGCCGGTGTCTTCGACGAGGTCTTCGCCGCTTTATCGAGCGACGCGGACTTCGAGTACGCGATCATTGATGGCACGATTGTCCGGGTGCATCAGCACGGTACCGGCGCAAGGGGGGGACTCAGGCTCAGGCCATCGGTCGCTCTCGTGGCGGGCTGACGACCAAGATCCTGGCCGTCGTCGATGCGTTGGGGAACCTTGGGCGCTTCATCCTGCTGCCGGGCCAGCGACATGACAGCGTCGGCGTCGAACCGGTGCTGGACGGTATCGAATTCTCCGCCTTGCTGGCTGACAAAGCCTTCGACAGCAACGCCATCCGTATCTTGATCGCCGAGCGAGGCGCGGTCGCCGTCATTCCGTCCAAGGCCAACCGATCTCCCCCGATTCCCCACGACGCCGAGATGTACAAATGGCGCCATCTGGTCGAGAACTTCTTCTGCAAAATCAAAGAATTCCGACGCATCGCCACACGATACGACAAAACTGATACAAGCTTCGCCGCTGCCATTAACCTCGTCGCTACCGTCTTGGTAACACGATGAATGTCAACAGGCCCTAGTACTACAGCCGGTCGCGAAAGACGGAATATGCGGCCGGGCGGCCTGTTGAGCTTGGAACCGACTGGAGGGTCCGAGCATGACCGAGATGACGGAAGCGGCGGAATGGTCCGATGCCCTGGAAGGGCTGGTCGGCGGATTGAGGTCCTTCTACAGCGCGGCCGGTCGCCAACGGGCTCTGCGTTACGTGAGAGGTCTTTTGGCGCCGCTGGATCGCAAGAATGGCTGGCAGTTGGCCGAAGCCGCCGGGGATTGCTCGCCGGCGGCGATGCAGGATTTCCTGGCCCGGACCCGTTGGGATGCCGACGCCGTCCGCGACGACCTCCAGGCCTATGTCATCGAACGGTTGAGCGACGATGAGGCCGTGCTGGTCCTCGATGAAACCGGCTTCGTCAAGAAGGGCACCCGCTCGGTCGGGGTGAAGCGGCAGTATTCCGGCACCGCCGGACGTATCGAAAACTGCCAGATCGGCGTCTTCCTCGGCTACGCCAGCCGACGCGGCCGGGTGCTGGTCGACCGCGCTCTCTATCTGCCCGAGGACTGGGCTGGCAACGACGAACGCCGACGGATGGCCGGCGTCCCCAACGCCGTCGGCTTCGCCACCAAGCCGAAACTGGGGCGGGCGATGCTGGAGCGCGCCGTGGCAGCCGGCCTGCCCTGCCGCTGGGTGACCGCCGACTCCGTCTACGGCGGGGACTACGCGCTGCGGCTATGGCTGGAGCGCCAACCGCTGGGCTACGTGCTGGCGATCACCAGCAAACAGCGCGCGCCCATGGGCTTCGATACGGTCAAGGAGCGGACGACCGGCTTCACCGCCACCGACTGGCAGCGGTTGAGTGCTGGCGACGGAGCCAAGGGGCCACGCCTCTACGACTGGGCGCACAAAACCTACGCTTCCCTGCGCGAGGGCTGGTGCCGCGGTCTGCTGGTGCGCCGCTCCATCGCCGAGCCGGACAAACTCACCTACTATCTGACCTTCGCCCCGGAAGGCACGCCGGTCGCCACATTGGTCCGGGTCGCCGGGTCGCGCTGGACCATCGAGTCCTGCTTCGAGGCGGCGAAGGGCGAGGTCGGGCTCGACCAGTACGAGGTGCGCTCGTGGACCGGCTGGCACCGCCACGTCACCTTGGCCATGCTGGCCCTGGCCTTTCTCACCGTCGTGCGCACGGCGGCCATCGGGGGGAGAGGATCAACTCGACCTGTCCGCCGATCTTCTGCCCTTGACCGTGCCCGAGATCCGCGCCCTCCTGGTCGCCTTGATCGGCCGGCCCCCCGCGCCACCCACCGCCATTATCGATTGGTCCATCTGGCGAAGACGCCACCAACAGCGAGCACGGCGCTCCCATTGGAAACGACGCACCCAAACCGATAAGGACCGGCTGTAGTACTAGGCGGCAACCCTGGCGCCCGTCATGCCACGGCGATGGGAATGCCGATCAGCCGAACGACGCT
This sequence comes from Azospirillum sp. B510, assembly GCF_000010725.1. Classification (NCBI taxonomy): domain Bacteria; kingdom Pseudomonadati; phylum Pseudomonadota; class Alphaproteobacteria; order Rhodospirillales; family Azospirillaceae; genus Azospirillum; species Azospirillum sp. B510. The sequence continues at coordinate 1,163,193 of NC_013854.1, read as the reverse complement.
GTTGCATCGCGTTCGCGCCGGCGGAACCAAGCCGATCCCTCCGGTCACTGTGCTGGGCGTGGACGATTGGGCTTGGCGTAAGGGGCATCGCTACGGCACGATCCTGTGCGATCTGGAGCGTCGGCGGGTCATCGACCTGTTGCCCGACCGCAGTGCCGACACCTTGGCGGCATGGCTCATGATGCACCCCGGCATCTCCGTCGTCGCCCGTGACCGCGCCGGCGCCTACGCCGAGGGGGCCGCCCGTGGTGCTCCCGAAGCGATCCAGGTCGCGGACCGGTGGCATTTGCTGCGAAACGCGAGCGACGCCCTGCGCGGGGTTCTCGAGCATCATCACCGCGATCTGCGCGAGGCCGCTCAAACGGCCGCCCTGAAACCGGAACCGCTGACGCTGGAGGAGAACAACTCGGGACCAGCCACTGCATCCGAAACCGAACGGCCGTTGCGAGCCGCAGAGCGGCGGTCGCGGGCTGCGCAGGAGCGCCGCGACGCCCGCTTCGCCGAAGTTGCGCGCTTGCGTGAACAGGGCATGGCGCTGAAAGCCATTGCCCGCACCACCGGGATCGAACGCAAGACGGTGCGCCGCTGGTTGCGGGCCGGCCATGCACCGACATGGCGCCATGCCGCTCGCGCGACCAGCATCCTCGACCCGTATCGCGCCCATCTGGAGGAGCGTTGGCAAGCCGGGTGTCACAATGGGGCAGCGCTCTGGCGCGACCTCAAGGGCCAGGGCTTTGCCGGACAATATTCCGTTGTGCGGAACTGGGCGATGCAGCGGCGGCGAGAGGACCCGAGCCTCAGAAAATCCACAGGACCGAGGCGTCACTCGGCGGCGACCAGAGTTACGGAGCCACCGACGCCTCGGCGGGCAGTGCGCCTGCTAACCGTCGACCTCGACGTGCTTTCCGAGGAGGACCGCCAGTTCGTCGTCTCCTTGCGGGACCGCTCGCCCGCCATCGCCACCGCCGCCGACCTGATCAGCCGCTTCACGACGATGGTGAAGGACAAGACGCCGACCATGTTCGACGGCTGGCTGCGTGAGGCGGAGGCCAGTGCCCTGGGGCCGTTCGCCGCCGGCATCCGGCGCGACGAGGACGCCGTGCGCGCCGCGCTCACCGAGCCGTGGAGTAGCGGGCAAGTCGAGGGCCACGTCAATCGGCTCAAGGTCATCAAGCGGGATATGTACGGCCGTGCCGGCTTCGATCTCCTACGCAGTCGGGTCTTGGCTCACGCCTAACGCGAACATCACATCCCCAAACACCTTCTACTCATCCACACAAAATTTCCAAGAGCCCAAATTGGGATGTCGCCTGACAGGAACTGTTTGCCGGCGCTGCCGTCCGCCTTGAATACCCGCCCCAAGACATCCCACCCAGTTGCCGGATCGTAGGATTGCCACACCGCGATAAAGCCGCCGTCCTTAGGTAATTGCTCAGGTGGCTGGCAGCGCGGGTGCTTCGGCGACAGCGAAGGTGCCATCGACGAGGTCGCGGATGGCGGTCCAGGCGGACTGGCCCTGCAAGCGGGCAGTCCCGGTGACGGATCGATAGCCGGCGTGGATGCCCGGCCCCCAGGTTGATCGAAAGCCGTTGGTGACCTTGCGGAAGATGACGGAGGGCCGGATTTCCCGCTCGCTGCCGTTGTTGGTTGGCGGGACGCGGCGGTCGGTGAGGAAGACGAAGAACTTGCCGCGCCACGCCTTGATCTGGCGCTGCAGGTCGCGTCCGGCGGGATGGGCGGCGGGAACGCCGAGCAGGACATCAAGGCCCCGATCGGCTCTGGCGGCGTAAGCGGCGAGCGTGCTGTCCTTCGAGGCGGGGCGCCGCTTGCCGATGCGGATGGCCCAGCGCAGATGGTCGCGGATTTTGGGAGCGACGACGGTGTCGCCGCAGTCGATGGCGTACTGGACATCGCGCAGGACATGGGCCAGGCAGACCTGATGGACGCGCCCCAATTCCTGCTGCCCGGCATAGCGGTCGGAGACCCAGACCTCGGGCCGATGGTCACCGAGAAGCTGCGCCGCGACGCTCCGGGCCCGGCTGGGGACGATGTCGTGCAGCACCGCCTTGTCGGAGTGGAAGACCCACTGCCACTGGGTGACGCCATTCACCCGCGTGGTGGTTTCGTCGGACGCGATGACCGGCGCGGTCAACAGCTTGGCCTTGATCGCCGCGCGGGCCGTGTCGAACGCCCCCCCCATCCGCCGGAAGCTGTTGGCGATGGCGCCTTCTGAGATGGTCAGCCCGAACACCTCTTTCAGCATCCGCGACAGACGCTCGAAGCCGACGTGGTGGCTGTGGTGAAGGTAGGCCAGCAACGCCCGGATGCCGGGGCCGAACGGTGTGCCCGGCGGCATCAAAGCCGGAGGCTCCGCCCGGTAGCGCCGCCCGCAATCGCCACAGCGACCACCGAACAGTTCCACCCGTGTCACCATCGGGCGGATGACCGGAAGATCGATGTGATCGTAGCGGTGTCGGCAGCGCTGGGGCATCGCCGATACCGCCGTCCCGCAATGGGGGCAGCTCTCGGCCAGACGCCGATCCGTCTTGTCCGGCTCCTCGCTCAGCGGGCGCGACACGCCGGGACGCGATGGTCGCGGCTTGCGCCGGCGCGTGGCCGCCGCCTTCGAGCCGGGGCGGCCGGGGCCGTCCTGTGAAGGCGGCGTGTGGGAATTCGACGACGTCTTGCGCGGCTTGCCGACCAGCGCCTCGAGTTCCGTGATCCGCGCGGCCAGACGCTCGATCAACGCCGCCTGCTCCAAAAGCAGGGCGTCCTTCTCGGCATCACTCAGGCGATGGCGCGGCGGTTTCTCCATCCCGACGTTGACTCATATTCCAGCACCCCGCGCAACCCATTTCGCCAGCCCCGTGAGCAGTTACGTCCTTAGAGCCTGACCCGAAAAGAATTGAGTGATTTCAGTCTCTTGTGATTCGATCGATGTTGCGAAGCATGACGAATGACAAGACAATGTGGACTGAAATCACCCGAGCGCAGTATCAGCGAAAAGGATTGAGGTATTCAAGCGACACGACGGACGCGGAGTGGGCGGTGCTCGAACCACTCCTCCCGGCGGCTCGACGCTTGGGACGGCCGCGAACGGTCAACGTGCGCGAGATCGTGAACGGCATCCTCTTTCTGGCGACCTCCGGGTGCCAGTGGCGGCAACTGCCGAAGGATTTCCCGCCGATGACGACGGTCCAGCGCTATTTCTACCGCTGGCGCGACGATGGGACCTGGGAGACGATCAATCACGCCTTGGTGGCGATGGTTCGGGAAAGCATGGGACGGGAGGCCAGCCCGACAGCGGGGGTGATCGACAGCCAGTCGGTCAAGACGACGGAAGCAGGTGGCCCCCGTGGCTACGACGCGGGCAAGTGCATCAAGGGGCGCAAGCGGCATGTGTTGACCGACACCAATGGCTTGCTGGTCGCCGCCATCGTTCATGCCGCCGACATCCAGGACCGTGATGGCGCCCCGGCGCTCCTCGCCTCCGTTCGCACGCTCTTCCCCTGGCTTCGCCACGTCTTCGCGGACGGCGGCTACGCTGGACCCAAGCTGGAAACCGCTTTGGCTCAGATCGGGACATGGACGCTGGAGATCGTCAAGCGGTCCGACGCCGCCAAAGGCTTTGAACTGCTGCCTCGGCGGTGGGTCGTTGAGCGTACAATCGCTTGGCTTAACCGCAATCGCCGCCTCGCCAAGGACTTCGAGGCCACCGTCGAGAGTGCCGTCGCCTGGGTCTTCATCGCCAGCGTCAAACTGCTCTCAAGACGGGTGGCTCGAACATAGACACAGCTTTGCCGATTCCGAGTCGGACTCTCAGACCGGGGACATTTCAAAAGCCCACGGCTATCTCACGAAATGGACACAGACGCTAAACGAAAATGGCACAAAAGTTAGCAAAGTATTTCCGCAGGGAACGGTTGTCATTGCAATCGTTGGCGCAACGATTGGCGAGACCGCCATTTTGGGTCAGGAAACATATTTTCCTGACAGCGTTATCGGTATCACACCTAAATCCGAGATTCTTGTTCCAGAGTTTGTCGAATATGCGCTCCGTTATTGGAAGCAAGTGTTTCAAGACCAAGCACCAGAGACGGCCAGAGCCAATATCAACATCGAAACCCTTAGGCCGATCCCGTTTATGATCCCGGCGCTGGTCGAACAGGAGCGCTTTGCAGCCGTATACAGGTCGATCCATGTCAAATTGTCTCGCAATCCCTCATTCGGTGATGATCTCTTCGCCTCCCTCTCCCAACGCGCCTTTCGCGGAGAGCTTTGATCGCGGGAGGGTTCATCGCATCCCGGCCAGCCGCCGGTGCGGACATCATCCGGCGGCTGGTGAAGCGGGACGATGACCGCACCGCGTCCAACGCCGTCATTCGGGCGCATGTCGATCAGCTCCAGGACGTACGGCAAGACCGCCAACCGACCCAGAAGGGCGCGGAGTGTGCGGCTACCGCTTCGGCGACGACCACATCACCCAGGACATCGAACTGGCGCTGGAGCGGCCGGGGAACAAATCCACCCTGATCGCCTTCTGCCAGGAGGGCGCCGGCATGGCCGACCGCCTGTCCCGGTGGCGGATGGGATCCTGGGGGAAGAAGGTCTTCATCGCCATGGAGAAGGGTCTCCATGTGGGCAAGGAGGGGCCGTTCCACCCGTCGCCGTCCGGGGGCGCTCGGCTGATGACGGTGTTGGACGCGGTCAACATCCGAATCGGGCGGGGCACGCCGGTGCCGGCGTCGACAATGATCGGACATGGCGCATGCGGCAGGAGCGGCGCTCGCCGCCCTCCACGACCAAGATCGACGATGTCCCGGTGGTGAACACCCGAGCGCAGTGGCGCGACACGGTGGCCGGGGCTGTGCCGCCCAATCGGGCGCCTCTCGCTCGCCACACGGGCGTTCGCGGCCCCTCCTGGGCAGCCTCTAGCGATAAGCAAAGAAAAAGCCTTGGAACCATAAGGTTCCAAGGCTTTTCGATCCCTCCGGAACTGGTCGGAGCGACAGGATTTGAACCTGCGACCCCCAGACCCCCAGTCTGATGCGCTACCAGGCTGCGCTACGCTCCGTCAACTTCACCGCAGTGCTTGCGGCTTGGCTCCGGAAGGGAACGGGACTATAGCCGTGGACTTTCGCCGATGCAACATCTCCCGTGATCTTTTTTCAGCTTTTTTTGGCCCCGCTTTCGGACAGCCGAGACAGCACCGACCGCAGCGATCTCAGCTCGTCCACCACCATGGTGATCTCGTGCCGCAAGGCGTCCGACAGGGCCGGATGATCCACATCACCGCCGTCATCGGCCTCGTCGCCGCCAGCCCCTTCACCAAACTCCGCGACCTCCGCGCCATCGTCGATGTCCTCCGGCACCGGCGGCGTCGGGTCGGACATGCGCCCTTCCTTCAGCAGGCGCTGCACACCCTTGATGGTGTAGCGGTCCTGATACAACAGCGCCTGGATCCGCCGCAGAAGCTCGACATCCTCCGGCCGGTAATAGCGCCGGCCACCGCCGCGCTTCAGCGGGCGGACCTGGGGAAACTTGGTTTCCCAGAACCGCAGCACATGCTGGGGCACATTGAGGTCGGTCGACACCTCGCTGATGGTGCGATAGGCGGTGGCCGATTTCATGGCAGGCTCAGGCCACCAACCGGCAGGCGGATGCGGTGGCCCGGGGAACGGCACGGCACGGCGATGGACAGGGCGTCCGCATCATCGACGACAGCCGGTATCAGGACAGCGCCCGCGCAGGCGTCGGCGCCCCGCCACCCTCCTGAACCTCGTTGATCCGGTGTTTCAGCACATGGCTGGCACGGAACACCAGAACCCGGCGCGGCAGAATCGGCACCTCTTCCCCGGTCTTGGGGTTGCGGCCGACCCGCTCCCCCTTCTGGCGGACCTGGAAACTGCCAAAGGAGGAGATCTTCACCATCTCCCCCCTGGCGAGGGCGTCGGAAATCTCGTCCAGAACGGTTTCGACCAGGTCGGCCGATTCGTTGCGTGACAGACCGACTTCCTGATAGACGGCTTCGCTCAACTGAGCGCGCGTGACGGTATTTTGCGACATTGTTCGACCTCCCCCCGCAACCGTTGGCAAGACGGTAATCCGGGGAAAGAAGGTCCGTCAATTCAAAAGCTTGGCAGCCGCACCCGCCCGGCGGAGGCGCGGACGGCGGTGCGGTGCGGCATCAAGGGGGAAAGACTGGCGGGCCGCTTCCAGCACCTTACCAGCGAATCAGCGCCGACCCCCAGGTCAGCCCGCCGCCGATGGCCTCCATCAGGATCAGATCGCCGCGCTTGATGCGGCCATCGGCCACCGCCTCGCCCAGCGCCAGCGGGATCGAGGCGGCGGAGGTGTTGCCGTGACGGTCGACCGTCAGCACCACCTTTTCCGGCGACAGCTTCATCTTGCGGGCCAGCCCGTCGATGATGCGGCGATTCGCCTGGTGCGGAACCATCCAGTCGATGTCGGCCGACTCCAGCCCGTTGGCGGCCAGCGCCTCCTCGACCACCGCCGACAGCTTGGAGACGGCATGGCGGAAAATCTCCTGCCCATGCATGCGGACATGACCGATGGTGCCGGTGGTGGACACGCCGCCATCGACATAGAGCAGGTCGTACTGGTTGCCGTCGGAATGAAGATGGGTGGACAGCACGCCGCGGTCGGTCGAGTCGCCCTTGGCCTCATAGGCCTCCAGCACGATGGCGCCGGCGCCGTCGCCGAACAGCACGCAGGTGGTGCGGTCGTTCCAGTCCAGCAGGCGGGAGAAGGTCTCCGCCCCGATCACCAGGGCGCGGCGCGCCTGACCGCTGCGCAGGAAATTGTCGGCGACCGACAGGGCATAGACGAAGCCGGCGCAGACCGCCTGGATGTCCATGGCGAAGCCCCGTGTCCCCAGGGCGGCCTGCACCCTGGTGGCGGTGGCCGGGAAGGTGTTGTCCGGCGTGGTGGTGGCCAGCAGGATGCAGTCGATGCTGTCCGCCGCGACCCCGGCATGCTCCAGCGCGCGGATCGCCGCGGCGATGGCGAGGTCGGAGGTCTTCTCCCCCTCGGCGGCGATGTGGCGGGACCTGATGCCGGTGCGCTGGACGATCCATTCGTCCGACGTATCCACCCGCTGTTCCAGATCCTGGTTGGTGACGACATTGGACGGCAGGAAGAAGCCGCAACCGAGAACTCGGGAACGCATGACCATGGTTCAGCCCGCCGCCGCCTTCGTGTCGGGAAGAGGGGTCGCGTCGGCCATGCGCCCCATCTCCTCCTTGATGCGTTCATTGAAACCGTGCGTCGCCAGATTGATGGCGACCGCCACGGCATTGGCGAAGCCGACCGCGTCGGTGCCGCCATGGCTCTTCACGCAGACGCCGCGCAGACCGAGGAACATCGCCCCGTTGTAGCGGCGCGGGTCGATCCGCTCGCGGAAGCGCTTGAAGGCGCCGCGCGCCAGCAGATAGCCGATCCGCGCCAGCCAGGAGGTCGCGAAGGTGCGGCGCAGGAACTCGGAGAACAGCTTCGCCGTCCCCTCCGCCGTCTTCAGCGCGACATTGCCGGTGAAGCCGTCGGTGACGATGACGTCGACCGTGCCCAGACCGATGTCGTTGCCCTCGACGAAGCCATGGAAGCGGCCGGGAAGCGGCATCGCGCGCAGGCTCGCCGCCGCGGCGCGCACCACCTCGTTGCCCTTCATGTCTTCCGAGCCGATGTTCAGCACGCCGATCGACGGTTCCGGCAGGCCGAGGATGGCACGCGCGAAAACGGCCCCCATCACGGCGAACTGGACGAGATTCTCGGGCTGGCATTCGGCGTTGGCGCCGAGATCCAGCATCACGCTCTCACCCCGTTGAGTCGGGAAGAAGGAGGCGATCGCCGGCCGGTCGATGCCCGGCAGCGTCTTCAGCACGAATTTCGCCATCGCCATCAGGGCGCCGGTGTTCCCCGCCGAAACCACACAGGCGGCGTCGCCCGCCGCGACGGCGTCGATGGCGAGCCGCATGCTCGACTGGCGCCCGGCGCGCAACGCCACCGCCGGCTTGGCGTCACCGGCGACGAAGTCGGCGGTGTGGCGGATTTCCGCCACCGCCTTCAACGCCGGCCGCTGGTTCAGCAGCGGTTCGATCCGCTGCTGGTCGCCATACAGCAGAAAACGCACGTCGGGATGGCGTTCCCGTGCGATGTCCGCACCGGCAACGACCATGTCGGGGCCGAGATCGCCCCCCATGGCATCCAGAGCGATGGTCAGGCGCTGGCTCACCGCGCACAGGCTCCCCGGCTAGGACCGCGGCAGGGGCGGCTGGCGCCCCCGATCGACGGGACCTCAGACAACGTGTTGCGGATCAAGCGGCCGCGGTGCCGCTCTGAACCACTTCACGCTGGTCGTAATGGCCGCAAGACCCGCAGACATGGTGCGGACGCTTCAGCTCGCCGCAGTTCGGGCACTCGTTGTAGGCCGAGGTCGGCAGAGCGTGGTGCGAACGACGCATGTTGCGCCGCGACTTGGAGGTCTTCTTCTTCGGAACAGCCATGACCGTAAACTCTCTTCATTGGAAAAGGCGGCCCGAACAGGGGCCGCCCAGAGCGAGCGGCATTCAATAAGGCAAATGCTCCCGAAGGGCAAGCCCGAACAACCCCCATTTCGCAACCCCGCGCCGCTCATTGGTGGGGGTGGAAACGCCGGCCCTTATACAAGGAACCGGGACGGACGCAAGACCGCTGTCAGTCTCGCCGCTTCAATTGTTGCAGAACGGCGAAGGGGTTCGGCTTTTCGGGCTCCTCCGCCACCGCCTGTTCCTCCGGTTCTCCGTCATCATGCTCGCGATACCCCTCGAACTCCACGCCGTCGGCATGGGGATAGGGGTCCAATCCCAGCGACAGGTGCTGGGCCGTCAGCTCGCCGATATCGATTCGGTTGTTCTCCATCGGCTCGGGAATGTCCTCGTCCGACAGGGAGGGATCGAAATCGATCTCAAGCCCTACCTCCTCCACCATCGACGGCGGGGCGAACAGCGCCTCGAAACTCTCGCTGACCTGGGCCGGCACCGGCTCCAGCGTGACGACGCAGGTCTGGACGACCTCGGCCTCCAGCTTTCCGGACACCCGGATCATCTGGCCGCCGCGCACCGCGCGCAGCCTCACCGTGGCCCTCAGGCCGCCGATCGACTCCAGCTCCAGCCGCTCGGCGAGCGCGCGGCGCTCCGCCTCCGTCGCCTCGATGGTTTCGGTCACGTCGGCGCGGCGCACGGTGTCGGCATGGACGACGCGCGAGAATTCGGGGGCCGGCGGGGCGCCGCTCCCCGCACCGTTCACTGGGCTCATGGCGAAAGACTTTCCGGTCGAAAACAAAATGACATGGCGCTACGGGCGCCCGCTCTCCCGAGTCACATGCCGCCGCCGGAGTGCAAAGGCAAGGCCTGATGCGTCGCAGGCGTGGCGGAGCCCTTCAGATTAAGCGGCAGCACTCTTCATATATAGTGTGCGCTTCATGGTGCGAGGCTCAGCCCGGCACCGGTGCGAAGCGGACCTCGCCCCGCAGCAGCGACTCCAGCGGCTGGGCGTCGAGCGTACCGGCGCAGGCGCGGGCATAGGCGGCCATGGCCGGCAGCACGCCCTCCGGCACCGGGTCCACCGTGCCATAGAGATTGTTGTCCAGCGCGATCTCCAGCCGGCCCTCGTCGGGGTCGGCCAGCGCCTCGTCATAGGCGCGGATCCGCCCGGCCATGCCGCGCGCCATCGTCTTGACCCGCCGGGCGATGCCGCTGTCGCCGGCTCCCATCTCCAGCAGCGATTTCTCGAAATCATCGACCATCGTCTCATAGAGGCGCCGCGACAGTTTCGCCGCCTCCGCCCCCTGCCCCTTCAGCCGGCGCATGACCAGCAGCAGATGCAGCGCCATCATCTCGAACCGCCCGTCGAGCGTGTCGGGCACGGCCAGCGCGCGGTAGAAGCCCGGCTCGCGGGCCTGGGCGACGATGGCGGTGAACAGCCCGCCCACCGCGGCGGCGGTGCGGTCGCGGCGGCCCAGACGGCCAAGCAGATCGCCGATAAAACGTCCCGACACTTAAGGCCAGCCCTTCCCCGACTCGGAGTCTCGTTGACAGGGCGAAGCGGCCGGTGCGATTGTCCCGGCCTGGAGACGTCCACAGCCGTGGTCGGCCGCCATGCCCCGCCGGCTCCATCATAGCCCGAGCATCATGACCAGATCGAACTTTTCCGCCCCGCGCCCCGTCATCCACACCGTCCTGCTGGGCAGCATCCTGTTCGCCGGCCTCGCCGCCGCCGGCTGCTCGCCCATCGTCGCCACCCGCGGCAACCTGACGGACCCGCAGCTGGTGGCGGAGCTCCAGCCGGGCCAGAGCCGGCGCGACGACGTCGCCGCGGTGCTGGGCACGCCGACCTCGGTCGGCACCTTCGATCCGAATGTCTGGTACTATATCGGGCAGAAGACCGAGAAGACCGCCTTCTTCGAGCCGGAGGTGACGGAGCGCCGCGTCGTCGTCGCCCATTTCGACAACAACGGCGTCCTGCGCGAAATCAAGACGCTGGACAAGTCGAACGGCCAGGACATCGATCTGGTGGAGCGCTCCACCCCCACCGCCGGCCGCGAGATGGGCTTCCTGGAACAGATGATGGGCAACGTCGGCCGCTTCTCCGCCAAGGACACCAAGGGCAAGGGCCCTGGCAGCTGATAAAGCGCCCCACCTTGCCCGCCTTGCCCGATCCGGAGACCGACCTGCGCCATATGCGCGCCGCCCTGGCGCTCGCCGGACGCGGGCTGGGGCGGACCTGGCCCAATCCGGCGGTCGGCTGCGTGCTGGTCCGCGACGGCGCGGTCATCGGACGCGGCTGGACACAGCCCGGCGGCCGCCCCCATGCCGAGACCGAGGCGCTGGCCCGCGCCCGCGCATGTTCCGGTGGAGCGGAAGGCGCCACCGCCTATGTCACGCTGGAGCCCTGCAATCATTATGGCAGGACGCCGCCCTGCGCCCTGGCGCTGGTCGAGGCCAGGGTGGCCCGCGTCGTCGTCGCCTGCCAGGATCCCGACCCTCGGGTCGCCGGCGGCGGGCTGGCCCGGCTGCGCGATGCCGGCATCGCCGTGACCACCGGCCTGTGCGAGGCCGAGGCGCTGGCCCTCAACGAGGGGTTCTTCAACCGGATCACGCGGAACCGCCCGCTGGTCACCTGCAAGATCGCCAGCACGCTGGACGGCCGCATCGCCACCGCGACCGGCGAATCGCAATGGATCACCGGCCCGACCGCGCGCGCCTGGGGCCACCGGCTGCGCGCCGGGCATGACGCCATCCTGGTCGGCATCGGCACCGCCCTGGCCGACGATCCCGAGCTGACTTGCCGCCTGCCCGGCCTGGAGGACCGCAGCCCGGTGCGGGTGGTGATGGACAGCGGCCTGCGCCTGCCGGCGACGGCGAAGCTCGCCACCGGCGCCCGCCGCATCCCGACCTGGGTCGTCACCGGCCCCTCTCCCGACCCCATGCGGGCCGGGGCGCTGGCCGCCCTGGGGGTGGAGATCGTTCCGGCCGCCGCCGACGGCGATGGCCGCGTCGATCCCGCCGCCGCACTGACCGCGCTCGCCGCCCGCGGCATCACCCGCCTTCTGGTCGAAGGCGGCGCGGCGGTGGCCGGCGCCCTGCTCGGCGCCGGCCTGGTCGACCGGCTGGAGTGGTTTCGCGCCGCCTCGCTGATCGGCGGCGACGGACTGCCGGCGGTCGCCGGCTTCGGAGTCGGGGCGCTGGCCGCCATGGCGCGCTTCGAGCGCACCTCCGTCCGCGACGCCGGGGCCGATCTGGCCGAGAGCTACCGCCGGATCGCCGGCTGAAACCATCAGTTTGTCCCACGCAACAGACCGTTGCGTCCGCCGAGGTCTCGCGCCGGCTTCCCCTGGCCGCGAAACCTGCTAAATTCGCCGCATGTTCACCGGAATCATCACCGATGTCGGGCGCGTCCGGGCCGTGGAGCGGCAGGGCGACACCCGGTTCACCATCGAGACCGCCTTCGACACGGAGACGATCGCGATCGGGGCGTCCATCGCCCATAACGGCGTCTGTCTGACGGTCATCGAAAAGGGACCGGGGACCTACGTCATCCAGGCCTCGGGGGAAACCCTGTCGAAGACCACGCTCGACGGCTGGGAGCCGGGGACGCGGGTCAATCTGGAACGCGCGCTGAAGGTCGGCGACGAGTTGGGCGGCCACATCGTGTCCGGCCATGTCGACGGCGTCGGCCGGCTGGTGTCGGTCCGCCCGGAGGGCGAGTCGCTGCGCCTGACCTTCGAGGCGCCGGCCACCCTCGCCAAATACATCGCGTCGAAGGGCTCCGTCGCCATCGACGGCGTGTCGCTGACCGTCAACGAGGTCGAGGGCAACCGCTTCGGCGTCAACATCATCCCCCACACCCAGACCGCCACCACCTTCGGCGGGCTGACGGAGGGCGATGCGGTCAATCTCGAAATCGATATGCTGGCGCGCTATGTCGCCCGGCTCGCGGGGCAGGAATGACGTCCGAGTTTCACAAATACCTGTCGACGGCCGAAGAGATCATCGAAGAGGCGCGTCAGGGCAGGATGTTCATCCTCGTCGATGACGAGGACCGGGAGAATGAGGGCGATCTGGTGATCCCCGCCTCCTGCGCCACGCCGGAAGCGGTCAATTTCATGGCCAAGCACGGGCGCGGCCTGATCTGCCTGACCATGGACCGGCCGAACATCGAACGGCTGCGCCTGCCGCTGATGGCGCAACAGAACGCGTCCCGCCACCAGACCGCCTTCACCGTCTCGATCGAGGCGCGCGAGGGGGTCACCACCGGCATTTCCGCCGCCGACCGCGCCCGGACCATCGCCGTCGCCATCGACCCGGCGTCGGGCCCGCAGGATCTGGCCACCCCCGGCCATATCTTCCCGCTGCTGGCGCGCGACGGCGGCGTTCTGGTCCGCGCCGGCCACACCGAGGCGTCGGTCGACATCGCCCGGCTGTCGGGCCATTCCCCGTCCGCCGTGATCTGCGAGATCATGAACGATGACGGCACCATGTCCCGCCTGCCCGATCTGGTGCAGTTCGCCCAGTTCCACGGGCTGAAGGTCGGCACCATCGCCGACCTGATCGCCTACCGCCGCCGCACCGAGACCATCGTCGAGCAGGTGCTGGCCGGCACGCTCGACAGCCGCTACGGCGGCCGCTTCCAGAGCTACGTCTACATCAACAAGATCCAGTATGCCGAGCACATCGCCCTGGTGCGCGGCGACATCTCCGGCGACGAGCCGGTGCTGGTGCGCATGCATGCCCAGTCGGTGCTGGACGACGTGCTGGGCGACCGCAATTCCGGCCGCGACAACGACCTGCACGCCTCGATGGAGCTGATCGCCAAGGAAGGCCGCGGCGTCGTCGTGCTGCTGCGCGAACCGAATCCGAACGGCCTGTCGGTCACGCTGAAGGCGCGGCTGGAGGGCCAGGCCGGCAGCGTGCCGGAACTGCGCGACTATGGCATCGGCGCCCAGATCCTGCTGGATCTCGGCGTGCGCAAGATGGTGCTGATCTCCAACCGCAAGAAGCCGATCATCGGGCTGGAGGGCTATGGCCTGACCGTGGTCGGCCACCGCGGCATCGATCCGGGTGCCGCCGACCCCGGCGACGATTGACCCGGTGACGGTCAGGAAGGGACTGGTCTCCGCCGGATGACCGACACGCCCCATATCATGGTCGTGGACGCCCGCGTCCACGAGGACATCGCCGATGAGCTGGCGCGTGGCGCCGTCGCGGAACTCGACCGCGCCGGCGCCACGCATATCCGTTATGGTGTGCCCGGCTGCCTGGAACTGCCGGCGGCGATCATGTACGCCATCCGCTCGATGGATTTCTTCACCGCCCGCAAGCGTTTCGACGGTTACGTCGCGCTGGGCTGCGTGATCCGGGGCGAGACGACACGGTACGAAACGATCTGCGCCGAAAGCGCCCGCGGATTGCAGGATCTGGCCCTGCGCTACAGTCTGGCGGTTGGAAACGGCATCCTGACGGTGGAAAACCGCGAGCAGGCCTGGGCGCGGGCCAATGTCGGATCGGTCAATATGGGCGGGCGCGCGGCGCGGGCCTGTCTTGACATGATTGACCTGAAGCGCAAATTCCGCCTCTATCCGCGCTGACCCCGACATCTCCTCTCTTTTTTAGCGACTGCAGACCATGAGCAACGACGACGCGGGCCGCCCCGTGACACCCGAACACGCCTCCAAGGGCGCCGACACCAAGGGCAAATCGAAGTCCCGCAGGAACAAGACCGGCGGCGGTTCCGCCAAGGCGCGGCGCAAGGCCGCCCGTCTGGCCGCCGCCCAGGCGCTGTACCAGATCGATCTGGCCCAGGCCCCGGTCGAGAATGTCGTCGGCGAGTTCGTCGCCCACCGGCTGGGCGAGGAGATCGACGGCGACAAGTTCGTCGCCGGCGATCCGCAGCTGTTCGCCGACATCGTGCGCGGCGCGATCCACCGCCGCGCCGAGGTCGACGGGGTGCTGGGCGCCGCCCTCGACCCGCGCTTCCCGCTCGACCGGCTGGAGCTGCTGCTGCGCGCCATCCTGCGCGCCGGCGCCTATGAGATCGCGGTCCATCTCGACACCCACCCGCGCATCCTGATCAGCGAGTATGTCGACGTCGCCCGCGCCTTCTTCTCCGGCCGCGAGCCGGCGATGGTGAACGGCGTGCTCGACCATGTCGCCCGCGCCCTGCGCGCCGACGACCTCGCCAAGCCCGACCCCGGCCGCGGCGCGGCCGAGGAGTGATATCCGGCAAGCATCCCCCTCACCCCGCCCCTCTCCCCGGGGGGAGGAGGGAGAATCACCCCCTCGGCGAGTTCGGCCGCATCGCCCGGTTCTTCAAGCCGCTGGCCGCCGGCTTTCCCGGTGCCCGCGGCCTGCGCGACGATGCCGCCGTGTTCGGCGTGCCGGAGGGGCGGGAACTGGTGGTCACCACCGACGCCATGGTCGCCGGGGTGCATTTCTTCCCCGACGACACGCCGGCCGACATCGCCGCCAAGCTGATGCGCAGCAACCTGTCGGACCTCGCCGCCATGGGGGCGGAGCCGTTGGCCTACACGCTGGTCACCGCCCTGCCCCGTGGGCTGGATCCCTCCTGGCTGGAGGGCTTCGCCGCCGGTCTGGGCGAGGAGCAGCGCAGCTTCGGCATCGCGCTCGCCGGCGGCGATTCGGTCTCGACCAGCGGCCCGATCACCCTGTCGGTCACCGCCTTCGGGCTGGTCCCCAGCGGCCGCGCCCTGCCGCGCTGGGGCGGGCGTGTCGGCGACTGCGTCTTCGTCACCGGCAGCATCGGCGACGCCGCCCTGGGGCTGGAGATCGCCTATGGCCGGCTCGACATGCCGGACGAGGAAACCCGCGCCCACCTGCTGGGGCGCCTGCGCCGTCCCGACCCGCGGATGAGCGTCGGACCGCGCCTGATCGGGCTGGCCGGCGGGGCGATGGACGTGTCGGACGGGCTGGTCGCCGACCTCGGCCATCTCTGCGAGGAATCCGGCTGCGCCGCGCTGCTGCGGGCCGATGCGGTGCCGCTGTCCGAGGCGGCGCGCGGGGCCATCGACGGCGACCCGGCGCGGCTGGCGCTCGCCATCACCGGCGGCGACGATTACGAGCTTCTGTTCACCGCCCCGCCGGCCCTCCGCGCCGATCTGGCGGCCCTGGCTGCCGACTGTGGAGTCGCGATCACCGAAATCGGCGCGCTCCAGCCCGGCACGCCCGGCCAGGTCACGGTGCTGGACGCCGCCGGTGCGCCACTGCCGCTGGCCCGGCGCGGCTGGGACCATTTCTGACCGCCCATCATTTCTGGCCGCCCATTATTTCTGGCCAGGATTCCGCCGCCGCCCTTTAAGACAATCGAAAGCATGGCCGGCGCAGGGTGCCGCCGTCTGGCGTCTGCGTAAGGTGTGCTGCCGTGGTCAAGGCCCTGATCGTGCTCGTGCTCGGCATCCTGCTGCTGGGTGGCGCCAGCTTCGGCGGCTGGTTCGTCTATCAGAAATACTTCGCCAACCAGACCGACCAGCCCAAGAAGGTCGAACCGCCGCCCAAGCCTCCCACCGCCTTCGTCCGCCTGCCGCCGCTGGTGGTGCCGATGATCGGACCATCCCGAGTCGAGCAGTTCGTCACCGTCGTCGTCGCGGTCGAGGTGATTTTGGAAAAGCAGCCGATAGTCCAGGCCAACCAGCCGCGCCTGACCGACGCCTTCCTGACGGCACTCTATGGCGGCGTCGCCGACCAGTCGATCCTCGGCGGCGGTTTGATCAACATTCCCGCCGTGAAGGCGAAGCTGCTGGAAGCCGCCGTCAAAACCGTCGGCAAGGACGCGGTTTACGACGTGCTGGTCCAGGCGGTCACCCAGCGCAATCTCTGACCGTCCCCGGCGCCGTTCGCGATCAAGCTGTATTTTGCGGCGCACAATCCCCAGCCTTCCCACAAAGTCAGGACCACCCCCGGCCATTTCGCCGCGTCGGGTCGTACCGTGCGGCGGTTGCAAAGCCCCGAAGCCGGGCGCATGCTTTTCCCTGAAAATACTTGCGCCCGACTTCTCCCCCACTTGATCCTGTGGTGGGACCAGCCTTTCCGGGGCGCGACCTTAAAATCAAACGGGGGATGCGATGGCTCTAGCGTTCATCGTCATCATCGCCGCCGGCCTGCTCGCGCTGGCCTACGGTTTTCGTACCGGAAAAGAAGTCATGGCGGCGTCGCCGGGATCGGACCGGATGCAGGCCATCGCCGCCGCGGTGCAGGAAGGAGCGCGCGCCTATCTGAACCGGCAATACACCACCATCGCCATCGCCGGCGTCGTCCTGCTGGTCATCCTGTGGGCGATTCTCGGCTTTCCGGTGGCCTTGGGCTTCCTGATCGGCGCCGTACTGTCCGGTAGCGCCGGCTATATCGGGATGAACGTCTCGGTCCGCGCCAACGTCCGCACCGCGCAGGCGGCGACCGACGGGCTGGCCCCGGCGCTGGACATCGCCTTCAAGTCGGGGGCGATCACCGGCATGCTGGTGGTCGGGCTCGGGCTGCTGGGGGTCGGCGGTTATTTCGGCATCCTGACGCTGGTCTACCACGTCAACGATCCGGTCGAGGTCCGCACCGTGCTGGAGGCGCTGGTGGCGCTCAGCTTCGGCGCCTCGCTGATCTCCATCTTCGCCCGGTTGGGCGGCGGCATCTTCACCAAGGGGGCCGATGTCGGCGCCGATCTGGTCGGCAAGGTGGAGGCCGGCATTCCGGAGGACGACCCGCGCAACCCGGCGGTCATCGCCGACAATGTCGGCGACAATGTCGGCGACTGCGCCGGTATGGCCGCCGACCTGTTCGAGACCTACGCCGTCACCATCGTCGCCACCATGCTGTTGGCGGCGATTTTCTTTACCGGCGGCGTGTTGCGGATGATGCTGGTCTATCCGCTGCTGATCGGCGCCGTCTGCATCCTGGCCTCGGTCGCCGGGACCTTCGCGGTCAAGCTCGGCCCCGACAACGCCATCATGAAGGCGCTCTACAAGGGGCTGATCGTCGCCGCCGGCATCTCCCTGGTGCTGATCCTGATCGTCACCGCGATCCTGTTCGGCTTCAGCCGCGCCCTGACCATGACCGACGGCATGTCGATCACCGGCCTCAACCTGTTCGTCTCGGCCCTGGTCGGGCTCGGCGTCACCGGCCTCCTGGTGTGGATCACCGAGTTCTACACCTCCACGTCCTTCCGCCCGGTGCGCAGCGTCGCCAAGGCGTCGGAGACCGGGCACGGCACCAACGTCATCCAGGGGCTCGCCGTATCGATGGAATCGACCGCCCTGCCGGTGATCGTCATCTGCGCCGGCATCCTGATCGCCCACGGTCAGGCCGGTATCTTCGGCATCGGCATCGCCGCGACGACGATGCTGGCGCTGGCCGGCATGGTGGTGGCGCTCGACGCCTATGGCCCGGTCACCGACAATGCCGGCGGCATTGCCGAGATGTCGGACATGCCGGCCAACATCCGCGTCACCACCGACGCGCTGGACGCCGTCGGCAACACCACCAAGGCGGTGACCAAGGGCTATGCCATCGGCTCCGCCGGTCTGGCGGCGCTGGTCCTCTTCGCCGCCTATGTCCAGGATCTGGGCCATTACTTCCCGAACATTCCTGTCGAGTTCCGGCTGAACGACCCCTATGTCGTCGTTGGGCTGCTGATCGGCGGGCTGCTGCCCTATCTGTTCGGCGCCATGGGCATGACCGCGGTCGGCCGCGCCGCCGGATCGGTGGTGGTGGAGGTGCGGCGCCAGTTCCGCGAGATCCCCGGCATCATGGAGGGCACCGCCAAGCCGGATTACGGCCGGGCGGTGGACATGCTGACCAAGGCGGCGATCAAGGAGATGATCATCCCCTCGCTGCTGCCGGTGCTGGCCCCGGTGGTGCTGTATGTCGTCATCGCCGCCATCGGCGGCCGGGCGGCGGGTTTCGCGTCGCTGGGCGCCATGCTGCTGGGCACCATCGTCACCGGCGTCTTCGTCGCCATCTCGATGACGTCGGGCGGCGGCGCCTGGGACAACGCCAAGAAATACATCGAGGAGGGCCACCATGGCGGCAAGGGGTCCGACGCCCACAAGGCGGCGGTGACCGGCGACACCGTCGGCGACCCCTACAAGGACACCGCCGGCCCGGCGGTGAACCCGATGATCAAGATCACCAACATCGTGGCGATCCTGCTGCTGGCGATCCTGGCCCAGTTCGGGTGAGGACGCTTGGGAAGTTAAGCGAAATAACGGTGAGGTTCCCTCTCCCACTGAAGGTGGGGGAGGGTCAGGGAGGGGGCGAACGCCGCCCCGCTCCCCAACATCTCAAATCCCCGGCGAGGCTTCCGGCGCCAACTGCTCGACGAACTCGTTGAAGTCGGAGGCCTCGCGGAAGTCCTTGTAGACGGAGGCGTAGCGGATGTAGGCGACCTGATCCATCGTCTGCAACGCCTCCATGATCTTCTCGCCGATCTGTTTCGACGGAATCTCGCTCTCGCCGGAGGATTCCAGTTGACGGACCATGCTGTTCACCACGCGGTCGATGCGGTCGCCGTCGATCGGGCGCTTGCGCAGCGCGATCTTCATCGACCGCAGAAGCTTCTCGCGGTCGAAGGGCTCGCGCTGGCCGTTGCTCTTCACCACCGTCAGTTCGCGCAGCTGGACGCGTTCGAAAGTGGTGAAGCGGGCGCTGCAACTGGGACAGAAGCGCCGCCGGCGGATGGCCGAGTTGTCTTCGGTCGGGCGCGAGTCCTTGACCTGGGTGTCCTCGTTTCCGCAGAACGGGCAGCGCATCTGTCGATCACCTTGTCGGATCAGAGGGTCGGATCAGAGGGTCGGATAGATCGGGAACTGACGGCACAGGCCGCGGACGCGCTCGCGCACCGACGCCTCGACCGCCGCGTTGTCGCCGGAGTTGCTGGCGGCCAGCCCGTCCAGCGTCTCGACGATCATCTCGCCGACCTGGCGGAACTCGGCGGTGCCGAAGCCGCGGGTGGTCGCCGCCGGGCTGCCCAGACGGACGCCGGAGGTGATCATCGGCTTCTGCGGGTCGAACGGCACGCCGTTCTTGTTGCAGGTCATGCCGGCATGCTCCAGGCTGGCCTCCGCCGCCTTGCCGGTCAGGTTCTTCGGACGCAGGTCGACCAGCACGATGTGGCTGTCGGTGCCGCCGGACACGATGTCCAGACCGCCCGCGATCAGCGTCTTGGCCAGCACCTGGGCGTTGTCCACCACGGCCTGGGCGTAGGTCTTGAACTCCGGACGCAGCGCCTCGGCGAAGGCCACCGCCTTGCCGGCGATGACATGCATCAGCGGGCCGCCCTGGAGGCCGGGGAACACCGCCGAGTTGATCTTCTTGGCGATATCTTCCTTGTTGGTCAGCACCATGCCGCCGCGCGGGCCGCGCAGCGTCTTATGGGTGGTGGTGGTGACGACGTCGGCGTAGGGGAACGGGTTCGGGTAGACGCCGCCGGCGATCAGGCCGGCGTAATGGGCGATGTCCACCATGAAGATGGCCCCGACCTCGTCGGCGATGGCGCGGAAGCGCTGATAGTCGAGCACGCGCGGATAGGCGGAACCGCCGGCGATGATCAGCTTCGGCTTGTGCTCGCGGGCCAGCGCCTCGACCTGATCGAAGTCGATCAGATGGTCGTCCTTGCGCACGCCGTATTGGACGGCCTTGAACCATTTGCCCGACATGTTGGGGGCGGCGCCATGGGTCAGGTGGCCGCCGGCGGCCAGCGACATGCCGAGCACGCAATCGCCCGGTTGCAGCAGGGCCAGCAGGACCGCCTGGTTGGCCTGGGACCCGGAGTTCGGCTGGACATTGGCGAACCCGCAGCCGAACAGCTTGCAGGCGCGCTCGATGGCCAGGGTCTCCGCGACGTCGACGAACTCGCAGCCGCCATAGTAGCGCTTGCCCGGATAGCCCTCGGCGTATTTGTTGGTCAGGACCGAACCCTGGGCCTCGAGAACCGCCTGGGAGACGATGTTCTCGGACGCGATCAGCTCGATCTGTTCCTGCTGGCGAACCAGTTCGTCGCGCACCGCGCGGGCCAGTTCGGGATCGGTCTCGGCGAGCGAGGCGGCGAAGAAGCGGCCGATCTCGGCGGTGTTGCTGCTGGTCATGGCGGAAGGCTCCTCGATCGAAAGGGCGTGACGCCGGCCGGACACATGGTCACCGGCTGTCATCGGGGCTTTCCGGGCCCTGTCGCGTCCCGGTTGCGGGCCTTTGCGGCCAAATGACGGCCAGAACAGGCGGCGCGAAGACGCGCTCAGCCCATCTTGGCAATGCGGCGGCTGTGGCGCTCGCCGCCCTCGAAGCCGGTCTTCAGGAACATCTCGACGCAATCCTTGGCGATCTCCGGCCCGATGACGCGGGCGCCCAGCGCGATCACGTTGGCGTCGTTGTGCTCGCGCGACAGACGCGCGGTGGTGACATCATGGACCAGGGCGGCGCGGATGCCGGGATGACGGTTGGCGGCGATGCTGATGCCGATGCCGCTGCCGCAGATCAGCACGCCGCGCTGTGCCCGGCCGTCGGTGACGACGGCGGCCAGCGCCGCGGCGTAGTCCGGGTAATCGACCGAGGCGGGACCATCGGTGCCGAGGTCGAGAACGGCGTAGCCGGCGCCCTCGAGCTGACGGGCGATCTGCGCCTTCAGCTCATAGCCGGCGTGATCGGATGCGAGTGCCACGGTGCGGACGGTCATGACGGCGGAAACTCCGGTGCTTGCGGTACAGAGGCGCAAACGGCAACAGGGCAGGCGAGAGGGCCGGCAATGCTGCGAAAGACGCCGGCACCCTACCAGATGTCGGTACCAACCGCCACAACCACACCATGACGTGGATGCATAGCTAAATCCGGGTTGAATCCGGACCGGCTGCCGGCCACCGGGACTCCGGACGCGGCCAGCGCCGAAAACCGGGCCATGCCCCCTTCAACCCGCCCTCCCGGTCGCCCCGCGCCCGATAGCCGCGAAAGTTTGGTGACGGTTTTCACCTCTTCGTTGCCATGAGGCCGCAACAAGGGAGATAGCCGGTTCGTTATAGGAGGGGGAGAACGGCCAATTGCCGGAGTGGGGTTGGGGGAAAATCGCAAGCCGGCGCTTACTAGATGCCCCTTAAAGCTGGGGCACAGCCACAACCGCGCAACGATTTTCAGCGAAGGCTGATTTGCGCCGGGCTCCTTTGTTCTGCCAATCAAGAGCAGCTAATTTGCTACTTGCCGAAATTATATTGACACCCAAATCACGGTATGCAACTTGGTTCCTACGGACAAATGAAAAACCAGGACACAGTGCAATGAGCGACCAGCTTCGCGCCGATGGACCGGACAATGCGCTGCTGCGGATGACCGCCGACATCGTATCGGCGTATGTCAGCAAGAACGTGTTGCCAGCTCAGCAAATCCCCGACGTGATCAATACGGTCTACTCGTCGCTGACCGGCCTGAATGGTCAGCCCCGCGAGGTCGCGGCGGAGCCGCTGAAACCGGCTGTGCCGATTCGCAAGTCGGTGACACCCGAATACATCGTCTGCCTGGAAGACGGGAAGAAGTTGAAGATGCTGAAACGGCATCTTCGTTCGACCTACAACATGTCGCCGGACGAATATCGCGCCCGCTGGGGACTGCCGCCCGATTATCCGATGGTTGCGCCGAACTATGCGGCCCAGCGTTCGGAATTCGCCAAGCGCATCGGGTTGGGCCGGAGTTCCGGTCGCCAGACCCGCCGCAAGGCCGGCTGAACGAGTAAAGTCCGTATGCAACGCGGGCCGGTCCTCCCAAGGGACGCGGCCCGTGTGCGCTTCAGGCCGACGCCACGGCAATCGAGCCGGTTGAAATCCACCACACCATTCGCCACCTGGGTTTTTACGGCCACCCACCTCAGTTGGGGCAGCCTTTCCGGCCTGACAGGCGGCAATTGAAACGGTCGACGTTGCGGCTCAGCTCGCGCCCGGTCGCCATATTTTCTTCGTTCAGGCAGGTCAGATAGGCCATCGACTTGTCGACATACTCCTTCACCTCGCCCTGACAAGACGACATCTTGTCGGCATTGAGAAAGGTCGCCTGATCGTCCATGCACAGCGGCGCACCCGGCTTCTGGCAGCCAGCGGCGGGGGTGGTCGGCTGGGGCGTGGTGGCGCCGGCGGCCTGCCCCCCCGCTCCGGACGATGCCGCGCCGGATGGCGACGACCGTCCGCCATGCTGCTCCGGTGTTCCATGAGCGGGTTTCTGAACCGCCGCGCCGGTCTGGTTTCCACCTGTCTGCCCGGTGGCCTGGCCAGACGTGGCGGCGGCGGCCGTCCAAGCCGTCGACAAGACCGGCAGGGCCGCCGTCAGAGCGGGTGCCGTCAACGCCGCCGACATCATCGACACGCGCAGGAAAGCCGTCACACGAACCATCGCCTCGATCCCCTGGTGTTTCGTTCCTCTGCCCGAAGGCCGGCCGCGGAAGCGGTGTCGGACCATTCCCCCGCTTACCCGGCCAGACGGTGCGGGGAAAGGGCTTCATGCATGCGCCATTCGTTCGGCGATGCGCGGTTCTACAAGCGTTACGTCGCCTGCGCCAGTGTCAACGGGCGGGCATAGGTCTAGTGTCGGGGGCGAGCGGTTCGCTCTACGACCGGAGGTCGCGTCCGGCGCCACGCCACCCACGGCTGGACGGAGGACGGGATTTTCCGGCGGAGGCATGCCGGCGCTCACCATCAGCAAAAGCCAGACTTCGCTCCGCGCCGCCCGGCACCGTCCGGCGGCGCGTTTTCTTTATGCCGGAACGCGGGAGCGCCCGCGCCCGATCCGGCCCTCCGATCCGTCGGGAACGATCAATAGAGATTGCCGCCGCCGGGCTTCGGCCCCGGCTTTCCATGCCCCGCCCCCTTGCTTTGAACGAAGCGCAGTTTGTTGATGGCGGTGCGCTTCAGCAACTCCAGGCTGCCGGTCGCCGGCCCGGCCACCGTCACCTCGACGCCGGTCGCCGCGTCGATGGCGATCACCTTCAGATAGCTGCCGACCCGCTGGAATTCGAACAGCACCTCGCCGTCACCGCCCGCCGACCCGCCCGCTGCCGACATGCTCCGTCCCTCCCCTGTCCGAAGGCCATTCCCCGTTCGAGACCGCAACGCCCGGTCGCCGCCGCTGTTGTCCCGCTGCCATCAGGCATTGGCACCCCGTCCCACCGAACCGAACATCCACAGCAAGGAAGGATCACAGCGATGGCCACCAAGACGATGCAGGATCTGCTGATCGAGAGCCTGCGCGACATCTACCACGCCGAGAAGCAGATCGCGAAGTCCCTGCCCAAGCTGGCCAAGGCCGCCAGTTCCGACCAGCTCCGCCAGGCCTTCGAAACCCACCTGGAACAGACCAACGGCCAGATCGACCGGTTGCAGCAGGTCTTCGAGGAGTTGGACACCCGTCCCCGCGGCAAGCATTGCGATGCGATGGAAGGGCTGATCAGCGAGGCCCAGGAGATCCTCGACATGGGTCTGGCCCCCGAAGTCCAGGACGCCGCCCTGATCGCCGCCGCCCAGAAGGTGGAGCATTACGAGATCGCCAGCTACGGCGCGCTGCACGCCTATGCCACCGCCTGCGGCCTCGACAAGGTCGCCCAATTGCTGGACGAGACCTTGCAGGAGGAGAAGGATACCGACATGCTGCTGAACAAGCTGGCCGTCGGCGACGTCAACAAGAAGGCGATGGCGGCCGGCGGCAGGAAAGCGGCCTGATCGGAGCAGCCTGATCGGAGCGGCCTGATCGGGGCCGCTTGAACCATCCCGCCAGCCGCATTCCAGGCCCGCGTAAGGGCGGCCCCGGTTGCATCGGCCGCGTCGGACCGGTAGCATCGCCGCCATCCGGTCCTTTGCGGTATCCTGCCAATGCGCGGCCTCCTGTCCGTCCTCTGCCTTGCCCTGCTCCTGACCCTGCCGTCGGCGCCGCCGGCCGCCGCGTCCGAAGGGGCGGCCGGCGCGCTTCCGCCGTCGGTGCGGATCAAGCCGTTGATGGTGCCGGTGGTGAATGCCGGCAGGATCGAGAAATACACCCAGGTCGAGGTCAATCTGGAGGTCGGCGACTCGCTCAAGCTGGGCGAGGTGCAATTGAGCATCCCGCGCCTTCAGGACGCCATCCTGACCGCCATCTACAAGGGGGTGGACGAAGGCTGGATCGTCCGCGGCAACATCGCCAACGTCCCCGCCCTGCGCCGCCGGATCGACGAATCGGTCATCGCCATGTTCGGCAAGGACGTCATCACCCGCATCCTCATCACGCCCATTGCGCGGCAGTCGGCGCTGCAGTAACGCTGGCCCGGCGGTCGATGTCCGCCAGTTCATTCCCAGCGGAAGGATCGAGCCGCCATGGCCCTCGTCTATGTCGCGCGCAGCGCCGCCCTGACCAAATGGGCATCCGACGTCGGACAGGGAAAGCACATCTACAAGCTGGGCGTCGCCGAGGATGAGGCCGCCGCCAAGGCCGCCATCGCCGCCGGCTGGGGTGGCGAATCCGACTGGAAGCTGGTCCAGTCCAGGCAGGCCGACGGGCTGGACGAGGAGACCGCGCTGGCCCGGCTCGGCCGGCGCGAGAAGGTGATCGATCCCACCTATTACCCGCGTCTCAAGGGCGCGGCCGGCATGTTCCGCGTCACGCTGACCAATGTGCAGAACAGCCTGCTGGTCGCCAAGGCGATGACCGCCGACGAGCCGCTGACCGACATCAAGGTCAAGCCCAAGGACATCGCCGACTACCTGATCCGCAACGCCATCGCCTGAGCCCGCCGCCACGATGACTCCCGCCACCATCCGTCGCGTCGCCTTCGATACCCTGACCCTGACCGAGCTGCATGACCTGCTGGCCCTGCGCGGCCAGGTGTTCGTGGTCGAACAGAACTCCCCCTACCCCGACATCGACGGGCGCGATCCCGGAGCGCTGCATTTGATCGCCAGGGATGAGGGCGGCGCAATCGTCGGCTGCGCCCGCTGCCTCGCCCCGGAGGGCACGGAGTCGGGAACGTCCGCCTCCTTCGGCCGACTGGCCGTCGCCGCGTCCCATCGATCCACCGGACTGGGGCGGTTGCTGGTGGCGGAAGCCCTGAAGGTATTAGCGGAAGGCTGGCCGCAATGCGACGTGACGATCGGCGCGCAACTTCATCTTGAACGTTTCTACGGCGGCTTCGGCTTCGTCCGCGACGGCGAACCTTACGATGATTTCGGCATCCCGCATATCGATATGCGGCTGCGCCGCTGAGGAAAACTCCTCTCCTGGTTGATGTGACACAATGACACACGCCCTCCGGGCGCCGATTCCGTTGCCTGCACCCGGGAAATTGACGCGACAAACCATTGTTTTTAATCAACCTTAACGATAGCCATAGGCCCTATGTGAAGGGGTCGGGATTCGGTCATAAGCAGAATTTGCGATGATCGAAACCTTAATTGCAATCGTAACTCAGATTTAATTCGATCTGTTCGATCGGGTCACTCAATCCTCTGGGGTTCGCGAGAAGAGACCCAG
Source organism: Azospirillum sp. B510 (assembly GCF_000010725.1). Lineage (NCBI taxonomy): Bacteria > Pseudomonadati > Pseudomonadota > Alphaproteobacteria > Rhodospirillales > Azospirillaceae > Azospirillum > Azospirillum sp. B510. The sequence continues at coordinate 1,137,172 of NC_013854.1, read as the reverse complement.
TTCTCAAATTCGGAACTCTGTTCAGCTATATGAGGTGTAACGATATGACCTGGTTCGCCAACCTCCGCATCGGCGGAAAATTGCTGACATCATTCATCACGCTGATTGTCATCATTGGCGCAATCAGTTCTGTCAATTATTTAACTTTATCATCAATTCAGACCTCGATCGGCTGGACTCTCCACACCTATCGCGTGATCCAGACCACCGACGCGGCGATGACGGCGATGATCGATCAGGAAACCGGATTGCGCGGCTATCTGGTCAGCGGCGACCAGAGCTTTCTCGACCCCTTCCACAAGGGTCGTCAGGCCTTCGACCGCGCCCTGTCCGAGGTCACCGCCCTGACCGCCGACAACCCGCAGCAGCAGGCGCGGCTCGATGATCTGCGCAAGCACGCCACGGCTTGGCGGGAAACGGTGGCCGAAAAGGAGATCGCCCTGATGTCCAGACCGGAAACGCGCGAGGAGGCCCGCGCGATGGAGGCGAAGGCGCTGGGTAAGGAATCGATGGACAATATCCGCATGCTGGTCTCCCAGATCGACGAGGCGGAGCATGCGCTGCTGAAGGTCCGCAATACCGAGCAGAAGACCGCCTTCTCCACCGGCTATGCCACCTCCGTCATCGGCGCGCTGATTTCGGTGCTGGTCGCCGCGGTCGCCTGCCTGCTGCTGCGCCGTGCCATCGCCTCGCCGATCGTCGCCATGACCGCCGCCATGGGCCGGCTGGCCGGCGGCGACCGCGCGGTCGAGGTGCCCGGTGTCGGCCGCGGGGACGAGGTCGGCGCCATGGCCGAGGCGGTGGATGTGTTCAAGCGCAACGCCATCGAAGCCGACCGGCTCGCCGCCGTCCAGCGCGCCGAGGAGGAGGCGAAATCCCGCCGGGCCGCCCGCCTGGAGGAGCTGATGCACGGCTTCGAACGCAATGTGACCACCGTCGTGCAGGGCCTGTCGGGGGCGGCGACCCAGATGCAGCAGTCGGCCGGCACGCTGACCACCACCGCCGACGAGGCGAACCGCCAGAGCACCACCGTGGCCTCGGCCGCCGAACAGGCCTCCGCCAACGTCCAGACCGTCGCCTCGGCGGCGGAGGAGCTGTCCTCCTCCATCGCCGAGATCGGCCGTCAGGTCGCCCAGTCGACCCGGGTCGCCGAACAGGCGGTCGGCGGCGCCAGCCGCGCCAACGGGGTCGTCTCAGGTCTTGCCGAAGGGGCGCAGAAAATCGGCGAGGTGGTGGATCTCATCAACAACATCGCCGCCCAAACCAACCTGCTGGCGCTCAACGCCACCATCGAGGCGGCACGGGCGGGCGAGGCCGGCAAGGGCTTCGCCGTCGTCGCCAGCGAGGTCAAGAGCCTCGCCAACCAGACGGCCAAGGCGACGGAGGACATCACCGGCCAGATTGCCACCATCCAGGGCGCCACCCGCGAGGCCGTGTCCGCCATCGAGGAGATCGGCCGGATCATCGGAGAGATCAGCCAGATCTCGGCCACCATCGCCTCGGCGGTGGAACAGCAGAGCGCCGCGACCCAGGAGATCAGCCGCAACGTCCAGGAGGCGGCCCAGGGTACGCAGCAGGTCAGTAGCACCATCATCGACGTCACCCGGGCCGCCGGCGACACCGGCCGCGCCGCCGGCGATGTCCGCAACGTCGCCGACCATCTCACCACCGAAGCCACCCGCCTGCACCGGGAGGTCGAAAGCTTCCTGGCCGGGGTGAAGGCGGCGTGAGGCGTTTCGGGGGACGGGCGGCCGCGCTGGCCGCCCCTCCTCCCGCCTCCCTCAATGCGACAGCAGCAGCGGCACCGGGCAGGTGCGCAGGACATGGCGCGTCCCGCTGCCGCGGTGCAGGAACGGGAAACCGTAATGGCCATGGGCCCCCATCACCAGCAGATCGGCGCCGGTGTCCATGGCGCGGGCCAGCAGCGCGTCCATCGCGCCGATGTCGGTCACGGTGAAATGGGTCTGCTCCGCCGTCACCCCGTGGAAGGCGAGATGGTCGAGCAGCCCGACCCGCGGCGCCTCGGGTGCGGAGGAGGAAGCCTGGGTCAGCACGGTGATGACCGTCACCTCGTCGGCCTTCTCCAGCATCGGCATGGCGTCGGACAGGGCGCGGGCGGCCTCGCGCTCCGCGTTCCAGGCGACGGCGACGCGCCTGCCGGTCACCGGGAAGCGGCCGGCATAGGGAATGACCAGCACCGGGCGGCCGGAATTCAGCACAACCTGTTCGTTCAGCTCCTCCGGCGCCGCCTGCGATCCTGCCTCGCGGTCATACTGGCCCAGCACCGTCAGGTCGGCGAAGCGCGACCAGATGATGACCTCGCGGATGACATGGTTGTATTCGCCATGGGTCAGGCCGTGCCAATGGCCCTCCAGCCCGGCGGCGGCGAGCTTCTCCGTGAACAGGGCCTCGCTGGCCGCGGCGGCCTCGACCAGATGGTCGCTGGAGCGGCGGGCGATCACGCTGGTGGCGTTGCGGTCGCCCTGGGCGAACAGGCCGCGCAGAAAGGCGCCATGGCGCTGGGCCAGCGCGATGGCGGCGTCGAGCCGCGCCTCGACATGCGGGCTGCCGTCGAGATGGACGAGGATATGCTTGTAGCTCATGCGGGTCCTCCCGGTGTGAAATGCGATGCCTGCCGGCATCCGTCATTCTCCGCGGCGCGAACAGAGCGACTCGCGGAATGTTCGCCAAGCATCATGGTCCAACCGGGCGACCTTCGCCCGCCCTGCGGCGAAAAGCCGCAAGGACACCGATCAGGCGGCCCCATGCCCGCTCCCGGTCAGGCGTCGCGGAACCGCCCATAGGTGTAATGGGCGGCGCAGGCGCCCTCGGCGGAGACCATGCAGGATCCCATCGGGTTTTCCGGCGTGCAGACGGTGTCGAACAGCTTGCAGTCGACCGGCCGTTTCACCCCGCGCAGGATGGCGCCGCAATCGCAGCCCTTGTGATCGGGCACGCTGGCCCCGGCGATGGGAAAACGCCGCTCGGCATCGAAGGCGGCATAGGCCTCGCGCAGCTTCAGCCCGCTGTGCGGGATGCCGCCCAGGCCGCGCCATTCGAAGGAGGCCCGCGTCTCGAAGATCTCCAGCACCAGCGCCTGGGCCTTGCGGTTGCCCTCGGCGGTGACGGCGCGGGTGAACTGGTTCTCTACCTCCGCCCGCCCGTCATTGATCTGGCGGACCAGCATCAGGATGGATTGCAGCACGTCCAGCGGCTCGAAGCCGGAAATCACCACCGGCTTGCCATGCTCCACCGCGGCCGGGGCGTAGGCGTCGGAGCCGATGACGACGGAGACATGGGCGGGCCCGACGAAGCCGTCCAGCGACAGCCCCTCCTCCTTGCCCGCCAGGATGCCCTGGATGGCCGAGGGGGTGAGCACATGGTTGCAGAAGACGGAGAAGTTGGTCAGCCCCTGGGCCGCCGCCATCCGCACCGCCAGCGCGGTCGGCGGGGTCGTCGTCTCGAAACCGATGGCGAGGAAAACGACCTGGCGGTCGGGGGTCTCCGCGGCGATGCGCACCGCCGCGTCGGCCGAAACCACCATGCGCACGTCGGCGCCCTGCGCCTTGGCCTTCAGCAGGCTGAGCCGGCCCGACCCCGGCACCCGCATCACGTCGCCATAGGTGCAGAGCGTCACCTCCGGCCGGCGGGCCAGCGCGATGGCGTCGTCGATCCGCCCCACCGGCAGCACGCAGACCGGGCAGCCCGGCCCGTGGATCATGCGGACATTGTCCGGCAGCAGGTCGGGAATGCCATAGCGGGAGATGGCGTGGGTGTGGCCGCCGCAGAACTCCATCAGGTGATAGGCGCGGTCGGCCCTCACCTCGCGCGCGATGGCGGCGGCGACGTTGCGGGCCAGAACCGGATCACGGAACTCGTCGACATACTTCATGGTCGCTCCCTCTGCCCGCCATTTCACCCGCAAGGCTGATCCCATGCGTTGATACGGATCAAGAGGGATGTCGGGGAGGCCACGCGATCACACCTTGTAGGCCAGCCGCAGCCCGCCCCAATGGCGGCCGCGCACGGTGACCGGGGCGGAGACGTCCTTCATCAGGGCGAATTTGCCGCCGCCCATGTCGCGCCGGTAGGTCTGGAGCAGGAAGGGCTTGGTGTTGCGTCCGGCGGCCAGCCCGACCCGGTCGTTGAAGATGCGGCGGTTGCGGCAGTTGGCGGCGTTCCACACCGGATCGCGGCCCTGGGGCTGGCTGAACTGGCGGTTGTGGGTGGGCAGATAGCCGTTCTCGTCCACCGTCACGCAGAAGACGATGCGGCCGTTGCCCGACAGCACAGGGTCCTGGATGCCGGGCAGCACGCGGTCGCACAGCTGGGTGTAGCGGGTGAGCACCTGCTGCGGGTCCGATCCGGCGACCGGCTGGTAATCGCGGTCGAACAGGTCGGCCTCGCTGATGGCGCCGCTGGCCAGCGCCGCCTCGAAGGCGGCCGACACCTTGGCGGCGGCCGCCGTGACGGCGGTGATGAAGGGGGTATCGACCGTCTCGATGTTCAGTTCGGCGGTGACGCCGATCAGCCGCTCGCTCATGCCGACCAGGGTGTTCACCCGGTCGCGCGCCTGCGCCAGATTGTCGCTGGACAGCTTCACGCCCGCCGCCAGATCGCCGATCTCGCGCTCCAGCTCGCCGCAATTGCCGCCGATCTCGGCCGAGGCGGCGTCGATCTTGTCGGCCTCGCCATTCAGCTCGCGCATGGCGCGGCCGACCGTCTCGATCACCGTACCGATGGCGGCGGTGCCCTCGCTGACCGCGCGGGCCTTGGTGGCGCTGGCCGCGCTCTCCGCCATCAGCCGCTGGGCCTGGTCGTTCAGCAGCTTCAGGGTCGCGTCGATCTCCGTCGTCGCCTCGCTGGTCTTGGTCGACAGCGACTTCACCTCGTTCGCCACCACGGCGAAGCCGCGCCCGGCCTCGCCGGCCCGCGCCGCCTCGATGGTGGCGTTCAGGGCCAGCAGGTTGGTCTGCTTGGCGATGGTGAAGATCTCCTTGGCGACCTTGCCGACGCGGTCCAGCGCATCGCGCAGGCCGGCGATCTGCCCTTCGATCCCCGTCACCGACGCGACCAGCGCATGGATGTCGGACAGTGACCGCTGCACCCGGTCATGGGAACTGTCGACCTCGTGGCGCGCCTGTTCGGTGACGGAGCGGGCGATGGCCGACGCCTCGGAAATCCTCAGCGTGCTGCGCGACATTTTAATACTGGTCTCGCGCAGCTGCGCGAAGACGTCCGACTGGTGGGTGACGCGGGCGTTCACATCCTCGATGTGGCCGGCGATGTCCGCGATCTCGATGCCGAGATTGCCCGCCTCCTCCGCGATGTCCGCGATCAGATGCGGCCGAAGCGCAAAGCTCCCATCCATTATGCCCACCATTTTTGCTGTTTTATAACTGGACGCTTTCTCCCGGGAACTATTATTGCGCTTTTGATACGGAATCGCAATGAACCGGGGACCGGAGTCACCCCCGGCCCCCCTGTCCTTTGGTAGGATATCCTAAGGGGAAGTCACGCGCCGGGACGGCCCGGCCCCCGTATCGCGGGCGGCGGACCGGCCCGTTGGATCGCCGTCAGCCGGCGATCCGATGGTCCAGCCGCTCGTCGGCCAGCCCGGCCGGCTCCTGATGGACCATGACCTCGGAATTGGCGAAGGCCTCGCGCAACCGCAGCTCCACCCGGTCGGCGATCTCGTGGGCGGCATCGAGGGTCAGGCCGCCGTCCAGCTCCAGATGCAGCTCGATGAAGCAGCCGGTGCCGGCATTGCGGGTGCGCAGATCGTGCAGGCCGCGCACCCCCGGCTCCGCCAGCGCCAGTGCCGCGATCCGCCCGCGCTCCTCCCCGCCCAGTTCGCGGTCCATCAGCACGTCCAGGGCGTCGCTCCCCACGCCGCGGGCGCCGTTCAGCAGGAACAGGGCGATCCCGATGCCGAACAGCGGATCGACGGCGGTCAACCCCGTCGCCTCGGTCAGCAGGATGGCGACGATGACCGCGCCGTTCATCAGCAGGTCGCCGGAATAATGCAGCCGGTCCGCCCCGATGGCGACGGACCCGGTCGCCATCTGGACACGGCGCTGGAAGGTGATCAGGCCGGCGGTCAGCAGGATCGACAACACCATCACGGCGATGCCCATCGTGCCCTCGGCGATCGGCTCCGGCCGGATCAGCCGACGCACCGCCTCGACGGTCAGCAGCACCGCCGATCCGGCGATGAAGGCGGCCTGGGCCAGTGCCGCCAGCGCCTCCGCCTTGCCATGGCCGAAGCGGTGGTTGGCGTCGGCCGGACGCAGGGCGTGGCGCACCCCCAGCAGCGTCACCACCGACGCCATCAGATCGGTGCAGGAATCGATCAGCGACGACAGGATGCTGACCGATTCGGTCAGCAGATAGGCCGCCAGCTTCGCCGCGATCAGGGTGGAGGCCACCGACACGCTGGCATAGGTGGCGTAGCGGCGCAGCCGATCCGCCGATGCCGTCATTTCCACCTTGTCGCTCACCCGTCCCCCCGATCCGCGAAGCCCCCCGCCGCCACCGCCGGGGCCGGCGCGCGACCGTAGCCTCCCGTCCTTACAGGTCGCTTACGGCCGGCGGCCTCACGGGGCGCTCCGTTACGGATAAAGCCGCTCGGTGATCCAACCCGGCGGATTGCCTTCCGTTCCCCCGGCCGCCGCTCCCCCGGCCGCTTCCTCGGCGGCGCGCAGGAACACCAGCCGGTCATGCAGGCGGAACGGGCGGTCGCGCCAGAACTCGATCCGCCGCGGCAGCACGCGGAAGCCGGTCCAGTGCGGCGGCCGCGGCACGGTGCCGATGGCGTATTTGGCGGCGAACTGCGCCACGCGCTTCTCCAGCTCCCACCGGCCCTCCAGCGGGCGCGATTGCAGCGACGCCCAGGCGCCGATCCGGCTTTCGCGCGGGCGGCTCTCGAAATAGGCGTCGGCCTCGGCGTCGGTGACGATCTCGACGGCACCCTCCACCCGCACCTGACGGCGCAGGCTCTTCCAGTGGAAGCACAGGGCGGCGTTCCGATTCGCCAGCAGCTGCGCGCCCTTGCGGCTCTCGGTGTTGGTGTAGAAGACGAAGCCGCGCGGGTCGATCCCCTTCAGCAGCACCATGCGCACCGACGGAATGCCGTTGGCGTCGGCGGTGGCCAGCGCCATGGCGTTGGGATCGTTGGGTTCGCTCTGCTCCGCCTCCCTCATCCAGTCGGCGAAGAGGTCGTAGGGGTCGCGGTCTTGGGAGTCCGTCATGCCTGTGGTCCTGTCTCGATGGGTCCCGCGCGGAACCGGCCGGGCGACGCCGTCGGCCGATGGCGCGGGCGGGCTTCCGTGCAAAAGCGTAAGGGTCACAGCCTCATCACAATTCACAGCAAGCATAGGGTCGCTTATATCACTGTCCACCGCGAAGCCACCGATTGGCTGGCGCGGGAACCAACCTTTTCGAGGCGCAAGGATGTTCGTGAAGAAAGTCGTTCCGGCCATGATCGCCGTGGGCCTGCTGGCCGGGTGCCAGACGGGCGGTGAGAAGGAAACGGTCGGCACGGTCGGCGGCGCGGTGGCCGGCGGACTGATCGGCTCACAGATCGGCGGCGGAACGGGCAAGCTGGTGGCGACCGGCGTCGGCACGCTGCTGGGCGCCTTCATCGGCAAGGAGATCGGCAGCTCGCTCGACAAGGCCGACGCCGGCTATGCCGAGACGGCGGCCCGCCAGGCCTATGCCGCCCCGGTCGGCGAGCGCATCAACTGGAACAACCCGCAGTCGGGCAATTCCGGCACCATCGTGACCACCCGCGACGGCTACAGCAACAGCGGCACCTACTGCCGCGAGTACCAGCAGACCATCGTCGTCAGGGGCCGGACCGAGCAGGCGTACGGAACCGCTTGCAAACAGGCCGATGGTACGTGGAAGATCGTCGGGAACTGATAGAGCCGACCCGCAACCTTTGAGCCCCCCTGGGGCGGGAACTTTCTGCCCGTGGCCACGCGCGATCCCTACAGCGTTCTCGGCGTCAGCCGGTCCGCCAGTGCCGATGACATCAAGAAGGCATACCGCAAGCTCGCCAAACAGCATCACCCGGATCTGAAACCGGGCGACGCCGCCAACGAGGAACGGTTCAAGGAAATCTCGGCCGCCTACACGCTGCTGTCGGATGCCGAGAAGCGCGCCCGCTACGACCGCGGCGAGATCGACCCGGCGGGGCAGGAACGGCACGCGGGCTTCGGCCCGCGTGGCCGGACCAGCCGGGGCAACGCCTACAGCGGCACCGCCGACGACAGCTTCTTCGGCGGCGGCGACGACTGGTTCTCCGACCTGTTCGGCGGCGGCCGGCGCCGCCCCGGCGGCACGGGCGCCGGTGCCGGCACGGGCGGCTCGACCGGGCCGAAGGTGCGCGGCAGCGACATCTCCTATTCCGTCACCGTGCCGTTCGTCGAGGCGGCGAACGGATCGAAGCGCCGCATCAACCTGTCGAACGGCAAGAGCATCGACGTCGCCATCCCTCCGGGGACGGAGGACGAGGCGAAGCTCCGGCTCAAGGGGCAGGGCTTGCCCGGCATGGGCGGCATGCCCAACGGCGACGCCATCGTCGAGGTGCATGTCGAATCGCACCCCTTCTTCACCCGGCAGGACGGCGACATCCATCTGGAGTTGCCGATCACCCTGAACGAGGCGGTGCTGGGCGCCACCATCACCGTGCCGACCATCAGCGGCAAGGTGGCGGTGAAGGTGCCGCCCGGCGCCAACACCGGCTCGGTCCTGCGGCTGCGCGGCAAGGGCGTGGTGAACCAGGCGACCAAGCAGCCGGGCGACCAATATGTGAAGCTGAAGGTCGTCCTGCCCGATCCGCCCGACGCCGAGCTGGTCAAGTTCGTCGAACAATGGGCGAAGACCCGCAGCTACGACGTCCGCAAGAAGGCCGGGCTGGAATAGTCGGGCCGCCACCTCGTCCCCCGACCGTCACCCCTTGACCGCCCGCAGCGGCACCGGCCCGGCATTCCCCTGCCCCGCCCCCTGCCCTGCCGGCTGTCCCTCCGGCGGCGGCTCGTCGGTCAGCAGGGTCTTGAGCGGAACGTTCAGAAGGTCGCCTTGCCGCTCCTCGGCGGCGTCGAGCAGACGGGCGGTGCGCTCCTGCCAGGGCGGGGCCAGACCGCCCAGCCCATGGACGGAGCCGCGCATGCCGATGCCCAGCGCCTTCATCAGGTCCAGCAGCGTCGCCTCGCCCAGGTCGCGGGTCGACACCCAGGCGTCCCGCGTGGTGTGGGCGACCCAATGGGCATCGCGCAGCTGCTCCAGGATGCCGTCGATCAGCAGCGTGCCCACCGGCACCCGACCGACCAGGGTGCGGCGGCGCATGCCGACGCCCAACCGGCTCGCCTCCATCAGTTCGCGCAGCACGGCCATCGCCAGCGCCAGCCGTTGGGCCGGCAGCAGCCCCTCCATGCCGCCGCGGGTGACCTTGCCCGCCCGCCATTCCGGCAGCGACGCGGTGACCACCGCGCCGAACAGCACCGTCGACCAGGCGATATAGAGCCAGAACAGGAAGATCGGCACCACCGACAGGGCGCCGTAGATGGTCTGGTAGGCCGGATATTCGCGCATGTACCAACCGAAGATCGCCTTCGATCCCTCCAGCAGGATCGAGCCGATGGCGCCGCCGCACAGCGCGTCCAGCCAGAACACCTCGCGATTCGGGATCACCAGATACAGCAGCGAACAGCCCAGCAACTGCAACCCGAACGGCAGCAGCATGCCGATGCCGGCCAGCGGATGGACCACCCCTTCCAGATGCGCCAGCTCCAGCGCGGTCCACAGCGTGCTGGACAGGGACAGGCTGGCGCCGGCGAACAGCGGCGTCAGCGACACCACCGCCCAGAAGGACAGGATGCGGGTGACGTAGGAGCGCGGTTCCCGCACGCGCCAGACGGTGGCGAAGGAGCCTTCGATGGTCCAGATCAGCAGCACCGCCGACACCGCCAGCCCGATCACCCCGAAGATCGGCATCTGCCCGGCATTGGCCATGAAGCGGCCGAGATATTCCAGGATGGCGTCGCCGATCTCCGGCACCAGATTCTTGATGACGGCGGTCTGGATGCGCATCTGCAACGCGCTGAAGGCCGGAAAGGCCGAGAAGACGGCGAAGCCGATCGTCATGATCGGCACGATCGCCAGCAGCGACGTGTAGGTCAGCGACGCCGCGGTCTGGAAGCAATTGTCATTGTAGAAGCGCAGCATCGAATGGCCGAAGAAGCCGCCGAGCTCCCGGAACGCCGCCAGGATGCCGCCGCGCTCCTCCTCCATGCCGCCGCCCGCCTTGCCCTCAGGGGGAGCCATGCGGCACCTCCCGCGGCGGGATCGCCCGCGTCGGTTTGACCATCGGGCGCTTTCGTGTAGGATGCGCGGCACTTTTCGCGGCGTTGGCCGCGCTACATCCGTCGTTCACGAGGTTCCGATGTCCAATCCGATGCCGCTCATGGCCGGCAAGCGTGGCCTGATCATGGGCGTGGCCAACGATCGCTCGATCGCCTGGGGGATCGCCTCCACCCTGGCCCAGCACGGGGCGGAGCTCGCCTTCACCTATCAGGGCGACGCCCTGCTGAAGCGGGTGAAGCCGCTGGCCGAGCAGGTCGGCGCCAAGCTCGTCCTGCCCTGCGACGTCACCGACGAGGCCAGCATCGACGCGACCTTCGCCGCCATCGAGAAGGAGTGGGGCGGGCTGGACTTCGTGGTTCATGCCATCGCCTTTTCCGACAAGAACGAGCTGGACGGGCTGTATCTCGACACCACGCGGGCCAACTTCCTGCGCACCATGGACATCTCCTGCTACTCCTTCACCGCGGTGGCGCAACGCGCCGTGCCGCTGATGAAGGACGGCGGCAGCCTGCTCACCCTATCCTACTACGGCGCCGAGCGCGTCATGCCCCATTACAATGTGATGGGTGTCGCCAAGGCGGCGCTGGAGGCCAGCGTGCGCTACCTGGCCGTCGATCTGGGGGGCCGCAACATCCGTGTCAACGCCATCTCCGCCGGCCCGATCAAAACTCTGGCCGCCAGTGGCATCGGCGACTTCCGCTATATCCTGAAGTGGAACGAGCTGAACGCCCCGCTGAAGCGCAACGTCACCATCCAGGAGGTCGGCGGCGCCGGCCTGTTCCTGATGTCCGATCTCGGCAGCGGCGTCACCGGCGAGGTGATGCATGTCGACAGCGGCTATCACACCGTCGGCATGGTGGCGGTCGACGAGGCGGCCGAGGTCGCCGGCCTGCTGGGCTCGCTGGGCGGCACGCCGAAGGCGGGTTGAGGCCAACACGGGTGACGACCGGCCCGGTTGTGCGGCCTCAAGACACCGGCAACCGCATGATGAAGGGAGGGATCGGCATGCCGATCCCTCTTTGCGTTTGCGGAATCGGCGTTTATGATTTGAGCAATATTCGCGGATTTGGGTAATATTCATGCGCGCTCGCAAGAAAATGGACTCGGTTTCGCCGATCCTTGAGCAGATCCTTTACGGCGGGTCCAGCGTGTCGATGAATCTCATCGCCATCACGCGCGAGATCCCCGAAGAGCAGCGCATGTTCAAGGCGCAGGGCCTGAACAACTGCATCCTCTTCAAATACCCGAACTTCGACGATCGTGACGACGATGGCGGCGGCGACCCCATGTCGGAAGACGAGGAGCTGGAGGGCGGCGCGCGCCCGGTGGAGACCGGCATCTATGTGCCGCACAACGCCCGTGCGCCGGAAGCGGGCGGCATCGCCATCTATCTGCGCGGCCGCAATGCCGAATCGCTGCTGGAAGAGCAGTTCGGCATCACGCACGGGCCGCAGGAGAACGGCATCATCGGCGACATGAAGATGCTGTCGATGATCGACGACGTGCCGTCGCTCGACGCCTTCCTGCTGAAGACCTGCTTCGAGGCGGAAAAGGTCGCCGTCGATCCGCGCCATTGGCTGATCTCCAACGAGGAGGACCATCAGCTCCGCCGCCTGATCCGCGCCCGCATCGAGCCGATCGTCCGCAAGGCGCTGTCCGGCGGCCAGGGCAACGCCGGCAGCGTCGAGCGCTTCCTGGAAGCGATCTGGAATCCCAACCTGGAGGAAGCCGGGCTGTTCGTGTCCGCCTTCGGCATCGAACGGTCGGAAGCCGACACCATCTTCAGCGCGTGGAAGGGCACGACCTTCTACGAATACCAGCTGCGCCGCATCGCTCCGCGCGCCCGCACCATCCTGACCTGGCTGAAGTCGCGCGAGTGCATCCCGGTCGACATCCGCATGCACAAGCCCTATGAGACCCAGCTGCTGATGCACATCGAGAAGGTGGGCAAGCTGCTGGAGACGACGCTGCTCGACATCCGCACCATCCTGTCGGATTACGAGACCTCCTTCAGCAGCTTCATGAACGGCCAGCCGGAGCCCTTCCGCGACTATCTGCGCAGCATCCGCTCGCGCTACTGGCTGCTCGGCTACTGCGTCTCGGCGCTGACCAGCGTCGCCCATCTCGACGCCCGCTGCATGAAGAACACGCCGTCGCGCAAGCTGTACTTCGAAGGCATGCAGAAGCTGCTGCGCCAGTTCGACGTGGCCCTCGACCGCCGCCGCGAGCAGAAGGGCGCGCTCTGAGGCATTTCTTCGCCGCCTGAAGCCCATTCGGGTCCTCAGGCGGCGAAGCCCCCTTCAGGCATTCGCCCGAACGATCCTGCTCAGCGCCCGGCCGCGCAGCATGCTCTCATGGACGAAGCCCAGGATGTCGATGATCCCATCGTCGCCTAGCCGAAAGACGACTGAGATGGCGCGGAGCCTGGATCCGGTCCGCCGGATCGGCGATATGGGTCCGGCTGTGCCACGAGTGGTAAAGCCCGACGCGCTGCCCGGCCGTCTGTACCCATTCGATGCCGGAGCGACGCGGATCGTCGACGATGTCCCGCATCGCCTGGACAAGGAGCGCCGCGTAACGGATCCGCCCGACCTCGTGAAAGTTCCGCTCGCTCCAGTCCAAGATATCGTCCAGCTCGGCCTCCGCCGGACCGGAAAGGCGGAAGGCGTTCACCGTCACCCCCGTCTGGCGGCGCGCGCGGCGGCACGGTGATTGAGGTCGGCCAGCAGGTCACGACGCCCCTCCTCGTCCTGCACAAGCCGGAAGTCCCCCCGCTCGATCGCAGCAATGCCGCGCTGGGCAATGGCGCCGATGGCGGCAAGGCTCGCCTGCTCCGCCTCCAGATCGTCCTGATAGCGGCGCAACGCCTCGCGAACGACCTCGCTGGCGTTCTGATGCCGCCCATGCTCGACCTGCTGGTCGATGAAGTCGCTCAAGCGGTCCGTCAGGCTGAAGTTCCGACCAGACATGCCATCTCTCCCTTTCCTGGTGTCAAAGTCTGATACCGAACCGACGAACCGTCAATCTCCCGCGACCAACCCTCATCCGACGAAAAAAGGCGGCGCCTCGCGGTGCCGCCTTCTTCATTTCGGAACGCCGAACCGTCAGGTGCCCTGCGGTTCCGGACCCATGCCCCCGCTCTCCTGCCCGGTGCTGGGCGGAACCGAGGAGCGGCGGCCGCTGCCGGGGGTCGGACGCGGCGGAACCGCCATCGTCTCGCGCTCCTCGTCCCGCGGGATCGCCTCGCCGCGCAGCAGACGGTTGATCTCGTCGCCGCTCAGCGTCTCATACTCCAGCAGGCCCTTGGCCAGGGTGTGCAGCTGGTCGATGTTCTCGGTCAGGATGGTCCGGGCGCGGTCGTAGGCTTCGTCGACGATGCGGCGGATCTCCTCGTCGACCAGCTGGGCGGTGCGGTCGGACATGTTCTTGTGCTGGGTCACCGAATGGCCCAGGAACACCTCCTGCGTCGGCTCGCCGTACAGAAGCGGGCCGAGCTTGTCGCTCATGCCCCACTCCGTGACCATGCGGCGCGACATCTCGGTCGCCATCTTGATGTCGCCCGAGGCGCCGGTGGTCACCCGCTCCTTGCCGAAGATCAGCTCCTCGGCGATGCGGCCGCCCATGGCGACGGTCAGGTCGGCCAGCAGCTTGGCCTGCGACAGGCTGATGCGGTCGCCTTCCGGCAGACGCATCACCATGCCCAGCGCACGGCCGCGCGGGATGATGGTGGCCTTGTGGACCGGGTCACTGTCGGCGCAATGGATGGCGCAGATGGCGTGGCCGGCCTCGTGATAGGCGGTCAGCTTCTTCTCATCCTCGGTCATCACCATGGAGCGGCGTTCCGCACCCATCATGACCTTGTCCTTGGCCGCCTCGAACTCGGCCATGCCGACGACGCGCTTGCCGATGCGGGCGGCCAGCAGGGCGGCCTCGTTCACCAGATTGGCCAGATCGGCGCCGGAGAAGCCGGGGGTGCCGCGGGCGATGACCTTGGCGTCGACGTCCGGCGACAGCGGGACCTTGCGCATATGGACCTTGAGGATCTTCTCGCGGCCCAGCACGTCGGGGTTCGGCACCACGACCTGACGGTCGAAGCGGCCCGGACGCAGCAGCGCCGGGTCGAGAACGTCCGGACGGTTGGTCGCGGCGATCAGGATCACGCCCTCATTCGCCTCGAAGCCGTCCATCTCGACCAGAAGCTGGTTGAGGGTCTGCTCGCGCTCGTCGTTGCCGCCGCCCAGGCCGGCGCCGCGATGGCGGCCGACCGCGTCGATCTCGTCGATGAAGATGATGCAGGGGGCGTTCTTCTTGCCCTGCTCGAACATGTCGCGGACGCGGCTGGCGCCGACGCCGACGAACATCTCGACGAAGTCCGAACCGGAGATGGTGAAGAAGGGCACATTGGCCTCGCCGGCCACCGCGCGGGCGGTCAGCGTCTTGCCGGTGCCCGGCGGGCCGACCAGCAGACAGCCCTTCGGGATCTTGCCGCCCAGCCGCTGGAACTTCTGCGGGTCCTTCAGGAACTCGACGATCTCCGTCAGCTCCTGCTTGGCCTCGTCGATGCCGGCGACGTCGTCGAAGGTCACGCGCCCGACCTTCTCGGTCAGCAGGCGGGCCCGCGACTTGCCGAAGCCCATCGCCTTGCCGCCGCCGGACTGCATCTGGCGCATGAAGAAGATCCAGACGCCGATCAGCAGCAACATCGGGAACCAGGACAGCAGCACCGAGAACAGCGACGGCACGTTGCTGTCGTCGGGGACCGCGTTGATCCGGACATTCTTGTTGGTCAGGCGCTCCACCAGCCCCGCTTCGGGCGGGACATAGGTGCTGAAGGAGCGGCCGTCGGAGAAATGGCCCGAAACCTGGTTGCCCTTGATGGTCACATCGGCGACCTGGCCCCGGTCCACTTCGGCGAGAAGCTCGCTGAACGGAACGGTCGTTTGCGGGCTGCGGGTGGAGGAACTCTGGAACAGGTTGAACAGGGCCACCAGCAGCAGCCCTATGATGATCCAGAGAGCGAGGTTCTTGCCGAAATTGTTCACGTCACACGCCTTTCTGCGAACCCATCGCCATGCGGTGCGCCGACAAGGCCGCACCCCGGACTCCTACGGGCACGTTCCCTGATTAAATAATGCCGTCACGGTCCGAAACAACCGTAAAAGCTGGTCTTCCCAACGAGGAAGGCGGACTGAATCTCGCGCGGTCGATCGGGTGCCGTCCATCCGCGTCGAATCCATGACCGCCGCCCACCATCGGCAGGTCGAGCAATTCCGTTCCCGACCAAAGGCTTGGCAGCGATTCGCGCACCGGAACCGGCAGATCGGGCGGTCGTCCGGCCGCCGGCCGGGCAACCCATTCCCGCCAGCCCGCCGCCCCCAGGGCCGCGACCGTGACGGGCCGGTTCCAGCGCGGCGACAGCCAAAGGTCGAATCGGCCATCCCACAGGACGCGGCCCCCAGGCGGCACCGTCAGCCGCTCCGTCACCGCCGCCGGCTCACGCGCGATCATGATGGCGCCGCGACGATGACGCACGACGCAGCCGCCCAGCGTCCCGCCCCGCCCTGCCGCCAGAGTGCCGAGCAGCCGCTCCAGCGCCTCGTCCCGCACCGGATGGGCGGCGGCTCCGCCAACCACCGCCAGCGTCCGCCCCAGCGCCCTGAGCGCGATCTCCGCCGGAGCGGCGGACAGGGGCCCGCGCGCCAGCGTGATCCAGCCTTCGGCATGGATGGTCGCCGCGTCGGCCAGCAGCGCGGCGGTGGCCTGCTCCAGCGCGGCGCGGGCACGGCCGGCGCGACGGGCGACCTCGCTCAAGCGGTCGGCGTCCAGCCCCTCCCCGCCCAGCAGATCGCTGGCGGCGCGCAGCCGGGCGCGGGCGAAGCGCGGATTGGCGTTGGACGGATCCTCGATCCACCCCACCCCCTCGGCGCGGCAGGTCGCCAGCAGCCGGTCATGGGGAAAACCAAGCAGCGGCCGGATGATCCGAACCGGGCCATCGGCGCGCACCGGCGCCATGCCGGCCAGCCCGTCGACACCAGAGCCGCGGGCCAGCCGCAGCAGCACCGTCTCCGCCTGATCGTCGCGGTGATGGGCCAGCGCCAGATGCAGGATGCCGGCCTCGGCGCAGGCGGTGGCGAGCAGCCGGTGCCGCGCCGCCCTGGCCGCCGCCTGCAAGCCGGTGGACGGCTTCTCCCCCTCCCAGCGCAGGACATGATGGGGGACGTCGAGCCGGGCCATCGTCCGCCCGACCGCCGACGCCTCGGCGGCGGAGTCCGGGCGCAGCCCGTGATCGACGGTCAGCGCCAGCAGGCTGCCGCCATGCTCCGCGACCCAATGCCGCAGCAGCAGGGCCAGCGCCACGCTGTCGCCGCCGCCGGAAACCCCGACCGCGATGGCCGGCGCCGGTTCGAACCCGCCCAGCGCCGCCAGGGCGCGGGCGAACTCCTGATGCGAGACCGGGCCGGAGTCGCCCATCAGGCCGGGCAATTGATGCGCTTGCGCTCCGTATCGGCGCGGCGCTTCACGCTGGCCGAGGCTTCGGGGAATTTGCTCATCAGCTGGTTGAAGGCGGTGCAGGCGTCCGACTTCCTGTTCATCTGTTGCAGGGTCATGCCGAGCTTCAGCAGGCTGTCCGCCGCCTTCGGGTTGGTGCGGTATTTCGACAGCACCTCGCCAAAGGCCTGGGCCGCCTCCGGGAACTTGTTGCGGACGTAATAGCTCTCGCCCAGCCAATATTGGGCGTTGCCGGCATAGGCGTGGGACTTGTTCTTGGCGATGAAATCCTGCAACGCCTTCTCCGCCCGGTCATAGTCGGAGTTGCGCAGCAGCTCGAACGCCTGTTCATACTGCTTTTCCGGCGACAGGCCGGCGGTGGAGGGCGGGTTGGCCGCGGCGCTCTGCGCCGGCTTGTCGGCCGCCTTCTTGTCGTCGGCGGCGGCGGCCTTCGACGGCTTGGACGGCGCCGAGTCGGACATCGCCCCACCCATGGCGCCACCCATCGCCCCGCCGGTGGCCCCGCCGCCCTTCTCCAGCTCCTTCAGGCGGAAATCGATGTCGGCGTTGGCCTTCTCCAGCCGCTCGCGCAGCTGGCTCACCTGATAGGTCGATTCCTCGTATTTGCCGGTCAGATCCTGGATGCTGCGTTCGAGATTCTGCAACCGGATCTCGAAATCGGCGGCGACGGACGGCGACAGCTGCGCCACCTCCACCGGCCCGCCCAGCGCCGCGACCTGGGTTTCCAGCGATTGCAGCCGCTCGATCTGCCCCTTCGTCTGGGCCAGGGCGGGGCTTGCCGCGAACATGCCACCCAGCAGCAGGGCGGCGACGGGACGGAATGTGGTCATGCGCGTGGGATCCTGAGGAGATCTGATGCCGGGGCGAGCACCCACGGCGACCATGGCGAACGAAAAAGGCGACGCGATGGCCGCTGTTTAGCAGAACTTGCGCGCCGGCGCAAAGAACCCGGCGCCGATGGAAAAGGCCGGACGCCGCGGCAGGCCGCCCGAAAAGAAAAAGGCGCCGCCCCGGTTGCCCGGAAGCGGCGCCCTTTCCCTGTTCCCCGTCAGGCGGGGACCGGCGTCATCAGTTGACGACGGTCACGCCACGGCGGTTCTGCGACCAGGCGGCCTCGTTCGAGCCAACCACGGCCGGACGCTCCTTGCCGTAGGACACGACGTTGACGCGGCTGGCCGGGATGCCCTTGGCGGCCAGGTAGTTCTTCACCGAGTTGGCGCGGCGCTCACCCAGGGCCAGGTTGTACTCGCGGGTGCCGCGCTCGTCGGCATGGCCCTCGACGGTGACGGTGACCGAGCCGTAGGTCTGCAGCCACTTGGCCTGACGGTCGAGGGTGGCGCGAGCCTCCGGCGACAGGTCGAAGCGGTCGAGGCCGAAGAAGACGCGGTCGCCGACGTTGACGACGAAATCTTCCGCCGAGCCCGGACGGATCGACTGCTGGGCACCGGTGGCGGCGCTGTTGGCGGCGTCGTTCGGCGTGGATTCGCAAGCGGCGAGCAGGGCGACCGCGGCGAGGGCGAGGAACTTCATGCGCATGTTCAGGGACCCCTTGAACGAAACTTGATTGGTAATTGAACGAAACTTGCCGGATGGCCGAGTCCTGGTCTGCGCGGGGGCCGCTTCTTTCCGCCAAGCCCCGACGAAAAGACGACATCGACCTTTGTCTTGGGCATTGCTCCCGCGCCGCCGCAAAATAGGGCTACTCCACTAGGGAATCAAGGGCGACCATGCCGGGTCCGACGCGTCGACCGGGGTGCTCACGCGACGCTCATTGGCGCCGGTGATGTCGATGCTGTACAGCTTCGCGTTGCGGCCACGGCCGTCACCCGACGGCAAGTCCTTGAAGAACATGAGAACACGGCCGTTGGGCGCCCAGGTCGGACCCTCGACGTGGAAGGCTTCGGTCAGGATTCGCTCGCCCGTCCCATCCGGACGGATTACGCCCACTGCAAAGCTGCTACCACGCTGGCGCGTGAATGCGATCAGATCGCCGCGCGGCGACCACACCGGCGTGCCGTAGCGGCCCTCGCCGAAGGTCAGCCTTTTCACGCCCGAGCCGTCGGCGCCCATGATGTACAGCTGCTGCGTGCCGCCGCGGTCCGACTCGAAGACGATGCGCTGGCCATCCGGCGAATAGCTGGGGGCGGTGTCGATGCCCGGCGCGTCGGTCAGCTGGGTCTGGCGACGGGTGCGCAGATCCAGCGTGTAGATGTCGGTGTTGCCGTTCTGGGCCATCGACATGATGACCTTGTTGCCGTCCGGCGAGAAGCGCGGGGCGAAGGTCATGCCGGGGAAGTCGCCCAGCACCTCCTGACGACCGGTGTCGATGTTGAACAGATACACGCGCGGCTTCTTGTTGAAGTACGACATGTAGGTGATTTCCTGCGACGTCGGCGAGAAGCGCGGCGTCAGGACCAGGGTCTGGCCGTCGGTCAGGAACTGATGGTTGGCGCTGTCCTGGTCCATGATGGCCAGCTGCTTCTTGCGCGCGTTCGCCGGGCCGGATTCGGCGACATAGACGATGCGCGTGTCGAAATAGCCGTCCTCGCCGGTCAGGCGCTTGTAGATGGCGTCGGCGACGATGTGGGCGATGCGGCGCCATTCCTGCGGCGAGGCGCTGTAGCTCAGCCCCTGCATGTACTGGCCGGCGGCAACGTCCCACAGGCGGAAATCGACCTTCATGCGGCCGTCGCCGCCCGTCGTGGTGTTGCCGGCGACCAGGGCCTGGGCGCCCAGCGCCTTCCAGTCCTGATAGCGCGGCTCGCCGCTGCGCAGCTGGTCCGGCGTCTGTAGGAAGCCGCGCGGATCGAGCGGCTTGAACAGGCCCGACCGCTCCAGATCGTCGGAGATGACCTTGGAGATGTCGGCGCCCATCTGGGCGTCGCGCCCGCCCGATCCGGCGAAGCTGGTGATCGCGATGGGCAGCGGCTCGGACACGCCCCGCGTGATGTCGATGCGCAACTCGGCGCGCGCCTCCTGCGGAGCGGCAACGCCGAGGGAGAGGAGAAGCGCGCCGGTCGCCCCGGCCAGCTTCAGCAGAAGCCTCGTCTTCGTCGTCATGGTCAGAACATGTCCCTCGGGTCGAAATTGAACACGATGAAGCGCCAGTCTTCATAAGTCTGCGACGTGAACTCGCTGGCAAGCAAATCCAGCGGGCTGGACCGCTTGACCGCGCGCACCGCCGCGTCGGCCGACGCCCGGAAGGCGGCGTCCGACATGTAGCGCGACCGGTATTTCTCGTCGATCCAGGCGCGGATCACGCTGTGGTCGCGGCCGACCTCGACGTGAATCTCGATCTGCATCGACGCGGCGTCCTTGCGGCCGCTGTCGAAATTCCAGTTCTTGCTCAACTGGCCGCGGATGGCGTCCAGCGCGCGGCCCGACGGCTTGAATGGCTTGTCGGGGCCGTTCGTCGCCTTCGCCGCGCCCGCCGGGGCCGCCGACGCGGTCTTCTGGCTGGGCTTGGCGTCGCTGTTGTTGCTGGCCTGGGCCTTGCCGTCCGCCTTCGGATTGTCCGACGGCTTGATCTTCCCGACATTCGACAGCAGGTCGGACAGCGGGTCGGTCTTGGCCGAAGGCTTCTCCGGCTGCTTGGCCGGGGCCTCCGCCTTCTTCGGCTCGGCCTTGGCGACCTCCTTGGGCTGCTCCTTGGCAGGCTCCGGCTTCTTCGGCTCCGCCTTGGGCGGTTCCGGTTTCGGCGGTTCCGGCTTGGGAGGCTCCGGCTTCTTGGGTTCCGGCTTGGGGGGCTCGGGCTTCGGCGGCTCGGGCTTGGGAGGTTCCGGCTTCGGCGGCTCCGGCGGCTTCGGAGTCGGCGACGGCGCCGGATCCGGCGGCGGCGGCGGGGGTGGCGGAGGCGGAGGCGTCGGCGCCGGCTTGGGCGGCGGCGTCGGCTCGCGCGGCGGCGGCGGCACTTGGGCGACCTTGGGCGGCTCCGGCGTCCTGGTCGGCGGCGGCGGCGGAGGCGGCGGCTCGTCCTCGGCATCCGGCGGCTCGGGCGCCGGCGGGGCTGGCTTGGCCTCCGGCATCGGCGGACGCGGGGCGGCGTTGGACGTCGGCTTGGGCTCGCCCTTCTCGACGCGGGCGGCCTGGGTGATCTCGCCGACATCGACGATCTCGATCGGGATCGACGAGGCGATTTCCAGCTTGCGATCGCTGGGCGGCAGGCCGAGCACCATCAGCGCGACCAGCGCGACGTGCAGCACCGCCGAGGCGATCAGGGGCTTGCGCATGGGAGTTCCGTCCGCCTCACCGCGCCGGTTTGGGCGCGCCGACCCGCGCGCCGGACGCGGTCGGACCGTTCGGCATCTCGGCGACCAGACCGACCTTCTTGAAGCCGGCGGCGCTCATGGTGCCCATCACCTCCAGCATCTTGCCATAGGCGATCTTGGCGTCGCCGCGGACCAGGATGCGGGCCTCCGGGTTGTTGTTGGTCACCGCGATCAGCAGCGGCACCATGTTGGCCAGCTCGACCGGCGTCTCCTGGACGAAGACGCGGCCGTCGGTCTGCACGGTGACGAACAGCGGGTCCTTCTGCTGCTCCAGCGGGGCGGCGTTGGTCTTGGGCAGGTCGACCGGCACGCCGACGGTCAGCATCGGGGCGGCAACCATGAAGACGATCAGCAGGACCAGCATGACGTCGATGAAGGGCGTCATGTTGATCTCGGCCATCGCGCGATAGCCCCGGCGCTTGCCGCGCCCGTGGGACTTGCCTGCGAGTTGTCCGGCCATGGTCAGGCGGCCCCCCGCTCCTCAAGGTGGCGCGACAGGATCGCCGAGAACTCGCCCGAGAAGGTGTCCAGCCGGTCGGCGTAACGGCCGAGGTCGGTGGAGAACTTGTTGTAGGACAGCACCGCCGGGATGGCGGCCAGCAGGCCCATGGCGGTGGCGAACAGCGCCTCGGCGATGCCCGGCGCCACCACGGCGAGGCTGGTGTTGCCCGAGCCGGCGATCGAGGTGAAGGAGTTCATGATGCCCCACACCGTGCCGAACAGGCCGATGAAGGGGGCCGTCGAGCCGACCGAGGCCAGGAAGGTCATGTAGCGTTCGGCCCGCGCCATCTCGCGGCCGATGGTCACCGCCATCACCCGCTCGACCCGCTGTTGCAGCGAGCTTTTCATCGTGCCGCCGATGCCGCGGTCGGCGGCGTGACGCCACTCGCGCATGCCGGCGGCGAAGGTCGCGGCCATCGGGTCGCTGGGCGACTGGCCGATGCGGTCATACAGCGCGTCGAGCGAGCCGCCGGACCAGAAGGCCTCCTCGAAGGCGTCGGCCTGGGCGTTCAGGCGGCGCAGGCGCATCAGCTTCTCGATGATGATCGCCCAGCACCAGATCGAGGCGATGACCAGCATCATCATCACGATCTTGACGATCGCGTCGGCCTGCCAGAACAGGCCGAGGATCGTGATCTCATGTGCCGTCGTGGCGGCGGCGTTGCCGGCCAGTTGGGCGGTTTGCAGGGCGTCCATCGCAGTCAGTCTCGCGTTTGCGCTGTTGGCACGGGGTGTGGAAGGAAAGGGTCGGGTGGATCAGGCGGGCGGATCAGGAAGGCTTCGCGGCGGTTTGCTTCGCATGCAGCGTCTCCATCGCCGCTTTCACCGGTTCGGGAAGGCGCACGGCCCGCCCGGCCCGGTTGATCGTCACCAGTTGCAGGTCGGCCCGCGCCAGCGCGCGGCCGTCGCGGCGGATGACTTGTGCGACTGCGAAGGAGGCTCCGCGGATATCGACGATTCGGGTTTCCACTTCAAGCGTGTCCTCCAGCTTGGCAGGGGCGTCGAAATCGATGGTCAGCCGCCGTACCGCAAATGACACACCCGTGACATCACCCGAGCCCTGCGCCATCTCCCGCTGGCGGAAGCCCAGCAGGAACAGCATCTCCGTCCGCGCCCGCTCGGCGAATCGCAGGTAATTGGCGTGATAGACGATGCCGCCGGCGTCGGTGTCCTCGTAATAGACCCGCAAGCGGTAGCGGTGCGTGCCGTCCTCGGCGAAGCAACCGGACAGGGAGGGTGCGGCGTCACTCATCGTCGCCCTCCCCCTCCGCCGCGTCCGGAACCCGGTCCAGCAGGTCGAGCTGGCGGAGCGGTGCGTTCGGCGGATTGAGCCCGAGATAGCGGAAGCCCTGATCGGTCAGCATGCGCCCGCGCGGCGTGCGCTGGAGGAAGCCCTGCTGGATCAGGTAGGGCTCCACCACCTCCTCCAGCACGTCGCGCTGTTCGCCCAACGCGGCGCCCAGCGTCTCCACCCCGACCGGCCCGCCGCCATAATTGTTGGCGACCAGCCCGAGATAGCGGCGGTCCATGCTGTCCAGCCCGAGCCGGTCGACCTCCAGCCGGGTCAATGCCGCGTCGGCGACGCGCTTGTCGACCTCCTCCACCCCGGCGACCGCGGCGAAATCACGCACCCGGCGCAGCAGCCGGCCCGACACGCGCGGCGTCCCGCGCGCCCGGTTGGCGATCTCGCGGGCACCCTCCGGGGTGATGCCCATGCCGAGCACGCCGGCGGCGCGGCGCACGATCAGCTCCAGCTCGTCCGGCTCGTAGAATTGCAGCCGCACGGGAATGCCGAAGCGTTCGCGCAAGGGGCGCGTGATCAGGCCGCTGCGCGTCGTGGCGCCGACGAGGGTGAAGGGCGGCAGGTCGATCCGGATGGACCGCGCCGACGGGCCTTCGCCGATGATGAGGTCGAGCTGGAAATCCTCCATGGCGGGATAAAGCACCTCTTCCACGGCGGGATTAAGGCGATGAATCTCGTCGATGAAGAGAACGTCTTGCGGCTGCAAATTCGTCAGCAGCGCCGCCAGATCGCCGGCCCGCGCGATCACCGGGCCGGAGGTGGCGCGGAACCCCACCCCCAGCTCGCGGGCGACGATCTGCGCCAGCGTCGTCTTGCCCAGCCCCGGCGGCCCGAACAGCAGCACATGGTCGAGCGCCTCGTTGCGGGAGCGGGCGGCCTGGATGAAGATCGACAGGTTCTCCCGCGCCTGGCGCTGGCCGATGAACTCGGCGAGCGACAGCGGGCGGATCGACGCCTCGGCGGAATCGCCATGGCCCTGGCCCGGCTGGACCAGCCTGTCCCCCTGGCGATTGGAATGGGGATCGCTCATTGGCTCAGTTCCTTGAGGCCCTGGCGGATCAGATCGGACACGCCGGCGTCATCGCCCAGCACGCGCCCGGCGGCGACGACCGCGCCGAAGGCCTCCGACCGGCCATAGCCGAGATTGACCAGCGCCGACACCGCGTCGGCCAGCGCCGGGCTGGCGCCGGGAACGGCGGCGGGGGCGCCCTTGCCGGCCGGCGCGCCCGCAGCCGCCGCGGGGCCGAGCGCCAGATTGCCGACCTTGTCCTTCAATTCGTTGAGGATGCGCGCCGCCACCTTCGGCCCGACGCCGTCGGCGCGGACCAGCGCGGTCTTGTCCTGGGCGGCGATGGCGCGGGTCAGCTGGTCGGGATCGAGCACGCCGAGGATCGACAGCGCCAGCCGGGCGCCGACGCCCTGGATGGTGGTCAGCAGCTTGAACCAGTCGCGCTCGGCCTGATCGCCGAAGCCGTGCAGGACGATGCGCTCCTCGCGGATGAAGGTCTCGACCACCAGCGACAGCCGCTCCCCCACCACCATGCGCGACAGGGTGCGGTTGGAGCAGGACAGCAGATAGCCGACGCCGTTGACGTCGAGCACGACCCAGTCGGTGCCGGTGGAATCGACGATGCCGGTCAGCTTGGCGATCATGGGAACTCCCGGCCCGAGGGCTGGCTGCGAAGAATGGGGGTTTCATCGAGACGCGCGCGGATCGTCTCCAGCACGCCGTCCAGATTGTCGATCACGTCGGTGTTCCAGAAGCGCAGGACGCGGAAGCCGGCCTGCTCCAGCATGCGCGTCCGCCGCGCGTCATGGACGGCGCGCTCTTCGGCATGCTGGCCGCCGTCCAGTTCGATGACCAGACGGTGATCATGGGCGACGAAGTCGGCGATGAAGCCCAGGATAGGCTCCTGCCGCCGAAATTTCGCGCCGAGCTGGGCATTGCGCAGCTTCTGCCAGACGATCTTTTCCACATTCGTCGCGTCCATCCGCAGATCGCGCGCCCGGCCGGTGACATATTCGGTGGGCTTGGCCTTCGCGACGCGCGCCAAATCCCCCACTCGCCCCAGGGAACCGTCCCCCTCTCCCCCCTGGGGAGAGGGTCGGGGTGAGGGGGAAGCCCCGCGTGGAGTCTTGGGAGAGGAACGCCGCGCATCCCCCTCACCCTGCCCTCTCCCCGGGGGGGAGAGGGGATTCTCCACTTGTCTTTGCGCATCCTCCCGCCGCCACATCGTCCAACTCGCCCGATGATGCGCGTGGCAGATCGCCACGGCGAGCGCGTCGGCGGCGTCCGGCGTGCCGATCCCGCAGCCGGGCAGCAGCAGGCGCACCATCGTCTGGACCTGCGCCTTCTCGGCGCGACCCTGCCCGACAACCGCCTTCTTCACCATGTTGTTGGCGTATTCCGCCACCGCCAGTCCGGCCTGGGCCGGCACCAGCAACGCCACGGCGCGGGCCTGGCCCAGCTTCAGCGTCGAGACCGCGTTGCTGTTGACGAAGGTCTCCTCGACCGCCGCCTCGTCGGGGTGGTAGCGCTCGACCACCGCCGACAGGGCGTCATGGAGCTGGAGCAGCCGCTCGGCCAGCGGGCAGCGGTCGTCGGAATGCACGGCGCCGTCGGCGACGTGGCTCAGGCGGTTGCCCGCCACGTCGATGATGCCCCAGCCGGTGTGGCGCAGGCCGGGGTCGATCCCCAGCAGCCGCACCGGCGACGGCGCATCGATCATCCCTGTCCGTCCTGCCCGCGCAAACACGGCTTCCGCTCTCCGCTTGCAAGACCCGCGCGTCGTTACGCGGTCAGCTTCTGCATCAGCTCGTCGGAGATGTCGAAGTTGCCCTCGACCACCTGGACGTCGTCATTGTCCTCCAGCACGTCCAACAGCTTCAGCAGGCTGGCGGCGGCATCCTCGGAGGGGGCGACGGTGTTCAGCGGACGCCAGGTCAGCCGCGCGCTCTCGGCACCGCCGAACTTGGCCTCCAGCGCGTCGCGCACGGCGCCGAAATTCTCGACCGTGCTCGTCACCTCATGGCCGTTCTCGTCGGATTCGACATTGTCGGCACCGGCTTCCAGCGCCACCTCGAACATCGCGTCGGCATCCGCCGCGGCGGCCGGGTAGAAGATGGCGCCGACGCGGTTGAACATGAAGCTGACCGAATTGGTCTCGCCCAGGCTGCCGCCATATTTGGTGAAGCTGGAGCGCACTTCGGCGGCGGTGCGGTTGCGGTTGTCGGTCAGCGCCTCGACGATCAGGGCGACGCCGCCGGGGCCATAGCCCTCGTACCGCACCTCCTCGTAGTTCGCGTCGTCGCCGCCGCCGGGCGTGCCCTGCTTGATGGCGCGGTCGATGCGGTCGCGCGGCATGTTCTGCGCGCGTCCGGCCAGGATGGCGGCGCGCAGGCGCGGGTTGGCCGCCGGGTCCGGCAGGCCGCTCTTGGCGGCCACGGTGATCTCGCGGGCGAGCTTGTTGAAGATCTTCGACCGCTTGGCGTCCTGCGCGCCCTTGCGGTGCATGATGTTCTTGAACTGGGAATGACCGGCCATGGGTCGAACGAGCCTCGAAACGGAAAATGGTCAATCGGGCGGGGTTAAGCGCACGACACATGTAACAGGTCTGGCGCCCCACCGCACCTTTTCGGCGCGGGAGACGACACCCATGGGATTAGAAAGTCAATATGGCGAGAGTGCGGCGCGGCCGGGGTCGGACTGTGGACGCCCTACTGCATCCGTTCCGGCAAAGTCTGGCTCAGCCGCCCGCCGATGCGCAACGGTTCGATGCGGACGGCCAGCCCGGTGCGGTCGTCGGTCTCGACATAGCAGCCGCAGACGGTGCCCTCGCCCTCCGCCGGGGACAGCCGTTCGGTCGGCAGCTTGCGCACCATCTTGGCCAGCGCCACCTCCTTCTTCATGCCGATGGCGCTGTCATAGTCGCCGCACATGCCGGCGTCCGACTGGTAGGCGGTGCCCTTCGGCAGGACCATATGGTCGGCGGTCGGCACATGGCTGTGGGTGCCCACCACCAGCGAGGCGCGGCCGTCGCAGAAGTGGCCCATGATCATCTTCTCGCTGGTCGCCTCGCCATGCATGTCGATCAGCACGGCGTCGACCCCGCCGGCCCCCAGCCGGTGCGCCTTCAAGACACGGTCCACCGCGGCGAAGGGATCGTCCATCGGCTCCATGAACAGGCGCAGCAGGACATTGACCACCAGCACCTTGCGCCCGCCGCGCGCCTGCAACAGGACGAAGCCGCGGCCGGGCGTGCCCTCCGGGTAATTCACCGGGCGGACGATGCGCGGCTGCTGTTCGATGGTGGCGACCAGCTCCTTCTGGTCCCATGTGTGGTTGCCCAGCGTCACCACGTCGATGCCGGCCTCGAAGAACTCCTCGGCGATCTTGACGGTCACGCCATAGCCGCCGGCGGCGTTCTCGCCATTCACCACGGTCAGGTCGGGGTCGAGCTTTTCGCGCAGCATCGGCATGTGCGCCAGCACCGCATCGCGCCCGGCGCGGCCAACCACGTCGCCGAAGAACAGAATCCGCATCGCCCCAACCTTCCCGAAAAACTCATTCACCGATACGGAGCGTCTCGCGCTCCGTCACGATCCAATCCAGCCGCTCGTCATGGCGGTCCACCGGCACCGCCGCCATCTCCTGCGCGGCGAAGGCCACGCCGACCGCGACCACCGCCCCATCCGCCCGCAAGCCCTCCAGCGTCCGGTCGTAATAGCCGGCGCCATAGCCCAGCCGGTGGCCGGACCGGTCGAAGGCCAGCAGCGGCACCAGCAGGACCGACGGGCGCAACACCGCGCGCCCCTCCGCCGGTTCCCGGATGCCGTAGCGGCCCACCGCCATCGGCGCGTCCGGATCCCAGTCGCGGAATACCAGCGCGGTGCCGCGCGGCCCCGAAACCGGAAGCCCGACCGGCTGACCAAGATGCCTAAGATGGAGTAAAGCCGGCCGCGCGTCGAGTTCGGAGCCGAGCGGCCAATATCCGCCGGCGACGCCGCGCGGCAGATGGCCGTCGCGCGCCAACCCAGCGATGCGGTCACGCAGGGCGGCGGCGGCGGCGGGACGCTCTGTGTCGGCGATGGCGTCGCGCCGGGCGCGCGCCTCGCGGCGGGCGGCGTCCTTGGCTTCCGGATCGGTCATCGCGGACTGCACGGCAAGGGAAAAGGAAGGTGGAAGGCGCCGCCTCGGCCGGTGGCCATGTGCCTATCCTCCATGGCCTGCATGAGCAGGTGGGCGCCGTGTACCCGGCCCGATGGGCCGGACAGGGACAGCTCCCTAGAGATCAAGGTTATCGGCCCTGGGGATTAATGCGGCCTGTCGAACCAGGCAGCGGACCTTCCGGAACCCAATCTAGGCGCGCTCGAGCCGCGCGGCAACCTCTTCGATGCGTTTTGTGACACGATCGAGTTCGCCGGCCACCGCAGCCTCGTCCACCGTCGGGGCGATGCCCTTGCCGGACATCACGTCCTGCAACTCGTCGGCCAGCACCAGGCAGGTCATCAGCATCATCTGCGCCTCCGACCCGCTGCGGCCGCCGCCGGTCAGCCGGCGCAGCCGGTCGTCGACATAGGCCGCCAGCTCGCGCAGCCGCCCCTCCTGCCCATCCTCGCACAGCATGCGATAGAGGCGGCCGTTCACTTCGATATCGACCTGGGCCATGGCGTCAGCTCTCCAGCACATGTTGCAGCCGGGTGATGGCGACCTCCAGCCGCTCGGATACCGCCTCCGCGGTGGCCTGGGCGGTCGCGCGGTCGGCCCGCGCGGTTTCCAGCGCCTGCGCCAGATCCTGCTCGCGCCGGCCGACCCGCTCCTCGCGGGCGGTCGCGGCATGTTCCAGCCGGTCCACGGCACGGCCGAGACGGTCGAGAGCGGCTTTCAGAGGGTCCATGGACGTCAACCTCGGCCTGTGGGCACGTCGTGATCGAAGGGAAAGGCGCCGGTGCGGCGATCCGCCAAGCCGGAACGCTGCCGTTGGGAGCGTTTAGAGTTGGGCCGGCGAACCGACCGCGTCAACCATGACGACCACCTCCCCATCCGAAAGCCATATGGGAAATCGGGGCGTGACGGAAAGCCGCATCGGCGGCGGGGCCCGCCGCGGGACCGGACAGGATCTTCCCCCATCGGACCGGGGTCCTCTGCCATGCCGTTTCCACCCCCATTCCCATGTTGACCTGGGGACAGCGGTTCTGCATGGTGCGCCCGTTTCGCGGCGCCCGATCAGGCGACCGCGCAACCAATGTTGCCGTCGCCGCACCGCGCCCGATCCCGCAGGAAACGCCAGATGTCCGCTGATTCCGCCCAGCCCTCCCTCCACACGATGGCCAGCGCGATCCGCGCGCTCTCCATGGACGCGGTCGAGGCCGCGAAGTCCGGCCACCCCGGCATGCCGATGGGCATGGCCGACGTCGCCACGGTCCTCTTCACCCAGTTCCTGAAGTTCGATCCGAAGAACCCGACCTGGCCCGACCGCGACCGCTTCGTCCTGTCGGCCGGCCACGGCTCGATGCTGCTGTATTCGCTGGCCTATCTGACCGGCTACGAGCGGATGACGATCGACGAGATCAAGCGCTTCCGCCAGCTGCACAGCCTGACCCCCGGCCATCCGGAGGTGGACCCCAGCCTCGGCATCGAGATGACCACCGGGCCGCTCGGCCAGGGCGTCTCCACCGCCGTCGGCATGGCGCTGGCGGAGCGGATCACCAACGCCCGCTTCGGCGATGCGCTGATCGACCATTACACCTACGTCATCGCGTCGGACGGCGACCTGATGGAGGGCGTCAGCCACGAGGCCTGCTCGCTGGCCGGCCATCTCGGGCTGAACCGCCTGATCGTGCTGTGGGACGACAACCACATCTCCATCGACGGCACGACCGACCTCAGCTTCACCGACGACACCCAGGCGCGTTTCCGCTCCTATGGCTGGAACACCATCGCCGTCGACGGCCACGACACCGACGCGGTGTCGAAGGCCATCGCCCAGGCGCGGACCTCCACCGACAAGCCGACGCTGATCGCCTGCCGCACCATCATCGGCAAGGGTGCGCCGAACAAGGCCAACAGCCACGCCTGCCACGGCTCGCCGCTGGGCGCCGACGAGATCGCCGCGACCCGCGCCGCCATCGGCTGGAGCCATGAGCCCTTCGTCGTTCCCGCCGACGTGCTGTCGGCCTGGCGCGCCGCCGGGACCCGCAGCGCCGGCGCCCATGCCGGCTGGGCCGATCGCCGCGCCGCCCTGACCGCCGAGGCCGGCAAGGCCTTCGACGAGGCGTTCGGCCATGGCGTGCCCTCCGCGCTCGCCGACACCATCGTCGCCTTCAAGCGGAAGGTCAGCGCCGAGAAGCCGAGCTGGGCGACCCGCGTCGCCTCCGGCAACACGCTGGAGGTGCTGGTCCCGGCGATTCCGGAGATGATCGGCGGCTCCGCCGACCTGACCCCGTCGAACAACACCAAGGTCAAGAACACCGCCGACGTGAAGGGCAAGGGCGAGTTCGCCGGCCGCTACGTCCGCTACGGCGTGCGCGAGCATGGCATGGCGACGCTGATGAACGGCATGACGCTGCATGGCGGCGTCATCCCCTATGGCGGCACCTTCATGCAGTTCGCCGACTATTGCCGCCCGGCGATCCGTCTGGCCGCGCTGATGAAGCAGCGCACCATCTTCGTCATGACCCACGACTCGATCGGTCTGGGCGAGGACGGCCCGACCCACCAGCCGGTCGAGCATCTGGCGGCGCTGCGCGCCATCCCCAACCTGCTGGTGCTGCGCCCGGCCGACGCGGTCGAGACCGCCGAATGCTGGCAGATCGCGCTGGAAGCCACCGGCAGCCCGTCGGTGCTGGCGCTGACCCGCCAGAACGTCCCCACCCTGCGCACCGAGCATACGGCCGAGAACCGCAGCGCCCGCGGCGCCTACGTGATCGTCGAGGCCGAGGGCGAACGCAAGGCCACCATCCTCGCCACCGGCTCGGAAGTGTCGCTGGCGGTGGAGGCCCGCAAGGCCTTGCAGGCCCAGGGCATCGGCACCGCCGTGGTGTCCATGCCGAGCTGGGAGCTGTTCGAGCGCCAGGACGACGCCTACAGGGCGTCGGTGCTCGGCACCGGCGTGCGCGTCGGCGTCGAGGCGGCGATCCGTCTCGGCTGGGACCGCTGGCTGGGCGACAAGGGTGCCTTCGTCGGCATGGCCGGCTTCGGCGAATCGGCGCCCTACCAGGAACTCTACAAGCACTTCGGCATCACCGCCGAAGCGGTGGTCGACGCCGTCAAGGCGCGTCTGTAACGACGTCTGTCTGAGAGAAGCCGACGGGGCGCCCGGCCGAATGTGGGCGCCCCCATATCCAACTGGAGGAAGTCATGGCTGTACGGGTAGCGATCAACGGTTTTGGCCGCATCGGCCGTCTGGTTCTGCGCGCCATCTACGAGAGCGGCCGCAAGGACGTGGAGGTCGTGGCGATCAACGACCTGGCCGATCTGAAGGCGAACGCGCACCTGCTGAAGTACGACAGCGTCCATGGCCGCTTCCCCGGCACCATCGAGACCGGAGACGGCGTCCTGATCGTCAACGGCCATGCGATCAAGGTCGTCCAGGAGCGTGACCCGGCCAAGCTGCCGTGGAAGGAACTCGGCGTCGAGATCGCCATGGAATGCTCGGGCATCTTCACCAAGCGGGCCGACGCCGCCAAGCATCTGGAAGCCGGCGCGCAGAAGGTGCTGATCTCGGCCCCGGCCACCGACGAGGACATCACGGTCGTCTATGGCGTCAACCACGACAAGCTGACCGCCGAGCACAAGATCGTCTCCAACGCGTCCTGCACCACCAATTGCCTGGCCCCGGTGGCCTTCGTGCTGAACAATCTGGTCGGCATCGAAAAGGGCTTCATGACCACGATCCACTCCTACACGGGTGACCAGCGGATCGTCGACACCAACCACAAGGACCTGCACCGCGCCCGCGCGGCGGCCCTGAACATGATCCCGACCTCGACCGGTGCGGCCAAGGCGGTCGGCAAGGTTCTGCCGGAGCTGAAGGGCAAGCTGGACGGCACCGCCATGCGGGTGCCGACGCCGAACGTGTCGGTCGTCGATTTCAAGTTCACCGCCAAGCGCGCCACCTCGGTCGAGGAGATCACCAAGGCGATCGCCGACGCCGCCAACGGCCCGCTGAAGGGCGTGCTGGGCGCCTACACCGAGGATCTGGTCTCGACCGACTTCAACCATGATCCGCACAGCTCGATCTTCGCGCTGAACGAGACCAAGGTCATCGACGGCAACTTCGTCCGCATCATGACCTGGTACGACAACGAGTGGGGCTTCTCCAACCGCATGAGCGACACCGCCGTCGCGATGGCGAACGCCAAGTAAGATTTCTTACGACTGCCTGGCTGCCTGATCATCAAGCGGCTGCGATATTGGAAACAGCAAGGGTGTCCACCGCCGTGTGGACACCCTTTTTGTATGGACAATCTTCATCACATTGCGCTGTGCGATCCACACGAACACGCCCCCATATAAGTTAGACTCTAAATAATTAGCGCCGCCAATTTAACAACGTGTATTGATTGACTCTGGCACTCTTTTTTTTCGCATTGAATTCACCTGACCATCCATTTCGTCGATGTCATCGTTGACTCTTGTTTGTTGAGGTTGATAGCCTTCTAGCCGCCTTTATTCACCAGGGTGGCGAGCGGTCTGGTCGCCGCGTTGAGATGATCAACGTTGGGCTGTATGGGCGCGCGTCGTCGGCCGCCGCGCTGACGGCGGCGTGACGGTGTCGGAGTTGGTGGTGGAGGGGATTGGGTGACGGCTGGGGCACGCTGCCCCGGTGCTCAGCAGATGAGCCGGGGCATGCGGCCGAGGGCGAGGTGGATGATCGCCTGATCAGGCGCGCTGGTCGGCAGGTGCACCTTGATCTGCGTCTTCATCTCCACGATACGCGCGGCGATCTTCACCAAGCGCAGCCGCAAGGTGTCGAATTGCACCGTGCGCCAGCGGGAGCGTTTCGGCATCAGCGAGCGCAGGCTCCACAGCAGCCAGTACGCCCCGGCGTGCAGGAACAGGCGGAACTGGTTGGCCGTCGCCTTGGTGCAGGAGGTCCGGTCTGCGGCAAGGTGGGATTTCCAGGCTTTTATATGATTTTCCGCCTGTCCCCTCGCGCAATACAGGCCGGCATACAGCCAGCGACCCGTGCCGTGGCGTAGGTTGGTGACGATGAAGCGGCTGTCGGTGCCCTGGTCTCCTGCCTCGACGCGCGCGACGATGCGGCGGACCCGGCTCCAGGTGCTGGCCCCGTCATAGAATTCCTTGAAGCGGCGCACCTTGTCGGCTCCGGGCATGGCCTGGAAGCGCGCCGCGGTGCTGGCCTCCAGCGTGGTGACGTGACGGCGCAGTGTGCTGCTGGTCGGCAGACCGAGCACGTAGTCGAGCCCCTCCGCCTCGCACCAGTCCAGCACCTCCGGGCAGGCGTAATGGCCGTCGGCGCGCAGCAGGATCTCGGTCTTGGGCCAGTTTGCCCGAATGGCGCGGAGCAGGCGACGCAGGAAGGTCCGGATCTCCGTCCCCTTGGGCCGCTTGGCTGGGCGCAGCACAGCGGTGACAAAGCGGCCGTTGCCGTCGAAGACAACGATGGGCTGGAAGCCGTACTCGTCATAATGGGCGTTGAACAGGCGCAACTGCTGACCGCCATGCACCGTGTCGAAGGTGTCGTCTACATCCAGCACGATGCGCTTGGGCACCTGGCGAAAGGACGCGCAGTAGAGATCGACCATGGCTCGGCCCATGCGCAGCAGTGCGCGGGTATCCGGCAGGTTCTCCAGGCGCGAGATGGTGGCTTGCGAGCAAAGGTCACGCTCGGACGGCAGGCGTTCCAGGGCCATCTTGAACAGCGGGTCGGAGCGTAGGCTGCCGGCGTCGTTGCCGTCCTCGTAGCCCGCCGCGATGGCCAGCAGGCGAAAGCCGATGATGTCGGCCAGCGAATGCACGGTGCGCGTTGGATCGCGCGGGTCCTCAATACAGGCGGCCAGCCGATCGGCAATCCGCAGCCGCTTCGCCACCTCCCGCAGCACCAGCAGCCCGCCATCGGAGGACAGGCGGCCGCCATCAAAGCGCCCGATCACCGGCTTTCCAGCAACGGGTGACAGGCCGGGCAGCGGCAGGGTATGATCAACCATGGCGGGTGGGCGCTCCGGAAACGGCAGGAGTTGGCGTCAGCACCCAAATCCTACGGCCGCTCAACGGATGCCGCTACACCCGCCAACCCTCATGAATTTTCCCGGCTAAGGACAGGAATGGACAATGTCGCTCACCGCATCCAGCCAAAGCCAAGCTTGTCATGACTGGTGCAGATATAGTGAAGTCATCCACCTTCACGGTCGTCACTCAACCTGCGGCAACTTCGTCCGCATCATGACCTGGTACGACAACGAGTGAGGCTTCTCCAACCGCATGAGCGACACCGCCGTCGCCACGGCGAACGCCAAGTAAGCTCCGCTTCGGCGGAGAAAAGGGCGCCTTCCCACCGGAAGGCGCCCTTTTTCATGGCCGGAGATGGCCGGAGATGGATCGATCAGGCCGCCCGCACCGTCGCCAGGAAATCGCCGACCTGGCTGTTCAGCCCGGTGGCGGCCTCCGACAGCTTGCCCAGCGCCTCCACCAGTTCGCGGGCGGTGCGGCCGCTCTGGTCCGAGGCGGCGGTGACCCCGGAAATGCTGGTCGACACCTCGCCGGTGCCGGCGGCGGCCTGCTGGACCGAGCGGGCGATCTCGGCGGTGGCGGCGTTCTGCTGCTCGACCGCGGCGGAGATGGCGGTGGCGATGGCGCTCAGGCGTTCGATCACCGTGGCGACATTCTGGATCTCCGTCACCGCCTGACCGGTCACCGCCTGGATCGCGCTCATCTGTCCGCCGATCTCGTCGGTCGCCTTGGCGGTCTGATTGGCGAGCTGCTTCACCTCGCTGGCCACCACGGCGAAGCCCTTGCCGGCCTCGCCGGCGCGGGCGGCTTCGATGGTGGCGTTCAAGGCCAGCAGGTTGGTCTGGCCGGCGATGGAGTTGATCAGCCCGACGACGGCGCCGATCTTGTCCACCGCGTCGGCGAGGTTGCCGATGCGGCCGTTCGCCTGCTGGGCCATGCCGACCGCTTCGGTGGCGACGCGGCTGGCGTCCGAGACCTGCCGGCCGATCTCGAGGATCGACGCGCTCAACTGCTGCGAGGCGGCGGCGACGGTCTGGACGTTGGCGGCGGTGCCGTCGCTGGCGGTGGCGACGACGCCGGCCAGATGGTTGGTCTGTTCGGCCGCTTCCGACATCGCCCGCACCTTGCGGCCCAGTTCCTCGGTGGTGCTGGTGACGGACCGGATCATTCCGCCGACGGTCCCTTCGAAACGCTCGGCCATGCGGTCAAGCGTATGCCGTTTCTCGGCCTCGGCGCGACGGTCGGCCTCCACCTGTTCCGCCGCCAGCCTCTGGCGGTCCACCGCGTTCTCCTTGAAGACCTGAACCGCGCGGCTCATGTCGCCCAGCTCGTCCGCCCGGCCGGTTTCCGGAACCTCCAGCGCCAAGTCGCCCATGGCCAGGCTCCGCATGACCCCGGACAGCCGGAGGATGCGCCGGCTGATCGAATGCCCCACCAGGGCGATCATGACCACCACCGGCAGCGCCAGTCCGGCGACGATGGCCACCATCGTCCAAAGACTGTTCCGGAACTTGACGGCGAGATCGTCGATATAGACGCCGGTGCACAGCACGAGCTGCCACGGCTCGAACAGCTTCGAATAGCCCAGCTTCGCGACCGGAACGTCGGACCCCGGCTTTGGGAACATGTAATCGACGAAATCGCCACCGCCGCGGCGGGCCGAATCGACCAGCTCGCGGGAGAAGAAGACGCCGTTCACATCCTTGGCGCCGCTCATGTCCTTGCCGACGGAATCCGCACGGGCGGGCTGGATCACCGTGCGGTACTCGGTGTTCAGGACGAAGATGTAGTCCTTGCCATTGTAGAACATCGTGTCGAGATTGGCCTTGAAGCGCGCGAACGCCTGTTCGCGCGTCAGGCGCCCCGCCTTCACCTCGGCCTCATAGCCCGAGGCGAGCCCATGGGCCGTGTCGATGATGGCCCGCAACATGTCCTTGCGGTCCTCCAGCAGACTGCGCTGGTTGAGCCACAGGGCGCCCGACGCCAGAGCGATCGATACCAGGCCGGCCATGGCGACCAAGCCCCACAGCTTCGCCCTCAAGGTAACCTTCAGACCACTCATGGGACATCCCTTCGATGCATGGGCCGGTCCGCGACCGCCGCTTCCGATCCATCACAGTGCGACCAAAAAGGTTAAGCCAAAAGGCCTCTGGGCATCTTTGTATTTATTCTCGCTGACGAGCAATCAGGGTCGCCACCTGCCGGCTCGTCACCCCGCCTTCACGGTCGTCACCCCGGCGGCGCGGCCCAAGCATTCGGCGATCCAGGCCGACACGCTCTTGCCCTCCCGCGCGGCGCAGTCGGCCACCGCCCGGTGCAGGATCGGATTGACGCGGATGGCGAGCCGTCCGGAAAATGGCTGCTCGCCCTCGCCCCCCATGTCGCAGGACAGGTCGAGATAATCGTCCACCGCCCGCCGGAAGGACTCCCGCAATTCATCCACGGACCGGCCGGTGAAGGTGATGCCGTCATGGGTGTTGATGACTTCGCCGACGAAGACGCCCGCCTCGTTGTCGAAGTCGATCTGGGCCTTGTAACCCTTGTATTCCATCATCTCGGCATTCCAGGGGGAGGTCGTCCAATGAAACGGGCGCCAGCGCGTCAGCGCCGCCGTCATCGACCATACTCCCGGACGGCCTTGGCAGGGTTTGACCTGCCTCAATTCTCCCGACCGGCCCGGTGGTGGAGCCCTGGGAGCATCCCGGATACACTGGGCACCCGATCCCGCTCCGGCGCCGCCAATGACCGTTCCCCCGCCTTTCCGTCCGATCCTGGTTCGCGGCCTCGCCGACGCGCTGGCCGCTGCCGCCGCCGCCGAGTCGACCGGAACGGAACTCGTCCTGATGGCGCCGCCGGCGGGTGGAGCGCTCTGGCTGCTCGGACTGATGGACCGGGTGCGGCGCGCCCATCCCACGCTGGAGGTGACCGGCCTGCTCGACTGCGGCGACCGCGCGGGCGAGGCGCAGGCGGCGCTGGCCGCCGGCGTGCCGGGCCTGCTGTTCAGCGGCCGGCCGGAGGCGGCGCGGCGGCTGGCGGCGATCGCCGAGACCGGAGGCGCCAGGCTGCTGACCGTCCGCCCGCCGCTGCTCGATCTCTCCCCTCTTGCCGATGCCGGAGGCGACGGCTCCCACGGGCCCGGGCCGGTCGAGGCGCTTTGCCGCGACTGGCTGGCACGGGGCGATGGTTAGAACGGGACTACCGCTTTTTCGCACAGGCTCGCCGCGCGAAGGTGGTGTAACCTCACCTTAGGATAATTTTGTGACACATCCCCTACCCCCCGATGCCGGACGAGCCGCCCATGAGCATGACCTCCCTGACCACGCCGGACCAGGCGATCGCGCGGCCGCACCGGACGGGGCAATCCACCGGCGCCCGGCACCCCGACCGGACGGGGCGGCATCCCGCCCCCGCACCTGAGAAGATGCGCGGCCTGCGGCTGATCGCCGTCTGGGTCGGGCTCACCGCGGCGGCCTGGGCGGTGCTGGGCGGGGCCGGATACGGGCTCTACAGCCTGGTCGCGTCCCTTCTGCCGTAACCCCTTGGGACGGGGCTTCCCCGCCCTGACGAGGCCCCCCCGACCGCAGGCCCTAGGCCGTTCAGGCGTGGCAAATGGCCGCTTTATGCCCCTCCCGCCGTTGCAAAACGGGCGAATACGGGCTAAGACGGCGCCATTCAAGAATGCCCCAGGGGAAGAGCCACAATGAAGCTCACGCGCCGCGTCAAAGACATTCTCGCCAACTACGAGAGCGACAATCCCGGCACCAAGGCGAATCTCGCCCGCATCCTGATGGAAGGCAAGCTCGGCGGTACCGGCAAGCTGGTGATCCTGCCGGTCGACCAAGGCTTCGAGCATGGTCCGGCCCGCAGCTTCGGCCCGAACGATGCCGGCTACGACCCGCACTACCATTACCAGCTGGCCATCGACGCGGGCTGCAACGCCTACGCCGCTCCCCTGGGCTCGCTGGAGGCCGGTGCCGGCACCTTCGCCGGCTCGATCCCGCTGATCCTCAAGATGAACAGCGCCAACTCGCTGTCCACCCAGAAGGAAAACGCCGACCAGGCCGTCACCGCCTCGATCCAGGACGCCTTGCGCCTGGGCGCATCGGCCATCGGCTTCACCATCTATCCCGGCTCGGAAGCCATGTACAACCAGTACGAGGAATTCCGCGAGCTGTCGAAGGAGGCGAAGTCCTACGGGCTGGCCACCGTGCTGTGGTCCTACCCGCGCGGCGGCGCCGTCACCAAGGACGGCGAGCTGGGCATCGACGTGATCGGCTATGGCGCGCACATGGCGGCGCTGCTCGGCGCCCACATCATCAAGGTGAAGCTGCCGACCGCCTTCCTTGAGCAGGCCGAGGCCAAGAAGGTCTACGAGTCGAAGAACATCCCGATCGCCACCCAGGCGGAGCGGGTGAAGCACATCATGCAGTGCGCCTTCAACGGCCGCCGCGTCGTGGTCTTCTCCGGCGGCGCCACCAAGGGCGAGGATGCGGTGTTCGAGGACGCCCGCGCCATCCGCGACGGCGGCGGCAACGGCTCGATCATCGGCCGCAACGCCTTCCAGCGCCCGCGCGAGGAGGCCCTCAAGCTGCTCGACCGGATCATGAAGATCTACCAGGGCCGGGAGTAACACTTGGCCAAGGGAAAGCCGACGCGGGTGGAATCTGCCGCCTGCCGACTGTACCTCGTGACGCCGCCGGCCCTGGAGCCGGCGGCGTTCGCGCCGCTTCTGGCGGAGGCGCTGGACGCCGGCGACGTCGCCTGCGTGCAGCTCCGCCTCAAGGACCGCCCGGAGGACGACATCCGTCGCGCCTGCGACCTGCTGCGCCCGATCGCGCAGGAGCGGGACGTCGCCTTCATCCTGAACGACCATCCGCGCCTGGCGCGGGAAGCCGGCTGCGACGGTGTCCATGTCGGCCAAACCGACACGCCCTATCGCGATGCCCGCAAGATCATGGGCAACGACGCCATCGTCGGCGTCACCTGCCATGACAGCCGCCATCTCGCCATGATCGCCGGCGAGGAGGGGGCGGACTATGTCGCCTTCGGCGCCTTCTTCCCCACCACCACCAAGACCGCCGAATACAAGGCGGAGCCGGAGCTGCTGAGCTGGTGGTCGGAGCTGATGGAGGTCCCCTGCGTCGCCATCGGCGGCATCACCGCCGACAACTGCGCGCCGCTGGTCGCCGCCGGGGCGGATTTCCTCGCCGTGGTCAACGCCGTCTGGGGCCATCCCCAGGGGCCGGGGGCCGGGGTCCGGGCGCTGAACGCCGCCATCGACGCCGTGCTTGTCGGGTCGGCCGGCTGACTGTATCTATGCCGGCCCCGTCGGCCGCCACAATGGCCGGCCCTGCCGGTCAGCGGCGCTCAAGCGGATTTCCTCCAGATCATGGATCTTCTGACGCCCGAATCGCTGGGCATCCTGTTCGCCGTCGGCCTGCTGGCCGGCTTCGTCGATTCCATCGCCGGCGGCGGCGGCCTGCTGACCATCCCGGCACTGCTGGCGGCCGGCCTGTCCCCCGCCGAGGCGTTGGCGACCGGCAAACTGCAATCCAGCTTCGGATCGCTGTCGGCGACGGTGAAATTCGTCCGGCGCGGCGAGGTCCATCCCGGCTCGATGCGGACCATGATCCTCTGCACCTTCGTCGGCGCCGGCGCCGGAGCGACCCTGGTGCAGATGCTGGACCCCAGCTTCCTGCGCGACGTCATCCCGATCCTGCTGATCGGCATCGCCCTCTATCTGCTGCTGTCACCCAAGGCCGGCGACGTCGACGCCCATCAGCGCATCGGCGAGCATGCCTTCGCGCTGAGCGTCGGCACCGGCATCGGCTTTTATGACGGCTTCTTCGGGCCGGGCACCGGCACCTTCTTCGCCATCGCCTTCGTCTCGCTGCTCGGCCACAATCTGCGCAAGGCGACCGCCCACACCAAGGTGCTGAACCTGACCAGCAACGTCGCCTCGCTGCTGTTCTTCATCGTCGGCGGCCATGTGCTGTGGACGGTCGGACTGCTGATGGGGGTCGCGCAATATATCGGCGCCCAGGCCGGCGCCCATATGGTGATCCGCAACGGCGCCCGAGTCGTGCGCCCCATGCTGGTTGTGGCCTCGATCGTCATCACCGCCAAGCTGGTGTGGACCGACGAACATAACATCCTGCGCGAGCTGTTCACCGCCGCCGCCGCCTGGATCGCCTGACCCTTTCCAGCCGCCAGCCGCCAGCCGGTGTCCCGCCGCGGCGGGCGCTCGATTTCCAGTCGCCACAAGGGTCGGAGCCTCGTCTCCGGCCCTTTCGCTTTTCCGCCCGTCGGATTCCCCCGGTCTTCCCATGGCGCGACTCATCAGCAACACTGATGGTCCGCCTGACAAAAAATAGCGCGGAGATCTTTACGTAAGCGTCAATTTATGTATCATTGCGTCAATAACACAATTGGGGGAAGGAACCATGACTCCGACGACGCTCAGGACCCGCCTGCTGACCGCCGCCGCCATCGCGGTGACCGCGCCGATCGCGACCGCCTCCACGGCGTTCGCCGCCGGCTTCGCGTTGAAGGAGCAGAGCGTGTCGGGCCAGGGCACCGCCTATGCGGGTGTGACCGCGGGCGGCAACGGCGATGCCAGCGCCATGTTCTACAACCCGGCCACCATGGGGCTGGTGACCGGGATCGAAGCGGTGCAGACCGCCACCGGCGTCATGGTGAAGTCGAAGGTCGACAGCGCCAGCGCCACCCGCGCCCGGCGGCTGGGCGGCACCGCGATCTCCGGCAACGCCTCGCCGGGCGACATCGCCCAGGACGCGATCGTCCCGGCGGGCTATTTCGTCTATTCGATCAGCGACGACCTGAAGCTCGGCCTGTCGGCCAAC
This sequence comes from Azospirillum sp. B510, assembly GCF_000010725.1. Taxonomy (NCBI): domain Bacteria; kingdom Pseudomonadati; phylum Pseudomonadota; class Alphaproteobacteria; order Rhodospirillales; family Azospirillaceae; genus Azospirillum; species Azospirillum sp. B510. The sequence continues at coordinate 1,096,165 of NC_013854.1, read as the reverse complement.
GGCCCCTGGGGTCTGGTCACCGACTATGGCGACAATTGGATCGGCCGCTATCACGGCATCCGCTCGGATCTGCGCACCTACAACTTCACGCCGTCGGTGTCCTATCGCATCAACCCGATGATCACGCTCGGCGGCGGCGTGCAGATCCAATATGCCAAGGCCAAGCTGTCGCAGGCCTCCGATTTCGGCGCCAGCCGCCTTGGCCGTCCCGGCGCGCTCGACGTCAAGAGCGACGTGACCGGTGACGATTGGGGCTGGGGCTTCACGCTGGGCGCCCTGATCGAGCCGGTGAAGGGCACGCGCATCGGCCTCGCCTACCGCTCGGCGGTCAAGCACAAGCTGACCGGCAACGTCTCCTTCACCGGCCTGCCGCCGGCATTGGCCGGCGCCCTGCCCAACCAGAGCGCCAACGCCGACCTGACCACGCCGGACATCGCCTCCCTCGGCCTGTATCACGAGCTGAGCGACCGCTGGGCGGTGATGGCGGACGTGCAATGGACCAACTGGTCGCGCTTCCACGAGCTGCGCGTCAACGTCGCCAACCCGGCGCTCACCTCGGTGACCGAGGAGCGTTGGAAGGACACCTGGTATTACGCGCTCGGCACCTCCTACAAGGTGACCGACAAGCTGACGCTGCGCGGCGGCGTCGCCTTCGACAAGGGGTCCGTCGACGGCCAATACCGCACGCCGCGCATCCCGGAACAGAACCGTTACTGGCTGTCGGCCGGCGCCGGCTATCAGGTCACCGACAATCTGCGGGTCGACGCCGCCTATTCGCATGTCTTCGTCCCGAAGACCTCGGTCGCCCTCACCGACGACCTGACCGGAGTCGGCGCCGGCCGCGGCAATCTGAACGTGGATTACAAGAGCAGCATCGACCTGATCGGCCTCCAGGCGAGATTCACCTTCTGATTGGACGTGATCTCCCCCTCTCCCGCACTGGGAGAGGGGCCCCCTCCCCCGTCACACCCCCGCGACCGGCAGCCACAGCACCTGATCGATGCTCCCGGCCCCGCTGCACAGCATCGCCAGCCGGTCGAAGCCCAGGGCGATGCCGCTGCTTTGCGGCATGCCATGCTCCAGTGCTGCGAGGAAATCCTCGTCCACCGGGAAACGCTCGCCGTAGAGACGTTCCTTCAGCGCCATGTCGGCCTCGAAGCGGGCGCGCTGCACCGCCGCATCGGTCAGTTCACCGAAGGCGTTCGCCAGTTCCAGGCCGCAGGCATACAGCTCGAACCGTTCGGCCAGCCGCGGATCCTCGGGCTTGGGCCGCGACAACGCCGCCATGCACAGCGGATAGTCGGTCAGCACGCAGGGCACGCCCTCGCCCAGATGCGGCTCGATCCGGTCGAACATGATGCGGAAGACGATGTCCTCCCAACGGTCGCCCTCATGCGGCGCGACGCCGATGCGCGCCGCCTCCGCCGCCAGCGCCGCCGGGTCGGGATCATGGCCGCCGTCATAGGTCGCCATCAGGTCGATGCCGGCGTACTCGTGAAAGGCGTCCGGAACGGTCAGGACCCGCCAGGCCGCGAAGGGATCGCAGTTCATCCCGCGGAACTCGAAACGCCGCCGGCCACCGGCCTCGGCGCCGGCGCGCAGCAAATCCCGGCAATCGTCGATCAGGGTGCGGTAGCCATCGCCGGCACGATACCATTCCAGCATCGAGAATTCAGGCGCATGGGTGCCCGACCGCTCGCCGTTGCGGTAGGCATGGGTCAGCTGCCACAGCCGCGGCACGCCGGCCACCAGCAGCTTCTTCATGGCGAATTCCGGGCTGGTGTGCAGGTAGAGCGTCCGGCGGTCGTCGGGATGCGGCCCGCGCAGCTCGGTGGCGAAGGCCTGGAGATGCGGCTCCATCCCCGGCGACACCTGTAGGGCCGGCGTGTCGACCTCGATGAAGGCCAGCTCCTCGAACACGCGGCGGACGGCGGTCAACACCCGGCCGCGCGCCGCCAGAAAGGGACGGCGGCGGGCCAGCGCCTCGGGGTGCCAGGGAGGAAGCTCGGCGGATCGGATCGGGGCGGACATGACGGGCGCGCTCGTGATGGACGGTCGAAAGGGGTGCGGGCGCATCAGAGCATCCCCGGCCGGCTTACTCAAGCCGGGGCGCTATTGGTCACGGCGGCCGCCCGTGGTAATCTCGGCTCAACGCGGAAGACGCGCGCGGGCGGGACGGATGGAACACTGAACAGGGTCGTCAAAAACGTTTCATACGTTCCAAACGTCCCATTGCTGGAACCGTTCCAAACAGCGCGGGCCGGTTCAGCGAAGAATCTCCCGTCAATCGGCGGGATCCTGCGCCGGTACCGTTCCGCGCCGTTGCCTATGGCCGGTCAAGCTGGTAGGGTCCGCGCCGCCCGTATTTCTGGAAGTCATGAGTAAGCCATGAAGGTCAATGCCAACACGATGCGCCCCGGCCATGTGCTGGAGCACAACGGAAAGCTCTGGGTCATCACCAAAACCGCCATCGTGCAGCCTGGCAAGGGCGGCGCCTTCATCCAGCTGGAAATGAAGGACGTTCGCACCGGCACCAAGTCGATCGAGCGGTTCCGCACCCAGGAGACCGTTGAGCGCGCTCGCCTGGACGAGCATGAGATGACCTTCCTCTTCGCCGAAGGTGACAGCTTCACCTTCATGGACAAGGAAACGTTCGAGCAGGTCGCCATCCCGCGCGACATCATCGGCGACCCGGCCGTCTTCCTGCAGGACGGCATGGAAGTCACGGTGCAGAGCCATGAAGGCTCGCCGCTGGGCGTCGAGATCCCCGGCAAGGTCACGCTGCTGATCACCGAGTCCGACCCCGTGGTGAAGGGCCAGACGGCCTCCTCCTCCTACAAGCCGGCCAAGCTGGAGAACGGCGTGTCGATCCTGGTTCCGCCGCACATCGAGGCCGGGACCCGCGTCGTCGTCGACACCGCCAGCGGCGAGTATGTCGAACGCGCCAAGGACTGATCGGTCCCAGGTCGGTTCTGCCATCACCGGTCTTCGCCAGGCGCGGAGGCCGGTGTATTGTTTTCTGGTTCCTGCACGAAACGGTACACCCACTCCCATGGCCACCCGCTCCGCTCTCATCAACGTCATGGTCCGCGCCGCCGAGAAGGCCGCCCGCGGTCTCGTCCGCGACTTCGGCGAGGTCGAACACCTCCAGGTGTCGCGCAAGGGCCCCGCGGACTTCGTGTCCGCCGCCGACCTGAAGGCCGAACGCACCCTGCGCGAGGAACTTCAGAAGGCGCGACCCGAATTCGGTTTCCTGATGGAGGAGAGCGGCGAGTCGAAGGGCAGCGACGCCGACGCCCGCTGGATCGTCGATCCGCTCGACGGCACCACCAACTTCCTGCACGGCCTGCCGCACTGGGCGATCTCGATCGGCGCCGAACGCAACGGCGAGATCGTCGCCGGCGTCATCTACGCCCCGATCACCGACGAACTGTTCTGGACCGAGAAGGGCGCCGGCGCCTTCGTCAACCACACCCGGCTCCGCGTTTCCGAACGCCGCCGGCTGGAGGATTGCGTTCTGGCCACCGGCATCCCCTTCAAGGGCCGCGGCGACCACGCCACCTTCCTGAAGGAACAGGAGGCGGTGATGAAGGAGGTCGCGGGCATCCGCCGCTTCGGCGCCGCGTCGCTCGACCTCGCCTACACCGCCGCCGGCCGCTTCGACGCCTATTGGGAGCGCGGCCTGGCTCCGTGGGACTGCGCCGCCGGCGTGCTGATGGTCACCGAGGCCGGCGGCTTCGTCGGCGAGATCGAGGGTGGGCGCAATCCGGTCTTTACCGGCAATGTCCTCGCCGCCAACAGCCACCTCCAGGTGCCGGTCGCCCGCCTGCTGAAGAGCGCCAAGGGCTGACCCGCCATTCCCCCGCCCCTCCGTCCCGACGGGCGGCGGGGCGGGGCGGATGAGCGGTTGGACCGGACCGATCGATAGGCTATGGTCTTCAGGACAAAGGTTTAACGGGACACATCGTTTTGGGCCGCTGGGGACACGCCGACCGCAAACATCTTGCCGCCGCCGCTCTATGCGCGGTCTGGGCGCTCGCTCCGGCCGCCCTGTCGGCGGCCACCCCGTCCACCAGCGCGGCCAGCGGCTCCGCCATGGCTCCGGCCGGCCTGACGCTGGAGAACGCGGTTCCCCTGCCCGTCCCGGCGCGTCCGGGTCTGCGCACGCCGCCGCCGGTCAAGGCGCCGCCGCGTCTCGTCATACCGCAGGTGATGGATGCGCCCCCGGTGCCGGAACTGACCGAGGGGCCGGCCCAGCCGGCTCCGAAGGCGACCGCGCGGACCCAGACGCAACCGCAACCGCCGGCCCAATCGCGGCAGCCGGCAACCCAGGCTGCCGGGCCGACCACCGCGCCGACCACCGCGCCGACGAGCGGTCAGCCGCTCCCCCTCGCGCCGCGCACCGACACCGCGGCCCTGCCGCCGGCGCCGGAAGCGGCACCTCCGGTGGCCGCTCCGCCACCTTCGAGCGTTTTGAGCCTTGTGTTCCCGGCCGACTCCACCAATCTGCCGGATGCGGCGGACCCCGTGGTCGACCGGATCGTCGAGCGGCTGCGCGCCAGCGGCACCGCGAGACTCCAGCTTCGTTCCTACGCCAGCGGCACCCCCGACACGGCGCGCGAGGCACGGCAGCGGGCGTTGGCGCGGGCTCTCGCCCTGCGCGAGCGGCTGAGCGCCTTCGGCATCCGCAGCACCCGCGTCGACGTGCGCGCGCTGGGGCTGGACGGCGGCGGCGATCAGCCGGACCGCATCGACGCGGTCTTTCTGAACGAATAGCGCCCACCCCGTGCGCGAGGTCTGATCGGAACACGCCTTCGGAGCATCATGACCGCCACAACCCCGACGACCCGACCGCTGGAGATATCCGCCCCCATGACACGCCCGGAGCGGTTCCTGACCCGGATGATCCTGTTCCTGGTCGTCGTCGGCGCGGTTGCCGGTCTGCTGTTCCCCGCCCTGCGCGCGGCCTTTCTCAACAACGCGCCGCTGAACGGCGTCATCCTGGCGACGCTGCTGGCCGGCATCGCCTTCATCTTCCGTCAGGTCCTGATGCTCCGCCCGGAGGTGGCCTGGCTGGAGCAATACCAGAACGGCATCCCCCCCGCTTCGCTCCAGGAGCCGGTTCTGCTGGCGCCGATGGCGCGGATGCTGGGTGAGCGGCGCGGCCGGCTGACCCTGTCGGCGCTGTCGATGCGCTCGCTGCTCGACGGCATCGCCTCGCGTCTGGATGAATCGCGGGAGCTGTCGCGCTACCTGATCGGACTGCTGATCTTCCTCGGCCTGCTCGGCACCTTCTGGGGCCTGCTGCACACGGTGCAATCCGTTGGCGGCGTCATCGGCAGCCTGTCGGTCCAGGGCGGCGACGTCGGCACCATGTTCTCCCATCTGCAAAAGGGGCTGGAGGCGCCGCTGGTCGGCATGGGCACCGCCTTCTCGTCCTCGCTGTTCGGTCTGGCCGGATCGCTGGTGCTGGGCTTCCTCGAACTCCAGGCCAGCCAGGCCCACAACCGCTTCTTCCAGGATCTGGAGGACTGGCTGTCCAGCGCGACCCGCCTGTCGAGCGCCGCCGCCGGCGGTCTCGAATCGGGCGACCATGCCGCCTCGGCCTATCTGACCGCCCTGCTGGAGCAGACCGCCGAAAATCTCGACTCGCTCCAGCGCACCGTCGCCACGGCGGAGGAGGGCCGGCGCGCCGCCAACGCCAACCTGATGGCGCTGACCGAGCGGCTGTCGAGCCTGACCGACCATATGCGGGCCGAACAGCAGCTTCTCCTGCGGCTGGGCGAAAGCCAGCTCGACATGAAGGCCATGCTCGACCGGCTGGCCGAGGTCGGCGGCGGCTTCGACGACGCCTCGCGCCAGCATCTGCGCAACATGGACATCTATCTCGCCCGCATCGTCGAGGATTCCGCCAACGGCCGGGTCCAGGCGGTGCAGGAGATCCGCAGCGAGATCAAGCTGCTGGCCCGCACCATCGCGGCGCTGGCCGAGGAAGCCGACCAGCAACAGCAGCGCTGACCGTCCAGCGCCGGGAGCAATCATGGCCAGCATCAGCCGCCGCAACGGCCACCGCGACGCCAGCGCCTGGCCCGGCTGGGTCGACGCCCTGTCGTCCCTGGTGATGGTCGTCATCTTCCTGCTGATGGTCTTCGTCGTGGCGCAATTCTATCTCGCCACCGCCCTGACCGGCCGCGACGAGCAGTTGACCGCCCTGAACCAGAAGGTCGCGGAGATGAACGACCTGCTGGCGATGGAGCGGGACGCCAACGCCGATCTGCGCGTCAACATCACCCAGCTTTCGACCGAGTTGCAGACCTCCGTCACCGCCCGCGACGACATGTCGGTCAAGGTGAGCCAGCTCCAGGAGGACCGCGACCGCACCGCCCGCACGCTGGAGGAGCTTCAACGCAACGTCCGCGTCGACCGCGAGACGCTGGAGCTGAAGCTGAAGGAAATCCTCAGCCTTCAGGCCGACCTCAAGGCGCTGCGCGACGCCCGGCAGAAGCTGGAGGGCGAGCTGGCCGCCGCCGCGTCGGCGACCCAGCTGACCGAACGGCAGCGCCAGGCCCTTCTCTCCGAACTCGGCGCCACCCGCGACCGCGCCAAGTCGCTGGAATCGGAGCTTGCGTCCGCCACCGAAAAGACGATGCTGGCGCAGAAGGAGATCGACAAGCGCGACATCCGGCTGAAGGCGCTGGAAACGCAGCTGACCGACAACCGCATGCAGGCGCAGAAGGATCTGGACCAGCGCGACCTGCGCATCCGCGACCTGATGGCCTCGCTGACCGGGGAGCAGGCCGCCGGCACCAGAAGCAAGCAGCAGATCGACCTGCTGAACCAGCAATTGCTGGCGCTGCGCGACCAGCTCGCCCGCATCGGTGCTGCGCTGGAAGCGTCGGAAAAGGCATCGGCCGACCAGAAGGTGCAGATCGCGGAGTTGGGCGCCCGCCTCAATCAGGCGCTCGCCGCCAAGGTCCAGGACCTCGCCCGCTACAAGTCGGAATTCTTCGGCCGGGTGCGGGAGGCGCTGGGCAACCGGCCCGATGTGCGCATCGTCGGCGACCGCTTCGTCTTCCAGTCCGAGCTGCTGTTCCCGTCCGGCTCGGCGACGCTGGAGGAGGCCGGCAAGCAGCGGCTGGCCGACCTCGCCCGCACCCTGATCGAGATCGGCAAGGTCATTCCGCCGGACATCAACTGGGTCCTGCGGGTGGACGGCCACACCGACATCAAGCCGGTGCGCTTCCAGTTCTCCTCCAACTGGGAACTGTCATCGGCCCGCGCCCTGTCGGTGGTGAAATTCCTGATCGACCAGGGCATTCCGGCGGAGCGGCTCGCCGCCGCCGCCTTCGGCGAATTCCAGCCCATCGATCCCGGCACCTCGGACGAGGCGCTGGCGAAGAACCGCCGCATCGAGATCAAGCTGGACCAGCGCTAGGATGTGATCGTTTCAAGCGGTATCGGCTGAAACGTGGATCACGCCTGCCACTCCTCGCGCAGGATGGCATACAGAACATGGTCGCGCCACGCGCCATCGATGCGCAGATAGCTGCGGGCATAGCCCTCGTGGCTGAAGCCGACCTTCTCCAGCAGCCCGCGGCTCGGCAGGTTGGTGGGCAGGCAGGCGGCCTCGACCCGGTGCAGGCCGAGCTGTGCGAAGGCGAATTCCAGGGCAAGCCGGGTGCCTCCCGACACATAGCCGTTGCGGGCATAGGGCTGGCCGGCCCAATAGCCGAGCGTGCCCATCTGCGCCACGCCGCGCCGGATGTTGGTCAGGCCAAGCCCGCCAACCAGTGCGTCGGTCGCCCGGTCGAAGATCAGGAAGCTGTAGCCGATATCGTCCCGCCATTCCTGCGCCTGCCGCCGCAGCCGCCGGGCGAAGGATGCCCGCGTCAGGGCGTCGGCCGGCCAAGTCGGCTCCCAGGGCGTCAGAAAGGCACGCGACGCCTCGCGAAGATCGGCCCATTCCCGCCAGTCGCGCGGCAAGGGCGGCCTGATGTAGCAGTGCGGCCCGTCGAGCCGGACCGCGGGCGGGCTGATCAGGCCGCTGCCGAGGAGGCGGATCATCGCGGGGCGGGAGCCGCTGGCCCCCTCCCTAACCCTCCCCCGCTTTGCGGGAGAGGGGACTGCCGCAGTCTCGCAAGCTCCACCCTCTCCCGCGAAGCTCTCGCACAAAGCCCAGCTTCGTGCTGACGCGACAGGCGGACCGAAGGTCCGCTGAGAGCGGGGGAGGGAGGGACCCATGCGCAAGCGCGGGAGGAAGGGGGCATCGCAGCCGCCATCGTCAGGCGAGACGCTCCGCGATACGGTCGTAGCTTTCCAGCTTGGCGATCGGGCCGAGCGCCGCGACGGTCGGGCGGCTGGCGCGCAGGCGGCTGGCGGCCTTGACCACGGCGTCGCGATCGACACCGTCGATCTTGGCCACGATCTCCTCCACCGGAACAGGACGGTCGTAGATCAGCATCTGCTGGCCCAGCTGCTCGCAGCGCGACATGCTGCTTTCCAGCGCCATCAACGTCCCGGCCTTCAATTGGGCGCGGGCGCGGGCGACCTCCTCTTCCGTCACGTCGACGCCGACCTTGGCGATCTCGTCGCAGACGACGGGGACCAGTTCCGCCACCTCGTCCTCGCCGGTGCCGGCATAGACGCCGAACAGGCCGCCATCATGGTAGCCGCCGGTGAAGGTGTAGATCGAATAGACCAGCCCGCGCTTCTCGCGCACCTCCTGGAACAGGCGCGACGACATGCCGCCGCCCAGCAGGGTGGACAGCACCGAATGGGCGTAGAAGTCGGGATCATGCACCCCCACCCCGTCGAAGCCGAGCACGAGGTGCATCTGCTCCAGGTCGCGGTCCTCGCGGAAGTCGCCGCCGGCGTAGCGGGCCTGCTCCGGCTTGGGCGGCGCGGCGCTCGGCAGGTCGCCGAAGGCCTTCATCGCGAGATCGACCATCCGCTCATGCTCGATGCGGCCGGCGGCCGACAGCACCATGCCGGGGGCGCCGTAATGGCCGGCGATATAGTCGACCAGCGCCTCGCGCGGCAGCGCGCCGACGATCTCGGCCGAGCCCAGGACCGGGCGGCCGATGGCCTGGCCCGGATAGGCGGTGGCCTGGAAATGGTCGAAGATGATGTCGTCCGGCGTGTCGGCGCTCTGGCCGATCTCCTGAAGCACCACCGTCCGCTCGCGCACCAGCTCCTCGGCGTCCAGCGTGGAATGCTGGATCATGTCGGAGAGGATGTCGAGCGCCAGCGGCGCATCCTCGTGCAGGACCTTGGCGTAATAGGCGGTCTGCTCGCGGGTGGTGTAGGCGTTCAGCTGCCCGCCGACATTCTCGATCTCTTCCGAGATGCGGAAGGCGGAACGGCGGCGGGTGCCCTTGAACAGCATATGCTCGACGAGGTGGGCGACGCCATTGACGCTCGCCGCCTCGTTGCGGGTGCCAACCCCGACCCAGCAGCCGAGAGACACGGACTGCACGTCGGGCATGGTGTCGGTCGCGACGCGAAGCCCGTTGGGCAACGTCGTCACACGAATGGAACTCATGCGGCCTCCTGGGCGGCGCGGGCGCGCTTGGCGACGAAATCCTGGACAGCCGACAGATCGTTCGGCAGCTCGGACAGGCGCTCCTCGCGCACATAAAGATCGGACAGACGCGGCGGCAGGTCCGGCCGGCGGCCGGTCGCCTTTTCCACCGCGTCGGGGAATTTGGCGGGATGGGCGGTCGCGAGCACCACCATCGCGACCGTCGGATCGACCCGGCCGGCGGCGACCGCGGCCTTCGCCGCCCCGATGCCGACCGCCGTGTGCGGGTCGAGCAGATAGAGGCTGCCCTTCCACACGTCGGCGATGGTCGCCATGGTGGCGGCCTCGTCCACCCGATGGCCGGAGAAGATGGCGAGCGCGCGGGCGAGCTGAGCGTCCGTCACCGTGAACTTGCCTTCGGCGCGGAAGCGGTTCAGCGCCGCCGTCACCGCGGTGCCGTCGCGGTCGAGTAGATCGAACAGCAGCCGTTCGAAGTTGGAGGAAATCTGGATGTCCATGCTGGGAGACAAGGTAGGCACCACGGGCGCCGCGACCATGCTCCCGCTGGCGAAAAAGCGCGCCAGGATGTCGTTGCTGTTGGAGCCGACCACCAGCGTCTCCACCGGCAACCCCATGGCGCGGGCGCCGTAGGCGGCATAGACATTGCCGAAATTGCCGGTCGGCACGGTGAAGGCGACCTTGCGATCCGGGGCGCCGAGCGCCACCGCCGCCGTGAAGTAATAGACGATCTGGGCCATGATGCGGGCCCAGTTGATCGAGTTCACCGCGGACAGCCCCATCCGGTCGCGGAAGGCGCCATCGTTGAACATGGCCTTAACAAGATCCTGGCAATCGTCGAAGGTGCCGTCCAGCGCGATGTTGTGGACGTTGGACGACAGCACGCTGGTCATCTGCCGGCGCTGCACCTCGGAGGTGCGGCCCTTGGGATGCAGGATGAAGATGTCGACGTTCTGGCGGTCGCGGCAGGCCTCGATGGCGGCGGAGCCGGTATCGCCGGAGGTGGCGCCGACAATGGTCACCCGCTGCCCGCGCTTGGCCAGCACATGGTCGAAAAGACGGCCAAGCAGTTGCAGAGCCACATCCTTGAACGCCAGCGTCGGGCCGTGGAACAGCTCCAGCACCCAGGTCGTGGGATCGACCTGCACCAGCGGGGTCACCGCGGCATGGTCGAAGCTGGCATAGGCGTCGCGGACGATGGCGCGAAACTCGTCCTCGGCGATCGAGCCGCCCAGGAAGGGCAGCATCACCCGGACGGCGATCTCGCTGTAGGGCAGACCGCGCAGGGCACGGATATCGTCGGCCGTGAATTGCGGCCAGCTCTCCGGCACATAGAGGCCGCCGTCCCGCGCCAGCCCGGCCAGGAGGACGTCTTCAAAACCCAGGACCGGGGCCGCGCCCCGCGTGCTGACGTACCGCACCGTTTCCACTCCGTCCGATGAAGACGGCATAGTTAGCGAGGACCCCGCCCGCACGCAAGCGGTGCGGGACGCACGGCGCCTATTCCCCAACCGGACAGGCCCGATCGCGCGTCCGATCCGGGCGGCCGGAAGGCTTGGAGCAGCGTGAAACAGCATCCGCGACGCTGTCGCTCCGTTCACCGCCGTCGGAGAGCGATCCGGGAAGCATGGGGAGAACGGAACGGGCGGGAGAGGGTCGCCAAATGCGATCACCCTGGGGGGTATGAGCGCGGCAATCGCCAGGAAGAGACTCCGCCCGCATCATTCCTTTATGTAAGAAATAGCGCCCTCCCACCGCTCAATAGGGCTGCGCACCCCATGCTCATCCTCTTGCCCGGAAGCTGGCGGATTTATTCCTCCTGGGAAATAATATCCGCCGCAGAAGAATTGTATCCAATCAATGTTATATAAATATTGGATCACGGCAACCAAAAATCCTCAGGATTCGCAAACCATCAACTTTATCAAGCGGAAACAGAGAATGGATTTGTTGCGGGAAATTGCCGCATCTCTGCTGAGATTAATTTTTGCGAAACCATATTGCCGGAAATTTCAAAACTGGGGTTGGATAACACCAAGGCTGATGTTGTTTTGCAAAGGAAAAGAATAATGAAATCCTTCCTGTCCTCGCTTTCCATCCGCGCGACGATCGGGCTGGTGACTCTTGCGCTTGGCCTGCTGCTGATCGCACAGAATTCCTATCTGCTGGTCGATGCGGTGTCGCGCTACCGAAGCGCCGACCGCGTGGCGACGCTGACCGTGACCAGCCGGGACCTGCTGAAGACGCTGCTCGCCACCCGGCTGGAGCGCGGTCTGGTCAGCCCGGCCCTGGGCAGCGACAAGACGCTGGGCGGCAGCGATGAACAGGATATCGCAAGCCAGCGCCGTATTTCGTCCGAGGGGTACCGCGCCATCGCCAAGGCGCTCGCCACCACCGAACTGCCCGGCGTCCCGGCGGTGGCCGATCGGCTGCGCAACAGCTTCGACAAGCTGGAACAGGCGCGCAAGGCCACCGACGAGGCCCTGCGCAAGCCGCTGTCGGCCCGCGAAAAGGGGTTGTCCGACAGCTGGCTGAAGACCCAGAACGAGTTCCTCGACGCGCTGGCGGCGGCCACCGACCTGCTCGACTCCACCATCCGCGGGGCGTCGTCCGAGGTCGGCAATCTGCTGACGATCAAGCGCGCCGCCTGGGCCACCCGGCTCAACCTGGGCATCATGGCCTTCCGCATCCAGAACGCCATCGGCACCGGACAGAGCTGGACGCGGGACGACGACCTGATCGTCGCCGACTATCTCGGCCGCGGCACCCAGACCTGGGCGCAGGTGACCGAATCGGCGGCCCGCCCCGGCACCCATTCCAGCATCCTGAACGCGATGCAGAAGGCCAAGGGCAATTTCGAGGGCAGCTTCGCCGACCAGCGCAAGGCCATCCTGGCCGCGCTGGCGTCCGGCAAGCCCTCCCCCGTGCCGCTTGATAAGCTGCGGCCGGAGGAGACCGCGACCCAGGGCTACATCGTCGATGTGGCGCTGGCCGCGGTGGACCGCATCGTCGACCAGTCGGCGGGCGATCTCGACAATGCCCGCATGGACGCGCTGTTCGCCCTGCTGCTTCTGCTGCTGACCGCCGGCCTGACGGCGGGCGGCCTGACCGTCGCCAACCGCCGTGTCGCCCTGCCGATCCGCCGGCTGACCGACACCATGCGCCGGCTGGCCGACCGCGACATGAGCATCGACATCCCCGGTCTGGACCGCCGCTGCGAGATCGGCGGCATGGCCGCCGCCGTCACCGTGTTCAAGGAGAGCATGATCGCGGCGGACCGCATGGCCGCCGAGCAGGCGGCCGAACAGGCGGCGAAGGAACGCCGCGCCAGCCAGTTGGAGGCGCTGATCCAGGCCTTCGACCGGCAGGCGATGCACATCGTCGAACAGGTCGCCGCCGCGGCCAAGGACATGCAGAACACCGCCGGCGTGATGTCGAGCAACGCCGACACCGCCAGCCAGATGGCGACCACGGTGGCGGCGGCGGCGGAGCAGGCCTCCGTCAATGTGCAGACGGTGGCCTCGGCGACGGAGGAGCTGTCGGCCTCGATCCGCGAGATCGGCCGTCAGGTCTCCTCCTCCACCCGCATCTCGGGCGAGGCGGTGACCCAGGCCGACCAGACCAACGCCAGCATGCAGGCGCTGGTCGAAACGGCGCACCAGATCGGCGCGGTGGTCGACCTGATCAACTCCATCGCCGGCCAGACCAATCTGCTGGCCCTGAACGCAACCATCGAGGCCGCCCGCGCCGGCGAGGCCGGCAAGGGCTTCGCCGTCGTCGCCTCGGAAGTCAAGGCGCTGGCCACCCAGACCGCGCGGGCGACCGATGAGATTCAGGCGAAGGTGAAGGAAATCCAGTCGGCCACCGCCGGGGCGCAGACGGCGATCCAGGGCATCGGCCTGACCATCGGCCAGATCAGCGAGATCACCACCACCATCGCCGCCGCCATCGAGGAACAGGGGGCCGCCACCCGCGACATCGCCAGCAACGTGATGGAAGCGGCCCGCGGCACCGGCGAGGTGTCGTCGAATATCGCCGGCGTCACCCGTTCGGTGTCGGAAACCGGATCGGCGGCGTCGAACGTCCACGGCGCGTCGAACGACCTCGCCCGCGAGGCGGAAAAGCTGCGCGGCGAGGTGATGACCTTCATCGCCTCGGTCCGCGCGGTCTGAGGCCGAACGGCCCAGCCGGTCAGGCGGCGGCTTCGCCGTCGTCCTGGCCGGTTTCGTCCGCGTCGCGCCGGCGCACCAGGGCGGCGGCACACTCCAGCACCTCCGGCCCGGCGCCGGGACGGTGGGCGTTCTCGGCGATGTGGCGGCGGTAGGCACGGGCGCCGGGCAACCCCTGGAACAGTCCGAGCATATGGCGGGTGATGGCGGAGAGCGGCGTGCCGAGCGCCATCCGCGCCTCGATAAAGGGCAGCATGGCCGCGATCACCGCATGGCGGTCGGGACCGGGCGCTCCACCCGTCAGGCGGCGGTCGGCATCGGCCAGCAGATAGGGCGTCTCGTAGGCGGCGCGGCCGATCATCACGCTGTCGACCTTGCCCAGATGCTCCTCGGCCTCGTCCAGCGTCCTGATCCCGCCATTGATGGCGATGGTCAGATGCGGGTTCTCCGCCTTCAGCCGGTGGACGAGGTCGTAGCGCAGCGGCGGGATGTCGCGGTTCTCCTTGGGGCTCAGCCCCTTCAGCCAGGCCTTGCGGGCATGCACGATGAAGTGGGTGCAGCCGGCGGCGGAGACGGTGCGGACGAAATGGTCCAGCGTCGGCCACTCCTCCATCTCATCGATGGCGATGCGCGACTTGACGGTAACGGGGATCGCCACGGCGTCACGCATGGCGCCGACCAGACGGGCCACCAGATCGGGCTCCGCCATCAGGCAGGCGCCGAAGCGGCCGGACTGCACCCGATCGCTCGGGCAACCGACATTGAGGTTCACCTCGTCATAGCCCCACTCTTCGGCGATGCGGGCGCAGGCGGCGAGATCCGCCGGGTCCGATCCGCCGAGTTGCAGCGCCACCGGATGCTCCGCCGCGTCGAACCCCAGCAGCCGCTCGCGGTCGCCATGCAGCACGGCGCCGGTGGTCACCATCTCGGTATAGAGCAGGGTCGATGCCGACAGCAGACGGTGGAAGTACCGGCAATGCCGGTCGGTCCAGTCCATCATCGGGGCGACGCTGAGGAGGATAGCTGACATTGTTCTTACCGTGCGATCAACATAAAAACACTCAACAGAACGTGGATTAAATATTACCCTGATCTCAGACTTTTCCTTCATCGTTTCTGGGTGCCGATTGTTCCTGCTGCTGCAATATAGGCGTCAGGGTTACGTTGATTGGCTTATGGCCACTCAAAACCTCAATTAGAAGCGCTCGCGCAATTTTCTGCTGCGTTTCTGTCTCATCCCATCCCTGTGGTGCATACCCACCGGACAGAATATCGAGCTGCTCAATTTCAATACCCAAGCTTCTGCCCATCACCCTAAGCAGCTTAGCAAGCTTATATTGCCTCTCTTGCTCCCATCTTTGGGGCTCAAGTTGTATGTTTTTGTTATAATGTTGGCTTAATTCCTCTAGAGCGCTAATAACGCTCTTATCCCCGTAAAACTCAACTTCGACAGAATTTAATGCGGAAACAAAATCCTGAGACAAGGACAGCCGACGATTCCTCATCAGCGCACGAAATACATTGAGCTTTGCATCTCTCTTTTCGCGGAGCCGGTCAATCACCCTGGTCGCAAATACTGCGACAATAGGACCGACAAAAGTCGCGAAGACCGTTGCCCACGCTAGAAATTCCTGTTTATCGGGTTCCATAGCAGGCACCATGCGTAATCTTATCTCCCTTAAACTTAGGGAGATAGACGCCGGACCGCAATTACTAAACACAAAAAGGCGCTCGCTTTACCGAAACCCTGGAAGCGGCGCAAAAAAGAAAAAACCGCGAAGTGGCGTCCCCGACGGGAGTCGAACCCGTGTCGCCGCCGTGAAAGGGCGGTGTCCTAGGCCTCTAGACGACGGGGACGTCGTTCGCGGTGACGCGCTTTCTAAAGATCGACGCCGCGAAGCGCAAGCGCTTTTTCGCATGCCCCGATACTTTTTGCGCCCCGCCCCACCCGATGGCCCACCGCCCCCTTGGAAGCCTCACACCGACCGCGCCGGAGCCGCATCGTCGATCAGCAGTTGGACGCCCTCGGACCCGTTCCAGCGGTCGATCCGCAGCACGCCGGCGAGGTGGAAGGGCGTGCCGCGGCCGGTCAGCAGCGCCTGCCCCATGTCGCTGTCGAGCGCGCGGAAGGCGATGGCCTTCAGCCGGGCCCCATCGTTGCCTTGCAGGATGCAGCGGACATGGTTGGCACCGACCACGTCGGCACGGACGACGCGGGCGTCGGCGATGGCGAAGCGCGGCTCCGAATTGCCGGTGCCATAGGGGCCGAGCTTGTCGAGCATGGTCACCAGACCGACGCTGGCGCCGCCGACCGACAGCGCGCCGTCCAACTCCAGCATCGGCACCAGCGGGGCGGCGGCCACCTGTTCGGAGATGCGGCCGTGCAGGAAGTCGCGCAGCGCGTCGATTTTGTCGCCGGCCACGGTGAAGCCCGCCGCCATACGGTGGCCGCCGCCGGCCAGCAGCAATCCCTCCTGACGGGCGGCGATCACCGCGGCCCCCAGATCGACGCCGCGCACCGAGCGGCCCGACGCCTTGCCGATGAGTGTGCCGTCGGCGGTTTCCTCCAGGGCGACGACGCAGGCCGGGCGGCTGTAGCGCTCCTTCAACCGGGCGGCGACGATGCCGATGACGCCGGGATGCCAGCCGGCGCCGGTGACGAAGACCAGATCGGTCTCGCGCCCGGCCTCGGTGGCGACGCGCTCCAGCGCCTCGTCCAGAACCGCCTGTTCGACGGCGCGGCGTTCGGCATTGTGGCCTTCCAGCCGCTGGGCCAGTTCCATCGCCTCGACCGGATCATCGGTGGAGAGCAGGCGGGCGCCGAGATCGGACGCTCCCACCCGGCCGCCGGCATTGACGCGGGGACCGAGGACATAGCCGGCATGATAGGCGTCGGGCTTCTCCTTCACCCCCGCGACGTCGGACAGGGCGGCAAGGCCGGGGTTGGCGCGCCGCGCCATCACCTTCAGCCCCTGCGCCACCAACGCCCGGTTCAGCCCGGTCAGCGGCACCACGTCGCACACCGTGCCGAGCGCCACGAGGTCGAGCCACTCCATCAGGTTGGGTTCCGCCCGATCACGGTAGAAGCCGGATGTCCGCAGCGCGCGGTTGACGGCGACGATGGTGATGAAGGTGACGCCAGCCGCGCAAAGGGTGCGATAGGCGCCGTCCTCGTCCAGCCGGTTGGGGTTGACCAGGGCGACGGCCGGCGGCAGGCGCGGCTCGGCGGCATGGTGGTCGAGCACCACCACCTCCAGCTCGGCCTCGGCGGCGGCTTCCAGCGCGGCGAAGGCGGAGATGCCGCAATCGACCGTCACCACCAGCCGCACCCCCTCCCCCTTCAGCCGCAGCAACGCCGCCGCGTTCGGGCCGTAGCCCTCCTTGATGCGGTCGGGGACATAGACGCGGATATCGGCGCCAAGCGCACGGAAGAACCGGCGCAGCAGCGCGGCGGAGGTGGCGCCGTCGACGTCATAGTCGCCGAAGACGGCCACCGGCTCGCCGTCACGGATGGCCCGCGCGATGCGCTCCGCCGCCGGGTCCATGTCACGGAAGCGCGAGGGGTCGGGCAGCAGAGCCTTCAGCGTCGGGTTGAGAAAGGTCTCGCAACTCTCCTCGGTCACGCCGCGCGCGGCCAGCACCCGGCCGACGATCTCCGGCAGCCCGCGCCCCTGGGTCAGCGCCTGCGCCTGCCGCTCGTCGCAGGGCCGCGCCTGCCAGCGCTTGCCGGACAGGGAGTTGGCGACGTTGAGGAAGGCGGCTGGCTCGGTCATGGCGGTGCTGCGCGGTATCGGGGACGGGGGCACAGCCATAGCAGACATACGCACGCGGCACTATGGGCGTGGCCGGGGGTGGGGTGGCGATCCAACCCACCCGCCGCCGTACTTACGCCGCCCGCATCCACACCGCCGTGTCATGGAACGCCGCCCCACCGGCCGGCGGCACCGGCTCGGGCGAGGTCAGGCTGTTGATGCCCATGCCCTCGACGAAGGCGCCGTTCGGCCAGATGCCCTCGACGATCACCACGCCGCGCGGCACCCCGGCGAAGGGCTTGGCATGGACCACGACACTGCCCTGCGGATTGCCCAGCCGCACCGCGTCGCCGTCGGCCAGACCCAGCCCGGTCGCGTCGTCCGGATGGATCAGCGCGGTGGGACGGCCTTCCCGGCGCTGGGCGGTCAGCGTCTCGGTGAAGGAGGTGTTGAGGAACTGGCGGGCCGGCGCGGTGACGAGGCGGAACGGATGATCGGCGTCGGCGTCGCGGCCGGGCGGCATATGGTCGGGCATCGCCGGCATGCCGCCATAGGGGCCGAGCGCCGCCCAGTCGGGGGCGAAGCGGAACTTGTTGTCGGGATGGGCGAAGCCGTTGAGGAAATGCGAGGTCTCGAAATCCGGCTGGGCGTCGATCCAGCGCCGTTCGGTCAGCGTCGCCGCGTCGCCCAGGTTGGACGCCTTCAACATGGCGTCGATGATCTCCAGCGCGGTCATGCCGAATCCCGGATGCTCGGCGCCGACGCGGCGGGCGAGTTCGCTGATCACCCAATGGTTCTCGCGCGCCTCATGCTGCGGCTCGATCACCTTGCGGCCGATCAGGATGTGCATCTGGCCGCCGCCACGGTAGATGTCGTCATGCTCCAGGAAGGTGGTGGCGGGGATCACCAGATCGGCGAGCTTGGCGGTGTCGGTCATGAACTGCTCATGCACCGCGACGAACAGATCCTCGCGCAGGAAGCCCTGGCGGACCCGGGTCGAATCCGGGCAGATCGTCACCGGGTTGGTGTTCTGGATCAGCATCGCCGTCACCGGCGGGCCGCTGGTCAGGTCGCGCGGGTCGCCGGTCAGCACCGCGCCGATGCGCGACTGGTCGAAGCTGCGCACGCCGGTGTCGAGCCGGTCCAGCCCTTCCGACAGGGTCTTGTCCAGCTTGTAGATGCCGGACGAGCAATAGAGCGCGCCGCCACCCCTGTGCTGCCACGCCCCGGTGACCACCGGCAGGCAGGATACGGCATGAACCTGCGCCGCGCCATTGTGGGCGCGCGACAGGCCGTAGCCGACCCGCAGGTAGCTGCGCTTGGTCGTGCCGTAGAGACGGGCGAATTCCTCGATCTCCGCCACGCCCAGGCCGGTGATGGATGCCGCCCATTCCGGCGTGCGGCTGGCGAGATGGGCCTCCAGCGCCGTGGTGTCGCCGGCCAGCCGGTCCAGATAGGCGCGGTCGGCGTGACCGTCGCGGAACAGCACATGCATCACCGCGCAGGCCAGCGCCCCGTCGGTGCCCGGCCGCAGCATCAGATGCAGGTCGGAGACCTCGGCCGTGCCGGTGCGGTAGGGATCGATGGTGACCAGCTTGGCGCCGCGGCCCTTGCGGGCGCGGCTGACATGGGTCATCACGTTGACCTGGGTCGCCACCGGGTTGCCGCCCCAATTGACGATCAGGTCGCTCTCCGCCATCTCGCGCGGATCGGCGCCGCGGATGTCGCCATAGCCGGCGAGCCAGCCCATGTTGGCCGGCGTGTCGCACACCGTGCTGGTCTGGCGCGAATAGCCCTTGGCGTGGCGCAGGCGCTGGATGCCGCCGCGCTGCACCAGC
Source organism: Azospirillum sp. B510 (assembly GCF_000010725.1). Taxonomy (NCBI): domain Bacteria; kingdom Pseudomonadati; phylum Pseudomonadota; class Alphaproteobacteria; order Rhodospirillales; family Azospirillaceae; genus Azospirillum; species Azospirillum sp. B510. Next base: position 1,076,868 of record NC_013854.1, on the reverse strand, counting down.
CCCATGGTGCCGGCGTAGAAATAGGGCCAGACCGCTTCCGGGCCATAGGTCCGCTCGGCGGTCAGGAAGGCGTCGGCGATGCGGTCCAGCGCCTCGTCCCAGCCGATCGGCTTCCACTGGCCGGAGCCCTTGGGGCCGTTGCGCAGCAGCGGGGTCTTCAGCCGGTCCGGCGAATGCGCCCGTTCGGCATAGCGGCTGACCTTCGCGCAGATGACGCCGGCGGTATAGCTGTTCTCGGCGGCACCGCGCACCTTGCCGATGCGGTCGGGGGCGAGACGCTCGACCTCCAGGGCGCAGGTGCTGGGACAATCATGCGGACAGGCGGTGGGGAGGAACTGGGCCGACAAGGCTAACCTCTGGTCTGGCTGGCGGCGGGGAATGCGCCAACTCTAGGCCCTGCCGCGCACCCGCATCAATGCACAACAATGTATGGGTACAATATTGAAGGCTCCAGCAAGCAGAAGGGCCGCGAAGTCCCAGGTCCGGACTTCGCGGCCCCGCCGCCGGCCGGGCGAATATCCCCGCTATGCTTGCGCCTTTACATGAAGCCCAGCATGCGCGGGAACCACAGGGTGATCGCCGGCACATAGGTGATGAGACCGAGGAAGATCAGCATCGTCAGCAGCCACGGCCACACCGCCACCGTCAGCTCGGTGATGCCCATCTTGGTGATGCCCGAGGCGACATAGAGGTTCAGGCCCACCGGCGGGTGGCACATGCCGACCTCCATGTTGACGATGATCAGGATGCCGAAATGCACCGGGTCGATGCCCAGCTTCATGGCGACCGGGAACAGGATCGGCGCCATGATCAGGACGATGGAGGACGGCTCCATGAAATTGCCGGCGGCCAGCAGGATGATGTTCACCACCAGCAGGAAGACCCAGACGCCCATGTTCTGGTCGAGGATCCAGGCCGCCATGTTCTGCGGGATCTGCTCCGACGTCATCAGGAAGGAGAAGAGCACCGCGTTGGTGATGATGTAGAGCAGCATCGCCGACATGCTGGCGCTGTCCAGCAGCACCTTCGGCACGCGGCTGAGCGGCATGTCCTTGTAGATGAAGACGGCGACGACAAAGGCGTAGACCGCGGCCATCGCCGCCGCCTCGGTCGGGGTGAAGATGCCGCTGTAGATGCCGCCCATCACCACGATGATCAGCAGCAGGCCCCAGAAGCTCTCGCGCAGGGCATGCATGCGCTGAGCGAAGCTGGCCTTGGGCAGGCGCGGATAGCCGAACTTGCGGGCGCGGAACCAGGTGGTGAAACCGAGGAAGCAGGCCAGCAGGATGCCCGGCACCACGCCGGCGATGAACATCTGGCCGATGGAGGCGGCCTGCGGGTGGCCGGTGGTGGCGACGCAATACATCACCATGACGATCGACGGCGGGATCAGGATGCCGAGCGCGCCCGAGGTGGTGATGATGCCGGCGCCGAAATTCTTCGGGAAGCCCTGCGCCACCATCGCCGGCAGGATGATCGAGCCGATGGCGACGACCGTCGCCGGGCTGGAGCCCGACACCGCGGCGAACAGCGCGCAGGCCATCACGCCGGCCAGACCCAGCCCGCCATACCAGTGGCCGACCATCGAGGTGGCGAAGTTGATCATGCGGCGGGCGACGCCGCCATGGGTCAGGAAATTGCCGGCCAGGATGAAGAACGGGATCGCCATGATCTCGAACTTCTCGATGCCGGTGAACAGCTTCAACGCCACCGCGTCGATCGGCACGTCGGTCATGAAGAACAGGAAGGAGAGCACCGTCAGGCCGAGCGAGATGGAGATCGGCATGCCGGTGAGCATGAGGGCCAGCAAAAGCCCGAAGATGATGGCAGCGTTCATGCCGGACCTCCTTCCTTGGCGGCTTCGACCGGATCGATGCCGTCGACCTGGGCATGGTCGTGATGGGGCAACTCGCCGGTGCGGACGAAGGCCCAGGCGACCTGGAGGAAGCGGAAGCACATCAGGTAGGAGCCGAGCGGTACCGCCAGATAGATGATCCACATCGGCCATTCCAGATCGGCCGACACCTGCTCGGTCTCGGAGATGTGGTAGACGAAGCGGGCGCCGAGCGAGCCGACGATGAAGGTGAACAGCGCGCCGGCGCCCAGCCCGAACAGCACGAACTTGCCGCGCAGGTTCGGCTCCATCCGGTTGATGATGACGTCGACGCCGACATGGATGCCGGTGCGCACGCCATAGGCGGCACCGAACTTGGCCATCCACACGAACATGTAGATGCACAGTTCCTGCGCCCAGGCGAAGTTCCAGTGCAGCACATAATCCTGGATGTAGGGGACGCCGGAGAAATAGCGATGGACGACGGACGCGAAGATGACGAGCGTCGCCCCCGCCATGAGCGACGCGATCAGCGTCTCCTCGAGGCGGTCGAGTATCTTCATGAACATGTCGGGGACTCTCCCGGTCGGCGGAGATGGTCGGTGACCTGACACCCCCCTCCCTCTCCCCGGGGGGAGACGGAGGGGAGGGAGCCTCACATCACATCTTGAAGCCGGCCGCCGCCGATTCCTTATAGATCGCCTCGATCAGATCCTTGCCGACGCGCGCTTCGGCATCCTTGTGGACCGGCTTCAGCGCCTTGATCCAGGCCTCGCGCTCTTCCTTGGTCTGGCTGTGGAACTCGGTCTTGCCCGACGCCTTCATCTGGGCCAGCGCCACGTCGTTCTCGTTCTGGGCGATGTCGTTGGCATAGTCGGTCGCCTCCTTCATCGCCTCTTCCAGCTTGCCGCGCACGTCGGCCGGCAGACCCTCCCAGAACTTCTTGTTCACGATCACCGCATAGCCGAGATAGCCATGGTCGGTCAGCGTGGCGTTCTTCTGCACCTCATGCATCTTCTGGGTGTACATGTTGGACGGCGGGTTCTCCGTACCGTCGACGACGCCGGTCTGCAACGCCTGATACACCTCGGAGAAGGCCATCACCTGCGGCAGGGCGCCCAACGCCCGCATCTGGGCATCCAGCACCTTGGACGACTGGATGCGCATCTTCAGGCCCTTCACGTCCTCCGGCTTGATGAGCGGCTTGTTGGCGCTCATGATCTTGAAGCCGTTGTCCCAATAGGCCAGCCCGACGATGCCCTTGGACTCCAGCTTCCTGAACAGGCTCTTGCCGATCTCGCCCTTGGTGACGCGCTGGAGCACCTCCTTGCTGGGGAAGATGTAGGGCAGGTCGAAGACCTCGAATTCCTTGGCCCCCAGCGGGCCGAACTTGGCCAGCGACGGAGCCAGCATCTGAACCGCACCCAGCTGGAGAGCCTCAAGCTCCTCCTTGTCCTTGTAGAGCTGGCTGTTGGGATAGACCTCGACCTTGACCTTGCCGGCGGTCAGCCTTTCCGCAAGCTCCTTGAACTTCTCGGCACCCTTGCCCTTCGGCGTCTCCGGAGCCACGACATGGCTGAACTTGATGACGATCTGGTCCTGGGCCCAGGCCGTGGACAGGGCCATCGGCGCCGACATCACGCAGCCGACCGCCGCCGCGCACAGGAGCTTCACGAGTTTCATAGGTGCGTCCCCCTCTGGTGTCATTTATCGGTTTTACGGAATGTTTGGTCTCGAACTTGTTTCCTATTCTTCATGATCGGGCGAATTGCCGCTATTGTGGATATCCGCAAAGTCGGCTTATTCCACTTTCACATCGCTCCATCATCCTTCCCACCACGCTTTCGTGCCGATGCCGATCCCACGCCCCTCCCCGGCCCTCCCCTCCGCCGCCCGCATCGGGCGGGCGGTGCCGCATGCCATGCCGGTGGTGGCGATGCTGCTGGTCGTGGTGCTGCTTGGCGCCTTCCTCTGGCTGCTTCAGCGTAACGAACGCGACGAGGAGGCGCTGGCGCTGATCAAGGACGCGCTGTGGATCGAGCAGAACCTGCATTTCCAGCTCGCCTCCGACGAGGATAAACTGGAAAGGCTGGCCGAGACGCTGGGCAGGACGGACACGGACATGCGGCAGTTCGCCGCGATGGCCCGGCTGGTGGTGAACACCAACCCGGCGATCGAACGGGTGGTCTGGCTGGATGCCGGGGGACGTCCCCTGCTGGCGGAACCGCCGCTTCCGGCCAGCGGCGCGCCGGACGAAAACAAGCCAGGCGTCCCGTCGCGCGACGACGCGATGCGGATGGCCCGCATCTCCGGCCTGCGGGCCTATGGCGCCCCTTACCGGATCGATGCCACCGACCGCGGCTTCGACGCCGCCTTTCCGCTGTTCCGCGATGGCGCCTTCGCCGGCACGCTGGTCGGCGTCTTCTCGTTCGAGGCGATGTTGACCCACCATGTTCCCTGGTGGTTCGCCCAACGCTATCAACTTGAAGTCGTCGACGCGACGGGAATGGTTCTCGGTTCGAAATCGCGCATGGCGGTGCCCGTGGCGGCATCGGGCTCCGGGTCCGGGCCTGAAGCAGGGCCTGGAACCGGGCCTGGAACGGGGCCGGCACCCGACCCGGCGCGCAGCCACGTCATCCCCTTCGACCCGCCCGGCCATGGTCTGGCGCTGGTCGTCACCGCTTATCCCAGCGAGTCCAACGTCACCCGCACCGTGCTGGTCGCGGCGATCTTCGCGCTGACCGGATCGGCGCTATGGAGCCTGTGGTCGTTGCGCCGCCACATCGCCGGCCGCCTGCGTGCCGAGGAGGCCCTGCGCGAGGAGCACGCCTTCCGCAAGGCGATGGAGGACAGCCTGACCGTGGGGATGCGCGCCCGCGACCTGGAGGGACGGATCACCTATGTGAACCCGGCCTTCTGCCGCATGGTCGGGCTGGAGGCCGACGATCTCGTCGGGCGCGGCCCGCCGATGCCCTATTGGCTGCCGGAGGAGATCGACCAGGCCGAGGCCGCCTTCCAGGACGTTCTTGCCGGCCGGGCGCCGGAAAGCGGGCTGGAGATGCGGTTCCAGCGGACGAACGGCGAGCGGTTCGACGCCCTGATCTACGAGGCGCCGCTGATCGACGCCAACGGACGCCAGACCGGCTGGATGGGATCCGTCCTCGACATCACCGAACGCAAGCGCGCCGAGGATCTCGCCCGCCAGCAGCGGGAACGGCTGCAACAGACCTCCCGCCTGATCACCATGGGCGAGATGGCCTCCACCCTGGCGCATGAGCTGAACCAGCCGCTGTCGGCCATCGCCAGCTATTGCACCGGCTGCCTGAACCGGCTGCGCTCCGACCGCCGCGACACGCAGGAAGTGGTGACGGAAGTGGCGGCGGCGCTGGAGAAGCTGGCGGCCCAGGCCAGACGCGCCGGGCTGGTGGTCCGCCGCATCCATGATTTCGTGCGCAAGCGCGACCCGAAGGTCGCCCCCTGCTCGCTGGCCGAGGTGTTGGAGGATTGCGTCGGGCTGGCCGGCAGCGACGCCGCCCGGCTGGGCGTGCGGGTGGAGCTGGACGCGCCGGCCGACCTGCCGCCGGTCACCGGCGACCGCATCCTGCTGCAACAGGTTGTGCTGAACCTGATGCGCAACGGCATCGAGGCGATGGCCCGCACCCCGAGAGCCGACCGCCGCCTGACCGTCACCGTCCGCCGCTGCGCCGGCACCGCGGCGGGAGGCGGCCCCGGAGAGTGCGACGGCCTGCTTCTGACGGAAATCCGCGACCATGGCTGCGGCATCCTGCCCGAGGTGGCCGACCGCCTGTTTTCCCCCTTCTTCACCACCAAGCGCGAGGGTATGGGCATGGGATTGAACATCTGCCGGTCCATCGTCGAACATCACCGCGGCAGGCTGTGGTTCGAGGCGGCGATGGACGGCGATGGTGCCGAGGCGGTTCCCGGCGGGACGCGCTTCCTGTTCACCCTGCCCGTCCATGCCCCCGACCACAGCGCCGAGGCCGCCGAATGACAACGCTCCATATCGTCGACGACGACGAGGCCATTCGCGACGCTCTCTGCTGGCTGTTCCAGTCGCGCAATGTCCCGGTCGCCGGCTGGCCGTCCGCCGAGGCCTTCCTGGAGGCGTGGCGGCCGGACACCGCCGGTTGTCTGTTGCTGGACATCCGCATGGAGGGGATGAGCGGCCTGGAACTGTTCGACCGCCTGCTCGCCCGCGGCAGCCGCATGCCGGTGATCTTCCTGACCGGCCATGGCGACGTGCCGATCGCCGTCGGCGCCCTGAAGAAGGGAGCCCGCGACTTCGTGGAAAAGCCCTTCAACGACAACGAGCTGGTCGACCGGGTGATCGACGCGCTCGCCGCCGACGCCGAACAGCGCGAGCGCGAGGCCGGACAGGCCGGGCTGGCCGCCCGTCTCGCCACCCTGACCCAGCGCGAACGGCAGGTGATGGAACTGGTCGTCGCCGGCCGCCTGAACAAGATCATCGCCGATGAACTCGGCATCAGCATGCGCACGGTGGAGGTCCACCGCAGCCATGTCTTCGAGAAGATGCGGGTGAAGACGGCGGTGGAGCTGACACGGCTGCTGAGCGGAGCGCCCTGAGGACGAGGCCTCGGGAAAGGGATAAAGCGCCTGGAGTCGGTCCGGGTGGTGTACTACTCTTCCGCCACCACCCAGACGATTTCCATCGGCGGATCGGAGCATCGAAGGTTGCGATTGCGGTTTCCCAGCTCTCTGCTCGCCATCGGTCTTGCCGTGACGGCGCCTCTGCTGCTGTTCGGCGCGATCCTGGTCTGGCAGCTCGACAGCCGCGAGCGTGCCGAGATGGAGCAGGACCTGCAATCGGTCGCCCGCTCGCTGTCGCTGGTGATCGACCGCGAACTGGCGAGCCAGCTGCGCCCGCTGGAACTGCTGTCCGCCCTGCTTCAGCCCCACGCCGACGATCCTGCCACGCTTTATGTCGAGATGACCAGCGCCGCCCGGAGTCAGACGGGTTGGCTGGCGATGGGGCTGATCGACGCGGACAGCAACCGGTTCGTCTTTCACACCCAGTATCCGCCGGGCGTCCAGCCGCTGCCGCCACCCCGGCTGGATGAAGTCACCCGTCAGGTGATCCAGAGCCGCCGGGCGGTGATCGGCGGGGTCCTGCCACCGGGCGGCCCGCCGGGAAGACCGGCGCTGATCCTGCGCGCTCCGATCATCCGCTTCGATCCGGCCAGCCAGAGCGAGCGGGTGCGCTATGTCCTCTCGCTGGCACTGAGCCTGGAGGGGCTGGCGGGAGCGATGCAAACCCGCCGGATCCCGCCGGAATGGACGGTGGCGGTCATCGACCCGACGATGCTGATCGCCGCGCGCTCCAATGACGCCGACTCCTTCCTCGGCCATCGCGTCACCTCCTCGCTGGAAGCGGAATTGACCACCCGGTCCGGTGGATTGTTCACCGCGCGCACCAAGGATGATGACGACGCCTATACCGTCTTCAGCCGGTCACAGGAGACCGGGTGGGCGGTGGCGCTGGGCGTTCCGGTCGCATTGGTGCATCAGCGGCTGACGGCCCAGCGCATGACGGTGGTCGGCGGTGCCGCCGGAGCCTGTGCCGCGACTCTGGGTCTTGCCCTGCTGGTATCACGCGCCTACGGCCGCCGCCGGAGCGCCGAGGGGGAGGTACGGCGCGCACGCGAGGCGGTGCTGATCGAGCAGCGCCGCCGGCTTCAGTCGGAAAAGGAACTTGCCGAGGCGGCCAACCAGGCCAAGAGCGAATTCCTCGCCAACATGAGCCACGAACTGCGCACGCCGTTGAACGCCATCATCGGCTTCGCCGACGTGCTGATGTCCGGCATCTTCGGCCCGGCCCCGCCCAAACATGCCGAATATCTGACCGCGATCCACCAGTCCGGACGCCACTTGCTGGACCTCGTCAACGAACTGCTCGACATGGCGAAGATCGAGGCCGGACGGCTGGAGCTGTTCCCGACCAGAATCGCGCTGGACGATTTTCTGACGGATTGCCTGGGGCTGGTGGAGGCGCTGGCTCTGCGCAAGGGGGTGACGCTGACCGGCGACGCCATCGCTCCTGGCCTGCTGGTCACGGCTGATGGGGTCCGCATGCGTCAGGCCGTGCTGAATCTCCTGTCCAACGCCATCAAATTCACCCCGGCCGGCGGCACCGTGCGGCTGGAGGCCACCGCCGATCCAGACGGCAGCGGGACGGTCATCACCGTCCGCGACAGCGGCATCGGCATGAATGCCGAAGAAATGCTGATCGCGATGGAGCCGTTCCGTCAGGTCCACAACTATCTGACCAAGGCGGAGGCCGGAACCGGATTGGGCCTGCCGCTCGCCCGCCGTTTCGTCGAGGCCCATGGCGGCACCCTGACGCTGGACAGCCGACCGGGCGCCGGAACGACGGTGACGATCCGTCTACCATAGACACCGGATTACCTCCCATGGACGGAAGGGTTTCTAGCCCCGGCGGGTTGGACGTCCGGGAAGCGTCGCCCGCTGCAACTTGGCGCCGGCAAGGTCGGCGCCGTCGAGATCGGCGCTGTCGAGGTTGGCGTCGGACAAATTGGCCTGGACCAGACAGGTGCCGACCAGCAGGGTGCCGCGCATGTCGGCGCCCATCAGATTGGCGGCCCAGGAACGGCCGGTGGGACGGCCCGACGGGTCCTTGATCGCCGCCGGCCCCAGCCGCACCCGCGTCAGGTCGGCACCGGTCAGCACGGCATAGCTGAGGTTGGCGCCCGACAGGTCGGCGCCCATCAGGTTGGCGCCCTCCAGGTTGGCGCCGGACAGGTCGGTCATCATCAGCCGCGCGCCGGTCAGCGCCGCCGCCGACAGGTTCGCCCCGCGCAGCGACGCGGCGCTGAGATTGACGCTGCGCAGATCGGCGCGGCTGAGGTCGGCACCGTCGAGGTCGGCGCGCTGTCCACGCTGGCCGAAACTGTCGATCCAGCGCTCGTGATCGAAGATGGCGCGCTGGATTTCCGACCCCATGCTGTCGATGGGGCGGGTCATCTGCGCGGTGGCGATCCGGGTGGAGGACAGATCGCAGTCGGCCATCCGCGTGCCGACCATGTCGGCCCTGTCGAAACGGGTGCCGTCCAGCGCCGCCCCCGACAGGTTGGCGCCATTCAGCCGGGCGCCGGTCAAGTCCGCCCCGTTCAGCACCGCGCCCGACAGGTCGGCATTCTGCAGCACCGCGCCCGACAGGTCGGCGTCCGACAGGTTGGCGCCGCGCAGCACCGCGCCGGTCAGGTCGGTGGGAATGCCCCCTTCGGCCGTCAGGCCGTTCTGCAGGCGGGCGAGCGCGGCCTTGCGGATCTGCCGGGCGCCGTCGTCCTGCCCGTCGGGACCGCTATCGGAACCGGCACCGCGGTGGGCGGCCCCTCCCGGCTCCAGTGTGCCGGCCCGCAGGTCCGCCCCCTTGAGATTGGCGTTGGAGAAATCCGCCGACCGCAGCCGGGCGCCGCGCAGATCGGTCTGCATCAGGTTGGCGCGGCTGATATCGGCATCGCGCAGATCGACACCGAACAGGTCGGCGCCGGCCAGATTGGTCCCGCTCAACCGCCCGCGGGCGAGCCGCGCGCCGACAAGACGAGCGCCGCGCAAATCGCACTGCGACAGGTCGACCCCCTCCAGATCAGCCATCGCGAGGTTCGCACGAACGCCACCGGCCTGGCCTTTGATCCAGCGGGCATGCCGATCCAACACCTCGGCCAATTGATCGGGCCGAAAGAAGGATACGGAAGAAGCGGTCGGGGTGGCGGCTGTTGGCACGGGGAAGGCGACGCCATGAAAATGATTACATCGCTACAATCATGCGATTCATTCCTTACCGAAGGCTGAATGAATCACCCTTTCGCGCACTCACTTTCGGGGAAGGCGGTTCGGTGGATGCCCATGCCGCCGTCATGGTGCCGTCGGCGGATGCCCATGGGAACGATATGGAAACCGGAGGTCCGGTCATGGAGCGGGCAACAAGCCGCGCCCATTTCCGAGGGCCATATCCGGGGCTTCCCCCCGAGTCGCGTCTGTTACCGTTCTGTAATCGAACCAGCTGCGAACGAGTCGCGAACAGCCGCGACTCGGCTCGCATCCGCTCCGGGCGCCGGTCGGCGGAAACCCTCGACTCCGTCAAAAACCAGCATCGGTTAAGCAATGGTTTCTTGACAGAAAAGGCCACAAGCATCCTAAAAGTGTCCCACCTTTCGGATTAACGCACCGCAGCGCGCCCCGACCTTGGCCGGGACGCGACGATGGCCGTAACCGGGACGGTGGGGTCAGGCTCTGATCCCGGCCGCCGGGGCGGAAAAACGGGATATGAAGGAAGAATGATGAAGGATGCGGACGCCCGGTCGATCATGGCCGCACGCCCGAGCGTTGGCAAAAGCCACGCCACCGAACGCCGTCATCTCGATCGCCGCTCTCTTCTGCGCGCCGGCATGGGCCTGGCGGCGATCACCTCCGCTGGGGGAACCCTGTTCACCAGCGAAGAGGCGGAAGCCGCGGCGCTCCGCGCCCCGCCGCGGGTGCTGTCCCTGGTGAATCTGCACACCGGCGAGAAGATCAACGCCGAATACTGGTCCAAGGGCAAATATGTCCGCGACGCCATGCGGGCGGTGAACCATCTGCTGCGCGATCACCGCAACAACTCGGTCCACCAGATCGACCCGAAGCTGCTGGATCTGGTCCATGCGCTGAGCCGCAAGATCGGCCGCAAAGGTCCGATCGAGATCGTGTCGGGCTATCGCTCGCCGGAGACCAACGCGTTGCTGCGCGAGGCCGATCACAGCGGCGTCGCCCAGAACAGCTATCACATGCGCGGCATGGCCATCGACCTGCGGATGCCGAACCTCTCCACCCGCCAGCTTCAGCGCGCGGCGCTGAGCCTGCGCGGCGGCGGCGTCGGCTATTACCCCGACAGCAACTTCGTCCATGTCGATGTCGGGCCGCTGCGCCACTGGTGAGTGGACATGGCGTGACCATGTCGGGGTCGGCATAGACTCCGCTCAATAGCTTTTTTCCAATGCGATGTGGCGCCAATCCAGACAGGATTCGGCGCCACAATCTTTTTGCCCCTCCAAGCACCACTTCAAAGAATTTCCGGGGCTTGGTTGAGATAACCCCAACCCAACTCCTCCATACGGTCAACGCCCTGCCCGCATCTCGATTCCAGACTGGATTGCGACGGCCATTGCTCGCAAATCTCGAGGGCCCTGTGACCCGACTCGATCTGGCGGCAAGCAGTATCGAACGGGCCTATGGCGGTTCAGGAAACGACGAGTTGACTGGAACCGGGGCCGCCAGCGCGCTTTTCATGGATGGAGCAGACGGAGACGACACGCTTGCCGGCGTGAACGCTGAGACCGTATCGAGTTCCTGGTTCATAACCATCAAGAGTGCGATCGCCTCATACCAGAGCCGGAAATTTTTGACTCGTGGCGGCTGTGGCTTGCGGTTCGGCATCGGTGGTGAGTCCCTGTCGATGGATTCACCATTGAGCGAAGTACAACCATGGCCGCCCTGAGGATCCGTAGCGATCTGGCCTCCGGGGACCTGCGCCGCTTGGCCCGCGGTGAGAGCGATGGGCGAGTTTGCCGGCGCCTTCTGGCGATTGCCATGGCGCTGGATGGCGTCAGCCGGGAGGCAGCGGCGCGGCGAACCGGTATGGAGCGGCAGACGCCGCGCGACCGGATCGGGCGCTACAACGCCGAAGCTGTGGAAGGCTTGCGGGATCGGGCGCGCAGCGGGCGGCCGCCGCTGCTGGCCGCCGCCCTGGCCAGAGCGGCGCCTTCTTTGCCTCTTCGACGGGCGGAGTCCGTCCTACTCCATGTTCGCTTACCCCACCTTCAACTTGCGGCGCAGCAGGGACAGCGGAGCGGTATCGTCCAGGCTCGGCTGGAAGGCGATGGTCACTTCGGTCAGCGCGTTGGCCCAGCTGTCCGGATTGGTGCCCTCCGGCGCCTCGACCGAACTGAAGCCGGTACGGACCAGATACAGATACTGGTCGGGGATGACATGGCCGACCGCGCGGATCTCGCCGGTATAGCCATAGCGCTCCCGCAGTTCGCGCGCGGTGGAGAAGCCGCGGCCGTCACGGAACTTCGGGAACTCCACCGCCACCAGGGAGAAGCGGTCGAGATCGGCGGCGATGGCGCCCGCCAGCGTGCCGCTCTTCAGCCGCACGCCCAGCCGGGCGTTGCGGCCGTCGAAGCTGTCGCGCTCCGCCTGCCAGCGCTCGAAGCTGATGATCACCGGGCGATCATTCGGAACCGGCTCCCCGTCGGGGATGAAGCTCCAGGCGTCCTCGCCGATGCGCCCATTCTCAATCAGCGGCATAGATTCTCTCCTTGAACGGGGCATGGCCGACACGGGCAAGGGTGTCGATGAAACGCTCGCCCTCATCCCGGCGGTTGGCGAGATAGACGTCGACGATGGCCTCGATGGCATCCACCGCTTCGGTCTCGGTCACCGCCGGGCCGAGGATGTCGCCGATGGCCGTGGTCAGCGTCGGGTCGCCGCCCACCGTGATCTGGTAATATTCGGTGCCCTTCTTGTCGACACCGAGGATGCCGATGGCGCCGACATGGTGATGGCCGCAGGCGTTGATGCAGCCGCTGATCTTGATGCCCAGTTCACCGATGGCGCGCTGGCGCACCGGATCGGCGAAGCGGGCGGAGATCGCCTGGGCCAGCGGGATCGAGCGGGCGTTGGCCAGCGCGCAGTAATCCAGCCCCGGACAGGCGATGATGTCGCCGATCAGCCCGGCGTTGGCGCTGCCCAGCTCCGCCGCGTCCAGCCGCTTCCACAGGTCGTGGAGATCGTCCTTCTTCACATGGGCGAGGACGAGGTTCTGGACATGGGTGACGCGCAGTTCGCCGAAGCTGTAGCGCTCGGCCAGATCGGCGACGAGGTCCATCTGGTCGCAGGTGGCGTCGCCGGGGATGCCGCCGGCCGGCTTCAGCGAGATGGTGGCGATGGCGTAGCCCGGCGCCTTGTGCTCCGCGACATTCACCGCCAGCCAGTTGGCGAAGGCCGGGTCGGTGGCCTTGGCGCGCTCCAGCGCGTCGGAATGGTCGGGCAGCTCCTCGAAGGGCGGCGGGGCGAAATGCTGACGGACCCCTTCGACGATCTCGGCATCCAGCCGGTATTTCGGGCCGCGCAGCCGCGCGAACTCCTCCTCGACCTCCTGGGTGAACTTCTCCAGCCCCAGCTCATGCACCAGGATCTTGATGCGCGCCTTGTAGATGTTGTCGCGGCGGCCATACTGGTTGTAGACGCGCAGGATGGCTTCCAGATAGGCGACGAAATCCTCCTGCGCCACCCATTCGCGCACCAGCTTGCCGACGAAGGGCGAGCGGCCGAGACCGCCGCCGACATAGAAGGAGAAGCCGGCCTCCCCCTTGTCGTTGCGGCGCGCCAGCAGGCCGACGTCGTGGATGCGCACCGCCGCGCGGTCGCTCTCGGCGCCGGAGATGGCGATCTTGAACTTGCGCGGCAGATAGGTGAATTCGGGATGCATCGTCGTCCACTGCCGCAGGATCTCGGCATAGACGCGGCCGTCCACCACCTCGTCCTTGGCGGCGCCGACGAAGGGGTCGGTGGTGACGTTGCGCACGCAGTTGCCGCTGGTCTGCAACGCGTGCATGTCGACCTCGGCCAGCTCGTGCAGGATGGCCGGGGTGTCCTCCAGCTTGATCCAGTTGTATTGCAGGTTCTGGCGGGTGGTGAAGTGTCCGTAGCCACGGTCATACTTGCGCCCGATCGCCGCCAGCTTGCGAAGCTGGGTGGCGGACATCACGCCATAGGGCACGGCGATGCGCAGCATGTAGGCGTGAAGCTGGAGATAGAGGCCGTTCATCAGCCGGACCGGCTTGAACTCCTCCTCCGTCAGCTCGCCCGACAGGCGGCGCTCGACCTGTTTGCGGAACTGCTCGACGCGCTCGGCGACGAACTGCCGGTCGATCTCGTCATAGTGATAGATGCCGGCACGGGCGCCGGGCGCGATGTGGTTCATGTCGATAAACCCTAAAGGGCCGCCAGGACGGCCGGCGATCGGTGATCGGTGATCGGTGATCAGGCGGCCTGCTTGCCGAGAGACTGCTTTCCCAGATCCAGGCGGACGGTCGGGCCGGCGGTGCGGATGCGCTCGCGCATCGTCGCCGGAACCGGAAGGCCATCCTGCTCCACCACCTCGAAGGCGTAGATGTCGACGCCGAACTGCTCACGCTCGGCCTTCGCCTTGGCCTCGGCCAGCACGGCATCGGCCTCGGCGCGCTGGAACAGCGCGGCCTCGCCGAAGGACTCGACCCATACGCCGCCCTCGCCCAGGAACACGACTTCCCCGTCGCGCAGGCGGTTGGCGGTGATGGCTTTCATCGATCCTTCCTTCGATCGATCCTTGGCCGACATCTGGCTCTCCTGGCTGGTCGTTCTCGAACGCTTTTGGTGTCTTACCCGAACCGGTGACGGTCCGGCAGTGAATTCGCCATCGATATGGTCCATGGGAAGACGAACGTCATGGCAGCCACTTCTCCCGGTCGATCATCTCGCGGGTCTCGCGGGCAACCTCGGACATCGTCGCCCCCTCCGCCCGGCGGCGGTTGCGGAGCTCGGCGATGCGGCGCAGACGCTCCGCCCACTCCTCCGGAAACAGGCTTTCCAGACGCTGGCGCAGCAGGCTGGCGAGCGTCGGGCTGCGGCCGCCGGTTGAGATCGTCATCACCAGATCGCCACGCCTCACCACGGAGGGCGAGTGGAAATCACACAAGGGAATGACGTCCTCGACATTGACCAGCACACGGTGCCGCCGCGCCAGATCCGCCAGCGCCGTTTCGGTCTCCGGCCCCAGCCCCATGACGTACAGCACGCCGATCCCATCGAGGGCGGCGCCGTCCGGCAAAGCCCGCACCAGACGGTCACCGGCGAGTGCGGCCAATTCCCCATCGGGTTCCGGTGAAAAGACCTGGGGATCGGCCCCGCCCTCGCGCAGCTGCGTCAGGCGGCGCAGCGCGAGCGGGCCATTGCCGGCCAGGGCGATCGCCACCCGCGCCGGGTCGAGCGCCAGCGGAATCATGGCCGCACCGCCAGAATGGGCGGAGGCGATTGGCGGATTTCAGCGCCTATGACCGGGATCATGTGCATGGCCGGTATTTAGCCCAGCCTCCACACGACAATCAACATATTTCACACAACACTGTGCGGCGCAGCACAAGCCTATTAAACAAGTAGAGAATGTATTTTCGTTGCGCGGGTTTTCCTGTGGTGTTAATGTGCAAACACGGAACAGAAACCTACTCTTTTAGTAGGATTTAAAGGCCACCGCGAAAGGCAGCTGACGATGAACGCCGCGACACGGGTGAAGCACCTGACCGACAGCTACGGCACGCTGGAAGGCGCGCCCTTGCTGGCCGCCATGCACGGGGTGTTCGGCGGACGCATCGCTCTGCTGTCGTCCTTCGGCGCCGAATCCGCCGTGCTGCTGGCTCTGGCGGCGGAAGCGGCCCCGGATTTCCCGGTCCTGTTTGTGAATACCGGCAAGCTGTTCGGCGAAACCCTGCGCTACCGCGACCAGCTGGTGAAACGGCTGGGCCTGACCGACGTGCGGGAGATCGGGCCGACCGCCGACGACCTCGCCACCGGCGACAAGGACGGCCTGCTGTTCAAGCGCGATTACGACGCCTGCTGTCACCTGCGCAAGACGGTGCCGCTGGACCGCGCGCTCGCCGCCGCCGGGCTCGAGGCCTGGGTGACCGGGCGCAAGCGTTTCCAGTCCGCGACCCGCGCCGCCCTGCCGCTCTTCGAGGCGGAGGGCAGCCGCGTGAAGGTCAACCCACTGGCCAACTGGGACAAGGACCGTCTGGAGGAGGAGTTCACCCGGCGCGACCTGCCGCGCCACCCGCTGGAGGCCGACGGGTTCCTGTCGATCGGCTGTTACACCTGCACCGAGCGCGTGGCGCCCGGCGCCGACCCGCGTTCCGGCCGTTGGGCCGGCAGCGCCAAGACCGAATGCGGCATACACACCACCATGATTGGAACCGCCCGATGAGCGCCGATCTCGACCAGCTCGAAAACCAGAGCATCTACATCCTGCGTGAAGCCTACAACCGCATCGACAAGCTGGCGATGCTCTGGTCGATCGGCAAGGACAGCAACGCGCTTCTCTGGCTCTGCCGCAAGGCGTTCTTCGGCCGCATCCCCTTCCCCGTCGTGCAACTCGACACCGACATGGAACTGCCGGAGGTCTATGAGTTCCGCGACCGCATCGCCAAGGAATGGGACCTGGACCTGAAGGTGGAGCATTGCCCGCCGGAAGAGGAGATGGACCAGACCCTCCCGCCGCTGACCCGCGCCGCCGCGCGCAAGACCGAAGGGCTGAAGAACCTGCTGCGCGACCACGCCTACCAGGGCGTCATGGTCGGCATCCGCCGCGACGAGCAGGCGACCCGCGCCAAGGAGCGCGTGTTCTCCCCGCGCTCGCTGGAGGGCGACTGGGACGTCAAGGACCAGCCGGCGGAATTCTGGGACCATTACAAGACCCGCTTCCCCGAAGGCGTCCATGTTCGCATCCACCCGCTGCTGGCCTGGACCGAGCTGGACATCTGGCGCTATTCCCAGCGCGAGGGAATTCCCATCGTCCCGCTGTATTTCGCCAAGGACGGCAAGCGCTACCGCTCGCTGGGCGAGAAGAACATCACCTTCCCGGTCGACAGCACCGCGTCCACCATCGACGAGATCATCGCCGAGCTTCAGGTGACCCGCATTCCGGAACGCGCCGGCCGGGCGATGGACAATGAATCCGAAGACAGCTTCGAGCGCCTGCGCAGCGTGGGGTACATGTAAGATGCCGCATTCTCAACTCCGCATTGTCATCGTCGGCCATGTCGACCATGGCAAGTCCACGCTGATCGGCCGCCTGCTGAACGACACCGGCAGCCTGCCCGACGGCAAGGTCGATCAGGTCCGCGAGATGAGCCGCAAGCGCGGCATGCCCTTCGAATGGGCCTTCGTCATGGATGCGCTCCAGGCCGAGCGCGACCAGGGCATCACCATCGACACCACCCAGATCCACTTCAAGACGAAGCAGCGCCCCTACGTCATCATCGACGCCCCCGGCCACACCGAGTTCCTGAAGAACATGGTGACCGGCGCCTCCCAGGCCGACGCCGCGTTGCTGGTGATCGACGCCGACGAGGGCGCCCTGGAGCAGTCGCGCCGCCATGCCTTCCTGCTGCATCTGCTGGGCGTGCGTCAGGTCGCGGTCGTCGTCAACAAGATGGACAAGGTCGAATTCTCCAGCCGCCGCTATGAAGCCGTGGCCCAGGAGATCAAGGAGTATCTGGCCGAGCTGGGTCTCCAGCCCAAGGCGGTGATCCCGGTGTCGGCCCGCAACGGCGACAACATCGTCAGCCGCAGCGAACAGGCGGACTGGTATCTGGGCCCGACGGTGATCGAGCAGCTCGACGCCTTCCGACCGCAACAGACCTCGCCCGACCAGCCGCTGCGCTTCCCCTTGCAGGACGTCTACAAGCCGGACGATCGCCGCATCCTGGCCGGCCGCATCGAAAGCGGGCGGCTGCGCGTCGGCGACACCCTGCACTTCTCCCCGACCGGGGCCAGCGCCAAGGTGGTCAGCATCGAGGCGTGGAACCATCCGGAGTCCGTGCTGTCGGCCCAGGCCGGGCAGAGCATCGGCATCACGCTGGACAAGCGCATCTTCGCCGAGCGCGGCCATGTCGCCCATCATCAGGCCGACGCCCCGACCCTGACCCACCGGCTCAGCGTCCGGCTGTTCTGGCTGGTGTCGGACCCGCTGGTGATCGGCAAGACCTATACCCTGAAGATCGCCACCGCCGAACACCGGGTGACGGTGGAGCAGGTGACGGCGGTCATCAATGTCGAGGATCTGTCGAGCACCCCCGGCAAGTCGGTCCACCGCAACGAGGTGGCGGAGGTCGTCCTGCGCTCCCGCTCGCCGATCGCGCTGGATCTGGCGGCGAACCTGCCGCGCACCGGCCGCGGCGCCCTGATCGACGGCAACGACGTGGTCGGCGGCTGCCTGGTGGTGGAGATCGAGGACAGTGCTGCGGCCAACATCACCGAGGTCTCGCACACCGTCTCGCAGGAGGAGCGTGCCCAGGCCAACGGCCACAAGGGCGGCATCGTCTGGCTGACCGGCCTGTCGGGCGCCGGCAAGTCGACGCTGGCGATGGCGCTGGAACGCGCGCTGTTCGACCGCGGCTGGCAGACCTTCGTCCTGGACGGCGACAATGTGCGCAACGGCCTGAACGCCGGGCTGGGCTTCTCCGCCGATGACCGGGCGGAGAACATCCGCCGGGTGGCCGAGACGGCGAAGCTGTTCGCCGACGCCGGCATGGTGGTGATCGCCTCGCTGATCTCGCCGCTGAAGGCCGACCGGGCGCGGGCGCGGGTGATCGGCGGCGAGCGCTTCCACGAGGTGCACGTGGCGGCCAACCTCGCCACCTGCGAGGAGCGCGACCCCAAGGGCCTCTACAAGAAGGCGCGGGCCGGCGAGATCGCCGAGTTCACCGGCATCTCCGCCCCCTACGAGGCGCCGGACCAGCCCGAACTGGTGATCGACACCGACGCGCTGAGCCGCGGCGAGGCGCTGGCCCGGCTGCTGGATTATGTCGACGAGACCTTGGGCAAGAACAGCCTGAAGTCGGGAAAAGAGCTGACCTATGTGATCTGAGGCCGGTTTCATGGGGTGGGGCGTCGGGCGCGGGGGAAAGACCGCGCCCGACGTGTTTTTGGGAAAAGACGTGTTTTTGGGAAAAGAGGTGTTTTGGGGGAAAGGAGCGGTTGCGGCACACCGACGCATGAGAGGATGCGCAAATGTCCGCCGCTCCATGATGACGATCCCCGGTTTCAGGCTGGATTCTCCCCGCACCGCGGCCGGAACAGGAGGTATTTCCGCCCGGCATGCCCGGCCAATCCGGCTGGCCGTGGGCCGATCAGCACGGGTCGGTGGTGGATTTTGCTGCTGACATCGCGATTGGCCGGGCTTACAGTTCCGCCATTCCCCTAACTGGATGAATGGCTTACAGCCGAGTTCCCCAGACTGCCGACATTTGGGCACGCTGAAGGCGGAATCCTCCGGCCGGTGGAGGCTGCGCGCAGGCCAGTGTCCCGTCCGCCGGAATTCCGTCGATCGGAACCGCCATGCCTGCCGGCAAGAACGATCTTTTGGGAGGAGTCCACATGTCCCGCATCGTCAGCCACCTGCCGTGGCTGGTCATCGCCGTGCTGGGGGCCTTCGCGCTCGGCACGGTGGCGCTGACCAGGGGCGAGACCATCAACGCCCTCTGGTTGGTGGTGGCCGCCGTCTGCACCTATCTGGTGTCCTACCGCTACTACAGCCTCTTCATCGCCTCGCAGGTCATGCGGCTCGACCCCAACCGGACGACTCCGGCGGTCCGCCACAATGACGGGCTGGACTATGTTCCGACCAACCAATATGTCCTGTTCGGCCATCATTTCGCCGCCATCGCCGGCGCCGGCCCGCTGGTCGGCCCCGTGCTGGCCGCGCAGATGGGCTATCTGCCGGGCATGCTGTGGATCCTCGCCGGCGTCGTGATCGCCGGCGCCGTGCAGGACTTCATGATCCTGTTCGTCTCGATGCGGCGCGACGGCCGCTCGCTCGGCGAGCTGATCAAGTCCGAGCTGGGCGACATTCCCGGCGTGATCGCCCTGTTCGGCACCTTCATGATCATGGTGATCATCCTGGCGGTGCTGGCCCTGGTGGTGGTGAAGGCGCTGACCAACAGCCCGTGGGGCTTCTTCACCGTCGCCGCGACGGTGCCGATCGCGCTGTTCATGGGCGTCTACATGCGCTTCATCCGCCCCGGCCGGATCGGCGAGATCTCGGTGATCGGCTTCTTCCTGCTGATCGCCGCCATCCTGCTCGGCGGCCAGGTCGCGCAGAGCGAGACCCTGGCGCCGATCTTCACCCTGACCGGCATCCAGATCACCTGGATCCTGATCGGCTACGGCTTCGTCGCCTCGGTTCTGCCGGTGTGGCTGCTGCTGGCGCCGCGCGACTATCTGTCGACCTTCCTCAAGGTCGGCACCATCATGATCCTGGCGCTGTGCATCCTGCTGGTCGCCCCGCCGATGCGGATGCCCAGCATCACCCAGTTCGTCGACGGCACCGGCCCGGTGTGGTCGGGCAGCCTGTTCCCCTTCCTGTTCATCACCATCGCCTGTGGCGCCGTCTCGGGCTTCCATGCCCTGATCTCGTCGGGCACCACGCCCAAGATGGTGGAGAACGAGGTGCAGGCCCGCTTCATCGGCTATGGCGGCATGCTGACCGAGTCCTTCGTCGCGGTCATGGCCCTGGTGGCGGCCTCCTGCATCGAGCCCGGCATCTATTTCACCATGAACAGCCCGCCGGCGGTGCTCGGCACCACGGCCGAGACCGCCGCCCAGGTGATCAACGGCTGGGGCTTCGTCATCACCCCGGAGATGATCAGCCAGACCGCCAAGGATGTCGGCGAGGTCAG
This sequence comes from Azospirillum sp. B510, assembly GCF_000010725.1. NCBI lineage: Bacteria > Pseudomonadati > Pseudomonadota > Alphaproteobacteria > Rhodospirillales > Azospirillaceae > Azospirillum > Azospirillum sp. B510. The sequence goes on along the minus strand of NC_013854.1, from coordinate 1,056,507 downwards.
CATCCTGTCGCGCGCCGGCGGCGCCCCGACCCTGGCGGTCGGCATGGCGCAGATCTTTTCCGAGCTGTTCGGCGGCAAGTCGATGATGGCGTTCTGGTACCATTTCGCCATCCTGTTCGAGGCGCTGTTCATCCTGACCGCCGTCGATGCCGGCACCCGCGCCGGCCGCTTCATGCTTCAGGATCTGCTGGGCGTCTTCTTCAAGCCGCTACAGAAGACGGCGTCCTGGGCCGGCAACCTGATCGCGACCGGCCTTTGCGTCGCCGCCTGGGGCTACATCCTCTATCAGGGCGTGGTCGATCCGCTCGGCGGCATCAACACCTTCTGGCCGCTGTTCGGCATCTCCAACCAGATGCTGGCCGGCATCGCCCTGATCCTGGCCACGGTGGTGCTGTTCCGGATGAAGCGGGAACGCTACGCCTGGGTGACGATGGTGCCGGCGGTCTGGCTGCTGATCTGCACCCTGACGGCGGGCGTGCAGAAGGTCTTCCACAGCAACCCGGCGATCGGCTTCCTCGCCCATGCCGAGCGCTTCCGCACCGCGGCGGACGAGGGCAAGCTCCTCGCTCCGGCGAAGTCGATGGAGCAGATGCGCCAGGTCATCTTCAACGACTATCTCGACGCGGCGCTGGCGTCGCTGTTCGTCGTGGTCGTGCTGGCGGTGCTGGGCTTCGGCATCCGCTCCTGCCTTCAGGCGCTGCGCAGCGACCGCCCGACCACGCGGGAGGTCCCGGCAAGCGGCGCCGTCGCCGGGGCGGGCGACTGACGGCATCGCGGGCGGTGTTGAGCATCGCCCCGCGATGCCGGTAAGGTCATTCCTTCTTAAGCGGCGGACGGGACGCCGGTCCGGGTATGAGACCGGGAAACGCGCCACGTCCGCCGCATCTGTCCGGGAGGCCGCCTGATGAGCAGCTTGAAAAGCAATCTCAGCCGCTTCCGCGGCTATTTCGAGCAGACCGCCAAGCTCATGATCGGGGTGCCGGATTACGACCGCTATGTCGCGCACATGGGGGAGCGGCATCCCGACAAGCCGGTGATGACCTATCAGGAGTTCCTCGACAACCGGCTGGAGGCCCGCTACGGCGCCGGGAAGGCCGGCTGCTGCTGACCGGCTCGGGAGAGACGTGCGGGTGATGGGGGCCGCCATCAAACCTCCCCCATCCCTGGATCCTGTGGCATAAGGGGCCGCCATCACGCGTCCCCGCACCATGCCGTCAAGGACCCCTGTCGCCCATGATCCGCTTCGATAACGTCAGCAAGCAGAACGGCCACCGCATCCTGTTCCTGGAGGCCTCGGCCGCGCTCAACCGGGGTGAGAAGATCGGGCTGGTCGGTCCCAACGGCGCCGGCAAGACCACCCTGTTCCGCATGATCACCGGCGAGGAGCTGCCGGACGGCGGGCAGGTGGCGATCGAGAAGCAGGTCAGCATCGGCTATTTCAACCAGGATGTCGGCGAGATGGCCGGCCGCTCCGCCGTGGCGGAGGTGATGGACGGCGCCGGGCCGGTCAGCGTCGTCGCCGCCGAACTGGCGGAGCTGGAAGCCGCGATGGCCGACCCTGCCCGTGCCGACGAGATGGACTCCATCATCGAGCGCTATGGCGAGGTCCAGGCCCGCTTCGACGAGCTGGGCGGCTATGAGCTGGAGGGCAAGGCGCGCGAGGTGCTGGCGGGCCTCAGCTTCAGCCAGGAGATGATGGACGGCGATGTCGGCGGCCTGTCGGGCGGCTGGAAGATGCGCGTGGCGCTGGCCCGCATCCTGCTGATGCGCCCCGACGCCATGCTGCTCGACGAGCCGAGCAACCATCTGGACATCGAAAGCCTGATCTGGCTGGAAGGTTTTCTGAAGGGCTACGAGGGCGCCCTGCTGATGACCTCGCACGACCGCGAGTTCATGAACCGCATCGTCACCAAGATCATCGAGATCGATGGCGGCACGCTGACCAGCTATTCCGGCGACTATGGCTTCTACGAGAAGCAGCGGGCGCTGAAGGAGAAGCAGCAGGAGGCGCAGTTCGAACGCCAGCAGGCGATGCTGGCGAAGGAACTGAAATTCATCGAGCGCTTCAAGGCCCGCGCCTCCCACGCCTCCCAGGTCCAGAGCCGCGTCAAGAAGCTGGACAAGATCGAGCGCTTCGAGCCGCCCAAGCGCCGGCAGGTGGTGACCTTCGACTTCCCACCGGCCCCGCGCTCCGGCGACGACGTCGCGGTGCTGAAGAATGTCCACAAGGGCTATGGCAGCCGGGTCATCTATGAGGGGCTGGACCTGACCATCCGCCGCAAGGAGCGCTGGTGCGTGATGGGGGTCAACGGCGCCGGCAAATCGACCTTGCTTAAGCTGATCGCCGGGGCGTCGGAACCGGACAGCGGCACCGTCACCATCGGCGGCAGCGTCAAGATGGGCTATTTCTCCCAGCATGCGATGGAGCTGCTGGACGGCGACCAGACCATCTTCGAGGCGCTGGAGGCCCATTTCCCCCAGGCCAGCCAGGGCTCGCTGCGGGCGCTGGCCGGCTGCTTCGGCTTTTCCGGCGACGATGTCGAGAAGAAATGCCGGGTGCTGTCGGGCGGCGAGAAGGCGCGCCTAGTGATGGCGATCATGCTGTTCAACCCACCCAACTTCCTGGTGCTGGACGAGCCGACCAACCATCTCGACCTCGACACCAAGCAGATGCTGATCTCCGCCCTGGCGGCCTATGAGGGCACCATGCTGTTCGTGTCGCACGACCGCCATTTTCTGGCGGCCCTGTCCAACCGCGTGCTGGAGCTGACGCCGGAGGGGATCCACCAGTATGGCGGCGGCTACACCGAGTATGTGGAGCGCACCGGTCAGGAGGCGCCGGGGCTGCGCAGCTAAGGCCCCGCCCCATCACTTCAAGTGAACGTTTCCTTCAGAACAAGTCATTGGTCATGAAAGCGCCACGGGCGTAGCATCGCCTCCGTTGTCGAAGCGGCGGAGGCGGACATGCCCTCTCTCACGGATTCCCTCGAACGGCTGGGATTGCGGTCTCCGGTGATCCAGGCGCCGATGGCGGGAGGCGGCGATACGGCGGCTCTGGTGGCGGCGGTCAACGAGAACGGCGGGCTCGGCTTCGTCGGCGCCGCCTATCTGACCGGCGCGCAGATTTCCGAGCGAGCGCTCGCTATTCGTGAGCGCACCGCCCTGCCCTTCGGCATCAACCTGTTCGCGCCGACGCCGGCGCCCGGCCCCGCGCCGATGATGGCCGAGGCGATGGCCCGCATGGCGCCCTTCCATGCCGAACTCGGGCTGCCGGAGGCGGAGGAGCCTGTCTATGGCGGCGATGCGTTCGACCGGCAATTCGCGGCGGTGCTCGACAGCGGGGCTGCTCTTTACAGCGTCACCTTCGGGCTGCCGCCGGCCGACAGCATCGTCGCGGCCAAGGCCCGCGGCATGCGGGTGCTGGGCACCGCGACGACGGTGGCGGAGGCGGTGGCGCTGGAGCAGGCCGGCGTCGATGCGGTGATCGCCCAGGGCGGCGAGGCCGGCGGCCACCGCGGCAGCTTCATCGGCGATCCCTGGGAAGATCGGGGGGCCAATCTGGTCGGCACCATGGCGCTGGTGCCGCAAGTGGTCGATGCGGTCGGGGTGCCGGTGATCGCGTCCGGCGGCATCATGGATGGGCGCGGCATCGCCGCGGCGCTGGCTCTCGGGGCCAGCGCGGTGCAGATGGGCACCGTCTTCCTGACCACCGACGAGGCCGGCATCTCGGAGGCGCACAAGGCGGCCATCCTGGCGGCGCGCGAGGACCAGACCCGCATCACCCGAGCCTTTTCCGGTCGGTCGGCGCGCGGCATCGTCAACCGCTTCATGGAAACGGTGGAGGACCCGCTGATGCCCGACGCCGTGCTGCCCTTCCCGTTGCAGAACGCGCTGACGCGACCGCTGCGCACCGCCGCCGGCAAATCCGGGCGGGCGGAGTTCCTGTCGCTATGGGCCGGCCAGGGGCTGCGGATGGCGCGGCGGCGACCCGCCGGCGAGTTGGTGACGGAACTGCTGCGGGAAACCGGGGCGATATGCCGGAAACTCGCTGACTGACGCCCGTCCCGGGGGCCGCCCGGCTCAGACGGCCTCGACCGTGACGCGGTTGCGGCCACCGCGCTTGGCGGCATAGAGCGCCTGATCGGCCCGGCGGACCAGCGACATCGCCGGTTCACCGGGACGGTACTGGGCGACGCCGACCGACAGGGCGACGGTGCCGTAATTGGCGTTGCGCGCCTTGTTGACGATCTGGCGGGCGCCGACGAAGCCGCGCACCTGCTCGGCCAGCTTGGAGGCGTTCTCCAGGCTGGTGCGCGGCAGGATGATGGCGAACTCCTCGCCGCCATAGCGGGTCGCGGTGTCCCGGCCCTTGATGCATTCGGTCAGCATGCGCGCCACCAGCTTCAACACATGGTCGCCGACCAGATGGCCGTGGATGTCGTTGAAGGTCTTGAAATGGTCGATGTCGACCATCAGCAACGAGAGCGGCTGTTCATCGCGGACCGACGTCTCCATCGCCTCCTCCAGCATCTGGTCGAAGGCCTTGCGGTTGCCGATCCCGGTCAGCGCATCGGTCAGCGCCTCGCGCCGGGCGCTGTCCAGGCTGACCCGCATCTCCGCCAGCTGATGGCTCGATTCCTGAAGCTGGAGTTGCAGGGCGGTCTGGCGGTCGACGATCTCCCTGGTCTCGGCCGCGATGGCGGCGACCATGGCGCGCAATTCCGCCAGGCTGAGCGGTTGGTCCAGCTCCTCCCGGAAGCCGGACAGGGCGTTGCCATAGCGCTCGGTCTCCGATCCGACAGTGCCGAGCTGCTCCAATATGCGCCCCAGAGCATAACGCGCCTTGTCGGACGTCTCTCTGATCGCCTGGGCTTCGGCATCCATCGTGAAGAAGCGCTTATACAGCTCCTCGCACAGGGTTTGCGAGGCGGCCAGCCCGTCTCGTCGCGCCAGATCGATGGCGCGGGTCAGGTCGGGATTGTTGCCGCTGAAATACACGTACCAGAGCGTGAAATTCTCGGGGGTGGGGGGAAGCCGATCGGTCCGCATCCGATCCATGGCCTTGTTGGCGAGACCGCTGGAAAACTCGAAATCCCCCACAGTCGCCACGGCCGCCGTCCATCCAAAATCGTTCGATTTCGAACGTTACGCGGAGCAAGCCCCTACAGCAAGGAGGTTTTAAGCGCCGGGGCGGGATGGTCGAAAGCTTTTAATTGCATTGCCCGACCGAGCTTTCCGCACAGATATGCGTGCCATCCGTCCAGCGCGCGCCGGACAGGTCGGCATGCCGCAGGTCTGTCCCGGACAGTTTCGCTCCGGTCAGATCGGCCCGCGCCAGCGATGCCCCGACCATTTTCGCGTTGCGCAGATCGGCCTCGCGGAAGCTGGCGCCGGTCAGGTCGGCACGGGTGAAGTCCGCCTCGATCAGCCTCGCCCGGTCGAAGACCGCGGCGGGAGCGCTGGCGCTGATGAACTTCGCGCGATAACCGTCGGCATCGGCCAGCGTCGCCTGTCCCAGCGTGGCGCGCTGGAAAGTGGTGTCGCGCAGCATCGCCCCGCCGAGATTCACCCCGGTCAGCGTCTGTCCCTCCAGCGAGCAACGCCGCCAGTTGACCTTCGGCTGTGCCGCCTCGGTACAGTCGGCAAGCGCCGGCCCGGCGGCCAGGAGGATCAGGACAGCGGCGGCGGCGGGACGGATGCCGGACCATGGTCCGGTGCGGGCGGGCGGGACGGATGCGGTTGTCATCCTCCGATAGATGGGGAGAGCGGACGTCGACTCAACCACCCGGCGCAATCCTAGCGGTCCGGTCCGGCGCCATCCAGTCGCCGGATGGCCCGCCCGGCCTGCGGCGGCCGGGGAAGGGTGGCATGGGCCAACGCCTCTTCGGCGAGCGTCGCCGCGACGGATGGCGGAAAGGGGCAGGTCCTGCGAATGCCGAGATCGACATGCAGCAGCATGAACTCCGCCGTCGCCGCCAGCCATCCCTCCTCGGCATGGCGCATCTCGTGGAACAGGTGCAGCCGCTTGGCATCGGCACCGAGCAGCAGGGACTCGAATCGCAGCGGCGTTCCCTCCGTCACCTCGCGGGCATAGGTCAGATGGGCGTCTGCCACGAAGACCGACCGGTTCTCCGCCGCCACATAGGCCTTGCCGATGCCGAACCGGTCCAGCACGGCGTCCGTCGCATGATCGAAGGCCAGCAGGTAATAGGCGACGTTCATGTGCCCGTTGTAGTCGATCCACTCCGGACGGACGGTCTCGTGGTGGAGGCTCAGGGGGGCGGAGGCATCAGCGGTCATGGCATACCAAGGAAACGGATGATGTCGGTTCGCAGCGTCTCGATCTCCGCCAGCCAGCCGGCGACCTCCTCGACAGTGGGTTCGTCGGGTGGATCGTCGAAAAGCTGCGCGGTCGGATAGCGATAGGCGACGGCAAGTTCAGTGAAGCGCTGAAGCGGAAGCAGCGCCTCACGCAACCCATGTTCAGCGGGCAAACGGTCGATCAGGCTCCCCAGATCATGGCTGCGCGGGGGGTTGATACCGGCAGCGACCAGCAGGGCCTTGATCAGCTTCTCCACCGCCTGCTGACAATGGAAAGCGGCGCCCGCCGGTTCGGGATCCGGGCCTGCGATGGCCTTGCGGATCATGGCGAGATCGCGCTCGGCCACCATGATCCAGGAGCGGACGACGTCAGTGTCCATAGACCCTTACGCCGTTGTGATTGGCCTCGTAGCAGAGGGTCCCCACGGAATCCTTGTAGCGTTCGAAATTGGTGCGGGAACAGGGCAGCACGTCAGCCGGGATACCGGTGCCGATCTTGGACGCATAGGCGTAGCGGATCGACCGCCGTTCCTTCGGCGCATCGTCCGGGACGATCACCAGCAGGTCGTAATCGCTGTCCTCATCGAAATCACCGCGCGCCCGGCTGCCGAACAGATAGACGGCCTCCGGCTCCAGAGCCGGAACGATCCGGTCCAGCAGGATCCGCAACCTCTCATCGTTCCGCGCGTCGATGACCGTCATCAGAAGCCTCCGCCGCCCATCCTAACACGGAACGGGCGGCGGCGGGGCCGCTCACACCGAGAAATACTTGGCCCGCGGGTGGTGCAGGACGATCGCCGAGGTGCTCTGCTCGGGATGGAGCTGGTCCTCGTCCGACATTTCGATGCCGATGCGGCCGGCGTCGAGCAGCTTCAACAGCTGTTCCTGGTCCTTCAGGTTCGGGCAGGCCGGATAGCCGAAGCTGTAGCGGCTGCCGCGATAGGCCTGCTGTAGCAGCTTCTCCTTGTCGCGGCTGTCCTCGGCGCCATAACCCAGCTCGGCACGGATGCGGGCATGGACATATTCCGCCATCGCCTCGGTCATCTCCACCGACAGTCCATGCAGGTAGAGATAATCCTGGTAGCGGTTCTCGGCGAACCAGTCCCGCGCCACGTCGGCGCAATGCTGGCCCATGGTGACGACCTGGAGGCCGATCACGTCACGCTCCGGATCGGTCACGTCGCGCAGGAAGTCGGCGATGCACTCGCCATCCTCCTTGGCCTGACGGGGCAGCGAGAAGCGGGCGGCCTCGGTGGTGCCGTCCTCCTCGAACAGGATGACATCGTTGCCGTCGGCCGCCGCCTTCCAATAGCCGTAGACGGCGGTCGGGCGCAGGATCTCCTCCTTCGCCGCGATCTGGAGAATGCGGTCGAGCACCGGCCGCAGCTCCTTCTTCGCCCACTCCTTGAACTCCTCGAAGGATTTTCCATCCTTCCGATAACCCCATTGCAGCTGATAGAGCATCCGCTCGTTCAGGTAGGTGACCAGCGTCTTCAGCGGCACATGGTCGATCAGCTTCGGCCCCCAGAAGGGCGGGGTCGGCACCGGCACGCCCTCGGCCAGACGGTGGCGGCGGGCGCGGACGGCATCCTTGTCCACCGGGCCGGTGGCGGCGCTGGTCGCCTGCCCCAGCACGCGGCGGCGGTTGGTCGCCTTGCCGGCGCGCTTGGCCTGCTGGATGGCGAGCTGCTGGTCGAAGCTGCCCTCCACCACCTTGTCCATCAGGGTCAGCCCGTCGAAGGCGTCGCCGGCATAGGCGACGCGGCCGGAGCCGTAGGAGGCCACGCAGTCGCCCTCGACATAGGCGCGGGTCAGCGCCGCACCGCCGAGCAGGACCGGAACCTCCAGCCCCTCGCGGGTCATCTCCTCCAGATTCTCGCGCATCACCACGGTGGACTTGACCAGCAGGCCGGACATGCCGACGGCGGTGGCCTTATGCTCCTTGGCGGCCTGGATGATGGCGCTCACCGGCTGCTTGATGCCGAGATTGACCACCTTGTAGCCGTTGTTGGTCAGGATGATGTCGACGAGGTTCTTGCCGATGTCGTGGACGTCGCCCTTCACGGTGGCGAGCACCAGCGTGCCCTTCTGCTGGCCTTCCACCTTCTCCATGTGCGGCTCCAGCCACGCCACCGCGGCCTTCATCGTCTCGGCCGACTGGAGGACGAAGGGCAACTGCATCTTGCCGGCGCCGAACAGCTCGCCCACCACCTTCATGCCGTCGAGCAGATAGGTGTTGATGATCTCCAGCGGCGGATGGGTCTTCATCGCCTCGGCGAGGTCGTCCTCCAGCCCGGTGCGGTCGCCGTCGACGATGCGCTCCTTCAACCGCTCCTCGACGGTCTCGGCGCGCGCCTTCTTCTTGGCGTCCGCCGCCTTGCGGCCTTCGAACAGGGCGATGAAGGCCTGGAGCGGGTCGTAGCCTTCCGAGCGGCGGTCGAAGATCAGATCCTCGGCGGTCTTGACCTCCTTCTCCGGGATCTGGTGCAGCGGCAGGATCTTGGAGACATGGACGATGGCGCCCGTCATCCCCTTCTTCACCGCATGGTCGAGGAAGACCGAGTTCAGCACATGGCGCGCCGCGGCGTTCAGGCCGAAGGAGACGTTGGACAGGCCGAGGATGATCTGGCAGCCCGGCATCTCGCGGGATATCGCCTCGATGCCCTCCAGCGTCCAGATGGCGAGCTTGCGGTCGTCCTCGTTGCCGGTGGCGATGGTGAAGGTCAGCGGGTCGAACAGCAGGTCGGACGGGGCGAGGCCGTATTCGGTCACCGCCAGATCATAGAGCCGCTTGGCGATGGCGAGCTTGCGGTCGGGCGTCTTCGCCATGCCCTCTTCGTCGATGGTCAGGGCGATGACGGCGGCGCCGAACTTCTTGGCGAGTTCCAGACGCAGCCTCGCCGGCTCCTCGCCATCCTCGAAATTGATGGAATTGAGGATCGCCTTGCCGCCATAGAGCGCCAGCGCCTGTTCCAGCACCTTGTACTCGGTCGAATCGATGACCAGCGGCGCCGTCACCGAGCCGGCGAAGCGGGAGATCACCGCGTTCATCTCCGCCACCTCGTCGCGGCCGACGAAGGCGGTGCAGACGTCCAGCGAGTGGCTGCCCTCCTTCACCTGCTCGCGCGCCATCTCGACGCAGCCGTCCCAGTCGTTCCTCTCCTGCAACTCGCGCCACTTCTTGGAACCGTTGGCGTTGCAGCGCTCGCCGATGGCGAAGAAGGCGTTCTCCTGGCGCAGCGTGACCTGGGAATAGAGCGAAGCCACCGCCGGCACCCAATGGACGGTGCGGCCCTTCGGGTTGGGCCGGTGCGAGCCGGCCGGAGCCAGCTTGCGCAGCATCTGGTTGGCCGCCGCGATGTGGGGCACATTGGTGCCGCAGCAGCCGCCGACGAGGTTCACGCCATCCTCGACCACGAAGCGCTCCAGCCAATGGGCGAAGTCGCCGGCCAGCAGCGGGTAATGGGTCTTGCCGTCGACCAGCTCGGGCAGCCCGGCATTCGGCTGGACCGAGATCAGGCCCGGCCAGTTCTGCGCCAGCCAGCGCACATGCTCGCTCATCTCCAGCGGCCCGGTGGCGCAGTTCAGCCCCATCAGCGGCACGTCCAGCGCCTGGATGATGGTGGCGGCGGCGGCGATGTCGGTGCCGACCAGCAGCGTGCCGGTGGTCTCGACCGTCACCTGGACGAAGACGGGGGTGTCCGACTTCGCTTCCAGCCGGGCGCGCTTGATGCCGTTGACGGCGGCCTTGATCTGCAAGGGATCCTGACAGGTCTCCACCAGGATGGCGTCGGCCCCGCCGGCGATCAGCCCGGCGGCCTGGACGTGGAAGCTGTCCTCGGCCGGCTGGTAGGCGATGTGGCCCAGGCTCGGCAGCTTGGTGCCCGGCCCGATCGAGCCGATGACGAAGCGGGGCTGGCCGTCCGTGAAGCTCTCCGCCGCCTCGCGCGCCAGCTCGACGGCGCGCCGGTTGATCTCGAACGCCTTCTCGGAGATGCCGAACTCGCCCAGCGTCACCGGCGAGGCGCCGAAGGTGTCGGTCTCCACCATGTCGGCGCCGGCTTCGAAATAGCCGCGGTGGATGTCGCGGACGATGTCGGGACGCGACAGGGGCAGGATATCGGTGCAGTTCTCGTGCCCCCAGTAATCCTTCTCGACGTCGAGGTCGAGCGCCTGGATGCGGCTGCCGAACCCGCCGTCGCAAAGCAGAACACGGTCACGCAGGGTGTCGAGGATGTGGGGCATGGGAATGCGTCTTGTCCGTTATTTGGCGGGTTCGGGGCAAAAGCGGGATTTTAAGTAAGGCCGTTGCGGTTGGCGGGCCACCAGTCCTCGTCGAGAAGCTGGTCCAGGGAATAGGAGCAATCGGCGGGCAAGTCGTTCAACCGGATGCCGTCGCGCTCCAGACCGAGAGCCGCGATCTTGCGGCCGGTCTTGTAGATGCCGGCGGTGTCGATCCGCTCGCGAAGGCTTGGACTTGCGGACAGATCGCGGGCAACGCGATCGCGGTGTTCGAGCACCGAAATCTTCCAATCACCGCGAGGACCTTCAGCGGGAGAGTATTCCAGCTTCAGCAGATGCTCGATCACACGGAGCAGCGCGCTTTCGACCGCGCGCAATTCCGACCGGCCCATGCTTTCGATCTCCTCCGCGACATTCTCCCAGTCGATGGGCGTGTTGATGCGCTCGCGCGCCGCGCCGCGAAGCAGGCGAGCCTGCTCCTCGGTCCAGGCGAGGAAGTCGGCGTCGTATCCGATCCGGCTGTCCATGGCGTCAGCCCTCCAGCCCATGCCGGCTCACCGACCACCAGTCGGGATCGCGTAGATCCTCCAGAGCGTAGGGGCAGTCCTTCGGCAGCGCGTCGATGGCGACGCTGTCGTCCTGACAGGCGTCGTCACGGCCGTCCAGCCACGCTTTGCCCAGGACCTCGGCGGGCCAACGATGCAGGCTTGGATGCTCCTCCAGCTTGTCCTGAAGATGACGGCGGGCCTTGGTTACCGAGATCCGCCATTTCCGACGCGGATAGGGGTCGGGTGAATGTTCGAGTTTCAGAAGATGCTCGATCACCGTGGCCAGATGGCTGCGGATCGCGTCCTTGACCTGCCCGCCCATGATGTCGAGTTCCTCGGCGATGTGCTCCCAGTCGATGGGCGAGTTGGAGCGCTCGGTCGCCGCTTCGCGCAGCAACCGCGCCTGTTCCTGGGTCCAGGCGTAGAAGTCGGTGTCGTATCCGATCCGGCTGTCCATGGCGCTATGCCCCCTTCGGCGGAAGTTCGGCGACTCTAGCATGAATCCGTTACAACAACGCCCTACCCCGCCACTGGCGCCGCAGCCGGGGCTGCCTTCGCCTTCACCCCAAGCATGCGGCAGATGGCGATGGTCAGGTCCGACCGGTTCAGCGTGTAAAAGTGGAAGTCGTTCACGCCCCGCGCCTGCAACTCCTGGCACTGCTCCGCCGCCACGGTCGCGGCGACGAGCTGGCGGGTCTCCGGGTCGTCGTCCAGCCCCTCGAAGGTCTCGGCCAGCTTGGCCGGCATCGACGCGCCGCACCGGTCGGCGAACTCCACCGCGCGGGCGAAGTTGGTGATCGGCAGGATGCCGGGCACGATCGGCACATGGATGCCGGCCGCCGCGCAGCGGTCGAGGAAACGGTAATAGACATCGTTGTCGAAGAAGAACTGGGTGATCGCGCGGGTGGCGCCGGCATCGATCTTGCGCTTCAGATTGTCCAGGTCGAACTGGGCGCTCGGCGCCTCCGGATGGGCTTCGGGATAGGCCGCCACCGAGATCTCGAAGTCGGCGATCCGCTTCATCCCCGCCACCAGATCGGCGGCATAGGCGTAGCCGCCGGGAAACGGCTCGTACTTGCCGCCGACGCCGCCCGCCGTCTCCGGCGGGTCGCCGCGCAGCGCCACCAGATGGCGGATGCCGGCGTCCCAATAGGTGCGGGCGATGGCGTCGATCTCGTCGCGGGTAGCGCCGACGCAGGTGAAATGGGCGGCGGCCGGGATGCCGGTCTCCGCCTGGATGCGGCAGACGGTGGCGTGGGTGCGCTCGCGGGTCGAGCCGCCGGCGCCGTAGGTCACCGACACGAAGCCGGGCGACAGCGGGGCCAGCCGCCGGATCGACTGCCACAGGCTCTGCTCCATCTTCTCCGTCTTGGGCGGGAAGAACTCGAAGCTGATGGACGGCGGCGCAGAGATGGGCGCGGTCATGACGGAACTCCGCTGAGCGAGTGGGCGGGCTTCGGGGAAGAAACAGGAACGCCGGCGGCAAGACGGGTCGCCGGCCAGATCGAAACGGTGAGCGGATCACCCGGCAGATGCACCACCGGACCGCAGTCCAGGCCGGACTGGCGGCACCAGCCGGCGACCTCGGCATCGGCGAAGCCCAGGCGGCGGTGCGCATGCTCCTCGCGCAGGGCTTCCAGATGATGGGGGGCGAAATCGACGACCAGCAGCAGCCCGCCGGGGCGCAGCACCCGCGCCGCCTCGGCCAGCACGCCGGCCGGCGATTCGGTATAGTGCAGCACCTGATGGATCACCGCGGCGTCGAAGGAGCCGGAGGAAAAGGGCAGCTGGTACATGTCGGCCTGCCGGACATGGCAATGGCGGAAGCCCGCCTCCTCCAGCCGGTTGCGGGCGACGGCCAGCATCTCGCGCGACTGGTCTACCCCGATCGCGCGATGGACGCGCCCGGCCAGCACCTCCAGCATCCGTCCGGTGCCGGTGCCGATGTCGAGCAGTTCCTCCACCCCCTCTTTCGGGAACAGGCGCAGCAGAGCGGCCTCGACCTCGCCTTCCGCGATGTGAAGGGAGCGAATCTCGTGCCAGCGCGCGGCATTCTCGCGGAAGTAGGCGGCGGCGGTCTCCGAGCGGGCGCGCTTGATCGCCTCCAGCCGCTCCAAATCCAGCGTCAGGGTGGCGTCGTCGCCGGGGATCGCGTCAACCAGCACGCGCGCCAGCTCGGCCGACGCCCCCCTTTCGGCAAGGCGGTAGAAGGCGAAGGTTCCCTCGCGGAAACGGTCGAGCAGCCCGGCGTCGCACAAAAGCTTCAGGTGGCGCGAGACGCGCGGCTGGCTCTGCCCCAGGATCTGGGTCAGCTCCGTCACCGTCAGCTCGCCATGCGCGCACAGCGCCAGCAGCCTGAGCCGCGTCGTCTCGGCCGCCGCCTTCAGCGTCGCAAGCAGATCGTCCATCGCCTCACGTCCGATTCGGGCCACAACGGGCACCGGCCAGCCGAGGCACCATGCCCGGTCAAGCCGAATACAGATATAAAGATATCTTTATGCGTCGTAAACCGCTTTTCGCAGGCCACGCTCTCCAAGCCGCCGATCGGATGGTCGCGGACCATCGGCACCTGTTCCGTCGTTGCGGGAAACCGCCGGTCCACAAGCCTTCCGAACGGCCCGCGGCACCGTCGTCACATTCGCCGCGCCGTTCCGGAGACCATGCCCGCGCATGCTGGTCAAACGGCCGAGCCTGTGTTAGGTCAGGAAACGGTGGAAATTCCGCGATATCTCGCCCAATCTTCCTCCCGACCGCGTGGTCGCCTTGCCAAAGCCGAGGACTTCCGTAACCGGTGTCCTCGATTGTGGACAGGACATGCGGCGACCCGCACCGAGTCGAGCCCACAGATAAAGAGCCGTCGCACATGAAGCTGGCCAGCTTTTCCCGCTCCCTCCTCCGGACGGCCACCGTCCTGGGCCTCGCCCTGACCGCGACGGCCTGCGCGACCAACCCGGGCGACTCGGGCGCGAAGGATGCCGCCTATCAGGTCAATGATCCGCTGGAAGGGGCGAACCGCGTGGTGTTCGCGGTGAACGACGCCGTCGACACGGTGGCGTTGCGCCCGGCGGCCGAAGTGTATGTCGCCGTGGTTCCCGATCCGATCCGCGACGCCATCCATAACTTCATCGACAACCTGATGTCGCCGCTCTACATCGCCAACAACCTGTTGCAGGGGAATTTCGACGGGGCGACCAACGCAACCGGCCGTTTCCTGACCAACACCATCCTGGGCGCCGGCGGTATCGCCGATGTCGCGTCGCAGGCGGCCATCCCGCAGGCTCAGGAGGATTTCGGCCAGACGCTGGCGGTGTGGGGCGTGGGCGAAGGCCCGTATCTCGTGCTGCCGCTGCTGGGTCCGTCGAACCTGCGCGACGCCACCGGCTATGGCGTCGACACCGTCGGCGACCCGGTCCGCATCTGGGCCTACGCCCACAACGGCCAGGGCCTGATGTTCACCCGCGCCGGCGTCAACGCCGTCGACCGTCGGTCGGAGGTGCTGAAGGAGGTCGACGACCTGCGCCGCAATTCGCTGGACTTCTATGCCACCGTGCGCAGCCTGTACCATCAGCAGCGCGAGGCGGCGATCGCCAACAACAAGAATGCGGCGCAGCCGGAGTTCCCGGACTTCACCAACAGCTCCGGCGCCGGCAACGCCCCCGCCGCGAGCGCGCCGAAGCCCTGATCGGCCGTCGGCATTCCGTGACGCGGCGCCCGCCGGGCGCGCGCGTCACGGAATGGACGGACGCGGAGGAGATAGGCTTGCCCGTCGACGCGCCCTGACAAAAGGCGCGGTTTTCCATCAAAGGCAAGATGACCGTTGACAATGCCGCCGCAACAGCCACCTTTCGCCACACCATGCTGACACGCCGCCACTTCGTCGCGTGCGCTGCCCTGCTCGCGGTAAGCGGTTGGGCCGGCCACACCCTCATCTCCCCGGCCGCCGCGCAGAGCGCGGATCAGGGGGCCAGCGCGTTCATCCAGAAGCTGGGGAACGACGCCATCGCCACCTTCTCGGACAAGAGCGTTCCGCGCGATCAGGCGGTGCAGAAGTTCCGCACCCTGCTCTATGCCGGCTTCGATGTGCCCTACATCGGCCGCTGGGTTCTGGGCCGCTACTGGAACTCCGCCAGCGAAGCGCAGCGGGCCGAATACCAGAAGCTGTTCGAACAGCTGATCGTCAACACCTATGCCGAGCGTTTCGTCGAATATTCGGGCGAAACCTTCAAGATCAGCGGCGTCACCCCCGCCGGCGAGGCGGACAGCATGGTGACGACGCAGATCGTCCGCCCGAACGGCCCGCCGGTGAATGTCAGCTGGCGCGTCCGCAAGACCGGCGCCGACTACAAGATCATCGATGTGGTGGTCGAGAATGTCAGCATGGGCGTGACCCAGCGGCAGGAATTCGCCTCGGTCATCGAACAGAACAATGGCCGCGTCGATGGCCTGATCCAGGCGCTGCGCCAGAAGGTCGGCCGCGCCGGCTGATATCATCCGCGGCCGCCGCCTTTTCCGGGAAGCCCGGCCCCATCGGGAGGCCGGGCTTCGTCGTTTCAGGCCTCCGACGCCGCCTTCGCGACGCCGTCCCCTTCCATCTCGCCCGTACCGGCCCCCACGGCGCGGGTTTCCGGGAGAAGAAGCACGGCAAGAGCCAGGGCCACACCCGCCGCCCCGGCCAGCATCAGGAAGGCGGCGTCATAGCCCTCCCGCACCACCATCTGCCCGGCGGCGGCGGTGCTGAGCGAGGCGCCGATGCCCTGAAGGGTGGCGATGGCCCCCTGGCTGACGTTGAAGCGGCCGGTGCCCTCGGTCAGATCGGCGACCACCAGCGGAAACAGCGCGCCGAACAGCCCGGCCCCAACCCCGTCCAGCAGTTGGACGCCGACCAGCCAGGCGGAATGATCGGAGAGGGTGTAGAGAAAGCCGCGCACAGGCAGCACCAGGAAGGCGGCCAGCAACAGGGGCTTGCGCCCCCAGCGATCCGCCCTGGCGCCCACCAGCATCGCCATCGGCACCATCACCAGCTGCGCCGCGACGATGCAGAAGGACATCAGGCTGGTGCCGAGCGCCGGGTCCTTCATCGCCAGTTTCTGGCCGACCAGCGGCAGCATGGCCGCATTGGCGAAGTGGAACAGGGCGGCGCATCCGCCGAAGACCAGCAGCGGACGACATCCCAGGATCACGCGCAGGCCCGACGGCGTCTCGTGGTCACCGCCCTGGCTGGTGGCGTGCAGCCCACGGGCGAGCGCATGGTCGATGGCACCGGCGGGAATGCCGGCGGTGGCGGCGATGCTGCAAACCGCCATCGCGGTCATCAGCCAGAACACCGCCACCGGTCCGAAGGCATAAGCCGCCGCCCCGGCCAGCAGCGCGGCCACCGCGTTGCCGGCATGGTTGAAGGACTCGTTGCGCCCGATCCGGCGGACGAAGGCGCGCGGCCCCAGCAGCCCGAGCGTGATCGCAGCGATGGCCGGAGGAAAGACCGCCCCGGCGGCACCGATCGCCGATTGCAGGATGGCGACGACGGCGAATCCGTTCAGCCAGGGCAGCGACAGCGACCCGACCGTGACCAGAAGCGCGGCGACGATGATGACCGCACGCTTGTGGCGCGTGGCGTCGACCAGCGCGCCCGCCGGCATCTGCGCCGCCAGCCCGGCGAGCCCGGCCAGCGTCATCACCAGCCCGATATCGGCCTCGTTCCAACGCTGGATGGTCAGCAGATAGATCGCCAGATAGGGGCCGAGTCCGTCACGGACATCCGCCAGGAAGAAATTGAGCAGATCGAGAGAACGGTGGGGTCCCGCCGCGTCGGTCGTCATGGGAGGGGTCCTGCCCAAGGTGAAGCTGCGGCTAGAGAACGGTTATCGGACCGATTTGGTCCAGCACTTTTCAGAACCCGTGACGTGCCGGCGGGAAGGAGCTATCGTTGCGCGGACGCTGCTGTCCTCGTCATACGGTGGATCCGGGAACCCGACGCCATGGCCGAACGTGATCCGAAAGAGATCGACGAACTCCGGACGATCATCCAGGCGCATCAGGCGTGGCTGAAACGGCCCTCCAGCGGCCGGCGCGCCGATCTCAGCTTCCGCAACCTGTCGCGGCTGAACCTGGAGCGCGTCTCGCTGGCCGGGGCCAAGCTGGCCGGGGCCAATCTCAGCAATACCCGCATGGTGAAGGCCGACCTGTCGCAGGCCGACCTGTTCGGCGCCGACATGGAGGCGGTCAACCTGACCGGCGCCATCCTGACCGGCGCCGACCTGCGCGGCGCCAACCTGCACCGCGCGCTGTTGACCGACGCCAACCTGCGCGGCGCCGATTTCCGCGCCGGCGAACTGGTGGACAGCGGCGGCCCGGAGGCCGGCCAGAAGGTGACCCGCGGCACCGGGACCACGCGGCTGACCGAAGCGAAGATGGAGCGCTCGATCCTGGCCGGCGCCAACTTCGCCGGCTGCGACCTGACCGGAGCCGACCTGAACGACGCCGACCTGACCGGGGCGGAACTGACCTCGGCCGTGCTGATGGGCACCGATTTCTGCGGCGCCAACCTGGACGGGGTGGTGTTCGGCAACACGGTGATGGACAACGCCACCCTGACCCGCACCTTCATCCCCTTCGCCCTGCCGCCCGACGCCATCGTCCAGCCCAACTATACGGCGATGCCGGTGGCGGAGTTCCTGGCGCTGGTGGAACAGCATGAGCGCTGGGTCGACAGCGGCGGGGCGGAGGGGGCCCGGCTCGACCTCGACCTCGTGTCGGTGGCCGGGGCCGACCTGCATGGGCGGACGCTGGCCGCGGCCCGGCTGCGCCGCTGCCGCCTGCCCGGCGCCCGCCTGACCAAGGCCAGCCTGGAGATGGCGGAGCTGTCCTACATCGATCTGGACGAGGCCGACCTGCGCGACGCGGTGCTGCGCGGGGCGACGCTGCGCCGTGCCTATCTGGCGCACACGCTGATGAACGGGGTCGACGCCCGCCCGGTGGCGCTGGCCGGCGGCCGCGACTGGCCGGCGAATTTCGAGGGCGCCGACTTCTCCGACGCCGATCTGCGCGATTCGACCATGGGGCCGGCGGTGGTGCGCGGGGCGGTCTTCACCAACGCGCTGACCGAGGGGGCGGGCATCGACATGCCGGAAGCCTCCAGCCCCTTCCCCCCTCCCCCGCCGGAGGAACGGCGGCGGCAGAAACGCTTCGTCCGGCCCGGCATGGTGGTCCACACCGACCATGGCAGCTTCCCCGCCCGCAACTGGTCGGTCGGCGGCCTCTGCCTGCTGGCGGTCAACCAGCCCTACCAGCGCGGCCAGACCTTCCAGGCCCGCGTCGTGCTGGCCGACAAGCAGGAGGTGGCCGCCGTCGCCAATCTGGTCGTCCTGCACCGCGACGAGGAGCGCGGCCAGCTCTCCGTCCGCTTCCACCAATATGGCGACGACCTCAAGTCCCTGCTGAAGGCGGCCTTTCTGGAACACCAGAAGATGGCGGGGTGAGCATAAAGAAGGGCCGCCGGTCGGTGTGACCGGCGGCCCTTCTCGCAAGGACGGAAATCCGCCCCTCTTCCCTTACCCGCGCACCAGCGGCTTGTACTTGATGCGGTGCGGCTGGTCGGCGTCGGCGCCCAGACGGCGCTTCTTGTCGGCCTCGTAATCCTGGAAGTTGCCTTCGAACCATTCGACGTGGCTTTCACCCTCGAAGGCCAGGATATGGGTGGCGATGCGGTCGAGGAACCAGCGGTCGTGGCTGATGACCACGGCGCAGCCGGCGAAGCTCTGCAACGCGTCTTCCAGCGCCCGCAGGGTATCGACGTCGAGATCGTTGGTCGGTTCGTCGAGCAGCAGGACGTTGGCGCCGGACTTCAGCATCTTGGCGAGGTGGACGCGGTTGCGCTCACCACCCGACAGCTGGCCGACCTTCTTCTGCTGGTCGGGACCGCGGAAGTTGAAGCTGGAGACATAGGCGCGGCTGGGCATGGTCTTCTTGCCCAGTTCCACCAGATCGAGCCCGTCGGAGATCTCCTCCCACACCGTCTTCTTGGCGTCCAGGCTGTCGCGGCTCTGGTCGACATAGCCGAGCTTCACCGTGTCGCCGACGCGGAAGGTGCCGGCGTCCGGCCCGTCCTGCCCGGTGATCATGCGGAACAGTGTGGTCTTGCCGGCGCCGTTCGGGCCGATGACGCCGACGATGCCGCCCGGCGGCAGGCGGAAGGACAGGCCGTCGATCAGCAGCCGGTCGCCGAAGCCCTTGGCGATGCTCTCCGCCTCGATGACGACGTTGCCGAGACGCGGCGGCACCGGGATGACGATCCTGGTCTCGCCGGCCTGCTCCTTGCCGCTTTCGGCCAGCAAGGTCTCGTAGGCGGTGATGCGCGCCTTGCTCTTGGCCTGACGGGCGCGCGGGCTCTGCCGAATCCACTCCAGTTCGGTGGCCAGCTGCTTCTGGCGCGATTCCTCCTGGCGGCCTTCCTGCTCCAGACGCTTCTGCTTCTGCTCCAGCCAGGAGGAATAGTTGCCTTCCCACGGAATCCCCGACCCGCGGTCGAGTTCGAGGATCCAGCCGGTGACGCTGTCCAGGAAATAGCGGTCGTGGGTGACCAGCACGACGGTGCCCTTGTAGTCCTCCAGATGCTTTTGCAGCCAGGCGACCGATTCGGCGTCGAGATGGTTGGTCGGCTCGTCGAGCAGCAGCAGGTCGGGCTTCTCGAGCAGCAGCTTGCACAGCGCGACGCGGCGCTTCTCACCGCCCGACAGCTTGGTCACGTCGGCGTCGCCCGGCGGGCAGCGCAGCGCGTCCATGGCGATCTCGACCGTGCGGTCGACGTCCCAGGCGTCGGCCGCGTCGATCTTCTCCTGCAACTCGCCCTGTTCGGCCAGCAGCGCGTCGAAATCGGCGTCCGGGTCGGCCATCAGGTTCGACACTTCGTTGAAGCGGTCGAGCAGCGCCTTGGTCTCGCCCAGCGCCTCCATGACATTCTCATGGACGGTCTTGGTCGGGTCCAGCTGCGGCTCCTGCGGCAGATAGCCGACCTTGGCGCCCTCGGCCGCCCAGGCCTCGCCGGAATAATCCTTGTCCAGACCGGCCATGATCTTCATCAGGGTCGACTTGCCGGCGCCGTTGACGCCGAGCACGCCGATCTTCACACCCGGCAGGAACGAGAGCCAGACGTTGTCGAGAACCTTCTTGCCGCCAGGATAGACCTTGGTCAGGCCCTTCATGACATAGACATACTGGTAGGACGCCATGCGCCGCTCCGACCTTCCGAAAAGATGTGAAAGCGGGGGCCGCCACGGCACCCTGTCGCTTGGGTCCGGTTTTAGCGCATAAGAGGCCTGCATGAAACCTTGTTGAGCCGCCCCACCCGGATGGGACCGGGTCGGAGCGGACAGGCGGGAGGAAAAGGATTGGTCAGCCCCAAGGTGGAAATCTACATCGACGCCGACGCCTGCCCGGTCAAGGCCGAGATCTACAAGGTCGCCGGCCGCACCGGCTGCAAGGTATGGCTGGTCGCCAACGCGCCCTTGCGCCTGCCGACGGAGTGCATGGCGGAACTGGTGGTGGTCAGCGACGGCTTCGACGCCGCCGACAACTGGATCGCCGAGCGGGCCGGGCCGACGGATATCGTGGTGACCGCCGACATCCCGCTGGCCGACCGCTGCGTGAAGCGCGACGCCGTGGTGATCGGCCCGACCGGGCGCCCCTTCACGCCGGACAGCGTCGGTTCGGCGCTGGCGACCCGCGCGCTGATGCAGGATTTGCGCGATATGGGCGTGGTCAGCGGCGGCAACGCCCCGATGAGCCAGCGCGACAAATCGCAGTTCCTGCAAACGCTCGATCAGGCGGTGCAGGCGCTGAAGGCGGGGCGACGGCCGAAGTTCAGATAGACGCGGTCCAACGGCCGAACAGAGACGGGAAAGCCCGCCCCCGAATGGGAGGCGGGCTTTTTTCATGGCTCGAACGCCTCGGGCGGACGGCGGCGGATCACTGCCAGCCGGCGACCTTCTCGCAGGCCTTGCGGGCTTCGGGGTTGGCCTTCTCCCACTGGGTGATGGTCCGGGTCTCGTTGTCGTCCATCTTGTTGTTCATGCAGGTGCAATAGGCGCGCACCACCGCTTCCGAAACCTTGGCGTCGGAATTGTCCTTCAGGCACTGGGCGATCCACTTGGCATTGTCATCGGCCATGGCGGGCGCACCCAGCGTCAGCGTGCCAAAAGACAGAACGCCAAGGGAGAGGACGAGAGCGGAAAACTTCATGATCGGTCTCCAGAATGGAAGGCACGGTGAAACCGCGGCGCAGCGCCGGAAGTCGGCATAGAAAACGGTACGACCGATAATCAAACCAATACAATTGAAGAATTCAGAGATCTTGGGCGAAAATATCTCCGAAGATTATTACCGCATATCGCACAATAAATATCGCATGAGACATTAATATTTCCAACTTGCAGCACCCTTATTGTTCGCGATCATGCTTGTGATAACAACTCCACGACATCGCTATCGGCCCAAACGAAAAGGCCCGGCGACATGCCGGGCCTTCTCGTTTCCAAAGCACAGGGGTCAGACGCGCACCACCTTGCCCGGATTCAGCAGATTGTCGGGATCGAAGGCCCGCTTCAGGTCGCCCATGACGGCGAAGGCCTCGCCGGTCTCCTGCTCCAGGAAGGCCATCTTGCCATAGCCGATGCCATGCTCGCCGGTGCAGGTGCCGCCCATCTCCAAGGCACGGGTCACCATCTTGTCGGCGAGCCGCTGCGCCTCGGCCAATTCGGCCGGGTTCTCGGGGTCGAGAACATAGACGAGGTGGAAATTGCCGTCACCGACATGGCCGACCATCGGCGCCAGCATGTTGGACCCGGCCAGATCGGCCTTGGTCTCCAGGATGCAGTCGGCGAGGCGGGAGATCGGCACGCAGACGTCGGTCGGCCAGCCCTTCGATCCCGGACGGAGCGCGAGTGCGGCGTAATAGGCGTCGTGCCGGGCCTGCCACAGCTTGGAACGGTCCTCCGGCCGGGTGGCCCAGGCGAACTCCATCCCGCCATGCTCGGCGGCGATGGCGGCGACCATCTCCGCCTGTTCCTTCACCCCGGCCCCGGTGCCGTGGAACTCGAAGAACAGGGTCGGGGCGACGGCATAGTCGAGCTTGGAGTATTTGTTGACGGCGTCGATCTGCACCTCGTCCAGCAGCTCGATGCGGGCGACGGGAACGCCGATCTGAATGGTCTGGATCACGGTGTCGACCGCGCCCTTGATGGTGGGGAAGGCGCAGACCGCCGAGGAGATCGCTTCCGGAATGCCGTAGAGCTTCAGCGTCACCTCGGTGATGATGCCGAGCGTGCCTTCGGAGCCGACGAACAGCCGGGTCAGGTCATAGCCGGCCGCCGACTTGCGCGCCCGCCCGCCGGTCCTGATGACGCGGCCGTCGGCCAGGACGACCGTCAGGCCCAGGACATTCTCGCGCATCGTGCCGTAGCGCACGGCGTTGGTGCCGCTGGCCCGCGTCGCCGTCATGCCGCCGAGCGAGGCGTTGGCGCCGGGATCGATCGGGAAGAACAGGCCGGTGTCGCGCAGATGCTCGTTCAACTGCTTGCGGGTGACGCCGGCCTGGACGGTGACGTCCAGATCCTCGGCGCTGACGCGCAGGATCCGCTGCATGCCCGACAGGTCGATGGTGATGCCGCCGGCCAGCGCCGCGACGCCGCCCTCCAGCGAGGTGCCGGTGCCGAAGGGGATGATCGGCAGCTTGTGCTTCGCGCAGATCTTCACGATCGCGCTGACCTCTTCGGTCGAATTGGCGAAGGCGACGCCATCCGGCGGGCAGGGCGTGTGATAGGATTCGTCCTTGCCGTGATGCTCGCGCACCGGAAGCGAGGTGGTGAACCGGTCGCCCAATAGAACCGTCAGTTCGGCCCGCGCCTCCTCGGTCAGGGCCGCGCGCGGCAGGGTGGTGGCGATGGCGGTCATGGGCTGTGCTCTCCGCTGAACGGTTCATTGGTATGACCAAAGGAAGCTAGAGCGGCGGGCGAGCGCTTGGCAAGCCGGGCGTTGCGCAGAGGTGGAATACCGGCGGCGGAATGCCGGACACTCCCCCGGACTGCGGGAAAGCGGCGCGGCCGTCCCTGACCGCAAGGCCGCCGCCACACCTGTTGCACCGTCGGCGCCACAGTCCATGCAACAGCTGTTGCAACGCCCCGCACCGCCGCAACACCGCCAACCATTGAAATCCAGGAAAATCCGCCGAACTGACAATCTGGCACGGCGGTTGCTCTTACCCCCCTCGAACCGCGCGTCGATCAACGGCGCGCCGCATTGAGGGGGAGGCGCATCTTGGCTCCGGTCGTCGGCATCGTCGCCAATCCGGTATCCGCCCGCGACATCCGCCGGGTCGTCGCCAACGCCACCAGCCTGCAAATCGCCGACCGGGCGAATATCCTGCTGCGGGTGCTGGCGGCGCTGCATGCCTGCGGCGTGCGCGACGTGCTGATGATGCCGGAGAATGGCGGCATCCGCGCCCATGTCGAGCGCGGCCTGATGCGGGCCAGGGGAAATGGCGGAACGCGCGGCGCGGATCTGTACCCCGCCCTTCATCCGGTTGCCATGCCGATCACCGGCACCGTCGCCGACACCCACCGCGCCACGGCGGAGATGCGGCGGGCCGGCGTGTCGGCGCTGGTGGTGCTGGGCGGCGACGGCACCCACCGGGCGGTGGCGGCGGAATGCGGGACGGTGCCGATCGCCGGCATCTCCACCGGCACCAACAACGCCTTCCCCGAACACCGGGAGCCGACGATCACCGGGCTCGCCACCGGGCTGGCTGTCACCGGCCGGGTGCCGCCGCACATCGCCTTCGCCGCCAACAAGCGCATCGACGTGTCGCTCAATGACGGTGCCGTCACCGAGATGGCGCTGGTCGATGTCGCGCTGGTGACGGAGCGCTACATCGGCGCCCGCGCCCTGTGGCGGACCGAGAATTTCCGCGAACTCTACGTCACCTTCGCCGACCCGGAGGTGATCGGCATGTCGGCCATCGCCGGCCTGCTGGAACCCGTCGGCCGCGAGGAGAGCGGCGGCCTGATGGTGCGCCTGTCCCCTGACGGCGACCGCCGCAAGAGCGCGACCACGCTCCATGCCCCCATCGCGCCGGGGATGATGGCGGAGGTCGGGATCACCGACTGGCGCCGCATGCCGGCCGGCGTGGCCTTCGAGCCGGAGGTCACCGCCGGCTCGATCGCGCTGGATGGCGAGCGCGAGCTGTCCTTCAGCGAACGCGACCGCCTGTCCCTGACGCTCCGGGACGACGCCTTCCGCACGGTCAACGTCGCCGCCGTCATGCGGCACGCCGGCCAGAACAGGCTGCTGACCGGCACCCCGGTGCCCGTCGCCGCCTTCTGACGACCACAACCCAAATCACCCCCAAAGACCTGAACCAGGGAGAAAACACCTCATGGCCCAGAATCCCTTCCCCCTCGGCAAGGACGAGCTGCTGACGGCCTACCGCACCATGCGGACGATCCGCGAGTTCGAGGAGCGGCTGCACGTCGATTTCGCCAAGGGCGACATTCCCGGCTTCGTCCATCTCTATGCCGGCGAAGAGGCCTGCGCCACCGGCATCATGATGCACCTGAACGACAATGACCGCATCGCCTCCACCCACCGCGGCCACGGTCACTGCATCGCCAAGGGCGTCGATGTCCATGCGATGATGGCGGAAATCTATGGCCGCTCGACCGGCGCCTGCCGGGGCAAGGGCGGATCGATGCACATCGCCGACCTGTCCAAGGGCATGATGGGCGCCAACGGCATCCTCGGCGCCGGGGCACCGCTGATCTGCGGCGCGGCGCTGGCGGCCAAGGTGCGCGGCGACCGCGGCGTCGGCATCACCTTCGTCGGCGACGGCGCGTCGAACCAGGGCACCTTCCTGGAAAGCCTGAACCTCGCCGCGGTGTGGAACCTGCCGGTGGTCTTCGTGGTGGAGAACAACGGCTATGCCGAATCCACCGCGATGGAATGGGCGGTATCCTGCGACAGCTATGTCGACCGCGCCACCGGCTTCGGCATGCCGGGCGTCACCGTCGACGGCACCGATTTCTTCGCGGTGTACGAGGCGGCCGGCGAGATCATCCGCCGCGCCCGCGACGGCGGCGGCCCGGCCCTGCTGGAATGCAACATGGTCCGCTTCTACGGCCATTTCGAAGGCGACGCCCAGACCTACCGCGCCAAGGGCGAGCTGGAGGCGATCCGCGCGTCGCGCGACTGCCTGACCATCCTGTCGGAACGGGTGATCGAAGCGGGCGTGATCGGCCGGGACGAGTTGCAGGCCATCGACCGCGAGGTGAACGCGCTGATCGAGGACGCCACGCGCGCCGCCAAGGCCGCCCCGCTGCCGGTGGCCGAAGACCTGCTGCGCGACGTCTACGTCGCCTACTGAGCCCATTCAAGAAACGCCAAACGCGCGGAGGAAACACATGTCCCGCAAGATCAGCATGAAGCAGGCGATCAACGAGGCCCTGGATCTGGAGATGCGCCGCGACCCCACCGTCATCGTCATGGGCGAGGACATCGTCGGCGGCACCGGCGCGAAGGGCGAGGACGACGCCTGGGGTGGCGTGCTGGGCGTCACCAAGGGGCTGTACGCCAAGCATGGCGACCGGCTGATGGACACGCCGCTGTCGGAATCCGCCTATATCGGCGCCGCCATCGGCGCCGCCGCCTGCGGTCTGCGCCCGGTGGCGGAGCTGATGTTCCTGGACTTCATGGGCGTCTGTTTCGACCAGATCTTCAACCAGGCCGCCAAGTTCCGCTACATGTTCGGCGGCAAGGCGGAGACGCCGGTGGTGATCCGCGGCATGGTCGGCGCCGGCTTCCGCGCCGCCGCGCAGCATTCGCAGATGCTCACCCCGCTGTTCACCCATATTCCGGGGCTGAAGGTGGTCTGCCCCAGCAACGCCTATGACGCCAAGGGCCTGCTGATCCAGTCGATCCGCGACAATGATCCCGTCATCTTCTGCGAGCACAAGAACCTCTACGGCCTGGAATGCGAGGTTCCGGCCGAGAGCTACGCCATTCCCTTCGGCGAGGCGAACGTGCTGCGCGACGGCGACGACGTGACCATCGTCAGCTACGGCCTGACCGTGCACCGGGCGATGGAGGCGGCCACCGCCCTGGCCAAGGACGGCACCGAGGCCGAGGTGATCGACCTGCGCACCCTGTCGCCGATCGATTGGGACACCATCATCGAGAGCGTCGAGCGCACCGGCCGGCTGGTGGTGGTGGACGAGGCGCATCCGCGCTGCAACCTCGCCACCGACATCGCCGCCTTCGTCGGCCAGAACGCCTTCGGCGCGCTGAAGGCCGGCATCCAGATGGTGACGGCGCCGCACACCCCGGTGCCCTTCGCGCCGTCGCTGGAGGATCTGTATGTCCCCAGCGCCGACAGCATCGCCGGCGCCGTGCGCCGCACCCTGTCGCCCAAGGGGGCGTCGCCGCGGATCGCGGCGTGAGCTAAGCGCCGGCCTGAATGCCCCAATCAAAAAAAGCACTTCCAGGAGCCTGCACCACATGTTGAACGAGCGCATCAAGCCCATCGTCATGCCGAAATGGGGCCTGTCCATGTCGGAGGGCAAGGTCACCGGCTGGCTGAAGCGGCCGGGGTCCACCATCTCCATCGGCGACGAGCTGCTGGAGGTCGAGACCGACAAGATCACCAACGTGGTCGAGGCCGGCGAGACCGGCGTGCTGCGCCGCGTGCTGGGCGAACCCGGCACCATCTATCCGGTCAAGGCGCTGATCGCCGTGCTGGCCGAACCCGATGTGCCGGACGACGACATCGACGCCTTCATCAGCGCCTATGCCGTCCCGGCCGGCGAAGAGGATAGCGAGGCCGAGGCGGGCCCGCGATACCACACCGCCGAGACCCCGGCCGGCACCATCCGCTACGCCAAGCGAGGGGAAAGCGGGCCGACCGTCCTGCTGGTCCACGGCTTCGGCGGCGATCTCGACAATTGGCTGTTCACCATCGACGCGCTGGCGGAAAAGGCCACCGTCTACGCGCTCGACCTGCCCGGCCATGGCCAGTCGACCAAGCGGCTCGCCGATCCCAGCCTGTCCGGCCTGTCGAAGGCGGTGCTGGGCTTCCTCGACGCGGTCGGGGTGGAGCGCGCCCATTTCGTCGGCCATTCGATGGGCGGGGCGGTGTCGATGCGCACGGCGCTCGACGCGCCGGGCCGGGTGGCGTCGCTGTCGCTGATCGCGTCGGCCGGACTGGGCGAGCGGATCGACGGCGGCTACATCCAGGGTTTCGTCGGTGCGACATCGCGCCGCGACCTGAAGCCGGTCCTGGAGACGCTGTTCGCCGACCCCAGCCTTGTCAGCCGCCAGATGGTCGACGACCTGTTGAAGTACAAGCGGCTGGACGGCGTCGACGAGGCGCTGCGGGCGCTGTCGGCCTCGCTGTTCGCCGATGGCCGGCAGGCCGGCATCCTCGCCGCCGGGGTCGCGGATACGAAGACGCCCACCCTTGTCGTGTGGGGCGAGGAGGACCGCGTCATCCCCGCCGACCACGCCCAGGCGCTGGCGAACACGGCCCATGTGGCCGTCATCCCCGGCGCCGGCCACATGGTGCAGATGGAGGCGGCCGGCAAAGTGAACGCGCTGCTCAAGGACCACATCGCCAAGGCGGAATGAGGCGGCCCGACCAGCCCCCTCCCCCGATCCAGCTTCCCGAACCACCCGCAACCGGCGCGCGGGCCATCCGCCGGCGCGCCGGCAGGAGTTCCGTCATGCCCGATCTCAAGGACAAGTGCATCATCGTCACCGGCGCCGGCCGCGGCATCGGCGCCACCATCGCCAAGGCGCTGGCCGCCGACGGCGCCAATCTCACCATCGCCGACCGTACCGGGGCCGACGCCCAACAGGTGGCCGAATCCATCCGTGCCACCGGCGGCAGCGCCATCGCCGTCACCGTCGATGTCCGCGACCGCGCCGCCGTCCGCCGCATGATCGACGAGACGGTCAAGGCCCATGGCCGGCTCGACGTGATCTTCAACAATGCCGGCGTCGCCCAGACCAAGCCCTTCCTCGACATCACCGAGGAGGACTGGCACACGATCAACGACGTCAACGCGCTGGGCGTGCTGATCGGCATGCAGGAGGCGATCAAGACGTTCCGTCGCCAAGGCGGCGGCGGCAAGATCGTCAACACCGCCTCGATCGCCGGCAAGCAGGGCTACGAGCCGCTGGCCCACTACTCCGCCAGCAAATTCGCCGTGGTGGCCTTGACCCAGGCCGCCGCCCGCGGCTTCGGCAAGGACGGCATCACCGCCAACGCCATCTGCCCCGGCGTGGTGGCGACCGAGATGTGGAAGATCATCGACCAGGGCTTCCGCGACACCGGCATCACCAAGTCGGAAAACGAGGCCTTCGACATGTTCGCCGCCGGCGCGGTGCTGGGCCGGCCGTCGCGGCCCGACGATCTGGTCGGCGTCGCCCGCTTCCTCGCCTCGTCCGACAGCGACTTCATGACCGGCCAGTCCCTGCTGGTCGATGGCGGGATGGTCTTCGCCTGACCGCCTTTCAGCGCTCGCCCATAACGATAAAACCGGAGGACAACACCATGAGTGCCACGTCGATGAAGGCCGCCGTCTGGCATGGCCGCAAGGATATCCGGGTCGAGGATGTGCCGCTGCCGGGCGCCCCGCCCGCCGGCTGGGTCCAGATCAAGGTGCATTGGTGCGGCATCTGCGGGTCCGACCTGCATGAATATGTCGCCGGCCCGGTCTTCATCCCGGTCGACACCCCCCACCCGCTGACCGGCCTGAAGGGGCAATGCATCCTCGGCCACGAGTTCAGCGGCGAGATCGCGACGCTGGGCGAGGGCGTCACCGGCTTCAAGGTCGGCGACCGAGTGGCGGCCGACGCCTGCCAGCATTGCGGCGAGTGCTATTACTGCAAGCACGGCATGTACAACATCTGCGAGAAGCTGGCCTTCACCGGCCTGATGAACAACGGCGCCTTCGCCAGTCTGGTCAATGTCCCGGCCGAACTGCTCTACAAGCTGCCCGACGGCTTCCCGACCGAGGCCGGCGCCCTGATCGAACCGCTGGCGGTCGGCATGCATGCGGTGAAGAAGGCCGCAAGCATCGTCGGCGAGACGGTGGTGGTGGTCGGCGCCGGCACCATCGGGCTGTGCACCATCATGTGCGCCAAGGCGGCCGGCGCCGGCCGGATCATCGTCCTGGAGATGTCGGCGGCCCGCAAGGCCAAGGCGCTGGAGGTCGGCGCCACGCTGGTGCTCGATCCCAAGGAGTGCGACGCGGTGGCGGAGGTCAAGGCGCTGACCGGCGGTTACGGCGCCGACGTGTCGTTCGAGTGCATCGGCCACCGCGACACCGCCAAGCTCGCCATCGACGTCATCCGCAAGGCCGGCAAGACCGTGCTGGTCGGCATCTTCGAGGAGCCGAGCGCCTTCAACTTCTTCGAGATCGTCGCCACCGAGAAGCAGGTCATCGGCTCGCTGGCCTACAATGGCGAGTTCGCCGACGTCATCCGCTTCATCGCCGACGGCCGCATCGACGTGCGGCCGCTGATCACCGGCCGGATCACGCTCGACGACATCGTCAGCGGCGGCTTCGAGGAGCTGGTCGCCCACAAGGACCGCAATGTGAAGATCATCGTGCAGCCGCGGGCGGCGGCCGAACAGCCGGAGCTTGTCCACTGATGGCCCTGCCCGCGATGCGCAGCCCACGCCCGGAGCATCGGGCGGAGAAGCCGTCCTGGCTCCGCGCCCGCGCACCGGCCGGGGCGGCGTTCGAGGATACCCGATCCCTCGTCCGCCGCCATGGCCTGAACACGGTCTGCGAGGAGGCGGCCTGTCCCAACATCGGCGAGTGCTGGAGCAAGCGGCACGCCACGGTGATGATCCTGGGCAGCGTGTGCACGCGGGCTTGCGCCTTCTGCAATGTCGCCACCGGCTGGCCGGACACGCTCGATCCCCACGAGCCGGACCGGCTGGCCGAGGCGGTGGGCGAGCTTGGCCTCGCCCATGTCGTCATCACCTCGGTCGACCGCGACGATCTGCCCGACGGCGGGGCGGGCCATTTCGCCCGCTGCGTCGCCCGCATCCGCGACCGCTCCCCGGCGACGACGGTGGAGGTGCTGACGCCGGACTTCCGCAACAAGCCGGGGGCGGTGGAGACCGTGGCCGACGCCCGGCCGGATGTCTACAACCACAATCTGGAGACCGTGCCGCGCCTTTACGCCGAGGTCCGGCCGGGGGCGCGCTACTACGGCTCGCTCCGCCTGCTGGAGCGGGTGAAGGAGCGCGATCCGTCGATCTTCACCAAATCCGGCATCATGGTGGGCCTGGGCGAGGAACCGGCGGAGGTACTTCAGGTGATGGACGATTTGCGGGCGGCGGGGGCGGATTTCCTGACCATCGGCCAGTATCTCCGCCCCACCCCCACCCATCACCCGGTCGCCCGCCATGTCACGCCCGAGGAGTTCGAGCGCTATGCGACGGTGGCGCGGGCCAGGGGGTTCCTGACGGTGTCGGCGACGCCGCTGACCCGCTCCTCCCACCATGCCGGCCGTGATTTCGCGGAGCTGCGGCGGCGGGCGGCGGAGAAGGGCTGAACCTCACAGCGCGGTTTTGGGACCGACCTCGGCCCCGTCCGGCTGAGGCGGCGTCATCAGCTTGCAATTGCTGACGCAATAAGTCTGCTGTTCGATCCGGCCACCGCAGGATTTGAAGCAGCTGTCGTAATCGGAGGAGCAATAGAGGCTGGTGGAGCAGCTGATTCCCCACTCGAAGTCTCTTAAGGTCTTCATCTTCTTCTTGTTATAGTCCTTGGGCAGCTCTTTCAGATAGGCCTGATATTCGGCATGGGCGCGGGTGAGCCCTTCGGCCCGGCAGGTCTGGAGGGCGAGCTCATTCGCGGAGTCGCAGACGGATCGCGCCTGCTTGCACTGGGCGACGCACCGGTTCCCCGCCTCGCCGACCGGCAAATACCGGAATGTCCGCGTCTCGAAATAGGGGGTTGGGGTGCAACCGGAGGTCACGGCCGCCAGCAGGCAGCCGAACAGAATGGAACGCCATGTCATGATGGGTGGCTCCGCCGTGGAATACCGTCACTTGGCATCAACAGCCCACGGACACGGAATCATCCATCGGCGGCGTGGATTTCGCGAGAGCGGACCACGGCGCCGATGGACGGCAACCCCAGGAAGAACAGCCCCCGGCGTAATGACCCTTCGCCCCCCCGCGGCCCATCACCCCGCGCGGACGGTGGCGATGAAGCTGGAGACCTCGGTCTTCAACCGGTCGGCCTCGGTCGCCAGACCGTTGGCGACGCTCAGCACCTGACCGGCCGCCGTCCCGGTTTCGCTCGCCGCCCTGGTCACGCCGACGATGTTGGTCGACACCTGTTCGCTGCCGCGCGCCGCCTGGGCGACATTGCTGGAGATCTCGGCGGTCGCCGCGTTCTGCTCCTCAATGGCGGCGGCGATGGCCGACGAGATTTCGCTCATCCGGCCGATGATGCCGGCGATGCCGGCGACGGCCTCCTGGGCGCCGCCGGTGGCGCTTTGGATCTCCTTCACCTTCGCCTGGATCTCCTCGGTCGCCTTGGCCGTCTGGCTGGCCAGCGCCTTCACTTCGCTCGCCACCACGGCGAAGCCCTTGCCGGCCTCCCCGGCACGGGCGGCCTCGATGGTGGCGTTCAGCGCCAGCAGGTTGGTCTGGCCGGCGATCGAGTTGATGAGATCGACCACCGCGCCGATCTGGTTGGCGGTCTCGACCAGCAGCAGCATGCTGGCGTTGGTGCGGTCGGCCTCCTGCACCGCGGTGGCCGAGATGGCGCTCTGGTTCGCCACCTGCCGGCCGATCTCCAGGATCGAGGCGGCCAGCTCCTCGGTGGCCGAGGCGACGGTCTGCACGTTCGCGCTGGATTGTTCCGACGCCACCGCGACGGCGGTGGCCTGGGCCGACGACTGGGTCGCACTCGACGACAGGGTGCCGGCCGCCCCCTGCATCTGGGAGGCCGAGGAGGCGACATTCTCGACGATGGCGCTGACGCTGCCCTCGAAGCGGTCGGCGAGCTGGAGCATCTCCGCCTTGCGCAGCACCTCCGCCTGCGTCTTCTCCCGCTCCTGCTCGGCGGTCAGGCGGCGCACCTCCAGCGCGTTGCCCTTGAAGACATCGAGCGTGCGGGCCAGCAGACCGACCTCGTCGCGGCGCGCGGTGCCGTCGATCGGGAAATCGAGCTCGCCCTGCGACACGCGGGTCATCGCCCCGGTGATGCGGCCGAGCGGCCTGACGATCATGAGGATGACGATGGCCAGCGACAGCGACAAGCCGACCACCACGCCCGCCACCGCGAGAGCGAGGATGATGCTCCTGGTCTCCTCGGCGACCTCGCGGGTCTCGGCGATGGACTTTTCCATCCCCTTGCGATTGACCTCGACACGCTCGTCGATCAGCGCCATCGCCGCCTGGCGGGTCTTCGCCCCGTCACCGCCGCTGAGCGCGAAGGACTCTTCGTCCCTGCCCTGAAGGGTCAGGTCGATCACCTTCGAGGCGGTCTGACGGTAGGCGTCGACCACCGCCTTGATCTTCACGCCGGTCTCGCGCCGCACCGCGCTGTCGGCGGTCAGCGCGAGTTCGCTGATCAACCTGTCCACCTGGGCCATCGACTGGTTGAACTGGCCGGCGAAGCGTTGCATGCCCTCCTGGCTTTTCTCGATGATCGCGTTCTTCTCGGCGACGGTCGCCGCGTTCAGATGACGGCCGATGTCGAGAATGACCGTGCGCCGGGTCGCCTCGATGGTCAGCGCATATTCCGCGGTCCGCTGGAGCAAAGCCAGCCGCAGCACGGACTCCACCGAGATCGCCGTCATGATGAGCAGAAGCAGGACGATAGGCGTGAGGATCTTCACGATCATTTTCTGATTGCCGAACCATGCGAACATCAGCCACCCCCACAGATGGAACAGTTACGCTGGAAATAATTCATAGGGTAATTTTATACATTCAGTCCATGATTGTCTGACTAGGGAAAACCCCGAGATCATCTTACCGAATGTAACGGAGATTTATTTTCTTTAACAATGGATGTTTCCGTTTGATTCATACCGCATGATCTGGACGATCGTCTGTATACGATACATGGAAATTTCTGGATTTCCATCCATGCGAATTTCTCACCACGAACCGGATGGTCCTTTCCGCGCCATGGGCGGGATAGGATTGGGCAGTCGGCACCGGGTGATCGGGGAGCGGGAAATCGGGAATCGGGGAACTGATCTTGCCCCACCGAAACGGGGCAAGATCAAACAGGCACGCATCTGTTCGGCGCGCCCTCTTGCCGGGCTCTCTCGAATGAAAAGGGGCGGACCGTGGCCCGCCCCGCATTTCGTGCTCCCCGAAGGGAACATGTTAACGGCTGGACCCCCGATCCCCATCGAATTTCCAAGCCGTTCTTCATCCTAGTCTCCTGGCATCTTCTGTCAAGGGTTGTTATAGACTCGTCATCAGGTTGTTTTCCGGGAACTTCCCGAGACCATACGGACAAATTTGCAGAGTGGGAGTGCGCCGTGCAGCCATACCGGTTGTCCTTCGATCTCGGCACGAACTCGATCGGCTGGGGCCTGCTCAACCTGGACCGCCAGGGCAAGCCGCGGGAGATTCGCGCGCTCGGCTCGCGAATCTTTTCCGACGGGCGCGATCCGCAGGACAAGGCCTCCCTCGCGGTGGCCCGGCGGCTGGCGCGGCAGATGCGGCGGCGGCGCGACCGCTACCTGACGCGCCGGACCCGCCTGATGGGGGCGCTGGTCCGCTTCGGGCTGATGCCGGCGGACCCGGCGGCGCGCAAGCGGCTGGAGGTGGCCGTCGATCCCTACCTCGCCCGCGAACGCGCCACCCGCGAGCGGCTGGAGCCCTTCGAGATTGGACGCGCCCTGTTCCACCTCAACCAGCGCCGCGGCTACAAGCCGGTGCGCACCGCCACCAAGCCGGACGAGGAGGCCGGCAAGGTCAAGGAGGCGGTCGAACGGCTGGAGGCGGCGATCGCGGCGGCGGGCGCGCCGACGCTGGGGGCATGGTTCGCATGGCGCAAGACGCGGGGCGAGACGCTGCGCGCCCGGCTGGCCGGCAAGGGGAAGGAGGCCGCCTATCCCTTCTACCCCGCCCGCCGCATGCTGGAGGCGGAGTTCGACACCCTGTGGGCCGAACAGGCCCGGCATCACCCCGATCTGCTGACGGCGGAGGCGCGCGAAATCCTGCGCCACCGCATCTTCCACCAGCGCCCGCTGAAGCCGCCGCCGGTCGGCCGCTGCACCCTGTATCCGGACGACGGGCGCGCGCCGCGCGCCCTGCCGTCGGCGCAGCGGCTGCGCCTGTTTCAGGAGCTGGCCAGCCTGCGCGTGATCCATCTGGACCTGTCGGAACGGCCGCTGACCCCGGCGGAGCGCGACCGGATCGTCGCCTTCGTCCAGGGCCGCCCACCGAAGGCCGGCCGCAAGCCGGGCAAGGTGCAGAAGTCGGTGCCCTTCGAAAAGCTGCGCGGCCTTCTGGAGCTGCCGCCGGGGACCGGCTTCTCGCTGGAATCGGACAAGCGCCCGGAACTGCTGGGGGATGAGACCGGCGCCCGAATCGCCCCGGCCTTCGGACCCGGCTGGACCGCGCTGCCGCTGGAGGAGCAGGACGCGCTGGTCGAATTGCTGCTGACCGAGGCGGAGCCGGAACGGGCGATCGCGGCGCTGACCGCCCGCTGGGCCCTGGACGAGGCAACGGCGGCGAAGCTGGCCGGCGCCACCCTGCCCGACTTCCACGGGCGCTACGGCCGCCGCGCCGTGGCGGAACTGCTGCCGGTGCTGGAGCGGGAGACCCGCGGCGATCCGGATGGCCGGGTCCGCCCGATCCGCCTGGACGAAGCGGTCAAGCTGCTGCGCGGCGGCAAGGACCATTCCGACTTCTCCCGCGAGGGGGCGTTGCTGGACGCGCTGCCCTATTATGGCGCGGTCCTGGAACGCCATGTCGCGTTCGGCACCGGCAACCCGGCGGATCCCGAGGAGAAGCGGGTCGGCCGCGTCGCCAACCCCACGGTCCACATCGCGCTCAACCAGCTCCGCCACCTCGTCAACGCCATCCTGGCGCGGCACGGGCGACCCGAGGAGATCGTCATCGAGCTGGCGCGCGACCTGAAGCGCTCCGCCGAGGACCGCCGCCGCGAGGACAAGCGACAGGCCGACAACCAGAAACGCAACGAGGAGCGCAAGCGCCTGATCCTGTCGCTGGGCGAACGGCCGACGCCGCGCAACCTGCTGAAGCTGCGCCTGTGGGAGGAACAGGGGCCGGTGGAGAACCGCCGCTGCCCCTATAGCGGCGAAACCATCAGCATGCGCATGCTGCTGTCGGAACAGGTCGACATCGACCATATCCTGCCCTTCTCGGTCAGCCTGGACGACAGCGCCGCCAACAAGGTGGTGTGCCTGCGCGAGGCCAACCGGATCAAGCGCAACCGTTCCCCCTGGGAGGCCTTCGGCCATGATTCCGAGCGCTGGGCCGGCATCCTGGCGCG
The DNA here is from genome assembly GCF_000010725.1 of Azospirillum sp. B510. Lineage (NCBI taxonomy): Bacteria > Pseudomonadati > Pseudomonadota > Alphaproteobacteria > Rhodospirillales > Azospirillaceae > Azospirillum > Azospirillum sp. B510. The sequence continues at coordinate 1,020,845 of NC_013854.1, read as the reverse complement.
GGCGGAGGCGCTGCCCAAGAACAAGCGCTGGCGCTTCGCCCCCGACGCCCTGGAGAAGCTGGAGGGCGAGGGCGGCTTACGGGCCCGCCACCTGAACGACACGCGCCATCTGTCGCGCCTTGCCGTCGAGTATCTGCGCTGCGTCTGCCCGAAAGTGCGGGTGTCGCCGGGCCGGCTGACCGCCCTGCTGCGCCGCCGCTGGGGGATCGACGCCATCCTGGCGGAAGCCGATGGGCCGCCGCCGGAGGTGCCGGCCGAAACGCTCGACCCCTCCCCGGCGGAAAAGAACCGCGCCGACCATCGCCACCATGCGCTGGACGCCGTGGTGATCGGCTGCATCGACCGGAGCATGGTGCAGCGGGTCCAGCTTGCAGCCGCCAGCGCCGAGCGGGAGGCGGCGGCGCGCGAGGACAACATCCGCCGCGTCCTGGAAGGCTTCAAGGAGGAGCCGTGGGATGGGTTCCGGGCGGAGCTGGAACGGCGCGCGCGGACCATCGTCGTCTCCCACCGTCCGGAGCACGGCATCGGCGGCGCGCTGCACAAGGAAACCGCCTATGGCCCGGTCGATCCGCCGGAAGAGGGCTTCAACCTCGTCGTCCGCAAACCGATCGACGGGTTGAGCAAGGATGAGATCAACAGCGTCCGCGACCCCCGGCTGCGCAGGGCCCTGATCGACCGGCTGGCGATCCGCAGGCGGGACGCCAACGACCCGGCCACCGCGCTGGCCAAGGCGGCGGAGGATCTGGCCGCCCAGCCGGCCTCCCGCGGGATCCGCCGCGTCCGGGTGCTGAAGAAGGAGTCCAACCCGATCCGCGTCGAGCATGGCGGGAACCCGTCCGGCCCCCGGTCCGGTGGACCCTTCCACAAGCTGTTGCTGGCCGGCGAGGTGCACCATGTCGACGTCGCGCTGCGCGCCGACGGGCGCCGCTGGGTCGGGCATTGGGTCACCCTGTTCGAGGCGCATGGCGGCCGCGGCGCGGACGGCGCCGCGGCCCCGCCCCGGCTCGGCGACGGCGAGCGCTTCCTGATGCGCCTGCACAAGGGCGACTGCCTGAAGCTGGAGCACAAGGGGCGGGTGCGCGTCATGCAGGTGGTCAAGCTGGAACCCTCGTCCAACAGCGTGGTGGTGGTCGAGCCGCATCAGGTGAAGACCGACCGGTCGAAGCACGTGAAGATCTCCTGCGACCAGCTCCGCGCCCGCGGCGCGCGGCGGGTGACGGTGGATCCGCTCGGCCGGGTCCGGGTGCACGCGCCGGGCGCCCGTGTGGGGATCGGGGGCGATGCCGGCCGGACGGCGATGGAGCCGGCGGAGGACATCTCATGACCGGCCGTATCGTCGAGATCGCCGAGGACGGCCGGCACCTGTCGCTCTCCCGCGGGTTCCTGGTGGTGACCGCGGAGGGGCGTGAACTTGGCCGCGTGCCGCTGGACGACATCGCGGTGGTGATGGCCAACGCCCATGGCCTCACCTATTCCAACGCCCTGCTGATGGCGCTGATGGAGCGCGGCGCCGTGGTGGTGATGTGCGGCCCCAACCATCTGCCGGCCGCCTTCGTCTGGCCGGTGGACGCCCATCACGTCCAGTCCCGCCGCATGCGGGCCCAGGTGGACGCCCCGGCCCCGCTCGCCAAGCGGCTCTGGCAGGCGCTCGTGCGGGCCAAGATCCGCCAGCAGGCCGCGGCCCTGGAGGCGCGCGGCCTGCCCGCCGGCGGCCTGGTGGAGATGGCGCGCCGCGTGCGCTCCGGCGATCCCGACAATCTGGAGGCGCAGGCCGCCCGCCGCTACTGGCCGGCGCTGTTCGGGCGGGAATTCCGCCGCGACCAGGACGGCGACGGCGCCAACGCGCTGTTGAACTACGGCTATGCGATCCTGCGCTCGGCCACCGCGCGGGCGGTCACGGCGGCCGGGCTGCACCCGTCCATCGGCCTGCATCACGCCAATCGCGGCAATCCGCTGTGCCTGGTGGACGACCTGATGGAGCCCTTCCGCCCGTTCGTCGATCTGGCCGTGCTGCGGCTGGCCGAGGCCGGACACCGGGAGGTGACGCGGGAGACCAAGCGCTATCTGGCGCTCGTGCCGTCGCTCGACATGCTGACGGCGCAGGGGACGACGCCGATCGGCACGGTGCTGATCCGGCTGGCCGGCTCCCTGGCGCAGGTGGTCGAGGAGGGCAAGGGCGACCTGGACCTGCCGGCTCTCGACCGCCCCTGGGCGCCGATGCCGCTGGAATGGCCCGCCGCGCCCCCGGCGGGAGGCGAAACGGGATGCTGAGCGGGTATCGGATGATGTGGATGATGGTGCTGTTCGACCTGCCCGTCCTGACCCGGCCCGAACGGAAGGCCGCCACGAAGTTCCGCCAGTTCCTGCTCGACCAGGGATTCGAGATGTCGCAATTTTCCGTCTACATGCGATTTTGCACCGGCAAGGAGCAGGTGGAAGCGCTGACCCGGCGAATCGGGCAGAACGTCCCCTCGACCGGCAAGGTCCATATCTTGTGTTTCACCGATCGCCAATACGAAACTATGGTGTGCTTCGACGGCCGCATCCGCGCGGCGCAACGCAGGAATCCGGAGCAATATGTCCTGTTTTAACCATGAAGCCCCGGATTCGACGCTGCCGGAAACCGGGAAAGTCCATGCCGAAACAAGGACTTACCCGGACATCCAGTGTAGCCGATGGGGATCGGGGGTCCAGCCGCAACGACAAGTCCCATGCCGCGAATGCGAAGGCTAGTGTAGCCGATGGGGATCGGGGGTCCAGCCGCAACCGGTGGGCACCAGTGCCATCGCAGCCGCGGAGTGTAGCCGATGGGGATCGGGGGTCCAGCCGCAACGCGGCGTTCAGCGCGGTCGCAATGCGGTTGAGTGTAGCCGATGGGGATCGGGGGTCCAGCCGCAACCTTCTCGCTGGCCTTGTCCATCGCCGATGCAGTGTAGCCGATGGGGATCGGGGGTCCAGCCGCAACAGTCCTTCCTGGCGGACACCACGGAACCGGAGTGTAGCCGATGGGGATCGGGGGTCCAGCCGCAACAGCGCCGATCTGCGTCTTTGGCGGGCAGGAAGTGTAGCCGATGGGGATCGGGGGTCCAGCCGCAACATGCGATCACCTGTCACAAGGCGCAGGGTTAGTGTAGCCGATGGGGATCGGGGGTCCAGCCGCAACTGCCCAGCAGTTGCAGATACTCGGGGCTGAAGTGTAGCCGATGGGGATCGGGGGTCCAGCCGCAACGACGCTGGGCGGCGCGAGCGGCGCGCTGACAGTGTAGCCGATGGGGATCGGGGGTCCAGCCGCAACATCATGTTCATGGCTTGGTCCTCACAGGTTGAGTGTAGCCGATGGGGATCGGGGGTCCAGCCGCAACATTCGACACGGCTATTGGCATCCGAGCAGAAGTGTAGCCGATGGGGATCGGGGGTCCAGCCGCAACCCTTCTGGCCCTCAGTAGCGGTGTTCGGGGAGTGTAGCCGATGGGGATCGGGGGTCCAGCCGCAACGCCCTCGTGCATCTCATCGGCCCGGCGTTCAGTGTAGCCGATGGGGATCGGGGGTCCAGCCGCAACGATCGGCGCGCTCGACATCGAACATGTGGAAGTGTAGCCGATGGGGATCGGGGGTCCAGCCGCAACCGTTGCGGTCGGCGGCACTTTCGCCAGTGCAGTGTAGCCGATGGGGATCGGGGGTCCAGCCGCAACGTTCCAGTCGGCCAGCACCTTGTCGTCCCAAGTGTAGCCGATGGGGATCGGGGGTCCAGCCGCAACGGGGAGGGTCGCTTGATGGACATCCTCGACAGTGTAGCCGATGGGGATCGGGGGTCCAGCCGCAACTGCGGGAAACCTATCACCCGGTCAACGCCAAGTGTAGCCGATGGGGATCGGGGGTCCAGCCGCAACTCAGAGAGTACGGCGCGGCGCTTAAGGACAAGTGTAGCCGATGGGGATCGGGGGTCCAGCCGCAACCTGGCAGCGTGTCGGGCGACATGATCGCGGAGTGTAGCCGATGGGGATCGGGGGTCCAGCCGCAACGTACAACCGGTGTGGCCGCCAGCCTTGTCGAGTGTAGCCGATGGGGATCGGGGGTCCAGCCGCAACTGTGTGACTCTTGGGGGCGCGCCAAGGGGAAGTGTAGCCGATGGGGATCGGGGGTCCAGCCGCAACTTGCCAGCGGCGCGCGGCGTGGAGCCGATGAGTGTAGCCGATGGGGATCGGGGGTCCAGCCGCAACACCCGCGCGACGTCGAGGACAAGGCCGATCAGTGTAGCCGATGGGGGTCGGGAGTCCACCCCCACGGGCATGGCTCGTGCGACGCGGGTGTGACACCGACCCGCGAACACCCGGAAAATATCAGGTCAGATGCTGCCGTTGCAGATAGTCCTCGCTCTGCATCTCCATCAGGCGGCTGACCGTGCGCTCGAACTCGAAGGCGTGGGTGCCTTCGGGATAGAGGCGTTCCGGCGGCCCCTCGGCGGCGATGACGACATTCACCTTGTGCTCGTACAGCGCGTCGATCAGCGTCATGAAGCGCTTGGCCTCGTTGCGCAGCTCGTCCTTCATGGTGGGGACGCGGTCGATCAGCACCGTGTGGAAATGGGTGGCGATGGCGAGATAGTCGGCCGCCCCCAGCGCCTTGCCGCACAGGTTCCAGAAATCGACCCAGGCCACGCTCTTGGCGGCGCGGTCGATCTCGACCCGCCGGCCCTGCGCGGTGAGGGTGCAGGGCTCGCCCGCCGCGCCGCCGGTCAAGTCGGAGAAGGCCTTGCGCAGGGCGGCGTCCGACGCCGGTCCCAGCGGATGATGGTAGATCGGCACGCCCTTCAGCCGGTCCAGCCGGTAGTCTGTCGGGCCGTCCAGCGACAGGATGTCCAGCCTGTCCTTCAGCAGGGCGATGAAGGGCAGGAACAGCTCGCGCTGGAGCCCGTCCTTGTACAGCATGTCCGGCGGCCAGTTGGAGGTCGCCACCACCACGACCCCAAGGTCGAACAGGTTGGTGAACAGCCGGCCCAGGATCATCGCGTCGACGATGTTGGTGACGTGGAACTCGTCGAAGCACAGCAGCCACGCCTCGCCGGCCAGCGCGCGGGCCAGTTCGGGCAGCGCCTCGTCGGGACCGTCGTTCCGGCCCTTGCCCGACTGGCGATGCTCGTGGATGCGCTGGTGAATCTCCAGCATGAATTCATGGAAATGGACGCGCCGCTTCTTCCCGACCGGGGCGGTCTCGAAGAACAGGTCCATCAGCATCGACTTGCCGCGCCCGACGCTGCCGTAGATATACAGCCCCTGCGGCGCGGTGGAGGCGATGTCCGGCGGCGGCGGCGCGGCCCGGCGGCGGCCGAGCCCGAAGCGCTCCAGCCAGCCCCCGCCGCCCGGCCTGTCGCCGCCGGCCTGGGCGCCGTCGCCGGCGCAGGGCGGCTGATAGCCCTTCAGCGCCTGATACAGGCTTTGGAACTTCTCCGCCGCCAGTTCCTGGTCGGGATCGGGGCGAAGCGTGCCGCTGCCGCGGCGGGCGCGGTAGAGCGAAAGCGGTCCGTCGGTCATGGGGATATGGGCGATCCGGCTGTCGAGACGGTCCCTTACCTAGCCGATGGAACCGGCCCCGGCAACCGCCGACCGGGCGGGAACAGGGAATGGCTGGGTGGCGCGGCGTAGGGGCGCAGGCGCAAGCCGCGATTTTGGACAGTTTATTCTTTTCTTAGGCAATCACGTCGATTAATCGACCTGCGCCGTCCGGACGCAAGCCAAAGAGGAAATGTTTCCGCCGATGCCCGCCTCCGGGTCCTCCTCCGCGCCACCCTCCCGCCCGCCGCCATTCCACCCGATCTCCGGTCCGGCACGGGCGTTGCGCGACCGGCTGACATCGGTGCGCTTCCTGATGACCGCCTCGGGCCTCGCCTTCATCCTGGTGGTGAACGCGCTGATCGGCTACGGCATCCTTCAGAGCCGGAGCGAGGCGCTGGACGCGGGGGAACGGGCGACGCGCGATCTCGCCCGCATGCTGGAGGCGCAGACCCTGCGGGTGGCCATGGTGGTGGATCATCTGCTGCGCGACCTCTGCTTCGCGCTCGGAACCTATTCCGACGGCGGCGGCCGGGGCAGCCCGGCCGTGCATGACCATCTGCGCAAACGGCGCGACGCCGTCAGCGAACTGGCCGACCTCGTGGTGATCGGCGCCGACGGCATCGCCCTGCACCATTCGGCCGACGCGCCGCTGCCGACGGCCACCCTGACGGACCGCGCCTATTTCACCGGACCGCGCGACAGCGCCGACCAGCGGCTCTTCGTCGGCGCCACCATCTCCAGCCGGGTGATGACCGGACAGCGCGTCATCCCCTTCAGCCGGCGCTGGACCGACGATCAGGGCGGTTTCCGCGGCGTGATGGTCGCCATGATCGATCCGACGCGGCTGGCGGCGACGCTGGAATCCCAGCATATCGACCGCAAGGGCGGCGTGATCCTGGCTCTGCGGGACGGCACCGTCCTGCTGGAGCGGCCGCAGGCCCAGAGCGGGGCAGAGGGCGGGGCGGAGGGCGGGCCGCAACGGAACGGGCTGGGCGGGCTGTCGGATTGGCCGGCTGTCCGGGCGGCGCTGGCGGCGCATGACGAGGCGACCATCCGCACCGCCTTTCCCGCCCAGCCCGCCTCCATCGGCGCCTCCGGCATCGACAGTCTGGTCAGCGTCAGACGGGTGCGGGACTATCCCTTCGTCATCGTGGCGACGCTGCCGGTGGACGCGGCGCTGCGCGAATGGCGGCGCAACACGGCGGTCTGGACCGGCATCGGCGCGGTCATGACCATCGCCATCGCCCTGCTGACCGCCTTCATCGTCCGCCAGCATGCCCGGCGCGAGCAGGATCAGGCCCGGCTGGCCCGCGCCTCGCGCCGGATCCGCGGCATCCTCGATTCCATGCTGGACGCCGTGGTGACCTTCGACAGCAACGGGCGGATCATCACCTTCAACCGCGCGGCGGAGCTGATGTTCGGCATGCCGGAGCACCGGATGGTCGGCCAGCCGATCGAGGCGCTGATCCCCGGCGCGCGCGGCGGCGCCGACGACCGCGACCTGACCGCGCTGCGCCGAGACGGGCACGCCTTCCCCGTCAGCTTCACCGTCGGCGACCTGCGGCTGGACGGCGGCCCCTGCACCCCGGCCGCCTTACCCGCGGCACTCGGGGGGGTGCGCCCGGACGAGCCGCGCATCTGCGTCGGCGTCATCCGCGACATGACCCGCCGCAAGCAGCAGGAGGCCGAGCTGATCGCCTCCAAGACCCAGGCGGAACTGGCGAACCGGGCCAAGACCGAATTCCTCGCCAACATGAGCCACGAACTGCGCACGCCGCTGAACGCCATCATCGGCTTCGCCGAGGTGCTGTCCAGCGAGTTCTTCGGCACCGTCAACGAACGGCAGAAATCCTGCATCACCGACATCCATGACAGCGGCCGCCACCTGCTGGACATCGTCAACGCCGTGCTGGACATGTCGAAGCTGGAATTCGGCCAGTTCGATCTGAGCGAGGAGTCGGTCGAGGCGCATGAGGCGATCGGGCAATGCCTGATGATGGTGCGCGATCGCGCCGCCGCCGCCGGAATCGCCATCCACAACGAGGTGACGGCCGCCATCGCCCTGCTGTGGGTCGACCGCCGGGCCTTCAAGCAGGTGATCCTCAATCTGCTGTCCAACGCGGTGAAGTTCACGCCCGACGGCGGACAAATCACCGTCAGCGCCGGGCTGGAGGCGGATGGCGGCTTCCGGCTGACGGTGGCCGACACCGGCATCGGCATTCCGGCGGCGTTCATGGCCGACCTGTTCCAGCCCTTCCGCCAGGCCGAGAACACCGCCAACCGCCGCTATGAAGGTACCGGGCTCGGCCTGTCGATCTCCAAGAACTTCATCGACCTGCATGGCGGGACGCTGAGCTGCCAGAGCGGGCTGGGGGCCGGCACCAGCATGACGGTGCGGCTGCCCGCCTGCCGGGTGATCGACTGCCCGGCAGGGGCGCAGGCCGGCATGAAGCAGGCCGGCACGACACAGGCCGGCATGAAGGCACCGGCCTGAAGCGGCCGGTCAGCGCAGGCGGGTGGCGGCGAAGCGCCGGGGCGGAGCGACGAAGTCGTCCTGGGCGGCGATCAGCTGAAGCTCCCGCGTGCCCAGGCGCTTGGTGGTCTCGAAGATGGCGAAGATCGCCGCCGCCGCCTTCTCCAGCGCGTCGGCCGGCTCGAAGGCGTTCAGGTAATGGGCGAGGAACAGGGCCGCCACCGCGTCGCCCGATCCGTTGGGCGGCGGGTCGAAGGTCAGGCGCGGCGTCGCCACCAGCCAGGCGCCGTCGGTGCCGTCCACCAGCATCTCGATGCTGTCGGGATCGGCATCGGCGCGGGTCAGGCTGGTGACCAGCACCAGCCGCGGCCCGCGCGCCCGCAGCGCGGCGGTGGCGGCCAGGGCGTTGTCCAGCGTTTCGACCTTGCTGCCGGTCAGATATTCCAGTTCGAACTGGTTGGGCGTCATCAGGTCGGCGGCGGGAACCGCATGGTCGCGGATGAATTCGGGCAGGCCGGGCCGCACGAAGAAGCCGCGTCCGACATCGCCCATCACCGGGTCGCAGCAATAGACCGCCTTGGGATTGGCCGCCTTGACCCGCGCCGCCGTCTCCAGGATCACCCGCCCCAGCTCCACGGCGCCCATATAGCCGGACAGGATGGCGTCCTGCGCCGGCAGCGCGCCGCGGGCGGCGATGCCGTCGACGATGTCGGCGATGTGCTCCGCCGTGAAGACCTGTCCGGTCCAGGCGCCATAGCCGGTGTGGTTGGAGAACTGGACGGTGTTCACCGCCGTGGCGTCGATCCCCAGGCGCTGCAACGGAAACACCGCGGCGCGGTTGCCGACATAGCCATAGGCGACATGCGATTGGATGGTCAGGACGCTTTTCATGGGCCAAGCCTATGCGACGGCCGGGCGGGCGTAAAGCGGCCGACTCCAGGGCGGTGGCCCGGCTGGGCGGCATGGCAGCCATGCATATGCCCGTATCCGGAAAAGGCCGTGGCGGCATGGGCCATGGACAGGGCGGCGGCGGGCCGCTAAAGCTGCCGTCTCCAATCATCCGCATCCCCGGGATATCACCATGGCCACGACCGTCCGCCCCCGCCGCAGCGTGCTCTACATGCCGGGCTCGAACCCCCGCGCGCTGGAGAAGGGGCGCGGCCTGCCCGCCGACGGGCTGATCCTCGACCTGGAGGACGCGGTCACCCCCGAGGCCAAGACGGCGGCGCGCGACGGCATCGCCCAGGCGCTGGCCGCCGGCGGCTATGGCCGGCGCGAGCTGATCGTGCGCGTCAACGGGCTGAACACCCCCTGGGGCTATGAGGACCTGCGCATGGCGGCGGCCAGCGGCGCCGACGCCGTGCTGCTGCCGAAGGTGGAGAGCGCCGACGCCGTCCGGCAGGCGGAAGCGGTCCTGCGCGCCGCCGGGGCGCCGGCCGGACAGGCGATCTGGTGCATGATGGAGACGCCGCTCGGCATCCTGAACGCCAAGGAGATCGCCGGCGCCACCCAGGCGGTCGGCGCGCTGGTGCTCGGCACCTCGGACCTCGCCAAGGATTTGCAGGCCGCCCACACCGCCGGGCGGCTGCCGCTGATCACCAGCCTGGGGCTGTGCCTGCTGGCGGCACGGGCCTATCGGCTGGCGGTGCTGGACGGCGTGCATCTGGACCTGAACGACGACGAGGGCTTCGCCGCCTCCTGCCGGCAGGGGCGCGAGCTGGGTTTCGACGGCAAGACGCTGATCCATCCCAAGACCATCGGCGCCTGCAACGCCGCCTTCGCCCCCGACGCCGGGGAGATCGCCCAGGCCCATCGCATCATCGCCGCCCATGCCGAGGCCGCCGCAGCCGGCAAGGGCGTGGTGCTGGTGGACGGCAAGCTGGTGGAGAACCTGCATGTCGAGAACGCCCGCCGGCTGGTGACGCTGGCCGAGGCCATCGCGGCGCTCTGAGGACGGCCGATCCTCACTCCTCCTCGCCGTCGCGGTACAGGTCGGGCCAGTCGAAGCGGATCATCGCGCGCGGCCGGTCCTGCGGCGGGCCGATGCGGTTGCCGGCGACCAGCCTGACCCCCGACGCCCGCGCCGCCACCACCATGCTGGTGGTCGACAGCCCGGCGACGCAGATCATCAGGCCGGCGCGCTCCGCCGCGGTGACGATGCCGTTCATCTCCTCCATCAGCCGGGCCTCGGCCGAGCGGTCGGCCGGCATCGCCACGGTGATGCCGTTCAGCCCGGTGCCGGCGAAGCCGGACAAGCTCTGCGACTTGAACTCCACCCGCATGAAGGTCCAACGGCAATAGGGCCTGATCTCGTGCAGCAGTTCGCTGAGACGCCCGGTCGGCACCCCCGGCGGAAAGCGCAGAAGCTCGAAGATCAGGAAGCGGCGCAGATAGTCGGGAATCGACTGGCAGATCTCCAGGAAGGGCAGCCGGGTGCGGCGGGCCGCCAGCGTCTCGAAACAGATCGGCACCGACATCATCAGCCGGGATTTGTTGCGGAACAGCCCGTTCAGGATTTCCACCGACCCGACCAGCGCATCGGCGTCGAGTTGCAGGATCTCCATGGCGTCGCTGAGCGAATTCAACGCCGCCGCTCCCTCGATGAAGGAGTCGTCGGGGAAGATGCGCACCGGCGTGCCCATATAGGTGGAGATCACCTGCTGGGTGATGTCCCAGACCGGCCGGTAGCGGATGCCGAACCGGCCGGCATCGTCGGGCGACAGGCGCAACTGGCGCAGGACCGGCCGGGCCTTGCCGCCGGCCTCCTCGGCGTAGAAGATCGGGCCCGTCACCATCGGCGAACCGTCGGCGTACGCATCATAGACCGCACCGCCCGCAGTTCCGCCCGTAGTTCCGCCCGTAGTTCCATTGACCGAAGCGGAGGAGGAGGCTTCCCGCCCGCCCGCCGGCTCCGCCCGCAGCCGCGCCTCGGCCAGCAGGGTGCTGGCGAGGGCATGTTCGAACCGGATTTGCCCATCCGCCACGCCGACGGCGGTCGAGACGCGGAGGTCGGCCGAGCGGTCGTCGCCCAGGAACAGGTGCAGCAGCTCCTGCGCGATCCTGGCGCAGACCAGGGCCGCCGCATGGCGTTCGAGCGACGCGAACACCAGGATGTAATCGTCGCCGGCGGTCCTGAAGCGGATGTCGTTCCGGGTCAGGTAGCGGTCGATGATGCTGTCGGCGGCGGTCAGGACCCGCGGGCGCAGCGCCGTCCAGCCCGAGCCCAGGCGATCCCGCATCATGCCGAGATCAAGCAGATGCACCCGCCCGGTCGAAGCGACCGCCGGCTGCATCAGCAGGCGCCACAGCCGCTGTTCCAGAGCCCGCAGGTCCTGCCCCGCCTCGACCGACGGCATGACGGTCCCGGCCGGCCGGCTGTCGGACGATGGCGTCGACGCCCCACCCTCTGCCCCTCCCCCTCCCCCTCCCCCTGCCCCGCCGTCCACCCCGCCCTGGCCGAACCATTGGCGCAGCAGACGCCGCATCGAGGCGAGCGACCGCATCACGACACCGCCACTCCCGCCGTCTCAGAGGCCGCGCGGCAACGGCGGGCCGCCGCCATCGCGGCCGCAGAAATCGACGATGAGGGCGATCTGGCTGCGTTCGATCGGTTTGGCGAGCGCATGATCGGCCCCCATCTGCCGCGCGACCGCCAGCAGATCCATCGCCTTGCTGCGGCCGCCGCCGGAGATGGCGATGATCTTGGCCGCAGGAGCAAGGCGCCGCATCCGCATGATCGTCTGGAGGCCATCGGCGAACGGCATCACCAGATCGCAGATCACCAGATCCGGCCGGCCCGCCCGGAACAGCCGCATGGCCTCGTCGCCATCCTCCGCCTCGACCACCTCAACTCCCGCGCTTTCGAGAAGATGGCGCAGCGTCAGACGAAGCATGGGATCATCATCAACCACAAGCACGGTCGGCATCGCACCCCCTTGCCCCAAGGGACCCGGCCCGGCATCGGATCCGCCATCTTCACAATCAAACTCCGGAATGCCTTGCCAATCTCTTAAAGATATCCTCGAAAAATCCAGAGAAATCATTTAAATTTCCGATAAACTCAAAGTATTAACTTTCAAAAATATTGGAACTCCCTTGGAAACATATGCGCCAACCCCGGAAATATCGACGGGTATTTTCTGTGATACTCTTAAGTTATGCAGTTATCTTCCTGAAGCCAGCCAAGAAATTTTTCAGGAACAAACCTTGCCATCCGCGCGGGTTATGCCTGCATCATTTTGCCGCGCCCCGCCGGATATCGCTAGAAATTCGCACTTCCTATCGGAAAGACGCGCCATTTGTCGAATCACACAACCATCCTAAAATTGGTTTAGCAACCGATGGTGCGCCTCCCCTCCCCTCCCGCGGGGGCCGGCAATTTTAATGCGATGAGCCGGGAACCAGACCGCCACCGATTGGTTGTCGTTTCAGCAAGGCACAGTCGGAGGTTGGTTATGGCCTCGAAAGAAAGCACTCGGACATCGGGGCGCGGCTTCGCATCGATGGACCCCGACCGGCAACGCCAGATCGCCAGCAAGGGCGGCGAAAGCGTGCCGGCCGACAAGCGCAGCTTCTCAAAGAACCCGGAACTCGCCGCGGAAGCCGGCCGGAAGGGTGGGCGCAGCGTGCCCGCCTCCTCGCGCAGCTTCTCCAAGAATCCGTCCCTGGCGGCGGAAGCCGGCCGCAAGGGCGGACAGGCGAGCCATGGCGGCCGGTCCGCCGAGCGTCCGACCGGCGACGATTGAAAGCAAACGGGTGAAGCGTCGCGATCCGCGCATGAAAAAGCCCCCGTCCTCGCGGACGGGGGCTTCTTCTTGGGAACGCGGATCAGGAGGCCAGCTTGTCCAGCTCGCGCAGGATCGAGTCACCCATCACGGTGGTGGAGCAGCGCGCCATGCCCGGGGCCATGATGTCGGACGTGCGCATGCCGCCGCCCAGCACATTCTGGATCGAGCGCTCGATCAGCTTGGCATCCTCGTCCAGGTTGAACGAGTAGCGCAGGCACATCGCGAAGGACAGCAGCGTGGCGCAGGGGTTGGCCAGATCGCGTCCGGCGATGTCCGGGGCCGAGCCATGCACCGGCTCGTACAGCGCCTTGCGGTTGCCGTTGGCGTCCGGCGCGCCCAGCGAGGCCGAGGGCAGCATGCCGAGCGAGCCGGTCATCATCGCCGCCTCGTCCGACAGGATGTCGCCGAACAGGTTGTCGGTGACGATGACGTCGAACTGCTTGGGGTTCTTCAGCAGCTGCATGGCGCCGTTGTCGGCGTACATGTGGCTCAGCTCGACGTCCTGGAACTCCTCCTGGTGCAGCTTGGTCACTTCCTGGCGCCACAGCAGGCCGGATTCCATGACGTTGGCCTTTTCCATCGAGCAGAGCTTGTTGCCGCGCTTGCGGGCCAGCTCGAACGCGACGCGGGCGACGCGGCGGATTTCCGACGTGGTGTAGACCTGGGTGTTGACGCCGCGGCGCTCGCCGTTGCCGATGTCGGTGATGCCGCGCGGCTCACCGAAATAGACGCCGCCGGTCAGTTCGCGCACGATCAGGATGTCCAGCCCGCGGATGACGTCGGCCTTCAGGGTCGAGGCGTCGACCAGCGCGTCGAACACCACCGCCGGGCGCAGGTTGGCGAACAGGCCGAGTTCCTTGCGCAGGGCCAGCAGGCCGGCTTCCGGACGCTTGGTGTAGTCTGTGGGGTTGTCCCACTTCGGGCCGCCGACGGCGCCCAGCATGACCGCGTCCACCGCCAGCGCCTCGGCCAGGGTGGCGTCGGACAGCGGCACGCCATGGGCGTCGATGGCCGCACCGCCGACCAGACCCTCGGACACGTCGAAGGTGATCTTGCGCTTGCGGTCCATCCAGTCGATGACACGGCGAACCTGGCGCATCACCTCCGGGCCGATGCCGTCACCGGGGAGGAACAGAAGCTTGTTGTTGGCGGCCATGGCGGGCGCACTCCCAAATGTCAGACGTCAAGAAGACAGAAGTTGAGGAGGATCGGGGGAGGACGGGGGCGCTCAGCCCCACATCCACGGCTGGCCGGCGCGCTGCTTGCCCTCATACCCGTCGATATGGGCCGACTGTTGCAAGGTCAGGCCGATGTCGTCCAGGCCGTTCAGCAGGCAATGCTTGCGGAAGGGGTCCAGCTCGAAGGAAAGGGTGCCGCCGTCCGGGCCGGTGATGGTCTGCTTCTCAAGGTCGACCGTGACGACGGCGTTCGACCCGCGCGACGCGTCGTCGAGCAACAGGTCGACCTGTTCCTTCGGCAACTTGATCGGCAGGATGCCGTTCTTGAAACAGTTGTTGTAGAAAATGTCGGCGAAGCTCGGGGCGATGATGCAGCGGATGCCGAAATCGGCCAGCGCCCACGGCGCATGCTCACGCGAGGAGCCGCAGCCGAAATTGTCGCCCGCCACCAGGATGCTGGCCTTGCGGTAGGCCTGCCGGTTCAGGACGAAGTCCGGGATCTCCTGCCCGTCGGGGGTGTAACGCATCTCGTCGAACAGGTGCTTGCCCAGCCCCGTCCGCTTGATCGTCTTCAGGAACTGCTTCGGGATGATCATGTCGGTGTCGACGTTGATCATCGGCAGCGGCGCCGCGACGCCAGTGAGAACCGTGAACTTTTCCATCGCCAGAAATCCTGTCGCGCAAGAAGGCGCAAGCGTGCGCATGCAGAGCGTGGTCAATAGCAGACCGAACCAGCCATTGCCAGAGGAAGCTTGCCCTTTTCCCGGCACGCAACGAGCGAACAGGCATGCGCGAATGCGCCGGCGCGCATGATTGTTGCGCAAACGGCGCCCGATCGTCCCGGTCAGGCCCAGTTGCGGCCTCCGGAACACGGCGGGGGAACCGCGGCGGGGAAAGACTGGGAATAGACCCGGCGGCGGCGCTGTTCAAGCCGCTGCCGCTGCTCCCCTCGCGGCCCCCCTTGCGGGCGGCGTCCCGGCCGCATACCAAGGTTCCCGCCGAACGCCACCCGCCCCTCCACCCCCGAACGAAGGCCCGCCCGATCCGATGCCGATCCAAGACGATCACCGCCGCAGCCGCCTGATCGGCATCGCCTTCCTGCTGCTGGCCCCGCCGGCCTATGGGCTGCTGACGCTGGCCTTCGGCATGGATGCCAACTGGGACCTGCGCAACTACCATTGGTACAACGGTTATGCGCTGCTGACCGGACGCATCGGGCGCGACCTGCTGGCGGCGCAGATGCCGACCTTCTACAATCCCTTCCTGGATGCGCCCTTCTATTGGCTGGCGACCCATCTGCCCGCGCGGGTGGCCGGCTTCCTGTGGGGAACGCTACAGGGCGTCAACCTGTCGCTTCTGTATTTGCTGGCATCATCCTGCCTGCGGAACGTTCCGCCTCTGAAACGAACCTTGGTCGCCATGGCGCTCGCGGTGATGGGCGGGCTGGGCGGCGGAACGCTGGGGCTGATCGGCACCACCTTCCAGGACAATGTGGTCAGCCTGGGCGTTCTGGGGGCCGCGGCGGTGGTCGCCGCCGGCCTGCCCGCCATCCTCGACGGCCGGGCGCCGCCAAGCTTCGCACGGGTCGCCGCGGCCGGATTGCTGGCCGGTGCCGCGATGGGGCTGAAGAACCCGACGGTGATCTACGCGGTCGGGCTGTGCCTGGGCTTCCTGGCCCTGCCCGCCCGGCCGTGGCGGCGATTGTGGCTGGCCTTCTTCTTCGGCATCGGCGTGCTGACCGGGCTGGCGGCCGGCGGCGGCCTGTGGATGGCGCATCTGTGGCACGATTACGGGAATCCGGTCTTCCCGCACATGAACCACATCTTCAAATCGCCCTTCGCCGCCATGTCCGACTACGTCAATGTCGGCTTCTTCCCGCCGGGCCCGTGGCAGCGGCTGTTCTTCCCTGTCGTCTTCACATTCTCCCCCCTGACGGTGGGCGAGGTGCCGTTCTTCGACCTGCGGGTGCTGGCCCTGTTCATTCTGCTGCCGGTCGGCTTCCTCTGCGCCGTCATCGGCGCGGTTGGCGGCCGGTCGATGGGGAAGCGGAACGACTGGCTGACCGAGGGTCCGGCGACGCGCTTCCTGCTGGCGGCGATGACCGTCACCTATGCGCTGTGGGTGGTGATGTTCTGCATCTACCGCTATCTGGTGCCGCTGGAGATGCTGGCGCCGCTGGGGCTGGTGATGGCGGTCGGGCTGCTGCCGCTGGCGCGCCGGCTGCGCATCGGGCTGGCGGCGACGCTGCTGGCGCTGGTGCAACTGTCCGTCCAGCCGGCCGACTGGGGACGGATCGCCTGGCCGGCCGGAGCGCAGGACCGCTGGGTCACGGCGGAGGTGCCGCCGATCGAAAATCCGGACGACACCATGGTGCTGATGGCCGGCTATTGGGCGATATCGCACGTCATCCCGTCCTTTCCGGAGCGGGTGACCTTCGTGCGCATCCAGTCCAACTTCCTGCAACCGGATTCGGTCGGCAACGGCTATCTCGCCATCATGACGGACAAGGTGGCCTCCCACCGCGGCCCCCTTCTGATGCTCAGCACCATCCCCGATACGCCGGGTGCGGCGAAGGCGGCGGAGTTGCTCGGGCTGCGGCTCGACCCGCGGCGCTGCCGGCCGATCCCCAACAATCTGGGGGAGACCCTGAACCTCTGCGCCGTTGACCGGGCCGCCGGGAAAAGGGACACAGTGGAATAATCGCGGCGCCTGTGCTGTTTATCGCCGCTGAGCATCGCCGCCGACAGCCCGCCCTGTCCCGTCCCCAGCCAGAAGTCCGCGCCATGACCGTATCGACCATCGACCGTCCAGCCTCCACCCCGGCCGCCGACGCGTCCGGCGTGCCGTCGGCCGCTGCGGAGGCCGGCCCGGCCCCGACCGTCGCGGTGCTGATCCCCTGCTACAACGAGGAGGCGGCGATCGGCAAGGTTGTGCGGGACTTCCGCGCCGCCCTGCCCGACGCCACCGTCTATGTCTATGACAACAACTCGAAGGACCGGACGGTGGAGGTCGCGCGGGAGGCCGGCGCCGTGGTCCGGCGCGAGCCGTTGCAGGGCAAGGGCAACGTCATGCGCCGCATGTTCGCCGACATCGAGGCCGACGTCTATGTGCTGGTCGACGGCGACGACACCTATCACGCCGCCAGCGCCCCGGAGCTGGTCGGGCGACTGTGGGACGAGCGGCTGGACATGGTCAACGGCGCGCGGGTGACGGAGATCGTCGCCGCCTACCGCCCCGGCCACCGCTTCGGCAACCTCGTGCTGACCGGGATGGTCGCCAAGATCTTCGGCAGCCGGATCGGCGACATGCTGTCGGGCTACCGGGTGTTCTCCCGCCGCTTCGTCAAGTCCTTCCCGGCGCTGGCCAGCGGTTTCGAGACCGAAACGGAACTGACGGTCCACGCGCTGGAACTGCGCATGCCGATCGCCGAGGTGAAGACCCCCTACAAGGACCGGCCGCCCGGATCGCACAGCAAGCTGAACACCATCCGCGACGGCATCCGCATCCTGCGCACCATCATCATCCTGGTGAAGGAGGAGCGGCCGCTGCCCTTCTTCTCCGCCGCCTTCGCGCTGCTGGCGTTGTTGTCGGTGATCCTCGGCCTGCCGGTGATCGCCACCTATTTCCAGACCGGGCTGGTTCCGCGCTTCCCCACCGCCCTGCTCGCCACCGGGCTGATGCTGCTGGGCTTCCTCAGCCTGACCTGCGGCCTGATCCTCGACACCGTCACCCATGGCCGGCGCGAGACCAAGCGCATGCATTACCTGTCGCTGCGCGCGCCGGGCACCCATCCGCCGCTGGCCGGCGCGCACAAGGACGAGCGGCGGTGACGGGAATGGTCACGACTTTGCTGGACAGCCGGCTCGGCCAGTTGGGGGTGCAGTTCGCCAAGTTCGGCGCGGTCGGCATCATCGGGCTGCTGGTTGACACCGCCGTGCTCTATGGCGGGCTGGCGCTGGGGTTGGAGTTCTTCGCCGCCCGCGTGCCGTCCTTCCTCGCGGCGGCGACGGCGACCTGGGCCCTGAACCGCGCCTTCACCTTCCGTGGCGCCACGAGCGAGCCGCTGCATCGCCAATGGGCCAAGTTCATCGCCGCCAACGCCATCGGCGGCGTGGTGAATTACGGCGTCTCGGTCGGGTTGGAATCGGGCGTGCGGCTGGTCGCCGACCATCCCTTCCTGGCGGTGGCCGCCGGTTCCATCGCCGGCATGTTCTTCAACTTCGCGGCGTCGAAGCATCTGGTCTTCAAGGGCGCCTGACCGGGCACCCGATCGGGGGAGCGCCCGCGATTCTGCCTTGCGCGGCGCCTTATGGACTTATCCCCGCCGCTCGCCATATAACGGCGGTCATGACCCGCGAATTCCTGAAGATGCACGGCCTCGGCAACGACTTCGTCGTGATCGACGCCCGTTCCGAACCCTACCGTCCCTCGGCGGCGGAGGTGCGCGCCATCGCCGACCGCCGGATCGGCGTCGGGTGCGACCAGT
Source organism: Azospirillum sp. B510 (assembly GCF_000010725.1). Lineage (NCBI taxonomy): Bacteria > Pseudomonadati > Pseudomonadota > Alphaproteobacteria > Rhodospirillales > Azospirillaceae > Azospirillum > Azospirillum sp. B510. The sequence continues at coordinate 1,002,369 of NC_013854.1, read as the reverse complement.
TCATCGTGCTGGAGCGGACCGACGCGCCGGGCGCCGACGCCTTCATGCGCATCCGCAACGCCGACGGCGGCGAGGCCGCCGCCTGCGGCAACGCCTCGCGCTGCGTCGGCTGGCTGCTGATGGAGGAGAGCGGGCGCGACCGCGCCAGCTTCCAGACCGCCGCGGGTCTGCTGCACGCCAGCCGCGCCGACAATGGCCGGATCACCGTCGACATGGGCCCGCCCCGCCTGGATTGGGCGGCGATTCCGCTGGCGGCGCCCGCCGACACGCTGCGGGTCGAGACGGTCGCCCATGGCGGTTTCGCCGCCCCGGTCGCGGTGAACATGGGCAACCCGCATGCCGTCTTCTTCGTCGACGATGCCGAGGCGGTGCCGCTGGACGAGGTCGGCCCGGTGTTCGAAAACCATCCGGCCTTCCCCGAGCGCGCCAACATCGAATTCGCCCAGGTGCTGTCGCCCACCGCCATCCGCATGCGGGTGTGGGAGCGCGGCGCCGGCATCACCCAGGCTTGCGGGTCGGGGTCCTGCGCCACGCTGGTCGCGGCGGTGCGCCGCGGCCTGACCGACCGCAAGGCCGACATCATCCTGGACGGCGGCACGCTGACCATAGAGTGGACCGAGGAAGACCGCGTCCTGATGACCGGCCCGGTGGCGCTCGCCTTCAGCGGCCGGCTGTCGGCGGAGCTGGTTTCGGGCGAACTGGTTTCACGATGAGCGACACGGCCGACAGCACGACGCGGGACGGGCCGGAGATCGTCACCTTCGGGTGCCGGCTGAACAGCTACGAGTCCGAGGTGATGCGCAACCATGCGCGCAGCGCCGGGCTGGACGACGTGGTGATCGTGAACACCTGCGCCGTCACCTCGGAAGCCGAACGGCAGGCGCGGCAGACCATCCGCAAGCTGCGCCGCGAACGGCCGGACGCCCGCATCGTCGTCACCGGCTGTGCCGCCCAGATCGACCCGCAGCGCTTCGCCGCGATGCCGGAGGTCGATCAGGTGCTGGGCAACCAGGAGAAGCTCCAGCCGGAAAGCTGGGGCCTGCCGCCGGCCGAGAAGGTGCTCGTCAACGACATCATGTCGGTGAAGGAGACCGCCGGCCATCTGATCGGCGGATTCGAGGACCGCGCCCGCGCCTTCGTCCAGGTCCAGCAGGGCTGCGACCACCGCTGCACCTTCTGCATCATCCCCTATGGCCGCGGCCCCTCGCGCTCCGTCCCGATCGGCGGCATCGTCGAGCAGGTCCAGGCGCTGGTGAAGGCCGGCTACAACGAGGTGGTGCTGTCGGGCGTCGACATCACCAGCTACGGCCCCGACCTGCCCGGCTCGCCCTCGCTGGGGCAGATGGTGCGCCGGCTGCTGGCGCTGGTGCCGGAGTTGCCGCGGCTGCGCCTGTCCTCCATCGACTGCATCGAGATGGACGATGATCTCTGGCGCCTGATCGGGAACGAGCCGCGGCTGATGCCGCACCTGCACCTGTCGCTCCAGGCCGGGGATGACATGGTGCTGAAGCGGATGAAGCGCCGCCATGGCCGCGCCGATTCCATCGCCTTCTGCCAGCGGGTGCGCTCCGTCCGCCCGGATGTGGTGTTCGGCGCCGACTTCATCGCCGGTTTCCCGACCGAGACCGAGGAGATGTTCCAGAACACCCTGCGGCTGGTGGAGGAATGCGGCCTGACCTGGCTGCATGTCTTCCCCTACAGCCCGCGCCCCGGCACCCCGGCCGCGCGCATGCCGCAGGTGGATGGCGCCGTGCGCAAGGAGCGCGCCGCCCGTCTGCGCGCCGTCGGCGAGGTGGCCGAGGCCCGCGCCCTGGCCAGCCTGGTCGGCCGCACCGCGACGGTGCTGGTCGAGAAGGAGGATCTGGGCCGCACCGAGCATTTCGCCGCGATCCGCCTGGGCCGGCCCTTCCCGCCCGGCGCGCTGGTGCCCGCCGCCATCACCGGCATCAAGGACGGCGTGCTGACCGGCACGCCGCTCTGACCCCTTTCATAGTGGATATTCCATGATTTTCCGCTGGTTCGGCCGCAAGAAGCCCGAAGAGACGACGCCCGGCAGCGAGGCGGCGAAGGACGAATCGGTCAATCTGGAGTCCACCGCCCCCGCACCGGAATCCGCGCCTGAACCGGAGAAGGCCCCGGAACCGCCGGCCGCGCCGACCGCTCCCACACCGCCCGCCCCGACGCCCGAACCCGAGACTGTTCCCGAACCGGAGCCGGCTCCGGTCATCGCCGCCGCCCCGGCTCCGGCCGCCCCGGCGCCAGCCAGTGTCGAGGAGGCGCCGCCGACCAAGAAGGGCTGGTTCGCCAAGCTGAAGGAGGGATTGTCCAAATCCTCCTCGAAGCTGACCGACGGCATCACCAGCATCTTCACCAAGCGCAAGCTGGACGACGACGCGCTGGAGGAGCTGGAGGAGCTGCTGATCACCGCCGACCTCGGCCCGGCCACCGCCGCGAAGGTGACGGCGGAGCTGGCGCGCACCCGCTTCGGCAAGGAGGTCTCGCCCGACGAGGTCAAGGCGACGCTGGCCGCCGAGGTGTCGAAGATCGTCAGTCCCGTCGCCAGGCCGCTGGTGCTCGACCCGGCGCTGAAGCCGCATGTCGTCCTGGTCGTCGGCGTCAACGGCACCGGCAAGACCACCACCATCGGCAAGCTGGCCCGCCAGTTCAAGGCGGAGGGCCGGAGCGTGATGCTGGCCGCCGGCGACACCTTCCGCGCCGCCGCGGTCAGCCAGCTGAAGATCTGGGGCGAGCGCACCGGCTGCCCGGTCGTCGCCCGCGACACCGGGGCCGACGCCGCCGGGCTGGCCTATGACGCGCTGGAACGCGCACGCGCCGAGGGGGTCGACGTGCTGCTGATCGACACCGCCGGCCGCTTGCAGAACAAGACCGGCCTGATGGAGGAGTTGCGCAAGATCGTCCGCGTCATCAAGAAGCTGGACGAGACGGCGCCGCACACCACGCTTCTGACGCTCGACGCCACCACCGGCCAGAACGCGCACAGCCAGGTCGAGATCTTCCGCGACATGGTCAACGTCAACGGGCTGATCCTGACCAAGCTGGACGGCTCCGCCCGTGGCGGCGTGCTGGTCTCGCTGGCCGAGAAGTTCAGGATCCCGGTCCACGCCATCGGGGTCGGCGAGGGCGTCTACGACCTGCGGCCCTTCGACGCCGACGCCTTCGCCAAGTCGCTGATGGGGTTGAGCGCCGACTGACCGGGTGCCGACCCAGGGCTCCGAAGTCGGGTTAACAGCGGTTTACGAATTGGGAAGTTTCTGATTCGGTGGAGGCTCTCGTCTTGGAAGGTCCTCCCATGAGTTCGATCGAAGCCGGCTTTGGTGAGAAATCGCGGCTGAAGGCGCTGCTGGAACATTTTTCGCGGATCGACGACCCGCGTGCTCCCTGGCGGGTCGCCTATCCGTTACCGGAGATCCTGCTTCTGGCGGTGTGCGGGACGATCGCGGATTGCGAGGATTACGAGGCGATCGCCGCCTGGGGTGAAGCGCGGCTCGACTTTCTGCGGCGCTTCCAGCCCTATCACCATGGGGTGCCGAGCGGACGCTGGCTGACCGTGTTCATGAACCGGATCCCTCCCGGCCTGTTCCAGGACTGCTTCCTGTCCTGGGTGCGCGAGGCGTGGCCCGACCGGCCGGAACTGGTCGCCATCGACGGCAAGACCTCGCGACGCAGCCATGACCGCAGCCTTGGGCAGGCCCCTTTGCACTTGGTCTCGGCCTTCGCCACCACCAGCCGTCTGGTCCTCGGCCAGGAGGCCGTCGAGGACAAAGCCAGCGAACTGGCGGCCATTCCGGTTCTGCTGGAGCGCCTGGCGACCGAGGGCGGGCTCAAGGGCGCGATCGTCACCATCGACGCCATCGCCTGCAACGCCACCATCGCCCAGGCCGTTCGCGACGCCGGGGCCGACTATCTGCTGGCGGTCAAAGCCAACCAGCCCACCCTGCGCGACGAGATCGAGAGTTTCTTCACCAGCGCACCGCCGGAGACGCTCGATCACGCCGCCGATATCGACAAGGGCCATGGCCGGATCGAGCAGCGCGCGGTCACGGTCGCGCGCCAGGTCGATTGGTTGAGCGGCGCGCGGCGTTTTCCCGGCGAAGTCCGCCTGCCCGCCGTCGCCGCCATCGTTCGGGTGGTCAGCAAGACCGAGCTGAAGGATCGTTGCCGCACCGACACGCGCTATTACATCACCTCCGCCCCGCTCGCCGCCCAGGCGGCGGCCGAGGCCGTGCGCGGCCATTGGCGCATCGAGAACCAACTGCACTGGCTGCTCGACGTCGTCTTCAACGAGGACCAGTCCCGCTTGCGCAAAGGCCACGGCGCCCTGAACATGGCCGTCGTCCGCCACTTCGCCATCAACCTCGTCCGCAAGGCCGCCGAACCCGCCCGGCCGCGCTCCGGATTACGGCGCGCCACCAAAAAGCCGGCCGCCACTCCCAGACCCACCAGCATCAAGCTCCGCAGGAAGCTGGCAGGCTGGGACACCGATTACCTCAACGCTATCCTCGACGTTAATATCCGTTAACACGGATTCGGAGCCCTGGAGCCGTTCCGGTCTTCGCGATGCCGCGGAAGTCCCGGTCAGGGGGCGGTCCGTGACTCCGCTGACCGGTTCCGCAACGCCGGTGAAGGAGCCGCAGGCAACATGGCGTCCAGGAGCGCCCGCGCCGCCGGATGGTCGAAGGCGATAGAGGGGCCGACCGGCCGATCCTCCACCAGTCCGCCGTCATGCAGCACCGCCACCCGGTGACAGAAGCGGCGGACCAGCCGGACATCGTGGGTGATGAACAGGAAGGCGGTACCCAGCCTTTCGCGCAGTTCGGCCAGTAGATCCAGGATCTGGAGTTGCAGCACGAGATCGAGATTCGACACCGCCTCGTCCAGCAGGATCAGCCGGGGTTCCGGCGCGAGCGCGCGGGCGATGCAGACGCGCTGAACCTGGCCGCCGCTCATGCTCCCGGGCAGCCGATCGGCGTCCTCCGGCGCCAGTCCGACCAGCCGCAACAGCTCCGCCACACGGGCGGCGCGTTCCCGCGCGTCGAGGCCGGTCAGGTGACGCAGCGGTTCGGCGATGATCCGGCCGATCCGATGGCGCGGATTGACCGCGCCCAGCGGATCCTGGAACACCGCCTGCACCGTCCGCCGGAAGGTCCGGCGGCCGGAGGTGTCCAATGCCTCGATTGGCCGGCCGAGACAGCGCACCGTGCCGCCATCCGGCCGTTCGAGGCCAAGCATCAGCCGGGCCAGCGTGCTCTTGCCCGATCCGCTGGTGCCAAGCAGCGCCACGCTCTCCCCTTCCCTCACCGACAGGCTGACGCCGCGCAGCACCGTCTTCGACGCCCCCGTAGCGAAGACGCCTTGCCCGCCATACCGCTTCTCCACCGCCTCGGCGGCCAGCAGGATCGTCACGCGAATTCCTCCGGATAGAGCGCCCGGTGGGCATCGAGCAGGGCGCGGGCGGCCTCGGAACGCGGTGCCGCGAACAGCGAGGCGACCGGAGCCGTCTCGACGATGCGGCCGTCTTCCATCACCGCCACCTCGTCGGCCAGCCGGGCGACCACCCCCATGTCATGGGTGACGATCAGCACTCCCAGCCCCCGCGTGGCGACCAGCCGCTCGATCAGGGACAGGATGTGGGCCTGGACCAGCAGGTCGAGGTCGGTGGTCGGCTCGTCGGCCAGCAGGAAGGGCGCCCCGGCCAGCAAAGCCAGGGCGATCATCATGCGCTGAAGCATGCCGCCGCTCATCTCGAACGGGTAGAGACGGGCGATGCGGTCAGGCTCCGGCAGGCCGACCTCGGCCAAGACCTCGGGCAGCAGCCGGTCCAGCACGCCGGCGCCGCCGCGCACCGCCAGCGTTTCGCGGGCATGGGCGCGCATGGTGAGAACCGGATTGAACGCGCTGCGCGGGTTCTGCATCACCGTCGCCACCGTCCGGCCGGGCAGCGTCGCCGGTTCGACCGCCTCGCCGTCGAGACGGACACGGCCCCCGAGCCGTTCCACCCCAGGCGGCGTCAGCTCCTGCAATCCCAGGCAGGTCAGGGATTTGCCCGACCCGCTGGCGCCGACCAGAGCGGTGACGCGCCCGCGTTCGACCGCCAGATCGATGCCGCGCACCAGCTCCACCGGACGGCCGTCACGGCGGGCGGAGAGCCGCAGCCCCTCCACGCTCAGACGGTGCGCGGTCAATGATCCTCTCCCGCCAGCGTCGGGTCGAGCCGGTCGCGCAGGGCGTCGCCCAGCAGGTTGAAGCCCATCACCGTCAGCAGGATCATCAGCCCCGGCCACAGCATCAGCATCGGCTGGGTCCAGATGAATTCGCGCGCATCGCTGATCATCACCCCCCATTCCGGCGTCGGCGGCGTCACCCCCAGCCCGAGGAAGGACAGGCCGGCGACATGCAGGATCATGTGCCCGATGTCGAGCGTCGCCAGCACCACCAGTTGCACCAGCACCCCCGGCAGGACATGCTCCGCGAAGACGCGCGGCCGCGACGCGCCGGAGACGATGGCGGCGGCGACGAAGTCGCGCTCGCGCAGCGACAGCACCATGCCGCGGACGATGCGGGCGTACCAGGCCCAGTGGGACAGGGCGATGGCCAGCACCACGTTGGTCAGGCCGGTGCCGAGCACGCCGACCATGAACATGGCCAGCACGAAGGTCGGCACGGTCAGGAAGCCGTCGCAGACCCGCATGACGATCCGGTCCGTCCGTCCGCCGAGGAAGCCCGACAGCCCGCCGATGCCGATGCCCAAGGCCAGGATCAGGGCGACGATGACGGAGACCGCCCCCAGCGACACCGAGGCGCCGTGCAGCAGCCGGGCCAGCAGGTCGCGTCCGAGATGATCGGTGCCGAGCCAATGGGCGGCGCTCGGCCCCTCCAGCCGCGCCATCAGATCGACCGCCTCCGGATCCCAGGGAAGCAGGGGAGCGGCCAGGGCGGCCAGGGCGATGACGCCGAGCAGGCCCAGCCCGGCCAGTGTCGTGCGCCGCGGCCGGAGCCGGCGGCGGTCACCGCACAGCCCGTCGTCCCGGACAAGCACGCTCATCGTCCGACCTCCCGCGCCGGCCGGATGCGCGGATCGAGCCACGCATACAGCACGTCGACAGCCAGATTGCACAGCACGAAGATCACCGTCATCAGCAGGGTGAAGCACTGCAGCACCGGATAGTCCCGGTTGTAGATGGCGGAGACGGCATAGCGCCCGACCCCCGGCCAGCCGAAGATGTTCTCGATCACCAGCGTGCCGCCCAGCAGCTCGCCGATGTGCATCCCGGTGGCGGTGACGATGGGCAGCAGGGCGTTGCGCAGGATATGGTTCTGGACGACCCGCCGCTCGGGCAGGCCGCGCAGCCGGGCATAAAGGACATGGCGCTGCCCCGCCGTCTCCAGCATGCTGGTGCGCAGCAGCCGGGCGTTGATGCATAGCGACATCAAGGCGACGGCGGCGACCGGCATCACCAAGTGGTTCAAGCCGCCGCGGCCGAGCGGCGGCAGCCAGTTCAGCGTCACCGAGAACAGCAGAACCAGCAGGAAGCCGAGCCAGAAATTCGGGATCGACACGCCGGCGAAGGCGAGCGCCCGCACCAGATGGTCGGGCAGACGGTCGCGGTGCCGCGCCGCCCAGATGCCGAGCGGCAGGCTGACCGCCAGCGTGACGACCAGTGCGGCGGCCCCCAGCTGCAAGGTGGCCGGCAGGTAATAGAGCAAATCGTCCAGCACCGGCCGGCGGGTGACGTAGGACAGCCCGAAATCGAGATGCAGCGCCTGCCACAGCCAGGACAGGTATTGCTCCGCCAGCGGACGGTCCAGCCCGAGCAGCTGGTGCGCCGCCGTGACGGCGGCATCGGTCGGCGGGATGTTGGACAGGCGCAGGTAATCCAGCGCCGGATCGCCGCGCCCCAGCCGCAGCAGCAGGAACACGCCGACCGACACCGCCAGCAGCAGCGGCGGCAAGGTCAGCAGACGGCCGACGATGAAGCGCAACATCCTCCGCTCCCCCGCGTCACGGTGCCGGACGCATGGCGCCGAACGGAATCTCGTAGACGCTGGCACCGAAGCCCACCCCGTCCACACCGCGGCTGACCGACATCGCGGTCAGGTAGGACAGCGGCAGATAGACCGCCTGCTCGTGCAGGGTGGTCAGGATGTCGCGGTAGAGCGCCTGCCGTGCCGTCTCGTCCGTCGTCACCAAGACGGCGCCGATCTTGGCGTCGATCTCCGCCTTCATCGGCAGGCCGCGCTGCGCCTGGTAATCGGCATGGGCCGGCACCCGCATCGAGCTCACGAAGGAATGCGGATCGTAAGGGGCTCCCCAGGTATCACCGAAGATCAGGCCGAAGCGGCCGTCCTTCTGCCGGGCCTCGATGGCATTCTCCTCCTCGCCGACCAGAACGGCGTCGAAGCCGACCGCCTTCAGGTTGGCCTGGATCGCTTCCGCGAGCGCCTTCTCCCGCGCATCGTTGCCGATGAAGCACAATTCCACCCGCAGCGGCTGGCCGTCGCGCCTGCGCACGGTTCCACCGGCCGGCAGTGTCCATCCGGCCTCGTCGAGCAGCTTGGCGGCCCGTGCCGGATCGAAGGCGTAGGGTGCAAGGCCGAGGTCGGTGTAGGGGAAGTTCGCGGCGAACAGCGTGTCGGCCCGTGGTTCCAGCCCGTAGAGCAGCTTTGCGACGATGGCGTCCTTGTTCACCGCGTGGTTGATGGCACGGCGCACCGCCACGTCGCTGGTCGGGGCACGGCCGCTGTTGATCGCCATCGTCCGGGTGGCCAGCGGCGCCGACACCGCGGTCCGGCCGGTGCCGCGGGCCTTGAAGCGGGTGAAGCTGTCGGCCGAAATCTGCCCGGTGCCGCCATAGATCAGGTCGATCTCGCCGGTTTCGAAGGCGACGGCGCGGGATGTCGGATCGGGAATGACCTTGACGACGATGCGCTCATAGGCCGGCTTCGGCCCCCAGTAGGACGGATTGCGGGTGAAGATGTCGTATTCGCCCTTCTTCGTCTCGGTCAGCATCCAGGGGCCGGTGCCGACCGGGGAGCGGACGCCGTCGGCGGTGATCACCGACGGAGCGGCGAAGCGCACCGGGCGGATCAGCGCCAGCTCCAGCAACGTCGGATAATAGGGGTCCTTCAGGCCCAGACGGATCCTTCGGCTGTCCAGCACCTCGACCGATTGGATTTGCCCGATCAGTTCCAGCCAGTCATGCCTGGACCGCTCCGACAGGACCGCGTCGAAGTTCGCCTTGACCGCCGCCGGGTCGAACGGCGTGCCGTCGGAGAAGACAACGCCCTCGCGCAGGGTGAAGTCGTAGGTGCGGCCGTCCGGCGAGATCGTCCAGGCGGTGGCCAGCCACGGCTCGATAGTGCCGCCCTCGCGGTAGTGCACCAGCGGCTCGTAGACCATGGCCTGCGCGAACATCTGGTTGGGCGAATAACGGTGTGGGTCAAGCGGCCCGACATTGGCGCTCCAGGAGTAGGTCAGCGTGCCTTGCGAACTGGCCGCCGCCGCTTGTCCACCGGCCATCGCCGCCGCCAGAAAAAAGCTGGCCGTCACCGTCGCGGCTAGTCTCTGCCGCCATTGCGCCATCACATCACCCCGTCCGTTCTGCCCGCCACGGTACCCGGCCACGTTCGTGGCATGATGCGTCCTCGCCCACCCGCCGGTTGCGGATGGACGATGGAAGCGTCCGGTCCTATGGTCACGGCAGGGACGATACGGCTGGCATAGTATGATGTCTACCAAGATTCATCATACTCCCATCGCAGCGGCATCTTGTCCCGGCCGGTACGGGGAGACGACATGCAACGGGTTACGGTCACATTGGACGACGATCTGCTGGCAGGCATCGACCGGCTGGTCGAACGGCGCGGCTATCAGGGGCGGTCGGAGGCAATCCGCGACCTCGCCCGCAGCGGACTGGCGGAGGCCGCCTCGGCGGAGGGGGAGACGGGCGCCTGCGTGGCCGCGCTGGTGTATGTCTACGACCATGCGGCACGCGAACTGTCGAAGCGGCTGACCACCACCTTCCATGAGCATCATGAACTGACGCTGACCACGCTTCATGTCCACCTGGACCATGGAAGCTGCATGGAAGTGGCGGTGCTTAAGGGAGACGAAGCGGCTGTGCGCCGCATGGCCGAACGGGTGATCGCCGAACGCGGTGTGCGGCATGGCCGCGCGGTCGTGATCCCGATGCGCGACGGGGAAGCAGACGGCGGACATGACCACCACGGTCAATAGTTTACGTAATATCATAAAATGTGGAATGTGGTAAGGGCCTGTTGTCGCGAGAGGATTCACACTTCGCTCAAGGCGGCAGTATGGATCCCATTATATACCTTAAGTTGTATTAAAATCACGGTTCGCAGCGTATGTCGAGCGCCTCACGGTAGCGCTCGGCCACGCCGACCGCGCGGCACCGTTTCGGGCCTATTGCACCGGCCTGATGCTGCCGGGCGAACGCAAGAGCGTCGAACCGATGGCGGCGCGGGTAGACCCGGGCCGGGTCGGCGCCGCCCACCAATCCTTGCATCATTTCGTCGCCAAGGCCGCCTGGGACGATCGTGCCGTTCTGGACGCGGTCCGCGATCTGGTTCTTCCCGCCCTGCTTGAGGGCGGCCCGCTCCGGTTCTGGATCATCGACGACACCGGAATGCCCAAGAAGGGCCGCCACTCGGTCGGCGTGGCACGCCAGTACTGCGGCCAGATCGGTAAGCAGGACAACTGCCAAGTCGCCGTATCGCTGTCGCTGGCCAACGATCATGCCAGCCTGCCCATTGCCTGCCGGCTTTATCTGCCTGAGACCTGGGCCAATGATCCGATCCGGCGCGCCAAGGCGGGCATTCCGGATGCTGTCGCCTTCCAAACCAAGCCGGCCATCGCGCTCGACCAAATCCGCGCGGCGGTGGCGGCCGGACTGCCGCCGGGCGTGGTGCTGATGGACGCCGGCTACGGCACCGACACCGACCTGCGCGCGGGCATCGGCGCACTGGGGCTGATCTATGTTGCCGGCATCCAGTCATCGACCAGCCTCTGGCCGCCGGGCGTGACTCCGTTGCCGCCGAAACCCTGGAGTGGCACAGGGCGGCCGCCGAAGCTGCTGCGCCGGGGGCCGGGGCACGAACCGGTCGCGGCGAAGGCCCTGGCCCAGGGATTGGCGCCGGCGGCCTGGCCCACCGTCACCTGGCGCGAAGGCACGAACGCGCCGCTCACCTCCCGCTTTGCCGCCGTCCGGGTCCATCCCGCCCACCGCGACAATGAACGCGCCGAACTCCGGCCGGCCGAATGGCTGCTGGTCGAGTGGCCCGAGGACGAAGACGAGCCGACCAAGTATTGGCTGTCGACCCTGCCGGACACCACGTCGCTGGATGATCTGGTCGGCACCGCCAAGGGACGCTGGCGGATCGAGCGCGATTACCTGGAACTCAAGCAGGAATTCGGGTTGGGCCATTACGAGGGCCGCGGCTGGCGGGGCTTCCACCACCATGCCACCTTCTGCATCGCTGCCTACGGCTTCCTGGGATCGTGCCCCACGGGGTGGTGTATATCTCCGCCCGTATAATTTCGCCCGTTCTATGGCGTCACCCCATGCCGCTTACCGTTCGGCACACGCCGCTTGGAGGATGTCGTGTCCGGTCAGCCAGCCGACCAGACTGGCCGCCCGTTGCGGACCGAGGGTGATCGACCAGTCGGCGATCAGGGCGCGTCGGTTGGTGACAGCCGGCAGGGCCGACATTAGCGGAGCCAGTTCCACCCCCGCCAGCCAGGCGACGGGGCGGCCAAGTGCGGGGTGGTGCAGGGCCACGCGCTCCTCCACGAAATCCCCGACCAGGCAACTGGTCGTCGCCAACCGCGCTGTCGGGGCCAGGGTGAGCGGCTGGTCTGGGTACAGCACCGCCGAGTGCGGGGTGGGCGGGGCCGCCGCCAAGGCCGCCATCCTCCCGGACCGGCGATGCCAGAAGGTTCCGCGGCCGAAAGGAGCGTCGTCCGAGGGGCTGGCGACCGATTGCCGGACGGCGGCGAAAAAGCCATCGGTCCAGCGCTGGTGCTGCTCGGCCCCATCCCGTACGTCGTCGGCATAGAAACGGTCGGCCAATGCCGCCGCCTCGGGCCGGCGCAGGCGGGTGTTGAGGACGATGGCCGCCGCCAGGGCAGTGCGGATCGCCTTCTGGACGCCGCTGGACGACAGGGGGTCCAGCGCCATCGCCGCGTCGCCGACGGCGATCCAGCCGGGGCCGTTCACCGCATCGGCGCGATAGGCGGTGGCGTCCACCGCCCGCACCGGCCCGACCGGCGTCGCCGCCGCGAAATCCCCCAGCAGGGGCGAGGCCGCAAGCAGGCGGCGTAGAAAGGCCTCCAAGCCCGCCCGCCGGGGCATCGCGTCGGGATCGACGAAGACCAGGGTGGAAAACAACCCATCCTCGCGCGGCAGGCCCCAGGCCCAATGCTCCGGCCCGGTGTCGATGCAGGGAAGGTCGGGGAAAACCGGCCCCCGCCAATCGGCGTACAGCGCCAGCGTCGCCGGTCCGCAGGCTGTCCGCGCGCGTGCCAGCAGACCGGCCCGCCCGGTCGCGTCCACCAGCGTCGCGACGGAGACCCGCCGTTCGCCCGCGGCGTCGCCGATTGCCAGAATCCAGCCCTCGGGGGTCGGGTGGCGGTCGATCAGAACGGCGGGGCACAGCAGCCGAACACCGACCCCCGCGGCGGCCCCGCGCAGAAGCCCGTCGAAGCGGCCACGATCGATCAGCAGCGGCGGATCCTGCGCCATGACTCGGTCCTCCGCCTCCACCCCCTGCCAGCGGACCCGTGAGCGGGGGGCCGGGCGGGCGCCGCACTGCCGCAGCAACCCGTCCAGCCCAAGCTGCGCCAGTTGCAGGCGCACCCCCGGCGTCAGCGATTGGCCGGACTGCCGCCGGGGCAGAGCGCTGCGCTCCAGCAATAGCACGCGCCAGCCCAACTGGGTCAGCCGGATGGCGAGCGCACACCCTGCCGGACCGGCTCCCACCACGGCGATGTCGGCGTCCAGGGTCATGGTCATGGAGCCGCCGTCGCGTCGGGCAATCCGGGGGGCAATCCGGCAGTTGGTCCGGCGAACCAATCCGGGCGGGCGTCCGACAGGCGCAGATAGGCTTCCAGGCAATAATGCAACCAGCCGCGCACATAGTCGCAGGAGGTGCGGCCGCCGCCCAGCACCTCGTGATGGCAGCCGCCGCCGCACAAATAGCGCGCCCAGCAGGACCGGCAGGGTTCCTGGCGATGGACATGGCGGTCGCGCAGCCACTCCGCCTGCCGGGCGGCGTCGACTCCGGTGGTCAGGTCGCCCATCGCCCCGGCCTCGTCCTCCACGAAGCGATGGCAGGCCGAGAGATCACCGTCCGCCGACACGCCGAGATAGCCGGCCCCGGCTCCGCAGGGGTAGGGGCGGTGGGTGCCGCGATGGATTTCCCGCAGGGCGTTCACCAGATTGGCGAAGGGATAGCGCCGCCCGGCCATCACCGCCGCCTCGAACGCCGCCCCGCAGGCGATCATCTGATCCAGCATGACCAGCAGCGCGTCCCCGTCCATCTCGTTGCGTCCGGCCACATTCCGTCCGGCTGAGGCGCGCAGCAGGGGCGAGAATCCCACTGAATGGAAGCCGTCGGCGATGAAGCGGTCCAGCGTATCGGGCAGATCGAGATTGTCCGGCGTCACCGTCACCCGCGCCGACACCTGCATCCGCCGCTGACGCTTCAGCAGCGGGGCGACATTGGCCATGATGCGGTCGAAGCTGCCGCGCCCATCCTTGAAGGGCCGCAAGCGGTCGTGCTGGTCCGCCGGGCCATCCAGGCTGATGGTGACGGCGAAACCGAACTCTTCGAAGAAATCGCCGTCTTCCGGCGTCACCAGCGTGCCGTTGGTGGTGATGGAGCCATTGACCCGCACGCCACGTCGCGCCGCCAGGGCAAAGGCGTGGCGGGTCGCCGCCTGGATCACCGGCCGGTTGACCAGCGGTTCCCCGCCCATGAAGGCCAGGGTCACCCGCCCTCCCTCCGGCGCGCCGTTCACCAGCCGTTCGACCGCCGCCAGGGCGGTGTCCAGCGGCATCCGGCGCGGCGCCTTGCCGAAGCTGCCCTGACCGGCATAGCAATAGCCGCAGCCCAGATTGCACGCCTGCGAGACCGCCAGCGACAGCGCGTGCAGCGGCGGATCGGCGATCGGCTGGTCGTCGATCAGGGGCGGCCCGTCCAACCCCAGCTCGGCCAGAAGCCCGGCGAGCCGCCCGTTGGCCGTCGCCTGTTCCAAGCGGATCCTCAGGTCGGAATCGATACGGAACAGACGGCTGCCATCGACCAGGAACAAATGATCGTCCCCGTCCCTCCCCACCAGATGAAGGGCGTCCGACCGCGGAGCCGACGCCGCCACCAGCGCGGCGGCGTTGGGGTGACAGTGGTCCGCCGCGCTTGCGATGACAGGGGAAAAACGGGGCCGTGCGGTCATGCCTTGTCCTTCGGGAAGGGCAGAGGGATCGCGTCGGGGGCATCGTGCCCCGCAAGCTGGAACTTCAGCGCCTCTTCCCAATTCTGGAACAGGTCGTCATAGGTGATCATCCGGCTGTCTTCGTAATTGTCGATGACGTACGTGCCGGTGCGTTCCTTCTGCATCCAGTTGTCGCCGCGCACCTCGCCGGTGGGCGTCACCTCGGCGTTCACGAAATCGGGGCGGCTGGACGCCCAATAGTAGCAGACGCATTCGCGGTAATCGTTCTGCCAGGGGGAGCACAGGCCCTGGGTCATCACCCCGGCGGGAACCGTGGCCGGTTCGATCGCCGCCGTGTTGGCGGTGAAGAACGGCCGGATCTGAAACGGGATGGTTTGGACGTTGTGGTCCTTCACCGCCTGTTCATACGAGATCCGCACCTCCTGCGGGCGGGCGGTGAATTCACAGAGCACGGTTTGGCCGGCTTTGCGCAGAACCTCGGCGAAGCCGTTCGACCATTCCATGGTGATGACGCCGGCGGGGTAGTCCTCCGACGTCAGCAGCTCCGTTGTGGTCAGGTCGGTCGACGGGCCGATCACCTTGGTGATGACCGGCTTGCCCTCGATCCGCAGCAGGCGCCGCCCTTTCATCGCGGCGAAGGGGGGGTCGGTCGCAATGACCAAATTGTCATGTTCCAGCAGGGTGATGCCGACCAGCAGCATCCGCCACGCCGCCCGGAAGTCCAACTCCAGACCGGGGCAGGTGTTGCCGATGGTGGTTTCGAGCGTCGCCGGCGGCGGGTTCCCTGCCGGCCGGTAATGCAGCTGGGCCGACAGGTTCCGCGGGTCGAGGATCGTGGGTCGATTGTTCTGGTCGCTCATCACTTGACATCCTTCGAGCCGTCAGGACGGAACAGCGCGCTTTCCGCCGCCTTGCGGAAAAAGCTGATCTGGCGGCGGGTCAGGGTCATGTAACGCCCCTCTGCCCCGCTCATCAGGGCCGGCATCTTGCGCCGTCCCAGCGGCGTCAGATCGCCGATCTCCTCCGGCTGGCGCAGCAGGCGCAGGAACCAGCTGGGAACCGACGCCCGCATGGTGGTCAGCACCTGCTGGTGCAGGCGCGTCACCGCCAGCGTGTCGGTGTTTTCGGTGGCGACCGCCGGTTCGGAGGGGCGACGGGCGTCGATGGCGTCGTTCACCGGCATGTTGTCCGCCAGATTGGGGCGGCCCTTCACCAGATTGTTGTTCAGCACCGGCACGTTCATGAAGCGGACGGTTTCGAAGGCCCGCCGCATGATCTCCTCGGTCCGCTGCAACGTCACCTCGTGCGGCTCGTTGGGATCGACGGTCGGCCCCAGCAACGCCTGCTCCAGATCGTCGGCCAGGGTGCGCGGGAAGCCGGCGTCGAGCACGAAATTGTGCGGGGCCGAAGCGATGCGCGCGGTGGCCGTCAGAGTCGGTCGGCCGGCGATGCCGACCGTCACGATGCCGTCGCAGGTGTCGTCCAGATAACCCCGGCTGACGATGTCCCCCTGGTTGATCCAGACCGGGGCCGGCGGCTCGATGGCGTAAAGCGTCGGTCCCAGCGTTTCAGGCGTTTTCTGCCTGCCGTTGGCGTCACGGTTGCGCCAGCCGTACCAGCCCACCCCCTTGGCCGGGGCGTAGATCCGGTTCGCCAGAGGAACCGAGGGGTCGTTCTGCCCCGCCGGGCCATAGACGCCGCCCTTGCCCGGCGTGAAGCGCAGACGAATTTGCGGGAACTCCGGCGTCGGCCGGATGTAGCGGACCCATCCCAGGCTGATGGCGCTGTTCGGGGTGAAGTTCGCCGCCGTGCCGCGCAGCTCCTGATTGGCATGGTCGCTGAACGGCTTCGGCGCCGCCAGCACGTCGTCCCTGGGGTCGGCCGTGCGGCGGAACACCTTGCTGTTCCTCACCTGGATGGTCCAGACCACGCTTTGCGGCGTCAGGCCGTTGGCGGTCAGCAGGCTGGTCGTCAGTGGCTCCATCCGGTCGGCCGCCGTGATCGCCCAAACCTCCAGGAAGGGCGAGACCGGGCGGATCTTCCCGCCGTCGCGCAGCCGCAGCGTGTCGGGAACGTAGGAGCGGACGATGTTCCCCGACGCCGGATCGACCAGAAAGGTCTCCTCGCCCGCGAGATGGCGGTAGCCCAACGGATCATTCGGATCGTGCCGCACCGAATAATTGTCCATCGGCGTGTCCGAGGACCCGAGACGGCCGAAGGCGATGGGCGGCAGAATGCGCAGGCCCTGGATGGTTATGGGTTGCGAGGTCATTCCGCCCCCTTGGTCAGAGTGAAGCGAGCGACCAGGCCGTTGACCATCGTCAGGGTGTTGCGGTCCATGGCGCTCAGATGGGTGAGGTAGGCGCGCTCCGCCTGGTTGGAGTCGCCGTCGAGCAGCCAGGCGGTGATCGACTGCGACGCTTCCAGAATGTCGGCGTAGAGCAGCCAGCGATCCAGCTCCGCCGCCGGAAGCTGGGTGCCGTAGGGCATCTGGAAGGGCGGCCCGGCGCGCTTGGGATCCCGGCGGGAGTCGCGGGGCGACCGCACCAGAATGTTGGCGATGGCCTTCAAATTGTACATTTCGCCGAAGCACATGTGGTTCAGCGTGCCGCGCAACCCCGGCGTTCCGCTGCAATCGGCGTGGCGGTGGGTTTGCAGCGTGTGGCCGAGCGAGGTCAGCAACAGCCGGTAGCGCAGATTGAACAGCTTGGCCCAGCGGTTCGAACGGGCGTCGGCGATGTAGGTGGAGGGGCCGGGATCCCGCCGTTCGTCCACCCGAATCTCGGTGGGGTTGACCGGGATACGGGCCGCCGGGTTGGCGTCGATCCCCAGGGCCAGCCATTCCTTGTAGATGGCGAAGAAGCGTTCGAAATGCGATTTCGCCTCTTGCGACGGGGCCTTGGAGGCGGCGGGCGCCGTGTCGGGGCTTTCCCCCTGATGCGCCACCAGCTTCAGGGCCGCCACCGCTTCGTCACGGGTCGCCAGCGGTTCGATGATCATCTGGGCGTCGCCGGTGCGGTTGCCGCGCCGCAATTCGGGATTGTCGCGGTAGACGGCGTCCTGTTCCTGGAGCGGCGACGGGAAGTACTTGGCCCATTCGGCCTCCAGCGCCTGCAAACCGTAACGGTTGTCGTTGAAGTGACGGTCAGGCAGCCGGTCGGGATCCTCCATGATGGCGAGAACCGCGTTGAACAGCGCCCCGACCCGGTTCACGCCGATGGGCTTTTCCGGCGTCGGGGCATAGCCCAGATAGGTGATCAGATCGGCCAGCAGCCGCCGCTTGACATAGGCGTCGTCGGTCGGCGAGCCGGTGTCGGCCGCCGCCGCCGGGGTGACGCCGTCCAGCCAGCCCTTGGGCATTTCCGCCACGACATAGGCGGCGAGCGACCCGCGACTCAACGGTTCCAGCTTGATCGGGAACGGGTAGAACTGGCTGTCCCACGGGAAATCCTCCCGCGACAGGCACAGCGGCGCCCCCAGCAGCGACAGCACATTCTGCACCATCACCAGATGGCCCATCTCCTCCTTGGCGATGGCGAGGACCTCCTCCTGCCAGCCCGTCAGGGCCTTGCGGCGGCGGTCGCGGGTGGCCGCGTCGAGGGTGGGCGGCAAATCCACGTCCGCCAGCGAATAGGCGGCGTAGAGATAGGCCACCATCAGCCCATGTTCGATGGCGGCATCAATGTGCAGAAGCTTGATGAGCTGGTCGCGCCACGTCGTCGTGGTCGGATCGCCGATCTCCACCATCTCCCCCAACGGGGTCGAGGTGAAGCGGATGCCGCCGAGCGGGTTGCTCCAGGATGATGGGGTGGCAGGAGTGGACACGGTCAAACCTCCCTTAGCACCGGAGCGCGGCTATAGGCATTATGAAAGGTTGCTTTTAGAATACAAAAGCAACCTCACATTTATAGTTCCGCGCATATGACTCGGTATATGAGGATATTTATGGATTTTTCTCCCGTTATGGTTATAGTGATCATCGAATGTGCGCAACAAAAATTATATGATTGGCGCACAGAGCAATCCAAAATTGCTTTTTCGGGAGGAAGATCGATGAAGCGTATACTTCGTGGCTTGGGCGTGGGCGCCATGTTGTCGCTGTTGGCGGGGACGGCGTTGGCTCAGAGCGCGCCCGGCCCCTGCGGCCAATTCAAGATCACCAACGAAATCAGCGGCCCCGGAAAGAAAACGATTTCCGTGGACATTCTGTTCGGCAATCAGTGGTTGAAGACCCGTCCCATCGCCATGAAGTTCGGCGAACAGGCGCAGACCGCCGTGCAGTTCCCCGACACGGCCGGTTGCACCATGGCGTACAATGTGCTGGTCGATCAGCAGGTGTATGGAACCGGGATCACGAATTTCTGTTCCTTGATCCGTTTCCGCGTGCTGCCCACCGGGGCCGAACCGATGCTGGACACCACCGGCGCGAGTTGCCCCGGCGGTTGAAAGGGCGACTCGACCGATCATTATGGGAGTCCTGCGATCTTCCAATCACCGGCCAGCAATCCTTCGGTCGCCTCTTGTCGGACGGAATTGAAGTGGCCGCGTTCCGCCTCGGTTGCAGAGGGCCGCCAACCAGCCTACAGCGGTGAGAATGCGGTCATGAAGAGGATACCGGGAGGGTCTGGAAGACGGAACCTGTCCGCCGAGCCCGGTTCGAGTCCAGTGATCCTGGCACCACTTGTCCGGAGATCCTGGGCAGTAATCCGGCCGTTTCCGCGATTTCCGGCTTCTGTCCAGCAATCCTGTAAAACCGACACCGGCCGTGGGTTACTCAGGCGCTACGACGTGAGCAATCACCGCGCCAACGACGATTATCGCTTGTCCGAGATGGTAAAGGTGTGCCTGTCCGGGACCGATGCCGTCGATCCGGCCCGCAGCCTGTGCCGGGCCATCGCCGGAGCAATAATGACGTCCTGGCAGACCGTACATGATTTCCAGGATACTGCTCTGGCCCTCGCTTCCCTACAGCCGGGCACCTTCCTCGACGTGTTCGTCGGGAACGAAAGGGACGACGCGACGGCTGACCCTTACCGTTTCTCCCACAGGACTTTTCGCAATCCTCTGCTCGCTATTCCCAAAGAGTCGCTTCTGACGTGGGCGAACGGTGATCCAGCTGAGCGCATTCCTCGGCTTGCGGCGCACATTGGGCCGTTCGAGCGCATCGCTTTCGATGAAGTCAGGGAAGACGATGGTTCGATTGCCCTCACGGCGACCCTGCTCGACCACGCCCCCGACAAGGCCGCCGTTCTCTCCGCATTCGAACCAACGCTGATGCCCTGCGGCTGGTCGGGCAATCTGTCCGATGAACTGGAAAGCCGGCGCAAGCGGTTGAGCCCGCTGCTGGCTCACGCCGATGCTACCGTCAAGGCCTGGGCGGTAGAGGCCGACCGGACCCTGGCGAAGGCGGCGGATGCCGCACGCAGGGACGAGCAACAACGCGCCCGGCGGGAACAGTCCTTTGAATAGTGGGGTCACACCCGATCCGCCTGCTTCGCACCCTGCGCCTTGATGGCGATGAGCCTTTCGGCCCAAAGCTCCAACACCTGTCGGCGCTCCGTCAGATAGGTGTGCCGATTGTAAACCGCAGCGACGCCGCGGATGGTCCCCTGGACGTGGTTGAGAATCCGGTCGGCGATATGCGGCGCGATCCCCATCTGGGCCATTCCGGTGGTCGCGGTCCGGCGAATATCGTGGAAGCGCCATTCCGACAGCGTGACAACTGCGTCGGGGTACTCACCCCGCTCCTCGGCCTCCTTACGCAGAACGCTCAGCATGGCGGCGTCGAGTCGCCTCTTGGCACGGCTGAAGCCGGAGATCGGGGTGGCGCCTGTGGTGGTGAACACGAAGTCGGAATGAGCCAGCCGCGGCAGAGAACGGATCAGGTCCACCGCTGCTGGCGACAGGGGGATGTGGTGAGCTTGGCCGTTCTTTGCCCGCTCAGCCGGCAGCGTCCACAAGGCCGCATCCAGATCGAGTTCCGACCATCGCATTCCCGCCACCTCGTTGAGGCGCTGGGCCGTCAGCAGGAGCAGGATCACGAAGGGACCGAACGGCCAGTCGAGGGTTTCGGCGGCGAGTCGGAGCACCCGCACTTCATCGTCCGACAATACCCGGTCACGATCCCGTTCCGGCATCGGTGGCCGGACGCCAGTGCAGGGCGATGCGGCGATGAGATCGCGGGAAACGCACCAGTTGAAGAACTTGCGGACATAGGCGAACACCCGGTTGGCCCGCATCGGCACCCCCCGGTCGACGATCCGATCGAGCATGGCAATGATATCGCGCCGTTCGACGCGGTCGATCGCCCGGCTGCCCCAGTATGGCAGCACCTCGTTCCTGAAGGCGCCGCGATACTCCGTTTCGACACGCGTCAGGCTGACATGCCGCTGCATGAACGTTTCGAAGACGGCTGCAACGGTGAGCGTGGCGTCAGGTGTTCGTGCCGCCTTTTTCTCGGTCTGCGGATCCTCCCCTTCGGCGACACGGCGCAACAGCCGTTCGGCTTCGTTTCTGGCAAGTTCAGGCGTCCATGGGGAGCCGTGCTTTCCAATGGTGTAGCGACGGCTCTGACCTTCGCGGTTTCGGTATTGCAGAACGTAAACTTTACCGCCGCTGGCGGTCACCTTGAGGCCGAACCCCTTGATGTCTTTATCCCATATGAACGTGTCGCCGGTCCCCGGCTGGGCCGCATCGACGGTTCGCTTGGTGAGCCTGGTCGCCATGATGCTTCCCCCTTCTCTGCTGCCCGCCAGTAAGCACCCAGTAAGCAGCAGCAAGAGAGTCGCGGGCAACTGCGGAAAAGTATGGAGTAGACAATGCGTTGAATTATTTAGATAAATAGCACTACGGCGTGCTTTGGAGAGCTTTCGGATAGCAGGAGCACGGGAATCATAATCCCTTGGTCGGGGGTTCAAATCCCTCCGCTGCTACCATCTGGACAGTAATATGTCCCTGCAAAACCTCTCCAGGCTTGCGCCTGGGGAGGTTTAGCATTTCTGCGATCAGCCCGACCAGACGCAGCTCGTATTTCCCCCGCCCGTTTAGCGGGTGCACCTCTACCCGGTCGACGATCCGGCGCAGCAGCGTGATCGCCTCCATGCGCTCCGACTCCACCCCGCCCAGCGCCCGCTCCAAGATCTCGACTTCCTGCCGATAGCCGTTCGCGGCCGACGGATGGAGGGTGACAACCGTGTCCTCCTGCTCGCACTGCGCAATGTCGCGTTCGAGCCGAACGCGCTCCGACTCCAGCTCGGCCAGTCGCGTCTTGAGCTTCGGCGTCACCAGGCCCTCGGTGATGGCGTCGACGATCCGCTCTATCTGCTTGGTCACGTCCGCAAGGCGCGTGGTCGCCTCCGTGCGCTTCCGGCGGCTGGCCGCCTCCAGCTGCTGGCGCTCGGCGTGGTAGAGGCGCACGAACTCCGCGATGGAGGCGGGCGACATCAGCTTCTCCTTGATGCCCGCCAGCACGCGCTGCTCCAGCGCCTCGATCTTGACGGTGCGGTTGTTCGAGCAGGCGCCGGCTCCCGACTCGCGATGTGTGCTGCATCCCATATAGTCCTGGGTCTTCACCACATAGGAGCCGCCACAGACGGCGCAGCGCACCAGACCCGACAGCAGATGCTTTGCCCGCGGCCGGGCGGTCAGAGGAAGCCGGGCGTGCTCCTCCTTCACGGCCTGGACGGCGTGCCACACCTCGTCCGTGACGATGCGCAGATCCGGCACCTCCACCACCGTCCATTTTTCCGGCGGGTTCAGGCGCGGGACGCGCTTACCTGTCTCCGGGTCCTTGACGAACGTCTGCCGGTTATAGACCAGCCTCCCGATATACAGGGCGTTCCAGAGGATGCCGTTCCCCCGTGCCTTGTTCCCGTTGATGGCGCTGGCGAGCCACGCCTTGCCGGTCGGCGACGGTATGCCCTCGCGGTTGAGGTCGGACACGATGGACCGCGGCCCCCTGCCGGCGGCGTACTCCCGGAAGATGCGGCGCACCACCTCCGCCTGTGCCTCGTTGATGACGCGCTTCCCGCGGATCGGCTCGCCCTTCGCGTCGAACTCGCGCACGACCTCGTAGCCGTAGGAGAGGCCGCCGGCCATCTCCCCCTGTAGCGCCCTTCCCTGCTGGCCGCGTCGCACCTTCTGCGCCAGATCGCGGAGGAAGAGGGCGTTCATCGTGCCCTTGAGGCCGACGTGCAACTCGCTGATGGCGCCTTCCGAGACGGTGATAAGCTGGACGCCAGCGAACGACAGGCGCTTGTGAATGCCGGCGATGTCTTCTTGGTCGCGCGACAGGCGGTCCAGGGCTTCCGCCACGATGGCGTCGCACAGCCCGGCGCGGGCGTCTTCAAGCAGCCGCATCGCGTTGGGGCGGGATTTCAGGTGCGCGCCACTGATGGCGTAATCGGCGTAGACCTCCACCACCGAGCCGCCGAGTCGGGCGGCATGCTCCCGGCACAGCCGGATCTGATCGTCGATGCTCCGCTCGTGCTGGTTCTCGCTGCTGTACCGAGCGTAGATCGCGATCCGCATGTCTAACTCCGTTGCGCCTGTGCGCGAGCCTGCTGGGCTGCCTCGTGGTCACGGCGCGCCAGCTTGCGCGCCAATATCCGGATGAGGCCGTTGATCGTTTCTTGCACCACCGCCTCCGGATCGGTTGCGGCGCTGGTCGAAGTGGGGATGTGGGCCATGCTTTGCGCTCCCGTGATGATGCTCACGGGGGCGACGATAAGTTTTGCTTAGCGCTGCGTCAACACTGCTTAGCAACGCTTAGCGATCCGCTTAGCGTTGATCGCGTCGATCACGCGCCGCCAAGGAGCTCCGGGTGCCGGCGGTAAACCCGGAGCACCGTCTCCATATTCGTCAGCTTTTCATGGCCCGTCCGCGCGCCCGTGGCAGCGTCGGTATAGACGGCCCTGACCACCTCCGTGATGGTCCAAGTGGGGGCGATCCCCATCTCGCGGCACAGATCGGTCACGGCGCGCTGGCATTCCATCAAAAAATTTGTGTCCAGCGCTTCGTCTTCGCCGCTGCCCACCAAAGTAACGCCAACACCTTCAGGGATGCTGTATTCGGGTTCATCAACGACTCGCACGCCTTCCATAAGCCACCGCAAAGACACGCCTCCCAGCCGCGCAATATCACGCATCAGCGCAGGCTTTGGGTGTGTGCGGTTTGCTTCCCATTGGGCAACGGAAGGCCCAGTAACACCAAGAGACTTCCCAAAAGCTACTTGGGAAAGTTCCATCTTTTCGCGAAGTTGCTTGATGCGAGAACCGACAGTCATTTGAGCCACCACTAAGAAACGCTTAGTTAAGCTAAGTCGTGGAGGGCTTGACGTCAATGCTAAGTTTCGCTTAGCGTGGCGTGCATGAAAGACGAAGCACTTAGTATGGCAATAAGCAAAGCGGGCGGCGTGACGCGGCTCGCGGAAGCTCTCGGGATCACCACCGAGGCCGTCTACCAATGGGAGCGGTGCCCACAGCGGCGAGTGCTCGCTGTGGTCGCTGCGACCGGTGGAAAGGTGAAAGCCTACCAACTGCGGCCGGACCTGTACCCGGCCCCGGCCCCGCGCAAGCGCCGGGCGCCGCTCGACACCCCCAAACAGCAAAGCGCCCAGCCGTAGCAGCGGCCGGGCGCTTCCCCTGAATGCAGCGGTAGCAGCCGCTGGCATCAACTAACGCATGGGACGGAAATCCATGGTGTCTAAACACTCTACCACAGCAGGGACGGAGGGCAAGCCGCTCGTCCAGCCCTGTGGGGGCACCCCGACGGGGGCACCCGAGGGGTTGGCGGCAATGTGCGACGAGTTCGCCGCCGCCAACCTGACCGACTCGCCGCGGATCACCACCGCGGCCACGCTCGCCACCATGGCGCGCATTCTGACCGAGCGGGGCTGGATCGCCCCGTCGACCACCGAATATGAACCGGGCTGCGCCCCCTGGTGGACACCTGGGTCTGTGGTGCCGGTCAGCATCCACGGGGCCTATGAGCTGGCCTTGCGCGAGTTGCACGGCGCCGACGCTCTGCCGCTGGCTGCCTACGGCCAGCAGGCGGCGCTCCACTGCATCTCCTGCGCCGCCGGCGAGCCGATCATCATGTGGGAGTGCGTGCCGAAGCGCGCCGCCTATGAGCTGACGAAGCTGATGGGCCAAGCCCAGCAGGTGGCGGCCGGCGAGCCGATGGACGGCATGAAGCCTCTGTCCCACGGACTGCATCTGCGCTCGGTCAAGCGGCGCCTGGACCTTGATATCTGGAACAAGGTGGTCAGCCTCGACGGCCAGCCCATCGGCACGGTGTCCATGGAGGTGGGGCAGACCCGCAAGCGCGGCTTCAATACCGCGATGCGCTACTACGGCGTCACCGTCGAGGTGGAAGGCGAGAAGCTGGAGGTGGAGGGGACGGATTACACCTCCACGCGCCACTGGCTCGGGGTGAAGGTTCTGGGCGCGATCCGTGCCGCCCTGCATCGGAAGGGGCGCTAACCATGGCCCCTCAACGACGTTACCCCCTCAACGACGTTACCCCGTTCGACCTGACCGAGTTCGACGCCGCCGCCGCTCGCATTCTCGGCGCTGGCGGGGTGACCCCGGACATTGCCGGCCCGGTTGCCGCGCTGATGGAGGTCACCGAACGCTGCGGCGACATCAAGCCCGAGCGGATCATCAACGTGGTTCTGCTGACGGCCTATGTGCTGGGCATGTCCGCGCTGGAGAACGCCCACCGGCTGGAGGCGCTGCAACTCACGCAGAAGATCGCCGATGGCATGGGCAAGGTGCTCGCCGAGCTGAACCGGGCCGCCTCCGGCAACATGGGGGGCGGCAGAGCATGAGCCTCCCGGCCCAGATCATGGCGGAGTTTGCCGCCGCCGAGGCCCGTACGCTGGCCGCCCGCTTCATGACCACCACGCCCCGCACCGTCGGTGACGTGGCGGCCGAGATGATGCGGCTGCTCGGGCACAAGCCCCGGAAGTGTGCGTCCGGCCTGATCTGGTCCGACGTGCTCGCGCTGGTGGCTACGCTTGCCGCCGAGTCGCCCACCTATGCCGCCGCACTGCGCCGCGCTGTAGCCGCCGCAGAACAGGCCGCCCTCCCCCCCGAAGAAACCGCGCCCGCCGCGCTGGCCGCAAACAGCGGGCGCCGCTGACCCTGGAGACCGACTCCATGTCGACCATGATGCTGCCCCTCCCCGAGGGGCTGACCCCCGAAGACGTTACCGCGCTGCAATCCGTGGCCGCCGAAGTGGCTCGCCAGCGGAAGGCCGAGCAGTTCTGCGCCTCCCATGACGATCACCACATCGACGGCTCTCTGGCCGCCGCCGGTGGCTGCTACCTGCTCCACGCGGGCGCCACCAAGGAAGGGCGCGACCTCTACCCGGTCGGCACGCCGTGCAACCTGTGGCCCTGGGCTGACCCGTGGTGGAAGCCGCGGACCCCGCAGCGTGACGCGGTGCGTGGCGCGGCGCTCGGAGTCGCCGAAATCTCCCGCCGCCTCCGGGCCGGCGAGAAGGTGGAGGGCTGACCCGATGATTGTTGAAGGAAATTGCTCCTGCTGCGGCGAGGCCGCCCTGCTCGATCCGCGCATCGGCGTCTGCGACGACTGCCAGGGCCGCGAGGCGGAAGAGGCGTCGACCTCGTTCATGCTCGCCGAACTGGCGGCCACCTCCCCCGCCCTGTCCATGGCGCTCGGCGCCTCGCGGGAGGGCTGATCGTGAGCATGGATTTTCGCGAGATCCGGCATTTTCATGTCTGCTGCGGCATCGGCGGCGGTGTGAAGGGGTTCAACCGGGGCGGTGCCCGCGTGGGCAACATGGTGGCCGCGCCGCGGTGCATCGGCGGTGTCGATGTCGATCCGGTGGCCCTTGCCAGCCTGGAAATGGTGACCGGCACCAAGGGCACGCTGCTCGATCTGTTCGACCGAGGGCAGTACGTCGCCTTCCATGGCCAGGAGCCGCCGGCCGGCTGGCGTGAGGCGACCGGCGAGGACTTCCGCCGGGCTGCCGGCGGCGAGCGCCCACACGTCGTCTTCATGTCGACGCCGTGCAAGGGCAACAGCGGCCTGATCAGCACGAAGACCAGCGAGGCGCCCAAGTACGTGGCTCTCAACGAGCTGGCTCTCCGCGCGGTCTTCCTGACCATGGAGGCTTGGGCGGACGATCCGCCCGAGATACTGCTGTTCGAGAACGTGCCGCGCATCGCGCAGCGGTCCCGCCGGCTGCTGGACCGGATCGGCGGGATGCTCCGGGCCTATGGCTATGCCATTGCGGAGACCGCGCACGACTGCGGAGAAATTGGCGGGTTGGCCCAGAGCCGCAAGCGCTTCCTCATGGTCGCCCGGCACATCGCCAAGGTACCGCCCTTCCTCTATGAACCACCGAAGCGCCCGCTCCGCAGCGTGGGCGAGGTGTTGGAGCGCCTGCCGCTGCCGGGCGATCAGCTGGGCGGGCCGATGCACCGCGTCCCACGCCTCCAGATGAAGACCTGGATACGGCTGGCGTTCGTGGAGGCCGGGTCCGACTGGCGCTCGCTGAACAAGCTGAACGTCGCAAATGGGGTGCTGACCGATTACGGCCTCGTGCCGGAACACCCGCTTCGCGGTGGCGCCCTCGGCGTCTGCCAGTGGGGTGAGGCGACGGGAACGGTGGCTGGTGAGTCTCTGCCCTCCAACGGCAAGTTCACCGTGGCGGACGTCCGGACGTTCAGCGCCTGCCACAACGGCATCCTCGGCGTGAACGCCTGGGGCGATACCCCTGGCACCGTCACCGGCAATGCGCGCCCGATGACCGGCTCCTTCAGCGTCGCCGATCCTCGCATGCGCCAGGGGCATGCCGATTACCAGCAGTATGGCGTCCGCCGGTGGGGTCAGTCGACCGGTTCCGTCATCAATGTCAAGGCGCCGGGCCAGGGCGGGTTCTCGATTGCCGACCCCCGCTATGGGGACAAGCCTCGGTTCGCGAATGTCTACCGGGTGGTCAGCACGCGCGAGGCTGCTCCCACCATATCCGCCGGCCAAGGTCCGACCTCTGGCGGGTTGGCTGTGGCCGACCCGCGCTGCTCCTGGAATCCGCGCGCTCATACCAGCAAGCTGCGGGTGATTGGGTACGACCAGACCTCTCTGACCATCACCGGTAGTTCGTCCTCCAGCCACGGCTTTACCTCGGGCGCTTTGGCGGTCGCCGACCCGCGACCGGAGGCTTTCCGCGACGGTCGCGAAAGCTATGTGACGGGCGGTCACTATGGCGTGCTGAACATGCGGGATACCGCTGGCGCCGTGACCGGCTCCGGCCAGCACGACAACGGGCGCTGGTCCGTCGCCGATCCCCGGCCGGCCACGGGTGACGAGGCGGAGGAACTGCCCGCCCCGAACCAGCAGCTCGTCGCCGTGATCCGCGCCATGGATGGGACGTGGCATCGCCCCTTCACGACCTTGGAACTGGCGGCCCTCCAGTCGCTGGTCGACTTCGACCGGCCGGGCCTGGAGTTGGCTGGCGCCTCGGACAGCCTGTGGCGCGAGCACATCGGCAACATGGTCCCTCCCGACGCCGCACAGGCGATGATGGGCGTGATCGCCCGGACCCTGCTGTTGGCCTGGGCCGGCGAGAGCTTCCTGCTCAGTTCCGATCCGATCTGGGTCCAGCCCGTCACCGTGGCGCTGGCCGTCGACACCTCTTGCCAGCTTCCCACCCCCCAGGCCGCGGAGTGATTCCCATGACGAGCAAGAGCACCCTGCCGGTCATCACCGACGAAATGTGCCGTACCGCCATCCAGGCCGGCAAGACCGACCGCATCCAGGGCTTCAGCTACGGCCCGGATTTCACGGCTCCGCACGTCCTCCGCGACGTCACCCGTCACCCGGAGGAGCAGGTGCTGTGGAGCGGCGCCAGCCACGACGAAATGATGGAGCGGCACGCCATCGAGCGGATGCGCCTGCAACTGGCCGCCGCGCTCGCCGCCCTTCCCTCGAACGAGGGAGCGGGGGTGGCCCATGGCTGAACGCTCCGTCA
Source organism: Azospirillum sp. B510 (assembly GCF_000010725.1). NCBI lineage: Bacteria > Pseudomonadati > Pseudomonadota > Alphaproteobacteria > Rhodospirillales > Azospirillaceae > Azospirillum > Azospirillum sp. B510. Next base: position 973,880 of record NC_013854.1, on the reverse strand, counting down.
TTGAATGGACCGATCACACCTGGACGCCCATCGTCGGGTGTACGGCGAAGTCCCCCGCGTGCGCCAACTGCTACGCCGCGCCCATGGCCGCCCGGTTGGAGGCTATGGGGATGGCGAAGTATGCCGGTCTCGCCACCCGCTCGGGCGGCAGGGGGAAGTGGACCGGCAAGGTGAACCTGTCGGAGGCCGATGTTCTGGCCCCGCTCAACAAGCGGCGCCCGGCGCGCTGGTTCTTGACCAGCATGGGCGATGTCTTCCACGAGGCCGTGCCCGACGAGTTCCTTGATCGCCTGTTCGCCGTGATGGCGCTGGGCAGCCGCCACACCTTCCAAGTGCTGACCAAGAGGCCAGAACGGGCAGCGCAGTACCTCAACACGCCTGACCGGGTGTGGAAGCTGTTCGGCTCCGTCCGCAAGCACATTGACGATGAATACCGTGAGGGATCGCGCTGGGAGGAGGATGAAACGCCCTTCCCCTGGCCGCTTCCGAACGTGCTGATCGGCTGCACCGCCGAAGACCAAGCACGCGCGAACGAGCGCCACCCGCACATGCTCCGGATCGCCGCCGCCGGCTGGAACACCTTCGTCAGCTACGAACCCGCTTTGGGGCTGGTGGACTGGACCGGTTGGCAGTTCCTGAAGTGGCTGATTTCTGGTGGTGAGAGCGGGCACGGTGCGCGGCCGAGCCATCCAGATTGGCACCGGGCCGCCCGCGATTTCTGCGCCGCCCATGGCATCCCGTACATGTTCAAGCAGTGGGGGGAGTGGGCGCCGCGCCGGCAAGCCGAGCGGGATGATCTGCTTGATGCGCGCCGGTCGGTCATCGTGAAACCGGATGGCGGGATCACGTCAGGGCTTATGGCCTATGGCTCCGATGCTTGGGTGCTGGATCGCCTCGGTAAGAAGGCCGCCGGCCGGCTGCTGGACGGCCAGCTTTGGGACGGGGTTCCGGTTCTGAAGGGGGGCGCGTGATGGCCTCCATTCAGCAACTGGAGGCCGAGAATGCCCGCCTCATGCGGACCTTCGGCGACGAACTCCGGACCATGCCGAAGCTGTGGCGCACCTACACCAACAACGCCCTGACGATCAAAACGCTCCAGGCGGCCGAGTCCGCGCGTCGCCGCGCGCCGGCCAATGAACAGGAGGGCTGACTGTGGCCCGGAAGAAGAAAATCCAGAAGGTGGACGAGCTGATGGAGCCGCCGGTTGTCGGCCGGTTCTACCTCGTCCCGACCATCGAATACCCGCTTTCCGGCAAGGTCGGGCACTGGCCGGTGCTCGGCCCCAAGCACACGGACGCAGAACACTTCGGGTTCCCGTGGGAGCACTACCACATCGACACGCGCTTCTGGTCGGGCGCGATGCAGCGGACTTTCGGAGCGAAGAAGACCGAGATCCGTCCGGGCATGGCGACGAACTATCCGCTTTGCACCATCGACTTCGGGCTGACGCGGCGCGCGGTGCCACACCCGCCCATCGAGTACCGCCGCCTCCGGTGCGTGGCGGCAACGATCACCTACCAGTTCGCGGGGCTGGAGCCGGTGCTGTCCTTGCGCCGGCACATGGGAGAGGCCGCGATGGTCGACACCGACCACGGCCCGATCTGCCCGCACCGCGGGTTCCGCCTGGGTTCCGTGCCGGCCGACGGGATCATCACCTGCCCCCTGCACGGCCTTCGCTTCTGCGCCAAGAGCCGCAAAGCGGTCCCCCCGGCCACAACCGAGGTGCCCCATGCCGCGTGACATTCCCATCATTTTCAGCGCGCCGATGATCCAGGCGCTGCTCGCCGGCCGAAAGACGCAGACGAGGAGGATCATCACCAAGCCCGCGGCACTGGACGCCTTGGGCGTATTCGGGCCGTCATTTCTCCTGAAGCCCGGCAACATCGACCTGATCCGCTATGCGGTCGGCGACCGGCTGTGGGTGCGGGAAAACTGGCAGACGGGCATGACCGGCGACGGCCCGCAGATCGCCTATGCCGCCACTCCCGATTTTGTCGAGATCAATGCATGGGACGGGCCTGATGAGGGGCGGGGGCCGTCCTTCAACTATGACCGGTGCCCAGGGGCAACGTGGCATCACTGGCTCGGTGACGTGCTCGGCGCAGATGGCCCCTGGCGGCCTTCGATCCACATGCCCAGGTGGGCAAGTCGTCTGACCCTGGTGGTGGAGGATGTGCGGGTTCAGCGCCTCCAGGACATCAGCGAGGAGGACGCGCTCGCCGAAGGGTGCCCGGCGCAGACTTACGAGGAACTTTCCGGCATGGACCCGCGCGGCTGGTTCCGCGACCTATGGAACAGCATCAACGGCGCAACTGCCTGGGATGCAAACCCGTTCGTCGTCGCGCTGACCTGCAAGGTCCACCACTGCAACATTGACCGGCTGCCCGCCGAGGGGGCGCGGTCATGATCGAGGCGAAGGGAACCGAGCTGATCCGCAAGGGATCGGCCGACGAAATCGTGGCGAAGCGCAACCGGGCGCTCGACCTCTATACCCGTGGCGTCCAGATGCTGGCCGAAGCTGTGCGAGTTCACAAGGAGGTGGGCGGCACCGATTACCCCTGCCTCAGAAGCGCGCTGAATAATGGCGGCTACGATATTGAGCAGGGCCGAACCGACAAGGTGGTCGAAGAAATACGCCGAAACCTCGACGGCGCGGTTTGGAACCACATCATGGGAGCGCTGGGCCTACTGAACCTTATGGACGCCAAGGAGGTTGCGGCGTTCAGGGACCAGAACCGCACCGATCCGGCGGAAGTGACGCGCGACAACCTCGTCGCCACCTTCGCCCGCCTGACGGCTGAGTCGGATGCCATCTTCAAGCGCGGCGTCATCAACCTGTTCATGCGCCTGGACCGGAAGTTCGCCAGCAACCCGGCCTATCGCCTGGGCGACAAGCTGATTTTCAACCGCGCCCTGTCCGAGTATGGCGGCTGGAACCACCATGGTGGCAGCCGTGAGGAAATGCGGGACCTGGACCGCATCTTCCACATCGTGGACGAGAAGCCACCCAAGGATCACTGCGGCGACGCTGCGGCGATGGTGTCGGAGGTGTCCCGCCAGCAGCTCGGCGGCACCGTCGAAACCGAATACTTCCTGATCCGCACCTTCAAGAACTGCAACGTCCATGTGCTGTTCCGCCGGCCGGACCTCGTGGTGAAGGTTAACCAGATCATCGCCGACCACTTCGGCGCTGCGCTGGCGCACGAGACCCGGGTGCGCGGCGCTGGCCGGCGGAGGGCGGCATGATCCAGCCCCCGTACAATGTGGATCCGGCTTTGCCGCCGCCCGAGTGGAAGCCGCCTCAGGCGCCCGTCTGGTGCGATGTCAACGGGCCGAATGAAGATCCAACGCTCCGCTTGGTCAAAGCAATCGGCCCGGTACGGCTGCGCCATGCTGGTCCGCGGAACCTGGATGGAGACGCTGGAGCGCTTCAACCTGTTCCAGCAGCACCCGCCCGCCCTGATCGCACAGTTCGCCGAGCGCCTGCCGATGGTTGCCGGCTATGTGGCGCAAGAAGCATCCACCGCGACCTCCTATGCGTGGGTGGTGTTCATCCGCGGCTTCTCGGATACCCGCTGGCGCCACATTCCCCCGTGCCGCCGCGCCCTGGAGCAGCCCGGCGATTACCCAGCTTGGGAAGACCAGGCACGGCTGATGTCCGACATGCAGCTCCTCCGGCTGCTCGATCGGTACGAGACCGATGGCGCCCGCCCGCCCATGCCGGAGGCGACGATCCGCGCGGCGCTGGCCGCTCGTGCCCAGCAGGCCGAAGAGGTGCCGGCATGATCCGCCCGATGCGCCAAGATGAGGCGTCGACACTGGCGCCGCAATTCGCTCCGCTTCTGCCGTGGCTACCGCAAGGCACGCTCTACGCCATGATGCGGTTTCGCTACGAGCGGCGCTGGTTTTTCGTTGCTGAACGGGACGGCGAAGTTGTCGGGATCGGCGCCTATGGGCCGTTGGGGGACTCCCGCCGACATTGGTTGCTCGGGCCGGCTGCGACGTTGCCGACGCACCGCGGTAAAGGCGTCGGGACCGAACTGATCAAAGCCCGGATGGACGTCATTCGGGTGGCTGTGGCCGCGCTCGGAATGGTCGCGGACGGAATGCCTGATGCTTTGATCTACGTCTCCAGCAAGCGCCCGCTTACGTGGGTTCGGTTCGGCTTCGCCGTCGTCGCAGAGAGGGACGGTTCCTCCATTCTGCGCCGCGACCTCTCGCTTGCCTTGGAGGTCGGACGATGACCGGAACCCGCCGCACCATAGAGACGCCGTGGGGCACGGACGTGGAGGTGGATGTCGTCCCCGACGGTGCTGGCGGCGAGCGGCTGGTGTGGAGCCATGCCGCAACCGCGCTCCACCATGGCATCTACGGGGCGGAGAAGCGCGCGGCGTTCGTGCTGGACGCCGAAGACGCCGAACGGGCCGGCGGCACGCCTTCCATTGGCGAGCTGCTGGTGCGCTACCACTGGATCCCGAATACCCCCCGGCCGCTGCCGGCTGCCCTACCGCCGGTTTACCCGGCGCTGGTGGCCCGCCTGCCGAAGCCTGACTCCCAGGCGCTGGATAGCTGGTGCGCCCGCGTGTCGGGCCTCCCTGGCTGGCGCCAGCGGGCACCCGCGCTGCTGTCCATGATCGACGGGGTTATTCGTGCTGGCAGTCGGCCGGGGCCGGGCTACTGCGACGAACCGTCGGAAATGGGCGCCCGCATCACGCGGACCCTGACGGCGGTGCTGGAGCACCTCAACGACCCGGCCGTCGACCGGATCGAGGTGGCCGCCTTCTACGCGCTGTCGGAACACCCGGAATGGCGCCGTCCAGCGCTGCACTGGATCATGGACTGCCGCCAATCTTGGTGGCGTGACTGGATCCGCGAGCGGCCGGACTATCGGCTCGCGGCCAAGCTGGCGGCGCTGCACATGCCGTTCCTCCCGACTTACCTCTGGAGGTGGTGATGGCCCGCCGCGGTGGTCGCAGCAAGGGGCAGGGCGTGCATGTGCCGTCGCATGTGCCGTCGCTCGGCCCGTCGGCGCAACGGCAGATCGAGGCGTTCTTGATCGCCCAGCGCGAGCAGCGGCTTCTGCGGGCCGCAGGCGTCGGCCAGCAGCCGGCGGAGCCGAAAAGCAAGTATCGCGCCCGCCGCACGGTGGTCGACGGGATCAGCTTCGCGAGCGCGTTGGAGGCCAACCGCTGGTCTGTGCTTCGCCAGCGGGAGCGGCTTGGGCTGATCCGGGAACTGGTGCGACAGCCAAAGTTTCCGCTCCACGTCAACGGCGTGTTGGTCTGCACATACATCGGCGATTTCAGTTACCGCACAAGTCAAGGCGTTTTCGTCCTTGAGGATGCCAAAGGCTACTTGACGGACGTCTACAAGCTGAAGAAGCGCCTCTTGGAGGCGCTGCATCCCAACCTGAGAATTACTGAGGTGAAGTCATGTCAGACGTAGGGGGGACTGCGGCCGAGCGGCTGCGGGCTTTGGTTACCCGCATTAGAAATCTGCGGGCCGAAATCAAGGCTATTCAGGAAGACATCAAGGCCATTTTCGCCGAGGCAAAGGCGGTCGGCTTCAGCACGAAGGTGATGCGAAAGATCATCACTTGGATGGACGAGCGCGAGAGAGACGCGGCCAGTCAACAGGAAGCGGAAGCGATCTTCGATCTTTACAAGGAAGCGTTGGGGTACGGCGAAGGCTCCAACCGCGATATCCCGCTCAACCCGAAACCGCCCAAAGGGAAGAAGAAGGACGAGGCGGAAGCCGATCCCGATCAAACGGACCTGGAGGACCATCTGGACCAGTCGAAGCCGGATGACGACGGTTCGAGCGACGATGCCGGATCGGACCAGGGCGGCGCTGCCCAGCCGGCGGCGATGACCCCGGAAGAGGCGAAAGCGAAGGGGCACGAGGACGGACTGGCCGGCGTGCCGATGACGGCCAATCCCTTCGCTGCATCGGACCCGAACCGCGCCCATTGGGAGTTGGGATGGTGCGAAGCCACCGGCTCCGACGGGATGGACATTCCGCCCGAGCTTCAGCCACCCGCGCCCGAACCCACGCCCGCCCCCAACAAGAAGGGCAAGGGCGGCCGGAAGGGGGCCGGATCGCGCAAGCCGCCCGAGCCGCAGGCCGATGACGCCGAGCCGGCCGAAGAAGACTGGCAGCACTTAGACGACGACTTCTCGAAGCGGGGTTGATGATGTCCAAAGCCTTTGTTCCGAACACCGCCATCCGCCGCTTTGCGGAGGTGTTGATGCCCAGCGAGGCCGAGGCGCCCATCCTCAGCCGGCCGATCCGGGCCGCTGTTCACCAGTGGCGCGTCGAGTTGGGGTCCGTGAAGGAGTTGCAGGCGGTGGGCCTCAAGCCCAGGCGTTCCGCCTTGCTGTTCGGCCCGCCCGGCTGCGGGAAAACCACGCTGGCGCACCACCTCGCCGCCCGCCTCGGCCTGCCGCTGGTGGTTGTCAATATGGCCTCGCTGACGAGTTGCTACCTCGGTGAGACGGGGAAGAACATCAATGCGCTGTTCGACGCCGTGATTGAGCAGGCGGATAGCTGTGTGCTGTTCCTGGACGAGTTCGACTCGGTTTGCTCCAAGCGCCGCGCCGCCGAAAGCAGCGCTGGACAGGAACGCAACGCCATCGTGATCGCGCTGCTTCAGAAGATCGACCAGTTCCCAGGCACCATGTTGGCGGCAACGAACCGGGCCGACGATGTGGATCCGGCGATCTGGCGCCGCTTCGGCCTTCATCTCGACATCGTGGAGCCGGATGACGAATGCCGGCAGGCGATCCTCGTTCGATACCTCCAGCCCTATTCGCTGTCACCGGCGGGGCTGAAGGAGCTTTGCAACGCCACGGCTGGAGCTTCCCCCGCGCTGCTGCGGCAGCTCATGGAGGGGCTGAAGCGGGACATGGTGATAAGCCCGAAGCTCTCCTCTCAGAAGCAGCCGATGGACCTGAGCGCGGCCGGCGTCTTCGCTCGCGTGCTCGCCTCCGTCAGACCCCATTCCGATACCCAGCAGCCGCCCCTCTGGACAGTGGATGATGCGCTGAAGCGCGTGGAGTCCATCACATGGCCGCCCACGCTTCCCAGCGCTGGCGGGGAGGGCTGACGCCATGGAACAGCACCGCACGCGCTGGCAGCGCCTGACAGCGGCGTTGCGCCGGCTGTGGGCGCGGGGCCGTACCGCCCTTGGGTGGGGCTTCGTCTTGGTGTGCATGTGGGGCTGGCAGGGCCTGCCGCCCGCCCAGCAGATCAGCTGCGCCATCATCGTGGGTTGCTTCGTCATCGCCATGTCGATCCCCGAGAAGGTGGAGATCGTGCATCGCGTGAAGCTGGAGCAGCGGCCCGGCAAGGGCGGGGAGGTGTAGATGCCCGTCCCGCTGGACATAGCGCAGGGCGTGACATTCAGCGTGGAGTTCCTTCAGCGCCTCTCTCGGGAGGCGCTGGTGGAGTCCCCCACCTGCCGGGCGCGTTCTCTCTGCCTGTCCGATGCGGCCGAGCGGCTGCAACGGGAGGCGAAAGTGAGCGCCCCATCCCGCCCGCGGCGTGCGCCGGTGAAAGCCCCGGCTCCCCCGCCTGCCCCGCAGCTCCTTTTCGCCCTTCACGGCGAAACGTGGATCGAGGTGAAGGACGGCGATCCGGCCGGCCTTGCCCTCTTCCAACGCCACTATTCCCGTTATGTCTACGCCGATGGCAGAGATCCGAAGCTCTACGTCGGGCCGGGCTACAAGATGGTGTTGCTGACGCCGTGCGCCCGCGCCCTGTTCGCTTGGCGGAAGTTCGAGAGCCGCGACGGGCAACAGGGCGTGAATTGCGCGATCTTCCGCAACGAAGGGGCTGGGGTGGCAAGCGAATTGATTCTCGCCGCTGAAGAACTGGCCTGGAAGCGCTGGCCGGGAGAACGCCTCTACACCTATGTCAACCCGCGCAAGGTGAAGGGCAATCCCCCCGGCAACTGCTTCCTCCGTGCCGGCTGGCGCCCGTGCGGGATCACGAAGCGCCGGAGCCTCACCATCCTGGAGAAACTGCCGGTTTCCTCCGCCGCCTCCCTGGACCCGCACGGCGATGCATAGAGCCGAGCGGCCGACACACAGGAGCGATCCATGAGCCAACCAGTCGAAGATATGGTCTGGGCGGCCGACATCAGAAGCACGCCGAAATTCGTCTTGCTGCGGCTGGCACGCTACGCCGCCGACGATGGCACCCGCGTGTATCCGAGCATCGGATCCGTGGCCGCCGCCGTCGGTATGTCCGAGGTGGCGACGCGGAAGGCCGTTCAGGAACTGGTCACGCTCGGCGTGCTGTCGTTGGTTGCGCTGGAGGACCAGAGCACCCACCGGCCGCGCGAATACCGGATCATGCTCGACGCCCTCTCCGCACGCCGCGCGCCCGGCACCCCCCTAACGACGTTACCCCCTACCCCCTCAACGACGTTGGGGGGAGGGAGCAACGTCATACCCCTACCCCCTAAACCACGTTTACCCCCTACCCCCTCAACGACGTTGGGGGGAGGGCCAAACGCCGTTACCCCCTCCCCTCAACGTGGTTGCCCTGTCCCCTCAACGTCGTTGCCCCCTCCCCTCAACGTCGTTGCCCCGAATATAGCTGCTATAGCTGCTGCTTCTGCTGCTACAGCAGACGCGGGAAATGGAGATAGGACGGTTCTCAGCCCGACAGCGATCATCGACGCTTTCGACGCTGCCCTGGTGGAGGCATTCGGCCCGCAGCACGCCCGCCGCCGGCCGGCCGAGACCGATCAGGAAATGGCCGCCGCCTGGATCGACCAGGGTGTGGATCTGGCGCTATGCGAGGGCCTGTTCATCAGCGTCCAAGCCCGCCGCAAGAAGCTGAAGCAAGAGCCGGTCGGCTCCCTTGCGTGGTTCAACAGCCGGATTGCAGCCCAGCTTGACGCCCGCTCGGCGCCATTCCCCGAACTGACCGCCTCCCGCAGCGGCCTTGCGCTGTCCGAACCAACGGCTCCGGCCGGCCAGCGGGAGCCGATGTTCGGCCGGTCCTCGCCGGCTACCCGTCCGGTCTGGCGGCTGCGGCTGACCGAATGGCGCGACAAATCGGTCTGGCTGCCCGCCTGGGGCGCAAAGCCCGACGAACGCGGCTGCGAAGCGCCGACCGACCTGATCGCAGAGATTTTCCCCCAACGCGAGTTGCTGTGACCGGTGGCCCCGCCCAGCCCCTCCAGTAGCCCCTGATTACCAAGGTGCCCCCATGAAGCCCGCCACGAAGACCCCCGCCCCTGCCGACGACGCCCCCGCCAGCCTGCCCGTCGTCCTCACGCTGACCGCGCCGGCCCAGCGCCGGACGGACCTCCCCGACGTCTACACGGCCGAGGTGGAGCAGCGCGGCCGGGTGCTCCTCCGCCGCCATTACCGCCGGGCTGAAGGCGGCGTGGAAGACGTGACCGAACTGGTCACCGAGATCCTGCTGGCGAAAGCCAAGGGCGTGAAGGACGCCGAGCAGGTGGTGCAGGCCGAGCAGGTGGCGCGCGTCGGCTCCACCACGCCGAACCAGCACCGCGCGGCACGCGGCCGGGTGGTGGAGCAGACGGCGGTCGCCGGCAAGACGCGCGCCCGCGCCCTGTCCGCGCTCGGTGTGATCCGGCAGCGCGATCTGTTGACCACCCGCCAGTGGGAGGCAGGGGACCGCATGGCGCAGGACGCCAAGGTGGTAGCCGGCGCCCGCGAGCCGAAGGACGAGGCGGTGGTGGTCGACGATAGCGCGGGCCGCTCATGGGAAGACTTCGCCATCGACGCGGGTAGCCGGCTGAACCTTGCCCGCGAAACCTGCCAAGCCATGCCCTCCTACGAGGGGACCAGCCCGTGGACCATGGTGGAGGGGGTGGTGCTGCTGGACCGGGCGATCACCGATATTGTCGCCAGCACGAACCAGAACATCCTCCGCCGCGCGAAGATCGCTCTGCGGATCGGGCTGGACGCCGTGGGTGATGTCTACCGGCTGCCCAGCGCGGTCACCCGCACCCATGTGCTGGGTGCAGACGGGATCCCGGTGCCTATGACCGTGACCGAAGACCTTGACGGGCTGGATCGGCAGGAGCAGCAGCGGCGCATGTGGCGCTCGATCAAGCTGGGCGACCGGCTATATGTAGCCGTTGGGGATACGATGTCAGACCTATATGCGGTAGCCAAAACGGAGCTAAAGCGCCGCGCCAACCCGAAATAGTTGACGCGGATACGACTTCGTGCTTCTTTCGATATGCCCCCGAAAGGGGGGCGTGAAAATCAGCCCTGCAACTCGGATACGAGATGCGGGGCTTTTTCATGCCCAGCCGGTGGAGACCGGAGACGGGGGTTACACGGGTGGTGACGCACCCTTTCACCGCGAGCGCTAGACCCGCACGTCCGACCAGAGCCGGTTGATCGTCCATCCCGTCATCGCTCGCGAGGCGACGGGGCGCATACGGACGCAGTAACCCGTTCAGGTCAAGACCGACTCGGACACCGCAACTGCTTTTCACCGGGCGATGGAGTCGCGCCGGTCTTTTTCGCGTGTCCGCGTCTTGGCGCGGAGTTCACTGTGAAGCCTGGGATCAGGATTGATTACCTTCCGCTCGAAGGGCTGAAGCCCTACGACCGGAACCCGAAGACGCATTCCCCCGAACAGATCGAACGGCTGGTCGCCAGCCTGACCGAGTTCGGGTGGACCCGGCCGCTGCTGATCGGCGACGATGGCACGCTGGTGGCCGGGCATGGCACCTGGACGGCGGCCAAGCTGGTGCGAGACCGCGGCCTGTCCATCCCGAACCATCCCGACGCCGCGACCGCCCCCACGGTGGCGCTGGCCCACCTTTCGGCAGAACAGCGACGCGCCTACGTCATCGCCGACAACCGCCTGTCCGAACTCGGCCGGTGGGACGACGCGCTGCTGGGCGCAGAACTGGCAGACCTACAGGGCCTCGGTGTCGACATGGACGCCATCGGCTTCGACGCGGCGGACCTTGAAGCGCTCTGCGCCGATGGGGCCGGCGCTGACACGAAGGCGGGGGCGAGCGGCAAGTCGCTGGTGGAGCGGTTCGGCGTGCCGCCCTTCACCGTTCTGGACGCCAAGCAAGGCTACTGGCGCGACCGCAAGGCCGCCTGGACCGCGCTTGGCGTGCATGCGGAGGAAGGGCGGGAACACCTCCCCGACACCAACGTCGCCACCGACTGGATGCGGCGTGGAAGCGCCGTGGGCGGCTCAGCCTTCGACCCGGTGCTGGCCGAGCTGGTGTTCCGGTGGTTCACCCCCGGCGCTGGTGCGGCCATCCTGGATCCGTTCGGTGGGGAGGCCACCAAGGGCGTCATCGCCGCGACGCTGGGCTATGCCTATACCGGCGTGGAACTGCGCGGCGAACAGGTGCAGGCGAACCGGGCGCAGTGGCTGAAGGTTCGCGACAGGCTGCCGCCCGAACGGCTGGCGCAGGTTCGGCATGAGCCGGTGTGGATCGAAGGCGACAGCGCCAAGATCGACAGCCTGTTGCCCGCCGGCCGCCTCTACGATCTGGTGTTCACCAGCCCGCCCTATTACGATCTGGAGATTTACTCCAAGGGCGAGAAGGACGGCTCGGCGTTCGAAAGTTACGACCGCTTCATCAGCTGGTATCGGGACATCTTCCGACAGGCGTGCGGCCGGCTGAAGCCCAACCGCTTCGCCGTGGTGAAGATCGGCGATGTCCGGGACGAGCGGGGCTTCTACCGCAACTTCCTCGGCGACAACATCGCCTGTTTCCTCGACGCCGGCCTCGGCTTCTACAACGAGGCTGTGCTGGCGACACCGATCGGTAGCCTGGCGCTCCGAGCCGGCCGGCAGTTCACCGCCTCCCGAAAGCTCGGACGCGGTCACCAGAACGTGTTGTGCTTCTTCGGTGGAGACCCGGGGCGGATCAAGGCGGAGTTCCCGCAGGAGATTGAGGTGGGCGATGTCGCCCCTGACGATCCCGCACCGTAAGGCGCTCCGCGCCGCGGTGATCGCCCAGCATGTCCGCGAGGCGGGCCTGCCGGGTGTCGTGTGCTTCTCCTGCGGCAACGCCAGCCGGGCGCTGAAGGAGGCGGGCCTCTTCGTGGTCGAGATCGCGCCCGGCGGTGATCTGTCGGCCGGGCGCTGGTGGACGGCGCCGGAGATCGCGCGGGCGTGGCCGCACCTGTTCGACGCGACAAGCGGTCATCTGGCCTTCCCGGTCATGGCCTCGGTGGCGGAGGCGCTGCGGGCCGACCTGGGCGATCTGCCGGCCGGCACCTTCGATGTTCCGACCGGATCCGGCGAAACGCTGGTGTGCCTCTCCATGGCCTATCCCGCCTGCCGGTTCCGGCCGGTCTACGGAGTCGGCCGTGGGACGGAGTTCGAGCCGCGCGCCCCGCTGAACGGTCTGGTCCAGGCGCTGGCCGCCGGTGGGGATGCCGCGAAGGTTTCGTAGACCTACGGGAGGGGTCCGGGGGTCTGATTTTCGTTTCGTAGACCTACGGGGGCCTCTTGCGCGAACGAACGAGAGCCCCCGTCCTCAAGGGAGGTTATGCGCATGAAGAACGAGAAGATCGAGGCGGCCATTGAAGACCGCGCCTCCCGCGATGGGGCATTTGCGGTCGCCTATGCGATCACCCGGCTCGCAGACGCGCAACTCGAAACCGCGCAAGCTCTGCGCAAGCTCGGATTGAACGACGCGACCACCCGCATGGGTGCTGTGGAATTGCTGGCGCGGGAAGCCTCGCGCATTGCCGATGCTCTCGGTTCCGCCCCTTGGCCTCAAGACTGACAATTCCCACGCATCAGGGAAGCGCAGACGCCGAAAGGCCGCGTCCCCGGAGGAACGCGGCTCGGTGCGGCAACCCGACGAAATCGGGTTGCTCGGTGATGCGGGTGGGCTATGCCGCCTTGCGCGGCCTCCCTCGCTTCGGGGTGGGCTTATAGTGCGCCTCGAACAGAACCGGGTCCTTCGCAATCGCTCGGCAGGCGATCTTGATGGACGGCGGGATCGTGGTGGAGCCGTTCTTGTAGGTGTGGAAGGTGCTGACCCCCACGCCCAGCAGAGCGGCCGCGCCTTGGTTGGACAGGTTCAAGCTCGACTGCCACACCGAAAGCTCTGACGGGCCGAAGGGCTTTTGCTCTGCGGCGATAAGCCGGAGGTGGTGGTGGTCGATGCCGACATCCCCGGACTCGTCCCACGCCACCACGGTTCCCCAATGGGCGACGTGCGGGTTCGCCAGCACGGCAGGATCGTTCAGGATGTCGGCCTCCGGCGGAGCCGGGGTTGCAAGCCAACCGGCGATGTCGATGTCATCGACGGTGCCGTCCTGCCATCCGACGGTTAGGACGGTGCCCTTCATGGACACCGTTTCGATCCGGGGCGGGTTATTCATTGGGTTCCTCCTTCGTCTTGAGGGTGTAGTGGCGCGCCGGGTTGCACTTGTTCCATTCGGCGACGACCGTTTGGCGGTTCTCCTCAGCCCATTTCCGAACCTCCTTCGCCACGGCGCGGGGCATGGTGCCGACGATGGGTTCCAAGGTCTCGACGTCGATCTGCGCCTCGAAGTCCTTGCCGATCACATGGAAGTGGCAGGGGAAATGCTCCCGAATGCGCACCTCCAGAAACCAGTTTGAACCCGTCAGCAGCTTGCCCATCGTCGCCCCCGTTGTGAATGAAGAATTTATATCCAGTTTTTGGATACAGCGCAACAGAAAAAGCGTCCTGTTTCTGGACGGAATATCAGGACAGCAGAAAGGGGCGGGAAAGCCCGCCCCTTCGCGTGGTGCCGTGGGTGTGGCGTCAAGCGGCAGCCTGTTCCGGTTCAGCGCTGGCCGGGGCGTAGGCCGCCGGGAAGGTGCCGTAATAGCGACCTTCCTTGCCCTTCTTCCGGTATTCGAGTTCGAGGCCGAAGGTCTCATCCAACTCGTTGAGGGTGCCGCTGCACTTTTTCCAACCGACAGCATCCTCCAGTTCCTTCATGGTCGTGCCACCCTCGCGGCACACCATGTCGATCAGGATTCGCTTTTTCGTTCCGGGGGCGGGAAAGGCGGGACCGGAGCCCGCCGCGCGCGGGGCGGAGCCGGCGGCCTCGTATTTCTCCCCCTCCGCCAAGGGGCGGAACAGGAACCCGCCCAGCACCGGCTCCACCTTGATGCGGTTCTTCGCGAACCCGTCGCACTTCGCCCAGGCGATGGCGTGGTCCACCGTGGGGAAGGCCGAGCCGGTGAAGGTCACCTTGGGCGCCGCCTTCAGCGCGTCACCCTGCGGCGCGGGGGTGGGCTGCTCGTCGGCCTGCCCGCCGGTCGCGGTGTCGTCCTGCGGCGGCTGCTCGGTGCCCTGCTCGCCAGCGGGCGGCACCAGCGCCAGCGTGGGGGGAGTCTCGGTGCCCTGGTAGGTCCAACCGCCCTCGGTCTGGACCGTGGTGAAGGTGCCATCCTCGAAACCGGCAGCACGGGCGGCCTTGGAAGCGGCGGTCTTGCTGGTGAACGTGGCGGTCATGGCTTTCTCCTTGGTTCGCTATCAGGGGTTCAATTCGTGGCGGCTTGTTCGCTCGCCTTGGTTGCACCCTACGGAGAGCGCGGCGGAGGAGCGAGAGGGAAAATCGCTACCTCGGAGAGATTTTCCGGCCAACCGCCGCATGTGTCGCTGACGCGCGACACACCCGGTCACAACCCCTGACACAGGGCATGCCGCAACGGCTGTCGCAATGTCTGTCACAGACTTTGTGACTGCATCCAAGAGAGAGGGAGAGGGAGAGAGAGATCTAACCCCTACCCCTTTCACCCCACAGAACCCGCCCCGAAGGACGCCGCCCATGGAAAACATCCCCCTGCCCGATGTCGGCTCCACGCTGACCCACATTGCCGGGCTTTCCCCAACCGCCCAGCTTGCCGCCATCGCCGCCCTGACCGTGGTGTTCGGGCTGCTGGTCTGGACCCGCCGACCGATCCCCGGCCCGGATGCGGGGACCGTGGTGAAGGCGCTGGAACTCACGGCGCAATCCCAGGCGGAGACGGCGGCCTCGATGGCGACCATCGCCCGCACCGTGGAAGGCGTGGCCGAAGACGTGCGGGCTGTGGCCGAAGACCTCCGCAGCCTCACCCACGCCGTCCTCACCGAGCGCAAGGAAGTGGCGTGATCATGAGAGGCAAGCCCCTTTCCCAGAGCATCGCCGATGTGGCGGACGCGGTGGAGCGGCAAGCCGTCGCCGAAGGGTACGCCGACGCCTCCCGGTTCGTTCGGCCCCTGTTGCGGGGCGTTACCGACGGGTGCCTTGCCGTGGGTGCCGTGGGCGGTTTCGCTGCGCCGGCGCCAGCCCCCACCACCACGGCTGAACGGGAAGGCCGCGTCGGCGCGACAGAAGCCCGGACAGCGGCCTGAAGCGCTTGGCCGGCTACAGCGGGGGCGGAACCATGGCGAAACGCACCACAGGGAAAACCACGGGCGCGGCAGTGGCGCAGGTTGCCCATCCCATTCCGGCCAGCGTCGCAGCGAACAGCCGGGCAAGCGCCGTGTGGCAGGAGATGGCCGCAGCTCTGGGTCAGCGGCTCACGCCGTTCAACCTGCCGATCCTTGCCACCTACTGCCTCGCAGTGGCGCGGAAGGAGGACGCGGAGACCAAGCTCGGCACCGTCGGCCCGCTGGTGAAGCGGAAGGATCAGGCGGACGTGAACCCGCTGCTGGAGGTGGTGGAGCGCGAGCTGCGGATCATCCAGAACGCCGCGAAGGAACTGGATGCGGCGACATCGCCTTGGAGGAGGAAGTAACCGCATGCCCACACGCCCCCCGATGTTCCGCTCCCCCGGTTGGAAGACACCGCAGCAGAAGCGCAAGGCTCACGATCAGGCGCGAGGCTCCGCCTCCAGCCGTGGCTATGACAGCGATTGGCGGAAGCTCAGGGCGCGGTTCCTGAAGGCGCACCCCTTGTGCTGCGTCACCGGATGCGGGGAGCGAGCCACGGACGTGGACCACATCCAGGGCGTCAGGGAACGCCCGGACCTGCGGCTGGAATGGTCGAACCTCCGCTCCATGTGCCACCCCCACCACAGCAAACGGACGGCTCGGGATCAGGCTTTCGGGCGGGTTCGCGGCTGATCCGCAGGGGGTAGGGGGGAGGGGGTGAAATCTCCACCAGGGCGGGGCCGGGGAACCGGTGGGGGGCCAAATTTCTGCGCATGCGATTTAAATTTCCGGCCCCCTGGAAAATTCGAGGCCGCCGATGAAGCGTGGACCCAAGCCCGAGCTGCCGTCGACGAAGGCGGCCCGCGGGACCATCCAGCCATGCCGCGACGCGGGCAAGGTGGAGGTGATCGAACCCGACGTCTTGCCGTCGAAGCCGGACTGGCTGACCGCGGCCGGCGAGGAAGTTTGGATCGACGACATCGGCCGGGTAACGACCGGCCGGCTGGCGACCGAGCGCGACAGCACGATGTTCGCGCAATACTGCAACCTCCAGGGCGCCATCGTGGAGGCGTGGCGCTCGGGCGGCGTCCCGCCTGCCGCGCACCTGATGGAGGCCCGGAAGATGGCCGAACAGTTCGGGATCTTCGGTGCGAAGAGCCGGCTGAAGGTGGGTGGCGATGGCGGCAAAACGACAAACCCGTTCGCGCGCAACGGCATCGGAACCCGTCGATAAGGAGTCCAGCACCGGCCACGCCCGCGACTATGCCGGCATCGCCGACCGTTACGCCCGCGATGTGGTGGCCCGGCGGATCGTCGCCTGCCGGTGGGTGCGGCTGGCATGCAAGCGGCACCTGGACGACAAGAAGCGGAAGGGTTGGCCCTATCGCTGGGATGTCTGGCACGCCAACGACGTGTGCGACTTCATCGAGAAGCTGCCGCACGTCGAAGGCACATGGCACAGCAGCACGATCACCCTGGAGCCGCCGCAGATTTTCATCCTGGCGGCGATCTTCGGGTGGCGGCGGAAGGCTGACGGCTACCGGCGCTTTTCGAGCGTCTACATCGAGATGGCCCGCAAGGGTGCGAAGTCGACGCTGACCGCCGGGGTGGCGCTGTACTGCCTGTGCTGCGAGGGGGAGGTCGGGCCGCAGATCATCATCGGCGCCACGACCGGCGAACAGGCCCGCAAGGTCTTCAACCCGGCCAAGAAGATGGTGGAGCGGACGCCGGCCCTGCAGGAAGCCTATGGGGTGACGCCCTGGGCACGGTCGGTCACTTGCTCGGAGAACGACGGGTATATCCAGACGATCAACGCCAAGGGGTCGACGCAGGACGGACATAACCCGCACGTCGGCATTCTGGACGAGCTTCACGCCCACAAGGACCGGGCGCTTTACGATGTGGTGCGGTCTGCGGACGGCGCCCGCAAGAACCCGATGATCTGGGCGATCACCACCGCCGGCTACAACATGGCCGGCGTCTGCTACGAGCAGCGGACCTTCGTCTGCAAGGTGCTGGAGGGGGTGTTTGAAGCCGACCACTACTTCGGCATCATCTTCACCCTGGACGAGGGGGACGACCCCTTCGACGAGCGGGTGTGGATCAAGGCGAACCCGATGCTGGGCGTCACGCCGACGCTGGACAGCATGCGGCGCTACTCGAAGGAGGCGAAGGCCAGCCCCGCCAGCGAGGGCGAGTTCAAGACCAAGCGCCTGAACGTCTGGCTCAACGCCGCCTCGGCCTGGCTGAACATGGCGCAGTGGTCGGCATGCGGCGACGACTCGCTCGATTGGAAGGACTTCGACGGGCTGGAGTGCTGGATCGGCGGCGACCTCGCCGACAAGGACGACATCACCGCCCTGGCGCTGATCGCATTCGACAAGGCCGGGCGGCTGCTCATCAAGACGCGGTTCTGGTTGCCGGAGGCGGTGCTTCTGCATCCCGACCATGCCGAGGGCAAGGGGCCGGCTCCATACCGGACCTGGGCGAAGCAGGGCCACCTGATCCTGACGCCCGGCGATTGGGTCGACCACGCCGAGGTGGAGAAGACGGTTCGCGAGTGGCGCAGCCGCTACGGTGCCCGCAAGGCGATCTTCGACCAGTTCGCGGCGGCGCTGATGATGGCAAGCCGGCTGAACGACGGCGGCGAGGCTTTCGCCGAGGTGCTGCACAAGAACGCCACCAACGTCACCGATCCGGCGAAGGAACTGGAGGCGCGGGTGAAGGCTGGGCCGTCGAAGCTGCGGCACGACAACAACCCGGTGATGAACTGGATGGCCTCCAACGCCGTGGTCAGCCG
This sequence comes from Azospirillum sp. B510, assembly GCF_000010725.1. Lineage (NCBI taxonomy): Bacteria > Pseudomonadati > Pseudomonadota > Alphaproteobacteria > Rhodospirillales > Azospirillaceae > Azospirillum > Azospirillum sp. B510. The sequence continues at coordinate 955,710 of NC_013854.1, read as the reverse complement.
GCGGGTGGACGGAACGATCCTGCCGAAGAAGGAAGCCGAGATGTCGCCGAACAAAATCGACGGCGTCGACGCGGTGGTGAATGCGCTCAAGCCGAGCACGGTCGGCCAGCCGGCCAAACCTCGCTCCGTGTGGGACACGGACGAGTTCGACGATGCGGACGAGGAATAGGGGTGGCGCATGGGCATGATGAACTGGATCACCGCGCACCTCCGCCCCCAGCCGAAGGCGGCTTCGGCCGAAGAGGTTTCCCAGCGGAACGCGGCGGCGTTCGCGGAAGAGTTCTGGCGCGATTTGGTCGGGGGTGGCCCGACGTCGGCCGGCGTCCATGTGAACTGGCAGACGGCGCTGGAGACCCCGACCTCGCTGCGCTGCGGCCTGTTGATCGCGGACGGCGTGTCCACGGTCCCCTGCAAGCTGATGCGGAAGGACCCCGTTACCGGCAATCGGGCGGAGGCCGTCGACCATCCCCTCTACGACCTGATGCAGTTCAAGCCGTGTAGCTGGATGAACACGCAGCAGTTCCGCGAGACGCTGATGCTGCATGCCGCCTTCCAGGGCGGCGGGTTCGGCTTCATCAACAGGGTCGGCCGCGGTCGCATCCACGAAATGTTCCCCTTCGAGGCCGGCGAGGTGTCCGTCGAGAAGCGCTCCGATCCATACGATCGATCACCGCTCTACCGGGTGAACGGCGAGGAGGTGCCGAACGACCGGATCCTGCATATCCGCGGGCCGAGCTGGGACGGGCGGAACGGCCTCAACATGGTGAAACTGGCCCGCGAGGTGATCGGGCTGGCCGATGCGGCGCAGGATGCCCACGCCAAGCGGTTCGGCCAAGGCGTCCAGACGACGGGGGTCTACAGCGTTACCGACGATCTGGACGAGACGAAACACAACCGCCTGACGAATTGGATCAAGACCCATTACGCCGGTGGGAAGAACAGCGGCAAGCCGCTGGTTTTAGGGAGCAACGGCAAGTTCATTCCTATGGATATGACGGGGGTGGACGCGGAGCACCTTGCGACCCGGCTGTATCAAGACATGCTGATCTGCCGACAGTGGGGTGTTCTGCCGATCATGGTCGGGATCGCCGACAAGACGGCGACCTATGCCTCTTCGGAGCAGATGTTCCTGGCCCACAACGTCCACACCGTCCGTCCATGGCACCGCCGAGTCGGGACGACGCTGACGTGCGATCTGCTGACCCCCGAGGAGCGGCGGCAGGGCCTGTATTTCAAGTTCTTCGACACGGAGCTGCTGCGCGGCGCGGCGAAGGACCGGGCGGATTTCTACGCCAAGATGTTCGGGGTTGCCGGCCTGACCGCGAACCAGATCCTCGGAATGGAGGACATGGACGGGTTCAAGGGGGGCGACGCCCACTATGTGCCCAGCAACTACGCGCGGGTGCGCGACGACGGATCGCTGGAGGCCGCCAGCAAGCCGGACGAAGGCGGCGCCGCGCCTCCACCACCGCCCGGCCCACCGCCCCGGCAGAACGCCGGCCGGGTGCTGTCCGGCGAGAACGAGAGCCTGATCCGGGGCGCCTCCGACAACCTGAACACCGTCCTGTCCAAGCTGGACGGCCAGCCCGAGGACTGACCATGCCGAAACCGCTGATCGACACCGCCCTGCTGACTGCCGGGCAAGCGATGAACCGCGCGCCGATGGCGCTTGGACCGGGGCACGCCCGCGTTTCCGCCACTGCCGACGCCACCGAGGCCGACATCTACGTCTATGGGGACATCGGCGGCTGGTGGGACGGCATTCAGGCCGAGGAGTTCGCCAAGGAGATCGACGCCCTGTCGGTCGACACGATCAACGTCCGGCTCAACAGCCCCGGCGGCGTCGTCTTCGACGGGGTGGCGATCTATCAGGCGCTCGCCCGCCACAAGGCGAACATCGTGATCCACATCGACGGGATCGCGGCCAGCATCGCCAGCGTGATCGCCATGGCCGGCGACGAGATCCGCATCGCCGAAGGCGCTCACGTCATGATCCACAAGCCGTGGAGCTTCGCCATCGGCGACGCCGAGGTGATGCGCAAGGAAGCGGACATCCTGGATCAGCTGGAGTCCGGCATCGTCGACATCTATGCCGCGCGCACCGGCCAGGAGCGGAAGGCCCTGGTCGATTGGGTGGCGGCCGAGACGTGGTTCGGCGCCCAGGCGGCGAAGGATGCCGGGTTCGCCGATACGGTGGTGCCGGCCAAGGGCAAGAAGGACGCGAAGGCCGCACACGCCCGGTCGGCGATGCTGCCCCTGTTCCAGCGCACCCCGAAAGACCTCATGCCGAACGCCGCTGAGGGCGGCCCGGCGATCCGTGAGTTCGAGCGCCTTCTCCGCGACGGGGAAGGCTTCTCGCATGCCCAGGCCAAGCGCGTTGCCGCGATGGCTCGGGCCTTCTCCGCCGGTCATCGCGACGATGACCAGCACCAGCCCCCGCCGGCCCCTCGCGACGAGGACGGACAGGCTGCCGCGGTCGCGGCGCTCACGCGGGCGACCAACACCCTGAAAACTCTTTCACGCTGAGGATTGCCATCATGGCCGACAACGCCGTCGAAAAGGTCGTCAACGACCTGATGAACGCCTGGACCGAGTTCAAGGACACGAGCGAGGAGAACGAAAAGCGGCGCGACACGCTGCTGGAAGACAAGATGACCCGCCTGAATGCGGCAATGGACAGGGCCGAGGGGCTCAACCAGAAGCTGACCCTGTCCGAGCAGACCGCCAAGGCGCAGCAGGAGCAGCTGGACCGCATCGAGGCGGCGATGAACCGCGCCAGCCTTGGCAGCCCCAAGGGCGACAAGGAGGCGACCGAGCACCGCGAGGCGTTCGACCGGGTGATGCGCACCCATGTGAACGACCGCCGCCGCGACGACATGGATCTGCTGAACAAGCGCAAGGCTGCGCTGGTGAAGTCCGACGACACCGGCGCCGGCTACCTGCTGGCGCCGCCTGACCTCCAGGCGGACATCCTGAAGGACGTGGTGGAGCAGACGCCCGCCCGCGTCCTGTCCACCGTCCGCACCATCGGCGTCGAGGCATGGAAGCAGCCGAAGCGCACCGGCACCGCCGGGGCAACGCGCGTCGGGGAGAAGGGCGGTCGAGGCAACACGGGCGACCCCGAGTACGGCATGATCGAGATCCTGGCGCCCGAGATGATCGCCCGGTTCGAAATCTCCCAGCAGATGCTGGAGGACAGCGGGTATGACCTGCTGGCCGAGCTGCGGTCTGAGTCGTCCGAGCAGTTCTCGGTCAAGCAGGGGCAGGAGTGGGTCGGCGGGGCCGGCTCGAACAACCAGGCGGAAGGCATCCTCGTCAACCCGGATGTCGCCTTCACCGTGTCGGGCAACGCCACCGGCCTGACCGGCGACGGCCTGATCGACCTGTACCACGACCTGAAGACGGCCTATGCCCGCAACGGCATCTGGACGCTGAACCGCCGGACGCTGGGCAAGGTGCGCAAGCTGAAGGACGGCGAGGGCAACTTTCTCTGGCTGCCCGGTCTGGCGAACGGGGTGCCGAACACGATCCTCGGCGCCACCTATGCCGAATGCCCGGACATGCCCGACGTCGCGGCCGGCTCCTTCCCCATCGCCTTCGGCGACTACAAGCGCGGCTACATCATCGTGGACCGCATCGCCGTCAGCTTCATGACCGACTACACGACCGGCGCCGACGACGGGTTGGTGGTGTTCCGCGGCCGGATGCGCACCGGCGGCGGTGTCCGTCAGCCCGAGGCGATCCGCAAGCTGAAGATCGCCGCGTAACGATCCACAAAATCCCCGACACCGCGAGAAGGGCGCCCGCTGGGCGCCTTTCGCGCATCTGAACCCGGAGATCATCGCCATGCGCGACCTTCACAACAACCTCGCCCCCCTGGTGGCGCTGAACATCGGCGCCATCGCCTCCAACACCACCACGAACGGCGCGATCATCGACACGAGGGGCTTCAACAGCCTGGAGTTCGTGATCCAGTCCGGCACCCTGACCGACGGCACCTATACCCCGGCTCTGATCGAGGGGAACGCTTCCGACCTGTCCGACGGCTCCCCCGTCGCGGCCGACGATCTGCTGGGCACCGTTGCGGCCGCCACCTTCGCGGCGACCGACGACAACAAGGTCAAGAAGCTCGGCTATCGCGGCAACAAGCGGTTCGTACGCCTCTCTCTGGTCTCGGCCGGCGCCTCCACCGGCGGGACCATCGGCGCTACCGCGATCCTCGGCCATCCGCGCAACGCGCCGGTCGCCTGATATCCGGGGCGGCATCTGCCGCCCCGCCACTCCTGAACAAGGACACGAGCATGCACAAGGTTCTGAAGCCCTTCCCCTACTCCCACGACGGCATCAAGACCGAGCAACTGGCGGAAGGCGTCCAGCGCGACTTTCGCCCCGATCTGGTGGAGGGGCTGGAAAAGGCCGGCCTGATCGGTCCGCCCGATGCCAAGGGCGCTGCGAAGGGCAGCAAGCCGGCCGGCGAAGGCTGATCCATGCCGCCCGCGCCTCCGCCCATCAGCTTGACCGGCTCCGCCCCACGGTTCTGCTGGGTTTGGCCCATTGCCCTGCTGATGGTCGCGGTGATCGGGGCGGTCACCGTCAAGGAGGCCCGCAAATGCCCATCGTCACTGTCACCACCCCCGCGGCAGACCGCCGCCTGTGCTCCACAGGAGCCCTGAAGACCGAACTCGGCATCGACGCTGACGACACCCTGTTCGACGCATGGTTGGAGGCAGAGGCGCTGTCTGCCTCCGACCTCGTGGCCGCCGCCTGCGGGGTGCGGGGTGACGATGCCGGCGATGCACCGCCGACCTTCCGCGAGGAAATAGCGATCGTCACCTTCAGCGTCGACGAAGCAGGTGGCGCCGAGGCTCTGTTCCTGCCGTGGCGCCGCCCCGCCCGGGTCTCCGTGGTTTCGGTCAGCGGTTCCACGCTGGACCCCGCCAGCTATCGCGCGATGAGCAAGGCCGGACTGATCGAGCGATTGAGTGCCGCCGGCTGCGTCGTCCCCTGGCGCCGATCTGCCGCCGCTGTGACCATCTCGTCCGGCTGGGCCTTGGGCAAGGTGCCCACCGAGCTTCAGGACGCCGTGAAGCGGCTGGTCCGCCTGCGCTGGGAGTCCAGGGACCGGGATCTGGCGGTGAAGGCCGAAGAGACCGACGGCACCGGCCGCACGGAATATTGGGTCGGCAGCATGGGGGCCGGCGGCTCCGCGCTTCCGGCCGATGTGCTGGCGGCGCTCCGGGCCGGCGGCTTCGTCGACTGCATCCGTTGAGGCGCCCATGGCCCGCTCCCGTGAAGCCCGCATGATCGGCAAGCGCGGCAAGCCGGTTGTGCTGCGCCGCCTGCAACCCGTCTTCACCGAAGTGATCGTACAAGCGTTCTGGCGGGAGACCGGCAGCGACACCCTGAACGGCAGCGCCGCGCAACGGACCTTCTCGGTCATCGTCGCGGCCGACGCCCTGGCGGAAACCGCTTTCCCGGCCGGCGGGCCGCAGAAGGGCGATCTGGTCATTATCAAGCCCACCATCGCGAACGGCGCCTGGACCGGCGGCGGCCAGACGCTGACGGTCTCCACCCCCGGCGAGCGCATCGGCGGCTGGTGGATGGAAGCGAAGGGTTGACCCCATGGCGACGATCCAAGCCTTCAACGCGATCCGCGCGTTCATCCGGGCCAATTGGCCGGACGTCGCGCCGCGCGACTGCCCTCTGGAATGGGACAACGAGCCGATCACGCCGCCGCAGCCCTACGGCCCGATAGACCCCAGCACCAACCAGCCGGTGGTCAACGCCTGGGGGCGGGTGCTGATCGACGGCGACCTGTGGGGGCAGGCCAGCATCGGCACCGGCAGCCCGGACACCGATCGGTGGGAGGAAACCGGCTCGCTGATGCTGTTCGTGTTCGCGCCGGTCGGCACCGGCTCCGAGCTGACCCGCGAGCTGCTGACCGCCTTCGCCGAAATGTGCCGGGGGCAGGACATCGGCGCCGTCGAGTTTCAGGACATCCGTTTCGACCCCATCGGCGTCAAGGACGACACCGGCAGCTGGTGGGGCATGCACATCGTCATCGACTGGAAGAGAGGATAGCCACCATGGCCCGATACATCGTCACCAAGCCCTTCAACACCGCAACCCGCCGGTTCGCCGTCGGCCAGGAGGTCACCGATGCCGACCTGGGCGACGTGCTGACCCTGGGGGACCGCGTCAATCTCGGCCAGATCGCCGAGACGGAGGAGCCCGAGGACAGCCACCACACGGAGCCGCCGGCCACGGAAGAAGACGCGGCCGGCGAAGAACCCGATCACTTCACCGCCTGACGCGCCCCCAATCCACCTGACGATCACCCCGCCGCCGGCACCGCCCGAGCGGCTTTTTTCATGCCCGGCTGAAAGGAGCCGCCCATGTCCAGTTCCAACCGTGTCCGCCTTGCCGGCGTCGCCGAGACGACGTACGGCACCACCCCCACCACCCCGCGCATGCGCAAGCAGCGCGTGACCTCCATCGGCCTGTCGAACAAGACGGTCACCATCGACTCCGGCGACATCCGCGACGACCGGATGAACTCCGACCCGACGCTGGTCGGGCAGACCAACGACGGGCAGATCGGCATCGAATGGCACTACCCGGTCGATGGCTGCCTCCTGTCGAGTGAGATGGAGAGCGCCTTCGGCAATTACTGGGTCAACACGCCCAGCCGCGACAACGACGGCGTCGCCGGGAGCGTGATCCAGAGCGTCACGAACTCATCCCAGGTGGTGGCGGTCGCCGCCGGCCCCGCCTTCGTTGCGGGCCATCTGGTCTACTTCTCGGGCTTCGGCGTCGCTGGTAACCGCGGCAAGCTGGCGAAGGTCACCACCGGCAGCACCACCGCCCCAGCCTTCGCCGCCGCCGGCCTCGTGGATGAAAACACTGCGGCAGCCACGGCGCGCATGAAGGTCTGCGGCTTCGAGGGGGCTGCCGGCGACATTCAGGCGGTCGCCGACGGCCTCCAGAGCACCGCCCTGGATTTCACGACGCTGGGCCTTCAGATCGGCCAATGGGCGAAGGTCGGGGACACCGGTGGCGCCTACCATTTCGTCGCCGACACCATGAACCGCTGGTGGGGTCGCATCATCGGCATCTCCGCCCACAAGCTGACGCTGGACAACCTGCCGGCGGGCTGGGCCGTCGACAACGGCAGCAGCAAGACGATCCGGGTCTTCTTCGGCGATGTCCTGATGAACGGCGTGCTGAAGCTGGGTGTGACTTTGGAACGTGGTTTCATGGACCACACGCCGCCGACCTTCCTGCCGCAGAGCGGCATGCGGGTGGGCAGCATGGAGTTCGGCGGGCAGGCCAAGGAAAAGGCCACCGGGGGCATCAGCTTCATGGGCATGAAGGCCGGAACGCCCGGCACGACCACCCTGGACGCGCTGCCGGACGAGGCGCCGGACAGCGGGCTCTATCCGGTCCTGGCCTTCTCCGCCAATTGCGGGAGGATCGGCGAGGGCGGTGTCGCCCTCGGCAAGCCCAATTGGGCCAAGGGCCTGAAGTTCACAATCGCCAACAACCTGCGCGCCATCGACGCCGCAGCCGACGGCGAGGACTTCGCTCCGGCGTCCGTCGACGTGGTGGACGGCTCCTGCGACGTGACGGTGGAGTTGGATACCCATTTCGGCAACGCAGATCTGCTCGCCAAGGTGTCGCAGGCAACCCCCACCGCCATCAACACCCGCCTCCAGAAGGGCACCCAGGCGCTGGTTTGGGATGCGCCCAGGCTGATCCCGAAGGAAGGCGACCCCAACGTCAGCGGCAAGAACACGGACGTCATGCTGCCGGTCAAACTGACCGCCTCCAAGGATGCCGTGACCGGGGCGCAGCTGATCGTGAACCGGTTCGAGTTCGTTCGGTAAGGGGGCGGCGATGCACATAAAGGCAGGCGACCCCGGCGCCAAGTTCGTGTCCGTGTTCGACGGCGAGACGGGCGAGAAGCTCCAGCGCGTGGTGGAGGTCAACGACACCGAGGGCTGGTATCGCGCCTATGCGGCCGGTCCTGATGGGCGCGTGCTGCGAGACGGCGAGGAAGCCGTGATCGAGCGCGTGGACCGGCCGATCCGCATCGAGGTTCCGGAGCAGTACCGGCACCTCTTCCAAGCCTGACGAGACCCCGACGACCACGGGAAAGAGGCTGCCGGCCCTGCCGGCGGCATGACGGCACGCGCGGGCCGTGGGCGGGCGTTTGGTCGGCGCCCGCCCTTTCATCGCGCACCCATCCGACCAACGACCAGATCAAGGACTTACCGCCATGGCGAACCTCGCCTCCCTGAAGCGCAGCTCCACCGCCCTCACCACCGGCGCCTGGAAGCGCCCCGACCCCGATCTCGATCTCCAGATCCTCACCCGCGGCTTCACCGACGAGTACCAGGACGCCCAGGCGTCCAAGCAGCGCAAGGCCGCCAAGGGCTTCGGCGGCGATCCGGAGAAGCTGCCGGTGGCGATGAAGCGCTCGATCAACATCGAGTGCCTGATCAAGCACTGCCTGATCGACGTCAAGATGACGGACGACGACGGCAACCCGGTCTCCTTCGAGGAGTTCTGCGACACCATCCGCGATCCGGATTTCTCCGAACTCGCAACCGCGGCCTTCACCGCCGCCGGCATGGTTTCTGCCGACCGCGAGGCCGACGCGAAGGAAGCCGAGGGAAACTGACGGCGGCCCTACGGGACCATCTCAACCGCAAGGCGGACAGCAACGATCTGCTGGCCGACCTTGCGGAGGATGACCCCGACGCGGCCGAGATGGTGGCCGCCCGCCTGGATGACGAGGGCGAGGCGGTCGAACCCCTGCCGTGGTGCCGGTGGGCATGGCGTGCCTGGCACGCGCTCTCCGACGACCGGCAATGGCGGGGCGGAGGCATGGGGCCTCCAAGCCCCTGCAACATCCCGTGGTCGGTGGCCCGCGCCTATGCGGCCGACCACGGGCACGACCTCCCCCTCCTTCTCCGCCTGCTCCGCGCCATGGACGGCGTCTATGCCGAGTGGTGGGCGGAGAAGGTGAAGGAGGCGAACAAGAAGCCGACGACGGAGTGACCCATGGCGAAAGCGGCAGCCTTCAACGCCCGGCTTCGGGTCTTCGTGGATCGGGCGCTCTCTCCGGAAGCGCAGTCCCGCCGGCTGGCGGAAATCGCCATCACCGAGCGGGACCGGCTGATTGCCGCCGGCCGGGCTTCCCGCCGGTACCGGCGCTGGGTCGATGGGGTGGAGGGTGCGCCCGAGACCGCGGTCCGGCCGGCAGATGGCGGTCGCATCGTCTACCGGTTCTCGATCATGGAAGCGGTCTGCACCTTCGCCCTGTCGTTCCTCATCAACCGTAGCCCGCCCCGATCCTCCGCACCGCTGAACCCCGCCACGGGCAAGACGGCGCATTACCGGGACGGCTTCTATTTCGGCATCAAGGACAGCGCCTCCGCCTATGCGGGCAAGGGTGACTCCGCCGGCCGGTTCGTCCCGGCGGCGCAGTTCAACCCGGCGGCGCTGTCCCCCACCATCACCGAAATCATCATCGGCAACGTGCTGCCCTACAGCCGCAAGGTCGACGTGCAGCTGATCGGGGGGCAGTCGCTATCCTTCCCGGTGCCGCCCGGCCTGTTCGATGGCGCCGTGAAGGCGATCCGTTCCCGCTTTGGCGACCTCGTGGAGGTCAAGCGGGTCTACACGATGGATTTCCCCAACCAGTACCGGCTGAAGCGTCGGCAGGTCTGGGCCACCGGCAAGAAGCAGGGGCTCTCGCGTGGACGTCAAGGAACGCGCGTTGAGAGCCCCGCCATCATCATCCTACCGAGGCGCTAACTGCTCTTCGCTACCTTTGAAATCATGTCCTGCGCCTGACGAAGCATTTTGATAGTGTTTACAAGTAATGGATCTGCGTTTCCGAACGACGATGCGGATAAGTTGGCGTCCCGATTAACGTCAGAATTATATATCTGCACACCAAACCCTAACGATCCTTTATATCCATCCATGAGTGAAAACCTAATAAACGGAGTTGCGTTGAAGAACGCATGACGCAGCACAAAGCTTTGCTGCGCTGTAATTACCCCACTGAAGCCGCCGAGGGCAGCAAGTATTTCTGGAATATCACTCTCTGGAATTGATGAAAGAGCTGACGCTTTTTTGTCCTCGATAATGGAAATATCAACGTAGAAGCTTCTAAGTGGAGCCTTTTCATCAGGCGAATAAACAATACTCTCCCGAACTCCAATGGAAATCGGTTGCGTATTGTTTATCGTTCCAATCGTTTGGGTCGAATGAAGATGTAGAGGCTTGTGCCTCTGAGCGAATTTAATCGCCGGTATCTCCGCCATAGCATTCCTCCAAGCTGTAGGGCGCTTAGTTTGCTCTCCGCTTTTTGGAGAGTCTAACCCTAGAATTCTCTGAAAAAGCGCCCATCAAGTCCGATGGGTCGCTTTTTATGCGAGGCACGCCCATGACTGATCAGATCGAGAGCCTGGACGTAGGCTTCCAAGACGGTGTGTCGGCTGGCGCCAAGAAGGCGACCGACGCGGTCACGGGCCTGGGCGACGCCTTCAGCGCCACCGAGGCGAAGGCGGAGCGTGCTGGACAGGGCACGAAGAAGGCGACCGACGAGGTTGCAGCCGGCGCCGCAGCCGCCGGGAAAGCCATCGACTCCTACGCCGGCACCGTGGAGCGTGCCGACGAGCGGGTAAGGCGCCACGCCCAGACGTACGACCAGCTCGCCAACAAGTTCGACCGGACCAAGCGGGAGGCTGCCGCCGTCGCGCGGGCCATCGCGCCGTATCAGCGGGCGCTGGATGACCTGGAGGCGAGCAGCGCCAAGGCGGGCGAGAAGGAGGAGCTTCGCGCCACCATCACGGCCAAGATGGAGGCCGCCGCCGAAAAGGCGCGGGTAGCGGTGGCGCGCTATTTCAAGGACGTGGAAGCCGGCGCGGCAGCGGCGAACGCAGCGGCCGGCGGGCTGTCGGCTGGCATGGCCGCCGCCACGGCCTCGGCCGGCTCTTGGGCTGGCGCGCTGGACAAGGTGTATGCCACCGCCGGCAGCATGTCCGACGGGCTGAACCGCGCCGCCCGCGCCCTCCGGGATCTGAACACCTCTTTCGACGCCGGGCACACCAGCTTTGCCGAGTGGGCGGCCGGGGCGAAGGGGCTGGAGGCCAGCTTGCGCGGCGTGTCCGCAGCGCAGAAGGCCATCAACGACTCGGTCGGCCTGTCGCGCCAGACGGCGAACACCGCAACCATCGGCGCCACCCGCTACGCCACCACCGGACGGGGATCGAGCGGGACCGGCTCCATCACCTTCGGGGACGACGGCAGCGTGCAGCGCCTGGACGACATCACCGCGGCGTTCGCGGCGGCGGACGCTGAACTGGACGCCTACCGCGTCTCGCTCGGGCTGACCGACGCCGCCCAGCAGAAGTATGTGGCCGGACTGGCGAAGTTGCAGGCCACCATCCGCCGGGCTGGTGTGGAGGAGGCCGAGGCAACCCGCCTGCTCAACGCCTATGCCGCCGCCCACGATCCTGCCGCGCGCTCCGCCGGCCAAGCCACAAAGGCGGCGGAGGCCACCGCCTCCGAATGGCAGGCCATCCTCGTTCAGGAGGAGTTTGCCGCCCGAGAGCGCATCGCCCAGACCAAGACCAACGTCGCGGCCAATTGGGAAGCGCAATTGGCGATGGACGAGTGGGGGGCACGCGAAGCCAAGGCGAAGCTCGCCACCGAATGGGAAGGGCTGCTGGCGCTCGAAGAGTTCCAGCAGCGCGAGCGGATCGCCCAGACGAAGGCGCAGGTTGCCGCCGCCTGGGAAGCGCAGATCGCCATGGACCAATGGGGAGCGCGCGAAGCCAAGGCGAAGCTGGCGACCGAGTGGGAGGCCAGCCTTGCGATGGAGCAGTTCGACGCTCCCGTCACCTATCGCAAGACGGTTGCCTCCTTCGACAAGGAGGCCGGCGACGCGCTGAAATACACGGAGGCCCTGGACCGGCTCCGAAGCACTGCGGCGGCGGCTGGCGTGTCGCTGGACCAACTGGCCGCCGATGAAGCCAAGCTCGCGGCCTCCCTCTCCCCCGCGGCCATCGCGGCGAAGAAGGAGGAGGAGGCGCTCCAGCGGCTGGTGGGCACCCTGGATCGCACTTTCGGCGCCACTGAGAAGCTGACCGAGCGGCAGGCGCTGCTCGACAAGGCGCTGACGGATGGCGTCGGCGGGATCAGGCTGACTGCCGATCAGCACGCCGCCCTGTCGGCGAAGCTACGGGAGCAGCACGATCTTGCGACCCGCAGCGCGACCAGCACAAAGCTGGCCGCGCACGAGACGCTGAACCTCGGCTACCAGATCCAGGATTTCGTCGTCCAGGTCGGTTCCGGCCAGTCCGCGGTGGTCGCCATGCTCCAGCAGGCGCCGCAGGCTGTGGGTGCGGTCGGCGGCCTGTCCCGGGCGATGGCGCTTCTCACCTCCACCACCGCGCTGACGGTGATGGGGGTGGGATCGCTGGCTGTCGGCTTTGGCCTGGTGCTCGGCCGGGCGAACACGATCTCCGCCGAACTGCGCGAGTTCACCGTCCTGCTGAAGGCGACCGGCGATCAGGCCGGCATGACGGCCGAGCAAATGCGCAGCGTTGCGGACGGTATGATGGGTGGCGGCGCCTCGCGTGAGGAGGCGAACACCGTCGTCAAGAATATCGTCAACACCCGCAAGCTGGCCGGCGAGCAGATCGCCCGCGACATCGGCTCGCTGTCGATCGATATGGGCAGCGTCTTCGGCGGCACCTCCGATGCCGGCCGAATGCTGACCGGTTGGTTGACCACCGGCGTCAAGGGACTGCGCGAGATGGCGGCGGAGACCGGCGCCCTCTCGGTGGCGCAGTACGAAGCCGCCCGCGCCGCCCTGGAGCATGGCGACCGGGAGAAAGCGCTCGCCATCGCCGTCGGTGCACTGAAAGATCGGTTCTCTGGCCTGCATCGCGAGTCGCTCAGCCCGGCCGGGCAGGCGATGGAAGACCTGTCCCACGCCTACAACGAGCTGCTGAACGCCGCCGCGGAACACCCCATCGTGGTTACGGTGCAGATCGTCGGGGCCGACCTGCTGAAGGAGGTTTCGAATTTCATCAAGGACCCGGCGAACTTCCAGTTCCCGACCTTCTCCAGAGAGACGGAGTTCCCGAACCCCTTCGGGTGGTTCATCGGCTTGGCGAAGGCCCGGCCCAACCCCACCCTTTCCGAGGGAGCGTTGACCGGCAGGGCGCCATTGCTCCCGCCGGCTCCCGCGGGCACCCCGATCCCCGGCCGCAAGCCGACGCAGCGGGACGGCCTGCCGCTGGACGAGGCACTGACCATCTCCGACCTGACCGCGGCCAACGACAGGTTGTTGGCGGTCATGCAGAAAGTCGGTGCCGAGCGCGTCATCGAAACCGCCAGGGTGCAGGCGGAGATGGCGGCGACCAATGCCGGCAAGAGCGCGAAAGCGGCCGAACTGGAGGGCATCCAGGCCGCCCGCATGGCGCGTGCCCAACTCGTCCAGGCGGTGGACGACAGCAACCGGGCCGCCGCCGCAGAGGTGGCCGGCGCCGATCTGGTGGCCCGTGCCTACGGCCAGTCCACCGCCGCGGTGCGCGAGGCCGAGATCCACCAGAATGCCTTGGCAGAGGTGGCGCGCGGCACAATCGAGCCCTATGACGCCATCGTGAGCCGCCTGCGGGCGGTGGACGATGCCCAGCGCAAGGTCCAAGCGGCACAGTTCGACGCCACGCTGAAGCAGCAAACCGACGACGCTCTGCGACTGGCCGACGCCTGGGGCCGTGGCGCCAATGCCGCGCGGGAAGCAGGGCTCGCCAACGAGGCCCTGGCCGAGGCGCGCAAGCGCGGGCTGGCACCGACCAAGGATGCTGGCCAGATCCAGGACATCGGTCGCGGCATCCTGGCGCGCGATGCGGCGCGGCGGTCGCAGGAATTCGCGCAGATGGCGGCCGAGCAGCGCAGGGCGGTGGAGTTGGCCAACGCTGAATTCGGCATGCTGGGCCAATCCAACGCCGAACGCGCCAAGGCGGTGGCGATCCTGCAAACCACCAACACGCTGCGCGACAAAGGTGTTGACCTGACCGACGCCGGCACACAGGCGTATATCCGTCAGGCGGGCGAGCTGGCGCGCGTCAACAGTCAGTTGCAGGACGCCGCCCAGAACGCCGCCAATCTGGCGCAGCCGATCACCACGGCTTTCGAGGATGTGGTCGTCGGCGCGAAGAAGGCGGGCGATGCCGGCAAAGCCCTGGCCGAGGACCTGAAGCGGGTCTTTTTCCGCGCGACAGTGACGAAACCAGCCGAGACGTGGCTGACCGGCACGCTGACCAAGCTGATGTCCGGGCCGATCGGCGCGGCGAACGACAATGCCCCGCGACCGGCCAACGATCCGGGCAGCCTCAGCCGGATCGTGACCAGCGTGTCCGGCGGCCTCGGCTCGTCGCCGTCCAACGCGATGTGGGTGCAGCAGGCCGGCTCCGCTGCTGCCGTGGCGCTCGATCCGCAGGCGCTGACCGGCAGAGCCCCCCTGCCGGTGGCGATCAGGGATGGCGGTCAGGTGGAGGATCTGCTCCGATCCGAGGCCCGCGCACAGGGCGTGCCAGAGGCAGTCGCGCTCGCCATCGGAAAGCTCGAAAGCGGATTTCGCCAGCACCGCGACGACGGCCGGCTGCTGACCTCCAGCGCCGGGGCGCAGGGCGTCATGCAGCTCATGCCGGCGACGGCGAAATGGCTCGGCGTCGATGCGACCGACACCCGAGAGAATGTGCGAGGCGGCATCAAGTACCTGGCGATGCTCGGCCGGCAGTTCGGCGGCGATTGGAACATGGTCGCCGCTGCCTACAACGCCGGCCCGACACGGGTGCAGCAGTACCTGACTCAAGGCCGCGCCCTGCCGACCGAAACGGTGACCTATGTCGAGCGGTTCGGGAAGTCCGTCCAGACCGCCAATACCGCTGTCGAGGGTATGGCCGCTCGCGCTGAAGGCGCAGCCACGTCTCAGGCTGCGACCACCCAGAACCTGACCACCGCGCAGCGCGACGCCGTATCGGCGGCTTTGTCGACCGTCAAGTCGATGGATAGCGTATCTACCGCTGCCGACGACATTGACGCGCGGCTTGGCATGGCATCGGACGGCGTGTCCACCGCTGCCGAGAAGCTGACCGCCGCACAGAAGGAGGCGGCGCAGGGAGCCGTCACCTTTGCGCAGTCGTCACAGCAAGCCGGCGACTTCATGGTGGATGGCACCCAGCAGGCGCTCGGCGCGCTGCTGAGCGTCATTGGCGCGGCCAGTGGAATCAAGGGCGCGGGCATCCCCGGTCAGGTTGTCCAGGCCGGCGGCCCGCAAGGGATCGCCAACAGCTTCTCCCAACTCGGAAGCCTGCTGAAGACGGACGGCATCTTCGGTTCGAACAGCGCGATCAGCAGCGTCAAGGGCTTCCTGAACACGCCGATCCCTGGGCTGTCAAACATCGGATACACGGCGCCGCAGGCGGCTGCGGTCGCCAAGACCTCCACCGGCACGCTGGCCGGCGGCGAGGGTGCCAGCACCGGCACGGGAGCTCAGGCGGCTGGCGGTCCAACCTGGGGCAATGCGCTCGGGGCGGTCGGCTACGGCTTCAACGCCTTCCAGAACTTCCGGTCGGGGAACGTGATCGGAGGCATCGGTAACACCGCCGCCACCGCCATGATGTTCATCCCCGGTGCCCAGCCCTTCGCGCCGCTGGTCGCCATCGGCAGCCAGTTGCTGGGTGGTCTTTTTGGAAAGGACCGTGGGAAGCCGGCGGCCGGCGCCGGGGTGCAATATGTTGACGGCAGGCAGACCTTCGCCGGCGCCGCCACCGATAACAATGGCAGCGCCGAACAGGCGCAGCAACTGCTCCAGAGCATCGATGCCGCGACAAAGCAATTCATCGCCCTGGTTGGGGGAAAGACGAATGGCGGCTTTGGCATCGCCGTGGAATCCAAGGATGGCAAGTTTCGCTCCAGGGACGGCGGACCGTCGGGGCAACTGGGCGCCTCCTACGACACGCTGGACGAAGCGGTCATTGCCGGTATCCGCCACAACGTCAGCCAGGGGCTGATCTCTGCGTCGGAAGACGTGCTGAAAGCCGTCAAGAACAGCACCAAGACCGACATCAACGAGTTCATGGCGGATGTGAGTTTCGGAAAGAATTTCCGAGCGCAGATTGATGCCATGAATTCGGCGCTTGATCCAACCTCGAACCAGATCAAGGCATGGACCGAAGCCTCCCAGCAGCTTGGAGATCAGGTCAAGGTCAGCGTCACGGACTGGAAGGACACAGCGTCGCGGCTCGGACTGGCAACCGAGACCGAGCTGACCGCCGCCGCCCGCAAGGGCATCACCGCGATGATGGGGCTGGGACCGGCGGTGGAGCCGCTGCGGGGCGTCTCCGCCGTCACCAAGCAGGCGGAGATCCAGTTCGAGGCATTCCGGCCAGCTCTGTCTGCGCTTGGCTATACCGCCGCCGAAGTAGCGGACATGGCGGGAAAATACACGGCGAAGCTGAAGGACGACTATCTGACGTCGGTCGGCTACCAGACCAGGGCCGGCGATCTCTCCATTACGCAACTGGTCGATCCAGGCGCGCGGGCGACGTCGACCGACCGAGTGAAGGCGCTCGGGCTCGACCCCAAGTTCGCCGGGGTGTCCGCGCTCGGTAACGTGCTCGATCAGGTCGACGCATCCGCGACATCCGGCACCCTGCGTTTCGGCGACCTGCGTTCAGCGATGGAGGCGCTGAACGCAGCCCTTCGCGACGGGGTGCTGACGGGCGACCAGTACGGCACCGCCGTGTCCGGATTCACTGCGGCTTGGCAGCGCAACATTGGCGTCTTGTCGGCGCTGCGCGATGGTAGCGCGGCGGTCGAAACGGCCATCAACCCTTCCTGGCGGGCAAGCGCCGATGCCCAGCTGTCAGAGGCCGGGATGTATGGCCCGCAGGTGCTGGCTCTGCGGGATGTATGGCAAGGAGTGTCTGACGCGGCGGCGGTTGGTACGTTGACTGGCGACCAGCTGCGGGCTGCGCTCGCTGATCTGAATGGCCAGTTGACAGCAGGCACCATCAGCGCCGAACAGCAAAAGGCGGCGGTGGCGCAGCTGACCAAGGCGTGGCAGGACAACGAGACTGCGGCGACGCGTCTCCAAGCGGCCGAAGACCTAAATGTCCGCGCTCTGCGCGCGGAGGGTAAGGGGGGCGCCGCCGACGCTCAGGAATTGCAGCTGCGCCAGCAGCGTGAATTCCAGCAGGCGGTGAAGGACGGCCAAGACGCCGCCTATCTCGGTGGTCTGAAATATGTTCAGGGCCTGGAGGCACAAACAGCGGCCCTGGAGCAACAAAACAAGGTCACCCAAGCCGCCCAAGACCTGCACGTCCGTGCGCTGCGCGCTGAAAATCGTGGCGGAGACGCTGACACGCTGGAGTTGGCGTTGCGCCAGCAGCGTGAATTCCAGCAGGCGGTGAAGGACGGCCAAGACGCCGCCTATCTCGGTGGTCTGAAATATGTCCAGGGGCTGGAGGCCGAGGCAGCGAAAAAGGAGAAGCTGGCGGCGCTTACAGCCTATACCGCCGACATCAACAGCCGGACGTATGGGGTAATCGGTCGCGACCGCGACTCTGGTTTGCTGGCGCTCCAACAGCAGCAAAAAGTCGAACTGTCGCAGGCAGAAGACAAGGGCTATGACACCACGCAGCTGAAGCAGCTACAGGCCGCCGAATATGCGGCGCGAGCCTTTTCTCTAGCGCAGGCCGATGTTCTTGGTTGGTACGATCAGGAAATCACCGCAAGGCAGACCTTCATTTCCACTCTTCAGGACGGCGCGCTGAAGGTTGCCCAGGCGGCCAAGCAATTCGCCGCCGCCCGTGATGCCCTCGCCATCAGCCAGGACGCGCCGATCAGCCCGCAGGAGCGGCTGACGGAGACCAAACGGCAATGGGATGCCGCGTTGGAGATCATTCGTTCGACCAAAAAGAGTGATGAAGAAAAGGACACCGCCCGCACCAACCTGATCAGCCTCGGCCAGACCTTGACGACGATCGAAAAGGAGAACTCGGCCGGAACCGCCCGAGCGCTCTACGACATGGTGATGGCGGCCGAAAAGGAGCTTGGCACCGTCACGCCATCCTCCACCGCGGCGACGGCCGAGGCCGACCTGAAAGTCGCCCAGGATCAGCTGAAGGAACTTCAGCGGGCGCGAACGGAGGCGGCAGCGCTGGGGCAAAAGAACTACGGCAAGCTGGAAGACATCACCGGCATCATGGCCCAGAGCTACGTCGTGATGCAGGGCTTCAGGGCGCCGCTGGAACAGCTGACGGGCACCAAATCCAGCGCGACCCTGCCGCAGATGCTCGCTGGCCTGACGACTGGCACCCTACCGGGGATCATGACTTGGGCGCGCGCGCAGGGACCGGACGCCACCTATCAGGTTCTTAGGGCGGCGGATGAGAAGCTTGGCTGGGCCAATAATCCATACAGATACACCGCGAGCCCGGATATTGCGTCGCTGGGCGACAAGGTGTCGACCGATGCCTGGATGTCGATCCTGCGGTCGGTCGGCTACACCGGCGAGGCCAACGCCTGGGCGATCAACTCCTGGCTCGCCGCCTACGGCAAGGCCGACCAATACGAGGGCGCTATGCGGGCTTGGGCGCACGAGCGCGGCATCCCAGGCTTTGCGACCGGCACCCTGGCCACCCCGCCCGGCGCGGTGTGGGTGGGCGAGCAGGGGCCAGAGCTGCTGTGGCAGGGGGGCGGCGCGGCGGTCGCGTCGAGCGCTGACTCGATCCGGATCGCCGGCATATATCAAACGGCCGCCAATGACCGCTACCCCGCCGGCATCGCCAGCTATCAGCCGGCCGCCCCGGTGCCGCCGGTGCGGGGCGGCGACGGAAACGCCGCCATCCTGGCCGAGCTGCGGCGGCTCAACGCCCAGATCGTTGAGATCAAGCAAGCCCTGCACGACGAAGAGGGTGCCGCACAGGACCAGCGCGGCGTGCTGCTGACCAGGCTGATCAGGACAGTCGAAGCGCTCAAATCCGAAATCGCGGATCAGAAGCCGCGGCGGGCAGCATAAGGGAGATCCACATGGATGTGCATCTGTACGATCTCGTGGCCTACCACAAGACCACGGGACACCAACACCGCTGGCCGCTCTGCGCCGGCTCCGTCGCCTACCAATCCCGCAGCGATGATGATCCGGCATGCGTGACCTGGCTGCCTCTGGTCAGCCAGTGGGCATCGGTGGCTGTGCGGGCGGCTGCCGATGGTGCGCGGGCCGAGATCGACGACATGGGCCTGGCGAACGTCCGGAAGGACGCGGCCGATGATCTGCCGCGCTACGCCTCGGTCTACGACATCACCGCCGGGGCATGGCTGCGCGTCCCGCTGACGGCTCGCCCGCTCAACGTGTTGCTGACCGACTACTTGATCCAGTCGGTCACCGAACGGGTGGTGGCGACCGGCGCGCCGCTGTCCACCGCGGTGACGGTCTGGCGGGCGAAGGCCGGAATGATCGGTCCGGACGTCACCACGCTGAAGCTTCCGGTCTATGACCGGCAGCTGGATTTCGATACGCCGATCCAGCCCGACACCGCGAAGTATGCCGGCACCGGCGGGTATGAGGGGCCGGCGGAGCTGAAGAACACGTTGCGGGAACGTTGCTTTGGTCACTGCCCATTTGCGGCGCCAACCTACCTTGGCGTGATCGACCTCGGATCGGATCGGGGGGGCTTGCTTCATGTCTGGTCTGTCAACGGCGGTCTGCCAATCGAGGACGTGCCGCGCGGGTGGTCTGGCGGTGTGGCCGTGACCAAGACCGCCGGCAATCCCGGCTCCGACCAGTTCCGGGTCGACACCGCCACCGGCTATATCCACACCTCGGTCCACTACGACGACTTTCGGGTCGAGTGCAAAGGCGACAAGACCGGCGGGGTCTGGCGCCGCTACATCGGCGAGCTGATCGCCTTCCTGGCGATAACGCATGGTGCGATCGTCAGCGCGGCCGACGTCAGCGGCATGGATGCGATTCCGCGCACCGTCGGGCTATATCTGCCAGCCGGCGACGGCCGCACCCACCGGGACGCCTATGGTAAGCTCGTCGGCAGCGTGCCACGCGGCCGATGGTTCATCGACTTGGCCGACCGGCTGGTGGTAACGCGCCTGCCGCGCGCGACGGCGGCCGTGCCGACCCGAACCTACAGCAAGACGAGCGGGGCGACAGATGGGCTGAAACCCGTCGCCGGCAACAGCGTCACGCCCACCAAGAAGGTGACGGTCCTCTACGCAGAGAACCCCGGCGCCAACGGCAAGGCTGCGGCCGATGCCACCGCAGCGGACGCCGCGTTGTGGACCCAGCAATGGCGGGAGTCGGACAGCGCGACCGATCCAGTGATCGCCGCCGCCTATGGCGTGTCGGCCAAGACCGACCGCGTTGAAACCGCATTGACCCTGAAGGCCGACGCCGACGCCGAGGCGCCGCTGTGGCTGGCCGAGAAGGCTTGGCCGCCGCAGGCCTACCAGCTGAAGGTTAGGGACGGCGCCCCCGGCCTCTGGATCGGTGGCGCCGTGACCGTAGTGGACGACATCGCGGGCTTCGAGGCCGGTGGACCGCTGGTCATCACCGGCCGGACAAATCGGGACCGCGGCGGCGGAGCCACCCTGTTCGTGGAGCGCTGACATGGCTGGCACGACACTCGCCTATGTGGCCGACCGGAACGAGGTGCAAAACCCGTCCACAGACAACCCCTGCACCGTCACCAGCAACGTGCCATGGACCGCCACATCCCCCCTATCCAATATCCTGACCACCCCGCTCTCCAACCGGGCGATCTGCACACAGCTCGGTACTGGACACCCGGTGACCGGCGCGCCGATCGCGCCTGTGGTGATCGAGCTTGCTTGGGTCAACCCCATCCTTCTGACGCACGCCGGCCTCTACGACACCAACCTGCGCCAGGACGCCTATTTCCGCATGGAGGGCTTTCTCGACGGCGAACTGGTGGCGACCACAGTTGTCGACGGTCTCGACCTCAACGTCGTACCGTCGCTGACCGATCCGGAGGACATGCCGGCCGGCGCGCCGAACCAGATGCGCGGCGACCTCGATCCGAGGGACATCGCGCTCCTGCCCACCAATCTGCGAGCCATCGTCCCGTTGGTTCCAGTCACCGTGATCCGGTGGACCCTGTGGGGTGGCGCATACCGGCCCGACGGCAGCGACGATACCGGTTACCGGGTCGGAATGGCTTGGGCCGGCGACGGTCTGACGTTTAGCCGTCACGTCGGTGCGAGCGGTGAAGGCGTGAAGGATAATGATGACGTGATCGCTGGGGCCGGCGGGTCTGTTTGGGTGGAACCTGGGATCGTGAAGCGCACGATCACGATCGACCGCGGCGTCAACGACCGCAAACTCCGTAATGAGCTGTTCAAGATGGCGCTCCGCACAGGCAAGCGGAAACCTCTGGTTTACATCCCGAACATTGCAGACGCCGCTGAAAACACACTCTACGGCGGCCTCTACCGTCGCGCGAACGACCACAGTCAAGTCTATGTCTCGCCTCGCCACACCAACTACCGGGGCGAAATGGAGGAGTTCAAGGAATGAATCTGCCTCAAGCTTTCTGGGATGCCATCGACCGTCTCAAACAATACAATCTCGGCGTCTACAACTCGGTCTCCAACAAATTCGGCCTGTCGGGTGTCGGCGGGATGGCGGCCAATTGGCGTCGGCACTCCAGCGACTTGGCCACCGCCAGCGAGACCGTGGCAGGGATTGCCGACACCGTTGTGTCCAGCCAAGCGGCAGCCGCCGCTGCCGCGACAGCCGCCGCAGGCAGTGCCACAGCGGCCAACGCCTCAAAGACGGCGGCGGCCACCAGCGAGGGCAACGCCGCCGCCGCCGCCGTTGCCGCCGCTGCTGACCGTCAGGCTGTGGCCACCGACAAGACCGCGGTGCATACCGACCGGCTGGCGGCCGACGCCGCGGCCACCGCCACCGCTGCCGACCGTCAGGCTGTTGCGACGGACAAGGCGGCCACGCACACGGATAGGCTGGCCGCCGATGCGGACGCCCAGGCCACGGCTGCCGATCGGATCGCTGTGGCGGCTGATCGCTCGGCCGTGGAGACGGACAAGGACGCCGCTCACGCCGATCGCCTTGCGGCTGACGCCTCCGCAGTTGCTGCTGCCGCTGCTGCCGCTGGCGTCAACCTTCCGGCCATTAGCTCATCCGACGCCGGCAAGGCCTTGATCGTCAACCCGGCCGGGACCGGCTATCAAGTAGGCTCGGCTGCTGCCACCGTCTCGCAGTCGCCCGTCGTCTACATGAGCAGCGGCGGCACCACCACCCTGACCGGCAAGTCGGTGCTGGCGGCATACGAGCAGATCGCGGGCCAGACATTCGGAGTGCCGTATACCAATGCCACCGACTACGTCCGCGACCCGAGCAACAGCACGACCATTACCAGCGGCGTGGTGTCGATGACGAACACGGCTGGTGCCGTCATCGACAGCGCGACCAAGCTGTTGATCCACGGTGACGGAGTCAACGGCTCCACCGAGATCCTCGACGAGCGCGGCGTCACGCTGTTCGGCACGCACTGTGGTTGGTTCGATGGGGCGAGCTACTGGCGGGTTCCGGCCAGCTACAAGATCGCTTTTGGCAGCACACAGAACATCACCTACGAGACATTCGTCCGTTTCTCCAGCATTTCGTCGCAGGCGTATCACGTCCTCTTGGATGGTAACACCGGCGGCTCGGCTGGCATCCAGATTGGCGTCAACGGTACGTCCAAGCAGTTTTACTACTATGACGGTGCCACCCGGACCCATGCCACTGTCGCACAACCTGACGTTTCCTATCATGTGGCGTGGGTCCGCTATAACGGCGTCTCCAAACTCTATATCAACGGAGTTGGCAGCGCCGGGGTCGGAGACGCCATCAGCTATGCCGCGATGCCGCTTGGTATCGGCGCCATGAACAACGGCAACAATCCGATTTCCGGCTGGCAGGATCAGGTCCGCATTTCGAAGGTCGCCCGCTACACCTCCGACTTCACTCCGCCTGCCGCCGCCTTCGTTCCCGACGCCGACACCGTTCACCTGTTCACCTTCGATGACGGCCACGGCGGACAGGTTCTGAAGGATCGGGCGAACAGCGGCCGACCGATCCTACTCGGCGGTACCGGCGCGACGATCTCCAACGAGCAGGCCAAATTCGGCACCACCAGTTTTAAGCTGGGCGCCGGCGGCAGCTGCGTCATCGGTTGGGCCAGCACGCCGCACGCCGATCTGGCGCTGGGCGACAACAACTTCACCACCGATCTGTGGTTCTACAAGACCAATACCGCCGACGGCTGCCTGTGGTGCGCCGGCAACAACGCCTACGGAATGCAAATCCGTACCAACGGCGCCGGCGGAGCGATCACCGCCTACATCAGTACCGACAACTCCAGCTGGAACGTCGCCAACGGCGTCGGCACCGGCGTCGTGCCGGCGGTCAACAGCTGGAACCATTTGGCCGTGGTGCGCAACGGCGGCACGCTTTACATTTTCCTCAACGGCACGCAGATCGGCAGCCACACCGTCGGCACCGGCTCAATCACCATGGGCGGCCCCTATCATTACTTCGGCGGAGTTGGCGACAACTCCTCGATCATGGCCGGCTATATCGACGAGGTGCGGATAAAGCGGGGCGAGGCCGTCTGGATTTCCAACTTCACCCCGCCGACCGCTCCCTACACCGCCGATGACCGCACCGTAGTCCTTCTGCATTTCGAAGGCGCGAACGGCGATGTGGTGACGCTGGACTCGTCGGGCAGCAGCTACGGCACTAGTGCCTTCAGTACGACTACCACGACCCTCGCCTTCACCAACGCCGCGGCTCTTTCCAGCGCGCAGGCCCGCGGCGGGCATAGTACCAGTCTATATACGGGCGGGTCTCAGTTCGCGCAATGGCTGCTTCCCGACAATCCGGCAGCGGGTCACCCTCTGTATTTCGGCAACTATACCAAATGGTGCGTAGAAGCCTGGGCGTACATTCCTGCGGGTGGTTCCCTCGCAATCTTCCAGATTGGTCAGAACCCGGATTCCGGGTCTATGCGGGGCGGCGCAGGCCCTTCCGGCACGACCTTCTACGTCAATGGAAGCGCAATCGCGACTGGACCCGCTCCGGCAACCGGATGGAACCATTTCGCCTTTGTTCGGGAAGGCCGGGGATGGTGTGTCTATGTCAATGGTATCGCTGGTGCCATAGCAGCGCCTTCTACACAATTCACCACGCCGGGCAGCGTCGGCAACTTGTGGGTAGGTGCCTGGAACAATCCCCCCGCTATCGGTGACGGTTACTTCGACGCTATTCGCATTACCAACGGAAACCCGCGCTACATCGCCAACTTCACGCCCGGCAACTTGACCAACGATGACATGACCACGCTGCTGTGGGTGTTCGATGGGTCAGTTGGTCAGAAGTGGGTGAAGGAGCTTTCCCAAAACACAGCGATGGTCGCCGCCAACGGAAACGCTCGGACGGTGAAAGATGGCCGGTGGATTGCTCCGACGACCGCGAAGATTAACGCATCCACCTACCAGTTTGGGGGTGGGGCGCTTCAGTTTTTCGGACAAGCCTCCGATGTCCTCAGCCTTGATGCAAAGATAGTGGCGTTCGGTACCGGGGATTTTTGCATCGACCTACAACTGTACGTCGATGGCGCCCCATACACCCAACAGGGGTTGGTCTGTGCGGGGGAGTATCTTGTCGCGAACCAGGACTTTCTGTTCTATAGAGAGGGGGCAGCACTTCGGGTGTCGTCCTCCGCCGGTGTGGTGATGGAGGTTAGCTGGTCGCCGTCTATCGGATGGCACCATTTGCTCGCCAATCGCATTAGTGGCACAACGCGCATTTTTGCGGACGGCGTGCTTCTGGGCTCGGTCAGCGACACCAGCAACTACGTTGCAAGCGGAAATTACCAGACGTGGATTGGCGGGTTCAAACCCACAAGCGCGAATGGGGCAAAAGCCCTTACAGGTCTCATTGATGAACTGCGCATCAGCATCGGCAACGGGAGAGGCTACACCGCCAATTTCACGCCGCCGACCATCGCCTACGGCCAGCAGTATGTCACCACGCCCGGCTGGATCGCCACACGGCCCGGTGTGACCTCTCTGGACCTGTCTGCCTTCTCCAGCATCGACACGGTAACGCCGACCTACAGCACGCCACCCAACACCTCGTTGACCTTCCTCATCAGCACTGACGGGTACGCTACTCCGTTGAGGCGTTGGACCGGCTCGGCTTGGGTGGCGACGGCCTACTCCATGGCGTGGAATGCCGGCGCCGGCACGCTGACCACCTCCGCCACGCCGGCGCAACTTCAGGCGGTTGGCAACACCATGGCGGAGCTTCAGGCCGGTCTGTTGGCCATGGACGTGGGGGCGGTCAACTCATTGAACGTCGTCGCGATCCTGTCCACGACCAACCCTCAGTTCACGCCGACGCTCGACGCACTCAACATCGGCATGGACGAATACACCATGGTCCGCCCGGTGACCGATTATACTGTGCAAAAAAAGAAGGCCAGCGGTGACCAGGCACTGAAGATTACCCGCGTGGCCGCCGGCAACGCCAACATGGTGTTCGATTACATCCCGGTGGCCTGACCATCGAGCGCGACAACACTCCAAACCCCACCCGTCCGGCGCCCGCGTGGCGCCTTTTTCATGCCTGCCTGGAGGTTCCCGTGCCTGACGCCCCATCCCCCGCAGAGACCGAGGTGCAGCAGGCGCTGGATGCCTGCGGCGGCGACAAGGACGCCGCGCTCCTTTTGCTCGGCCAACTCCTCTCGACCGCCCGCCGCGCGATGTGCGGCGGGTTCCTCCGTCTCGGCCAACCGACCGAACCCACAAACAGAAGGACTTGAACCATGCCGCCGGAAGTTATCACCGTGACCCCGCTGACCCATCCCGAGGCAGTCGACATGATCGTCTTCGCCGAGGTGACTAGCCGCCGGACCTACGAGGCCCGCTACGTCCACCCGACATGGCCGGGCGGCGAGAGCGGCGTAACCATCGGCATCGGCTACGATCTCGCCCACCACGACGCCGACGACCTGGCGCTGGACTGGCCTACGCTGCCCCCGGCCGCCCGCGCGGCGCTGGGGCGGTCCTGCGGCGTCTCGGGCATGCCGGCTAAGGATCTCGCCGCCAAGCTGGGCGCCGTCGTCGTGCCCTGGGATGCGGCTTACACCTGCTTCCGGGACCGCACCCTGCCGAAGTTCGAGCGGATGACCGCCGATGCCTTCCCCGGATCGGTCGCCGTGCCGCCCCTGTGCTTCGGCGCGCTGGTCAGCCTCGTCTACAACCGCGGCGCCAGCATGGGCGAGCGCGGGCAACCATCCTGGGACAGCCGGCGCGAGATGCGGTCCATCCGCGACCTGATCGCCGCCGGGAAGCTGTCCGAGGTGCCGGAGCAGTTCCGGCTGATGAAGCGGCTCTGGCCGGGCGTGGGCGGGCTGCTGACCCGCCGCGACACCGAGGCCGCTTTGTGGGAGAGGGGGCTGGGCGCCCCCAAGTGATCGTGCCCGCGTCGATTTTCTCGGCCACGTCCTTGGTCCGAAAAATCGACGCATCCAGAAGAGTTGACCACTGACCGCCCGCGCCATCCCGGCCGCGGGCTTTTTCATGCCCAGAAGGAGGCAACTATGGCTGTCGCTATCCCCCTCATCACCGCCCTGACGCCGCTGCTGGCCGATCTGCTCGACAAGATCCCGGACCCGGACGCGAAGGCGAAAGCCGCCGCGTCGGCGAATGCACAGCTCGTCGCCATGCTCCAGGCCGGCGACGCCTCGCAGCTCCAGGTGAACGCCGCGGAGGCCAGCAACCCGTCGCTGTTCGTCTCCGGCTGGCGCCCGGCCGCCGGCTGGGTCTGCGTCATCGGCCTGCTGGTCCAGACCGTCGGCTATCCGCTGATGGGTTGGGGGCTGTCGATCTGGTCGCCCGGCACGCCCATGCCGCAGATCGACACCGACACGCTGATGGGGCTGCTGGTGCCGTTGCTCGGCCTTGGCGCATACCGCAGCTATGAGAAGACAAAGGGGATTGCGCGCTGATGGCGCCAAAGCGAGCACCGTAGGCGCGACAAAGTGATCGCATACCGGGGCGCTCCCTTATTGGGGCACGCCCCGGTATGCACTAGAGTGCTGTCAGGAGGTCGGCGCCAAATGTCAGCATTGATGTCACGGAACCTTGTTGTGAACGGCAGAAGAACGAGCATGAAGCTCGAACCCTCTGTCTGGAACTATCTGGGCGAAATTGCCCAACTTCGGGGAAAGACCGTAGGTGGCCTTGTTTCAGATATTGAAAGCGGGCTTCCCGATGGCGCAGACAATCTTTCTGCTGAAGTGCGAATGTTCATCCTGAATTACTATAAGAAAATTGCCGATGGAAACAATCTCGGCGTAAGACTTGTAGAGCTGCGGCGCGAACATCAAGAAACCGTTGCCGAGTTGATGCGCGAGATTACGGAGCTTCAGGACCAAGTTAGGCATCACCAGAAGGCAAGGAACGACCGCCACTCCGCTCTCGCTAGAGACATCATGGACGTTCTTATAAAGCACTCTGGACCAACGGCACTCAACGAATAGGCGCAACCAAAAACGGAGCCTGCATGTTCGACCAGAACACTCTGGCCGGAGCCTTTGGCATGGCCGGATTTATCTTGATTGCGCTGTGGCCTCTGGCTCGCACGCGCCGCGTTCTGCTGGCTGGACAGGCCGCAAGCGCCCTCGCCTTCGCTGCCCATTACCTTCTGATTGGCGCCACCACCGGCGCGGCGGCCACCTTCCTGTCGCTGCTACAAGCCGCGACAGCGTGGCCGGCTGGCGCCCGCCCCCTGTGGTGCCGCGCCGCGTTCGCGGCCACCATGCCCGCCCTGGCGGCGCTGGCGTGGGCCAGTTGGGCGGGCTGGCCTTCGGCATGGGCCACCATCGGCACCGTGGCGGCGTCCGCCGCCCGCTGGAGCGCCCAACCCGCAACGATGCGCTTCTTGTTCGCCATTTCCGCGCTGGCATGGCTCGCGCATGACGTATCAACCAACAGCGTGCCCGGCATGCTCGCTGATTTGGCGTGCTGCGCAACGCTGTTCTATGGCTGGATGCGAGATAGGGCGGGCAAGCATACTCCTGAATGATGGCCCTACGGCCAGCAACACCCAAAAAGGAGCTTCGACATGCCCGCTGCAAACTTCGCCGCCGCTCTCCCGGAGACCGAGGCGGCGGACCTCAGCTATTTACGCGACAGCCTGTCGCAAATCGCCGCCGCGCAAGGTCTGCGTCCAGTGGTGTCGGATGACTGGCAGGCGCTGGAGGCGCTGAACGCGCGCCACCGCGACAGTTGGTTTGAGCTGCTGCCAAAGCCGTCCGCCGTCCCGTGCTTCTGGGTCGGGCTGACGACGGCCGAGGACGAGGTGGTGGCCGTCCAAGCGTCCATCCTGCTCGATTGCCGCGCCCGGCCCTATGCTGCCCGCCTCACCGACCTGACAGCCTTCTATGACGCCGGCAACGCCCCGCCCGACGCCTATTGCTTCGCCGCCAGCCCGGAGGCCCGCGAGACGCGCGGCGCGGTGGCGATGATGTCCAGCGGGTGGGTGCATCCGGACTGGCGCGGCGGGCATCGTGACCTGTTCCACATGTCGGGCCGGATCAACCGGCTGGAGGCGGTCGACCGGTGGCAGCCGGACTATTTGGCCGCCCTGGTCGAAACCAATGTCTCCCGTATCTGGACGGAGCGGGCGGTAGGCGAGCGCCACCTCGACCGCCACCCGACCATCATGTTTCACCAGCCCGGCGAGGGCAGGATCACGCTGCATCTGATGCGGTTCCGACCGGCCGCAGTGATCTCGGACCTTGCACGTCGTGCATCTTCACCGCCGACAGAATGGCCCGGTGACGCCCGCTCTGCCAGCCGATCAGCGCATGGCTGAAGCTGAACGGCTTCCCAATCCCGACCACCGCCACCTCGTTGACGACCGGTTCGCCGCTCTCGATTGCCTCGGCATACTCGCGCGCGATGGCCGCCGAGAACTCGCAATGGGGGTCCTCCACCTCCGGCTTGCCCAGCACCATCCGGCCCCAGGCTTCGCCAAGCGTGTCCAACGCCGGCCTGCCGATGAACCGGAACAGTAGCGGCCCGCCCTCCCGCTCGGAGGAGAGGAAACTGCAACGGGGCAGCAACCCGGAGTCCTTCAGGTAGCGGACGAGATCCGGGCTACCGTGCGGGTAGCGCCGGGCCTCGGCAACGATGGCCTGCTGCCAGTCCAGCGCCTGCCCTACCGCGCGGCGCTGGACGACCACCTCGCAGGCCGGCGGCTGGATCGCCGCGGGCCGGAACTGGAGGATCTTGGTCACGCGGCCCTCCCTAAGAAAGGGGCCATCATCGCGTCATAGACCAGCCGCGCCTGCTCGGTGGTGATGCCAGCCTGGACGGCGGCAGCCTCCAACAGGCGGTCGGCCGGCACTGCCGGGACGTTCAGCATGGCGGGCGCTTCGGCGGCAAAGGCCGCCTCCATGCACGGGATGCCCGCCGCCTCCCGGATCTGGTGCGAGACCTGAATGCCGGCGAGGAACGCCCGAACGCTGGACAAGGCTGTGACGTCCGCTTTCCCGGCGGCGGTGGTGTAGGACGGCAGGCCAGTTTCGGGGCACAGCAGCTGATCGAGGATCGCCATCGTGTCGCCGACCGTGTGCGGCGTGGTGGCAAGGATCGCGTCGATCATCGGCATCCACCGAGTCGCCACGGTTTCATCCGTCTCGTGCTCTGCGAAAAGCCGCCGTACAGCCTCAACCGCCTCACGCACGGTCATTCCGAGCGCGGGGATCAGGCTGGTATCGGCTCCGAGCCTGCCGTCACCGGCCGCCATTTCGTTGCCGGCGCCGCCGGTGGTATCGTCGCCCTTGTTGGTTCTCATCGGTGTTTGCTCTCCATGGGAACGAATTGCCGGACGATCTGCCGTCGTCCGGTATCGGGCGCCCGGCCTCGCCAAAGGCCGGGCGCCTCCTCACGGCTACCGAACGGAAACGTCGTAGCCGAACCATTGCGCCGACAGACGCGAGGCGGTGCCATCCTCTCCAGCGCTGGCGATAGCTTGGGTGAAGCGTGCGGCCAACGGGTTGCCCTTGCGCACGGCAACGCCCACCCCGGCGCCCAGCGCGCCACGGCTGAACGTCGGCCCAGCCACAGCCACCCGCCCGTCAGCCTTCATGATGGCCTCCAGCGCCGAACGGTTGCCCAGCAGCGCGTCGACGCGGCCGGCGGCCAGATCGAGCGCCGCATAATCGAGCTTCTCGTAAGCGCGGACGCGAGCAGCGGGGAACAACGCTTCAACCATTCGCTCATGAATGGTGTTCACCTGGACGGCCACCGTCTTGCCCTCCAGCGCCTTCGCCATCGCCGCGACGCCCGGCTGGCCATCACCAGCCGCAAGGTCGATCCGCGCGATAACCGGGAAGGCGCCGCCGAGCGGCGAACCGTGCTGGACGGCGAACATGGCCGGATCGGCGGCATAGGCGGCGCTGAAGTCGACCACTCGCTCGCGCTCGGGGGTGATGCTGACGCCCGCGATCACCGCGTCATATCGGCCCTGCTGGAGGCCGGGCAGGATGCCGTCCCAATCCTGAGCAACGACCTCGCATTCCGCCTCCATCCGGCGGCACAGGTCATGCACGAGATCGACCTCGAAGCCGACGATCTTGCCGTCAGCGGTGGTGGCGTTCCACGGGGCGAAGGCGCCCTCAGTGGCAATGCGGAGTTTCAGGCTATCGGCGGCAACCGGCCCGCTGAACAGGGAAAGCGCGGCAGCAGCGAGAAGGAGCGAGCGGCGGGTCAAAGCTATCTCCATTGGCTTTATGGCCTATCCATTGGCTAATTAGTTAACTCGGCAGATCTTGGCGGTCAAGCTATTTAGTGCTAGTTTTAGCCAAACAGCTAATTTGGGGATTGACGTGACTGTGTTGGAGCTAAAGGGGGAGCAACTCCGGGCCGCTCGGGCGCTGCTGCGCTGGCCGCAGCAGAAGCTGGCGGAGGAGGCTTCTCAGTTCAGCCCGGTATCGGCGAACACCATCAAGCGCTGGGAAGCGATAGACGGGCCGATCAACGCAACGACCACGGCCATAAATGCCGTGCTGCGCGCGCTGCTGAACGAGGGGATCGAGCTGCTGAACGACGGCGCCCCTGGTGCGCGGCTGCGGCGCGGCAAGTAGGGACGATCCTGAGAAAAAGCGGACACACTTAGGCACTCCAATTGCTACACAAGCGGCGTCGGGCCGACAGTGGGCGGCGTCCGTCCTCGCGTACGAGGGGGCAGACAATGGTTGGTGCCTGGGTCCAATCCAGGGACTCGCGAGCCGGGGGAACTCCCACTCCCCCGGCCCCACTCTTAGGAGCAGGGCCGCACTCGCGAATACACAATAGCGCGATCAAAAATATCCTCAAAGGGGGTAATTGATTTCGCGCCAGTAATGATTGCATAACTTAGTATGCAAATTGCGAGGCAATCGGCGGTTCCGGCCGATTTCGTGACAAATTGTGACGCAAGATGCGACGGAGTGCCGCGCGACGGCATGGATCAAAGAAATACTTAGGTACAGAAGTATCTGCCGATCTACGGCGCTCATTCACGGTCTATGGATCACGCGCTCCAGCACTCCACCATTGCCGATTAACTACAGGCGATGACTGTGAGACTGCATGAGGAAAATCGTTAGGTTCCGAAGTTTCGGCTCTCCGGAAAAGCGGGTTGGCGCGATCCGCTCGCAAGAATGATTTTCCTGCGTTGGTTGCGCTTTTCCCTCTTGCGCGAACAACCAATGTCCGCTTTAATACGGACACAGAAACGGCGACGACGGCAATAGGCTGTAGGCGCCCCGGCAAAGAAAGGCTGGCCCATCATGATCACCACCACCTGGATCGTCGCTGAATCGGCTCGCGGCACCGACGCCATCGTCGCCGAGGCCTGCGCCGCCAGCACCGTCGACCGCTTCTTCGCCCGCGCCGATGCGCGCGGCATGATCGTCGATACCGTCAAGACCGCGTTTGGCTGCCACTGGGACGGCAGCCGCCTCGACGCCGCCGAGCGCCGCCGCATCGCCGCCGGCATCCGCCGCAACGCCTGACCATCCCCTCACCGCCCGGCCAGTTCTGGCGTCTCCCCAAGCTTCCCCCTGGTGGGGGTTTTGGACACCGAATAGCAGCCGGCAGAGCCGGCAGGAGAAGATGGATGGAACAGTATTACTGGATCGTCCCCGCTATAGGGGCAATCGTTGGCGCAGCGGCCGGCGCCCTTGCCGGTTGGGGCCACCTCACCCCCGATGATCGCGGGTTGGGGCCCGCCCAACAGACCCTCATGCGGGCGGTCTATGCCGCTTGGCTGGGAGTCGCCTGTGCGGGCATAGGCGCAGCTGCGGCGGCCTTTTGGCCCATCGTTGTTCCTGGTGCGGCGATCTGGTGGGCCGCCGGAAAGGCGGATAAGGCGCGCGGAGCGTAACCATCACCCCCTCACCGGCCGCCTGGATCACTCCGGGCGGCAGAGCGAGAGGGCGGCAAGAGGCAGCCCGAAAGAACGGAGAGAAAAATGAGCAGCAGGACCGCATTGATCGCCAAGAACAGCATGCATCCTCTTCGCGCGCGTAGGCGCAACCTTCGGCGCGGCGCTCGTCCCGACAGTGTTTTGAGACGGGGCGGCACCATTGGCGAGGTGGCGCGGGTGGTGAGCTGGATATCCCGCGCCGGCTGTGGCGCGGTCAAGAAGGCGAGATTTGCCGCCGCGTGGGGTTGCGGCGAAGAGTGGACGGCTCGGCGCATCGCGCTGGTCGAGACGGCGCGCCGCGTGGTGGACGCTCCTGAGCGCGTCACGCGCGGGACCTTCCTGCGCTACTGTCAGACGATGCGCGACCGCATCGTCTGACACCTACGCGCCCCGCACTAGTCCATCGTCCAGATCCTGGCCGGTAACGGCCGGGCCTCATTGCGGCGCTGCCCTGCGTCGCGCCAACCGGGAGACTGACCATGCGCGCCATTTCCATGTTCCCCGATATTGTCGCCCGCCATGAGCAATACGTGGCTGAATTCTACGAGACATTTTACGACCGAACAGTCCCCTCGAAAGAAGTGATCCGCGCCATCGCCGTGCGCGCGGCACGCGAAGAAATCCGCACGTTGGCGGGCCGGAAGTCCAGAGAAAACATCACCCCCGTGTTCC
This sequence comes from Azospirillum sp. B510, assembly GCF_000010725.1. NCBI lineage: Bacteria > Pseudomonadati > Pseudomonadota > Alphaproteobacteria > Rhodospirillales > Azospirillaceae > Azospirillum > Azospirillum sp. B510. The sequence goes on along the minus strand of NC_013854.1, from coordinate 922,424 downwards.
GCATGTACGGAAACCAAAATGTCCGCGTCAGCATCGACGGTGGTCAGATTGTCGCCATCGGCCATGCCGATACAGAAACTTTGAGGAGTTGGCTGCACGCGACAAGGGCTTCTCCGAAGCGCTATTACCCCGTCACATTGGTGACCGAGATAAATGGAAAACCGTGGTCAACCCGATTGGTTTGGCTTGCGGACTCCCAGGGCATCACGCAGGTGGCGCGAACGGCCCCAGGGCCGCGCGCGACCTGGGAGAAGAAGGTCACGCCTGCCGACATTGGGCCGCGCAAGCGGTATTATGAAAACGGCAGTTTCGCCAACTGGATAAACAAGCCTGATCTCGGGTACGTCGAGAAAAAATATGGATATCCCGTCTCCCTGCGCGTGAAGTACGAGCAGGATACCCCCGCGCTGCGAGAGCTGCGAGATAAGTCAGATGGTCGTGGATGATACCGGGGCTGCGATGATCAGCCTGTCCCGGACTCAGCGTCACGCCGCCGACCGTGCCGGCGGCGTCGACCTCATCCTGCCCTGGCCGGACGGCCTGGCGGTGCCCGACCTGGATCTGAACGAGATGCGCCCGGCCTCCCCGCCGCAGACAGCCGCGGCGGTGGCCGCGCTCGATCTTCCGCGCGACATCACGCTGTGGCGCGTCCGTGTCATCCGCCTGCGCCAGCAGGGCACCGCGCCGGAGGAGGAGCGGCCGGTGCGGTGTTACCTACTGGCAGGTCTGGTCGGCGCCCGCTGGCTCGACGCGCTGCGGCGGATCCCGCCGCGCGACGTCCGCCGCATGTGGAGCGCCGCCGCCCTGGTGGTGGACGCCTCGCCCGCTCCCGATCCGCTACCGGCGTCGGTCCCTCCTCCGACCCCAGCCCCGCCGAAGGCGGCACGCAAGCCGCGGGCGCCGGGCTACGTTCGGACCCGCGCCAATCCGGACCGGGTCGCCCAGCGTCTGTGGGCGGCGCTGCGCTGCGGCGAAGCCATGACGTGCGCCGAGCTGGCCGAGCGGGCCGGCGCCAGCCCCAACACCGCCAAGAACTACGCCCGCCGTTGGCAGCGCGAGGATCTGGTGGAGGTGGCGGGCGAGACCGGCGGCGACGCCGGCATCGGGACGGCCTATCTCTACCGCCTCTCCCGTGATCTTGGCCCGACGGCCCCGGTGCTGCGCGGCCGGGTCGACACCGGCACCGGCTACACCGATCCCAACGAGGAGGAGGCCACCGATGACGTGGCAGGATGATGCGGAGGCCCTGTGGGGCAGCGAGTGGCGCCAGCCGCTGTCGGAGGTGGCGGGCGTGGCGTCGAAGACGGCGATCCGCTGGGGCAAGGCTGGGGCCTGCCCGCCGCAGATCGAGCGGTGGCTTGCCGAGACCGTGGCCAGCCTGCCGGCCGGTCAGCATCGTGCCTACGGGGGCGCCCTTCGGGCTGCTCTGTGGGCGCACGATGGGGCTCTGGATGTGCTGGGCCGGGTGCAGGAGGACCTGGAGGCCGCCCGCCTGCCGTGACGGGAGAGTGGGCGAGTATGCTGCCTGGACGCCGGCCGACGCGCACGAAGGCGCTTAACCTAAGCGAGCGCGATCAACCCGCTTTTCCGCAGAGCCGAAGTTTCCTTGGTAACCCTGGCAGCCCGACAGTTGCCCGCCCGTCAGCAGGCCACCGTTATGGTCAGCCGATCATTACTGTCCCGTCGGTAGCGGGCCGCTGCTACCATCAAGAAAGCCAGTCAATCCAATGGGTTGGCTGGCTTTTTGCTTTCCGGCCGACTCGGTCTTCGGGGGTGCCAGTAAGCACCCAGTAAGCACGCGGCCGGCGAACTACCGGCGGAGTCCGATCACGGTTGGGATCGCCAGGCGCGTGGCGACCGGCGTGTAGATGTCCACCGGTGCGCCGGGGGCGCGAATCGAGACGATCAGGGCGTAACGGGCCGGCGTGCTCCAGCGATCCAGGAAGGGCTTCTCCTTCCACCAGCCACCGACCGGGAAGACGCCGATGGCGTCGCGCGACGCCAGCTCGGCCGCGGTTCCCCGCCACCAGTCCGAATGGATCGAGCCGCGGTCGCGCAGGGTGCCGAGCAGCCAGCCGTCGCTACCGGTCGCTGTGGCCGTGCCCCCTTCCTCCTCCTCGCGGGCCGCCTTGTTGATGCGGCGTCGGAAGTCGTCCAGCGGCTCGGTCGCGCGTTTGACGGCGAAACGCAGGGCGTGCGACGCGTAGCGGTGCCGCCGCGTCCAGCCGCGCTCACCGGGATTGGGCTCGACGAAGTACGACAGCGTAAGGCGCAGTTCCACGGGCAGTTCGCCAAGCGCCTCCAGCTCGTCGCGCGGCCAGGGCAGCCGGTGCAGGTTCATGTTCTTCATCGTCGCCGTGCTGCCGTCGCGCTGAAACGGCTGCACCTCGTCCTCGACCATGAGGGTGAGGTCGTTGCTGGCGCTCAGCAGAGCCCGCCCGAGGTCCGGCACGCCATAGCCATAGCGGCGCAACAACGCCTGCATCTGGCGCTTTCCGCCGCAGGCGTCGAATCGCGCCCGCATTGCCGGAGTCCATTCCGCGGCTTGGACGATCAGCCCGCGCACCGTCTCCGGCCACAGCCGGGGCCGGGCCGCCATGATCCGGGCGGCCATGTTGGCCGCCAGGGCCGTGGCGCCGCTGGTGTCGCCCAGCGTGTCGAACAGGCGTCGCGCGGGCCGGTAATGGGTCGTCAGCAGTTGCAGGTCGTCGATGGCTTCCGGCGGAAAGCGGCCATCCCCAGCGAGATTGCCGCCTTCGAACGTCACCTCGGGCTTGATCGGCCATTGGCGATCCCACAACACCGACGTCCGGCTGCGCGGAGAAAGATCTCCCGCGGGAGCCAGAGGCGCCCAGCCGTCATAGGCCGGATCGGTGATGGTGATCTTGTCCGTGCAGGCACCGATCGTCAGCGCGTTCCACGCCTGGGCAGGGTCTTCGACCGGCTCCAGATCGTTCCGGTCGAGGTAGGCGGCCGGATCGAGGTCATCCCGGATGTTGCCGGCCGAAACGACCACGAGGCGGCGCCCGGTTTCGTCGAAGCAAAGCTGATCGATGGCGGACGACCACGACGACGGCCTCCCGCGTGACGGGCTCGGGCTGGTCACCGCCATGCAGACGACTCGGTTGCGGAACGGCGCCTGCACCTCGGCGCGGGCGATGGCTTCACCGGTGAGCGCGCCGTACAACTCCGGCTCGTTGTCCGGAACGCCGTCGGGCGGCAGGATCTTCACGCTTTCCAGCCGATGGGACAGGGTGACCGGATCGGCCGTCTCCAGGATCGCGTGCAGATCGCCGTAGAGCGCGGCCCCCGCCATGGCCGTGCCGTGCCCCAACCACCGGCCAGCGGTGTCGGCCACGCCCCAATCCGGATTGACCGTGTGCAGGTCAGCATCGGCAAGAGCCGGGCGCAACAGCGGGTGTCCCGCCGTAGCGCCGCTGTCGAGCAGGCAAACAGCGCTGGCAGCGCCATCCGGCGGTGTCAGGCGACCGAGAAGCTCATCCGTCCACTCCCGCTGAGCGGCCCCATCCATGGCGAGGAACATGGCCGGCGTGTCCTTGGCCGCCCGCAATTCAGCCACGGCGTCGCTGTTGCGCACCAGCCGGGTCATCGTGGCCTCATCGGCCAGGGCGAGCACCACGTCCCGTTCGGGAAAGCGGACGGCGTGCGGCTTCACAGGCACGTTCAACCGCCCGGCGACTCGCTCAAACGGGGGCCGTGTGCCGCGACGCAGCCAAACCTCCCACCAGATCGCCTGACCGGGGGGCGGATACAGCGCGTCCGCATCGGTGAACAGTGAGCGCACGGTGGCCACGCGCACCGTTTCAAGGCGGGTGACCAGAGCTTGGTTCTTCGGGTGGCCCTTGGCCGTCTGTTCGGTCCGGTAGGCTTCCACCTTGTCCAGATAGAACGACTCGGCGCCGGCCGGGACGAACACCGTGGCGGCAACCGGCCCGGCCGGATCGCCGGGATCGCGGACGGCGACGACCTCCACCGCCTTGCGGCGGTCGCCGAGCTGGTCGATGGCGGCCCGTTCGGCAGCGGCGATCTCGACCTCCAGATAGAAGCCCGGCCTGCCTTCGGCGATGTCGGGCTCCCGCGCCGCCATCTCGCGGCGTCCGCCCGCGAGCGCTTCGCCGATGGCCCGTTCGAGTGCCTGCGCGTGGCCCTCACGGTCGCGCAACGGCAGTGGACGGGGCGTGATCTTCTGCGGTGGGGGCTGTAGGGCTCGGAGGTGCCGCCGCCTTCGACGTGGAGGTGCGGCCGGTCGCGCGGAGTATCGGGCATCGGCACGGTCTGCGGCTATTCCGTAGTGGCGCGCCGCTCCGCGATGGCCGCGAGCAACGCTTCGGTGGTGATCGTGATACCGCCGTCGAGCACGGCGGCCTTGGCGGCTTCATCCGCAGCGCGGGTCGATTCGGCATGGCTCAGGCCGACGGCAGCCTCCGCGACGGCTTTCCAATCGATCCGGTCCACCGTGAACGCGACGAGACGCGCCTTGAGCAACCGCTCGATCAAGGCGGCATCGGGCAGCGTGTACTCCAGAATGTCGTCGAACCGGCGGAACAAGGCCCGATCAAGCAAATCCGCATGATTCGTCGCCGCGACGATCAGGCTCTGGCTGTCGTCCTGCTCCAGGAATTGCAGGAAGGAGTTGAGAACGCGCCGGATTTCACCGACATCGTTATCGGCCGTGCGGCGGGCGCCAAGCGCGTCGAACTCGTCGAAGAAGTACACACCCCGAGTCGCCGCCATCGCCTCGAACACGAGCCGCAGCTTGCCCGCCGTGTCCCCCATGAACTTGGAGATGAGACCGTCGAGCACGACGGTGAACAGCGGCAGCCGCAGTTCACCGGCCAACGCCGCCGCCGTCATCGTCTTGCCCGCCCCGGGCGGTCCGACGAGCAGGAGCTTGCGGCGCGGCACGAGGCCATGTGCGCGAAGCCGTTCCTGCTGCGTCTGTTCCAGAAGCGTACGCCGCAGGCGCCGCTCGACGCCGTCGGTCAGCACCATGCTGTTGAGCCGCACGTCCGAATATCGGACAGACAACAGGTTCGCCAGCTCGCCCTTCGGCTGAACCAGCGGTACGGGGCCGCCGGGCCGCCGCTCGACCGCGCTCGGCCGGACCTTGGCTGCATCGATCAGGTCGCGCAGTTCCTGGGCCAGCTTGCCGTGTCCCTGGCGCGCTTCAAGCGCAGCAACCTGCATCGCCACCGAGAGGAACTGCTGTTCATCCCCGGCGATGTGGCTCTTGAGCAGGGCAATGATGTGGCGTGCGGCGGTCATGATGAGAACGATATAGAAACGACGGTGGTGATCCCAAGGATCGGCAGACGCGCTTGGCGCGCACCGAGTCTAACGGCTTCTTGCCACATTGTATCCTGCCGTTGAGCGGCCCGTCGATTTTGGTGTGGATAACCATCCTGAGGGCGGGCTCCAACGATGACATAGGCCATCCGCGCCAAGCTCCCCGCCAATGGAGCCTGGGTGAGAGGGCGCCAGAGGATCGAAATCGGCAATCCGGAACCCCCTGTCATCTGTTGCGGCACCACGCCGAAAAGGGAGAGGGCCGGGAGGGGAACCATGACGGGCTTGGAAGCGGGAGGAAAGGCCTCCGGCCGGTCCGTCAGGGAGACCCGCCATGCCCGATGCCCCCTACCCCGTCCGCTCTTCTGCCGGACGCGCCAGCCTGTACGCCGAGATCACCACCCGCATCATTGCCGAGCTGGAAGCCGGGCGGCTGCCCTGGGTGCAGCCCTGGGGAACCTCCGGCGCCGTCGCACCCCTTGGACTGCCGCGCAATGTCGTCTCCGGCCGCAGCTACAGCGGCATCAACGTCCTGATCCTGTGGGGCGCCGTTTTCGCCGGCGGCTTCTCTGGCCAGAACTGGCTGACCTACCGGCAAGCCCGGTCGCTGGGCGGCACCGTCCGCCGGGGCGAGCGCGGCACCACATTGGTCTATGCCGACCGCTTCGTTCCCGACCGTGAGCGCCGGCGCGCGCGGGAGACGGGCGACGACGCCCAGCCCATTCCTTTCCTGAAACGTTTCACCGTCTTCAACACCGATCAGTGCGAAGGCCTGCCGGAGGACATCGCCTCGGCGCCGCCGCCGATCGCGGCAGGACTGATCCTGCCGCGGGCCGAAGCACTGATCCGCGCCAGCGGGGTCGATGTCCGCATCGGCGGCGCCAGGGCCTTCTACAATCTCCAGCATGATTACGTTCAGGTGCCGCCTCCCCAGGCCTTCTTCGAGCCGGTGAACTGGCACCACACCGCGCTGCACGAGCTGGGGCACAGCACCGGCCATCCCAGCCGGTTGGGCCGCGACCTGTCCGGTGCCTTTGGCTCGCGCAAATATGCCTTCGAGGAGCTGGTGGCGGAAATCGCCTCGGCCTATCTCTGCGCGGCGCTCGGCATCGTGCCGACCGTCCGCCATGCCGATTACATCGGCAGCTGGTTGGACGTGCTGCGGGCCGACGATCACGCCATCGTCCGCGCCGCCAGTGCCGCTTCCAAGGCCGCCGATTACCTGTTGGCCCTTATGCCGGCGGATGTCGAGGGCGAAGAGCAAGCAGTCGCCTGAGAAAGGGTCGTTGGCCTCAACCGGGGGGATGCGGAAGACCGTCGGGTCCGACCGTGTCCCTCTTATTCTGTCGGCGCTTGCCGGGCAGGATCCGGACGCAGGCGCCAGAAGGCGATGGTCCGCACCGTCCGCAGGGCGTTGGCGTTGTCGGCCATCGGCATGTGGCGCCGGAGTTCCGCCACGGCGGGCCATTCGCCCTGCTCGTCGAACGCCCGCTGCACCGCCTCGGCCATCGCCTCATCCACCACGAACATCGGCGGCTCTCCCCCCTGTCGACCGGCTGGGATCATGCGCGCTGCCGCTGGTCCCGGCAAGGCACCGGTCGGACTGCGGGCATCGTGTCGGACACCTGGTGAGGCTCGGCCAGGGGAGAGGACGAGGATGGTGGGGGTGGGGTGAACGGGTGAGGAGATCGGGAGAGAGGCTCCCGGCCGCCCGTTGCGGAGATTACCGCCATGGCCACCGCCAAGATCGTCCTGAACGCCTCGCGCGACATCCCCTTCAACAAGCTGGTGCTGTCCCAGGCCAACGTCCGCAAGGTCAAGGCCGGCGTCTCGATCGAGGAGCTTGCCGAGGACATCGCCCGGCGCACCCTGCTGCACAGCCTCGCCGTCCGCCCGGTGCTCGACGCCGAGGGGGCCGAGGGGGCCGAGACCGGCGTCTACGAGGTGCCTGTCGGCGGGCGCCGCTTCCGGGCGCTGGAACTGCTGGTCAAGCAGAAGCGCATGACCAAGACCCAGCCGGTGCCTTGCGTCGTGCGGACCGGCGGCTTTGCCGAGGAGGATTCGCTGGCCGAGAACCTGCAACGCGAACCGCTGCACCCGCTCGACCAGTTCCGCGCCTTCCAGACCCTGCGCGAGGCCGGGCTCGGCGAGGAGGAGATCGCCGCCCGCTTCTTCGTCGGCGCCGGTGTGGTCAAGCAGCGGCTGAAGCTGGCCACCGTCGCCGCTCCGCTGCTCGACGCCTACGCCGACGACAAGATGACCTTGGAGCAGTTGATGGCCTTCACCGTCACCGACGACCAGGCGCGGCAGGAGCAGGTGTGGGAGGCGCTGTCGAAGGCCTACAGCCGCGAGCCCTATCAGATCCGCCGGCTGCTGACCGAGGGAGCGGTGCGGGCCTCGGACAAGCGGGCGCTGTTCGTCGGCCTTGAGGCTTACGAGGCGGCTGGCGGGGTGGTGATGCGTGACCTGTTCCTGCACGACGATGGCGGCTGGTTGCAGGACCCGGCGCTGCTCGACCGGCTGGTGGCGGAGATGCTGGAGGCCGAGGCGGCGACCGTCCGGGCCGAGGGCTGGAAGTGGGTCGAGGTGGCGCTGGCCTTTCCCTACGGCCACAGCCGGGGGCTGCGTCGCCTGAGCGGCGAGCCGGTGCCACTCAGCGAGGCGGAACAGGCGACCTACGACGCGCTGCACGCCGAGTATGAGCGGTTGGAGGGGAACGACCCGGCCGATGCCGGGGAACTGGACGCGGTGGCGCAACGGTTCGTCGAGATCGACGTCGCGTTGCGGGCGCTCGAGGATCGGCCGGCGGTCTACGAGACGGCGGAGGTGGCGCGGGCCGGGGTCTTCGTCAGCGTCGATGCCGAGGGGCAACTCCAAATCGACCGCGGCTATGTGCGGCCGGAGGACGAGGCGCCGGTCGAGCCGGTGGCCGTGCCCGGCAACGATGGGCAGGTGGCCACCCCATCGGCGGCTGGTGCGGGTGGGGCGGTCGCCGCCCAGCCGGCGATCATCACCGGAAACGCCCAGGTTTCGGCACCGGCCCCCGTGTCGGTCGTGGGACCGGAGGCGCCGAAGGAAGAGGAGGGGCTGCGGCCGCTGCCCGACCGGCTGCTGACCGAACTGAGCGTGCATCGCACCCTGGCCCTGCGCGATGCGGTGGCCGGCGATCCCGACATCGCCTTCCTGGCGGCGCTGCACGCGCTGTGCCTGCGGAGCTTTTACCAGCGCGGCGGCGGGTCCTGCCTGGACCTGGAGCTGAAGAGCGCCGGCTTCGGCGTGCAGCCGCCCGATCTGGCCGCCAGCGCCTCGGCCAAGGCGATCGACGCCCGTCAACGTTCCTGGGGCGGCCAGTTGCCGCAGGCCGCCGCCGATCTTTGGGCCACGCTGTCGGCGTTCGACGGCGACAGCCGGGCGGCCTTGTTCGCCCACTGCGTTTCCTTCGGCGTCAACGCCGTCCATGAGCCGTGGAACCGCAACCCGCAGCGCTTGGCCCACGCCGATGCCCTGGCCCAGGCGGTCGGTCTCGACATGGCGGCGGCCGGCTGGGCGCCGACGGTCGATGCCTATCTCGGCCGGGTGCCCAAGGCGCGCATTCTGGAGGCGGTGCGCGAAGCCCGTGGTCCGGAGGCGGCGCAGCTGATCGATCATCTGCGAAAACCCGACATGGCCAAGGAGGCCGAGCGGCTGCTCGCCGGCAGCGGCTGGCTGCCGGAACCACTGCGTCCGCCGACGGACGCGTCGATGGAGGGGGATGCCGGTGCGGAAGGGGACGACACCGAGGTCCTGCCGGCTTTCCTGACCGGCGACGGTGAAGCTCCGGTCCCGACCGAGGCGGTGGCCGCGTGATTGCGAACGCGTGGAGCGGCTTCGGCCGCTCCACGTTCGTCCTTGTCCTTTGAGGAGGCCGCCATGGTGGAGTTCCACGATCCCACCGTCGTTCAACAGCCGATTTCATTCGCCGACCTGACGCCGTTGGAACATCTGGTCCTCACCCGCATCTTCGACATCGAGGAAACCGGGGGCGGGCTGTTGCTCCATGCCGCGCTCGGCCCGCGCGAGAGCATTGCCGTTTCCATCGGGGAGGTGAGGACCGCCCTGGCGGCATCCGCCTCGGTCCCCGGCCGGTTGGTGCCCTTCCTGTCCCAGCGTTTGCCCGACGCCGGCGTCACCGATGGGGTGGTGGCGTTCGATCTCAGCGGCTTGTCCTGGACCTTCGTTCTACAAGACATTGTGCGCCGTTCGCCCGCCCTCCCCTATGTCACGGCGGTCACCGCGTTCACCTGCACCGCCATGCGGCCGGACGGCTTCGGCGGCATGGCGGTGCTGATCACCGCCGACGTCATCCGCAGCGTCTCGACCAACGACATCCTGGAGACGTGGCTGGCGGACGGTGTGGTGCGGCGGGAGCACAGACTGCCGCGTCTCGTGGAGGACAAGGTTCGGGCCGAGGTCCGGGCCGCCATCGACGCCGACGAAACCCTAACCCGGCTGGCGCCGGAGATGGTGAGCGACGCCGACATCCACGCCACCTGCCGGGCGGTGGCGGCGAACCGCGATCTCGGTCAGGAGCACGGCACCGCGCGATTCCGGGCGGCACTGGCCACCATCCGCGCGGCGGAACGCCGCCTCGTCGGCTCCTGATCCATGTCCGCCATCCTGTTCCTTTTCGAGTCCGGCCGCCGCGCCGGGCTTCTTTCTTTTGGGAGAGCCCCATGCCGATCCCCGACTTTATCAAGACGAATTTCGCGACGCTGTTGCGTGCCGCGGCGGCCGGCGATCTGGCGCTGGTGGAGGGCACCGACGCCCGCACCGGCGAGACCCGCTTTATTCTCTGTGCCGTCGCTCGACGCGGTGGCGAGGTCGTGCTCACGCCCTTTGGGCAGCTTGCCGATGGCAACCCCTACGAGCTTTACAACCCGCCCTTCGATCCCGGCGGCGGGTAGAGGACGAGGGCAGCGGGGCGTGGTTGAGCCGGAGCGGATCGAGAGAGCATCCCCCGGCCCCTGGTTTCTCCTGCTCTCCCGGATCCTCCGCCATGACCTTGATTGCCGAATCCCGAGTCTCCGCTGAGGCCGTCGTGTCTCCGACGCCGGGGTGCACCGCGTCCGCCCTGTACGCCGCCGCCGAACGGCTGCTGCCCGATCTCGAACACGGCCGCGCCGTCGATGCCGGCATGCTGCGCGCGGCGATGACCGCGGCGTTCGGCGGTTCCGACGCCGAGGGCGCCTGGAACTGGAAGCTGGCCTATGATGCCGGCGAGGCGGCGCAGTTGCTGCTTCTGCGCCGTTTCGGTCCGGCCATGCGCGCCCGTGCCAAGACTCCGGCGGCGTTCCTGGCGATGCTGGAGCGGGTGGCAGCGCTGCTGCCCAGCCAGACCCGGCGCTCCGAGGAAAGCCAGGCCCGGCAGCAATTCTCGACGCCGCTGCCGCTCGGCGCGGTGGTGGCCGCCGCGGCGGCGTTGACGCCGGACGACCGCGTGCTGGAACCATCGGCCGGCACCGGCCTGCTGGCGATCTTCGCCGAACTGGCGGGGGCTAGGGCCTGTTGACATTCGCGTTGAGAAGAGGCTTCCGGTGGTCGTAGAAATTTGATTCAAGGCTACCAAAAGGGAGGTGGCCTTGGATCGGATTGTATTGCGAGATGATCAGTGGGAGCGGATAGCGCCGCTTCTTCCCGGCAAAGTGGGCGACCCTGGCCGCTCGGCAGCGGACAATCGCCTGTTTTTGGAGGCGGTCCTGTGGATCGTCCGCGTTGGAGCGCCCTGGCGGGACTTGCCCGCAGCGTTCGGCAATTGGAACTCGGTGTTCCAGCGCTATCGCCGATGGGCCAAGGCCGGTGTCTTCGACGAGGTCTTCGCCGCTTTATCGAGCGACGCGGACTTCGAGTACGCGATCATTGATGGCACGATTGTCCGGGTGCATCAGCACGGTACCGGCGCAAGGGGGGGACTCAGGCTCAGGCCATCGGTCGCTCTCGTGGCGGGCTGACGACCAAGATCCTGGCCGTCGTCGATGCGTTGGGGAACCTTGGGCGCTTCATCCTGCTGCCGGGCCAGCGACATGACAGCGTCGGCGTCGAACCGGTGCTGGACGGTATCGAATTCTCCGCCTTGCTGGCTGACAAAGCCTTCGACAGCAACGCCATCCGTATCTTGATCGCCGAGCGAGGCGCGGTCGCCGTCATTCCGTCCAAGGCCAACCGATCTCCCCCGATTCCCCACGACGCCGAGATGTACAAATGGCGCCATCTGGTCGAGAACTTCTTCTGCAAAATCAAAGAATTCCGACGCATCGCCACACGATACGACAAAACTGATACAAGCTTCGCCGCTGCCATTAACCTCGTCGCTACCGTCTTGGTAACACGATGAATGTCAACAGGCCCTAAGAGTTTCAGAGGCGAGCTGTAGATCAACAGGCAGTTCGCCCGAAAGGAGACTATCAGCAGCGGTGATCCGAGCGAGGCGCCCAGATTGGCCTGAGCGAGGATGGTGAAGAAACTTACCAATCAAGCTTTTAGCGCATCGAAATGGCGGATGCCGGTTATGTGCGTGCGCGACAACGGGACACCCCGCACATGGCGGGCCTTCAGCCGCAACCGAATGCCGCCGCCATTTCAAGTGGGCGGGAAAGAAGGCAGACATGCCGTTGCCGGATCGGCCGCTCCGTCCTATGGGCGCAGAAGAGCCGCTAGCAATGTATTGGCAGATCAACGCGATACGGCCGCCGGGCCGAGATGCCGCGCCAGCGCGTTCGCCAGATCCAGCCGCTCGCGCCCGGTTAGGAAGGCGCCGACCGTTTCCGACCGGCCATGGCTGGTCAGGCGCAGACATGGGCCGCCGGGCCGACCGTGCTCGACGATCAGCCGCAGCCAGCCCGTCTGCCATTCGCTGGAGGTCCGCCGCCCTGCCCCGTCGATGCGTTCGACCAGGGTGCGGTCCGGCCAGACGCGGATACGCTCGGACTGCCGCCGGCGCCGTGCATCGCCGATCACCGACCAGATGGCGAAGGCAAGGACGATCAGGGAATAGAGCGCCATCGGCCACGCCCCGAGGCGCAGCCAGGCGAACAGGGTGATTGCGAAATAAGCGGTCAGAACGGCAACGAAGATGAGGCGGCCATTGCGGGTGCCGCTGTCATTGGGGGTGGCAACGGCGTCGAACAGCGGTTCGTCCGTCTTCACCGCGCGATCGGGCGGGACGACGGGGGAGAGCGCTGTCGCGACGGCCGCGTCCCCGAAACAGGTGTCGGGCATGCGGAAGCTCCGGTCAATCGGTCATGGAGCGGCACCGGCAGGTCTGAACCCCACCGATGCCAAGGACGGATCAACCGTTGGCCGGAGGCGCCCGGGCTTGAAGGGAGGATAGGAACCACCCGGCGGCGATGCGGCTGCCAGGCAGGAACTCGGGCCCATGCCGCAAGAATCCGACGGTCACCGGAAGCGGGCCGAGCGGCGGCATCGCCAGACCGCCGACCAGGGGGCACAAGGGGCAGGAGCCATCGGTAACGCCCGCATCGGAAGGGGCGCCGTCCGGGTCGGCCGGGACACCGTGATCGTCCAGAGCCACGGTCTTGAACCCGTCCGCCGTACAGATCACGATCCGATTGGTTTCGGCCCTGGCCGACGAAATCCAGGCGGGCATCCAGGCCCAGGAAACGATCTGGAACAGCAATGCGACCGCTCCGGCCAAACAGCCGGTCCGCCACACCCGTCCCCGTCCGTTCCGCTTCAGCAGCATCCCGCTCCGCCGACCTTGAAACCGTGCCCAGGACACGATGCGGGACACCATAGCCCAGGCGCGATACTTTGGACGAACGCTTTTTGTACGAAGTTTCACATCGGACACCGCGAAGCGGATCGTCGTCCTGACCTCGATCATGTCCCTTTTCCAAAGAAAAGCCCGCCATCCGGCAGGCCGTGCCGGCATCGGGCGAACACCGGGAGTCGCCCTTGACGGCGGGGGCGACCCACCCTACCGTGGGGATGGTTATGGTTCCCCGCATCGTTATGCTGCGGGGCTAAGAGGGAAGCCGGTGCGCCACCCCCGTCAGGGATCGGTAGCAAGTCCGGCGCTGCCCCCGCAACTGTGAGCGGCGAGCCGCATCGTCCAAATCCGTGTCACTGGCGCTTGGCTCCCCTCGGGAGACTGGCCGCGCCGGGAAGGCCGGACGGCGTGGCAACGACCCGCAAGCCAGGAGACCTGCCATAACCAGACGAAAATCCTCGGGCGGGGTGCCCCGGTGATCGCTTGCCGATGCACGGTCCCGACCGGCCCGCTTTCCGCAAGCCATCCATCCGGCATGCCGCTCCAGAGGATCGGGGAACGACGCGCGCGGCTGCCCCCGCGGCGGCCATCCCGACTCATTTCTGGGCAGGTTCGGAAAAGGGAAAGCGGCATGCATATCGAACCCGGCGTCGTCGACGGCGCCAAGATCCTCCTCAGCTACGCAACGGCGGCAGGCGCCTTCGCGCTGGCCGGGAAAATGGCGCTCGATGCCATCCGCAACAATGGCGGGGCCGTTTCGCTGGCGCTGCGCAGCCTGATCACCACGGCTCTCGTCTTCTGCTTCTTCGAAGTTCTGCCGCATCATCCGGTGGGCGTGTCGGAGGTCCACCTCATCCTCGGCTCGACCCTGCTGCTGCTGTTCGGGTCCGGTGCCGCCGCCATCGGCCTCGCCGCCGGCCTGCTGATCCAGGGTGTGTTCTTCGCTCCCTTCGACCTGCCGCAGTACGGCATGAACGTCACCACGCTGTTGGTGCCGCTGTGGGGAATCGGCCTGCTGGCGAAGCGCATCGTTCCGGCCGCCACCCCCTATGTCGAGCTGAAATACTCGCAGGCTCTCGCACTCTCCACCGCCTATCAGGGCGGCATCGTCGCCTGGGTCGCCTTCTGGGCCATCTACGGCCACGGCTTCACGGCGGAGAACCTCGCGGAGGTCGCCAGCTTCGGCGCCGCCTACATGAGCGTCATCATCATCGAGCCGCTGGCGGACCTCGCGGTCCTGGCCGCCGCCAAGGCACTGCACCGTTACAGCCAGGGGCCGCTGTTCAACCAGCGCCTTCACCAGGGCGCCTGACCAGCCTCATCCCATCGGACGGCGGCGCCCGTCCGTCCGATGGGATGCCTTGCGGCCCGGGTCACCGGCTCTGCGTTGTGGCTTGCCCGGCTTCCGCTTCCGTGCGATGACATGGCTGCCGCAACCTTCGGCGGTACCTGCCGTAAGCGACCATCCCCCGTGTTCTTTTCCCGCTCCGTCATGGACCGCGTCCGCCGAGCCGGCCTTCTGGCCGGAGCGCTGGCGTTCGTTGTCCAGATGATGGTGTGGAGCGCGACGATGCCGGCGATGGCGCTGGACGGACTGCCGCCGGATGCGGAAACCATCGCCATCTGTTCCGCCGACGGCATCAAGACGATTGTCGTCGGGTCGGATGGGCTGGCTCCTCCGGCCCCCACCGATGATGGCTCCGGGGCCACCGGCCCGGTGAAGGATCACTGCCCGCTCTGCCCGACCGTCACCGGTGCGGGGCTTCCGCCGCAGGCGCAGACGTCCCTGCCTGCCGAGACCATGGCGGCGGCCGACGCCAGAGCCCTGCCCGGCGCCGTGATCGCGGCCGGCTGGTTCCTGTCCAGTCTCCAGGCCCGCGCGCCGCCTGCCGCCGGCTGAACCGGCACCCCCCTCCCCTTTCCATCCGCATCACGAGCGAAGCCTTTGGCATGGCGTGACCGTCACGCCTGCTCTCTTCTGCGCGCCTGCACCATCCCCATGCCGCGCTTCCGGGCGAACTGGGCGACGGCCGGCCGTGGGAAATGGCTGACCGATGATCGGACATCACCCATTCTTTATGAAAGTGCATCATCCCTCATGACGTTCACTCATGGACAGGGCGCACTCCTGCTGGTCGGCGCCGTGGTGCTGTCGACGGGCACTGTCTCGGCTCAGGACGCTGTGCAACTGGAACCGATCACGCTCTATGCAGGCAAAGACGGCGCCGTCATCGACGGATATCGGGCCGTTACCACGAACAGCGCGACCAAGACGGAAACCCCGTTGAAGGAAACGCCGCAATCGGTCGTGGTCGTGACGCCGCAGCTGCTGCGCGATCAGGGCGTGACCACCATTGCCGAAGGGTTGCTGATGTATATGGACATGATGCCGGTCGGCTCGGTGGATCTGCTGACCCCGTCGGCATGGCCGAAATGGACCATGCCCCAGGGGTTGGCCATGACCGACGGCGACGCCACCTACACGACGGCGGGCGGCTTCGCTCAGCTCTGCAATCCACGCTCGGAAAGCTCCATCTCCTGGGCGGCCTGCGGCTGGCCTATCTGGGAATGGATTCGGTATCGATCAATTATGCCCGCACCGACACGCTCAACGAGACGCGGATCCTGCCCCGCATCGGCGCCGTCTATGACCTGACCGACCGGATTTCGGCGTTCGCCAGCTATTCCGAAGGCATGAAGGCCAATCCCTTCACCTTCTACGCCGGCAGCCCCAAGCTCGAATATTCCCGCCAGGCCGAAATCAGGGTCAAGTTCGACAGCGGGACGGGGCTTTCCGGCAGCCTGGCCGCCTTTCGGATCGAGCGGGAGAACGTCCCCGTTACCAACCCGACCGACCCCTTCATGCTGACCAGCATTCCCGAAGGCCAGCAGATGTCGAAAGGCTTCGAGGCCGATCTGGTCTGGCAGCCGTCGGGCCCATGGAAGCTGATCGCGAACTACGCCTACACCAGGGCTGAGCTGACCGCGGACATTCCCAATGGCGCGCCGGCGGGATCGACGCTGCCGGGCGTTCCCCGCCATTCGGGCGGTCTGTGGCTGGACTACGACACCCGCACCGCGGACAGTGAGGGCTGGCGCGTGGGTGGCGGGATCCATGCGGTGTCGTCAGCCAACATCGACCAGATGAACCTCTACAAGACCGCCGGCTACGCGACGATCGACGCGTCGGCCAGCTACACTGGCGATCGGTTCTCGGTCGGGCTCTTCGCCAAGAACCTGACCGACCGCAATTACTTCACGCCGTATTACAGGTATCTCGACGGGCGCGCGGCGCGCGGCGAAGGCCGGAAGATCCTTCTCAACGGCACCAAGACCTTCTGAGTGGACAGGCATCGCAAGGCCAGCCAGCCCGATGCCCCTTTTCGGAGTAATGACTTGCCCGGATCCGTGTTCCGTGCAATGACTTGACCGTCTCGCCCGATGGCGGCCCCCCAGGAGCAAACGGGTCCCGTGCCTCGCCTCCCCCCCCTCATCGACCGCATCCGCCGGGTCGGCCTTATGGCCGGCGCGATGGCATTTGTGCTCCAGATGATGGTGTGGAGCATGGTGATGCCGGCGATGGCGCTGGATGGAGCCCCGGCGGGTGCCGAAGCCGTCACCATCTGTTCCCCGAACGGCTTCAAGACAGTGTTCATCGGGTCCGACGGCCAGCCGGTCGCCCCCGAAGACGGCTCCGGTTCCGGCAATGCGGCGAAGGATCACTGCCCGCTCTGCCCGACCGTCACTGGTGCCGGGCTCCCGCCACAGGTGCAGACGGCCATTCCCGCCGAGAGCATGGCGATGACCGATGCCCGGACCCTGCCCGGCGACGTGATCGCGGCCGGCTGGTTCCTGTCCAGTCTCCAGGCCCGCGCACCGCCTGCCGCCGGCTGAGCCGGCGCTCCCTTCCCTTTCCGTCCGCACTCCGAACGGCGCTTCCACCGCGTGGCATCCCGATGCCGCGGTCCATGGACATGCCTGGAGTCCTTGCGTGACGGACAGAATGCCCCGGCATCTCTCCCGCGGTCGCCTGCGGCCCGTCCGAGCAAACCAAGCCTCCTCCGTGCCGGGGATCCGCCACCGTGCGGACTCAATACAAACGGAAAGGATGGCGTGGCCGCCACCTCCCGCTCGCTGAACCCATTCGCGCGGCCTTGACCGCGAAGCCATCCGCCATGACCGATGTCCCGCCGTTTCCAGACCGACCGCCGCGCGCCGCCACCGGCCGCGCCGCGTCCGGCTGTCCACGGCAGACATCGCCGAACGCTACGGGCCTTTTTACACGGCTGCGCATCGGCGCCCTGGCCTGTCTGGCCCTGCTGACCCTGCAAATCCTGGCCGCCGGCCTGCCGCCCCCGTCCGCCGGTTCCGCACTGCCCTTTGCACCGCCCTTCGCGCAGGAGCTGCTCGGCGACCGCATCGTCATCTGCACCTCCGCCGGCCTCGTCGTCATCGACCGGCGAACCGGCGAGCGCATCGCCGCCGAAACCGCCCCAAGCCGGCGCACCGATGGGGTTCCCGTCGATGATGCGCATGGCGGAGCCTTCTGCCTGTTCTGCCTGCCACTGCTGCACGGCAACAGCCAGACGCCGCCTCCCGTCGAATGCCCGGTGCCGGCGTCGCGCCCCGTCCTTTGGCGCCCCATTCCCGCCTCCTCCGACACGCTTACAGGCCGGCCTTCGGGCAGCGCCTGGCCGCGCGGACCGCCGCCGCTCCCGCCCCCGTCTCCAGCGATCTGACCGAGCCGCCATCCAGACAGCCGCGCCGGCCCATCGGGCCGAACGCCTTCCCCTTGTCCGAAAGGACCCGATATGAGCATGCGAGGCGACGGTGAAGCATCCGCTCCACCCTGCGATCCCTACCGCCCGGCGGCCCGGTCACGCTTCTTCCACTCCCCGCTCTCCCGCACCATCACGGCGACCTTGCTGGTCAAGCTGTGCGTGGTTGTGGCGATGCGGATGTTCCTGTTCGACGGCGCGCACCGCCCGGTCGTCGATGCGTCCGCCATGGACCGCCATCTGACGCTGTCGGCGTCGCCGCGTTGAGGATTCGAAGACCCACGATGTTCGATCTCGATCCGATGAGCCTGTCACGCCTGCAATTCGGCATGACGGCGCTCTACCATTTCCTGTTCGTGCCCCTGACGCTGGGGCTGTCCTTCCTGCTGGCCATCATGGAAAGCGTTTATGTCATGACCGGCCGGCCGATCTGGCGCGACATGACCCAGTTCTGGGGCAAGCTGTTCAGCATCAACTTCGCCATGGGGGTGGCCACCGGCATCACCATGGAGTTCCAGTTCGGCACCAACTGGGCCTATTACAGCCACTATGTCGGCGACATCTTCGGCGCCCCGCTGGCCATCGAAGGGCTGATGGCCTTCTTCCTGGAATCCAGCTTCGTCGGGCTGTTCTTCTTCGGCTGGAACCGGCTGTCGAAGCTCGGGCATCTGACGGTGACCTGGCTGGTCGCCATCGGCTCCAACCTGTCGGCGCTGTGGATCCTGATCGCCAACGGCTGGATGCAGAACCCCGTCGGTGCGGAGTTCAATCCCGACACCATGCGGATGGAACTGGCCTCCTTCTGGGATCTGCTGTTCAACCCGGTGGCGCAGGCGAAATTCGTCCACACCGTCAGCGCCGGCTATGTCACCGGCTCGATCTTCGTGCTGTCGGTCAGCGCCTGGTATCTGCTGAAGGGCCGTCATCGCGCTTTCGCCACCCGCTCGATGATCGTCGCCTCGGCATTCGGGCTGGCCGCCGCCCTGTCGGCCGCCGTGCTGGGAGACGAGAGCGGATACACCGTCAGCGAGCACCAGAAGGTCAAGCTGGCCGCCATCGAAGCGATGTGGGAGACCGAACCGGCTCCGGCCGGCTTCACCCTGTTCGCCATTCCCGACCAGCAGGCGCGGGAGAACCACGCGGCGGTGACCGTCCCCTGGGCGCTGGGGCTGATCGCCACCCGCTCGGCCAACACGGTGCTGCCGGGCATCGACGATCTGGTCCGGCGGGCGGAGGCCCGCATCCGCAACGGCCTGATCGCCTACGACGCGCTGGAGCGGTTGCGCGCCAACCGTGGCGACGCCGAGGCCCGCGCCACGCTGGCGGCACGGGCCGGCGATCTGGGACACGCCCTGCTGCTGAAGCGCTATGTGGCCGATCCACGGACGGCGGACGACGCCACCATCGCGCGGGCGGCCAACGACGTGATCCCCGCCGTCCCGCCGCTGTTCTGGAGCTTCCGGGTGATGGTGGGGCTCGGCTTCTTCTTCATCGGCCTGTTCGCCATCGCCTTCTGGCGGTCCTGCCGCCGCGACTTCGATCATCCGCTGTTCCTGAGGATCTGCGTCTGGTCGCTGCCGCTGCCCTGGCTGGCGGCGGAGCTGGGTTGGGTCGTGGCCGAATATGGCCGCCAGCCCTGGGCCATCGACGGCGTACTGCCGACCTTCCTCGCCTCCTCGGCGCTGTCGGCCGGACAGGTGCTGTTCTCGCTGTCCGGCTTCGTCCTGTTCTACACCTCGCTGCTGATCGTCGACGTGATCCTGATGCGCAAATACATCCGCATCGGCCCGGCGGACGCCCTGCGGCCTCCCTCCCCCGCCCCACAGCCCATCCCGGCCGCCTGAGGATCCGACCATGGAAATCCTGTTCGATTACGAGCATCTCCGCCTGATCTGGTGGCTGTTCCTGGGCGTCCTTCTGATCGGCTTCGCCGTGATGGACGGCTTTGATCTGGGGGTCGCCGCCCTGCTGCCGCTGGTCGCCCGCACCGACCTGGAGCGGCGCGTCGCCATCAACAGCATCGGCCCGGTGTGGGACGGCAATCAGGTCTGGCTGATCCTGGGGGCCGGCGCCATCTTCGCCGCCTGGCCGGCGATCTATGCCGCCGCCTTCTCCGGCTTCTACATCGCGCTGTTCCTGGTGCTGGTCACGCTGATCCTGCGCCCGGTCGGGTTCGAGTTCCGCAACAAGTTCGCCGACACCCGCTGGCGCGGCTTCTGGGACGCCGCCCTGGTGGCGGGCGGGGTGGTGCCGTCGCTGGTCTTCGGCGTCGCCTTCGGCAACCTGCTGCAAGGGGTGCCCTTCCGCATCGACGGCGACCTGCGCGTGTTCTACGAGGGCGGCGGGCTGCTGGAGTTGCTCAACCCCTTCGGCCTGCTGGCCGGGCTGCTGTCGCTCGCCATGCTGACCACCCATGGCGCCGTCTATCTCGCCCTCAAGACCGACGGCGCAGTCAGGCAACGCGCCGCCGCCTATGTCCGCGCCGGCGCGCCGGTCACCATCCTACTGTTCCTGCTGGCCGGGCTGTGGGTCGCGCTGGGGCTGCCGGGCTACGCCCTGGTCGGAACCGTGGTGACCGATGGGCCGTCCAACCCGCTGTTCAAGCAGGTGGAGCTGCGGCCGGGCGGCTGGCTCGCCAACTATGCATCCCATCCCTGGACGGTCGCGGCGCCGGTGCTGGGCGTGCTCGGCCCGGCTTGCGCCTTCATCGCCACCCTGAAGGACAGGCCGGGCGCCGCCTTCATCGCCAGCGCCACCGGCATCGCCGGTATCATCGCCACGGCGGGGGTCAGCATGTTCCCGATGCTGATGCCCTCCAGCATCGTCCCGTCGGCCAGCCTGACGGTGTGGGACGCCTCCTCCAGCCACCGTACGCTGCTGGTGATGCTGGTGGCGACGCTGATCTTCCTGCCGCTGATCCTGGCCTACACCGGCCTGATCTTCCGCGTCCTGCGCGGACGGGTCGGGCCGGCGGACATCCAGCGCAACCCCTCCAGCCTCTATTGAATCATCCCCAACACAGGAGAACACCGGCCATGTGGTATTTCGCCTGGGTCCTCGGCGTCGGCTTCGCCTTCGCCTGCGGCATCCTGAACGCCGTCTGGCACGAACATCACCTGCCCGCCACCGACACGGTGGACTGAGCCTGCATGGTTGTGGAGTCGCCTGCCCCGGTCCGCGCGGCGCGGGCCAGACGGCTCCACAGCCAGACCACCGCGGCGACCTCCGGCAACAGCAGAGCGCCGGCGGCAAGGGCGGGGCAATCCCACCACAACCCCAACGCGGTCAGCGGCAAGCCGAACAGCCAGCCGAACAGGCCGTCGGCCCGCGCCACCCCGGCGAAGCCGCCGGTGGCCTGCAAGGCGGCCCGCAACATGTTGCCGACGACCCGCCAGGGCACCGATAGAGCGAGCGCGCACACAAGGGCCGACCACCAGCGCCCCTCCTGGTGGTAAACCCACCGCCCAAGCCCATCGCCGGCCACGGCCAGCGTCAGGCCGGCCGCGCTCCCGACCGCCATCCCCCAGGCCAACCGGGCGCGGACCATCACGGCCACGTCGGCCGCAGAGCAGCCGGCCAGCCGCATCGCCAGGAAGCGCAGTTGCGCGACCAAAGGCGCGAACAACGCCAGCACCAGCACCGACGCGGCGGCGTAGGCCTCCAGCCGCTCCCGTCCACCGCCACCGAGCGGGGCGGCGAACAGCGCCAGCGTGGCCAGGCCGAGCAGATGGAAGGACAGCAGCCGCTGCGACTCCCACGCCGCGGCCCTGAGCCTGACGGACAGCCAGGCACGGTCAGGCCTGCCGCCATCACTGGCATGGACGCGCAACGCGGCAACCGCCCAGACCGCCGACGGCGCCGTCACCAGCAGGGCGGCGACGAAGCAGCCGGCGGCGCCGGGAACCATCCGGTCGACGATCAGGAATCCTACGCCGGCGCGGGCGGCCAGCTCCATCGACTTCCAGCGGATCGCCAGCCCGCCCCGCCCGACGGCATGGAGCAGGAAGGCCGCCGTCCCGCCGACCATGCGGATGGGGGTGGTGGCGATGAACCAAGGCAAGGCAGCCGCCGCCATGGCGCCGACCCCGGCATCCCCGCCCGCCACCCACGGGAGCGCGAACGGGTAGGCGAGCGCGCCGGCCAGGGCGAACAGGCCGCCGGCCAGCGCCGCCAGCCACAGCGCCCCACTCACCTCCGACGCCGCAGCTCTGGACGCAGCTCCGGACGCAGATCCGGACGCCGCCGCGCGGCTCGCCGCGACCGAGGCGACGGAGCCGAGCGCCATGGTGGCGACCGTCTCCAGCAGCGCCAGCCGCACCACCACCACATAGGCGGCGACGGCGCCGTCCGGAGACCGGGCGAGCAGCGCGAGATCGATCTGCGGTGCCGTCTGGGCCAGGAGGAAGGTGAAAAGCAACGCCAGGTA
The DNA here is from genome assembly GCF_000010725.1 of Azospirillum sp. B510. Taxonomy (NCBI): domain Bacteria; kingdom Pseudomonadati; phylum Pseudomonadota; class Alphaproteobacteria; order Rhodospirillales; family Azospirillaceae; genus Azospirillum; species Azospirillum sp. B510. The sequence goes on along the minus strand of NC_013854.1, from coordinate 900,148 downwards.
CCCGCGCCAGAAGGCCGCTTCCGCCACCACCGCCCGGCAGAGGGACATTCGGCCGAGCGCCGTTCGGAGCGCGGTTGTGCGCGTCACCGTGGAATCGGCGTCCAGCCGGGAAAGCCGCCATCCAACTCCCCGCCTGGGACGGTGAAGAAGCCGAAAGGCTCCGGCGCCGTCGGCAGAGGGTCTTCCAGTCCGATCCGCTCGACCTGGCGGCCGGCATCGATGCTCCGCGCCTTCCAGCCACAGACCAGATCGGCGGCGTCCAGACCGGACAGCACGATGCCGCCGGCCTCCAACCGGTCGCCGGTGGCCCATCGGGCGGCCGACGCGCCGATCAGCGACAGCCGCAGTTCGGGCGTCACCCGGCCGGCGAAGGGCGAGCGGCGCAGCCAGACGTCCACCCACAGATAATAGGTCCAATTCAGCGACAGCCGTTCATCCGCGGCCCAGGCCATGAAGGGGCGGAAGATGGACAGCCCGTCCGGGCCGGACAGGTCCAGCAGGCCCGGACAGATGTCGAACAGCGTATGCCAGTAGATGCGCAGACTGGTGTCGATGCGCACGAAGGCGCGGGAGGCGCGCGGATAGTCGCCCTGGCGGGCCGGCACGGTCAACGCCCCCAGCAGGTCGGCGTCGACCAGCCGTTTCGCCCAGCCCGGCGTCATCGCGGTCATGGTCACGGCACGGCCCTTTCCAAGGCGGGAGCGACGGGGTCGCGAACGAAGAGAGCGCGCAGACGGTCGAGGTCCGCCGCGATGTCCGCCTCATCGAAATTGTCGTCGCGCTCGTAGGTCATGGTGGCGCCGGGCTTGTCGAACAGGCCACGCCGGCTCTCCAGAAAGGCCATGGTCGCTTCGGACAAGGCACGGTCATGGGTGTCCAGGACCAGATGCGGCTGGAGGATCGACAGGTTGTAGCCGGCGGTGTGGAAATGGCGGCTCGCGTCGATGACGCCATCCCAGGCCTCCAGCGGCACGCCGCAATTGAGATGGGCGCAAACCGCGTTGGAGGCGTCGAACAACACCCCGCAGCCGGTATCCCGGCACAGCCGCTCGAAAAAGGCCGGCGCGTCGTGGCCGCCGTCCAGGATGGAGGGGTAGTTTTCCAGGAACAGCCGCCGTCCCAGCCGCTGCTGCCACCAGTCCACACGCTCGCGCACGCGCCCGTAATCGGCGGCATAGTCGATCTCGGCGAGGTGGTAGAGTTGGCGCCCGTCATGAGTGAAACGCGCCACATGATCCGACACATAGAGCGGGTTCATGCGGTCGATCAGGCTGCGCAGGCGCGATGCGAGGCTGTCCAGCGCCGCCTCGTCGGCCTCGATGAATTTGGAGAACATGATGTGAAAGCCGACCGGGACGTCGAAACCGGCGGCCAACTCCTCCTCCGGGACGGCGAGGAAATTGTCGATGAGCAGTTCGACATAGTCGATGCGGCCCGATGCCAGCAGGCTCCGGACCAGGGGCAGCGTCTCTCCCAGCGTGAAATTGAAACCGATCTTCATGGGCACGGCCTCGCCTTCGGCGGAACGGGCCGCCACCACGCGGTGCGGCGGGCGGCGGCCCTCCCGATCAGTTCACGCCGACCGGGGCGCAGCAGGACCCGCAGCAGGCGCCCGCGCGGCCGGCCACAGACAGGGTCTGCTTCTTGGCGATCTTGATGGTCATATCGTTGTCCTCCTGTTGTATTTGAAAAAGACAAAGACAATAAATCAGAATATACGCCCAATTTCCTGGGCAATATTCTCTTCATCGTTCTTGCCTGTTTCATTTTTATTTTAGATTCACTGATAGAGTCAATTCATGATTCATGAAAATGGATCTTTTCTATCCACCACACGCCCGCATGATCGGGGCGCACCGCTTTCCTCATCGTCATTTCTTCCAGGGATCCGACCAGCGCGGGTCGGTCAGCAGGGTCTCGTCCGTCAGCGCTCCCAGGAAGGCCAGCAGGTCGCGCTTTTCCTGCGGCGTCAGCCCGATGCGGGAGATCAGGCCGCTCTTGTGCGGGTTGAGGCGGCCGTCGCCCTTCAACGGCCCCGAACGCACCGCCCGGCCGCCATCGGAATAGGCGTCGATCACCGCCGCCAGCGTGGCGATGCCACCGTCATGCATGTAGGGGCCGGTCACCGCCACGTTGCGCAGGCTGGGCGCACGGAAGGCGCCCATGTCCTCCGGCTTGGCGGTGAACTCGAACAGGCCGCGGTTGGGGAAGGGATAGGCCCCGGCGCCGTCCAGATTGTAGAGGCCGGTGTTGTGGAACGGCGTCTCCACCTCCCGGCTCCGGGCGTGGACGACCTGATCGTTGAAATTGAAGCTGCCATGGCAATGGTGGCACTCGGCCCGCTCGCCGAAGAACAGGGCCATGCCCCGCGTCTCCGCCTCGCTCAGGCTGGCCTTGCCCTGGAGATAGCGGTCATAGCGGCTGTCCACCGATACGATGCCGCGCTGGAAGGCTGCGATCGCCTTGATGACCGTCGCCATGGTCAGCGGCTCCGCCTCGTCGGGAAAGGACTGGCGGAACAGCGGCGGATAAACGGGATCGGCGCGCAGCCGCTCCAGGATCGCCGCCCGGTTGGCGTCGGTCACCCCCATCTCGACGGGGTCGTCGCCGAACAGCGGGACCTCCATCTGCCGCTCCAGCGACACCAGCGCCGGGTTCGCCCAGGTGTAGGTGGCATTCCAGGCGCTGTTCGCCAGCGGCTGGGCGTTCCGGTGGGTCAGCCCGCCGGTCGATCCCGGCGACAGCGCCCGTCCGTCGGTGAAGGCCTTCGCCTGGATGTGGCAGGAGGCGCAGGCGATGGTCCCGTTGCCGGACAGGCGGGTATCGTAGAACAGCCGCCGGCCCAGCTCGACCTTCACCGCCGACATCGGGTTGTCGGCGGGCACGCGCGGCTCCGGCACATGGCCCGGCAGCGACCATGTCCAGTCCGCCGCCAGGACCGGCATCGCCGTCGCCAACCCGAGGACGGGCGCGAGGACGGCGACTCCTGCGGCCAGGATGCGCCGGAACCGGCCGGTCATGGCTTGGAAACCGGCTTGGTGACCGCAGCGAAGGCCGGTGAGGATCCGGGCGTCACCGGCCGCCCACTCTCCAGCGACAGGCCGAGCTGCCGGAACACCGGGCCGCATTCCGGGTCGGTCGGGCCGCTCATGCAGCCGACCGCCCCGCCGCGGTCCCGGCCCAGCGCGCTGCCGTCGAACAGCGCCGACAGGTCGAGCGCAACGGCTTGGCTCACCGGATCGAAGGCGGCGACGGTCACCGGCAGCCGGTTGGCGTTGGTGCAGGACACGCTTTCCCCGTCCGCCGGGTTGCCGGTGCAGCCGGTGGAGCCGAGATGGACGTACCAGGTCCTGGCCTTCGCTCCGCCGGACTTGGCGACCCCGCCGTTCGGATCGACCTCCACCTTCATGAATTTCCGACCCGCCTGCCAGCTCCATCCCATGGCGGCGATGTCCAGCGGCGGGGCCGCCTTTTCGGTGCTGGTGTGGTTCAGGGCCGGCGGCACGCCGACGGTGAAGGACAGCCCGGCATAGCGGCCGGCCGGCACGCTCCCCGTCACCGTGGCGTTGGTCGCCCGCGTGCCGCCGACACATCCGCCCGACCCGTCCTCGAAGTCGAGCAGGGCGACCGACGCCGTCTGCCAGTCATTCTGCGCCAGCGTCAGCGGAACCGCCCGCCCCGCCGCATCGATCAGGGCGACATCCTGCACATAGAAGCGCGCGTCGTGCAGCATCGCCGGGGTGCCGCCCGCCCCGAGCGGTCCGAGCGGCTCGCCGCAGCGTGCCGGCTTGCCGTTGGCCGTCAGGGCGAAGGTCACCGTGACCGGCATGATGTCCGGTACCGGCACGGTGGTGGAGCAGGCCGCAAGGCCGAGGATCGCAAGGCCGGCGAAAGCGGCGCGCTGGACGGTCATCGGGGGAACTCCTCGTTTGGGAAGAAGGGGCGGGATGGTGACCGGGTCAGAACCGCGCGCTCAGCGTCAGGTTGACGCTGCGGCCTTCCTCGTAGGTGTAGGTCGTCGTCTGCGACTGCTGGTAGGTGGCGTAGGCCTTGTCGAACAGGTTGGTGACGCCGAGATCGACCCGGTACCAGTCGCGGTCGTAGGTCACGCCGATGTCGTGCAGCCCATAGCCGTCACGCCGACGCAACGCCGTCGCGTCACGGTGCTGCTCGTCGACGAACTGGCCGGTCCACCAGACGGACCAACCGGACTCGAAGCGGTAGCGGGTGCCCAGCGTGACCTTGTCGGGCGGGGCGAACAGCCCGGCACCGGTCGAGGCGTCCTTGGCCCGCAGATGCGAATAGCCGATGCCGACGTCGAGACCGCCGGCGGTGTAGCTGGCCACCACCTCGCCGCCGTGGCGATCCGCCTTGGCGACGTTCTGGTTCTGGAAGATCAGCCCGGTGCCGGAGAAGGGTGCCGCGCGGGTGTAGCGGCCGATGGTGGCCGAGGTGATCATGTCATCCACCGTCTCGGTGAAGACAGTGGTCTTCAGCCGCATCGCGTCGCCACCGGTCAGCACATCGTCGAAGGCCAGCGTGAAACCAGCCTCCTTGGTCCGGCTGGTCTCGGGCTTGAGGCCCGGATTGGGGCGGAAGTTGAAGAGGGCGCGGGTGGTGCCGAGGTTCTGATAGGTCTCACCCAGCGTCGGCGCCCGGAACGCCTCCGAATAGCCGACGAACAGGCCGAGAAAGGGCCGGACCTGCCATTTCAGAGCGATTTTGGGCGACAGGCGCTGATTGTCGGACGATGCCTGTCCCACTGGCTCCAGCCGGTAGCGGTCATGCCGGACGGCGCCGATCAGCGTCCAATCCTCGGCGATGGTCACCTCGTCCTGAAGGAACAGGCCCTGCGAGATCTGCTCGCCATCCGGCTGGACCGCGTTGGCGACACCGCCGTCGCGGTTGCGGGCACGGTCACGGTGGGCGTCGACGCCGTAGGTGATCCGATGGCGCAGCCACGGCGCCATCTCGATGCGGGTGCTGTTCTGCAACGCGACGCCGGCGGTCGCCATCTCGATATCGGTGGCCGTCACCCCGGCGGTGTAGGGCGTCGTCGCGAAGCGCAGCTTGGTGTAATAGGCGGTGGCGCTGCCGTCGATCCACTTCCGGCCGTCGTCGTGGAAGGCGTAGCTGCCGGTGAACTGGTCCTGCCGCCGCTTCAGCCTCTGCAACAGGCCGAAGGCGTCGCTGCCGCCGGGATTGCTGGGTGTGACCAGATTGTCGGCGAATTTCTGGTAGGAAAGCTGGACCCGGTTGCCCTCGTTCAGCGTCGCCCCGACCTTGAACAGCCCGCTTTTCAGCTGCTGGTCGTTGGTCAGGCCGTTCCCATCACCGGTCTGGATGCGTCCGGCGTCGCGCAGGGTGGCGCTGCCCAGGATATCCACACCGCCGCTGCGCGCGGCACCGGTCAGGTTGGTCGAAACGCTGTGGTCGGCGCTGCGGAAGCCGATCTTCGCCCGGCCGCCGACGGTCCGGCCGGGAGCGAGGATGTCATCGGCCTCCAGAGTGCGCAGCGCCATGACGCCGCCGATGCCGCCGCTGCCGTAGAGCGCCGATTCTGAGCCGCGCACGATGTCGATCTGCTGCACCATGTCCGGGTCGATCAGCAGCGGCGTGCGGATGTTGTCGGCGTAATCGCGCCGGGCGCCATCGACGGACAGGATGACGCGCGGCCCCTGCAAGCCGCGGATCGTCGGAATCTGGCCGGCCGGGCGGGCGCCTCCGCCGAGATCGACTCCGGGAAGCTTGCGCAGCACCGAGAGGTTCGCGGCCTGGGCATCATCCAGCTGCTCGCGGGTGAGGATGGACACCGATGCCGGCACGTCGAAACTGTTGTTCTCGCTGCGCGTCGCCGTGACGGTGACGGCGTCCAACTGAAAGGCGCTCCCCTGTGCCGGGTTGCTCTGCTGCTGGGAGGCGGCGGGACAGGCGATGGCGATCAGGCCGGGCACGATGAGGCAGGACGCGCGCAGGCGCACGGAAAGGGTCGTCACGAATTGCGATCCTTGAGAACTGGCCGTGGACACCGGCCGTTTATCGGAAAAGCGGCATGGCTCGCCGGTCCACGGGCGGTGGACCCTCGCGGCGTCACGTCGCAGTGGTGGCAGGATTGCGCCCCGCGCTCAGGCTTCGCGCCGTCTGTATCGCCGGCCGGTCACGCCCCAGGGAACCGCTCGCACAAAAGACGTTTGAGCGGCCGGGAGGTTCCGGACGGTTCGACGATGGACGCTGTGCGTTCGCTGTCAGGCAGGCGCGGCCGGATCGTTCTGGCGATCAAGCAAGCGGCCGCGAAGGCGCATCATCCCAAGGACGGGGGAGCCCTGGCCTGGAGGGTGGCGAGGAACCAGCCGGTGGCGATCTGGTTGCCTGGAAGCAGTGTCGGGCCATGACGCTCGACGTCCGACGGCATGACGGTCGCCTGGGTTGGGGCCAATCCCAATCCGCCGATCAACGGACACAGCGGACACTGGCCTTCGGCCTTGCTTGCGGGCGCTTTTTCCGTCGGCAACACAGACGGCTGAAGCTCGACGACCAGACCGTCATCGTCCAAGGCCACGACCTTCACCCCGTCCGGCGTACAAATGGCCGTGAACTGGGCGGAGGTCCCGCCGCCAGACACAGTCCAGGCCGGCATCCACGCCCAGGCGACCATCTGCACGATCAGGGCAACGGCAGCGGCCAACAGGCCGTGCCGTGCAAATCGCCGCATTCCGTCGGGGGTCGTCGCCATATCCGGCTTCACGTCGCGGGGCCTGCCGAAATCACCAGGGATACTTGTGGGATAATACCATGTCCCTTATGGGCATGGCGAGACCTATCAGCCGTTGTGGAACCGATACATGGAACAAGCCGATGGTTTCCTCCGAACCGATGGCATCCATGAACCGGGCGGCAGGCTGCGAATGAGAGCGCCGGTCGACAGCCGGCCGGCGCCCCCGCCCAGCCTCAGTGCGTCTTGTGAGAATCCCCCATGCCCTCGTGCGACGGTGCCGCGGCCCCGGCGCCTTGAACATCGACCTGAACGGTGACGGGACCGGCCTTCTCGAAGGTCAGGGTCAGCGGAAAGGCCTTCCCCTTGACCAGGGGCTGCTTCAGACCGAACAGCATGATATGCAGACCGCCGGGCTGAAGCGCCGTCGGGGAACCCGGCGCCACCTCGATGGCATCGACCGGGCGCATCTTCATGACGCCATTGTCCATCAGGTGCGTATGCAGTTCCGCCTTCTCCGCGACCGGGGTGGCGGCCGACAGCAGCCGGTCGCTCTCCTTGCCCGTTCCGTTCAGCACCAGATAGGCGGCCCCGTTCTGGGCGGACGGCGCCGTGGCGCGGGCCCAGGGATGTTCAATCTCGATGGAACCGGCCTTGTAGCCATGGGCCAACGCGGTGCCGGCGGCGAACATCAACAGGGCCGCGAGTGTCGCAATACGCATGATCGTCATGTCCTTTCAAGAGGGGTCAGGATTTCAGTCGGGTACGGATGATGCCGGCGAGGTCCGCCGGCTTGGTGCCCGGCGGCACGACACCGGCAACGGCGCCGGTGCGGTCCGTCAGGTAGACGAAGGCCGAGTGATCCATCAGATAATCGTCCGCCCCGCCGTCCTTGGCTTCGATCCGCGCATAATAGACGCGGAACGCCGTCGCCATCGCCGCGACCTGATCGGGGGTTCCGGTCAGGCCGAGGATGCGGGAATCAAACAGGGCGGTGTATTCGGCAAGCGCGGCGGGCGTGTCGCGCTGCGGATCGATGCTGATGAACAGCGGCTGGACCTGCGACGCATCGGCGCCCAGCAGGTCGAGCGTCTCGGCGATGGCCTGGAGCTCGGTCGGGCAGATGTCCGGGCAATAGCGGTAGCCGAAGAACATCACCTGCAGCTTGCTGGGAAAACTGCGATCGGTGCGCGGCTGGCCGGTCTGATCGGTCAGCGACCAGGGGCCGCCGAGCTTGGTCAGGGCGTCCGCCGCAACGCCGTGACCGCTGCCGACGCGCTGGATCTGCCAGCCGACCAGGCCAGCCAGCGCAGCGATGGCCAGGGCGCCAAGACTCCAAAAGAACCCGCGTCCGATCTTGTTCGGCGTCATGGCTTGACCTCCTTCGATTGGTCTTCGGGTACGACGGGCACGTCCGTCCGGAATGTCGCGGGTCCGGTCTCCCCACCCCGGACCTCCAGCAGCAGCGACCAGCGCCCGGCCATCGGCAGGTCGACATCATCGGCACCGAACACGCCGGCCGCCGAAGCCGTCAGAGAGCGGCGGACCGGCGCCAGGCCCGCAGCCGGCAGGCTCCATTCCAGGTCGGCATCGGCCGGATCGACCGGGCGCCCGTCGGGACGGGACAGGTGGACGGTCACCCGGTTGGGGCCGGGATGGGCCGGTGTCACTTCGATCAGGGCGACGAGGTCACCGCGGGAGATCGATGTGACATATCCGGCATCGCGAACCGGCTCGATCTCCGCCATGGTCCCGGCCACCGGACTTTCCGCCGGAACAGAGACTGCGCGCGGAGGCGGCGTCAACGCGAAGGCCGCGGTGACGACAAGCACGGCGATGACGACGGCCACTTCGGCCCAAATCGTCCGCCGCAACGCCACCGCTCCCCTGCCACCCGCGATGCCGAGAGCCGGCGTCAGCCAGAACCGGTTGCAGGCGGCAAGCGCAAGCAGGACGCCGACGGCCGCCATCTTTGCCAGCCAGAGCCAACCATAGCCGGTCGCCAGCACCGCCGCCGGCCGTTCGATTTGCAGGAGGCTCAACAGCGCGCCGGCAGCGACGAGGAGCGCCACGGCCACGAGCGCCAGCCGCGAGAACCGCCGGATCAGCTGCGCCGCCTCACCGGCCGGTTCGGTCCGCAAGGCGACGGCCAGCGGCCAGAGGGCGCCGATCCAGAATGCCGCCATCAGCCCGTGCAGCGCCACCAGCGGAGCGCTCAGCCACCGCGGCGGCGCCGTCGCGGCATGACCGGTAAGCGCCAGCGACACGGCACCGATCGCCGCGGCGGACAGAAGCAGGATTGGACCGGCACCGTGATCCGCCTCCAGGGCCAGCCCGACCGCGACGGCAAGCAAGGCCAGCAGCGCCACTGCCGCGCTGACGCCTGCCGAACTTGCCCACCCCGTCGTCCATCCCTGCGCCCAGGCGGCCGGAGACAGCGGCGTGCCGGGCGCCGAACCGTTCAGAACGATGCCGTTCAGAACGACGAGCAGGACAGCCGACAGTCCCGCCGTCAACAGGATCAATCCCAGACCCGGCCGCAGCCGCCGGTTCAACGGCGACCAGCGTCCCGAGACGAGCACCAGGAACAGGCCGCCGCCGGTCGCGGCGAGCAAAGCGCCAAAATGCAGCGCCCGCACCGCGACTGCGGCAAGGGCCGGCGCCTCCGCCCCCGCTGGTCCTGCCTCCACCCTGTCGGCAACTTCCTCAGCCGGCGGTGTGACCCCGACACCGAACCGCAGCGTGCCGGCCGCCGGATGTCCGTCCGCCGAGGTCACGCGGTAGCTGACGGTGTAGAGGCCGGTTGGTAGGGGAGTCGGCAGCGCAAGCCGGACGCTGCCGTCCGGCCCCGCCACCGGCTTTTCCCCGGCGACTGGGCGGCCTGCCGCATCGAGCAGTTGCACAAGGATCGGCGTGACCGGTTCGTTGAAGGTCAACCGGATCTCGGACGGCGCGGACTCCAGACGGCTGCTGTCCGCCGGTTCGGTATCCGTCAGAAAGGCATGGGCGGCGGCCTCCCCGCCCGCCGCTGCGGACAGGGCGATCGCCAGAACGAACAGGACCGCGCGGGTGAACCGCCACGCCACTGGAGGCAGACCGGCAACAGCCGCCGCTCCCCGTTCAAGCGGGCCGGCGACCAGCGTGTGCAGGTATGTCATGGCATCTCCGAATAGAGAGCGCCCGGCCGCCGAGGGAACCGGGCCAGGATGGAACAGGCTCGTCATTGCAGCGCGAAACGAACGGGAAGCGTGATGTCGATGCGGGTGCGGCCCATCTCCGCAGGGATGGGGGGAAGCGGGGACGCCCGCCGGATCATCTCCTCCGCAGCCTGGTCGAGGATGGCGTGTCCGGAGCCCTCGACGACCGCCCAGCCCGTGATGGTGCCGTCGGCGACGATGGTGAAACGGACCAGCACGACGCCCTCCTGACGCCTCTGGCGCGCGGCCGGTGGATAGACCTTGTGACGGGCCAGCCTTGCCTGGATCGCGCCGAAATAATCGGCGGCCTGCCTGTCGGATTTCAGGGGCGCGTCCGGGGATGGCGCCGCCGGTGCGGTCGTCTGGACCGCCGGCACTGCGGGAGTCGGTGCCGTCTGTTCCTCCGTTGCTCCGGCCCTGCCCGCCGGGGGGACCGCAGCCGGCGTCGGCCTAGTGGGAGATGGATCGCGGCGCAGGGGGCTATGCGGTGGCCGGCGCGCGGGAACGGGTGGTTGAACGGGCGGTCGCGTTTCCACGTTCGCCGGCTCCGCCAGGACCGGCATAGACACCTCCGCGACAGGCGATTCGTCAATTGGCGGCTCCTCAGCCGGCGACTTCTCGGCCTGCGGCTCGGCGACCGGCGGTCTCGCGACATCGGGCGGCATCTCCGGCTCGGTGTTCCGGGTGTCCGATGGCTGTGCCGGCGCCACCGCCGGTTCCGGAGCCGGTTCGGAGTGTGCGCCGGTGTCCGCTCCCACTGTCGATTCCGCGACCGGCTCCGCTGGTGATGCCGGTTCCGCCGCAGCCGCGACAAAGGAAAGCTCCACCGACACCACCGCCGGCGGGGGATCCGGCGGTGCATGGAAACCGGTCACGAGCCCGATCATCCCGGCGTGCAAGGCGAACGAAAGCGGCAAGGACCAGCGCGCCGCCTCTGTCCGGGAGGCCAGACCAGGCGCTGCCTCCACGGCAAGAGGTTGGGTGGCGATCGGCCGTTGCTCGTGCATGGAGCGGACCTTCGGAAGAATAAGGTGCGGTGCGACAGACGCCCGGTCTGGGAACTTGACCGTCATGCCGGCGATGACGGCCCGCCCTGCCCCCGGCAGTGCGCCGACCGTGCCCCGGCTTCTCGTGGCCCGGAAATCGGCATCATCGCCGCTGGCAGGAGGCAGGGAGCAACACCGGTCGAACAGGGTCTCGACGCCGCCATCGACCCGGATGCTGCCCCAACCCTACCCAGTCCACGGATTGACCAGGGCGTAGCCCGGCAGTTCCAGGGCAGTCGCGCACAGCTCGACGGCGCTGGAACTGCCGTCCGGAGAGCATTCCAAGGTCGGCAAGGGCGGAACGCGGCGCGACGGTCTCGCGCGGCGATCCGGTAATTCCGGCCTTAGACCGGTGGCGCGCGGGCCTGGAGGGTGGACAGGAACCAACCGGCGGCAATCGCGTCGCCGGGCAACGATTCCGGACTGTGGCGCCCGACCGACGCCCGCGCCATCCGCAGATCCGGCGGCGGCATCGCCAGCCCGCCGACCAATGGACAGAGTGGGCAGGAGCCGCTGGAAATCGTCGGATCGCGCTTGCCTGTGTCGGGCCCGTTCGATGTGGACTTGGTCAATCCGAACCGGGCCGGATCGCCCGCGGCACCGTGATCGTCCAGCGCCACGGTCTTGAAACCATCCGCGGTGCAGATGACGACCCCGCCGCTCTCCGCCGCGTTGGCGGATGCGATCATGGCCGGCATCCAGGCCCAGGCGACGATCTGCAACAGCAGCGCGATCGCACCGGCCGCAAGGCCGGCCCGTCGCGCGGGTCGCAGTCTGTCCTGGGTCGAGCTCATGCCGGTCCGTGGATCCGTCCGTTGCGAGTGCGGCACAATAGCCGAAGAGCCGCACCTGGGATAAGCGTCATTTTCCCAAAGGTTGCATGTCAGGGGCGGGAATCCGTGCGACGAAGCGGCCTTTGACGCCATCCGGCCAGTCCCGGTACGCGACGACACCGCTGTCGGTCGCACGATAGGCCAGCAGATAGCCGACGAGCGCCTCGACGGCCGACCGTTCGGGGGCCAAGTCACCGAGGACATATCCCATGCGCCCCGGCGAGCGGATATGGACGGCGCAGGGTCGGCGGCAGCTCATCAAGCAGCGCATGGTGCCGACACGGACATCGTCAGCCCCGGCGGATGCGAGAACCCCTTCGAGCAGGGCCGCGAACATCGCTCCGGTCCACCCGGCTCCCGAGTCCGCAGCCGCTCCGGTGCCGGGCTGACGGCAGGTTTCGCAGACGATCACATCGATGGTCATGGCTGGTCAGTCTCCGGATTGGATCATGGCTGGGCATTGGGGAAGCACCACCGGGGTGCCGGCGGCCTGTGTCACGGCGAAGGAGACGCCATAGGCCTCGCGCAGCAGGGAAGGCGTCAGAACCGTCGCGGCGTCTCCTGTGATCACGCGCCTGTCCGGCATCAGCAACACGAGGTCGTCGCAACAGCGCGCGGCCAGCGACAGGTCGTGGAGCACGACGACGACGGCACGGTGCCGCTCGGCCGCTTCGGCCCGCAGCAGCGCCATGATGCGGAGCTGGTGGCCGGGATCGAGGGCCGCCGTCGGTTCGTCGGCGAGCAGGACCGGGGCATCCGCCGCCAGGACCCTCGCCAGCATCACGCGCGCCCGCTCGCCGCCCGACAGGGTGGGCACCGCGCGCGCCGCAAGCCCGGCGACACCGGTGGCCGCCATGACCCGCTCGACCATGTCGTCATCCCCCCGTCCCTGCCGCCCGAGCGGGCCGAGATGCGGCAGCCGTCCGAGCGCCACCGTGCGGCGGACCGTCAGCGGCCAATGGACATGGTGGCCTTGCGGCAGATAGCCGAGCAGGCGTGCCCGCGCCCTGCCGTCGGCTGGCAGCGGCTGGCCGTCGAAGCGGACGTCGCCGCCATGGGGCAGCAGGCCGGCGACCGCCCGGAGAAGGGTGGACTTGCCGACCCCGTTCGGCCCGATCAGGCCGGTGACGGCGCCGCGCCGGGCGGTGAAGCCGGCGCCGTCCAGGATGGGCTGCCCGCCCAGATGCAGGGTGATTGCGGAAGCGGACAGCATCGTCACCATGCCTCCCGGCGGACGCGCAGGATGAGGACAAGGAAGAAGGGGGCGCCGACCAGCGCGGTGAGGACGCCCAGCATCACCTCCTGCGCGGTGGGGATCAGGCGGGACGCCAGATCGGCCAGCGTCACCAGCACCGCACCACCAAGCGCGCTCGGCAGCAGCAGGCGGCCGGGCTCATGCCCGACCAGGGGGCGCAGCAGATGCGGCACCACCAGCCCGACGAAGCCGATCGATCCCGAGACCGCCACCGACGCCCCGACCGCCGCGGCGCTGCCGCCGACAACGGCCAGCCGCAGCCGGGCAAGATCGATCCCCAGGCTGCGGGCCGCATCCTCGCCCAGGGTCAGGGCATCCAGCCCGCGGCCGGTGGCGAGCAGCAGGCCGCCGCCGGCCAGGATGAAGGGAAAGGCGGTCAGCGCGTCGGCCGGCGTCCGGTCCTTCAGCGATCCCATCAGCCACAGCAGCATCTCGGTGACGGCATAGGGGTTGGGCGCGAGGTTCATCGCCAGGGAGGTAAGCGCGATGGCGAGGCTGGACAGTGCGATCCCCGCCAGGATCAGGGTCAGGCTGCCACCGCCATCGCCGCTACGGGCGGCGACCGCCAGCACGATGCCGGTTGCCACCAGGGCGCCAGCCATCGCCATGGCGGGGAGCGCATAGGGCGACAGCGCCGCGAAGCCGAAATAGAAGGCGACGACCGCGCCCAGGCCGGCGCTCGCCGAAACGCCGATCAGTCCCGGCTCGGCCAGCGGGTTGCGCAACAATCCCTGGAGCGCCGCGCCGGCGATGCCCAGCGCCGCCCCGACCTCGATCCCGAGGAGCAGACGCGGCAGGCGGATTTCCCGGACGACGGCGGCCGTCAAAGGATCGCCGTAACCGAAGACGCCGGCGATCACGCCGCTCAGCGGAAGCGGCGCGTAGCCGATCGCGAGACCGGCCGCGGATACCGCCAGCAGGGCGGCGGCCAGTCCGGACAGCAGAGGCAGAGTGCGCATCGATCAAGGCCCCCGGTTGGTTGAAGAGGACGGTGGGAGCCGCCGCAGTCCGCCGGCCAGGGACTCGGCCGCCTCGACGAGGAACCAGCCGCTGCACACCCATGTCTTGCCGGGCACCGCAACCGCTGGGGTGATCGAGGCTCGGCGGACAAAGGCGGGATGCTCTCCGAAGGCGCGCCGCAGCGACCGGTCGGGACTCTCGAAGAAGCTGGTCACCAGCAGTTCGGGCGGGTTGAGAACGAAGCGTTCCAGGTCGTAGCCGGTCCAGCCCGACCGTCCTTCGGCGGTCGCCTGGTTGGTGAGGCCGGCCGCCGTCATCACCGCGTCGACGAAGGTTCCGGCGGCGGCGCTGCCACCGCCGGGGCGCAGGTAGAGCGCGGGGCGGCCGGCACCGGCATTCTCCGCCCGCAGCGCGGCCAGCCGCCGGCGGACCGCGTCGTTCAGAGCCGCACCGCGTTCGGGATGCCCCAAGGCCTCGGCGACCGTGGCCGTCACCGTCTCGATGTCCTCGAACCGTTCGACCAGCGGGATGCGCACCACCTTCACGCCGAAGCGTTCCAGCAAATCCAGGGTCTTGTGGTCGCTCCAGCCATTGGCGAGGACCACCCCGACGCCGAGCGACAGGTAGGCCTCGGCGCTCGGCCGGACTTGCGGGTGGTGGACCGCCTCGCCGGCCAGCAGCGATAGCCAGGGATCGGCGGCCTGCGGCGACAGGGCGGCGATCTGGCCGGGATCGGCAAGCGCCAGAAGATACTGGTCGCCGCACACCGTGGCCGACGCCGCCCGCAGACCGGCGGCAACGGCCATCCCCACCGGGATGGCCGCGCTCAGAAGACAGGCCGCTGTCAGGCGAAGGGTCAGCCGGCGCACCGGAACCCCCTCCCGCTGCGGTCGAGCGGATCGGGCATCAGCCCGAGATAGCGTTCACGGAACCGGTCCCACATCGACAGGCGGCTCCAGTCCGGCTCCTTCAGGATGCGGTCGTTCTCGCCGAGGAAGGGGTTGGGAAAGAACAGCGTCATCTGCTGGTCTCCCTTGCCGTTGAACAGCCGCAGGCCCCAGCTCCGCGGTGCGCCGTCGCTTCCCAGGACGCGGTACATCTCGGCCCGCGCGGTCCGGCGGATGCGGGCGAGCTCCGGATCGACCGGGTTGCGCGGCGTGCCCCGGTGGGAGCCGATGCAGACATGGAAATGCCATGCCCCGAAATCGACGGTCAGGTAGCCGTCGAACAGCGACACCTTGCGCGGCGCGTTGGGTGCGCGGATTTCGAAGACGGCCCCCTGGACCAGCGTGCCGAACACGATGTCCCGCCACCAGACCTCGAAGGCATCCTTCAGCAGGGCCAGCAGCAGATCCTGATCGGTGGGCAGGGGGAAGATCTCGACCCGACCCATGCCGGGTTCCTCGACGACGTGCGAGGCCACGGAAGACGCGGTGCTCATGGAACGAACTCTTGGGTGGGGCGGGGTCAGAAGCGCGCGGACAGGCCTGCGTAAGCCGAGCGGCCCGCCGCAGCGTGGCCGTAGACCTCCTCGTACCGGCGGTTGAACAGGTTCTCGACGCGGCCATGCAGCGTCACCGCATCGGTCAGCTCGTAGGACAGCCGAAGATCGGCGGTGAGAAAGGCGCTGCCGGTGCCGTAATTCTCGATCATGTCGCGATAGCGCAGGCCGAGATTGGCGTAGGCCGCCGGCAGGAAGCGCCAGCCGACCGACGCGCTGCCCTGGTGAAGCGGCAGATTGCGCAGCCGCTGCCCGGTGTTGGCGTTGACCACGCTCTGCCAGGAATAGGCGGCGCGCAGGTCGATGGTCACGGTCGGGCGGGCGGCCAGTTCCAGCTCCACGCCCTGCGCCTTGGTGCGGTCGACGTTGACATAGCCGCCGCCCGAACAGGCCGGGCTGGCCGCCGGACCGTACAGCCAGTTGATCTGGTCACGGGTGGCGGCCTGGAAGTAGGTCGCTCCGGCGGTCAGTCGCCCGCCCAGCAGCGATTGCTCGACACCGGCGTCCCAGCCGCGGCTGCGTTCCGGCCGCAGGTCGGCCCGCCCATAGCAGGGATCGAACCGTTCGTAGAGCGAGGGTGGTTGCCATGCCGTGCCGTAGCTGGAGCGCAGCGTCGTCCCGCTCTGCTCGATCCGGTAGGCGGCACCGAGCCGCCAGGTTCCCGTCCCGCCATAGTCGCTGTGGCGGTCGCCGCGGATCGTCGCCGACAGGTCGAGCGGCGCCACCGGAGTCACGCCGACGGTGGCGAAGCCGCCGCCGCGCCAGTTGTGCGACCGCATGTCCGGCGCGAGCGGCGCGAAGCCCGGCGTGTGCTGCTCCATGCTCTCGCGGGTCGCATCGCCACCGTAGCCCAGCGTCACCCGGTCGGACAGTTTGGCGGTCGCCGCATAGTCGAGCCGCGTCTTGTGGCCGTCATAGGTGTCGCCCCGGGTTCCCTCGCCCCAATACTGCCGGGTGTTGGTGGTGTTGGCGATGCCGAAGCTGTGGACCAGCCTGCCGCCCAGACTGTCGAGCGACCCGCCCAGGCGCAGGAACCGCTCGGTCTCGTCGCGCGACCAGTCATTGTCGCGGGTGGCGGGATCGTAGGTCAGCGTCTTGCGCTGATAGCGCGCCGTCGCGTCGAACCGCAGCTCCTCGGTCGCCTGGACGCCGATCCGGCCGGCGGCGGCCCATTGCCGGAACGGGTCCTTGTCCTGCCCGCCACGCCAGCGGCTGAAATCCGAATAGCCGCCGGAATGGGTGCCGGACAGGGAGGCGCGGTACTCCACCCTGTCCTGCGCCCCGGATACCGATGCGTTCGCCCGCTTGGTGTCGAAGCTGCCATATTCGGCGCCGACCTGTCCGCCGAACAGACCGGCCGGGCGGCGGGTGACGATGTTGACCACGCCGCCGCCGGCATCCGGCCCGAAGCGGCCGGGCTGCGGCCCGCGCAGGACCTCGATGCGCTCGATGTCGGCGGTGTCCATCTCGCCGGCCGGATATTGCGACTGCGACTGGCTGGTGTCGCTCATCTCGACGCCGTCGATGAAGACGCGGGTGTTGCGCGGTCCCAACCCGCGCAGGCGCACGGTCTGGGCGCCGCCCGGCGCCTGCCGGCCCGACAGGCTGACGCCGGGAACCAGCAGCAAGGCATCGTCGAGACGGCGGATCTGTTGACGCTCGATCTCCTCGCCGCCGATCACGCTGGAGGCGATGGTCGCCTGCTCCTGCGGCACCGCCATGCCCTTCGGTGCCGTGATCTCCAAGGGGGTTAGCTGAAGGTCGTCCGCTGAAGCGGCCGATGCTCCGGCCGCGACCCCGAGCCCGGCCAAAGCGACCCGGACGCAAAAATTCCTGCCAAGATTTGTGATGGAACGGCTTGTCTGCATGCTCTGCCACGTCCTGCTGCAGGCATGGAGGCGCGCTCGGACAAGCGGTGCGGCCGCAAAGCCACCCGTCCGGGGCCACACATCCATGCCGGCTCCGGAGACCGGAACCGTTGAACGGGCGTTGCCGAACGGACGCCACGACGCGAGGCCTCGCGTCTGGAGAACCATTCACCTGCGACATGCTTCAGGGAGGACGAATCATCCCGGAATCCGGCCGCGGCAACGCCAATGGACGCGTCACCACGACGGGTTTCCGCACCTTCGACACACCCCGATCGAAGGCAGAGTGACGCTGTCGGAGGCAGGTCTCCTGGCTCGCGGGTCGTCATCCGGCACCGCCTTCCCGACCGGGATCCCAAGGATTTCCGGTCAGTGGCTTTCTGGCGCCGACTCGCCGCTCACAGTTGCGGGGACAGCCACGGCTTGCATCAGGCTTGGACGCCTGTCGCTTCCGTCGTTCCCTTTTAATCTCCCGGCTTGCGCCTGGGAAAACCGCCGACAATGCCTCTGGTGATAGAGGCAGGCCACACGCCTGTCAATGGCGTCGAGCCGTTCCCAGGGCTCCGAAGTCGGGTTAACAGCGGTTTACGAATTGGGAAGTTTCTGATTCGGTGGAGGCTCTCGTCTTGGAAGGTCCCCCCATGAGTTCGATCGAAGCCGGCTTTGGTGAGAAATCGCGGCTGAAGGCGCTGCTGGAACATTTTTCGCGGATCGACGACCCGCGTGCTCCCTGGCGGGTCGCCTATCCGTTACCGGAGATCCTGCTTCTGGCGGTGTGCGGGACGATCGCGGATTGCGAGGATTACGAGGCGATCGCCGCCTGGGGTGAAGCGCGGCTCGACTTTCTGCGGCGCTTCCAGCCCTATCACCATGGGGTGCCGAGCGGACGCTGGCTGACCGTGTTCATGAACCGGATCCCGTCCGGCCTGTTCCAGGACTGCTTCCTGTCCTGGGTGCGCGAGGCGTGGCCCGACCGGCCGGAACTGGTCGCCATCGACGGCAAGACCTCGCGACGCAGCCATGACCGCGTCCTCGGACAGGCCCCTTTGCACTTGGTCTCGGCCTTCGCCACCACCAGCCGCCTGGTCCTCGGCCAGGAGGCCGTCGAGGACAAAGCCAGCGAACTGGCGGCCATTCCGGTTCTGCTGGAGCGCTTGGCGACCGAGGGCGGGCTCAAGGGCGCGATCGTCACCATCGACGCCATCGCCTGCAACGCCACCATCGCCCAGGCCGTTCGCGACGCCGGGGCCGACTATCTGCTGGCGGTCAAAGCCAACCAGCCCACCCTGCGCGACGAGATCGAGAGTTTCTTCACCAGCGCACCGCCGGAGACGCTCGATCACGCCGCCGATATCGACAAGCTTGCGCAAAGGCCACGGCCCCCTGAACATGGCCGTCGTCCGCCACTTCGCCATCAACCTCGTCCGCAAGGCCGCCGAACCCGCCCGGCCGCGCTCCGGATTACGGCGCGCCACCAAAAAGCCGGCCGCCACTCCCAGACCCACCAGCATCAAGCTCCGCAGGAAGCTGGCAGGCTGGGACACCGATTACCTCAACGCTATCCTCGACGTTAATATCCGTTAACACGGATTCGGAGCCCTGGGTGCCGACCGGGTTGGCCGAATTTCGGCCTTCCCAGCCGGTCGTTCGTACTCCATCTTTGACGGCATGACTGATAAAGCCCCGCTCCAGCCCGGGTCGGCCGGGCGTTTCACCGATGCCAAAGCCGCACTGGCCTGTGTGCGCGACATCTATGACCGCAACACCGCTTTCCTGCGCCACCGCTTCGCCGCCTACACCCAGGGCGACGAGGAAGGCGGGCGTAACCGGGCGCATTACCCCTATGTCCGCCTGACGGCGGTGTCCGGCGCGGCGGTCGATACCCGGCTGTCCTACGGCTTCGTCGAGGGGGTCGGCGTCCATTCAACCACGGTGACGCGGCCCGACCTGTTCGAGCGCTATCTGCTGGAACAATTCACCCTTCTGCTGCGCAACCACGATGTCCCGCTGGAGGTCGGCGTCAGCGAGGAGCCGATCCCGATCCATTTCGCCTTCCCCCAGGGCATGTATGTCGAAGGCGACCTGCCGCCGGACCGGCTGACCCGGCTGCCCGACCTGTTCGACCTGCCCGATCTGGCGCGGATGGACGACACCATCGTCAACGGCACCTGCGACACCGGGCCGGACGCGGAAAAGCCGCTGGCGCTGTTCACCGCGCCGCGCGTCGATTTCTCGCTGCACCGGTTGCGCCACTACACGGCGACGGCACCGGAGCATTTCCAAAACTTCGTCCTGTTCACCAACTACCAGTTCTATGTCGACGAGTTCATCCGGCTGTCGCGCGAGATCATGGAGCCGACCGGCGATGCCGAGCTGGCCGCCTATCGCACGCAGTATGACAGCTTCGTCGAACCGGGCGACATCATCACCCCCAACCTGAATCTGGGCGGTCGGGAGAACATCGCCAACGGCAGGCTGACCCGCATGCCGCAGATGCCGGCCTATCACCTGAAGCGGCCGGACGGCAATGGCATCACGCTGGTCAACATCGGCGTCGGGCCGTCGAACGCCAAGACCATCACCGACCACATCGCGGTGCTGCGCCCGCATGCCTGGCTGATGCTGGGCCATTGCGCCGGACTGCGCCACACCCAGCGGTTGGGCGATTACGTGCTGGCGCATGGCTATGTCCGCGAGGACCATGTGCTCGACGCCGACCTGCCGCTGTGGGTGCCGGTGCCGGCGCTGGCCGAGGTGCAGCGGGCGCTGGAGACGGCGGTGGAGCGGGTGACCGGCCTGTCAGGTTTCGACCTGAAGGGCATCATGCGCACCGGCACGGTCGCCACCATCGACAACCGCAACTGGGAATTGCGCGACCACCGCGAGCCGCTGATGCGCTTCAGCCAGAGCCGCGCTATCGCGCTGGACATGGAAAGCGCGACGATCGCCGCCAACGGCTTCCGCTTCCGTGTGCCGTACGGGACGTTGCTGTGTGTGTCGGACAAGCCGATGCATGGGCAGCTGAAGCTGCCGGGTATGGCCGACCGCTTCTACCGCGAGCGGGTCGACCAGCATCTGAAGATCGGCGTGCTGGCGATGGAACTGCTGCGCGGGCACGGGATGGAAACGCTGCACTCCCGCAAATTGCGCAGTCTGGCCGAGGTGGCGTTCCAGTAGGGTAAAAGAGCCCGGGGGGCAGGGCCGAACCCCGCCCCCCGGCTTCAAACTCAGGCGGCGACCAGCTCTTCGATCACCTTGGCGGCGCCGGCCAGCGCCTTGTCCCTGGCCTCCGGGCCCATGCTGACGCCCTCGGCACGGACGAAGCTGACGTCGGTGATGCCGAAGAAGCCGAACACCGAGCGCAGATAGGCTTCCTGGTGGTCCAGACCGGCCAGCGCCGGGTTGGTCGAATAGACGCCGCCACGGCCCGAGGCGACGATCACGCGCTTGCCGCCGGCCAGACCCTCGGGACCATTCTCGGTGTAGCGGAAGGTGCGGCCGGCCTGGGCGAGGCGGTCGATCCAGGCCTTCAGCTGGGTCGGGACCGAGAAGTTGTACATCGGCGCGCCGACGACCACGACATCGGCGGCCAGGAACTCGTCGAGCAGGACGTTGGTCAGGGCCAGCTCCTCGCGCTGACGATCGCTCAGACCATCCTGAACGCCGAGCTTGAGGACCGGCAGCAGCTCCGCATCCAGATGGGCCGGCGGGTTGGCGGCGACGTCACGGGTGACGACGGTGGCCGCCGGATCGGCCTTCACCAGAGCCTCGACGATGGAGGCGGTCAGCTGGCGGGTGACCGAGGCGGTGCCGAGCGGGCTGGAATCGACATGCAGGATCTTGGTCATGACGGAAGGAGCCTCTTGCTTGTTGCGGCCGTAGGGGAGCCGGCCGTTGTATCACGTGCAAGATGCCCGTTTGTTTTCCGTCGGTTAAGCCGGATTGTGCGCGAAAGATCGTCTCTGCCCAAGCAACAATCACCGCGAACGGTTCAGCGGGTCACCAGCGCCCCGCCGCGAAAGACCGCCATTTCCCCCGGCCGCATCACCGTCCAGGCCTCGTTCCTGGTCAGCGGACGGGTGGCGATGACGGTGACGACGTCGTTGGGCGTCGTCTCCTTGGAGAAATCGACGCTCATGTCGGCATCGAGCAGGGTGGCGGCGCCGAAGGGGGCCTTGCGGGTCAGCCAGGCGAGGTTGGTGGCGCAATGGCACCACAGATGGCGCCCGTCGCTGAGCAGCATGTTGAAGACGCCGAGCGTTCCCAGATCGGCGGCGAGATGGCGGATCAGCCGCATCAGCCCCCCGGTGCTCTTCGGCGGCTCGGGATACTGCATGCGGATCTGGTCGAGCAGCCAGCAGAAGGCGTGTTCGCTGTCGGTGCTGCCGACCGGCTCGTAGAAGGTGAGGATACGGTCCTTGATGCCCTTCAACTGGCCATTGTGGGCGAAGGTCCACACCCGGCCCCACAGCTCGCGGGTGAAGGGGTGGGTGTTCTCCAGCGAGACCCGGCCGCGGTTGGCGCGGCGGATGTGCGAGATCACCGTGCGGGACTTGATCGAATATTGGCTGACCAGCCGGGCGATCTCCGATTCGCTGCTGGGGGCCGGGTCATGGAAGGTGCGGCAGCCCTTCCCCTCATAGAAGGCGATGCCCCAGCCGTCGCGGTGCGGACCGGTCTGCCCGCCCCGGCGCATCAGGCCGGCGAAGCTGAAACAGATGTCCGTGGGCACGTTGGCGCTCATGCCCAGGAGTTCGCACATGGTTGTCCTCGTCTGCCGCTGGTCGTCGCCTCGGGGGGACGACAACCTACGACAGGTGCGGCGGAAGGTCACGCACGGACACGGCTTCCGGCGGAGGCGGCGAAGTCAGGTTAACGGCGGCGGCGGTTTGCCCCGACGGCTTCCAGTGGAAGCGGCGCGGCGATCGGGGCTTGCCCATCACGGCTTCGGACAGGGCGGCATGTCCGGCCGAAGACAGCCCTCCATCTTTCCGTCCGTCGGAACGGCGTCCCCCAGCCCGATCCCCAGCCCGATCCAGGCATCCACCCGATCGGTCTCGAAGCCGCAGTCGCGGCGCTCGCCGACCCGCATCAGCGGGCGGCGGATCAGCAGCGGCCGTTCGACCAGCGCCGCCAATGCCGCCGCCTCGTCCATCGCCTCCGGCACCACCTCCCCGCTCTTCACCGCCGGGGCGGCGCGGTTGAACCAGTCCGCCACCGGACGGTCACCGAAAAAGGGACGCAGCGTCTCCGGCGTCCAGGGTTCGGCCAGCAGGTCGCGGACCTCCAGCCGGTGACCGGCCCGCTCCAGCAACGCCTTCTGCCGGGCGTTGCCGCCGCAGCCGGGCTTTTCATAAAAAATCACGTCGGCCATCGCTCATCTCCCCCGGAACAGCGGCGCGCGGGCCAGCAGCGCGTCGGTTTGCTGACAAATCTCGTCATGCACCTCGCGGTCCAGCTTGCGCAGCCAGCGCGGCGGGATCGACTCCACGCCATAGGTGGCGCCGGCCAGCATGCCGGCGATGGCGCCGGTGGTGTCGGCGTCGCCGCCCTGGTTCACCGTCTCGACCACGCAGGATTCGACCGAATCGGTCTGGAAGTAATAATGGAAGACGGTCTGCACCGTATCGACGACGAAGGCGGTGGACAGGCCGCGATAGGGTTCGAACTTGAACTGGCGGTGCCGGGCGATCAGGGCGTTCGCCTCCTCCCGCGCGGCGAGGATGCCGCCGCCGAGCACCAGCCGCCGCACCATCCGGCCCAGCGCGATCACCGCCGCGTCGGACAGCCGGTTGCAATGGGTGATGCGCGACTGCTCCACCGACCAGCGTTCGAACGCCGCGTCGTCGCCCAGCGTCGCCAGCGCCACCGGCAGGTTGCGCATCGCCGCCCCGTTGCCGGCATGGTATTCGGTCTCCGGCTCCTCCAGCGTGCCGTGCATGATGAAGCGGCGGATACCGCGGCGCGTGGTGTCGCCGACATCGACCGGCACGGATTTCAGCCAGACCGCGAACTCTTCGGCGGCGCGGCGGGCCTCCCACTCCGGCCCCGACAGGATGGCGCGGCCGAGATGCAGCGACATCTCGGTATCGTCAGTCACCTGGCCGGCGGCGAGCTTCAGCCAGCCGCCGCCCTTGATGTGCTTGTGGACGCCATATTGATGGGCGATCTCGCCCTTGGTCAGGAATTCCACCGTGGCGCCCAGCGCATCGCCGCAGGCGAGCCCGAGATAGGCGCCGAGCGCCCTGGAGCGGATTTCGGGGGAGCGGATTTCGGGGGAGCGGATTTCGGGCGTCGGAATCGTCGGATCGGTCATGCCATGGGCGAAAGCCCGCCCTTTCCTGGTGCGCCCCGCGACCGGCCCACAGGCCGTCGCCGGGCCTTGAGGTTGTCAGAGAAGCGACACACCCACCCGGTAATCCCCGCCGATCACCAGATACTCCCCTTCGCCCTGGAATGGGTAGCGCGGCAAGATGTCGCGGAAGAAGACCAGCTTGGACAACGGCACCCAGGCGTCCAGGATGTGGTCGCCGAACTGGCCGGCGATGTCGCGGTCGATCGAGAAGGAGCACAGGTTGTTCAGCCGCAGCACCG
This sequence comes from Azospirillum sp. B510, assembly GCF_000010725.1. Classification (NCBI taxonomy): domain Bacteria; kingdom Pseudomonadati; phylum Pseudomonadota; class Alphaproteobacteria; order Rhodospirillales; family Azospirillaceae; genus Azospirillum; species Azospirillum sp. B510. The sequence goes on along the minus strand of NC_013854.1, from coordinate 876,182 downwards.
CCGTCCGCTTGTCGGGCCGGGCGACGACATGATGCTCCGCGAAATCATTGACGCCGCGGTAGAGCCGGATGTGCGAGGCCCAGTTGGGCATCGGGGCGTCAGGCCAGCCGCGGCGGATCGTCCACTGGCAGAACTCATACAGAAGATCGAGTTGCAGGTGGATGTTGTTGTTGTGGAAGCGGGTCGACTGCTTCTGCTCGCCATAGGCCGCCCAGGCGTCGGAGGAAAAGCGGCGGATCGGCTCGCCATGGAAGGTCGGCAGCAGGCCGAAGCGGCTCTCGACCCAGCCCTTCAGCACCGCCCCCTCCGCCCGGTTGCTGTCGAACATCCAGCCCTTCAGCAGACGCAGATAGCTGGCGCGGAAGCGCCGCCGCCCATCCGCCCCCTCCGCCCCGGAGAAATCGGGATTCACCCCGAACAGCTCCGCCATGTAGCGCTGGAAGAGGTCCGACGCCGTCAGCGCGTCTGGGCTTTCATCCAACGCCTCGAACAGGGCGGCATGCTCGCTACGGGTGGCGCCGATGCGCAGGCGACGCGGTTCGTCGTTGTAGGCCTCGCCACACAGCAGGGCGGCCGGCACATTGACGAGGTTGGTGCGGTGGGCGCGCTGGGCCAGAAGCTCCAGCCCCGGATGATCGTGCGACTGATCGGGCGACTCGGGTGACGTTTCGGTATCGGCCGCCCGCCCGTCCGCATCGCCCATCACGCTCCCATCCGCCACGCCCGCCAGCTCCGCCCAAATATCATTACTATGAATATGGATATTGCATAAGCCGGCGCGTGCCAAGCCCCTACCGCCATGACCGCCGAGGGAGGCCGCCGGGGCCGTGTCGCCGCATGTCGCAACATTGTCCATTTGAAGCCAGGCATTGCGTCCCCATACTCAGCTACAGCGACGCTTACGATCCGGCGGCACCCGCATGGCCTTCTGGCCGACCAAGTATGACGACAGCCGGCGCCGGCGCCCCACGCCGGCGCCCGAGCAGACGCCTGCCCGGACATCCGCCCCCGACACGGTCCCACCCGGCGACACCCCGCCGCGTGGCGTCACCGAGGCCCGCACCGCCCTGCGCCTTTCCCAGCTGCTGCGCGGCGCCATCACGCCCTTGCGCGGCGACGCCGTGCTGGAGCTGCTGGAACCGCACCGGCCGCGGCTGGTGCCCAAGCCGGTCAACCCGCTGCCGGCGCTGGTCGGCCAGCCGCAGGGGCGGATGCTCGACGCGCTGCTGCGCCCGATCGGCCAGATCATCACCGACGTGCTGCTGCCGGGGGTGCGTGACCATCTGATCGACCGGCTGGTGGCCGGCCGCACCGACCATGAGGAAAGCCTGCCCGGCGCCGTCGATCTCGCCGAGGCGATGCGGGCGCTGGTCGGCCGGATGCGCGGCGGCGGCAAGAGCCACCTCCAGGCGGTGATCACCGCCATCGAAGCGGACGCCCGCGCCACCGCCGACGCGCTGACCAGGGACGACCGCCCCATTGATGTCGGCGGCATCGACCGGCTGGCCCGCGCCCTGCTGCGCTTCGAGGTGCGGCGGATGGCGCTGGAGGCGCTGGGCGGCGGCGGCGCGCTTCAGGTCGTCGTCCACCAGTCGCGCCGGCTCGCCCGCTATTCCCTGCGCCGCGCCACCGAGGCGATCGAGGGATTCGTCGCCAACCGCGGACTGAAGGCGCTGCATGCCAGCCTCGCCACGCTGGCCCAGGCCGACGGGCTGATCGTCATCGCGCTGCGCAACCTCGACGACCAGGAGGAGACCAAGGAGGAATCCGGCCCCTTCGTCGAGCCGGCCGACCGCAAGGCGATGAACGACTGGCTGTCGGCGGCATGGCGGCTTTCCGACACATTGTTCGATCTCATCGAAAAGGCCGCCGCCGGCGGCGAGCTGGACGACCTGCTGTTCGCCGCCCTGCTGCGCCAACTGCGCAGCCTTCATCATTTCTGCGCCGACCTCAGCCATGCCGGCCGCCCGGCTGCCGTGGATACCCTGAAACAGCGGCTGGTCGAGCGCTGTGACGCGCTCGCCCGCCTTACCGGCGAACGGCTGGTCGCGGCGCTTCTGGTGAAGCCCGCCGATCCGGCGCTGGCCCGCCGCCTGCTGGCGCGCGGCCGGCTGCTGGCGCAGCTGCTCTATGACATGGACCGCGACGAGGCGGTCGAGGAGCTGGCGCTCCGCATCGTCGTCGCCGGCGAGGCGCTGGGCGACGGGCGGTAAAGACCAGACAAAATGTCGGGCTTTGTCGTGTATGTCGGGACCCCGACAAAGAGAGAGGGAATGCCGGTACAGTAAATAACTCAATAAAACCAATAACCTAAGGATGTTTCTCGCTCTGGCACGGGTCGTGCAATCCAAGTCATCCGAAGCGGCCAGGAACCGGCCGCACCGGATCGGACCACACTTCCACGACCCAAGCACAGGAGCGACCCACATGGCCAAAGCGCCTCTGCGTCAGATCGCCTTTTATGGCAAGGGCGGTATCGGCAAGTCCACCACCTCTCAGAACACGCTGGCCGCGCTGGTCGAGCTGGATCAGAAGATCCTGATCGTCGGCTGCGATCCGAAGGCCGACTCGACCCGCCTGATCCTGCACGCCAAGGCCCAGGACACCGTCCTGCATCTGGCCGCCGAAGCCGGCTCGGTCGAGGATCTGGAGCTCGAGGACGTTCTCAAGGTCGGCTACAAGAACATCAAGTGCGTCGAGTCCGGCGGCCCGGAGCCGGGGGTCGGCTGCGCCGGCCGCGGCGTCATCACCTCGATCAACTTCCTGGAGGAGAACGGCGCCTATGACGACGTGGACTATGTGTCCTACGACGTGCTGGGCGACGTGGTGTGCGGCGGCTTCGCCATGCCGATCCGCGAGAACAAGGCCCAGGAAATCTACATCGTCATGTCCGGCGAGATGATGGCGCTCTACGCCGCCAACAACATCGCCAAGGGCATTCTGAAATACGCGCACAGCGGCGGCGTCCGTCTCGGCGGCCTGATCTGCAACGAGCGCCAGACCGACAAGGAATGGGATCTGGCCGACGCGCTGGCCAAGCGCCTGGGCTCCAAGCTGATCCACTTCGTGCCGCGCGACAACATCGTCCAGCATGCCGAGCTGCGCCGCATGACGGTCATTGAATACGCCCCGGACAGCAAGCAGGCCGGCGAATACCGCGCGCTCGCCAACAAGATCCATGCGAATTCCGGCCAGGGTTGCATCCCGACCCCGATCACCATGGAAGAGCTGGAAGAGATGCTGATGGACTTCGGCATCATGAAGACCGAGGAGCAGCAGCTCGCCGAACTGGCCGCCAAGGAGGCGGCGAAGGCCGGCGCCTGACCCCGGGCGTAGCGACGGTTGCCTACCGGCCCCCCCGCGCCGCCCGCGCGGGGGGGACCGCCTGAACACTGGCCCCATCCCCAGCCCCGCACAACGCCGACCCAACACACCCCCGAAAGGGCATGCCCAGGGGGCACGCACAGGGGCGACGGCGAGGGAGGGAGGGGCTCGGTCACGCGCTGCAGCGGCGCGAACATTCAAGCAGGAGGCCGGCTATGAGCCTGTCCGAGAACACCACGGTCGACGTCAAGAACCTCGTCAACGAAGTCCTCGAAGCCTATCCCGAAAAATCCCGCAAGCGCCGCGCCAAGCACCTGAACGTGCTGGAGGCAGAGGCCAAGGACTGCGGCGTCAAGTCGAACGTCAAGTCCATCCCCGGCGTCATGACCATCCGCGGCTGCGCCTATGCCGGCTCCAAGGGCGTGGTGTGGGGTCCGATCAAGGACATGATCCACATCTCCCACGGTCCGGTCGGCTGCGGCTATTATTCCTGGTCCGGCCGCCGCAACTACTACATCGGCGACACCGGTGTCGACAGCTGGGGCACGATGCACTTCACCTCCGACTTCCAGGAGAAGGACATCGTCTTCGGCGGCGACAAGAAGCTGCACAAGGTCATCGAGGAAATCAACGAGCTGTTCCCGCTGGTGAACGGCATCTCGATCCAGTCGGAATGCCCGATCGGCCTGATCGGCGACGACATCGAGGCGGTCGCCCGCGCCAAGTCGGCCGAAATCGGCAAGCCGGTCATCCCCGTGCGCTGCGAAGGCTTCCGTGGCGTGTCCCAGTCGCTGGGCCATCACATCGCCAACGACGCCATCCGCGACTGGGTGTTCGAGAAGACGGAACCCAAGGCCGATTTCGTCTCCACCCCCTATGACGTCACCATCATCGGCGACTACAACATCGGCGGCGACGCCTGGTCGTCCCGCATCCTGCTGGAGGAGATCGGCTTGCGCGTGATCGCCCAATGGTCGGGCGACGGCACGCTGGCCGAGTTGGAGAACACGCCGAAGGCCAAGGTCAACCTGATCCACTGCTACCGCTCGATGAACTACATCGCGCGCCACATGGAGGAGAAGTTCAATATTCCGTGGATGGAATACAACTTCTTCGGCCCGAGCCAGATCGCCGAGTCCCTGCGCAAGATCGCCGCTCTCTTCGACGACAAGATCAAGGAGAACGCCGAGAGGGTCATCGCCCGTTACCAGCCGCTGATCGACGCGGTCATCGCCAAGTACAAGCCGCGGCTCAACGGCAAGAAGGTGATGATCTATGTCGGCGGCCTGCGTCCGCGCCACGTCGTCGACGCCTACCATGACCTCGGCATGGAGATCATCGGCACCGGTTACGAGTTCGCCCACAACGACGATTATCAGCGCACGCCGCACTATGTGAAGGAAGGCACGCTGATCTACGACGACGTCACCGCGTTCGAACTGGAGAAGTTCGTCGAGGCGCTGCGTCCCGACCTCGTCGCGTCGGGCATCAAGGAAAAATACGTGTTCCAGAAGATGGGCCTGCCGTTCCGCCAGATGCACAGCTGGGATTATTCCGGCCCGTATCACGGCTATGACGGCTTCGCGATCTTCGCCCGCGACATGGACCTGGCCATCAACAACCCCGTCTGGGGCGTGATGAAGGCCCCGTTCTGACCATCGGCCTCTGGAACAGGAGAATTCGACAATGACCGACAAGCTTTCGCAGAGCGCCGACAAGGTCCTCGACCATTACACCCTCTTCCGGCAGCCCGAATACGCGGCGATGTTCGAGAAGAAGAAGACCGAGTTCGAATACGGCCATTCGGACGAGGAGGTCGCCCGCGTCTCCGAATGGACGAAGTCCGAAGAGTACAAGGCGAAGAACTTCGCCCGTGAGGCGGTGGTCATCAACCCGACCAAGGCCTGCCAGCCGATCGGCGCGATGTTCGCCGCCCAGGGCTTCGAGGGCACCCTGCCCTTCGTCCATGGCTCCCAGGGCTGCGTCGCCTATTACCGCACCCACCTGACCCGCCACTTCAAGGAACCGAACAGCGCCGTCTCCTCGTCGATGACGGAGGACGCGGCGGTGTTCGGCGGCCTGAACAACATGATCGACGGGCTGGCGAACGCCTATGCGCTCTACAAGCCGAAGATGATCGCGGTGATGACCACCTGCATGGCCGAGGTGATCGGCGACGATTTGCAGGGCTTCATCGCCAACGCCAAGAACAAGGACAGCGTGCCGGCCGACTTCCCGGTACCCTACGCCCACACCCCGGCCTTCGTCGGCAGCCACATCGTCGGCTACGACAACATGATCAAGGGGATCCTCACCAACTTCTGGGGCACGTCGGAGAATTTCGACACGCCCAAGACCGAGCAGATCAACCTGATCCCCGGCTTCGACGGTTTCGCCGTCGGCAACAACCGCGAACTGAAGCGCATCGCCGGCGAATTCGGCGTGAAGCTGCAAATCCTGTCCGACGTGTCCGACAATTTCGACACGCCGATGGATGGCGAGTACCGCATGTATGACGGCGGCACCACCATCGAGGAGACCAAGCAGGCCCTGCACGCCAAGGCCACCCTCTCCATGCAGGAATACAACACGACCCAGACCCTGCAATTCTGCAAGGAGAAGGGCCAGCAGGTCGCCAAGTTCAACTACCCGATGGGGGTCACCGCCACCGACGAGCTGCTGCTGAAGCTGGCGGAACTGTCGGGCAAGCCGGTGCCGGCCAGCCTGAAGCTGGAGCGCGGCCGTCTGGTCGACGCCATCGCCGACAGCCACACCCACATGCACGGCAAGCGTTTCGCCGTCTATGGCGACCCGGACTTCTGCCTGGGCATGACCCGCTTCCTGCTGGAGCTGGGCGCGGAGCCGGTGCACATCCTCTCCACCTCCGGCTCCAAGAAGTGGGAGAAGCAGGTCCAGAAGGCGCTGGACGGCTCGCCCTTCGGCGCCTCGGGTGCCGCCCATGGCGGCAAGGATCTGTGGCACCTCCGCTCGCTGATCTTCACCGACAAGGTGGACTACATCATCGGCAACAGCTACGGCAAGTATCTGGAGCGCGACACCAAGGTTCCGCTGATCCGCCTGACCTACCCGATCTTCGACCGCCACCATCACCACCGCTACCCGACCTGGGGCTACCAGGGCGCGCTGAACGTGCTGGTGCGCATCCTCGACCGGATCTTCGAGGACATCGACGCCAACACCAACATCGTCGGCCAGACCGACTACTCGTTCGACCTGATCCGCTGACCGGCTGTTCAGGACGGCGGTTCCAGAGCATCGCTTGCAGCCCACCCGACGGGCCGGGGTTTCCATCCCTCCGGCCCGCCGGCTCCCTCAGGCCGGGAAGCGCCCGCGACGGCGCCTCCCGGCTTTCTTTATGTCACCCACCCATGATGATGGCGCCATGCCGCCATCATCATGGGTGGGATGGTCTCCGGCAAACATAGCCCTCAAAGAGTCAGCCTCTTGAATCGCTGCGCTGGATAATTATCCCGAACAGCAATCAATATGCGCCGGGATCGGGAAATAGAGCGGCCTCCTGCGCAAGGGAACGATGCATCCATGATGCCGAAGGCTCAATGTTTCAAATATATGAATTGTACCGGTGACTTGATTTTGGCGGGTCCCATCACTGTCCGCTGACCTTATACTCTCCCGGATCGGTCCTTCGTCGATCGGCGCAAGACGCATTCCGACCTTGGGAGACAGCATGACCCAGTCGACGTCCATTTCCGGAAATGGGCAGAAGCCGCGGAAATTCATTCATCAGATTCTCGCGGCGGCGACCATCCTGATCACGCTTTCGGTCGGCGCGCTGGGCTTGTGGGTTTATGAAATCTCCTCCCGATCGCTGGACGACGAGATCGACGGCAAGATCAGGACGGCCGGGGAAGCGGCCTCCGACGGTATCGAGAAATGGCTGGAAGGCCGTCTGATGCTGATCCGTCTGGTCGCCGACGACATCGCCACCGCCGCCGACGCGACTCTCCTCCCCATCGTATCGAGGCCGATCCTGCAAGACACCTTCTCGGAGGTCTATTTCGGGGCCGAGGCGGACGGGCGCTTCACCACCTTCAACCCGGTGCCGCCGCCGGCGGGCTACGACCCGCGCCAGCGCCCCTGGTACAAATCCGCCGTCGCCGCCAAGGGGCTGACCCTGTCCGAACCCTATCAGGACGCGACGACGAAGAAGCTGGTGGTCACCGCGGCCAAGCCGCTCGTCACCGCCGGCAAGCTGCGCGGCGTCGCCGGCGCCGACCTGACGCTGGACATGCTCGTCGGCTTCCTCGGCTCCTTCGGGCTGGAGGGCAAGGGCTTCCTGTTCCTGGCCGATGGCGACGGCCAGATCCTGGTCCATCCCGATGCGAACGCCGTCCTGAAACCCTTCGGTCACAAGCCGGCGGAGGGAGCGGTGATCGACACCGGCGATGACCGCGAGGTGCATTTCTTCCGCATCCGCAATCTGCCCAGCGTCACCTGGTATGTCGGGGTGTCGATGGACCGCGCCAAGATCCTGGCGCCGACCGCTCTGCTGGCGAAGGTCCTGACGGTCTCCACCCTGGGCACCATCCTCTTCGTCGTGCCGCTGCTCGGCCTGCTGATCGGCCGCTTCGTCGCCCGGCCGATCCTGCGGATCACCGACGCCATGGGACGGCTGAGCCATGGCACGCTGGATGTCGCCATTCCCGACCTCGACCGCCGGGACGAGATCGGCGCGATGGCGCGGTCGCTGGAGTTTTTCAAGGAAAGCCTGATCCAGAACCGGGCCATGGAGGAGGAGGTCAACCTCATGCGGACCCGGGCGGAGGAGGAAAAGCGCGAGGCGCTGAACCGCATGGCCGACAGCTTCGAAGCCAAGGTGAAGGCCATCGTCGGACAGGTGACGGGATCGGCCGGGCGGATGAAGGCGAATTCCCAGGATCTGTCGGGCATGGCGGAGAACGGACGCAACCGCGCCACCCTGGTGGCCGCCGCCTCGGAAGAGGCGTCGGCCAATGTCCAGACCGTCGCCGCGGCGGCGGAGGAGATGACCGCCTCCATCGGCGAGATCTCGCGTCAGGTCACCCAATCGGGCGAAGTGGCGCGGGCGGCGACCCAGCGGTCCGACGAAGCCTCCCGCAATGTGCAGATGCTGGCGGAGCAGGCGCGCGACATCGGCGCCGTGGTGCAGTTGATCAACCAGATCGCCAGCCAGACCAATCTTCTGGCGCTGAACGCCACCATCGAGGCGGCGCGCGCCGGGGAAGCCGGCAAGGGCTTCGCCGTCGTCGCCAGCGAGGTGAAGGGGCTGGCGACCCAGACGGCCAAGGCGACGGAGGAAATCTCCACCCAGATTTCCGCGATGCAGATGGCGACCGACAGCGCCGTCGACGCCATCCAGAACATCGCCACCATCATCACTCAGGTGAACGAGGTTTCGGCGACGATCGCCTCCGCCGTGGAACAACAGAACACCGCGACCCGCGAGATCGCCCGCAACATCCAGCAGGCCGCCATCGGCACCCAGGAGATCTCCAGCAACATCGGCGGCGTCCAGGAGATTGCGCACGGCACCGGCGAGGCCGCCCAGCAGGTGCTGGACGCGGCCGCCGCCCTGTTCGACGAAGCGGCGCGGCTGTCGACCGAGGTCGACCATTTCATCCAGGAGGTTCGCGCCAGTTGACGGCCGGTCCGTCGAAGCCGGCATCCCCCTTGATGCCGGCCCCGGCTCACCCCCCGGAGCGGTCGCACGAGAAATCAAAAGGCCAGAGTCTGTCTGATGCTTATTGAACTCCGATCCCGGCTCCCGTCCCAAATCCCCTGACGGCCGTCCTCCCTGCGGGCGGACGTGGTATCGGATCATCGACAGCGTCGATGAGGTCATCGTCATGCCCGCTCCGATCCATCGCCCCTGAAAGAGGACGGCATGGGCGGATTTCTTGCATTTCCCGCATGCGCCTGTTTTCAAAACCAATAGCACCGTCACAATGATGCCGGACGACTGTCGGAGGTCGCCAAGGCGATGGGTGGCATCGTCGATGTCATCAGCTCGATCGCCAACGAGGTCAGAAATCTGGCCAACCAATCGGCGAACGCGACCGCGCAGATTTCCAAGGAGATCGAAGGAATGCAGACAGTCTTGGTGGAGGTCGTCTGATCGCTTGGCGCCATCCGGCAATCGATGTCGAATCCGCTGGAATTCGTTACCGTTTCCGCCGGCGCCGTGGTGGAACAGAGCGCCGCGACCGGCGACATGTCGACCAACATGCGGAGCGCGTCGGCGGTTTCCGAGACCAAGAACGCCGCCCGGGTGCTGGCCCGCTGAACCGCCGCGCCGGGAGCGAAACCGACACGGCCCCGTGGGCGACGCTGTGCGATACCCTACAAAGCCCGCCATTGTCGGGTATCGCACAATGACCTGCTCAGAGATAGTGTTTTATATCAATATCTTATGCGTTGGCACGCCCCCTGCATCTCTTCCCCCAGAGCCATTTCCGGCGCCAGGATGGGAGAAGCGGGCATGCTCCAGGACAAGATCCAGGATGTCTTCAACGAACCGGGCTGCGCGACCAACCAGGCCAAGTCGGCCAAGGAGAAGAAGAAGGGCTGCACCAAATCGCTGAAGCCGGGGGCGGCGGCCGGCGGCTGCGCCTATGACGGGGCGATGATCGTGCTGCAACCGATCGCCGACGCCGCCCATCTCGTCCATGGCCCGATCGCTTGCCTCGGCAACAGCTGGGACAACCGCGGCGCCAAATCCTCGGGCTCGCAACTCTACCGCACCGGCTTCACCACCGATCTCTCGGAGCTGGACGTCATCGGCGGCGGCGAGAAGAAGCTCTACCGCGCCATCAAGGAGATCGTTCAGCAATACGACCCGCCGGCGGTCTTCGTCTATCAGACCTGCGTGCCGGCGATGACCGGCGACGACATCGCCGCGGTGTGCAAATTCGCCAGCCAGAAGCTGGGCAAACCGGTGATCCCGGTCGATGCTCCCGGCTTCGTCGGATCGAAGAATCTCGGCAACAAGCTGGCCGGGGAGGCCCTGCTCGACCATGTCATCGGCACGGTCGAACCCGACCACACCACCCCGACCGACGTCTGCATCATCGGGGAATATAACCTCGCGGGAGAGCTGTGGCTGGTCAAGCCGCTGCTGGACGAGATCGGCATCCGCCTGTTGTCCTGCATCTCCGGCGATGGCCGCTACCAGGAGGTGGCGCAGGCCCACCGCGCCCGCGTCACCATGATGGTGTGCAGCCAGGCGCTGGTGAATGTCGGCCGCAAGATGCAGGAGCGCTACGGCATCCCCTATTTCGAAGGCTCCTTCTACGGGGTCTCCGACATGTCGGACACGCTGCGCACCATGACCCGCATGCTGGTGGAGCGCGGCGCCGACAAGAGCCTGATCGACCGCGCCGAAGGCGTGATCGCGCGCGAGGAGAGCCGGGTCTGGCGCCGGCTGGAACCCTACAAGCCGCGCTTCGACGGCAAGCGCGTCCTGCTGTTCACCGGCGGGGTCAAGAGCTGGTCGATGGTCAGCGCGCTGGAAGGCGCCGGGCTGACCATCCTCGGCACCTCGACCAAGAAATCGACCAAGGAGGACAAGGAGCGCATCAGGAAGATGAAGGGCGAGGAGTTCCACCAGTGGGACGATCTGAAGCCGCGCGACATCCACAAGATGCTGGCCGACAACCAGGCCGACATCATGATGTCCGGCGGCCGCTCGCAGTTCATCTCCTTGAAGGCCAAGGTTCCCTGGCTCGACATCAACCAGGAGCGCCACCACGCCTATGCCGGCTATGACGGCATCGTCAACCTGTGTGAGGAAATCGACAAGACGCTGTCCAACCCGATCTGGCGGCAGGTCCGCCAGCCGGCGCCATGGGAGTCCGGCCCCTCCTCCACCCTGCTGACGCCTTCGATGGCCGCGGAGTAAGGCCGATGTCCCACATCCAGCGCTTCCCCTCCGCCGCCAAGGCCGCCTCGACCAACCCGCTGAAGATGAGCCAGCCGCTGGGGGCGGCGCTGGCCTATCTCGGCATCGACCGCTGCCTGCCGCTGTTCCACGGCTCGCAGGGCTGCACCGCCTTCGGGCTGGTCCTGCTGGTCCGCCATTTCCGCGAGGCGATCCCGCTGCAAACCACGGCGATGGATCAGGTCGCCACCATCCTCGGCGGTTACGACAATCTCGAACAGGCGATCCGCACCATCATCGAGCGCAACAAGCCCGCCATGATCGGCGTCGCCACCACCGGCGTCACCGAGACCAAGGGCGAGGATATGGGCGGGCAATACACGCTGTTCCGCCAGCGCAATCCCGACCTGGCCGATACCGCGCTGGTCTTCGCCAACACCCCCGACTTCGCCGGCGGCTTCGAGGACGGTTTCGCCGCCGCCGTCACCGCCATGGTGGAGCGGCTGGTCGAACCCTCTCCGGTGCGCATCCCGACCCAGGTCAATGTGCTGGCCGGCAGCCACCTGTCGCCGGGCGACGTCGAGGAGTTGCGCGACATCATCGAGGGCTTCGGCCTGTCGCCGATCCTGCTGCCCGACCTGTCGCTGTCGATGGCGGGGCGCCAGCCGACCGACTTCACCGCCACCTCGCTGGGCGGCGTGACGGTCGATCAGATCCGCGCCATGGGCGCGTCGGCCGCCACCATCGTGGTCGGCGAGCATATGCGCATCGCCGGCAACGCGCTGGAGCTCAAGACCGACGTGCCCAGCCACTTCTTCAGCCGGCTGACCGGGCTGGAGGCGTCGGACAAGCTGATCCGCCTGTTGATGGAGCTGTCGGGCAAGCCGGTTCCCGCCCGGCTGCGCCGCCAGCGCGAGAGCCTGGTCGACGCCATGCTGGACGGGCATTTCTTCTTCAGCCGCAAACGCATCGCCGTGGCGCTGGAGCCCGACCTGCTCTACGCCGTCACCGGCTTCCTCGCCGACATGGGGGCGGAGGTGGTCGCCGCGGTGTCGCCGACGCAAAGCCCGGTGCTGGAGCGGCTGAAGGCCGCCACCATCATGGTCGGCGACCATTCCGATGTGGAGACTCTGGCGCGCGACGCCGACCTGATCGTCTCCAACTCGCACGGGCGGCAGGGGGCGGCCCGGATCGGCGTGACGCTGCACCGCATGGGCCTGCCGATGTTCGACCGGCTGGGGGCGGGGCTGCGGGTCCAGGTCGGCTACCGCGGCACGCGCGAGCTGCTATGCGACATCGGCAACCGGTTCCTCGCCCGCGAGATGGACCACGAGCACGGTCATGGCGGTCAGGGCCACGACGACGACCACCACGGGGAATCCCACGGCTGCGGAGGCGGATCATGCGGATGCAACGCCGTCTGAGCGTGGTGCAGGCCCCACGCCCGACCAAAGGAGGATCGATGAAGGTCGCTTTCTGCACCCAGGACATGCAGCATGTCGATGCGCATTTCGGCTGGGCCAAGAACATCGCCGTCTATCAGGTCGACCGCCAGGGCCATGCCTTTCTGGAGACCTTCCAGTTCGGCGGCTCGATGTTCGAGGACGGCAACGAGGACAAGCTGGTGCCCAAGCTGGAGGCGCTGGCCGACGTCGCCATCCTCTATCTGTCGGCCATCGGCGCCTCGGCCGCCGCCCGCGTGGTGGCGAAGAAGATCCATCCGGTGAAGGTCGAGGCGACCGAAGCCATCCCCGCCCTGCTCGACAAGCTGGTCCAGACGCTGAACGGCAACCCGCCGCCCTGGCTGCGCAAGGCGATGGGCGAGACGCCCGCATTCCATTTCGACGAGGAGGAGGTCTGAGCATGGCTGATGTGGCCGAGATATCCGTCGCCGACCAGTTCGTGAAGACGCTGGTGCTGCTGTTCCGTGCCGAGGACAGCTATGGCGCCTGGGAAGGCAAGCCCGACGAGGCCCTGCTCGCCCCCTTCATCCTGGACAGGGAGGCGCGGGCCGCCATCCCGATCATCGGCGATCCCGACCCCGACACGCTGTGGCGGCTGGAACTGTTCTACAAGGCGGTCGGCGTCACGGTGGAGAAGCGGACCGGCATGATGGCCTCGCCGATGATGAAGATGAGCCACGAGGGCTTCGGCCGCATGATCCTCACCACCGGGCGGCTGGTGGTGGTGTCGAAGACGCTGCGCGACGTCCACCGCTTCGGCTTCCCCAGCATCGAAAAGCTGGCCGCCGACGGTGCCAAGCTGGTCGAGGACGCGGTGGAGCTGATCCGGGAATATCCCGATGTCGCCAACCTCTGATCGACCGGGACCACGACCATGAGCGACATCGACGCCCTGAAGGACGAGATCAAGAAGCTGAACGCCCGCGCCACCCAGAAGAAGATGGATCTGCATGATCTGTCGGAAGAGCTGCCGCAGAACTGGCAGTCCATCCTGACGGTGGCGCAGGAGACCTATGACGCCTTCAAAACCCTGACGGAGAAGCGGGCGGCGCTGAAGGCGCTGGAGACGGCGTAACCCTCCATCGCCAAAGAAGAGCTTAGGCGCACCCTTTCCCCGAGAGGAGCATTCCCCATGGCAGAATTCCTGACCGGCACCACCCGCGGTGGTCAGAGCTGGACCCCGAAATTCGTCCAATCCATCGACCAGAAGCAGTGCATCGGCTGCGGCCGCTGCTTCAAGGTCTGCGGGCGCGGCGTGCTCGACATGATCGGCCTGACCGAGGATGGCGACATCGTCGACGCCTTCGACGACGAGGCCGAGAAGAAGATCATGACGGTCAAGGAGGCGGCCAACTGCATCGGCTGCGAAAGCTGCTCCAAGGTGTGCTCCAAGAGCTGCATCACCCATGCGCCGGTGGCGGCGTAAAAACGGGGGCTGACGCACGGACGCCAGCCCCCATTTGACCACTCAGTACGCGTATTCCTTGAACACCGGATCGACGCTGCCGCCCCAGGGGCCGTTGAACTTCTCCAGAAGCTCGTCGGCGGGGCTGCGGCCGGTCTCGGCGACGAGCTGGAGCGTGTCGAGGAAGTGGGTCTCGTCGTCGCCCCAATTGTCGTTGCGGGCGCGCCGCGCCAGACCGTCGCGGGCGATCGCCAGCATCTCCAGCGCCACATCGCGCACAGTCCCGTCACGGAACGTCGTGCGCAGGCCCGACCGCGGCACCTCGGCGCGCAGATGCGCGCGTTCCGCCATCGTCCAGCCCTTCACCAGATCCCAGGCCGCGTCGAGCGCCACCTGATCATAGAGCAGCCCGACCCACAGGGCCGGCAGCGCGCACAGGCTGCGCCACGGGCCGCCGTCGGCGCCGCGCATCTCCAGATATTTCTTCAGACGCGCTTCGGGGAAGGCGGTGGTGGTGTGGTCGGCCCAGTCGGTGATCAGCGGCAGCTCGCCCGGCAGCGCCGGCAGCCTGCCGTCGAGGAAATCGCGGAATGACTGGCCCGCCGCGTCGATGTAGGCGCCATCGCGATAGACGAAATACATCGGCGTATCGAGCAGATAATCGACATAGCGCTCGAAGCCGAAGCCGTCCTCGAAGACGAAGGGGATGTCGCCGGTGCGGTCCGGATCGGTGTCGGTCCAGATATGGCTGCGGAAGCTCTGGAAGCCGTTCGGCTTGCCCTCGGTGAAGGGGGACATGGCGAACAGCGCCGTCGCGATCGGCTGGAGCGCCAGCGACACCCGGAACTTCTTCACCATGTCGGCTTCGGAGGAGAAGTCGAGATTGACCTGCACCGTGCAGGTCCGCGTCATCATGTCGAGGCCGAGCGAGCCGACCTTGGGCATGTAGTCGCGCATGATCTTGTAGCGGCCCTTGGGCATCCAGGGGATGTCGCCGCGCGTCCATTTCGGCTGGAAGCCCAGCCCCATCATGGCGATGCCGAGTTCGGCCCCGACCTCCTTCACCTGGCGCAGGTGGCGATGCACCTCGGCGCAGGTCTGGTGCAGGGTCTCCAGCGGGGCGCCGGACAGCTCGACCTGCCCGCCGGGCTCCAGCGTGATGTTGGCCTTGTCCTGGACCAGGGCGATGATGTTGCCCTTCTCCTCCACCGGCTGCCAGCCGAAACGGGTCATCCGGGTCAGCAGCTCACGGATGCCGTCCGGTCCGTCATAGGTCAGCGGCCGCAGGTCAGAGGTGCGGTAGGCGAATTTCTCGTGCTCGGTCCCGATGCGCCAGTCCGGCGCCGGCTTGCAGCCGGATTCGAGATAGGCCGCCAGTTGGCGGCGGTCGGTGATGGGTTCGCCGCGCGTGGTCGGGGGTGCGGACATGAAGTCTCTCGCGGGAAGTGGACGGAGGAACGGCCGGATGACGGCCGGTTAAGGGCTCGGCGCGCGGAAAGGCGGACGCCGGTCGCTTCCCCCGGCAGTCCAATCCCCGGCCAAGGACTGCCAACAAGCCAGCGCCGCCACCACCGCCGTATCGGCCCGCAGGATACGCGGACCCAACCCCACCGGAACAACAAAGGGGAGTTTGGCGAGTTCGTCAAGTTCCGACTGGTCGAAGCCACCCTCCGGCCCGACCAGCAGAGCCGCCGGTCCGGCGGCGGCGTCGCGCAGCACCTCGGCGATGGGACGGGCGGCCCCCGCCTCGGCGCACAGATAGAGCCGGCGCTCGGCCGGCCAGGCGGCCAGCGCGCGGTCCAGCGGCAGCGCGTCGGCCAGGTCCGGCACGCTGAGCCGCTCGCACTGTTCGGCCGCCTCCACCGCGTTGGCGCGCAGCCGGTCGAGATTGACGCGGTTGGGATCGGTGCGGCGGGTGAAGACCGGACAGAGGCGGGACACTCCCATCTCCGTCGCCTTTTCGGCGACGAAATCGATGCGCCCCTTCTTCAGCGGCGCGAAGACCAGCCACAGGTCGGGGCCGGTGTCCTGTTCGCGGCGCTGTTCGGCCAGGGTCAGCGAGCACCAGCCCTTGCCGAACCCGTCGATCACCGCCCGCCATTCGCCGTCGCGGCCATTGAACACGGCGACCGCGTCGCCGCGGTCCAGCCGCAGGACATGGCGCAGGAAATGGGCGCGCTCATGATCGAGCCCGACCGACTGGCCTTCGGCCAGCGGGCTGTCGACATAGAGGCGGGTCTTGATCGGGTCGGCCATGGTCTTCGTCTCCGCGGGGCGGCGCCGACTATAGCCGGCCGCGGGTGGACAAGTCAGCAGGCCAGACACCAGCCATGCGGGTATGGGCAAGGCCGGAGGCAACGCAGGGGAAGGTCCGGTCAGGCGGCGGCGATCAGGGCGTCGATCCGTCGGCGCAGGTCGTTGGGCTGCACCGGCTTGTGCAGGATGCGGATGCCGTCGGCCTGGGCCGCGGCCAGCAGCTCCGCCCCGGTGTCGCCGGTCAGGATGATGGCGGGGATGGCCGCACCGCAGGCCTCGCGTACCGCCCGCACGGCGGTGATGCCGGACCAGCCGTCGCGCAGCCGGTAATCGGACAGGATCACATTTGGAACCGGACAGCCGGGCAGCTTCGCCAGGATGGTTTCGACATCCTCGGCGGCCAGCACCTGATAGCCCCAGGTGTCCAGCATGATCTCCATCCCGGCCAATATGATCGACTCGTCATCGATGACGATGGCGAAACGGTCCGGTGTTGCGCTCAGGTCCATTTAGGATTGCAAACCACTGAAGTTCAAACTAAGAAACAGTATTGGTACGATTTTGGCGCGTGCAAGTCCCGGAACTGCAATCTCGACGGTCCACGGCGGTGCCTTTCGCCGCACCACCACCGGAACCCGCTTCTCCGTCCGATGGCGCACCACACTTGGCGCATAACATCTGGCGCGCCACGCTTGCCGCGCCGGTGGCGGCCCGATACCCTCGCCGCCATCGCCCGTTCCGTCATCTCCATAGCACAGCGGAAGCACCGCCGTCATGCCCACAGCATTCTCCGGCCCGACTCTGCCCCAGTCCGGCTACACCGATATCCGCCAGGATGGCTGGATCGCCCGCCGGATTCCGGCCCGCCTGCGCCCTTATGTCACGCTCGCGCGGCTCGACCGCCCGATCGGAACCTGGCTGCTGCTGTTTCCCTGTTGGTGGAGCCTGGCGCTGGCCATGCCGCAGCCTTTCCGGGACTGGCCGTCGCTGCTGTGGCTGATGGCGCTGTTTGGCGTCGGCGCGGTGCTGATGCGGGGCGCCGGCTGCACCGTCAACGACATCCTCGACCGCAAGTTCGACGCGATGGTCGAGCGCACCCGCTCGCGCCCGATCCCGTCCGGACAGGTGTCGGTGCGGCAGGCGCTGGCCTTCCTGGCCACCCAGCTTCTGGTGTCGCTGCTGGTCCTGCTTCAACTGGGGATGACCGCCATCGGGCTGGGTGTGCTGTCGCTGCTGCTGGTCTTCACCTATCCGCTGATGAAGCGCATCACCTGGTGGCCGCAGGCCTTCCTGGGGCTGACCTTCAACTGGGGCGCCCTGTTGGGCTGGGCCACGGTGCGGAGCGACGTCGGCTGGCCGGCGCTGGCGCTTTATGTGACGGGCATCGCCTGGACGCTGGGCTATGACACCATCTACGCCCATCAGGACAAGGAGGACGATGCCCGTATCGGCGTGAAGTCCACCGCGCTGCGCCTGGGCGACCAAAGCAAGATCTGGATCTACGGCTTCTACACGCTGACCTATGTCGGCATCGGCATCGCCGGGCGTCTGGCGGGCCTCGGCGGGCTGTTCCTGCCGGTGCTGTCGCTGGCGGCGCTGCAACTGGCCTGGCAGGTCGCGACCTGGCGGCCCGACGATCAGGGCGACTGCCTGGAGAAGTTCAAGTCCAACCGCTGGTTCGGCTGGCTGGTGCTGGCGGCGATCCTGGCCGGGAAGATCTAAACCGGGAAGATTGGCGCGGGCCCGGCGGAGGCGCATGCCAGCCGGCCCGCGCAAACATAATGGCCGCAAACAAAAAGGGCGGAGCAAAGCCCCGCCCTCCCTGAACTATTGACGGACACTCCGCTCAACGTTCACCGGTCTCAGCCATCTGGGGGACAGAATTGGCGACACCCGGCTTGCGCACAGGGGCGGCGGCGCGATGCGGGCCGCTGGGCAGTTCGGCGACCGTCACCGGCACGACATGCGCGCCGGCCGGCTTGCGCGCCGGCAGAACCGCGACATCGATGCGCTGCGGCTTCTGCGGGGTACGGGAGGCGACGGCGGTGGCCGACAGGCTCTGCGGCTTGCGGCCCGGAATTGAAACCATGTGGCCCTTCTGCGGTTGCAGCGAGGCCTGCATCATGCGCGGTCCATCGGCCTTGACGCGGCCGCGCGGGCTGCTGGCGAAGCCCTGGTCCATGCCGCGGTCGCCGGCGTCCAGCATGCGGCCGCCACGCGGGGCCTCCGACTCGCCGTCCGGCAGGATGAAGCCATAGGCGGCATAGACGCGCATGCCGAGCTGGTCGGTCGGCTCGTGCCAGACACGGACGGCGGACCAGTCATTGTTGCGGGACACATCGACCACCCGCATGCCGCGGCGCAGACCGTCGCCGTCGATCCAGCTATGGTCGACCTCGATGGTGCGGCGGTCGATCACCGCGCTGACCAGCGAGACATGGCCGCGGCGCATATGGCCGCCGCGCTTGAAGACGAGGACGGAACCGATGGCCGGGCGGTGTTCGCGCTCATACTGGCCGGCAGCATGATCCCACCAGGTCCAGGCATCGCCGCGGATCGTGAAGTCGGAAATCGAGCGGACGGTGCGGACGCAATTGCCGTCCTGTGCGGAGGCCGTCGACACGGCAAGGGGGCTCAACGCGATCAAAGCCGCAAACGAAAGGCCGATGGCGGTTCCCCTCTGCCGCATGACTCCCCCAATTCCTCTGTGTTCCCCTGGAAGAAACGGGTAACACGGGTTCGCGGCTGTGTCTACACCGTTTGAAATGTGTAACATTCAAACGCCGTCACCCGCCCCTCCCGCAACAGCGGAGCCCCCTGGGAATCCTCGTATGAACAACGCATCCCCATCAGATTTCGTCCGCGACAACACGGCGCTGACAACCACGCCTTTGCTGCCGGAAATCAAGCTTCATCTTGCCACCGAGGTGACGCCGCTCTGGGAGGCGACCGAGGAGACCTTGGCCGCCACGAATTTGCCACCGCCATACTGGGCTTTCGCTTGGCCGGGCGGACAGGCGGTGGCGCGGCTGCTGCTCGACCGGCCCGAGCTGGTTGCCGGCAGGTCGGTGCTCGATTTTGCCGCAGGCACCGGGCTGGTCGGCATCGCCGCGATGATGGCGGGAGCGGCGCGGGTGCAATCCTGCGACATCGACCGCTTCTCGCTGGCCGCCATCGCGCTGAACGCCGAGGCCAACGGGGTGGAGGTGAAGCCGGTCAGCGCCGATCTGGTCGGCCGGCCGCTGCCGGGCATCGATGTCGTTCTGGCCGGCGACGTCTGTTACGAGCGGCCGATGGCGGAACGGGTGACCGCCTGGCTGCGCGGGGTGGCCGCCACCGGTACGCTGGTCCTGCTGGGCGATCCCGGCCGCGCCTATTTCCCCGGAAGCGGAGTCGAGAAGGTCGCGACCTACACCGTCCCGACCTCTCTGGAGTTGGAGGACCGCGAGGCGCGCGAAACCACGATCTGGCGTCTTCTTCCTAACGGCTGAGGCGCGACACGGCCAGCCGCAGGTCGGCCAGGAAGGTCGGCTGCTCCACCAGCTGGCCGCGCAGCAGATAGCTGGGGTGGAAGGTCGGCACCACCTCCACCCCCGCCAGCAGGCGGCAGGGCAGGATCCTGCCGCGCAGTTGCAGGATGCCGTTCTCGCCGGTCAGCGCCCAGGTGGGCGTGCGGCCCAGCGCGACGATCACCGACGGGCGGTAGTCGGCCAGGGTAGCGCGCAGATGCTCGATCTCGCCGGCGAAATCGGCCAGCAGCCGGTCCGAGGTGCCGAAGGCGCCCCAGCTCTCGTCGATCTCCCGCCCCTCCTTGCGGGCGCGGGCGCGCGAGGAGAAGAAGTGGCCGACCTTGTTGCCGGGCGGCTGATGGCGGAAGACGTTGGCGACGAGGCATTCGGCCCGCTCGATCCCCACCGCCGCCAGCGAGTCGTCCAGCAGCTTGCCGCTGCGCCCGACGAAGGGACGACCCCGCCGCGCCTCCTCCGCCCCCGGCGCCTCGCCGACGATGGCGAGGCGCGGCCCGTCCACCGGCCGCGTCGGATACTGGTAATCGGCGAAAGGCAGGTCGGTGCGCGGGTCGGTCATCGGATCGCTTCCAAAAACGCGTCTGGCGGGCGCGGACGGGGCGCCGGGCTTGCCGAAGCGGCACGGCGCCCCCAAGCTTGTGGGCGTAAGCTTCTAGATCGGATCGCGTAAAATCGGAATCGATTTGAAGCGTTGCTCCGATCGCCAGACATGAAGCCATAGCGCCCAACCTACCAACAGGGGAGAGATCGGGATGACATCGCAAGCGCCGACGACGCAGGATCTGGCCGGCAAGAGCTGCGAGCCCTGCCGCGGCGGGATCCCGCCGATGGACCGCGCCATGGCCGCCTCCTATCTGGTGCAGGTGCCGGGCTGGGTCCTGAAGGAGGAGCCCGACCGCATCGAGCGCGCCTTCACCTTCCCCGACTTCGCCCAGGCCCAGGCCTTCGCCGTCCAGGTCGGCACCCTGTGCGAGGCGGAAGGGCATCATGCCGAAATCCGCTATGGCTGGGGCCATTGCTCCGTCGCCTTCTGGACCCACAAGATCAGGGGTCTGCACGAGAATGATTTCGTCATGGCCGCCAAGGTGGACGGGCTGGCCGACGCGCCCTTCGTGCCCGCGTCGGTGGGGACGCCCCCGCCGCCCTATGTGCAGGGGGCGTGACGCGAAGCGGGACTACCCCCACAGCTCCGGCGGCGGCGGCTGGACCAGCGCGCCGTCATAGATCAGCCCCGGCTCGCGGTCGCGGGCCAGCAGCAGCGGGCCGTCGAGGTCGACATAGCGCGCGCCCTGCCCGACCAGCATGGCCGGCGCCATCGCCAGCGAAGTGGCGACCATGCAGCCGACCATCACCTCGAAGCCCAAGGCGTGGGCGGCCCGCGTCATCGCCAGCGCCTCGGTCAGGCCGCCGGTCTTGTCGAGCTTGACATTCACCACCCGGTAGAGCCCGCGCAGCCGGTCGAGCGACTCCAGCCCGTGGCAGGACTCGTCGGCGCCCAGCGGCACCGGACAATCGATGCCTCGCAGGGCCTCGTCCCGGCCGGCGGGCAGCGGCTGCTCGATCATTTCCACGCCCAGCCCGGCGAGGACGGGAGCGAAGCCGCGCAGCTGCTCCAGCGTCCAGCCCTCGTTGGCGTCGACCACCAGCCGTACGGCGGGAGCGGCGGCGCGGACGGCGCGGACCCGGTCGAGGTCGCCCTCCCCCGTCAGCTTCATCTTCAGCAGCGGATGGCGCGGCGCCCGCTCGCGCGCCGCCGCCGCCATCGCCTCGGGCGCGTCGACGCTCAACGTGTAGCAGGTGACCAGCGGCCCCGGCGGTTCGGCCAGACCGGCGAGCCGCCAGACCGGAACGCCGCCACGCTTGGCCTCCAGGTCCCACAGGGCGCAGTCCAGCGCGTTGCGGGCGGCACCCGGCGGCATCATCCGGGCCAGCGCCTCGCGGTCGAGCCCGCCGGCCACCGCATCGCCCATCGCCTCCAGCGCGGCGGCCACGCCGTCGACGCTCTCGCCATAGCGGGCGTAGGGCACGCATTCGCCGCGGCCGCGATGGAGAGCGTCGGTCACCTCCGCCACCACGACGGCGGCTTCGGTCTTGGCGCCGCGCGAGATGCGGAAGGCGCCGCGGATGGGGAAGGTCTCGCGGCTGACGGTCAGGCGCTGGGCCGGCATGCTCTGGAATCCCGAAACGGAACAGGGCCGGGAGTGTATCCCGGCCCTGTTCTCGAAGGCGACCGGCTTGACGATCCCGCGTCACCGGTCCTGGATGATGACCCCGTACCAGCCCAGCCCCTTGTAGGTCTCGTAGCCGGGGGTCAAGGCATAGCCGACCAGACGGTCCTTGTCGTCGATGTAATGGCCCATGCCGCCGGAATTGCGGCGCAGCGGCACAACCTCCGTCAGCAGGCCACGGCCATCGGACGAGGCGATGATCCGATGACGGGCGTCGAGCAGCAGGCAGCGCGACCGCTCGCGCTCGCCGGCCTCAAGCCGCACGCCCTCGACCACCGCGGCGGCCTGCGGCTCCCAGTCGAAGAAGATGCCGAGCACGCCGATCGAGTCGCCGTCCGCCTCGCCGTCGCGGCGGATGGCGGTGGCGTAGGTGGCGACGACGCGGTCATCGAGGCCGCGATTGCGGGCGACGTCGCCGACGGTGAACTCGCCGCCATTGCGGGTGGCCAACGCCTGGCGGAACCAGGGCTCGTCCGACACGTTGGCGCCGCGGGCGCCGGGATAACGGTCGGGCCGGCCGTTGGCGATCACCGTGCCGTTGCGGTCGGCGATCCAGAGGTCGAGATAGACGGTGTAGGATTCCAGGATGACGCCCAGCCGGCGCGAGGCGTGGCGGCGGGCCTCCTCCGTCGGGTCGGCGGCGCAATCGACGACCGCGCTGTCGGTCGCCCACCAGCGGACGTCGCAGGACCGCTCATACAGGTTGCGGTCGATGATCTCGATCATGTTGAGCGACAGGTCGGCCAGCCGCTTGCCGTGCATCTCCTGCACCATGGCGCTGCCGGTGGTGGTCAGATGATCGACGCGGGCGACGATCTCCGACCGCAGCTCCTTGGTGATGCTGTTGACCTGGGTCGAGATCTCCGAAACCTCGTTGGCGACGACGGCGAAACCGCGCCCGGCGTCGCCGGCCCGCGCCGCCTCGATCAAGGCGTTCATGGCCAGCATCTTGGTGCGCCGGGTGATGTCCTCGATCAAGGACACCTTCTTTGACGCGACATCCAGCACACCCCGCGACAGCTCGAACAGATCGGTGCCCGCCATGCTCATCGTGTTGTCCCCCGTCATGACCGTCCCTAGTTTCCTTTATCAAAAACCGTGCCAACATTCCCGGCGTGGCCCGCGGGCGTCCATCCCCACGGTTTCCGCGACACCTGGCCGCAGACGCCCCGCACGCACCCGATTTTTCAGATTTGTCATCCGGTTAGCATGCTGAAACAGAAGGCAGGCTGGCGTTTGGTTGCTCAGCGGACTGTCGCCAAGCGACTCATGTTTTGACCAGACAATATGAATTCTCCACAAATTCGCAACAAAAATTCCTTAATGTCGCAAAAAACGCCAGATCAGATCCGAAACTATCGAATCTCCAACATATTCCATGCACATTCGCCGAGCAGTTGCCGCGCCGCCGGGAACATCCCCGGTGCGAAGCGGCGGTCAGGCGACGCCCCGCATTTCCTCCAGGAAATGCCGGACCTCGCGGGTCAGGCGGTCGGCCTCCGCCGCCATGCGCTCGGAGGCGGCGAACACGTCATGCGCGGCGCCGCTGGTGCGGCCGGCGGCGTCGGTGACGTCGCGGATGTCGTCGGACACCGCTCGGGTTCCGGATGCCGCCTGTTCCATATTGACGACGATCTCGCGCACCGCCGAGCCCTGTTGCTCGATCCCGGCGCTGATGCCGGCGGCGATGTGGTTGATGGACTGAATGGTGCGGCCGATGCCGAGGATGGCGCCGACCGCCTGGTCGGTGGAGGATTGGATGCCGTTGATCTGGGCGGCGATCTCGCCGGTGGCCTTGGCGGTCTGGTCGGCCAGCCGCTTGACCTCCTGCGCCACCACGGCAAAGCCCTTGCCGGCCTCCCCGGCGCGGGCCGCCTCGATGGTGGCGTTCAGCGCCAGAAGATTGGTCTGGCTGGCGATGTCGTTGATCAGGGTGACGACGTCGCCCACCGTGCGCGCCGCGCCGGACAGGGTGCCGATCAGCGCATTGGAGCGCTCGGCCTCGCCGGCGGCGGTTTCGGCGACCTGGGCGACCTCGCCGATCTGGCGGGCGATCTCGGCGATCGAGGCGGACAGCTCCTCCGTCGCGACGGCGACGCTGCCGACATTGCTGCCGGTCTGGGCGGCGGAGGCCGCGACCGAGGACGCCTTGCCGGTGGCCTGGGTGGCATCGGTCTCCATGGCGCGGGCGGAGACCTCCAGCCGGTGGGCGGTGTCGGCCACCTCGCCGCACACGCTCTGGATCTGCCCCTCGAACCGCCGGGTCACGCCGGCGAAGCCGGCGACCTTCCGCGCGATGCTCTCCGTCGCCGCGTTGATGGTGCGGCTGGCGTGCAGGAAGCCGCCCTGCATGCCGCGCAGCACGATGCGGCGGAAATATTTATGTTCCGACACCGCATGCATGGAGGCCGTCGCCTCGCGCACGAAGGCGTCGGTGCGGTCGATGGCGTCGTTGGTGGCGTGCATCAGTTCGCCCAGCGCCCCGCCCTCGCGGATGCCGATCACCCGCGCCTCGAAATCGCCGGCGGCGACGGCACGGTTCACCCGGATCAGCTGGTCGAGCACGGCACCGGTGCGGCGCAGGCAGGCGACCGAACCACCGAGCGCGGCCAGACCGGCCAGCGCCAGCCCGGCACGCAGGGGCGGTCCGCCCACCGCCAAAAGATCGACCGCCAGCAGGGCCACCAGGGCCACCCCGCCCAGCACGGCCAGGCCGCCGGCCCGCGTCAGCGACGACGCGCTAGAGGGAGAAGACGAATTCGTCATATCCGATCCCCTTCTCGGCCAGCAGGGCGAGGACGGCGGCGAATCCGGCCTCCATCCCCTGCTTGCGGTCGGCATGGCTGTTCTCGAGATCCAGAAGCTGGCGGTAGAGTGGAACGACCTTGTCCAGCGCCGACCGTTCCGGCACCCGGCGGGAGGAGTGATAGCCGATCACCCGCCCGTCGGCGTCGAAGCTGGGGGTGACATGGGCGAAGACCCAGTAATGGTCGCCGTTGCGGGCACGGTTGACGACATAGGCGAAGATCTCCCGCCCCGCCGCCAGCGTGTCCCACAGCAGCTTGAAGACGCAGCGCGGCATGTCGGGATGGCGGACGATGGAATGGGGGGCGCCCATCAACTCGCTCTCGCCATAGCCGGCGACCCGCTGGAACACCCGATTCGCGTAGGTGATTCGCCCCTTCAGGTCGGTCTTGGAAACGATGACTTCATCCGGATCGAAGAAGCGTTCCACCCCCGTCAGGGGAACGTCGCGTCGTGACATGTGCCTCCCGGTCTCCCGCTTCCCAGAGCCGCGCGGTCCAGCATGCGCCCGATGGCCAGGATCCAATGGGCCTGGACAATCGATAGGGATCCAATCGGCATGCACCCGCTTGCGGCGGAAACCGGCGGCGCCGACGGATTATGTCCGAATCGACATGCCACGCGTTGCCCCGCAGCGCGGGCGCCGCAACGAAAAGCACTTTAATGTGACGTAAGCCGACAGGAAAGACCCTACCTGTTGCAACGCCGAAATATTTGCGGCGCCATCGGTCGGCGACCCCAGCGGCGCCGGTCCGCCTATTCCGGCGGGTAGGGAATGGTCAGCAGCCGGTCAGCCGGCGGGTTGTCCACCGTCACCACGATGCCGTCGGGCCAGCGCACCTCGATCTGTTCGACCTCGTGCAGCGACCCCAGCCCGAAATGCGCCACCGGCTCACCCTGGCAGAGATAGCCGGAGCCGGCGCAAACCACCCGGCGCTGGCGGCGCCCGCCGGCGATCAGGCTGACCACCGCGCCGCGCGCCGGAGCGCCGAAGGGGGTCAGCGGCTGGACGCGCAGCCAGCCATTGCTGGTTGCCGCCGGACGGTAGATCGAAAGCGGCTGCGCCGCGCCGTCGGCGACGTCTTGCAAGGCGTCGTGGCCCGAAGCATGCGCGGCGCCGTGCGCCAGCACCAGTTCCAGCCGGCCATCCCCGTCGATGTCGGCGGCGACGGCGCCGGTGCCCAACCCTTTCGGCTCGGCGGCGTCGCCCAGTTCCAGCTCCCGCCATTGGTCGTCGCGCCAGCCAAACAGGCGGTTGGGTTCGCCATGGGCGTGGAAGAACAGCTCCGGATAGCCGTCATTGTCAAAATCGGCGGCGACGACGGTGAAGATGCGGCCGGGCATCGACAGGTCGGCATCGGCCGATTCGACGAAGCTGCCGCCCATGCGCTGATGGAACAGGCGTTGCGCCCCGTCCCAGGTGCCGACCACCAGATCGAACAGCCCGTCGCCATCGGCGTCGAGCGCCGCCACCGCCCGGCCGGAGGGACGCGAATCGGCGATGCCGCGTTCCTCGGCGATCTCCTCGAAATTGCCGTCGCCCAGATTGCGGAACAGCTGGTTGGGGCCGCCGTCGTTGACCGTCACCACATCCATATGGTCGGACAGGATGGGCAGGATGGTGACGCCGCGCGCGGCGCCGATGGCGTCCAGCCCGGCCTCCTCCGCCCCATCCTCCAACCGGCCGCGCCGGGTCAGCTCATAGAGGCGCAGCGGGCCGCCGTCGGTCGCCACCAGGAAGCCGTAGCGGCCATGGCCCCAGCGGTCGATGGCCGCCACCGCGCCGGCGGCGGTGTGGTTGGCCGCCCCGGCATTCTCCGACTGGGCGAACAGGTCGAGCCAATGCTTGCCGAAACAGGCGAACAGCCGGTCGGCCATGTCCTTCGCCCCGGTAGCGCGGTCGCTGTTGACGACATAGAGCTCCTCCCGCCCGTCGCCGTCGATGTCGGCGGCGGCCAGCCCCAGCGCGGGACCGGCGGGATCGGCCAGCAGCGGGGGGGCGATGTCGACCAGACGGCCGTCCACCCATTTCAGAACGCGGTTGGCGGTGCGGTAGCCGGCCACGACCAGCTCGAAGGCGCCGTCGCCGTCGATGTCCGTGACCGCGATTCCGGTCGACGGCCGCGGCGGGTTCTCGGCGATCAGCGACGAGCAATCGAGGAACATCGGCACCCTCTTCCCGTGATCGATACGCCGCCGGACAGCCCCGGCAGGCACCTCCGGCGCGCCATTCGCAGGCCATTGGAGCCATTGGGCTTTCACGCGGCTTATCTTTGTTGATACCCCGTTGCCGCCCGGCCGTAAACCCGGACGGAGGATCAGGGACGGCCTATGTCCGATGCCGCCGCCCGTCGCGCGCCCCGATCCGCATCCGCCAGAATGCGAAAATCCCCCCGTTGCGGCCGCACCGGAGGGATTTCAGGGAGCATGACGGCGCGGAAACCGGACGGGACCACTTAGCCGCGCTTCTTCGCGCCGGCATTGCCGACGGCGCCGCCGGCCGGACGCTTGGCGGCGGCATCGTCGTTGCCGGCGGGCTTGTCGCCCGCCTTGGCCGCGGTCGCCTTGGCCTGTTCGCGGGCCGGCAGCTCGATGTTGACCTCCAGCGTCGAACAGTCGCCGCCACGGTCGAGCTTCACCTCGACCTTGTTCTCGTCGATGTTGACGTATTTGGCGATCACCGCCAGCAGCTCCTGCTGAAGCATCGGCAGATAGTCGGGGCCGCTGCGCCCGGCGCGCTCATGCGCCATGACGATCTGCAACCGCTCCTTGGCCTGGACCGCCGACGGCCGCGGGGCCGAGCGGAAGAAGCTGAAGATGCTCATGCGCTCCTCCGCAGGAGCCGGCTGAACAGGCCCTTCTTCTGGGGGGTGACGAAGCGGTGCTCGATGTCCTCGCCCAGGAAGCGGCCGACCGCGTCGGAATAGGCCAGACCGGCGTTGGAGGCCTCGTCGAGGATCACCGGCATGCC
The DNA here is from genome assembly GCF_000010725.1 of Azospirillum sp. B510. NCBI lineage: Bacteria > Pseudomonadati > Pseudomonadota > Alphaproteobacteria > Rhodospirillales > Azospirillaceae > Azospirillum > Azospirillum sp. B510. The sequence continues at coordinate 848,306 of NC_013854.1, read as the reverse complement.
GACGTTGGAGGCGCGCAGCACCGCCTGGCTTTCCGGAATGACGCCGAGCAGCGGGATCGCCAGGATCTCCAGCACGTCGTCGACCTTCAGCATCTCGCCCTTCTCGACGCGCTCGGGGTCGTAGCGGGTCAGCAGCAGCTGCTGGGTCACCGGCTCCAGCCCCTGCTCCGCCCGGCGGGAGCGCGAGTTCAGCACGCCCAGGATGCGGTCGCTGTCGCGCACCGACGAGACTTCCGGGTTGGTGACGATGATGGCGTGGTCGGCGAAATAGAGCGACATCAGGGCGCCGCGCTCGATACCGGCCGGGCTGTCGCACAGGATGTAGTCGAATTCCTTCGACAGCTCGTTCAGCACCTTCTCCACCCCCTCGCGGGTCAGCGCGTCCTTGTCGCGCGTCTGCGAGGTCGGGAGGATGTAGAGATTTTCGATCCGCTTGTCCTTGATCAGCGCCTGGTTGAGCTTGGCCTCACCATTGATGACGTTGATGAAGTCGAAGACCACCCGGCGTTCGCATCCCATCACCAGATCGAGGTTGCGCAGCCCGACGTCGAAATCGATGACGACCGTCTTGAAGCCGCGAAGCGCCAGCCCGGTCGCGAATGCCGCGGACGAGGTCGTCTTGCCGACACCGCCCTTGCCGGAGGTCATGACGATGATCTTGCTCAACGAAGCCTCTCCCATAATCCCAAAGTTGCCGTCACCGATACCGACTCAGTCCGAAGTCTTCAGCCCCCGGACAACAGTCCGTCGCTACAACCCTCAGGCGTTCTTCAGCAGTTCCATGCTGAGAACGCCATCGCGCAGGAAAACCTGCACGGCTTTCTTATAAAAGTCACTGCCGATGTCTTCGCTGACGCGATAATTGCCTGCGACCGATAGCACCTCTGCCTCCAAGCTGTGGCAGAAGATGCGGGCGCCGGTGTCGCCGGAGAAGCCGGCCAGCGCCCGGCCGCGCAGCGCGCCATACACGTGGATGTTGCCGTCGGCCAGCAGCTCCGCCCCCGGCGAGACCGAGCTGGCGACGATCAGGTCGGTCTTCTCGGCATAGACCCGCATGCCGGAGCGCACCGGGTCAGTCACCACCACGGCCGGACGGTGGACGACCTCGATCAGCACCTGCGGCGCCGGGATCGGCGCCTGCTGGTCGTGCTGGCGCGGATCGGGGGCCTTCACCACCTCCTCCAGCTTGGCGGCGCGTCCCGACGGCATCGGCGTCAGCCCGACGGCCGCCGCCGCCTCGCGCACCGGCTGCGGCCCGCCCTGGAAGCCGACCGGCAGCAGATGCAGCGCCCGTACCTGCGCCACGAAAGCGCCCAGATCAAAGACGACGCTCTCCGGCAGATCGTCGAAATCCAGCACGACCGGCGCGTTGCGGAAGAAATTGGGCGCCTGGCGCACCTTGACGCTGAGCTGCGTGAAGAAATCCGGCGATGTGGGCGCGAAAACCTTCAGCACCATCATGGTGAAGGAGTTGCCACGCAACTGGAACGGCGCATCCCGTTCGGCGACCTGACTGGCGCTGCTCACCGTAGCCTTCCCGTTCGTTCCCGCCGTCCCGTGCCGTGCGTCCGGTTCACCCGTGCGCCCGCAACCGCCATCGCGCAGCCCCGGCATCGAGCCAGCCAATCAGCGCCTTCTAGCCGTCCACACCGGTCGGATTCAAGAGTTTCCCCGTCCGCCGGGATGACAATCGCAAGCCACGCCGCCGCCTGCCGCCCGCCGCAAGACGAAGGCGCATCCCCGCGGCCATCGCCGGGCGCGACGACCGTCAATCGCGGCCCGCCATCCGCATGGACAGACCAGGGTTGCAGCATGTCTTCCGATTTCCCCCTTGGGCGACCATAGTAATGAATGCCCGTGGCAGCGGCAAAGCCTTTCGCCCGCCTCAGCCGGAAGGCTATCCGGCAGCCGGTCCGGCTCGGCGGAAAGGGTTACCGAGCCCGCCTTCGCCGGCTTTCCTGCGGCACCCACACCACATCTGGTATGAATATTTTGCGTCGGCCGCAATTTCGCCTGACGCCGCGTGTTGAGACCGCTACAGTCGGACTTGCGTGGTCCAACAATGACGACGAGGTTCTCTTGCACCTTGTTTCGCCCACAGAGCAGCGCCCGCGTCCGCCCGCACCGGCATCTCCGGCACCGGCGCGCCGTCCGGACACGGCATCCGGTGCGGCACCCGGCGCGGCAGTCCCCGGCACGCGACATTCCGACCGATCGAGCCTCCCCCCGTGGGAGGCTTTTTTTGTGCCCGGCCCGGTTCCGGCCGCCTTGGTTTCGATCAATTCCGGCGCCACCCCCACCATTCGAGGAGATGCGACATGGCCAAGCGTTCGAGCAAAGGCATCGCCGCGGCGGACGACGACTCCTCCGTCCGCCCGCTTTTCCCCGGCATGAGCAGCCGCGCCAGCGTCGGCTGGGACCCCCTTGGTGGCAATGAGGATCGCCGCGACCAGAGCTATCTGCGCAAGGTCAAGCCGCAGAACGCCAACCAGAAGCTTCTGATGGACGCCATCAAGGCGCACAATCTGGTGGTGGCGCTGGGTCCGGCCGGCACCGGCAAGACCTATCTCGCCATCTCGTCGGCGGTGGAGGCGCTGGAATCGGGCAGCGTCGACCGCATCGTCCTGTCCCGCCCGGCGATCGAGGCGGGTGAGAGCATCGGCTATCTGCCCGGCGACATGCACGAGAAGATGGCGCCGTTCCTGCGCCCGCTCTACGACGCGCTGACCGACCGGCTGGGGTCCAAGCGGCTGCGCGCCCTGATGGCCGACGGCACCATCGAGATCGCCCCCGTGGGCTTCATGCGCGGCCGCACCCTGAACAACGCCTTCGTGGTGATCGACGAGGCACAGAACTGCACCTATGCCCAGATCAAGATGTTGCTGACCCGGCTCGGCTGGCATTCCACCATGGTGCTGACCGGCGACCCCGACCAGACCGACCTGCTGGACAACCTGTCGGGGCTGTCCGACATCGCCCGCCGGTTGGAGGCGGTGGAGGGAATCGCCGTCGTCCGGCTGACGGAGAAGGACATCGTCCGCCACCCGCTGGTGGCGAGCATGCTGACGGTGCTCTGAGCGCGACCGGTCTTCCGGCGGTTGCGCGGGAGGCGTGACGACAACGCCTCCCGCCCGTCCTTTTGACTTGGCCGCGCCCGCCCAGCCGCGCCTGATTGTCGCACGGCACACTCGATTATGGTTGCAATTACGACATTCTGGTGAACGAAACGTAAGCCACACAAACAAATAATCTTGACGCCCCGCCCCGCCGCGGCAAAAGTCCCGAAAATTATAGGGACACCGCCATTTTATTGCCGGAGGGGGTTGCTGCCGTGACCGTTGCCTTGTTCGAACGCATCAGCATCAAGAGCAAGATCGGACTGATCCTGGCGGCGGCCGGGCTCGGGCTGGTCCTTGTCGCCGCGGTCAGCCTGATGGGCCTGCGCGCCGAGATGATGGCCGACCGCCAGGACAAGACCCGCAACGTCGTCGAGGTCGCGCACAGCCTGATCACCCATTACGAGGCGCAGGAGCGCGCCGGCGCCCTGCCCCGCGCCGAGGCGCAGGCGCGGGCCAAGGCGGCGCTGAAGACGCTGCGGCACGACGGCGACGAGTATTTCTTCATCACCGACCTCGCCCCGCGGATGGTGATGCACCCGATCAAGCCGGAACTGGACGGCACCGACGTCTCGAACACCACCGATCCCAACGGCAAGCGGCTGTTCCGGGAATTCGTGCGGGTGGTGAAGGCCGACGGCGCCGGATTCGTCGATTATCTGTGGCCCCGGCCGGGGGCGGCGGAGCCGGTGGCGAAGCTGTCCTATGTCAAGGGCTTCGCCCCCTGGGGCTGGCTCGTCGGCTCCGGCATCTACATCGACGACGTCGATGTCGCCTTCCGCCAAGCGGCGCTGCGGCTGGCCGGCACCGGCCTGCTGATCGCCCTGGCGGCGGTTCTGCTCGCCCTGCTGGTCAGCCGCGCCATCGTCCGGCCGCTGGATGGGCTGGGCCGGGTCATGCGGGATCTGGCCGGCGGCGACAGCGCGGTCACCGTCCCCGGCCTCGGCCGCGGCGATGAGATCGGCGCCATGGCCCGCACGGTGGAGGTCTTCCGCGTCCAGCAGATCGACCTAGCCCATCATTGGGAGCGGCAGAAGACCGAGCATCGCGTCACCGAACAGCGGGCCCAGGCGCTGAAGCGTCTGACCGACCGATTCGACGCCACCATCGCTGAGACGATCCGCGGCGTCGGATCGGCCGTCGGCACGCTGGAGACCACCGCCCGCGCCCTGTCCGCCACCGCCGACCGCAACCGGCGCGAGGCGACCTCCGTCGCCAGCGCCTCGCAACAGGCCAACAGCAGCGTGCAGACCGTCGCCTCGGCGGCGGAACAGCTGACCGGCTCCATCACCGTGATCGGCGAGCAGGTGGTGACCTCGTCCGCCATCTCCACCCAGGCGGTCGAGGCGTCGCGCAGGGCCGGCGCGCAGATCGACGGGCTGGGCCATGCCGCGCAGCGGATCGGCGAGGTCGCCGATCTGATCGCCGGCATCGCCGGCCAGACCAACCTGTTGGCGCTGAACGCCACCATCGAGGCGGCGCGGGCCGGCGAGATGGGCAAGGGATTCGCCGTGGTGGCCGGGGAGGTCAAGAATCTGGCCAACCAGACCGCCAAGGCCACCGAGGAGATCGGCCAGCACATCGCCGAGGTGCGGGAGGCGACCCGCGCCGCCGTCGCCGCGATCCGCGAGATCGGCGTCATCGTCGCCCGCAGCGACGAGATCGGCACCTCGATCGCCGCCGCCGTCCAGCAGCAGGGGGCGGCCACCGGCGAGATCGCCCGCAGCGCCGGCGAGGCGGCGGAGGGCACCCGCCAGGTCTCCACCAGCATCGACGCGGTGTCGGGGGCGGCGCTGGAAACCGAACGCTCGGCCGAGGCGCTGCTGGACGCCGCCGGCGGGCTGTCGCGGCAGGCCCAGGGCCTGCGCGGCATGGTCGATGCCTTCCTGACCAATGTCGGATCGATCAACGCCGCCCCGCTGGCCGAGCTGCACACCGCCCCGGCCGACGCGCCGGACTGCTTCATGCCGTGGAGCGACGGGCTGGCGGTCGGCGAGGAGGCGATCGACACCGACCACATGATCCTGATCGCCCTGATGAACGAGGCGGCGGCGCTGGCCCGGCCCCCCCGCGCCGGCGACCGGGGAACGGCCGCCAAGGCGCTGAAGGAGGCGGTCGGACGGCTGCTGACCTATACCGCGCTGCATTTCGACCAGGAGGAACGGCTGATGGAGCGCAGCGGCTATCCCGACGCCGCGGGCCACAAGGCCCAGCATGACGCCCTGCGCACCCGCGCCGAGGCGCTGCACCGCCGCCTGGAGGCCGGCGACTCCGTCGCCGACGAGCTGCTGGCGCTGCTGCGCGACTGGCTGTTCGAACACATCCAGCGCGCCGACAGGCGCATCGGCGACCATCTGGCGGCGGGCGGACGGCGGGCGGCGGCGCGGGCGGCCTGACGGCCGCCCCCCTCCAATCCTTACCTCCCGATCCTCACCCCCGATCGGCCCGCCGATCGTCATAATCCCCGCGCCCCGATGCCGCCCCCCTCTTGACCTGGGCCACGGACGGCCCCATTCCTGACGCACCATGAAGACTCGATTCCTGCGCATCGCCGCCGCCTCCGTCCTCGCCATCGCCGTGTCCGCCGGAATCGCCTGGTGGCAAGTGCGCAGCGCCACCGGCACGGTGGAAAGCGGCACGAAGTCGGCCGTACCGATCGGCGGTCCCTTCACCCTGAGCAACCAACTGGGCAAGTTGGTCACGGACGTCGATTTCCGCGGCAAGTATATGCTGATCTATTTCGGCTATACCTACTGTCCCGACGTCTGCCCGACCGAGCTGGGGGTGATGGCCCAGGCGCTCGACCAGCTGGGGCCGAAAGCGGAGCAAATCCAGCCGGTTTTCATCACCATCGACCCGGACCGCGACACAGTGGCGCACATGAAGGACTATGTCGCCCTGTTCCATCCCCGGCTGGTCGGCCTTACCGGCACCGCGGAGCAGGTGCGCGACGCCGCCCGCGCCTATCGGGTCTATTATGCCAAGGCACCGCAAAAGGACGCGAAGCCGGACGAATACCTGATGGACCATTCCAGCTTTATTTACCTGATGGGTCCGGACGGGAAATTCGTCGGGGTGTATCCGGGCGGCACCGCCGCCGACAAGATCGCCCAGGACCTGTCCGCCCGGATCGCCGGCTGAGAGGGGCGGACCGGCCCCGGACCGCCCCCGGACCGGGTGAAAAGCGGCGAAAAACCCCTGAAAAGCGGTCATACCACCGGGTTTTTTCGCAGGATGGAGCGGGACAACGCGCCGCAGCGCGGCAAAATCGACGAGTCTTCGTGACTTTTCTATTCTTTTCAATGACTTACACCACAGGTTTTGCGACTTGACAGGGTAACGCCCCGCCCGTATGGTCTCGCCGCTTTCGCATGGCTGCGGGCCTAGGGTGACTGAGAGGCGAAATGACCGACAAATCGCCCCCCGATCCCCTGGATGACCTCGAGGCCCGGTTGCGGAAGGCGCGTGAGGGGCAACGTGGCTGGTCGGGCGGACCCGGTAGCAAATACCACCGTCCGCCGCAGGGCGCTCTCGGCACCGCCTGGCGCATCGGGACGGAGTTGGTCGCGGCCATGGTGGTCGGCGTCGGCGGCGGGCTTCTGCTCGATCGCTGGCTCGGCACCGCGCCCTGGGGACTGATCATCATGTTCTTTCTGGGGTCCGCGGCGGGAGTCCTGAACGTCTACCGGGCCGTCACCGGCTTCGGCATCGCCGCCGGCTACCGCCGGCCCACTGGGGACGACAACGAGCGCCGAGACGGCGACGCACACTGAGCGAGGACGACCTTGGATCCGCTGCACCAGTTCCAAATCAACCCGTTGTTCCAGATCGTGCTCGGCGGCTACGACGTGTCGTTCACGAACTCGGCCTTCTTCATGGTCGTGGCCGTGGCGGCGATCTACGCCCTGCTGGTGATGGGCATGGCGAACAAGTCGATGGTTCCCGGCCGCCTGCAGTCGCTGGCCGAGATGTTCTACGAGTTCGTCGCGAATCTGGTGCGCGACAACGCCGGCCATGACGCCAAGCCCTACTTCCCGTTCGTGTTCTCGATCTTCATGTTCGTGCTGATCGGCAACATGATCGGCATGATCCCCTACACCTTCACCTTCACCAGCCACATCATCGTGACCTTCGCGCTGGCGGCGACGGTGTTCGTGTTCGTGACCATCCTGGCCCTGCTGAAGCACGGCCTGCACTTCTTCTCCTTCTTCATGCCGCACGGCGCTCCGGTGGCGCTCGCCCCGATCCTCATCCCGATCGAGGTGATCTCCTACGTGATGCGCCCCGTCAGCCTCTCGATCCGACTGTTCGCCAACATGATGGCCGGTCACACGATGCTGAAGGTCTTCGCCGGCTTCACGGTCATGATGATCAGCGGTCTCGGCGCGCTGGGCTTCGTCACCGGCCTCGTCCCGCTGGCGATCAACGTCGCCCTGACCGGCTTCGAGTTCCTGGTGGCTTTCCTGCAAGCCTACGTCTTCTCGATCCTGACCTGCCTGTACATCCGCGACGCGCTGGAGCTGCACTGAGCCGCTCCCGGCACCGGCCGGACACAAGTTCACCTCAACAGTTCCAACACGTTCACCCTTACCTAGAGGAAGAGAGTACAATGGATCCTCAAGCCGCCAAGTTCATCGGTGCCGGTCTGGCTGTCATCGCCCTCGCCGGTGTCGGCCTGGGTATCGGCAACATCTTCTCGACCCTGATCGGCTCGATCGCCCGCAACCCGGCCGTCCAGCCGAAGGTCTTCCCGATCGGCATTCTGGGCTTCGCGCTGACGGAAGCCGTCGCGCTGTTCGCCCTGCTGATCGCCTTCCTGATCCTGTTCGCCTAAGGCCAGAGCGGCTTTCAAAAAAACAGCTCTGACGCGGCGCCGGGCTTCCTCACCGAAGTTTCGGCGCCGCTCCTTTGCCTAGGGGGACCGATCATGCCGAACCTGTTGGCCAAAGGCCGGCTGGCCCGCTGGTCGGGAGTGGCGGGCGCTTCGCTCGTTACCCTCACCACGATGGCCGGCACCGCGCTCGCGGCCGCGGCGGAGCACGCTCCGAACGCGGCGCACGGCGGCGAGCACGCTTCCGGCGGCCTGCCGCAGCTCAATCCCGCCAATTTCCCGACCCAGATCTTCTGGCTGGCTCTGACCTTCGGCGTTCTCTACCACCTCATGTCCAAGAAGGCGCTTCCGCGCGTGGCCGAGGTTCTGGAGGCGCGGCAGGAGCGCATTTCGCGCGATCTCGCCAAGGCAGCCCAACTGAAGGAAGAGGCCGAGGCCATCCTGGCCCAGGTCGAGAAGTCCCTCGCCGGCGCCCGCGCCGAGGCCCAGGGCGTCATCGCCCAGGTCAGCGCCGAGATCGAGGCGAACAACCAGGCCCGCCAGGGCCAGCTGAACGCCGACATCGCCGAGCGCCTGCGCAGCGCCGAGGCCTCCATCGCCACGGCGAAGGACCAGGCCCTGGCCAACATCCGCGCCGAGTCGACCGGCATCGTCCGCGACATCGCCGGCCGCCTGGCCGGTGTCGATGTCGATCCGGCCCAGGCGGACGCCGCCGTCGCGGCCGTGCTTGAGGAGCGCCGGGGATGAACGCACCTGAATTCTGGGTAGCCATCGCCTTCGTCATCTTCGCGGCCCTGGTCTGGAAGAAGGCGTCGGCCGCGATCGGCACCCTGCTGGACGGCCGCGCCGAGCGCATCCGCGGCGAACTGGACGAGGCCGAGCGTCTGCACAAGGACGCCCAGGCCCTGCTGAACGGCTACCAGAGCCGTCTGGCCGACGCCCAGAAGGAAGCGGAGGCCGTGATGGCCCACGCCCGCGAGGAGGCCGCCCGCCTGCGCACCCAGGCGGCCACCGACCTGGAGGCGTCGCTGAAGCGCCGCGAGGCCCAGGCCATGGACCGCATCGCCCAGGCGGAAGCCGCGGCGCTGGCCGAGGTCCGCAACCTGACGGTCGACGTCGCGATCGGCGCCAGCCAGCGCGTGCTGGCCGGCGGCCTGCCGGCGGCCCAGGCCGACAAGCTGATCGAGCAGTCGATCGGCGAACTGCCGAAGCACCTGCACTGATCGGTCCCTCATCGGTCAGCCGGCCTTGAAAAAGGCCGACCGGGTTCCGCCGCACCGATTATTGCACCGTGAACGACGGTCTTTGAGAAACCCCGGCCTTGGCGCCGGGGTTTTTCTTTGGTCGAATGGAACGGTCGCCACTCTCCTCCCCTGTCGCCCCCTCCCCTGTCGCCCCACCGCCCGGCTGGAGTTCCGTTCACCGATGTCCGAGACCTTCCCCTCCGTCTTCGTCTCCCATGGCTCCCCCACCCTGATCCTGGAGGAGGACAGCGCCGGCCGCGACTTCCTGTCGAAGCTGGGCCAAAGGCTCGGCCGGCCGAGCGCCATCCTGGCGGTCTCCGCCCATTGGACGACCAGGGTGCCGGCGGTGAGCACGGCGGCGGCGCCGGAGACCATCCATGATTTCTACGGCTTCCCCGACGCGCTCTACCGCATGCGCTACGCGGCGCCGGGCGCGCCGGCGCTGGCCGAACGGGTCATGGCGCTGACCGGAGCGGTCACCGACCCGTCGCAGGGGCTGGACCATGGCGCCTGGGTGCCGCTGACGCTGATGTATCCACAGGCCGACATCCCGGTCGCCCAATTCTCGGTCATGCCCTACCGCAGCGCCGCCGACCACATCGCGCTCGGCCGGCTGCTGGAGCCGCTGCGGCGCGAGGGCGTGCTGATCCTCGCCAGCGGCGGCGCCGTCCACAATCTGCGGGAATTCCGCTTCGGCGGAACCAGCGCCGCCCCCTGGGCGACCGGCTTCGCCGATTGGCTGGACAGGACGCTGGAGGCCGGCGACGCGGAGGCGGTCGGCAACTGGCTGGCCGCCTGCCCCGACGCCCGCCGGGCGCATCCGACCGACGAGCATTTCCTGCCGCTGCCGGTGGCGCTGGGGGCGGCGGGACCGCGGCCGAAGACCGAGCGGCTGCATGCCGGCTTCGAACATGGCAGCCTGGGCATGCATGCCTACGCTTTCAGCGCCGGGGATGCCGCCTGACCTTTGGCGGTACTCCGTCGCACACTTGTCTGTTTGCCTGGGGGGTTAGCCAAGCTACAATCCGCGCCGCGCGCCGACAGGTCCGAATGGTTGTGGCCGGTCGCGCGCGGAAATCGTCAGGCACAGCGCGAGCGGGAGTCGGTGTGAAGCGGAACGGCATTCTGTCCCGGAGCGGCGGCCGGACCCGGTTCCGCGACATGACCCTGTCGGCGCGGGTCGGCGCGGGCTTCGCCGTGGCGCTCGGCCTGGTGGTCCTGCTGGCCCTGGTCGGCCTCGCCTGGTTCCACAGCGTGTCGCGCGACATCGGCGCCTTCTCCGGCCGCGCCGACCTGTCGCAGGCGGCCGCCGACGCCGACATCAGCCTGCGCGACATGGAGGTCGCGGTCCGCGACCATCTGACCTATGGCGACGACCAGAGCCTGCTCGACGCCTCCTGGCGGCATGACACGCTGCGCGAGCGGCTCGACACGCTGGCGAAGGGCGTGGTGGAGGGCGCCGACCGGCAGGGGGTCGACAAGGCCCGCGCCGCGCTGGAGGATTATTGGGCGGCGGTGCAGAAGCTGATCGCGCTGCGCGGCGACCGCAACGGCCAGATGACCGGCGTGCTGGAACCGCTGGTCGCCCAGACCCGCCAGAAGCTCGACCAGTTGAAGAACGCCGGCGGCGTCGATTCGACGGCATTGGCCAGCGACGCCGCCATCGCCACCCTGCTGATGCAGGACCATCTCACCCGCTATGTCGACCGCCGCGACCCGCAGGACGCCGAGGCGATGCGCGCCCAGCTCGCCATCGCCCGCGACCGGCTGACCGAGATGAACCGCTATCTCTGGGTTCCCGGCACCAAACAGACCATCGACGAGGTGAGCGCCCTGCTGGCGAAGGCGGGCGGCGTGCTGGCGGCCATCGAATCGTCGGTGGCCGAGGACGACACTCTGCGCGCCGAGGCGATGGCCGCCAACGCCGCCGGCATCGCCGCCAATCTGGGCGAGATCCGGCGCCGGGCCGAGGCCGGAACCCAGGCGTTGCGCGGCACGCTGACCGATGGACTGTCGGGCTATACCAGCGTCGCCCTGTGGGTCGGCGGGCTGCTGCTGCTCGCCGGTCTGGTCACCCTCTGGCTGCTCCAGCGCAGCGTCGCCGGACCGGTGCGGACGATGGCGAACGCGGTGACGGCGCTGGCCGCCGGCCGCACCGACCTCACCCTGCCGGCGCTGAGCGGCCGGAACGAGATCGCCAGCATGGCCCGCGCGGTCGACGCCCTGCGCGGCATCGCCGAGGATACCGAGCGCGAGCGCCGCGAGGCCGAGATCGAACACACCCGCCTGTTGCGGGAGAAGGCGAAGGCCGAGGCCGCCAGCCAGGCCAAGAGCGACTTCCTGGTCAATATGGGCCATGAACTGCACGGACCGCTGACCGAGATCGTCAATGCCAGCCAGACGCTGATGTCCGACCTGCATCGGCTGGGCGTGGCCGAGCTGGCGGCGGATGTCGAGCATATCCAATGGACCGGCGAGCAGTTGACCGGTCTGGTCGACGCCATTCTCGACTATGCCAAGGTCGAGGCCGGGGTGATGGATGTCTGCCTACAGGATTTCGACGTCAACCGGCTGCTGGCCGAAGCGCGCGAGCGGTCGATGCCGGCCGCCGACCTCTATGGCAACGCGCTGGATCTGTCGGCGCCGGCCGGGCTCGGCCAGATGCATTCGGATTTCAACAAGCTGCGGCAAACCCTGCTGAACCTGCTCGACAACGCCTGCAAATTCACCCAGGACGGCACCGTCACCCTGTCGGCCGAGAAGCTGGAGCGCGACGGCGCCCGCTGGTACCGCTTCACCGTCGCCGACACCGGCCGCGGCTTTCCCACCGCCCAGACCGGCCGGCTGTTCCAGCCCTTCGTCCAGGGCGCCGGCAACGGCGCCGTGGCCACCCGCGGCCAGGGCAAGCCGCGCGGCGCCGGGCTGGGCCTGACGCTGGTCGGCCATTACACCGCCATGCTCGGCGGCGATATCGAGGTGGCGAGCGAACCCGGCCAGGGCACCCGCATCACCATCGCCCTGCCCGCCGTCTATGAACCGCCGGCGGAAGAGCGTCCTCTCCAGGTCGAGGCGGTCGGCGGCGCCAAGCCGCTGCTGCGGGTCGCCGCCCTGAAGCCGGCCGGCCATCTCGCCACCAGCACCACGATGACGCGGATCGGGCCGTAAGCCGGAGTTTCACAGACGCGGCCGGGCGGTGTCTTCCGGCGCGTCCGCATCGTCGATCGGCTGGCCGTATTTCATCCGCCGCATCTTCTCCGCCACCCGGGCGATCTCGTCGGGCGGCAGGATCACCGGCTCGCCGAACTGCTGGGCATGGAGATATTGGCGGGCCAGCGTCTCGACCTCGACCGCCAGCGCCAGGGCGGACTGGACGCTGGTGCCCAGCACGATCATGCCGTGATTGGCCAGCAGGCAGGCCAACCGCCCCTCCAGCGCCGCCAGGGCATGGTCGGACAGTTCCTGGGTGCCGAAGGTGGCGTAGGGAGCGCAACGGATCGAGTCGCCACCGGCCAGCGCCACCATGTAATGGAAGGACGGGATACCGCGCCCATGCACCGCCAGCGCGGTGGCGAAGGTCGGGTGGGCATGCAGGACGACGCAGATGTCCGGCCGCGCCCGCAGGATGTCGCGGTGGATGCGCCATTCCGACGAGGGGCGGCGCTCGCCGAGATAGGTGCCGTCGAACCCCATCTCGACGATGTCGGCGGGGGTCAACGCGTCATAGGGCATGCTGGTCGGGGTGACCAGGAAACCGCCATCGATCCGCCGCGACAGGTTGCCAGACATGCCCTGATTGACGCCCAGCCGGTTCATGGCGAGGCAGCCGTCGATGACGGCCTGACGGTCGGCGAGGTGGGTGGTCATGGCGGCGTCCTGGGAGGTGGTTGGCCCCCCACCCTAACCCTCCCCCGCTGGGCGGGGGAGGGGACAAATCACTCCGCCGGTGTCCGGTGATGGGGACCGTGATCGGCCTTTTCGCCGGTGACCTCCTCGACCCACAGCGAATGATGCTCGCGCGCCCATTGCAGCTCGACCTGACCATCGCCCATGGCGTCGAAGGCGCCCTCCATGCCGATGGAGCCGATGTAGATGTGCGCCAGGATGATGGCGATCATGATGATGGCGATGGCGGCATGGGCCAGCTGATAAAGCTGCATCTCCTCCAGCGTGGCGAAGCTGAAGGGGAAGATCAGCTGCACGCCGGTGAAGCCGAGCGCCGCCCCGCCGGCCACGGTGGACCAGAAGATCACCTTCTGGCCGCCGTTGAACTTGTGGGCCGGCGGGTGGACGCCCTTGGAGAACAGGCCGCCCGCCTTCAGGAACCAGGTCAGGTCATGACGCGACGGGATGTTGTGGCGGGCCCACATCACGAAGATCAGCGCCACCCCCAGGATGAAGGCGAAGCCCAGGAAATTATGGGCGAGCTTGCCGTAATGGCTGAGCGCGGCGAAGGGCTCCGGCCCGATCAGCGGCAACAGGGTATGGCGGCCATAGAGCAGATTCAGGCCGGAGACGGCGAGCACGACGAAGCTGCCGGCGGTCAGCCAATGGACGCCGCGCTCGAAGGCGTTGAAGCGCTCGATGGTGCGGCCGGTCTTCCCGCCATCGATGCGGATGCGGCCGCGGACCAGGAAGAACAGGGCCAGCAGGGCGAGGATGCCGCCCAGCACCCAGGAGCCATACGCGCTGAGCGGCCCGTTGCGCAGGGCGCGCCACGCCTCGCCCTCCGACTGGATCAGGACGCCGGCCTGCTTGTTGGGGATCGAGACGGTGCCCCGCTCGCCCATGCGGATGTCGTGCCAGCCGTCGCCACGGCTCTGGCCCATGATCTGGGTCGGCACCACCATCGGCCCGTCGCGGTCGACCTCTTGCTCCGCCACCGAACCGCCGACGCGGACGCTGGACTGGGCGGCGGCAGGCATTGCGCCACCGGCGAGACCGATGCCGAGCACCAGAGCGGCGACAGCCGTCTTCATCGGATGACCTTCCATCGGACGCTCCCTATCGCACGCCCTGATAGGCGCTGCGTTGCCGCAACGCCCGCAACTGCTCGGCGGTCAGCGGCGTGTCGGCCGCCCCCTGATAGACGCCCTTGTCCAGATGGACCGGACGCGGCGCCCCTTCCTCCTGGCAGCCGGCCAGCAGGAGGACGGCGCCGAACGCCAGCAGGGCGGCCCCCGAGACCGTCACCGTCACAGCCCCTGCTTCTGCACGGGGACCCCACCGGCCGCACCGCCGGCGCCCTGGAAGACGGAGCCGCCGGGCTGGCCGCGCTCCTGACCCGACTTGGTCTGATAGGCGGTGTTCCAGCCCCAGGCGCCGGAGCCGAAACCGCGGGCGGCGACGCGCTCGCGGTAGATGTCGGACACCTTGTCGGCATCGCCGGCCAGCAGCGCCTTGGTCGAGCACATCTCGGCGCAGAGCGGCAGCTTGCCCTCCGCCAAGCGGTTGCGGCCGTATTTCTTGAACTCGGCCTCCGAATTGTCGGGCTCGGGGCCGCCGGAGCAGAAGGTGCATTTGTCCATCTTGCCGCGGCTGCCGAAATTGCCCGCCTGCGGATATTGCGGCGCGCCGAACGGGCAGGCGTAGAAGCAATAGCCGCAGCCGATGCACAGGTCCTTGTTGTGCAGGACCACGCCCTCGGCGGTCTGATAGAAGCAATCGACCGGGCAGACCGCCTTGCAGGGCGCGTCGGAGCAATGCATGCAGGCGACCGAGATCGTCCGCTCCCCCGGCTTGCCGTCGTTGATGGTCACGACGCGGCGGCGGTTGATGCCCCAGGGGATCTCATGCTCGTTCTTGCAGGCGGTGACGCAGGCGTTGCACTCGATGCAGCGTTCGGCGTCGCACAGGAATTTCATCCGGGCCATGGTTCAAACTCCCGCGCGTCAGGCCGCCTGGATGCGGCAAAGGGTGGTCTTGGTTTCCTGCATCTGGGTCACCGAATCATAGCCGTAGGTGGTCGCCGTGTTGGCGGCCTCGCCCAGCACGATCGGGTCGGCCCCGGCCGGGTATTTGGAGCGCAGATCCTGCCCCTGATAGACGCCGCCGAAATGGAAGGGCATGAAGGCGACGCCGCGGCCGACCCGCTCGGTCACCATCGCCTTGACCTTCACCCGGCCCTTTTCCGGACCCTCGACCCAGACCAGCTCGCCGTCCTTGACGCCGGCATTGTTGGCGTCGAACGGGTTGATCTCGACGAACATGTCCTGCTGCAACTCGGCCAGCCAGGGGTTGGAGCGGGTCTCGTCGCCGCCGCCCTCATATTCGACCAGACGGCCGGAGGTGAGGATGATCGGGTATTCCTTGGAAACGTCGCGGTCCTGGATCGACTTGTAGAGAGTCGGCACGCGCCAGGACTTGGTGTCCTTGTAGGTCGGGTAGCTGGCGACCAGATCGCGGCGCGGGGTGTAGAGCGGCTCACGGTGGATCGGCACCGGGTCCGGGAAGTTCCAGGCGACGCAGCGCGCCTTGGCGTTGCCGGGCGGGTTCAGGCCATGCTTGATCGCCACGCGCTGGATGCCGCCGGACAGGTCGGTCGTCCAGGATACCGCACCGATCTTGTCGCCGCCGATCTTCTGGATCACCGCCAGCTCCTCCGCCGTCAGGTCGGCGTCGAAGCCCAGCTTCTGGAGCATCGCCATGGTGACTTCCGGATAGCCGTCCTTGATCTCCGACCCTTCCGGATAGGAGCCTTCGGCCAGCAGCGTCACGCCGTTGCGCTCGACGCCGAAGCGGGCGCGGAAGGCGCCGCCGCCCTCGGCAACCGGCAGCGAGGTGTCGTAGAGGTTGGCGGAACCGGGATGCTTCATCTCCGGCGTGCCCCAGCAGGGCCAGGGCAGGCCGAAATAATCGCCGTCGCACGGGCCGCCGACGGCGCGCAAGGTCGTCTTGTCGAAGGTGGCCTGATGCCGCATGTGCAGCTTGAGGCGCTCCGGCGACTGGCCGGTATAGCCGACCGACCACATGCCGCGGTTCCACTCGCGGGTGATGTCCTCGATCACCGGCTCGTTGCCGTTGACCTTGATGTTCTTGACCAGATCCGCCGCGAAGCCGAACTTCTTGGCGAACAGATACATGATCTCGTGGTCGGTCTTCGATTCGAACAGCGGCTCGACGATCTTGTCGCGCCACTGGACCGAGCGGTTCGACGCCGTGGCCGAGCCGGAGGTCTCGAACTGGGTCGCCGCCGGCAGCAGGTAGAAGTCGTTCTTGCGGTCGGACAGCACCGCCGTCATCGTCGGATAGGGATCGACGACGACCAGCAGCTCCAGCTTCTCCATCGCCTTCTTCATCTCGGGCAGACGGACCTGGCTGTTCGGCGCGTGGCCCCAGAAGACCATGCCCTTCAGCGGGTTCGGCTGGTCGAGATTCTCCTTGGCCTCCAGCACGCCGTCGAACCAGCGCGACACCGGGATGCCGGTGCTCTCCATCAGCGCCTTGGAGGCGAACCGCTTCAGGATGCCGTCATAGGGGAGGTCCCAGACGCGCGCCCAGTGGCGCCACGCCCCCTCGGCCAGACCGTAATAGCCGGGCAGGCTGTCGGAGGTGACGCCGAAATCGGTCGCCCCCTGCACATTGTCGTGGCCGCGGAAGATGTTGGTGCCGCCGCCCGACACGCCGACATTGCCCAGCGCCAGCTGGAGCACGCAATAGGCGCGGGTGTTGTTGTTGCCGATATGATGCTGGGTGCCGCCCATGCACCAGACCAGCGTGCCGGGCCGGTTGGAGGCCAGCGTGCGGGCGACGCGCTTCAGCTGCGAACCGGGAACGCCGGTGACGCGCTCCACCTCCTCCGGCGTCCATTTGGCGACCTCGGCGCGGATGTCGTCGAAGCCGTAGACGCGCTTGGCGATATAGTCCTTGTCCTCCCAACCGTTCTGGAGGATGTGCCAGAGGAGGCCCCAGACCAGCGCCACGTCGGTGCCGGGACGGAAGCGGATATATTCGTTGGCGTGGGCGGCGGTGCGGGTGAAGCGCGGGTCGGCGACGATCAGCGGGGCGGCGTTCTGCTCCTTCGCCTTCAGCACATGCATCATGGCGACGGGGTGCGCCTCGGCGGCGTTGGAGCCGATGAAGAACAGCGCCCGCGACTTCTGAATGTCGTTATAGCTGTTGGTCATGGCGCCGTAGCCCCAGACATTCGCCACGCCGGCCACCGTGGTGGAATGGCAGATGCGCGCCTGATGGTCGACGTTGTTGGTGCCCCACAGCGCCGCGAACTTGCGGAACAGATAGGCCTGCTCGTTGCTGTGCTTGGCCGAGCCGAGCCAGAACACCGAATCGGGACCGGACTGCTCGCGGATCGCCAGCAGCTTGGAGCCGACCTCCTCGATCGCCTGGTCCCAGCCGATCCGGGTCCATTTGCCGTCGACCATCTTCATCGGATAGCGCAGGCGGCGCTCGCCATGGGCGTGCTCGCGCACCGAAGCGCCCTTGGCGCAATGCGAACCGAGGTTGATCGGGCTGTCGAAGCCGGGCTCCTGGCCGATCCAGACGCCGTTCTGGACCTCGGCCACCACGGTGCAGCCGACCGAGCAATGGGTGCAGACCGACTTGACCTGTTTGACCGGCGCGCCGGCGACGGCGGTCGCGGTGGCGGCGTCGGCCTTCCGCACCATGCCGAAGGGCATGGCAGAGGCCAGCGCGGCGCCACCGGCGGCGATGCCGGAATTGCGCAGGAAGGCCCGGCGGTCAACCGTAAATCCCCTGGCCGCCACGCCGGTGGCGGTGGCCGGCGTCTGGGTCAGGCTGCGGGCGAGGTGGCGGCCGCCGGAGGTGGCCGGGCTTTTCTTGATCAGCATGGCGGCGTTCCCCTTAGAAGCGGCTGACTTCGTAGACCTTGCGGACATGGTCGGTCTCGCGATAGCCGGTGGCCGGCGTCTCCGCCTGGGCCGCCTCGGCCGTTCCACCGGCGGCGGTCACACCGGCCGCGGCGGCACCGAGCGCACCGGCACCCAGACCGGCGACGCGGAACAGGTCGCGGCGGGCCAGCCCCCTGTCGTCGCCTTGCCTATCCTTGCCCTGTTTGACAGCTTCATCCGTGGCTTTGACCGCGTTCCGCGTCATGGCTCCGCTCCTCACCCTTTACGCCGCAAGGTCGAAGGCTTGCGCCTCGACCGCCAGGAAACTCCGTCCGACCGCGCCGACCGCCCGATAGAAGCGGGCCGAGGGCGAAGTCTCCAAATCCGTGAAGAACCGCCCGGCCCAGGAGCCGATATGGCGGTCGAAGAAGGCCCGCTGCCCGTCGAGACCGACCGGCCCGCCATCCTCCGGGGCGAAGGCGCCGGCGATCAGGCCGGCCATCATCTCGCAGAGCGCGGCGATGTGGTCCTCCGGCTCGGACACGCCGTCGGCCCGGGCTATGCCCAGCCGCGCCATGTCGACGCGCAACGCCGCCAGGGGCTTCTCGTTGAGGAAGCCGGTCAGGTAGAAGGAGCCGTAAGGGGTGCGCTCGCTGCCGCCGACGCCGATGAACAGCGTGGTGAACTCCTCCTCCAGCGCAGCGGGATCGCCGCCGCGCGCCGCTTCCGCCAGCCGGTCGAGCGCCGTGCCGAACTCGCCGCCATCGCCGGCCAATCCCCCCAGCGCGGCCAGGAAGGCGGCGTCGGGCGGACGCGCCAGCAGCTGCGCCAGCAGGGCATAGACCTGCGCACGGAACAGCTCCTCCTCCGCGAGGGCGGGGGGGACAGTGTGATCGACGGCCCTGGACACGCGCCGCAAACTCCTCCCGGACGAGCAAGACGGGGGTGCCGGCGTCCGCGGACGAACCGCGCGCCGTTATTGGAACCGCTCCCCGTGCCCCATTTTGACGCACCTGCGAAAAGCCATTGCCTTACAGTGACTTAGCAATTCACAGTCGGATAATAAAAAGGGTTAAGCCATCCGTTTGTCAACCGAGGACGCACCCTAAAGAGGGGGCAAATCAAACTTTATCAACGCGCTATGCTCGCGCTAACAGAGCGCCCCTTTGTTTTGAGCCTGTCTGGACCGGCGGGGTGGGCGGTCGCATTTTGAAAGCGGTTTTGCGAGGGTGAAAGCCCCCTCTCCCGCCGTGGGAGAGGGAAGGGTGAGGGGGCGCAAGAATCAGGCGGGTTCGGAATTCTTGGACCGCCCCTCCCCCTCCCCGCTTCGCGGGTCCCCTCCCTCTCCCGGGACGGGAGAGGGCGCGGCCTGCTCCGCCACCTCGTCCAGCGTGTCGAGGAAGCCCTTGCCGACGCGGTAGAGGGTCTTCACCGGAACCCCGCCGCTGAACAGGCTGGCGTAATCGTCGGCGTAATCCTTCAGCCCGTCGTCGTTGGCGTAGATCGGATCGGAGGTCCAAAGCTTGCGCAGGGCCTGACGGTGCAGATCCTCCGGCACCTCGGCGCGCAGGAAGGGGGTGAAGTCGGAGTCGCCGGTCAACTCCTCGACCGGCGGCAGATCCTTCAGCGGGTCTTCCGCCGGCGGCTCGCCGGACTCCGCCGGTGCCGGGTCGGCGACGGCAACCGGACTCGCCGCGGCCTCCTCAACCGGCAGCGGCAACCCGGCTGGCGCCGGCTTGGGTTCGGCCCCGGCGCGCTTCAGGCGCGACCAGCGCGACAGGAAGGCTTCTCCGCTCACCGCCGTCCCTCCTCCTTGTCGAAATGGCGCTTGCGCTCGCGCTTGTGGAAGGGGACGTCGACATGGTGCTGCTCGACGAAATCACGGACCAGCCCGATCACCTCGTCGGGCATCGGCACCGTCTCCACCACATCGGTGCCGACCTGATAGCCTTCGCCCTCATGCGCGGACGCGGTGACGGTGAAGGGCACCAGCGACAAGCCGTCCGGGCCGGGGCGCATCACCACCCACAGGCGCGGCGGATCCTGGGACAGGTTCAGTCGATAGCCTTCGGTGTCGGTGCGGAACAGCTCCAACGTCAGGGTGGCGGCGTGGCTGTGGCTCCACCCCTCCCCCTCCCGCAGCAGGCGGCCCGGCGGCTCGACCGGCCCGGCGCCGGGGATGACCGAAACCGGGCGCCAGCTCCAGTCGGCCCAGACGGTGACGCCACGGCGGCGTTCCACCACGATGCCCAGCGCCAGGGTCTCGATGCGCTCCAACCGCTCCGTCATGATGCCCGCCCCGACGCCAGCAGGCGTTCCGCCTCGGCCAGATCCTCCGGCCGGTTGGTGTTGAAGAAGGGATCGACTGGATCGATGGCGAAATCGGCGACGGCCAGACGGTGGCGGGCGGTCCAGGCATCGACCTTGCGCAGGCCCTCCTCCACCATGGCGCGGCGCAGGTCGCCGGCCAGACGGATCGGCCACAGCCCGAAGACCGGATGATCCTGCCCGCCCGAGCGGGCGCAGGCGAGGTCGGCGCCCTCCCGCTCCAACGCCGACACCATGCGGGTGACGAGGTCGCACGGGATGAAGGGCGCGTCGGTGGCGAAGCTGGCGACCCAGGCGATGCCGGGAGCGGTGCCGCGCAGCCATTCCATGCCGGTCAGCACGCCGGCGAGCGGCCCGGCATAGCCCTCCACCACATCGGCCGCGACCGGCAGATGCAGATGATCGAAGCGGGCGGGATCGCCGTTGGCGTTCAGCACCAGCGGCCCGACCTGCGGCCGGACGGTGGCGACGATGCGTTCCAGGATGCTGCGTCCGCCGAGCGGGCGCAGGCATTTGTCGCCGCCGCCCATCCGGCGCGACAGGCCGCCGGCCAGCAGCACGCCGCCGATGTCGCGGTGTCCAATGGCGGAGCGGGCTGAGTCAGTCGTCATCGCGGCTTCCCTTGCGTCCATGACTCCGGTCCTCGTCATCGCCCCCGGATGCATCGGTATCGAACACCAGCCGGTCGGCGCCGGCCAGCGCGATGAAGCGCCGGCCCTTGGCCCGGCCGACCAGCGTCAGGTTGGCCTGCCGCGCCAGCTGCACCCCCCAGGCGGTGAAGCCGGAGCGCGAGACCAGGATCGGAATGCCCATCTGCACCGTCTTGATCACCATCTCCGAGGTCAGCCGCCCGGTGGTGTAGAAAATCTTGTCCGATGCCGGAATACCGTTCAGATGCATGTAGCCGGCGACCTTGTCCACCGCGTTGTGACGGCCGACATCCTCCATGTAAACGAGCGGCCGGTCCCCCTGGCACAGCACGCAGCCATGGATGGCGCCGGCCTCCAGATACAGGCTGGGCTGAAGGTTGATCTGCCTGGACAGGGCGTAGATCCACGAGGTGTGGAGCCGCACATCGGCCGGCAGACGGACGGATTCGAAGGTCTCCATCACGTCGCCGAAGGCGGTGCCCTGGGCGCAGCCGGAGGTCAGCGTCTTCTTCTTCAGCTTGGCTTCATAGTCGGTGGCGCGTTCGGTGCGGACGATGACGGTCTCCGTCTCCTCGTCCACATCGATGGCGGTGATGCGGTCATCGCGCCGCAGCATGTTCTGGTTCAGCAGATAGCCGACGGCCAGACAGTCGGGATAGTCGCCGATCGTCATCATGGTGACGATCTCCTGCCCGTTCAGATAGAGGGTCAACGGCCGTTCGACCGTCACGGCGGTCTCGATGGCGCGGCCGTCCTGGTCCAGGCCGCCGACACGCTCGGTCAGCCTGGGGTCGGCCGGGTCCGGCGCTATGGTGAAGGTCTTAAGACTCATGATAGTGCTCATGCGCGCGAGTGTGGGCGAGCGCCGCCGGATGGACAAGCCCCGCCCCAGTGAATTGGACTTCATGCAGGATTTTTCCCAAGCCCTGACATTGGCGTTTTCCATGATCGGCTCGCTGGACGCCGGACTGATGCGGATCATCGGCCTGTCGCTGCGGGTCAGCCTGACCGCCGTCGCCACCGCGACGCTGATCGGCCTGCCGCTGGGGGCCGCCGTCGCCGCGCTGAATTTTCCCGGCCGGCGCGGCGTCGCCATCGCGCTGAACACGATGATGGGGCTGCCGCCGGTGGTGGTCGGGCTGGTGGTCTATCTGCTGCTGTCGCGTTCCGGCCCCTTCGGCGTGCTGGGGCTGCTGTTCACTCCGACGGCGATGATCGTCGCGCAGACGGTGATGATCGTGCCGATCGTCGCCTCGCTCGCCCGCCAGACGGTCGAGGATCTGCTGGTCGAGTATGACGACCTGCTGCGCGTCACCGGCGCCGGCCCGCTGCGCCGGCTGGCGACCCTGCTGTCGGAGGCGCGCTGGAGCCTCGTCACCACCGTGCTGGCCGGATTCGGCCGCGCCTCGGCGGAGGTCGGGGCGGTGATGATCGTCGGCGGCAACATCGAGAACATCACCCGCGTCATGACCACCGCCATCGCTCTGGAGACCAGCAAGGGCGATTTGCCGATGGCGCTGGCGCTGGGCCTGGTTCTGATGACCCTGTCGCTGGCCGTCAACCTGACGGCGGCCCTGCTGAAGGAGCGGGGGGAGCGGGCCTGACCCATTCGGGCGCATCCGGGGGAAGGCATGCGGGCGTATGGGCTGCGACCTGTTCACCATGGGCTTGGCGGGCCTTTGCAAGCAAAGCCGGACTGCTATATGCCTCACCGGCAACAGCGCCTGTTGAGGAGACAAGTGATGCTGCGCCGTTCTTTCGTGCTGGGTGCCGCCGTCGCGGCCCTGACCGCTCTGGTCCAGAGCGCCCTGCCGCCGGTCGCGCGGGCCGCCGACCGTTTCATCACGGTGGCCTCCACCACCTCGACCGAGGATTCGGGGCTGTTCGGCTCGCTGCTGCCGAAATTCACCGCCAGGACGGGGATCGAGGTGCGGGTCGTCGCCAAGGGCACCGGCCAGGCCATCGACCTCGCCAAGCGCGGCGACGCCGACGTGCTGTTCGTCCACCACAAGCCGTCGGAGGAGAAGTTCGTCGCCGAAGGCTTCGCGCCGGTGCGCAAGCCGGTGATGTACAACGACTTCGTCATCGTCGGCCCGGCCAGCGATCCGGCCGGCGTCAAGGGCAGCAGGGATGTCGCCGACTCGCTGTCGAAGATCGCCCAGGCCAAGGCCCCCTTCGTGTCGCGCGGCGACGACAGCGGCACCCACAAGGCCGAACTGGCGCTGTGGAAGACGGCCGCCCTCGATCCGGCCAAGGCCGAGGGCGGCTGGTACCGCTCGATCGGCCAGGGCATGGGCCCGACGCTGAACACCGCCGCCGCCATGAACGGCTATGCCCTGACCGACCGCGGCACCTGGCTGAACTTCAAGAACCGCGGCCCGCTGACGGTGCTGGTGGAGGGCGACAAGCGGCTGTTCAACCAGTATGGCGTCATGCTGGTCAACCCGGCCAAATTCCCCCACGTCAAGGCGGCCGACGGCCAGGCCTTCGTCGACTGGCTGGTCTCGGCCGAGGGGCAGAAGGCGATCGCCGACTACACCATCAACGGCGAACAGCTGTTCTTCCCCAATGCCAACGATCCGGGGGCGTAACGCCCCCCATCCTCACCCCGCGCGGACCGAGCTGACGAAGCGGTCCACCTCGCGCGACAGGTTCTCGGTGTCGCGGTGCAGGGTGTTGGCGGCCTCCATCACCTGCTGCGCCGCCTCGCCGGTGCCGTCGGCGGTGCGCTGGACGCCGCCGATGCTGGTGGCGATATCCTGGGTGCCCCGCGCCGCCTGCTGGACGTTGCGGGCGATCTCGCGCATCGCCGCGTCCTGCTCCTCGATCGCCGACGCGGCACCGGTGGCGATGCTGTTGATCTCGCCGATGGTGCGGTCGATCTCGGCGATGGACTCCACCGCACCGCCGGTCGCCCGCTGCATCGCCTCGATCTGGGCGGCGATCTCCTCCGTCGCCCTGGCGGTCTGGGTCGCGAGAGTCTTCACCTCGCTCGCCACCACGGCGAAGCCCTTGCCGGCCTCCCCCGCCCGCGCCGCCTCGATCGTCGCGTTCAGCGCCAGAAGATTGGTCTGGCTGGCGATCGAGGAGATCAGGGTGACGACCTCGCCGATGCGCTGGGCTTGATCGGAGAGAGCGCGGACGCTGCCGTTGGTGGTCTGGGCGCATTCCGCCGCCCGGCGGGCGATGACCGCCGATTCGGTGATCTGACGGGTCAGCTCGCCGATCGATGCCGCCATCTGCTGCGAGGAGGCGGCGACCGTCTGCACATTGGCCGAGGTCTGCTCCGTCGCCGCGGCGACCGAGGTCGCCCGGGCCCGGCCATCCTCCGCCATCACCGACAGGGCGCGGGAACTGTCCTGCATCCGGCCGGCCGAGGCCGACAATTGGGCCACCACGCCATGCATCGCCGTCTCGAAACGGTCGGCCAGCTCGCGCGTCTGGCGCCTGCGCTCCTCCTCGCCGCGCGCCTTCTGGGCCTCCTGCTCCGCCTGCATGCGCCGCAAATCGGCGGCGTTGGTGCGGAACACCAGAAGCGACTGCGCCATTTCGCCGATCTCGTCCCGGCGCCCGGTCCCGTCCACCGCCGCCTCCAGATCGCCGGCGGCGATGCGCCGCATCGACCGCGTCAACCGCGACACCGACCCGGCGATGGACCGGCCGACCAGCAGCGCCCCGGCCAGCCCGAGCACCGCCACCGTGACCAGCGACAGCCAGATGATCCGCCGCACCTCGTCGCGGATGGCGGCATAGCCCGCCTCCGCCGCCGCCCGCTCCGCCTTCTGCTCCAGTTCCGCCTCCATAAGCAGGGGCTCCAGCCGGCCGTAGATGTCCGACATCTTCCGGATCTCGCCCGACAGTCCCAGCAAGGCGGCGGCGAGCGCGGTGAAGTCGCGCCGGTAGGAGTCGATGGCGGCCCGGATCGACGCCCGCTCCGTCTCCGGCACCGCCGATCCGTCCAGCGCCTTGAGGAAGGCGGCAACCGCCGCGCCGAAGCTGTCGACATATTTGCCGTCGCCCCGCGCCAGGAAATCCTTCTCGTGCCGGCGCATCATCAGCAGCCCGGCGAGCAGCCGCTGGTCGTCATGGCGGGCCAGGGACGCCTCGGCCGAATGGACGGCGCCGCGCAAGGTGCCCTGCAACCCCTTGTTCTCGTCCAGCCCGATCCGGCCCTGGCGGTCGGCCACCTCGGCGAACTGCCGGCCATAGGCGGCGAGTTCCCCGCCGGCCCGCCGCAGCCGGTCGGCGGCGGCGCCGGGCGGCAGAACGGCGAGCAGCCCGTCCAGCGTCCCCGCCATCTCGGTGATCAATCCGGCATGACGGCCGGGCAGGTCGGCGTCGCGGCGCAGAAGGAAATCCTTCTCGACCCGCCGGCCGTTCAGCAGTTGGATGCGCAGGGTTTTCAGGGTTTCCGTCCGCAGCACCGCCTGTTCGGCCTGCTGGCGAATCTCGTCCTGCCTGGAGCTTTCGATGTGGAACACCGCGCCGAGGATCGCCAGCCCGAGGATGCTGACAAGGCTGATCAAGGCGATCTGGGTCCTAAGCCTGAAAGAACCGAGCGCGTCTTCCACCATTACACCTCTTCACCTGAAGCTTTGGATTGGGATTCCATACTGAGGGCCATACACTTTCCACGTATGTCATTAAATTGTCAAAATGTGACATTTTATCCTATGGCATAATAATGCCGGAATATTCGATGATTATTTGCCACGCCTTGCGCGGAGCTTGCCTCGCCGATCCGCGGTTTCCCCCTGGGCTTCCCCTGGCGCCGCCCCCGACGAAATTCCCATTCCCATCGCGCCGCATTCCCCCATATGACTGTCGACAGCCAGGGGCGGCGGCCCCAAGCCAAGGGAGTTTCGGGGACGATGAAGATCGGCGATCGGACAGTGCTCGTCTGCGACTGCGCGCACAGCATCGCGCTGGACGGGGCGGCGCTGGGCAAGGCCTGCGGCGGCGGCGATAGCGGGGATGGCGCCGTCACCGTGCACAGCCAGCTCTGCCGGGCGCAGCTCGACCGCTTCGAGGCGGCACTCGCCACCGGGCAGCCGCTGCTGGTCGCCTGCACGCAGGAGGCGCCGCTGTTCAGCGAGGTCGCGGCGGAGGGGGCGCCGGATGCGGCGCTGAGCTTCACCAACATCCGCGAACGCGCCGGCTGGTCGGACGAGGGCGCCCAGGCGCTGCCGAAGATCGCGGCCCTGCTGGCCGAGGCGGCGCTGCCGATCCCGCCCACCGGGGCGCTGACCCTGAGGTCCGAGGGTGGCTGTCTGGTCTATGGCAGCGACGAGCGCGCCATCGAGGCCGGGCGGGAATTGGCGAAGCGGCTGGACGTGACCATCCTGCTGACCAGCGCCCGGGACATCCCGCCGCCGCCGGTGATGGACGCGGCGATCTTCCGCGGCCGCATCCGCGCCGCCCGCGGCTGGCTCGGCGCCTTCGAGATCGTGGTGGACGATTACGCCCCGGCACTGCCCTCCTCACGGGGCGCGCTGGGGTTCGAGCCGGTGCGGCAGGGAGCGTCGGCCCGTTGCGACCTGATCCTCGATCTGACCGGCGGCACGCCGCTGTTCCCCGACCACAAGCGCCGTGACGGTTATCTGCGCCCCGACCCGAACAGCCCGGCCCAGGTCGCCAAGGCCCTGCTGGAGATCGCCGATCTGGTCGGCGAGTTCGACAAGCCGCGCTACGTCGATTTCAAGGCCGAGCTCTGCGCCCATTCGCGCAGCCGCAAGACCGGCTGCACCCGCTGCCTGGATGTCTGCCCGACCGGGGCGGTGACGCCGAACGGCGACCATGTCGCCATCGACCCGCATGTCTGCGCCGGTTGCGGGTCCTGCGCCGCGGTCTGCCCGACCGGGGCGGCGACCTATGCCCTGCCGCCGGCCGCCACCGTCCATGAACGGCTGCGCACGCTGCTCGGCACCTACGCCAAGGCCGGCGGAAAGGCCCCGGCGCTGCTGATCCACGACCCGCGCCACGGAGACGCGCTGGTCGGCCTGATGGCCCGGCATGGCCGCGGCCTGCCGGCCCGCGTGCTGCCCTTCGCCCTGAACGAGGTGACGCAGGTCGGCTTCGA
This sequence comes from Azospirillum sp. B510, assembly GCF_000010725.1. NCBI lineage: Bacteria > Pseudomonadati > Pseudomonadota > Alphaproteobacteria > Rhodospirillales > Azospirillaceae > Azospirillum > Azospirillum sp. B510. The sequence goes on along the minus strand of NC_013854.1, from coordinate 821,254 downwards.
CCTGTTCGCGCTGGCGCTGGCCTATGGCTGCACCCATGTCCGCGTGCTGACCGGCCCGGAGAATGAGGGGGAGACCGCCGGGCTCGCCTCCCAGGTCGGGCTGGCGGAAGCCGCCTTCAGCGGGCTCGGCTACGGCTCCGGCCGGGTGGCGGTGATCGACGCCGCCGATCCCGACGCGGTGGCCGACACGCTGTGGGCTCTGCCGGCGGACGCGGTCGAAGCCGGCATGTTCCTGCCGATGGGGTCGAAGCGCGGCGTCACCATGCTGGCGCTGCGCCACCTGCACAAGGTCGCCCCCGCCCCGGTGGAGGTGCTGGCGCTGCCGCCGGGCGCCCCCTTCGGCCGGGTGGCGGTGGATGTCGAGGGCTGCACGCTCTGCCTCGCCTGCGTCGGCGCCTGCCCGACCGGGGCGCTGCTCGACAATGCCGACAAGCCGATGCTGTCCTTCGCCCAGGATGCCTGCGTCCAGTGCGGCCTGTGCCGGACCACCTGTCCGGAAAAGGTCATCTCGCTGGTGCCGGAGATCGATTTCCGCGACCGGGCGCGCGGCGCCAGCGTGATCAAGGAGGAGGAACCCTTCTGCTGCGTCTCCTGCGGCAAGCCCTTCGCCAGCCGGTCCTCGATCGAGAAGATCGTGACGGCGCTCGCCGGCAAGCACCCGATGTTCGCCACGCCGGAGGCCGCCAACCGCATCCGCATGTGCGAGGATTGCCGCGTCCGCGACCAGTTCGAGCGCGTCGGCGAGCCCTTCGCGCTCGGCCGTCCGCCGGTGCCGCGCACCACCGACGACGACCTGCGCGAGCGCGAGGAGGCCATGCGGGCCACGCAACCGGGAGCGGTGCGACAAAAGCTGGTGTGACGCCACCGCCCCTTGATCACCGTCAAAGTCGGCATACCGTGATGTGGAATAGGCTACCGCAATCGTTGCATATCGTCCGTGCGGCGAACATATACTGGGTCGGCCCGCCAGAGGTCGCCCCTGGAGTCCAGCGATGATCGATCCCGTGTCCGCAGCCCAATCGCCAGCCAATCTTGCCGAGCGGCCAGCGCCGCTCATCGACCCGTTCGGCCGCAAGGTGGAGTATCTGCGCGTCTCGGTGACCGACCGCTGCGACCTGCGTTGCGTCTATTGCATGGCCGAGGACATGAGCTTCCTGCCGAAGGCGGAGGTTCTGACGCTGGAGGAGCTGGACCGGCTGTGCAGCGCCTTCGTCAAGCTGGGCACCCGCAAGCTGCGGCTGACCGGCGGCGAGCCGCTGGTCCGCCGCGACGTGATGCGGCTGATCCGCTCGCTCGGCCGCCACATCGAGTCGGGCGATCTCGACGAACTGACGCTGACCACCAACGGCACCATGCTGTTCAAGCATGCCGCCGGGCTGTTTGATGCCGGGGTGCGGCGGATCAACGTCTCGCTCGACACGCTGGATCCGCACAAGTTCCAGGCCATCACCCGCTGGGGCAAGCTCGACAAGATCCTGGGCGGCATCCAGGCGGCCAAGGACGCAGGGCTGAAGATCAAGATCAACATGGTGGCGCTGAAGGGCGTCAACGACGACGAGATCCACCGCATGGTGGCCTGGTGCGGCGAGCAGGGCTTCGACCTGACCTTCATCGAGGTGATGCCGATGGGCGACATCGGCGAGGGCGCCCGCATCGACCAGTATTGGCCGCTGACCATGCTGAAGGCCGAGCTTCAGACCCGCTGGACCCTGACCGAGAGCGACCACCGCACCGGCGGCCCCGCCCGTTATGTCCGGGTCGAGGAGACCGGCCAGCGCGTCGGCTTCATCACCCCGCTGACCCATAATTTCTGCGAAAGCTGCAACCGCGTGCGGCTGACCTGCACCGGCACCCTCTATATGTGCCTGGGCCAGGAGGACGCCGCCGACCTGCGCACGCCGCTGCGCGTCAGCGACGAGGATGGGCCGCTGATCGACGCGGTGCGCGAAGCCATCATCCGCAAGCCCAAGGGTCACGACTTCATCATCGACCGCCGCCACCAGGGTCCGGCGGTCGGACGTCACATGAGCGTCACCGGGGGCTGAGCGCGCGATGCCCCTGCCCTTCCTGAACGGCCTGCGCATCGTCGATCTCGGGCAATATCTGCCCGGTCCCCATGCGGCGCAGCTGCTGGGCGATCTCGGCGCCACGGTGGTGAAGGTGGAACCGCCGGGCGGCGATCCCCTGCGCCGGCTCGGACCGGTGGACGGCGACGGCGCCACCGCCGCCTACAAGCTGCTGAATGCCGGCAAGACGGTGGTGCGCCTCGACCTGAAGGCGGCGGACGGGCGCGCCGCGCTGGAGGGGCTGCTGGCCAAGGCCGACGCGCTGATCGAGAGCTACCGGCCGGGCGTGATGGACAAGCTGGGGCTGGGGCGCGACCGGCTGCGGCGGCTCAACCCGCGGCTGGTCCATGCCAGCCTGTCGGGCTGGGGCTATGACGGCCCCTATGCCGCGCGGGCCGGACACGACCTGAACTACATGGCGGTCGGCGGCGGACTGGACGCCTCCGGTCTGCCGGAGCGGCCGGTCATCAGCTACCTGCCGGTCGCCGATTTCGCCTCCGCCCAGCAGACGGCTTTGGCGGTGGCCGGCGCCCTGTTCGGGCGGGAACGGTCGGGACAGGGCTGCTTCCTCGACCTGTCGATCATGGAATCGGTGCTGGGCTGGCAGGGGCTGAACCTGACAGCGGCGGCGCGCGGCATCCTGCCGGAACGCGGCGAGGCGCTGCTGTCGGGCGGGGCCGCCTGCTACCGCCTCTACCGCACCGCCGACGGCCGCTTCGCCACCCTTTCGGCGCTGGAGGCGAAATTCTGGAGCGGCTTCTGCGAGGCGGTCGGCCGCCCCGACTGGATCGCCCGGCAGGCGGATCCCCTGCCGCAAACCGCCCTCACGGCGGAGCTGGAGGCCCTGTTCGCCAGCCGGACCCTGGCGGAATGGCGGGCCCTGCTTGATCCCGTCGATTGCTGCTTCGAGGCGCTGCCGACGCTGGATGAGGTATCCGCCCATCCGCAGATCGCCGCGCGCGGACAGCTCCGGGTGTCAACCGGCCCCGAACCGCTGGTCGAAACGCTGATGGGCCTGCGGGTCGACGGCGCGCCGCCGCCGGAACGCGCCCCGTTGCGGGAAAGCGACGCCGCCACGGTGCTGGCCGGCTGGGCCTGATGGGGTAGGACGGGGGCTCAGCCCTCCCGCCGGTACGGCGACAGCTCGTCGCCCAACGCGCCGATCTCCGCGTCCACCGCCGGGCGTTCCTGGTCGAGATAGCGCTCCACCGCGCGGCGGAAGCCGGAATCGGCGATCCAGTGGGCGCTATAGGTCGGCACCGGCAGATAGCCGCGCTGGATCTTGTGTTCGCCCTGGGCGCCGGCCTCGACCCGCGCCAGACCGCGCTCGATGGCGAAATCGAGCGCGCGGTAATAGCATGCCTCGAAATGCAGGAAGCGGTAGCGCCCGTCGGAGCCCCAGTTGCGGCCGTACAGCGCGTCGTCGCCCAGCAGATTCAGCGCGCCGGCCACCCATTCGCCGCCATCCTCGCACATCACCAGCACCACCCGGTCGGCCATGGTCCGGCCCAGCAGGTCGAAGAAACGGCGGTTGAGATAGCCGCCGCCCCATTTGCGGTCGGCGGTGTCGAGATAGAAGCGGTGGAAGGCGTCCCAATGCTCCGGCTTGAGGGCGTCGCCGGTCAGGGTGTGCAGGCGGACGCCGCTGTCGGCGACCTCGCGCCGTTCCTTGCGGATCGCCTTGCGCTTGCGGGAGTTCAGGGCGTCGAGGAACGCGTCGAAGCTGCCATAACCGCGGTTGTGCCAATGATACTGCACCCCCAGCCGCCGCAGCCAGCCGGCCTCGCCCAGCCGGTCGCAGTCGCCGCGCTCCGGAAAGGTGACATGGACGGAAGAGACGCCATAGCGCTCCGCCACCTGCTCCAGCGCCGCAATCAGCGCGTCGGCGACGGCGACGGCCCGCGGTCCGGGCGCCACCAGCAACCGCGGCCCCGGCACCGGGGTGAAGGGAACCGCCACCTGGAGCTTGGGGTAATAGCTGCCGCCGGCCCGCTCATAGGCATTCGCCCAGGCATGGTCGAAGACATATTCGCCATAGGAATGGCTTTTCAGATAGGCCGGGACCGCGCCGACCATGCGGCCGGAGCCGTCATGGGCGACGAGATGGCTGGGCTGCCAGCCGGTCTTGCCGGTCGCCGAGCCCGACTCCTCCAGCGCCAGGAGAAAGGCGTGGGAGAGGAAGGGATTGCCGGGACCGGCGCAGGCGTCCCAGCCCTGCTGGTCCGCCTCGCCGATCCCGGTCAGAACCTTGACGGTGATCGCGTCGTTGCCGTCGGGCATGCATGGGTCTCCTTGAACCATGGCAAGGAGGTAAGCCCGATGCCGCTTTGCGGCAAGACGCTGATGCCGTCCTGATGCGGGTCAGGCCACTTCCAGGATCGCGTCGACCTCGACCGCGACATTGCCGGGCAGCGACGGGGCGCCGACCGCGGCGCGGGCATGCTGGCCGGCTTCGCCGAAGACGTCGCGCATCAGTTCCGACGCGCCGTTGATCACAAGCGGATGATCGTGGAAGTCGGCGCCGGAATTGACGAAGCCGCCCAGCCGCAGCACGCGGGTGACGCGGTCGAGGTCGCCGCCCAGCGCGGCCTTGGCCTGGGCCAGGATGTTCAGCGCGCACAGGCGCGCGGCCTCCTTGCCCTGCTCGACCGAGAAGTCCTGGCCGACCTTGCCGACGAACTTGCGCTCGCCGTTCCAGACCGTGACCTGGCCCGAGATGTAGAGGGTGTTGCCCGACAGGGTGTAGGGCACATAGGCCGCCACCGGGGCCGCGGCCTGCGGCAGTTCGATGCCCAGTTCCGCCAGGCGCGCGTCGATCCGACCGGTCATGATGCTTCTCCGTTGCCTGCTGTGGCCCTCGCCGGGCCATGCGTCCGCTGTCCGGGACGTGGTTTGGAGCCCGACCATAGCCGTACCGGCCCGCCGCTGGGAAGAATCTTACCGCCGGGGACATCGGCAGAACCGTCCATCACCGGCAAAAGATTCCGGGACTCTTTTCCTGCCGCCCGTCCGAACGGGTATGGCCACACCCTGCGTTTTTTGCCGGGCCGCTTTTTATTTTCCATACATATCAATGGCTTATTCCATGGCTCCGCGGTTGGCACGTTGTTTGAAACAGGGATGTCAGGAAAACGCACGTTGCCTCGCCGGTCAAAGACCAAGCGCGGGGACAGCCTCAGAAGGAGACTAGGACCATGGCCGGAAATGTGACCCTGACCGCCGCGATGCGCACCAACCTGCTGCAACTGCAGGGCACGCAGGAACAGATCAACAAGAAGCAGAACATCCTGTCGACGGGCAACAAGATCAATTCGGCTCTGGATGGTCCCACCTCCTTCTTCGCCGCCAAGGGTCTGAACCAGCGCGCCGGCGACCTGTCGTCGCTGAAGGACGCGATGGGCCAGTCGATCAGCACGATCCAGGCCGCCGACAAGGGCCTGACCGCCATCGACTCGCTGGTCGACCAGGCCAAGGGCCTGACCACCGCCGCCTATGCCGCACTGGGCAACGACGCCGCCTCCATCGCCACCCGCAAGTCGCTCGCCACCCAGTTCAACACGCTGCGCGACCAGATCGACAAGCTGGCCGCGGACAGCAATTTCGGCGGCAAGAACCTGATCAACGGCAACGGCATGAGCATGGACAGCACCAGCGCGTCCCGTGCCGCCGTCAACACCATCGTCGGCGTCGACAACGCCCGCGTCACCAACGTCATCGCCCCCGACACCTACGCCATCCGCATCAAGGGCGACGGCTCGATCGAGGGCAAGACCGCCGACATCTCCAAGGCCGAGAACGATCACGGCTTCGTCGGGCTGAAGCTGTCGGGCACGATGTCGAGCACGCTCGGCAGCTTCTCCGACGTCCAGATCGAGGTGCGCGGCGCCAACGGCCGCTCGCGCGACTTCATCGTGTCGGACGGCGACGAGAGCCGCACCATCTCCTACTTCGACAACAGCCAGACCATCGAGGCGAAGCTGCTGTCGCCGGCCAAGTCGGGTTCGGCCCAGGTGTCCAATGTGAACGTCAGCGGCACCGTCGAGGAAGGCGACATCTTCACCATCACGGTGGAAGGCCAGTCCTTCAGCTACACCGCCACCAGCGGCGACGTCGCCACCGGCCAGAACGCCGCCAAGAACGTGGCGACCCAGCTGAAGTCCTCGATCGCCGCCGCCATCACCGGCAGCGGCCGCCTCTCCGGCAAGGACGTCGCCACCGCCACGGTCGGCACCAACGGCACAATCACCCTGACCGGCGCCACCACGGCCGGCGTGGTGCGCGAGATGACGGTGACGACCAGCGCCACCAACGCGCTGACCAAGAAGATCTCGGAAAGCTTCGCGTCGGGCACGATCGTGTCCTTCACGGTCGACCGCCGTCTGCTGGAAGCGGCGAACAACCAGGGCAACGGCGTCTCGGTCATCCAGAAGAAGGTCGACATCCAGATCCAGGTCACCAACTCCAACGGCGCCCAAGTCACCCGCGACGGCATGAATGACCGCGGCGACGGCAAGCTGAACGGCGGCGAGCAGGCCTTCACCTTCGACAGCGGCACGGTGCGCCTGGATGTCGATGCCAAGACGATCAAGCAGGCGGCCTCGCACAACTGCTCGGCCAACATCGTCACCAAGCAGATCTCCGACGCCAACACGTCGAACGACATCACCGTCCAGTTGAACGAACGCAACACCAACTCAATCACCGTCACCGCGGTCAACCTGTCGACCAGCGGCCAGGGGTTGAAGCTGGACGGCGCGCAGAACAGCTGGATGGACCGCGCCGACATCGACAAGGCGGTCGCCGGCCTGGACAACGCCAAATCGACGATCCGCTCCGCCTCGCAATCGCTGTCGACCAACCTGAACATCATCACGACCCGCGAGACCTTCACCAAGGAGTTCAGCGACGTGCTGACCGAAGGCGCCAGCAAGCTGACGCTGGCCGATCAGAACGAGGAAGGCGCCAGCCTGCTGATGCTCCAGACCCGGCAGCAGCTCGGCACCATCGCCCTCTCGCTGGCCAACCAGTCGCAGCAGTCGATCCTGCGCCTGTTCTGATCCGCGCCGGCAACCCGGCACACGAAAAGGGGCGCCCCCGCCGGGGCGCCCCTTTCCCGTTTCCGGCGACGGCCGTTCATCGCGTCCGCAGGCTGTCGGCGATCAGCGCGCGGGCGTCGGCGGCCAGCGCCGCCCGGCTTTCGGCCCGCGTGTACATCATGTGCCCGCCGGGATGGACCGTCACCGACACCCGGCCGCGCTCCCCCTCCGGCAACTCCAGCCTGGACGCCACCCAGCGCGACGCCATGTAGGGCGTGATCAGGTCGGTGCGGCCATGGACGATCAGCACCCGCAGCGCCGGCTGAAGGGTCAGCGCCGTCTGGAGCGCGTCCACGGCGCTCGGCACCGTCATGCGCGGCCATTCCCAGTTCCGGTTCACCCGGTCGCTGAGCAGGCGGTAGGGCGTGTCGGTCCGCACCCCCAGCGTGTCATGGGCATAGGCGGCGAAGGCCGTCGTATAGGTCGGCACCGTGCCCTTCAGGAAGGCGTCGAACGGCGAACGCGCCGCCCCCGGATCGGGATCGGGTGCGGTGAAGGTGCCGTCATAGATGCTGAGGACGCGTCCGCGGTCGCGCAGCAGATCGCGCGTGAAGACCCCCATCGGCACCCGCCCGCGCTGGCGCCGCACGGTCTCCTCCGGCAGGCCGGTCAGGCGGGCGACCTCGGCGAAGACCTCCCGCCCCGCGTCGAGCCGTCCATAGTCGAGACCGGCCAGGCCGGACAGGTAGGGGCCGAGGGCGAAGCGCTCCGCCGCCTCGGCCGCCTGTTCCGGCGTGCCGGGCGTGCGCCCCAGCGCGGCGGCGGATGCCGCCATCGACGGCAGCTTCCAGGCCGGGGCGAGGATGCCGTCCTCGTCGATGGCGGCGAAATCGACGACGGGCGAGACCAGGATCAGCCCGTTCACCGCCAGGCCGACCTGGTTGATCAGCTCGTCCGCCATCTTGGCGATGCGGAAGCCGCCATAGCTCTCCCCCGCCAGGAAGGTCGGCGACGACCAGCGGCCATTGCGGGTCAGCCACAGGCGGACGATCTCCGCCATCGACCGCGCATCGCCGTCCACCGACCAGAAGCGCTTTTCGGTCTCGTCGGGTTTCACCGCCCGGCTGAAACCGGTGCCGACCGGATCGATGAAGACCAGATCGGTGAAGGCCAGCCAGCTGTCGGGATTGTCGACCAGCCGGGCGGGCGGCGGCGGCAGGGCGCCATCCGGCCCGAAGGCGACCACCTTCGGTCCCGCCGCCCCCAGATGCATGTAGGCGGACGCCGCCCCCGGCCCGCCGTTGAAGACGAAGGTGACCGGGCGCGGCCCGTCCGACGGCGTCTTCGGTTCGGCGCTGTAGGCCACCGTGAAGATGCGCGCCGCCAGCTCCTCCTTGGCGCCGTCACGCAGGGGCAGGAACTCGGCCGTCGCGCTATAGGCCAGCGCCCCGTCCGGCAGCGGCAGGCTGTGCCTGGTGACGCTGCGCTGGGGATCGAAGCCCTGGAGGTCATCGGACTTGCCGGCCTCCGTCCTGGCGGTTTCCGCCTTGCCGCTCTCCGGCTGGTCGGCGGCGAAGGCGGGGAAAGCGGCCAGCGGCGGCATCAGCAGGGCCGGAATCAGGGCCAGGACCGACAGCGGGAACAGGCTGCGGGCGCGGAACGGGGTGGGCTGGGCGGGCATCGGCGCATCCAAGGCGGTTTCCCGGATCGGGGTCCGGGCTCCGCATATTGCGGCAGTGTGCCCGATCCGCAACCCGCCCGTTTATTCGCCGCCGCCGCGCCCGCGGCCTTGCCGGCCCGCATGGCGATACGCATTTTGAGTAATCCAATTAGGTAACATCTTCCTGGTAGGAAATCGCCTACCGCCCCTTCCGGGCCAACTTCGACGGGATGCGCCGACATGTTCCTTTCCCGGCACGCCACGATCCGCACGAGACTGTTCCTCGGCTTCGGCGTGGTTCTTGTGCTTCTGATCAGCCTGACCGTCATCGGAGTCCGCGAGGTGCGGAAGATCGACTCCGATCTGACCCGCATCAACGATGTGAACAGCGTCAAGCAACGCTATGCCATCAATTTCCGCGGCAGCGTCCATGACCGCGCCATCGCGTTGCGCGACGTGGTGCTGATCGGCGATCCGGCGATCCTCTCATCGATTCTGGCCACCATCGACCGGCTGGGCGCCTTCTACGACGAGGCCGCCAAGCCGCTCGACGCCATGTTCGCCAGCATGACCGACATCGAGCCCGAGGAGCGGGCCCTGCTGGCCGGTATCAAGGAGATCGAGGCGAAGACCCTGCCGGCGATCAAGTCGGTGATCGCCGCCCGCAAGGCCAACGACATGGCCACCGCCCAGAAGATCCTGATGCAGGACGCCCGTCCGGGCTTCGATGAATGGCTGAAGCGCATCAACGCTTTCATCGACCTGCAAGAGCGCAAGAACCAGCAGATCGCCGCGCGGGCGCGCGGCGTCGCCAGCGGGTTCCAGACGCTGATGCTGTCGCTGTGCGGTGTCGCCCTGCTGATGGCCGCCGCCTTCGGGCTGTGGACGGTGGCGGCCCTGCGCCCGCTGCGCCGGCTGACCAACGCGATGCTGACGCTCGCCAAGGGCGACCTGACGGTCGCCGTCCCGGCATCGGAGTCCAAGGACGAGATCGGCCAGATCACCGGCGCGGTCGAGGTGTTCAAGGCCAACGCGGTCGAGGCCGACGCCTTCCGCCGCCGTCAGGCCGAAGCGGAACACGCGGCCGAGGAGCGCAAGCGGGCCGAGATGGCGGCGCTCGCCAACCGCTTCGAGAGCGAGGTGAAGGGCGTGGTCGACAGCGTCGCCGCCTCCTCCACCGAGGTGCGGAGCCTGGCGCAGTCGCTGGCGACCACCGCCGACCATACCGAGACCCAGGCGACCACCGTCGCCGCCGCGTCGGAACAGGCGTCGGTCAATGTCCAGACCGTGGCCGCCGCCGCCGAGGAGCTGGCCGCCTCCATCGCCGAGATCGGCCGCCAGATCGGTGAAAGCAGCCGCAAGGCCAAGCAGGCCGCCGATCAGGCCGACGGCACCAACCGCATCGTCGACGGCCTGTCGTCCAAGGCCAACCAGATCGGCGATGTGGTGAATCTCATCAACTCCATCGCCGGCCAGACCAACCTTCTGGCGCTGAACGCGACGATCGAGGCGGCGCGCGCGGGCGAGGCCGGCAAGGGCTTCGCCGTGGTCGCCAGCGAGGTCAAGAGCCTGGCCAACCAGACCGCCAAGGCGACCGGCGACATCTCGCAGCAGATCGCCGAGATCCAGACGGCGACCGCCGACGCGGTCCAGGCGATCCAGAGCATCGCCGCCACCATCGGCGAGGTGAACAGCATCGTCGGCACCATCGCCCAGGCGGTCGACGGCCAGAACGCCGCCACCATGGAGATCGCCCGCAACGTCCAGCAGGCGGCGGCCGGCACCAACGAGGTCTCCGCCTCGATCGGCGGTGTCCTGCAAGCGGCGTCGGAGACCGGAAGCGGTGCGACGCGCCTGCTCGCCTCGTCGGGCGAGCTGTCGAAACAGGCGGAGCTGTTGAACACCCAGGTCAACCGCTTCCTCGGCAGCGTCCGCGGCACGGCTTGATCGATCGCGCGCGGGTGGCCGGGCGCCCGCGCAACATCCCTAAAAACCCCTATGGAAGAACACACATTAAATTGCCTATGATGCACGGATGATACGCCAAACCCATTTTGTGCACCAATGAAGGGTTGCGCGAATGTCCGTTCTGACATTGTCCCGGAAACTTTCTCTGCTGCCTTTGTCCTTTGCTCTGGCTTTGCTGATCGTGGGGGGCGTCGGCATTTCGGCGCTTTGGGTGGTCGACAGAGCGAACGAGCAGGTTCTGACCACGGCCGAAGCCCTGGCCAACCACCAGACCGGCGACATGATGCACGATGCCTTGCGCGCCGACGTGCTCGCCGCCCTCCTGGTCGGGCCGGACGGAACCGAGGCGGAACGGGAGGAGGTGCGCAAGGACATCAAGGAACATGCCGAGACCTTCCGCGAGGCGCTGAACGCCAACCGGCGCCTCGCCCTCAGCCCCACCGTCGAAAAGGGTGTGGGCGACCTGCTCGGCCCGATGGAGGAATATATCCGCGCGGCGGAAAATCTGGTCGATCTGGCCCTGCGCGACACGGCGAAGGCGAAGGCCGGGCTTCCCGCCTTTCTGGAGCGCTTCCATCAGTTGGAGGACCGCAACGACGCCCTGTCCACCCTGATCCGGACGGAGAACCAGGCGAACAGCAAGGAGTCCGACTCCATCACGATCTATGCCTACGCGTTGATCGGCGCGGTGACCGCGCTGGCCATCGTCGGCTCGGCGATCCTGGCGCTGGGCATCGGCCGCTCGATCACCCGGCCGCTCGACCGCGCCGCCGACGGGATCGCCGGCATCGGCCATGGGCGACGCGACATCGCGTTGGACTATCCCGTCGATGACGCCATCGGCCGGGTGACCGCCGCCGTGATGCTGATGCAGAGCCAGGCGGCCGATCTCGATCGCCGCAGGGCGGAGGAGGAAGAGCGGCAGTCCCGGGATCTGCGCAAGCTCGCCACCCTGGGCGAGGCGACCGACCGTTTCACCCACCAGACCGCGGCCATCCTGCGCGGCCTGGGCGCCACCAGCGAGCAGCTGCAATCCACCGCCGGCCTGATGTCCGAGGATGCCGGGCGCGCGGCGGGCGAGATCGGCGACCTGCGCGGTCGCGCGGACAGCGCCGCCCGCATCGTGCGCGACGCCGCGGCCGGCGCCGACGGGCTGGGAGGGCTGATCGACGAGGTCGGCCGCCACAGCGGGCAGGCCACCCGGATGACGGCCGACGCCGTCCAGCGGACCGGCGAGGCGGCGCACAGGATCAGGGACCTTGCCGACGCGTCGCGACGGATCGGCGACGTGGTCGGTCTGATCAACTCCATCGCCAGCCAGACCAACCTGCTGGCGCTGAACGCGACGATCGAGGCCGCCCGCGCCGGCGAGGCCGGCAAGGGCTTCGCCGTGGTCGCCAACGAAGTGAAGAATCTCGCCGGCCAGACCGCCCGCGCCACCGAGGACATCCAGGGCCAGATCGCCGGCATCCAGGCCATCGTCGACGATGCGGTGCAGGCCATGGACGGGGTGTCGAGCACGGTGGAGGCGGTTCGCGACAGCGGGGCGGCCATCGCCGACTCGGTGTCGCGCCAGTCGGACGCGGCGCAGGGCATCCTGCGGGCGATGAATGACGGCTCGGGCGCGGTGACGGCCATGTCCGGCACGCTGGCCGGCGTGCACGACACCATCGTCGGCACCGACCGCACCGCCGGCGAACTGGCCGCCGCCGCGACCGAACTGCGCCGGGAAATGGAACGGCTGCGGACGGAGGTCGACAGCTACATCCTCAGCGTGCGGACGGCCTGAGCAAGGCGGCTCGGGTCACCGCCGCGGGGGATCGTCGGGAATTGCGAATCGCGCCCTCCCCCGCTACACAGGGCGGCGATCACCGTTTTCCCGGAGCCTCCGTCATGTCGTCCCTGCCCGATCAGGCCACCATCGCCGCCACCGCGGCCAAGATCCTGCTGGAGATCAAGGCGCTGCACTTCAACGCCGAGACGCCGTTCATCTTCACCTCGGGTTGGGCCAGCCCGGTCTACACCGACTGCCGCCGCATCGTGTCCTTTCCGCGCGCCCGCAAGGCACTGATGGATTTCGCCGTCGCCACCATCGAGCGCGAGATCGGCTATGAGGCCATCGACGCGGTGGCGGGCGGCGAGACCGCCGGCATCCCCTTCGCCGCCTGGATCGCCGACCGGCTGGAACTGCCGATGCAGTATGTGCGCAAGAAGCCGAAGGGCTTCGGCCGCAACGCCCAGATCGAAGGACTGCTGACCGAGGGGCAGCGCGTCCTGCTGGTCGAGGATCTGGCGACCGACGGCAAGAGCAAGGAGAATTTCGTCACCGCGCTGCGCAACGGCGGCGCCCAGGTGACCGACACCTTCGTCATCTTCCACTACGGCATCTTCCCGCAGTCGAAGGTCAACATGGACGCCATCGGCGTGCGCCTGCACGCGCTGTGCACCTGGTGGGACGTGCTGAAGGTCGCGCGCGAGAACCGATATTTCGACGAGAACACCCTGTCCGAGGTCGAGAAGTTCCTGAACGACCCGGTCGGCTGGTCGTCGGCCCATGGCGGCAAGTCGAGCATGTGAGGAGAAGGGGCGGCGGCGCCCGCCGCCCAAACCTTCCTTTCCGGAAAGCACGCCGCCCCGTTCAGTCGCCGTCCTCAGGCGCCGTCCTCGCGAGCCTGGGCGGCGGCGCGGTCCGCCTCGGCCTGGTCCGGCCGGGGGGCGTGGGCGAAACGGACCCGGACGATCTCCCAGCGCTCCTCCGCTCCCGCGATGCAGCCGGCGCAGGGGCGGCGGTCCAGCACCTCGAAGGCCAGCGAGGACAGCCCGTCGCCGGCCGGAATCTTGCCGGTTGACCACAGCTCCTGGAAGACCCGGCGGTTGACCAGGGAGATCGGCGACGGCGCCGCCTCGGGGGTAAAGCCGTCGTTGCGGTGGTCAAGCGGCTGGAAGCGCCCCTTGCGCCGGCTGGTGGGAAGCTGCCGCGCCCGGATGCGCAGCGAGAAATCGAAATCCTCGTACCCCCAGCCCCAATAGCCGTTGGAATAGCCATCGACCTGCCGCATCACCGCGTTCGGCATCAGCAGAACCCCGCCCATCGAGCTTTCCAGATTGGTCGTCACCGTACGGTCGGAAACGCCCGGCGCCACCGGCCGCTGTTCGGCCCCATACCACAGGATGGGCGTGGGGCGGTCGGCCCAGGAATAATCGGCGTCGACCGGCAGATAATCGACATCATGCAGACAGGCATAGTCGCTCCACGCCTCGCCCAGCAGGAAGCCGGCATTCATCAACGCCCCGCGGTTGAACGGCAGCCCGTCCTCCTGTTCGACGATGGTGACGCGGTAGTCGATCGGCGGCTCCAGCCGATCGAAATAGGCGCTCACCCACGGAGCGAACTCGCGCAGATGGCTTTCGCGGTCCCGATAGGGAACGACGATGTTGAGCCGCCGCGAAAGCCTCTGTCCGGCGCTGTCATCGACTGTCATATGCCTTTCCTTCCTGATCAGGGTTCCAGCCGACCGGCCCCGCTTCGGCGGCGATGGTGATGTGCCGCGGCCCGGCGCCGGACCGGTGATTGTCCCACATCGCGCGATAGGCCGCCTCGAGATGGCGGGTGAAGCGCGGCGTGTCGAACAGCGGACAGGTCGGCAGGGCGCGCGCCAGCCGGTGCCGCAGGTCGCGGAGCCTTCCGGGCGAGCGGGCGAGCGATATCGCCGCCGCCTCATACGCCTGCTGGTCCTCGACGATCAGTTCGGGCAGCCCGGCCGCCCGCAGCAGGCTGGCCGCCACCCGCCCGGCGAAGGTGGTCCCCCGCCGCGTCAGCACCGGCAGCCCCGCCCACAGGGCGTCGCTGGCCGTGGTATGGGCGTTGTAGGGCAGCGTGTCGAGGAATAGGTCGGCCAGCCGGTGCCGCGCCAGATGCTCGGCATGGGGCAAGGGAGCGGCGAAGACGAGGCGGCGGGGGTCGTTGCCGCGGGCCTCGCCCTCGCGCCGGAGGTTGTCGGCGGCCTGCGGATTTCCGGCATAGAGCCAGAGCAGGCTGTCCGGCACCGCCGCGAGGATGCGCGCCCAGCCGTCGAGCAGGGCCGGCGTCAGCTTGTGGGTGCTGTTGAAGCAGCAGAAGACGAAGCCGTCCTCCGGCAGCCCGCAGGCCGCGCGCGACGGCGTGGCGTCGGCGATGACCCGCCGGCGGTCGTTGGGCTGGTAGCAATCCGGCAGCCGCACCACCCGCTCGGTGAAGAAGCGCTCCTCACCCGGCAGGATCACGGTCGGGTCGGCCAGGATGTAGTCGACGAAGGAGGCGCCCAGCGTTCCCGGATAGCCAAGCCAGTTGACCTGCACCGGCGCCGGGCGGGCGGCCAGGATCGCGGTGCGCGAGAAGGTGGTGAAGCCGGTCAGGTCGACCAGGATGTCGACGCCGTCCGCCGCGATCACCGCAGCCGCATCGGCGTCGCTGTGGCGGCGCAGATCGACGAAGCGTTCCAGCGAGCGCTCGAACCGCCGGCGCAGGGCGCTGCCGTCGTCGATGCCGGTCGAATAGGCGGTGACGGCGAAGCGCGAGCGGTCGTGCGTCTCCAGCGCGTCGACCATCAGATGGCCCATCGCATGCTCGCGGAAATCCGACGACAGGTAGCCGACGCGCAGGCGCCGGTCGGCTGACGCGGCGGCGGACGGGATGGCGGCGGGCATATTTACGGGGACCGCGTCGCGGGACTTCGCCGCCGCCCAGCGGGCCGCCACGGCCATCTGGTCGGCGAGGGACGAATCGCAGGACAGCAGGTCGAACGGCGACACGCCCTCCGCCCCCTCCCGCGCCCGCCGGAGCAGCAGCGCCTCCAGCCCGTCCAGCCCGCGCCAGTCGCAAAGCGCCCGCTGCTGGCGGAAGAGCTGGCCGAGGGCGGCGGCGTGCCCCGGCGCCAGCCGCAGCACCCGCCGGCAGGCCTCGGCCGACTGCCCGCTCCAGTCGCACATCGCCGCCGCCATCGCCAGATCGGCATGGCTCTCCGGATCGCCGGGCAGCAGGACGATGGCGTTGCGCAGGGCGGCGACGGCGAGGTCGGGCCGGACGGCATCGACCAGCACGCGCCCCATCCGCCGCCACGCCTCGTCATTGGCCGGCTGCCGGGCGGTCAGGCCGCGCAGGACCGCCAGCGCCCCCTCCGCCTCGCGCAGGATCGACAGGGCGAGCGCGAGATTGATCTCGGCGACCGGGAAATCGGGTTGCAGGGCCAGGGCCGCCCGGTATTCCACCACCGCGTCCCGCAGGCGGCCGAGCGACCGCAGGGCGTTGGCGAGATTGTTGCGCGCCGCCGGATCGGACGGCGCCAGCCGCACCGCCGCCGCCGCCGCCCGCCAAGCCGTTTCCCGCCAGGCCTCCTCCCGCCGCTCGGCGGCCTGGGCGGCGTTGCCCAGCGCCAGCCAGTTCGCGGCTTCCGCCGGGTCGAGGGCGACGGCGATCCGGGCGGCGCCGGCGGCCTCCGCCGCGCGACCGCCCGCCTCCAGCACACAGGCGAGATTGTACCAGTGTTCGGCGCTCTGCGGGGCGAAGCCGGCGGCCTTGCGCAAGGCCGCCTCCGCCGCTCCGCCGTCGCCCATCCGCTGGAGCGCGACGCCGAGCTTGCCCCAGCCGGCGGCGTCGCCGGGATCCAGCCGCACCGCCTCGCGGTGGGCGGCGGCGGCCTCGGCGAAGCGGCCGAGGTCGAGCAGGGCGACGCCGAGATTGTTGTGGACCTCGCCGAGATGGGCGTGGGTGGCCAGAACCTTGCGGTAATGGGGTTCGGCGTCCCCCGGCCGTCCCTGGCCGTGCAGGGCGAGCGCCAGACCATACTGGGCATCGACCGAGTCGGGGCCGACCCGCAGCGCCGCCGCATAGACCGTCGCGGCGGCATCCCAGCGGGCCATGCCGGCCATCGCCGCACCGAAATCGAGAAGGACCTCCAGGTTCCGGGCGATGGCGAGCGACTTCTGGAACAGGGTCACCGCCTCCCCCGGACGACCCAGCCGCAGCTCGACCATGGCGAGCCGGTGCAGGGCGGCGGCATCGCGCGGGTCGGCCCGCAGAAGGTCGAGATACAGCTCCCTGGCCTGCGGGAGATCGCCGCGGGCCTCCGCCGCCGCGGCGCGGGCGAAGCCTGTCATCCCCTGAACCCTCCGTCCGCCATCGCCGCTCCTAATCCCGCCAGCGCGTGTGTTCCATGATGCGGGGGAACCCGGCCGGACGGCGGTCGTCGCCCCATTGCGAGATGTCGGGGATGGTCGCCACGCCGCAGCGGCGGCCGAGCAGGCTGAGGATGCTCTGGTCGTGGCGGTGGTCGCGGAAATCGGGATAGTCCGGCAGGCCGCATTCATTGGGCGCGTCGGTGAGGATCCGGGCGTCCTCGGCATGGCGCAGCCATTCCGCGACGAAGGCCATCGTCGCAGGCCCGCGCTCGCAGACCACGAAGCTGGCGAGGATTTGCGGCGCCCCGGCATAGGCCGGCTGGTCCAGCCCCATGTAGTGGAAGCAGTCGCGCTTGGTCCAGACGCTGTTGCGGTGCTCATCCTCCAGCGTGAACAGCAGAAGGGGAAGGTCGCGCCGCTGGCGGCACAGCTCGATCACCGGATCGGCGCTGTGGACGAAATGGGCGCCGCTGTCGCTGTAGAACAGGATGTCGCCGTCCCGCAGATGCTCGCGCAACAGCAGGTCGATGAAATAGGGCTTCCACAGCCAATAGCCGGCGCCGCGCGGCTGGCCGAGGATATGCGCGTTGCGGGCGGCGAAGCCGGCATCGATGTGCCGCCGCCCCATCATCGCCACGCCCTCGAAACCACCCACCGACAGGCCGGTCTTGGCGTTGTATTTCTGCGCTGTGGTGAAGGCGCCGTCGGCATAGTTCAGCAGCACACGCTTCATCGCGACGCCCTCCCCTTCATCATGATCTCCGCGAATTGCCTCTTACAGGCGGCTTTCGATCCATTCGGCCAGACGATAGGCATCGAAATAGAAATCCTCGGTGCCGAGGAAGGGCGCCGTGCCGCGATAACGGCGGTAGCTGTCGTAATCGTCGTCGATGGCCAGGATCGCCTCGATGGCCTCCTCGTCGGAGGCGTAGCGCGACACGTCGATGAAGCTGCCGGCGGCGACATCGCGCAGGACGCCGGAATCGCCCCAATAGAGCGGAACCGTCCCGGCCTGGAAGGCGTCCAGGATCTTCTCGGTCAGGTAGCCGGGATGGGCGGCGTTCTCGAAGGCGAAGGCGAAGCGGTAGCGCGCGAAGACGCGGATCTTCGGCAGCCAGCCCATCTTCACCACGCTGCCGGTGTTGTTCAGCAGCCAGCCGACCGACTCCACATGGCGACGGGCGCACAGCATCTGGAAGAAGTCGTTGCGGCGGGCGCAGTGGGGATTCTTGTAGAGGAAGGCGCAGAATTTCCGCTTGGCCGCCTCCTCCCGCGTCGGCGGCACCGGCGGCAGGACCGGATGGCAGAAATGCGGGGTCGCCCCTTCGCGCCGGTGGTCCCAGGCATGCATCACATAGAGCGGCAGGCGGTAATGCCGGGGATGGTCGATGCGGTCGAACGACACCGACATGTCGACGCCGTCGAGCGGCGGGCGCACATTCTCGCCGGTGAAGAACAGGGCGCGGGCGGTCCGCGCCTCGCGGTGGCGCTCGCCGAACACCGACAGGATGGCGAGGTCGCTGTCATTGTCGACGACCGAGACGTCGAAGCGGGACGACAGGATCTCAACGAAGAAATTCGCGGACGGATCGAACTCCGGCCAGAAATCGAAGAAGGCGATCTTCAGGCGCGGCCTGGCCGCCCGGCCCCCGCGTTCCGGCCCATGCAACAGGAAACGGTCGAGCACCGCGGGGTCCCGGTTGGGAGAGGCAAGGAATTCCGACAGGAAGTCGCTCGTCCGCTGGTCGATCATGCCAGAAAAAAGCTCCCGCTCGCGCCGAGTGCGGCGAACGGCCGGCACCCCGGACCCACTCGGCCGGGACACCGTAATTTTGCCGCCGGCCGGTTGCCAGCGCTATTTGATCCCCCGCCGGTCTTTCAGGCCGGGGAGGAGTGATCAGCCGCCGCCGGTCAGGATGAAGTTGCCCATGAAGAGCGCGGCGTGGCCGGCAGCCTCCAGCCCCGTCGGGGCGGCGAGCCAGAAGGCGCGCAGGTCGATCGCCGCCCCCTTGGGCAAGGCTCCGCCGTCCGGCGCCAGGACGGTCACGGCGACGGCCCCGTCATGGTTGCCGGGAAGGGTCACCATGAGCGACAGCCGCTGGTCCGGCCGGGTCACCGTCAGCGGGCCGCCACCGACCCAGCCGCCATCGATCGCGCGGCCATCGATCGCGCATTCGTCGATCGCGCATTCGTCATCGGCCGATCGCAACCACAGCAGGGTGCCCACCGGGACGTCATGGCAGACCGCGTCGATGCGGAACCTCTCGGGCGTCGCGTCGAGGTTGGCGAGGCCCAGCGTCCGTGGCGCCGTGCCCGCCACCGCGGTGCTGCGCCAGCCGGCGGCGCCGTTCCAGGCCAGCCATTGCGCCACCTCGGCATTCCGGTCGCCCGGCGGCGGGTTGCGGAAATAGGGGGTCGAGAACAGCGCCACGAAGCACGGGTCCGGGTGGCGCGAACCGGCCGGGTCGAAGACGAACGGCGTCGTTCTGTTGATGCCGATGGCGTTGCGGCCGACGGTGGGGATCGCCGCGCCCGCCGTATCGCCATCGCCGGTGGCGCCGACGAGCTGCCAGTCCGATGGTCGGCCGATGCCGATCCCGGCGCGGCAGGCGAACAGCGACACCGTGCCGCCGAGCCGGTCCGGAAAGAGGTTCCTCTCGCGGACGTAGAGATAGGTCCGGTCGCCGGCGGAATCGACCCAGGGAGCTCTCCGCCAGCCCAGAGCCGAAGTCCAGGCCGCGAGCTGCGCCCACGTCGCCTTGACCGGCCCGTTGCTGATGATGTCCGGCGACCCGTGGAAGCCGGCCGATGGCTGGGGAATGGTGCCCCGATCCGTCAGGCTCTTGCGGATGAGCCCGCCGTGCCACACGGTGAACACCTTCCGCGCGGCATCCCGGCAGGAATCGTAGCTCCAATTGCCGCCGCTGGCGTCGCCGCCGGCGTTGTAGAGGGTGTTGGTCAGCTTGGCCGTGTTGGGATCGGCGGAGCCGACCCCCAGGGACTCGGCCCATATCGCGGTCAGGACCGTGGCGAGATCATCGATGTTCGGATTATGGTTCGCGTAAAGATAGGTCGCCGCCTCCGACAGCGTCGCATCCTGGGCGAACAGGCCCTCGGCGGAATTGACGAGATCCGAATTGATCCCCCGCTCGACATCCGCGACATCCTCAAAATCCGACATCTCGTCTCCCCCTAATCCATTCGCATTATTCTTATTTCACATGGGTAAATGACATGGATTTGAATTTCTCATCATCGGATATGACGATGAGGAGGAACCCGGCTTCCTTTGACGGCGATCACGGTCAAAGGGGATCGCGCGGCTCCCGCTTGCGGCGTCCGCGACGAAAAGGCGTCCGGCCGGCCCCGCCGGGGCGGAGACCAGCCGGACGCCCGGTATGCGATCAGGCGCCGCCCGTCAGCAGGAAGTTGCCCATGTAGAGCGCGCCGCGGCCATCCGCCTCCAGGCCGCTCCGGGTGAGGAGCAGATGGCGGGCGACCTCGACGAACTCCGGATGATCGGGTTCGACGAGCCAATGATAACGCAGGTCGATCTCCGCTCCCTTCGGCAGCGCCTTGCCGTCCGCCGTCAGAACGGTCACGTTGACGGTGCCGTCATGCTTGCCGGGGAGCGTCACGGTGAGCGACAGCACCTCATCCGGACGGGTGGCTCGCAGCGCGCCGCTGTCAAAACCGCCCTGGGCGTCGGTCGACACCAACCGCACGGTGGTGCCCACCGGAACATTGTTGCAGACCGCCTCGATCCGGAACGCCTCGGACGTCGCGTTGAGGTTGGCGAGACCGAGCGCCAGCGCCTTGGTGCTCGGCACATCGGCGTTGTGCCAGCCGGTGCTGCCGTTCCAGGTCAGCCAGCGCACCGCGTCGAAGTTGTTGTCGCTCGGCCTCGGGTTGCGGAAATAGGAGGTCGAGAACAGCGCCACGAAGCATACATGCTCGGGGCCCGAGCTGCCCGGGTTGAAGAGGAAGGGATCCAGGCTGTTGATGCCGATGGCGTTCTGGGCGACCGCCTGCACGACCGCGCGGGCGGCGCCGCTTTCCGTGCGGATGAGCTGCCAGGTCGACGGCAGGCTCATGCCGATGCTGGCACGGTAGGCGTACAGCGACACCGAGCCGCCGAGCTGATCCGGGAAAAGGTTCTTCTCACGGACATAAACGTAATTCTGGCCGTTGACCGGATTGACCCAGGGGGCCGTGTTCCATCCCGAGGTCGACGTCCAGGTCGAGAGCTGCTGGTCCGTCGCCCTGGTCGCCCCGTTGCAGATGATGTCCGGCGATGAGTAGACATTGGTCGAGGGATAGGGAATGGCGCCCGTGTCCGACAGGCTCTTGCGGACGAGGCCGCTGTGCCAGACGCCGTAGACCTTCTGCGCGGCCTTCTGGCAGTCGTTGCGGGTCCAATTGCCGCCGCTGGCGTCGCCACCGGCGTTGTAGAGCGTGTTGGTCAGCTTGCTCGTGTTGGGGCTGGCCGTGCCGACCCCCAGGGAATCGGCCCACACGGCGATCAGCACCTCCGCCAGATCGTTGATGTTCGGAGCATAGTCACCGTAGAGGAAGACCGCCGCGTCCGACAACGTGACGCCTTGCGCGAACATATCCTCGGCGGATTTCACCATGTCCTTGCTGACCACCCGAGTGGTCGGGATAGCCTCTGCGACATCCGACATTCGAAACTCCCTTTGCTTGCTTGTGCTATGCTTTTTCAGGCAGCACACACAGATATGAAAGATAATAATTGATCATATTATTTGAACGCAAATTCTTGCGTTCGACTCAATTACAGTCTCGATAAAAAAATAATGCAAATGGATTCTTGTCACAAAATAATACACACGCGCTTGTATTTTTCATTGATGCGCAAAATAATGCGCTCGTATTCACTAGGCACGCTAAGAAATATTATGAATATTATGGCCACCGAGAAGTGAGCGCACACCGGAGCGAGGCCGGCCTGCGGCGGGCATCGCCCCTCGAGCCCCCCGTAAGGAAGGAAGGGTTCCCGGCCGGACATCGCCGCTCCGGAGCGGAACAAGATTACCCTGGGGCGCCTGTGAGCGATCCTTGACCGCGCGGCCCGCGCCGCTAATATCCGGCGCCATGGACGTCTCGTTGCGGATCCCGATGATGATGCGCGCCCCGGCGCATCGCGCGCGAATTACCGGCCCGGCTCTCTGAGGAGGGCCGGGATAGAGACCTGCTGTGTTCCGGGTGGCGTGACGGCTCGTCCTGCCTGCCGCCCGACGGTGATGCTTTCCCCCAGGGATCCGATATGACCCGCGATTACAAATCGACCGTCTTCCTGCCCCGCACCGACTTCCCCATGCGCGGCGGCCTGCCGACCAAGGAACCCGAGCTGCTGAAGCGCTGGGCCGAGATGGACCTGTTCGGCAAGCTGCGCGCCGGCGCCAAGGGCCGCAAGAAGTTCGTGCTGCATGACGGCCCGCCCTACGCCAACGGCAACATCCACATCGGTCACGCCGTCAACAAGATCCTGAAGGACGTGATCGTCCGCTTCCGCCAGATGCAGGGCTTCGACGCCGACTATGTCCCCGGCTGGGACTGCCACGGCCTGCCCATCGAATGGAAGATCGAGGAGAAATACCGCAAGGCCGGCAAGAACAAGGATGACGTCCCGATCATCCAGTTCCGCGCCGAATGCCGCCAGTTCGCCGAGGAATGGGTCGGCATCCAGGCCGCCGAGTTCCGCCGGCTCGGCGTCGAGGGCGACTGGAAGCGGCCCTACGCCACCATGACCTTCCCGGCTGAGGCGCAGATCGTCCGCGAGATCCACAAGTTCGCGCTCAACGGTGGCCTCTACAAGGGCTTCAAGCCGGTGATGTGGTCGGTGGTCGAGAAGACCGCGCTGGCCGACGCCGAGGTCGAATACCACGACCACACCTCCACCACCGTCTTCGCCCGCTTCCCCGTCTGGGGCTCCTCGGCACCGGAGGTCGACGAGGCCAGCATCGTCATCTGGACCACCACCCCCTGGACCCTGCCGGGCAACCGCGCCATCGCCTATGGCGACGAGATCGAATACGCGACCTTCAAGGTCACGGCGGTCGCGGAAGGCTCCAAGGCGGTGGTCGGCGAGCGCCTCGTGCTCGCCACGGCGCTGGCGGAGAGCGTGGCTCGGGAGACCGGCATCACCGAGTGGAAGCAGCTGCACCGCTTCCCCGGCTCGCGCCTCGCCGGCACCTATTGCCGCCACCCGCTGAACGGCAAGGGCTATGACTTCAAGGTGCCGCTGCTGGCCGGCGATTTCGTGACGACCGACGCCGGCTCGGGCTTCGTCCACATCGCCCCCGGCCATGGCGAGGACGACTTCCGCCTGGGCCAGGCCAACGGCATCGAGGTGCCGCAGACGGTGGGCGAGGACGGGCGTTATTACGCCCATGTCCCGCTGTTCGCCGGTCTGGCCGTCTACACCGACCAGGGCAAGCCCGGCCCCGCCAACAAGGCGGTGCTGGAGGCGTTCGGGGAGGTCGGATCGCTGCTGGCCAGCAACCGCATCAAGCACAGCTACCCGCACAGCTGGCGGTCCAAGGCGCCGCTGATCTTCCGCACCACGCCGCAATGGTTCATCTCGATGGAGACGAACGAGCTGCGCAAGGTGGCCTTGCAGGCGATCTCCGATACCCGCTGGGTGCCGCCGCAGGGCGAGAACCGCATCCGCTCGATGATCGAGAGCCGCCCCGACTGGTGCATCAGCCGCCAGCGCGCCTGGGGTGTGCCGATCGCGCTGTTCGTGCGCAAGGCGACCGGTGAGGTCCTGCGTGACGAGGCGGTGTTCGCCCGCATCGCCGACATCTTCCAGCAGGAGGGCGCCGACGCCTGGTTCGCCCGCGATCCCCAGGACTTCCTCGGCAATTCCTATGCCGCCGACGAGTTCGAGCAGGTCCGCGACATCGTCGACGTCTGGTTCGAGTCGGGCTCCTCGCACGCCTTCGTGCTGGAGCAGCGGCTGGAGGAGCTGGCCTGGCCGGCGGACCTCTATCTGGAAGGCTCCGACCAGCATCGCGGCTGGTTCCACTCCTCGCTGCTGGAAAGCTGCGGCACCCGCGGCCGGGCGCCCTACAACGCGGTGCTGACCCACGGCTTCGTGCTCGACGAGCAGGGCCGCAAGATGTCCAAGTCGCTCGGCAACGTGGTGGCCCCGCAGGAGGTCTGCGACCAGTATGGCGCCGACATCCTGCGGCTGTGGATCATCAACTCCGACTATTCGGAGGATCTGCGCATCGGCAAGGAGATCATCAAGACCCAGGCCGACCTCTACCGCCGCCTGCGCAACACCCTGCGCTACCTGCTGGGCGCCTTGGCCGACTACGGCCCGGCCGAGCGGATCGACGCCGCGGAGATGCCGGAGCTGGAGCGCTGGGTCCTGCACCGCCTGTCGGAGCTGGACACGCTGGTCCGCGAGAAGGTCGATGCCTACGACTTCCACGCCCTGTTCGTCGCGCTGCATAACTTCTGCGCGGTCGAGCTGTCGGCATTCTATTTCGACGTCCGCAAGGACAGCCTCTATTGCGACGCGGTCGATTCGGTGCGCCGCCGCTCGGTGCGGACGGTGATGGAGCATCTGTTCTCCACCCTGACCGCCTGGCTCGCCCCGATCCTCTGCTTCACCGCGGAGGAGGCATGGCTCGCCCGGCCTGAGGGTTTGGGCTGGAGCGAGGAGAGCGTGCATCTGCGCGGCTTCCCCGAGGTGCCGGCGGCGTGGCGGAACGATGCGCTGGCGGCCAAGTGGGAGACGGTGCGCACCGTCCGCCGCGTCGTCACCGGCGCCCTGGAGCTGGAGCGCGCCAACAAGACCATCGGCTCGTCTCTCCAGGCCGATCCGACCGTCTTCGTCGACGCCGCGACCAAGGCCCTGCTGGCCGATGTCGATTTCCAGGATGTCTGCATCACCTCGGCCATCGAGGTGACGGACGCGGCGGCGCCGGAGGGCGCCTTCACCCTGCCCGACGTTCCCGGCATCGCCGTCGCCCCGGCTCTGGCCGAGGGTGGCAAGTGCGAGCGCTGCTGGAAGGTCCTGGAGGAGGTCGGCACGGTCGCCGATCATCCGACGCTCTGCGTCCGCTGCGCCGACGCGGTGGCATGAGGTCAGCCTCCACAGCCGCGGCTCTATCCCCTCTCCCCCCCGCTCACGTGCAAACTTCCTTTGCGCTGACGCGACAGACGGACCTCCGGTCCGCCGAAAGCGGGGAGAGGGTTAGGGTGAGGGGGATCCGCCCGCCGGACGCCCGTCGCCGCGCATCTCCCTCACCCCGACCCTCTCCCCGGAGGGGAGAAGAAAGATGTATGGCCCCATGAACGCCTTCGTCGCCAACCGAACCCATTCCCACTGGCTGTTCGGGCTGATCGTCGCCGTGATCGTCGTCGCCCTCGACCAGATCAGCAAATGGTGGATCCTCGAACAGGTCATGCAGCCGGTGCCGCATGTCATCGAGGTGACCTCCTTCTTCAACCTCGTTCTGGTGTGGAACTTCGGCGTCAGCTTCGGCACCTTCGCCGGCGGCGGGGCGATGATGCCCTACATCCTCAGCGCCGTCGCCGCGGTGATCGCCGTCTGCCTGATCTCCTGGCTGCGGCAGGCCGAACGGCGGCTGGTGGCGCTGGCGCTCGGCTTCATCATCGGCGGGGCGGTGGGGAATGTCGCCGACCGGCTGATGCATGGCGCGGTGGTCGACTTCCTCGATTTCCATCTCGCCGGCTGGCATTTCTGGGCCTTCAACGTGGCCGACAGCGGAATCAGCGTCGGCGTGGTCCTGCTGCTGATCGACGGACTGTTCGCGGGCCGCGAAAAGTCGTAAGAGTTCCGTCGCCGGTGGCGCTATAACCTCCGGCGAGCGCTGACCATGCGGCCTCGACCTCCGAGCCGGGTCGCAACGACGTGACAGACGACGGGATCCTCCGAACGTGACCAGCATCTCCTCCGCCCTCTCCTTCCCCCGGAATCGGCTTCCGTTGGCGCGGCTTCCGCTCATCGGGCTGGCGCTCGCGGCGATGACGCTCGCCGGCTGCTCGGATGTGCGCCGGTCGATCGGTCTCGACCGCCAGAGCCCCGACGAATTCTCCGTCGTTTCCCGCGCTCCGCTGACCCTGCCGCCCAGCATGCAGGATCTGCCCAAGCCGCGCCCCGGCGCCGCGCGCCCGCAGGACGCCACCCCGACCCAGACCGCCGCCGGCGCCGTGTTCGGCAACGCCGCGCGCGGCGCGGCGAAGACCGCCGGTTCGACGGCGGGCGAGAAGTCGCTGGTCGCCCAGGCGGCGGCGCGCGACGGTATCGACCCCAACATCCGCGCCAAGGTCGATCAGGAAACCACCCAGCTGATCGTCGCCGACAAGAGCTGGATCGATTCGCTGCTGTTCTGGCAGACGCAAGAGCCGCCGGTCTCCATCGTCGATCCCGGCAAGGAGCAGCAGCGCCTGCGCGAGGCCCAGGCCCAGGGCAAGCCGGTCGACGGCGCCGCCACCCCGACCATCGAGCGCAAGCGCAAGGCGCCGCTGGAGGGGCTGTTCTAAACGGACCCCGCCCGCGCCCGCACGGTTCGCCTCGCATGGTCGAGCCTTGTCCCGGGCGCGGCATCACACCAGTTTCGGGGGGCGCCTTTCCCAGCGGAGGGCGCCCCTTTCGATTCGGACCTCCTGCTCCGGGAGCCCCCATGCCCGCCTGTTCCTCAGCCCGCCGCCTCGCCGCGGCCGGACTTCTCGCCCTGACCTTGACCGTCGCCGCTCCGCCGACGCCGGCGCCGATGCCGATACCCCTCGGGATCCGGCCCGCCCAGGCGGCGGAAAAGGGGGTGTTCTTCCCCGAAAGCTTCACCCTGGCCAACGGCATGCAGGTCGTGGTCATCCCCAACCACCGGGTGCCGGTGGTGACCCACATGGTCTGGTACAGGGTGGGGGCGGCCGACGAGGAGCGCGGCCAGTCCGGCATCGCCCACTTCCTGGAACATCTGATGTTCAAGGGAACGGACACCATCCAGCCCGGCGAATTCAGCCGGATCATCGCCAAGAATGGCGGACGCGACAACGCCTTCACCAGCTACGACTACACCGCCTATTACCAGAATGTCGCCCGCGACCGGCTGGAGATGGTGATGCGGATGGAGGCCGACCGCATGGCCAACCTGAAGCTGACCGACGCGGTGGTCTATCCCGAGCGCGACGTCATCATCGAGGAGCGGCGCCAGCGCATCGAGAACGAGCCGGCCGACCGCATCGGCGAGCAGATCAACGCCACCCTGTTCGTCCACCACCCCTACGGCACCCCGGTGATCGGCTGGCCGCAGGAGATGTCGGCCCTGACCCGCGAGATGGCGGAGCGCTTCTACAAGACCTGGTACACACCCAACAACGCCATCCTGGTGGTGTCGGGCGACGTGACGGCGGCCGAGTTGAAACCTCTGGCCGAACGCTATTACGGCGCCATTCCCGCCCGCCCGGTGCCGGAGCGCCGCCGCGTGACCGAACCGCCGCTGACCTCGTCGCGTCAGGTGGTCCTGCGTGACGCCGAGGTGCGCCAGCCTTCGGTCCGCCGCCTGTGGGTCGCCCCCTCCTACCGCCTCGACCCCAGCCAGCAGGCCTACGCGTTGCAGGTGCTGGCCGAGATCATGAGCGGCGGCAGCACCTCGCGCCTCTACCGCAGTCTGGTGATCGACCAGAAGCTCGCCACCTCGGCCTGGCTCGGCTATGGCCCGACCGCCTGGGACATGGCGACGCTCAGCGTCGGCGCCAGCCCGGCCGCCGGGGTGCCGATGGACAAGCTGGAATCGGCGCTGTGGGCCGAGGTCGACAAGCTGCTGGCCTCCGGCGTGACGGAGGAGGAGGTGGCCACCGCCCGCAAGCGCATGCTGGCCGCCGCGGCCTACGCCCGCGACAGCCTGACCGGTCCGGCGCAGACGCTGGGTGCGGCACTCGCCACCGGCCAGAGCCTCGACGAGGTGGAAAACTGGCCGGTGCGCATCGATGCCGTCACCGCCGATCAGGTCAACGCCGCCGCCCGCGCCGTGCTGAGCCAGACCAACCACGTCACCGGCCTGCTGCTGCCGCCGACGGGAAAGGACAGTTGAGGATGAGCGTGCGTCATTTCTCCATGCGGGCGGGCGTCGCCACGCTGCTGCTCGCCATCCTCGCCCTCGCCCTCCCCGCCCGGGCCATGGACATCAGGCGGGTAGTCAGCCCCGGCGGGATCGAGGCGTGGCTTGTCGAGGACCACAAGGTTCCGGTGCTGGCGCTGGAATGGGTCTTCGACGGGGCCGGCGGCACCGACCCCAAGGGCAAGGAGGGGCTGGCCAACCTCGCCACCACCATGCTGGACGAAGGCGCCGGCCCCTACGACTCGCAGGCCTTCCAGGCCCGGCTTCAGGACAAGGCGATCGCGCTCGGCTTCACCGCGGGGCGCGACGGCTTCAGCGGATCGCTGCGCACCCTGACCGAGAATCGCGACGATGCGCTGGACCTGACCCGGCTCGCCCTGACCGAGCCGCATTTCACGCCCGACTCGCTGGACCGCATGCGGGCCTCGATCATGGCCGGCCTGAAGCGGGATCTCGCCGATCCCAACTATGTGGCCCGGCGCCAGTTCTACGCCACCGCCTTCCCCGATCACCCCTATGGCGGCGAGAGCCGGGGCAGCCTCGAAACCCTTCCCGCCATCACCCCGGATGATCTGCGCGGCTTCGTGAAAAATCAGTTCGGCCGTGACCGGCTGGTGGTCGCCGCCACCGGCGACATCTCGCCCGACGATCTCGGCAAGGCGCTCGACCGGGTGTTCGGCGCCCTGCCGGCCAAGGCCGAGGCGAAGCCGGTCGCGGATGTGACGATGTCCGGGCAGGGCCAGACCATCCTGCTGCCGCGGCCGACGGCGCAGACCGTCATGCTGATGGGCCAGCCGGGGGTGAAGCGCGACGATCCCGACTGGTACGCCGCCACGGTGATGAATTATGTGCTGGGCGGCGGCGGCTTCGGCTCCCGCCTGATGGAGGAGGTGCGCGAGAAGCGCGGCCTCAGCTATGGCGTCTACAGCTACCTGATCCCGATGGACCATGCGGCGCTGGTGATGGCCGGCGGTTCCACCGTCAACGCCAAGGCCGGTCAGGCGCTGGACATCATCCGCCAGGAATGGGCGCGCATGGCCAGGGACGGCCTGACCGACCGGGAGATGGCCGACGCCAAGACCTTCCTGACCGGCTCCTTCCCGCTGCAACTCGGCTCGACCCAGGCCATCGCCCGCATCCTGTTGCAGGTGAAGCGCGACAATCTCGGCATCGACTACCTGAACCAGCGCGACCGCTACATCAACGCGGTGACCCAGGACGACATCAAGCGCGTCGCGCGGCGCCTGCTCGACCCGGCGACGCTGCTGACCGTGCTGGTCGGCAAGCCGGAGGGCGTCACCCCGACGCGGACGATCGACGGGGGGAGCTGAGGCGCGGGCCGGCTTTTCCTCTGCCGTCCCGCATAGGCCGATCGGCGGTGCCGGCCGCCGCGTTTTGCGCCGTGGCCGTGGACGGTTGTCGGTGCTAGGCTCCCCACGCCCCGCAAAGGGCCCGCGTCAAAGGACCGCTGACGTCAAGGAGTCCAAAGCATCATGACCGCGCTGACCCGTTCTTCCGCCTGGACCGCCCTCGCCCAGCACCGCCAGGACATGGCCGGCACGCACATGCGTGAGCTGTTCGCCGCCGATCCCGGCCGGTTCACGGCCTTCTCGCTGGAGGCGGCGGGGCTGTTCCTCGATTATTCGAAGAACCGCATCACCCGGGACACGGTCGGCCTGCTGCTCGACCTCGCCCGCCAGCAGGATGTCGAGGGCGCCCGCGCCCGCATGTTCGGCGGCGAGCCGATCAACCTGACCGAAAAGCGCGCGGTCCTGCACAGCGCGCTCCGCAACCGCTCCGACCGCCCGGTGACCGTGGATGGCCGCGACGTGATGCCGGGCGTGCGCGCCGTGCTGGAGCGGATGGACGCCTTCGCCACCTCCGTGCGCGACGGCGACTGGCGCGGCTACACCGGCCAGCCGATCACCGACGTGGTGAATATCGGCATCGGCGGCTCCGACCTCGGCCCGGTCATGGCGACGGAGGCGCTGAAGCCCTTCGCCCATGCCCATGTCGCGCTCCATTTCGTCTCCAACGTCGACGGCACCCATCTGGCCGAGCAGCTGAAATGGCTGGATCCGGAGACGACTTTGTTCGTCATCGCCTCCAAGACCTTCACGACGCAGGAGACGCTGACCAACGCCCATTCCGCCCGCCGCTGGTTCCTGGAGAGCGCGACGGACGAGGCGCATGTCGCCAAGCACTTCGTCGCCGTCTCCACCAACGAGGCGGAGGTGCGCAAGTTCGGCATCGACCCCGCCAACATGTTCGGCTTCTGGGACTGGGTCGGCGGCCGCTATTCGCTGTGGTCGGCCATCGGCCTGCCGATCATGATCGCCATCGGGCCGGAGCGCTTCGCCGAGCTGCTGGCCGGCGCCCATGCGATGGACGAGCATTTCCGCACGGCGCCGCTGGAGCGCAACATGCCGGTGCTGCTCGGCCTGCTCGGCGTCTGGTACCGCAATTTCTGGGACGCCTCGTCCTATGCGGTGCTGCCCTACGACCAGTATCTGCACCGCTTCCCCGCCTATCTCCAGCAGCTGGACATGGAGAGCAACGGCAAGTCGGTGACCCGCGGCGGCGAGCCGGTGGATTACCAGACCGGCCCGGTGCTGTTCGGCGAGCCCGGCACCAACGGCCAGCACGCCTTCTATCAGCTGATCCACCAGGGCACCTCGCTGATCCCCTGCGACTTCGTGGCGGCGGCGACCACCCACAACCCGATCGGCGCCGAGGCCGGCGCCCATCACCGCATCCTGTTGTCCAACGTATTCGCCCAGGCGGAAGCGCTGATGCGCGGCAAGACCGCCGACGAGGTGCGGGCGGAGATGGTCAAGGCCGGCAAGCCGGCGGATGAGGTCGAGGCGCTGGTGCCCCACCGCGTCTTCCCCGGCAACCGCCCGTCCAACACCATCTTGATGGAGAGCCTGACCCCGGCGACGCTGGGCGCCCTGATCGCGCTCTACGAGCACAAGGTCTTCGTCCAGGGCATCGTCTGGGACATCAACAGCTTCGACCAGTGGGGCGTCGAGCTGGGCAAGCAGCTGGCCAACACCATCCTGCCGGAGATGGAGAGCGGCCCGGCCGAGAGAGCGCATGACAGCTCCACCACCGGGCTGATGGCGTGGTGGCGGGCGCACCGGTAAGGGCGGCCTCCCCCTTACCCTGCCGCGCCTTCCGCGATCATGGCGAACAGCCAGTCGCGGAAGGCGCGCATGGTCGCCGTCTCCGGCCGCGACTTCAGCGCCGTCAGCCAATAGGCGCCCTTGCACACGGTGACGGCGAAGGGCTGTTCGATCAGGCCGAGCGCCAGCGGCCGGCGGAACATCGCCACCGGGGCCAGCGCCACCCCGGCCCCCTGGATCGCCGCCTCCACCATCAGCGAGGAGGAGTCGAAGACCGGTCCCTTGACCGGCGGCATCGCCGACGGCTCGACCCCGGCGGCGGCGAACCAGCCCGGCCATTCGTCCGAACGGTAGGAGCGCAGCAGGGTCTCGCGCCCGACATCGGCCGGTTCGCGCAGGCGCCGCGCGATCTCCGGCGGACAGAGCACCGACAGCGGCGCATCGAACAGCCGGACCGCGTCGGTGCCGTGCCAGGCGCCGTCGCCGAAGCGGATGGCGTAATCCAGCCCCTCCGCCGCGATGTCGACACGGTTGTTGTTGGTGGACAGGCGCAGGTCGACGAAGGGATGCGCCTCGCGCAAGCGCGGCAGGCGGGGCAGCAGCCAGCCGACGGCGAAGGTCCCGACGGCGCCGACCGTCAGCACCTCGCGGAAGCGCCCGCCCTCGAACTGGTCGAGCAGGCCGCCGATGCGGTCGAACGCCTCCTCCAGCGTCGGCAACAGCGCCCGTCCCTCGTCGGTCAGGGCGAGGCCGCGCGGCAGGCGGTGGAACAGGCTGGCGCCCAGCCGATCCTCCAGCAGCTTGACCTGATGGCTGACGGCGGCCTGGGTGACGCGCAGCTCGATGGCGGCGCGGGTGAAGTTGAGATGCCGCGCCGACGCCTCGAAGGCACGCAGGGCGTTCAACGGCAGATAGGGCCGGACCACGGCTTCCCCGAACGGATGCTTGATGTCAGGGGTGAGCTAGCACCGAATGGGGACAGGGCTCCAGGGAGATGTCGGGGGCACCGTCAGCAGGCGCCCCCAGCAAACCCTCACCGCCCCGTCAGCAGCTTCCGCGTGTGCAGCGCGATCATCCGTTCCTCGTCGGTCGGGATGACATAGACCGGCAGGCGGCTGGCCGGAGTCGAAATCCTCGTCGCGTTGGCCTCGTTGGCCGCCGCGTCGATCTCGATCCCCATCCAGGCCAGCTTGTCGCCGACCCGCGCCCGCACCGGGGCGGAGCGTTCGCCGATGCCGGCGGTGAACACCACGGCATCCACCCCGCCCATCGAGGCGGCGAGCGCGCCGGTCTCCTTGGCGATGCGGAAGCAGAACAGCTCGACCGCCTCCTGCGCATGCGGGTCGCCGCTTTCCAGCAGGGCGCGCATGTCGTTGGAGATGCCCGACACGCCGAGCAGGCCGGACTTGTTGTAGAGCAGCTTCTCGATGGCGCCGGCATCCATGCCCTTGCGCATCAGATAGATCAGCACGCCGGGGTCGATGGTGCCGCAGCGGGTGCCCATCGGCAGGCCGTCGAGCGCGGTGAAGCCCATGGTGCTGTCGACGCTGCGCCCGCCATGGATGGCGCACATGCTGGCGCCGCTGCCGAGATGGGCGACCACCACCCGCGAGTCGGCCAGATCCGGCGCGATCTCCGGCAGGCGGCGGGCGATATACTCGTAGGACAGGCCGTGGAAGCCGTAGCGGCGCACGCCCTCCTCCGTCAGCTCGCGCGGGATGGCGAAGGTCTGCGCCTGCCAGGGCTGGTTGCGGTGGAAGGCGGTGTCGAAACAGGCGACCTGCGGCAGCTCCGGATGCGCCTCCGCCAGCGCCCGCATGGCGGCGAGATTGTGCGGCTGGTGCAGCGGCGCCAGCGGCACCAGACCGTCCAGCTCCTCCAGCACGGCCGGGGTCAGCAGCACCGGGGCGGCATGGCGCACGCCGCCATGCACCACCCGGTGGCCGGCGGCGATCAGCGTCGCCCCGTCCAGCCGCTCCTCGATCCAGTCGAGCAGATAGGACAGCAGGGCGGTGCGGTCGCCGGCCTCCCCCGCCCCCCAGCTCTTCTCGGCGAGCGGACGGCGCTGGGCGTCCTTGGCCTCGAACACCGGCTGGGTGCCGATGCCCGAGATCTGGCCGTTGATGGTGACCACCGGATCCCCGCCGTCCTGATCCCGGAACAGCGAGAATTTCAGGCTGGAGGAGCCGGCATTGATGACGAGGATCGCGTTGGGCATGGGCTTGGATTCTCTCACTCGGCCGCGGAGGCGGCGCCGCGGCGGCGGGCGGCGGCCGACAGCACGGCCACGGCGCAGGAGGCCAGACGGGTGCGGACGGTGTCGGCGCGGCTGGTCAGGATGATCGGCACGCGGGCGCCGAGCACGATGCCGGCGGCGTCGGCATGGGCGAGGAAAGACAGCTGCTTGGCCAGCATGTTGCCGGCCTCCAGGTCGGGAACCAGCAGGATGTCGGCCTGACCGGCCACCTCGGACTTGATGCCCTTGGTGATGGCGGCCTCGCGGCTGATGGCGTTGTCGAAGGCCAGCGGACCATCGAGCACGCCGCCGGTGATCTGGCCGCGGTCGGCCATCTTGCACAGCGCCGCCGCCTCCAGCGTCGAGGCGATCTTGGTGTTGATCGTCTCGACCGCCGACAGGATGGCGACGCGCGGCACCTCGACCCCCAGCACCTTGGCGAGGTCGATGGCGTTCTGGACGATGTGGACCTTGTCCTCCAGCGTCGGATAGATGTTGATCGCCGCGTCGGTGATCAGCAGCGGCCGCGGGTAGGTCGGAACGTTCATCACGAAGACGTGGCTAACGCGCCGGCCGGTGCGCAGGCCGGTCTCCTTCTTCACCACCTCGCCCATCAGCTCGTCGGTGTGCAGGCTGCCCTTCATCACCGCCTCGCACTCGCCGGTGCGGGCGAGCCGCACGCCGGTCTCGGCCGAGGCATGGCTGTGGGCGACATCGACGATGCGGTAGCGCGAGATGTCGAGGCCATGGGCGTCGGCGACCGAGCGGATCTTGGCCGCCGGCCCGACCAGCACCGGATCGATCAGGTTGGCCTCGGCCGCCTCGACGGCGCCGCGCAGCGAGCTTTCGTCGCAGGGATGGACGACGGCGGTCGGCACCGGCGGCAACGACTCGCACTTCTTCAGCATCAGCTCGTGGCCGTCATGGCGGATGACCTGCACCTGCGGCAGCTCCGCCGCGGCGCGGCGGACCTTCTCGGTCGGGGCGATCACCTCGGCGACGCCGGTCGCGACCGTGCGGCCGTCCTGGTTGACGCACAGGCAGTCGAAGACGACCGTGTTGCGCACCGCGTCCTTGGACTTGGCGGTCACGGTGACGGTGACGATGTCGCCGAGCAGCACCGGGCGCTCGAACCGCAGATCCTGGCCGACATAGACGGTGCCGGGGCCGGGCAGCAGGGTGCCGAGAACGGCGGAGATCAGCGAGCCCGACCACATGCCATGGCCGACCACCTTGTGGTCGACGGCGTAATCCTCGTCGACATGGGACGGGTTGAGGTCGCCGGACACCGTCGCGAACAGCTCGATGTCGGACATGGTCAGGCGGCGCGACAGGCTGGCCTGCTGGCCGACGCGGATTTCCTCGAAGGTGACGTTTTCGATCATGGGGCTGCCGTTCCTGCCGGTCTGAACGATGCCGCTGCGACCCGCCGGAGCGGAGGAGGCGGCGGCGATGGCGGTGTCCATACTAGAATGCTCCTGAAAAGGATCGCGGCGCCCGACCAACGGACCCCGCCGGAAGCGGCGGAAACCCGAATGCCGGAGACCGGAACGGATGACCCGGTGACCAGGGCATCCGTCGCGGCGGCAGGCCGTATCCTCCCAAGCCCGGATTCCCGTGCCGCCGGCGCCCCTGGGAGGGCATGCCATGGCGACGGGCCGGGCCCCATCTTGTTGGGTTCCGTCGAAGCGGAACCTTCACCCTCCAAGCTTTCGCCAAGGAGTGTGCTTGTGCGAAAGAAATAGCCCCTATGGCGAGGGCGCCCAATGACCTACATCAATAAAGTCGTCAAGCCATTGTTGCAGCTTGGTTACTGGTTCCGTTTCGAATCAGTGAGCAAACGCAGCATAACCGAAACTTGCGTGGCTGCGGATGGAAAAGCGGAAAGGCCGGCGGAACTGCCACGATTGCGCGGTGCGGCATGACGGAAGACGGGCGGCGGCCCTATTCCGCGGCGGCGCAGCAGGCGCGATGCCGCTCGGCCAGCGGCACGCTGACGGCGAACATCGTGCCAT
Organism: Azospirillum sp. B510; assembly: GCF_000010725.1. NCBI lineage: Bacteria > Pseudomonadati > Pseudomonadota > Alphaproteobacteria > Rhodospirillales > Azospirillaceae > Azospirillum > Azospirillum sp. B510. The sequence continues at coordinate 785,872 of NC_013854.1, read as the reverse complement.
GTCCCGGCCGCGACCGCACGGCGACGGGGTGGTCCAGCACCTGGGCCATGCGGCGGACGATGGACAGCCCCAGCCCCAGCCCGCCCCCGCTGTCACGCTGGTCGGTGCCGCAGCGGTAGAAATCCTCGAAGATCGCCGTCATCTCCGCTTCGGCGATGCCGGGGCCGGTGTCCCACACCTCGATGGACAGGCGCGACCCGCCTTGGCCGTCGGAGCGGCGGCGGCACCCCAGCAGGATGCGGCCTTCGCCGGTGTAGCGCAGGGCGTTGACCAGCAGGTTCCGCACCATCCGCTCCAGCAGGATGGGATCGCTCAGCACGCGGGCGGAACTGGGGACCGTCCGCAGTTGCAGCCCCCGGTCGGTCGCCTGGTCGCCGATCTCCACCGTCAAGCGGCTCAGGATCGTCTGAACCTTGAAATCGACGACCCGCGGCTTGATGGTGCCGACCTCCAGCGCGGAGGTATCGAGCAGGGTCGACAGCAGCATGTTGCCGGCGGTCAGCGCCTCTCCCAGCTTGGTCGCCACCTCGCGCTGACCCGGATCGTCCAGCTTCGACATCAGGATGTGATGGAACAGGCTCATGGCCTGGAAAGGTTGACGCAGATCGTGGCTGGCGGCGGCGAGGAAGCGGCTCTTGGCGTCGTTGGCCCGCTCCGCCTCGGCATGGGCACGGGCCAGCGCCTCCCGGATGGCGGCCGATTCGGTCACATCGATGGCGGCGCACATGATGCCGGTCACCGCGCTGGTGTCGTCACGCATCGGCTCGACCGACAGATCGAGCACCCGGCGGCTGCCGCCATAGGTCAGTTGCAGCTCGCACCGGGCCCCGGCCCCGCTGTCGATCACGGAGCGCTTGATCGCCGACATCCGCTCCGCCTCCTCCTCCGGGAAGAGGTCGGCGTCGGTGTGCCCGATCATCCGTTCCGGCCGCAGGTCGGCGCGCGGGCAGTAAACCCATAAATGGCGGAGCTCGCGATCCTGGCTGAACAGCGTGACCTTGGAACAGCGCAGGGCCAGCCGGAAGCGTTCCTCGCTCTCGCGCAGGGCGCGGGCCATGGCGGCGCGGGCCCGCGCCTCGGTCTGCAACAGGCGCTTGGTCCGCGCCTCCCGCAGGACGTAGGCGGCGACACCGGCGGTCAACAGAAGACCGCCGATCAGCATGCTCCAGGCCAGCCGGTCCTCCGCGCCGAACGAATGCGCCGTTTGCGGCAGCACGATCAGCCGCCAGACCCGTCCGCCATAGGCGATGTCGCGGATGATGACATGCGCCGCCGCGGGACCGGTGAGCTGTTCGACGGAGAGCGGCCGCTCCGGCGGATGGGAAAGCGCGCCGGAATCGCCGAGCGCCCCTTCGGCGGCCAGCAGGCGCGGCGGCGCCCCATCCGACCGCTCCGGGGACTCCAGCAGATAGGCGTCGCCGACGGTCAAGCCGATCCGGCGGGCCGAATCCCGCAGCAACCGCCCGACATCGAAACCGGTCCACAGGAAGCCGGTCAGCACGTCGCAGAGCGGGCGGCCCTCGGCCAGCCCGTCATCGCGATCGACCTCGCGGGAATAGACCGGCAGGTAGATCAGCGCGGTGTTCATCCCCAGCTCCGCCTTCAGCGGCTCGCCTTCCGCGATGATGACACGGTTGGCGGCGCAGGAGCGGACAAGCACGTCGCGCTGGCCGGGGAGTGCGGCCATGTCCAGCCCGATCAGCCCGTCGGCGGAGCGCGGCTCGACGAGGACATTGACGAATTCATCGGCGGGCGATCGATCGTCGGCATCGCGCCCGCCCGGCCCCGCACCGCGCACGGTGAAGAAGCTGTGTCCGGCCGACCGCATCGCCCGTTCCAGCAACGGCACGTCCCGCCCGGCGATCCGGCGCGCCCAAGCGACGGCGCGCAAATTCGGATAGAGCGGCAGCAATGGACCAACAGCGGTGGCGAAGCTGGCATCCGTGACCGGGGCGGGGCCGGTCAACGGACCGCTGAGCGCGCGCAGCAGCAGGCTCTGCTGTTCGAAACGCGCCTTCAGCTCATCCTGGAGCTGGATCGCCTGACGGTCCGCCAGAGCATGCGCGGCATCGCGGGTCGCGCTGCGGATAAGCAGAAAGGCTGCGAGCGACAGGAACAACCCGGCGATGACGATCACCGATAGCGCCGGCGTCCGTCCCCCCTCCAGATACCGCCGCTTCATCCGAACACCTCCACCCAACCCATTCGAACAGGGAATGGCCGGATCGGATCATAGCGAAGGGAAGGCATAAATAGGTATGTTAAAGTTCAGTTCTAAACCAAAAGAAGATATCTTTCTAACCATTGGGGGGATCATCATGGTCGTTATCCCAATGATGATAGGACCGCACCAGTGACATTTTGCCGCATAAGCTCGGCCGCTGTTTCAGAAACGTAATCGCACGGTGGCAAAGTTCGACAACGCTGATGCTTTTCTCCCCGGAATTCTCCGGAACGCGAAGAATTCATTCGCATTCTTCCGCCGATCAAACCGGTTCACGGCCGATCAGGCGGACGACGGCGGCACGCAGGGCGAGCGGCGCCACCGGCTTGTGAAGCAGGGGATAGCCGGACAAGCGCGCCTCGCGCAGTCGCTTGGGGTCGGTGTCGCCGGTCAGGATCATGCCGGGCACCGGATGATCGAACAGCTTGGCGATCTGTCGGATCGCGACGATTCCATTCGCCGCCCCCCTCAACCGCAGATCGGAAATGATGAGGTCGACGGGCTCCGGCGCCCGGCCGATGCGCTCGACCGCCATGTCGTAGGACTCGGCCCCGACGATTCGGCACCCCCATTGCGCCAGCAGCGCCTCCAACGCCGCCAGCACCATGGGATCGTCCTCGATCACCAGGATACGGCTGCGGCTGATGTCCGCGGCGCTGGCCTTCGGTGGGGCGTTCGGAAGGGCGTTCGGGGAGGAGGCCGCCCGTCCGGAAAGGGCTGCCGCCTCGGCGGCGCCCCCCGCCTCCAGTTCGACGGACAACGGAACCGTAACGGTGAAAACGGTTCCCCGTCCCTCAACCGACCGGATCTCCACCCCGAGGCCGAGCTTGCAGGCAAGGCCGCGCACCAGCGTCAGATCGAGCCCCAGGAGTCCCGCCCCCTCCCCCGTCGGCTTCGCCAGTTCGGTCCGCAGGGATCCCAACCGTTGCGGTGTCAGGCCCAGGCCGCTGTCCCACAGCTCGATGCGCAGCCTGTCGCCGCAGGCGCGGCAGCCGAGCAGCACCCGGCCACGCACCGTGCCACGCAGGATGTGGGCGACCAGCCCATGCAGCAGCCGCTCCAGCAACGCGGGATCGGTTCTCACCATGGCCGAGCAGGGCATCACGGTAAAATGCCGCCCACGGTCGGCGAAACGCGGCGCCACCTCCAGCGCCAAACGCATCAGCACCCCGTTCACCGCGTGGGTGCGGATGTCCGGCTCGATCAGCCCGCTTTCCAGGCGGACGAGGTCGAAATGGCCGTCGACCATGCTGCGCATCGATTCAACGGCCTGCGCCATCGAACGCAACAGGTCGCGAGCGGCTGTTCCCCCCTCGGGCCGGACACCGGTCGCTTGATCGAGCCGGCTGTCCAGCGTGCCGATCAGCAGGGACAGCGCGGCCAGAGGTTGACGCAGGTCATGGCTCGCCGCCGCGAAAAGGCGGCCGACCGGATCACGCATCGGCTCGGCCGGGGGCGGCGAGCGGGACGGGGAGCCGCCGAACCACCAGAGCGCTCCCCCCCCGGCAAGCGTCTGCGTCCTGCGCGCCGGGGGCGCTCCGGCCTCCGGCCCGTCGGACAACCGGGACTCCAGCTCATGGGCCTGAAGGCCGATGCTGAGGCGACCGGCCAGTCCCGGCAGAACCGACGCCGCCGGCGTCCAGTCGGCCAGCCGCCCATCGGCGCCGAACACCAGCAGCGGCGGCACAGCGCCACCGGCGTCATCGTGGCTGCCATTCACGGTTCCACCTGCTTCCCATGCCGCATATCTTGATGGGACCCAACAGTAGGGAAGGCATGGCTTGTTGCAAAGCCCGCCATTCGGCGGATCGCACGGGAAGGTCAGGGTGTCACTCACAATCAAATCTTTCATTGTTTTTTCGGTAAATCCAAAGTATTTCCTGGCCACCCTCGCTGTTCTGCCGCGATTCGCTAAATATCCGGCGATGGTTCCACCCCGACCTTCAGCGTTTGTTAGGAATAGTTCGCAATGATGCCGGGATGGATTGCGACACGCAGATTTGCGCCGATGGCAAAGGTGATGGGACCGGGTCCGGGGAATTCCCGTCCGCCGATCCGATGCTGTTCGCCATGCTGCAACTTCCGGACGCCGTCGCGATACTGGAGGCGCTCCATGACGGCGCCGGCGCGCTGACCGATCTGGAATGGCGCTCGGCCAATCGGGCGGCGGAGCGGCTGTTGGGCATCGCTCCGCTGGCCGGACGGCGGCTGCGCGGCGGCGGCACCGATGCCGCCTGTCCGACCCTGTTCGCCACGCTGGCCGATGCCTTGCACGGCCCGGTGCAACGCACCGTTTCGGCATGGCGCGGCACCATACCGGTGCGCTGGCGCGTGGCGGCCGGTCCGACGCCCGGCGGGCTGTGCGCCGTCCTGACCGATCTCGGCCCCGAGACTTCCTCCATCGCCGAGGCGCTGGCCGAGAACCTGACCGCCGCCCTGGACCTCAGCGCCGAGAGCTTCGCCCTGTTCGATCATGAGGACCGGCTGGTTCATGCGAATGAGCGGCTGAAGAGGGACCTGCCGACCATCGCCGACAGGCTTGTTCCCGGCGTGCCGTTCGAGGAGTTGGCCCGCGGCTTCGCCCTGGCCGACCCGCGCCTGGCCACGGAAGAGGAACGCGCCGCCTGGATCGCCGCGAGGCTGGACCGCCATCACCGGCTGGAGCCGCCGATGGTCGTGCCCCTGGCGGACGGGCGCTGGCTGCTCAGCCGCGAACATGCGGTGCCGGGCGGCGTGCTGGTCCATTACACCGACGTCACCATGCTGAAGCTGAACGAGGAGCGGCTGCGGCTGCGCGAGGCCGAGGCCCGCGCCGCCCGCGGCGAAGCGGAGGCCGCCAGCCGCGCCAAGAGCGCCTTCCTGGCGCAGATGAGCCACGAGTTGCGGACGCCGCTGAACGCGGTGCTGGGCTTCTCGGAGATGCTGCTGACGGAGGCGTTCGGACCGCTGGGCAATCCGCGCTACCGCAGCTATGTCGGCGACATCCGCGATGCCGGAACCCATCTGCTGGCGCTGATCGACGACATCCTCGAGCTGTCGCGGCTCGACGGCGGCGGCATGCCGATGGCGGCGGAAGGGGTCGACCTGGACATGCTTTCGCTGCGGGTCGTCACCGCCCTGCGGGAGGCGGCGGCGGAAGGCGGCGTCATCATGCGACGCGAGGTGGCGCCCGACCTGCCGCTGCTGCAAGGCGACGCCCAGTCCTTGACCCAGATGCTGACCAACCTGCTATCCAACGCCGTCACCCATACCCGCCCTGGCGGCGAGGTGGTGCTGACCGCTCACCTGATGCCCGATGGCGGGATCGGCGTGATGGTGGCCGACACCGGTGTCGGCATCCCGACCGCCGATCTTCCCCGCATTCTCGACCCGTTCGATCCGCCGGACTCCACCATCGCCCGCAACTCCTGCGGGACCGGCCTGGGGCTGCCAATCGTCAAGCGGCTGGTGGAGATGCATGGCGGACGGATGGAACTGACCAGCCAGCCCGGTGTCGGCACCTCCGTCGTTCTGGTGTTCCCGGCCGAGCGCAGCCTGCCGCGTGACCGCTGCCGACCGGCCCCCCTGCCGCCCGTCATCCTGCCGGACTGATCCGGACAGGCTGATCTGGCTGGGCTGATCCGGCCCCCCGGCTTTTGCCCCTTGGCACCAGGCCGCGGACCGGTCATTGTCCCAGTCATGTTCCTGACCCGTTCCTGTTTCGATGGTGGTGGCGCCCGATGAGCGACGATATCGCCGCATCGGTATCCGATGCGGACTCCCGCCCCGGCAAGCCCGGCCTGCCGGCTGGTCCTGAGGATCCCGGCCTGCCGGCCGGGGGAGCCCCGCCGATCTTCCGCGGCGTGCGGCGGGCTCTGGCGATGCGCGGCTATGCCAGCCTGACCGAATTCCGGCTGGCGAGCGGCCGGCGGGCCGATGTGCTCGCCATCGACGAGGCCGGCGGCATCCTGATCATCGAGGTGAAGAGCGGCGTGCCCGACTTCCGCTCCGACCAGAAATGGCGGGAATACCGCGACTGGTGCGATGCCTTCTATTTCGCCGTCGATGACGGTTTCCCGACCGAGTTGATCCCGCCGGACTGCGGCGTGATGGTCGCCGACGCCTATGGCGCGGAAATCCTGCGCGAGGCGCCGGTGACCAAGCTCGCCGCCGCCCGCCGCAAGACCTTGCTGCTGCGCGCCGCGATGACCGGCGCCGGCCGCCTGCACCGGATTGAGGATCCGATGTTCACCCAGATGTAGATCGGATCGCGTAAAACGGATTCCCCGACCGTGGGGATGCGCGACGGCGTCGGACCGGCTAGATCGGATCGCGTAAAATCGGAATCGATTTGAAGCGTGAATCCGATCGTCAGACATAAAGCCATAGCGTTGTGCGTTTCATATTAAACGCACAACGCTATAAACTGATCTCCTCACATCAACCGGAAAGAGCGGGCCGGCATGACGGCGGAGCGGACGGGGGGCACGTCCCACATGCATATTCTGCTGGTGGAGGACGAGACGGTCACCCGCCTCGCCGCACGCGCCGTGCTGGAACGGGCCGGCCATCGGGTGGTGGCGGTGGCGGATGGCGCCGCCGCGGTCGCCGCCGCCACACACACCATCTTCGACCTGATCCTGATGGATTTGGAGTTGCCCGACCTGCCGGGGGACCAGGCGGTGCGGGCCATCCGCCGGCTGCCGCACGGTGCGGCGCCGCGTATCCTGATGCTGACGGCCAGCGCCGGCTGGCGGGGCAACGACCGCTGTTCCGGCTGCGGCGCCGACGGCGTGCTGGCCAAGCCGCTGCGGCTCGACATGCTGGCGGGTCTGCCGGATGGGTCGGCGCGGCCGGCGCCGACGGCGGCGGAACCGGCGGCCGAACCGGCATTCGACGAGGGGGCGATCAGGACGATGCGGGAGATTCTGCCCGCCGCCCGTGCCGCCGAACTGATCGAAAGAACCGCCGAGGTGCTGCGCGAGCACGGGCAGGCGCTGAACGAGGCCTTGAGACAGGAAGACCTGGGCACCGCCGGGGCGATGGCGCACAAGATCGCCGGCGTGTCGGGCCAATATGGCTGCCTCGACCTGCGCCGGGCGGCCCGCGCCCTGGAAGCGGAGCTCGATCGGCCAAAAGCCGATCCGGCGCGACGGGCCTTGCTCGCGGAGGGGCTGGCCGGCGCGCTGGCGCCGGCGCTGGCGTTCCTCAAGGGATGCGCCGCCGCGGCGCGTGGGTAACTCCCGAAACGGAAAGGGACGGGCGTCAGCCGCGCTCGCCGGGCGACACGGCGACGCAATGGTGCCCGCTCTTGGTCAGGACGGAGCAGGCCTTGCGGGCATCCTTCTCGTCCAGACCGATCAGGCGGGCGCGATAGACGGTGTCCTTGCCGGTCTTCGCCTCGACCACGCTGGCCTTGGCCGAGCGCAGCAGGAACGGCGCCTGCTTGACCGCCTGCGCCACCGCCTTGTTGCCCGCCGCCTTGCTGGAGAAGGCGCCGACCTGAACCCCCCAACGCGAGGAGGCATTGCCGGCGGACTTCTCCGGCCGCTCCGGGGCGGCCGGGACCGCCGCGGTCTGCAAGGAGGCGCGGACCGGCTTGGCGGCCTTCACCACCGTCTCTTCGGTATCCTCGTCATCATCGTCCCCCTCGCCGTCGACGGCGTCGGACCGGCTGGTGTCGAGGCTCGCCACCACCGGCTCGTCGTCGCGGCCGCGGTTGGGCCGGCCGAAGGCCTGGTCGAGCAGCGCCGCCATCTTGTTGTCGCGCGAGACGGCCGACTTGCCGCCCAGCACCACGCCGACCAGACGCCGCCCGTCGCGCACCGCCGACGCCGCGAGATTGAAGCCGGAGGCGACGGTGTAGCCGGTCTTGATGCCGTCCATGCCCTCGTAGCGGGACATCAGGCGGTTGTGGTTGGGCAGGGTCCGGCCGCCATAAACGAAATTGCGGCGGCTGAAATAGGGGTAGTATTTGGCATGGTCGCGCATCAGCGCGCGGGACAGCGCGGCATAGTCGCGGGCGGTGGTCACCTGCTCCATGTTCGGCAGGCCGGAGGCGTTGCGGTAGACGGTGTGGCGCATCCCCAGCTCGCGGGCCTTGCGCGTCATCATCTCGGCGAAGCGGGATTCGGTGCCGCCCAGCGCCTCGGCCAGGACGACGGCGGCGTCGTTGGCCGACTTGGTGACGAGGCCGAGGATCGCCGTCTCCACCTTCAGCGTCTGGCCGGCGCGCAGGCCGAGCTTGGTCGGCGACATGCTCTCCGCCCAGGACGAGACCGGCAACTGCTGGTCGAGGGTCAGGCGACCATCCTCCAGCGCGTCGAAGGTCAGGTAGAGGGTCATCATCTTGGTCAGCGACGCCGGATGGGTGATGGCGTCGGCGTCCTGGTCGATCAGCACCTGCCCGGTCCGGGCATCGACCACGATGGCCGCGGCCTTCGCCGCCAGCGCCTCGGCCGCGGACAGGCAGGACCCGGCCGTCACCATCCCCAGCAGCGCGGCGGCCGCGAGCAGATGGCGACCGACACCCGCCGCACTCCGCCCACCGGCCGCATCCGCCGCGCGAAAGGCGAACGGAAACAATCCGTTACGAACGGTGTTGCGCGTTACACTCATGATGGCCCCGCCAACCGCTAGATCCTGGTGCTTGGTTCGATGGTAAATTCGTGCGAAATCAGTGTCTAGCATGAATTCGTTAATTTACCGCTTTGGCTTTTCTCGGTGTTTGTGGCCAAAATCGCGGGTCCTGGGGATTAGGAATTGGGAAGCGGTGGAAACGGCAGGGCCGGGCTTGCCGTTTCACCCTTCATGCTCCACCTACCAGGGGCCGCCGACGCGAGGCAAGCGACAATGAACCAGGGTCAACAAAGAACCGCAAGGCTCCCTGTCCGCCGCCACCGGACCGCCCGCGCCATCGCCGCGGCGGCCATGGCGGCATCGCTGCTGGCGCTCGCCGGCTGCGGTTCGCTCGGGCCGACCGACAATCCGCTGGCGCGCAAGCTGACCTGGTTCAGCTACCTGAACGGCGACGATCTGCGGTCGAGCTGCGGCAAGGATGGCGCCGACCGCTTCCGCCTGATCTTCAACGCCGACTACAACCGGCATGTGCGGACCTACGACATCGTCCGGGAGGCCGACCGCGGCGGCGCGGCCGTGGAAGCCCATGTGATCGAGGCGACCGACCTCGCCCGCCTGACCCTGGCCGACCCGTTCTCCGCCGCCCGCGGCCGCACCGCGACGCTGCAACTCGATGCCACGCAATATGACAGCTTCATCGGCCGCCTGCGCGAGGACGGGGCCTTCGACCCGCCGCCGGACGGGCTGCGGCTGCCCTCCAACGGCTTCTACTGGCTGATCAGCGGCTGCCGGGGCGGTCAGTGGTTCTTCACCGCCTACCGCTACCCGTCGAGCCGCTTCACCGACGCCGGCTTCCCGGAGCTTCTGCGCGGCATCGACGCCACCGGCATCGCCTTTCCCGGACTGCCGGCTCCCGACGACGCGCCGCGTACCCTGCCCTCCTCCGGCCAGCTGGCCGACGGCGGCGTCTTCTTCGAGGTGCGGATCGGCCGCGACGGACGCGGCCATTACGGGCTGGTCGGTCCGACCGCCCCCTTCGGGGCGCTGCTGTTGAGCGCCCTTCCGCGGGACTGATGCCGCCGCCGCGCCGGTCGGCGCGGATACCGGATCAGGCCGTCTCGTCGGCGGTCCGGCGCACGCGCATCTCCTCGGGCACCAGCGTCTCGACCCACGGGCCGTCCGGCATGCGGCGGGCCAGTTCGGTCAGGTTGCGGTTCCACCACTGGCGCTGTTCGCCCAGATCGTCGTAATCATAGTTGGACTGGCGCCAGCTGCGCGATTCGGCGTGGTAGGACACCATGTCGATCGGAAAGCCGACGTCGTTGGTCGAGAAGCGGGTGCTGTCGAAGGAGAGATAGGCCAGCTTCAGCGCCGTCTGCATGTCGGTGCCATAGGTCAGCGCCCGGTCCAGGATCGGCTTGCCATAGGCGGTGGCGCCGATCGACAGGTAGGGTGTGCGCTCGTCCACCTCGATCCAGTTGCCCTCCGGATAGACCAGGAACATGTAGGGCTCGCGGTCCTCGGCCAACTGTCCGCCGATGATGGCGTGCAGGTTGAAATTCAGCTTGGACGCCTCCAGCGACTCCCGGTCCTCCGCGGCGACCTGCCGCAGGCAGGCGGTGAAGGCCGACACCGCGTCCAGCATGGTGGGATAGGACTCGCCCCGGCGCTTCTGCATGTCGCGGCGCAGATAGGCCAGCGTCTTGTCGCGGACGCTGCGCAGGCCGGAATTCATGATGAAGAAGCGGTCGCCGCCGCTGCCCATCATCGTCACCTTGCGGGCCGACGAGAGTTGCGAGCCGCTGGTGATCCGGCCGTCCGACAGACCGATCAGGCCGTCGCGGGTCTTGATGCCAAGGCAATAGGTCATGATCGAAAGGGTCCCGAAATGCGGCCTTGAGAGCGGACGGTCGGGCGCGCCGCGTCCAAGCGCCGCACCTGACCATTGGCCAGGGCGGATGCCGCCCACGGCCACGCTACACTTGTCGCAGCCTCGGTAAAGTCTTCGTTAAAGAATTCCGCCATCAAGGCCATCGACGGCGCCGGCCGACAACGGCGGGGACGAGGCCGCGGATGGAATTTCGCGCGGCCGGGACGCGGCGCGGCTGAAGGGTGGTACGCCCGATACCCTCCGATCGGACTGTTGACACCGCGCCGTGCTTAGCCCATAAAAGTCTTATATTGCAGTGCAGCATTCCCCGGTATTCCACGCGGTGCCGGGACCGTCACGGCGACGGCTGCACAGCGTGAAAACGCAACGCGCCACGCCGCCGGCGGGTCCCGTGCCACGCATGGCGGCGGCCGGTCTCGCCAGACAGGTCAGCAAGTCAGGTCAGCAAATCAGGTCCATCATCCAAAAGCCGGCATCAGCCGGGCCGCCATCAGCCAGGAAGGAACGCGCGCCATGAACCAGTTCTCGCCGAAGTCGCTCGAAACCGTCGCCGCCCAGGCCAAGGAACAGTATGAGGGCCTGGTGAAGGCTGGCCAGGAGCAGACGGTCAAGCAGTTCGAGCAGACCGCGACCGCCGCCAAGGAGCAGTTCGAGAAGACCGCCGCGCAGCTGCTGAAGAGCTACGAGGATCTCCAGGCCGCCGGCAAGGCCAATGTCGAGGCGCTGATCGCCAGCAGCACCATCGCCGCCAAGGGCGCCGAGGATCTGGGACGCGAGGTCGTCGCCTACGGCCAGTCGGCACTGGACAAGTCCATCACCACCGGCAAGGCCCTGCTGACCGCCCGCACCCTGCAGGAAGTGGTCGAGTTGCAGAACGACTTCCTGAAGTCCAGCTTCGACTCGCTGCTGGCCGAGACCAGCCGCCTGCAGGAGCTGGGCACCAAGGTCACCAACGACGCGCTGGCCCCGCTGAACGCCCGCGTCACCGCGACGGTCGAGACCTTCTCCAAGCCGATCGCCGCCTGACGGGACGGCTGCCGACTTAGGGGGGCCGAACCGCTGTTCGGCCAAGCCCCGGCATCGCCGACGGCCCGGCAACCCTCACGCGGTTGCCGGGCCGTTTTGCGTGCGCATCCGGATTGCCACCGGGCCGCCAAACAAGCCGTCACGGGGCATCCTCCTGCGCGCCGGAAGATTTTGTGCAGCGCACAATTCGCCCGTTGACTCGGCGCCCGGCTCCGCCTATCTTTTGCTCATGTTGCAGTGCAACATAGCTCGGGCGCCCGCCCTGACGGGGTCCGAGGGACCGAAGTCCATGCCGCGTCCGGCCGCCGCTTCGCCGGGGCCGCGCGGTCGCCCCCCAAAAGAGAGCGCAAGGAGCTTACCCATGTCCGACCAGATCGCCGCCGTCACCAAGTCCGTCGAAGACGCCATCGCCACCGCCAAGCAGAATGTCGAGGGCCTGGTGAAGGCCCAGCAGGAGCAGATCGAGAAGGCGTCCGCCAAGGTGCTGAAGAGCTATGACGAGCTGACCGTTCTCACCAAGGAGAATGTCGACGCGCTGGTCAAGTCGGGCACCGTGGTCGCCAAGGGCGCCGAAGAGGCCGGCAAGCAGGTCGCCGCCTTCACCCAGTCCTCGCTGGAGAAGGGTGTGTCGAACGCCAAGTCCCTGCTGGCGGTGAAGACGATCCAGGAGCTGGTCGAGCTGCAAAGCGCCTACACCAAGTCCAGCCTGGACGCGCTGCTGGCCGAGAGCACCAAGCTGCAGGAACTGACCGTCAAGATCGCCACCGAGGCGCTGGCCCCGCTGAGCGCCCGCGTCAACGCCACCGTCGAGATCCTGTCGAAGAAGCCGGTCGCCGCCTGAGCGATGGGGATGGGCCGGGGCAAAGGCGGGACCTGAGCGCCGGGTATCCGAGCCCACCTGACGGATCACATCGCAGCGGCCCGGCACCCCGGACAGGGATGCCGGGCCGTTTCGCATTCGGCGTCCCGGTACGGCGGCCCTTTTTGCGGCGCGGCGCCAGGAAAGACGCCTAGGGTTTTCCCCCGAACGACGCCTAGGGTTTTCCGCCGATTGCGGCCCATCCGAAAGAGGTGTCTCCTATTCCTGGGTAACGGAAGGGCCTGTGGACCAAAGGAGGGTCTGCCAAATGGAGGGGAACCGAAAACGGCCCCTTCCCAGCACGGCCGAAATGACCATATCATTCCAGTGACAGTGCATCGCGATGACATTCGACTGGGACCATGGCCGACTCTGACAAGCGGGGCAACGACGGCACGAACAGCGGCGTGGTCGTAAAGGCCAAGCCGAAGACAAAAAAGCCGTCGATGTACAAGGTATTGATGCTGAACGACGATTACACTCCCATGGAGTTCGTCGTTCTCGTTCTCGAACGCTTCTTCAGCAAATCGCGCGAGGAAGCGACCCAGATCATGCTGCATGTGCACCGGCGGGGTGTGGGGTTGTGCGGCGTGTTCACCTACGAGGTGGCGGAGACGAAAGTCACGCAGGTGATGGACTTTGCGCGCCAGCACCAGCACCCGCTGCAATGCACGTTAGAAAAGGATTAGACCCACACATGCTGTCGCGTAACCTGGAACAGACGCTGCACCGAGCCCTGGCCCACGCGAACGAGCGCAGGCATGAATACGCGACGCTCGAACATCTGCTTCTCGCGTTGACCGAAGACTCCGATGCTACCGCCGTCTTGCGCGCCTGCGGGATCGATCTCGACCGACTGCGCGCGGAACTCTCTGACTATCTCGACAACGAGCTTGCGAACCTTATCACGAACAGGCCCGACGACGCCAAGCCGACGGCTGGCTTCCAGCGGGTTCTGCAACGTGCGGCCATCCACGTCCAGTCGTCGGGACGTGAGGAGGTGACGGGAGCAAACGTGCTCGTCGCCTTGTTCTCTGAACGCGAGAGCCACGCGGTCTATTTCCTGCAAGAGCAGGAGATGACCCGGTTCGACGCGGTCAACTACATCTCTCACGGAATCGCGAAGGCTCCGGGCCGCTCGGATACCAAGCGGGTCTCGGGCGCCGACGACGAGGCGGCGGCGGAGAAGGTCGTGAAAAAAGGCAGCGAAGCACTCGAGGCTTATTGCGTCAACCTGAACAAGAAGGCGTCGGGCGGGAAGATCGATCCGCTGATCGGCCGGGAGCAGGAGGTCGAACGGACCATCCAGATCCTGTGCCGGCGGTCGAAGAACAACCCGCTCTATGTCGGCGACCCCGGCGTCGGCAAGACCGCCATCGCCGAGGGCCTCGCCCGCCGCATCGTCCAGCAGGAAGTGCCGGAGGTGCTGCGCAACGCCACCATCTTCGCGCTCGACATGGGCTCGCTGCTGGCCGGCACGCGCTATCGCGGCGATTTCGAGGAACGGCTGAAGGCCGTCGTGTCGGAGCTCGAGGCGACGGAGGGGGCCATCCTCTTCATCGACGAGATCCATACGGTGATCGGCGCCGGCGCCACCTCGGGCGGGGCGATGGACGCGTCCAACCTGCTGAAGCCGGCGCTGGCGTCGGGTTCGCTGCGCTGCATCGGCTCGACCACCTACAAGGAATACCGCAGCTATTTCGAAAAGGACCGGGCGCTGGTCCGCCGCTTCCAGAAGATCGACGTCAACGAGCCGTCGATCGAGGACGCGATCAAGATCCTCCAGGGCCTGAAGCCCTATTACGAGAAGCATCACAAGGTCACCTACACCAACGACGCCATCCGCGTCGCGGTCGAGCTGTCGGCCAAATACATCGGTGACCGCAAGCTGCCCGACAAGGCGATCGACATCATCGACGAGGTCGGGGCGGCGCAGATGCTGCTGCCGGAGAACAAGCGCCGCAAGAAGATCGGCGTGAAGGACGTCGAGGCGGTGGTCGCCAAGATCGCCCGCATCCCGCCGAAGTCGGTCAGCCGCGACGACAAGGAGACGCTGCTGAACCTGGAGCGCGACCTGAAGACGATGGTCTTCGGCCAGAACAAGGCGATCGACGCGCTGGTCTCGGCGATCAAGCTGGCGCGGGCCGGCTTGCGCGAGCCGGAGAAGCCGATCGGCAACTACCTGTTCACCGGCCCGACCGGTGTCGGCAAGACCGAGGTGGCCCGCCAGCTCGCCATGACGCTCGGCATCGAGCTGACCCGCTTCGACATGTCGGAGTATATGGAGCGGCACACGGTGTCGCGGCTGATCGGCGCCCCGCCGGGCTATGTCGGCTTCGACCAGGGCGGCATGCTGACCGACGCCATCGACCAGCACCCGCATTGCGTCCTGCTGCTGGACGAGATCGAGAAGGCCCATCCGGATCTGTTCAACATCCTGTTGCAGATCATGGACCACGGCAAGTTGACCGATCACAACGGCAAGATCGTCGATTTCCGCAACGTCATCCTGATCATGACCTCGAACGCCGGGGCGGCCGACATGGCCAAGCCCGCCATCGGCTTCGAGCGTGACCGCCGGGTCGGCGAGGACATCGAAGCGGTCGAGAAGATGTTCACGCCGGAGTTCCGCAACCGCCTCGACGCGATCATCCCGTTCGCGCCGCTGACGCAGGAGGTGATCAACCGCGTCGTCGACAAGTTCATCATGCAGATGGAAGCGCAGCTGGAAGACCGCGGCGTGTCCATCGAGCTGAACGAGGAGGCGCGCGAGTGGCTGGGCAAGAAGGGCTATGACCCGCTCTATGGCGCCCGCCCGCTCGGCCGGGTGATCCAGGAATACATCAAGAAGCCGCTGGCGGAGGAGCTGCTGTTCGGCAAGCTCAGCAAGGGCGGTCTGGTCAAGGTCACCGTCAAGGACGACAAGCCGGCCTTCGACTATACCGAAGGCAGCCGGCCGAAGCGCACCTCCGGCGACGACGACGAGGAGATGGTGTCGGAGATGGCCGAGTAACCCCGGCCGATCCGTCCCGCATGGTGAAAAAGGGGGCCGTCCGCGGCCCCCTTTCCCGTTGTGTGGCCAAGGGGTGCGGCCGACGGTTGCGCTGTTTTGCATCGCTTCGTCACCGCGCGATGGTTTTGCCGGAAGGCCGGACTGCGCTATGGTCGCGCCATGACCGACCCAGCCGCCCCGAAGGCCACCATGCAGCCAGCCGACATCCCGTCCGCCGATGCGCAGGCGCCCCTGCTGCCCGCGCCCGACGCGCTGCGCATCGCCTTCGCCTGCGCCGACACCGACGAGGCGCGCGCCGCCCGCACCAGGCTGGTCCACCGCTATGGCAACGCCATCGCCGACGAGGCCGACGTGGTGGTGGCGCTGGGCGGCGACGGCTTCCTGCTGGAAACGCTGCACCGGGCGCTGACCCGCAACCGCGAAAGACCGACCCCGGTCTACGGCATGAATCGCGGGTCGGTCGGCTTCCTGCTGAACGCCTACCGCGAGGAGGATCTGGCGGAGCGCATCGTGGCCTCCCAGCATGTCCGGCTGCATCCGCTGCGCATGGTGGCGACGCGGATGAATGGCGAACGGGTCGAGGCGCTCGGCATCAACGAGGTCTCGCTGCTGCGCGAGACGCGCCAGGCGGCCAAGCTGCGCATCACCATCGACGGGGTGGTCCGGCTGCCCGAGCTGATTTGCGACGGCGCCCTGGTGGCGACGCCGGCCGGCAGCACCGCCTACAACCTGTCGGCCCATGGCCCGATCGTCCCGCTGAACGCCGGGGTGCTGGCCCTGACCCCGATCAGCGCCTTCCGCCCGCGGCGCTGGCGTGGCGCCCTGCTTCCGCATGCCGCCCGCATCACCTTCGACGTGCTGGAGGAGACCAAGCGCCCGGTCAGCGCCGTCGCCGACTTCACCGAGGTGCGCGAGGTTCTGCGGGTCGAGGTGCAGGAGTGCCGCGATGTCGGCCTGACCCTGCTGTTCGACCCCGAGCTGAATTTCGAGGAGCGCATCCTGAAGGAACAGTTCGCGCCCTGATCATCCTCTCTCGCCGGTCGGGCCTCAGGCCCGCCGGGCGACCCAGACGGCGGTCAGATCGTCGCGCAGCGGCAGGCTGGTGCGGGCATAGAAGCTGTCCATCATCGGGCGCAACGGGTGCTGGCGGTCGCGGGCCAGCCCGTCACGGACGAAATCGGGGACGGCATCCTGGCCCAGCGGAGCGGTCCCCTCCCCGCCGCATTCGATCAGGGCATCGCTGTAGAGGAACAGGAAGCCGCCACGCGGCAGGCGATGGCTCTGGTCGACATACCGCGCCCGGCGCGAGGCGCCCAGCACCAGCCCCGCCGAATCGAGCAGGCGGATGTCCGGCCCGTTCCGCTTGGGGCCGCCCGGCGTTCCCAGCACCGGATTGGGCGAGCCCGCCGCGGCGAAGGTCAGCGTGTCGATGGCGAGGTCGAGGATGCCGAAGAAGGCGGTGGCGAACTGGCCGGTCGGCAGCACGTCCTTCAACGCGGCGTTCAGTTGTCCCAGCCATTGCGACGGCGCCATGTGCTGCATCGGCAGGCGGTCGATCAGCGTGTGCAGGCGGAAGGTGTTGATCGCCGCCGTGATGCCATGCCCGGCGAAATCGACCATCAACAGCCCGAGCCGCCCATCCCCCAGCGGGTAGAGCCCCCAGAAATCGCCGCCCAGTTCGGACGAGGTTTCGAAATGGGCATCGAGGGTGAGGCCGTAGCGCTCCGCCACCTCGACCAGCCGCCGGTTTTCCGGCAGGAGCGAGGTCTGCATGGCGCGGGCATGCGACAGCTCGCGCTGGACCCGCTCGCGGAAGGTGGCGAGGTCGTTGAACAGCTTGCGCTTTTCCAGCTGATGGCGGACGCGGGCCACGCATTCGCCCGGCTTGATCGGCTTGGAGATGAAGTCGTTGCCGCCGGCCTCGAAACAACGGACCTGCTCGTCGTCGCTGTCCAGCGCGGTCTGGAACAGCACCGGCAACTCCTCGTGCGTCGCGTTGCGGCGCAGCGCCTCGCACATTTCCCAGCCATTCATCACCGGCATGTCGACGTCGAGCAGCACGAGGTCGGGGCGGAAACGGTCGACCGCCGCCAGCCCTTCCCGTCCGTTCTCGGCGAAGGCGATGTCGGTGATGCCGGCCCGGCGGATCACCAGGGCGAGCGATTTGCGGTTGAATTCATTGTCGTCGACGATCAGGACACGGCAATCCGACAGCGACAGGGCGGGCGCGGCCATGGCGGCTCCGTCAGCGGTCGAACTGGAGGACGGTGCAGCGTCCGCCATCGGTCACCGTCACCCGCGAGGCCAGCGAGCGCATGAAGACGAAGCCGCGGCCCGAGCGCGCCTTGTTGCCGGTAACCGCCGGGGCCAGGTCGGCGTCGAAACCGCCGCCCTGGTCCACCACGGCGATGGCGATGCCGTGCATGGTCCAGCGGCAGAAGATGTCCAGGCGCCGGCGCAGCACGGCGGGATCCTCCAGCCGGTCGCGCATCATCTCGCTGAAGCGGCGATAGCCGCCGGGCTCGCCCTTCACCGCGCTGGACAGGCCGAGATTGCCATGGACGATGGCGTTGGCGACCGCCTCATGCAGGCAAAGCTCCACGCTGGAACGGCGCTGCGGCTCCAGCACGCCGCGCCGCTCCAGCTCGTCGCAGACCAGCACCGGGCATTGCAGGCCATAGGCGGTCCCGGTGGTCAATGACAGATAGAATCCCGGCAGGTCGGGATGATCCGCCGCGGGCACGCCGGACCAGTCGTCCTGCAAGGCCGCCGCCTCGTCCACCCCTTCCCCAAGCTCCACCGTCAGGAACGGGCGGCGATCGAAGGCGGCGCGCAGGCGGTCGCGGTCGGCCCGCTCCATCAGCAGCGTTTCCATCGCCCGACCCGCAGGGTTGCCCGATTCGTCGGGCTGACCGCCCGGCGGCCCGTCCGGTCGCCAGTCCGGCCGTCCATGCGCCGTTCCGCCGAAACGCGCCACCACGCGGGCGGCCATCTCGGCGGGCACGCTGTCGCGCAGCAGGCTGAAGCCGCGCAAGGCCGGCTCGGCCGGACGGTCGCCGGCGCAATCGTGATGAACGCCGTCCATGCGGCACACTCCCATCGGACAGAGACCGGCCTTGCGAAAGGCGCCCGGCGGCTCAGGCTTCGAGGGTGAGAATCTCGCCCAGCCGCGCCAGATCGATCGACCGTCTCACATCTCCCGGAGGGCAGCGGACGATCATCTTGATGTTGCGGGTCTCCGCCTCCTCCTGAAGGATCAGCAGCATGCCGAGACCGGCGGAGTCGATGAACTCCAGCCCCGACATCTCGATGATGAAGCGCCGCATGCCGGGCGTCTCCAGCAGTTCGACGATGTCGCGCAGCCGGTCATGGTCGGTGAACTCCAGGCGCCCCGTCATCCCGACTTCGGTCGCATCGCCTGTGTTGGTCGTCTTGAAATCCATAAATCCTCTCAACCGATCGGCAGCCCTGGCCGCATTCATACGGATGCGCGCGAAACCTGCACTATGTGCGTATGCACAGTAGTGCAGGCAATCGCCCCATCTCAAGCAAGATACAATGAAGAATTGACCTTTTCCCTTGGAGCGCGATGGTTTTTCCCGAATACGCCCGGTCCGATGCGGATGCTGGGGCTTCCCCCCATGGACGGGCCGCGCATAACGGGGTAGAAGCTTTTCGGACGAACGACCGAGCCGCATGCCGCGCCGCCGGAACCGGGGTCGGGCTTGGGGCCGGACCCCGATCCAGGCCGGACGCCGCGACGATCCGCCGCGGTCACCGACCGCCAAAACAACACCCGACCGTCCAATCACAAACGTCCGGAACGGCAATGCATGACCAGGATCGTTGAGGCGTGGCGGCGCATCCCGACTGTATCGGCCAAATTCCTGCTGATTCTGGTCCCCAGTCTGGTTGTGGCGGTCTCGCTGTTCTCGACCCTGTTCTTCTGTGACCGTTACGCCGATCTGAAGGAGACGCTGCGGGGCAAGGTGGCGTCCATCGCCGACATCAACGCGCCGGCCCTGTCGAATATCCTGCGGACCCTCGACGACCAGATGATCGGCAACGCCATGCGGGCGATCGGCGCCAACCGGGAAGTGACCTGCATCGAGGTGAGCGACGATCTCGCCGGCAGGCTGTTCAGCTGGCCGCCCCGGCCGCAGGCGCAGGGCTGCCCGTCCGGCGGCGATACCGGCGTCGAACGGCGGCCGATCCCTTCGCAAACCGGCCGGATCGGCACCCTCACCCTGCATTACGGCGACGCCGCCGTGCGCGAGCAGCTGCGCCAGGAGGTGGTCAGCGCCGCCGTGCTGCTTCTGCTGATGCTGGGCGGCACCGTCGCGGCGGCGCTGGCGGCGCTGCGCCTGACGGTGGGGCGGCCGCTGAACCGGCTGGTCGCCTCCATCCTGGAATCCGAACGGGGCGGCGGGCACCAGCCGGTGGACTGGCGCGCCGCGGACGAGCTGGGGCGGGTGATCCAGGCCCACAACGCGATGCTCGCCCGGCTCGGCCAGGAGGAGGCCGCCCTGCGCAAGAGCGAGAAGCGGCTGGCGCTGGCCATCACCGCGACCCGCTCCTCCGTCTGGGATTACGATCTGGAGACCGGACAATATTGGTGGTCGAAGGAGTTCCCCTTTCTGCTCGGCTACGGCCCGAGCGAACTGCCGATGACGGCGGCGACCTGGGCCTCGCTGCTGCATCCGGACGAGGCCGAACGGGTGATGGTCGACTCGCGACGGCGGCTGCGCGACCGCGCCATGGCCTACACCGCCGTCTACCGCATGCGGCGGCGGGACGGCCAGTGGGCATGGATCGAGGACCGCGCCACCGCCCAGCGCGACGCCTACGGCCGCGCCCGGCGCCTGACCGGCACCATGTCCGACATCACCGAGCGGGTGCGGGCGGAACTGGATCTGGCGCATGAGCGCAATGTGCTTCAGGTCACGCTGGACAACACCGACCAGGGAATCATCAAGGTCGACGGCGACGGCCGGGTGGTGACGGCGAACCGCCGGGCGGCGGAGCTGCTGAACGTCCCGCCGACGGCGCTCGCCGGCAATCCGCCTTTCGCCGACGTGGTGGCGCGTCAGCGCCGCCAGGGCGAATTCGGCGAGATGGGCGACGATCCCGACCTCTATCTGACCTACGGGACCGGGCCGGGACACGGCGGCGACGCGGACGAACCGGCCGGAATGGTCGACCAGCCCTTCACCTTCAAGCGCCGCCGGCCAGACGGCCGCATCGTCGAGGTGCGGACCAACCCGCTGCCGGAAGGCGGCTTCGTCCGCACCCTGACCGACGTGACGGTCGAAGCGCGTTCCGCCGAGGAGATCTTCAATGCGATGCAGGAGCTGGAACGCGCCTACGCCGACCTGAAGGAGACCCAGGCCAATCTGGTCCAGGCGGAGAAGATGGCCTCGCTCGCCCTGCTGGTCGCCGGCGTCGCCCATGAGATCAACACCCCGATCGGCATCGCCTTCAGCTGCGCCACCCACCTCTCCGGCCGGACCGGCCAGCTGGCCGAGACGTTCGAGCGCGGAACGATGAGGAAATCGGAACTCGCCGCCTATGTCGCCACCGCCAGCGAAGCCTCCCGGCTGATCGAGCAGAACCTGACCCGCGCCGCCGAGCTGATCCAGAGCTTCAAGCGGGTCGCCGTCGACCAGACCAGCGAGGAACGGCGCCGTTTCGACCTGCTGGCCTATCTGGACGAGGTGGTGACCTCGCTCGGCCCCACCCTGCGCAAGAGCCCCCACCGCGTCGCCATCGCCTGTTCGCCCGGCATCGTCCTGGACAGCTTTCCCGGCGCGCTGAGCCAGGTGATGACCAATCTGGTGATGAACGCGCTGACCCACGCCTTCCCGCAGGACTGCAACGGGCACATCGTGATCGATGTCGACGAGCTGTCCGAGGGCGAGGTGGAAATCCGCTTCTCCGACGACGGCGTCGGCATCGCCGCGGAAAATCTGCCCAAGGTGTTCGAGCCCTTCTTCACCACGCGGCGCGGCACCGGCGGCAGCGGGCTGGGGTTGCACATCGTGTTCAATCTGGTCACCCAGTCGCTGGGCGGGCGGATCTCGGTTGACAGCGTTCCCGGCGATGGAACTACCTTCACCCTGCGCATCCCGAAGACCGCCGCCACCCCGCAACCGCCCACCGCCGCACCGCCGCCGCCCGTATCGCTGGAGACCGAACCCGCATGAGCACCGGCGTCCCCGACGACGACGAAATCCTGTTCGCCGACGAGGCGGCGGGCGCCGCCTCCGTTCCCGGCGCCGCCCATGAGGCGCGTGACGCCGCCATCGATGCGGCCGCGCCCCCTTGGACCATCCTGGTGGTGGATGACGAGGCCGACGTCCATTCGATGACCGGACTGCTGCTGGACGACGTCGTCTTCCAGCGGCGGCGGCTCGACCTCATCGGCTGCCTCACCGCGGCGGATGCCCGCGCCGTGCTGGAACACCGGCGCGACATCGCCGTGATCCTGCTGGACGTGGTGATGGAGGAGGATGATTCCGGCCTGAAGCTGGTGCGCTGGATCCGCGACGAGCTGGGCAACCGCGACGTCCGCATCATCCTGCGCACCGGCCAGCCCGGACAGGCGCCGCAACGCGACGTGATCGTCGATTACGACATCAACGACTACAAGCCGAAGGCCGATCTGTCAGCGGAGGGCCTGTTCACCACGGTGATCGCGGCGCTGCGCGCCTTCGACCAGATCCAGTCGATCGAGACCCGGGTGGCGGAACGCACGCGCGAGCTGCGCGAGAGCCGCGAGCAGGCCGAGGAGGCGACCAAGGCCAAATCCGCCTTCCTCGCCACCATGAGCCACGAGATCCGCACGCCGATGAACGGGGTGCTGGGCATGCTGGGCCTGCTGGAACGGACGGAGCTGGACGACCACCAGCGCGACACCGTCGGCACCATGCGCGAATCGGCCAACGCCCTGCTGCGGATCATCGACGACATCCTGGATTTCTCGAAGATCGAAGCCGGAAAGATGGATCTGGAGCGGGTGGCTCTGTCGGTCCCCTCGCTGGTCGAAGGGGTGGCGGAAACGCTGGCCCCGGCCGCCGGGGCCAAGGGGCTGACGCTGCTGACCTATGTGGATCCGGCGATTCCGCAGGCATTGCTGGGCGATCCGGTGCGGCTGCGCCAGATCCTGTTCAATCTGGCCGGCAACGCCATCAAATTCACCGAATCCGGCCGGGTCATCCTGCGCGCCGAACTGGAACCGGCGGCCGACGGCGCCGGGCCGGGGACAGGGACCGGGACGGAGCCCATTCTGCGCATCGCCGTCTGCGATACCGGCATCGGCATCACCGAGACCACGCGCCAACGGCTGTTCCAGCCCTTCACCCAGGCGGAAAGCTCCACCACCCGGCGCTTCGGCGGCACCGGGCTGGGGCTGTCGATCAGCCGCCGGCTGGCGGCGCTGATGGGCGGCGAGATCGGGGTGGAAAGCACCCCCGGCGCCGGCTCCATCTTCTGGCTGCGCCTGCCGATGGCCCATGGCGCCCTTCCGCCGTCGGCGGAAGAGCCGCAGGAGGCGATCGAGCTGACGGGATTGACGGTTCTGCTGGGGGTGCCCGACGACACGGAGCGCGGCTTCCTCGCCAGCTATCTGGAGCAGGCCGGCGCCCGCGTGCTGCCCGCCGCCTCCCCGCCGGAACTGGCCGCCCAGGCCCGCATCGCGCGCGAGGCCGGTTGCGCCGTCGGCGTCGTCACCATCGACGAGGCGCTGCATGTGCCCGCCGCCGCCTTCGCGCCGGACGAGCTGGGCCGCCGCAGCGGCGAAGCCCGGCCGCCGGTGGTCCTGCTCTGCCATGAGACCGGCGGATCGCCCTATCCCGGTCCCCTTCCGGGAACGCGGGGAACGGAAGCCGGCGCGGTGGTGCTGAGCCGGCCGCTGCGCCGGCTGGTCCTGCTCCGCGCGGTGGCCGTCGCCGCCGGCCGGCTCGGCGCCCAGCCGCAACTCCAACCCCAGCCCGCCGCCCACGCCCCGGAACCATCCACGGCCCCGCCCGCGACCGTAACCGCGCCCAAGACCGCACCCAAGACCGCGGCGCCCGGGCCGGCGGCGGCCCCGACCCTGGAAGAGGCGATGGCCGCCGGGCGCCTGATCCTGGTGGCGGAAGACAATCCGGTGAACCGCAAGGTGCTGCTGATGCAGTTGCAGGCGCTGGGCTATGCCGCCGAGATGGCGCCTGGCGGGGCGGAGGCGCTGGCGGCGCTCGACGCCATGCGACAGGGCCGGCGCCGCTATGCCCTGCTGCTGACCGACGTTCAGATGCCCGAGATCGACGGGTTCGAGCTGACCCGCCGGATCCGCTCCGGGGAGGCCCCGGCCGACACGGGCACCCGCCTGCCCATCATCGCCATCACCGCCAACGCCGCTCCCGCCGACATCGAAAGCTATCTCGCCGCCGGCATGGACGATGTGCTGAGCAAGCCGCTGGAGCTGTCGCAACTGGCCGCGACGCTCGCGCGCTGGATGCCGCCGGCCCCGGCGACGGATCAAATGGCCGATCGGGTGGCGGACCGGACGTCCGCGCCGTCCTCCTCCGCCGGCCGGGAGCCGCTGGTCGAGCTGGGCAGCCTGCGCGCCCTGTGCGGCGGCGATGCGGCGATGCTGGCGGAACTGCTCGACGATTTCGTCTCCATCGGCCGCGGCGTGGTCGCCGACCTGGGCATGGCGCTGGACGATGGCGACCGCGACTGGGTGCGGGCCTGCGCCCACAATCTGAAGGGGTCGTCGCGCAACGCCGGCGCCAAGCCGCTGGCGGAGGCCGCCCGCCTGCTGGAGCAGGCCGCCGCCGAAGGCGCGCCACTCGCCCGTCTGACGGAAGCGGCGGACCGGCTGCGCGCGGTCTTCGCCGCCACCTGCGAGGCCATCGGCAAGGAGTTGGCCGGCGCGGAGCGGCCGACGGCATGAGCGGTCCGACCGGGTTCCGCCCCGACCGGCGGCAGACCCTCGGCCTGCTGCTGGGCGCCGCCGCCTCGGCCGCCGCCGCGAGCGCGGCGGAGCCCGCCCTGGCACAGGGTACCCCACCGGCGAATGCCGCGCCGCCCACGCCTCCCGCCGATGTCGGCGTGCCCCGGCTGGGCGAGGAGCTGACGCCCTTCGGCGCGGTGCGGGCGGGCAACCGGACACGGGCGATCCCGCCCTGGACCGGCGGGCTGACCGAACCGCCGCGCGGCTATGTGCCGGGGCGTCCGTCGCCCGATCCCTACATCGAGGATGTCCGCTGGTTCACCGTGACCGCCGCCGATGTCGAGCGTTACAAGGTCCGGCTGACCGCCGGGCAGCAGGCGCTGCTGGCGAAATACCCGGAAAGCTTCCAGCTGGCGCTGTTCCCCTGCCGCCGCAGCGCCGCCGCCCCCCAACGGATCTATGACGCCTCGCTGGCCAACGCCGGCCGCGCCGCCGTCGGCGAGAACGGGATGGCTCTGCGCGACGCCACGGTCGGCGTGCCCTTCCCCATCCCGGCCAACGGCGTCCAGGCGATGTGGAACCACAAGCTGCGTTGGCGCGGCGGCCCGCTGTCGCGCACCAGCCTGACCGTTGTGCAGGCCGGCGACGGCACCCGGTCCTTCAGCAGGCTGCGCGAGGATTTCCTCTCCCCCTATGCCGCCGGGGACATGGCGGCGCCGCCGCTGCTCTACCGCCGCACCATCCTCGACCCGAAGGAGCAGGCGGGCGGCAGCCTGATCCTCCAGGGCACGCTCGACCCGATCGCCACGCGGACCCGCGCCTGGGTGCGCGAGGGGGAGCGCGGGCGCGTGGTGCCGGCGCCCGACTTCGCCTATGACACGCCGGACCCGGTGACGGGCGGCATCTGCACCGCCGACATGCTGGACATGTTCAGCGGCGCGCTCGACCGCTTCGACTACACGCTGGTGACCCGGCGCGAGATGTACATGCCGTACAACGCCCACCGGCTGGTCAACCCCAACCTGGCCATGCGCGACACCCTGTGGCCCGGCCATCCCAACCCGCAATTCCTGCGGTACGAGATGCACCGGGTCTGGGTGGTCGATGCCCGGCTGAAGCCGAACTTCAAGCACGCCCTGCCCGACCGCACCTTCTACCTGGACGAGGACAGCTGGCAGATCCTGGCCTCGGAACATTACAACGGCAAGGGCGACCTCCTGCGCTACGCCGAGGCCCACACCCTGCCGCACTGGCAGGTTCCGGTCCTGCTGCCGACGGTGGAGTTCGCCTTCGACCTGACGGCCGACCGCTACGCCGCCCGCGGGATGGAGAACGGCCAGCCACCGCCGCAGTTCGACGCGCCGCTGACGCCGGAGGACTTCACCGCCGACGCCCTGATCCGTCGCGGCCGCCGGGGCTGAGACCGCCACCACACGGCGAAGCGCTCACAGCGATCCGCTCACATCGATCCGCTTTGCCGGACATCATGGGTCTCCGCCGGCCGGGCGGCGTGGCGGTTCAGGATCTCCAGCGCCATGGCTTCGCGCGCCGCGTCGCCGACGGCCACCCACAGCAGGATGCCGCCCGCATCCAGCCGTTGCAGCATCGGCTCGTTGCGCTTGTCGGTGATCCATTGCGACAGGAACGACCCCGCCGCCCCGCTGCCCAAGCCGGCCGCCGCGGCCGCGGCGGCGGCGGCCAGCGCCGTCCCGCCGGTGGCCAGAACCGCGCCGGTGGCGATGATCGCCCCGACATAGGCGGGGAAACCCACCGCGACCCCCTTGCCGCTGCCGACATCCTCCGGAGAGAGGTAGGCCTGCCGGGGGGCGTCGGGATCATGGGCGAGGCTGTCGGCGTCGCGGGGCGAATCATCGCCAAGCCGCTCACGGATGGTCTCGTCGCTGGCCAGCAGGCTCAGCTCATGACGCTGGAAGCCGGCCAGGGTCAGGTCGTCGACGGCGTTCTGCAAGGCGTCGCGGCTGTCGAAGACCGCCACCGCCTCGCGCAGCGTGGCATTGGCGCCGGTGGCGGCGTCTCCCGTCCAGGCGCTGGAGTCGACCGTGGTCGGCTTGTGGTCATGGCTTTCGATCATGCCTACCCCCTTCGCGTGACAGGATTCGCGGATGATCCGGATCCAACCGGACGGCGGGGGCAAGGTTCCGGGTCAGGACCGCGATGCGGGGGCCGGCGGATCGCGGGGCATGGATCGGGAGACCGCCAAGGGTCGATCGGGCCGGCTTGGGCGATGAAGGCCGATCTGGCAAAGACGGCGGTCTTCTGGCTAGTATCCGGCACCCATGCTGTCAAGGAAGGATCCCCGCCATGAAGCGGCTCCTGCTCGCCACCCTGTTCGCCGCCGGCCTGTCGGTATCCGCCTTGCCGGTGTCCGCTCCGGCCTTCGCCCAGATCAGCCTGTTCCAGGACACCGGCCTGATGCAGGCGGTCAATGACGGGGATGTCGCCAAGGCGAAGGGCGCCCTGCTGCGCGGCGAGAACCCCAACCAGGCCGATATCCATGGCAAGACGGTCCTGTTGAGCGCCATCGACCGCGCCAACCCGGCGCTTGTCAGCCTGCTGCTCGACAATGGCGCCAACGTCAACCGCGCCGACAAGGCCGGCAACACCCCGCTGCTGAGCGCGGCGGAGAATGGCCATTCGGAGCTTGTCGACCTGCTGCTGAAGAAGGGCGCCAAGGTCGATCTGGAGAACCGCGAGGGCATGACCCCACTGATGGTGGCCGCCCGCAACGGCCGGGCCGACGTGGTCGACCGCCTGCTGAAGGCCGGGGCCAAGGTCGACCGCTCCGACTTCACCGGCCGGACCGCGCTGAACTGGGCGCAGGAAAGCCGCAACGCCCGCGTGGGCACCCTGCTGCGCCAGGCCGGCGCGAAGTAGACCGCGTCACCCCCCAGACCATTTCACCCCGGCGACCGGCCCCCATCACGCGGAGACCTCATGTTCGGTTCGGCCTTCGGCGGCCCCGGCCCGCTGTTGCTCCTGCTGCTGGCGCTCGGAATCGATGCGCTGTTCGGCGACTGGCTGGACCGCGTCCTGCCCGACCCGGCGAAGCTGGCGCAACGCTTCTGCAACGCCGCCGACGCCCGCCTGAACCGGGCCGAGCGCGGGAAGTCGGCGCAGGTGATCCGTGGCGCGCTGGTGGTGCTGGCGTTGCTGCTGATCGCGGTGGCGGCCGGGCTGCTGGTCGAATGGATCGGCTCCATCGGCCGCGGCTGGATGGTGGAGCTGCTGGGCCTGCTCTGCGGCCTGCGCGGCCGGGCGGCCTGGAGCCGGGTGCGGGCGGTGCGCCGCGCGCTGGAAAGCGGCGGGGTCGTCGCCGGGCAGGAGGCGATCCAGTCGCTGACCCGCCGCCATGTCTATGGGCTCGACGAACATGGCGTCGCCCGCGCGGCGGTGGAGGCGGCGGCCCGCGCCTTCGACCGCAAGCTGGTGGCGCCGGTCTTCGGCTATGCCCTGCTCGGCTTGCCCGGCCTGTTCGTCTGGACCGCGATGGACGGCGCCGACGCGGCGCTCGGCAGTCCGGGCATCCGCCATGGCCGCTTCGGATCGACGGCGGCGACGCTGGACGACGCGCTGAACGCCCTGCCCGCCCGGCTGGCCGGGCTGCTGCTGGCGCTGGCCGCCCCCTTCATCGCCACCGCCAAGGCCGGCGCCGCGCTGCGGGCGCTGGGCCGCGACGCCCGCAAGCATCCGTCGCTGAACATGGGCTGGCCGATCGCCGCGATGGCCGGGGCGCTGGGGCTGGCCCTGGGCGGTCCGCACCGCGACGGCGGCGTCGTCATCACCGAAAGCTGGATCGGCGACGGCCGCGCCCGTGCCACCCCCGCCGACATCGGACGAGCGCTCGCTCTTTCCGCCGTCGCCGCTCTGCTGCTGGTCGGGCTGGTGGCGCTGCTGCTGTGGGGGCTGGCGGGAGACTGAGCGCTCGCTCACGCCGCCTGCGGCCCGACATCCTCCACCATGTAGAACGGCCCGCGCCGGTCACGCTCGACCCGCAGGATGAAGCGGCTGGCGCCGCCAGCCCTGATCGTCCACAGATCGTCGCCGTCATCCAGCGGGCGAAGCTCCAGCTCGTCCGGCACCGGTACCTCGCCCAGCCGCTTGAGGATGCGGTCGGCGCGGGTGCGGTCGATGGCTGGCAGGCTCTCGGCGGCGCGGGCGTCGAAACGGTCGCTCTTCACATAACGGGTGCCGGCGCCCTGGATCGGGCTGGAGGGGCGGCCCGGCCGCAGCCGCGCCCGCGCCGCCATCAGCCGCCAGCGCGCCCGGCCGCAAGCCTGGATCGCGGCGGCATGGACGGCGGCGATCCGTTCGATCAGCGGCGGGAACAGCGGCATCAGCTCGCGCCGCTTGTAGGCGACGCGGCTCATCAGATCATGGAGCGAGCGCTCGCTCGCCGCCGCGGCCTCGGGCAGGCCCTCGGTTTCGGCGGCCAGCAGGGCGGGGATGGCGTCGAGCGCCGCGCCCGTCACCAGCGCGTCGATGGCGGCCAGCGCCGCCGCCCCCGCCGCGTCGGTGCGGCGGATGGCGCCCGCCACCACCGGACGGGCGCGGTCGAGCGCCTCGGCGCGCGGCACCTCGTCCGCCAGGGCGGACAGCCAGCCGATGTCGAACAGGGCGCCGTCGGGGAACGGAAGAAAAGCGCTCAATCTCTCGATACCCCGCCGGTCATCCTCACCCGTCGGCCCGCATGCGGGCGACGATGGCCTCCAGCACCTCTTCGGCCCGATCGTTGCCGATCTGGCAGGTGCCGGCCGCCTGATGGCCGCCGCCGCCATATTGCAGCATCAGCGGGCCGATGTCGGTCTTCGCGCTGCGGTTCAGGATCGACTTGCCGCAGGCCAGAACGGTGTTCTGCCGCTTCAGCCCCCACAGCACATGGATGGAGACGTTGGTGTCGGGGAACAGCGCGTAGATCATGAAGCGGTTGCCGGCATAGATCGTCTCCTCCTTGCGGAGGTCGAGCACGACGACGTTGCCGCGCACGGTGGCGCAGCGCTTCAGCTGGTCGACGAACAGCTCGGCATGCTGGGTGTAGAGTTCCACCCGCTCCTTGACGTCGGGCAGTTCCAGGATCCGCGCG
The DNA here is from genome assembly GCF_000010725.1 of Azospirillum sp. B510. Lineage (NCBI taxonomy): Bacteria > Pseudomonadati > Pseudomonadota > Alphaproteobacteria > Rhodospirillales > Azospirillaceae > Azospirillum > Azospirillum sp. B510. The sequence goes on along the minus strand of NC_013854.1, from coordinate 756,265 downwards.
ATGTCCAGGCTGCGGCAATGGTCGATCAGATCCATCATCAGCTGGTAGTTCGACACCCGGAACTCGCGGAAACGGCCGAGCCCGGTGCGCGCGTCCATGATGAAGTTCAGCAGGGTCCAGCCGGTCGGGTTGAGGATGTCCTCGCGCTGGTACTGCGCCGAGTCGGCCTGATCGACCGCCGTCATCATCTCGTCGGAGATGGTGGGGAAGCGCTCCTTCCCGCCATAATACTCATAGACGACGCGGGCGGCGGACGGCGCCTTGGGGTCGATGACGTAGTTGGGCTTCTCGCCGACGCGCATGGTCTCCGACAGGTGATGGTCGAACACCAGATGGGCGCCATCGACATAGGGCAGGTTGGTGGTGATGTCGCGGCCGGTGATCTCGACCTTGCCGTCCTGCATGTCCTTGGGATGGACGAACTTGATCTCGTCGAGGATGCCGAGATCCTTCAACAGGACGGCACAGACGAGACCATCGAAATCGGACCGGGTGACGAGGCGGTATTTCACGGCGTCGGACATGCAAGTTTCCCCTGGCGACCGTCATGGGTGAGCGCGTGCCGAAAGGGTAGTCGCCCACCCCTTCGGCGCGCAATCCTTTACCAGAGGACGGTCGCGGAGGTCAGCGCCCAATCAGCCCCAGGGGCCGCGCCGGTTCCGCGGCATGAAGCCGCCCTCGGCGTTTCCCCCGCCGCCCTGCGGCGGCGCACCCCAGGGCGAGCGGCCATCCCGCGGCTGGGGCTGGGCAGCCGCGAAACCACCTCCGAAGCCGCCGGCCGGGGCCGCCATCGCGCGCAGCCGGGCCACCCGCTCGCCCATGTCGGGGTGGGTGGAGAACAGGCTGGCCATGCTGGCGCCGCTCAGCGGGTTGGCGATGAACAGATGGGCGGTCGCCGGATGCGCCTCGGCCTGCTGGTTGGGGATGTGGGTGGCGCTGTTGTGGATGTTGGCCAGCGCGTCGGCGAGCCAGTTGGGGCGGCCGCAGATCTCGGCGCCGATGCGGTCGGCCTCGAACTCGCGGGTGCGGCTGATCGCCATCTGCACCAGGGTGGCGGCGATGGGGGCGAGGATGGCGGCCAGGATGGCGCCGACCATGCCCAGCGGATTGCCGCCGCGCTCGTCATTGCTGGAGCCGCCGAAGAACAGGCCGAAATTGGCGAGCATCGACACGGCACCGGCGATGGTGGCGGTGATGGTCATGATCAGCGTGTCGCGGTTCTTCACATGGGCCAGTTCATGCGCCATCACGCCGGCGATCTCCTCCGGCGTCAGGCGGTGCAGCAGGCCGGTGGTGGCGGCGACCGCCGCATGCTCCGGATCGCGGCCGGTGGCGAAGGCGTTGGGCTGGTCGTTCTCGATGATGTAGACGCGCGGCATCGGCAGGCCGGCGCGCTCCGCCAGCCGGGCGACGATGCCATGGAATTCGGGGGCGGAATAGGCGTCGACCTCGCGGGCGCCATACATCGACAGCACCATGTCGCCCGAATTCCAGTAGCTGAACAGGTTCATGCCCAAGGCGACGACGAAGGCGATGACGAGGCCGGTCTTGCCCCCCAGCAGGAAGCCGACCGCCATGAAGAGCGCCGTCAGCCCGGCAAGGAGGATGGTGGTCTTCAGATAGCTGGTCATGGTCGCCATATCGGTTCAGGATGGGCCGGGATGGAGTGATCCACTCCGTCCCCAGATATGGGTCCGAACCGAGCCGGCGTTCAAGATGCCCGCCCGGATGTCCACAGTATCGCGATGGATATGATGACCGAACCGACCAAGCCGCAGCAGGACGCCGCCGAGGCGGTGGCCGACACCACCATCACAGAGGCAGCGGAACCCAAAGGCCCTGAACAGAAGCCCGGCGAGATCGGCGGCCCGAAGGGGCCGGAACCGACCCGCTACGGCGACTGGGAGTTCAAGGGCCGCTGTTCGGATTTCTGAGGGGGCGCCTCGACGCCCTCTTCCGCCTCGGGAGAGGGAGAGCTTCTCACTCCACCCGGCGCCCGGTCGCCGCGTCGAACAGATGCAGGGCGTCGGCCTGCGGGACGACCGTCAGCCGGTCGCGCTCGCGCACGGTGGGAATGCCGGCCATGCGGACCAGCAGCGATTCGCCGCCGGCCAGACGGCCATAGACCACGGTGTCGGCCCCCAGCGCCTCCACCAGCTCGACTTCGATGGAAAAGCCGGGGGAGAAGCCGGCCTCGGCGACGGCCAGATGCTCCGGCCGGATGCCGAGCTTGATCGGGCGGCCGGCGTCGATTGGGCGCGGGCGCGGCAGCGACAGGCTTTGCCCGCCGGGCAGCAGCACCGCCCCGCCATGGTCGTCGATGCGGCCGTCCAGCACGGACATCGGCGGCGAGCCGATGAAGCCGGCGACGAACAGGCTTGCCGGACGCTGGTAGACCTCCAGCGGCGTGCCGATCTGCTCGGCGACGCCATGGTTCATCACCAGGATGCGGTCCGCCAGCGTCATCGCCTCGACCTGATCATGGGTGACGTAGAGGCTGGTGATGCCGAGCCGGTCCTGCAACCGCTTGATCTCAACCCGCATCTGGGTGCGCAGCTTGGCGTCGAGGTTCGACAGCGGCTCGTCGAACAGGAAGGCGGCGGGTTCGCGGACGATGGCGCGGCCCATGGCGACGCGCTGGCGCTGGCCGCCCGACAGCTGGCTCGGCCGGCGGTCGAGGAAACGGCCGAGTTCGAGGATCGCCGCCGCCTTGTCGACGCGCGCCCGGATCTCCGCCTTCGGAAGCCCGCGGATCTTCAGGCCATAGGCCATGTTGTCGAAGACCGTCATGTGCGGATAGAGCGCGTAGTTCTGGAACACCATCGCGATGTCGCGGTCCTTGGGGTCCAGATCGTTGACCACGCGCTCGCCGATGGCGATCTCGCCGCCGGTGATGCCCTCCAGCCCGGCGACCATGCGAAGCAGGGTCGACTTGCCGCAGCCGGACGGACCGAGCAGGACAAGGAACTCGCCGTCGCCGATGGCGATGTCGACGCCCTTGATCGCCTCGACCGGGCCGTAGGATTTGCGGACGTCGCGGATTTCAACGGTTGCCATTGTTCTTTTCCCTTCGCCCGCGTCTTACTTTTCGCTGTCGACCAGACCCTTGACGAACCAGCGCTGCATCAGCACCACCACCGCCACCGGCGGCAGCATCGCCAGCACCGTGGTCGCCATGATCAGGTGCCAGTCATTGGCCGATTCGCCGGTGCCGATCATCTTGGTGATGCCGGTGACGATGGTTTCCATGTCGGTGCTGCTGGTGACCAGCAGCGGCCAGAGATATTGGTTCCAGCCATAGATGAAGAGGATGACGAACAGGGCGGCGATGTTGGTGCGCGACAGCGGCAGCACCACGTCGATGAAGAAGCGCACCGGCCCGGCGCCGTCGATCTTCGCCGCCTCCAGCAGCTCGTCCGGGATGGTCAGGAAGAACTGGCGGAACAGCAGCGTCGCGGTGGCGGACGCGATCAACGGGATGGCCAGACCGGCATAGCTGTTGATCAGGCCGAGATCGGCGACGACCTTGTAGGTCGGGATGATCCGCACCTCCACCGGCAGCATCAGGGTGATGAAGATCAGCCAGAAGAAGGCCATGCGCAGCGGGAAGCGGAAGAAGGCCACCGCATAGGCCGACAGGATGGAGATGGCGATCTTGCCGACCGCGATGGACAGCGCCATCACCAGGCTGTTCAGCATCATGATGCGCACGGGCGTGTAGAGCGCCCGCTCGCCGGCCTCGCCGGCCCAGGCCTGGGCGTAGTTGGCCATCCCCCGCCCGCCCGGCCACAGCGGCAGCTCGCCGCGCCCGATGGTGCCGGAATCCCAGGTCGAGCCGATCAGCGTCACATAGATCGGATAGGCGAAGATGAGGACGCCGGCGATCAGGACGATATGCGGCACCAGATCGATGAGACGGGTCGTCTTCATGAGTAATGGACCTTGCGCTCGACGAAGCGGAACTGCACCGCGGTCAGCGCGATGACGATCACCATCAGGATCACCGACTGCGCCGAGGAGCCGCCAAGGTCGTTGTTGACCACGCCGTCCTGATAGACGCGGAAGATCAGCGTCTCCGTCGCCTTGCCCGGCCCGCCCTGGGTCAGGGCGTGGATGGTGCCGAAGGTCTCGAAGAAGGCGTAGACCATGTCGACCACCAGCAGAAAGAAGGTGGTCGGCGACAGCAGCGGAAAGGTGATGGTCCAGAACCGCCGCGCCGGCCCGGCGCCGTCGATGCTGGCCGCCTCCATCACCGAGCGCGGGATCGCCTGGAGACCGGCCAGGAAGAAGATGAAATTGTAGGACACCTGCTTCCAGCTGGCGGCGAGTATGACCATCACCAGCGCCTGACCGCCGTTCAGCCGGTAGTCCCAGTCATAGCCGAGCGCCCGCAAGCCCTTGCCCAGGGAGCCGATGTCGGGATTGAAGATGAAGATCCACAGCACCGCCGCGACGGCGGGGGCCAGCGCATAGGGCCAGATCAGCAGCGTCTTGTAGACCTGCGCCCCCTTGATCTTCGAATCGGCCAGCACCGCCAGCAGCAGCGCCACCCCCATCGCCAGCACGGTGACCGCGACGCTGAAGACGACGGTCACCTTCAGCGTGTCGATGTAGTTCGGGTCACCCAGCACATTGGTGAAATTCTCGAACCAGACGAACTCGCTGCGGATGCCGAAGGCGTCCTGGAGATGCACCGACTGCCAGATGGCGTTGGCCGCCGGCCAGATGAAGAACACCAGCGTGACCGACACCTGCGGCGCCAGCAGCAGATAGGGCAACAGCCGGTTGTCGAAGGTGACGCGACGCTGCACGGGATGGTCTTTCTCTTTTTACGCCTTCTCCAGTCCCGGAAGAGGGAGGGGGACCCGCCGCGAAGCGGTGGAGAGGGTGAGGGGCAAGGCAAGACTTCCGAACCGCATGGTTCCTTGGATCCCCCCTCACCCTTCCCGCTTCGCGGGCCCCTTCCCTCTCCCGGGGCGGGAGAGGGAGGTTACAACCAACCGATCAGCCCTTGTTGGCGCGCTCGAAGTTGCGCAGCACGGTGTTGCCGTGCTTGATCGAGGCGTCGAGGGCCTGCCTGGCGTCCTGTTGGCCCTGGAAGGCCTTCTCAAGCTCCTCCTGGATGATGTTGCGGATTTCCGGCAGGTTGCCCAGGCGCAGGCCCATGCTGTTCTCGGTGGTCGGCGTGCGGGTCAGCTGGGCCGCCGGCACGTCGGCGCCGGGGTTCTTCTCGTAATAGCCCTGCGCCTTGGCGATCTCGATGCCCTTCAGCGTCACCGGGACATAGCCGGTGTCCATGTGCCACTTGGCATCGACCTCGGGCTTGGCGAGATAGGTGAAGAACTCCGACACCGCCTTGTATTCGGCCGGGGTGCGCTTGGGCGAGGTCATCACCCAGAAGGTGGCGCCGCCGATGATGCCGTTCTTCGGGTCGTTGTTGGCGAATTCGGGCCAGTAGGGCAGCGGGGCGGCGCCCCAGGCGAAGGTCGCCTCCTTCAAAATGCGGCTGCGCAGCGAGGAGGAGCCCTGGATCATCGCGCATTCACCCGACGGGAACAGCGCGTCCGGCTTGTTGTCGCGGCCGCCATACTTGAACAGCCCCTCCTTCTGCATGTCGATCAGGGTCTGGACATGCTTGACATAGACCGGGGCGTCGATCTTCAGCTCGGCGTTCAGCCCGCCATAGCCGTTGGCCTGGGTGGCGAAGGGGGTGTTGTGGATGGCGCCCAACTGTTCCAACTGCACCCAGGTCGGCCAGGAGGTGGTGAAGGGGCAGCTCGACCCCGACGCCTTCAGCTTCCTCGCCGTCTCGATCAGCTCCGGCCAGGTCGCCGGCGGCTTGGCCGGATCGAGGCCGGCCTTCTGGAAGGCGTCCTTGTTGTAGAACATGATGGCGGTGGAGCTGTTGAAGGGCAGCGCCATCATCTTCCCGTCCTTGGACGAGTAATATCCCTTCACCGCCGGGATGTAGGCGTCGGGGTCGAAGGAGGCGCCCGTCTCCTGCATCAGCTGGTAGACCGGCTTCACCGCCGGGCCGGCGGCCATCATGGTGGCGGTGCCGACCTCGAACATCTGCACGATGTGCGGGGCGTTGCCGGCGCGGAAGGCGGCGATGGCCGCCTGCATCGTCTCCGGATAGCTGCCCTTGTAGGAAGCGTTGACCTGGACCGCCTGCTGGCTGTCGTTGAAATCCTTGACGATCTGCTCCAGCTGGCCGCCCAGCGGCTGCGGCAGGCCGTGCCAGAAATCGATCACCGTCCTGCCCTGCGCCAGGGCGGCACCCGGCAGGGCGGCGAGCAGCAGCGCGGTGGTGGCGGCGGCGCCCGTCAGGAGGGCAAGCTTGCGGCGGGTCAACATGCGGTGGGTCTCCCTGTCCCGGTATGGGTCGCGGTTGTCATGAGGGCAACGGGTTGCCGTCCCGCGATGCTTCCGTGAAGTTTTGATGGCAGACGCATACGGCGTTGTGCGCGCTTGCGAAAACAGGCCGGCGGCACAATGGTCGGTTACAAAATTGTTTTGTTGCCCTAACGGTCACACTGACCATGCGGGACGAGGTCTGTCAAGGCGCCGATTCGCGGTTCCATGGCGCGGAAAAACAACCCGAAGGAAATGTTGCGGATCGAAAACGCGCGAAAGCGGATTGGTCAGCGGAAACCGGCGGGGTCGGTCCTCTGTCCGGCGGCGGGAGCGCCGTCCGGACCTCCGGTCACGCTGCGGCTGAGCAGGCGGCGCAGGACGGCGGGATCGCAGGGCTTGTGAAGCAGGGGAAAGCCGCTGCGGTCGACGCTGCGCAGCCGGTCGGGGTCGGTATCGCCGGTGACGATCACCCCCGGCACCCGCCGCCCGCAACGGGCCCGCACCGCCTGGATGGCGTCGATGCCGCTCTCCGGCCCCGACAGGCGGAGGTCGGACAGCACGAGGTCGGGGGGCGTGGCGGCGCCGTCCAGCCCGGCGCAGGCCTCGTCGATGCCGCGCGCCGGGATGACCTCGTAGCCCCAGCCCCGCAACAGCAGCCCGATGCCCTCCAGCTGCATGGCATCATCCTCGATCACCAGCACCGTGCCGGCCGCCGCACCGCCTGACGGGGACCCGGCTGATGAAGGCCCGGCTGATGAAGGCCCGGCGCCCGGCTCGGGCTCGCTGTCGGACGAGTCGCCGCCCGCCCGGTCGCCATCCGCGCCGGTCAGCGGCACCTCCACCGCGAAGACCGAGCCCCTGCCCGGCCGGGAGCGCACCGTCACCGGATGCCCCAGCACCTGCGCCAGCCGCCGCACGATGGCGAGGCCGAGGCCCAGTCCCTGCTTGCGGTCGCGTCCGGGATTGCCGAGCTGGTGGAAATCCTCGAAGATCACCGCGTGATGGGCGGGGTCGATGCCGATGCCGGTGTCCCACACCTCGATACGCAGAGTGGCGCCGCGCCGCCGCGCCGCCAGCAGCACGCCGCCCGACTGGGTGTAGCGCAGGGCGTTGGCCAGGATCGGCCGCAACAGCCGTTCCATCAGCGCCGGGTCGCTGGCGACCTCTGCATCCAGCGGGTGGACGTTGAAGCGCAGCCCCTTGGCCTCCGCCTCCGGCCCGAACTCCTCCAGCATCCTGGCGAGCAGGTCATCGACCGGAAAGACCCGCGGCTTGGCGGTGACCAGCCCGGCCTCCAGCGCCGAGACCTCCAGCAGGGCGCGCAGCAGGGTCTCGCCGCCGATGATCGATTGCTCGAGCCGGTTCGCCAGCTCGATGGCGGCGGGATCGGTCAGCCGGCTGCTCAGCAGATGATGGAACAGATGCATCGCCTGGAAGGGCTGGCGCAGGTCGTGGCTGGCCGCCGACAGGAATTTGCCCTTGGCGGTGCGGGCGCGCTCGGCGTCGGCGCGGGCCCGCATCACCTCGGTCCGGGCTTCGGCCAGATCGGCGGCCAGTTTGGCGGTCAGGGCGGCGGCGGGGTCGGCGGCCAGCGCCACCGCGCGGATCCGCCCGCCGGCATCCGGCACCGGGGTCAACGCCCATGTCAGCGCCGATATCCCCGCCAGACCCGGCACCGGGCCCACGGCACGCGCCGGCGCCCCGGTCGCCATCACCTGCCGCAGCAGGCTGCCGATCCCGTCCACCCCGTCGGCCGGCAGCAGCTCCGCCAGCGGACGCCCCTCCACCGCGGCGGCCGGACGGCCGAGACCGTCGGCGAAGGCGCGATTGGCCACCAGAACCCGCCCGTCCGCGCCAAGCAGGGCCTGGGGGTGGCCCTCGGCCGACAGCAGGGCGTCCAGCCAATCCTCGCGTGTCGGCGTCCGTTCTGGAATGAGAGGCATCGGCATATGTCCGGCAAGGCTGAGGGGAGGACCAATCACAAGCAAGTAAGCGGCGGAACCGGCGAAAAATGGCTATCTCCAGACCACCGCGTTACCTCTGCTTTATCTTGTGCCCCGATCGATCGTGTCAAATGTGACCTCGGTCCAATCCATGGCCTAGGTTCGTTCGAAAGCCCTAACGCCTTAAGCCGAAACCACCGCCTTGCGCCAGTCGGACAAAGGGCGGAGGAGGCTTCCGCATCCGGCGGTCGCCGCGCTATAAGACGCCATGGTGCAACGCGGCCCTTCCCCCCTCCCCGCCACTCTCCCCGCCCCGGCGCGCCGCCGCCGGCGAACCGCCGCCCGGCCGCCCCGACCGCCCCAGCCGCCGCGGGCGCTGGAGATATCCGGCCTGCCGGTTCCGTTGGAATTGCGGGAAAGCGCGCGGGCCACCCGCATGACCCTGCGCGTCGATGCCGGCCGCGGTCTGGTCGAGGTGGTGGTGCCGGTCGGCGTGTCGGAAACCGACGCCCGCCAGTTCGTCGGCCGGCATGACGGCTGGCTGCGGGCGCGGCTGGCGGCGATGCCGCCGTCCCTGCCCTTCGCCGACGGCGCCAGCGTGCCCTATCTCGGGGTCGAGCATGTCATCCGCCACGACCCGGCCCTGCGCGGCCCGAGCCGGATCGAGGATGGCGCCCTGCTGGTCGGCGGCCAGCCCGAGCATGTCGCCCGCCGCGTCCGCGATTTCCTGACCGCCGAAGCCAAGCGCGAGTTGGCGACCCGCGCCCGCCTGAAAGCCGCCTCCATCGGCGCCCGCGTCGCCGCCGTCACCATCCGCGACACCAAGAGCCGTTGGGGCAGCTGTTCCTCGACCGGCCGGCTGTCCTTCTCCTGGCGGCTGATCCTGACGCCGGAGCCGGTGCTGGATTATGTCGTCGGGCACGAGGTGGCGCATCTGCGCGAGATGAACCATTCCCAGCGCTTCTGGGCGCTGTGCGCCAGCCTGACCGCCGGCCGCGGCGTCGACTGGCCGCGGGCCTGGCTGAAGGCGAACGGGACACGGCTGCTGCGCTACGGCTGAGGTCGGAACGACACCCCGCGCGCGCCCAGAGCGCGATCGGTTCAGACGGACTCTAGTCCACCACCTCGGCGACCACTTCGGCCACCCGGTTCCCGGCCATGCCGGCATCGCGCCGAACCAGGGCCAGGAACTCCTCGTAGGGCATCGGGCGGCCCAGCAGATAGCCTTGGCATTGGTCGCAGCCGAGCCTGGCGAGGCAGTCGTACTGTTCTTCCGTCTCCACCCCTTCGGCCAGGGTCTGCATGCGCAGGGAACGGGCCATGCCGATGATCGCCTCGGCGATGGCGCCGCTGTCCGGATTGCCGGCGCGCAGGCCGCTGACGAAGCTGCGGTCGATCTTCAGCTTGTCCACCCGGAAGCGCTTCAGATAGGCCAGCGACGAGTAGCCGGTGCCGAAATCGTCGATGGCGACAGGCACCCCCATCTCGCGCAACTGGGCGAAGGTCTCCGACACCACGTCGGACTCGTCCATCAGGACGCTTTCCGTCACCTCCAGCTCCAGCGCCGAGGAGGGAACGCCGTAGGCCGCCAGCCAACCGGCCACCCGCTCCGCCAGACCGGGGCGGCGCACCTGCACCGCCGACAGGTTGACGGCGATCACCAGGGTGCGGTGGCGCATCAGCTCCGCCGCGCGGCGGCAGGCCTCGCCCAGCACCCAGTCGCCCAAAGGCAGGATCAGTCCGGTGTCCTCGGCCACCGGAATGAACTGCCCCGGCATGATCAGCGTGCCGTCGGGCTGGCGCCAGCGCACCAGCGCCTCCGCCCCGATCAGGCGCCGGCCGTCCATCGAGAATTGCGGCTGGAAATGCAGTTCCAGCTCGTTGTTGGCGAGCGCCCGGCGCAGATTGTTCTCCGTCCACAGACGGTCGGACGCGCGGCGGTTCAGTTCCGGCGTGAAGAAGCGGTAGGTCGCGCGCCCGCCCTCCTTGGCGGCGTACATCGCCATGTCGGCGCTCTTCAGCAAGGCGTCGATGCCGGTGCCGTCGTCGGGATAGATGGCGATGCCGATGGACGGCGTGACCTGCAATTCGTGCCCGTCGATCAGATAGGGCTCCGACACCGAGCGCAGCACCTTGCGCGCGACGATGCCCGCCGCCTCGCCGTCGTCCATGTCGCCGATGAGGATGATGAACTCGTCGCCGCCCTGCCGGCTGACCGTGTCGCTGGCCCGCACCGTGCCGACCAGCCGCGCCGCCACCTCGCGCAGCAGGCTGTCGCCGACCTGATGGCCCAGGCTGTCGTTGATGGTCTTGAAGCGGTCGAGATCGACGAACAGCAGCCCCACCCGGGAGCCGTGACGCCCGGCGGCCAGCATGGCGCGCTCCAGCCGGTCGCGCAGCAGGAAACGGTTGGGAAGATCGGTCAGGAAATCGAACTGCGCCAGATGGCGGATCCGCTCCTCCTGCGCGCGGGTTTCGGTGATGTCGGTGAAGGCGGCGATATAGTTGGCGACGGCGCCATCCTCGTTCCTGACCACCGTGACGCTCAGCCATTCCGGGAACACCTCGCCGCTTTTCCGGGTGCTCCAGATCTCGCCGGCCCAATGGCCGTCGCGGCGCAGCTGCGCCCAGAGCTCGGCATAGAAGCCCGGAGGGTTGCGGTCGGAACGCAGAAAACCGGGGCCTTGCCCCAGCACCTCGTCCCGCCCATAGCCGGTGATGCGGGAGAAGGCGTCGTTGGCGGCGACGATCTGCCGCTGGTCGTTGGCGACGAACATGCCCTCCGACGCGTTGTCGAACACCTTGGCCGACAGCCGCAGCTGCCATTCGGCCCGCTTGCGCTCGCTGACGTCGCGGGCGATGGCGGAGTAATAGACCTCCCCCTCGTAGGTGATGCGGCTGGCGGTGACCTCCAGTTCCAGCATGCGGCCGTCGGCGGTGTGGTAGACGGTCTCGTAATGGCTGGCGGCATTCTCGCCCTCGGCGGCGAAGCGCTTCAGCAGGTCGGCCTGCCCCATCACCAGATCCTCCAGCGTCCCGCCCAGGGCCTGGCAACCGAAGGGATTGACGTAGGTGATGCGCAGGCCGGCGTCGGCCAGCACGACGATCTCCGACACGTGATCGACGAAGAAATTGGCGAGATAGAGCTGGCGCGCCCGTTCGCGCAGCATGCTGTCGCTGTGGCTGACCCGCTGCTGGTAGGAGCCGACGATGCGCCGGATCCAGCCGGTGACCAGCCAGGACACGCCGACCGACGCCGCCAGCGCCAGCGCCAGCACCGCGACGGTCGTCCAGACCCGCTGGTTGACGCCCCGGCTGATCTCCGCCCGGCGGATCTCCATCTCCTTGCCGACATCATCGATGTAGAAGCCGGCGATCAGGATCCAGCCCCAGACGCCGGGGGCCGCGACATAGGCCATCTTCGGCGTCGGCTGGCCGGTGACCGGATGGATCCAGTCATAGCGCAACTCCCCGCCGCCCTGGCGCCCCAGCTCCAGCAGGCGGATGACGAGATCGCGTTCGGTCTTCCACGGCAGGTCGCGGGCGTTCATCCCCTCCGACGCCGGAGCGGTGGGCGACAGCAGCACCTGCCCGTCCTGGCGCAGCACGCCGATATAGCCGGTCTCGCCGAACCGGAAGGCGCGCAGCCGGTCCAGCGATTCGCGTTGCAGACGCGCCTCCACCGCACTGAGGGAATCGCTGGCGCCGATCACCCAGCCATAGGGCTCGAAACGGCGGACGAAGGCCAGCTTGTCGATGGCGGGCCTGTCGGTGACCGGGGCCGTTTTGTCTCCGGCCGGCTTGTCTGCGGTATGGGCCGGATCGTCCGGTGGATGCCAGCGATAGCGGGCGAAGCCGCGCAGGCTCGGATCCTGGACCGCCCGCATCAGTTCGCGCGCCGCCGCGGCCGCCTGCGGATCGGGCGTGGCGAAGGGGGACGTCCCCTCCCGCGACGGATCGACCGGCATCAGCACCGTGTCGGCGTTCAGGTCGCTGATGAAGTAATAGCCGCGCCCGCCGGAGAAACGCAGCGGCCGCAACGTTTCCTTGATCGACTCCTTCACCGCCTTTTCGGGCAGGATGTCCTTTTCCCGGTCATGGATGCTGCGGGCGATGGAATAGGCCTCGTCCACCTGGGCGCGCAGCTGCTCCTTCAGCAGCGGCTCGACGCGCGAGCGCATGTAGGCGAGGTAGGACTGGGCATTCTCCACCTCCTGCGCCAGGGCCTGGCGCTGCTCCTGGACATAGCGCGCCTCGCTCTGCTCCAGATCATGCTCCAGGTCGGCCCAATGCTGCCAGACGAAGTAGAGCCCGAGCCCGAGCACGAGCGCCGACACCAGCACCATCGACGCCAGGAATTGCAGGCGGTACAGCCGCGCCTCGTCGGACGAGCGCGACGGCGCGCGGACCAGCTCGGCGACGGGGTCGGACAAAAAGGGCTCCCTTCGGATGGCCTGTCTTGGACGATTTGCGAAACGCCGGTCGGGGTCGCCCCCGGGACGCCGTACAAGTGTTGCTTAATGCCCGTAAGGATTCAACCGCAAGCCAATCAAATCCACCCCGGCGCGACTCTTTGACTGTTTTCCTCGCTCCGGGATGGGCAAACCGGCGGGGAGCGGCGCGCGCACAGAGGATTCGCGGAAAGTCCGCCCGCCCCGCCATAGGTGGGAATTCCCTTCGGCCGGCAACAATCCGGGTGCGAAGATTAACGCCGCCGGCCGCCCGGACGAAGGGGAGCCATCGCGAGGCTTTAAAACGCATGCCGGCGCCGCTATGGTCGCGCGCGCGTGCCGAAGAGTTCCGCAAGCCACGTCCAATCCAGCGCCCGCATCCTCCGGAGAGTGCCGATGATCCCCCGCTATACCCGCCAAGAGATGGCCCGCATCTGGGAGCCGGAAAACCGCTTCCGCATCTGGTTCGAGATCGAGGCGCACGCCTGCGACGCGCAGGCCGAGCTGGGCGTGATCCCGAAGGAGGCCGCCAAGGCGGTGTGGGAGCGCGGCAAGTGGGAGATCGACCGCATCGACGAGATCGAGCGCGAGACCCGTCACGACGTCATCGCCTTCCTGACCAACCTCGCCGAACATGTCGGTCCGGAAGCCCGCTTCGTCCATCAGGGCATGACCTCGTCGGACGTGCTGGACACCTGCCTGGCCGTGCAACTGACCCAGGCCGCCGACCTGCTGCTGGCCGACATGGACGCGCTGCTGGCGGCGCTGAAGCGCCGGGCGCTGGAGCACAAGAACACCGTCACCATCGGCCGCAGCCACGGCATCCATGCCGAGCCGACGACCTTCGGGCTGAAGCTGGCCGGCCATTACGCCGCCTTCGCCCGCGGGCGCGAGCGTCTGGTCCAGGCGCGCCAGGACATCGCCACCTGCGCCATCTCCGGCGCCGTCGGCACCTTCGCCAACATCGACCCGCGGGTCGAGGAGCATGTCGCCGCCAAGCTCGGCCTGTCGGTGGAGCCGGTGTCGACCCAGGTCATCCCGCGTGACCGCCACGCCTTCTTCTTCTCCGTGCTGGGCGTGATCGCGTCGAGCATCGAGAATCTGGCGACGGAAATCCGCCACCTGCAACGCACCGAGGTGCGCGAGGCGGAGGAGTATTTCCACCCCGGCCAGAAGGGCTCGTCGGCGATGCCGCACAAGCGCAACCCGGTCCTGTCGGAGAATCTGACCGGTCTGGCCCGCATCGTGCGCTCCGCCGTGGTCCCGGCGCTGGAGAATGTCGCGCTGTGGCACGAGCGCGACATCTCGCACAGCTCCGTCGAGCGCATGATCGGCCCCGACGCCACCGTCACGCTGGATTTCGCCCTGGTGCGCCTGACCAGCATGATGGAGAAGCTGGTGGTCTATCCGGAGCGCATGCAGCGGAACCTGGATGATCTGGGCGGGCTGGTCTTCTCGCAGCGCGTGCTGCTGGCACTGACCCAGGCCGGCATGAGCCGCGAGGACAGCTACAAGGCGGTGCAGCGCAACGCCATGCAGGTGTGGGAGAAGGGCGGCAACTATCTGGACCTGCTGTCGAACGACGCCGACATCGCCAAGCATATCGGCCGCGACAAGCTGGAGCCGATGTTCGACATGACCTACCACACCAAGCATGTCGACACCGTGTTCAAGCGCGTGTTCGGCGCCTGACCGGCTGGACCGGCCGGGCCGTCACCCCATCTTCCGCAGGGCGGCAAAGACTTGCCGGAGGATGACAAACGGCCCGTCCGCTCCTACTCTATCTTGCGAAGCGTGTGCCCGGGCGGGGCAATCCCGAACAGAGCGAGGACTGAACCCATGGCGATGGAAGCCGCCACGATCGAAAAGCTCATCAAGGAGGGCATCCCGGACGCGGTCGTCGAGATCGCGGATCTGCGGGGCGACGGCGACCATTATGCCGCGCTCGTCACCTCCGCCGCCTTCAAGGGCAAGAGCCGGGTGCAGCAGCACCAGATGGTCTACGCGTCCCTCCAGGGAAAGATGGGCGGCGAACTGCACGCCCTGGCGCTGACCACCGCGGTGCCGGAAGGCGCCTGAGAAAAGTGCCGGAAGGCGCCTGAGGCCGCGCCCCGTCAACGCATGTCGCAGTGAACAAGGCCCCGGCCGCGCCGGGCCGCATCGGAAGGGTTATCGAGCCATGGTCGATCAAACCGTCGTCGAGCGCATCGAGCAGGACATCAAGCACAATGACGTCGTGCTGTATATGAAGGGCACCCCGGTGTTCCCGCAGTGCGGCTTCTCCGCCGCCGTCGTCCAGGTGCTGAGCCACACCGGCGTCAAGTTCAAGGGCGTCAACATCCTGGAGGATCCGGGCCTGCGCCAGGGTCTGAAGGAATATTCGAACTGGCCGACCTTCCCGCAGCTCTACGTCAAGGGCGAGCTGGTCGGCGGCTGCGACATCGTCCGCGAGATGTACGAGTCGGGCGAGTTGCAGGCCCTGCTGGCCGACAAGGGCGTCGCCACCGCCGCCTGACGGCGTCGCGGCTCCGGCAGGATCGGAAGAGCCCCGCTTCGGCGGGGCTTTTTCATGCCCGCGCCCCGGCGGACAAACAGCGATGCCGGCGGCGCAGCCCGGCCATGTCCGGCCGACCGCTGCCGAATTGCCCAAACAATGTGCTAAACGGACGGTATGTCCTCGATACCGACGCCCGCCAAGGCCCCGACCTCCACAAGCGCGGCGTTCGTCGCGGCGCTGTCCTCCTACCTGATCTGGGGGCTGGTCAACCCGGTCTTCTTCAAATCGCTGGGCGATGTCGGCGCGGTGGAGATCGTCGCCCACCGGGTGGTGTGGACGGTGGTGCTGGTCGGCTCGATCGTGCTGGCGACCCGGGGGCCGGCGGCGATCGTCACGGCGGTCGGCAGTTGGCGCCGGCTCGGCGTCCTGGTGGTCACCACCCTGCTGGTGACCGTCAACTGGACGGTCTTCATCTGGGCGGTGGTGAACAGCCGGCTGGTCGAGGCCAGCCTGGGCTATTTCATCAACCCGCTGATCAATGTGCTGCTCGGCGTGCTGTTCCTGCATGAGCGGCTCAGCCGCGGCCGGATGCTGGCGGTCGCCATCGCCACCGCCGGCGTCGGCAGCCTGGTCGCCAGCTATGGCGCGGTGCCCTGGGTCGCCCTGTCGCTGGCGCTGTCCTTCGGCTTCTACGCCCTGGTGCGCAAGAAGGCGGCGATCGACCCGCTGATCGGGCTGCTGGTCGAAACCGCCCTGCTGCTGCCGGCGGCGCTGGGCTATCTGCTGTGGCTGGGCGGCGGCGGCGCCTTCGGCCATGGCTGGGGGGAAAGCATCCTGCTGGTGCTGGCCGGACCGATGACGGCGGTGCCGCTGGTGCTGTTCATGATCGGCGCCGGGCGGCTGACGCTGACCACCATGGGGCTGCTGCAATATGTCGGGCCGACCGGGCAGCTGCTGCTCGGCGTGCTGGTCTATGGCGAGGCCTTCACCCGCGGCCATGCCATCACCTTTGCCTGCATCTGGGTGGCGCTGGCGGTGTTCACCGCCGACGCGGTGCACAACCACCGCCGGACCAGCCGCGCGGCGGCGGCGGCGGCGGCCGAGTGAACGGTCAGCGGGGTGTGAGACCGTGGGCGATGGTGTGGGCCAGGGTGCCGACCATGGCGCAGATGCCGGCATCGTCGCGGCCGAACACCACCTGATCGAGGAAGCCCAGCCCGAAGCTGAGCGTCGCGATGCCGGCCGCCACATTGGCGAGATCGGCGTCGGCGGCGATGGCGCCACGGTCGCGATGGCCCTCCAGCCGCTTGATCAGACAGGGAATCCGGCTCTGCGACAGGGTGCGCGCCATCTCGTCGGCGATCGCCGGATCGACCAGCGCGCGGGCCAGCACGACACGGGTGAAGTCGCGGCACGCCCAGCTGTGCTTCAACTGGGCGTGCAGGAAATGGACAAGGTCGGTCTCCAGATCCTCATCCGGCGGCGGCAAGGCGCAGCCGCCCGATTCCTCGCGCCAATAGCGCTCCACCACCGCCAGCAGAAGCCCGCTCTTTCCTGAGAAATAGCGCTGGATCAGCTGTTCGTTGACCCCGGCCCGGCCGGCGATCTCGCGCGTCGTCGCCGCGTCGAAGCCGCGTTCGGCGAACACCATCTTGGCGGCGTCAAGCAACGCGTTTTCGGTCGCCGCGCGGTCGCGCCGGCGCCCCCCGCCCTCGCCCTCGCTGCCATTGCCGGGGCAACAGCCGCCATCGTCCTTGCCCGCGGCTTCCTTGCTTGCGTCCAAAGCCCGTCCCTCTCCAGCCGGTCGCTTCGGCTTGATAATAAGTATGCAGATACATACTTGACAAGCGGCAGGCTTTGCTTCAAGTATGTACTCACATACATACACCCGGTTACCCGACAAGCCAATTGTCCAACGGAGGGTATTTCCGCCATGTCGCACAGCACCGCCACGCCGGATCTGTTCACGCCGCTGCGCCTCGGCGCCATCGAGCTGCCGAACCGCGTCATCATGGCGCCGATGACCCGCGGCCGCGCCGGCGACGGCAATTGCCCGACGGCGCTGACCGCCGACTATTACGCGCAGCGCGCCTCGGCCGGCCTGATCATCACCGAGGCGACCCAGGTCTGCGACACCGCCCAGGGCTATCCCAACACGCCGGGCATCCACACCGACGCCCAGACGCTGGGATGGCGCGCGGTGGCCGAGGCGGTGCATGCGGCGGGCGGGCGGATCGTCACCCAGCTCTGGCATGTCGGCCGCATCTCCCACCCGCTGTTCCAGCCGAACGGCGCCGCCCCGGTCGCTCCCTCGGCCATCGCGGCCAAGGGCCAGCTCTTCACCGGCGCCGGCATGGAGCCGTTCCCGGTTCCGCGCGCCCTTGAAACGTCGGAGATCCCCGTCCTGGTCCGCCATTTCGCCGACGCCGCCAAGCGCGCGGTGTTCGATGCCGGTCTGGATGGCGTCGAAATCCATGCGGCCAACGGCTATCTGATCGACCAGTTCCTGCGCGACAGCACCAACACCCGCACCGACCAGTATGGCGGATCGGTGGAGAACCGCTGCCGCTTCCTGCTGGAGATTCTGGAGGCCACGGCCCATGCGGTCGGCGCCGACCGCATCGGCGTCCGCCTGTCGCCGACCGGCGTGTTCAACGACATGAGGGACAGCGACCCGCTGCCGCATTTCCTGGCGGTCACCAAGGCGCTGAACCCCTTCAACCTCGCCTATCTGCATGTGATCGAAGGCCGCCCCGGCCATCACATGGCGCCGCCGGAGGGCGCGCCCCATGCCGCCGCCGCCCTGCGCGCCGTCTACAAGGGCCCCTTCATCCTGAATGGCGGCTACAGCCGGGCCGACGCCGATGCGGCGCTGGCCAAGGGCGAGGCCGATGCGGTCAGCTTCGGCGAGGCCTTCATCGCCAACCCGGACCTGCCGTTGCGCCTGCGGGCCGAGGCGCCGCTGGCCGAGCCGGACCGCAACACCTATTACGGCGGCGACGCCAAGGGCTACACCGACTATCCGGCCCTGGAATCCATCGCCGCCTGACCGGTTTGCGGCCCCACCACCCCGGTGAGGCCGCAATAACTCCCGACGTGAGAGAGCGCGTCGTGAGTGCGTCGTGAGACGCGGATCCCCGCTGCCCCCGGCCCGGTTCCCCCCTGGGCCGGGGGGCTTTTTTGTGAGGGGCCGCTCAATCGGGCTGGGCCGCTACGCCGCCCCGCCCTCTCCCTCCAGCCCGCCCTCCAGCCCTCTGGCGAGCGCGGCGATGGTGCCGTAGCCGACCTGATCGGCCGGGTCGATCTCCGCCATCTTGGCGAGGATCGCCAGCGCCTTCTCGCGATTGTGGCGGCGCAGTTCGATGAAGGCCAGCGCCTTCATGGTGAACAGGAAGAAACGCGCCGGTCCGGCCGCCGTCCAGTCGGTGCTGTCGCCCCTCAGCCGCGGCCAGTCGGCGGGAAAGCCACCCTGCAATGCCGCCGCGTCCAGCCCGATGCGGGCCACCCGCTCCGCCTCCGCCAGCTTCTTGCGGTTGAAGTAGAATTTATAGAGCGCGTAGAAGACCGGCAGCACCCGCGGCCCCTTGCGGTGGGCCTCCCACAGCAGAGCCTCGCAGGCGTCGGGCACGTCGCGGGCCTTCACCGCCTCTTGCAGCAACTCGTCGACCGGTTCGGGCACGTCGCCGAAGGCCATGCGGCCGTTCGATATCCGCAGTTCGATCGGCTGCCCGTCCATATCCTCCATCGCCATCCTGTCCCTCGCCTTTCCGCTGCCCGGACATCCGTCCGGATTTTCCGTTGAGAAAATCAACCATCCGACGCACCGACGACGGCCCATGGTACGCGCGCGGGCGCCGTGAAAGACCATAATTTTTTTGTGCGGCGAAGTGTCGCGGCTGTCGCAAAAGCGACACGCGCAAAACCCGACAAAAATGTTGGTTAGCGAAACTATGTCAGACATTCGCCAGCCCTTTCAGACCTGACAATCATTTAGAATCAATAACTTGATAAGTTGGCACACCCTTTGCTTTTAACCTCCCCAGATCGGCCGGCATCCCCGGCGACGCGGTTTGAGGAGGCGGGACATGGTGACTCTGACGGATGCGGCGGTCTCCACCCTGGAACGGGTCCTGGCGAAGTCGGGCGGTGCCGCCGCCGGCTTGCGGATCGCGGTGACCGACGGCGGCTGCGCCGGGCTGAAATACCAGATGGGTCTGGAAGCGGCGGCAACCGACGACGACGCTGTGCTGAGCTTCGGCCCCGTCACCATCTTCGTCGACGCCAACAGCCAGCCCTTCCTCAGCGGCGTGGTGGTCGATTTCGTCGAGGGCATCGAAGGCTCCGGCTTCAAATTCGACAACCCGAACGCGACCAGCAGCTGCGGCTGCGGCAAATCCTTCTCGGCCGGCGGTGAAGGCGGCGGCTCCTGCTCGACCTCCTCGCCGACCTCCTCGTCGGGCTGCGGGTCGTCGGCCCCCTACTCCACTCACTGATCCCGCCCCGGACACTCTTCCCGGACAGCTCTTCCCCTAGGCGCGCACCCCACGGAAAGGCAGCAGCGACATGTGGAACTACACCGACAAGGTCAAGGAACACTTCTTCAATCCGAAGAACTCCGGTGTCCTGGACAGCGCCAACGCGGTCGGCGAGGTCGGCTCCATCACCTGCGGCGACGCGCTGCGTCTGATGCTGAAGGTCGATCCCGACAGCCAGATCATCCTGGATGCCAAGTTCCAGACCTTCGGCTGCGGCTCGGCCATCGCCTCCTCCTCCGCCCTGACCGAGATGATCATCGGCAAGACGGTGGACGAGGCGCTGACCCTGACCAACCGCGACATCGCCGAGTATCTCGGCGGCCTGCCGCCGGAAAAGATGCACTGCTCCGTCATGGGTGCCGAGGCGCTGCGCGCCGCCATCGCCAACTACAAGGGCGAGGCGTGGGAGGACGACCATGAGGAAGGCGAACTGGTCTGCAAATGCTTCGGCGTCGACGCCGCCATGATCGAGCGCGCGGTGACCGTCAATGGCCTGACCACGCTGGAGGAGGTCACCCACTACACCAAGGCCGGCGGCTCCTGCCAGACCTGCCACGAGAAGATCGAGGAGGTGCTGGAGGAGGTGCTGGCCAAGACCGGCGCGCTGAAGCCCGCCGCGAAACACGCCCCCGGCACCGTCGGGCTCGACGCCATCAAGCCGCTGGAACCGAGGGCGGAGCCGGCGGCGGCGCCCAAGCTGACCAACGTTCAGCGCATGAAGGTCATCATGTCCGCCATCGAGGAGATGCGCCCGCAGATCCAGCGCGACGGCGGCGACGTGGAACTGGTCGACATCGACGGCAAGGACATCTATGTGCGGCTCTCCGGCGCCTGTTCCGGCTGTTCGCAGTCGGCCGGCACGATGATGGGCGTGCAGATGAAGCTGGTCGAGAAGCTCGGCGAGTTCGTGCGGGTCAAGCCCGCGTCCCTCATGCCGGCCCATGCGGGCTAAGGGGAGCACGAAGCCATGAGCCGTCAGACCATGAACCAGGCCATCTATCTCGACAACAACGCCACCACCCGCGTCGATCCGGAAGTGTTGCAGGAGATGCTGCCGCTCTTCACCGAGCATTTCGGCAACCCGTCCTCGATGCACGGCTTCGGCGCCGCGGTGGGCGGCAAGATCGAATGGGCGCGCCGCCAGGTCCAGGCCCTGCTGGGGGCCGCCCATGACAGCGAGATCGTCTTCACCTCCGGCGGGACGGAAAGCGACAACACCGCCATCCTGTCGGCGCTGGAGGCCTATCCGAAGAAGCGCGAGATCATCACCAGCGTGGTCGAACATCCCGGCGTGCTGGCGCTCTGCGAGTATCTGGAGAAGAAGCGCGGCTGCACCGTCCACCGCATCCCGGTGGACGGCAAGGGCGACCTCGACATGGACGCCTACCGCGCGGCCCTGTCCGACCGGGTCGCCATCGTCTCCTTCATGTGGGCCAACAACGAGACCGGGACAATCTTCCCGGTGGAGGAGCTGGCGCGCATGGCCAAGGAGGTCGGCGCGCTGTTCCACACCGACGCGGTGCAGTCGGTCGGCAAGATCCCGATGAAGCTGGCCGACAGCGCCATCGACATGCTGTCGCTGTCCGGCCACAAGCTGCACGCCCCCAAGGGCATCGGCGCGCTCTATGTCAAGCGCGGCCTGCGCTTCCGCCCGATGCTGCGCGGCGGTCATCAGGAACGCTCGCGCCGCGCCGGCACCGAGAACGCGCCCGCCATCGTCGGGCTCGGCGCCGCCGCCCAGCTGGCGCTCGTCCATATGGGCGAGGAGAACACGCGGGTGAAGGCGCTGCGCGACAAGCTGGAACGGGCGATCCTGGCGGCGGTGCCGAGCTGCTTCGTCACCGGCAACCCGGACCACCGCCTGCCCAACACCTGCAACATCGCCTTCGAATATATCGAGGGCGAGGCCATCCTGCTGCTGCTGAACGAGGCCGGCATCGCCGCGTCGTCCGGTTCGGCCTGCACCTCGGGATCGCTGGAGCCGAGCCACGTCATGCGCGCCATGGGCGTGCCCTACACCGCCGCCCATGGCGCCACCCGCTTCTCGCTGTCGCGCGACACGACGGAGGAGGAGATCGACCGGGTCATCGCCGTGGTGCCGGGCATCATCGCCAAGCTGCGCAGCCTGTCGCCCTACTGGCAGCAGGAGGCCGGACGGCCGAAAGAGTTCGCACCCGTTTACTCGTAACACCGGAATCGCAGACCGGGCCGGTGGCCCGTCCCGGCACCCCGCCCGACGACACCCCGTCGGGGCGGGTTCCCGGCCCGGTCTGCGACATTCTCCAAAGGGGACCGCTGTTCCCCGTGCGCGAGGTGCCCTCATGCCCACCACCTTCGCCACCATCAACGACACCACGCTGCGCGACGGCGAGCAGACCGCCGGCGTCGCCTTCACGCTCGACGAGAAGATCGCCATCGCCAAGGCGCTCGACGCCGCCGGCGTGCCGGAACAGGAGATCGGCATCCCCGCCATGGGCGAGGAGGAGCGCGAGGGCATCCGCGCCGTGGCCGCGCTGGGGCTGAAGGGCCGGCTGATGGTGTGGTGCCGCATGCACGACACCGACCTGAAGGCGGCGCTGTCCTGCGATGTCGGCTTCGTCAATCTGTCGATGCCGGTGTCCGACATCCACATCACCCGCAAGCTGAAACGCAGCCGCGCCTGGGCGCTGGCGGAAATCGAACGCCGGGTGAAGCAGGCGCGCGACCATGGGCTGGAGGTCAGCGTCGGCGGCGAGGATTCGTCGCGCGCCGACATGGATTTCCTGATCGCCGCCGCCAGCGTGGCGCAGGCCGCCGGCGCGCGGCGCTTCCGTTTCGCCGACACGCTGGGCGTGCTCGATCCCTTCCAGACGCGCGCCTGCATCGAACGGCTGCGCCGGGCCACCGACCTGGAGATCGAGATCCACGCCCATGACGATCTTGGCCTCGCCAACGCCAATTCGCTGGCCGCGGTGCTGGGCGGCGCGACCCATGTCAACACCACGGTGAACGGGCTGGGCGAGCGCGCCGGCAACGCGCCGCTGGAGGAGGTCGTGGTGTCGCTCAAGCACCTCTACCACATCGACAGCGGGGTGGAGACGCGGTCGCTCGGCGCCATCAGCGATCTGGTGGAACGGGCCTCCAACCGGCCGGTGGCGGTCAACAAGTCGATCGTCGGCGCCGCCGTCTTCACCCATGAGGCCGGCATTCATGTCGACGGGCTGCTGCGCGACCGCGCCACCTATCAGAATTTCGACCCGGCCGAGGTCGGGCGCGAACACCGCATCGTGCTGGGCAAGCATTCCGGGACCGCGGCGGTGAAGCTGGCCTATGAAGGGCTGGGCATCGCCTGCGACGACAGCATGGCGCAAGCGGTGCTGCCACGCGTGCGCGCACTCGCCACCCGCGCCAAGCGGCCGCCCACGCCCGAGGAGCTGCACGCCTTTCTGGAGGCCTGCCTGGAGGCGATGACATGACCCGGACCGCTCCGATTTCCGGCACCGCCCCCCATGCCACACCCGGCATTCTCGCCCTGCTGCGCGAGGACGTCGCCTGCGTGTTCGACCGCGACCCGGCGGCACGCAACGTCTTCGACGTGCTGACCTGCTATCCCGGCATCCATGCGCTGGTGATGTACCGCTTCGCCAACGCGGCGTGGCGGCGGGGGCTGCGCTGGCCGGCGCGATTCCTCTCCTATCTCGCCCGCGCGCTGACCAACATCGACATCCATCCCGGCGCCGGCATCGGCCGCCGCTTCTTCATCGACCATGGCGCCGGCGTGGTGATCGGCGAGACGGCGGAGGTCGGCGACGATGTGACGCTCTATCACGGGGTGACGCTGGGCGGCACCTCCTGGACCAAGGGCAAGCGGCATCCGACGCTGATGGACGGCGTGCTGGTCGGGGCCGGCGCCAAGATCCTGGGGCCGATCACCGTCGGCGCCAACGCGCGGGTCGGCGCCAATTCGGTGGTGACCAAGCCGGTGCCGCCGGGCATGACCGTGGTCGGCATCCCCGGCCGGGTGGTGCGGCCGGAAACCCAGCGCCGGTCCTCCGACGCTCCCCTGCCGGACCACGGCATCGATCTGGAACATCATCTGATGCCGGACCCGGTCGGCAAGGCCATCGCCTGCCTGATCGACCACATCAACCGCATCGAAGCCCGGCTGGATGACCGCCTGAACAGCCCCCCAATTAACCGGGGCGCAGCGATACCGTCACAATTTCTTGATAAGAACATCCGCCTGGCGGAAATTCACCTGACCGACATACGTCTGGACGGTGTCGCCTGCGGCGCTTGTGGCAACATCTGCGACCAGGAGGGCTGCGGCCCCTCCCCTTCCACCCAGCAGCATGCGTGAGGAGCCTTCGACGATGAGCGAATTCACCGACGACCT
Organism: Azospirillum sp. B510; assembly: GCF_000010725.1. Classification (NCBI taxonomy): domain Bacteria; kingdom Pseudomonadati; phylum Pseudomonadota; class Alphaproteobacteria; order Rhodospirillales; family Azospirillaceae; genus Azospirillum; species Azospirillum sp. B510. The sequence goes on along the minus strand of NC_013854.1, from coordinate 732,107 downwards.
CGACGATCTGGAAACCGCGGAAGACTTCCTGCGCTTCTTCCACGTCACCTATGACCAGCGCGTGGTCAACGTGAACCGCCTGCACATCCTGCAGCGCTTCCACGATTACCTGTCGGCGGACCATGGGATGGAGGGGCTGGACGACGACGGCACGTCGGCGCGCTACCGTTTCCATCTGGAACGCGCCTATCAGGATTTCGTCGTGTCCAACGCCATCGCGGAAAAGACCTTCAAGGTCCACAAGGAGGAGGCGCGCAAGATGGCCGACCGCTTCGTCCCGCTGGACAGCCTGCTGGGCTCGCCGGTCGGCTGAACCGCCGCGCGACGGAGTTCGGCGGACGGGGGCGCCCCATGGCGCCCCCGTCGTCGTTCGTGAATGCCGCCAGTGGAGACCGTCAGTGGATCTTGCGCTCGTTCGGGCCGTCGTCGCGACGGTAGACATGGACGTGATAGGCCGCCATCGGGTTCTCGTCGATATAGCGCAGCAGCTGCTGTTCAGTCCGCGCGGTCGCATCGCGGATCAACACCTGCCAGGCCGGCTCCATCGTCGCCCGTATGGTCTCGTCATGGGGCAGCATGATGAAGCCCGCCCATTCCGGGTCGAAATCCGCCAGATAGCTCCTGGTGTAGTGCTTCATCATCGCCGCGTCGTTGACGTTGACGCTTTCCATGTTTTCGAAACAGACACGCAGGTCCATCACCGGTCTCCTCATTGGGAGGGAAGCGCCCGTCCCCCCGTCCAACCCGGATATCCGAAAGGAGCTAGGACGGGTCCGCGATTCCCGCTGGTGAAAACAGCCATGGCATAGAGATGGTGCGCCGCGCTGGTGAAAAACAGGAGCAATTCGCCTTTGCCGGCCAAGCTTCCCCAAAGGCTCCATGTCTCGGACCCGGGCTGTGCCATTGGTCATAACACCATGCTTTTCAGGTTCGCCAACCGCGCCGGTCCTGTAGAATCGCTGTGACAGACTTTGTGCATGCATGATGACATACCCACCGCCCGCCTCCGACCCCCCCTTGCGGATCCTCATCGTCGAAGATGAGAGCTTGGCCGCCATGGCTTTGGAAGAGATCCTGGGCATGCTCGGCTTCGTCATCGTTGGGATCGCCGACAATGCCGATGCCGCGATCGAGGCGGCCCTGCGGCTGCGTCCCGATGTGGTGATGATGGATGTCCGCCTGCTCGGTCCGGGCGACGGGATCGGGGCGGCGGCGGCGATCCGCGCGCAGACCGGCATCCGCTGCATCTTCACCTCCGCCTTCGCCGATGCGGAGACCCGGTACCGCGCCGCCGCATGCGACCCCTTCGGCTTCGTCCGCAAGCCCTACTTCCCGGCGGAGTTGCAGCGGGCGCTGGGGCAGGCCGCGGAGCTATTGCGGAGGGGTGGCTGCTGATTTCCGCTGCCACCCCCGAACACGAATCGGCCCCCGCGCAGCCCTGCGCGGAGGCCATCCAGATCCGGGGTAAAACACCAAAGAGACCCGCTCAGCCGAACTTGTAGCTGATGCCGTAGCCGCCGCGCGGATAGTCCCAGGCGATGTTGCCCTTGTCCTGGCAGACGACGCGGCAGGTGCCGCATTCCAGGCAGCCGTCGGTCACCAGCGTCACGCCCCCGGTCTCGTTCTTGCTGTAGCAGGCAGCCGGACAGCAGACGGTGCAAGCCTGTTTCTCGCAGGTCTGGCAGGCCTCCACGCTCTTGATCTGGATGTGCGGCCGGCTCTCATCGACGATGTAGCGGTTCTGATAGAGCTTCTCTTCGACCTTCACCATGATGCTCATCGCACGGCCCTCACCAGCTTGATTGCGTCACCGACCAGTCCCATCACCGAGCGGCGCTTGATGAAGGACTTCATGATCTGCTTCTCCTTCGACTTCTTGTCGACGCTGTCCACGGTGAACCAGTTGTGGGCGGCGGCGGTGATCTCGTCGGGATAGGCGCCGAAGAACTGCTTGTTGCCATGCATGATGCCGGGCAGCTCGCGATACTTCTTCAAATCCTTCATGACGAAGCTGTCGTCGAGCTTCTTCTTGTAGGCGGCGAGGTTGGAGGCGGTATAGGCCTTGCCGGTGGCCTTGAGGTCGAGCACCGTCTCCGCCGCCATCCGGCCCGAGGCCATGGCGAGGTTGGAGCCCTCGCGATGGGCGGCGTTGTTGAAGTGGGCGGCGTCGCCGACCACCATCCAGCCGTCGCCATAGAGCTGCGGCACCGCCTTGTAGCCGCCTTCCGGGATCATGTGGGCGGCGTATTCCTTCATCTCCGCCCCTTCGATCAGCGGCTTGATGACGGGGTGGTTCTTCAGATCCTCCAGCATCTTGTAAGGCGGGCAGGAGCCGTTCTTGAAATCGGAGATCAGGCAGCCGATGCCGATCGTCAGCGATTCCTTGTTGGTGTAGAGGAAGGCGGTGCCGACCATCCCCTTGGTCACCTTGCCCATGATCTCGATGACGACACCCTCGTCCTCCTTGATGCCGAAGCGCTGCTGGATCAGCTCGGGATCGATGAAGAGGATTTCCTTGACCGCCAGCGCGACATTCTCCGGCGCCGCTTCCGGCTGAAGACCGGCGCGCTTGGCCAGCAGGGCGTTGACGCCGTCGGCCATGATCACGACATCCGCCAGGATCTCCCCGCCCTCGCGGTCGGTGCGCACGCCGATGACCTTGCCCGACGGGTCGCGGATCAACTCGGTCACCGTGGTCTCGCAGATCTGGAGACCGCCGACCTTGCGGATCCGCTCGCCCCACCATTTGTCGATGTTGGCGCGGATGATGGTGTAGCGGTTCGGCTTGTCGGAGTTGAAGGCTTCCGAGCGGTAGTTGGTGCCGACGTAATTGTCGTCGCCCAGCAGCCAGACGCGCTGTTCGATGATGTGGCGCTCGGTCGGGCAATCGTCCCGGAAATCCGGGATGATCTTCTCCAGCTCATGGGCGTACATGATGCCGCCCTGGACATTCTTGGCGCCGGGATATTCGCCGCGTTCAAGCTGGAGGACCTTCAGCCCTCGGCTGGCCAGCGTGTATGTCGCGGCGTTGCCGGACGGGCCGGCACCGATGACGATGGCGTCGAACTTTTCGACCATGTCGACAGGCTCCTTTCTCGTCCGGCGGTCAGCCGGCCATGCGGTTGACGGAGAGGCGGCGGCCGAAGGCATCGGTCAGCGCCGGCAAAATCCTCAGCGCGTCGCCGACCAGCCCGAGATGGGCGAAGTCGAAGATCGTCGCGTTGGGATCGGTGTTGATCGCCAGGATCAGGTCCGACTTCTCCATGCCGACCCGATGCTGGATGGCGCCGGAGATGCCGGCGGCGATGTAGAGCTTCGGCCGCACCGTCTTGCCGGTCTGCCCGACCTGACGGTCGTTGGTGGCCCAGCCGGCCTGGACCAGCGGACGGGTCACCCCGACCTCGGCCCCCAGAACCTTGGCGAGGTCGAAGACCAGCTTCATGTTCTCGACCTTGCCCAGCCCCTTGCCGGCCGACACGATGATGTCGGCGAAGGCCAGCTGCGCCTCGTTCTGCTCGCGGTCGGCGATGAAGGTCAGGACCTTGGTGACGATGTCCTCCTCGCGCAGGTCCGGCCGGATTTCGATGACGCGGCCGGTGCGGGCGTCGTCGCGCTCCGGCATCGCCATGACGCGCGGGCGCACCGTCGCCATCTGCGGCCGATAGGCCAGCGTCTGGATGGTGCAGAGCAGCGTCCCGCCGAAGGTCGGCCGGGTGGCGGCCAGCGAGCGGTTGTCGGCGTAGATGTCCAGCTCGGTACAGTCGGCGGTCAGGCCGGTCGCCAGCGTGGTGGCGATGGCACCGGCCAGATCACGGCCCAGCGTGGTGGCGCCCAGCAGCACGATCTCCGGCTTGTGGGTGTTCACCACCTCGGTCATGACGCGGCAATAGGGATCGGTGCGGTAGTTGGCCAGCGCCGGGTCGGCCACCTTGTAGACGATGTCGGCGCCATAGCCGATGGCGTCGCCGCAGATGCGGTTCAGGTCGGGGCTCTCGGCGCCCAGCACCACGGCACCAACCTCCACCCCCAGCTTGTCGGCCAGCTTGCGGGCCTCGCCCAGCAGTTCCAGCGACACGGAATGGACGATGCCGCGCTCCTGCTCCACGATCACCCAGACGTCCTTGTAGACCTTCAGGTGTTCGGGAAGCTGGAATTTGCGGCCCTGGGGTTTGCTCGGTTCGCTCATCGTCGGGTCTCCCGCGGATTGATCGTCAGAGCCCGGCCGCGGCGCGGGCGAGCAAATCGTCGGCCAGCTTGGGCTGGGCGGCGAAGATGGCGTCGATGGCGGCGGCGGCCATCGCGTCGGGGCTATCGGATGCGGCCTCGATCATCCTGGCCTTTTCCGCCCGCGGCTTCGGCACGAACACCTTCGACACCACGGTCGGCGAACCCTTCAGGCCGACGCGGCCCTCCTCGGCGCCGGTGAAGTCGCGGCTCCAGCTCTTCAGCTCGTAGCGGGCGGCGCGGAACATGTCGTCCATCTTGCCGAAGCGGATGGTGTTGGTGCCCTCCAGCATGGTGATCATGCAGGGCAGCTTCGTCTTCAGCACCTGCACGCCGCCTTCGGAGCGGCGCTGCACCACGATCTCCCTGGACGCGATGTCCAGATCCTCGATCTTGGTGATGTAGGTGAGCTGTTCGAAGCCGAGCCGGGTGGCGATGCCGGGACCGACCTGGGCGGTGTCGCCGTCGACCGTCTGCTTGCCGCAGAAGACGATGTCGACCGGCTCCTCCTCCGCCAGCTTCTGGATGGCCGAGGTCAGGGCGTAGGAGGTCGCCAGCGTGTCGGAGCCCGCGAACTTGCGGTCGGTCAGCAGAACCGCGTCGTCGGCCCCCAGCGACAGCGCCTTGCGCAGCGAGGTCTCCGCCATCGGCGGTCCCATGGTCAGCACGGTGACGCGGGCGCCGACCTTGTCCTTCAGCCGCAGCGCCTCTTCCAGCGAGAACAGGTCGAAGGGGTTGATGATGGCGGGCACACCCTGCCGCATGATGGTGTTGGTGACGGGATGGATGCGGATCTGGGCGCTGTCGGGCACCTGTTTGATACAGACGACGATGTGCATCCCGTTCTCCTTGGCTTCCGCTTCGCTGTGGCGCGCATGTGGGGTTGGGACCGGCACCAAACCGGACACCGCCAGAACAGCAAACGGCGTGCCAGCCGGAGAAAGCCGGCCAAAGCACGGGAAAAACTGGAATTTTCTGATGGAGGCGGACATCGTCCCCATGTCGCAAAGGCGACAAGGGGACGTCCATGTCGGTTTCGCTACAGCCTCTGGAGCGGTAGGCTCAGACCGTCTCGATGTGGGCGATGACGCGTTTCAATTCGACATCGACGCGGGCGGCCAAGGCGGCGATGCCGTCCAGCGTCTGGTCGAGCACCGCCAGCTCCACCGCGGCGGCGGCCTCGGCAAGGTCGCGGGCGCCGACGGTGCGCGAGGATCCGGCCAGCTTGTGGGCGGCCTGCCGCACCTCGTCCCAACTCCCGCCGGCCAGCGCCTCGGTCAGCCAGCGATGCGACGCGCTGTTGGACGTGACGAACTCGCCCAGCAGATGGCGGACGAAGTCACCGTCACCGTCGAACAGCGCGATCAGCGCCTCGACATCGAGCGGCGGCAGCCCGGCGGTGATGACGGGAGGGGTGAAGACGGGAGCGGGGGTGCCATGACGAGCGGGTTGATGCAACCCCGCGGTCCCGGCCGGCATGTTCAACATCGGCCCGTCCCGCCGCGGCCCGTCCTGCGGATGGTCGTCCTGAAGCTGATGGCCCCGCGGTTGGTCACCGGCTTCCTCCGGCTCCCAATCCTCGCCCTCCAACGGGGGGAGGAAGCGGTCGATCACCCGGCGCAGATCGGCGAGGCTGACCGGCTTGGCCAGCGTGTCATCCATCCCGGCGAGCAGGCAGAGCTGCGCCTCGTTCTCCGTCGCGTTGGCGGTGATGGCGACGATGGGAAGCCGCGGCGACCCGCCGGCCTCCTCGGCGGCGCGGATGCCGCGGGCCAGTTCCATGCCGTCCATCTCCGGCATCTGGCAGTCGGTCAGCAGCAGGCCATGGCCGCCGGCCCGCCACAGGGCGAGGGCCTGGAGGCCGTCCTCGGCGGTTTCCATCACATGGCCCAGCAGGGTCAACTGGCGCTGGATGACCTGACGGTTGGTCGGATGGTCCTCCGCCACCAGGATCAGACGGCCGCGCGCCCGCGCCTCCTCCACCGTCGGCAGGCGGCGCCGGCCGGCGGCAAGGGCGGCGGGCTCCGGTTGAGGCTGCTGGTCGCCGCGCCCGCTTTCTCCGGCGGCCACCCGACCGGCGGCGGCGAGAACGGCGCGGACCAGCCCGCCCCGCCGCACCGGCCGGCTCAGGACAACGGTTCCGGCCCCTGCGCCGGAGGCTCCCGGCGGCGGCGGCTCGTCCGCCTTCAACGTCTCGCCGCCGATCAGCACGCGGCCGCGCACCCGGCCGCGTGGGTCGCTCTCAAGCGCGGTGACGTCGGTGCAATGGGTGAAGACCAGAACATCGCAGGCGGCGGTCGGCAACAGGGTGTCCAGCGCCACGGCGGCATTGGCCGCCTCGACCACCTGGGCGCCGTCGGCGTTCAGATAGCGGGCGAGGAAGCCGCGCTCCTGCTCATCGGCGACAAGAAGCAGAACGGTCACGCCCTGCAACGGGGCCCGTTGCGGCAGCTCGTCCACCGTGGTGGAGACCAGTTCGGCGGCGAAGGTGAACCAGAAGGTGGAACCGGCATTGACCTCGCTGGTGACGCCGACGTCGCCGCCCATCAGCTCGGCCAGACGCCGGCAGATCGACAGCCCCAGTCCGGTGCCGCCGAAACGGCGGGTGGTGGACACCTCCGCCTGGGTGAAGGGGCGGAACAGCCGGCTCTGGTCCTCCTTGGCGATGCCGATGCCGGTGTCGATCACCGCGACGCGGATGGTGACGCGGTCGCCATCGAAATGGGCCAGTTCCACCCGCACCGTCACCGACCCGCTCTGGGTGAATTTCACCGCGTTGCCGGCGATGTTGAACAGCACCTGACGGATGCGGACCGGATCGCCCAGCACCTCGGCCGGCAGATCGGGATCGATGTAGGTGACCAGCGACAGCCCCTTGGCCCGGGCGCTGGGCGCCAGCGTGTCGGCCACCCCCTCCACCACATTGGCCAGCGCCACCGGCACCCGCTCCAGATCGAGACGCCCGGCCTCGATCTTCGAAAAGTCCAGGATGTCGTTGATGATGGTGAGCAGGGCGCCCGCCGATTCCCGCACCACGCTGACCAGTTCGCGCTGGTCGCCGGTCAGGCTGGTATGCTCCAGCAGCTCCAGCATGCCCTGGATACCGTTCATCGGCGTGCGGATCTCGTGGCTCATGGTCGCCAGGAACAGCGATTTGGCCTGATTGGCCGCCTCCGCCTCCGACCGCGCCGCCTCCGCCGCCTCGCGGGCGGCCACCAGATCGCGGGTGCGCTGGGCCACCTGCCCTTCCAGGCTGCGGTTCAGCTCGGTCAGTTCCTCATAGAGGTGGACATTGTCGAAGCCGATGGCGACCTTGGCGCAGAACACCTCCAGCAGCCGGCGCTCGTCCGCGCTCAACGCCCGTCCATGGCCGAGATAGACCACGGTGTCGTGGCGGCGGGTGGCGGAGCGGAAGACCAGGACGCTGTGCCCGCGCTCATAGCGGTTGCGGCCATCGGCCAGCGCCGCTCTCACAACCTGCGCCGCATCGGGCGGCAGGGCCAGGAACAGCAGCGTCCCCTCCATCCCGGCATGGCGGCCGGCGCCGCCCAGCACCAGCGGTTCCGCCGGACGCGGCCCATCGGTGAGGCGGCTGACCAGCGCCACCCCGTCGCCCGGTGGGCAGACGGCGACGATCTGCGCCACGGCGTGGCGGACGAACTCCGCCATCGTCCGCTTGCCCAGCAGGGTGGAGGAGGAGTCGAGGATGCGCTCCAGCCCCTCGCGATGGTCCTCGATGGCGGTGATGTCCTGGTAGCCGCGCAGCGCCGCGACGACGGAGGTGAACAGCTTCTGCGCCGTCAGTTCCGTCTTCGATTTGTAGTCGTTGATGTCGTAGCTGAGGATGACGTCGCGTTCCGGCGCCTGCCCCGGCTGGCCGGTGCGCAGGATGATGCGGACACGGCGGTTGTTCAGCTCGTTGCGGATGAAGCGGACCAGACGCAGGCCGGCGTCGTCGGATTCCATCACGACGTCGAGCAGGATCACCGCGATGGCCGGCGTGTCGCGCAGCAGCCCGCGCGCCTCGCCGGCGGTCGCCGCCGACAGGAACTGCGCCGGGCGCCCTTCGAAGCTGAAGCCGCGCAGCACCATCTTGGTGGTGGCGTGGATGGCCGGGTCGTCATCGACGATCAGGATCAGCCAGGGCTCGACCGGTTCGGCAGCCTCGCCCGGCGCCTCGACGGCGGGCTCCTCCTCCGCGAACAGAAATTCGTCGCTCATCACGGTCCCCCGGCGAATTGGCCGTGTTTCTTCCACCCCGGCGCGCGGGCGACCTTACCATAGGTGATAGAATGGCCGCCAGATCGGCCCCCGGTGCCGCCATGGGCGGAACCCGCAGGCGGAAAGGGTGGATTTGCCGGGCGGCAGCCGCCATGGTGGCGCCGTTTTCCATCGCGCATGTGCCGCCATGACCCTGCTTGCCTGCATCCATGACAAGGCCCCGCTGATCGAGGCGCGGGATCCCGACCTGGGCGACCTGTTCCCGCCTGGCTTTCTCGAGCTGTACGAGGTGCACAGCTACCGCAACGCCGCGCGCATCCTGGCCCATGCCTGCACGGCCGAGTTCCGCGAGATCACCGAACGGCTGATGGAGTTCCGCATCCGCACCGAGGACATCGTGGCGTCCGGCGGCAACAAGTCGCAGATCGCCAAGACGATGGAGCGGATGCTGAATCCGCTGGGCTGGAACGAGACGCGCATCCGCGGCGACCTGTTCATCACCAAGATGATCGTGACGCATGAGGAGAAGCGCCGCATCGCCGGCAAGAACCGCGGCCAGACCGTGACCGAACAGCGCCAGCGCGAGGAGCTGTACAAGGTCAACGGCTTCATCGACGGCCACAAGATCGATTTCGTGAAGGGGCGCGTGTCCTTCGACCTGGAATGGAACAGCAAGGACCAGACCTTCGACCGCGATCTCTACGCCGCCCGCACCTTCTACGAATGCGGAATCATCAACGCCGGCGTCCTGCTGACCCGCAGCGCCGAGCTGATCCCGCTGTTCACCGAGGTGGCCCGGCGGGTGGAGATGAAGAATTTCCAGAACAAGTACGGCGCCAGCACCACCTGGATGAAGAAGCTGCTCTACCGGCTGGACGCCGGGCGCGGCGGCGGCTGCCCGGTGCTGGCGCTCGGCCTCCGCCCGGCGGTGGTGTCGGATTTCGAGGAGTGGAAGGAGCGCCATCCGGTGGTGCGCCAAGCCGCGACCTTCGATGTCGACACCGGGGCGGAGGATGAGGACGATCTTTGGTGAGGGGAATTGGGATAAGGAGGACTGGGGTAAGGAGGGCTCACGCGAATTTGCGGTCGGTCAGCAGCAGCCGAACCGCGAAGCCGAGGAACAGCACCCCGGCGACGCCGTCCATCGCCCGGCGCACCCGCGGGCTGGACAGCACCCGCCGCGCGGCGCCGGCGCTGAGCGCGGCGATGCCGACCAGATAGAGGCCGCCGAGCACCGAGATGATGTTGCCGAGGATGAAGGTCTGCAACGCGACATGGCCCAGCGCGGGGGCGATGAATTGCGGCACGAAGGCCAGTTGGAACAGGATGATCTTCGGGTTCAGCAGGTTGGTCAGCAGCGCCTGGAGGAAGACGCGGCCCGCGCGGGACGGAGCCGGGGCCTCGACCGCCGGAACCGGTTCGTCGCCCCGGCTGATCCAGACGCTCCACAACGCGCGCAGGCCGATCCAGGCGAGATAGGCGCCGCCGGCATAGCGCAGCAGGTCGAACAGCGCGGTCGAGGCCGCGATCAGGGCGGAGATGCCGGCGGCGGCCAGCAGCGAGTGGACGGTGTTGCCGACGCAGATCCCGACCGTCGCCACCACCCCGGCCTGTCGCCCGTCGGCGATGCTGCGGGTCAGCACCAGCAGCGAATCCGGTCCCGGCGCCAGCACCAGGACGAAGACGGCGACCAGATAGAGTTGCAGCAGATGGAGGTCGAGCGGCAGGGTCATCGCGGGCGGGCCTTCGGACGATGGGTTCGGGCGCTCAATCAGGCCAGCGGCGGTGGATCCACAGCCATTGCGCCGGCTTGTCGCGGATCCAATCCTCCAACAGACGGTTCAACCGTTCCATCAGAATTCGCGCATCGGCGTTGCGGTCGCCGCTGGTCGGGTATTCCTCCGGCGGCAGGACGGTCACGCGGAAATGGGCGCCCTCCAGCCGTTCCGTCCGCGCCGCGCACAGCGGCAGCTTCAGCTTCATGCCGAGAACGGCGGCGGCGGGTGCCGTCATGGCGTCGCGGCCGAAGAAGGGGACGGGGATGCCGTCATTCATCTTCTGGTCGATCAGCATGCCGACATGGCCGCCCTTGGTCAGGTGGCGCAGCAGGATCCGCGCGCCGTCCGGCCCCTTGGGGATATGGGTGCCGGTCGCCGCGCCGCGCAGCTTGACCAGCAATTCACCGACCATCGGGTTGTTGGGCGCGCGGTAGACCAGCCCGAGCTCCAGCCCGCGCAGACGGGCCGCCACCGACTGCACCTCCCAGTTCGCCAGATGGCCGGAAACCATGAAGCCGGCCTTGCCGTCGTCGCGCAGGGCATCGACATGCTCGATGCCGACAATGTCGATCCGCTCGCGGCCGATCTGCTCCAGATGCGGATATTCGGCGATGGTGCGGCCGAGATTGTCCCACATGCCGCGCATGATCGCGTCGATCTCCGCCCCGCCCTTCTCCGGAAAGGCGCGGGTCAGGTTGCGCCGCGCGCGGGCGCTGTTGGGCAGCCACGGCCCCACCGTCCGCCCGATCCAGCCGCCGAGCGCCGACGCGCGGTCGAGCGGCAGCGCCCGGAACAGCCGGCAGACACCATGCACCAGCAGCGCCTCCACCGGATAGCCGATCCGGCGCTCCAGCCATTTCCGCAACGGGCTACGCGGCTTGGCCATCGGCGCTTCCTTTCAGCAACAATCGCGTCAGCAGGGCGGCGAGCGGCCCATCATCCGCTCCCTCCTCCGCCCAGCGCACCGACACCGGCAGGACCGTGACCTTCGCCCGCAGATCGGGCGGCAGTCGCACCGCGTCCTTGGCGGTGGTGACCGGAACGGCACCCAGCGCCCGGGCGCGCCCGATCAGGGCCGCCAGCTCGGCCGGGCGGTAGGGATGATGGTCGGCGAAGGGCACCGCGTCGGCGATGCGGGCGCCGAGCGCCTCCAGCGTCGCGAAGAACTTCTCCGGCCGGCCGATGCCGGCGAAGGCGAGGATGTCACGGCCGGCGAGCGTGGCGGCGACCCGCGGATCGGGCTCCAGCCGGGCCGCCAGCACCGGACGGCCCCCGGCCAGGGCCGCCACGCCGTGGCGATCCTCGCCCAGGATCACCAGGGCGTCGGCGCGGGCGAGGCCGTCGGCCACCCGCTCCCGCAGCGGCCCCGCCGGCACCAGCCGGCCATTGCCGAAGCCGACCGCGCCATCGGCGACGATCAGCGCCAGATCCTTGTACAGGGCCGGATTCTGGAAGCCGTCATCCATGACGATGACCCCCGCCCCGGCGGCGACCGCCCGTTCCGCCCCCGCCACCCGGTCGCGGGCGACCCAGCAGGGGGAGGCGCCGGCCAGCAGCAGCGCCTCGTCACCGACGTCGGCGGCGGTGTGGCGGGCCGGATCGACCGCCAGCGGACCGGCCTCCCGCCCGCCATGGCCACGGGTCAGCGCGTGGACGGCGACGCCGCGCGCCCGCAAGGCGGCGATCAGCGCCAGCCCGACCGGCGTCTTGCCGGCACCGCCCGCCACCAGATTGCCGACGCAGACCACCGGCGCGCCGATCCGGCGCGGCACGGTTCCGGCGATGCGCCGCCGGCCAGCCAGACCGTAGAGCGCCCCCAGCGGCGCCAGCAGGGCGGAGGCCAGACCGGGCGGCCGGTACCAGAAGGCGGGGGTCTTCACGGCTGGGCGTCCCGTCAGGCGGCGGTGCCGATGCCGGCCGCGCCCAGCACCGGGGCCAGCGCGCTCAACGCCCGGTCGATGATCCGCCGGTTGTCGGCCGTCACCCGCGCGGCGCCGGCGACGACGCGGTCGCGCGCCCGATCGTCGGTCAGCAGCCGGCGGGTCTCGCGGATCAGGGCGTCGCCGTCCGCCACCGGCAAGGCGCCGCCGGCCGCCTCCAGCATGTGGGTGATCTCGCCGAAATTGAACATGTGCGGACCATAGAGCACGGCGCAGCCGAGCTGCGCCGGCTCGACCGGATTCTGCCCGCCATGGGGAATGAAGGAGCCGCCCATGCACACCACCGGCGCGGCGCGGTAGAACAGCCCCAGCTCCCCCATCGTGTCGGCGACATAGACGGCATGCTCCGGCCCCGGCAGCAAATGCCCGGCCGTCCGTTGCCGCACCGGCAGCCCGCGCGCCCGCATCAGCTCGGCGATGGCGTCGCCGCGATGGGCATGGCGCGGGGCGATGACGGTCAGCAGGCCGGGCAGTGCCGGCGCCAGCGCCGCATGCACCGCCGCGGCGATCCCGTCCTCGCCGGGATGGGAACTGGCGAGCAGCCAGACCGGCCGTCCGGCCAGCGCCGCCCGCAGCGGATCCATCGCGTCGGCCGCGGCGGGCGGCGGCTCGGCGGAGAATTTCAGGTTGCCGACGCTGGCGACGCCGGTGGCACCCAGCCGGCGCAGCCGGTCCGCATCGCCTTCGGTCTGCGCCAGCGTGACCTGGAAGGTGGACAACAGGCCGCCGATCAGACCCGGCGCGTTGCGCCAGCGGGAAAAGCTGCGTTCGGACATGCGGGCGTTGACCAGGGCGGCCGGGATGGAGCGGTCGCGGATGCCCGACAGCAGGTTCGGCCAGATCTCCGATTCCGTCCACAGCACGGCGTCGGGCCGCCAATGATCGAGGAAGCGGTCGACGGCATCCGGCAGATCGACCGGCACATATTGATGGATCGCCCGCGCCGGCAGACGCCGGCCCATCAGCTCGGCCGAGGTGACGGTGCCGGTGGTCATCAGCACGGTCAGGTCGGGAGCCTCGTCCAACAACCGCCCGATCAGGACCAGGACCGAATTGGCCTCTCCCACGCTGGCGGCATGGACCCAGGCGAGCGGGCCGTCGGGCCGGACGCGGGACGCCGTGCCCAACCGCTCCGGCTGGCGCGCGGGGTCTTCCTTGCCGACGGCACGGCGGCGGTCGAGATAAAAGCGCACCGCCGGCCCGGCAACGCTCGTCAGGCCACGGTAGAGGGAATGCAGCATCAAGGTCCGGAACTGGAAACATACGACAACGGGCGCGTCGCCGGTCCCCCCGATACGGACCACCGGCCGCGCGCCCGGCGGCACCTTAGCACGCGGCCACCGCTTCATAACAGGGGCCGGTGCGATGGAGTGGCGCAGGCCCGACGAAGGAACCATGAAGCGCGAACCGGACCAAGGGGAACGAACAGCCGCGCCCACCGCTTCAATCCACGCCGTCTCGGCATCCCTGCCGCCACCCCGCCGCATTGTCCCCGGCCCCGTCCATCCGCTATCCTGGTTTGCAACCCTCCGTCCCACGGTGCAGCATGCCGGTCTCATTTCTCCGTTCGATCTCGGAGACCAAGCGAACCAGACGCGCCAACATCCATCTCGGCGTGTCGCTGGCCTTCGTCGCCGGGGCGATCAACGCGGGCGGGCTGCTGGCGGTTCTGCAATACACCTCGCACATGTCCGGCATCGTCTCGTCCATCGCCGACAATCTGGTGCTGGGGAATCTCGTGGCGCTGGCGACCGGGCTGGCGTCGGTGGCGTCCTTCGCCTCGGGCGCCGCCTATTCGACGATCCTCATCAGCTGGGGCCGGCATCACCGCATGCACAGCGCCTATGCCTACCCGCTGTTCTGGGAGGCGTTGCTGCTGCTGGGATTCGGGTTTCTCGGCAACAGCCTGGACGAACACCGGGCGCTGTTCACCCCGGCGACGGTTCTGCTGCTGTGCTTCATCATGGGGTTGCAGAACGCCATCATCACCAAGGTCTCCAACGCGGAGATCCGCACCACCCACATGACCGGCGTCGTCACCGACATCGGGATCGAGCTGGGCAAGCTGGTCTACATCAATCTCGGCAAGGAATCGGCGCGCTACCAGCCGGTGCACGCGAACTGGCCGCGTCTGGGCGTGCTGTTCGCCCTGCTGACCGCCTTCTGCGGCGGCGGCGTCATCGGCGCGGCCGGCTTCAAATATGTCGGCTATATCAGCACCGTCCCGCTGGCCGGCTTCCTGGTGCTGCTGGCGATCGTCCCGCTGGTGGACGACGCGCGGGCACGCACGCGCCTGCTGCTGCGCCAACGCCTGAGGAACGGCGGCGGTGTCGGGCAGCGGCGGCGGGAAACGCCGCCGCTCGCCGGAGACCGCGCCGGCTGAAACCGCACGGCGGAACCGCGCCGGCCGGAAGCGGTCAGGTGAAGGGCCGCAGGTTCGACAGGAACTGTTCGGCCGACCTCCGCCAGGAATAGCCCAGCGCATAGTCGCGGCACTTCTCGCCGGAAATCGTCAGCGCGCCTTCGACCGCCCGCTTCAGATCCTCGTCCAGGCAGCCGGCGCCCGAACCGTTCACCACATCGAGCGGCCCCGGCACCGGATATGCGGCCACCGGCACGCCCGAGGCCAGCGCCTCCAGCAGGACCAACCCGAAGGTGTCGGTGCGCGACGGGAAGACGAAGACGTCGGCGGCGGCGTAATGCCTGGCGAGATCCTCGCCATGCTTGGCGCCGACCCAATGGACGCCGGGGTATTTGCGTTGCAGGTCCTCCCGCGCCGGACCGTCGCCGACCACCACCTTGGTGCCGGGCAGGTCGAGGCGCAGGAAATCCTCCAGGTTCTTTTCCACCGCGACGCGGCCGACATACATCGACACCGGGCGCGGCAGGTCGAGGAAGCCCTTGTCGCGGGGATGGAACAGCTCGGTGTCGACGCCGCGGGTCCAGCGGCGGATGTTGGTGAAGCCGCGGCCCTTCAGCGCGTCCTCGATGGTCTGGGTCGCCACCATCACCGCCGAGGACGGCTTGTGGAACCGGCGGACCACCGCGTAGGACAGGGCCAGCGGAATCGGCGCGCGGTCGCGCACATATTCGGGGAAGCGGGTGTGGTAGGCGGTGGTGAAGGGCTTGCCATGCTTCAGGCAATAGGCCCGCGCCGCGAAACCCAGCGGCCCTTCGGTGGCGATGTGGATGCAGTCGGGGCGCATGCCCTCGATCATCGCCCACAGCCGGCGCTTGGCCCCCAACGCCAGCCGGATTTCCGGATATGTCGGCATCGGCAGGGTGCGGAAACGGTCGGGGCCGATCACCTCGACGGAATGGCCCATCGCCTCCAGTTCCTGGCGGACGGTGCCGATGGTGCGCACGACGCCGTTCACCTGCGGGTGCCACGCGTCGCTGACGATCAGGATGTTCACGCCGCTTCCCGTTCCTTCGCCGTGATCTTGTCCGTGCCGGGGCTGGTGGCCGGCACCCGCCGGGCCATGACCTCCGCCCAATGGATGATCTCCAGCGCGCCATTGTCGTGCTCGACCAAGGCGGTGCAGGACTCGACCCAATCGCCGTCGTTGCAATAGAGGATTCCTTCGATGTCACGCATCTCGGCGGTGTGGATGTGGCCGCAGACGACGCCGTCGACCTTGCGCCGGCGGGCTTCCTCGCCCAGCGCCTCTTCATATTTGCCGATGAATTCGACGGCGGTCTTCGCCTTGTGCTTCAGGTAGGCCGACAGTGACCAGTAATTGAAGCCGAGCTTGCGGCGAATCCAATTAAAGGCGGTGTTGACCTGAAGCAGCGCGACATAGGCATGGTCGCCCAGCAGGGCCAGCCATTTGGCATAGCGCACCACAGCGTCGAACTTGTCGCCATGGGTGATCAGCAGCCGCTTGCCGTCGGCGGTGGTGTGGATCCATTCATCCACCACCTGCACCCCGCCGAATTGCAGCCCGACATAGTCGCGCGCCGCCTCGTCATGGTTGCCGGGGATGTAATAGACCTCCACCCCCTTGCGGGCGCGGCGCATGATCTTCTGCACCACGTCATTGTGCGCCTGCGGCCAGTACCAGCTTTTCTTCAACCGCCAGCCGTCGACGATATCGCCGACAAGAAACAGGTGATCCGATTCGGTGTGCTTCAGGAAATCCAGAAGCAGTTCCGCCTGACAACCGCGCGTTCCCAGATGAACGTCGGATATCCAAATGCTGCGGTAACGCTTGACCGCTGGGACGGCGTCCATCTTCCGCTCCGTCGTCGCCATGACCGGTGGCCATCAAGACAACTGCGGTATAAAGGAAAGCACCTACCTTGACAATCATTTGAGATGACCGCACCTATTCGTCACAGCAATTTCGCGCGCTGTCACAGCATTGATTTTTTACCGAAATGACAGAGCCGCAAATCCTTCAAAATTCCGCAACAGAAGGCGCCCCATGCGCCGGTCAGGGAGAGCGAATCGGTGCGTGACACGGTGCTGATGGATGAAGGTCCGGCGATCGACGCCGGCGATGGCGGCCATGGCGGCGATGCGGCGATCAAGGTACGGCGGCTTCTGGTGATCCACAATCCGACGGCCGGCGGCCGGCGGGCGCGGCGGCTGCGCGCCGTGGTCGCCCGGCTGGAGGCCCGTGGGCTGAGCGTCGCCGTCAAGCCGACCGGCAAGCGCGGCGATGCCGAGGAGTTCGCCCGCGCCGCCGATCCCGCCAGCGTCGATGCCGTGATCGCCGCCGGCGGCGACGGCACCATCAACGAGGTCATCAACGGCTTGGCGATCCATGCGGAAGCGGGGCGGCCGCTGCCGCTCGGCATCGTGCCGATGGGGACCGCCAATGTGCTGGCCGCCGAACTGGGGCTGGGCACCGATGCGGACGCCATCGCCGCGGCGATCGCCGGCGGGCGGCGGGCGGTGATCTGGCCGGCCCAGGCCAATGGCCGCATCTTTTCGATGATGGCCGGGGTCGGGCTGGACGCCCGGGTGGTGGAGCAGGTCGATCCACAGGTGAAGCGGCTGATCGGCAAGGGCGCCTATGTGGCGGAAACGCTGGTCCAGCTGGCGACCCGGCCCGACCACCGCTATCTCGTCACGCTCGACGACGGCGAAGCGCAGGAGGTGGCGTCGGTGATCGTCGCCAAGGGACATTTCTACGGCGGCCGGTTCGTCTGCGCGCCCGATGCCCGGCTGACCGAGCCGGAACTGCATGTCTGCCTGTTCCCGCGCGGCGGGCGGTTGAACGCGCTGCGCTATGTCTGGGGCGTCACCGGCGGACGGCTGGCCCATTTCCCGGATTACCGGGTGGTGACGGCCAAGCGCGTGCGGATCGAGGGGCCGGCAGGCGACGGGCTGTTCGCCGACGCGGTGCAGGGCGACGGCGATGTGCTGGCGCGGCTGCCGGTGGAGATCACGCTGGCGGGATGGCGGCTGCCGGTGCTGGCGGGGTGAAGGCTCTCACGGGCGGGCCTTGCGCGCCGCCCTCGCCTGCTCCTGAAGCGCCACGTAATGATGCCAGACCAGCCTGGCGGCCAGCGAACGGTATGGCCGCCAAGGCTCCGCCACCTCGATCAGCTGTTTGGCCGTCGGCCTGTCCGCCCAGCCCTTCAGCCGCTGGACGCCGAGCTGGATCGCCAGATCGCCGACCGGCCAGATATCCGGCCGGTCGAGCGCGGCCATCAGATAGACCTCGGCGCTCCAGCGGCCGATGCCCTTCAGCGCGACGAGCCGGGCGATCGCCTCCTCGTCGGGCAGGTCATGGATGATGTCGAAATCGAGCAGGCCGCCCGCCGCCGCCTCGGCGAGGCCGCGGGCATAGCCGATCTTCTGGCGGGAGAAGCCGCAGGCACGCAAAGCCTCATCGTCGAGCGCCAGGATCGCCTCGGGCGTCACCGGGCCGCCGACCCGCTCCTGCAATTTGGCCCAGAGCGCCAGCGCCACCTTGGTGGACAGCTGCTGCTCCATCACCATGCGCAGCAGGCCGACGAAGCCGGTCGGCCGGACGAAGTCGCGGATCACCGGGCCGCCGACACGCAGGCATTCGGCGAAGATGGGGTCGAGCGCGGCCAGATAGGCGATGCTCATCGGCCGCGCCCCATGCCCCGGACCGGGTGGATCAGGCCACCAGCTCGATGGCGTAATCCTCGATCACGGTGTTGGCGAGCAGCTTGCCGCACATCGCCTCGACCTCCTTGCGGGCGGTCGCCTCGTCGGTGCTCTTGAGCTGGAGCTCGATCACCTTGCCGGCGCGGACGTCCTCGACGCCGTCGAAGCCCAGCGTGTGCAGCGCGTGCGCGATGGCCTTGCCCTGGGGGTCGAGAACGCCGCGCTTGAGGGTGACGTGAACCTTGGCCTTCATCGGATGTCCGCTCGTTTTGGGGTGTTGGTGGAAGGGGATGGTAACTGATCACTGGATCGTCTTGGGACCCTTGACGTCGCTCGGCCCGCCTTCCGGCAGGATGCCGAGGCGCCGCGCGACCTCCTGATAGGCTTCCTCGACACGGCCCAGATCCTGGCGGAAACGGTCCTTGTCGAGCTTCTCGTTGGTCTTGACGTCCCACAGCCGGCAATTGTCGGGGCTGATCTCGTCCGCCAGGACGATGCGCATCTCCTCATTTTCCCACAGCCGGCCGAACTCCAGCTTGAAGTCCACCAGCCGCAGGCCGATGCCGAGGAAGAGGCCGGAGAGATAGTCGTTCACGCGCAAGCTGAGCGCGACCATGTCGTCGAGATCCTGCGGAGCCGCCCAGCCGAAGGCGGTGATGTGCTCCTCCGAGACCATCGGGTCGTTCAGCTCGTCCGACTTGTAATAATACTCGATGATCGAGCGCGGCAGCGGCGTGCCCTCGGGAATGCCGAAGCGGCTCGACAGGCTGCCGGCGGCGACGTTGCGCACGACGACCTCGATCGGGATGATCTCCACCTCGCGCACCAGCTGCTCGCGCATGTTCAGGCGGCGCATGAAGTGCGTCGGCACGCCGATCTCGGACAGGCGGCTCATCAGATACTCGGAGATGCGGTTGTTCAGCACCCCCTTGCCGGTGATGACGCCCTTCTTCTGGTTGTTGAAGGCGGTGGCGTCGTCCTTGAAGTACTGCACCAGGGTGCCCGGCTCCGGACCTTCGAAGAGTACCTTGGCCTTGCCTTCGTAGATGCGCCGGCGTCGTGTCATCGCGTGTTTCGTCCAAATACGTAAGGACCGGTCAAGCGAGCTTGCCGGCCCAGGAATGTGCTTCAGTGATATAGCAAGCCGGGGGAGCGAACACAACGACGGGGGGCGGAGGGCAGGATTGTGCCGCCGCCGCTCCATTCCTCACAGCGCCACCGGCGCATAGTCCACGGCGTGCGGGCGGCCGGGGGCGAAGCGCCAGATCGGCTTCAGGTCCGGGCGCTCCACCGCGGGCAGCGCCAGCAGCGAGCTGGACGAGGTGCCGAAGCCGCCGGGCAGCAGGAAGTCCATGGCGCCGCGCTCGTCCGGCGTCCCCTCCCAGATGCGGCTGCCCATCAGCTCGGGCCAGCCGCCCCAGCCGAAGGACTCCGCGTCGGCGGCGTCGGCGGAGGGCGGCACGGCATGGGCGAACAGCGGGCGGTAGAAGGCGGTGCGCGGATCCTGCGGGTCGTCCAGCTCGAAGGCGGTCAGCATGTGGACGCCGGCGGGGATCGACGACACCTCCGGCCGGTGGCGCGGGTTGGCGCCGCGATGGACCACCAGATAGGCGTCGCGGTTGTCGGCGATCACCAGATTGAAGGGGCGGTAGGCGCGGATGTCGAGATGGGCGAAGCCGCGCGCCGCGTCGGCGGCGTCGGCATGGTCGAGCGCGTCCAGCACCAGCTCGCCGCGCGAGCGCTTGCCGGCCTCCGGCCCCAGCGTGCCGAAGCGGTTGAGGATGACCGCCGCCACCCCCTCGTCGTTCAGCCCCATCCAGGAGCCGCCGGCCAGCTCGTCGAGACCGGCGACCACATTGGGGCGGTCGGGCCAATGGCGGGCGGGGGGCCGCCAGGGCCGCCCGGCCATCTCGTCACGGTTCCCGGCGAGGGCCAGCGGCCAGGTCGCGTCCGGTCTACGCAGGAGGATCACGCTGCACATGCCTTGCCCTGTCTGTCGTGATGCGGTCTTCGAAAACGCGGTGCCGGACGACGCTTTGGAAGACGTTGCGGAATATCTTCGGCTGCGACGCGGCGGGACAGTGACGGACCCCGCGTCCGGGCTATATAATCCTTACCAAGGGGAGTGAAACCAATAAAGGAGCCTGGGTCCCATGACGACCTTCGACGACCGCGAAAAGGCCTTCGAGACCAAGTTCCAGCACGACGAGGACCTGCTCTTCCGCATCCGCGCCCGGCGCGACCGGCTGGCCGGCGAATGGGCCGCCGACCTGATGGGGCTGTCCGGGGCCGAGGCCGAGGCCTATGCCCGCCAGATCGTGGACACCGACATCGCCACCCCCGGCCCGCACGACATCCGCGACCGGCTGCGCACCGACCTGCACGCCCGCGGCGTCGACATCTCCGATCACCGGGTGGAGAAGCAGATGGCGCAGTTCCTCGACATCGCGCGGCAGCAGGTGAACCGGGACTGACCGGGCTCCGCCAAGCTCCCGCCAATCCGCCCGCCGGGACCCCGCCGCCGCCGGCGGCGGGCGATCCGTCACGCGTTCCCTATTCCGCGGCGCGGCCCAGGACATGCTGGCCGGCATAGTCGGCGATGCGGCGGATCAGCATGTCGATCTCGCCCTTCAGCCGGACGAAACCGTCGTGGCGTTCCAGCGTGTCCTCGTTCATGTAGAGGCGCCGGTTGATCTCGAGCTGGATCGAATGGCGGCCGCGCGCCGGCTCGCCGTAGCGCGCCAGCAGTTCCACCCCCTTGTAGGGATCGTTGATCGCCACGCGATGGCCGAAACCGCGCAGGGTCTCCGCCACCAGCCGGACGAATCCCGGCTCGCTGGTGGTGCCGTCGCGGTCGCCGATGACGAAATCCACCGCCAGCGGGTCGCGCCCGTCCGGCCGCAAGGACGATGGCATGGAATGGCAATTGACGTGCCAGACCACGCCGAACCGCGCCGCCAGACCGTCCAGGGCCAGCCGCATCTGCGCATGGTACGGCCGGTAATAGCGGTCGATGCGGTCGGCCACCGCGGCGGCCGGCAGCTTCCCGTCATAGAGCGGCACGCCCGGCCGCAGCATGCTGCGGATCAGCCCCATGCCCAGCGTGCTGCGCGGGGTCGGACGCAGCGGCGCCGGCCAGTCGCCGTCGATCAACGCCGGGTCGATGTCGTCAACGGCGCGGTTGACGTCGATGCAGGTACGGGGGAACAGCGCGCACAGCAGGGTGGCGCCATGGTCGGGAGCGCTGGCGAACAGCTCCTCCACATGGGTGTCCTCGGCCTGACGCAGCAGGGGAAGCGGGCAGATCACCTGGAAATCGGCGGGATAGACGCTGCCGCTGTGCGGCGAATCGAACAGCACCGGCAGGCGATGGCCGGCCGGATCGTTGCGGACAAGCACGTCATCGATCACGAGGCTCATCGACCGGCTCCGACCAGACGACCAAACATGGAAAACCCGAGCTGTGGAGGCGCAAGCCCGACCGACGCCATTGATCGGTCAGGGAAATCCTATAACCCAAGCGTCAAGCCGCCGTCGACGCCAATTCTTCATGATCCTGCCATGCCGCCGCAACAGTGCGCCGGGCCCGCCGGCCAAAAAAGCCGTGGCATCCGATCCGGCCGCACTGGCGCGGGGTCGTTTGGTTCGCCATACTGTTGAGAACGCCCACCGCTGGCGAGCCTTCCGCTTGACCGATCCCCTCTTCGCCCCCGTCGAACTCACCCCGCCGGACATCGCCCCCCACCGGCGCGGCAATACCGGCATCGACCATGTCACCAGCCTATCGGCGGCGGAGCCGGGGCCGCATGTGGTGTTGAACGCGCTGGTCCACGGCAACGAGCTGTGCGGCGCCATCGCGCTCGACGCGCTGCTGCGGATGGGGCTGCGGCCGGCGCGCGGGCGGCTGACCTTCGTCTTCGCCAACACCGCCGCCTATGCCGGCTTCGATCCCCGGAACCCCTACGCCTCGCGCTATCTCGACGAGGATTTCAACCGCCTGTGGTCACCGGAGCATCTCGACGGCCGGCGCGACAGCGCGGAGCTGCGGCGGGCCCGCATCCTGCGCCCGGTCTATGAGTCGGCGGACCTGCTGCTCGACCTCCATTCGATGACGGCGGACACCGCGCCGCTGACCCTGTGCGGCCGGACCAATCGCGGGCGCGATCTGGCGCTCGGCCTCGGCTATCCGGCCTGGGTGGTGGCGGATGGTGGGCATGCCGGGGGCAAGCGGCTGATCGATTACGGCGGATTCGCCGAACCGGAGGGCTCGCGCACCGCCATCCTGGTCGAATGCGGCCAGCATTGGCGGGCGGAGACCGCGACCGTCGCGCTGGAAAGCTGCCTGCGCCTGCTGCTTGGGCTGGAGATGATCCCTCCCGAGGCAATCGCGCCGCCGGCGAACGGCCCCCGCCTGCGCCCGCGCAGCGAACCGCAGCGCGTGGTCGAGGTGACCGAGGCCGTCACCGCGTCGAGCGAGCGTTTCCGCTTCACCGCCCCCTTCGTCGGGATGGAGGTGATCGGCCGCGCCGGCACGGTCATCGGCTGGGACGACGACCATGCGATCACCACCCCCTATGACGACTGCGTCCTGATCATGCCCGCCCGCCGCGTGAAGTCCGGCCAGACGGCGGTGCGGCTGGGGCGGATCGTCGGGTGAGGCACGGCAGGCGGAAGCACCACAGGTGAAGACTCGGGCGCGGCGCCCTCACTTCGCCGCCGGCTTGCCCTTCGTCCAGGTGGCGTTGGCGCTGAACAGCGGCACGGTGGAGATCGAGGTCTTGGCCGAGGCGTCCTTCACCTGCCGGCTGTACACCACATAAACCAGCGTGTCGTTCGGCCGGTCATAGATGCGGCGGATGGCGATCGACTTGAAGATCAGGCTCTTCCGCTCGGAGAAGACCTCCTCCCCCTTCTGCGACAGGTCGATGTCGCCGACGGTCACCGCCCCGGTCTGACGGCAGGCGATGGAGGCGTTGGACGGATCCTCGAACCAGTTGCCCTTGCTCAGCCGGTCGATCAGGCTGCGGTCGAAATCGACCAGATGGCAGGTGATGCCCTTCACCTTGGGATCCTCGATGGCCTGGACCTGCAGGCCGTTGCCGGTCCAGTCGTTGGAGAAGCGGCCGACAACGTCGTCCGCGGCCGCCGGGCGCGGCATCAGCCCGGCGGTGAGCAGGCCCAGAACCAAAAGGCCGGCGGAAACGTTCATCAGGGGAAACGGGCTGCGCATCGCGACTGGGTCTCCGGCAGGGACGGGCGGGACCGCGAGCGGCGCGGTCCGGCAAAACACTCCCCTAGATCGGAGGATCGGGCGCCACCGTCAAGCGCCGCCCTTCGGAGGCCCGGCCACCGCGATGACAGACCGCAGTCCGTTCGCCCAGCACCCCCCGGCACCCGCCCATCCGGCCTCACCCCACCCGGCCCCGGAGGCCCCGCCCGCCGGCACGCCGGAACCGGCGACGGCCCCCCTGCCCCCACCCGGCCATCGCCGCGATCCGCTGGCGGTGGCCGCCGTCGGGCTGTTCGTCATCGCCGTCCTGTTCATGCTGTATTTCGGGCGTGACGTGCTGCTGCCGATCATGCTGGCGCTGATCCTCAGCTTCCTGCTGCGGCCGCTGGTCCGCGCGCTGTACCGGGTCGGCGTGCCGGAGGGGATCGGCGCCGCCGTCCTGGTGATCACCCTGTTCGGCGGGGTGCTGCTGGCGGTCTACACCCTGTCGGCCCCGGCGGCGGAGTGGGTGAACCGCATGCCGCGGGTCCTGCACGAGCTGGAATTCAAGCTGGGCGACATCCGCGCCGGCATCGAGCGCGCCCGCGAGGCCTCGCGCCAGATCGAGCAGATCACCCAGGAGACCGGCAACGAGACCGGCCCGGCGCGCGAGGTGGTGGTGCGCGGCCCGTCGCTGATGGAACAGGCGGTCAGCCAGGTCGAATCGGTGCTCGCCAACGTCGTGATCCTTCAGGTGCTGCTCTATTTCTTCCTGGCGCGGGGACGGCATTCGCTGGAGGCGCTGATCGGCACCATGCGCGACGTCGACGACCGCGTGCATTACGCCATGGTCGCGGCGACGCTTCAGCAGAACATCGCCGCCTATCTGCTGACCATCACCCTGATCAACGCCATGCTGGGGCTGGCGACCGGATTGGTGATGTGGCTGTGGGGACTGCCCAACCCGGCGCTGTGGGGGGTCCTGGTGGCGCTGGCCAACTACATTCCCTTCATCGGTCCGGCGGTGATGACCGGCGTGCTGTTCCTGGTGTCGGTGATGACCTTCGAGGGCATCGGAACCATCCTGCTGCCGCCGCTGTCCTTCGTGGCGCTGACGACGATCGAGGGCAATTTCCTGACCCCGATGATCGTCGGGCGGCGGCTGGCGCTGAACCCGATCGCGGTGTTCGTGTCGATCCTGTTCTGGGGCTGGCTGTGGGGCATCCCCGGCGCGCTGCTGGCGGTGCCGATCCTGGCGATCCTCAAGATCCTGTTCGACGCGCATGAGCCGCTGAAGCCGGTGGGCGCGCTGCTGGGAGGGTGAGCCGGCGCCCTCACGCCACCGGGGCCAGCGGCAGATTGACCAGCAGATTCTGCGGCTTCAGCGCCAGCCGCCGTCCCTCGGTCATCGCCAGCCCGAGATAGACCGGCCGCCCGGCGAGATCGGGGCGCATGGCGGCGGGGTCGGCGAACTCCAGGCGGAACAGGGCGAGGATGCGGGCGAGCCGGTCCTCCCCCACCTCCACCCCGTTGTAGAGGTCGTTGAGGATCGCGGTGGCGGCGCCGTCCAGCCCGACATGCCAGACCCAGCGGTCGTCGTGGATGCTCCGCACCGGCTGGATGTTGACCGTCACCCCCAGGAAATGCGCCACCCACGCCTCCAGCACACGGGCGAGCGCGTCGAGCCCGGCGGCGGCGAAGGTGATGTCGAGCACGGTGTCGTGGCGGGCGTCGCGGCCCCAGTAGAGCGGATGGTTGGTCTCGTCCAGGATGTCGAGCTCGACGCCGCGCGGCGCGGTGCCGGCTTCCACCACCAGCCGGCCGAGCGAGCCGAAGCCGCCGGACGCCGCCATCACCTCCACCGTCTCGGCATCGGCGAGACGGACACGGCCATCCTCCAGCGACACCGTCTGTTCGCGGAAGAACAGCTCCCCCGCCCGCGCCCGCAGGCCGGACGGGGTTCCGTCGAGGATGCCGCGCAGGATGGCATGGGCGAGCTGGTCGATGAACAGGCCGGGCACGCCGCGCGCGCCCTCGCGGAAGAGCCGGATATAGCAGCCCTCCAGCGTCCCGGCGGCCAGCAGCCGGTCACGGAAGGCGAGCCAGACCTGGAAATTCTCCCGCGCGTCCGGATCGGCGATGGCGCCGAGCAGCGGGGCGGGCACGCTGCGCGCCGGCTCGTCCAGCAAGGCGGCGTGCAGCGTGCGCTCGGCGTCGCAGGCCTCCTCCGGCGGGCGCATCTCCGGCCGCAGCAGGTAGGCGCGCAGGAAATCGGGCGTCACCGCCAGATGATTGTCGGCGTCGCGGGTCAACAGGTGGAAGCCGGACGCCGTCCAGAAATCGGTCATGCTGCTGGGCACCTCTGGTCCTGAAGAAGGCTATCCGACGACGGGGCCGCCATCGGGCGCAAGCGTCTTGTCGAGGAAGGCGTCGATGTCCGCCCACACCCGGTCGCGGATGGCGTCGCACTCCATCAGCAGCTCGTGCCGCGCCCCCGGATAGTCGATCAGATGGGCGTTGCCGAGCCGCGCGGCCACCGCGTGGTGCGCCTCGGCCCGCACGACCCGGTCGTCCGGCGGGCTCAGCAGCAGCACCGGCGTGCGCACCCGCTCCAGCGGCAGGGCATGGCGGAGCGCATCCTCGGCATCCAGGGCGGCGGCGACCCAGGCGAAGCTGACGCCGCCGACGCGCAGCTCCGGCCTCGCGGCATAGGGGCCATGGAAGGCGGCATAGCGCCGGGGATCGGAGGTGATCCGGTTGCCCGGCCGGAAGCGCCCATTCGCCGGATCGTAATCGCCCTGCCCCAGCGCGTAGCGCGTGCCCAAGCCGCAGGCGAGGGCGAGAGCGGCCAGCCCCCGCATCAGCCAGCGCGGCAGCGGCGCGCTGTTGACGGCGTACATCGGCGCCGAGAGCAGCACGGCGGCATAGCGGCCGGGATCGTCGTCGCAATGGCGGGCCAGCGCCAGAGTCGCCACCAGCGCGCCCATCGAGTGGGCCAGCAGGATCAGCGGTCCGCCCGTCTCCGCCGCCACCGGCGCCACCACCTGCCGATGGAGCTCGTCGAGATCGTCCACCAGCGTCGCGAAATCGGTCAGATGATGAATCTGCCGGTTGGGCAGCGGCCGGTCGGACAGGCCCTGGTTGCGCCAGTCGACCGCCACCACGCGAAAGCCGCGGGCGGCGAGCGCGGCCGCGGTCTCGGCATATTTCTCGATGAACTCCGCCCGCCCGGTCAGCACCAGGGCCGTGCCGTGGACCCGCCGCGGCACCGGCCAGACGGCGACGCGCAGCCGCGCCCCGTCACGCATCGCGATATCGCGCATCACGACATGGCGCGGTTCCACCGAGGCGGCAGACGCCCCCCCGGCGCTGTCGAACGGGGCCGTCATCCCGGAGGCGGTTGCAGTCCAGGCAGCATCATCGGCCATGCTTTCTCCCCTGACCGTTGTGTTGGAAGCGGGATGGCTCCTCGGAAAGGCCCCGGGATCCGAATTCGTCAAGATATTGGAAACCGGAAATAGCGGCGATGTCTTTCTGCCCCCCGGCATGGGAACTCTTTTCCTTGAACGGCGTTGGTCCGCGGTTGGAGGTGTACCGATGAAGACAACACGCATCATCGTCCTGGCGATCGCCGCCACGACCCTGAGCGGGACCGCCGTCCCGGCGCTGGCGAAGGATAAGGCCAAGGTTCCACCCGTGCATGTCGAGCATGAGGATGGCGAACCGATCCTGGTCCACAAGGGCGAAGCGTCCTTTTACAGCCAGAAATTCCATGGCCGCACCACCGCCAGCGGCGAACCGATGAACCAGAACAAGCCGACCGCCGCGTCGCGGACCCTGCCGCTGGGCGCCAAGGCGACCGTCACCAACCAGGACAATGGCAAGAGCGTCGACGTCATCGTCAACGACCGCGGACCCTATGTCGATGGCCGAGTCATCGACCTGTCGCGATCCGCCGCCAGAAAGCTGGACATGATCGAGGACGGCACCGCCCCGGTGAAGGTCGAGGTCAAGCCGTCGGAGCAGCCCACCGACACCGCCCGCGAAAAGGTGGAGGAGAAGGTGGACCAGCTCGCCCCCGCCAGCCAGGTCGCCGAGCGCGACAGCCGCCGCGGCGCGGCCAGCGGCGGCACTGGTGATGATGCCAGCGGAAGAAGCGACACAGTGTCGCACCCTGGGTCCGGAAAGTAATGCTGCGGCGCGGCGAAGACGGCTTCCGATTCGCCGCATCCGCCGCCGATCATTTATTGCGTCGGCGAACCAACAGTCACCGGATGGTCAGGCCCCTGAAAAGAAACAGACTTTGGTGCCGCCATCCCGGCGTTTCCTTCAAAAGTCGCCCTCAAGGGCGCCCACTCCGTCAAAGCGATATGACTCTTACAGTAACCCACTGATCTTGCATCATTCCGCCCCCTATACCTCCGACTGGAAGTAATCCGGCGGCGGGAGATGCCTCTCCATTGTCACGGCGCCTGCCGGACCGGGCAATCGCCCACCCCGCCGACTTGAAGCAACCGTTAGAGATTTTTTTGCTTTTTTGGAGGAGACGTGGTGCCATTCTCCTCGCTGCGCTGCACATGACGCATCGCGGCGAACGGCGCGGCGCCCGGGCGCCAGACGCTGGAACAGGCACCGAGAGAAAGAGGAATTGCTGCGATGGACGACGTGCGTCAGGTCCGCAAGGATACCGAAGGCTACTGCATCGAAGACCTGTCCGTCGGCATGACGGCCAGCTTCGCCAAGACGGTGACGGAGGCCGACATCGTCCTGTTCGCGGGCATCTCCGGCGACACCAACCCGGTCCACATCAACCAGGAATATGCCGCGACCACCATGTTCCAGGGCCGCATCGCCCACGGCATGCTGACGGTCGGCTTCATTTCGGCGGTTCTCGGCACCAAGCTGCCGGGGCCGGGCTGCATCTACATGAGCCAGACGCTGAAGTTCAAGGCCCCGGTCCGCGCCGGCGACACCGTCACCGCCCGCGCCACCATCACCGAGCTGATCCCGGAAAAGCGCCGCTGCGTCATCAAGACCGTCTGCACCGTCGGCGAGACCGTGGTGGTCGAGGGCGAGGCGCTGCTGATGGTGCCGTCCCGCGGCTGAGCCCCGGCCAATCGGCCTGCCCGCCGCCAATTGGCCCGCTCGCCATCGTAAAGCGCGCCGGCGCGTTTACCCCGCGCCGGCGTCGGTCTATATAGACGCCCGAGCAAGCGGACCCGCCGGGGTCCGCCCACAGCACCGGGGCGCGCATGCGACTGTACAGACACACCGCCGACCTGCCGGCCGAGGAGCGCGGCGCCGTCGTGGCGCTGGGCAATTTCGACGGCGTCCATCGCGGGCATCAGGCGGTCATCGGCACCGCCCAGCGCCTTGCCGCCGAGATGAGCGTCCCATCGGCCGTGGTCACCTTCGAGCCGCATCCGCGCAGCGTCTTCCGCCCCGACGACCCGCCCTTCCGCCTGACGCCCTTCCGGGTGAAGACCCGCCATATCGAGGCGTTGGGCGTCGACCAGCTGATCGTCTGCCATTTCGACGACGGCTTCCGCCACAAGACCGCGCAGGCCTTCGTCGACGAGGTGCTGGTCGGCGGGCTGGGCGTGCGCCATGTCGTCTGCGGCTACGACTTCCTGTTCGGCCACAGGCGGTCGGGCGATCCGGCCTTCCTTCAGGCCGCCGGGCACGCCCAGGGCTTCGGCGTGACGGAGGTCGGACCGGTGTCCGACGAACAGGGCGGCGTCTATTCCTCCACCCGCGTGCGCGACGCGCTGACCGCCGGCCGGCCGCGCGAAGCCGCCCATGTGCTGGGCCACCCCTGGGAGATCGAGGGGCGCGTCGTCCATGGCGACCAGCGCGGCCGCACCATCGGTTTCCCCACCGCCAACATCGAGCTGGGCGAGTATCTGCGCCCGGCCTTCGGCGTCTATGCCATCCGCGCCGGGGTCGACCGCGGCGGCGAGACCGTCTGGCTGCCGGGCGTGGCCAATCTGGGCGCCCGTCCCACCGTCGACGGCACGGTCGCCCGGCTGGAGGCCCACCTGTTCGACGTCGATCTGGACCTGTACGATCTGCACCTGCGGGTGCGGATGATCGATTTCCTGCGGCCGGAAATGAAGTTCCCCAGCTTCGCCGCGCTGAAGGACCAGATCGTGCAGGAT
Source organism: Azospirillum sp. B510 (assembly GCF_000010725.1). NCBI lineage: Bacteria > Pseudomonadati > Pseudomonadota > Alphaproteobacteria > Rhodospirillales > Azospirillaceae > Azospirillum > Azospirillum sp. B510. Next base: position 702,489 of record NC_013854.1, on the reverse strand, counting down.
GCCGCCGCCGCCCGCGCCATGCTGACGGCCGGCTGAAAGGGAGGGATGCCGGGATGGAACGGGTTCTCATGCTGCTGTTCATACTGAACCAGGGCGGCCCGACCACGCTGGAATTCGCCAGCCTGGACCAGTGCAAGGCGGCCGAGCCGATCATCATCCAGAATTATCGCGAGATGACCGGCAACACCGTGCTGTCGCGCTGCATCCGCATGGTGTTGCCGGAAAAATAAGCGGGACGGACAAGCGGACGGCGGGCGTTGGCGGCGGGGATGCCGTGCGCGATGCGCGCTGGTGGCCGTGGTTTCATCTGATACAGTGCCGCCCCGTTTCCGCTTCCCTCGGCAAGCCGCCCCGATGCCCCGTCCCGATTCCCTGACGATCCGCGTCCTGCTGACCGCGCTGGTCGCCTTCGGCCCGCTCTCCACCGACCTTTATCTGCCGTCGCTGCCGACGCTGGTGCGGGTGTTCGACACCGATGTCGCCACGGTGCAGTTGACGCTGTCGATCTTCCTGGTCGGCTTCGCGGTGTCGCAGCTGGTCTATGGCCCGATGTCCGACCGCTTCGGCCGGCGGCCGACCCTGCTGGTGGGGGTGGCGATCTATCTGGCGGCCAGCGCCGTCTGCGCCCTGACCAGCAACATCGAAGGGCTGATCGCCGCCCGCTTCTTCCAGGCGCTCGGCGCCTGCTGCGGACCGGTGGTGGCCCGCGCGGTGGTGCGCGACGTCTTCGGCCGCGACCGTTCGACCACGGTGCTCGCCTATATGGCGATGGCGATGGCGTTGGCCCCGGCGGTGGCGCCGATGCTGGGCGGCGTGCTGATGGAACTGTCGGGCTGGCGTGCCAGCTTCGTCCTGCTGACGGTCTTCGCCTGCGCCATCCTGGCGGCGGTGTGGCTTCTCCTGCCCGAGACCAACGCGCAGCGCGACGAGGAGGCCCTCCAGCCCGGCCGGCTGGCCGCCAACTATCTGCTTCTGCTGCGCAACCGCGGCTTTCTCGGCTCCGTGCTGGTGGTGGCCTTTTCCTACAGCGGCATCTTCTCCTTCATCTCCGGCTCCTCCTTCGTGCTGATCGAACAGCTGCATCTGAGCCCGGCGCAGTTCGGCGCCAGCTTCGGCGCGGTGGTGCTGGGCTATATGCTGGGCTCCTTCCTGGCCGGGCGGCTGACGCGGCGGCTCGGCGGCGCGCGGATGATCCGGATCGGCACGCTGCTGTCGCTCTGCGGCGGGCTGACGGGCGGCGGGCTGGCGCTGGCCGGCGTCCTGCATCTGGCGGCCATCGTGGTCCCGGTCTTCCTGTTCATCCTGGGCGCCGGACTGACCCTGCCCAACGCCACCGCCAACGCGGTCGGCCCCTACCCCACCATGGCCGGGCTCGCCTCCTCGCTGCTCGGCTTCGCCCAGATGTCCATCGCCGCCGTCATCGGCATCGTCGTCGGCCACATGAACAACGGCACCGCCCTGCCGATGATGGGGACCATCGGTCTGGTGGCGCTGGGGGCGCTGCTGTCCCACCGGCTGCTGGTCATCCCCGCGGCGAAGAGCGGGCGATCCGCCTGATCCGGCCAGTAGCAGCGGCATCCGGGGGGCCGGCATCTCGGGCCGCGTTCCGGGCGACGCGGCGGCGCTCCCGCGGCTTGCGCGCCTCATCGGAACGGGGATCGCCGGACACCGCCCGTCCCGGCGGAGGGAAATGGTCGATCAGCAGGGTGAACAGGACGGTCACGCCCAGGCACAGCGCCAGCGTCATACCGGCAAGCCCATAGAAGCCGGCACCGCAGGCGATGCCGAGCCCGCCCGCCATCCAGATGACCGCGGCGGTCGTGGCGCCATGCACGCTGTCGCCGGAGCGGAACATCACGCCGGCGCTGATGAAGCCGACCGCCTGCGCCACGCCCTGGATGACACGCACCGGGTCGCTCGGCCGCTCGCCGCCGCCGGCCTGCAAGCCGGCGAAAAGCTCCAGCGCGACCATGGTGGTCAGGGCGCAGCTGATGGAGATCAGCGTATGCGTGCGCAGCCCCGCCGCCTTGCCCCGCATTTCGCGATCCAGCCCGAGCAGCGCCCCGCAAAAGGCGGCGGCCAGCAACCGCAACCCCATCTCCTCCATGGTCAGAATCGCGGTCAAGTCCATGAAATCGCTCCGGTTTTCCTAGCTCCCCGACGGCCTGCCACTTTTTTGGGACGTGGGGCATTTTTCACTTTGAATCCGATCCCGTTGGATCTATGTAACGCGAACTCGCAAGCGCACGTGCCGCTGGCCCGCCCCTCGGCGTCTCCGAGATGTGGTTATGCAACGACGTAACGCGTGATCCCCGACCGTCCCTTAAACAAGGCGGCGACTTGGAGGTTACGATGGTTGATGTTGTTGTGGGTGGGCGCGCGCTCACCCGTCTCCGAACTCCCTCGCTCCTGGACCATACGGACAGAACCGGCTTCTGTACGGGGCAATCCAGTATTGGCGGCCTGAGCGCCTGATCGGCTTTTTTCGCCGATCGGTTCGCGCTGGGCCGCTCCGTTCCCCCGACTTCGCCCTTTCCGTTCCATCATCTTGCGTCCCAGGAGACTGAGATGACCCAGAAGATTGCGCGCTTTTTCGAAGAGCAGCGCCCGCAGACCCCTTGCCTCGTCATCGATCTGGACGTTGTCGAGCAGAACTACAACGATCTGCATGACGCCCTGCCCGACGCCCGCATCTTCTATGCGGTGAAGGCGAACCCGGCCGCGGAAATCCTCGGCCTGCTGGCCCGTCTCGGCTCCGCCTTCGACTGCGCCTCCGTCCCGGAAATCCAGATGGCGCTGGCCGCCGGCGCCACCCCGGACCGCATCTCCTTCGGCAACACCATCAAGAAGGAAGGCGACATCCGCCGCGCCTATGAGCTGGGCGTGCGCCTGTTCGCCTTCGACAGCGAGCCGGAGCTGGAGAAGATCGAGCGCGCCGCCCCCGGCGCCCGCGTCTTCTGCCGCATCCTGACCTCGGGCGAAGGGGCGGAATGGCCGCTGTCGCGCAAGTTCGGCTGCGATCTGGCGATGGCGCGCGCGCTGCTGCTGAAGGCCCGCGACATGGACGTCCAGCCCTATGGCGTGTCCTTCCATGTCGGCTCGCAGCAGAAGGACCTGATGCAGTGGGACCATGCCATCTTCCAGGTGGCGCAGCTGTTCCGCGAGCTTGAGGTTCTCGGCGTCGATCTCGGCATGATCAACCTCGGCGGCGGCTTCCCCACCCGCTACCGCACCGACGTGCCGGAATGCACCGCCTACGGCCAGGCGATCTTCGACTCGCTGCGCACCCATTTCGGCAACCACCTGCCGGAAACCATCGTCGAGCCCGGCCGCGGCATGGTCGGCAGCGCCGGCATCATCGAGAGCGAAGTGGTCCTGGTGTCGCGCAAGTCGGCCGAAGACGCCAAGCGCTGGGTCTATCTCGACATCGGCAAGTTCGGCGGTCTGGCCGAGACGATGGATGAGGCGATCCAGTACCCGATCGAGGTGCTGGGCGACGAGGCCATCGACGGGCAGGACGACGACCGCGAGGCGGTGATCCTCGCCGGCCCGACCTGCGACAGCGCCGACGTGCTGTATGAGCGCGCCGAGTACAGGATGCCGATGGGGCTGAAGGCCGGCGACCGCGTGCGCATCCATGCCACCGGCGCCTACACCACCACCTATTCGGCCGTCTGCTTCAACGGCTTCGAGCCGCTCAAGCACTACTGCATCTGAAAGACGGGGGCGGGTCTCCACCCTGCCCTTGCCCGACGCGTCAAGTAAAAGCCCGCCTGCCGGTCATCCGGCGGCGGGCTTCTTCGTTCTGAGATGCTCAGTTTTTAAGCTGATCAGTTTTTAGGCACCCCGAAATCCGGGCAATGAAAAAGGCCGCTTCCGATCAACGGAAGCGGCCTTTTTCGATGCGTTCGCCGGCCGGCGTGCAAGCGCTCATTCGCGCCAGAACGGCTTGGACATCTCGCGCTCGGCATCCAGGCGGCTGAAGCCGATGTCCTGCAGCATGCGGTCGTCCAGATAACCCAGCTCGCGGCGGGTGATAACGCGCTGGCGCCACAGGCCGAACAGGTTGGAAGCGACCTCGACGACATGGGCGAAGGTCGAGGTGGTGCGGCCGGCTTCGGCCGAATGCAGCATGGTGGCCATGATGGAGATTCCTGAGATGTCTTGTTATGGAGGGTCCGCCGGTCGGCGATCACGTCCTCCTTGTGTGGAAATATAATTACGCTCCTTTCCGCCATGTTGCCACCCCCGTCGGCAACATGCCCGCTTTGCAGGCAGCGAAGAACTCACCATGGAATGTCACCGATCTGTGGCAAAATCGTCATTGCGGATACTTACCGTCAGCAACACAGACAATAAGGAACCTGCGCATCGACATCCGCTGGACAAGCCGGACCGACTTGGGCGATGTATTGTTTTACTTACTGATCAATCGCGCGAGCGCGCGAGCAGGCCGATGGACGGACGATGAACAGCCCCCTCCCCCTCCTCCCGCCGGGCATCGACACCATCGGTTTCGATGGCGACGACACGCTCTGGCACAATGAATCGCTGTTTTCGATGACGCAGGACCGGTTCCGCGCCCTGCTCGCCCATGCCGCCGATCCCGCCGACCTCGACCGCCGCCTGCTGGAGGCCGAACGGGCCAATCTCGGTGTCTATGGCTATGGCATTAAGGGCTTCGTCCTGTCGATGATCGAAACGGCGATCGCGGTCACCGACGGCCATGTCCCGGCCCGCGACCTGCAAAGCCTGATCGATTTTGGCAAGGCGATGCTGGCGCATCCGGTGGAGTTGCTGCCGGGCGTGGCGGAAGTGGTGGAGAAGCTGTCCGGGCGCCACCGGCTGGTGCTGATCACCAAGGGCGATCTGTTCGACCAGGAGAGCAAGATCGCGCGCTCCGGCCTGTCGGAGCGGTTCCATGCGGTGGAGATCGTCAGCGAGAAGGACCCGGCGACCTACCGCCGGGTGATGGATCGTCACGGCATCGACCCGGCGCGTTTCCTGATGGTCGGCAACTCGCTACGCTCCGACATCCTGCCGGTTCTGGCCACCGGCGCCCACGCCGTCCACATCCCCTACGCCATCACCTGGGCGCATGAGGAGGCCGAGGTGCCGGACGAGCAGTATCGCCGGCTGGAGTCGATCCGCGACCTGCCGGCCCTGCTGGCGATTTGAAGAAGGAGCGCCGCCCGTGATCCTGTCCCCTCTGCCCGACCTTGCCGGCATCACGCCCGAGACCGGCGCCCCGGCGGCCGACCGCCTCCTGTCGGGGGCTCCGGTCTTCACCACATGGAACGGCTACGAGTCGGCCGACGGCAAGCGCTTCGCCGGCACTTGGCGATCGACGCCGGGGTCCTGGCGCATCGTCTATGACGAGTGGGAATATTGCGAGATCCTGGAGGGCGAGAGCGTCGTCGCCCATGAGGATGGGCGGTCATGGCCCCTGAAGGCCGGCGACCGCTTCGTCATCGAACCGGGATTCCAGGGGAGCTGGACGGTGGTCGCCACCACCACCAAGCGCTATGTGGTCGTCCTGCCCTGAGATCCGTTTCAGCCGGTGATCTCGACCGTGTTCTGGGTAGCGCTGTGGCTCAGGATGGTAACGGCCTTGCGCCCGATCTCCACCGCCAGCACGCCCAGGACCAGGACCGAGGCGACCAGCATCAGGCGGGCGATATCGCGGGTCCAGACACGCTTGCGGGCGTTGGCCCGGCGATGCTCGCGCAACACGGCCCGCGCGGCGCGGCGGTTCAGGCGTTGTCCCATCCAGGCGGTGGCGGCCATGATGCGCTCCCTGCTTACCCCGAACAGCTTAATCCGGATAAGTCGATATACTTTTATATAAAATTTTATCTTATATGGCAAGAGCCGGATCCCACGGCATTGATGCCGCAGGATCCGGCGTCGCGATCTCGCCCCCCGGCTATTCCTTGAAGGCCACCTCGCGCTGGCGGCGGAAGGCCGGCAGCAGGACCAGGACCAGCAGCCCGGCGGCGACCGCCATCAGACCGGCGCTGATCGGGCGGCTGACGAAGACGGTCAGGTCGCCCTGCGACAGCAGCATGGCCCGGCTCAGATTCTCCTCCAGCAGCGGACCGAGGACGAAGCCGAGCAGCAGCGGCGCCGGCTCGCAGTCGAGCTTCTTCAGCACATAGCCGAACAGGCCGAAGCCGGCCATCACCGCCACGTCGAAGACGTCGTTGCGCAGGCTGTAGGTGCCGATGCAGCAGAAGACCAGAATGGCCGGGAACAGATAGGCGTAGGGCACGCGCAGCAACCGTACCCAGATGCCGATCAATGGCAGGTTCAGCACCACCAGCATGACATTGCCGACCAGCATGCTGGCGATCATGCCCCAGAACAGCTCCGGCTGCTTGGTCATGATCTGCGGCCCCGGCGTGATGCCATGGATCATCATGGCGCCGATCATCAGCGCCATCACCGCATTCGACGGAATGCCGAGGCTGAGCATCGGGATGAAGCTGGCCTGGGCGCCGGCATTGTTGGCGGCCTCAGGCCCGGCGACGCCCTGGATGGCGCCCTTGCCGAAGGCGGCGGGATCGCGCGCCACCTTCTTTTCCAACGCGTAGGAGGAGAAGGCGCTGAGCGTGGCGCCGCCGCCCGGCAGGATGCCGAGGAAGGCCCCCAGCGCCGTGCCGCGCACCGCCGCCGGCCAGGCCTCCTTGAAGTCCGCCCAGCTCGGCCAAAGGCTGTGGATCGGCGACGGCTCGATGCCGCGGCCCTCCGTCTCCTCCAGGTTGATGATGATGTCGGCCAGTCCGAACAGACCCATGGCGAGCGGCACGAAATCCAGCCCGTCATAGAGCTGCGGAATGTCGAAGGTGAAGCGCATCTGCCCCGAATTGACGTCGGTGCCGACCATCGACAGCAGAAGCCCGATCAGGATCATCGCCACCGCCTTCACGACCGAGCCATGGGCGAGGATCACCGCGCCGATCAGGCCGACCAGCATCAGCGCCACATATTCCGACGGGCCAAAGGCCAGCGCCACCCCGGCCAGCGGCGGGCCGGCGATGGCGATGACCAGCGTGGTGACGATGCCGGCGAACAGCGAGGCGAGCGCCGCCGTCGCCAGGGCGACACCGCCGCGGCCCTGGCGCGCCATGGCGTTGCCGTCCAGACAGGTCATGACCGAGGAGGATTCGCCCGGCAGCTTGACCAGGATGGCGGTGGTGGAGCCGCCATACTGGGCGCCGTAGAAGATGCCGGCGAGCATGATCAGCGCGCCGACCGGCGGCAGATAGAAGGTGATCGGCAGCAGCAGGGCCACCGTCGCCGTCGGACCCAGGCCGGGCAGGACGCCGATCAGCGTGCCGATCAGGGCGCCGAGAAAGCAGTAGACCAGATTCATCGGTTCGACCGACACGCCCAGCCCAAGCCAGAGATTGGCGAAGACGTCGGTCATGGCCAGATCTGGAGCGGCAAGCCCAGCCCCCAGGAAAAGATGGCGACACAGACCGACGCCAGCGTCGCCCATAGGGCGGTGAAGGGTCCGGGACGCAACGGCCGGCCGGCCAGCCCGCCGATCCAGATCAACGCCAGGATGGCGAGCACCAGCCCGAGCCTGTCGAGCAGGGCGGCGAACGCCACCACCGCGACCGTGATGGCGATCAACGGCCGCCATGCCCAGCCCAGCGTCGCCGGCGCCTCGGCGGTCAAGCCGCGCAGCATCGTCACCAGCCCGGTCGCCAGCAGCAGATAGCAGACGAGGCGCGGAAAGAAGCCCGCCTGCATCATCGCCAGCGATCCGGCCGACCAGCCGCGCGCCAACCACAGCCCGCCAAGGGCGATGCCCCCGAACAACAGCCCGGCGGCGAAATCCTGGGGCGATCTCAGCCGGGAAGCCGGCGGCCTGGGCGATCTCGAAATATGTGTCATTGGATGGATGTCCGCTCTCTCAGGCATGTGATGGCGACGGGATCGCTGGCCGCGACCTCTGCTTCAACGAGGCGGGACGCCTGTGCTGCGGCCGGCCACCTCCGCCGATCCGCCCCCAAGCCTCTTTCGCCGATGGAGTTGCGCAAGCTTCGGAAGATACACCCCTCTTGGTCGAATCATCCCATCAATGCGCCCTTATAAATCCGGATCAATCGGCACTTCATCGGATTTTTGCTTGGGCATCAGCGTCAAATTGCTCGCATGGATACGGATTTCATCCGATCATACACGCGTATATCCGGGGGCGCGACCCTGGTCAGGGGCCCCAATAAGCCGATCAGAAAAATCAGAGGGAAAGATGATGACAGCAGCGACCCACTTCCTGCGCGCGGCCTGCCGCCGAGCCGCGTCCTTCGCCGGCATGGCGTTGGCGGGCCTGATCCTGAGCGCCGGCGCCAGCCCGGCGCTCCAGGCCGCCTATCCGGAAAAGCCGATCACCATGATCGTCGCCTATGGGGCCGGCGGCTCGACCGACGTGACCGCCCGCATGCTGGCGCCCTACATCGAGCGCAATCTGGGCGGCGCGCGGATCGTGGTGCTGAACCGTCCGGGCGCCGGCGGCGAGATCGGCTTCGCCGCCATCGCCGACGCCGCTCCCGACGGCTACACCATCGGCTTCATCAACACGCCCAACCTGATCACCATCCCGATCGAACGCCAGGCCCGCTATGGCCTGGACCGGCTGGATCCTCTGGTGAACGTCATCGACGACCCGGGCGTGATGACCGTCCGCGCCGACAGCCCCTTCCACACCGTCGCCGATGTGGTCAACCACGCCAAGGCCAATCCGCGCACCCTGACCGTCGGCACCACCGGGATCGGTTCGGACGACCATCTCGCGATGGTGCTGCTGGAGCGGCAGGCCGGAGTCCATCTGACCCATGTCCCCTTCCCCGGCAGCGCGGAGAATTACCGCGCGATGCTGGGCCAGCACATCCAGATCACCAACCAGAATCTGGGCGAGGGGCTGCGCGGCCTGGCCGGCGGCGACCCGGTGCGGATGCTGGGGGTGATGAGCCGGTCGCGTTGGGACATGGCGCCGGACCTGCCGACCTTCCGCGAGCAGGGCTATGCCATCGACATGGTGTCGATGCGCGGCATCGGCGCGCCGAAGGGCCTGCCGCCGGAAATTCGCGGCACCCTGATCGATGCGATCACCAAGGCCGCCATGGATCCGGAATTCCAGGCCAAGGCCCGCGAGACCTTCCAGCCGCTGCGCATCGTCGCCCCCGACGCCTTCGCCGCCGAGCTGACCCAGCTCGACAGCGACTTCCGCAAGCTGTGGGCCGAGACGCCCTGGAAATAAGAAACGCTATCGGAACGATCCGATCGGTCAGGCATTCTTTCCGGTATCGTAATGAATCGGATCGGTCGTTCCAGCTTCGGAAAAACCCTTCAGGCGCAACAGGCAGCTGTCGCAAGCCCCGCAGGATAGGCCCGCCGGCGTCGGGTCGTAGCAGGAATGGGTCAGGCTATAGTCCACCCCCAGTTCCAGCCCACGACGGACGATGGCGGCCTTGTCCAGGGTCATCAGCGGCGCATGGATGCGGAACCGGCTGCCGCCCTCCACCCCCGCCTTGGTGGCCAGATTGGCCAGTGTCTCGAAGGCCGCGATATATTCGGGCCGGCAGTCGGGATAGCCGGAGTAATCCAGGGCGTTGACGCCGATGAACAGGTCGGACGCCCCCAATGTCTCGGCCCAGGCCAGCGCGAAGGACAGGAAGACGGTGTTGCGCGCCGGCACATAGGTCACCGGGATGCCCTGCCCCAGTTCGGCCTCCAGATCGGCGGCGCTGTCATGCTTCGGCACGGCGATGGCGTCGGTCAGGGCCGAACCGCCGAAGGCGCGCAGGTCGATGTCGGCGATCACATGCCGCTCGACCCCCATCGCCGCGACCACCCGCCGGGCCGCCTCCAACTCCACCGAATGGCGTTGGCCGTAGCGGAAACTGAGCGCGTTGACCCGATAGCCCTCGGCCTTGGCGATGGCGAGCACCGTGGTCGAATCGAGCCCGCCACTGACCAGCACCACCGCATCCTTGCGCCCATCCGGACCGGCCATCGCACACCTGCCTTTCCCAAGCTGACACCTCTGCGGTCAGCTTCTGGCACATCCGGACGGATCAGGCCAGAGCGGTCGCCGGATCAGGACAGGGACGCCAGCAGTTCCTCGACGGTCATGATGCGCGACGGCGGCAGACGGAGCGTGGCCGTGCAGCCCAGGCCCGGCGCGCTGTCCAGCCGCAGCACGCCGCCATGAGCCTCGACCAGACGCCGCGCCAATGGCAGCCCCAGCCCGACACCCTCGTGATGATGCGTCGCCGCCTGATCGATCTGCGCGAAGGGCGCCAGCGCCCTGTCGATGTCCTCCGGCCGCATGCCGACGCCCTGGTCGCGCACCGACAGCTCCACCCAGCCATCCTCGGCGATCGCCGCCGCCAGGGCGACCTCCGCCCCCGGATGGCTGAACTTGATGGCGTTGGACAGCAGGTTGCCCAGCGCCTGCCCCAGGCGCCGCCAGTCGCCACGGAGCGGCGGCAGATCGCCGTCGAGCGCGACCGACACCGTCACCCCCTGGCGGGTGGCCTGGAAGCGCAGGTCGGCCACGCAGCGCTCGACGAGCGCGAACAGATCCACCACCCCCTCGGACAGCGACAGTCCCCCGGATTCGACGCGCGCCATGTCGAGAATGTCGTCGATGATCGCCAGCAGCCGCCGTCCGGCCTGACCGATCGCGTCGACACAGCTCAGCAGTTGCCCGTCGCCTGCGGCATCCCCGGCCTGGAGCTCCAGCAGCTGGGAAAAGCCGATCACCGCGTTCAGCGGGGTGCGCAGCTCATGGCTCATGACGGCGATGAAGGTAGATTTGGCGCGGTCGCCGGCCTCCGCCGCCGCCTTGGCCGCCAGCAGTTCGGCCTCGGCCCGACGCCGTTCGGTCACGTCGCGGAGGATGGCGGTGTAGAGCCGCCGCCCCTCCACCTCGCTGGCGCTGACCGACAACTCCACCGGGAAGCGGGTGCCGTCGGCACGCTCCGCCTCCGCCGCCCGGTCACGGGTGACCAGCGCCATCGTCTGGCCGGGCGCGAAGTCCAGCCGCTCTCCCCCCGCCTCCAGCAGATCGGCCAGGGGGATCAGACGGCCAAGCGGGCGCCACAGCACATCGTCGGCCACGACACCGAACATCGCCTCCGCCGCGCGGTTGAAGCTGATCAGGATACCGGCCTCGTCGATGGTCAGGATCGCCTCGGCGACGGTGTCGAGAATCCCTTCATTGCGCGCCTCCGACAGTCGCAGGGCGTTCGCGGTATGCACATATTCGCTGACATCGGTGACGGTGGCGATGAAGCCGCCCTCCTCCAGGGCGACGCGCTGGCACAGCACGCGACGCTCGGCACCCTCCCCATCGGGGTCGTGGAAACGGAAATCGGTGGAGCGCGGCGCGGAACGACCCTCTCCGGCCGGTTCGATCCGCCAATCCGCCGCGACCCGCGCCCGGTCCTCGGGATGGACGGCGTCGAGCCAGCCGGCGCCGAGCAAACGGTCGGGCGACAGCCCGGTGATGCCGGCCAGCCGGGAATTGACGAACAGCACCCGGCCACCGGCGTCGGCATGCAGAATGCCGACCGGCACCGCCTCCAACAGCGTGCGGTAGCGGGCCTTGCTGACGCGCAGCAGCTTCGCCAGGGCGATCAGGTCATCCAGGTCAGGATGACCAGGATCGGCTTGACCGGGATCGCCCTGGGCGTCGCGGGTGGCGGCCTGACGGCAATCGTCCGATGGCATGACGGCACCCCCAACCCTGCTGACGATGGCGGGACGGATGCGGTCCCACCATCCAGGGTAATCAAGGGGCGTTAATGGTTCATGTCAGGGTCGACCCCGACCCGGCGCGCCGGCTCCGGCCCCATCATTCCCGCCGCAGGGACAGGAAGGGCGTCAACGCCTCCAGCACCGCGTCGGGAGCCTCGCTCATCACCATGTGCCCGGTCTGGGGCAGGACGACCACCTGCGCCGTTTTGACGCGGGCCGCCAGCGACCGCCCGGCCTTGGCCGGCGTCATCCTGTCGAGCGCCCCCAGCAGGAACAGCGCCGGGCAGCCGAGCGCCGCCGCCGCCTCGGCCCCGCGCGCATAGGCATCGCAGGCCGCCAGATCGACCCCCAGCACTCCGGGCCGCAGCGACGCCATCAACCGGCGTCCGCCGGGAATCAGCGCCAGCCCCGGAATGGGGCAGCCGCCGCCCTGGGCACCGCCATGGCCGCGCGGACCGAACCCCCAGCCGATCACCATCTCGATGGCCGCCCCGGTGGCCGCCCCAGTGGCCGCCCCGGTGGCCGATTGCTCGCCGGCCCGGGCGGCGGCCAGCAGGTCGGGATGGACCGGCATCCGCTCCGCCACGCCCAGCAGGGCGACCGACTCGACCCGGCCGCCATGGCGGGCGGCGGCGTCCAGCGCCACCAGAGCGCCCATGGAATGACCGACCAGCGCCGCCCGCTCCAGCCCGGCGGCGTCCAGCAGGGCGACCACCCAGTCGGCCAGGGCGGCGATGCTGCCCAGCGGCTCGCCGCCGGAGCGGCCATGGCCCGGCAGATCGACCGCCAGGACCGAACGGCCATGGTGGGCCAGATAGCGGCTTTGCAGGCTCCACACGCCGTGGTCCATGCCGGCGCCATGGATCAGCACCACTGCGGGACGGGCGGGGGGACGCGCCGGATCGATCTCCCGGCCGCCGGTGTGGACGAAGACGGGGGTTCCGTTGACGGTCAGCTGCATGGCGCGGCCCTCAGCCCTTGGTGGCGGCGCGCAGCGCCTGCTTCAGGTCGTCGATCAGGTCGTCGCAATCCTCCAGCCCGATGGACAGGCGGATCATGTCCTCCCCCACCCCGGCGGCGGCGAGCGCCTCGGCATCGAGCTGGGCATGGGTGGTGCTGGCGGGATGGATCACCAGCGACTTGGCGTCGCCGACATTGGCGAGGTGCGAGAACAGGCTCAGCGACTCGATGAAGCGGCGCCCGGCCTCGCGGCCACCGCCTTGAGCGCCGGGCCGGATGCCGAAGGAGATGATGGAGCCGGCCCCCTGCGGCAGCAGCCGGGCGGCCAGCGCATGGTCGGGATGATCCACCAGTTCCGGATAGGAGACCCAGGCGACGGCCCCCTTCTCGGCATACAGCTCCCCTTCCAGGAAGCCGACGATCTTGCGGGTGTTGTGGATGTGCCCCTTCATCCGCAGCGGCAGGGTTTCCACCCCCTGAAGGATCTGGAAGGCGTTCATCGGGCTCATGCAGGCGCCGAAATCGCGCAGCCCCTCGGCGCGGGCGCGGGCGATGAAGGCGGCGGGGCCGTATTCCTCGGCGAAATCGATGCCGTGATAGCCGGCATAGGGCTCGGTCAGGGTCGGGAAGCCGCCGGACGCCTCCCAGTCGAAACGGCCGCCGTCGATCACCACGCCGCCGATGACGGTGCCGTGCCCGCCCAGCCACTTGGTGCAGGAATGCATGACCAGATCGGCGCCATGCTCGAAGGGCCGGCAGAGATAGGGGGTGGTGAAGGTCGAGTCGATCAGCAGGGGAATGCCGGCCTCATGCGCGATCGCCGCGACCTTCGGCAGGTCCAGCACCTCCAGCCCCGGATTGCCCAGCACCTCGCCGAAGACCAGCCGGGTCTCCGGGCGGATCGCCGCGCGGATGCCATCGAAGTCGCGTGGATGGACGAAGCTGGTGGTGATGCCGAATCGCGGCAGCGTATAGGCCAGCAGGTTACGGCTGCCGCCATAGATCGAGGAGGAGGCGACGATATGCCCGCCCGCCCCCATCAGCGTCATGATCGCCAGCGTCAGCGCCGCCTGGCCGCTGGCGGTGCAGACCGCGCCCACGCCACCCTCCAGGGTCGCCAGCCGCTCCTCCAGCACCGCGACAGTGGGGTTGGAGATGCGCGAATAGATGTGGCCCGGCCGCTCCAGATTGAACAGCGCCGCCGCCTGGTCGACGTCGTCGAAGACATAGGAGGAGGTCAGATGGATCGGGACCGCCCGCGCCCCGGTCGCCGGATCGGGCCTTTGACCCGCATGAAGGCTCTGCGTGTCGAACTTCAGGAACTTGGCGCCCGCCATGCCCCCCTCCCCTTGATGTTGAAAAAGGGCCGCCCATGGTGGAACGGCCCTTTCCCCGCTTTTCAGCTTTTTATTTGCCAGCCCTGTTCAACCCGCGTTCCAGCGGTATCGACGGTGGGCAAGCCTATGGACACCTCACGCGCGCGTCAAGGCGGTTGGATCGGCCGACGCGAAGACGAACGGCCAAAATCGCGCGAATGAGAACAAGTTGCAGCAAGCCGAGGGAAGGACTAAAAGGCGGGGATGGCGCGGCCCGAAAGGCCAGCCCGCCCGCAAAAGAGGTTGGAATGAAGATCTCCCGCTCCCGGTTCATCCGCTCGCTCTCCCTCGCCACGGCGCTCGCCGCCCTGCCGGTCGCGGCCCTCACCGGGTCGGCTTCCGCCCAGACGGCACCCAGCGCCGAGGGAATCACGGTCTACAACGCCCAGCACGCCAGCCTGGCCAAGGAATGGGTGGAGCGCTTCAGCCGCGAGACCGGCATCAAGGTGACCGTGCGCAACGGCAGCGACATGGAGCTGGGGAACCAGATCGTGCAGGAGGGCGCCGCCTCCCCCGCCGACGTGTTCCTGACCGAGAATTCGCCGGCGATGGCGCTGGTCGACAATGCCGGGCTGTTCGCGCCGCTCGGCGCCGAGACGCTGGCCTCGGTGCCGGAGAATTTCCGCCCGGCCAACGGCCATTGGGTCGGCATCGCCGCCCGTTCCACCGTCTTCGCCTACAACACCGGCAAGCTGACCCGGGACAAGCTGCCGAAGTCGCTGCTCGACCTCGCCACCCCCGAATGGAAGGGCCGCTGGGCCGCCTCGCCGGCCGGGGCCGACTTCCAGGCCATCGTCGGCGCGCTCCTCCAACTGAAGGGCGAGACGGCCACCGCCTCCTGGCTGAAGGCGATGAAGGAGAACGCCAAGCCCTATCGCGGCAACAGCGTCGCCATGAAGGCGGTGAATGCCGGCGAGATCGAAGGGGCGGTGATCTACCATTACTATTACGTCGGCGATCAGGCCCGCACCGGCGGCGAGAACAGCAAGAACGTCGCCCTGCATTATTTCCGCAACGGCGATCCCGGCGCCTTCGTCAGCATCTCCGGCGCCGGCGTCCTGGCCTCCAGCAAGAACAAGCGCGAGGCCGAGGCCTTCGTGAGGTTCCTGACCGGCAAGGGCGGGCAGGAAGTGCTGCGCGACGGCGATTCCTACGAATATGCCGTGGCCAGCGGCGTCGCCTCCAATGCCAGGCTGGAACCGCTCGACAAGCTCCAGGCCCCGAAGGTCAAGCCGGAGGCGCTCAACAATAAGGCTGTCACCGACTTGATGACCGCGGCCGGCCTGCTGTAATCCCTACTGCCGTCGCCCGTGGCATCGGGCCGCGGGCGACGGCAGTCCAGCCCCGTCCACCCGGACGGGGCCGGTTCCGGAGTCCGCCGCCATCGCTTTTCCCCCACAACAATCGCCATCCCCGCCGCTCCGCAAGCGGACCGCGTTCCGGGCCGCCGCACCGCTGGTCACGGCACGGGGAACCGGCCGCCCGTCGCCGCCCGTCCTCGCCGTCACCGCGCTGGTCGCGGCGCTGGCCCTCATGCCGCTCGCCTTCGTGCTGTGGATCACCATCCAGACCGGATGGGACACGGTGGTGGCACTGGTCTTCCGCCGCCGGGTCGGCGAATTGCTGGTCAACACGCTGCTGCTGGTCCTGCTGACCCTGCCGCTGTCGGTGGTGGTGGCGGTGACGCTGGCCTGGCTGACCGAGCGGTCCGACCTGCCCGGACGGCGCTTCTGGGCCTGGCTGGCGGTGGCGCCGCTGGCGGTCCCCGCCTTCGTCCACAGCTATGCCTGGGTCACCGTCGCCCCCGGCCTGCATGGTCTGGCCGCCGCCGTCCTGGTCTCGGTCCTGGCCTATTCCCCCTTCCTCTATCTGCCGGTGGCGGCGCAGCTGCGCCGGCTCGACCCGACGATGGAGGATGTCGCCGCCTCGCTCGGCCATGGTCCCTGGCGGGTGTTCCTGACGGTGGTCCTGCCGCAGCTGCGGCTGGCGGTCTGCGGCGGCTGCCTGCTGATCGGGCTGCATCTGCTGGCCGAATACGGCCTCTATGTGATGATCCAGTTCGACACCTTCACCACGGCGATCGTCGACCAGTTCCAGTCGGCCTACAACGGACCGGCGGCGAACATGCTGGCCGGCGTGCTGGTGCTGCTCTGCCTGGGGCTGATGGGCGGCGAGCTGCTGCTGCGCGGCCGGGAGCGCTATGCCCGCGTCGGCAGCGGCGCCGCGCGGCGGGCCGCCCCGGCGAGACTCGGCCGCGCCGCCCTGCCCTGCCTGCTGATCCCGCTGCTGTTCGCGGCGCTGGCGCTGGGCGTGCCGATGCTGACGCTCGGCCGCTGGCTCGCCATCGGCGGCGCCCGCATCTGGCAGGGAGCCGACATCGGCGGCGCCATCCTGCAAACGATGGCGCTGGCGCTGGCCGGGGCGCTGCTGACCACGCTGGCCGCGGCACCGATGGCCTGGCTGTCGGTGCGCGCCCCCGGCCGGTTGCAGCGGGTGCTGGAGGCCTGCCATTATTATGTCGGCTCGCTGCCCGGCGTGGTGGTGGCGCTGGCGCTGGTGACGATCACCGTGCGGGTCGCCCTGCCGCTCTACCAGACCGTCGGCACCGTGCTGCTGGCCTATCTGCTGCTGTTCCTGCCGCGCGCCCTGGTCGGGCTGCGCGCCAGCATCGCCCAGGCACCGGTCGAACTGGAGCGCGCCGCCATGGCGCTGGGCCGGACGCCGTTGCAGGCGGTGCGCCAGATCACCTTCCGGCTCGCCGCCCCCGGTGCCGCCGCCAGCATGGCGATGGTGGCGCTCGGCATCACCAACGAGCTGACGGCGACGCTGATGCTGGCGCCCAGCGGCACGCGCACGCTCGCCACCGAATTCTGGGCGATGACCAGCGAGATCGACTATGCCGGCGCCGCCCCTTATGCGGTGATGATGGTCGCCGCCTCCCTGCCGATGACGATCCTTCTCCACCTCCAATCGAAGCGGGCCGCCGGACGATGAGTTTTCTTCAGGTTCAGGGACTGGCGAAGCGTTATGGCGACGCGGTGGCGCTGGAGGATGTCGAGCTGACGGTGCCCGTCGGCAGCCGGACCGCCATCGTCGGCCGCTCCGGATCGGGCAAGACCACGCTGCTGCGCATCGTCGCCGGCTTCGAGACCGCCGACGGCGGCCGGATCGTGCTGGACGGGCGCCCGCTGGTCGATGGCGCCGAGATGGTGCCGGCCCATCGCCGGGGCATCGGCTATGTGCCGCAGGACGGCGCCCTGTTCCCGCATCTGAGCATCGCCGACAACATCGGCTTCGGCCTGGACCGCAGCGATGCGAACCGCCGCAGCCGGATCCTGGAACTGCTGGAGGCGGTGGAACTCGGCCCGCAGATGCTGGAGCGCCGGCCGCACGAGCTGTCCGGCGGCCAGCAGCAGCGCGTCGCACTGGCCCGCGCGCTGGCCCGCAAGCCGGCGCTGATGCTGCTGGACGAGCCCTTCTCCGCCCTCGACACCGGCCTGCGCGACTCGCTGCGCCGCACCGTCGCCCGCGTGCTGTGCGAAGCCGGCATCGCCACCATCCTCGTCACCCACGACCAGGCCGAGGCCCTGTCCTTCGCCGATCAGGTGGCGGTGATGCGCGAAGGCCGCCTGACCCAGGTCGGCCCGCCCCAGGAGCTGTACCGCCGGCCGCGCGACCGCGAGACCGCGACCTTCCTTGGCGACGCCATCATCCTGCCGGCGGAGCTGGAGAATGGCTGGGCGCTGTGCAGCCTCGGGCGGCTGGCGGTTTCCGCCGGTCCCCGGCGCGGTGCCGCCGAGATCATGCTGCGCCCGGAACAGCTCCGGCTGGTGGTGGAGGACCATGAGCTTCCCGCCAATGGCGCCGGCGGGCCCGGCGGAGGCTGGGGACGCGTCATCGACGTCGAGTTCGGCGGCTCGGTCTGCAAGGTCGCGGTCTCGCTGGGAAATGCGCCGGGCCATCGCGGCCCGCTGCTGCTGCGCCATTCCAGCATGGAGCTGCCACGGATCGGCAGCCGCGTGCGCATCCATGTCCAGGGCGAGGCCCATCTGTTCGACACGCCGTTGAGCTGACCGCCAATCCGCCGATGGTCAGCGCCAATGGTCAGCGCACGCCGACCATCGTCTCCCCGGCCAGCCAGTCCACCACCCGGCGCAGGGCCTCCTCCTCGCCGGCGCCGTCGGCGAGCGCCTGCCGGTGGATGGCGATCTGCCGATGAGCGCTGGTGCCGCGCGCCAGGATCTCGCGCGCCCGCTCGACCTCGACGGCGCAGCCGAAATGCGCGGCATCCTCGCGGGTCAGCTCGATGATCTCATCCAGCAGGTCGGCGTAGGGCACGATGCGCCCCTGCCCGAAATCGACCAGCCCGCTGTCCAGCCCATAGCGCTGGGCCCGCCAGCGGTTCTCCTCGATCAGCAAATTCTTGTAGGGACGCCACGTCACATTGCGCAGCTTCAGCCGCCACAACATGCGCAGCAGGCAGCGATAGAGGGCGGCCACCGTCACCGCATCGTCCAGACGGGTACAGATGTCGGTGATGCGCATCTCCAGCGTCGGGAAGCGCGAGGAGGGACGGATGTCCCACCACAGCTTGCTGGCATCCTCGATCACCCCGGCATTGACCAGCACCGCGACATGGCTCTGGTATTCGCCGAAGCTCTGGAAGCCGGCGGGCATGCCGGTGCGCGGCAGCTCGTGCCAGACGCTGAGGCGGTAGGAACGGCGTTCCATGTCGCGTCCGCGCCAGAAGGGCGAGGAGGTCGACAGCGCCAGCAGATGCGGCAGGAAATAGCGGACCTGATTCATCAGGTCGATGCGCAGGTCGTCATCCTCGATCCCGACATGGACATGCATGCCGCAGATCATCAGCCGGCGGGCCGGCGCGCCGAGATCGCGGGCCAGCATGTTGTAGCGGTCGCGGTTGGTGTGCTTCTGCGGCTCCCACGCCGCGAAGGGATGGGTGGAGGCGGCGATCGGTGCCAGCCCATAGCGGTCGGCCACCCCGGCCACGGTGGCGCGCAGCGACGCCAGTTCGGCCCGCGCCTCCTGGAGGGTCCCGCAGACCGGCGTCCCCACCTCGATCTGGCAGCGCAGGAATTCCGGATGGATGCGGCCGGGCGCCTGATCCTGGCAGGCTTCCAGCATCTCGTCCGGCGGGCTGGGCACGATGTCGCGCGTGCCACGGTCGACCAGCAGATATTCCTCTTCCAGGCCGAGGGTGAAGGACGGTTCGGTCACGGCGCTTCCTTCAGCAGGTTCGGGGGCGCGCGTTCAGGCCGGCGCCCGGGGATGATGGTCGATCACCGCCAGCGACGGCAGGGACAGCAGCGGCTCCAGCGCGTCGCCGATCACCCCTGCCCACAGATCGGCCCCCTCCGGCGTCGCGATCAAATCCTGGCGCACCTCCAGCAAAGCATTCGGGTAGCCTGCGGGGGTGGCGTGGGTCTCCACCGTGCCGCCCAGCGTGCCGCGGCCGGAATAGGGCTGGTTGTCGCCGACGCACCAGCGGCCGTCCGCCTTCAGCGCCGCCATCAGCGGCACCGGCAGGCGCGGGTCATTGTCCCAGAGAACGCCGATGTGCCAGGGCCGCGCCACCCCGCGCATCGCCGGGGTGAAGCTGTGGACCGACAACAGAATCGGCACCCGCCCACCCGCGCGGATCGCCGCCACCGCCGCCGCCACCGCGGCGTGGTAGGGCTTGAACAGCGCCTCCACCCGCCGCGTCTGGGCCTCGGCGTCGAGCGCGCGGTTGCCGGGGATCACCACGTCGTCGCTGACCACCGGGATGGCGGTGGGATCCTCCAGCGCCCGATTCGGGTCGATCACCAGCCGAGAGAAGCCGGACAGCACCGCGGTGCAGCCGAATCGGGCCGCCAGCCGGCGTGTCACCTCGGCGGCACCGATGTCGTAGGCGATGTGGCGGCAAAGCTGCTCCTCGGGAAGCCCGAGGTCGCCGAGGCTCCTGGGAATCGCGCGGGAGGCGTGATCGCAGACCAGCAGCAGGGGGCCGCCGGCATCGGGATTCAGCGTGGTCGCCGGCGGCGGATCGCCGGGGCCGAGCAAGGGGGTTGCCGCGCGCGGCGCCGGTGCGGGAGCGGTGACGGGCTGGCGGTGTTCGGACGGTGAGGAAGCCATGATGCACACTAACGAAGCAAGGCGCGCGGCGGAAGCACGGCCGAAGGTGGTAGCACGAACGGCAAAATGTTACCCTGACGGCCTTTCCCGCGCGAACCCACCCGGAAGACCCACCGCATGCTCCGCCTGCTCACCCTCTGTCTGGCCGTGATGGCTCTGCTCAGCGCCTGCGGCCCCATCTACGAGACGCAATACAGCCTGATCCCGCCGACATCGGCCGAAGGCCGGCTGTGCGTCAACCAGTGCCAGCAGAACCGCAACTACTGCCGGCAGAATTGCGGCATGTCGCAGCAGGCCTGCGTCAACGAGGCGCGGTCCCGCGCGCTCTACGAGTATCAGGCCTATGTGAACCGCCAGCAGGCGGAAAAGAAGCCGATCAAGAAATCGGTCGGCGATTTCGACAGCTCCTATTCCTGCGGCAACAGCAGCTGCGAGGCGCGCTGCGACGCCGATTACCGCGACTGCTTCGGCGGAAGCTGCGGCGGACAGGTGATCGCCAAGACGGTCTGCACCGCCTTCTGCGACCAGGAGAAGCCGGCCGCCAGCCCGGCCCCGGCGCTGAGCCCGATCCCGCCCGGCGGCGTCCCCAGCCCCGGCCAGGCCCCGCGGATGCAGGCTCCGGCCGGTACCGGCGGCGACTATCCCGCCGGGGCTTCGCTGTGCCAGCCCGGCATGCGGGTGCAGGTGGAATCGGAGGGCGACTGGTTCCCCGCCACCGTGAAGGACCAGCCGCGCGCCGATGGCCGCTGCCCGATCCATTACGACGATTACGGTGCGGAGGACGACGAGGCGGTGTCGCTGCGCCGCATCCGTCCGCGCTGAGACGCCGATTGCCCGACAGCCTCCGGGGAGAACCCGGAGGCGCGCGGCAGCCATGAGGCGCACCCCGCTGGCCCGTCCTCCGGACCACGGCTATAAGGGGGCATGTCAGATGCCAGCTCTTTTTCCGTCGATCATGCGCAGCGGACGCAACGGCTTGCCCTGATCGCCCTGCTGCTCGGCGCCCTGGGCATCGCCTTCGCCCCGATCTTCGTCCGCCTGTCCGATGTCGGGCCGGCCGCCATCGGATTCTGGCGCACCGCCCTGGCGACGCCGCTTCTGGCCCTGTGGATGGCCAGCGAATCCCGGAGCGGGAGCGGACGCGCCAGCCGCCGCCCCTCCGGCCTCGCCGACTATGGCCGGCTGTCGCTGGCCGGGCTGTTCTTCGCCGGCGATCTCGCGATCTGGCACACGTCGATCCGCTATACCTCGGTCGCGAATTCCACGCTGCTGGCCAATTTCGCGCCATTGTTCGTCGCCCCGGCCGCCTGGTTCCTGTTCAAGGAGCGGATCACCGGCCGCTTCGTCCTAGGCATGCTGCTGGCGCTGGCCGGCGCCGTCGTGCTGATGGGACAGAGCTTGCGACTGAGCGCCGACCATCTGTTCGGCGACGCGCTGGGGCTGCTGACCGCCATCTTCTATGCCGGCTACATCCTGTCGGTCGGCCATCTGCGCGGCGAATTCTCCACCGCCACCATCATGACCTGGAGCGGCGCCATCACCGCCGCGGTTCTGCTGCCGCTCAGCCTTCATGACGGCGAGGCGATGCTGCCGGCGGGCCCCTCCGGCTGGGCGGCGCTGGTTGGGCTGGCCCTGTTCAGCCATGCCGGTGGCCAAAGCCTGATCGCCTACGCGCTGGCCCATCTGCCGGCCTCCTTCTCGTCGGTCAGCCTGCTGATGCAGCCGGCCGCCGCCGCGATCCTCGCCTGGATCCTGTTGAACGAACCGCTGGGTCGGTGGCAGGCGGTCGGCGCCGCGGTGATCCTGGGCGGCATCCTGATCGCCCGCCGGGCCAGCCGCTGAGGCGTGGGAACGCCAGGGCGCCACCCATGTTTTTCCGTCCGGTGGGCAAGGCGCTCCAAGGGGCCTGTCAGCCATTGACCGCACCCGCGGGGACCGCTACCGGTATGACCAACCGCTGAAGAACAGCTTTCCGACCAAAGGGGAACCACCCGTGTCCGGCACCGACGACAGCGCTCACGTCCCCTCCTCCTCGCAGCGCATTTCGGAGTGGGTGGCCCAACAGCTTCTCGACCGCATCGCGCGGGGCGAGCTGGTGCCGGGGGAGCGTCTGCCGGGCGAACGACAGCTCGCCGAACAGCTGCATGTCAGCCGGGTGTCCGTCCGCGCCGCCCTGCAGAAGCTGAAGACCCAGGGCTTCCTGACCGCCGTCCAGGGCGGCGGCACCCGCGTGGTGTCGTCGGCCGGCGTGATGGACGGCGCCCTGACCGCCATGGTGCGCAGCACCCACCAGAACCTGTGCGACCTCGTCGAAATCCGCATGGCGCTGGAAAGCTGGGCCGCCCGCCGCGCCGCCGAGCGGGCGACGCCCGAGCAGGTCGACACGATCAGCCGCATCCTGGCGGCGATGAGCGAGACCGACCGCGATGGCGGGCGGGCCGCCGACGACATGGATTTCCATGTCGCCCTCGCCCAGGCATCCGGCAGCCCGGTCTATCTGCACCTGCTGTCGACCATCCGCGACATCCTCGGCAACATGGTCGAGATGAAGCACACCGAGCCCTATATGGAGAACCACGAGGCGCTGATGATCGAGCATCATCGCGCCATCCATCAGGCCATCGCCCGGCGCGATCCGGATGCCGCCGCCAATGCGGTCACCGCCCATCTCGGCTGGGTCCTGGCCCGCTACCGTACCATGTCCGATCATCCGGGGCCCGATCATCCGGGAGCCGATCATCCGCCCGGCGCCATCGGCAGCCCGTCCTCCCCCTCCGCCCGCTGACGCGGGTTCCTGCCCGTCCTAGAAAAAAAGGGCCGCCGCCTCAGTCCCGAGGCAGCGGCCCTTTTCATATCGGAACCGAAACAGCCCTCAGTTTACGAGGATCGTTTCGATCTGTCTGGTAACCTCGTCGATGTCGGCCATGCCATCCACCGCCTTCAACACGCCCCGGCCCTGGTAATAGGGCAGGATGGGAGCGGTCTGCTGATGGTACTGGGCGAGACGGGTGGTCACCGTCTCCGCGTTGTCGTCGGCGCGCCGCTTGAACTCGGTGCTGCCGCAGGCATCGCAGACACCCTCGACCTTCGGCTTCTCGAAGCTGTCGTGATAGCCCTTGCCGCATTTGGCGCAGGTGTAGCGGCCGGTGATGCGCTCCACCAGAACGTCATCGACCACCCGCATCTCGATCACATGGTCGAGCTTCAGGCCCTTCTCGTCCAGCATCTTGTCCAGCGCCTCGGCCTGGGCCACGGTGCGCGGAAAGCCGTCGAGGATGAAGCCGTTCTTGACGTCCGGCTTGGAAATGCGTTCGGCGATCATGCTGACCATCAGCTCGTCCGGCATCAGCTTGCCGGCGGCCATGATCTCCTTCGCCTGCTGCCCGAGCGGTCCGCCTTCCGCCACCATGGCGCGGAGCATGTCGCCCGTGGACAACTGCACCAGACCACGCGTGTCTTCCAGACGGCGCGCCTGGGTCCCCTTCCCGGCGCCCGGCGGACCGAGCAGTATGAGGTTCATTACCTTCTCCCCCGAAGCTTCGATTTCTTGATCAATCCCTCATACTGGTGGGCCAGCAGATGGGAATGAATCTGCGCGACCGTGTCCATCGTGACGGTGACCACGATCAGCAGGCTGGTGCCGCCAAAATAAAACGGAACCGATTGCTGGGATATCAGGATTTCAGGGAGGAGACAAACCGCCACAAGGTAGGCGGAGCCGATGACCGTCAACCGCGTCAGCACATAGTCGATGTGGTCGGCGGTGTTCTTGCCCGGACGGATGCCGGGGATGAACCCACCATACTTGCGCAGGTTGTCGGCGGTCTCCGTCGGGTTGAAGACGATGGCGGTGTAGAAGAAACAGAAGAAGACGATCAGCGAGGCATAGAGCAGCATGTAGAGCGGCGTGCCGTGCGCGACGTAGCGCGACACCGCCTGTAGCCACTCCGGCCCCTCGCCACCGGCGAAGCCGACCGCGGTCAGCGGCAGCAGCAGCAGCGACGAGGCGAAGATCGGCGGAATGACGCCGGCCGTGTTCATCTTCAGCGGGAGGTGCGACGCTTCGCCGCCGAACACCCGGTTGCCGACCTGGCGCTTGGGATATTGCACCAACAGGCGGCGCTGGGCGCGCTCCATGAAGACGATGAAGAACACCACGCCAACCGCCATCACCAGCATCAGGACGATGAAGAGGGTGGACAGCGCGCCCTGGCGCCCGAGTTCCAGCGTGTTGACCAGCGCGCGCGGCAGTTCCGCGACGATGCCGGCGAAGATGATCAGCGAGGTGCCGTTGCCGATGCCCCGCGCGGTGATCTGCTCGCCCAGCCACATCAGGAACATGGTGCCGCCGACCAGGGTGATCACCGTGGCGATGCGGAAGAACAGGCCGGGATCGACGACCGCCGCCCCGGTGGAGCCGCGCATCGACTCCAGACCGACCGCGAGGCCATAGGCCTGCACCGTGGCGAGCGCCACCGTGCCGAAACGGGTGTACTGGTTCAGCTTCTTGCGCCCGGCCTCGCCTTCCTTCTTCATGGCCTCCATCTGCGGCGACACGGCGGTCAGCAACTGCACGATGATGGACGCCGAGATGTACGGCATGATGTTGAGCGCGAAGATGGTCATGCGGTGCAGCGCACCACCGGCCAGCATGTCGAACATGCCGAGGATGCCGCTGCCCTGCTGCTTGAACACGTCCTGCAGGATATGCGGATCGATGCCCGGAATCGGGATGTAAGTGCCCAGCCGATAGACGATCAGGGCCGCCAAGGTGAACCAAATCCGCTTTTTCAGCTCGGTCGCCTTGGAGAAAGCCCCGAAATTGATGTTGGCGGCAAGCTGCTCGGCCGCTGATGCCATGGTCCAATCCCTGTCCCGTAAGCGCGAACGGGGCGGCACTGCATGACGCAGGCCGCCCCTCGCGACTTCGCTTTTTGTAGTGCCACGAAAGCCCGCGCGCAAGCACGGGCTTGTCGCGGGACTTTACTCGGCGGCTTCGGCGGCGGCAGCGGTCAGCGTGACGCTGCCACCCGCCTTCTCGATCGCCTCGATGGCCGACTTGGAAGCGCCGGCGACCGTGAAGGAAACCTTCGCGGTCAGCTCGCCCTTGCCCAGCAGACGGACACCGTCCTTCTTCACCTTGCCGGTGACGCCGGCGGCGTTGAGCGCCGCGGCATCGATGGTCTCGGCCGGGTTCAGCTTGCCGAGGTCGATGGCCTTCTGGATCATGCCCAGATTGACCACCGAATATTCCTTGGCGAAGATGTTCCGGAAGCCGCGCTTCGGCAGGCGGCGGTGCAGAGGCATCTGCCCGCCTTCGAAGCCGTTGATCGCCACGCCGGTGCGCGAGGTCTGACCCTTCACGCCGCGGCCAGCGGTCTTGCCCTTGCCGGAACCGATACCGCGACCGACGCGCATGCGCGCCTTGCGGGCACCGGCGTTGTCACGCAGGTCATTCAGCTTGGTCATGATCTCAGCCCTCGTTCTCGACGCGGACCAGGTGCGCGACCTTGGCGATCATGCCCCGCACGGCCGGAGTGTCCTCCAGCTCGCGGGTCCGGTGCAGCTTGTTGAGACCCAGACCGACCAGCGTCTCGCGCTGGTCGTGCTTGCGGCCGATCGGGCTGCCGATCTGGGTCACGACGACGGTCTTCTTCTCCGTCATGATCAGGCCTCCTGTCCGGCGCCGGCCTCGCGACGGCCGAGGATGTCGCTCACGCGACGACCACGGCGCGCCGCGACGGACCGCGGGCTGGTGACCTGGGTCAGGGCGTCGAAGGTCGCCTTGATCATGTTGTGCGGGTTCGACGTGCCGATCGACTTGGTCACGACGTCAGCGACGCCGAGAGCCTCGAAGATCGCGCGCATCGGACCACCGGCGATGATGCCGGTACCAGCCGGAGCCGCCCGCAGCACGACCTTGCCGGCACCGAAGTGACCGTTGCTGTCGTGATGCAGCGTGCGGCCTTCGCGCAGCGGAACACGGATCATGCCGCGCTTGGCCTGATCGGTCGCCTTGCGAATGGCTTCCGGGACCTCGCGGGCCTTGCCCGAACCAACGCCGACGCGGCCCTTGCCGTCACCGACGACGACCAGGGCGGCGAAGCCGAAGCGACGGCCACCCTTGACGACTTTGGCGACGCGGTTGATGCCGACGAGCTTTTCGATCAGCTCGCTTTCTTCCCGCTCGCGCGGCTGCCGGTCGCGGTTGTCCCGCTCCCCACGTTCACGTGCCATATCCGGGCCTCCTTAGAACGACAGCCCGCCCTCACGGGCGGCGTCGGCCAGGGCCTTGACCCGGCCATGGTAAATATACCCACCGCGATCGAACACGACCTCGGTGACCCCAGCGGCCTTGGCGCGCTCGGCGATCAGCTCGCCGATGCGCTTGGCAGCATCGACGTTGCCGCCGTGCTTGAGCTGCTCGCGCAGCTCCTTCTCGAGCGACGAGGCCGACGCGAGCGTCTTGCCGTTTTCGTCGTCGATGATCTGGGCGTAGATGTGCAGATTGGACCGGAAGACCGAGAGGCGAACGCGCCCGCCGGCCTTCTTGGCAATCTGCGCGCGCACGCGCTGCTTGCGGCGCTCGTGGAGTTGCTTTGGCTTCAGCATGGCGGTTACTTCTTCTTACCTTCCTTGCGCAGGATGGTTTCGGTCTCGTACTTGATGCCCTTGCCCTTGTAGGGCTCCGGCTTCTTCCAACCGCGGATCTCGGCGGCAACCTGACCGACCTTGTGCTTGTCATAGCCGCTGACCGAGATGGCCGTCGGCTTGTCGCACTTGATCGTGATGCCTTCCGGGATCGGGTACTTGACGTCGTGCGAGAAGCCGAGCTGGAGAACCAGCTCCTTGCCCTGCACGGCCGCGCGGTAACCGACGCCGTTGATTTCCAGGTTGATCGTGTAGCCCTGGCTGACACCGGTGACCATGTTGTTGATCAGGGTGCGCGAGGTCGCCCACATGACGCGGGCGCGCTTGCTGTCATTTGCCGGCTTCACCACCACCTTGCCGTCTTCCAGCGAGGCGGTGATGTCGTCGATCAGGGTCAGGCTGAGTTGCCCCAGCTTGCCCTTGGCCGTCACCTGCTGACCGTCGACCTTTACGTCGACGCCAGCCGGGACCGGCACGGGATGCTTGCCAATGCGCGACATCTGCCAATCCCCCTTAGAACACGCGGCAGAGGACTTCACCGCCGACGTTGGCGGCGCGGGCCTCGTTGTCCGACATCACGCC
Source organism: Azospirillum sp. B510 (assembly GCF_000010725.1). Classification (NCBI taxonomy): domain Bacteria; kingdom Pseudomonadati; phylum Pseudomonadota; class Alphaproteobacteria; order Rhodospirillales; family Azospirillaceae; genus Azospirillum; species Azospirillum sp. B510. The sequence continues at coordinate 675,013 of NC_013854.1, read as the reverse complement.
GCGCGGGGTCGACAGGATCGACAGACCCAGACCGCTGTAGACGCGGGGCAGGTCGGCGATCTTCGAATAGACGCGACGGCCGGGCTTCGACACACGGGCGATCTGCTTAATGACAGGCTCGCCTTCGTGGTACTTCAGCTCGATCTTCAGGTTCTTGACGCCCGGACGCAGTTCTTCCTCGGACCAGCCGCGGATGAAGCCTTCACGCTTCAGAACTTCCAGGACGTTGACGCGCAGCTTGGACGCCGGGGAAACCACAACGGACATACGGGCGTGCTGACCATTGCGGATGCGGGTCAGCATATCGCCGAGCGGATCGCTCAAAGACATTCTCGGACCCTCCTTACCAGCTCGACTTCGTCATGCCCGGAATCTGGCCGGTCGAGGCCAGTTCGCGGAGCGTGACGCGGGACAGCTTGAACTTGCGATAGAACGCGCGCGGACGCCCGGTCATTTCGCAGCGGTTCCGGATGCGCACCTTCGAGGAGTTGCGCGGCAGTTCGGCCAGCTTCAGGCGGGCGGCGAATTGCTCTTCCGGCGGGAGGGTCTTGTCGTTCGCGATCGCCTTCAGGCGCGCACGCTTGTTCGCGTACTGCTTGGCCAGCTTGGCGCGACGCTTGTTCTTTTCGATGGCACTGGTCTTAGCCATGGTCGTGCTCCAGCCTCAGCTCACGAACGGCATGTCGAAGCCCTTCAGGAGAGCCTTGGCTTCCTGGTCGGTCTTCGCCGAAGTGACGATGATGATGTCCATGCCGCGGATCTGATCGATCTTGTCGTAATCGATCTCCGGGAAAATGATCTGCTCCTTGACGCCCATGGCGTAGTTGCCACGGCCGTCAAAGCTGTCACCCGGGATACCGCGGAAGTCACGGACGCGCGGCAACGCAATCGTCACCAGGCGATCCAGGAACTCGTACATGCGGTCGCGACGAAGCGTGACCTTGCAGCCGATCGCCATGCCTTCGCGCAGCTTGAACTGGGCGATCGACTTGCGCGACTTGGTCACCACCGGCTTCTGACCGGTGATGGCGGCCATCTCGGCCACGGCGAGCTGGATCTTCTTGGAGTCGGCGACAGCCTCGCCGACACCCATGTTGACCACGATCTTCTCGATCCGCGGAACTTCCAGGTCGTTCTTGTAGCCGAATTCCGACTTCAGAGCGGCGCGGATCTTGGAATCGTAAACTTCTTTCAGACGTGCGGTCATGCCCGGGTCCTCACAGGTCAATGACTTCGCCGGACCGCTTGGCGACACGCACCTTGCGGCCATCCTCAAGGATCTTGAAACCGACGCGGGTCGGCTTGCCATCCTTGGGATCGACGTGAGCGAGGTTGGAGACGTTGATCGGCGCCTCCATCTCGATGATGCCACCCTGCGAGCGGGCGCTGGCGCGCTGGTGCTTCTTCACCACGTTCACGCCCTGGACAACCGCGCGGTTCTCCTTCGGGAAAACCTGGAGCACCTCGCCGGTCTTGCCCTTATCCTTGCCGGTCAGGACGACGACCTTGTCCTTGGTCTTGATCTTGGCGGCCATCACAGCACCTCCGGCGCCAGCGAGATGATCTTCATGAACTTCTTGCCGCGCAGCTCGCGAGTGACCGGCCCGAAGATACGGGTGCCGATCGGCTCGCCCTGCTTGTTGATCAGCACGGCGGCATTCCGGTCGAAACGGATCGCCGACCCGTCCTCCCGACGCAGTTCCTTCGCGGTGCGGACGATGACGGCACGATGCACGTCGCCCTTCTTGACGCGGCCCTTCGGAATGGCCTCCTTGACCGAGACGACGATGACGTCGCCCACGGTCGCGACCTTCCGCTTGGACCCGCCAAGCACCTTGATGCACTGCACCCGGCGCGCCCCGCTGTTATCGGCGACTTCCAGGTTGGTTTGCATCTGGATCATTGTTTACGACCTTTCGTTATCACGCGGCGCCGCTGTCGGCGGCGGACTCCGTCACGACCGTCCAACGCTTGGACTTCGAGATCGGGCGGCATTCGATGATCGAAACGGTATCGCCGACCTTGTACTGGTTGCCCTCGTCGTGGGCGGCGTACTTCTTCGACTGACGAATGAACTTCTTGTACACGGGGTGCATGACACGGCGCTCGACGAGAACCGTAACGGTCTTGTCGCACTTGTCGCTGACCACCGTGCCCTGCAGAACGCGGCGAGGCATGGATGATCCCCCTTACTTGCCGGCGTCGGCGGAGCGGGCACGCTCGCCGAGGATGGTCTTGATGCGGGCGATGTCGCGGCGCACCGTGTTCACCCGCGCGGTGTTCTCCAGCTGGCCGGAGGCCTTCTGGAAACGCAGGTTGAACTGTTCCTTCTTGAGCTGGAGGAGCTGATCGTTCAGCTCGTCCGCGCTCTTCGTACGAATGTCTACGGCCTTCATGCCGCGGTCTCCTCGACACCGCCCAGGCGGGTCACCAGCTTCACCTTGATCGGCAGCTTCGCGGCCGCCAGAGCGAAGGCGGTTTTTGCCACATCCGCCGGCACGCCGTCCAGCTCAAACAGGATGCGACCCGGCTTGACACGGGCCGCCCAGTACTCGGGCGAACCCTTACCGGAACCCATGCGGACTTCGGCGGGCTTGGTCGAGACCGGGAGGTCCGGGAAAATGCGGATCCAGACGCGGCCCTGACGCTTCATCGCACGGGTGATCGCGCGGCGGGCCGCTTCGATCTGACGGGCGGTGATGCGCTCCGGCTCCAGGGCCTTGAGGCCGTAGGAGCCGAAATTCAGGGCGGTGCCGCCCTTGGCGTTGCCGTGGATGCGGCCCTTGTGGGCCTTACGGAATTTCGTGCGCTTGGGAGAAAGCATCGCTCGGCCCCTTTACTCGCGTTCGGAGCGCTCGGAGCGCTCGCGACGGTCGCGGCGATCGTGCCGCTCGCGGCGCGGCTCGCCGTCGGTCGACACCGGCTCGGACCCCATGCGCTTGTCCTGCGCCATCGGGTCGTGAGCCATGACCTCGCCCTTGAACACCCACACCTTGACACCGCAGGTGCCGTAGGTGGTCTTGGCGGTGCCCACACCGTAATCGATGTCGGCGCGCAGGGTGTGCAGCGGAACGCGGCCCTCGCGGTACCACTCCATGCGGGCGATCTCCGCGCCGCCGAGACGGCCGGAGCAGTTGATCCGGATGCCCTGGGCGCCCAGACGCATGGCGGACTGCACGGCGCGCTTCATGGCGCGGCGGAACGCCACGCGGCGCTCCAGCTGGCTGGCGATGTTCTCGGCGATGAGGCGGGCGTCGATCTCCGGCTTGCGGATCTCGACGATGTTCAGGCTCACCTCGCTGCCGGTCATCTTCGACAGCTCGAGACGCAGCTTCTCGATGTCCGCGCCCTTCTTGCCGATCACCACGCCCGGACGGGCCGAGTGGATGGTGATGCGGGCCTTCTTGGCCGGACGCTCGATCACGACGCGCGAGCAACCGGCCTGCTGCAGACGGCCCTGCAGATAGCCGCGCAGCTTCAGGTCCTGGTGCAGCAGGTTGGCGTAGTCGCGCTTGGCGAACCAACGGCTGTCCCAGGTCCGGTTGATGCCGAGGCGCAGCCCGATCGGATTGATTTTCTGACCCATTACTCGGCCCCCTCGGCAACGGCGGCGTCACGCTCGCGCACGATGATCGTCAGGTTGCTGAACAGCTTCTCGACCCGGGCGCCGCGACCGCGGGCACGGGCGTGGAAGCGCTTCATCACCAGAGCGCGGCCGACCGTCGCCGACGACACGTAGAGACGGTCGACGTCGAGCTGGTGGTTGTTCTCGGCGTTCGCGATCGCGGCCTGCAGGACCTTCTTCACCTCGCCGGCGATGCGGCGCTTGGAGAAGGTCAGCTCGGCAACGGCGCGGCTGGCATCCATGTTCCGGATGAGCTGGGCGACGAGGTTGAGCTTCCGCGGGCTGGTGCGGATCATCGGATTGCGGGCCAGAGCCTCGTTCTCCGCGACCCGGCTGGGGTTGGCAGACTTGCCCATGGCTTACTTCCTCTTCGCCTTCTTGTCCGCCGCGTGGCCATAGAAGGTCCGCGTCGGAGCGAACTCGCCGAACTTGTGACCGATCATATGCTCGGTGACGAGAACCGGCAGGAACTTGTGGCCGTTGTAGACGCCGAACGTCAGACCGACGAACTGCGGCAGGATGGTCGAACGACGCGACCAGATCTTGATGATCTCGTTGCGGCCCGAAGCCCGGCTCTTGTCCGCCTTCTTCAGCAGATAGCCGTCGACGAACGGGCCCTTCCAAACGGAGCGTGCCATCGTTCGACCTCCTTACTTCGAATGACGGCGGCGCAGGATCAGGCCATCCGTCTTCTTGTTGTGACGAGTCTTCTTGCCCTTGGTCGGCTTGCCCCACGGCGTGACCGGATGACGGCCGCCCGAGGTGCGACCCTCACCACCACCATGCGGGTGGTCGATCGGGTTCATGGCGACGCCACGGACCGACGGACGCTTGCCCAGCCAGCGGTTGCGACCGGCCTTGCCAAGGTTGGTGTTCATCTGGTCCGGGTTGGACACGGCACCCAGGGTGGCCATGCACTCGCCACGAACCATGCGCAGCTCGCCCGAAGGCAGCTTCAGCTGGGCGTAGCCGCCGTCGCGGCCGACCAGCTGCAGGTAGGTGCCGGCGGAACGAGCCACCTGACCACCCTTGCCGGCCTTCAGCTCGACATTGTGCACGATCGAACCGACCGGGATGTTCTTCAGCGGCATCGCGTTGCCGGGCTTCACGTCGACGCGCTCGCCGGAGATCACGGTGTCGCCGACCTTCAGGCGCTGCGGCGCCAGGATGTAGGACAGCGTCCCATCCTGGTACTTGATCAGCGCGATGAAGGCCGTGCGGTTCGGATCATATTCGAGCCGCTCGACGGTGGCCGGAACGTCGAACTTGCGACGCTTGAAGTCCACCAGACGATAGGTGCGCTTATGACCGCCACCCATCCGGCGCGCGGTGATGCGGCCGGTGTTGTTGCGGCCACCAGACTTGGTCAGGCCCTCGGTGAGGGTCTTGACCGGCTTGCCCTTCCACAGCTCCGAGCGGTCAACGATGACCAGCTGGCGGAGCGACGGCGTAATCGGGCGGTATTGCTTCAGAGCCATCGGATCACACTCCCGCTCAGATGCCCGTGGTCACGTCGATCTTGTTACCCTCGGCGAGGGTGACGACGGCCTTCTTGAAGTCCGAGCGACGGCCGATGGTGCCGCGGAACCGCTTGGTCTTGCCCTTGGAAACCAGGGTGTTGACCGCGGTCACCTTGACGTTGAAGAGACCTTCAACGGCGGCCTTGATCTCCGGCTTGGAGGCCGTGAGCGGCACGCGGAACGTGACCTGGTTGTGCTCCGACACCAACGTCGACTTCTCGGTGATGACGGGAGCGAGGATCAGGTCGTACATCCGCTCCTGGCTCACCGCAGGTTTCGACTGCTTGCTCATTTCAGGCGAGCCTCCAGTTGCTCGACCGCGTTGCGGGTCAGGACCAGCGTGTCGCGGCGGAGAATGTCGTAGACGTTCGCACCCTGCTCCGGCAGCACGTCGATCAGCGGGATGTTGCGCGAAGCCTTGGCGAAGTTCTCGTCCAGGTTCGCGCCATCGATGATCAGCGCCGAAGTCAGGCCGAGGGTGGCGAGACGGGCCGCCAGCTCCTTGGTCTTGTGCGTCTCGGCGGCCGCAGCCTCCAGGACGATCAGCTTGCCCTCGGCGGCCTTGGCCGACAGGGCGGTCTTGAGCGCCAGCTTGCGGACCTTCTTGGTCAGCTCATGGGCGTGCGAACGCACGACCGGGCCGAAGATGGTCGCACCGCCGCGGAACTGCGGCGAACGGATGGAGCCCTGACGAGCCCGGCCGGTGCCCTTCTGCCCGTAGGGCTTCTTGGTCGTGCCGCTGATCTCGCTGATGCCCTTGGTCTTGTGGTTGCCGGAGCGGCGCTTGGCCAGCTGCCAGTTCACCATGCGGGCCAGCAAGTCGGTGCGGGCCGGCAGACCGAACACGGCGTCCGACAGCTCGATCTCGCCGACGGCTTCGTTGTTCAGATTCTTGATCGTGGCCTTCATGGCGCTCACTCCTGCGTCTCGGCCGGGGCTTCCGCCGCCGGAGCAGACTTGATGCCGGCCGGGAAGGGCAGGCCTTCCGGAGCCTTCTTCTTGACGGCGTCACGGATGCGCAGCCAACCGCCCTCGGCGCCGGGGACGGCACCCTTGAGCATGATCAGACCACGGGCCTCGTCGACGGCGACGACCTGAAGATTCAGGACCGTGACCCGCTCGTCGCCGAGATGACCGGCCATCTTCTTGTTCTTGAAGACCTTGCCGGGGTCCTGACGGTTACCCGTCGAACCGTGCGAACGGTGCGACACCGACACGCCGTGCGTGGCGCGCAGACCACCGAAGTTCCAGCGCTTCATCGCACCGGCAAAGCCCTTGCCGATGGAGGTGCCGGTGACGTCGACGTACTGGCCGGCGACGAAGTGGGTGACCGACAGCTCGGCACCGACCTCGATCAGGGCATCGGCATCGACGCGGAACTCGACCAGCTTGCGCTTCGGTTCCACACGCGCCTTGGCGAAATGCCCACGCTCAGGCTTGTTGACGTTCTTGACCTTGATGGCGCCCGCGCCGAGCTGGACGGCGGTGTAGCCATCCTTCTCCTCGGTGCGAACGGCGACGACCTGGCAGCTGTCGACTTTCAGCACAGTGACCGGAACATGCTGGCCGTCGTCCGTGAAGACGCGGGTCATGCCGACCTTCTGCGCGATCAAACCGGATCGCATTGTTCTTTATCTCCTGACCAGGGACATCCGCTTACCGGAGAGGTCCCTTACCAACCAAAATCAGAGCTTGATCTCGACGTCGACGCCGGCGGCGAGGTCGAGCTTCATCAGCGCATCCACGGTCTGCGGCGTCGGGTCGACGATGTCGAGCAGGCGCTTGTGGGTGCGGATCTCGAACTGCTCGCGCGACTTCTTGTCGATGTGCGGCGAACGGTTCACGGTGAACTTTTCGATGTGCGTCGGCAGGGGAATCGGGCCCCGCACGCGCGCGCCGGTCCGCTTGGCGGTGTTGACGATCTCGCTGGTCGACTGGTCGAGCACGCGATGATCGAACGCCTTCAGACGGATGCGGATGTTCTGGCTGTCCATGTCCAAACGTCCCTTGCACCTTCTAGCGATGACGCGGACGCGTCACCGGAACTCCACGAGCTTGCTTCGGGGCATCGCCGACAGCGCAAGGCCGCGCGCCGAACCACCGAAACGGGGCCGACGGGCGACACTGTGACCGATGCGACGGGCCGATACGAAAAGAAACATCCCCTGCGCGGATGGCGCGGAGGGGATGTTTCGATCAGCAGACGGCGCGCCTCGCTGGGAGGCGCGCCTGAGCCGTTCGTCTCGGGCTGCGTCTAGGCCGAAGCTGCCTACCACCAACCCAAAATCCAGAGGGCGTAATCTCTAGGCGCTCAGCGCCCGCCTGTCAATCCTGAATCTCCCCTCGGCTCGAAGGAAGCTGGGTTGACAGGCGGGCGGTCCCGAATGCCGACGCCCGATGGCTAGAACCGGCGGGTCGTCCTCCCCGCTCGCGCGGGGAGGACGACCCGTCTCTTTCAACCGGCGGCGGGTCGCCCCGCCGCCCTACCCTTCCTTCCGGCATCCGCATCGCTGCGGCTGCCGGAAGCATCATCACTCGACGATCTTGGCAACGACGCCGGCGCCGACGGTGCGGCCACCCTCGCGGATGGCGAAGCGCAGGCCCTCGTCCATGGCGATCGGGGCGATCAGCGCGACTTCCATGGCGACGTTGTCGCCCGGCATCACCATCTCCACACCTTCCGGCAGCGAGACCATGCCGGTCACGTCCGTCGTGCGGAAGTAGAACTGCGGACGGTAGTTGGTGAAGAACGGGGTGTGACGGCCGCCCTCTTCCTTCGTCAGGATGTAGGCTTCGGCCTTGAACTTGGTGTGCGGGGTGATCGAACCCGGCTTGGCCAGAACCTGGCCGCGCTCGACGTCCTCGCGCTTGGTGCCGCGCAGCAGCGCGCCGATGTTGTCGCCGGCCTCGCCCGAGTCGAGCAGCTTGCGGAACATCTCGACGCCGGTCACCGTCGTCTTCACCGTCGCCTTCAGGCCGACGATCTCGACTTCGTCACCGACCTTCACGATGCCACGCTCGACGCGGCCGGTCACAACGGTGCCGCGGCCCGAGATCGAGAACACGTCCTCGATCGGCATCAGGAACGGACGGTCCTTCGGACGCTCCGGCTGCGGGATGTACTCGTCAACCGTCTGCATCAGCGCCAGAACGGCGTCACGGCCGATCTCCGGCTGACGGTCCTCGAGGGCGCACAGGGCCGAACCCTTGGTGATCGGAATGTCGTCGCCGGGGAACTGGTAGGACGACAGCAGCTCGCGAACCTCGAGCTCGACCAGCTCCAGCAGCTCCGGATCGTCGACCATGTCGACCTTGTTCATGAACACGACCAGCGCCGGAACGCCGACCTGGCGAGCCAGCAGGATGTGCTCGCGGGTCTGCGGCATCGGGCCGTCGGCGGCCGACACCACCAGGATCGCGCCGTCCATCTGGGCGGCGCCGGTGATCATGTTCTTCACATAGTCGGCGTGGCCCGGGCAGTCGACGTGCGCGTAGTGGCGGTTGGTCGTCTCGTACTCGACGTGAGCCGTCGAGATCGTGATGCCGCGCGCCTTCTCTTCCGGCGCCTTGTCGATCTGGTCGTAAGCGGTGAAGGTCGCGCCGCCGGACTCCGCCAGCACCTTCGTGATCGCCGCCGTCAGCGACGTCTTGCCGTGGTCGACGTGGCCGATCGTGCCAACGTTGCAGTGCGGCTTGTTCCGCTCGAACTTTGCCTTGGCCATGGGGTGGTCTCTCCGTTTCTCAATCGTTCCAGCGGTCTTCAGGCCACCTTGGCGCGGACATGCTCCGCGATGGCCTGTGGCACCGGCTCATAATGGTCGAACTGCATGCTGTACTGCGCGCGGCCCTGACTCATGGAGCGCAGGGAATTCACATAGCCGAACATGGCCGCCAAGGGAACCAGTCCCGTGACGATTCGCGCGTTGCCGCGCTGGTCCATGCCGGTGATCTGCCCGCGGCGGCCATTCAGGTCGCCGATGACATCACCCATATAGTCGTCCGGCGTGATGATTTCGACCCGCATCAGCGGTTCCAGCAGCACCGGAGCGGCTTTCGCCATCGCTTCGCGGAAGGCCGTGCGCGCCGCCAGCTCGAAGGCGAGCGGCGAGGAGTCGATGTCGTGCGCGTCACCGCCGGTGAGCGTCACCTTGACATCCACCACCGGATAGCCGGCGACGACACCGCTGTCCTTCGCGGCCTCCAGGCCCTTCTGCACCCCGGCGACGAACTCGCGCGGCAAGCCTCCGGCCCGGTTCTCGAAGACGAAGCCGGCGCCACGGTCCAGCGCTTCGAGCTTGAGCGTCACGCGCGCGTACTGGGCGCGGTCACCGGTCTGGCGGGCATGGGTGTGATCGATCTCGGCAGGGCGCAGCGCCGTCTCGCGGTAGGCGACCTTGGGCGCCCCGACCGCGGCATCGACGCGGAATTCCCGCTTCATGCGATCGACGATGATGTCGAGATGCAGTTCGCCCATGCCGCGGATGATGGTCTGGCCACTTTCGCGGTCGAGCGCGACCCGCAGGGACGGATCCTCGTGGCCCAGGCGGTTCAAAGCCGCCGCCATCTTCTCATGGTCGGCGTCGCTACGCGGCTCCACCACGATCTCGATCACCGGCTCGGGAATGTCGAGACGCTCCAGGACGATCGGCTTGGCCGGATCGCACAGCGTATCGCCCGTCGCGGTGTGCTCCAGCCCGGCGAAGGCGACGATGTCGCCGGTGTGGGCGCGCTCGATGTCCTCACGGCTGTTGGCGTGCATCAGCAGCATGCGGCCGATCTTCTCGCGATCGCCCTTCACCGGGTTCAGCAGCGAATCGCCGACGCCGACGGTGCCGGAATAGATGCGGCAGAAGGTGAGCGTCCCGACATAGGGATCGTTCATCACCTTGAAGGCCAGGCCGGAGAAGGGCGCGCTGTCGTTGGCCGCCCGCTCCTCCGACCGCTCGCCGCCGACGGCATGGCCTTTAACCGCGCCGATGTCGTTGGGCGCCGGCAAATACTGGACGACGGCGTCCAGCATCGGCTGGATGCCCTTGTTGCGGAAGGCGGAACCGCACAGCACGGGAACGACGGCCCCGGAAATCGTGCCCTTGCGGATCAGGGCGCGCAGGGCGTCGGGCGCCGGCTCCTCGCCACGCTCCAGATAGGCGGCCATCGCCGCCTCGTCGAGGTCGAGCACGGCCTCCAGCAGCGCCTGACGGGCGCTTGCGGCCGGTCCGGCCAGATCCTCGGGAATATCGGTGTGTTCGAATTCGGCACCGAGCGTCTCGGCCTTCCACACGGTCGCGCGCATCTCGACGAGATCGACGATTCCGGAGAAGCCGGCCTCCTTGCCGATGGGACGTTGCAGAACCAGCGGCTTCACCCCAAGGCGGTCGGCCATCATGGCGACGCAGCCGTCGAAGTCCGCGCCGACGCGGTCCATCTTGTTCACGAAGGCCATGCGCGGCACGCCGTACTTGTCGGCCTGCCGCCACACGGTCTCGGTCTGGGGCTCGACCCCCGCGACCGCGTCGAAGATGGCGACGGCGCCATCCAGAACGCGCAACGACCGCTCGACCTCGATGGTGAAATCCACGTGGCCGGGCGTGTCGATGATGTTGATGCGGTGGTCGCGCCAGAAACAGGTCGTAGCCGCCGAGGTGATGGTGATGCCCCGCTCCTGCTCCTGCTCCATCCAATCCATGACGGCGGTGCCGTCATTGACCTCGCCCATGCGATAGGACTTGCCGGTATAGAACAGGATGCGCTCGGTCGTCGTCGTCTTGCCGGCATCGATGTGGGCCATGATGCCGATGTTGCGGTAACGGTCGAGGGCGTGCGAACGGGGCATGCAAAATCACCAGGGCAGGCGTGAACCTTACCAGCGGTAGTGCGAGAACGCCTTGTTGGCTTCCGCCATACGGTGCGTATCTTCGCGCTTCTTCACGGCGGTGCCGCGCTGGCTGGCGGCGTCGAGCAGCTCGCCCGACAGACGCTCGGTCATGGTGTTTTCCGAGCGGGCGCGGGCGGCGCTGATCAGCCAACGGATGGCCAGGGCCTGGGCGCGGTCCGAACGGACCTCGACCGGAACCTGATAGGTCGCACCGCCGACGCGGCGCGAACGGACTTCCAGGTGCGGCTTCACGTTGGCGAGGGCGTCGTGGAAGACCTGAACCGGGTCGTTCTTGGTCTTGACCTCGATGCGGCCGAGCGCACCATAGACGATGCCTTCGGCGGCCGACTTCTTGCCGTCCAGCATCAGGCAGTTCATGAACTTCGTCAGGACGCGGTCGCCATACTTGGCGTCCGGCAGGACTTCACGCTTCTCGGCGCGATGACGACGGGACATCGTGAGTTCTCCTTACTTCGGACGCTTCGCGCCGTACTTCGAACGACGCTGCTTACGATCCTTGACGCCCTGGGTATCCAGCGTGCCGCGAATGATGTGGTAGCGAACGCCGGGAAGATCCTTCACACGACCGCCGCGGATCATGACCACCGAGTGTTCCTGGAGGTTGTGACCCTCGCCAGGGATGTAGCTCGTCACCTCGAAGCCGTTCGTCAGACGAACGCGGGCGACCTTACGGAGCGCCGAGTTCGGCTTCTTCGGGGTGGTGGTGTAAACGCGCGTGCAGACGCCACGCTTCTGCGGGCAGGCCTCCATCGCGGGAACCTTGTTGCGCGCGGCCAACGGCTCGCGCGGCTTACGGATCAACTGGTTGATCGTCGGCATATCTGCCCTTCATCCCTTCAAGATCACTCGGCCGGCGGAGCCGGACGAAGCAAAAGCCCGCCTGCGGAACGAGACCGTTCCGAGCGGGCTGAATGAGCGAAAGCCGATCGGAACACTCCGACCGGCGGGATCGGTGGATTCAAACGGACGCACGGGTCGCCCCAGGGGTCCTCTGAAGTTCGCGGACTTTAGGGAAAGGGGTCGATGGAGTCAAGCGGGCTTTGCGCCGCGTTTGAAACGGGCCTGCCTGCGCGCTCCGCGTCGCGCGCCAACCGCCGGGTCGCCGCCTCCACGGCCGCATCACGCTCCGCCATGCGGGGTGCCATCCGCGACAACAAGCGGTTGGTCAACGCCTCGCCCGCCTTTCCCGGCGTGCCGGCGTCGAACGGCGGCTCCGGGTCATACTCGATGCCAAGCTGGATCAGTTGCGCGAGTTCATCGCCGCCGATCTCCGCCGCCACCCGCAACGCCACATCGATCCCTGCGGTCACCCCGCCGCCGGTGAACAGCGCGCCGTCGACCTCCACCCGGCGATCCGACGGTTCCGCGCCGAATCTCGGCAGATAATGGCGGGAGTTCCAATGGGTGCCGGCGCGACGGCCCTGGAGCAGTCCGGCAGCGCCGAGCACCAGCGTGCCGGTGCAGATGCCAACCAGCCAGCGGACGGACGACGCCCGACCGGCGATGAAGTCGAGCACCAACTCGTCGACCATCAGCGCATGCACGCCAGGACCACCCGGAACCAGCAGAAGATCCAGCACAGGACAGTCGGCCAGGGTGGTGGTCGGCAGGATGCTCAACCCCATGTCGGAGCGGACCGGCGTCCGGTCTTTCCACAGCAGATGCAAGCTCGCCCCAGGGACGCGCGCGAGCACCTCGTAGGGACCGGTCAGGTCGAGCTGGGTAACATCGGGGAACAGCAGCAGACCGAAATTCAACGACGGCGGCATCATTGTTGGCTCCCAAGTGGCGCAGATCAGGCTAATCCACTTCCCTAGTCAAACAATCCTTTCCTGCGTTTGGCACGGAGAACCGGGACCGGCCCACCAAACCGTCACCGAAGATCGGCCATCATCGGGGGCAGCCCGGTCTCAGACAGCGCGCGGACGATCAGGTCGGTCAATTCCCGGTGAATGGCCATACGGCTTCGACCGGCCTCCTCACGACAAAGGGAATCATCCTCCCCATCCTCCCGCAACAGCGCGGCCGCTTGGGCGGCACAAGTCGGAAAGAGGCTGAAGGGGGTCGCCCCCGTTATGGAGCGAAGACGTCCGGGCGGCAGGAAGCGGGTCAGATCGTCCGCCGTCGCCCCTGGTATCGGCGCCTCGCCGAGCAGCAGAACAGACATCGAGCGGCTGGCCGCGGTCAGCCCCTCCGGCGTCATGACACTGGTCAATTCCGGGGCCACGGCCACACCGGCCACCACCCGAGCGTCACGGAGGTCCGCCCCCACCGGCCCGAGATCCAGACCGGAGAAGGAAATGCCGGCCCTGGCAAACCAACGGCAATCATGATCACCCGGTGAGCGTTCGCACAAGCTTGCGTACCCTTCACCACTGATTCGCCCTCCGAGCAGCGCCATGATCGAGGTTCCGCCACGCAACAGCCCAACCGCGCCAATCCGTCCGGGTTCGATCGCCGATGACAACGCGGCGTCTCCAAGCAGCGCGGAAATCGCCGCGCTCATGTCCGCGGGCCGCGCTGGCAGTTCCTTGAGCACACCGGCGCCATCCGGCTCGAACCCAGCGGGTTCGACGAGCGCCACGACATAGCCAGCCCCCGCCAACCCGGCCGCAAGCCAGTCTCCGATATGACGTCCCGCGCGCAATCCGCCATGCGCCATCACCAACAGGGGATGGCGTCCCTTGGGAAGCGCGCCCATTCGGGCCGGGGTCGGCTCGAAAACCCGGCTACCCCCGACAAGCGCGCCGCCCCCACCATCGTCATCGCTGCCGACGGGATACCAGATGCCGATCATCACCCCGCCGCCCCGCACCGGTGAGGCGACGGTCATCGACCGGTATCCCGCCACAGCCGTTGCCTTTGGGTCGGCAAGGGCCGATCCGGTGGCCGCCGGCAGGATGAGCGTGGCGAGGACCACCCTGAGAAACCCGATCAGCCTCAGCCCTATCATGTCATCCCCCCAATCCGGGCAAGGGAAAAGCCGGACAAAGAAAAAGTCCGGGGCCTCCTCTCGGAAGCACCCGGACTTTTTTAACACCCAACTGGTCAGCGGCGCATCAGGCGGCGCTGCTCTCCTCGCCCGGGGTCGGCAGGGCCGGAGTTTCCTCCGGAGCGCCGGCCTCCAGGGCCGCCTCGCGGTCACGCTCGGCGGCGATCAGCTTCAGGCGGTTCACCACCGAGCCGGTGCCGGCCGGGATCAGACGGCCGACAATGACGTTCTCCTTCAGGCCTTCCAGATTGTCGACCTTGCCGCCGACCGCCGCTTCCGTCAGGACGCGGGTGGTTTCCTGGAACGACGCGGCCGAGATGAAGGATCGCGTCTGCAAGCTGGCCTTGGTGATGCCCTGGAGAACAGGATGGCCATGCGCTGGCTGGAGACCCTCGGCGATGGTCTTCTCGTTCTCTTCGTCGAACTCCTGACGGTCGACCTGCTCGCCCACCAGGAAGGTGGTCTCGCCGGCGTCGGTGATCTCGACCTTTTGCAGCATCTGGCGAACGATCACCTCGATGTGCTTGTCGTTGATCTTCACGCCCTGAAGTCGATAGACGTCCTGGATTTCGTTGATGAGATAGTCGGCCAGAGCCTCCACACCCATCACCGCCAGGATGTCGTGCGGCACCGGGTTGCCGTCCATCAGCAGATCGCCGCGTTCGACATAGTCACCCTCCTGCACGGAGATGTGCTTGCCCTTCGGGATCAGATACTCCTTCTCGTCGCCGGTCTCGTCGTTGCGGACGACGATGCGGCGCTTGGTCTTGTAATCCTTGCCGAATTCAACGCGGCCGCTCATCTCCGAGATGATGGCGAAGTCCTTCGGACGACGCGCCTCGAACAGCTCGGCCACGCGCGGCAGACCACCGGTGATGTCACGGGTCTTGGACGACTCGCGCGGGATACGGGCCAGCACGTCGCCGGCGCGGACCTCGGCACCATTCTCCACCGACAGGATGGCGTCCACCGACATGAAGTAACGGGCTTCCAGGCCGTTCGGCAGGGTGATCAGCTCGCCCCGGTCATCGACCAGCGCGATGCGCGGCTTCAGATCGGCGCCGCGCGGCTGCTGGCGCCAGTCCACCACCACCTTGGAGCTGATGCCCGTCGCCTCGTCCATCACCTCGCGCATGGAGATGCCTTCCACGAGGTCGATGTAGCGGGCGGTACCGGCGCGCTCGGTGATGATCGGCAGGGTGTAGGGGTCCCACTCGGCCAGCTTGGCGCCGCGCTCGACCTTCACGCCCTCGTCCGCCAGCAGCTTGGCACCATAGGGGACCCGGTGACGCGCCCGCTCGCGGCCCTGCTCGTCGAGCAGGATCACCTCGGTGCTGCGGCCCATGACGACCGGGATGCCCGACGAGTTCATGACGACGTTGCGGTTGTTGATCCGCACCGTGGCGTCGAACGCCGCCTCGATCTGGCTCTGCTCGGCACCGCGCTGCGCAGCACCACCGATGTGGAAGGTGCGCATCGTCAGCTGGGTGCCCGGCTCGCCGATCGACTGCGCCGCGATGACGCCGACGGCCTCGCCGGTGTTCACCAGCGTGCCGCGGGCCAGATCGCGGCCATAGCACTTGGCGCAGACGCCGTCCTTGGTCTCGCAGGTCAGGACCGAGCGGATCTTGACCGAGTCGATGCCCGACCGCTCGATGCGGTCGACCGTCGGCTCGTCGATCAGGCCGCCATCCTCGATGATCAGCTCGCCGTTCAGCGGGTCGATCACGTCGCCGACCGCGGTGCGGCCGAGGATGCGGTCACCCAGCGGGCTGATGACCTCGCCGCCGTCGATCACCGCCTTGACGGTGATGCCGCGCTCGGTGCCGCAATCATGCTCGACGATGATGGCGTCCTGCGCCACGTCGACCAGACGGCGGGTAAGGTAACCGGAGTTCGCCGTCTTCAAGGCGGTGTCGGCCAGACCCTTGCGGGCGCCGTGGGTGGAGTTGAAATACTCCAGCACGGTCAGGCCTTCCTTGAAGTTCGAGATGATCGGCGTCTCGATGATCTCGCCCGACGGCTTGGCCATCAGGCCGCGCATGCCGGCGAGCTGACGGATCTGGGCGGCGGAACCGCGGGCGCCGGAGTGGGCCATCATGTACACCGAGTTGACCGGCTTGCCTGCTTCGGTGGTCGAGATCGCCTTCATCATCTCGGAGGCGACCTTCTCGGTGCATTCCGACCAGACGTCCACGACCTTGTTGTACTTCTCGCCCTGGGTGATCAGACCGTCGAGATACTGCTGCTCGAACTCCTTCACCCGCTCCTTCGACTCGTTGACCAGCTTCTCCTTGGCGACGGGGATGACCATGTCGTCCTTGCCGAAGGAGATGCCGGCGCGGCAGGCGTGGCCGAAGCCGAGCTTCATCAGCCGGTCGGCGAAGATCACCGTCTCCTTCTGACCGCAATGACGGTAGACGGCGTCGATGACGTTGCCGACGTCCTTCTTGGTCAGGACGCGGTTGATCAGCGAGAAGGGCACCTTCGGGTTGCGCGGCAGGATCTCCGACAGCAGCATGCGGCCCGGCGTCGTCTCGACGATGCTGATCTTCTCGTTGCCCTCGTCGTCGACACCGACGTAGCGCGCCTTGATCTTGGCATGGATCGACAGGACCTTGGCGTTCAGCGCCTGCTCGATCTCCGAGACGGTGGCGAACACCATGCCCTCGCCCTTCTCACCGGGGCGGTCCATGGAGATGTAGTAGATACCCAGAACGATGTCCTGGGACGGCACGATGATCGGCTTGCCGTTGGCGGGCGACAGGATGTTGTTGGTCGACATCATCAGGACGCGCGCTTCCAGCTGGGCCTCAAGGCTCAGCGGAACGTGCACGGCCATCTGGTCGCCGTCGAAGTCGGCGTTGAAGGCGGTGCAGACCAGCGGGTGCAGCTGGATCGCCTTGCCCTCGATCAGCGTCGGCTCGAAGGCCTGGATGCCGAGACGGTGCAGGGTCGGCGCCCGGTTCAGCATCACCGGATGCTCGCGGATGACCTCCTCCAGGATGTCCCACACCTCGGGACGTTCCTTTTCCACCATCCGCTTGGCGGCCTTGATGGTGGAGGCAAGGCCATAGAGCTCCAGCTTGGCGTAGATGAAGGGCTTGAACAGCTCCAGCGCCATCTTCTTCGGCAGGCCGCACTGGTGCAGCTTCAGCTCCGGACCGACGACGATGACCGAACGGCCCGAGTAATCGACGCGCTTGCCGAGCAGGTTCTGACGGAAGCGGCCCTGCTTGCCCTTCAGCATGTCGGACAGCGACTTCAGCGGACGCTTGTTGGCGCCGGTGATGACGCGGCCACGGCGGCCGTTGTCGAACAGCGCGTCGACGGCCTCCTGAAGCATGCGCTTCTCGTTGCGCACGATGATGTCCGGCGCCTTCAGCTCGATCAGCCGCTTCAGGCGGTTGTTGCGGTTGATGACGCGGCGGTACAGGTCGTTCAGGTCGGAGGTGGCGAAGCGGCCGCCGTCGAGCGGGACCAGCGGACGCAGCTCGGGCGGGATCACCGGAATGACTTCCAGGATCATCCATTCGGGCCGCGACTGCGAGGCCAGGAAGGCGTCGATCAGCTTCAGGCGCTTGACCAGCTTCTTGCGCTTGGCCTCGGAGTTGGTGTCGCGCAGATCCTCACGGCAGCGCTTCTTCTCCTCGTCGAGGTCGAGCGCCGACAGCATGATGCGCAGCGCCTCGGCGCCGATCGACGCGGTGAAGGCGTCCTCGCCGTATTCATCCTGGGCGTTCATGTACTCCTCCTCGCTCAGCAGCGAATGCAGCTTGAGCGGGGTGAGGCCCGGTTCGATGACGACGTAGTTCTCGAAATAGAGGATGCGCTCCAGATCCTTGAGCGTCATGTCGAGCAGCAGGCCGATGCGGCTCGGCAGCGACTTCAGGAACCAGATATGCGCGACGGGGGACGCCAGCTCGATATGGCCCATGCGCTCGCGCCGGACCTTCGACAGCGTGACCTCGACGCCGCACTTCTCGCAGATGATGCCGCGATACTTCATGCGCTTGTACTTGCCGCACAAGCACTCGTAATCCTTGATCGGGCCGAAGATGCGGGCGCAGAACAGGCCGTCGCGCTCCGGCTTGAAGGTGCGGTAGTTGATGGTTTCCGGCTTCTTGATCTCGCCGTAGGACCAGGACCGGATCCGCTCGGGGCTCGCGATCTGGATGCGGATCTGATCGAAGCTCTGCGGCCCCTGGACCTGGCCGAAAATGTTCATCAACTCATTCATGACCGTCTCCCGCTGGCATCGCCGCGTTGTCGGTTAAGGGCAGTGCATGACCCCGGAACGACGAACACGCCGTTCCGGGGTTTGGTCACGTCAAATCGGCTCAGTAGGACCGCTGGTTCAGTTCGACGTTCAGGCCGAGCGAGCGCAGCTCCTTGACCAGCACGTTGAACGACTCCGGAATGCCGGCCTCGAAGTTGTCGTCGCCGCGGACGATGGCCTCGTAGACCTTGGTGCGGCCGGACACGTCGTCCGACTTCACCGTCAGCATTTCCTGCAGCGTGTAGGCGGCGCCGTAGGCTTCCAGCGCCCACACCTCCATCTCACCGAAGCGCTGACCGCCGAACTGGGCCTTGCCGCCCAGCGGCTGCTGGGTGACCAGCGAGTAGGGGCCGATCGACCGGGCGTGGATCTTGTCGTCCACCAGGTGGTGCAGCTTCAGCATGTAGATGTAGCCGACGGTCACCTTGCGGTCGAAGGTCTCGCCGGTACGGCCGTCCACCAGCGTCGACTGGCCCGACCGGTCGAAGCCGGCGCGTTCCAGATGGACGCAGATGTCCTCCTCGCGGGCGCCGTCGAAGACCGGCGTCGCGAAGGGCACGCCCTTGCGCAGGTTGCCGCCGAGCTCCAGCAGCTCGCCGTCGGTCATGTCGGCGATGTCCTCATTGTAGGTCACCTCGCCATACGCCGACTTCAGCGTGCCGCGCAGGGCCTCCAGCTGGGGAGCGCCTTCGGCCTTCTGGCGGATCGCCAGACGGTACTGGTCGACCGCGCGGCCGATCTGCTTGCCGAGACCCGAGGCGGCCCAACCGAGATGGGTCTCCAGGATCTGACCGACATTCATGCGCGACGGCACGCCCAGCGGGTTCAGCACCAGATCGACCGGGGTGCCGTCCTCCAGATAGGGCATGTCCTCCTGCGGGATGATGCGCGAGACGACACCCTTGTTGCCGTGACGGCCGGCCATCTTGTCGCCCGGCTGAAGCTTGCGCTTCACCGCGACGAAGACCTTGACCATCTTCATGACGCCCGGCGGCAGCTCGTCACCGCGCTGGAGTTTGTCGACCTTGTTCTCGAAGCGGTCCTGCAGGGCCTTGATCGAGTCGTCGAACACCTTGGCCAGGTTCTCGACGGTCTCCATCACCTGCTCGTCGGCGATGGCGATCTGGCGCCACAGGCCCTTCGACAGGCCGGCCAGCACCTCGTCGGTCAGCACGGTGCCGCCCTTCATGCCCTTCGGGCCGGACTGCGCGGTCTGGCCGATCAGCACTTCCTTCAGGCGGGTGTAGAAGCTGCGCTCCAGGATGCCGCGCTCGTCGTCGCGGTCCTTGGCCAGCTTCTCGATCTCGGCCCGTTCGATGGCGAGCGCGCGCTCGTCCTTGTCGACGCCGCGGCGGCTGAACACGCGGACCTCGACGATGGTGCCGACGACGCCCGGCGGCAGGCGCAGCGAGGTGTCGCGGACGTCCGAGGCCTTCTCGCCGAAGATGGCGCGCAGCAGCTTCTCTTCCGGCGTCATCGGGCTCTCGCCCTTCGGCGTCACCTTGCCGACCAGGATGTCGCCCGGACGGACCTCGGCGCCGATATAGACGATGCCGGCCTCGTCGAGGTTCTTCAGAGCCTCCTCACCCACGTTGGGAATGTCGCGGGTGATTTCCTCCTGGCCCAGCTTGGTGTCGCGGGCCATGACCTCGAATTCCTCGATGTGGATCGAGGTGAAGACGTCGTCCTTGACGATGCGCTCGTTGATGAGGATCGAGTCCTCGAAGTTGTAGCCGTTCCACGGCATGAACGCGACGAGCACGTTCCGGCCGAGCGCCAGCTCGCCCAGATCGGTCGACGGGCCGTCGGCCACGATGTCGCCGGCGTTCACCCGGTCACCGACCTTCACCAGCGGACGCTGGGTGATGCAGGTGTTCTGGTTGGAGCGCTGGAACTTCAGCAGGTTGTAGATGTCGACGCCCGGCGCCGTGCTGTCCGAGCTGTCGGTGGCGCGGACGACGATGCGGGTGGCGTCCACCTGGTCGACGATGCCGGAGCGCTTGGCGACGATGGTCACGCCGCTGTCGCGGGCGACGGTCGCCTCCATGCCGGTGCCGACCAGCGGGGCGTCGGCCTTCACCAGCGGCACCGCCTGACGCTGCATGTTCGAGCCCATCAGCGCGCGGTTGGCGTCGTCGTTCTCCAGGAACGGGATCAGCGCCGCGGCGACGGACACCAGCTGCTTCGGCGACACGTCGATCAGGTCGATCGCCTCGGGCCGGAACATCAGGTACTCACCGCCCTGGCGGCAGGACACCAGATCGGCGGCGAAGCCGTTGTCCGGGTTCAGCTCGGCGTTCGCCTGGGCGACGACGTAGCGGCCCTCCTCCATCGCCGACAGATAGACCACCTCGTTGGTGACCTTGCCGTCGATGACCTTGCGGTAGGGGCTTTCGATGAAGCCGTACTGGTTCACGCGGGCGTAGGTCGCCAGCGAGTTGATCAGACCGATGTTCGGGCCTTCCGGCGTCTCGATCGGGCAGATGCGGCCGTAGTGCGTCGGATGCACGTCGCGCACCTCGAAGCCGGCGCGCTCGCGGGTCAGACCGCCCGGGCCGAGCGCCGAGAGACGACGCTTGTGCGTGATCTCGGACAGCGGGTTGGTCTGGTCCATGAACTGCGACAGCTGCGACGAGCCGAAGAACTCGCGCACGGCGGCGGCGGCCGGCTTGGCGTTGATCAGGTCATGCGGCATCACCGTGTCGATCTCGACCGAGCTCATGCGCTCGCGGATCGCACGCTCCATGCGCAGCAGGCCGACGCGGTACTGGTTCTCCATCAGCTCGCCGACCGAGCGGACGCGGCGGTTGCCGAGATGGTCGATGTCGTCGATCTCGCCGCGGCCGTCCTTCAGGTTCACCAGGACCTTCAGGATCTCCAGGATGTCCTCCTTGCGGAGAACACGCATCTGGTCGTCGGTCTGGAAGTTCAGACGGGCGTTCATCTTGACGCGGCCGACGGCCGACAGGTCGTAGCGCTCGCTGTCGAAGAACAGGCCGGAGAACAGGGCCTCGGCCGACTCCAGGGTCGGCGGCTCGCCCGGACGCATGACGCGGTAGATGTCGATCAGCGCGTCTTCGCGGCTGGCGTTGCGGTCCGCGTTCATCGTGTTGCGGATGTAGGCGCCGACATTCAGATGGTCGATCGCCAGCACCGGCAGCTCGTCGACGCCGGTCTTCTCCAGCTTGTCGAGATCGCTCGCCGACAGCTCGTCGCCGGCCTCGAACAGGACTTCGCCGGTGCGCTCGTTGATGATGTCGACGGCGAGATAGCGGCCGGTCAGCTCCTCGGTGGAGACCTGCTGCTCGGTCAGGCCGGCCTCGACCAGCTTCTTGATGGCGCGCGGCGTCATCTTGGCGCCGGCCTCGGCGACGATGGCGCCGGTGGCGGCATCGACGAGGTCGGACACCAGCTTGACGCCCTTCATGCGCTCGGCGCTGAACGGGGTCTTCCAACCGCCGGCGGAGCGGGAGTAGGTGATGGTGTCGTAGAAGTAGTTGAGGATCTCTTCCTTCGACATGCCCTGCGCCTCGTAGGGCAGCAGGTCCTTGCGGTTCGCCTTGCGCTCGGCGCGCAGAGCCTCGGTGTCCGCGCCGTCCAGAGCGAACAGCAGCGTGGTGGCCGGCAGCTTGCGGCGGCGGTCGATGCGCACATAGACGAGATCCTTGGCGTCGAACTCGAAGTCGAGCCAGGAACCGCGGTAGGGGATGACGCGGGCGGCGAACAGATACTTGCCCGACGCGTGGGTCTTGCCCTTGTCATGGTCGAAGAAGACGCCCGGGCTGCGGTGCATCTGGGAGACGATGACGCGCTCGGTCCCGTTGATGATGAAGGTGCCGTTGGCCGTCATCAGGGGCATGTCGCCCATGTAGACGTCCTGCTCCTTGATGTCGCGGATCGAACGGAGGCCGGTATCCTCCTCGACGTCGAACACGGACAGGCGCAGGGTGACCTTCAGCGGCGCGGCGAAGGTCATGCCGCGCTGCTGGCACTCCTCGACGTCGTACTTCGGCTGCTCAAGCTCGTACTTGACGAAATCCAGCACGGCGCGGTCGGAGAAGTCCTTGATCGGGAAGACCGACTTGAAGACTTCCTGCAGGCCCAGGTTCGCCCGCTTTTCCGGGGCGACGTCCATTTGCAGGAAGTGATCGTAGGAGCTGCGCTGCACCTCGATGAGGTTGGGCATCTGGGTGACTTCCGGGATGCGCCCGAAGCTCTTCCGAACACGTTTACGACCCGTAAAGGATTTGGCCATGGATGTCCCCAAACGTCTGTACGTGATGCGCGTTATACCGACCGTTCAACCGACCGCAGGATCAAGCCGACTGGTGTCGACATGTCCCGAGGGCGCCCGCGCGGGCCATCCCCATGATGGGGACGGAAAGAGCCGGGCCGGGCGAGCCCGGTCCGGCGGAAGGCAGAAAACGCCGTGCGGCGGCAGGTTCCCTGGGGAACCAACCGCCGTCCGGCGTGGAACTGTATGATCCGTAACGCAACAAGGTCTTACTTAATATCGACCTTGGCGCCGGCCTCTTCAAGCTGCTTCTTGATCTTGGCGGCCTCGTCCTTCGTGGCGCCTTCCTTGACCGGCTTCGGAGCGCCCTCGACCAGGTCCTTGGCCTCCTTCAGGCCCAGGCCGGTGATCGCACGGACTTCCTTAATCACGTTGATCTTCTTGTCGCCGGCATCGGCGAGGATCACCGTGAACTCGGTCTGCTCTTCGACCGGGGCGGCGGCGGCAGCAGCCGGGCCGGCGGCGGCGACGGCCACCGGAGCGGCGGCGGAGACGCCCCACTTCTCTTCGAGCAGCTTCGACAGCTCGGCGGCTTCCAGGACGGTCAGGGCCGACAGATCGTCGACGAGCTTCTGCAGATCAGCCATGTTACTACTCCAAACGACTTGAGTTCTGGGGGTATAAAAAACGAGTGAGTCCGACTGGCCTTGCGGGCCAGCTTAGGCTGCCTCGTCGTCCTTCTTCGCGTAGGCGGCAAGCACGCGGGCGACCTGGCCGCCCGGAGCCTGGAGGACACCGGCGATACGGGTCGCCGGGGTCTGGATCATGCCCACGAGGCGGCCACGCAGTTCGTCCAGCGACGGGAGCGAGGCGAGGGCCTTGACCCCCTCCGCGTCCAGAATCTGGGTGCCGAGGCTGGCGCCGACGATCTTCAGCTTCTCGTTGGTCTTCGCGTAGTCGGCCACCACCTTGGCGGCCGCGACGGGATCCTTCGAGAAGGCGATCGCCGTCGGTCCCTTGAAGAGACCGTCCAGGCCCTCGAACTGCGTCCCCTGAAGGGAACGACGGGCGAGCCGGTTCTTCGTCACTTTGAAGCTGGCGCCAGCAGCCCGAACCTTCGCACGCAGGTCGGTGACTTCCTTCACCGTCAGGCCAAGATGGTGGGTGACCACCACCAGGCCCGTGTCCTGGAGCTTCGATTGCAGAGCCGCGATCGTCGCTTCTTTTTGTGTACGATCCACGGATCGCCTCCTTGTACAGAGGTTTACATGAACCCCCCGCCCTCGCGGGCCGGAGGTCCGGCGAACCTGTCCCAGAAGTTCAAGCCGTTCCTGAACCGGTGGCCCCGCCGCGGCGGGGACCGGAATGGTCAACGGGTTCAACTCCTGTCTGCGCCGGTGAATTTTAAGCCCTCGCCTTCCGGGGAAGGGTCGGACACCTGCGGTCTCGGACAGGGGTGGGCGGGCGATCCGCCAGGGCGAGGCCCCTTGGATCATCCACCCGGTCGCCGCCGTCACCCGAAGGCGCCGGCGGCGAAAGACGGTCGGTTACGCCGCGGCGCCGGCCGCAGCCGACACGGTGGCGAGGTCGAGCTTCAGGCCCGGGCCCATGGTCGACGACAGC
Organism: Azospirillum sp. B510; assembly: GCF_000010725.1. Lineage (NCBI taxonomy): Bacteria > Pseudomonadati > Pseudomonadota > Alphaproteobacteria > Rhodospirillales > Azospirillaceae > Azospirillum > Azospirillum sp. B510. The sequence goes on along the minus strand of NC_013854.1, from coordinate 650,844 downwards.
GAGACCTTGAGCACATACTGGCCCTTGGCGCCGGTCGGCTTGGCACGGGTGATGGCGTCGATGAAGGCGCGGATGTTCTGGACCAGCGCCTCTTCCGAGAAGCTGACCTTGCCCACGCCGGCATGGATGATGCCGGTCTTCTCCGCACGGAACTCCACCGCGCCAGCCTTGGCGGCCTTGACGGCGCCGGCGACGTCGGGGGTCACGGTGCCCAGCTTCGGGTTCGGCATCAGGCCGCGCGGGCCGAGAACCTTACCGAGCTTGCCGACCACGCCCATCATGTCGGGCGAGGCGATGCAGCGGTCGAAGTTGATGTTGCCGGCCAGGATCTGTTCGGCGAGGTCGTCGCCGCCGACCACGTCGGCGCCGGCGGCCAGAGCCTCATCGACCTTGGCGCCACGGGCGAACACCGCGACGCGGACGGTCTTGCCGGTGCCGTTCGGCAGGTTCACGACGCCGCGGACCATCTGGTCGGCGTGGCGCGGATCAATGCCGAGATTCATCGCGATCTCGATCGTCTCGTCGAACTTGGCCTTGGCGGCACCCTTGACCAGGGTGACGGCCTCTTCGAGCGCGTAGAAGTTGTCGCGGTTGACGGTCTTGTAGGCGTCGGTCAGACGCTTGCCCAGCTTCGCCATAGGATCAGCCCTCCACCACTTCGAGGCCCATCGAGCGGGCGGAGCCGGCGATCATGGTCGCGGCGGCTTCGACGTCGTGCGCGTTCAGGTCGGCCATCTTCTTCTGGGCGATCTCGCGGATCTGCGCGGTCGTGACCTGGCCGACGAAGCCACCCTTGCCGGGGGTCGTCGAACCCTTGTCCTTGCCCGAAGCCTTCTTGAGGAAGTAGCTGACCGGCGGGGTCTTGGTCACGAAGGTGAAGGTGCGGTCGCCATAGGCGGTGATGACCACGGGAATCGGCATGCCGACTTCCAGGTCCGCCGTCTTGGCGTTGAACGCCTTGCAGAATTCCATGATGTTCAGGCCGCGCTGACCGAGCGCCGGGCCGATGGGCGGCGACGGGTTGGCCTTGCCGGCCGGGACCTGCAGCTTGATGTAACCGACGATTTTCTTCGCCATCTCACAACCTCCTAAGACGACGCCTCACGCCTTGGACCGGATGGTCCGGCTTGGCGCCGCGGGGCTTTGCGGTTCGGCCATGGCGAGCCTCCCGCAACAGAATGGAGCCACCGATGCAAGCACCGGCAGCTCCGACTCGAAACACTTTGGAACCTTGCGCTCAGATCTTTTCGACCTGGGTGTATTCCAACTCGACCGGCGTGGAACGGCCGAAGATCGACACCGCCACCTTGAGGCGGGACTTCTCTTCGTCGACTTCCTCGACGACGCCATTGAACGAGGTGAAGGGGCCGTCGCTCACTCGAACCTGCTCGCCCACCTCGAAGGTGATCGAGGGCTTGGGGCGCTCAAAGCCTTCCTGCACCTGATGAATGATCCGCTCGGCCTCGCGCTGAGAGATCGGCTGCGGCTTGCCGCCGCCACCCAGGAAGTCCGTCACCTTCGGCGTGTTCTTCACCAGCGACCAGGATTCGTCGGTCAGGTCCATCTTGACGAGGACATAGCCGGGGAAGAACTTGCGTTCGGTGTTGATCTTGGAACCCCGGCGCACCTCGACCACTTCCTCGGTCGGGACCAGGATTTCCTCGAACTTGTCTTCCAGACCCTTCTGAGCCGCCTTTTCGCGGATCGCCTGGGAGACCTTCTTTTCGAAACCCGAATAGACGTGAACGACGTACCAGCGCGCAGCCATGTCTCAGCCTCCCAGCCCAAGGATCAAGCGGACGGCAACCGCCAGCACCTGATCGACGACGAGGAAGAACAGGGCGGCGACGACGACCATGACGAAGACCATGGCGGTCGTGATGCCGGTTTCCTTGCGGGTCGGCCAGGTGACCCTGGCTACCTCGCGGCGGACCTCGCGCGCGAATTCTGCGGGATTGACTTTAGCCATCGTGCGAACCGTGCGAGCTCCGAAGCGACTATGAAGGGCGCCGCTTTTTACCCTAACCGCTGTTGAGACGGCCGTTATTGGGACGGGATGGCAGGAGTGGAGGGGCTCGAACCCCCAACCCCCGGTTTTGGAGACCGGTGCTCTACCAATTGAGCTACACTCCTATCTCCGTCCAGCCACACCTTCCGGCGTGGGACGCCGCTTAAAGCATTCTTTAGGCGGCGGTGTCAAGGCCTTTCGACCCGACTTTCGGAAGAACTTTCCAGAGCGGCGTCGCCGAAGCCCAGCCACACTCTTTACCCAGATAGAACTCCCCCGCCGAACCGAAGCTCGGCGGGGGAGGCAGGCTTATAGCATCACTCGACGATCTTGGCAACGACGCCGGCGCCGACGGTGCGGCCACCCTCGCGGATGGCGAAGCGCAGGCCCTCGTCCATGGCGATCGGTGCGATCAGCGCGACTTCCATGGCGACGTTGTCGCCCGGCATCACCATCTCCACACCTTCCGGCAGCGAGACCATGCCGGTCACGTCCGTCGTGCGGAAGTAGAACTGCGGACGGTAGTTGGTGAAGAACGGGGTGTGACGGCCGCCCTCTTCCTTCGTCAGGATGTAGGCTTCGGCCTTGAACTTGGTGTGCGGGGTGATCGAACCCGGCTTGGCCAGAACCTGGCCGCGCTCGACGTCCTCGCGCTTGGTGCCGCGCAGCAGCGCGCCGATGTTGTCGCCGGCCTCGCCCGAGTCGAGCAGCTTGCGGAACATCTCGACGCCGGTCACCGTCGTCTTCACCGTCGCCTTCAGGCCGACGATCTCGACTTCGTCACCGACCTTCACGATGCCACGCTCGACGCGGCCGGTCACAACGGTGCCGCGGCCCGAGATCGAGAACACGTCCTCGATCGGCATCAGGAACGGACGGTCCTTCGGACGCTCCGGCTGCGGGATGTACTCGTCAACCGTCTGCATCAGCGCCAGAACGGCGTCACGGCCGATCTCCGGCTGACGGTCCTCGAGGGCGCACAGGGCCGAACCCTTGGTGATCGGAATGTCGTCGCCGGGGAACTGGTAGGACGACAGCAGCTCGCGAACCTCAAGCTCGACCAGCTCCAGCAGCTCCGGATCGTCGACCATGTCGACCTTGTTCATGAACACGACCAGCGCCGGAACGCCGACCTGGCGAGCCAGCAGGATGTGCTCGCGGGTCTGCGGCATCGGGCCGTCGGCGGCCGACACCACCAGGATCGCGCCGTCCATCTGGGCGGCGCCGGTGATCATGTTCTTCACATAGTCGGCGTGGCCCGGGCAGTCGACGTGCGCGTAGTGGCGGTTGGTCGTCTCGTACTCGACATGGGCCGTCGAGATCGTGATGCCGCGCGCCTTCTCTTCCGGCGCCTTGTCGATCTGGTCGTAAGCGGTGAAGGTCGCGCCGCCGGACTCCGCCAGCACCTTCGTGATCGCCGCCGTCAGCGACGTCTTGCCGTGGTCGACGTGGCCGATCGTGCCAACGTTGCAGTGCGGCTTGTTCCGCTCAAACTTTGCCTTCGCCATCGCTTTGGTCTTTCGTTCCCGACGTTCCGGACGCACACAATGGCCCGGCCGAGATCGGTTCTCCGTGGCGCGCAGGGGATTGGAGCGGGTGAGGGGAATCGAACCCCCGTCGTAAGCTTGGAAGGCTTCTGCTCTACCATTGAGCTACACCCGCCCGAGCCATCCCGCCGGCGCGACCGTCCGGGGCAAACGCGATCACGGACAAGCCGTGGAATGTAGTGGTGGAAGGGGCTGGATTCGAACCAGCGTACGCGTACGCGGGCAGATTTACAGTCTGCTGCCTTTAACCACTCGGCCACCCTTCCAGTCCGCGGCCTGGCAGTGCCCGCCGCGGAGTTCGGCAATATGCGAATTTTTCAGACCTTGTCAACACGGGTTAAGCGGTTCACACCAGAAAAAATTCCGCCGCCGATTCCGGCGGTCCCCTCCCCTTCCTCGTGGGTCCCATGACGCGCTCCAGACACCCGGGCTCCAGCCCCGCTTCCCCCCGGAATTCCGAACGGCAGGCGGAGCGGACCGGCGCCAAACCGCAACATCAGCCGCAGCACGGCGCCGCATCCCGGCAGGACCAGACCGACGATGCCGGGCGCGGGCGCCGGGGGGCGACCAAGGGCGGCCGCGCCCCGGCGGCACGCGGCGTGCTGCTGTACGGCCTGCATCCGGTCGCCGCCGCCTGGACCAATCCGGAACGGCGGATCCACCGCCTGCTGGTCACCGACTCGGGCCGGGCGGCACTGGAGCCGGTGATCGCAGAGGCCCGGGCTCGCGGACTTCAGCGGCCAGAAGCATCGCCGGCCGACCGGGTGGAACTTGATCGGATGCTGCCACCGGGGGCCGTGCATCAGGGTATCGTCATCGACGCCTCGCCGCTGCCCGAACTGGGCATCGAGGATCTGTGCAACGAGCTGGCGTCCGAGCCGTCGGCGGTGATCGTCGCCCTGGATCAGGTGACCGACCCGCACAATGTCGGCGCCATCCTGCGCTCCGCCGCCGCCTTCGGCGCCCGCGCCGTGGTGGTGACCGAGCGTCACGCGCCGGAAACGACCGGCGTTCTGGCCAAGAGCGCCTCGGGCGCGCTGGAGGCGGTGCCGCTGGTCCGCGTCACCAATCTGGCCCGCGCGCTGACCGACCTGCAACAGAACGGCTTCTGGTCGGTCGGGCTGGCCGAATCGGGGCCGTCGACGCTGGCGAAGCTGGATCTCACCGGGAAGACGGTGCTGGTGATGGGGGCGGAGGGCAGCGGTCTGCGCCGGCTGACCATGGAGCGTTGCGACGCCATCGCCCGGTTGCCGACCGGCGGGCCGGTGGGCAGCCTGAACGTCTCCAACGCCGCCGCGGTGGCGCTGTACGAAGTGGCCCGCCTGCGCGAGTGAGGCGGGCACCGCCGCCTGCGTTCTCAAGTGCTTGTTTGCACGGGAAAGGGACGCTAAGGTGTGCCTCCCGCGAGCGACGGGAGCGCCGGATTAGCTCAGCTGGTAGAGCAGCTGATTTGTAATCAGAAGGTCACGGGTTCGATTCCTGTATCCGGCACCACGCCAAGGCCCTGAAAGGTAACGCCTTTCGGGGCCTTTCCCTATGCGGGGTCCATGGCGTCGTTTCGCGGCGGACCTGCCGGCTTATCCCGCCCCGACGCCGCGACGCCCGCGCAGACGGCTCCGGTATGCCAGGCCGAACAGACCGAGCAGCGTTGCGCCGCATCCCATCGCCGTGACCATCAACCCCGCGCCGAAGGTGGGCGGCATTTCCCCGCTGATCGTGCCATCCGGCAGCTCCAGCGGGGGAAAGCAGCACAGGGATCCGGCAACGCCAGCGCTGCCGAAACCGATCAGCAGCGCACAAAAGGCCCAATAGAGCCGCCCCCACCCCCGGTTCCGCACCATCAGGAGCGTCGCCACGACGAACAGCGTGACCACCAGGGCGGGAATGCCGAACGCCAGGAACGTCATGCCGGTGTCGGACATCGCACACTCCCATGGTCTCAACCGCGCCTGACCGGGAATGGTCCCACGAACGCCACGGACAGGGAACCCTCGGCGGTTGGAGGCGGTTGGAAAAGGACCCTGGCCGCTCCTCGGTCAGCCCTACGCGAAAGTCCGATCATGACCGATCCCCTGCGTCCCGAGTCGGGCAATGACACGCCGACCACGCCCAGCGCCGAAGCCCACCGGATGCGCGCCGACATCGATCGCGGGCTGACCGGCGACAAGGTCCCTGCCCTCGATCCCGCCGCCGCACCGCTCGGCACCGACGACGAGGCCGCCGGCACCACCCCGCCGCATGGACCCTCGCGCGATCCGGTGGTTCCCCCCAACCAACGCATGCCGTCCGGTCAGAAGAAGGGCGGCGACACCCTCGACACCTGACCGGCGTTCGGGAAAGAGACGGCCGTTCCGCCGCCGCCCCTCCCTCTCTATTCCCGTCGCTCAGAAATAGCGCTCCGGCACGCGGACGACATCGTCCGGCATCACCGCGGTGGTGATCGGGGCCTTGCGGATCTCCTTCTTGGGATCGCTGCCGCGGGTGATCAGGACATAATCCTCCTTGGCGCGGTAGGTGTAGCCGCCGGCCATCGCCACCGCCGACAGGGCGGTCATGCCGTTGACATACTGGTACTGGCCGGGGTTGCGCACCTCGCCCAGGATGAAGAACGGCCGATGGTTCAGCACCTCGACGCTGACCTTCGGATCCTTGACGTAACCGGCGGCCAGACGGGTGGAGATCTCCTTCTCCAGATCACGGGTGCTGCGGTCCTTGGCCGAGACCTCGCCGATCAGCGGCATGGCGACCTTGCCGGTGCCATCCACGCGGAACTCGCCGGACAGCTGCTCCTCGCCGAACACGATGACGCGCAGGGCGTCGCCGGGACCGAGACGGTATTCGCCGATCTGACCGGCGCCGGCCGCCTCCATCGGCGCGTCGTTGCCGGCACAGCCGACCATGGCGACGGCGAGCGCCGCCAATCCAATCCCCTGGCCCAGCGCACGGATCACATGACGTCGATTCATCCCTAAAACCCTTTCCCTGGCTGGTGGATGCCTGCCGCGGCGCTCTGTGGTCACGCCCTTGAATTCGGGTGGAGACTAGCAACTCGCAAGCGCTTGGGAAAAAGTGGAGAGGAATTACCGCCTTCGGATCCGGGCAATACATCGCCGTCGATAATAAAAGCAGGCATAAGAGAAGGGCGCCCGTCATAGGACGGACGCCCTGCCCTGTTCAGCGGAACCTTTAGGACCTTCGGCCTGGACTTTCCGGACGGTCGATCCCGGCCCACCGGATTACATCTGCGCGCCGAGACGCAGATAGATCAGGTTATCGCTGTAATCCGCGCTGTTCAGGTTGGAGTTGCGCTTTTCATAGGTATAGCCGCCGGTCAGATAGAGATAGCGGTTCATCTGATAGGTTCCGCCTACACTGCCGGTGTAGACCTTGTCCTTGCGGTCATTGCCGTTGAAATCGTCCTGGCGGTACTGCAACCGGCCGTTCAGCACCAGCGAGCGCAACAGTTCATGGTCGACGCCCAGCGCGAACAGGCTGCGGGTGTAGCTGGACGCGCTGCCCAGCCCCGGGCTGGCCGAGGTCTCGCGCACCTGACGGCTGGCGGTGGCGCTGATGCCGGTCAGCTGCGTGACCGCCCAGTTCACGCGCCCGCCGAAGGACAGGCCGCTGAAGTCCTCCAGCCGCGAATCCTTGTAGTTGCGGACAAGATAGCCGGCGAAGACCTCGCCGGTGATCAGGCCGGTCAGATCGGTGGCGAGACCGCCCACCACCTCATAGCCGTCGGAATCGCGGTCGATGCCGAAGGCGTCGCGGTCGTTCTTGTGGCGGGTCCAGGAATAGGTGCCCTGGACGAAGGCCTCGTAGCCGTCGATGAACTCATAGCCGACACGGCCGACCGTCGCGTACTCCCAACGGTCGCGGTCGCCCTGGGGAGCGATGCCGCCACCGACCAGATCGACATCGTCATAGGAGATGTACTGGGCCGAGCCGGACAGGCGGGCGCGCAGCCGGTTGAAGCGCTGGGTATAGCCCGCCTCACCGCCGCTGGTGAGATAGGTCACCGGCTCGGCATAGCCCTGGAGGCTGTTGATGTCGCCGCGGCCCTCATGGTTGCGGCGGTGGAACAGCCGGCCGTCCAGCGCGCCGCCCTTGTTCACATCGAAACGCCCGTCGGCCTGAACGGCATAGTCCGTGAAGTTTTCACGGGTGTGGTCGCTGTAGCGCCCGGCATCGGCCGACGCCGAGAAGTTCAGCGCATGTTCCGAAAAGTCGGACTTGATGTCGAGCCGCGGCCGGACGGTCCAGATGACGTCGTCCTTATGATCGTCGCGGGTGGCGTAGACGTTGCTGTCATAGGTGGCGCCAGCCTCCACCCGCGGCAGGAACAGGAAGGAGCCGGCGCGCAGCCCGAGCTGCTCCAGCTCCGGCCGGCGGCGCTCCAGCACGGTTTCGCCACGCTGCAGGTCATCCTGGGCGGCGGCGGGAAGCGACGTCAGCCCGGTCGAGGCAAGAGCGAGGGCGAGAATGGAAAAGGTGCTGGTTTTCATGGAGTCACCGCTCTTGGCTGGGTTCGGTCGGCTCACTGGGCCGGGAGTTCGGCTCCTTGGTGGAACGCGCCCGTTCAACTGGTCCTTGCCGGAACCGATGACGGCACATCCTCGGCAAAGACACAACAAACCGTGCTTCCCACGCAACAGTGAAGCCCGCGCATCGCCGCTTTTGCCGCGTCCTGTGGTGTCGACGCAACAAAAAGAAATCGATGGGGTAATGACGGCGACATCAATGACGGGCTTGCTTTCAGCCCCCTTTTGCCATGGTCCTAAGATGAAGGTCATAGATTATTCGGATGGAACTGGCGGCAGCCTGGGCTTCTTGCTTGGAACCGCTTGGCCGCCACGCGGTTGTTCATCAGGTTTTCCGATCCGGAAAGGTGCCGCATGACACGCCGACTCGACACCCCGCCCCCGCCGCCTTCGACCAAGCGCCCGCCCGACGCCACGACCCCGCCCTATACGCCGGGCGGCGTGACGCCACCGGAAAGCGGCGACACCGTCAGCCCGCAGGAGAAGACCGCTCCGCCCGACAGCTATCCGCCCAAGCGGGCCCCGTGACGAAGAACAGGCGACAAGATGCGGCGGCCGGCACCGCTTAACAGGATGCCGCGGCCATGACGCCAGGAGGATGACGGCCCCAATTCGAGGAGAACCGACCCGTAGCTTATTTCCGAACCGGCGGCGCTTCTATTGTTGCGCGTCTGGTAACGATTACAGTCCTGTGGCTCTATGACGCATCTGCGAAGGTTGCACCGCGGCCATTGTGTTTCCTACCCTTTCCATGAGGAACGCATAATGGACAGACGGGGTGGCGACAGGCGGGAAGCGCCGCACACCCCTGCCCACGCAGCCGGGAGCGGCGGTCCACGCCCGCCCCAGCCTTCGCCCCGGACCGAAGGCGGGCGCGAACCACGGGCCTGCGCCATGGACGACTTCGGACGACTGCCTCCCGACGACTACCAGTTGGCCGGTCAGGCTCATCACCGCCTGCGCCGCGCCCACCAGCGGGCATCGTCGATCTTCATCGACCTGATCGGTGATTCGATGCTGACACCGACGCAATGGTCGGCACTGGCGACCCTTCATGCCGAAGGCCCGCTGTCGCAGAACCAGCTCGGCCGGCTGACCTACATGGACCCGGCGACCACCCAGGGCGTCATCCTGCGGCTGGTGGAGCGCAATCTGGTCGAACGCCAGCCCGACCCGCAGGATCGCCGCCGCACCAGCGTCCGTCTGACGCGGATCGGCCAGGCCCTGGTCGTCGACCTGACGGCGAACGCCGCCGCCGCCCACGAGCGCACGCTGGCCCCCCTGACGGAGGAGGAGCGGGTACAGTTCATGACGCTGCTGGCCCGCCTGATGTAGGCCGCCGCCCGGTCGGACGCGCATCGGAACGGGCCGCGGGACAGGCCATGGGAGGGGCCGTAGGAGGGAAAGGCGCCGATCAGTCGGTGACTTTTGCGCGGGGTTTGCTATGAACGCGGTGTGTTGCGTCGCACCGCGACCCGGACACGCACGCCGCTGGTCTCTTACCGAACCGGGGTCCCCGCAGGATGAAGCACCGCCGCCCGACCACCTCGCCGCTGGCGAAGGTCCTTGTCCCCGCCACTCTGGCCGCCGCCTTCTGCGCCGCGGCGTTCGCCGGCCCCGCCATAGCCCAATCGGCCAGGTTCTCCGGCGCGCCGGTGCGGGTCGGCGAGATCAACAGCTACACCGGCCTGCCCGCCTTCACCATCCCCTATCGCCAGGGCTGGCAGCTGGCGCTGGAGGAGATCAACGCGGCCGGCGGCGTGATCGGCTGCTGCGAGCTTCAGGTCGTCTCGCATGACGATGCCGGCAAGCCCGACGACGCAGTGCGCGTCGCCCAGGAGATGGTCAGCAACGAGGCGATCGACGTGCTGGCCGGCACCTATTTCTCCCACATCGGGCTGGCCGTCGCCGATTTCGCCGCGCGTAACAAGATTCCCTTCGTCGCGGCCGAGCCGCTGACCGACGCCATCACCTGGTCCAAGGGCAACCGCTACACCTTCCGCCTGCGCCCCAGCACCTACATGCAGGCGGCGATGCTGGTGGAGGAGGCGGCGAAGCTGCCGGCCAAGCGCTGGGCCACCGTCGCCCCCAACTATGAGTATGGCCAGTCGGCGGTGGCGTGGTTCAAGCAGATGCTGAGCGAAAAGCGCCCCGACGTCGAGTTCGTGGCGGAGCAATGGCCGGCGCAGGGCAAGCTGGAGGCCGGCCCGACCGTGCAGGCGCTTGCCGCCGCCAAGCCCGACGCCATCTTCAACGTCACCTTCGGAGCCGACCTCGCCAAATTCGTGCGCGAAGGCGAGGGGCGCGGGCTGTTCCGCAACCGCAAGGTCGTCAGCCTGCTGACCGGCGAGCCGGAATATCTGGAGCCGATGAAGGAGGAGGCGCCGGAGGGCTGGATCGTCACCGGCTATCCCTGGGACCAGATCGACACCCCCGCCCACAAGGCCTTCGTCGCCGCCTACACCGCGCGCTTCAAGGAATCGCCCAAGGCGGGCTCGCTGGTCGGCTACATCACCATGAAGGCGGTCGCCGCCGGAATCACCAAGGCCAAATCCGCCAATGCCGAGCCGATCGTCGACGCGCTGGCCGGCCTGACCATCGACAGCCCGGTCGGCCCGGTGACCTTCCGCGCATCCGACCATCAGGCGACCATGGGCGCCTATGTCGGCGTCACCACCGTCAAGGACGGGCGCGGCACCATGAAGGACTGGCGCTATGCCGACGGCGCCAACTACCTGCCGCCGGACGAGGCCGCCCGCAAGATGCGGCCGGCGGAATAAGGCATCGGGCTGCCGGCGCCCGCCACCGAAGCGGTCATCCCCATGTCCTTCCTCCTCGTCCAGGCCCTCAGCGGGCTCGCGACCGCGGCGACGCTGTTCCTGGTGTCGTCGGGGCTGACCATCGTGTTCGGCGTGACGCGGATCGTGAATTTCGCGCATGGCTCCTTCTACATGGTCGGCGCCTATGCCGGCTGGTCGCTGATCGAGCGCTTCGGCGGCACGCCGGCCGGCTTCTGGGGCTCGGTCGCCGCCGCGGCGGTGCTGACGGGCGTGATGGGGGCGGTGATGGAGATCGGGCTGCTGCGCCGGCTCTACCGCTCGCCGGAGCTGTTCCAGCTTCTCGGCACCTTCGGCGTCGTGCTGGTGGTGCAGGATCTGACCGCCTGGATCTGGGGACCGGAGGATCTGCTGGGCCGCCGGGCGCCGGGACTGAAGGGCTCCGTCGACATTCTCGACCAACCCTTCCCGCTCTACGACCTCGTGCTGATCGGTCTGGGGCCGCTGGTGCTGGGGCTGTTGTGGCTGCTGTTCAACCGCACCCGCTGGGGCACGCTGGTGCGCGCCGCCACCCAGGACCGCGAGATGGCCAGCACGCTCGGCGTCGATCCGGCGCGGCTGTTCACCGGGGTGTTGGTCCTCGGCTGCGCGCTGGCCGGGCTGGGCGGCGCCCTTCAGGTCCCGCGCGAGGCGGTGACGCTGCACATGGACATGGCGATCGTGGTCGAGGCCTTCGTCGTCGTCGTGGTCGGCGGCATGGGCAGCCTGACCGGCGCCTTCCTCGCCTCGCTGCTGATCGGCCAGTTGCAGGCCTTCGGCATCCTGGTCTTCCCTCAGATCACGCTGGTGATCGTCTTCCTGTTCATGGCGGTGGTTCTGGTGCTGCGCCCACACGGCCTGCTCGGCCGGGCCGAGGAGACGCCGCCGACCGCCCCGGCCACGGTGACCGTGCCGCTGTCCGCCGGGAGCCATGCCGGGCTGTGGGCGCTGGTCCTGCTGGCGCTGTTGGTCGCCGCACCGCTGGTCGCCGGCGATTACGCCCTGATCCTGCTGACCGAGGTGGTGATCCTCGCCTTGTTCGCCGCCAGCCTGCATCTGCTGATCGGGCTGGGCGGGCTGGTGTCCTTCGGTCATGCGGCATGGTTCGGGCTGGGCGCCTATGGTTCGGCCCTGCTGGTCAAGCATCTGGGCGCACCGATGCCGCTGGCGCTGGCGGGCGCGCCGCTGCTGGCCGGGATTGGGGCTCTGGTGGCTGGATGGTTCTGCGTCCGGCGGTCGGGGCTCTATTTCGCCATGCTGACGCTGGCCTTCGCCCAGATCGTCTGGTCCGTCGCCTTCCAATGGTACGCGGTGACCGGCGGCGACAACGGCATCCTCGGCGTCTGGCCGTCGGGCTGGGCGGCGGGCAAGGCCGCCTATTATTGGCTGACGCTGGCTCTGTGCGGCGGGGCGTTGTGGCTGCTGCGCCGGACGGCCTTCGCCCCCTTCGGCTATGCGCTGCGGGCCGGGCGCGACTCGGCCCTGCGCGCCGAATCGGTGGGCATCGACGTGCGCCGCTTCCAATGGATGGCCTTCGTGCTGGCCGGCAGTGCGGCGGGACTGGCCGGCGGGCTTTACGCCTTCGCCAAGGGCAGCGTCTTCCCCAGCCTGCTGGCGGTGCCGCAATCGGTCGATGCGCTGGTGATGGTGCTGATGGGCGGCCTCCAGACCGTCGCCGGCCCGCTGGCCGGTGCGGTGGCCTTCCATCTGTTGGAGGCCAAGGTGATGAGCCTTACCGACTGGTGGCGGCTGTCGCTGGGCCTGACCATCGTCGCCCTGGTGCTGGCCTTCCCCAAGGGCATCGTCGGCTTCCTGTCCGGCCTGCGTTCATCCTTTGGCGGGAGGCGGGCATGAGCGAGCTTGTGGTGCGCGACCTGCACCGCTCCTTCGGCGGGGTGCAGGCGGTCGGCGGCGTCTCCTTCACCCTGCGCGCCGGCGACCTGCTGGCGCTGATCGGCCCGAACGGCGCCGGCAAGAGCACCTGCTTCAACCTGCTGAACGGCCAGCTCCGCCCCGACTCGGGGTCGGTCAGGCTGGACGGCGCCGAGCTGGTCGGGCTGCCGCCCCGGCGCATCTGGGCGCTGGGGGTCGGGCGCACCTTCCAGATCACCGCCACCTTCGCCTCGATGACGGTGGCGGAGAATGTGCAGATGGTGCTGCTGTCGCGCGCCCGCCGGCTGTTCGGCCTGTGGCGTCCCGCCGCCGCCCAGTTCCGCAAGCCGGCGCTGGCCCTGCTGGAGCGGGTCGGCATGGGTCCCCAAGCCGACCGGCCCTGCGGCGTGCTGGCCTATGGCGACATCAAGCGGGTCGAGCTGGCGATGGCGCTGGCGAGCGAACCGACGGTGCTGCTGATGGACGAGCCGACCGCCGGCATGGCGCCGGCCGAGCGGCTCGCCCTGATGGCGCTGACGGCGGAGCTGGTGCGTGAGCGCGACCTCGCCGTGCTGTTCACCGAGCATGACATGGACGCCGTCTTCGGCCACGCCACCCGCGTGCTGGTGCTCGACCGCGGCCGCCTCATCGCCGAGGGCCCGCCGGATCAGGTGCGCGCCGATCCCCGCGTGCAATCCGTCTATCTGGGAGGCGAGGCGTGAGCGACGCGCTTTTGACGGTGGACGGCCTCCAGTCCTGGTATGGCCGCGCCCACATCCTCGACGGCATCGCCCTGACGGTGGGCCGTGGCGAGGTGGTGGCGCTGATGGGCCGCAACGGTGCCGGCAAGACCACCACGCTGAAGGCGATCATGGGGCTGGTGGAGCGGCGCGCGGCGGTGCTGCGCTTCGATGGCCGCGACCTGTCCGCCCTGCCCGCCCACCGCATCGCCCGGCTCGGCGTCGGCTATGTGCCGGAGGATCGCCGCATCTTCGCCGACCTGACGGTCGAGGAGAATCTGGAGGTCGGCCGCCAGCCGCCCCGCCCCGGCGCCCCGGCCTGGACGCCGGAGAGGCTGTTCGCCCTGTTCCCCAACCTCGCGGAGATGCGCGGGCGACGCGGCACCCGGATGAGCGGCGGCGAGCAGCAGATGCTGACCCTGGCCCGCACGCTGATGGGCAACCCGTCGCTGCTGCTGCTCGACGAGCCGTCGGAGGGGCTGGCGCCGCTGATCGTCAGGCAGATGGCCGACGCGGTGCGGCGGCTGAAGGCGGAGGGGCTGTCGGTGCTGCTGTCCGAACAGAGCCTGTCCTTCGCCTCCTCCGTCGCCGACCGCGCCTGCGTCATCGAGACGGGACGCCCGCGCTGGGCCGGCACGATGGCGGAGCTGATGGCCGATGACGCGGTGAGGGCGGCCTATCTGGCGGTGTGATGCTTTTTCAGTTTCCATGTACAGACAGGAGTCGAGCAAATTTTTATGGAGACTGCATTGCTGCACCTTGACGGCATTGAACTGGAGGCACGAAGCTAACATTCTCGCGTGTTTGCTACAGAGCTTCCAGATCATAGGCTGAAAACACTATCTGTTGGGAAAATCCTCTTTTCCCCTAATATCGAACGAATTTCTCAGAGGCATCGATGAATCCTTCAGAGAAAATGGCACTAATCGATAAAATTGGAAGGGAGCTTCAGTCAAAATTTACATTCAGAGAAATTGATATATTTCTTTCCGAGTATGGCATCGCTCCTCCCAAAGACGTAATGGTAAATAGCAAGTGGGTTTATTCAAAGAGCGCCCTGCGAGGAATATCTGACGCCGTTCTATTGAAGCTATCGAAAGATCTTAACATAGAAGGATCAATTCACGCGGGCAATCAAAATACCATGAAAATCATCCACAAAAGAGAAAAGCCATACTACTCAGTACGGACAGGAAAAAATCCCCTTTCGCACGGACTTGATTTAAATTCAGTTATAACTTTGTTTAAAAGTTTGTATTTGTCTCTTGAATTAGAAGGATATTTTCAGGAAAATCTTGGATTTTATTGCGTTGATACAGGATTTAATCATGGGCTTCTAGGAGATGATATTGAAGCCATCATACTGATCGAATTAAGAAAAAGAAATATGACTCCAATAAGTCAGATGATAAACAGCTACTCTGAAGATGATCTGTTTGATATTATTGAATTCTTATACGATAATTGCTCAAAGCCGATTGATCGAACGTACCACAGTTATTCTGATTGCGGATGGCACTGTAGTACTTTTGACAGAACTCAAGGTCGACAAGAGTTTAGAGAAAAAGCGAATAAAATACTTAATTTATACGGCGCAGGTTATGAACTTTCTATTGGGGGCGAAATTCTAACACTCCCAGAATCTGGCTTGGAGGGCCTTTTCAGTGCTTCGCTTCCAACAGCAACCCCAAGGAATATTACAGAAAGGATAGAATCAGCTCAGATAAAATTCCGAAGATCCCGCTCATCAATGAACGATCGTCGCGACGCCATCAGAGATCTTGCTGACGTTCTAGAGTACCTCAGGCCAAAGCTAAAAGAAGTTCTTCATAAGAAAGATGAGGCATCATTATTTGAGATAGCAAACAGGTTCGGAATCCGGCACCACGATGAGAAACAACAGGAAGACTATGACAAGCCAATATTCTATAGCTGGATATTCTATTATTATCTAGCAACAATTCACGCATCCATTCGCCTAATAGAAAAGAGCGAAAATTCGAGCGAAAAATAAAGAGAATCAGCCCTCTCCTTGCTCAAAGATAAAGGAGAGGGCTGATATCGTCACCGCCCGGCGACGCTGAGGTCCATCACCGACATCGGGTCCAGCGCCTTGTCGACCTGACCCTCGGACTGCCAGAACTTCACCTGATTGACGATGTCGTCCACCAGCAGGCGGGCCTGCGGATCGACATAGGGCAGGCCGGCGGCGGCGATGTCCGGCTTCTGCTTGGTCGCGTCGGCGATGATGGTCAGCAGCTCGTCATAGCCGGGGCCCTTCACCAGAGCGCCGGACGCGTCCTTGCCATTGAAGGCGGCGTGGTATTCGGCCAGCGCCGTCTTGTAGGCGCGGACGAACTTTTCCACCAGCGGACGGCGGTCCTTCATCGTCTTGGGCGCGGTGAACAGGGCGCCGAGCTGCCAGGGCGTCTCGTCGCCGACCCAGCCCAGCATCTTGCCGGCGCCGTCGGCCACCAGCTGCCGTGACACGGTGGACGGCGCGATGATGGCGTCGACCTGCCCGCCCCTGAAGGCGGCGACCATCTTCGGCACGTCCTGCAACGGCACCATGGTGACGTCCTTGACGGTGAAGCCGTGCTTCTTCGCCAGCAGACCGATCATGTAATGGAAGGTCGAACCGACGGTGGTGATGGCGATCCGCTTGCCCTTCAGGTCGGCCGGCGACTTCAGCCCGGCGTCATAGGCGGCGTTGGTCGCGAGATAGGCGCTCAAGGGGAAGCCCGGCTCGTCGCGGCTCTGCGCGGCGATGATGGTGACCGCCCCTTTCGAGGCGAGGTTGTAGAAGCCGGCAGTCAGGCCGGTGACGCCGAAATCGACATCGCCCGAGGTCACGGCGACCGGCACCTGCTGGGCCGAGGTGAACATCTTCAGCTCGACGTCCAGCCCTTCCTTCGCGAAATAGCCCTTGGCCTTGGCGATGAAGATCGGCCCGGAGGAGGACAGCGCCAGCACCCCGACCGTCGCCTTCTCCAGCGGCTGCGCCAGCGCCGCGGACATCAGGGAGCTGGTGACCAAGGCGGCGCCGGCGGTGGCGATCAGGGCGCGCCGGGTGAGGCGGACGAGGGTCATGGACGGAAATCCTCCCGAGGATGCTCAAGGTTGTTCAGCATGCGGTCAGCGCCAGTTCAGCAGGCGCCGCTCCAGTTGCGACAGCACGGTACCGATGGCGAGCCCCAGCAGCGACAGCACCAGCACCCCGGCCAGCAGCGTGTCGGTCTGCATCAGGTTGCCGGCCATCAGCACGAAGGCGCCGATGCCGTATTCCGCGCCGATCATCTCCGCCGCCACCACCAGGATCAGCGCGATCGACGCGGTGATGCGGAAGCCGGCAAGGATGCCCGGCAGGGCGCCGGGCAACACGATGGAGCGCAGGATCGCCCGCCAGGGCAGGCCGAAGCTCTGCGCCATGCGGATCAGGTTGCGCGGCACCTGGTCGATGGCGCTGTAGGTGGCGATGACGGTGGGGAAGAAGACGCCGAAGCCGATGGTGGCGAATTTCGACGGCTCGCCGATGCCGAACCACAGGATGAACAGCGGCAAGAGCGCGATCTTCGGGATCGGGAAGAAGGCCGACACCAGCGGCACGCCGACCGCGCGGGCGGTGGAGAAGATGCCCATGGAAAAGCCGACCAGCATGCCGGCCGCCGTGCCCAGCACCCAGCCGACGGCGATGCGCGCCAGCGACGCCTTCAGGTTCAGCCACAGCGAGCCGTCCGCCACCATGCCGGCGAGCGCGCGGGCGACGGCGCTCGGCGGCGGCAGGAACAGCGGGCTGGCGAGGCCGAGGCGGCTCGCCCCCTCCCACAGTCCGATCAGCAGGGCGAAGGCGGCCAGCGCCGCCCAGGGATGGCGCTTCACCGTGAAGCCACCGCCGCGGAAACGGACGGGCTGGCCGATTGCGGAGACGGTGGGCGCGGTGGTGGGGTTCAGGCTGTCAGGCACGGGCGATCTCCCGGTCGGCCATCTGGGCTTCGGCCTTCATCAGGTGCCACAGGCGGTCGCGCACCTCGGCCAGATGGGCCTGGGCCGACGGCTCCCGTCGGCGCTCGCGCGGCTCCTCGATGGTGACCAGCTCGCGGATGCGGCCGGGGCGGCGGCTCAGCACGCAGACACGGTCGGCCAGCCGCAGCGCCTCGTCCAGATTGTGGGTGACGTAGAGGGCGGTGGTCTTCTCCCGCCGCCACAGCTCCAGGAAATCATCCATCAGCAGCTCGCGCGTCTGGGCGTCGAGCGCCGACAGCGGTTCGTCCAGCAGCAGCATCGCCGGGCGCACCGCCAACGCGCGGGCGATGCCGACCCGCTGGCGCATGCCGCCCGACAACTGCTTGGGCAGGGCCTTGCGGAACTCCCACAGCCCCATGCGGCGCAGGCCGCTGTCAATGCGCTCGCGCCGCTCGGCGGAGGAGAGCGGATGATGCTCCAGCACCAGGGCGATGTTGTCCTCCACACTGCGCCAGGGCAGCAGGGCGAAATCCTGGAAGATGAAGGTGATCGGGTTCAGGCAGCCGTCCGGCACCTCGCCCTCGACCCGGACCGAGCCGGAGGTCGGGGCGACGATGCCGCCGGCGATGCCGAGCAGCGTCGATTTCCCGCAGCCGCTGGGGCCGATCACGGCCAGGATTTCCCCCTCCGCCAAGGTCAGGTCGATGCCGTCCAGGACGGTCAGGTCGTCATAGCGGTGGGTCAGATTGGAAACGAGAAGCCTCATCACACCCTTTTGCGCCGGCATCCTTTTTCCGGGCCGGTTCGACTGTTCGTTGCGGCCGCCACTATAGCGCGGCGGTCCGGCGACGGAGAGGGGAAAGCCATTCCGCATCCCAGCCATACGGCAGTATGGCGCCGGCCGAAGGGCGTCAAGTCCTGTCGGCTTCGCGACAACGCTCGTCAAGCGATGCCGATCACGGCGCCGCCACCGGCCGGCGGTTCCAGCGCCCGCAAGACGGCGGCGCAACGGGCGACCGCGGCCTCCGCCAGGGCATGACGCTCGGCGAGGCCAGCCTCCTCGACCTCGTCAGGAGTCATCGCCTGCAACAGGATGCGCAGCGTGCGGACATAGGTGCGCAGCAGCGTGGCCTCCTCGGCATGATCGCCAAGCAGACCGGCCCGTCCGGCGGCGGAGAGGGCCGCAAGCTCGCCATCGAGGGAGGCCGCGGCCGTCTCGAGGACCTGGAGCGCCCGCGCCAGACGAACATGCTTCAAAATGACGATGTCGGCCATGCCCACCTCCCCTGCCGGCTGGAACGGCGGGGTAAAAGCAACGGGCGTGCCAGCGCCGCCAGTCGGCGCCACCACTCAGCGCCGCCGCATCGACGGATGCCAGGCCGTCGTCACCCGCTCCAGTAGAGCCAGCGCACCATAAAGGCCGGAGCCGGTCAGCGCCGCCACGGCGATGGTGGCCCAGACGATGTCGAGATTCATCCGCGCCACCTCGGTGGAGATGCGGAATCCCATGCCGACCACCGGCGTGCCGAAGAACTCGGCGACGATGGCTCCGATCAGCGCCAGGGTGGAATTGATCTTCAACCCGTTGAACAGGAAGGGCAACGCGTTGGGCAGCCTCAGCTTGACCAGCGTCGTGCCATAGCCGGCGCCGTAGGAGCGCATCAGGTCGAGCTGGATGCGCTCCGAATTGCCGAGACCCGCCAGCGTGTTGATCAACATGGGAAAGAAGGTCATCACCACGATGACGGCGGCCTTGGACTGCCAGTCGAAGCCGAACCACATCACCATGATCGGCGCGATGCCCACCACGGGAATGGCGCTGGCGAGATTGCCGAGCGGCAGCAATCCACGGGCAAGAAAGGGCACACGGTCGGCAAGGATTGCCACCAGGAAGCCCGCGCCGCAGCCCATCACAGAGCCGCGCAGGACGGAGGTCAGCACGGTCTGGCGGAAATCGTCCCACAGCACCGGGGCGTTGGCGGCCAGCGCCAAGGCGATGCGGCTGGGCGGCGGCAGCAGGATCGCCGGCACCTGAAAACCGCGGACCAGCACCTCCCACCCCACCAGCAGGCCCAGCCCGAACAGGCCGGGCACGATGACGGAGCGTGTCCAGCCCGGCACGCCGGCCAGCACCCCCATCACCCGCCATAAAAGCAGCGTCGCCGCCAGCAGGAACAGCCAGAGCCCCCAATCGGCCGACAGATCCAGCCCCTCATTCAGCAGATGCGGCGGCAGCAGCCAGGCCAGCGCCACGCCGGCCAGCTCCACCCAGGCGCCCCAGACCCGCTTCGGCGCCGACGCGCCGGCGACGACGGCCAGCACCGCCCCGATCAGGAACAGCGGCGCCATGGTTCCGCCGAACCAGCTGACGGAGGCGCCAGCCTGGACGCCCAACGGCAGGGCCAATGCGGCCAGCGCCGGCAGGGCGATGGCGACCAGCCCCCAATCGACGGCCGTGCGCAGGCTGGTGCGGTAGGGATTCCTCGTCGGATCGTTCGCCAAACCGCTCATCGCGCCCCCGCCCGGCCCAGCAGGACCAGCTCCAACCCGCGCACCACGGCGATCAGAGCCACCGACAACAGCGATGCCATGATCAGCGCCGCCCAGATCTGCACGGTCTGGCCGTAATAGGACCCCGACAGCAGCCGCGCCCCCAGCCCGGCCTGCCCGCCGGTCGGCAATTCGCCGACGATGGCGCCGACCACGCTGATGGCGACCGACACCTTGAGGCTGGCGAACAGGAAGGGCATGGAGGCCGGCAGCCGCAGCGACCAGAAGGCGCGCAGCCCGCTGGCCGAATAGGTGCGCATCAGGTCGAGCCACAGCGGATCGGCCGAGCGCAGCCCCTTCACCATGCCGACGGTGATCGGGAAGAAGCACAGATACATGCAGATCACCGCCTTCGGCAGCAGCCCGGTCAGCCCGACGTTGCCGAGAATGACGACGATCATCGGCGCGATGGCCAGGATCGGCACGGTCTGCGAGGCGATGACCCAGGGCAGCAGGCTGGCCTCCAGCGTGCGGGTGTGGACGATGCCGGCGGCCAGCAGGATGCCCAGCACCAACCCCATCGCCAGCCCGGTCAACGCCGCCTCCGCCGTCACCCAGGCATGGAACAGCAGGTTGCGCGGGCTGGTCGGGGCGTAGCCGGTCAGCGAACTCCACAGCTCCATCAGAACCTGATCGGGGGTGGGCAGGATCGGCCGCTTCATCGCATAGGCCTGGGCCAGCACATCCGCGAAGCCGGCGGGCTTGTCGGCGCGGGCCAGCGTCTCCGCCGCCTGCGGCCAGTTCAGCCACGCCGCCCCGCCATACCACGCCGCCAGCAGCAGCAGCGTCATCACCGTCACCGGAAGCGCCCGCCTAATCATCGTAGCTGTGCCCTTGCTTCAGCCCTTCACGGACGCGGTGGGCGATGGCGGCGAATTCCGGCGATTCGCGGATGTCGAGCGTGCGCTCGCGCGGCAGGCTGGCGCAGTCGATGACGTCGAGGATGCGGCCGGGGCGCGGGCTCATCACCACGATGCGGGTGGAAAGGAACACCGCCTCGGCGATCGAATGGGTGACGAAGACGCAGGTCTTGCCGGTCGCCCGCCACAGCTGGGTCAGATGCAGGTTCAGATGGTCGCGGGTGATCTCGTCGAGCGCGCCGAAGGGTTCGTCCATCAGCAGCAGGTCGGGCTGGAGCGCCAGGGCACGGGCGATGGAAACCCGCTGCTGCATGCCGCCCGACAGCTGCCAGGGAAACTTGCGCTCGAAGCCCGACAGGCCGACCCGCTCCAGCTGTTCGCGGGCGCGGGCCTGGCGCTCGGCACGCGCCACCCCCATGATCTCCAGCGGCAGCATGACGTTGCGTTCCACCGTCCGCCAGGGATAGAGCGCCGGAGCCTGGAAGACGTAGCCGTAGAGCCGCTTCAGCCGCGCCTGTTCCGGCGTCATCCCCTCGATGGCGATGCTGCCGGAGGTCGGGCGCTCCAGATCGGCGATCACGCGCAGCAGGGTGGTCTTGCCGCAGCCGCTGGGACCGATCAGCGACACGAAATCGCCGCGCGCGATGGTCAGGTCGACCTCGCTCAGCGCGGTGACCGGCTTGTCCGCGGTGGCATAGACCAGCGACAGCTTGCGCGCCCTAACCACAACGTCGGCCACAATGTCGGCCACGGCCATGACGTCAGCCGGGCTCGGCATTTGCCGGGACGCGCTCGCCCCCCGGACATCTTGCGGATTTGGGGAGGTCACGGGCGGCGGTCCCTCGCAACGGGTCGGTCTTGTCGGTTAGGTCGGAAATCATCCCGACCGCAAACTATCACCGCCCCGGTTCCGGCACCAGGGTTGCGGACAGGCGAAAGAACTGGACGGCCGGCACCCTGCCGGAACAGGATCACGCCCGCTTCCTGCAACTCCCCCGCGACATGTCCGCAACCAAGCCACCCCCCAGCCTCGAGATCACCCGTGAGGACGGCGTCGCCGGCGCCGTGTTCGTGGCGAGGCCGGTGATGATCCCGACGATCCGCACCCGCTATCTGCTGGTCGCCGGACTGCTGGCGACCGGTTTCATCGCCGGAGCCGGGCTGGCGCCCGACCAACTGTCCAGCATGCTGCAATGGCTCGCCGTCTTCTGCGCGGTGCCGGTGCTGCTGCTGTGGGTGGTGATGCTGACCGACACGGTCCGCCGCCGCGCCGTACGGCTGGGCGTGACCGAACGCGGACTGACGGTGGACGGCGCCCGCATCCATCCCCATGAGACGATCCGGGACCTGGCGCTCTATCCGATGGTCGGCGGCAAGCCGCTGTTCGTCGCCTGGATCGATCCGACGCGCGATTACGGCCACAAGGCGGAGATGAAGCTGGTCACCGGCAGCGTGGCGCCCAACGACGCGGTGAAGGCGGAGTTGAAAGCCGCCGGCAGCCGCAACGTGCGGCTGGTCATGCATCGGCGCGGCGGACGAAGGGCGATCGTGCTGGTGCGCGGCCTGAGCCTGTCGGGAGGCCAGACCCTGCTGGCCTCCCTGGCGGCGGAGCTTCGCGCCCATGGCCGCTAGATCGAAAAGCGGTGATCAGCGACGCGGAATGGCCGGCGGCTCCGGCAGATCCTCTTCCAGGATGACGACGTTCAGGGCGTAGGACACCTCGCCCTCGTCCTCGTCACGGTTCAGCGTGCCGAAGAACTCGCCATCCACCGTCACTTCGGCCGACTGGCCGGCCTTGGCCGGCGGCTCGATCACGATCTTGGGGTTGCCCAGCGTCTTGCGCAGATACATCTGCACGCGGGCGATTTCGGTGTCGGACATCCGGACGACGGACGGCTTGGCGGGCGGCATGGCGAACCTCGTTGTCTGCGAAGGACCGTCATATAAGCGGCTTCGCCGCGGAGGGAAAGCGATACATCGCGACATCCCGGCGTTGTGATCCGGCGGCCCGTCGTCCGCGCGGGGTAACGCCGCCTCGGCCCACGCTCCGAATGAGCGGGCTTCCCGGCTGGCGGAACAGGCTATGCTCCCGGCGACGGCACGCCCCCGCCAACCGGCGCCGCACGGGACCACGCCCTGGCTGGAGGCCGCCGCGAAGACGAAGGAAGCAACGCCGTGACGACGACCGCGACCCCGACCGCCAGCCAGCCAGTCCATTGCTCCGGCAGCCATGCCGCCCAACGCCGGCGACGGCTTGGGGCGACCGTCCTGACGGCGGCGCTGCTGACCGCTTCGCTGTCCGCCATCCCCTCCGCCGGTGCGCTGGCGGAGGGCGGCAAACGTGTGGCGCTCATCATCGACAATGGACGCTACGCCAGCCTCGACAGCCGGCCGGACCAGACCGCCGCCAACGCCGCGACCATGGCGTCGGCCCTGCGCGGCGCCGGCTTCGCGGTGGCGCGGGCCGACAATGTCGGGCGTGTCGCCATGGAATCGGCGCTGGAGCGCTTCCGCGAGACGCTGTCCGGAGCGGAACTCGGTTTCGTCTACTACACCGGCCTCGCCGTCGGGCTGGGGGAGCGGGAGTTTCTGCTTCCCACCGACGCCGCCCCCGCCGGGGCCGAGGATCTGCCGCGCAGCGCCCTGGATCTCGACACTCTGTTGAGCGACCTGCGGGACAGCGGCCGCAAGATCGTGGTGGTGATCGACCCAAGCGTCGCCGAAACCCTGGCCCAACGGGTCGGCGGCGGCGCGCTGGGCACGCCGATGGAGGCAGAGGGCCTGTTCGTCGTCTACGCCCATCGCCCCGGCGCGCCGCCGGTGCCGACCAAATCGGGGAAGACCCCCGACCCTTTCACCGCCGCGCTGGCGCGTGAGATGGTCAAGCCCGGCGTCGCCTTCCGTGACTCGCTGGCCGAGGTGGCGCGCGCGGTCGCCGAACGCAGCGATGGCCGGCAACTGCCCTGGCTACAGGACCGGCTGGGCGCTTCCCTCGTGCTGGTGCCGGCCGCCGCCCCCGCCGGCGCCCCTGCCGTCACCAAGACGCCGGCCACGACCGCGACGAAGGAGCCGCCGGCAGTAACCGGCGCCAGCCTGCCGCCCGGCGATTATGAAATGGCGAGACCGGGCGTCCTGTTCGACCGGCCGGCCGTGGGGGCGCAAGGTGTCGCGCAGCTGGCCGCCGGCAGCACCGTGACGGTGCTGGAGGCCGTGCCGAATGGCAGCTGGCTGCATGTACGCGATGCGTCGAAGCGGACCGGCTATCTCACCGCGGGTGCGCTGACCGCCCGCTGGACCGACCCGACGCCGCTCGCCGCCCGCGCCCGCGGCCCGGTGGAGACCAGCCCTTCCTTCGGCAGCTCCGATCCGATCGGGACCGAACAGCCGCGCGGCTTTCCCGACATGCCCTCCGGTACCGGGCCATCGGAGACCGGGCCATCCGGCACCACCATGCCGGGGAGCCCGGCGGTGGAGGCGGAACAGCGGGCGGCGCGGGCGGCCGGCGACGCCCGCACCGCCGCGGAACGGGCGCGCGGCCGCCCCGACAGCCGCTATTGGAGCTACGGCTTCTCCGGCGGCGACCGTTATGAGGGGACCTGGGCCCAGCCCTCGTCGAACTCGGGGCTCGGCCGGCCGATCCGGGAGGGGGCGGGGGTCTACCGGTTCGTCAGCGGCCAGACCTATGAGGGGGAGTGGTCGGGCGACCTGATGTCCGGCTATGGCGTGATGACCTTCACCGACGGCAGCCGCTTCGCCGGACGCTTCAGCAACGGCCAGCCCGACGGGCCGGGCGTCTTCCATTATGGCACCGGCGGACAGAGCGCCGGGCTGTGGCGCGGCTCCGTCCGCCTGGACCAGTGAGACCGCCGGCCGTCTGGAGGGCGGACACCCGTCAGCGCGGCTTCAGCGCCTCGACCACCTGGACATGCCCTTGCAGCGCGCCCAGCGTCAGGGCGGAATTCCCGTTGGCGTCCATGCGATAGGGGTTGGCGCCGCTGTCGAGCAGCAGCTTCGCCACCGCCTCGTGACCGTTGTTGGCGGCATACATCAGCGCCGACCAGCCGAAGGCGGTGGCGCGGTCCACCATCACCCCGCGCTGGATCAGCGTGCGGGCCACATCCTCATGTCCACGGGCCGCGGCGGCCATCAGCGCGGTCTTGCCGTCGCTGTTGGTGGTGTCGAGGTCGGCGCCGCCATCGGCAAGCGCGCGAACGACGGCGTCATGGCCCTCCCAGGCGGCATACATCACCGCCGTTGCGCCGTCGGAGGTGCGCAGGTCGGTGCGGGCATGACGGTCCAGCAGCACGCGCACCGCATCCGGCAACCCCTGCTCGGCGGCGAGCATCAGCAGGGTCTTGCCGCTGTCCACCCTTGTGTCGGCGCTGGCGCCGGCCTGGAGCGCGCGCGACAGGTCCGCCGGGTTGCGCAGCAGGGCCAGCACCGAGTCGCGGTCGCCCAGACCGGGAGTGGCCTTCACCGGCGCCGCGGGGGCACCGGCGCCGGTCCCCGTGGAAGCTCCGCCGGAGGGGCCCTCATAGACCCGCTGTTCGCTCGCCGCGCGGATCCGTTCGGCCAGATCGGCACTGTCGGGCATGATCATCTGCGCCCGCTCGTAGAAGCGTTTCGTCTCCGACCAGTCGCCGTCGCGCTCCGCCTGCATCGCCCAGCGGCGATAGATATCCGTCATGGCGGTCAGCAACTCCGCCGCCTCCGGTGCCGACGGGGCGATCTGCCGGATGCGCTGCACCGTCTCGTAGGCGTTGTCGCCGGGGGGGGTGGTCAGGCGCTTGCCGGCGATCTGGCGGCGGGCCTGATCGGCCATCGCGCGCACGCGCTGGAGGGTGTCGGCGTCGGGGACCGCGGCACGCGGCGCGGCGGGAAGCGCGGCGCTTGCCGACGGATCCTCCAGCGGTGGCAGCGACGCCACGCCCGGCGCCGCTTCGGTGTTGCCCGGCGAGGCGGCGGGCTTGGCGGCGGCCAATGGCTGTGGCTGTGGCTGCGGCGCGGTCTCGACCGGAGCGGCCGCTACCGGGGCAGTGGCCGGGGATATAGCCGGCACTGCCGGCGACGTCGCCGCGGTCGCGACCGTCCGCGTGTTCACAGCGGTGGCCTGCGGCGCGACGGGCTGGCCGACCGGAGCGGCGGAGGCGGGCGGGGTATCGGCGGCCTGCCGCCCGGCGACAGGGGCCTTGCCGCCGGTCACATCCCGCAGGGTCCGCTCGACCGCATCGCGGGTATGGCTCCATCCATCCTCGATCATCGACAGGGCGCGGTCGGTCGTGCCTCCCGGCATCGCGGTCAGGATCGCCGCTCCGGCGGCCCCCAGCAGGACCAGCGTGGTCAGCGCCGCTCCGGCAAGGAGCGCGGCCCGACGCGGCGCCCGCATGCCCGGCTCCGGCCCCCGGTCGAAATCCTGGTCGAAAGTCCCATGACCCACGGTCCCGTGGTCGCCATGTCCACGGCCGCCGTCAGGATGGGCCATGTCCGGAGCGGTGACTGTCGCGGCCTCACGCTCGCTCCAACGCTCCTCCTCCTGATCCTGCCATCGCCCTGCGGGCCGGTCATTCGCTGGCGGGGTCTGGAGCGGGACGGCCATGACCGGCGCCGGACGGGGAGCCTCGCGCGCATCATCGGCACCGCCACCACCCGGTGCGAGCCGGTAGATCACGCCCGTGTCACGCAGCGCATCCGCCAGCCCGGCCCGCGCCAATGTCCCTTCCAGTTCGGGCGTGCCGCAGAGCAACACCTGCAGGAAGCGGCCGCTCGGCGTCTCCGCCCGCGTCAGTTCGACCAGATCGGCCAGCACCGGTGGCGCCAGCACGGCGGCATTGTCCACCGCCAGCAGCCCGGAACCGGCAAGCTCCAGCCGCTCCTCCAGCGCCGTGATCAGCCCGTCGAAATCGACCTCGACCCCATCCTCGCCTCCATTCTCACCGACGGCCAGATCGGGCAAGGCCCCGCTGCCGGCGGCACCGATCAGATCCTCCAGCTCCGCGCCGACCGACGCCATGACCGGCAACGCCATGGCGCCGTCCGCCGCGACATGATCGACCAGCTGGCGGAACAGCGCGGGCCGCCCCGACCCGGCATCGCCGACCAGCACCAGAAGCCTCTTGCGGGCAAGAAAGGCGAGAACCAGCCCATCGCGGCTCTCGACGGCCGTGGCGCCCACGGAGCCGCGGCCGGGGTTGGTGGCGGGATCGTGATGGCCCGGAGCGGCCCGCCGGGCGCGCGAAGACTGGTTCGGGGCAGAACGGTCCATGGACATCTCAAGACGCCGATCAGTGAAGGATGCGCTGTTGAGACTCTAGTGATGCGTCCCCCAAGCCCCGACGGGGCAAAGGTTGGTCGCCCGCTCTCTTCCGGCCCTCTCTTCCGGGGTGGGTGGACTGACCCTTCCGGTGTGGAAGCGGTCCTGGCCCACCGGACGGGCAGGCGGTATAGGATTGCCCCTGAATTCGGTCATTCGCTCATTCCCATCACCCGGACGGCGACAGTCATGCGAGTCGGAATCGATTTGGGCGGCACCAAGATCGCCGCCGTGGCGCTCGACCGGGACGGGGCGGAACTGGCCCGCGACCGCCGGCCAACCCCCCGCGGATATGACGAGACGCTGGAAGCGCTGGCGGAGACGGTGGCGGTCCTCGATCCGGCGGGACGCGGTGGTTTCGGCATCAGCCTGCCCGGCGTGGTCGATGCCGCCGCCGGACGGGTGCGCGCGGTCAACCTGCCCTGGCTGAACGGCCGGCCTTTCGCCGACGACGTGGCGCGGCGGATCGGCAGGCCGGTGCGGATCGCCAATGACGCCAACTGCTTCACCCTGTCGGAGGCGACGGATGGAGCGGCGGTGGGAGCCCCGGTGGTGTTCGGCGTCATTCTGGGCACCGGGGTCGGCGGCGGCATCGTGGTGGATGGCCGCATCCTGCCCGGCGCCAATGGGCTGGCCGGCGAATGGGGGCATGCCCCGCTTCCCTGGCGCGAGCCGGCGGACGGCCCCCCGGTTCCCTGCGGCTGCGGCAAGCCGGGTTGCCTGGAAACCGCGCTCTGCGGAGCCGGATTGTCGCGCCTGCACCGCCACCTGCATGGCGAGACCCTCGACCCGCCGGAGATCGCCGTCCGCGCCCTGGCCGGCGATGCCGCCGCGACGGCGACCCTGGCCCGCCATGCCGATGCGCTGGCCCGCGCCCTGGCCCCGGTGCTGAACCTGCTGGATCCGGATGTCGTCGTGGTCGGCGGCGGCCTGTCCGCCCTGCCCGGCCTGTGCGGGGCGGTGACCCGGCGATGGGGCTCCTGGGCCCTCGCGGCGACACCGCGCACCCGGATGGCGATCGCCCGCCATGGCGCGGAAAGCGGAATGCGGGGCGCCGCCCGCCTGTGGCCGGAGTGACGGGCGACCATTTCCCCACGTCATCCGCAACCAACGGTCACAAGGTGGCACGGGACTTGCGCATCGTCGGCAGGACCGAACGAGGGCACGCCCATGATGCGGAAAAAATTGGGGACACGGGCGACGGGCAACGGCGTCCATTTGCATTTTGCAAACCGGAACGCAACGCGGGGCGGCAAACCTGCGACCCGTTTGCATTCTGCAAATGAGGAGACCGCCCAAGCGGACGGCCGGGACGACCATTCCGACCAAACCGGCCCCTGCCGGCATCTGGAGCATGCCTGTGCCAGTCTTCAGAACGCCGCGGTCGAGCTGGAAACGCTTCTGGCGACCGTGCGCGGCGACGAGCAGGCGGACCTTCATGAAGCCATTGGCTCGATCATGGAGACCCTGCAACTGATCGCCTCGGCCCATGCCCGGCTGGAGCCGCCGATCGCCGCCGATTGATGGGGAGCCCCGCCGGCTGTCCCCATCAACCGCAGGCCGATCATCACCGGCGACATGGAAAAGGGCGACCCACAGGGGCCGCCCTTCCCATTCGTCCAATCACATCCACCCGATCGGTGGAGGCCTGTTCAATCGGTGATGGTCTGCCAGAAGAAGAAGGCGACGGCGAGGACCATGATGGCGATGTCCATGGGAAAGGCTCCTGTGGATGAGGACGGATCGGCGTTTCGCTTTGATCTATACGACAGTTCCGGCGCCAGGGGCAGCCCTTCCGTCCCCCTGCGGCGGTTTTTCGCTCCCGATCCGCCATCGCCTGCCGGCCCACGAAAAATTCCGGCGGACGGACCACCACCGCGATGGCAGGAGACTTGCCAAAGCCGCAGGCGACGTCGGCAGCGGCAGCCCCCCCGCCAAACCCCGGCGCCGGAGCGACAAAATCGCAGCGCTATGACCTTTGTCAGGGGTTGCCTTGCCAGGGGGATTTCTGGCAAGAAAAAGGCCGCTGAAGGCAGCGGCCTTGAGTTTAGGGAGGAAACGCCCAAGAAGGGCGAAGCAGCAATCGCTTGCTGCACTGCAACAGTACCAGAAGCCAGGGGCGCCGCAACCCCCAAAGCCGCCACTCCGGGCGTGCCAGCTTTTTTTTGGATATCTCCTGTTGCCTGTCAGCAACAGCAAAGCTGCGTTGTGCTCAAGGATGAGGCCATGGCCCCGCTCAACCTGTTATCCAGGCGTGGCGTGCCGGCACAGGCCAATTGCAGATCGGTCCGGATCAGCCGCCGCATCCCGATAGACAGCGGTGTCGAGGATTCAGCCTTGCCCATCTCCCCTCCATCCGCCTTTGCCGAGTTCGACGCGTTCATCGCATCTCTCGGCGGCCGGACTCCCGCCCTGTTCCTCGATTATGACGGCACGCTGGCCGCCATCGCGCCCCGGCCGGACCTGGCGGTGATGCCGGAGGAGGCGCGCGCGGTGGTGCGCCGTCTGTCGTCGCTCTGCCCGGTCGCGTTCGTCAGCGGTCGCGATCTCGACGACCTGACCGCGATGGTGGGGGTGGATGGGCTGGTTTACGCCGGCAGCCACGGCTTCGATCTGCGCGGTCCGCGGCTGCGCCGACAGGTGGGGGTGGAGTATGTCCCCGATCTCGACCTTGCGGAACGGCATCTGCGCGACCGGCTCGGCGACATCCCCGGTGCGCTGGTGGAGCGCAAGCGCTTCGGCATCGCCATCCACACCCGGCAGGTCGCGCCGCCGGAGAAGGCCCTGGTCGCCGACACCGTCCGCGCGGTGGTCGCAGCCCAGCCGCGCCTGCGCGTGACCGGCGGCAAGGAACTGTTCGAACTTCGCCCCAACCTGCCTTGGGACAAGGGTCGCGCCGTGCTCGCCCTGCTGGAGTCCCTGGGGCTGGATGGGAACGGCCATATGCCGGTCTATCTCGGCGACGATGAGACGGACGAGGACGCTTTCCGCGCATTGGCGGAGCGCGGCGGGCGTGGCGGGATCGGCATCCGGGTGATGGACAACCCCGCCGAGACGGCCGCGACCTGGAGCGTGACCGATCCGGCGGAGGCCACGGCCTTCCTCGGGCGGCTGGCCGACCGGTTGGCGGAGCGGCCGGCGGCGGCCTGAGCGGCCCTATTCACCAACCCTAAACCCTCACCCTCTATCCTGGCCGTTCAACCAGCCGGACGGCACGCCATGGATATCGGGTCCGCCACCACCGCCACGCCCTATCGGCCGCAGGCCAGCGCCCTCGACGGTTTGCAGGACGCCCAGGCCCGCGCCGAGGCGGCGTCCGAGCAGGTCGCGGCCGGCAACCTGGACCCGGCCGTGGTGGTGGACCTGACCTCCGCCCAGGTGGATTTCGCCGCGAACGCCAAGGTCCTGAAGGCGACGCAGGAGAACAGCCAGCGACTGCTCGACATGCTGGCCTAGGGCGCGATCGGTTCGGACGGAATCGTCTGAAGCGTGAATCGCATGGGAAATCAAGGTCAGCGGCGCTTGCCGGGGCCGTAGATCTTGGGCTGGGTGAAGTTCAGGTGGTCGAGCAGCCCCTGGCTGACGCAGCCATCGACCGGCAGCTTCGCCGCGCGCTGGTAGGAGCGGATCGCCGTACGGGTGCGCGAGCCCATCCTGCCATCCACCGGCCCGGCGTTGAAGCCATGCTCGTTCAGCGCCTCCTGCGCGCCGGTGAGGAAGGCCCGGCGCATCTCGTCGGGCAGGTTGTCGGAGTCGCAGGCGGCGAAGGCAGGGGTTGCCAGCAGCAGGGCACCGCAAAGGGCCGGAAGAAGAAGCCTGTTCATGGATCGGTTGCTCCGAATCGTTGGGATGGCAGCCTGTTGAAACAGCCAAGCCCAGCCTTTCATTCCAAAGACACCATGGGCCAAAGACGCCCAGAGGACTGCGCTCTCGAATCGAAAAGGGCGGCCGCAAGCGACCGCCCTCCCCTCCTTTCGACCCGTCAGCCCCCGGCGGCGTGCGCATCGTCGCTCTGCCCCTTGATCCGGGAGGCGAGCGCCGCCTCCAGGAAGGGATCGAGCGCACCGTCCAGCACCGCCTGGCTCTGCGAGGTCTCCACCTCCGTCCGCAGATCCTTCACCATCTGGTAGGGGTGCAGGACATAGGAGCGGATCTGGTGGCCCCAGCCGATGTCGGTCTTGGTGGCCTCCAGCGCCGCGGCGGCATCCTCGCGGATCTTCAGTTCCCGCTCATACAGGCGGGCGCGCAGCATGTCCCACGCCTTGGCGCGGTTCTTGTGCTGCGAGCGCTCCTGCTGGCAGCTCACCACGATGTTCGTCGGGATGTGCGTGATGCGCACCGCCGAGTCGGTCTTGTTGATGTGCTGGCCGCCGGCGCCCGACGCCCGGTAGGTGTCGATGCGGCAATCCTTCTCGTTGATCTCGATGTCGATCTTGTCGTCGATCACCGGGGAAATCGAGACGGCGGCGAAGCTGGTCTGGCGCCGCGCCTGGCTGTCGAACGGGCTGATGCGCACCAGACGGTGCACGCCGGCCTCGGTCTTCAGCCAACCATAGGCGTTGTGGCCCTTGATCTGCACCGTCGCGGACTTGATCCCGGCCTCTTCGCCCGGCGTCTCGTCCAGCCATTCGGTCTTGTAGCCGTGCTGCTCCGCCCAGCGGGTGTACATGCGCATCAGCATCAGCGCCCAATCCTGGGCCTCCGTGCCGCCGGCGCCGGCATTCACCTCGACGAAGCAATCATTGGCATCGGCCTCGCCCGACAGCAAGCTTTCGATCTGGAGCTTGTTGGCGCGGTCGCGCAGGCCGTAGAGCTGGGCCTCCGCATCGGCGACGACGGTGGCGTCCTCCTCCATCTCGCCCATCTCGATCAGTTCCAGGCTGTCGGACAGGTCACGCTCCAGCGCGCGGTAGCCGGCGACGGAGGTGTCGAGCTGGGTGCGCTCGCGCATGATGGTCTGGGCCCGCGCCGGATCGTCCCAAAGCTTGGGGTCCTCGGCGAGGTTGTTCAGTTCGTCGAGACGCCGCAGTGCATTGTCCCAGTCAAAGATGCCTCCTCAGCAGCGCCAGCGATTCTCTGATCTCGCCGGCGGCCGCTTCGATCTCGGCCCGCATGGCGGTGCCTCCTCGTCAGCCAGAGTTGAAAAATTCGTCGTCCGCATATGTAGCGGCTCCCTTCCCGCCTTGCACCCCCTTAATGACCCCGGCCGGACTCCCGCTCCGGGAAGGCTTGCCACTTTGGAGCATGGTCCAGCCCCCGCTTGAAGGCCCTATCCGTTCGGACCCATCGTCGCGGTTCATTTCAGAGTACGTCCCATATCCAGCGGCGCAACCCCACCGCGGCGGCGGGGAATCCCCGAAATCGAGGGTATCGTCGGCCTCGTTCCTCGCCTTTCTTGCGCGACCGCGCAGGGGGACTTTCCTGCGCGCCCCCACGGGGCCGGTTCCCCGCGCGGCCGCATCGACGCGCGACCATCTCCACCGGGGGCACGATGAGCTTCACCAGCCTGAACTTCCTGCTGTTCATCACCGTGTTCAGCGCCGGCTTCATGGCGCTGGCGCGCACGCACGCCTTCACACCCTTCCTGCTGGTCGCCAGCTATATCTTCTACGGCTATTGGGATTACCGGTTCTGCGCGCTGCTGGCGCTCAGCACCTTCATCGACTTCTATTGCGGGCTGAAGATCGCCGACTCGCCCGACCGCCGGACCAGGAAGCTGTACCTGTTCATCAGCCTGGGCGCCAACCTGGGCATGCTGTTCTTCTTCAAATACTATAATTTCTTCGCCGACAGCGCTGTGATCGCCTTGTCCTCGCTGGGGATGGAGGTCGGGCGGCGGACGCTGGACATCCTGCTGCCGGTCGGCATCTCCTTCTATACTTTCCAGAATCTCAGCTACGGCATCGACCTCTACAGCGGCGAGGTGAAGGAACCCGAACGCTCGCTGGTCCGCTACGCCACCTTCGTCGCCTTCTTCCCGCAACTGGTGGCCGGTCCGATCGTGCGGGCGCGCGACCTGCTGCCGCAAATCCAGCAGCGCCCGCGCGACATCCCGTTCGAGGAGCGTTTCGCCGGGCTGGAAAAGGTGATCTGGGGCTATTTCCTCAAGATCGGGCTGGCCGACAACGCCGCCGTGGTGGTCGATGCCCGTTTCCATCAGCCGGAGTTCTTCAACGCGCTCCAGCATGTGATCGGGCTTTTCTGCTTCTCCTTGCAGATCTATGGCGACTTCGCCGGCTATTCGCTAACCGGGAAAATTCATGAGGGTTGGCGGGTGTAGCGGCATCCGTTGAGCGGCCGTAGGATTTGGGTGCTGACGCCAACTCCTGCCGTTTCCGGAGCGCCCACCCGCCATGGTTGATCATACCCTGCCGCTGCCCGGCCTGTCACCCGTTGCTGGAAAGCCGGTGATCGGGCGCTTTGATGGCGGCCGCCTGTCCTCCGATGGCGGGCTGCTGGTGCTGCGGGAGGTGGCGAAGCGGCTGCGGATTGCCGATCGGCTGGCCGCCTGTATTGAGGACCCGCGCGATCCAACGCGCACCGTGCATTCGCTGGCCGACATCATCGGCTTTCGCCTGCTGGCCATCGCGGCGGGCTACGAGGACGGCAACGACGCCGGCAGCCTACGCTCCGACCCGCTGTTCAAGATGGCCCTGGAACGCCTGCCGTCCGAGCGTGACCTTTGCTCGCAAGCCACCATCTCGCGCCTGGAGAACCTGCCGGATACCCGCGCACTGCTGCGCATGGGCCGAGCCATGGTCGATCTCTACTGCGCGTCCTTTCGCCAGGTGCCCAAGCGCATCGTGCTGGATGTAGACGACACCTTCGACACGGTGCATGGCGGTCAGCAGTTGCGCCTGTTCAACGCCCATTATGACGAGTACGGCTTCCAGCCCATCGTTGTCTTCGACGGCAACGGCCGCTTTGTCACCGCTGTGCTGCGCCCAGCCAAGCGGCCCAAGGGGACGGAGATCCGGACCTTCCTGCGTCGCCTGCTCCGCGCCATTCGGGCAAACTGGCCCAAGACCGAGATCCTGCTGCGCGCCGACGGCCATTACGCCTGCCCGGAGGTGCTGGACTGGTGCGAGGCGGAGGGGCTCGACTACGTGCTCGGTCTGCCGACCAGCAGCACACTGCGCCGTCACGTCACCACGCTGGAGGCCAGCACCGCGGCGCGCTTCCAGGCCATGCCCGGAGCCGACAAGGTGCGCCGCTTCAAGGAATTCTATGACGGGGCCAGCACCTGGAGCCGGGTCCGCCGCATCGTCGCGCGCGTCGAGGCAGGAGACCAGGGCACCGACAGCCGCTTCATCGTCACCAACCTACGCCACGGCACGGGTCGCTGGCTGTATGCCGGCCTGTATTGCGCGAGGGGACAGGCGGAAAATCATATAAAAGCCTGGAAATCCCACCTTGCCGCAGACCGGACCTCCTGCACCAAGGCGACGGCCAACCAGTTCCGCCTGTTCCTGCACGCCGGGGCGTACTGGCTGCTGTGGAGCCTGCGCTCGCTGATGCCGAAACGCTCCCGCTGGCGCACGGTGCAATTCGACACCTTGCGGCTGCGCTTGGTGAAGACCGCCGCGCGTATCGTGGAGATGAAGACGCAGATCAAGGTGCACCTGCCGACCAGCGCGCCTGATCAGGCGATCATCCACCTCGCCCTCGGCCGCATGCCCCGGCTCATCTGCTGAGCACCGGGGCAGCGTGCCCCAGCCGTCACCCAATCCCCTCCACCACCAACTCCGACACCGTCACGCCGCCGTCAGCGCGGCGGCCGACGACGCGCGCCCATACAGCCCAACGTTGATCATCTCAACGCGGCGACCAGACCGCTCGCCACCCTGGTGAATAAAGGCGGCTAATCGCCATCGGGCTGGCGCAGATCTTCGGCTACACCATGTGCCAGAATTTCGCCCGG
Source organism: Azospirillum sp. B510 (assembly GCF_000010725.1). Classification (NCBI taxonomy): domain Bacteria; kingdom Pseudomonadati; phylum Pseudomonadota; class Alphaproteobacteria; order Rhodospirillales; family Azospirillaceae; genus Azospirillum; species Azospirillum sp. B510. The sequence goes on along the minus strand of NC_013854.1, from coordinate 615,716 downwards.
CCCTATTTCTCCACCGGCATGCGCGATTTCTGGCGCCGCTGGCACATCTCGCTGTCGAGCTGGTTCCGCGACTATGTCTATGTGCCGATGGGCGGCAGCCGCACGCGCTGGCTGCGCATCCGCAACGTCGTCATCACCATGCTGGTCTCCGGCCTATGGCACGGCGCCAACTGGACCTTCGTCCTGTGGGGGGCCTTGCATGGCGGGCTGATGCTGGTGGAGGACGGGCTGCGCCGGCTGGCCGCCCTCAGCCCCTGGCGCCTCGGCGGCCCGGTGCTGGCGGCCGGGCGGCTGGTGATGATCGGGCTGGTCTTCGCCGTGGTCACGCTGACCTGGCTGCCCTTCCGCGCCGACAATCTGCAAACGGTCTGGACCATCCTCGGCATCATCGCCCATGGCGATTTCGGCCTGCAACAGGGCAACCTCCAGGCCAGTTCGCTGGTCCGCGTCGCCGTCACCGGGCTGATCGTGCTGATGGTCGACGCGCTGGTCGAGCGCGGGGCGGGCCGGCGCTATGCCGGGACCAATGTGGTGGCCCGCTCGATGGCCTGTTCGGCCCTGATCCTGGTGATGCTGCTGTTCGGCAGCTTCGCCAACCACGCCTTCATCTATTTCCAGTTCTGACCGGACGGAGACCCCTCCCATGTACCGCCTTCTGGCTTGCATCGCGCTGATCCTGGCCACCGTCACGGCGATGGACCGGGTTCTGGCCTCGGCACTGGGCGATCTGCTGCTGCACTCCAGCGACCGCTTCATGGCGGTCTATCGCCTGGCGGAACCGGCACCACCCGCCACCATGCCGGCGCCAACCATGCCGGAGAAGCAGCCGGGCGCCCTGATGGTGAAGGCGGCCCTCACCGCGGAGCCGCGGCGGAGCGATGGGCCCGCCGACGTCCTGGTGCTCGGCAATTCGCGGGCGGACAACCATTTCCCGGTCTCCGCCCTGCAGGACATGACCTGCGGCCGGGCGTTGAATCTGGGGATGGGCGGGGCGCCGACCGTGCTGTCGGCCCTGTTGTGGGAGGATTATGTCGAGCGGCATGGTGCCCCGCGCCTGCTGGTGCTGGAGCCGACCGGCGTGGTCGACAGCCCGCACGACCTCGCCGACCTGCCGCTGCTGGCCCATTACTCGCCGCGCATCGACGCCTTCGTCCGGCGGGAGAACGAGGCGCTGTGGATGGCCAACCACGCCTTCCACCTGATGACCTTCAACAACAACCAGACCATGCGGCTGGTCGCCGGGTTGCTGAAACCCGCCGCCGACCGCACCCTGGTCGGCGCCATCCCCGAACCGCTGAAGGCCCAGCTGGCGGCGGCACCGGACGAGATGATGACCGCCGACGACGCCAACTGGCAGGCGCTGGACGGCGTCATCCGCAGCGCCCAGGCCAAAGGCACACGGGTGGCGGTGGTGATCACCCCCTATTTCCCGACCTATGCCCGCAAGCTGAGGAATTTCGACGCCTTCTTCGACGAGCTGAAGGGCCGGTTGCCCGCCGGCGTCACCGTGATCGACGCCCGCCGCGCCGTGGACAGGGACGAGCTGTTCATGGACGCCCTTCACGTCAACCAGGAAGGTGTCCGCGCGATGTTCGCAGCCTTGGAAGCCGATCTGCGCCCGCTCGGCGCCTGCCCGGTCGACGCCATGGCATCCCTGTCGGGGAGCCGGACGGCGGCGACACAGTGACGGCGGCGTGAAGGCGGCACGATGAGGAAGGGGCGCCCAAGGCCGGGCGCCCCTCTTTGATTTCCCGCCAGATTTCCCGCCGGAGCCTTCCTCAGTAGAGCCCGCCGGTTCCCAGCGTCGCCGCGGTCGGCGGAGCCGGCACGCCGGGCTGTGGCGTGCCGAAGCCGGCGGTGGCGTTCGGGTCGCCCGTCATCGCGCCGGCCGCCTGCGAGGACCCGTCCAGCACCACCGGCGGCTGGTCGGGATTGGGCTCGGTGCCCGGCAGGAAGGCTTCCCAGATGGCGCGGCTGTCGCCGGGCTGGGCCAGCTGGCCGTTGGCCGGGTTCACCCGGACCAGACGCAGGCCGGGCGGCACGCGGAACGGGGTCGCCGGCTTGTCCTTCAACGCGACCTGCATAACCTCCTTGAACACCGGCACCGCCGCCGACCCGCCGGTCTCATGCCCGCCCAGCGAGCGCGGCTGGTCGAAGCCGATGTAGGTGCCGACCACCAGATCGGGCGAGAAGCCCATGAACCAGGCGTCGTAGCTGTCGTTGGTGGTGCCGGTCTTGCCGGCCAGCGGCTTGCCGAGCGAGCGCAGCGCCGCGGCGGTGCCGCGCTGGACCACGCCTTCCAGGATCGAGACGATCTGGTAGGTGGTGCGCGGGTCGTTCACCTGCTCGCGGGTGTCGGGCACCGCCGGGACACCCATCCCCTCCCTCCAGGGGACGTTGGCGCAGCCCTCGCACGGGCGGTTGTCGTGACGGAAGACGGTCTTGCCGTTGCGGTCCTGCACACGGTCGATGAAGGTCGGCACCACCCGCTTGCCGCCATTGTCCAGCATGGCGTAGGCGGTGGCGAGCCGCAGAACCGTGGTTTCACCGGCCCCCAGCGACATCGGCAGATAGGGCTGGAGATTGTCGACGATGCCGAACTTCTCGACCAGCGCCTTGACCTTGTCCATGCCGATATGCTGGGCCAGGCGGACGGTCATGACGTTGCGCGACTTCTCGATGCCGACGCGCAGCGGGGTCGGGCCGTAGAATTCACGGCTGTAGTTCTCGGGCCGCCACACCGGCTGCCCGCCGCCCGGATCATAGGAGAAGGGCGCGTCCATCACCAGCGAGGACGGGGTCATGCCCTGGTTCAGCGCCGTCAGATAGACGAAGGGCTTGAAGGACGAACCGGGCTGGCGCAGCGCCTGGGTGGCGCGGTTGAACACGCTCATCGCGGGGGAGAAGCCACCGACCATCGCCAGCACGCGGCCGGTGTGGGGGTCGAGCGCCACGAGGCCGCCCTGCACCTGCGGGATCTGGCGCAGGCCGTAGCTGCCCGGCGGCAGATCCTTGGCCGCCGCCTTGTCCCCCTTCTTCGCCGGCTTCTCGTCCTCATCCTTTGCGACCGGGCCGCTCACCGGTTCGACCAGCAGGAGATCGCCCAGCTTGGCGACGTCGGACGGCTTGCGAATCGCCGGGCCGGCAATGTCGCCGTCCTTGGAGGCGCGGGCCCAGCGCAGCTCGGACAGCGGAATGCGGCCACGGCTGCCGTCGGCCAGACCGATGTCCAGCCCGTCGGCCTGATCGTCCTTCAGCACCACCGCCAGCTTCCAGCCGTCCGACCCGGCGGGGGGCGGCATGGCGGCCAGCTTCTTCGGCCAATTGTCGAAATTCTCCATTTTGCCGACGGCCCCGCGCCAGCCATGGCGGCGGTCATAGGCGATCAGCCCGTCGCGCAACGCCTTGGTCGCGGTGGCCTGGAGCACCGGGTCCATCGAGGCGCGCACCGACAGCCCGCCCTCATACAGCGCCTGCTCGCCATAGAGCTTCACCAGCTCGCGCCGGATCTCCTCGGCGAAATATTCGGAGGTCACCACCTCCTGTTCATCGCGCTTGCGGGTGACCAGCGGCCGTCCCTGCGCGGCCTTCGCCTCCTCCTGCGTGATGTAGCCGTCCTCGGCCATGCGGCCGATCACCCAGTTGCGGCGGGCGATGGCGGCGTCATGCTGGCGGTCGGGGTTGTAGTTGGACGGCGCCTTGGGCAGGGCGGCGAGGAAGGCGACCTCCTCGATGCTGAGTTCGTCCAGCGCCTTGTTGAAATAGTTCAGCGCCGCCGCCGCCACGCCATAGGAACGGTTGCCCAGGAAGATCTCGTTCAGATACAGCTCCAGGATGCGGTCCTTGCTGAAGGCCCGCTCGATGCGGACCGCCAGGATCGCCTCCTTGATCTTGCGGGCGAAGGAGACCTCGTTGGTCAGCAGCATGTTCTTGGCAACCTGCTGCGTGATCGTGCTGGCGCCGACCGGCCGGCGCTCGCGGCCGAAATTCTCGATGTTGGTCAGGACCGCGCGCAGGATGCCGATGGGGTCGACACCCTGATGGGCGTAGAAATTCTTGTCCTCCGCCGCCATGAAGGCGTTCATCACCATGCGCGGCATGGCGTCGATCGGCACGAAGATGCGCCGTTCCGCGGCGAATTCGGCCATCAGGCGCCCGTCACCGGCATAGATGCGCGTGGTCACCGGCGGCTCGTAGTTGGCCAGCTTGGTGTAGTCGGGCAGGTCGTGGTCGTAATGCTCGAAGAGGAAGACCAGCCCGCCGGCGCCGGCGAGCGCCAGCATCACGAAGGCCATCAGCAAGGACAAAAGAAGGCGCATGACCAATCCCGCAAGAAACGACGAACGGCATGGCGAAGGCCCGCCCATTCCGGGTCCGGGCCGCGGCCATGCCTGACAGGGCGGCGCATCCTACACCGCCACGCCGCGAAGCACCGCACCCGTTCCCGTCATGTCAGGGAAATGTGACGCGCAGAGGGCATACGCAAGAAAGCGCCGGCGCAAAGGAGGTGGACTCCCGAGGGCCAAGGCCCCGCTCAGTTGCGTTGCGGGCTGTGCAGCCAACGGAAATAGCTGTCGATGGTGCGCGCCAGCGCCCGCCCCAGCCTTTCGCGGTGTGCGGAGGAGGTCAGCAGCCCGACATCCTGCCGGTTCGACAGATATCCCATCTCGATCAGCGCCGACGGCACGTCGGGCGCGGTCAGCACGGCGAAGCCGGCCTGACGGTGCGGCCGGCTGGGGATCAGCGGCACGTCGCGCCCCAGGCTCTGCAAGGCCAGCGTCGCGAAGCGCTTGGAATGGTTCATCGTGTCGCGCTGGGCCAGATCGATCAGGATGTTGGCGACCAGCTGGTTCTCGCCCGACAGGTCGAGCCCGACCAGGGCGTCGGCCCGGTTCTCCTTGGCCGCCAGCATCTCCGCCTCGCGGTCGGAGGCCTTGTCCGACAGGGTGTAGATCGACAGGCCGCGCGTCTCGCCGCTGCTGATGCTGTCGGCGTGCAGCGAGATGAACAGGTCGGCCCCGGCCTCGCGCCCGATGGCGACGCGGTCGCGCAGGCGGATGAAGACGTCGCTGTCACGGGTCAGCCTCACCCGGTAGCGGCCGGTTCCCTCCAGCTGGCGCTTCACCTCCCTGGCGGTGGCGAGCGTGATGTCCTTTTCATAGATGCCGCCGACGCCGATGGCGCCAGGGTCCTGTCCGCCATGGCCGGGATCCAGCACGATCAGCGGCTTTTCCGCCACCGTCGGCGGTTTGTTCTCCGGCGGTGGCGGCGGAGCGGGCAGAGCGGCCGGCATGAGCTGGGCCGGCGGGATCGGCGGCAGCGGCGCGAAGGGCGGCGGTGCGGTCGCGATGGTCTCGGGCTCCGTCGCGGGTGGAGCCGGAACCGCCATCGCCGACGAGACGATGGAGCTCATCGTCACCGGCTCCTTGCCGCCAACCTCCTTCCCCGCCAGGGCGAGCTGCCGGAACTCGGCCGGCGTGGTCTTCTCCAGGTCGAGCACGAGGCGCGGCTGGTGACCGTCGCGCGCCGGGATCATGTAGCCCTCGCGCAGCCGCGCCGGGCCCACCGTCTCGAAGGTCAGCCGGGTACCGCGCGGGCCGCCGGCCGCGTGGTGGTAGCGGGCGACGACCCCCTTGCCCTCGACCGGCAGCGATCCGCCGGGCCAGACCAGATCCGGCAGATCGACGATGACGCGGTAGGGATCCGTGGCCACCGACACGGTGAAGGACACCGCGTCGCTCAGCTCCAGCACGAAGCGGGTCTTGTCGGGATGGATGCCGAGCCGGGCGTCGACCACCGCCGGGCGCGGCGCCGGCGCGGACGGCAGGGCCGCCGTGGTCTGGGTCATCGCCGTCTGGGCCATCGCCTCTCCGGCCGCGTCGAAGCCGAGCGGCAGGAGCGCCAGCAGAAGCGACAGAAGCAGGCCCAGCGCACGCCGAACGAACCCGCGCGCCAAACGGTCGGCAGGCGGAAGGGGGGAGGGTCCGGCGATGGTCGGCAGGCTGGGCAGCCGTGGCATCAAATCTCCTCGGCGGCGGAACTGAACACTGGCCGCCCAGCTATAGCCCAGTCAATTCAACGCTCTCAACGCGGATCATCGGAACCGGGGCCAATTCCGGACAGGGGTGCCGTTCCTGCAACAGTGCCGCCGGGAAGCGGGGCCGGAAGGCCGCGGGCGGACCGCGCCGGCGGCGGGACGCGCCGCCGCCTCCCCGCGACGAACTTGTTCACCGAATCGCCGCATTTCCGCGTTGTGCAAGAGGGATCGCTTGTCTATGGTATCTTTGCGACAGACCGCAATTCGCCAGATTCCGGCCGGAATCCTTAAATGAGCGCCGATTCGCTGGTCTCCGGACATCGATCCAATCGATCCGAAGCACAGCCGATCGCCGGTCACGGGGCCGACCAGGGGGCTGCGGCGTCGCCTCCGACACCGCCTGTCCGGCCATCCGCGCCGGAGGGACGTCGCGGGGTGGCGCGTTCGGGTTGGCGGTGAGAGGACGAAACCTCGAAGCTGGCTGTGGCCGCAAGGCGGCAGTCCGGTGCGTGTCGACCGGGCCGTCCTGGCTGCTTTCGTCAGCGCCGTTCGGCGGTTCCGGTCCGTCGTGCCGTATGCTTCACCCACAACTGACGCTGCGTCCAGGCGGCCCGACCGGTCGCGCGGGTTCCCTGGGTCGCGCCGTTGAGGATCGTATATGGCCAAGCGCATGCTGGTGGACGCCACGCACCCGGAGGAAACCCGGGTCGCCGTGGTCAGTGGGAACCGGCTGGAAGAACTCGACTTCGAGATCGCCAGCCGCAAGCAGTTGAAGGGCAACATCTACCTGGCGAAGGTGACGCGGGTCGAGCCCTCGCTCCAGGCGGCCTTCGTGGAATATGGCGGGAACCGCCACGGCTTCCTCGCCTTCTCCGAAATCCATCCCGACTATTACCGCATCCCGATGGCCGACCGCGAGGCCCTGCTGGCCGAGGAGCGCCGGCTGGAGGAGCAGGCGGAGGCCCGGGCCGAGGCCGCCGCCGACGGCGCCGTGATGGCCGAGCCGATCCGCCCCGAACAGGTCGTCGAGGAATGGTCGCCGATGCCCTCCCCCATCGCCGCCGAGGCGTCGGATGAGGCGGGCGACGAGGAGAATGGCGGCGAGGACGCCGCCGAGGAGGGCGAGACCGGCGAGGAGCGGGCCGCCCCCGGGGCCGCCGCCCAGCCCGCCGAGGCCCCCGACATGGTCGGCGGCGACGAGGACGAGGAGGCGGAAACCCAGCGCCGCCGCTCGCGCCCGCTGCGTTCCTACAAGATCCAGGAAGTGGTGAAGCGCCGGCAGGTCATGCTGGTGCAGGTGACGAAGGAGGAGCGCGGCAACAAGGGGGCCGCCCTGACCACCTATCTCTCGCTGCCCGGCCGCTACTGCGTCCTGATGCCCAACACCGGCCGTGGCGGCGGGATTTCCCGCAAGATCACCAACCCGGCCGACCGCAAGCGCCTGAAGGAAATCCTGTCCGACCTGGACATTCCCGATGGCATGGCGGTCATCCTGCGCACCGCCGGTCTGGAGCGTTCCAAACCCGAGATCAAGCGCGACCTGGAATATCTGCTGCGCCTGTGGGACGACATCCGCGAACAGACGCTGAAGTCGTCGGCGCCCTGCCTCATCTATGAAGAGGCGAACCTGATCAAGCGGTCGATCCGCGACCTCTATTCCAACGACATCGACGAGATCTGGGTCGAGGGCGAGGCCGGCTTCCGCACGGCGCGCGAGTTCATGGACATGCTGATGCCGGGCCATTCCCAGCGCGTCCAGCTCTACCGCGACAGCCAGATCCCGCTGTTCCACCGCTATCAGGTGGAAACCCAGATCGACGCCATCCACAGCCCGGTGGTGCAGCTGCGCTCCGGCGGCTACATCGTCATCAACCCGACCGAGGCGCTGGTCTCCATCGACGTCAACTCCGGCAAATCGACCCGCGAGCGCAACATCGAGGAAACCGCCTACAAGACCAACCTGGAGGCCGCCGACGAGGTGGCGCGCCAGCTGCGTCTGCGCGATCTGGCCGGCCTGATCGTCATCGACTTCATCGACATGGAGGAGCCGCGGAACAACGCCGCCGTCGAGCGCCGCATGAAGGAGGCGATGAAGAACGACCGGGCGCGCATCCAGCTCGGCCGCATCTCCGCCTTCGGCCTGCTGGAGCTGTCGCGCCAGCGTCTGCGCCCGTCGCTGCTGGAGACCAACTTCGAGCGCTGCCCGCACTGCTCGGGCACCGGCGTCGTCCGCTCGGTCGAATCCGCCTCGCTGCACGTCCTGCGCGCCATCGAGGAGGAGGGCATCCGCAAGCGGTCGGCCGAGATCAGCATCTATGTGCCGACCTCGATCGCGCTCTACATCCTGAACCAGAAGCGCGGTGAGCTGGCCAAGATCGAAGAGCGCCACGCCTTCAGCGTCATGGTCCAGGCCGACGACAGCCTGATCGCCCCGGACCATCGTCTGGAGCGCAACAAGGCCCGCCTGCCCGACGAGGACGGTCCTCTGGTCAGCGCCGACCGCGTGATGGCCGAGACCGACCGCGCGCTCGCCGCCGAGCCGGTCGAGCCGGCGGAGGAGCCGGAGGTCGAAGCCGAAGCCGTCCAGGCCGAAGAGGCCGGCGAACGCGCCGAGACCGTCGGCGCCAACGGCGACGGTACCGGCGAGGATCGCCGCCGCCGCCGCCGCCGCCGCCGCGGTCGTGGCCGTGACCGCGAGGACGGCCGCGTCGAAGGCGAGAGCGCCGAGGGCGAGGCCGAGATGGACGAGGCCGGTCAGGAGACCGACGAGGACGCCGACCTGGCCGATCAGCCCGTCGGGCTGCCGGCCGACCTTCCGGTTGCCGCCGAGGCGATCTCCACCGTCGCCATCTCCGAGCCCGCCACCGACTCCGACGGCGAGAGCGACGATGCCGACGAGGATGAGGGTGAGGACGAGTTCGGCGCCGATGCCGGTGATCGCAACGGCGAAGGCCGCAAGAAGCGTCGCCGCGGCAAGCGCGGTGGCCGCCGGCGGTCGCGTCGCGACGGTGTGGAGGGTGTGGACGGTGGCGAGGAGGTCGTGACCACGGCCGAGACCGCCGCGGTTCCGGCCGCCCCGGTTCCGGCCGCCCCAGTTCCGGCCACGGCCGAGGCGTCCGACCTCGACTGGATCCTGGCCGGCGACACGGCTCCCGAAGCCGAGGATGTCCCGGTGCCGGTGCCTGCCGCCGAACCGCCGGTGACCGCCCCGGCTCCGGCCGAAGCGGCCAAGGCTCCGGCCAGGAAGGCGTCGCGCAAGCGCAAGGCCGCCGCCGAGGCTCCGGCCGAAGCGGCGCCGGCCGCTGCCGCGCCGGTCGCCACCCCGGTGGTTGCCCCGGTGGTTGCCGAGGCCCCCGCCAGGGGCCGTAAGCGCAAGGCCGCCGTCGCTCCGGTCGAGGCTCCGGTGGAGGCCGCTCCGGCCCCCGTCACCGAGGCCGCGCCGGCCAAGAAGGCGTCGCGCAAGCGCAAGGCCGCCGCGGAGGCCCCGGCCGAGGCCGCGCCGGTCGCCACCCCGGTGATTGCCCCGGTGGTTGCCGAGGCCCCCGCCAGGGGTCGCAAGCGCAAGGTCGCCGCCGCTCCGGTCGAGGCTCCGGTGGAAGCAGCTCCGGCCCCCGCCGCCGAGGCCACTCCGGCCAGGAAGGCGTCGCGCAAGCGCAAGGCCGCCGCCGAGGCCCCGGCCGAAGCAGCGCCGGTCGCGGCTCCGGTGGTTGCCGAGGCGCCCGCCCCGGCCAGCGAGCCCGACGCCGCACCGGCAGAGACCGAGGCTGACGCCAAGCCGCGCCGCGGCTGGTGGAAGCGGTAAGCCGAACGGCCCACCGGACGCTGTGAAACGGGAAAAGGCGCCGAAAAGGCGCCTTTTCCTTTTCCCGGACGTCATCATCCCGCCACAGGACAGGTCGGACCATGAGCAAGGCCTTCACCCGCGAGAACGACACGCCGGACGACGACGATCTCGACGATCCGGCACCGCTGCCCCAAGGCTTCAAGAACTACATGACCCCGCCGGGCTTCCAGCGCATGCAGGAGGAACTGCGCCATCTGCTGCGGGTGGAGCGGCCGAAGGTGGTGGAGGTGGTGTCCTGGGCCGCCGGCAATGGCGACCGCTCTGAGAATGGCGACTATCTCTACGGCAAGAAACGCCTGCGCGAGATCGACCGCCGCATCCGTTTCCTGAACAAGCGGCTGGAATCGGCGGTGGTGGTCAATCCGCAGGACCAGAAGAACCGCGAACAGGTCTTCTTCGGCGCCACCGTCACCTATGCCCGCGAGGACGGATCCGAGAACACCGTCACCATCGTCGGCGCCGACGAGGTCGATCCCGACCGCGGCCATGTCAGCTGGATCTCCCCCATCGCCCGCGCATTGCTGAAGGCGCGGGAGGGCGACATGGTCGACGTGCGCACACCGGCGGGGATGGAACAGGTCGAGGTGCTGGAGATCCGGTACGCGGGGTGAGTTGGGGGCGTTGATGCCCCCTCCCCATCCCTCCCCCTCTTCGAGAGGGAGGGGCAGCAACGCCAGGACCTCACTCCGCCGCCGGCTGGTAGATCTCCCCGCCCGATTCGCGGAATTTCTGCGACATCTCGGCCATGCCGGACTCCGCGGCGTCGCGGATCTCCTGCGTGATCTTCATCGAACAGAATTTCGGCCCGCACATCGAACAGAAATGCGCGGTCTTGGCGCCCTCCGCCGGCAGGGTCTCGTCATGGTAGGCCATCGCCGTGTCGGGATCGAGCGACAGGGCGAACTGGTCGCGCCAGCGGAAGGAGAAGCGGGCGCGCGACATGGCGTCGTCACGCAGCCGGGCCGCCGGATGGCCCTTGGCGAGGTCGGCGGCATGGGCGGCGATCTTGTAGGCGATGACGCCGGCCTTGACGTCGTCGCGGTCGGGCAGACCCAGATGCTCCTTCGGCGTGACGTAGCAGAGCATCGCCGTACCGAACCAGCCGATCATCGCCGCGCCGATGGCGCTGGTGATGTGGTCGTAACCCGGCGCGATGTCGGTCACCAACGGCCCCAGCGTGTAGAAGGGCGCCTCGCCGCACAGCGCCAGCTGCTTCTCGACATTGTGCTTGATCTTGTGCATCGGCACATGGCCCGGCCCCTCGATCATCACCTGGACGTCGCGCGCCCAGGCGATCCTGGTCAGCTCGCCCAGGGTTTCCAGCTCGGCGAACTGGGCGGCGTCGTTGGCGTCGGCCTGGCTGCCCGGCCGCAGGCCGTCGCCCATCGACAGCGCCACGTCATAGGCGCGGCAGATTTCGACGATGTCGGCGAAATGGTCGTAGAGGAAATTCTCGCGGTGATGCGCCAGGCACCATTTGGCGATGATCGAGCCGCCGCGCGAGACGATGCCGGTCACCCGCTTGGCGGTCAGCGGGATATGGGCCAGCCGCAGCCCGGCATGGATGGTGAAGTAATCGACGCCCTGCTCCGCCTGTTCGATCAGCGTGTCGCGGAACAGCTCCCAGGTCAGGTCCTCGGCCTTGCCCTTCACCTTCTCCAGCGCCTGATAGATCGGCACCGTGCCGATCGGAACCGGGGAGTTGCGCAGGATCCATTCGCGGGTCTGGTGGATGTCGGCGCCGGTGGACAGGTCCATCACGGTGTCCGCACCCCAGCGGATCGACCACACCATCTTCTCCACCTCCTCCTCGATCGAGGAGGTCACGGCGGAGTTGCCGATGTTGGCGTTGATCTTGGTCAGGAAATTGCGGCCGATGATCATCGGCTCCGACTCGGGATGGTTGATGTTGGACGGGATGATCGCCCGCCCGCGCGCCACCTCGTCGCGAACGAATTCCGGGGTGATGAAGTCGGGGATCTCGGCGCCGAAATCCTCGCCGTCGCGGGCCGCTTCCAAGGCGGCGGCGCGGCCGAGATTCTCGCGGACGGCGATATATTCCATCTCGGCGGTGACGATGCCGGCGCGGGCATAGGCCATCTGGGTCACCGCCCCGCCACCCTTGGCGCGCAGCACGCCGCCGTCGGTGGTCTCGACATCGCCGCGCGCCAGGATCCAGTCGCGGCGATGCTTGGCCAGACCGGCGCGCACGTCGATGGCGACCGTCTCGTCGGTGTAGGGGCCTGACGCGTCATAAACGGTCAGCGGCGGCTCGCCGCCCGACAGCGCGATCTCACGCAGGGCGACGCGCAGGTCGGGAAAGCGCGTGCCCGGCACATGGATTTTCCGCGACGACGGCAGCGGGCCGGTCGAGATGCGGATGGCGTTCTCGTTGAAGTCCTTGGGCATTGGGTTTCTCCGTCGGAGTTGGGCGGACAAACCCGGGACTGCGGACGGAGGTGCGGTATCATCGTGCGGGCCGATTCCCTGTCATGGGTCCCCGGACTGGCGGGGTTTGCTCGGCCGGACGGGGCGGAAATCGGCCCGTCACGAGGTCCCTCCCTTCGCCGGTATGACCCGGATCAGGTTCAAAGGGTCACCACGCTGCCGATGGCGCTTCGCGCCGTTTGGCCGTTGGTATCTCAGCCCCCTGTCGGGACCCCCCTGGAATGCGCCCATCCTGCCGCCGGCGGACGGTCGTGTCAAAAGGAAAGCGCGGCGGACGATCCGCCGGCCACATTGTGGAAATACGCTACATCCAGCGCTTCAGCCGCACATAGATCACCGGCAGCAGCGCCGACAGCAGCACCAGCCCCAGGGCGCCGGGATAGCCGAAGGGCGATTCATGCCCCGGCATGTCGGTGAAATTCATGCCGCCGATGCTGGTCACCAGGATCGGCGGATAGAGCAGGACGGTGAGGACCGAGACGATCTTGACGATCTCGTTCTGCTCGACATTGATCTGGCCGAGTGCCGTGTCCAGCGCCAGGGCGACCTTGCCGGACAGGAAACGGGCATACTGGTCCAACCCCCGCAGATCCTGCAACGTGGTCTTGGCCCAGCGCCGCGCCGCCTTGCCGGAATGCCAGCCATCGCCGCGCGCCAGGAAATCGGTCATGCGGGTCAGGCTGGCCAGACTGACCCGCGCCTTGCCGATCAGATGCCCGGCATGACCGATGCGTTTCAACGTCTGGGCGTCATCCAGCGTCTCGCCGCGCGACCGCAGCTTGCGCCCGCGGAAGAAGCGCCGGTTCAGCGCGTCCAGCTCCACCCCGGTCCGCCGCAGCACGACGGAGGTGCGGTCGATCATCCCATCCACCAGCGCCGCCAGCACCAGCTCGCCGCGGGAGGCCGCCACCCGGCCGTGGATGGCGCGGCGGCGGAAGGCCAGCAAGGGCTGGGGATCGATGTCGTGGATGGTCACCAACCGCCGCCCGGCCAGAACGAAGCTGACGGTGGCGATGCGCGGTTCGTCGGTGTCGGCCCAGACAAGCGCGGTGACGGTCATGGTCAGCACCCCGCCGGCGATGCGCAGCCGGCTCGATTCCTCGATCTCCGCCATCTGCTCGCGGGTCGGCAGGCCGGTGCCGATCAGCGCCTCCACCCGCGACAGCTCGTCGGGCGTCGGGTTGATCAGGTCGAGCCAGACCGTGCTGTCGGGCAGCGGCGCCGCGTCCTCCGCGGCCCCCCTCGCCCAACGCAACAGGCCGCCGTCATTGACGAAGACATGCAGCAAGGCGGTGCTCCTTGCGTAGGTAACCCGCCCCTCTCCCGCCCCGGGAGAGGGGCAATTTACGTCAGCCGGCCACCGCGCTTCGGCTTCTCGGGCGCGGCCTTCTCCCCGTCGAGATCCAGCGTCGCCCCCTCGGCCTTCAGCGCCTGCTCAAGCTTGCGGCGGAAAGCGCCGCCATCCCGCTTGGCGTCGAGGAAATGGCCGACCGCCTCCTTCGCCGCGTCGCTGTCATAGGGGACCTTGCCCAACGCCGCCAGCTTGGCGCGCTCCACCAGCTTCGGGTCCATCCGCTCGCGGATGGCCTGCATCTGGCGGAGCAGCTCCTTGCGCAGGTCGGTCATCTGGTCCCCCCAGCAGTCCCCGTCGACGGATCAGGCCTTGCCGATCAGCGTGCCGGCGCCGCCCTCGGTGAAGATCTCCAGCAGCAGCGCATGCGGCACGCGGCCATCGAGGATGACCGCGGCCTCGACGCCCTGCTCCACCGCGCCGATGCAGGTCTCGATCTTCGGGATCATGCCGCCGGACGCGGTGCCGTCGGCGATGGCCCTCTGGGCATCCTCCAGCGACATCCTCTCGATCAGCTTCTTTTCCTTGTCGAGCACGCCGGCGACGTCGGTCAGCAGGAAGAAGCGCGCTGCCTTCACCGCCGCCGCGACCGCACCGGCCGCCGTATCGGCGTTGATGTTGTAGGTGTCGCCCTTCACGTCGAAGCCGACCGGCGCGATCACCGGGATGATGTCCGACTGGGCCATCGCATGCAGGATCTGCGGATTGACCTTGTAGGGTTCGCCGACGAAGCCGAGATCCAGCACCTTCTCGATGTTGCTGTCAGGGTCGCGCTGCACGCGCTCCAGCCGGCGGGCGGTGATCAGGTTGCTGTCCTTGCCCGACAGGCCGACGGCGCGGCCGCCGGCGCTGTTGATGGCGGCGACGATCTGCTTGTTGATGGAGCCGGCCAGCACCATCTCGACCACCTCGACCGTCTCCTTGTCGGTGACGCGCAGGCCGTCGATGAAGCTGGACTTGATCTTCAGCCGCTCCAGCATCTGGCCGATCTGCGGGCCGCCGCCATGGACGACCACCGGGTTGATGCCGACCTGCTTCAGCAGGACGATATCGCGCGCGAACAGCTCCGCCAGGCTGGCATCGCCCATGGCATGCCCGCCATACTTGATGACGAAGGTGCTCCCGGCATAACGGCGCATGTAGGGCAGCGCTTCGGACAGGGTGCGGGCCTTGGCGAGCCACTCGTCACGGGAGGGAGTCTGCACGGGAGGATGCCCTTTGTCGGGTTGGACTGTCGGGCTTCTTTAACGGAAAGGCCGGGCGGTTGCCTAGGGGTGAATTTAACGGTCACACACCCCGCGACCGGGCGCCGGAGACAGCGGCGGCGACCGGACGGCGCCAGCCGGCCAGCCGGGTCATCGGCTGGGTCAGGGCGGTGACCGCCACCGCCATCAGAACCATCGCCGAGAAGCAGGACGCGGACAGCACCCCCGCCTCCAGCAGCACGGTCAGCACGATCACCTCCATCAGCCCCTTGCAGGGCATCAGCGTGCCGAGCCTGAGCGCATCCCGCCAGCTTTCCCCGGTCAGGCGGGCGGGCAGCGCGGTGCCCGCCATCTTGCCGGCCAGGGTGGCGAGGCTGGCAAGCGCCAAGACCGTCCATTGCGCCGGATCGTCCAGCGTCAAGGTCACCTTCAAACCGGTCAGCGTGAAGAAGAAGGGCAGCAGGATCAGGGTGGAGAAATGTTCCAGCCGGTCGAGGATCGCGGCGGCATGGCGGCGCGGCATGGCACTGCCGGCGACGAAGGCACCCAGGATGTAATGCAGCCCGATCAGTTCGGTCACCGCGGCCGACGCCAGCAGCGCGGCACAGGTCACCACCACCGCGGTATCACCCATCCGCCCGTCCGGCACCACCCGCTCCAGCAATCGGTCGAGCAACGGGCGCACCGCCAGGACCATCACCCCGACATAGACAAAGCCGAACACCCCCACCCAGGCGACCGTCCAGCGATCACCGCCGTCCGCGGTCGACCAGGCGAGAACGGCGGCGATCAGCAACCACAACAGCGCATCATTCACTGCGGCACAGCCGAGCGCCAGCCGCCCCACCCGCTCGCCCAGCAAATCCATCTCGCGCAGGATGGCGCCCAGCACCGGCAAGGCGGTAACGCCGACGCAGATGCCGAAACCGGCGGCGAACAGGCCGGGGGTGGCACGCGGACCGGTCATGGCGGGAAAAGCCCCGGCCAGCCACCAGCCCAGACCCACCCCCAACAGGGTCGGCACCAGCATGCTGGACAGCGCCACGGTGGCGAACGCCCCGCCACGACCGCGGAACTCGGCGGGATCGAGATGCAGGCCGGTCAGGAAGGCGAAGAACAGCACGGCCATCAGCGCCAGCCCGGACAGTGGCGCCAGGGCCGCCGGCGCGAACAGCACCCCCCACAGGTCCGGCACCAGCCGGCCGAGCAGCGACGGGCCGAGCGCCACCCCGAACAGGATCTGGATCACCACCATCGGCGCGATGTGGCGCCCGCCGCCGAGCCGCCACAGGAAGAACGGCCCGGCGATCAGCAGCAGAGACTGGATCAGAAACAGCAGCGCGGGAGAAAGGCCGCCCATCGCCGCTTCGCCCTATTCCGCGACGAGGGCGAGCGACGCGAGACTGGCGCGAAGCTCCGCGATGCCAAGGCCCTTTTCGGAGCTGGTCACATGAATGTCGGGGAAGGCAGCTGGATGCTTCTTCAACCCGAGTTCGGTGGCGCGCCGCACCTTGTCCAAATCGGCCTCCTTCACCTTGTCCGCCTTGGTAAGCACAACGACATAAGGCACCGCCGTGCGGTCGAGCATCTCCATGATCTCATGATCATTGGGTTTAAGTCCATGGCGGGAATCAATCAGAACCAGCGCCCGGCGCAGGGTTACTCGCCCGCGTAGGAAGCGGCGGACCATGTCGTTCCACGCCTCCACCTTCTCCTTCGATTCCTTGGCGTAGCCATAGCCGGGCATGTCCACCAGCTTCAGCCGGTCGCCGAGGTTGAAGAAGTTGAGCTGCTGCGTGCGGCCCGGCGTGTTGGAGGTGCGGGCCAGGGTCTTGCGCCCGGTCAGCGCGTTGACGAGGCTCGATTTGCCGACATTAGACCGGCCGGCGAAGGCGACCTCCGGCAGGTCGGCCTCCGGCAGCTGGTTCAGCGCGTTGGCGCCCCAGACGAAGTCGCACTCCTTGGCGAACAGCAGCCTGCCGGCCTCCAGCGCGGCCTCGTCGAAGCCGGAAACGATGCTGGGGCTGCTGGGGGTCGGCGTGTCGGAGGTGGTCATGGCGGGCGCTCTCGTTGGGATGGGCTGAAAAACATACCGCCGGCAAAGTCCCGTCAAGGGCCTTTGCCGGCGGCAGATCTCACAAACTGGGCAGAGGAGGGAGGCCGGTCAGGCCTTCACGCCCATGCGCTTCATGATGGTCCATTGCTGGAGGACCGACAGGGTGTTGTTCCAGGCCCAGTAGATCACCAGACCGGCCGGGAAGCCGGCGAGCATGAAGGTGAAGACGATGGGCAGGAACTGGAACACCTTCGCCTGGACCGGATCGGGCGGTGCCGGGTTCATCTTCTGCTGGAACCACATCGTCACGCCCATGATCAGCGGCCACAGGCCGAGATGCAGCATGGCGGGCGGATCCCAGGGGATCAGGCCGAACAGGTTGAAGATGGTCGTCGGATCGGGCGAGGACAGGTCGTGGATCCAGCCGAAGAAGGGCGCATGCCGCATCTCGATGGTCACGAACAGAACCTTGTAGAGCGAGAAGAACACCGGGATCTGGATCACGATCGGCAGGCAGCCGGACACCGGGGAGACCTTCTCGCGCTTGTAAAGCGCCATCAGCTCCTGGTTCATGCGCGCCTGATCATCGCTGAACTTCTCGCGCAGTTCCTGCATCTTGGGTTGCAGGGCCTTCATCTTGCTCATCGCCTGATAGGACTTGTTGGCGAGCGGGAAGAAGACGGCCTTGACGCAGACGGTCAGCACCAGGATGGCGATGCCGAAATTGCCGATGATGCGGCCCAGGAAATCCAGCGCGTAGAAGAAGGGCTTGGTCAGGAAGTAGAACCAGCCGAAATCGATCGCGAGGTCGAAATTCTTGATGTTCAGCTTCTCGGAGTAGCCGTCCAGCAGCTTCACCTGCTTGGCGCCGGCGAACAGGCGGCCGGTGTTCTCGGCCGAGGCGCCCGGCGCCACCGTGACCGGGGCACCCATGGTGTCGGTCTGGTAGCGGTCGGCGTTGGCGACCTGGTTGTAGAGGAAGCGCGCGGTGACCTTCTCGCTCGGGTCGGGCACCAGCGACACCAGCCAATATTTGTCGGTGATGCCGATCCAGCCACCGGTGGTGTCCTTGGCGATCGAGCCGGCCTTGCGGACGTCGTCGTACTTCTCTTCGGTCAGCGAGCCGTTGAAGACGCCGAGCGGGCCTTCATGCAGGATGTAGTAGCCCGACGTGTGCGGCGTGCCGCTGCGCGACACCAGGCTGTAGGGCAGCAGGGTGACCGGGGCGGCGCCGGTGTTGCGCACGGTCTGGGTCACCGTGAACATGAAGTCGGGATCGACGGCGATCTTGCGCTCGAACACCAGCCCCTGGCCATTGTCCCAGCTCAGGGTCAGCGGCTTTTCCGGGGTCAGGGCGGCGCCATCGGCGGTCCAGCGGGTGGTCGCGGTCGGGGTGGCGACGCCGGCACCCTGCGGCACCCAGCCGAACTCGGCGTAATAGGCGGCGGGCGTGCCGGCCGGGGCCAGCAGCACGATCTCCGGGCTCTTGGGGTCCGGGGTCTCGTGATACTGGGCCAGCGTCAGGTCGTCGATGCGGCCGCCGACGAGGTTGACCGAGCCGTGCAGGGCGGGCGTGTCGATCTTCACCCGGGTGCCGGCCGCCATCTGCTCGGCGAGCAGCACGGGACGCTCCTTCGCGACCTCGGCCGTGCTCATGCCGGAGGGCAGCTGGGCGGGCACGCCGGGGGCCGGCACCGGCACCGACTGCTCCGTCTGGGCGGCCTGCTGGGCGGCGAGTTGCTTCTGCTGCTCCACCCGCGGCTTCTCGTAAAAATACTGGAAGCCCAGAAGGATGGCGATCGACAGGGCAATCGCGATGATGAGGTTGCGTTGGTCGGTCATGGCGTCCCGGTTGCCGTGGGGCCTTTGAAAGAAGGGCGGCGTGTGCGCGGCCTTGTTACGGGTTTTCGCCGGGCTGGGCAACCGCCGCATGCCCTTTTTCCCGCGAACCGCAGCGATGCGGCATCATGCGCGCCGGTGGCGCGGCGGGATCGGGCACGGGATCCCAGCCTGACCCGCCCCAGGGATGGCAACGCCCGAGCCGGCGCAGCGTCAGCCATCCCCCCCGGATGGCTCCGTGCTTTTCCAGCGATTCGATGGCGTAGCGGGAGCAGGTCGGCTGGAAACGGCACTGCCAGCCTACGAAGGGCGACAAGGTCCAGCGATAGAGATAGACGAGGGCGCGGAGCAGATGCGCGAGCGGGCTGAGGCCGGCGATGCGAAACATGATGTCGCGGGCCCCCTACCCTTCCGCCTCGCGCCACAGGCCGAGACGCTTCAGCCCGGCGGTCAGGTCGCCGAGCAGGTCGGTCCACGGCCGCTCGGCCGTGTCGCCGCGGGCGACCAGCACGAAATCATGGCCAGGCGCCGCATGAACGCTCAGAATCTGCCGCGCGGCCTCACGCAAACGGCGGCGGGCACGATTGCGCACCACCGCGTTGCCGACCTTGCGGCTCGCCGTCAAACCGAGACGGATCGGCGGTCCACCATCGGCGGGCCGCTGCTTGTCGTCGTGCCGGCGCACCTGGAGGATCAGGCCGGGAGCCACATGCTTGCGCCGTGTCCCGGCCACGGCCAGAAATTCCGGCCGCCGCATCAGGCGCCCGACCCTATGGTCCGGCGCCGCCATCGCGGGGATCAGGCGCTCAGAACCTTGCGGCCGCGGGCGCGGCGGCGGGCGATCACCTTGCGGCCGCCGACGGTGGCCATGCGGGCGCGGAAGCCATGACGACGCTTACGCACGATTTTGGACGGCTGGAACGTGCGCTTCATGGCGCCTACTCCTTAAGCTTTGCTGATGGTGACGGGAAGAAGACGCCCGGCCGGCTGGCCGGGCGTCAAATCTATGAACCTGAACCGAACCGAAAGGCGCCTTACTCGGCGGCCCGGCGGCCGTTGACCATGCCGCGGCCGGTGGTGCGCTCGGCGATGCGGGCGGCCTTGCCGCGCAGATCGCGCAGATAGTACAGCTTGGCGCGACGGACGGCGCCCTTGCGGACCAGCTCGATCGAGTCGATGCGCGGGGAGTACAGCGGGAACACGCGCTCCACGCCCTCGCCATAGCTGATCTTGCGAACGGTGAAGGAGCTGTTCAGGCCGGCGTTCTTGCGGGCGATCACGACGCCCTCATAGGCCTGGACACGCTCGCGCGTGCCTTCGACGACCTTCACGTTCACGCGGACGGTATCGCCCGAGGAGAACTCCGGGATCGTCTTGCCACCGAGGGCCTTCTCGATCTGCTCCTGCTCAAGCTGCTGCAACAGGTTCATAGCACTACCCCTTTTCTATCGGCGCGCCTCGCGGCGGACCGTCACTCCGGTTTCGGGTCGCGCCGGCGAGCCTGCCGTCGACCCTTGTTCGTAACAGTTTGCGCCGGACGGCCCGCCTGGTGGAGCGACCACAGGTCCGGCCGTCGGGCCTCCGTGATCCTCTCCGCCTCGGCCAGCCGCCAGGCCTTGACCTTTCCGTGGTGTCCGGAGAGCAGAACCTCCGGCACCGCGCGCTCCACACCCTGCCCGTCGGTCCAGACCGCCGGCCGGGTGTAGTGGGGGTATTCGAGCAACCCCCGTTCGAAACTCTCTTCGCCCGCCGTCTCCACGTTGCCCATGACGCCGGGGAGCAAACGCACCACGGCATCCATCAGGCTGAGCGCGGCGAGTTCCCCGCCGGACAGCACGAAATCCCCGAGGCTGACCTCTTCGAGGCCGTGCGCATCGAGGACCCGCTGGTCCACCCCTTCGTACCGGCCGCAGAGCAGCGTCACCACCGGGGTGGCGGCCAGCTCCTTGACCAGTTCCTGGTTCAGCACCCGTCCGCGAGGCGACAGATAGATCGCCCGGCCGCGTCCCGGTGCCCCCACAGGTCCCGCCGTCGCGGTCAAAGCCGCGTCCAGCACATCGGGCCGCATGACCATGCCGGCCCCTCCGCCGAAGGGGGTGTCGTCGACGGAGCGGTGTTTATCGCGCGCGAACGAGCGAATGTCCACCGATTCCAGCGCCCAGACTCCATTTTCCAACGCCTTGCCGGCCAGCGAGTGGCCGAGCGGCCCCGGAAACATCTCCGGGAACAGCGTCAGAACCTTGGCCGTCCAGACCCGCGGGCCGTCGGCGCCGTGATTCACGGCCCCGCCTCCCCGCTCTGGTCTCCACCCTCGCCCCCCTCATCCTCCGAGTCGTCACCGGAACCCTCGCGGGCCTCGATCACGGCCGGAAGATCGACGACGATGCGGCCGCCCCGGACATCCACCACCGGCACGCAGGCCTTGGAGAAGGGAAGCATCTCCAGCGGCCCGCCGGCGGTCCGGACTTCGAGCACGTCGCCGGCTCCGAAGTCATAGATCGCCTTCACCGTGCCGTAGAGGCTTCCATCGGCAAGCTCCGCCCGCAGACCGATCAGGTCGGCATGGTAGAACTCGTCCTCGTCCTCCGTCGCCGGCAGGGCGTCGCGGTCGACATGGAGCCGGACCCCCGCCAGCGCCTGGGCCTGCTCCCGGCTCGTCACCCCATCGACCTTGGCCAGGAAGTTATCCTTGACCATGCCCTGGAGCGTCAGCGTGAAGCGGCGGGCGCCGGCCTCGTCCGACAGCGGGCCATAGGTCGCGATGTCGGCGGGTTCGGCGGTGAAGCTGCGCAGCTTCACCAGCCCCCGCACGCCGTGCGATCCCGCGAACTGGCCGACACAGATTTTGACGGTCATCGAAGGAGCACCCGGCACGTCGTCACGACCTCAACCCAGACCTCTGTCCCAACCTTAGGCTTCGGCGGCGGCAGCGGCGGCGGCAGCCTCGGCCTTCAGACGCTCCTGCGCCTTGGCCTTCGGAGCCGACTTCTTCGGGGTCTCGCGGACGGCGGGCTTCTCGACCAGGCCGGCATTGGCCAGGAAGAGGACGACACGCTCCGTCGGCTGGGCGCCGACCGACAGCCAATGCTTGGCGCGCTCGGCGTCCAGGATGATGCGCTGCTCATGCTCGCGCGGCAGCATCGGGTTGTAGGTGCCGATCTTCTCGATGAAGCGGCCGTCACGCGGGCTGCGGGCGTCCGCGATGACGATCGAGTAGAACGGACGCTTCTTCGCACCACCGCGAGCCAGACGAATCTTCAGAGCCATTGGTCGAAACTTTCTCTTCTCAAGTCAAACGGTTGTCAGATGAACTGGTGAGGCGGTCGGATCAGCCGAAAGGCCCCTTCCCGCCGAAGCCGCCCAAACCCTTGGGCAGCAGATTGCCGAGACCGCCGCGCAGCATCCCCTTCTTCCCCAGCTTCTGCACCTGCTTCATCATTCCGCGCATGGTCTCGAACTGCTTCAGCAGCTTGTTGACCTCCTGCACCGAGGTGCCGGAACCGGCGGCGATGCGCTTGCGGCGCGAAGCCTTGATGATGTCGGGATTCTTGCGCTCCGCCTTGGTCATCGAGGAGATGATCGCCTCCTGGCGCTTGATCATCCCGTCGTCGACGTTGGCGTCCTTCAGCTGGTCCTTGATCTTGCCGATGCCCGGCAGCATCCCCATCAGGCCGGACATGCCGCCCATCTTGCGGAGCTGCTTCAGCTGCATCGCCATGTCGTCGAGGTCGAAGCCCTGGCCCTTCTCCATCTTGCGGGCGAGCTTTTCAGCCTCGTCCTTGTCGATGGTCTCGACGGCCTTCTCCACCAGCGACACCACGTCGCCCATGCCGAGGATACGGCCGGCGATGCGGTCGGGGTGGAAGGGCTCCAGCGCGTCGATCTTCTCGCCGACGCCCAGCAGCTTGATCGGCTTGCCGGTGATCTGGCGCATCGACAGGGCGGCGCCACCGCGCGCGTCGCCGTCGATGCGGGTCAGCACGATGCCGGTGATGCCGACCTTGTCGTTGAAATTGGTGGCGACGGTGACGGCGTCCTGGCCGGTCATCGCGTCGGCGACCAGCAGGGTTTCCACCGGCTTGGTCGCGTCGCGGACCGCCGCGACCTCCGCCATCAGCTCCTCGTCGATGGCGAGGCGGCCGGCGGTGTCGAGCATGACGACGTCATAGCCTTCGAGACGGCCGGTCTCGATGGCGCGTTTGGCGATGGCGACCGGATCCTGTCCCGGAACGATCGGCAGCGTGGCGACGCCGGTCTGCTCGCCGAGAACCTTCAACTGCTCCTGGGCGGCCGGACGGCGGACGTCCAACGACGCCATCAGGACCTTCTTGCGCTCCTTCGTCTTCAGGCGGAGCGCGATCTTGGCGGTGCTGGTGGTCTTGCCCGAGCCCTGGAGACCGACCATCAGCACCGGCACCGGGGCGGCGGCGTTCAGGTTGATCTCGGAGCCCTCGCCCAGCATCTCCACGAGGTTGTCATGGACGATCTTGATGACCTGCTGGCCGGGGGTGACCGACTTCAGCACCTCCTGCCCGACGGCGCGTTCCTTCACCTGGGTGACGAACTGCTTGACGACGGGCAGGGCGACGTCGGCCTCCAGCAACGCCACGCGAACCTCGCGCAGTGCGGCGGAGACGTCCTCCTCGGTCAGCGCGCCACGGCGGCGCAGCTTGTCGAAGATGTCGCCCAGGCGTCCGGTCAGGCCTTCGAACATGCGATACTCGTTCCCCAGTTCCGGGTCCAGCGTCAGAGCCGCCACCCGCACAAGCACGAAAGCGCCAGTGCGCGAAATTCGCGGACTGGCGGAGATACCCGGCATGGGGCCGGGGTACCCGGTCTATCGGCTTTGCGGGAGACAGGTCGGCGGACCATAGAGAAGCGGACGGGCCGAGTCAACCGTCACAAACGGCTTTTTCCCGCCCGACCCGCGCCCGTGACCGAAGATCCGCCTTGCGATCGGTGGTTATCGGTCCCAAGCTTGTCACAGTTCGCAGACCCTTAACGAAATTTTGGCGACTCTTTTACAGTATGGGCAACCACACAGAGAGGGTATCCCGGCGATGTCGTCCGCCCAGGGCTTTGGGTCCAACAGCCCGCGAACCAAGCTGAACCAAAGCCAGCTCAACGCGATCCTGTTGCGGCACCAGGCCTTCCGCAAGAGCCAGCCCGGCGGCGTCCGTGCCAATCTGAAGATGCGCGACCTGTCGCATCTCGATCTGTCCGGCATCGACCTGTCCGACGCCGACCTGTCCGGCGCCAAGCTGTTCAGCGCCCGGCTGACCGGCGCCAACCTCGCCAACGCCAATCTCTATGCCGCCGACCTCAGGCTCGCCAATCTGGAGAAGGCCGATCTGCGGCGGGCCGACCTGCGCGGCGCCTGCCTGCGCGGCGCGGTTCTGAGCGAGGCGACCCTGGTGGAGGTGGACCTGCGCGACGGCACGCTGCTGCATTATGATTCCAGCGGCGCGATGTACGCGCATGAACATGAGGACTCCGTCCTCACCTCCGAACTGACGGCGGCGACCATCCGCGGCGCCGACCTGTCGCGGGCGAAGGTCGCCAACGCCTTCGTCATGCAGACCGACCTGACCGACGCCATCCTGCGCGGCACGAAATTCATGCGGGCCAACCTCACCGGCTCCAACCTGACCGGCTGCGACCTGACCGACGCCGACCTGACGGAGGCGAACCTTTCGGGAGCCCGGCTGTCGGGGGCGGTGATGACCGGCTGCGCCATCAACCGCACCAACTTCACCGGCGCCACCCTGATCGGCGCCATCCTGGACGCCGCACAGATGCGCTCTCCCAACCTCCAGGCGGCGGTTCTCGCCAAGACGCTGGAGAATCCGGAGGACGATCTCCGCGACATGCTGATGGAGCATCTGACCTGGATCGACAGCGGCGGCAAGACCGGCAAGCGCGCCGACCTTTCCGCCCTGGATCTGTCCGGACGGATGCTGGAGGGCATCAACCTGTCGGCGGCGATCCTGCAATGCATCGCGTTGCGCGGGGCGAACCTGTCCGGCACGTCGATGGCGATCGCCGACCTGTCGCTGGCCGACCTGCGCAAGGCCGATCTCTCCAACGCCGACCTGCGCGGCGTGAATTTCGAGCGCGCCACCCTGACCGGCGCCAATCTGACCGGCGCCCAGCTCGGCCCGGTCCATATCCAGACGATGAGCGGCCATATCTGGCGCGCCAACCTGCAACGCGCCCGGCTGGGCCAGGCGTCGCTGTGCAAGGCCGATCTGCGCAAGGCCAATCTCGTCGGCGCCAATCTGGCCGGTGCCGACCTGACCGGTGCCGATCTCAGCGAGGCCGACCTGACCGGTGCCGACCTGACCGGCGCCATGTTGACCGGCGCCAAGCTGGATCAGGCGATCATCGAGGAGGCGATCGGTCTCGCCGACTGATGCCGTCCGGATGCGGAAGGGTCAGGCGGCGGACCCGCCCCGGCGCGCCATCCAGTCGCCGGAGCCGTAGACGCTGCGGACATGATGGGCCAGCAGATTGCGGGCGTCGATCAGCTGGCCCATCCGCTCCCGGCAGGCGACCGTCGGCGCCAACACATGGTGGAAGCCGCGCGAGTCTAAGCAATCGCTCGAATCGCCCCGATGAGGATCATTGGAGGGATGATGCCCTGCGGTTCACCGCGTCTTCATCGCACCCGGCTTGGCCGGCAGCCGGTCGAGGAGATCGGCGATATAGGCGGTCTCGTCCTTGCCCGACATGGCGGCGAAACCTTTCAGCATCTGGCTGCCGAAGGTGAAGACGCTGGCAAGGTCGATGCGCCAGGCCCCGCCCTCCCGGACGAAGTCGGCGGGAACCAGCGCCGGCCGGTTGTCGACCATCAGCAGGCCGGATGCCCGGTCGCCTTTCACCCGCACCGGCCCCAGCCCACTGCGGGCGATGATGTTGGGGCCGAGCCAGCCGGCGGCCAGCGCATAGTTGGCGATGTCGCCGACCGACATGCGGCGCAGTTCCGCCGGGCCAAGATAGCGGCGCAAGCCCATGGCGGCGAAGCGTTCCGCCGGCTCCAGCCGCTGCAACGGCGCATCGCCGGGCTGACGGGCGGCCTCGCGCACCGACTCCAGAGCCTTGACCGAATTGCGGCTCAGCAGCGGGATCACCGCCGATCCGCGCTTTTCGGCCAGCGCGCTGCGGGCGGCGTCGAAGGTCGCGGCGACCTCGCGCTCCTCCGGCGTTTCGCGCGGCGGGGCGGCGAAACCGGTGGATGCCGCGATCAGGACGACGAAGAAGGCGAGAAAGGCGACACGCATGCCGGAGAAAATCCGAGAGCAGTGGAAAACGTCACGCCTTCGCCTCGACGCCGAAGAATTCGAGCTGCCAGCGCATCTCTTCGTCGGTCATCGGGTAATGGGTGCCGTCGCGAGCATTAAGCGCTGTTTTTGGCGGAATCTGGGCGAGCCGTAGCTGGACCTGCCGGGCGAAGCGCATCGACAGTCCGGTACGCCACACCAGCGCGGTCACGGCGCGCGGCGCGTGGGTGGCGACGATGCGGTCCACCACCGGCAGCGGAATCCCCGACAGCTCCGCCAGCGCCGCCATGACGAAGCCGCGGTCGCCCTCCACCATCGAGCCTTCGATCAGCTTCTCGGTCAGCTTGCCTTCCTTGTTCAGGCGGGCCGCCTTGTCGCTGGGGCGTTCGACCGGCTTTTCCGGCCCGGCGGCGGCACCGCCGGCCGTCTCCTCGCCGAAATCGACCGGGCCGAGCGGCAGACCGGGTACCGCCGCCGCGGCCTGCCCCACCCGCTGGCGCACCGCCTCGACCAGCCCGCGCGCCGCCTCCGGCTCCAGATCGTCGCGGTCCTGGAGAACCTTCAGCAGGCTGTCGGCGACGAAGCTGGCCAGCCGCGCCACCGCCCGCGCCGGCAGCCGGGGGCGGCGGACCAGCGGTGAATGCCAGGGCTCGTGCTGCGGCGCATGGTCGAGGATGCGGTCGAGCGTCTCCTCGCGGATCTGGGCCGAGGGGTTGCCGAGCAGCGCCGTCACCGCCGCCTCGTCGTCCGACCGCGCGATGGCGTCGGCGACGGAGGCCGAGACATTGTGCCGGCTGGCGATGGCGGTCATCGCGCCCCGCACCGGCCCCTTCATGATGATGTCGGTCAGATCCTCTTCGGTGAGGATCGGCGAATGTTGCAGGACGGGCGCACAGACCGACAGCTCCACATCGCGGGCCAGCCGGTTGATGACGCCGTGCGGGGCGTTGGGCAGATCCTTCAGCGCTTCGGCCAGGATGCCGCGTACCTCGCTCGCCTGATCGCGGGCCAGCGTTTCCAGGCATTCCACCGTCAGGCGTTCGATCTGGATCGCCTGATCCGCCGACAGTTCGGGCAACAGGCGGGCGATCTTCTGCGCCACCGCCCGCCGCACCATGACCTCGCGATCCTTGGCCAGCAGCAGGTCGGCCTGGCGCGGCGTGCCGGCATTGGTGGCGATGGCGCGCCGCACCTCGGCCGCGGCATCGGCGGCGAGGAAATACAACAATTCCGGCCGGGTCTTGGGATGCTCGGCGACCTTCCGGCGGATCGCCGGATCCTCGCTCTGCACCATCCGCTTGGCGGATTCATAGTCGGCGGGATCGAACGCTTCGGAACGCGGGGTGGCTGGCGGGGTCACGGGGCAGGCTCCGCGGCGGAACTGTCGGGCGAACAGACCTGATGGGCGGGGGCGAGGGCGTAATGGCCCTTGCCGCTCTTCTTGGCGTGGTACATGGCCGCATCGGCGCGCTCGGTCAACTCCCGAACCGTCTCGCCGCGGCCGGGACTGTGAACGGCGATGCCGATCGACAGGCCCAGCGGCTTTTCGGGACCGGCCGACAGGTGGGCAAGCTCGCGCATGCCGGTCAGCAGCCGCTCCGCGACGATGCGGGCCTTCGCCTCGTCGGTGCGGCCCAGCCACAGGACGAACTCGTCGCCGCCCAGCCGCCCCGGCAGGTCGCCGGGCCGGACGCCGGTGGACAGCAGCGTGCCGATGGCCTTCAGCACCGCGTCGCCCTGCTGGTGACCATGCAGGTCGTTCACCGCCTTGAAATTGTCGAGATCGACATAAAGCAACGCCGAAGGGCCGCTGTCCGGGCGGGAGATCGATTCGTCCAGCCGTTCGAAGAAGGTGCGGCGATTGAACAGGCCGGTCAGCCCGTCACGCTCCGACAGGCGGCGCAGCCGTTCCTGATAGGCGAGATGAGCATGGGCGATGCCGATATGGTCGGCGACGCCCGCCATCAGTTGGCGGTCGTCATCGTCCCAGGGTTCCGAATCTGCGGTGCGCCAGACCAGCAGCGCGCCATTCACCGCCTGCCGGTACTCGGTCCGCTCGCCGATCAGCTGGACATCGCCCAACCGGTCGACCACCAGCCCCTTGCCGGTAGCGATGCGGTCGAGCAGGGCGGTGCCGACCTCCGGAAGCTTGGCGCCGAACTCCGCGACCAGCGAGAGGACGACGCGGGTGCCGCCCGGCACCGCCCCCTCCTCCGCCCGGTAGATGCGGCAGCCGTCGGCGCTGAGCGCCCTGGCCGTCTCGGTCGCGGCCACGGCCAGAGCCTCCGCGGCATCGAGCCGGTCGCGCAGGGTGTGGACGATGTGGCCGAGCAGGCGCTCGCGGTAACGGATGCGCGCCAGCTCGTTGGAGCGCAGCACCTGCTCCGTCACGTCACGGCAGACGCCGCGGGCGCCGATCCAGTCGCCCTGCGGCCCGAACAGCGGCAGGGCGGAGGCGACGACGCAGGCCGGCGTCCCATCGGCGCTCTTCAGCCAGAGCTCCGTCTGGTCGACCGCGCGGCGGCAATCGAAGGGCAGGGGCAGATCCTCCGCCTCCTCCAGCGCCAGGCTGCGCGGGTCGCGGCCGATCAGCGCATCGGCCGGATAGCCGAGGGCACCCTTGTGGCTGACGAAGACGAAACCGCCGTCCGGCCCGGTCTCCCAGGCGAAGTCGGACGAGACCTCCACCAAATCCTTGTAGCGCCGCCGCGATTCGGTCAGCGTGTGACGCAGCTGCCGTTCCAGCGTGTCGTCGCGGCCGAGCAGCAGGAAGCCGCCGTCGGGCAACGGCACGCCGGCCCATTCGACGATCATGATCCCGCGCAGCGACTCCACCGGAACCGACCGCAATCCCGGCGCCACGCTGGCCCCCGACAGCCAGTTGCGCAGCTCCGGCAGCCAGCGCGGGTCGCTGTCCATCATGTCCTCCGCCTCGGCATTCGCCTCGGCGACGGCAAGGGACGGATCCAGCCGCAGAGCCGGGCCGGGATACAGCGCGACCAGCGTCACGGAACCGGGCTGGCCGGCGTCGGAGGCGGAGATACCGGTTGTCAGGAGAAGGTCCACGGCGATCCCAGATTGGGCAAACCACAAGGCGGGCTGGCGAAAACTTCGGGCTGCAAGGCATTGCAACCTCCGGCGCATGCTACCCTTTTAAGGGTTAATCTTCAATCAACCAACGAGGCGGGGAACCCCCGATGGCGAGGATCGGCGGGAAGGGCACCGGCCGGCGCCGGCCCCGCAAAGCGCCTTGCCGCCGGCGGCCGGCGGCCCCATTCTCGGGGGATGACCGTCCCGACCTCCTCCGCCGCACCGGCGCCCGCTCCCGCCCTCAGGCCGCCCGCCGCGCTCCGCGACCGCGCCGTCTGGATCTTCGACCTTGACAATACGCTCTACCCGGCATCCTGCAACCTGTTCGCCCAGGTCGACCGCCGGATCAGCGAGTTCATCGCCGCCCAATTCAACATCGGCATGGACGAGGCGCGGGTCCGCCAGAAGCGCTTCTTCCGCGACTACGGCACGACGCTGCGCGGCCTGATGACGGAACATGACGTCGATCCCGTCGCCTACATGGATTATGTCCACGACATCGACGTCACCGGCATCCAGCCCTCCGCCCTGCTGGACGACGCGCTGGCGACGCTGCCCGGCCGCAAGATCATCTACACCAACGGCTCGGTCCGCCATGCCGAGAATGTCGCCGGCCGGCTCGGCATCCTCGACCGCTTCGAGGCGGTGTTCGACATCGCCGCCGGCGGCTATGTGCCGAAGCCCGATCCCCGCCCCTACGCCACGCTGGTGGAGCGCCACGGCGTCGATCCGGCGGATGCCTGCATGGTGGAGGACATCGCCCGCAACCTCGCCCCCGCCCATGCGCTGGGCATGACCACGATCTGGGTCCGCGGCGAGAAGGAGTATGAGAAGGCCGGCGTCGGCGCCGGGGTCCATATCGACCACACCGTCGACGATCTGCCCTCCTGGCTGGCGGCGGTGGCGGGGGTCTAGAGCCTTGCGGCCGGTCGCCGAACCGGGTGTGGTTGACAGGGGAGCGGACCGGCTCCATGGTGCCGTCCCTTGGACAATCGACAGCAGAACGACCGCGCCATGAGCCACGCCAGCCTCCAAGCCACCATCGACGCCGCCTGGGAAAACCGCGCCGATCTCACCACCGCCACCACCGGCCCCGTCCGTGACGCCGTTAACGCGGCGCTGGACGCGCTGGACGCCGGCGACCTGCGCGTCGCCGAGAAGACCGCCGGCGGCTGGACGGTCAATCAGTGGCTGAAGAAGGCGGTTCTGCTGTCCTTCCGCCTGAACGCCAACGAGATGATCCCCGGCGGCCCCGCCGGCTCCTCCTGGTACGACAAGGTGCCGCCGAAGTTCGAGGGCTGGACCGAAGGCCAGTTCCAGAATGCCGGTTTCCGCGCCCTGCCCGGCGCCATCGCCCGCAAGTCCTCCTATGTCGCCCCCGGCGTCATCCTGATGCCGAGCTTCGTCAATGTCGGCGCCTATGTCGACAGCGGCACCATGGTCGACACCTGGGTCACCGTCGGCTCCTGCGCCCAGATCGGCAAGAACGTCCACCTGTCGGGCGGCGTCGGCATCGGCGGCGTGCTGGAGCCGCTGCAGGCCGACCCGGTCATCATCGAGGACAACTGCTTCATCGGCGCCCGCTCCGAGATCGTCGAGGGCGTGATCGTCGAGGAGGGAGCGGTCATCTCCATGGGCTGCTTCATCGGCGCCTCGACCAAGATCATCGACCGCCACACCGGCGAGGTCTTCGTCGGCCGCGTCCCGGCCTATTCGGTCGTCGTCCCCGGCTCGCTGCCCGGCAAGCCGCTGCCCGACGGCACGCCCGGCCCCAGCCTGTACTGCTGCGTCATCATCAAGCGCGTCGACGAGAAGACCCGCTCGAAGACCGCGATCAACGACCTGTTGCGCGATTGATCCGCTTCTAAGCCCGTTCCGGCCTCCTGCTTAAAACCATTTTGGGCAAGAGGCCGGGGCGGGACCATGGCTTGCGAATCCGGACCTTCCATGACCATCGACCCCGTCGCCCTCGCCCAGGATCTGATCCGCTGCCCCAGCGTCACGCCGCGCGACGACGGCGCGCTCGGCGTGCTGGAGGCGGCGCTGACACCGATGGGCTTCACCTGCCACCGCCTGCGCTTCCAGCAGGAAGGGACGGAGCCGGTGGAGAATCTCTATGCCCGGCTCGGCACGGAGGGGCCCAATTTCTGCTTCGCCGGCCACACCGACGTGGTGCCGCCGGGCGACCGCGGCTGGACGGTCGATCCCTTCGCCGGCGCGGTGATGGGCGGGCGGCTGTTCGGCCGTGGCGCGGTGGACATGAAGGGCGCCATCGCCGCCTTCGTCGCCGCCGTTTCGCGCCGCCTTCAGGACGGCCCGCCCGCCGGCTCGATCAGCCTGCTGATCACCGGCGACGAGGAGGGGGTGGCGGTCAACGGCACCCGCAAGGTGCTGGACTGGATGACCGAGCGCGGCGAACGCATCGACGCCTGCGTCGTCGGCGAGCCGACCAACCCCAAGGCGCTGGGCGACATGATCAAGATCGGCCGGCGCGGCAGCCTGACCGGCTTCCTGACCGTGTTCGGCGCCCAGGGCCACGTCGCCTATCCGCATCTGGCCGACAACCCGCTGCCGCGGCTGGTCCGCATGCTGGCCGCCATCACCGAACAGCCGATGGACGAGGGCACCGAGCATTTCCAGCCCTCCACCCTGGCGCTGACCACCATCGACGTCGACAACGCGGCGACCAACGTCATCCCCGCCCAGGGCAAGGCGACCTTCAACATCCGCTTCAACGACGCCCATACCCCGGCCGGCATCGAGGCATGGCTGCGCCGGACCTTCGATGCCGTCGGCGGCGCCTATGAGCTGGAGGTCTATTGCTCCGGCGACAGCTTCGTCACCCCGCCCGGCCCGCTGACCGAACTGGTGGCCGAGGCTGTGGAGGGCGTGACCGGGCGCCGGCCGGACTATTCGACCACCGGCGGCACGTCGGACGCCCGCTTCATCAAGAATGTCTGCCCGGTGGTGGAATTCGGGCTGGTCGGCCAGACCATGCACAAGGTGGACGAATATTGCTCGGTGGAGGATCTGCGCCAGCTGACCGCCATCTACGAGTCGATCCTGACGGGCGTCTTCGCACGCCTCGCGGGGTAGGACGCCTGACCGGGACAAGACGATGCCGCTGACCGCCCCCGCCATCCTGTCCGCGCTGACCGGCGCCTGGCGGCTGGCCCGCTTCGACCGGACGGGGATGGAGTTCTTCGACCGCACCCCGGACGGGGCGCTGAATTCCTTCCATGCGGCTGTCGTGGTGCTGCCGGCCTATGCCCTGCTGCTGGTGATCCGGCTGTGGGGCCAGCTCGACGGCACGCCAGTCCTGCAACTGGTGACGGTGGAAGGCATCGCCTATGTCGTCAGCTGGACCGCCTTCCCGCTCGCCCTGTTCCGCATAGCGGCGCTGCTCGGCAAGGAAGAGCTCTATCCCGGCGCGTTGACCGCCTACAACTGGTCGGCGGTGGTGCAGATGGCGATCTATCTGCCGGCCATCCTGCTGTCCGCCGCCGGCCTGTTGCCGGAGATGCTGTCCGAATCGCTGGTTTTCGGCGTGATGATGGCGATGCTGACCTACCAGTGGTTCGTCCTGCGCACCGCTTTGTCCCTGTCGGGACTGGCGGCGGCGGCGCTGGTGATGCTGGATTTGTTCCTGTCGGCGGCGATCAGCGATCTGGCCGACGGGATGCTGTGAGGGTGGGGGGCTAACGCCCCCGCTCCGCATCACCCCTGGGTACTGACGCCGGCCTCGGCAAAGGTCGCCATGCCGGCATGGCAGGCGGTGGCCGCCCGGACGATGTTGATCGCCAGCGCCGCACCGGAGCCCTCGCCCAGCCGCATGCCGAGATCGAGCAGCGGCTCCTTGCCGATGGCCCGCATCAGGCGGCTGTGGCCCGGCTCGACCGAGCGATGGGCGACCATGCAATGGTCGAGCGCGCGGCGATCGGCCTTGTACAGCACGGCGGCGGCGGCGGTGCAGGCGAAGCCGTCGAGCAGCACCGGGACGCGGGCGACACGGGCGGCCAGGATGGCGCCGGCGATGGCGGCGAACTCGTAACCGCCCAGGCGACGCAGCGCCTCGAACGGGTCGTCCTTGGCCTGCGGGTTGGCGGCGACGCCGGCCTCGACCGCGGCGATCTTGCGGGCCAGCCCGGCATCGTCGACGCCGGTGCCGCGGCCGGTCCAGTCGGCCGCCTCGCCACCGAACAACGCGAGGCAGAGCGCCGCCGCCGAGGTCGAGTTGGCGATGCCCATCTCGCCCAGCGCCAGCAGTTGGACACCCATCTCCACCGCCATCATGCCGTAGGCCATGGTGCGGCAGCACTCCTCCTCGCCCATGGCCGGGCCCTGGGTGAAGTCGGCGGTCGGGTTGTCCAAATCCAGCTCATAGACGCGCAGGTCGGCGTCGGCCACCTCGCAGAGCTGGTTGACCGCGGCACCGCCGGTCTGGAAGTTGGCGACCATCTGCACCGTCACCTCGGCCGGATAGGCCGAGACGCCGCGGGCGGCCACGCCATGGTTGCCGGCGAAGACGGCGACGCGCGGCCGGCGCACCTCGGCCGGATGCTGGCCCTGCCAGGTCGCCATCCATTGCGCGATCTCCTCCAACCGGCCGAGCGAGCCCGCCGGCTTGGTCAGCTGCCGTTCGCGCTGGAGGGCCGCGGTGCCGGCCTCCAGGTCGGGGCCGGGCAGGTTGCGCACGAGCGCGCGGATTTCCTCGAAGGTGACGGCGGGCTGCTGGTTGCTCATGATCGGTCCTGAGGGGTGAGCGCCAAAAAACGGCGCGACCTTGCACCCATCCGGCGATCAAGTCAAAGCGCCAGAGTAGGGCATTTTGCCCCCGCCGCCCGGCCGCCTGCCCCGCCTCCGACCTCACGCCGCCTTGGCGACCACGTCGGTTCCAGCCGCCCCCGCCGTGGCCGAGGCGACCGGGGTCGCCGATTCCGAGCCGACGATCCGGCCCAGCCCCAACCCGAAGCCGACGGCGACGCCGTTGCCGGCCGCCTGATCGGTGCGGACCGGCTCGTCGCGCATGCGGCGGTGCTCCTTGTCGCGCAGGCGGGCTGGACGGCCGCTGACGCTGTCGACCTCGTCCGGCGTCTCCAGCGCGTTCAGCGCCAGCACCTGATAGATCGACAGCGGCGTGCCGTTCAGCGCCTTGACCGGAGCCATCGGCACCTGGGTGGTGAAGCCATCGGGCATGTCCCGCTTGCGCACCGCGTCGTTCACCACCTGGGCCGGGGCGAAGCTGGACAGCGGATTCTCGGAGAATTTGGAGGCGAAGCGGTCGTAGATCTCCTGCAACGACTTCGCCTTGCCGCTGCTCTTGTCATAGAAGACGTTCTTGTTGGCGGCGGCGGCGTCGGGGAAGACGTCGCGGGCGGTGCGGCCGGGATTCTCCTGCATCGCGTTCAGGAACTTGGACGCCCCGCCGGCCCCGAGGAAATGCGCCAGATACAGCTCGGTCGAGCCGATCTTGCCGTCCACCGTCTCCTCCAGATATTCCTTGTTGTCGCGGGTGTATTCGGCGGCCATCAGGGCGGAGACGTTGGGGTCCTTGCGCAGGTCCAGGATCTCCTTCTTCATCTCCGGATCGGAGACATAGGGGCGGCCGTCGCCGCGGGTCTGGATGGCGCTGGCGTATTTGCCGAGGCCATGGTCGGCGCCATGGTCCTTCATGGTTTGCAGCCAGGTGCTGTCGATGAACTGGTAGAGCCCGGTCGCCGACGAGGAGGAGGACTTCACATCCGTGCGGTATCCGCTCTCGACGGCAGCTTTTTCCATCAGGTAGGCAAAATCGACCCCGGTCTTCGCGCTGGCATTGCGCACGGCGGCCTCCACATTGGCCGGACCGCGGGCGGCGCGGGCCTGTTGGGCGGCGGTGTCGCTGGGATTGCCGAGGGCGGAAGCGTAGGTCATGGGTCGATCCCCGTGTGAGAGGCCCCGATGGAAGGCGAAACCATCCATGCAGACGCCGTGCCAGTTCGGGGAGGGGTTGAGGCCGCCCCGTGGCGGGCCCAGCCTTTGATCCTCGCCTTTCAGGACGCGCGGCATCCCGCCCTCTCGCCAAGGACCATGCGATGCTGTATGTTGACCTATAGGTGAACCAAACAATCCGCTCCGAACAAATCCGCCCTGGGAGATCCGTTCCGCCATGACCTACACCGCTCCGGTCGACGATCTGCGCTTCGTCCTGAACGAGGTGGTCGGCCTCGACGCCATCGCCGCCCTGCCCCATTGCGACGGCGCCGCCCCCGATCTGGTCGACGCCATCCTGGAGGAGGCCGGCAAATTCGCCTCCGGCGTGCTCGCCCCGCTGAACCGGATCGGCGACAAGGAGGGGGCGACGCTGGAAAACGGCGTCGTCCGCACCGCCACCGGCTGGAAGGACGCCTACGCCCAGTTCACAGAGGCCGGCTGGAACAGCCTGCCCTTCGAGCCGGAGCATGGCGGGCAGGGCCTGCCCTGGACCGTCGCCTTCGCGGTGAACGAGATGTGGCAGTCGTCCAACCTGTCCTTCGGCCTGTGCCCGCTGCTGACCCAGGGTGCGGTCGATCTGCTGACCGAGCATGCCAGCGCCGAACAGAAGGCGGTCTATCTGGCGAAGATGATCTCCGGCGAGTGGACCGGGACGATGAACCTGACCGAACCGCAGGCGGGCAGCGACCTCGCCGCGGTGCGGACCCGGGCGGCGCGGGCCGGCGACGGCAGCTATCGCATCACCGGCCAGAAGATCTTCATCACCTATGGCGAGCATGACCTGACGGAGAACATCATCCATCTGGTGCTGGCCCGCCTGCCCGACGCCCCGGCCGGCATCAAGGGCATCAGCCTGTTCATCGTGCCGAAATTCCTGCCCGAGGCCGACGGCACGCCCGGCCGGCGCAACGACCTGCGCTGCGCCAGCCTGGAGCACAAGCTGGGCATCATGGCCAGCCCGACCGCCGTCATGGCCTATGGCGACGACGAGGGCGCCATCGGTTACCTCGTCGGCGAGGAGAACCGCGGCATCGAATACATGTTCACCATGATGAACAATGCCCGGCTCGGCGTCGGCATCCAGGGCGTCGCGATCGCCGAGCGCGCCTACCAGCAGGCCCGCGACTACGCGAAGAGCCGGGTGCAGAGCAAGGATCTGGCCGATCCCAAGGGGTCCGGCGTCGCCATCATCAAGCATCCCGACGTCCGCCGCATGCTGCTGGACATGCGGGCCAAGACGGAAGCCGCCCGCGCTCTGGCGCTCTATGCCGGCACGCAGCTGGACATCTCCCGCCACCACGCGGATGCGACGGTGCGCGCCGCAGCATTGGCGCGGGTCGATGTGCTGACCCCGATCGTCAAGGCGTGGTCGACGGACATCGGCTGCGAGGTCGCCTCCACCGGCGTGCAGATCCATGGCGGCATGGGCTTCATCGAGGAGACGGGGGCGGCCCAGCATTACCGCGACGCCCGCATCACCCCGATCTATGAGGGCACCAACGGCATCCACGGCAACGACCTGACCTTCCGCAAGACCGGCCGCGACAAGGGGGCGGCGGCGCGGGCCTTCGTCGCCGACATGCGGGCGACGGTGGCGGAACTGGGAACGGCCCCCGGCGACGACCTCGCGGTGATCCGCAGCGAGCTGTCGGCCGGGCTGGACGCGCTCGACAAGGCCATCGACTGGATGGTCGCCACCCAGGCCGAGGGCGACCTGCAAGGGGCGGCGGCCGGCGCGGTGGCCTATCTGAAGCTGTGGGGCAATGTTGCCGGCGGCTGGATGCTGGCGCGCTCGGCGATGACGGCGATGGAGGGGCTGCGCCGGCCCGGCGCCAACGCCTCTTTCCTGGAAGCCAAGCTGATTGTCGCCCGCTTCTATGCCGAGCAGGTTCTGGCGACCGCCCCCGCCCTGCTGCCGACCATCGCCAGCGCCCGCAACACGGTGATGGCGCTGAGCGAGGATCAGTTCTGATGTCGGCACCCCTGTTTCGCTGGAGCGGATGGAACGTTTGAAACACCGTGAAACGGTTTTCCGGCCCCTGTTCAGTTGTTCCACGCCGCCAGCGCGATGGCGGCGTGGAATGGTGAAGGGGGTGGGAAACCGGGCAACGGGGTGCATGGGGACTCCGCGCGGATATAGGTTATCATTCCTATAACGGCGCGGTGTTCCCGGCAACCTTTCGCGGAAAATGCAGCTGTCTCCCTCTCCCGCCCCGGGAGAGGGAAGGGGCCCGCCGCAAAGCGGTGGGAAGGGTGAGGGGTGATCCAAGGAACCATGCGGTTCTTGATTCTTGCCATACCCCTCACCCTCCCCACTTCGTGGGTCCCCTCCCTCTCCCGGGACGGGAGAGGGCCATTGTCGGCGCGCCGGCCCGCACGTGACACGTCCAGCTTGTTGCAAACTTCACCCATATGGCACGATGCGTGCAATTCTCCCCAAAGCTGCGCGCTTCCATGACCGATACGCTCTCCACATTCGCCGGAACGATCTGGGAATGGCTCAACGCCGAGCAGAATGCGGGAGCTGTGTCCGCATTGGAGCAGGCCGCCGGCCCGGATGACCGCCCGACATTGGCGGAGGCCCGCGCCGCCATTTAAAAAGGCGATTACAACCGCGCCGAGAGCCTGCTGGACACGTTGGAGAACGCCCAGGCCGCTGCCCCCGCGCCTCGGCGCAGGGAAACACCGACGAGTTCGCCCGCCGCCAAGCCGCCACCCTCGCCAAACTCGAAGGCGGCGCGCCTCGCACCCCTCACCAGTAACGCATCGCATCCTTGTACAGCCCGCGCAGATCCTCCTCCGACACCGGGCGCGGGGCGATGGTCAGCAGGCGTTGCTGAGCCGCTGCGCCCCGAACCAGCCCCGGAATGTCGGCCTCGCCGTAACCCAGCGCCGACAGCCCGTTCGGCAGGCCGGTCGCCCGCATCATCGCGATCAGCCGGGTCGCCAGCAGCTCGCCGCCATCCGCCGGCGCCGCACCGCGCACATCCGCCCCCAGCGCCTCGGCGGCGCGCAGATGGGCCTCGGGTGCTGCCAGGCCGGTGAAGCGGAAGGCGGCGGGCGCGTTCAGCACCACCGAGATGCCGTGCGGCACCATCGGCTCAACCGCCTCATAGCCGGTCGCGGTGAAGCTGTGGTTCATCCCCGCCACCGAATAGGACATGGCGTGCGGGATGTGCACCCCGGCATTGCCGAAGGCCAGACCGGCCAGCGTCGCCGCGAACATCAGGGCGTCGCGCGCCTCCAGGCAGTCGGGGTCGTTGACCGCCCGTTCCAGCCATTGCCCGCCCAGCCGGATCGCTTGCAGGCTGCCGATGTCCGACCATGGGTTGGCGCCCTGGTAGGGCGGGCGCGCCGTCGGCTGCTCCGGTTTCGGGCGCGAGCGGAAGGGGCGCGCGGTATGGCTCTCGATGGCGTGGGTCAGCACGTCGAAGCCGGTGGCGGCGATGGCGCCTGGCGGCAGGCTGTCGATGGTGCGCGGATCGACGACGGCGAGGCTCGGCCGCAGATGGCGCGACGAGATGCCGGTCTTCACCCGCATCTCCACATGGTCGAAGATGGCGACGCCGGTGGTCTCGCTGCCGGTGCCGCAGGTGGTCGGACAGGCGATGTGCGGCCTGACCGGGCCGGGCACCGGGATGCCCTCCCCCAGCGGCTTGTTGACATAGGCGAGGAAGTCGGCCGGGTGGGTGGCGTAGAGATTCGCCGCCTTGGCGGTGTCGATCACCGACCCGCCGCCGATCGAGACATAGCCGTCGAAGCCGCCGTCGCGCGCGAAGGCGGCGGCGTCGAGGAAGGAGGCGCTGGTCGGCTCGACCCGGCAATGGTCATAGACCACCGCATCGACGCCGGCCCGCCTCAGCGACTCGAGCGCCATGGCGAAGGGCGCCGTCGCCGCGACCCGTGGATCGGTGAACAGCGCCACCCGCGTCATGCCGAGCGCCAGCGCGTCGCCGCCCAGCTCCGCCAGCATGCCGGGGCCGAACTTCATCCGCGCCGCCTCGACGGTGAAGCCCTCCTCGCCGTCGGGCAGGATCGGATAGGCGGTGCCGTGCGTTTCGCGGGTCATGTGCGTCTCGCGCGTCATCGGGCCTTGCTCCTCCGCTTGAGCGGGCCGGGTTCATCCCGGCCCATCCGTCCCCGTATGGGAGCGCCCGCCGCCGGGCCTGTCAATGCGTCCGTTCGTCCAACAAATCATCCGCCGGGCCGGGGGATGGGCGCAGCAGCCGCTGATAGAGCCAGCCGGTGCCGACCAGACTGAGGCCGAGGCCGAGGAAGGAGGCGACGCGATACATCCCCTCCAGGTCCGACATGTCGCTGAGGAACACCTTGGCGACCACCGCCAGCACCAGGATCAGCCCGGCATGGCGCATCCATCCCCAGCCGGCGCGGATCCCCGCCACCAGCATCGCCACCGCCAGCAGCAGGAAGCCGGCGGAATAGCCGTACCATTCGGCGTCCGACATCTCGAAGCCGGACAGGACCGGCCCCTGGAAGCTGCGGCGGATCTCCAGCGCCAGGTTGGCGGCGAGCAGCAGCAGCGGCAGCACCGGGGCGGCGTTGCGCAAGGCCCGCGAGGGGGGCGGGTCGTACCAGAGATAGAGCAGCCCCAGCACGGCCGGCGCGCCATAGGCCAGCAGCAGCCGGTTGACCACCGGCCACGCGCCGACCCACTCGTCGCTCCACAGCGGGTTCAACGCCCCCAGATGCAGGAGCAGGGCGGTCGCGGCGGCCAGCAGGACCAGCAGGCGCCGGCCCCACACCGCCACCGCCCGCGCGTTCCACCGCCGGTCGGCCGCCAGCAGCAGGGCGAGGCCGAGCCAGGACAGCGTGTGCAGCGCCACCTCGGCCAGGGTCGACGGTGCGGCCTCCAGGCTGCCGGACATCCAGCGATGGATGCCCAGCGACAGCATCAGGGTGGTGAAGACCAGGGCGCCGGCCTCCAGCACCATCACGACCGGATCGTCGCCCTTGCCGTCCGGCGCCGCGCGCATCACCCGCGCCGCCAGCAGGAAGCCCAGCGCCGGCAGGCCGTAGCCGTAGGCGATCCAGCCATAGCCCTCGTAATCCAGTACATAGGGATTGACCGCCAGCCGCACCAGGACCGCGCCGGCCACCAGCAGGGCGACGCCGCGCAGCTCGCGCAGGGCGAGCTGGCGCTCCAGCCAGGCGAGAACCGGCACCTGCATCGCCAGCGCCACGGTCAGCCACGCCTCTTGCAACAGCATGGTGGCGCCGAGCGCGATGGCGCCGGTGGCCCCGGCGGCGAAGGCGGCCAGCCCCAGCGAAGCGCCGGGCCGGTGCCGGTGGCGGGCCAGCGGCGTGGTGGCGCCGACCAGCAGGGCCGCCAGCCCCAGCGCCGCCGCCGGCCAGCCGATGCCGGTCTCCGGCGGCTTCACCTGGGCATAGGCCAGCGTCAGCAGGGCCAGCGGCGCCAGCGCCGAGAGCGAGGCCCAGAGTGCCGCCCGCCGCGCCTCCCACAAGGCGATGAAGCCGCCGACGCCGAACAGGGCGGCGAATCCCGCCGCCACCCACAGGAAGCGGACGACCGAAGCCGGATAGCCGGCCGGATCGATGGCGATCAGCGGCTGGCCCTGCGCATTCAACGGCGGCGGGCTGGACGGGACGTAAGGCAGGCTCCAGGACTCCAGCGACAGCAGCACCGCCAGCGCCGCGATCCAGGCGATGCCGGCGATCCGCTCCGTCCGCCGCCCGCCGACCAGCGCCAGCAGGGCGAACAGGGCGAGTGCGGCCAGCGACACCGAGCCGTGCGAATCGAGCCCGGTGACGGCGACGACCAGCAGCCCGAACACCCACATCGCCATCATCGCCAACCGGTCGGCGGGATGGCGGCGCTTGCGCCGGATCCAGTCCGGCAGCGCGGTGCGCCAGCCGCTGGCGGGGACCGGCTGCGGCGGCGTCTGGTCCAGCACGCCCAACACCGCCGGCACCAGGAACAGCGCCGTCGTCACCAGCAGATAGAGGCTGGTCGGCAGCGCGTCGCCGCCGCGCCACGGGTCGATCATCCACAAGAACGGCCACAGCCCGGCACCGGCCAGCGCGCCCCAGCCGAGCCAGCGCCAGCCGCGATACAGCACCACCGCCATCCCGGCGCCGTTCAGCGCCAGCAGATAGGCGAACAGGTTCCAGGCGTCGGGATTGCCGGTGGAGACCAGAAGCGGGGAGACATAGCCGGCCAGCAGTCCCAGCGCCGCGATCAGCGGCCCTTGCAGCAGCGACAGGCCGATGCCGGCCAGCGACAGTCCGGCCAGCAGCGCGAAGGCGACCAGCGGTGCGAACAGCCCGAACAGGGCGAAGCCGCCATAGACGCTGACGAAGGCGGTGAACAGGCCGGCGGCGGTCAGCACCGGCGGCACGTAATCCGGCCGCAACGCCGCGACGGCGCGCTGCATCGGCCGGCGGCGCAGCCATTCGCCCCCCACCATCAACCCCAGCCCGGCCAGCAGCCCCAGCGCCACCCGGACCGACGGCCCGAGCCAGCCATGATCGACCGACAGCTTGATGAAGAAGGCCGCCGCCAGCGCCATGGTGCCGCCGCCCAGCCAGATCAGCCAGCGCGAGGCCAGCGACTCCTCCAGTTCGCGCCATCCCGAGCGCGGCGGCGGAGGCGCCGGTTCGGGCGGCCGGGCTGGTTGGTCGGCCTGTTCGTCAGCCCGTTCGTCGGCCCGTTCGTCGGCGAAGACCGGTTCGGGCGGGATGTCCTCCGCCGGAACCGGCGGCTCGGCCGTCACGGGCACCGCGCTGACCTCCGCGGCGGGCTGGCCCCCGAGCCTGTCCAGGCGCCGCTGCAACGCGGCGATCTCCATGCGCTGCTCGTTCTGCCGCCGGTTCAAGCGGTGGACGGCGACGCCGAAGACCAGCAGTAGGACGATGAACTCCATGACCGCTCCGCCAGGATGCCACGGCCCCCAATTCGGAGGGCTTCCCGCGGATCATAATCTTGCAACAATCCACTGTCTCGGCCCTGCTGGAGGCGCCCCGAATGGCGAGCCGGGCAGGTCACCGGAGCCGGGTCAGGGGCCGGGTCAGGCCTCGGCCGCCCCCAGCCGCGCCATCGTCGCCAGCGCGTCGTCAAGAGCGTGGAAGTCGGCGGTGTTGTCGAAGACGCACCAGACCGGCCGCGACGCCGCCTCCGCCTGGAACCGTTCGGCCAGCGCGTCCAGCACCGCCGGTTCGTAAGCGGAGCGGTACATCACCGGCGAACCGTGCAGGCGCCAGTAGCGCAGCCCGTCCCAGCCGCCGGGCTCCGCCGCAGCCGGCGCCGGAGCGGGATCGGCGGCGACGCGGGCGACATGATGGGCGGCCAGCAGGGACTCGGCCGCGTCGGTGAACCAGGAGGGATGGCGCGGCTCGCACACGGCGTCGCCGTCGAAACGGGCGCGCAGCAGGGCGAAGAAATCCTCCGCGACCATCCGGTCGAAGCCCAGGCTGGGCGGCAGCTGCACCAGCAGCGGACCGAAACGGTCGCCCAGCATCCCGGCCTCGGCCAGAAAGCGCTCCAGCGCCGTTTCGGCGCCGATCAGCCGGGCGTCATGGCTGATCGCCTTGGGCAGCTTCACCGCGAAGCGGAAACCGGGCGGGGTCGAGGCCGCCCAGCGCGCCCAGGTCTCCGGCTTGTGCGGCCGGTGGAAGCTGCTGTTCACCTCGGTCATCGGCAGGACGCGGGCGATGCGCTCCAGATGCGTGCCGGCGGCGGGAAAGGCCGGCGCGGCATGGCTGGGAATGCTCCAGCCGGCGGTGCCGATCCGGATCGGGCGGGGCCTGATCGGGTGGAGGTGGCCTGAGGGCAAGACGGGGATCCTCCTCTGCCGTGGCGGGCTCGCCTCCCCGGCAACGCCCGTCACGCGGGCGTGGTTCCCCGGCCGGATGGGCCGGACATCAGGGACCGCGGAAAGTCCGCCAGGCGCAGACCGCGCCGTAATAGAGCGAGGTCGCCAGCCACAGGCCGAACAGCCAGCCCGGCCGCGCCGGTTCCAGCACCACCAGCGCGATGCAGCAGAGCAGCCAGACGCTGGTCACGCCGATGTTCAACGGCATCAGCGCCTTGACGCGGAAGGGATGCAGGAACTTGACCGTGGTGAAGGTCAACAGCCCCAGCGCCACCACCACCACCGCGTTGAACCAGGGGCTGAGGTCGAGCAGCCAGAGATAGAGGGCCACCACGTTCCAGATCGCCGGGAAGCCGACGAAATAATTGTCGCCGCTCTTCATCCCGACATTGGCGAAGCAATAGAGCGCCGTCAGCAGCACCCAGGCGGCCAGCCCGACGCTGACCAGCCCGCCGGGCAGCAGGCCGAACCGGTGCATGAACACCGCCGGCACCACGACATAGGTCAGGTAATCGATGACGAGGTCGAGCGCCGAACCGTCGATCCCCGGCAGCACCTGCTTGACCGAGACGCGACGGGCCAGCGTGCCGTCGACGCCATCGACGACCAGGGCGATGCCCAGCCACATCAGGCACAGCTTGGCGTCGCCCGCCGCCGCCGCCAGCAGGCCGAGCAGGCCGAGCACGGCGCCGCTGGCCGTGAAGATGTGCACCCCCCAGGCCGACAGGCGGTGGGTGATTCCGTAGCCGGCGCTCATGCCGATGTTTTCCGTGGGTGGCAAGGACAAGGCTGTGACCTGGACGGGCGGGCTGGGACGATAGGCGGTGAGGCGGGCGGATTTTCTGACACAGATGCGCGCAGATAAACACAGAATTGTGGTCGCCCGAAAGCCCCGGCCTGTCACGCCCCCCTCACGCCCGAGGCGCCCCGCCCGGCCGGAAGGCCGCCCGTCCGGCCAGCGCGTCGGGCAGCGGTCCGCCGGTCGCCCAGTCCAGCAGCTCCACCGTGTGGACCACCGGCAGGCCGGTACCCGACGCGATCTGGGCGATGCAGCCGAGATTGCCGGCCGCCACCGCCTGGGCACCGGTGCTTTCGATGGCCGCGA
Organism: Azospirillum sp. B510; assembly: GCF_000010725.1. Classification (NCBI taxonomy): domain Bacteria; kingdom Pseudomonadati; phylum Pseudomonadota; class Alphaproteobacteria; order Rhodospirillales; family Azospirillaceae; genus Azospirillum; species Azospirillum sp. B510. The sequence continues at coordinate 571,638 of NC_013854.1, read as the reverse complement.
CCTTGCGGTCGCGCAGCTCCCCCGCCAGCTCCGGCTGCAACAGGTTGTAGGTGCCGGCGGAGCCGCAGCACAGATGCGCGTCCGGGATCTCCCTCACCTGGAAGCCGGCGGCGCGCAGCAGGGCGCGCGGCGGTTCCTTGATGCGCTGGCCATGCTGCATCGAGCAGGCGGAGTGATAGGCGATGGCCTGCCCGGTCTCCACCACCGGGCGGGAGAGCCCGATCCCGTCCAACAGCTCGGTGACGTCCTTCGCGAGATCCGCCACCCGCGCCGCCTTGGCGGCATAGGCCGGATCCTCGCGGAACATGTGGCCGTAATCCTTGACGCTGGTGCCGCAGCCGGACGCGTTGACGACGATGGCGTCGAGCCCTTCCCCCTCGATCTCCCTGGTCCAGGCGTCGATGGTCTTCCTCGCGGCGGCGTGGGCGAGATCCTCCTTGCCCATATGGTGCGTCAGGGCGCCGCAGCAGTCGGCTCCCTTCGACACCACGACCTCGACGCCGTGGCGGGTCAGCAGGCGGATGGTCGCCTCGTTGATCTGCGGGGCGAGCACCCGCTGGGCGCAGCCGATCAACAGGGCGACCCGCTTGCGGCGCGTCCCCTCGGCCGGGTGGACGCCCGGCCGGTCGCTGGGACTCGGTGCCGGCACGCTGGCCGGGGTGAGCGCCAGCATGGCGGACAGCCGCTTCGGCAGCAGGACGCGGAAGGGCCGCCCCAGCGAAGCCCCCAGCAGGGCGAGCCGGAACAGCCGCGGGTTGGGCAGCACCCGCGCGATCAGGCCGCGCATCGCCCGGTCGGCCGGCGGACGGCTGTGGGTCGCCTCGATATGGGCGCGGGCGTGATCGACCAGATGCATGTAATGGACGCCCGACGGGCAGGTCGTCATGCAGGACAGGCAGGACAGGCAGCGGTCGATGTGCTTGACCGTGGTCTCCGGCGGCGGGCCGCCCTTTTCCAGCATGTCCTTGATCTGGTAGATGCGGCCGCGCGGGCTGTCCAGCTCGTCGCCGAGGATGGTGTAGGTCGGACAGGTCGCGGTGCAGAAGCCGCAATGGACGCATTTGCGCAGGATCCGCTCGGAGTCGCGGATGGCGGCGTCGGCCAGCTGGGCCAGCGAGAAGTTGGTTTGCATCGCGTTCGGTCGTCCCGTCACAGCCCCGCATACATGCGGCCGGGGTTGAGGATGCCCTTGGGGTCGAAGCTCTCCTTGACCCGGCGGCTCAGCGCCATCAGCGGCTCGGGCAAGGGCTGGAACACCTCGGTCGCGGCGCGCACCGCCTCGGGGGCCCGCACCAGCGTGGCGTGGCCGCCGGCGGTCAGCGCGCTTCGGATGGTTGCTGCCGAGTCGGACGCCGCCGTGTCGGATGGAAGCGCCAGCCAGACCAGCCCGCCGCCCCAGTCATAGAAAACCTCGACGTCGAGCGTCCGGCGGAGGACCGCGACGGTCGAGGGGCCGGCGGCGGGGGGGACGGAGAGTTTCCAGAGATGGGGGCCGTCGGCAGCCACTCCCCCGAAACACGCCCCATCCCTCACCTCCCGCCAGAGCGCCAGCGACTCGTCGCGGCCCAGCACGGCGTCGGCCCGCAGCTCCTCGCGCAGCATGGCGACGCGCGCGGCGACCGACGGGCCGAAGCCCTCCAGCCGCACCAGCGTCACCGCCCCGCCCGCCCCGGCGATGGCGGACACGCCTGACCGCGCGGCAGCCGCCGCCGGCAGATGGGCCGCCCCCGACACCTCGTAGGGGCTGCGCAGGGCGCGGTCGAGCATCGCCACCGCCGCCGAATCGTCCAGACCGGCCAGCAGCAGGGTCGCGGTGTCCTCCGGCGCCGGCAGCACCTTCACCGTGATCTCGGTCAGCGCGGTCAGCGTGCCGAAGGATCCCGCCATCAGCTTGGGCACATCATAGCCGGTGACGTTCTTCACCACCTTGCCGCCGCCCTTGTAGGCCTCCCCCCGGCCGCTGACTCCGGCGATCCCCAGCGTGTGGTCGCGGGCCGACCCGGCGGCGATGCGGCGCGGCCCGGCCAGCCCGCAGGCGACCAAACCTCCCAAAGTCCCGCCCTCGGGAGGTTCGAAGGCCAGATGCTGCCCGCGCCCGGCCAACAGGGCGCGGATCGTCGCCATCGGCGTGCCGGCAAGCGCTGTCAGCACCAGCTCCTCCGGCTCGTAGGCGACGATGCCGGACAGGGCGGACAGGTCGAGCCCGTGGGCGGCCCGCACCGGACGCCCCAGGCCGCGGCGGCTGCCGCCGCCCAGGATCTCCAGCGGCTCGCCGGCCGACAACGCCCAGCGCACCGCCTCGGTCACCTGCGCGGTGGTTTCCGGCTTCAGGATGGTGATGGTCATGGCGGCGGACGCCCCCTCAGAAGCGCGGGATGTCGGGGAAGCGCAGCTCCCCCTGGTGGACATGCAGCCGGCCAAGCTCGGCGCAGCGGTGCAGCGTCGGGAAGACCTTGCCCGGATTCAGCAGCCCGTCGGGGTCGAAGGCGCATTTCAGGCGCTGCTGCTGTCGCAGGTCGGCCTCGTCGAACTGGTCGGTCATCAGGTCGCGCTTCTCCACCCCCACCCCATGCTCGCCGGTCAGCACGCCGCCGACCTCGACGCACAGGCGCAGGATGTCGTTGCCGAATTCCTCCGCCGCCTCCAGCTCGCCCGGCTTGTTGGCGTCATAGAGGATCAGCGGGTGCAGGTTGCCGTCGCCGGCATGGAAGACGTTGGCGACGCGCAGGCCGCAGCGGTCGGACATCTCCTGCATCCGTCTCAGCACCAGCGGCAGCGCCTTGCGCGGGATGGTGCCGTCCATGCAGTAATAGTCGGGGCTGATCCGCCCCACCGCCGGGAAGGCGGCCTTGCGCCCGGCCCAGAAGGCCAGCCGCTCCTCCTCGCTGGTCGAGACACGGGCGTAGCAGGCGCCACGCTCGCGGGCGATGGCCTCCACCCGGTCGATCAGATGGTCGACCTCGGCCGCCGGGCCGTCCAGCTCGACGATCAGCAGCGCCTCGACATCCAGCGGATAGCCGGCATGGACGAAATCCTCCGCCGCGTGGATGGCGGGACGGTCCATCATCTCCATCCCGCCGGGGATGATGCCGGCGGCGATGATGGCGGCCACGCAATCACCACCCTGCTCGCTGGTCGGGAAGCCGAGCAGCACCGCGCGGGCGGTCGCCGGCTTCTTCAGGATCCGCACGGTGACCTCGGTCACCACGCCCAGCAGCCCCTCCGACCCGGTGACGATGCCCATCAGGTCGTAGCCGCCGGCGTCGAGATGCTTGCCGCCGAGCCGGATGACGGTGCCGTCCATCAGCACCATCTCCAGCCCCAGCACATTGTTGGTGGTCAGGCCGTATTTCAGGCAATGCACGCCGCCGGAATTCTCGGCGATGTTGCCGCCGATGGTGCAGGCGATCTGGCTGGACGGATCGGGGGCGTAATAGAAGCCCTCATGCGCCACGGCGTTGGAGATGCCGAGGTTGGTCACCCCCGGCTGAACCGTGACGCAGCGGTTGGCGTAGTCGATGTCGAGGATGCGCTTGAACTTGCCCATGCCGAGCAGCACGCCGTCGGCCAGCGGCAGGGCGCCGCCCGACAGCGAGGTGCCGGCCCCGCGCGGCACCACCTTCACCCCCATCGCCTTGCAGGTCTTCAGCACCTGCGACACCTGTTCCACCGTGCCGGGCAGCACGGCGACCATCGGCAGTTGGCGGAAGGCGGTCAGCCCGTCGCACTCATAGGCGCGCAGCTCGTTCTCGTCGACGATCACGCCCTCGCCCGGGACGATGGCGCGCAGCGCCTCGACGATCTCCCGGCGGCGGGCGATGATTCCGCTGTCCGGCACCGGCATCTTCATCGCGGGCGGTCCTCATCCCGTTGCGGCGAACTCGTCCGCCACACGTACCATCCGCCACGATCCTAAGACAAGACACCCGGCACAAGACGATGCCGCTCCCGATCAAGAGCCCCAAAACGCAAGAGCCGCACCCGAAGGCGCGGCTCTTGCGTAAACACCCGATGACGGAGAGGCTGGGCATGATGCCCGGCCTCGCAGTCGATCGACCCTTGCGGATCGATCAGCCCTGGCGGGCCTTGAAACGGGGGTTCTGCTTGTTGATGACGTAGACGCGGCCCTTGCGGCGGATCACGCGGCAGGCCTTGTGGCGCGTCTTCATCGACTTCAGGGAGTTGACGATTTTCATGATGCTGTTCCTGGACGCTCGGCGGCTCGATTGAAGGCGCGCACCATAGTGCGGTGCCCACCGACTGTCAACGCCCGGCAACGGTCCGGATCCGCATCACCGCCGACCGGCTTTCCGGACGATCGCCGACCGAACGGAACCGGCGATCGCGGGAAACGGAAAACGCGGAACGTACCGGCAGGATTGGAGATAAATGCTTTCTCTCCAATAAAGGGAAGCCGTGAGAGAGGTTTGGCAAATCGCATGGGAGATATACAACCTCCCATCCATAGCCGCCGGCCCGCCACCGCCGGAAGACAATTGCACCCCGGCGTTCCTCGACTTATGCCCGGCCCGTGAATTCCAGCAAGAAACATCACAATTATCGGTGATTACGCAGTATTTATTTGATCATATTGGAATATTCAGAATCAATTCGAATATTCTGCGGTGTATTGCCGCGATGAGTCAGAATGTTGCGCCGCGACATTGAACATATTTTATTTACGATGTAGAGATATCCTCTGACATCAGGCGGCATCCCGTCCGGTTCCCTGCGCGATTACAGCCAAATCCGCCGGTATGGCTGCCGAGTCGCGATGCACCGGTTCGGACACCGCCCCGTTAATGCGCACGGCATGCCGCATCAGGCCGCCTGCGCCGCGCATGATCGAAGGGGGGAACCATGAAGGTCTGGAAAGCACTGACTCTGGCGGCCACGGCCGGCGCGCTGTTCCTGTCGGCCAACACCGCCGAGGCGGCCTATCCGGAAAAGCCGATCACGATGATCGTGGCCTTCGGTGCCGGCGGCGGCACCGACCTGCTGATTCGCGCGCTCGCGCCCTTCCTGGAAAAGCAGCTGGGCGAGGGCAGCCGGGTCGAGGTGGTGAACAAGCCGGGCGCCGGCGGTGAGATCGGCTTCGCCGCCATCGCCGACGCCGCTCCCGACGGCTACACCATCGGCGCCATCAACTCGCCCAACGTCAACGCCATCCCGATCGAACGCCAGGCCCGCTATTCGCTGGACCGGCTCGACCCGCTCTACAATCTGGTCGACGATCCCAGCTCCTTCGCGGTCCACGCCGAGGGACAGTTCAAGACCCTGGCCGACGTGGTCGCCTTCGCCAAGGCCAACCCCAACGGCGTCACCGTCGGCACCACCGGCATCGGCTCCGACGACCATCTGGCGATGCTGGTGTTCCAGCGCCAGGCCGGCGTGACCTTCACCCATGTGCCCTTCCAGGGCTCCGCCGCCAACGAGGCGGCGCTGGCCAACAAGAAGATCATGCTCAGCGCCGTGAACATCGGCGAGGTGATGCAGTACAAGCAGAAGGATCCCGTCACCATCCTGGGCGTGATGTCGGAGCAGAAGGTGGCCCAGGCCCCCGGCGTCGCCACCTTCAAGGAGCAGGGCTTCGCCGCCCTGATGTCGTCGCTGCGCGGCGTCGCGGCCCCCAAGGGCCTGCCGCCCGACGTGCGGACCAAGCTGGTCGAGGCGCTGGACAAGGCGGCCAACGATCCGGGATTCCAGGCCAAGGCGAAAGAGCTCTACCAGCCGATCCGCCTGCTGCCGCCGGAGAAATACGCCGCCGAGCTGGCCGAATCGACCAAGGAGCTGCGCGAGCTGTGGGCCACCAACCCGTGGCTGAAGTAAGCCCCAGGCGAGGCTGACTGGCGGGGCAGCCTCAAGGAGCCGCCCGCAAAGGAAAAGGCGCCGGCGATCGCCGGCGCCTTTCCCCCATCGGGCGCGGCCCCTCACTTCAGCCAGGGCGTCTCGTTCCAGATGGCGCGGAAGGTCGCCTCCTGCACCTTCAGTTCCGCCGCGTAGGGATCGGGGGGCAGCAGGCGCAACGGCTGATAGGCATTGCGGGCGAGATCCTGGAATTCCGGATGCTTCACCGCCTTGTCGATGGCCTCCACCAGCCGGGCGCGGATGTCCGGCGGCAGGCCGACCGGGGCGGCGAGGCCACGGAGCGACGACATCTTCACGTCGAACCCCATCTCCTTGAAGGTCGGGACATCCGGCGCCTGCTCCGACCGCTGTTCGGTCATCACGCCCAGGATGCGGATCGGATCGCCCTCGCGGGCCCGCGCCGATTCGCCGATGTTCATCGAGGTGACCTGGATATGCCGGCCCAGAAGCGCGCGATGGGCATCGGCGCTGCCGGGGAAGGGCACATGGGTCAGCTGGGTCTGGGTCAGGCGCTGGAACATCAGCATCGCCAGATGGTCGTCGGAGCCGATGCCGGTCGTGCCGACCGTCACGTTGTTGGGGTTGGCCTTGGCGAAGGCGGCGACATCGGCCAACGACTTGAAGGGGCTGTCCTTGTGGACCACGAAGGAGCCGGGATCATCGACCAGATTGTAGAGCGGGTCGAGCCGGTCCAGCGCGAAACGCGCATGCCGTTCGATCGGAATGGTCACGACGTTGGGCGAGTTGATGAGGCCGATGGTGTAGCCGTCGGGAGCGGCGTCGGCGATGGCGGCGAAGCCGATCTCGCCGCCGGCACCGGGACGGTTCATCACGATCACCCGGGCCCCATTGCCGAGCTCCTTCTCCAGGAAGGGAGCCAGCGAACGGACGATGAAGTCGGAGCCGCCGCCGGCCGCATAGCCGACGATCAGGCTGATCGGCTTCTCCGGATAGGCGGCCCAGGCCCCGCCGGGCGCCGCCAGCCCGGCGACCGCGGCGATCGCCAAGGCGGTCAGCCGCCGCAACCCGCGCGAAAGGGCGCCGAACCGGCCAGCCCCAGCCGCGGTGGAGGGCGTCGCCGACGATCCACACTGAACGGCGGAATGCGCGTTCATCACCATACATCGCCTCCTTCGGTTCGCATCCGCCCTGCGGCCCGGACGACAACCAAAGGCGGTTCTCCGAACCTGTTCCGGCGAAAATCCGCCGGAAGATCGCCCTGGGTAACCGCCACGGGATGATCGCCCATGCGGATGCGGCATCTTCAAGTTGCTTTTTCCCGGCGGCACCGCGCCGGATCAGCGTCACCCAACGTCATAATCCATCGTATAGGCGTTTTTTCTCAGATCAACCGTCGTTTCGATGTTTCTTGTTGCGGTAGTATATTCTAATAATTGTTTATACATATTTCCACACCCGTCACAGGAACAATCAGGGACATCAGGACCCGGATTCCGTTCTTTTCAGAAAGGCTGTTCCCGACATGACCGTTCACAAGGATTTCGTTCGCCCCGACGCCGCCACGGTCGAGGCACTGCGCGCCCAGTCTCCGGCCACCCTGCACGAGGCGATGGGCAAGAAGGGCGCCATGGGCCACCCGATCAAGCCGCTGTTCCCCGGCATGCGGCTGTGCGGCCCGGCGCTGACCGTGTCCTGCGGGCCGACCGACAACCTGATGATCCACATCGCGGTGGCATTAGCGAAGCCGGGCGACATCCTGGTCGTCGATTTCAAGGGGATGACCGAGGCCGGCCCCTGGGGCGACATCCTGACCGCGTCGGCCGTCGCCCGCGGGCTGGGCGGGTTGGTGATCGACGGCTGCGTGCGCGACGCCGCCACCATCCGCGACATGGGCTTTCCGGTCTTCTGCCGCGGCACCAACATGAAGGGCACCAGCAAGACCGACGCCAAGGGCGACATCAACACCACGATCGTGGTCGGCGGCGTGATGGTGTCGGCGGGCGACATCGTGGTCGCCGACGATGACGGTGTCGTGGTGGTGCCGCGCGATCTCGCCGCCGACACGCTGAAGGCGGCGGCCGCCCGCGAGGCGGCGGAAGAGGCCTATCGCCCCAAGCTGGAAGCCGGCGAAACGACGATCGAGCTTCTGAACCTGAAGCCCTATCTGGACGCCGCCGGCATCACGCTCTGATCCGCCCCGCATCCAACGCCCCTCCCAGCGGAGCCTCCCGCCATGCCCGACATCATCATATCCGAATTCATGCAGCCGAGCGCGGTGGACGAGCTGCGCCGCGACTTCGACGTCCATTATGACGAGACGCTCTACCGGCGCCTGGACGAACTCTATGCGATGGGCGCCGATGCCCGCGCCATCTGCATCCGCAACGAGACCGAGATCCGCGGCGCCTTCTTCGACGCCTTCCCCAATCTGAAGGCGGTCGGCCGGCTGGGCGTCGGGCTGGACAACATCGACGTGCCGGCCTGCCGCCAGCGCGGCGTCGCCGTCCTGCCCGCCACCGGCGCCAACGAGGTTTCGGTGGCCGAACTGGCCATCGCCGGGCTGATGATGCTGGTGCGCGGCACCACCTATTTCGCCACGCCCGACGTGGTCGCCGGGAAATGGCCGCGCGGCCGGCTGATCGGGCGCGAGGTGTCGGGCAGGACGCTCGGCATCGTCGGCTTCGGCCGCATCGGCCGCCTTGTCGCCCGCCGCGCCCAGGGGCTCGACATGACGGTGATCGCCGCCGACCCGCATGTGCCGGCCGACGATCCGGTCTGGGCCCGGACGGGGGTGGAGAAGGTGTCGTTCGACCGCCTCTGGGAGACGGCCGACGCGCTGTCGCTCCACCTGCCCTATACGCCGGAAACCCACGATCTGGTCAACGCCGGGGTGATCGCCCGGCTGAAGCCCGGCAGCATCCTGGTCAATGTCGCCCGCGGCGGCATCGTCGACGAGGCGGCACTGGCCGCCGCGCTGAAAAGCGGCCATCTCGGCGGCGCCCTGCTGGATGTCTACGCGACGGAGCCGCTGCCGGCCGACAACCCGTTCCACGGCGTGCCGAACCTGATCCTGACCCCGCACATCGGCGCCACCACCGACGAGGCGCGGATCCGCACCGGCCACATGATCGCCGACAATGTCCGCGCCGTGCTGACCGGCAGCATCCCGGACACCGCCATCATCTGAGCCGACCGGCCGCTGCGGCGTGACCAGGCCGGCTTGCGGCGGCCGGGCAAAAGGGGGAGAGTCGCGGCCTCCCCCCTCCCGTCCACCGGTCCCGGAATCCTCCCCTTGCGGCTGCTGCTGATCGAAGACAACCGCCGGCTCGCCACCCTGACCGCCGAGGGGCTGGGCAAGGCCGGCTTCGCCGTCGACCTCGTCCACAGCGCGGAGGACGCGTCGGCCGCCCTGGCGGTCGCCGCCTTCGACGCCGTGCTGCTCGACCTCGGCCTGCCCGATGCCGACGGGCTGACGCTGCTGTCGGCGCTGCGGGCACGGGCGGACACCACCCCGGTGCTGGTGCTGACCGCGCGCGACGGGGTGGACGACCGGGTCAGGGGCCTCAACCTGGGGGCCGACGATTATCTGGTGAAGCCCTTCGCGCTGGAGGAGCTGGTGGCGCGCATCCGCGCCCTGCTGCGCCGGCCGGGAGCGGCGCTGGGCCTGGTGCTGCAACAGGGAAACGTCGCCTTCGATTCGGACGCCCGGCTGGCCAGCGTCGCCGGCCGGCCGCTGGATCTGAGCCGGCGCGAGCTGGATGCGCTGGAACTGCTGCTGCGCCGCGCCGGCCGGGTGGTGTCGAAGACGGCGCTGGAGAACGGCCTGTACGGCTTCGGCGAGGAGATCGGGTCGAACGCGGTGGAGGTGCTGATCCACCGGCTGCGCAAGCGGCTGCAAGCCGCGGGCGCAACCGCCGGCGTCCAGACCCTGCGCGGTATCGGCTATATCCTGACCGAAACCCCGGCGGAGACCGGCCCGGAAAGCGGTGGCCCGGAAAGCGGTGGCCCGGAAAACGGTGGCCAGGAAAGCGGCGGAGGGACTGGCGGGGACAGTGGCGGGGAGCGCGGGCGGTGACCGGCCGCCCGCCGTCGCTGCTGGCCGCCATCGCGCGCTGGCTGGTGCTGGTCACGCTGCTGGCGGTCGCCACCACGGCCCTGCTGCTCTATGTCGAGTTCAAGAGCAGCCACGACCGCATGCGCCAGCGCACCCTGTCCGGCGTCGTCCGCGTGATCGAGAAGGCGATCCGTGCGCCGGATGACCGGCTGAACACCGGCCTGCCCGAGTCGGTCCAGGCGATGCTGCGGGTGAACGCCGCCTCCTTCGCGGTGATCGACGCCGACGGCCGGCTGCTGTTCGGATCCGACGGGGCGATCGGGCCGCTCGACCCGACCGCGACGGACCGGGCGCGCAGCGTCTTCCGGGTGCCGGGCCCGACCGCCGGAACGCCGCTCTACGGCCTCAGCCAGCGCATCAGCGTCGGCGGCCGGAGCTATTGGATCCAGGTGGCCTCCGCCGAGGAGGAGCTGCACATCGAATGGCTGCTGGAGGAGTTCATCGAGCATTTCGGCTGGATCTGGCTGCCCTTCGCCCTGATTCTGATCCTGGTCAATCTGGTGATCATCCATCGCGGCCTGCGGCCCCTGCGCCGCGCGTCCGCGCGCGCCGCCGCGATCGGGCCGGACAGCGTGTCGGAACGGCTGCCGGAACAGGGCATGCCGCGCGAGGTGCTGCCGCTGGTCCGCGCCGTCAACCAGGCGCTGGACAGGCTGGAGGCGGGGTACGAGGCCCAGCGCAGCTTCATCGCCGACGCCGCGCATGAACTGCGCACGCCGCTGGCGGTTTTGAACGCCCATCTGGCGCTGATCGGCGCGCCGGGTGCGGCGATCAGCGAGGATGTCGCCGGCATGGCCCGTCTGGTCGATCAGCTGCTCGACCTGGCGCGGCTGGACGCCCTGCGGATCGGCCCGGCCGACTCGGTGGATCTGGCCGGGCTGGCGGTGGAGGTGTCGGCCCATCTGGCACCGCTGGCGCTGGGCCGGGGCCGTCTGATCGAGGTGGTGGGAGAGCTGGCGGCGGACGAGCGGCCGCTGCCGGTGCGCGGCGTCCACGACCCGCTGTTCCGCGCGCTGCGCAATCTGGTGGAGAACGCCCTGTGCCACGCCCCCGCCGGCAGCATGGTCAGCGTCGAACCGGCGCTGTCCGCCACCGGTGCCCCCCTGCTCCGCGTCATCGACCGTGGCCCCGGCGTTCCGCCGGCCCTGCGCGACCACGTGTTCGAACGGTTCTGGCAGGGTGGCCGCGACCGTAGCGGCGGCACGGGAAACGGCGCGGGTGGCGCCGGCCTGGGCCTGTCCATCGTCGCCCGCACCATGGCGGCGCATGGCGGCACCATCTCGGTCGACGACACCCCCGGCGGCGGCGCCACCTTCACCCTGCGCTTTCCGCCCCCCGCCGCCAGCGCTGCGCAAGCCACCCCGTAAGCCCGCCCGTAAGCCCCTTGTAAGTTTGGCGGGATAGACCGGTGGGGAAAGCCCCGTCCGCGGCCGTTCCGGCCAGCGCGATGCGGGGCCCCCCTGACAGGATCACCGCCGATGCTGACCGCCCTCTCCTCCCCGTCCTCGATGCCGTCGCCGTTGCAGAGCCGCCCCACGGCCATGGCCGCCCCCGCCCCGGCTCCCATCGACAGCGATGGCGACCGCGACAACGACACGCAGGAAAGCGCTTCGGCCAAGGCCGCCGAGTCGCCCGGCGGCGCCCCCAGCCTTCCGACCGATCCCAACCGTGGCCGCACGCTCAACATCACCGCCTGACCCGAGCCTGCGTTCCTCCGGAGCCCGTCCGATGCCCACCACCTACAGCGCAACCCAGAAGACCCTGCACTGGCTGATCGCCCTGCTGATCGTCGGCCTGTATCTGCTGACCTTCATCGTGGATATCTACGAGCGTGGGAATCCGATGCGCGCCACCATCTGGTGGCTGCACTATTCCTTTGGTCTGGCTCTGCTGGGGCTGGTCGCGGCACGGATCGGTCTCCGCCTCGCCCGCGGCACCCCCGCCTTGCCCGCCGACATGACGCCGGCCGAGCGCAGCGCCTCCCATGCCGTCCATTTCGGGCTGTACGCCCTGATGCTGGCGGTTCCGCTGATCGGGGTGGTGCTGGCCTGGCTGCGCGGCACCACTCTGACATTCTTCGACCTGTTCACCATCCCCTCCCCCCTCGAGGTGGACCGCAACCTCGGCCGCTCGGTGAAGGAGATCCACGAGCTTGCCGCGAACCTGATCCTGGCGCTGGCCGCCCTGCATGCGGCGGCGGCGCTGTGGCACCATTTCATCCGCCGCGACGGCGTGCTGGCCCGCATGCTGCCCGGCCGGCAGGCGGACGAACATCCCGGCCTCGCCGACTGACCGGACGGAAATCCGGGCGGTTTCTCCACCCGCGCGAGCGCCGGCCCTGTGCGCTCGCGCCTTCAGACGTTATAGTCATTGCCATACATACGCATGGCAATGACCGATGGCAGACCGCAGAATGGCAGGGCAGAGCACGGGGGGACGCGGCCGGAAGGCCGGCGGGATGGCGGGCAAGGGCATGGCGGGCAAGGGCGGAGAGCCGCAAATGGACGATGCCGGCGCCACCGCCGGTCTTCTGCCATTCCCGGACCACCGGCAGGCCCGGACCGATGCCGATGCCGCCGGGTCCGGCGCCGCCGCCGACATGACCGCCGACATGACCACCGCCCCGGACGGCGGAGCCGAGGAGGGGGTGGAGGACGGCGATCCCCACTATCTCGACCACCGCGACCGGCTGCGCCGCCGCTTCCTCGACCGCGGCGCCGACGCGCTGGAGGATTACGAGCTGCTGGAGATGGTGCTGTTCGCCGTCAGCCCCCGGCGCAACGTGAGACCGCTCGCCAAGCTGCTGATCCGGACCTTCGGCGATCTTTGGGGTGTGGTCAACGCCCCGCCGGAAAGGCTGCGCGGCCTGAAGGCCGACGGGGTGTCGCTCGGCACCGACAACGCCGTCGCCAGCGTGCGCATCGTCGGGGCGGCGGCGCTGCGCGCCCTGCGACAGCGGGTGATCGACCGGCCGGCGCTCGCCTCCTGGCAGGCGTTGATCGATTACTGCTCCGCCGCCATGGCGCATGAGCCGACGGAACAGTTCCGCCTGCTGTTCCTCGACCGCAGGAACACGCTGATCGCCGACGAGGTGCAGCAGCGCGGCACCATCGACCACACCCCGGTCTACCCGCGCGAGGTGGTGAAACGGGCGCTGGAGCTGTCGGCCGCCGCCGTGATCCTGGTGCACAATCATCCGTCCGGCGACCCCACCCCCAGCCGCGCCGACATCGAGATGACCAAGGAGATCGTCCGCGCCGCCAACGCCGTCGGCCTCGTCATCCACGACCATCTGGTGATCGGCAAGGGCGGACGGCACACCAGCTTCAAGGCGCAGCGTCTGTTGTGACCCGCGGTCGCCCCCGCTTACGCCCCCGCTTTTCATGCAGCCGCGCCATGCGCCGCCACTTTGCGTTTGCGAATCGGCCGCCATTTTGTTGACCTGACGCTGCCTCCGCAAAAGAATCGACCGACCGCATGTCCTCCTCCCCCCTCTCCCTGAAGCGCCGCAGCCTGCTGATCGGCTGCGGCGCCCTGGTGCTGATGTCCGACCGGGCCTTGGCCGCCCCGGCGGCGCCGCGCCGCCTCAGCCTGAGGAACGAACACACCGGCGAGAGCTTCGACGGCCCCTACCGCGACGGGTCCGGCCCGCTGCCCGACGCCATGACCGACCTCGCCAAATTCCTGCGCGACCACCGCGCCAACAAGGAAGGGCCGGTGGACGTCGGCACGCTCGACTTCCTGGCCGACATCCTCGACGCCGTCGGCCAATCCAAGGCGACCATCCTGTCGGCCTTCCGCACGCCGGAAACCAACGCCATGCTGGCCGCGCGCAGCCTGGGCGTCGCCGAACACAGCCAGCATCTGGTCGGCCGGGCGCTGGACATCACGCTGCCGGCGCGCCTGCCCGACGCGCACCGCAGCGCGCTCGACCTGAAGCGCGGCGGTGTGGGCTGGTATCCGCGCTCCCACTTCCTGCACATCGATACCGGGCCGCTGCGCAGCTGGGAGATGTTCGGCCAGAATCTCGACGGGCTGTTCGCCCCCGGCGCCCGCAGCACCCGCCTGCGCACGGTGTCGCAGCGCATGCAGCTGCACCGCGCGCTGGCCCGCCGGCAGATGCTGGGCCGGAACTGATCGCCTGCCCCCCGGATCTCCCCGGTTCCCCCTGGATCTTTGCGGGAGGGCGGTGTAGGGAAGTCGCCATGACCGACCGCATCGCCCCCATCTCTCCGATGTATTATCCGCCGCTCCCATAGCGCGGCGTTTATCGGTCATACCCGAAACCATGCCGTCGCAAGTCCGGCGGCCATGGTTCTCTTCCCGACAGAGACGGTCTCCGGACGGCCCGGCCAACCCTGGAGACGTCCTGATGCCGACCCAGTCCAACGCCAGCCGGTCCAATGCCGCCGACTTCCTGCGCATCCTGCGCGAGCGCGGCTTTCTCCATCAATGCAGCGATCCGGCCGACGACCTGTCGGGCCTCGCCGCCGCGGCGCCGGGCGGGGTGCTGACCGCCTATGTCGGCTTCGACGCCACCGCCTCCAGCCTGCATGTCGGCCATCTGCTGTCGATCATGGCGCTGCGCTGGCTTCAGCGCACCGGCAACCGCCCGATCGTGCTGATCGGCGGCGGCACCACCAGGATCGGCGACCCCAGCTTCCGCGACACCACCCGGCCGATGCTGGACGACGCGCAGATCGCCGCCAACGCCGCCGGGCTGCGCGGAGTCTTCGGCCAGTATATGAGCTTCGGGGACGGCCCGGCGGACGCCATGATGGTGGACAACGCCGACTGGCTGGACGGGCTGGACTATGTGCCCTTCCTGCGCGACATCGGCCGCCATTTCACCATCAACCGCATGCTGAGCTTCGAGTCGGTGCGCCAGCGGATGGAGCGCGAGCAGCCGCTGACCTTCCTGGAGTTCAACTACATGATCCTCCAGGCCTATGATTTCCTGGAGCTGTCGCGGCGCCACGGCTGCCTGTTGCAGATGGGCGGGTCCGACCAGTGGGGCAACATCGTCAATGGCATCGAGCTGGCCCGCCGGGTCGAGCGGCGCGAGCTGTTCGGCCTGACCACGCCGCTGCTGACCACCGCGTCGGGCACCAAGATGGGCAAGACCGCCGGCGGGGCGGTGTGGCTGAACGCCGACGCGCTGAGGCCCTTCGATTTCTGGCAGTTCTGGCGCAACACCGAGGATGCCGATGTCGGCCGCTTCCTGCGCCTGTTCACCGAGCTGCCGCTGGACGAGATCGCCCGGCTGGAGCGGCTGGAGGGGGCGGAGATCAACGAGGCGAAGATCATCCTGGCGACGGAGGCCACCCGCCTGTGCCACGGTTCGGCGGAGGCGGAAAAGGCGGCGGCGGCGGCCGGCAGCCCCTTTGCGCCCGGCGGCGACGGCCTGCCGGAGATCACCCTGCGGCGGGAGGCGGGGGCCGACGGCGTGCCGCTGGTCGATGCGCTGGTCGCCGCCGGCCTGTCGGCCTCCAAGGGGGCGGCGCGGCGGCTGATCCGCGAGGGCGGCGCCCGGCTGGACGGCCAGCCGGTGAGCGACGAGGCGGCGACCCTGACCGCGCCGGCCGTGCTGTCGGCCGGCCGCAAGCGCCATGTCAGGCTGATTGTCGCAGGCTGATCGTCTCCAGTTGATCGGCGCCGCCCGACGGGAGGAGGTGGCGTCAGCCTTCCAGCTGGCGCCACATCTCCAGATCGCGCTCGGCGGTCCAGATGCGGGGATCGCTGTGGCCCGACGCCTCGTCATAGGCGCGGGTGACGTTGAAGGGCATGCAATGGTCGAAGATCACCCAATGGCCGAACTTCGGCTTCAGCACGGCGTAGCTGTCCTTGTAGACGGTCCGCAGATCCTTGCCGGCGGCGACGCCCTGCTTCACCAGCTCGAACAGCTCGGCAGTGAAGGCGCGGGTGCCACGCAGCCCTTCCCGCACCTGTTCCGGCGTGGTCAGGGCGGCACCGCGGCCCGGCACCAGCTTCTCCGGCTCCAGGGCGGCGATGGCGTCGAGCGTCGCCGGCCAATGGGTGAAGTAGGCGTCGCCGCAATAGGGGGTGGCGCCATACTCGACCAGATCGCCGGAGAACAGGATTTTCTCCCGGGGCAGCCAGACCACCGTGTCGCCCTTGCTGTGGCCACGGCCAAGTTGCAGCAAGCGCACCTCCAGCGAGCCGAGCCATAGCGTCATGTGGCCACGGAAGGTGATGGTCGGCCAGGTGAGGCCGGGAACCGATTCGACGGCGCGGAAAAGCCGGGGGAAGCGGCCGATCTCGCTCGCCATGTCGGCCTCGCCGCGCTCGACGATCAGGTCGCGGGTGTCCTCGCTGGCGATGATCTGTTCCGGCGCATAGCCCGAGGCGCCCAGCACCCGCACCGCGTGGTAATGCGACAGCACGACATGGCGGATCGGCTTGTCGGTGACCTCGCGGATGCGGCGGATGACATCCTGGGCCATCACCGGCGTCGCCTGGGTGTCGATCACCATCACCGCGTCGTCGCCGATGACGATGCCGGTGTTGGGATCGCCCTCCGCCGTGTAGGCGTAGGCATTGTCCGACAGCTTGTCGAAACTGACGGTCTTCTCGTCCAGGTCGGCATGCGAGGCGAAATTCTTGGACATCCGGTTTCTCCACAGGTGCCGGCGACGCCCCCCTGCCCTCCCGGAGGATCGCCGGCCATTGATCGGTTGGGCCAACCATATCGTTTCATATGAAACCATGCAACGCGTTTGAGGCACCGAGGCCGACTGAGACCGGCGACCGGCGGGTTGACGCAACCGGGCGACGATGGCAGCCGGGTCGTCGCCCAGGCAGGCACGAGCATTCTTGCGACGATCTTCCGCTTGCCCTGTCCCGATCGAACAGATACGTTATGTTATAACATAACATTTTGATGCTCCGTTGCGACGAACAGCCGAACCACCATGACGACACCCCTTCTCCGGATCGCTGTGCGGGCGACACTCCCGCGAACCCGCCAGGCATGGACCGGGTCGGGGAAATCGCGCGGCCTCCCCCATGCCGGTCTTGACCGCCGACGCCGGCTCGCTCATCACTATCCCCGGTTCTGGTTCTTCCGGCGGCATCCGCCGGAAGCTAAGAGGGAACCCGGTGAGCCGCGCCGAGCGGCGAGACCGGGGCTGCCCCCGCAACTGTGAGCGGCGAGCCGATCCGTCATTTTCCGCCACTGGCGCCCCTCGCGGCGCTGGGAAG
Organism: Azospirillum sp. B510; assembly: GCF_000010725.1. NCBI lineage: Bacteria > Pseudomonadati > Pseudomonadota > Alphaproteobacteria > Rhodospirillales > Azospirillaceae > Azospirillum > Azospirillum sp. B510. The sequence continues at coordinate 554,474 of NC_013854.1, read as the reverse complement.
GCTGGACGGACCGGCGACGACCCGCAAGCCAGGAGACCTGCCAGCACCACGATCAACGTCCTCGGGCGGGGTGTCCCGGTGGAACGCTTGCCATGCGCGTGCCCGGATTCCGCGACCGGTTCCGCCCCGCATGCCGCAAGGCGTCCGCCCACACGCTCCGCCCGCCACGGCAGGAAGCACGGATGACGCCCACGCCTTTCCCCATCGCGGCCTCCCACCCCGGCCGCCCGGCCGCCCGCTCCCCCGCCATCGCGGTGACGGGGCTGAGTTGCCGGCTGGCCGGCCGCGCGGTCCTGTCTGACATCGGCTTCAGCGTCGCGGAGGGGATGGTCCTCGGCATTCTCGGACCGAACGGCTCCGGCAAATCGACGCTGCTGCGCTGCCTTGCCGGGCTTCAGGCCCCCTCGGCCGGAACCATCCGCGTCGAGGGAGCCGATCCGCGGGCCGTCGGGCCGGCGGCGTTGGCCCGCCGTCTGGCGTTGCAGGCGCAGGACAGCAGCCCCGCCCTCGGCTTCACCGTGCGCGACGTGGTCGCCATGGGGCGGCTGGCCCATCGCCGTTCGGTCTTTTCCGGAGACGGGGCGGAGGATCGCGCCATCGTCGACGAGGCTCTGGCCCGGCTGGATCTCGCGGCCCTGGCCGACCGCCCGGTCGAACAGCTGTCGGGCGGCGAGCGGCAGCGGGTGATGATCGCCCGCGCCCTGGCCCAGCGCCCGCGCATCCTGCTGCTGGACGAGCCGACCAACCATCTCGACATCCAGCACCGCTTCGCCATCCTCGATCTGGTGCGCTCGCTCGGCATCACCGTGGTGATGACGCTGCATGAGATCGATCTGGCCGCGCGCTGGTGCGACCGCCTCCTGCTGCTGAAGGATGGCCGCCTTCAGGCCGACGCCGTCCCGGACGAGGCGCTGACCGCCGAGCGCCTGACCGCCGTCTACCGGGTCGCCGCCACTGTCGACCGCCACCCCGGCGACGGCCGGCTGCGCATCGAGCTGTCGCCCCTCTGACCCCCGTTCCGCTTCCCCCGTTCCGCCTCCCCAGTCCCGTTCCCTCCGCCGCCCTCCCGACTGGACCCCGCATGCCCCCAGCCCCCGTCCGTACCCTCCTGGCCGCGTTCGGCCTCGCCCTCGCCCCCGCCATCCCTGCGGGGGCGCTCGCCCAAACCCCTCCGGCCGGCTATCCGGTCGAGATCGCCAACTGCTTCGACACCACGCGTTTCGACGCTCCGCCCAAGCGGCCGATGGTCAACGACGTCAACATGACCCAGACCATGATCGATCTCGGTCTGGCCGACCGGCTGGTCGCGGTGTCCGGCATCGCCGGGGCCGAGCGCCACCTGATCGCCCCGCCCGGCGTGGTCGCCGCCCTGCCCCAGCTGCCCGACCGCGCCCCGACGCTGGAGGCGGTGCTGGCCGCCAACCCCGACTTCCTGTTCGCCGGCTGGAGTTACGGCTTCAACGAGGCGCGCGGCCTGACCCCGGCCCGCCTCGCCGAGTTGGGCGTGGCCACCTACACGCTGCGGGAAAGCTGCATCCGCATCGGCCGGCGCGAGCCGATCAGCATGGACACCCTCTATGCCGATCTGCTGGCGCTGGGCCGCATCTTCGGCATCGCCGACCGGGCCGAGGCGATGGTGGCCGATTTCCGCCGCCGCGTCGCCGCGGTGACCCGGAGGATCGGCGGAGCCACGCAAAGGCCGCGCGTGATGTATTGCGACGATTGCCACACCGACGCCGCCCCGCTGTCGGTTGGGCGCGAGGGCATGACCAGCCTGCTGATGGAGCTGGCCGGCGGCCGCAACATCTTCGACGACATCCCCGACAGCTATGTCCGGGTCAGCTGGGAGGAGATGGCCCGGCGCGACCCGCAATGGATCATCGTCAGCGACCACCGCGTCCCGGCCGAGGCCGCCATCCGCTATCTGCTGTCCGCCCCGCAGCTGGCCGATGTCGAGGCGGTGCGCAAACGCCAGTTCATCGTCCTGACCTATGCCGAACAGACGCCCTCGACACGCGACGTCGACGCGCTGGAACGCATGGCCCGCACGCTGCACCCGGAGCTGTTCCAGCCATGAGCCGCCCGCGGATTCCGCCGCTCTGCCTGCTGCTGGCGACCATTCTGCTGCTGTCCCTGGTCGCGGCGGTCGGCTTCGGCGCCGCCCGCATCCCGCTGCCGACCGTCTGGTCGGTGGTCTCGCACGAGCTGTGGCCCGGCCTCTTCCCGGCGGACGGCATCAGCCGGGCGGAGCGCAACATCGTCTGGGAGCTGCGGCTGCCGCGCGTGCTGCTGGGGGCGCTGGCCGGCGCCGGGCTGGCGGCGGTTGGGGCGGTGTTGCAGGTGGTGACGCGCAACCCGCTGGCCGACCCCTATCTGTTCGGGGTGTCGGCCGGCGCCTCGGTCGGGGCGGTGAGCGTCATCCTGTTCGCCGGCGCCATCGCCACGCTGCCGGTGATCGGCGGCGTTTGGCAATTCCTGAGCCAGGCCCTGGGCCAGTCCCTGAGCCTGCCCACAGCCGCCTTCCTCGGCGCGCTCGCCGCCATGCTGGCGGTCTTCGCCGCCGCGCGCGGACGCGACGGCGGTGTGACCAGTGACCGGCTGGTGCTGACCGGCGTCGCCGTCGCCTTCATCCTGCACGCCGTCACCAACACGCTGATCGTCGCGAGCGCCGACCGCAGCGCCGACGCCGCCCTGTTCTGGATGATGGGCGGCTTCGGCACCGCGCGCTGGAGCGTGCTGCCCGCCCCCGCCCTGACCACCTTGTGCGGGCTCGGCTGGCTGTGGCTGCGCGCCGACAGGATCAACACGCTGGCGCTGGGCGACGACGCCGCCCGCTCGCTCGGCGGCGACCCCGGACGGCTGCGGCTGGAGCTGTTCGCCGTCACCGCCCTGATGACCGGCGCGCTGGTGTCGGCCTGCGGCAGCATCGGCTTCGTCGGGCTGGTGCTGCCCCACATCGCCCGCCTGCTGGTCGGCGGCCATCTGCGGGGGCTGCTGCCGGTGGCGGCGCTCGGCGGAGCGCTGCTGCTGCTGTGGGTCGACGCCGCCGCCCGCACGCTGTTCGCCCCGCGCGAAATCCCGGTCGGCATGGCCACCGCGCTGGTCGGCGGCGCCTTCTTCCTCTGGCTGATGCGCCGCCGCCCCGCCCCCTGACGCCGTCCGAGGCTTCCCGAACCATCCCCCCACCGCGAAGCCCCGCCTTCGCGGATCGCCCCCTCATGCCCTTTTCCCAAGCCACCCTGGAGACACTCACCCGATGCCACCCGCCCGCTTCGCCTCGCGCCGCCCCTCCGCCCCGCTGGCGACCCTGCTTCTGGTCGCCGCCTCCGTCGCGCCGTTCCCCGCCGACGCCGAGGACGCCACCCCGCCGCCGCCCCCGCCGCTGACGCTCGCCCCCGTCACGGTGACCGGCCGCCCGGCGGACGCCGCCCCGTCCGGACTGGCGCCCGGATTGGCGCTCGACCGGCCCAACAGCGGCGGCAGCCGGCTGGACCTCACCCCGCTGGAAACCCCGGCCAGCGTCGAGGTGATCGCCGGCCGGACCATCCGCGAGCGTGGCCAGACCAGCGTGACCGAGGCCGTCACCCAGAACGCCACCGGCTTCACCTCGCTGGGCGCCCCCGGCAATGGCGGCACGTCGCTGGCGACGCGCGGATTCGCCGGCCACGGTTCGGTGATGCAGCTCTATGACGGCACGCGGCTCTATGTCGGGTCGGGCACCGTGACCTTCCCCTTCGACACATGGTCGGCGGAGCGGATCGAGGTGCTGCGCGGCCCCGCCTCCGTCCTTTATGGCGAGGGGGCGATCGGCGGCGTGGTCAATGTGGTGCCCAGGCGGCCGACCACGGAGTTCCGCAACGAGGCGATGGTCGGCATCGGCACCGACGGCACCCGGCGCGCCGCCATCGGCAGCGGCAGCCCGGTGAATGAGACGCTGTCCTACCGGCTGGACGTCAGCGGCAACCGCTCCAACGGCTGGGTCGACCGCGGCGACATGAAAAATCTGGCGGTGTCCGGCGCGGTGAAGCTCCAGGCCACGCCCGATTTCGCCGTCACCCTGTCCAACGATTATGGCGACCAGGAGCCGCAGGAATATTTCGGCACGCCGCTGATCGCCGGCCGGCTCGACCGCGCGCTGCGCCACCGCAACTTCAACGTGGCCGACAGCGACATCCGCTATCGCGACAACTGGAACCAGCTGAAGGCCGAATGGGCGCTGTCCGACGCGCTGACCCTGCGCAACACCGCCTATCAACTGACCAGCCACCGCCATTGGCGGGACGTGGAGAACTACGCCTGGACCGCCGCCGGCGGGCAGGTGCGGCGCGACAGCTACATCGAGATCTATCACGACCAGCGGCAGGTCGGCGACCGCTTCGACGCGACCTGGCGCAGCAGCCTGTTCGGCATGAGGAACGAGATGGTCGGCGGTTTCGACCTGAACCGGATCGAGTTCAAGCACACCAACAATTCACCCTATGGCGGCTCCAGCATGGTCGACCCCTTCGACCCGGCGCCGGGCCTGTTCCTCAATACCGCCGGCACCTCGCCGCGCAGCCGGTCGCGCACCCGCCAATATGCGCTGTTCGCCGAAGATCGGCTGTCGGTGACGCCGCAGTTGTCGCTGGTCGGCGGCATCCGCCATGACGCCCCGACGGTGGAGCGCTGGGATCTGGCGGCGGGCACCGCCTACAGCAAGGATTTCCACGCCACCAGCTGGCGCACCGGCGCGGTGTACGAGCTGGCCCCCGGTCTGGCGCTGTACGGCCAATACGCCACCGCCGTCGATCCGGTCGGCAACCTGATCTCGCTGTCGCCGGCGCAGAAGGACTTCACGCTGTCCACCGGGCGGCAGATCGAGGTCGGCGTCAAACAATCCGTCCTCGACGGGCGGGGCGAATGGACGCTCGCCGCCTACCACATCGTCAAGGACAAGCTGCTGACCACCGACCCCAACCAGCCGGGGGTGACGGTGCAGATCGGCCAGCAATCCTCGCGCGGGGTGGAGGCGTCGCTGTCGCTCGGCCTGTGGGAGGGGGTGAGGGTGGACGTCAATGGCGCACTGCTGCGGGCCCGATACGACGACTTCACCCAGGCCGTCGGCGGCCGTGCCGTCTCCTATGCCGGCAACGTGCCGGCCGGCGTGCCGCAACGCACCGCCAACGCCTGGGCCAGCTGGGCCTTCCTGCCGGACTGGGAAGTACGGGCCGGCGTGCAGTATGTCGGCCAGACCTACGCCGACGCCGCCAACAGCGGCGTCCGTCCATCCTACACGGTGGTCAATGCCGGGCTGGACTATCGTCCGACCGACACCAGCACGCTCAGCCTGCGCGCCTTCAACCTGTTCGACGAGGTCTATGCCGTCGCCGGCAACACGACGAGCTGGGTGCTCGGCCGGCCGCGCTCGGCGGAACTGACCTTCTCGATGAGATTCTGACCGGGGACTTCCGAGCCGCCGGGCTTTCGGGGCTTCTCGTCGGGAGCCCGGCCCCGAAAGCCCGACCCCGAAAGCCTGGTCCCGGAAGCCCGGCGGCACAAGAGCGCGCTTGCAATGTACGTTATGATATAACATTACTTTGATAGCTTCGCTTTTCCGCCGAGACCGCATGCTCAGCCTTCCCCATTCCCGGTCCGCCGTCATTTCCCGGTCCGCCGCCGCGTCGACGGCGGACCGGGGGACGAACGGTGCCGCCGACGGTCATGTCGCCTTCTGCCGCACGGCTGGCGGCCTGTCCGTCATCCGCCGCTCCGAGGTGACCATGGCGGTCTGGCGCCGCCGCTTGCCGGCAGGCGCGGGGGCGCAAGGGGCGCGGATCGCGGCGAACCGGCTGTCCTGCCATCTCGCGACCTCCCCCGATCAGGCCGGGGAGGATTTGACCGCGGCACTGCCGCCGCGCCGGATCGACGGGCCGCTGCTGCACGACATCATCCATCTGCTGCGGGTCTATGCCGGCATCGTCGGGTGCACCGCCGTTCGGCTGCGGCTGGAGAGCCTGTCGGGCGACGGCTGCCGGTTCTTCCACGTCGATCATGTCGGCCTCCGCCTGCTCTGCACCTATCACGGCGCCGGAACCCAGTGGGTGCCCGACGAGGCCCTGACCCGTTCGGCGCTGGGCCAGGGCGACAACGGAGCGGTGCTGTCCGATCCCGGCCGCGTCCAGTCGCTGCGGACCGGCCATGTCGCCCTGCTGAAGGGGGAGGGATGGCCCGGCAACCGCGGGCGCGGCCTCGTCCATCGCTCGCCGCCCGCCGACCCGTCGGGAGCCCCCCGTCTTCTGCTCTGCCTGGACCATGATGAGCACTGACCGCTTCCGCTCGCCCCTGGCGGCCTCCGCGACGACGCGGATCGCCGTCGCGTCCCTTCTGTGCGTCCTGCTCTGGCTGACCGTCGCCTGGGCGTTGGAATGGGGGCTCCCCGCATGAGCATGTCCGTCTCCGCCGCCGCGGCCGACACGCTGGTCGGGCTGACCGACCTGACGCTGGGATACCGGCGGCATCCGGCGGTCCATCATCTGAGCGGCGGATTCCGCCGGGGCTCGATGACCGCCGTGGTTGGCCCGAACGGCGCCGGCAAGAGCACGCTGCTGAAGGCGATCGTCGGCGCGCTCCGCCCCTTCGACGGCCGGGTGACCCTGAACGGCCTGACCGTCGCCGACATCGCCTATCTGCCCCAGCAGGCCGATGTCGAGCGCGACTTTCCCATCGACGTGCTCGACACCGTGCTGCTGGGTCACTGGCGGCGGGTCGGCCTGTTCGGCCCCATCGGCCGAGCGCTGATCGAGCGGGCGGAGGAGGCGCTGGCGGTGGTCGGCCTGTCCGGCTTCGGGCATCGCCCGATCGCCGCCCTGTCCGCCGGCCAGTTCCAGCGCGTGCTGTTCGCCCGCATGCTGGTGCAGGACGCCCGCCTGATCCTGCTGGACGAGCCCTTCACCGCCATCGACGCCAAGACGACGGCCGACCTGCTCGACATCGTCCGGCGCTGGCACGGCGAGCGGCGCACCGTGATCGCGGTGCTGCACGACCTGGATCAGGTGCGCGGCCATTTCCCCGACACGCTGTTGCTGGCGCGCGAGCCGATCGCCTGGGGCCGCACCGCCGAGGCGCTGGCCCCGGACAACCTCGCCCGCGCCCGCGCCATGGCGGAGGGCTGGGACGACAAGGCCGGCCCCTGCCGGAGACCGACGGCATGACCCTTTCCGAACTGGCGATCGACCCCTTCCTGGAATTCGCCTTCATGCGCCGCGCGCTCGCCGCCTGCCTGGCGTTGTCGCTGGGCTGCGGCCCGGTCGGGGTGATGCTGGTGCTGCGGCGGATGAGCCTGATGGGCGACGCCATGTCCCATGCGGTGCTGCCGGGCGCCGCCATCGGCTTTCTCGCCGCCGGCCTGTCATTGTGGGCGATGGGGATCGGCGGCTTCCTCGCCGGGCTGGCGGTGGCGCTGCTGGCCGGGCTGGTGTCGCGGGTGACCTCGCTGCGCGAGGACGCCAGCTTCGCCGCCTTCTACCTGATCTCGCTGGCCGGCGGGGTGCTGATCGTCTCGCTGCGCGGCAGCAACATCGACCTGATGCATGTGTTGTTCGGCACCATCCTGGCGGTCGACGACGACGGGCTGCTGCTGGTCGCCGGCATCGCCACCGCCACGCTGCTGACACTGGCCCTGCTCTACCGCCCGCTGGTGGTGGAATGCTTCGACCCCGGCTTCCTGCGTGCGGTTGGCGGATCGCGCGGCCGGCTGGGCGCCGTCTGCCATCTGATCTTCCTGGTGCTGGTGGTGCTCAATCTGGTCGGCGGCTTCCAGGCGCTCGGCACGCTGATGGCGGTCGGCCTGATGATGCTTCCCGCCGCGTCCGCCCGCTTCTGGGCGGAGGGGATCACCACCCTGGCGCTGACCGCCATGGCGCTGGCCTTCGCCTCGGGCGTCGGCGGGCTGCTGCTGTCCTACCATCTGAACCTGCCGTCCGGCCCGGCCATCGTCCTGGTCGCCGGGGCCGGCTATCTGCTGTCCCTGTCCCTGGGCCGGGTCGGCAGCCTGCGCATCCGCTGGTTTCCCGGCCGCCATCTGGAGGCCTGACCCCGATGGCCCGCTCCGCTTCCCCCAAGGTCCTTTCCCTGGAGTTCCCCCAATGAAACGCACATTCGCCGCCTCGCTGGCGGCGGCCCTGGCGCTGTTCGCCCTTCCCGCCCTGGCCGAGCCGGTCAAGGTGGTCGCCACCTTCACCATCCTCGGCGACATGGTCCACCAGATCGGCGGCGACGAGGTCGCGGTAACCACGCTGGTCGGCCCCAACGGCGACGCCCATGTCTATGAGCCGACTCCGGCCGATGCCCGCGCGCTGAGCGGCGCCGCCCTCGTCGTCACCAACGGGCTGGGGATGGAAGGCTGGATGGACCGGCTGGTCAAGGCGTCGGGCTACAAGGGGCCGATCACCGTCACCAGCACCGGCGTCAAGCCGATCGCCGGCGAGGAGGAACATGAGGAGGCCGGGCATGATCATGACCATGGGCATGAGCACGGTCATGCCTTCGACCCGCATGCCTGGCAGTCGGTCGCCAACGCCAGGATCTATGCCGACAACATCCTGAAGGGGCTGATCGCCGTCGCCCCCGACAAGGCCGACGCGCTGCGCGCCAACCACGCCGCCTTCCGGTCCAAGCTCGACGCGGTCGAGACCGAGATCAAGACGGCGCTGAAGCCGATTCCGCGCAAGGACCGCAAGATCGTCACCTCGCACGATGCCTTCGGCTATTACGGCAAGACCTATGGCGTCACCTTCCTCGCCCCGGTCGGCCTGTCGACCGAGGCGGAACCGGCGGCCGGCGACATCGCCAAGCTGATCCGCCAAATCAAGAAGGACAGGATCAAGGCGGTCTTTGTCGAGAACATCGCCGACCCGCGCCTGCTCGAACAGATCAGCCGGGAAACCGGAGCGCGCATCGGCGGACGGGTCTATTCCGACGCGCTGTCGCCGGCGGACGGCCCTGCCGCGACCTACATCGACATGATGCGTCAGAACCTCCAGCAATTCGTCAAGGCTCTGGCGCCCAGCTCTTGACGATGCGGAGGGGATGAGGAGGCCGGACGGGAGCGGGTCAGACCCGCCCCGTCCGGCCCTTTCGAGTCATGGACCATGGCCGCGGACAGGCCATTGCCGACACGGGCATCCGCAGCACCATGGGATAGGACTATGACAACGAAAAAGCCAGCAACCCCTGGGGATTGCTGGCTTGATTTGGTTGCGGGGCAGGATTTGGCCTTTACCGAACGCGCCATAAGGCTTCGTCGCGGTATCTTGGTAGCCCCCCCGTTCAAACAGCCGTGGAGAGGCGGCAGAACTGACTTGCCATGACACAAGCCCTTACTCCCTGATATGCCCCTCGAGCGGCTTCGCCATCTTTAGCCGGTCGCGGGCCGCTGAATTCAGCCTTCTGATGCCGAACTGTCGGGCCGCACCCGTCAGCGGATCGTCGACATCGATGCAGCCGCGGATGGCGGCCGACAGCTCGGGCAGGGCGATGTCCTCGATGGATCGGACATCAGCGCCAGTGTTGGGAAACCGGGCCGTTTCCCACGCCGCGACCACCATCGCGTCCGGCCAGACGAAGCTGGCGCCGGTATGCTCGGTCTCGACATGGGCGACACCGCGCGCCACCGCCATGATCCGCTCCCGGATCTGGCGGCCGGAACGCTTGAATCCATGGGCGCGGGCGATGCGCTCGACCAGGAGGCTGTCGCGGATCGGCGCCTCCGCCGCGACGACCTGCAACACCATCTCCTTGAGAATGGCGGAATAGTCGTTCTCCTGGAACCGGTCCGGATCGATGCCGGCGATGGCGCCGAAATCCGTCCGCCGATACTCCCCGCCATAGGCCGCTTGGTCGTCCTCGGTTTCCATCGGGGTCTCGGCCTCGTCGGAGCCATCCTCTCCGTCCGCCCCCAGATCGAGCACCACATCCGGCGCCTCCGCCGTCACAGGCGCGGCGACCGCTTCGGCACGTGGACCGTTCCAAGGCCTCCTTCAGCGCGGCGTCGAGCCGGTCCAGCGCCCCCTCCGGATCGATCCACCACTCTGTCGACCATACCCGCGCCAGGGACCAGCCCAGTCCCCTCAGCACCGCCTCGCGCACCTTGTCGCGGTCCCGCGCCGTTGCGGCACCGTGATAGGACGCACCGTCGCATTCGATGCCGATCAGATAATCTTCCGGACGATCGGGATGCACCACGCCGAGGTCGATGCGGAAGCGGGACACCCCGACCTGCGGAACCACCGTCCAGCCGCGCCCGCCCAGTCCCTGTGCAACCGCCTGCTCGAAATGGGAGTTCGCCGAACCGGCGGACGCGCCGGCCGCCTCCCCCAAGGTCCGCGTTCCCCGCTCCGCATATTCCAGGAAATGCCGCAGATCCCGCAGGGCGGACGAGCTGGTGCGGTTGAGATCGATCAGGTTGGGCGGGAAGGAGGTGAAGACGACCATCTCCCGACGCGCCCGCGTGATGGCGACGTTGAGTCGCCGCCAGCCGCCGTCGCGGTTCAGTGGCCCGAAATTCATCGGCATCGTTGGGGCATCGGGCGTTTCCGGCCCATAGGCGATGCCCAGAAGGATCACGTCGCGCTCGTCGCCCTGGACCGTCTCCAGATTCTTGACCACGACGGGCTCAGGCGCATCCTCGGCGAAATAGGGCTCCAGTTCGGGGTAGCGCCGCCGGGCGCGGTCCAGCAGATCCTCGATCAGCTTCTGCTGTTCCGAATTCAGCGTGATGACCCCAAGCGTCAGGCGGTTGCCCCGTTCATCGACGAAGGCGGGGTCGAGAAGGCGCCGCAGAACCTCCCTCACCACCGCCTCGGCCTCGGTCTGGTTGTTGCGGTTCTTGCCGCGCGACCAGGCGCCGGGGACCTGCCGCAGGCTGACCATCGTCTCCCGCGTCACCGGGGCGGGGAAGGTGATCAGGTCGCCGTCATAGTAACGGTGGTTGGAGAAGGCGATCAGGCTTTCGTGCCGGCTGCGGTAATGCCAGGTCAGGCGGCGTTGCGGCAGGCGGGCGCCCAGGCACTCCTCCAGGATGCTTTCCTGATCGGTTTCGATCTCGCTGTCATCGTCCTCCGCACCGGCACCGCGATCGAAGAAGCTGGTCGGCGGCATCTGCTTGGGATCGCCGGCGACCACCAGCTGCCGGCCGCGGGCGATGGCGCCCACCGCGTCCCACGGCGTGATCTGCGATGCCTCGTCGAAGATGACCAGATCGAACGGCGGCATCTCCGGCGGCAGGAACTGTGCCACCGACAGCGGACTCATCAGCAGGCAGGGGGTCAGCGTGGTCAGCGCCGGCCCAATCTCCGCCACCAGCTGGCGGACCGGCTTGTGCCGCTTCTGCAGCTTCAACTGATGCGCCAGCGTGCCGAAGCCGGCGGGCGGCGACTTCGAGTCCTTGGCCGGGATGCCGCCGGCGATCCGGGCACGGATATAGAGTTGCGTCAGTTCGCCGAACTCGTGATCCAGAGCGCGGAAGCGGCCGATGGTATCCGTGTGTTCGGTGACGTTGAAGTCACGAACCAGCGGTTCGATGTCGATCGCCCAGTCCGCCCACCAGCGGGCATAGGCGATGTCGAAGGCCTCCGCCGCAAGGCCGGGCGGGACGGTGCCATTCTCCACCGCCGCCACCAGCCCGTCCAATCCCTGCTGCACCGCAGCCTGCCGCGCGCGCTGCCACGCCGTCCAGGCATTCAGCTGCGTCGGCCGCGCCGCCATCGCCGCGGCGATGGTCTGACACTCCGCCAACAGATCGGCGCCGTCGACCGGTTCCGGCGCACCGGCGGTGCATTCGAACGCGTCCTTGGCATCCAGGAAGGCGGCATGGCTGTCGAGATACTGCCGCATCGCCTGCCCGACCACCCCTTCGGGGGCCAGCAGGTCACCGGCCTCGGTGCAGAGCCGCTTGAGCGATGTCCGCAGGGCGATCAGCTGATCGGGGCTTTGCGCAGCACCGCCAAGCGCCGCCCGCACCGTTCCGGCAGCCTTCAGCTTGCGGTCCAGCCGGTCCGGATCGGTGGCGACTCCGCGCCAGCCGGGAAGCGCTTGCGCCTGGGGAAGGCCGTCGATCTCGGCCAGGATTTCCTGCAACCGGCGCAGCCGGGGAAGATCGGTCTCCGGATCAGCGGTCCCGCTGGGGTCGAGCCGCTTCGCCACCGCCTTCTTCCGCAGCGACGACAGTGGCCAGATCGCCTCGCCCGCCGCTGCCCATTCGGCATCGAGTTCCGCCAGGGGCATGGCTTTGACCCGCTCGGGATCCATCGGGCGAGAGAGCAGCGCGGCCTCCGTCCGATATGCACCGAGCAACGGCAGCACCCGCGTGCCCTGCTCGATCATCCTGGCCGCATCGGGCGTGAAGGCGAATCCCAGATTCAGCTCACCGACCTCTCCCAGGGCGTGGGCCAGGGCGGCGGCAGCGGCAAGGCCGCGCCGGTCTCCACCCACAGCGGTACCGAGCCCGTCGGCGAGCCGGGCGCGGGCCGACTCCAATGTCTTGGAGGCGGTGGCTAGCGCGGCGGCAGCGGCCAGCAACTCGGCCTGCCAAGCGTTCGACCATTCGGTCCGCCCGATATGCCCGAAGGCGGCCCGGTTCTCCGGCGATGCCGTCGCGCGGTGCAGATCCAGCCTGTGGGCGGTGTCCCGCAGGCTTTCCAGATCTGTTTCAGCGTGCTCCATCCCTCTCGTCCACGTCAGACGCAACGCGGCGGCCGCGCCGTCCCGGGCGACCCGCCCGATGGCGCTATAGAGGGTAAGGCCGTTGGCGTGCCGCCGGTGCAGCGCCCGGACGAAATCGTTCAGCCGATCGCGACTGGTCTTGAGTTCGGCCGCGCGGCGGCTCCACAGCTCGGCCGGCGGCACCTCCGCCGTGGTCCATGCGGCGTCGAGCTGGCGCAGGACATCCTGCTTGGATGCCTTGTTGCTGTGCAGCTCAAGGCAGAACGGACCAAGGCCATGAGCAACCAGCCGGCGATGGACTACGTCCAGAGCCGCCCGTTTTTCCGCGACGAACAGCACGGTGCGGCCAAGCGCCAGATTGTGGGCGATCATGTTGGCGATGGTCTGCGACTTGCCGGTGCCCGGCGGGCCATCCAGCACGAAGTCGCATCCCTGCGCCGAGCCGACAACCGCCGCCAGCTGGGAGGAGTCGGCGGCGAGCGGCGCGAACAGCTCCTCCGGCGCGACAAGCTCGTCCAGCTTTGACGGCTGGGGCGGCTCCCCTTGGCCGGCATAGGCGTCGCGTGGCGTTTCCAGCAGGTGCCGCACCACCGGATTGCGCTTCAAGGCGTCGGTGCGGTCGACCAGATCCTTCCACATCAGGTATTTGGCGAAGGAGAAGGCGCCCAGCACCACGTCCTCGACCACTTCAAAGCCCGGCATGTCGCGCACCGCCCGGCGGACCAGGGTCCAGATGCGCGGAACGTCGATCCCGGACTCGTCGACCGGCAACGGCCCGGCCAGCTCGGGAATGTCGAGTTCAAAATCCTGGCGCAGCATCTGCAACAGGGTCAGGTTGAAGCGTGGTTCGTCCTCGTGGCTGGACAGACGCACACCCGACCGTGCGCTGCGCCTTTGCAGCTTCACCGGCAACAGGATGATCGGGGCGCGGTAATGGCGCGTGTCGCTGCCGGATTTCTTCCAGACCAGGAAGCCCACCGCGAGGAACAGCGTGTTGGCGCCGCCCTCTGCCAGATCGAGCTGTGTCTTGCGGTATAGGTCGACCAGTTGCGCATCGAGCTTGTCGGTCGGCATGGGCGACAGGATCTCGCCGCGCTCCATGGCGTCGCGGGCATAGGCGGCCTCCAGCTCCTCTCCCGTGCGCTGGAGGTGCAAATTCGTGTCGCGGCCGGCCCCCCCGTCCATCGCCGGGGCCGCCACGACGCGGAAGCTGGCGCCGTCGGCAAGCCTGTCCTCCAGCGTGGCCGGATCGGGACAGATCAGGCGGATGCTGGTCGCACCCGGCTTGACGTTGAGCAGCCGGTTGCGCGTGGTGAGGTCCAGAAGTTTGCGCTGCCAACGGTCCAGCCGTCCTTCCGCCGTGGCGACCCCGTCCCGCGTCTCGCTGGACTCGGTGAGATCGAAATCGGGCAGGGCCGGAGCCGCTTCGAGGACATCCCCCATCGGGACGATGTCGGCTTCCGCCGTCCCCTGCCCCGTCCCCGACGATGCGGCTTCCGCCAGAGCCAACGGGCGCAGGCGCTGCATCCGGGCGCGGCGGATGTCGAGCGCCATGACGAACTCGCCCTCGCGCTCCTCGTCGATCTGGCGGTTGGCCTGGGCGATGGCGCGCGAGAAGGGCGACGGGTGCCCGCCGGTGGCCAAAGTGGTTTCGAACAGCACCAGCTCCTGGAGCGCCACGCGCTTGCGCAGGCTGGCGGCGTCATCGACCAGAAGGGTGGCGAACTCCTGCGGTTGCAGCCACACGCCCGCAAAGGCATGGCCGCGCGTAACGACGATCACCGGATAAAGGCCGGCCTGCTCCAGCACCGCCGCGAACAGCAGCGCCGTGTCGAGACACGTCCCCAGCCCGGTCTCCAGAATCTGGGAGGGCGAACGCACCTTCTGTCCCTGCCATTCGAAGCTGGCCGGCGGTTCGGCATAGGTCAGGCGCAGGGACGCCACGGCCGACCAGATGGCTGAGGCCAGTTCATGCACCCGCGTGCGGCTCTTCGACTGGTATCCCTCGATGCCGTCCGGGCGGCCGCCGCGCCGCAGCACGTCGCTCGACGCCTTGATCAGTCTGCTGACGGCCAGGTCGTTCGGCAGGGTGAAGGCGGCCAGCAGTTCCGGCATCGCCGAGGCACCGCCCCATTCGTTACGGGCCAGCAGCTCGACCGGCAGCACGCGCTCGGCGGCATCGCCGCCATCCATGCCCTCCGCCGTGGCCCGCAGCGTCACCGTCGCACGGATCGCTTCGTTCAACTGGAACAGCAATCCGGCGTTCAGCCGCAGGTCGCGCTTGGTGATGTGCGCCTCGCCACCTGCGGCGATGCGGTCGATGCGCCATTGCACCGGCTCGAAGACCGGCGGGTCGGCCAGGATCTCGGCCACGATGTTTTGCAGCGGCTCTCCACCCAGGTTGATCAGGCGGAGATCACGAAGGACAGGAACGGCGCTCTGATGGGTGGCGAAGCTGATTTTGGGAGTGATCACGGCGTCGATCGCCAGCGCGGAACTCGCTGTTTCAGTACGAGACTCCATAACGTTGACGCCTACGGTCGATTCCATGATGATGTCCACCGCCTGAAGTAGAGTGATTTCGCACTATATTCGAAAATCGAGGGTTGGCTATGGGCAGTTTCCACTTCCTCCACGCAGCCGATATCCACCTCGACAGCCCCTTGCACGGCTTGTCACGTTACGACGGGGTGCCGGCGGAGGAAGTGCGTGGCGCGACGCGGGCGGCCTTCGACAATCTGGTCGCCTATGCCTGCGATCAGGCGGTGGATTTCGTGCTGATCGCCGGCGACCTGTTCGACGGCGACTGGAAGGACATGGGCACCGGTCTCTACTTCGCCCGCGCGATGGGAAGGCTGGCGGCGGCAGGCATCCCGGTCTATTGGCTGTCCGGAAATCATGATGCGGCCTCCGCCCTGACCCGGTCGCTGCCTTGGCCGGACACCGTGAAGCAGTTCAGGCCGCGCCGCTCGCACACCCACGTCATCGACCATCTGGGCGTCGCGATCCACGGGCAGAGCTTTCCGAATGCCCATGTCACCGACAATCTCGCCGCCGGCTATCCCGACCGGGTGGAGCATCATTTCAACATCGGCCTTCTTCACACCGCGCTGACTGGCCATCCGGGACACGCGACCTACGCACCCTGCACCATCGACGATCTGCGGGCCCGCCATTACGACTATTGGGCGCTGGGGCATGTGCATGACTTCACCGTCGTCGCCGAATCGCCCTACATCGTGTTCCCCGGCAACCTCCAGGGCCGGAACATCCGGGAGACCGGACCGAAGGGGGCTGTCCATGTGGAGGTGGAGGACGGCGCCGTCGCCCGTCTGACCCATGTGCCGCTGGACACCGTGCGCTGGCTTCGGGTGAAGGTGGACTGCACCGGAATCAGCAAGCCGGACGAGATCGACGCCGCGATCCGCACCGCCCTCGCCAACCGGCATGCCGAACTGTCCGACGGACGTCCGACCGTCGCCCGTGTGGTGCTGACCGGCTCGACGTCCCTGGCCGGCAAACTTCAGGACGGACGGGCGACCCAGCGCGACACCGTGCGCGCCCTGGCCGCCGCGGTCGCGCCGGACCTGTGGATCGAAAAGGTTCATTTGGACGTCACCATGCCCGGTTCGGCGCCGGTCGCCGACGGGGCCGCGGAGGACATCATGGCTCTGCTGGCCGAGGTCCGCCAATCGCCGGAACTGGCCCAGGACCTGAAGGCGGACCTCCTTCCCTTCCTGACCGCGGCGGCCAGGGCCGGGGAATTCGACGAGGACAGCCTCGCCGCCATGGCGACACGGGACGACTGGCAGGCTCTGTTGGCGATTGCGGGAAGTGCGCTGGAAGCCCGCCTCACCGGTAAGGAGACAGAGTGATGCGGTTTGCCGAACTCCATCTGGAACGCTATGGCCATTTCGAGGATTGCCGCCTGCCCTTCCAGGCGGGAGCTCCCGATTTCCATATGGTCTACGGCCCCAACGAGGCGGGAAAATCGACCACTCTCTCGGCCGTCTCCGACCTGCTGTTCGGCTTTCCGATGCGCAGCCCCTTCAATTTCCGCTTCGATTACGCGCTTCTGCGCATCGGCGCGGTGCTCGAGGAGGATGGACGGCACCTGGCCTGCCGGCGCCGCAAGTCCCGAGACCAGAGCCTGATCGATGCGACGGACCGCCCCCTGGATGAAGGTCAACTGTCGGCCCTGCTGCACGGCCTGAACCGCGAAACCTTCAGCGCCGGCTTCAGCCTGGACCAAGCCGGACTGCGCAACGGCGGCGAAGCAATGCTTCAGGCTTCGGACGATCTGGGGCAGGCCCTGTTCGCCGCCGGATCCGGACTGACGGAAATCAGCAAGGTTCGTGAGGCGCTCGACAACGAACTGGATGCGATCTGGGGCAAGCGCGCTGCCGCCCGTCGGACCTTCGTTGCCGCGGAAAGGCAACTCGATGCCTGTTTGAAAACCATGCGCGAGGCGCAGCTCAGACCCAAGGAATGGTCCGACGCGCAGGCGAAGGTCGAGGCTTGCGAACAGACCCTTCGGGATCTGCTGCAACGGCAGAATACGCTGACCGCCCAGCGCGACGACGCCGAACGGCTGCGCCGCATCGGCACCGCAATGCGGTCGCGGGCCGCCCTGTTGGCCGAGATCGCCGCGGAAGGAGCGGTGACCGTCTTCTCACCCGCGGAGGATACCGCGGCGCGGACCTTGCTGGCGGCCCTGACGAAGGCGGGCGAAGCCCATGATGCGGCCAAGCGGCACCGCGACGACATGGCGGAAAAGCTGAGCCGGCTCCAACCAGATTCCATCGCCGCGCTTGGCGAGCACATCGAGCGCCTGATCGAAAAGCGGGGCGGGATCACCAAGGATGTCACCGATCTGGACCGGCTGACGGTCGAGCGGCAAGGGCTGCTGGAACGCGCGACATCCCTGCGCACGGAACTGACCCTACCCGGCGACCTGCCATCCGGCCTTGAGGTCAGGAAGCTTCGCGACATCGCCAAACGTCACCTCAGCCTCGCCGACGGCCTGGGGGCGCGGGATGGGGAGCTCGAAAACCTGCGGACCGATGCCCGGACACTGCGCGAGGACCTGGCCGACGCGGTCGTCGCCGAAGGGCTGGACGAGCTCCGGGCCGTGATCGGTCTTGCCCGTGGGCTGGGCGACGACATCGACCACCGTTGTGCCGAAGCCCAGGCAGACATCGAGCGCGCGGACGCCGAGACGCAGCTGGCGCTGGCGGCCCTTGCTCCTTGGCAGGGCGGCGCCGACCGGCTGGCCATGCTCTGCGAATTCGATGATGGAGAACTCCAGGCCGCCTCCGATGCGGAACTCAAGCTCGCCACCAGATTGGAAAGCGACCAGGCCGAACTCCGCCGCTTGGAAAACGAGATCGAACAGCTCGGAACCCAGCGCGGCTTGCTGGCTCAAACCGGGCAGGCGGTGTCGGCGGACAAGGTTCTTAGGGCGCGGCAGGCGCGGGATGATCTGTGGACGGCCATCGGCACCCATTTGCGGCAGGGCCGCGCCGCGGAGGCCCAGGCGCTCGGCGACGATTTCACGGCGGCGCTTCAGGACGCCGACGCCATCGCCGACCGCCGCTACGCGACCGCCGAGGAGTCCGCGCGCCTGACTGCCCTGGACCACCAGCAGGCCCTCCTGGATTTGACGCGGCAGCAGGCGGAAAAGGCCGTACAGGAGGCTGAGAGCGCGCTATCCGCACAAACGATCTCCTGGGAAGACCGCCTTCGCGCGCAAGGACTGCCGCCCCTGACGCCGCTGAGGCTGCGCGCCTGGTTTGCCCAACGTCGCGCCGCGCTGGATCTTCATCGCCAGACGGCCGAGGCCCGGCGGCAGGCCGCGCGCCTGATGGAACGCAGGGCCGAAGCGGTCGGCATCCTTGCAAGGGCCTTGACGGTTTCGCCGGAGAACGACCGGCTGTCGCCGCTGCTGGCGGCTGCCGACCGTGAACGGATGAAGGGCGAGATCCTGGAGCAGGCGTTCCGCGAGAAAAACGCCAAGCTCGCCGCCCTGGAGGAGAGTATCTCCCGTTGCGAGCGGCAGGACATCCAGGATCGCCGGGCCTTGCAGGCTGCGGTCACCGACTGGACCGAGGCATCGGCGCGGCTGGGAATCGCCGCGGACATCGCGGGTATCGACCACTGGCTCGAACTGGTCGAGGAATTGCGGGGCATCCTTGACGGAATCTCCGCACACGACCGCAGGCTCGACATCATCGGCAAGGACCGCAAGTCCTTCGACGCGGAGGTGGAGGCGCTGGCAGCCGACGCGCAGATGGACGTACAGGCAGACCCGATGCGGACGCTCGACGCTCTTCGGGAGCGTTTGGCCAAGGCGCGTTCGGTCGCACAGGAGGTCGAGACGCTGGAGGCCGAGCGGAAGAAGCATCAGGCGGACATGGATCGCGCCGCCATCGATCGAACCATCGCACTCGATCGCCTGGGCTCCTTCATGAACCGCGCCGAAGTTGCCGAGGTCGCGCTTCTGCCTCCGCTCCTCGACCGGTCGAAAGCCCATCAGGAACGCCTTGCCCGGCTGGCTGAGGCCGAACGGCAGATCGTCGCGGATGGCGACGCTCTGCCGCTTGCCGATCTCATCGCCGCCTGGGAAGCCTGCGATCCCGACATGGTGGCCTCCCAGTCGGCCACATTGGGCCAGACGCTAGAAGCGCTGAACAAGGAGGTGGCCGAAGCGGCCAATGCGCTTGGTGAGGCCCGGATGGTGTTCCAGAGCCTGGGCCAGTCCTCCCATGGCGCGGCCGATGCCGCGGCCGACGCGGAGGCGGCAAAGGCGGACATGAAGGCCGAGGCGGACCTCTATGTGCTCAAACGGGCGCAGCAGCTTCTGTTGAGCCGCGCGGTCGAACAATACCGCGCGCGCCGGCAGGCGCCGTTGCTGACGCGCGCCGGCACGCTTTTCCGCACATTGACCCTCGGACGCTTCGTCGACTTCCGGATCGATCACGATCCATCGACACCGCGTTTGCTGGGGCTGCGGCAGGATGGGGAGACCCTTGTCTCCATCGAAGGCATGAGCGAGGGCACGAGGGATCAGCTGTTCCTCGCTCTGCGACTGGCGGCGGTCGAACAGTCGATTGCCGCTGGTGTGCGGGTTCCCTTCATCGCCGACGACCTGTTCGTCAATTTCGACGACGACCGCGCGGAAGCCGGTTTGAACGTCCTTGCTGGGCTTGCCGCCTCGACGCAGGTGCTGTTCTTCACCCATCATGCCCATTTGCGCAACATGGGGCAGGCGGTCGACGGACTGGCGCGACTTGAGTTGTGAACAACATCGGCGACGGGTTCCGTCAGCCAGCATAATAGGGCATACCACAGGGAAAACCCATAATCACCCTGCGGTTATCCAGTGATCATGGCAAAAGCACCAAAGTCCAGCGGGAGCAACGTCGGCGGCAAGGCCGACCGGCAGAGTGCCGGTGGCGCCGCCATGTCCGGGGGCGGCCGCTTCCAGGATGAGGTGGGCGCCGATCTTTTCGTCCACCTGCTCGCCGGAGCAACACCTTTCGGGCTACCAAACTCGACCTCGCTCGAGCATGTGGCCAGCGAAACCGGCCAGGACACCGACGAACGGATCGAGCACTCCGCGCGTCCGGCCTCCGAAATGGGCAAGACCTGGCGGCAGTTCCTGCGCCAGCACGCCGCCGGGGCCACCGATCCACACCGTCCTCTCGATGCGGCACGCGACCGCATCGTGCTTGCCGTCGGGCCGGAAAGCCCAGAGACCGTCCGCGCTCGTCTGCGCGAGGTGTTGTCGCGGATGGCAGGCCTGCCGCCGGCGGCATCCATCGAACGCGCGGCTGCCAACACGAAGGAAAAGCAGGCGCTGACCAGTCTGCTGAGTCTCCTGCGCGCCCTCTGGCAAGAGGAATTCAAGTCCGTCGCGACCGACGACGATCTGCGGCATTTCCTGGCCTTTGTCCGGGTTACGGTGCTGGAGCTTGGCGACGGCACCCACGGCCGCACGGCGATGGAAACCGTGCTGAGCAATCGAGTTCTCGCGGATGGACAGAACGCAAGGACGGCGTGGGTGACGCTGTGCCACGCACCGAAGAGCCTGTCGGCCAACCGCAAGGGCATCGACCGCGCCGGGCTGGAGATGCGGCTGCGGGACACCGGCTGCTTGCTGCGCAGGGCTCATTCGCCGGATCCTGTTCGTGCCGTGGCGGAGAGTGTCGAGAGTGCCCACGACAAGCTGGATGAACTGCTCAAGCGAACTCCGGCCAGCCTGCCGATACTGGAAGCGGAGCCAGAGCCCTCCCTCGACACGGCTGGTCTCCATGATGCATTTGCCCGCGCCGAGCTATGCGGGAAACTGGGTGACGGTCTGGTCAGGCGGCGTTCTGTGACGCGGGCTCGGTGACCTCGATGCCGTTGCGGAATGTGACGCCCTGGATGACCTTGGGCAACTGGTTTTCGCCCTGCAAACGGCGCCAGGTCTTCAAAGCGGCGGTGATCAGTTTGAAAACCATCAGCTTGGCGGTTTCTTGTGAGCGCGCGCCCTTGGTGCGGACGGTCCGGTGGCGGACGGTGGCGAACACGCTTTCGATGGGATTCTGCATATTTCGGCGGAAAGCACCCAACGGGAACGGCGGAAAGCGCCCGGGCAGAACGGTGAAAGCGCCCAGCCGTTTCGGTGAATTCGCCCACCCGTAGGGGTGGTGGTGTCAGGGTCCGAACCAGCCTTTGGCATCCCCATGATCTTTCCACGGCACAGGCCAAGGAGGATCGGGATGCCCCGAGCGAGTTCGGACATGCGGCGGATCAGAGAAGTCCTTCGTCTGCGGGATGAGTTCGGCGCCAGCCAACGGCAGATTGCCGATGCCTGCCGGCTGCCGCGCAGCACCGTGCGCGATTACCTGGATCGGCTACGGGCCTCCGGGCTGCGGTACGCGGATGTGCTGGGCTGGACGGACATCGAGTTGGAGGAGCGGCTGTTCCCGCCTCCGGTCACGTCGGCGCGCCCGGTGCCTGACTGGCAGCACATCAGCCGTGAACTCAGCCGCCGTGGCGTAACGCTGCGGCTGCTGTGGGAGGAATACCTGGAGGTCCATCCCGGCGGCTATCGTTACACCCAATTCGTCCAGCATTTCCGGGCATGGCAGGGTGCCCATGCCGAGCCGCGTCTGCGCCGGGAGCATCGGCCGGGGGCGGCGATCGAGGTCGATTACGCCGGGATGACGCTGAGCGTCGGGCTCGGCGCCGAGGCGCGACAGGCCCAGGTGTTTGTCGCCTGTCTGCCGTATTCGGGCTACGTCTATGCCGAGGCGACCTGGACCCAGCAGGCGGAGGAGTGGCTGGCCTCGCACGTCCGGCTGTTCGAACATCTGGGCGGCGTGCCGGGCAAGCTGGTGCCGGATAATCTCAAGGTCGGCGTCAGCCACGCCTCCTTCTACGATCCGGCGATCAACCCGGCCTATCACGATCTCGCCCGGCACTACCGCACCGCCGTTCTGCCGGCCCGGGTCCGGCGCCCACGCGATAAGCCCAGCGCCGAGAACGGTGTGCAGCAGGTCGAGCGGCGGGTGCTGGCCCCGTTGCGCGATACGCCCTTCGCCACGTTGGACGCTGCCAACGCAGCCTTGCGCGACAAGCTGGCCACCCTCAACGCCGCTCCCTTGAGCCGCAGGCCACAGGACACGCGCGCCGGCTTGTTCGCCACCGAGGAGAAGCCGACCCTGCGCCCCTTGCCGCCGGACCGCTTCGTGCCCGGCACTTGGGCTCGCCACAAGGTGCCGCCCGACTATCATCTCGCCCTCGACGGCGGCGTCTACTCAGTGCCCGACACGCTGATCGGCAAGACGGTCGACGTGCACAGCACTGCCGGCGTGATCAGCGTCTTCCTGCGCGGCAAGCGGATGGCCTGCCATGTCCGCCGGCAGGATGGCGCCACCGTGACGCTGGACGCCCATCGCCCTGTCAACCACCGGGCCGTTGCCCGCTTCACCCCCGACACCATTCAGGCCGATTTGGCCGCCATCGGCCCGGCCGCCGCGCTGCTGTTCGCGCGCATCCTGGCCGGCGCCGATCATCCCGAACAGGCGGTGCGGGCCGGGATCGGCCTGATCCGCCTAGCGGCCACCCACGGCACCAGCCGGCTGGAGCAGGCCTGCCAGGCGGCGCTGGAGGCCAACGTCGGATCCTACCGCTACGTCCAGCGCTGGTTGGCGGCGCCCCCCGCCACGTCGGCGGACCCGGCCGGTGCCGGCGAGCACGCCAATCTGCGCGGCCCTTCCTACTATCACTGACGGAGACACGATGATGAAGCACGTCAACCACGAGCGGCTGCGCCAGTTGCGGCTGTACGGCATGGCCAAGGGGCTGGAGGCGCTGGAACGCCTGCCCGATCGCGGCCAACTGGCCTTCGACGAGCAGTTGGGCACGCTGATCGAGCGGGAAGCGGCGGAGCGGGCCAACACCGCACTCGCCAGCCGGCTGAAGCGCGCCCGGCTGCGCCAGACTGCCTGCCTGGAGGATCTCGACCTGCGCACCCCGCGTGGGCTCGACCGCGGTGTTGTGCGCGAGCTGGCCACCGGGCGTTGGGTGACGGAGAACCGGCCGGTTCTGATCACCGGCCCGACCGGGATCGGCAAGACCTGGCTGGCCTGTGCACTCGGCAACCAGGCGGCGCGGGAAGGCCACAGCGTACTCTACACCCGGCTGACCCGCCTTGCTGGACGATATGGCCACCGCCCGCCTGGACGGTTCGCTCGCCCGGCTGCTGCGACGGATCGCCCGGCTCGACCTGCTGATCCTGGATGACTGGGCGATGACCGAGCTGACCGCGGCTCAGCGCCTGGACCTGATGGAGGTGATCGACGACCGCCACGACCGGGCCGCAACCATGCTGGCCACCCAAGTTCCCGTGGCCAACTGGCATCGGCTCATCGGCGATGCCACCTACGCCGACGCCATCCTCGACCGCCTCGTGCACCGGGCCTACCGCATCGACCTGCATGGCGACCCCATGCGCCGCACCAAGGCCGACGCCGCCTGCGAAACCCCCGACACCTAAGGCCGGTGCTTGGCAACTAAACCCACAACCTTCATAACGTAAATCCAGGGTTCGGCCCCGGCACCCACCAGCTTTCAATTCGGGTGGGCGGCTTCGCCGAAACGGTGGGCGCTTTCAACCGAAACGCCTGGGCGAATTCGCCGAAATACGCAACCCTCGAAGCTCTATAGCGTTGTGCGTTTAATATGAAACGCACAACGCTATAGCGTACCCCTCCGCCGAGCGCCGCCTTGTGACCGAGCGGGGAAGCTGAATCATTGTGCCTGTCCCTATGGCTATCCCTATGGCAGTCCCTATGACTATCCAACGCGTCGAGGTGATCACGGGCCAGGAGCGGCGGCGGCAGTTCAGCGACGAGGAGAAGCTGCGGCTGGTCGAAGAGGCGTTCCAGCCGGGCGTCAAGGCGACCGAAGTCGCCCGGCGCCTGGGCGTGGACGTCAGCCTGCTGTACCGCTGGCGCCGCCAGTTCTTCGGTCAGCAGCCCCGGCTGCCCGCCTTCATGCCGATCACCGTCGCCACCGACGCTCCGGCACCGGAGGAGGTGGCAGAGCCGACAGCGGCGCCAGCGGCCCCACCAGCCGGTCTCATCGAGGTCGAATTCGCGACGGCGCGCTTGCGCATCACCGGCCCGGTCGATCCGGCCCTGGTCGGCACGGTGATCGCCGCGCTGTCGGGACGGTCGGCATGATCCCGGTCCCCTCGGGCGTTCGGGTCTGGCTGGCGGGCGGGGTCACCGACATGCGCTGCGGGATGAACTCTCTGGCGCTGAAGGTCCAGGAGGGTCTTGGCCGCGATCCCCATGCCGGCGATTTATACGTCTTCCGTGGACGTCGCGGTGACATGGTGAAGTGCCTGTGGCATGACGGGCTCGGCATGTCGCTGTACGCCAAGAGGCTTGAACGGGGCCGTTTCATCTGGCCCAGCCCGGCCAGCGGAGCCGTGGCCATTTCCGCGTCCCAGTTCGCGTATCTGCTCGACGCCATCGACTGGCGCAATCCGCAGCAGACTTGGAGACCGCGCTCGGCCGGATAGGCTGCGGCACAGTGAATCAACCCGCCGCTCTCCGGCGGGAAGAGCGAGGATCGGTGCGGGTTTCCGGGTACAATCCGGCCCCATGGACGCCCTGCCCGACACCATCGACGCCCTGCGCGCCGCGCTGATCGAAGCGCGTGGCCGGGCTGCGTTGGCCGAGGCGGACGCCGCCCAGGCGCGGGCCGAACGGTCCGGCGACCAGGCGCTGATCGCCACCCTGAAGCTCCAGATCGAGAAGCTCCAGCGCGACCTCTACGGCCGGCGCTCCGAACGGACCTCCCGACTGCTCGGCCAGCTCGAATTCCAGTTGGAGGAGGCGCAGGCAAGCGTCGGCGAGGACGATCTGGCGGCGGAACAGGTGGCCGAGGCGACCGGCGCGGCCCGCATCACCCGCAAGGCGCCGTCGCGCAAGCCGTTCCCGGCGCACCTGCCGCGCGAGCGCGTCGTGATCCCGGCGCCGGCGGTGTGCCCATGCTGCGGCTCGACCCGGCTGTGCAAGCTGGGTGAAAGCGTGACCGAGACGGCCGAGCGCATTCCCGCGCGGTGGAAAATCATCCAGACGGTGCGCGAGAAATTCTCCTGCCGGGACTGCGAGACGATCAGCCAGCCGCCGGCACCGTTCCACACCACGCCGCGCGGCTGGGCGGGGCCGAACCTGCTGGCCACGCTGCTGTTCGAGAAGTTCGGCCAGCATCAGCCGCTGAACCGCCAGTGCGAGCGCTTCGCCAAGGAGGGCATGGAGATCAGCCTGTCCACCGCGGCCGACCAGGTGGGGGCGGCCTGCGGCGTGCTGAAGCCGCTGCTCGACCGGCTCGCAGCGCATGTGCTGGCGGCGGAGCGGTTGCACGGCGAGCCCGAAGGGCCAGCGAAGCTACGACACGACCGTGCCGGTGCTGGCGAAGGGCAAGACCGACACCGGCCGCATCTGGGTCTATGTGCGCGACGATCGCCCCTTCGCGGGCGCGGCGGCACCGGCGGCGCTGTTCCACTACTCCCGCGACCGTGGCGGCGGGCATCCCGAGGCACATCTGGCCGGTTGGGCCGGAGTGCTGCAGGCCGACGCCTATGCCGGATACAACCGCCTCTACGACGCGAGCCGCCAGCCGGAGCCCGTGGCCGAGGTCCTGTGTTGGGCGCACGCGCGTCGGAAATTCTTCGAACTCGCCGATATCGCCGCCAACAAGCGGCGCGGCAAGGGGGCGCCCCCGATTTCTCCGCTGGCGCTGGAGGCGGTGCGGCGCATCGACCCGCTGTTCGACATCGAGCGCGAAGCCCTCGGGCGCTCGGCAGCCGACCGTCTGGCGGTGCGCACAGAGCTGTCCAAGCCCCAGGTCGAGGAACTGGAAAACTGGATGCGAACGGCCCGGGCCGGGATGTCGAAGCACGCGCCGGTGGCCAAGGCGATGGACTACATGCTGACCCGCTGGGAAGGCTTCACCCGCTTCCTGCGTGACGGACGGGTCTGCCTGACCAACAATGCTGCCGAACGAGCGTTGCGTGGAATCGCCCTTGGCAGGAAGGCATGGCTATTCTGCGGATCGGATCGAGGCGGGCAGCGCGCCGCCGCCATGTACAGCCTGATCGTGACGGCAAAGATGAACGACATCGATCCCCAGGCGTGGCTGGCCGACGTCCTGGCCCGCATCAACGATCTGCCGCAGACCAAGCTGCACGAACTGCTGCCCTGGGAATGGAAGCGGCTGCACGAGGCGACCACGGCGACCTGAGGAACCATGGCCAGAACCCGCAACCTCGTGACCATGGAGCGCGTCGCCGAGATCCTCGGCGAGGACGTCGAATGGCTGATCGACATTGCCATCGAGCTGGAGCCGGAGGACGGTTGCCTGGCCGTGTTCGGCCCAGGCGAGCAGTGGTTCCATGCCCTGACCGAAGATGGCGTCGAAAGCCTTAAGGAACTCATCCAAATCCACCGAGCAGCACGCTGAACGATTCGATCCGCACCCGCGTCACTCACCGGATGCGTACGCCTAATTCATAACTCGGGCTGTCTCACAGTCGTTGACACGTTCCGAGCTCTAGCCGGGAAAATTCATGAGGGTTGGCGGGTGTAGCGGCATCCGTTGAGCGGCCGTAGGATTTGGGTGCTGACGCCAACTCCTGCCGTTTCCGGAGCGCCCACCCGCCATGGTTGATCATACCCTGCCGCTGCCCGGCCTGTCACCCGTTGCTGGAAAGCCGGTGATCGGGCGCTTTGATGGCGGCCGCCTGTCCTCCGATGGCGGGCTGCTGGTGCTGCGGGAGGTGGCGAAGCGGCTGCGGATTGCCGATCGGCTGGCCGCCTGTATTGAGGACCCGCGCGATCCAACGCGCACCGTGCATTCGCTGGCCGACATCATCGGCTTTCGCCTGCTGGCCATCGCGGCGGGCTACGAGGACGGCAACGACGCCGGCAGCCTACGCTCCGACCCGCTGTTCAAGATGGCCCTGGAACGCCTGCCGTCCGAGCGTGACCTTTGCTCGCAAGCCACCATCTCGCGCCTGGAGAACCTGCCGGATACCCGCGCACTGCTGCGCATGGGCCGAGCCATGGTCGATCTCTACTGCGCGTCCTTTCGCCAGGTGCCCAAGCGCATCGTGCTGGATGTAGACGACACCTTCGACACGGTGCATGGCGGTCAGCAGTTGCGCCTGTTCAACGCCCATTATGACGAGTACGGCTTCCAGCCCATCGTTGTCTTCGACGGCAACGGCCGCTTTGTCACCGCTGTGCTGCGCCCAGCCAAGCGGCCCAAGGGGACGGAGATCCGGACCTTCCTGCGTCGCCTGCTCCGCGCCATTCGGGCAAACTGGCCCAAGACCGAGATCCTGCTGCGCGCCGACGGCCATTACGCCTGCCCGGAGGTGCTGGACTGGTGCGAGGCGGAGGGGCTCGACTACGTGCTCGGTCTGCCGACCAGCAGCACACTGCGCCGTCACGTCACCACGCTGGAGGCCAGCACCGCGGCGCGCTTCCAGGCCATGCCCGGAGCCGACAAGGTGCGCCGCTTCAAGGAATTCTATGACGGGGCCAGCACCTGGAGCCGGGTCCGCCGCATCGTCGCGCGCGTCGAGGCAGGAGACCAGGGCACCGACAGCCGCTTCATCGTCACCAACCTACGCCACGGCACGGGTCGCTGGCTGTATGCCGGCCTGTATTGCGCGAGGGGACAGGCGGAAAATCATATAAAAGCCTGGAAATCCCACCTTGCCGCAGACCGGACCTCCTGCACCAAGGCGACGGCCAACCAGTTCCGCCTGTTCCTGCACGCCGGGGCGTACTGGCTGCTGTGGAGCCTGCGCTCGCTGATGCCGAAACGCTCCCGCTGGCGCACGGTGCAATTCGACACCTTGCGGCTGCGCTTGGTGAAGACCGCCGCGCGTATCGTGGAGATGAAGACGCAGATCAAGGTGCACCTGCCGACCAGCGCGCCTGATCAGGCGATCATCCACCTCGCCCTCGGCCGCATGCCCCGGCTCATCTGCTGAGCACCGGGGCAGCGTGCCCCAGCCGTCACCCAATCCCCTCCACCACCAACTCCGACACCGTCACGCCGCCGTCAGCGCGGCGGCCGACGACGCGCGCCCATACAGCCCAACGTTGATCATCTCAACGCGGCGACCAGACCGCTCGCCACCCTGGTGAATAAAGGCGGCTAGCAAGCTCACCGCATGCATACACAGGCAACGCCTACCGGCGCGTTTCTGATCTGCCAACAGCGAAAGGCCCCGTCTCATATTGAGTGCGGGGCCTTTCGGTTTTGAGTTTGAAGAAGCAAGCAGCTTGTTTTTGGAGAGATTGTCTCTTGTGCCTGAGCGACCTGGCGGCGACCTACTCTCCCACGTCTTAAGACGCAGTACCATTGGCGCGGAGGCTTTTCACGGCCGAGTTCGGGATGGGATCGGGTGTTTGACACCTCGCCATGACCACCAGGTCACCGAGGCACAAGACCGACGCTCCTTCCAACAAGGCATATGCTTGAACGTGCAAGTGAGGATGAGGATGTATCGAACCGGCTTTTTTTGCGTCAAGCAGACTTGCTGCTGCGCATGGCGCGGTTGTGTGGGGTTGGGATCAAGCCGATCGAGCGATTAGTAAGGCTTAGCTTCAGGCGTCGCCGCCCTTCCACATGCCTCCTATCGACGTGATGGTCTGTCACGGCTCTCAAGGGAGCTCTGGTTTAGAGGTGGGTTTCCCGCTTAGATGCTTTCAGCGGTTATCCCGTCCATACTTAGCTACCCGGCCATGCCACTGGCGTGACAACCGGTGCACCAGAGGTATGTCCATCCCGGTCCTCTCGTACTAGGGACAGATCCTCGCAAAACTCCGACACCCACGGCAGATAGGGACCGAACTGTCTCACGACGTTCTAAACCCAGCTCACGTACCACTTTAATCGGCGAACAGCCGAACCCTTGGGACCTGCTCCAGCCCCAGGATGTGATGAGCCGACATCGAGGTGCCAAACGACTCCGTCGATATGGACTCTTGGGAGTCATCAGCCTGTTATCCCCGGCGTACCTTTTATCCGTTGAGCGATGGCCCGTCCACGTGGAGCCACCGGATCACTATGGCCGACTTTCGTCTCTGCTCGACTTGTCAGTCTTGCAGTCAGGCGGGCTTATGCCATTGCACTCGACGAGCGATTTCCGACCGCTCTGAGCCCACCATCGCGCGCCTCCGTTACACTTTGGGAGG